>NZ_QHLX01000012.1 GCF_004135675.1 Marinitoga lauensis
AAAAAAACTGGTATATTCTTTCTCAAAAATCGACGCCTGAACTTGCCTGTGTTTCATCTTATTCTATATATTGAGGATTATATACTATTTCAATATTTTTTAATCCATTTACAGAATAAATCTTTTGTAGAAATTGTTGCTACTCCAGTTTCACCATTTTTTAATTCCAAATCACTTATTTCTATAATAGCAGGTTTTCTTCAGTGGTAAAGCTTACTATATCGCTTATTGATGTAGCTCCAAAGCTATCTTTAGCCTCTACCTTTATATAATATGTTGTTAAATAATCTAAAGTACTTTCTAATGTATAATTATTTTGTTTATAATTTTCAATTATTAAAGCATCTTCAGAATTATTTTCTACCTTTTCCTTAGAAGGTGAAAGATAAATTGAGTATGTAATATCTTCATCATTATCTAAATCTATACATTCCCATTCAAACTTGAGGTTAGAAATCGGTATATTTTTACTATTATTATAAGGATATTTTATTGTTGGTTTCTCTGGTGGGCGATTTTTGTTGAGCACTGTAATAGTAAATGTTGAATCTGCTTTTTCAAGTCCATCCGTCACTCTTATGGTTACATCATATTCTCCTGCTGAATCATAATCTGCATAATATTGATATATTGTCGCATCTTCTGTTGTAACAACTATTGTTCCAGGACCTGATATTAACATAAAGGATAATTCATCATTATCCTTATCTGTCGCTAATTCGTTAAGATTTATTGTTAATGTTGAATCTTCTGATATTTCCTGATCATCTATATTTAATTCTGTTTGTTGTTATCTATTGATTTTGTTTTAAATTGGAAAATATCTGATTCTGTTGAATCATTATATTCATCTGTTGCTATTACTTCCAGTAATATGTTGTGTTGATATATAATGTTGAGTTATATTCATCTTCCTCTGAATGACTTAATACCTTTACGCTTTCATCTTTATTTTCAACCTTTGTTTATCATCACTAATATATAGATCATAATAAATATTATCCCCATCAATATCATAGGCTTTCCAACTAAGTTTAATATCTAATTCAACATCTGTAGCATTATTAGACGGAGAAAAGGATGTAAAAACTGGCTCATTATTAATAGTGGTTTCAGGTTTTACCTCTGAATAATTTGAAACAGCTATAATGTCATCATTTTCCTCCTGTATTGCTCTGATTTTGTATGAATATGTAGTTTTTCTTTTTAATTTCGTATCGATATATGATAATTCTTCTACTGTTTTTAAGAGGCTAAAATCATCTTCTGTTTCTTCTTTTCTATATATTTCATAAGATGTGGCGTTTTTTATTTCTGACCAATTTAATTGTATTGTATCTGTTGATACATTTGATATGTTAAGCTCAGGTGTATCGAGTAATATATCTGGATCAGTTGTATAAAAGGTTATTTCTTCGCCTTTTGTTGTGTCATATCCATCGCTTACATCTATCCTCAATTTATATGTTTTGGAATGTTTTAAATCTATATTATACTCTGTATCTGTGCTTTTTTCAGAATATAATAATACATCGTTTTTATCTTTTATAAATATTGTATATTCAAGCTCATCATTATCCTTGTCTATCGATTTATTCCATATTATTTTTAAATTTTTTGGTTTTACTGTACTATTATTTTCAGGTGAAATAATCGTAACTGGAGAAGGTAGCCTATTTGGTATTTCTATAGTTTTTTCTACAGGATCTGAAATAAAATTATTTTTATAATATATAATCTGATATATATAAGTTTGATGCGGATCAAAATCATAATCCGCATATTTAGTAGTCTCATTAGAATTTATAATTTTTAATAATTTATAATTTTCATCATTTTTATTTCTTTTATATATTTCATATTTTTCAGCCGAAGTGATTTTATTCCATGATAATTCTATAAAATCATTTTTAAAACTAATTTTTAAATCTACTTTTTCATTAGTTGATTGAAAAACACACGACGTAAAAATTACTGTTAATGCGAAAATTATCAATATTAATTTTTTCATATTTTTATATCACCTCCAAATTCTCCACTTTATTTTATCGCCTCTTTTTTAAACTTTCTTTAATAAAACGGTTAATTTTTTTATTTACAAAAAAATTTTAAACGTATTAGTTTTTAAGAATATTTTAAGCTTTTGTAGTATAATAAGTTTGAACATTCTCTCTTTTAAAATGTCTAAAGAAGAGAAAATCAATGGAGGTGGTAGATAGATGTTCTTTTATCCATTCTGGTTTGATCCAACATTCATTATACTATTACCAGGTTTAATTCTTTCTTTAATTGCTCAGATGTCGGTTCAAAGTACTTTCTCAAAATATTCGAAGGTTATATCCTCTACTGGAGAAACCGGTGCGGAATTTGCCAGAAGAATGTTGAGCTCTCTGGGTTATATGATGTAAGGGTTGAAGCGGTTTCTGGATTTTTAACTGATCATTATGATCCAAGAAATAAGGTTTTACGATTATCCGCTGCTACCTACTCAAGCAGATCAGTTGCAGCATTAGGTGTAGTAGCTCATGAAGTCGGCCATGCCATGCAACATCAGGAAAAGTATTTACCTCTGGTTTTAAGGAACTTTTCTGTCCCATTTGCATCAATTGGTTCTAATTTATCGTGGATAATATTTATAATCGGATTTTTATTTTATAGTCAAGCCTTAATTCAATTGGGAATTTTATTATTCTCTTTTGCTGTTTTGTTTACATTAATTACACTTCCAGTTGAGTTTAATGCCAGTGCAAGAGCTATAAAAACATTGCCTTTAATGGGAATGCCAACATCCGAAGTTGTTCACGTAAAAAAGGTTTTAGGAGCTGCCGCTATGACATATGTAGCCTCTGCAGCTATGGCAATATTACAACTTTTGAGAATGATAATGATTGCCGGTATGTTTGGCGATAGAGATTAAAAAAGTCCACCCGGACTTTTTAATTTATATTTTCTATTTCTTTTTGAGCTTTATTTAAAGCTTCTTCAGGAGTTAATAATCCTTTTAATGCCATAGTTATATATCTTCTCATTACTTCAGAAAACTTATTATATTCTATTAATGATGGTCTGTTAATAACGTTTTCTAATTCAATTAGTTTATATTTATTATCAATTTTGTTACTATACTCTTTATGCATACTTTTATAAATAGGTATTTCATTATCAAATTGATAAAAAATTCTTTTCTCGTTAAAATTTTTAAAGCCTTTATTGCTTCACCAATGTTTTTTGTATTTCTTAAAATTGCTAATCCCTGAAAACCGCTTACTGACACAGTTTTTCTTTTTTTAGATATTTCATTGGACACCGGTATTAGTTCCAAACTTCCTTTGTTAACTATTTTGGAATATCTTGGATCATTCATATATCTTGATTGATATGTCCAATTAGTTGTAAATGCAGCATCTCCATTGATAAATATATTTAAAACATCATCTTCTTTAAATTCCAAAGATAATGGATTCATTAATCCTTCATCTAAAAGACTTTTCATATACTTTAATGCTTTTAATGATTCTTTGCTATTTACATTTAAACGTCCATTATTGTAGTATCCCCGCCAAAAGCACCTAATATCCATGTGAATTCACACATTAGTACTTCTTCATTGGTCCATGAATCGACTATAGGATAGTCAAGAATCCCTTTCTCTTTAATAATTTTTGCTTGATATTTCATTTCTTCTAAAGTTTTTGGTGGTTCTTTAAAACCTGCTTTTTTCAATATTTCATTATTTACAAAAAAATGTTGTATATTAACCAGATACGGAAATGCATATATTTTTCCGTTATATTTAAATTGATTCAATATATAATCGGGTATATCCTCAAAGATTGTTTTATCTATTAAATCATCTAAAGGCAATATCATATTATTACTGGCCAATTCTGGTATCCAGATCAAATCAACTAAAGCTATATCATAAAAAGGATCTTTAGAATTAACTGAAACACTGATATTTTCATACATGTCTTCATAAAATTTAAATGTAACGAATATATTTTTTGCTTTTTGTGAATTAATATAATTAATTAGATCTTCAGGTTGATAACCAGCTTGATACATATATAGGAAATTAACCCCTAATAATATATTTGTAATTAAAATAATTATCACTAAAATAATATGCTTTTTTATTATTTGATTTTTCATAATTCCCCCTGAGACTTTTATATTTTTTTAATTTATATTGTAATGTTCTTAATCCTATTCCTAATGCTTTAGCAGTCTTAGTTTTGTTCCCTGAATATTTTTCTAAGGTTTTAAATATTAACTCTCTTTCCATTTCTTCTAAAGTCATAGTAGGAATAAAATCATTGTCAGACCTATGATTTTCAACATTTTTCAATAATATTTCTATATCAGATTTTTTTATTTCTTTTTGAGTGTCATATATAATAAATAATCTTTCAACAAAGTTTCTAATTTCTCTAATATTCCCGGGCCAATCATACAACATCAATGTATTATATGCATCCTTGAAAAATTTATCTTAGGCTTATTATATTTTACTGAGTATCTTTTGTTAAAAAATTCTATAAATATTGGTATGTCTTCTCTTCTTTCTCTAATTGGCGGAATATTGATATTAATAACATTAAGTCTATAAAATAAGTCCATTCTAAAATTACCTTTTTTAACCTCTTCCTCTAAATTCCTGTTTGTAGCTGCAATAACTCTTACATCTACATTAATTTCTTTTGTTCCCCTACTCTTTCTATTGTTCCATTCTCTAAAACTCTCAATAATTTACTTTGTATTTCTAAAGGTAATTCACCAACTTCATCGAGAAAAATAGTTCCATTATCCGCCAATTCAAATTTACCAGGTTTTGATTTCTCCGCACCAGTAAATGCTCCTTTTTCATATCCAAATAATTCGGATTCAACTAAATCCTTTGGTATAGCGGCACAATTTACTATTATAAACGGATTATCCTTTCTTTTACTAAATCTTTGAATATATCTGGTAAAAACCTCTTTTCCAACACCTGTTTCTCCTGTTATCAAAATATTTGCATCTGTTTCTATAACCTTATTAACTATATATATAATGTTTTTCATAATTTCAGATTGCCCTATTACAAAATCTTCCTTTATATTTTCTTGAACTATATACTTCAGCCTTTCGTTTTCTTTTTCCAATTTTATTTCTTCATAGGCCTTTTCTATTATAAACATCAATCTCTTTAAATCTATGGGTTTTTTAATGAAATCAAATGCTCCGCTTTTCATAGAATAAACTGCGTCTTGAACATCTCCAAAACCTGTCATTATTATTACCTTTAAATAAGGATTGATTTTAATATATTCGCTGATTTTTTCTGTCCCTTTACCATCTGGAAGTATCATATCGAGCAATGCTATATCGTATTGATTTAGTTCTTTAACACTTTTTAAATCATATACCATATCAACATCATATTTTTTCTTTTCCAAAAATTGTTTTAATATATATGCACTATTTTTATCATCTTCAACTATTAATATTTTTCCCATATTACTCTCCTTCCTTAAATTCCAATATTACTTTTGTACCTTCTTTTGAACTTTCTATTTTTATATCCCCGTTTAATTCTTTTACTATCGAATGAACAATAAACAAACCTATGCCATTTCCATATTTTTTCGTTGTAAAAGGCTTAACAAAAAGATTATCTTTATATTCTTCAGGAATACCCTTACCATTATCCGATATAATAACAACAATATTTTTATCTTTCTTTAATACATCTATTTTAATTTTTTTATTTCCCTCTTTATTTTCCAATTCTTCTACTGCATTATTGATTATATTGTAGAACAATTGATTCAATCTTTGAGAATTAACTCTTAATAGTATATTTTCCTTCGAATCAAAATCCACTTCAATAGAATTTTCCAATATTTTATACTTTAATAGATTTAATATCTGAGAAATAACGCTATTAATATTAATCTCTTTATCTTCCGATTCGATAATTGCCCGTGAGGAAAGTTCATCAACTATAGTATCTATTGTTTTAATTTGTTCAATAATCAAATCACTAATTTCCTCTATCTTTTTATTATCTCCAAATTCCATTTTTAAATATTGTAAATTCAGATACATTGAATTTAAAGGATTTCGTATTTCATGTGCTGCTATACGACCAAACTTTTCCTTTTCAACTAATTTTTCATTAAGTGAATATAAATCATTCATTTCTTTTTCCAGCGAAATATCTCTTATTAATATTAATAATGCTTTGTCCAGGAAATTTCTACTAATCTCAATAAGCTTCTGCTCACCATTTATATTTAAAGAATATATTTTATTTTTAGAATTTTTAATTCCTCTTCACCTATTTCATCTAAAACTTTTTTCCAAAATCATTCTCTACTTTTATACTTCCATCTAAATCAAAAAATACTATACCTTCATGTAAATTATTAACTAAGTATTTTAATGTGTTTTTTCACTTTCCAATTTCTTTATATTTTTTTCAATCTCTAAATGCATGCTTTTAAGGTTTTTAGATAAAGAGTTAATAGAATCAACCAAATCTTTATATCTATTATTTTCAGCATTCTCCATATTAATTCTTACATCAAAATTTCCCTTGCTATGTCTTTTATGGATTTTATTGATAACTCTAAAGTTTCTATATTTTTACCAAAATAAAATAATGCAAAATATATTAAAAATGGGGAAATAAAAATCCATATTAATAATGAAATATTTAAATTTGATGATATATTTTCAAAAAAAACATCTTTAATCTTATTTTGAATAGTGTTTAATTGAGATATATCAAAAGATATAACGAATACAATATTATCTGATAATTTTCTATTTTAGATGGATATTTTATTTTTGAGATATAACATAATTATCTTTTATATTAAAATCCGCATAAAAATTATTCTTTTGAAATATTCTATTTTGTTTTCCAATAATAGAAATAATAGAAATTGAGGATAAGTTTAATGAATCAAGAAAGTATCTATCTATTTTCATTGACGAATATACTTCAACATCATCTTTTTTAGAACCGGATATCATGTAAATTCCATTTTCATTTTCAAAATAGCCACTTTTTATTCTTTCTATATCTGGAAACTCACCTATTCTTATCTTTTTTTATTATTAACTATAATGATAACCCCATCAATAGATGACGAGTTTATCAATTCAGTAATGTATGAATTTACTGTATTAATTAACCCATATTTTGCATAATCTATAATTCTTTGATTTTCTAATATATTATTTGAAAAATTTTTTAAATAATTATTATATTCAAAAAACGTATTTAATGCCGTTGGATATATTTTATTTACTAATTCAAATCCAAAATCATCTATTGTATTTTCTGTATAATCAGATAACTCTCTAAAAATATATTTAGTAATATATGTTTCATTAAATAATATCAATATCGTCGGTAAAAGAACAAATATTAAAATAATAAAAATAAATCTTTTTTTAATGTCATAATAACCCCAATTTTTGCATACCATATGCAATTTTTGCATATTAATTATAATCTTTTTTTACAAATGCGCAATTTTTGCGCAGACCTGTAAAATTTTATTAAACAGATTTAATTTAAATAATACTTAAAAATCTTAACTTTTCTTAACTTTGATATTAAGCATTAAAAAAATGGCACACTGTTGCTGATAAATATATTGGATAAATTTTAATTAATCTGGAGGTGGAGTTATGAAAAAGGTTTTATTGGCATTGTTAGTTTTATTCGCTATTTCTATTTATGCATTGGATGTTGGTATTGTTCTTCCTACAAAGGATGAACCAAGATGGGTTCAAGATGAAACAAGGTTTAGAGATGCATTAAAAGACACAAACGTTTCAGTTGAAGTTTTATTCAGTCAGGGAAATCCTGCAAAAGAAAGACAAAATGTAGAAGCATTACTTTCAAAAGGCATTAAAGTATTAATTTTATGTCCTCATGACGCAGTTGCTGCAGCTGGTACAGTGGATTTAGCTAAAAAAGCTGGCGTTACAGTTATTTCTTACGATAGATTAGTTACAAATACAAAATCTGTAGATTATTATGTAACTTTTGATAGTGTAGAAGTTGGTAGGGCACAGGGACAGTTTTTAGTGGATCATGCAACTGGAAAAAATAACCCATTATATTTATATGCTGGTGCATTATCAGATAACAATGCTTTCTTATTCTTTCAGGGTGCATGGGAAGTATTACAACCAAAAATTGCTGATGGACATTTAGAATTATTAACTCCTCAGAAGCTAAAAAATTACAAAACAAAAAAGAGTTAACAAGAGAAGAAATGGCAAAAATCATTAACCAAATTACAACAGATTGGAGTTTTACAGTAGCCAGAAGAAAAGCAGAAGATAACTTAACAAGAGCTAGAAAAGCAGATAAGGGTACAGTATTTATTTTAGCTCCTAATGATGGTACAGCAAGAGCTATTGCTGATGCATTCAGACAGGATAGAGATGTAAAAAAATACTATGTAACTGGCCAGGATGCAGAAAAGGCTTCAATACAATACATAATCGACGGAAAACAATCAATGACAGTATTTAAAGACGTTAGATTATTGGTAAAAGATGCTATAAATTTAGCACAATTTGTATTAAAGGGCGTAAAACTAATTACTCCTAACTCATATGATAATGGTTCAAAGATGGTTCCTGCAATTCAATCAAATATTGCTGTTGTAACAAAAGATAATGTTAAAAAGGTATTAATAGATTCAGGATATTATAAAGAATCTGATTTTAGATGGTAATTTAAAATGTAATTAAGGGTAGTGGTAAACGCTACCCTTTTTCAAGTAAGGGGTGATCTTTTTGAGTGAATATATTCTTGAAATGAAAAACATTACAAAAGAATTTCCTGGTGTAAAGGCTCTGGATAATGTGAATTTCAAGGTAAAAAGAGGAGAGATTCATTGTTTGATTGGTGAAAATGGTTCTGGTAAATCCACTTTAATGAAAGTACTTAGCGGATTTCATAAGCATGGAACATATGATGGTCAAATAATATTTGAAGGAAAAGAACAAAAATTCAATACCATTTATGATAGTGAAAAAGTTGGTATTGTTACCATATATCAGGAATTAGCATTAATTCCAGAATTAACAGTATATGAAAATATCTTTTTGGGTCATGAAATAAAAAACAAGGGTATTATTGATTGGAATAAAACTATAACCGAAGCCGAAAAGGTTCTAAAAAAATTGGGTTATACATTAGATACATCAAAAAAGGTCAAAGATTTTGGCGTAGGAGTTCAACAAATTATTGAAATTGCAAAAGCACTCAGTAAAAACGTAAAATTATTAATTCTGGATGAACCGACTTCTGCTTTAAATGAAACAGATAGTGAAAAATTATTACAAATAATAAAAGATTTAAAGAATCATGGAATTACTTCAATATTAATATCTCATAAACTGAATGAGGTATTAGAAGTAGCAGATACCATCACTGTATTAAGAGATGGATTAACTATAACAACAATTGAGAATAATAATATATCAGAAAATGTAATTATTAAACATATGGTTGGTAGAGAAATAAATGATATTTATCCAAAAAGGGATCATGAAATCGGTGACAAATTATTTGAAGTAAAAAATTGGAAAGCTTTTGATAAAAAGAATGAAAGGTATGTAGTTAAATCTGCAAACTTTTATGTTAGACGTGGAGAAATCGTTGGTATAGCGGGTTTAATAGGTGCTGGAAGAACAGAATTGGCTCACAGTATCTTTGGGAATCCCGATGATTATAAAGTTAGCGGAGAGCTATATTTTGAAGGTAAAAAAGTGCAATTTAAATCACCTTCTGATGCAATAAAATCTGGCATTGCCTATGTTTCTGAAGATAGAAAAGGTAATGGTTTAATATTGGATTTTGATATTAAAACAAATATTACCATTGCTAATTTAAAAAAGATCTTAAAAGGAATATTTGTAAATGAAAATGAAGAGGTAATTATAGCAGAAGATTATAGAAAATCCTTAAAAATCAAATCACATAGCATAGAACAGAAGGTATTAAATCTCAGCGGTGGTAATCAACAAAAGGTTTCATTAGCCAAATGGTTATTTGTTACTCCTAAATTGTTGATTTTAGATGAACCCACAAGAGGTATAGATGTTGGAGCAAAACATGAAATTTACAGCATTATGAATGAATTGGTTGCAGAAGGGATGAGCATTATCATGATCTCTTCGGAATTACCTGAAGTTCTTGGTATGAGCGATAGAATCTATGTTATGGCTGGTGGAAAAATCATTGGAGAATTAAGCAATAAAGAAGCTACTCAGGAAAAAATTATGGCAATGGCTGTAGAATATTAAGGAGGAATTTGTATGTTTGGAGAATTAAAAACTTTGCTTAAAAAGCATATAAGAGAATATGGAATGTATATAGCTCTTGTAATTATTATGTTAATTTTCTCTTTCTTAACTGATGGATTATTTCTTTCCGCTAGGAATATAAGTAATTTATTTAACCAGATGGGTTACATCGCTGTTTTAGCAGTTGGTATGACATTGGTTATTGTTATAAGACATATAGATCTTTCTGTAGGTTTTGGTTCTGGTTTTTTAGGTGCAATTGCGGCTATTTTAATGATGCAACACAATATGCCAGTTCTTCCTACCATATTAATAGTTTTTGCTCTGGGAATTATTTTTGGTTTAATCAATGGTTTTTTTATCTCATTTATTGGTCTCCCATCATTTGTTATGACATTGGCAGGGATGCTGATTTTTAGAGGCGGCTTACTTGTTGCAACACAAAAAACCGGTACAATAATAATATCAAACGATACATTTAATGAAATCGGAAATGGATATATACCTGATTTTTTCCACAACGAAAATATCCACGTTACCACTCTATTAATAGGTATAATTATAATATTATTTTATATTTACTTCGAAATTAAAAGAAGAAATAATAAGATAAAATATAATTTTGAAGTATTATCTATACCCATATTCATATTAAAAATCCTATTAATATCCTCAATAGTAGGTTATCTTTTCTGGATATTAGCAAGTTATAATGGTCTATCATGGACATTTGTAATAGTATTAATCGTTACTTTTATTTATCATATTATGACAACAAAAACGGCTTTGGGAAGACATATATATGCTGTTGGTGGAAATCCAGAAGCAGCTAAATTAAGTGGAATTAGCTTAAATAAGATAACATTATTCGTTTTTGGCTCAATGGGTTATTAACAGCATTATCTGGTATTTTATACGCATCAAGATTCCAATCTGCAACCCCTACAGCAGGAACATTATTTGAACTTGATGCTATTGCTGCTGCATATGTTGGTGGCGTATCTGCAGCCGGTGGTGTGGGTAAGGTTACTAACTCTATTGTCGGTGCTTTAGTTATGGCATCACTTATTAACGGAATGAACCTAATCGGTGTAGGTATATCTTTCCAATATATTATTCGTGGAGCAGTTTTAATTGCAGCTGTTGTATTTGATATAAAACAAGAAGCAAAGCATCTTAAAAACCCTTCCTTTATAGATAACCCCCATTTATGGGGGTTATTATTTTTAATATTAATATGATATAATTAAAAAAGATTATAAAGGGAGTTTTATTATGAATATCGATTTTGATAATTTGATTTTCTTTATATATTTTTAGATAAAAATGGAAAAATAAAATATTAATAATTATGGATGCAAATTACTTGGCATGCAAAAAAGAAATTATAATTTGAATATTTTTGATAATTTTATTCCTGACGAGGAAAAAGAAAATAGAATTCTGAACTTCAAAACATTTTTTGATGACGTAAATAATACTTTTAAAAAAAAGAATATATTAAAATTCATAACTCCTGAAAAAAAGAAGTGTTTTTAGAA
>NZ_QHLX01000008.1 GCF_004135675.1 Marinitoga lauensis
AAATAGAGTAATTATATTATGGTATCCATCATTTCTTTTCTCAACCACATCAAGAAATAAATTAACCTTTGCAAATGCTTTTAAAAGCATTAAATCACCTCAAGCGCGCGTAACGCGATTTTTGACCAACCTTCAAAATTTCCATCGAAGTTTTTAAAATCCTTTTCATTTAGCCATATTTCATTAAAGTTTTCTTTTTCTCTAATATCTGCATTAGTAACATATCCTATGAATAAAATACCAAGATGAACCCTTGAAACTTCTGTTGAGTCATCAAGTATTAACCCGACATATTCTAAGGATTTTAATTTATCAATATATAATTCTTCATTTAATTCTCTATTTAACCCGTTGTAAAACGTTAATTCCTTATTTTCATTTCCATCTATTGGATTAATATGCCCCCAATTCCAACGCTATATAAATTATGTAATCTTTTTTCTGTCTGATTTTTCGTTCTTTGAACTACTAAAATCTCATTATTTTCATTTTTTATAACAACGTATGGAATTATTTGTTTTTTTGATTCATCTGTTTCTGCCAATTCTCTATCTATGAAATAAGCATTATTAAAAATCTTTTCAAGTATGTTTTGTTCAACTATAGTAAAACCATTATAAAATTCTATATCCTCTAATACCTCATTATCTACTACCCAGACTTTTTCTTTCATTCAATAACCTCCACAGTGATGTTTTGATTTGTATATATACATATTTCACCGGCTATCTTTAAGGCTTTTGTTGCAATTTCTTCTGCATCTAAGTCTGTATTATTTAATAAAGCTTTTGCAGCAGCTAAAGCATAGGGGCCACCTGAACCTATAGCCATTACATTTTCTTCCGGTTCGATAACTTCACCATTTCCTGAAATTAATAATAAATAGTCCTTATCACCAACCAATAACATAGCTTCTAATTTTCTTAAAACTTTATCTGTTCTCCAATCTTTTGATAATTCTACAGCGGCTTTTAACAAATTTCCAGCATTTGCGCGATACTTTGTTTCAAATCTTTCAAATAACGCTAAAGCATCTGCTACTGAGCCTGCAAAACCGGCTATAACTTTTCCTTCACCCAATCTTCTAACCTTTCTTGCAGTTCCTTTAAATATAGTATTACCAAGTGTTATTTGACCATCACCAGCAATAACAGTTTTTCCATTTTTTCTGATTCCGACTATTGTCGTTCCTCTAAATTCCATTTTAAACACCTCGCTATTTTAAAATTAAGCAGTTTTTAAGAATAGTATATTATAATTAGTTATAATATGGTTTAATTGTTTTGTAAAGTAAATAAACTATAATTTTATTTAGATTACGAGTATTATTATAACATAAGGAGGGTAAAAAGATGAAAAAGGTATTTTTAATTTTTGTGCTATCTATAATGATTATTAATGTAGGATTTACAGCAAAATCAGTGTTTTCGCTGGATATAGTTATACCAACTTTTAATGATGTAACAGGGAGATTTGATGGGTTTTATCTTTTAAGGATGTTTCTAACATTAAGTATGGATTTGATTCAGGATTTTCTTTTCCGTTTATCAGATATTATTTATATGATTTAAAAGGAACATTTGATTTTAGCACGTTAATAGATACAGTGGATTATAACACAAAGTTTTCTATAATGGCAACATTTGGAAAAAGAGAGGCATCCATTATTATTGAACAACCGGTATCATCTAATCTGGATTTTTCGACAAAATATGGAATAAAATTTTTTTTAGAAAATTTTGGTGGTTATATGATAATTGAAACAACATTAAAGGAACTATATGTTGGATTTACTTATTAAGAAGGTGATTGTGTGTTTAAGGTTTTAGTAATAGAAGATGATAGAAGTATCTCAAGATTATTGGAATTGGAATTAAAACATGAAGGATTTTCTGTTGAAGTAGCAAATGATGGAAGAGAAGGATTGGAAAAATATGAAGCATTTAAACCAGATATTATAATATTGGATTTAATGCTTCCGGAATAGATGGTATGGAAATAGCGGATTCTATTAGAAGTTATGATCATAATGTTGGAATTATAATGCTTACAGCTCGTGGTGATTTACCTTCAAGAGTTGAAGGATTAAAAGCTGGAGCAGATGATTATATTGTAAAACCATTTGAAATTGAAGAATTGCTGGCAAGAATAGAAGCTTTGCTCAGAAGATTGGGAAACATGATGTTTTGAAAGTTTCTAATATTGAGTTGGATTCGGAAAAAATGGAAGTGAAGGTAAATAACAAAGAAATAAACTTAACACTTACAGAATTTAATTTATTAAGATTTTTATTGATTAACAAAATAGTGTAATTTCAAAAGAAAAATTGCTTGAGGAAATATGGGATATGATGATCCAGAGAATATTAATTTAGTTGAGGTCTATGTTAATTACTTAAGAAAAAATTGGGTAAGGAAGGAAAAAAATAAAAACAGTGAGAGGTGTTGGATACGTTTTTAAAGAAGAGTAAAAAAAGTGTTGTTGTAAATCTTACAATTATATATACTATAGTAATGATAGTTGTTTTATTAGCGATTATTTTTTCGTTAAGATATTTTGTTGAGAGAATATCTGTAAGATCTTATGCTGTTATATTAAAGCAACAAATAGAAAAAATTTCACAACCATTCCCGGTGAAAGAATGGGGCAATGATGAGAAATATGAATGTATTAAAGGATTCGGAAAGGTTAAAAAATAGTATAATATCAAATAAAGTGGTGATTTTAGATGGAATCGTACTAAATGATCCATACGGTATTGTAAACGATGAAATTTATCATATGAAAAAAGATTTTGCAGTTTATAAAAAAGATGGGTTATATTATATTTTCATTAAAACTAGAGTTTTTGGAGATTCTGATTTGATAATAGGTGGACCTTCGTTAGAATACACAGCCTTACTTGGAACCTTTAATTTATTATCTCTCAGGCTTAGTTTAATAAGCATTTTAATTTCTATTTTTATTTCTTATTATTTTGCAAAGAAATCTTTAAAACCTTTACTTGAAATATCAAAAGAAATATCTGAAATAAATGTAGAGAGTTTGGATAAAAGAATTCCAGAGCAAAAATTTATAGAATTCCACACATTAACAAAGAATATAAATTCAATGTTAGAAAAGATAAATAAAGGATATGAATTACAAAAACAATTTGTTTCTGATGTTTCTCATGAGTTGAGAACACCATTAACCTCAATAATTGGATATATTAAATTAATTGAAAGATGGGTAAAGAGGATAAAGAAGTCTTTTATGAGTCATTAAATAATATGAAAGAATCATCAAATTATTTAAAAGAAATGGTGGAAAACTTATTGTTGTTGACTAAAGCTGATGAAGAAATAAAATTTGAAGAAGTAAATTTAAAAGAGGTAATTGAAAAAATTATAGGAATTTATAAAAACGAAAATGTAAAAATAAAGACAGACTTAAAAGATGTATATATAAATACCAATAAGGATTATTTGAGCATATTGCTTAAAGTCATAATAGAAAATGCAATTAAATATACTGAGTTGAATAATGAAAATGAAATTTTTATAAAATTATCAGATCGTGCAATTGAAATTATTGATAGGGGTCCTGGGATTGCCGAAGAAGAAATACCTAAAATATTTGAGCGTTTTTATAAATCTGACAAATCTCGTTCAACAAAAGGTTTTGGTTTAGGATTGTCTATTGCCAAAAGAATAAGCGAAAAAATTAAGGTAAAAATAGAGGTTATAAGTGATATAGGCAAAGGAAGTACATTTAAGATTAAATTTTCTTAAATATTTTGATTTTTTAAAGAAATTGGTGTATAATGGTATAATAAAAAGAGGTGAAAATATGAGAAGTATGACAGGTTACGGAAGAATAGAGGAAAATATTGGGAATTATAGTTATACGGTAGAAATAAAATCATTAAATGGAAAACACTTAAATATAAAAACGAATTTGCCGTGGATATATTCATCTCTGGAATTAAAGGTAAATGATATATTAAAAAAACATTTTAAAAGAGGCTCCCTGAACGTATATATAGATATTAGATTATTACAGCCAAAGGATATAATCAAAATAGATAAAGCACTTGCAAAATCTTACTATGATGCATTAAATGAGCTTGCGCAATATCTTCATTTAAGCGATTTGCCTAATCTGGATTTATTAATTAGATTTAAAGAAATAATGAAATATTCAATTGATGAAAAAGATTTAGAATTAATATGGAAAGGTTTAGAACAGGTTCTTCTTAAAGGTGTGGAAAAGGTTATTGAAACCCAAAAATCTGAAGGAGAAAAGATATATAAAGTTTTAATGGGGTATGTTGATAAAATAGAAGAAATTACAATTCAAATAGAAAAACATTCTTCAAAAATGAAAGAGTATTATAAAGAAAAGCTAAAAGAATCATTGAAAGATCTTGATTTAGAAATAGAATATAATAAAGAAAGGTTGGAATATGAAATAGCACTTATATTAGAAAGAGGAGATATCACAGAAGAAATAGATAGATTGAAAATGCATGTGAAAAAATTTAGAGAGGTTTCCGGGTCAAATCTTGAATCATTGGGGCAAAATCTTGATTTTCTGGCTCAGGAAATGCATAGGGAATTTAACACAATAGCTTCAAAATCTAAATTGAAAGAAATAACAGCATTGTCTATTGATGGAAGATTACATGTAAATAAGATAAAAGAACAGGTACAAAATATCCATTAATAATAAATTTATTATCGGAGGTGTAAGTTGTGTACGGTTTAATAAATATTGGTTTTGGTAATGTTGTAATTGGTGATAGGGTAATTGCTATTGTTAATCCTGAATCATCACCATTAAAAAGGTTAAAGGATATAGCAAAAGAAGAAGGTAAATTAATAGATGCAACATATGGAAGAAAAACAAGAGCTATAGTAATCACAGATAGTAATCATATTATTTTAAGCGCTATTCAACCAGAAACTATAAGTGGAAGGTTTATGCAAAATTTCTATGATGTTGAAAGTGCATTGGAAAAAATAAGGAGAGAGGTATACTCTAAATGACAAAGGGGATTCTCTATGTTGTTAGTGGTCCAAGCGGAGTTGGAAAGTCTTCAATTATAAAGAATGCAATGTCTAAACTTGAAGGTTTTAGTTTTTCTGTATCATATACAACAAGGCCACCAAGGCCCGGTGAAAAAGATGGAAAAGACTACTTTTTCATTGATGAAAGAACTTTTGAAAAGATGGTTGAAAATGATGAATTTTTAGAATATGCTGAAGTTCACGGTCATAAATATGGAACCTCCAAAAAATACATAAAAGATAAAATTAATGAGGGAATGAATATAGTTCTTGATATTGATGTTCAAGGAGCTTTAAATGTAGTAAGAAAAATGCCCAAAGAAACAGTATTGATATTTATAGCTCCACCATCATATTCGGAATTAAAGAAGCGTTTAATGAATAGAGGAACAGAAAAAGAAGAAGATTTGAAAATTAGACTTGCAGATGCAAAGTGGGAACTTTCTAAAATTAATGAGTTTGATTATCTTATAGTAAATGAAGATTTAAACGAAGCTATAAATCAATTAATATCTATTTTTATTGCTGAACAGATAAAAACAGAAAGGGTAACAGAGCACCTTGGGAAATATTCATTTTTTAAATTTGAGGAGGAATAAAGATGTCAATGGATTTTAATTATGATGAAATTATGAAAAAAGTAGGATTTAAATATGTTGTTCCTATTATGGTTGCTAAAAGGGTTCAAATTTTGAAAGAAGAAGGTTTTGATGCAACTGCGAAACCACTTGTTAAAACTTCTGACAATAATTTAGTTACTATAGCTTTTAAGGAAATTGAAAAGGGACATGTAAGATTAAAGAATAAAGATAAACTTGAGGAATATAAACCTGAGGTGAAATAAATTGAAAAAAACTCTTCTTTTTTTATTTCTTTTGTTTAGCTTAATAATATTTTCTGTTAATTTTGATATAGGAATGTCTATATTAACAGGTGAAAATAACTGGAATATGGCTCTAAAATTAGGTCTTGAAGAAAGTAATTTTGAATTTTCCAGTGATGTGACCTATGTTAGTACACCTTCTTTTGATTTTTTGACAGTAATAGATATTAGTACTTCTATATTAAAGATAAATAACAACAGCAATATAGACTTTGGAATTGCATGGTTTAACGATAGAATTACAAAAGAAGCTACTCAAAATAGAAGTATATTTTTAATGTATTCGGGATTAAGATTTAATCTTGAAAATTTAGCTTTAAAAGCTGGATTTGGGTATCCATTATCTCAAAAAGAGTATTCTACAAATCTTGTGGATTATATGTTTTTTAAAATAACCTATATAGTTCCGCCTCCAGAAGATTTTATTGATGATTTAAAGATTCAATTCAGATTTTTAAATGGAAGAAAGGATTTTTCACTATTCTTTTCGGAGCCAATAAAATGAAAAAAGGATATCTTATGTTGGAAACATCAATATCATTGATTTTAATTTCAATACTATCTATAATTGTCCTTGCTTTATTTGCAAGGACAATTATTATGTTTAAAGAAATTTTATATATAAATTTTAATGTAATAAATGTAGAGAATAGCCTTGTGAATCTATTTCGTTTTTTTAGAGATGATATAAAAGTTGAAACGGTTGATTTCAAAGATGCAGGATATAAAAAATATTTTGAGTTTGAACGTAGAAATAATGAAAGATTGCGAATAGAAAAATATTCTAATTATTTAAGAATGATATTTATAGATAAATATAATAGAAGAACATATGAATATTTTTATACAGGTAAGAATGTCGATATAGGAAAAGAGGATAAGATATTAAAATTTCAATTGGAAAATTATGAATTAAATATTTATTCTGAGGAGTGGTAAAATGTCTAATCCAATTATAGAAGCATATAAAATTTTACAGGAGAAAATACGACATGATAATATGAGATTATACCTTGAATTGCTGGAATCAAGTGTTTCTACAGTGAAAGCAAAGTCTATTCAGGAGTTATCTAAACAAAAAGTTGAAATTACGCATATGCATGAAATGTTAAAAGATAATAGTCCTAATGTAAGGATATCAGCTTTAAAATATCTTGAAAAAATGGGTAAATTGGACTGTACAATATTAAAAGAATTATTTTCTGATATATCTCCAATAATAAGGAAAGAAGCTGTAAAATTATATCTCTCATTGGGGTGTGAAGAGTTTGAAGAAATATATCCATTAACAAGAGACCCAGATTTTAAGGTTAGATTTCAACTTGTGAGTTCTTTTATTGAGTATTATCCTGAAGATATTGACAAAATAAAAGATAAATTTAAGGATGATCCTAACCCGCAAATAAAAGTATTGTTAAATATTACAGATAATATTAGTGAGGTTATTTTGTCAGATGAAGTACCTTTGTCTTTAAAAAAGCTTATATTAAAACGTTTTTTTGAATCAAATGATTCTGTTACTGTATATAATACATTTAATGAAATATACAATAATGCAAATAAAGAAATGAAATTAATAATAATAAAATATTTATCTGGATTACCCTGTGAAATTTCCAAGACTTTTTTCAATAAAAATATAGATGAAGAAAATGATATAGAGATATTGTTTGAATTAGTAAATAAAGGAAAGAAAATTTGTGGTAATGATATAGTACAGGATTGGATTGTTGATAAGTTTATTGACTCTGAAATATCAAAAATAAAAAATTTTGGATTTAAACTGGCAATGGAAAAAGATGATATGAATTATGTAGATTATGCAAGGAGTTTATTAAATGTTGTTGAGGACGAACTGTTATCAGGAGCAGTGTCTTATTTATTGCATTTTCTTGATTACACACTTCTTGAAAAAGTGCCAGAATTTTTAGAATCTCTATCAGTAAAAAGAAAAAATTATGCTTTACAAATAATAAAAAAATTAAAAGCAGAACAATTTCTTATGGAAGTAGCTAAAATTGCCGAAAATAAAATATATCCATTAAATTTAAGAAAAAATGCGCTGAGTATACTAAAAATATTAAAAGCGAACAATTTTTGGGAAACGCCTTACAATATTTTAAAAGATGAAAGTGAAAATGGAAAATTGAAGTTAACAGCTTTAACAACACTACTGAAATTAAATCCAGAGGTAGTACCCAATGTTCTTGAATGATATATTTCCAAATAAATGTGCAGTTTGCGGTAAAAATATAAATTTTAGCAAATTAATCTGCGAGTCATGTGAAGACTCGCTTTTTCAGCCTTCATTTATAAATAGAAATAATAAAATAATTTATTTTGCAGGATTATATGAAGAGCCGTTATCAAGGCTTATTAAAGAATTTAAATTTAAACAAAATACACATTTTGCGAATATTTTCGCAAAAATGATATATAAAACATATAAATATTATAATATTGAACTCAATAGTTTTCCAGAAATATTATATATTCCATCAATAGAAAAACATTTAAAAATAAGAGGATACAATCCTGTATATTTGATTGCAAAAGAATTTTCTAGGATTACTGGATTTTCTTTAAGAAAAAAGTTAAAAATACAAAAAGGATATTCAAAAACACAAGTTGAAACAAAATCTTATTTTGAAAGAATAAATCAGATAAAGAATAAATTTATTTTGAAGAATATAACAATAAAAATAAAGAATATATATTAATAGATGATGTTTACACTACCGGAGCAACGATTAAAGAAGCGGTTAATATTATTAAAGGAGAGGTTACACCAATTATTCTTTGCAGGAATGTAAAAAATATATAACCTTTAACAAACGTGAATTCATGTTATGAGTATTGAATAAACATGATTATGTTTAGAATTCTTTTTGTTTTTGCTGTTTGCTAAAAAAAAATATATGATACAATTTAAAAGGTTGGAAAAAATTAATTGGGGTTGAATTATGATAATAGACAAAAAACTTTCCAGACTTTTAGAAAATGAGGAACCAAGTATTCAAGAATTAAGAAACATAGCAAAAAATATGGGTATTAAGCTTAAAAGATCAATGAGAAAAAAAGATATAATAAAAGTTATTAAAAATAAATTATTGCAATTAAAAGAGGAAGGTTTGATAACGGATACATCGAATCAATTATCGTATCAAATGCCGAGAATTGGTAGGATAGATTTAGTAGAAAATAAAAACAATTTACTTAATGAAAATTTACTTGTAATAACCAGTATTAATGCAAATTGGATATTTGCATTCTGGAACTTTTCAAAAGAATTGTTGATGAAAATAAATAAAATACCAGAAAACACCAAGATGATTATGAGATTTTATGATATAACAAATAAAGATTTTTCAATAGATGAAGCAAATAGAATTTATGAATCTACAAATGATTTAAGGGAATATAAGAGTTATTATTTTTTTGTACCTTCTTCAAATGCGGAATATATAGGAGAAATAGGATATATAGATTATGAAAGGAATTTTATACCTTTAATTAAAAGTAATAAATTAAAAATGCCATCTGACAACTTAAATATTTCAGAAAATATAGTTTTTTACAATATAAAAACAGCCAAAAAGAAAAAAATAAGAAAAAAACTAAATATTAATATTATAGAAAAAATTCCAAGTATAGCTAATGGTAATATGACATTACCTCAATTGGGAGATAGACCTCCAATATCAGGTGGAGGGTCTTTTGTCTGGAATCTATATTCCTTAAACAGGGGATAAAAAAATGAACAAAGGAAAAATACTTTTTGTGTTGCATTCGCATTTGCCGTATGTTAGACATCCGGATTATGAAGAATTTATGGAAGAAAGATGGTTATTTGAAGCAATAACAGAAACATATGTTCCTATTATTAGAATGTTTAAAAATCTTGAGAGAAAAGAAATTGACTTCAAACTAACTATGAGTTTTTCACCAACATTGATAGAAATGCTAAATAGTATAGATTTACAGGAAAAATATGTTCGATATCTAAAAAAAATTATAGAACTATCAGAAAAAGAATATGAAACAACCAAAGATGAAGAGTTGATAAAGCATAAAATGGCAGATTATTATAGGAATAACTTTAAAGAAATTCTGGAAATTTTTGAAAAAGAATATAATAAAAATATATTAAATGCATTTAAAGAATATGAAAGTAAAGGATATTTAGAACTAATTACCACATCTGCAACTCATGCAGTATTACCATTATATTCGGAATATCCAGAAATTATAAAAATGCAAATTAAATATGGTTTAGAAACATTTAAAAAAGTTTTTGGACATAACCCAAAAGGGTTCTGGTTACCAGAGATGGGGTATTATGAAGGTCTGGATAGTTATTTGAAAGAATTTGGTCTGGAATATTTTTTTGTCGAAAAAGAAGGATTGATATATGGAAATCCATATCCAATTTATGATGTATATAATCCAGTTATTACTAATTCAAAAATGTTTGTTTTTTCGAGAGACAAGGAAAATAATGTTGAAATTTTTGATACAGAATCAGGGTATTTAAATGATCCAAGATATAGGGAGTTTTATAGAGATATAGGTTTTGATAGAGACTATGAATATATAAAAGATTATATTGATAAAAGTGGTGTGAGATGTAACACTGGAATAAAATATCATAAAATTACAGGTAAAGATAAAGAACTTTTTGATAAATTATTGTATGACATTGATGAAGCATATGCTGCAGTGAAAGAAGATGCAAATGATTTTGTTCAAAAAAGAGTAACTCAGGTAAAAAAACTGAATAAAAAGTATCCAGAATTAAATCCTGTTATGACATATGCTTTTGATACAGAATTTTTTGGACATTGGTGGTATGAAGGCATTATGTTTCTAGAAAAAGTAATAGAATATGTGTATAATTCTAATGTTATTGAGCTAAAACATCCACAAAATATTTTATCTGAAATAGAGGAGGTACAGGTAACAACACCAGCAAAATCTTCATGGGGAATAAATGGCTTTTTTGAGGAATGGATAAATGGAAATAATGATTGGATATATCCAGCTATTTATGAAATGGTAGAAATATTGAAAAAGAAAATTGATAAAAAGTGGAAAGAACAGGAAAAGAATATTATATTATTGATGATAAAAGAGCTAATGCTGGCGCAATCAAGTGATTGGGCATTTATTATAAGTTCAGGTACAACGGTAGAATATGCAGTTAACAGAATAAAAACACATGTGAAACGTTTTTTTGAACTTAATGCAATGCTTGAGAGTGGAAAAATTGAAAAAAATAAGTTAAAATATTATATGTGGGTGGATAAAATTTTTGATAACATTGATTATAGTGACATTATGTGATCAATATTTGAAAGGAGGGCATAAGAGTGCCAGAAAAATATTTTGAAATCAGATGGCATGGAAGAGCTGGTCAAGGAGCAAAAAGTGCATCACAATTCTTGACAGAAGCAGCCGTAGAAGCAGGAAAATATTCTACAGCATTCCCAGAATATGGTGCTGAAAGATCCGGAGCGCCAATGAAAGCATTTAACAGAATTGCAGATGTTCCAATTAGAATAAGAAGCGGTATTGAAAATCCAGATGTTGTTGTAATCTTTGATGACACGATGCTAGGATTGCCTGAATTAACAGCAGGATTATCAGAAGACAAAATTATGTTAGTTAACACAGTTATGTCTCCAGAAAAAGTTAGAGAAAAAACAGGATTCAAAGGAAAAATATATACAATTCCAGCAACAGATATAGCTTTAGAGGAAATTAAAAGAGGTATACCAAACACTGTTATGATTGGTGCTTTAGTTAAATTAACAAATGTAGTTCCTTTAGAAGTAGTAAAGGAAAAAGTTAAAAAAACATTTGAGAAAAAATTTGGACCTGAAATAGTTGAAGCAAATATCAGAGCAGTTGAAAGAGGTTATCAGGAGGTGAAAGGCGATGCCTAAATATGATAGCTGGAAAGAAATGCCAATTGCTGGAGTAATAGATAAACCAGCTACAGCAAGAGAATACAATACAGGTACATGGAGAATAATGAGACCTATTGTAGATAAAGATGCATGTATCAATTGTATGCAATGCTGGTTATATTGTCCAGATATGGCTATAGATGGTATTGTTAAAGAAGATGGAAAAACAGAAATGGTAGGATTTAATTATGATTATTGTAAAGGTTGCGGAACATGTGCAAAAGTTTGTCCTGTTAACGCAATAACAATGAAACCTGAAACGGAATTTTTAAAATAAGGAGGTTGAATATAAATGCCTACAAAGTTAGCAATAACTGGTGCAGCTGCAGTTGCTCATGCAATGAGACAAATTAATCCAGATGTTGTAGCTGCATATCCAATAACACCCCAAACTCCAATTGTTGAATATTTTGCACAATTTGTAGCTGATGGAGTTGTTGATACAGTAATGGTTCCAGTTGAATCAGAACACTCTGCAATGAGTGCTGTAGTAGGTTCAGCAGCAGCAGGCGCAAGAACAATGACAGCTACAGCAGCTAATGGTTTAGCATTAATGTTTGAAATTGTATATATAGCAGCATCAATGAGATTACCAATTGTAATGCCTATAGTTAACAGAGCATTGTCAGGGCCAATAAATATTCACGGTGATCACTCAGATGCTTATGCAGTAAGAGATGCTGGATGGATTCAATTAATGAGTGAAAATTCTCAAGAAGCTTATGACTTAACTATAATAGCAACAAAATTAGCAGAAAGAGAAGAAGTTTTAACTCCTGCTATGGTTAACTTAGATGGTTTTATTACTTCACATGGTGTTGAAGGTGTAGAAATCTTAGATGATGAAGTAGTTAAAGATTTTGTTGGTCAATGGGAACCTAAATATCCATTATTGGATGTTGACAATCCAATAACACATGGTCCATTAGATTTATTTGATTATTATTTTGAACACCACAGACAACAACAGGAAGGTTTAAAAAATGCATACAAAGCATTACCAGAAGTATTTGCTGAATACGAAAAGATTTCAGGAAGAAAATATGACTTCTTAGATTTATATAAAATGGAAGATGCTGAATATGTAATGGTTGTTATGAACTCTGCAGCATCAACAGCTAAATATGTAGTTGATGAATTAAGAGAAAAGGGTATTAAAGCAGGGTTAATAAAACCATGGGTATTTACACCATTCCCTAAAAAAGAATTTTTAGAAGCTCTTGATGGTAGAAAAGCAGTTGTTGTACTTGATAGAGCTATGTCATTTGGTAAAGAAGCACCATTATACTCATTAGTTAAATCAGCGTTATATGAAGCAAAAGAAAGACCAATGATTGGTTCATATGTATATGGTTTGGGTGGAAGAGATGTAACTCCAGCTATGTTACACATTCCATTTGAAGAAGCAATGAAAGGTGAATTAGATCCAAATGAAGAAAGATATCTTGGTTTAAAAGAATAATTGGAGGTGAACAATAGTGCCTGTAAATATGAAACAATTAATTAATTTGGTAGCTAAAGAAGACTGGCCTTTTACACAAGGTCATAGATTATGTCCAGGATGTAATGCGCCGATGGTAGCAAAGTGGGCAACAATGACAGCAAAAGCATTAGGATATGAACCAGTAGTAGGTGCAGCAACTGGATGTTTAGAAGTTTCTACAACAATATATCCATTTACAGCCTGGAATGTACCATATATTCACAACGCATTTGAAAATGTAGCAGCAACTATTTCTGGTGCAGAAGCTGCATATAGATCATTAAAAAATAGAGGAAAACTAAAAACAGATAAACCAATAAAATTCATAGCATTTGGTGGAGACGGTGGAACATATGATATAGGTCTTCAATCATTATCAGGTGCTGTAGAAAGAGGACACGATTTCTTATACATCTTATACGACAATGAAGGATATATGAACACTGGTAACCAGAGATCAGGTTCTACACCTCCAGGTGCTGATGCAACAACTGAACCAGTAGGAAAAGTAAAAACAGGTAAAGTACAATTTAAGAAAAATATAGTTGAAATAATAGGTGCTCATGAAAATGTATATGCAGCAACCGCTTCAACATCAGACCCATTTGATTTTATGGCAAAAGTTGAAAAAGGTTTAAAACATGAAGGACCAGCATTTATTGCTGTATTAGCTCCATGTGTAAGATTCTGGAGAATTCCAGAAAGTGATGGACCAAAAATCACAAAATTGGCAGTAGAAACAAAATATTGGCCATTATATGAAATTGACAGAGGTGTTTATAAAATTACAAGAAAACCAAGAAACTTTAAACCAATTGAAGAATACATTAGATCAATTGGAAGATTTAGAAAAGCATTACAACATCCAGAATATAAAGAAGTAATTGAAGAAATGCAAAAATATGTAGATACAAGATGGGAAAGATTGTTAAAATTTGAAGAAGCAACAAAAGGTATGTACTTAAGATAATAAAAAACAAAAACCGGGGATACCCCGGTTTTTAGACTATTATAACATGTAGGAATAGAGGGGGTTTTTAGATGAGAGATTGGTTTGTTAAATGGGAAAAGACAATTGTAATTATAATTGTAGTATTATTTACAGCAGGTATTGTTTGGTGGTCAATTGCAGCCTACTTAGGTGCATCAAAAGTAAAAGCAGCTTCCAGTAAACCATCAAGAGATAATGCAGTAGCTGTTATTACAAAAGATGGAACAGAATTAGATTACCCATATTGGATAATGGATTATGAAGTAAATGATGAAGTTTCACAAATGAGACAACAATATACATCTTATGGTCAAAAATTAGATCCTGTATTTGATGAATTGATGTTATCGTATACTGCAGCAAAACAATTATTTGATATAAAAGTAATTGAGTATTACGCTGAAAATAATGGATTAATGCCAACCGACAAAGAAGTTGAAGAAGCATTTAATAAATACATTGATGATCAAATCGCAAAATTAAAAGAAAATCCTGATAATTGGAAAAAATATTTAGATTATTACAAGAGTGAAGAGAATTTAAGAAACTTGATTAAAGCAAACTATAAAAATGCATATAAAACACAATTTATTATTGATAGAGTAAAAAATAGTGTTTCAAATATATCTAAAGAAGAAGGATTGAAGTATTTAAAGGATAATTTTTCAGATTTAAAATCAAAATATGAGGAAGTAAAAGCACAACACATTCTTGTATCTGACGAAGCTACCGCAAATAAAATAATGAAAATGATAAAAAATAAAGAAATAACCTTTGAAGATGCTGCTGCAAAATATTCTAAAGATACATCAAATGCTACAAGTGGTGGAGAATTAGGTTGGTTTAAACACAATACAATGGTAAAAGAATTTGAAGATGCATCATTTAATGCTACAGTGGGAGAGTTAGTTGGTCCAGTTAAAACTAACTATGGATATCACATAATTAGAGTTCAGGATAAAAAAGTGTTTAACAAACCAGAAGACATTATGGATAAATATCCAGAAATATATTCTGAAATTGAAAAAACTTTAAAAAACGATAAGTTTGTTTCCTGGTTAAAAGAATACAAAAATAAAGAAAAATTAGGATTGGATTTCCTTGATGAAGATTTAAAAGCATATGATGAATATAATGAATTATCAAAATCAAAAGATGAAAATAAAATAAAAGAATTTATATCATCAATTGAAAAACTTGTATTTGATAATGGAGAATTAGCTGTTAATGCATCAGCTAATGAAATGGCATTATACATAAATGCTACCAATTTATTAAAAAGTATTTTAAATGAAAGATTAGACAAATTCACAAAATACTTAACTTTAAAAGATGATGTGGATGAAAATATTCTTAAATTAGGTATTGACGAAATTAATAAGAAGTATGAAGAATTAAGTGAAAAAATGAAAAATGTTCAAGGCGAAGAATATACAAAATTATTAAAAGAAAGATTTAAATACGAAGATGCAAAAGATTTCTTAAATCTTAAAAATGAATTAAAGGGATATACAGATGAAGAAATAGCAAAAGGTAAGGTAGAATTACAAAAAGAATTAGATGAATTAAAGTCAAAGAGAGTAAAAGTGTTAGATGAATTATTTGCAGAATATCCGAGCTCAACGAAAACAATTGATTATTATTATCAAGAAGCACCAGAAAAACCTGAAGTTGCTTTGAAATATTCTGAAAATAAAATAAACACATATAAACAATATTTAAAGTATATTGATGCAAATGCTATGTTCCAATATTTTGGGCAACAATTAAGAGAAATAAGCTTTAATTTAAATAGAGTGGCTTTCTCAAAAGCATCAACTGAAACAAGATTAGAAGCATTAGAAACATTAATAGATTTTAATGACACATTCAGCCAGGATACATTCTCAAAGATAGGATATCTTGAAGAAATCAAAAAACTTGATCCAAAATATCCTGGAATAGATAAAATGATAGAAGAAGCAGAAAAAGAATATCAAGAATCAAAAAACGCAACACCAACAAGTAAATAATTTATTGGAAACCAAAACCCGGATTTTCCGGGTTTTGTGTTTATGTTAACAAAGTGAAAAAAGAACGTTAATAACGTGTAAATGTTTATTATAGTGAATAATTTCATTTTATCGCTTATCAATACATTTGTTATTTTTTTAATAAAGTAGTAATATATAATTGAGGGGGTGAATATTATGGAAAAATTTTATGAAAAAACCTTATTAGAAGAACTGCATGATATTCAAGATACATATGGGTATATTCCGGAAGAACAAATTATTAGAATTGCTAAAACGAGGAATATGCCAAAATCTCAGGTCTATGGTGTAATCTCTTTTTATTCTATGTTACATGTTAAACCGAGAGGAAGATACATTGTTAGGGTATGTGATAGTCTTTCGTGTCATCTGAACAATTCAGAGAGTGTAGTTGAAATGATAAAGGAATTTTTGGGAATTGAATCGGGTGAAACTACTGCGGATAAGAAATTTACACTTGAGGTTGTTGAGTGCCTTGGACATTGCGGGAGGGTCCGGTAATGCTTGTAAATAATAAGATTTATACGAAACTTACTCCACAACAAGCAATTTCTATTTTAAAAGAATGTATATAAGGTGGTGATAAAATGATAGAAGAAAAAATATTTTTAAAATCAGATCTTGATAAATCAATGGAAAATTATGAATTTCCAGGATTGAAAAAATCTTTAAAAATGAATTCTGAAAATATTGTGAAAAAAATAACCGAATCAGGTTTAAGGGTAGAGGTGGAGCAGGGTTTCCTACTGGAAAAAAATGGGAATTTGCATTAGCTCAAAAGGATGATGTGAAATTTTTAATTTGCAATGCTGATGAAGGGAACCAGGAACATTTAAAGATAGATTTTTGCTTGAAAATATGCCATTTAAAGTATTAGAGGGAATAATAATAGCTGCATATGCTGTTAAAGCAAATTATGGATATATATACATTAGAGGAGAATACTCTAAAGCAATAGATATTTTCGAGAAAACAATAAAGGATGCTTATCACAGAGGATTGCTTGGGAAAAATATATTAGGAAGTGATTTTAGTTTTGAATTAAAATTAGTTAAGGGTGCAGGTGCATATGTTTGTGGAGATGAAACGTCATTGATTAATTCGATAGAAGGTAAAAGAGGATTTTCAAGGATAAAACCACCATATCCTGTTCAAAGAGGACTATATGATAAGCCAACTGTAGTAAATAATGTTGAAACATTAGCAACGGTTGCAGAAATTATGAAATATGATGAAAATATTTATTCAAAAATGGGAACAGAAAAAAGTAGAGGAACAAAATTGGTTTCAATCAGTGGAGATGTCAAATTGCCAGATGTTTATGAAATAGAATTTGGTAAAGGTACACTAAAAGATATTATCGAATTAGCTGGTGGAACGAAAGATGAATTAAATTTTGTTGTTCCAGGAGGGTTGGCAACTTCAATATTAAAATATGATGAAATAGATGTATTGTATACATACGAAGATTTGGAAGCTGCAGGATCTTCGGTAGGTTCTGGCGGTATGATAGTTGTGTCCAATAAACATGATCTGGTTGATATTTTACTTAATGTTTCTGATTTCTTTGTAAAAGAGACATGTGGGACATGTTTCCCATGTAGAGAAGGAAATAGAAATATAAAAGAAATATTGTTAGAATTAAAGAAAAAAGGATATAAAGAAAAATATAAAAAGATAATAGGTGAATTAAGAGAAGCAATTTTATTAGCTGCCAGATGTGGATTTGGGCAGTCTTCTGTTAATTTTATTTATTCTCTTTTAGATAAATTTTTTTATGAAGAGGTGAGATAGATGAAATCTATCTCTGAAATAAAAATAAGAAATTTTTTAAAATTATTTTTTTCACCGGAGGTGAGATAGATGAAAATCACTATTAATAATAGAGAATATGATATGCCAGAAAATATATCTATTTTAGAAGCTGTAAAAAAAGCTAATATAAAAATACCAACGTTATGTTATATGGAGGGCAAAGAGCCATATGGTGGGTGTAGATTGTGTGTTGTAGAAGTTGAAGGATCAAAAACATTGGTGCCGTCATGCGCGGTAAAAATCAGTGAAGGAATGAAAATAAAAACGCATTCTGAAAAAGTAAGAAAAGTAAGAAAAACAATTATGCAATTAATAGTTGCTTCGCATGGTATTAGTTGTGAATTAAATTGTTTAACCTGTCCTAAAGCTACGAGTTGTGAATTAAAAACAATTGCAGAAGAAATAGGGTAACAAAATAAATATACCTCCAGTAGAAAAAATCTACCAACGGATTTTTCAAGTTATTCCATCGTAAGAGAACCAACAAAATGTATTGTGTGTGGAAGATGTATTAGGACATGTTCTGAAGTTCAGAGCGTTAATATATTCACATTTGCAAATAGAGGTCCAAATACAATAGTAACAACATTTATGGATGAAGGTATGGGAATGTTGATTGTACGAATTGTGGCCAGTGCGTTATGAATTGTCCAACAGGTGCTTTGCATGAAGTATACCATATAGATGGAGTATGGAAGGTGATTAATGATCCAGAAAAGATTGTTGTTGTGCAAACAGCGCCTGCGGTTAGAGTCGCAATTGGAGAGCCGTTTGGATTGGAACCGGGAACAATTTCAACAGGAAAATTAGTAGCAGCATTAAGACTTTTGGGATTTGACAAAGTTTTTGATACAAACTTTACTGCAGATTTAACTATAGTAGAAGAAGGTACAGAGTTTATACATAGATTTAAGGAAGGTGGAAAACTTCCATTATTCACATCATGCAGTCCAGGCTGGATAAAGTTTATAGAACATAACTATCCTGAATTTTTACCGCATCTCTCATCTGCAAAATCACCTCAGCAAATGTTTGGTGCAGTTGCAAAACATTATTATGCTAAAAAATTAGGAGTTCCAAAAGAAAAATTGGTTGTTGTTTCAATTATGCCATGTACAGCAAAAAAATTTGAAATGCATAGACCGGAATTAGCAGGAGATGTTGATTATGTATTAACAACAAGGAATTAGCGAAAATGATAAAAGAATCTGGTATTGACTTTAAAAATTTACCAGAAGAAGAATATGATGCTCCTTTTGGAATATCAACGGGTGCAGGAGTTATTTTTGGAGCTTCAGGAGGAGTTATGGAAGCCGCTTTAAGAACAGCATATGAAATATTAACAGGTAAAGAGCTTGAAAAATTAGATTTTACGTCGGTAAGAGGATTAGCAGGTGTAAAAGAAGCGGAAGTTGAAATTAATGGAAAAATAATTAAAGTTGCTGTTGTTAATACTTTAGGCAAGGCAAGGCAACTACTTGAAAAAATGAAAAATGGTGAAGTAGAATATCACTTTGTTGAATTCATGGCATGTCCTGGTGGATGTATAGGTGGTGGCGGACAACCAATTCCTACTACAGAAGAAGTATTGCTTAAAAGGATGGAAGCAATATATGAAATAGATTATGATTCTAAATTAAGAAAATCACATGAAAATCCAGCAGTAAAAAATTATATGAAGATTTTCTCGGAGAACCAAATAGTGAGATTGCGCATCATTATCTTCATACACATTATATGGCAAGGAATTAATAAAATATATTTAAATAACGAGGCCTTTGGGTCTCGTTATTTTATATTGTATTTTACAAAAAAGGCAATTAAGAGGGATAATCGAGTATTATTGATTATATTCAATTGCAAAAAGGTTTAAATAAGGTTTAATTTAAGTATAAAATAATGTAAAATTTAATATAGATGAAAAATTAAAAAAATAGGAGGAAAGGGATGAAATACAAATTAAGATGTATTACCTGTGGAAGAATATATGAACCAGATGATGTTGAATATACCTGTCCTAAATGCGGAGACAGATTGGGAACGTTAGAAGTTATATATGATTATGAAAATATAAAAGTAAGTAGGGAAGAATTTTCAAAATATGAAAACATATGGCAGTTTGAGAAAATTTTACCAATAGAAGAAAATAGTTATAGAACTCCACTACATGTAGGTGGAACGCCATTATATGCTTTTCCGCAATTAGCTGAAGAATTAGGTATAAAAAAATTGCTTATTAAATATGATGGTACAAATCCAACAGCTTCATATAAGGATAGGGCTTCGGCAGTGGCAATAACCAAAGCATATGAAAAAGAATATGACACGATATATTGTGCATCTACAGGAAATGCAGCAAGTTCTCTATCAGGATTAAGTGCTCCAACAAAGTTAAAAACCTATATATTTTTACCAGCTTCGGCACCTATTGCAAAGATTTCTCAATTATTTATATATGGTGCAAAGGTTATTCCTATTGATGGAAGTTATGATGAGGCATTTGATATATCAATGAAAATTGGTGAGGAAAAGGGTTGGTATTGTAGAAATTCAGCAATAAATCCTTATTTGTTAGAAGGAAAGAAGACAGGTGCTCTGGAAATAGCTGTTCAAAATGATTGGGAAGTGCCAGATTATCTTTTAGTTAGTGTTGGAGATGGACAGTTATTAGTTCATTTTACAAGGGATTTTATGATTTTTATCAATTAGGATTAATAGATAAAATTCCTAAAATAATTGGTGTGCAGGCTGAAGGAGCTGCAGCAGTAAAACGAGTTTTTGATAAGGGAGAACCATTTATTCCTGATGATATTGAGACAAAGACTATTGCAGATAGTATAAGTGTTGGTAAGCCAAGAGATGTAATTAAAGCCTGTAAATATGTAAAAGCAAGTGGAGGATATTTTATTTCTGTAACTGATGAAGAAATATTAGATGCTATCTATGAATTATCATTAAAAACAGGATTATTTGGAGAACCTGCAGGAGCAACATCTTATGCAGGACTGAAAAAGATATCTGCAAATCTTGATAAGAATTCTAAAGTTGCTATAGTTATTACTGGAAATGGATTGAAAGATGTAAAAGCAATAGAAAAATTTGTCAAATTAAGAAAAGTAAAACCAGATATAAATGCAGTTAGAGAGGTGATTGAAGAATATGAAAATAAGATTTAAATTAAATGGTAAATATGTGGAATATGATGTTTTAGAATATAAAAGGGCTCTGGATTTTTTAAGGGATGATATGCGAATGACTTCTGTAAAAGAAGGTTGTGGTGAGGGTGAATGCGGAGCATGTACTATTATTTTAAATGGCAAGAATGTTAACTCATGTATGGTGTTAGCTGTTGAATTAGATGGTCAGGAAGTATGGACTCTTGAAGGATTAAACGAAACAGGAGATACAATAATTCAAGATTCATATGTAGAAAAGGGTGCAATTCAATGTGGTTTTTGCACACCGGGATTTATTATGTCTACTAAGGTATTATTGGAGAATAAGCCACATCCCACAGAAGAAGATATAAAAGAGGATTAGAAGGAAATTTATGTAGATGCACAGGTTATACTAAAATAATAGAAGCAGTAAAATTAGCCGCAGAAAAACGAGGTGAGAAAAAGTGAAATTTAAATATTATAAACCTCAATCAATAGACGAAATTAGTGAATTAAAATCCAAATATAATGCTAAATTACTATCAGGCGGGACAGATTTAATGGTTAAAATGAGAGCAAAAGTATGCACTCCAGAAGTTGTGATAGATACTAAAGGTCTTGAAAAAAGGGATATAAAGTTCGATGAAAATAAAGTAATTATTTCAATGAATACCACATATAGTGAATTATTGAATAATGATGAGTTTGTAAAAAAATATCCAATGGTGGTTGAAATAATAAGAAAGATAGGTTCTCCACAAATTAGAAATAGAGCAACACCTATAGGAAATATAGCAAATGCATCTCCTGCTGGAGATTTTTTGCTTGCAACATACTTGTTCAGGGTTATGCAAAGATAAAACCATCAAATAAAAAAATAAAGATTTCAAAATTGGTAACAGGTCCTGGAAAGATAGCGTTGAGACCAGAAGAGTTTATAAGTTCTATTGAATTAAGAGATAGAAGTGAGTATGAATACTATTATGAAAAGGTTGGAAAAAGGAATGCAATGAATATTGCTATTATTAGTATAGGGGTATTATTAAAACTCAACAATGATACTATAGAAGATATAAAAATTGCATATGGTTCTGTTGGACCAACAGTAATGAGGTTTAAAGAATTGGAAAAAGAGATGATAGGTAAAAAATTTTCTAAAGAAACATTTGAAGAGTTTGGTGAGAAATATATGCAAAATATAAATCCAATAACCGATGTAAGAGCTACTGCAGAGTATAGAAAGAAAATGGTAAAGAATTTATTGATTAAAGCTTATTATAAATTTAGCAGGGAAGGGTGATAGGTGTGATTGAGATTAAAGAATATTATAGGCCGAAAAGCGTAGAAGAGGCTTATGAAAAATTGGTGAGTATTGAGGAGCAGAAATAATAGGTAGCGGTGCATTTATGAGATTATCTTCAAGAAAGATAGATCTTGCCATTGATTTGCAGGATGCAGGATTAAATTATGTTAAGATTGAGAGTGATGAGCTAAAAATAGGTGGGGCAACTACTTTAGGTGAAATTGAAAGAAATGAAATAATAAAGGCAGCTTTTAATGGTGAATTAATTAAAACACTTCAAGCTATTTGGTCCGTGCAATTAAGAAATATTGCTACTATTGGTGGAACTATATTTCCAAGATTGGGATTTTCAGATCTTATAACAGTATTATTAGCTTTGAATACGGATGTTGTGTTATACAATAATGGAAGAATGCCATTAGAAGTGTTTTTAGAAGAAAAAATAAGAAAGGATATATTAGTTGAGTTAGCAATAAAGAAAGAAAATAGAAAGCTTTCTTTTCAATATATGAGAAATTCTTTCTATGATTTTTCCATATTAAATACAGCAGTTTCAGTAGATGAAAATAAAGATTTTAGAATAGCTATTGGTGCAAGACCTGCAGTTGCAAGCTTAGCCAAAAAAGCTATGAATTATCTGAAAGAAAATGATAATATAGAAGAAGCAGCAAAGATTGCAGCAGAAGAAATGACATTTGGATCTAATATTAAAGGTTCAAAAGAATACAGAGAGATGATTGCTCCTGTTCTTGTAAGAAGAGGATTAGAGGAGGTTTTAAGATGAAAATAATACTAACAATAAATAATGTAAAAAGAGAAGTAGAAATTTCTCCTTCAGAATTTCTTCTTGATGTGTTGAGAAGATTGGATTATATGAGTGTAAAAAAGGGCTGTGATACAGGAACATGTGGTGTGTGTACAGTTTTAATGGATGGGAAACCTGTATTATCCTGTTCTGTTTTAGCTGCTTCAGCAGATGGACACGAAATAACAACAATAGAAGGATTAGAAAATGATCCTGAATTTAAAGCGATATCAAATGCTTTACTCGAAGAAGGGGCAGATCAATGTGGCTTTTGTAGTCCAGGGTTAATACTTAATGTTTATGCTATGAAAAAAGAATTGAAAAATCCAAGTGAAGAAGATATGAAAAAGTATTTAGTTGGGAACTTATGTAGATGTACAGGATACGTTCCTCAAATGAGAGCAATAAAAAAGTATTTTGAGGTGAAAGCATGAAAGAAGTAAAAAGACCTATTAAAAAAGTTGATGGATATGGATTAGTTAGTGGTAAACCTGTATATACAGATGATTTAGCACCTAAAAATTCATTAGTAGTAAAGATTTTAAGAAGTCCTCATGCATTTGCTAGAATAAAAAATATTGATGTATCAAAAGCAGAAGCATTAGAAGGTGTAGAATGTGTATTAACATATAAAGATGTTCCAAAAAATAGATTTACAAGAGCTGGGCAGGGTTATCCGGAACCATCACCATATGATAAATATATTCTTGATGAATATGTAAGATATGTAGGAGATGAGGTTGCTGTAGTTGCAGCAAGAGATGAAATTACAGCAGAAAAAGCTCTAAAATTATTAGATGTAGATTATGAAGTTTTAGAACCTGTATTGGATTTTGAAAAAAGTAAAGGTTCTAAATCAATAATACATCCTGAAGATGATTATCAAAGTGAAGTTTTTGTAAGTTCAGATCCTAAAAATAATATAGCTGCTACATATGAAATGAGTATAGGTGACGTTGAGGGAGAAATAGAAAAATCTGATGTTGTTATAAAAGAAAGATTTTATACACAGGCTCAAGCACATGTAATGATGGAACCACATGCTGCTTACTCATATATTGATATGCAGGGTAGATTGGTTATTGTTAGCTCAACACAGGTTCCATTCCATGTAAGAAGAATATTGGCAAGAGCATTGGACTTGCCAATAAAGAAGATAAGAGTAATAAAACCACGTGTTGGTGGTGGATTTGGTGGGAAACAAGCCATTCACGGTGAACCATATGTTGCTCTGGTTACATTAAAAACAGGAAAACCTGCAAAGGTTTATTACACAAGAAAAGAAGTCTTTGAATCAACATATACAAGACATCCAATGCGTTTTGATGTAACCATAGGTGCAGATAAGAATGGAAAAATAAATGTTATAGATGTTAGAGGGCTTTCAGATACAGGAGCCTATGGAGAGCATGCTTTAACCACATTTATGGTTGCAGGTTCTAAAGTATTGCCAATGTATAATAAAGTAAAGGCAGTAAGATTTGGTGGTGATGTGGTATATACCAATCATGCACCTGCTGGTGCATATAGAGGTTATGGAGCAATTCAGGCGAATTTTGCAATTGAATCTGCAATGGATATGTTAGCCTATAAATTAAATATGGATCCAGTGAAATTGAGAGAAATAAATATGATAAGAGAAAAAGAAACATCTCCTATCTTCAAGATTATGGGTGAAGGTAGAGAAGGTGTCGATATGATAGTAAGAAGCTGTAAGTTAGACGAATGTGTTGAAAAAGGTGCTAAAAAAATAGATTGGGAAAATAAATTTAAAACCAAAAAAGAAGGTAAAAAAGTTAAAGGAGTAGGTATGGCAATAGCCATGCAGGGATCTGGAATAGCCAAGATAGATATGGGTGCTGCAACATTAAAATTAAATGAAGATGGCTCATTTAATCTATTAATAGGTGCTACAGATATTGGTACAGGTAGCGATACAATTTTATCTCAAATAGCAGCAGAAGTATTGAATGTTCCAACAGAAAGCATAATTCCATATTCTTCTGACACAGATGTCACACCTTTTGATGTAGGAGCATATGCTTCAAGTACTACATATGTCTCAGGTAATGCAGTTAGAATAGCAGCTGAAAAAATGAAAGAAGAAATAATAAAAGCAGGAGCAGAGTATTTTGAAGTTTCAGAAAATGAAGTAGAATTTGATGGTAAAGAGATAAAAGCAGGAGAAAGAAAGATAACATTGAAAAAATTAGCAGAGGTGTTGTATTATAATGAAAATCAAAAACAATTGAGTACAACCGGTTCATATGTAGGAGAAGAGTCACCACCACCATTCATGGCAGGTTATGCAGAAGTAGAAGTGGATACAGAAACAGGAAAAGTAGATCTTTTAAATTACGTAGCAGTAGTTGATTGTGGAACACCAATTAACCCAAATCTTGCAAAGGTTCAGGTTGAAGGTGGTCTTGCTCAGGGAATAGGTATGGCAATGTATGAAGAAGTAAAATATGATAAAAATGGAAGATTGCTCACCAACAACCTTATGAATTATAAAATCCCATCAAGGGTTGATATCAAGAAACTTAATGTGGAACTTGTAGATAGCTATGAACCAACTGGCCCATTTGGTGCTAAAAGCGTTGGAGAAATAGGTATAGATACACCACCTGCTGCAATTGCAAATGCAATATATAATGCGGTAGGAGTTAGAATAAAGGATCTTCCAATTACACCAGAAAAGGTATTAAGAGCATTAAAAGAGAAAAAATAAAAATATCTTAAGGGATTGTAAAAGTAACTGAAAATACAAAAAAAACTTATTTCTGTAACATTTAATTAATATATCTAAGATATAATAATTTCGAAATCCCCATCCCCGATTCCATATAGATATATGGCATCATAAAAGCTCCAGAGAAATCTGGAGCTTTTATTTTTATAATTCTATATTATTTCTATTTTCTTCGGTTATTTCAATCACAGGTAAATTGGCTAAAAAGTAATACCTCTCATGAAAAAATAACCGTATTATTCCTATAAAATTTTTTGATTCTTCAATGATCCTTTCTAATTCAGTTAAAAAAGGTGTATGTTTTTCTTCTAAATATCCAATTTCATCTACGACAAAAAAATCAGGAAATTTTACATTTTTCAATTCGTCAGTAAGAGCATTAAATCCTTTTTCGTCTATTTGCATGCCAAATTTAGATTTTTTCCCTATTATGTGTTTTTGTGGTGAATTTAGCAACCATGCATAAACATTTTCACCAACCTTTTGGGTGAAAATACCGTTTTTTATATTATATTTTTTAATAGCTTTTCTCAATATAGTTGATTTCCCTACCCCATCTTACCTGTTAATAATATTTTCATAATATCACTTCGAATAAAAATTTTAAATAATAAAACTTATAATAGCAGCAATTATTGTATAATATCCAAAGTATTTAAGCTTTCCATTTATTACAGTTTTTTTCAAAATATAGAGACCTAAAACTCCAAAAATAAAAGTTGCAATTCCAGAGTTTATAACAGCAGGAGTAAAATTAACCTTATTAATTTCTAATAGTCCTGCACCAAAGGTAACAGGTAAACTCATTAAAAATGAATATTTTAAAGCAGCTTCCTTTTTAGTATTTAAAAGTAATGCACCAAATAGTGTAAAACCGCTTCTTGAAATTCCAGGAAAAATAGAAGCAGCTTGAAATAGACCTATAATTATCGCATCAATATAAGATATATTCATTAAATCCTTTTTTCCATTAAATCTATCTGATAAAATCATTGCTATTGAAGTAAATAGGAAAAATAAACCAACTAATTTCAAAGATGAAAATGCTTCACTAATTTGTTCTTCAAATAAAATGCCAATAAAAGCAGCTGGAATTGATGAAACTATTATTTTTAAGGCTAAATTCCAGGCATCTTTTTGACCTGTAAATATACCTTTTAATATAAACCATACTTCTTTATACACAAATAATAAAACAGCAAAAAATGTCATTAAATGAAGAAAAGCAAAAAAAGAAACATTTGGATCAAAACCTAAAATTTTTGAAAATAAAGCTAAATGTCCAGAGCTTGAAACGGGTAGAAATTCTGTTAATCCTTGAATAATACCTAATATAATTTCTTGCATTACTTCACCTCTTTCTGTATATTATTCTTTTAATATTTTTTCAAGATATCTTGATAGGAAAATTCCAATTATAAAAAAGATATAAGTTAGCCATTTAGACGTTATAGGGAAAATGATAATTGTTCCTGCTATAGTTAATCCAATTAAAAATGCTATAACCTGTTCATGAAATTTTTCAATTAATTTTTCTAATATTTTTATTATTAATACAAGACCAAGCAAAACACCAATTCCAACAGGTATAATAATTTTCAAATTCATGTTTGATATAGCATCAATAACAGGTTTGTAAATTCCCATTATTAAAAGCATAGATGAACCACTAATACCTGGTAAAACCATTGTTGCTGCTCCAACCATTCCTCCGAATATTAAATACCAGAAAGAAATATTTCCATTTGTTGATTCAAAGGTTTCAGCGAATCTTAAAAGAAAGAATGTAATTATAAAAGAAATAGTGATTATTGAAAAATTACTTTTCTTTTTAAAATCTATTTGATTTAATAAATATAATAATCCACCGATAATTAATCCTGTAAATATACCATAAGAATATTCTGGATACTTTTCAAAAATAAAGGAAAGAACTTTGGATAATAAAATTATAGAAGTACCCATTCCTGCAATTAAAAATATAATAACGCTTAATGAATCTTTCTTCCATTTAAAAGAAACAAAGTCAGATGCAGCTTTTAATATTATTTCATATCTTCCAGAAATTGCTGCTATGGTCCCACCACTGATGCCTGGTAAAAGGTTAGCAATCCCCATTAATAGCCCGAGAATAAAATCCTTCACTAATTCACCTCCAAAACATTACTTTTTAATTTTCAAAAATTTTTTTAAAAATGAAAAATGCGTTATGCCATAAGTTTTAAAATAAAGTATTGAAAGGAGTATGGTTGAAATTAAAAGTAAAATAGTCCAAAAATTAATGACAATAGTTGAATAGAAGTATATCCAGAAAAAGGCTCCAACTCTATCAATAAAATTAAAATCTGGTGAATCCAATTTTACTAATTCATAGGAAACATTGTTTTTATTAACATGGACTTTTATGTAATGATAAAAATCATGTTCTGGTTTTTTACCGACTAATTCAGCACCAGCACCACCAGTTACAGTATAATTTATATTCTTCCATTTTCCAGTATAATAACCATGTATATGTCCAAAAAATACTCGGGTTATATTATACTTATTCAGAAGATCTAACAATTCTTTAGCATTGGATAAGTTTTTTAATGAATGCCCGGGTTGATCATCAATAGAGTTTCGTGGATCATAAATGGGACATGCATAAAAACAAAAGTATGTTTGTATTTTCTTGACTTTTCTAATTCATTTTTTAACCAATTCATTTGCCACGGGTCAATTTCTTTTTCATTGGAGTTATCAATCATGATAAAATAAGAATTTTTTAAATGAAAAGAATAATACAATGGTCCAAAAATTTTCAAATATCTACTTACTCCATCATCTGCAACATCATGATTCCCAACTACAGGTAACATGGTTTATTTAATTTTTTTATTTGTTTTAAAAAAAAATCATATTTTATAGGATTACCATCAAATACCATATCTCCAGTATTAATAACAAATTTAATAGAATTATCATTGTTAATTTGCTTAATAATTTTATTAAAAGTAGAAATAGAATTTTTATTATCTCCAAGAACTACAAAAGTATAGCTATCTGATTTTATAGCATTTTTTGCTAATGTTGAATTTTTAAAAATTAAATTTTCTTCTGTATTTAGAATAAATGGGTAAGAAACTTTAATTAATGAAACAATGCCAATTAAAACTATTAGTAGAATAAATAATTTTTTTTAGCATTATCAAACACAATATCCCCTCCAACTAATCTAATATATTATAACATGAAAAATATAAAAATATAATAGTGGATATTATTAATTTTATGATATAATGTTATGTTAAAATAGAAAATTTTAGGAGGGATAGAAAAATGAAGAAAATTTTATTTACGGCTTTAGTATTGTTTTTATTTGTTCTTTCGTTTTCTTCAGCTATTACAGATATTTCAAGTGCAAAGCAATTAAAGGATTTGCAAACTGTAACTGTAAAAGGCATAGTTACAGTAGAACCTGGACCATTTGATGTAAATATAATATTTTTACAGGATAAAACTGCAGGAATAAATCTCTATTACCGAGGTGGAGAATTTAAAGATGTAAAAAGAGGGGATTTAGTAGAAGCAAGAGGTTATATATGGACACATAGAAATAATACAGAACTAGTATTAGAAAGTGACAATCCGTCGCATTATTATAAAATACTATCTCATAATAATACTTTACCGAACCCTTTAGAAATAAAAACGTCAGAAATAAATGATGAAAAATATGAAGGATTATATGTAAAAACAAAAGGGAAAATAGTGGAAATAGATAAATATGATGTCAGAAAAATATATATAGATGATGGAAGCGGTAAAGGCATGGTGTTTATAAGAGAAAATACAGGAATAAATTCATCTTTATTTAAAGTTGGTATAAACATGGAAGTAATAGGTGTATTAGGACAATATATGTCTATTCATGAACTATGGCCAAGAGATATGAATGATATATTAGTAGATGATGTATTTCCGCCAGAAGTAAAAACATATGCTTTAAAGGAAAACTCTATTTTAGTTCAATTTAATGAGCTGTTAAATCCAAAAAGCGTTATTATGAATAAATCTGTAAGAATATTAAAAGCAAACATAAAAAATATTGAATTTTTAAGAAATAATACTATGTTAAAAATAGACCTGGAAAATATTCCTGAAAAATCAAAACTTGTATTAAGAGCTCTTTCTGATAAAAATGAAAATAAAATGGCTATGAAGATTATTCCGTTGGATAAAGAAAAAGACTCTTATAAAAATAGAGTATTATTTGATAATAATCACGGGCAAACAGCAGGAAATGCGGATTGGGTAATAAATGGAGGATATTCTGATTTTGCCGATGCAGCAAAAAAAATAGGCTTAAAGGTTGAAGAAATAAAAGAAGATATAGATAAAGATATTCTTCAGATGTATAAAGTGTTTATAATTCCAGAACCCAACAAGCCATTTAAAAAAGAAGAGATTGAGGCTATATTAACCTTTGTAAAGAATGGAGGTTCATTATTTATAATAGCAGATCATGGAAATTCAGATAGAAATGGAAATGGTTGGGACTCTCCACGTATATTTAATACTTTTGTGGAAGAATTTGGCTTTAGATTTGTTGGTGATGATTTAGAAGAGGCTCCTTTAGATCATATATATGAGCATGAAATTACAAAAAACATAAAGAGAATTGGAGTGTGGAATGGTTCTTCAATAAAAATATTAAAAGATAATGTAAAGGTCTTAATTGCTAATTCTGAGAATAAACCATATATGGTTGTTACTACATATGGAAATGGAAAAGTAGTTGCAATTGGCGATAGCTCTCCATTTGATGATGGAACTGGAGATAGTGGAGATTTGCTCCATAACGGTTGGCAATGGGGTGACGATGCTCAACTTGCAATTAACACAATTAAATATTTAGTAAAATAGAAATGAGGAGAAATCCTACGCTTCACTTCGTGAAGGATTTTATTGAGGTCCGGTTAATCCGGGCCTTTTTAGTTTGTAAACAAAACACAAAATAAAATAAAAAATAACCTTAAACCTTTCGCGAAGCTAAACTCTTCGCTATGCGAAGGGTTTAGAAAAATTTATTTAATAATAAAAAAACTAAAAACTTTTGCATGGCAAAAGTTTTTAAGATTATAATTTTATTTATTAAAAACCAAAAACCTTTCGCGAAGCGAAAACTCTTCACTTCGTAAAGGATTTTAGGAAAAATTATTTAATAATAAAATTCTTTAAACCTTAAACTTTTCGCTCCGCGAAATGTTTGGAATTTGCTCATATTAATTTTGATTATTTTATTTTGTCGACAGTTTGACTCTTCGCTTCGCGAAGGGTTCAGGATGAACATTTTTATTATAAAAAAACAACATTAAACTTTCCGCTCTGCGGAATGTTCTGGTATAATTATGGCAGGAGGAGGTGGAATCGATGAAAAAATTGCCAATAGGGGTACAGGATTATAAAGAGTTAATAACCGAAAATTATATATATGTAGACAAAACAAAATATCTGTATGATTTAATGTCAAGTGGGAAGTTTTATTTTCTATCACGCCCAAGAAGATTTGGAAAGAGCTTAACAGTATCAACATTCTATTATATATTCAAAGGTGAAAAAGAATTATTTAAAGATACTTATATATATGACAAATGGGAATTTAAAGAATATCCAATAATAAAATTAGATATGTCAGACGTAACATTAAAAAATATAGAATCATTTGAAAAATCATTAAATAACACACTTGATAAAATCTATAACTCATACAATATAACTCCAGACATAGATGACATACCAACAAAATTTGGAAATCTAATAGAAGAATTAAATAAAAAATATAAAGAAAGAGTAGTAATATTAATAGACGAATATGAAGCAGCAATATTAGAATATATAAACAATAAGGAAAAAGCAGAAGAATTTAGAGCATTTTTAAGAGAATTCTATAAAAAGGTAAAGACAAAAGATGCATACATAAAGTTCGTATTCATCACCGGAATAACGAAATTCACAAAAACAGGAGTATTCTCTGCATTAAATAATTTAAACGATATATCGTTAAATAAAAAATACTCACAGATGTTAGGATATACACAGGAAGAACTCGAACATTATTTCAAAGACCACATAAAAGAAACATCAGAAGAAATGGGAATAAGTGAAGAAGAATTATTAAAAGGATTAAAAGAATATTATAATGGCTTTTCATTTGATGGAGAACATTATGTATATAATCCATTCTCAATATTAAAATTCTTTGAAGAAAAGAAATTTCAAAATTACTGGTTTGAAAGTGGATCACCATCATTCTTATACGAATACATAAAAAACAGAAAGATAACCTATGAAGATTTAGTAAAAGAAACAGTAAGTGCAATGGATTTCTCAACAAGAGAAATAGAAGATGCAAATGCAAACATATTCTTTACACAGGCAGGATATTTAACATTTAAAGGAATAAAAAAATTGGGATTAAAAGAAAAATATATACTCGACTATCCAAACATAGAAGTAAAAAGTAGTTTCTCAAGATTAATATTGGAAGCAAACTATGGATTAAAAGGATTAGATGAAGCAGAAAATATAATATATGAAAAGATATATGACAATGATATAGAAGGATTAATAGAAGAAATAAAAAAAGTAATAAGTGCAATACCATATAATCTACATCAAAAAGAAGAAAGATATTATCACTCATTAATATTTGCAATACTTGCAATAGCAGGATTAAATGTAAGAGCAGAAGAAATGACAAATATAGGAAGAAGTGATGTAGTATTAGAATTCGATGAAAGGGTATATATATTCGAAGCAAAACTGGACAAAAGTGCAGAAGAAGCACTAGCTCAGATAAAAGAGAAAAAATACTATGAAAAATACAGAGGAAAAGAGATATATCTCATAGGAATAAACATAAATTCAGAAAAAAGAAATATTGAGGATTATATTATTGAAAAAATGTAAAATAACAACTTGTCAACTAAAAAATTTTAAATTTTTTTATAATACTATTTTTAAAAGTTATAGGGGATTTTTATGATGATATTTAGCATTGATAAAGCTAATAAATGTTTAAAAACATTTAAAGAGAGAAAATTTGCGAAGAATTATAAAGAAACTAATCTTGAGGATTTACTCGCAAAGAGTTCAGAATTTTTTTGGGGGAAGATGAAAAATTAGAAGACGAAAAAATACTAATTATAGGAAGGCAAGTGCAAACTAATTTAAATACATACATTGATTTATTAGGTCTGGATAAAGACGGAAATACTGTAGTAATTGAATTGAAGAGAGAAAAAACGCCAAGAGAAACAGTTGCTCAAATATTAGAATATGCATCCTTTGTTGATAATCTGGATTATTCGGATCTTAATTCGATTTATCAAAAATACAATAACATTGATTCTATTACATTAAAAGACGAATTTAAGGCTTTTTTTAACCCTGAATCAGCAGAAACTATATCTTTTAATAAAGAAAGTAAATTATTAATTATAGGTGAAAATATATCTCCTGAAATAAAGCAAACAGCATTGTATTTAAGAAAAAAAGGAATAAATATTTATTGTATAGAATTCAAATATTTTGTAACCGAATCCGGAGAAGAGCTTCTTGCAAGAGAAATAGTTGTTGGAAAAGATGATTATATCAAGAAAGAAATTCAAACAGCTTCGTTACCTAAGATTAATGAAAGTATTTTTATGGAAAAACTGGATGAAAATGGAAAACGTGTTTTTAAAAAAATATTTTATTTTTCAAAAAAAGAAGGATTTCTAATAAAATGGGGAACAAAGGGGTTTTCATTTAATATAAAATATAAAGATATGGTTATAGCCTTATTTTATGGCTATCATAAAGAATCGACTTATGGTCAGAGTATATTCACTTCTTTTGAGGTAATAAATAGAAAAATGAATAATTCACAGGAAATTATTGAGTTATATTCTAATGAATTATCTAATTTAAAATATTTTATTCCTGCAAGTTCAAATTTTAAATTGATAATCAATAAATCATATTCTGATGATGAAATCGAAAGATTTATAAATGTTTTAAAAAAAGTCAGGGACAAAATTGAAAATTCATAATATTTTAAATATGTTTTTTTCTGTTCTATTTTGAACTTTGATTGTAAAAATGTGAGTTTATATGAACTGAAGAATTTCACTTTGCAATGGTTTTGTGCAGAAAGGAGGTGGAATCGATGAAAAAATTACCAATAGGTGTACAGGATTATAAAGAGTTAATAACCGAAAATTATATATATGTAGACAAAACAAAATATCTGTATGATTTAATGTCAAGCGGGAAGTTTTATTTTCTATCACGTCCAAGAAGATTTGGGAAGAGCTTAACAGTATCAACATTCTATTATATATTCAAAGGTGAAAAAGAATTATTTAAGGATACATATATATATAATAAATGGGAGTTTAAAGAATATCCAATAATAAGAATAAGCATGTTGGACGTATTATCTTCAACAGAAGAAGAATTTAAATATGGATTGCTGGAAATAATAAAATTAGAAGGGGAAAGATATGGAGTATCAATAGAAAATACAAATTATAAATATGCATTCAATGAACTAATAATAAAACTATCAAAAAAAGGAAAGGTAGTAATACTGGTAGATGAATACGAAAAACCAATACTTGATAATATAAATAATAAAGAAAAAGCAGAAAGATATAGAGAAATACTAAGGGATTTCTATGTAAGTATCAAGTCAAAAGACGAATATATAAAGTTTGTATTTTTAACAGGAATAACAGAATACACACTAAAAAGTGTGTATTCAGGCTTAAATAATTTAAATAGTATATCATTTGATAAAATTATTCAAATTTTTGGGCTTTACCCAAAAAGAACTTGAATACTATTTCAAAGAACATATAAAAGAGACATCAAAAAAACTGGAATAAGTGAAGAAGAATTATTAAAAGGATTAAAAGAATATTATAATGGCTTTTCATTTGATGGAGAACATTATGTATATAATCCATTTTCCATATTGAAATTCTTTGAAGAGAAAGATTTTAAAAATTACTGGTTTGAAAGCGGATCACCATCATTCTTATACGAATACATAAAAAACAGAAAGATAACATATGAAGACTTAGTAAAAGACACAGTAAGTGCAATGGATTTCTCAACAAGAGAAATAGAAGATGCAAATGCAAACATATTCTTCACACAGGCAGGATATCTAACCTTCAAAGGAATAAAAAATTAGGATTAAAAAAGAAATACATACTCGACTATCCAAATATAGAAGTAAAAAGCAGTTTCTCCTGCCTTTGACAGCAATTTGGCGATTTTAAGGGAAATGGAACGGTAGAATGCGGGTTTGAGGCGTGTATTTTTCAGGAAGTCGAAAAATTGTGTGGCTAACTTTTGTTACAGAGAATTAACTATAATTAGTAATATATTAGTCCTTTTGGTGGTATAATATATATGACAACCACTGAAAGGAGATGTTTTAAAATGTATCCTAAAATATCAAAAGTGAAAGGAAAAAGATATTTAAGGATAATGGAAAGCAAAAGAGAAAATGGAAAAGTGAAACAGCATACAGTAATAAATTTTGGAAATATAGATAAGTATAGTAAAAAAGATATAACAAAACTTGTAGATAGTCTTTTTAAAATATTTGAAATAGATGAATATGAAAAAATAGAAGATGATTTAATGGAAGAAATAGCAAGAAGAAATTACGGAGCCAAAGTAATAGTAAATAAGATATTTGAAAGATATGAGATGAAAAGATATTTTGAAAGACTGGATAAAGAAATAAAATACAATGCAGAAGAAATGTTAAAAATAATGGTGATGAATAGAATAGTAGAACCGAAGAGTAAATTGGGAATATTTAATAATTTAGAGTATTTTGGATATAACAAAGTGGAAGTTAAAAAGAAAAAGACCTGGAAGAAAAAGATGTAATGTTGCACTGGTTATACAGAACATTGGATATATTAGCAGATAATAAAGAGTCGATAGAAAAACATATGTATAATCAAAGGATAAGTTTGTTTAATACAACGGTAGATTTAGTATTTTACGATGTAACAACATTAGCGTTTGAAACACAACAAACAAATGAAATATTACAAATGGGATATTCAAAGGATAAGAAATTTAATGAGTCGCAAGTAGTATTAGGGATGTCAATAGATCAGGATAGAATGCCAGTTAGTTTTGATATATATGCAGGAAATACATTTGAAGGGCATACATTTAAAGATTCAATAGAAAAAATGAAAAAAGAATATCAATTAGGAAAAGTAATAGTAGTAGCAGATAGAGGAATGATGAGTAAAAAAATATAGAAGTAGTAGAAAATTCTAATTATGAATTCATAGTAGGAAAATCAATAAAACAGTTAAAAAAGTAAATATATTTGAAGGAGAATTCATAGAAATAGCAAAAGGAATAAAATATAGAGAAGTAGAATATGAAAATAAAAGATTACTCATAATATATTCAGAAGAAAGAGCCAAAAAAGACAGAGCAGATAGACTACGATTAATAGAAAAAGCGAAAAAAATGTTAGAAGAAGGAAATATAGATTCAAAAAGTAAAAGAGGAGCGAAAAATATTTAAAAGAACAGAACAAACAAAATTATATATTGGACATAGAAAAAATAGAAAATGATGAAAATACGATGGATACTATGGAATAATAACAAACACAAAACTATCTCCAAAAGAAATATTAGAACAATATCATACATTATGGAAAGTAGAAGAAACATTCAGAACATTAAAAAATTATCTTGAAACAAGACCGGTATTTCATTGGACACCGAAAAGAATAAAAGGACATATTGTAATGAGTTTCATATCATAATTCAAAGAACATTAGAATTAGAACTGGAAAAAAATAATATTGAATACTCTCATGAAAAAATAAGAGAAGCTATAAAAAAAATGGAATACTCTGAAATAAGATTAAAAGACAAATTATTTGCATTAAGAGCCAATTTAAACGATTTTCAAAAAGCCATATTAAAAACATTAAAAATAGAAAAACCGAAAAAAATGATGGAATTAGATGAATTTAAAAAAATAATCTCCTAAAACACGCATGAAAAGCCAAAAAGGAGGAGGTGTGTGGCTAATTTCTCTTTTATAAAAAGTTAACAATAGCTATTTTTTTGAATAATTCTACTTTTTAGAATTTTGTTGATAATAATAGTGTCAAACTCAGGAAAATAATAAATAGACCGCAGTGTTTGCCGCGGTCTATTTATTATTCAGTATAACCAATTTTCCAGTATTCTACAAGTCTTTTGGGATTTTGTCTGTAAAGTCTGGAAGTTTTTGTCTGATATAAAATGAATTTCCGTAATAAGGCTTTGTTGTACCAGTTAATTGTTTAACTATATAAAGTTCGTCTTTTGCGCGGGTTATTGCAACATAAAATAGTCTTTCTTCTTCATCTATTTTCTTTTCTTTTAAAGCCATGCCGTTTGGGAAATCACCAGGGTTTACAGAAATTATAATAACAACCTTCCATTCAAGCCCTTTTGCTCCATGAACTGTTGTAAGTGTAATTTTTTCAGTCTTTCTATCTTTTCTGCTCCTTGAATTTCTATGTTTTCGCTCAATGCTAATTCTTCAAGAAATTTGTCTAAAGTATCATATCTTGAAGCAATTTCAGATAATCTTTCTACATCAAGTTTTCTTGAATAAGCGTCTTTGAAATTCAATTCAAGATATTCTCTATAAAACTCAAGATAGATATAATCTATTAAATCCTGTGGATTTTCTGTTTCATTTTCATAGAGATATAATATAATATCTTTTAGTTTGGGATATTTTTTTAAGTTAATATGATCAAATGCATCATAAGGTGTGGTGTATTCCATTAAATTAGCATAAAATTCATTTGTGATTTTTGTCATAGTTTTTTGACCTATACCAGGGAATAATTTTAACACTCTTGACCATGAAATATTATCAAATGGGTTAGCAATAACCTTTAGAAAAGCCATAATATCTTTAATATGTCTTGTTTCTATAAATCTTTTTCCTGATAATAATTTATAAGATATTTTATTTGCATCTAATTTTTGTTGTAATGTCATTGATAAACTATGAGAACGATATAATATTGCAATTTCTTCAGGTGATATACCTTCATCGAATTTATTCTCTATCAATTGGACAACAAAATCCGCCTGTTCTAATTCATCATAAGTTTTAACTATTTTTGGTTTATAATTATAAGATGATCTAAAAGGTTTTAATTTTTTAGGTATTGAATGTGTTGGTATTAAATAATTTTCAAGCTCAACTATTTCAGGGACACTTCTATAATTTGTTTGTATTTTAAATAATTTAACATCTTTATGTTTTTGAAAATCTTCAACATTTTCAAATCTGGAGCCTCTAAAGGAATATATACTTTGAGAATCATCACCAACTACAATAAGGTTTTTATGAACACTTGATAAAAATTCAACTATTCGTAATTGTACCAAACTGGTATCCTGGAATTCGTCTACTAATACCCATTTATATTTTGAGGCAATATGATTTCTAATATCCTCGTTGTTTTCTAGTAACCTCAACGTATTAATAAGCATATCGTCATAATCCATAGCGTTTATTTTTTGTTTAAGTTCTATATAATTCATATAGATTTTTTCTATATCTTCCTCATAATCTATTAAATAAGGGGCAACATCTAAAATAGCTTCTCTCAATGATTTTATAGTATTGGTTGCATAACCTATTATTTTTAATATAACGCCTTCATTAGGTATATGTTTTGCTTCTTCTTTGGTTAAATTACCCTTATATTCATTTTTTGCAATTCGCATTAAATCTTTTGAATCTTCTGCATCAAGTATAGAAAAATTATTTTCATATCCAAGTAGTTTGGAGTATCTTCTTAATAACATATTACATATATGATGGAATGTTCCTGCGGTAAGCGAGGATGTATCTATATTGGTAACGTTTTTTACTCTTTCAATCATTTCTTTTGCAGAAGCTCTTGTAAAAGTTACTAATAATATATTTTCAGGTTTTATTCCCTGAGATAATAAATAAGCTATTTTATAAGTAATAACCCGGGTTTTCCCTGAACCCGGGCCAGCTATTATTAACGATCTACCACTGGAATTAACAACGGCATTTAATTGTTCGTCATCAAGCTCTTCTTTAAAAAATTCTGGAATAACATATTCACTTTTTTTTATGTTAAAAACTTTTTCTTCCATAATTATCCTCCAGGATTATAATTCTTTGCCAAGCATTGAGCTTAATTCTTTTAGTTGTGCACTTCGACTTGGATGTCTTAATTTTCTTAACGCTTTTACTTCAATTTGTCTAATTCTTTCTCTGGTAACGTTGAAATATTGGCCAACTTCTTCAAGTGTTTTAACCTTTCCATCTAACAAACCGTATCTCATTTTTAAAACCATAGCTTCTCTTGGTTGTAATGTATCTAAAATCTTTTCTAATTCTTCTCTTAATAACATCTTCATTGCAACCTCTGAAGGTTTATCCAATGAATCATCAGCAATAAAATCACCTATAGTTGAATCATCTTCATCGGATGATCCTAAAGGTGAGTCAGCGGAAATAGTTTCTCTTGCGGTTAAAAGTATTTCATTTACCTTCTCAATAGGTTTTCCAGTTAATTCAGCTAATTTTTCTGGAGAAGGATATTCCCCATATTCCTGTAAATATTCTCTAATAATTTTATTGAATTTATTTATGGTTTCTACCATATGAACAGGTATTCTAATAGTTCTTGCCTGATCAGCTATAGCTCTTGTGATAGCCTGTCTTATCCACCATGTTGCATATGTACTAAACTTAAATCCTTTTTTATAATCGAATTTATTTACAGCTTTTATAAGACCAATATTTCCTTCCTGTATTAAATCGAGAAATGATAATCCTCTACCAACATATTTTTTTGCTATTGAAATAACAAGTCTCAAATTAGCTTTTATCAATTCATCACGAGCTTTTTTATTACCTTCATGAGCTCGCTTAGCCAATCGTTTTTCTCTTTGAGGGTTAATAATTTTATTTTCCCAATTTCTTTTAAATAGACTTTTATAGGGTCTTTTAAAGACATATTATCAAATACCTGAGTAACCCCATCTTCCAGATAATCCATTAATTCTATTGTAGCAGCACCTTCAGATTCAATCATTTCTTCAATTTCCTGAATACTTTCATCATCCAATTGAGAACCATCATCAACCATTATGCCCTCTTTTTCTAATGCTTCATATACTTTTTCTATTAATTCAGTATCTAATTCTGAAGGTAATGTCTTATCAATATCTTCATATGTTAATACCATATTATTCTTTTTCGCTTTTTTTATCAATTCTTTAACGATTTTTTCAAAAGGTTTTGGAGGTTTATAGCTTTTCCTTTTTTCTTTTTGACCTCGACAAATTCTTTTGATTTGTCGACATCACCTATTTCTAAATTGCCAATCTCTTCGATGGCCTTCATTAAATTTTTATCTGCCATTAAAAAACACCTCCTCGCTTTTTGAGGGTAGCGAGTATTTCAAAAATTTTTTTCATTATTTCCTTTTTTTCTTTTGGATCGACAGTAGAATTTAATAATTTTCTAAGTTTTTTGATTTCTTTTTCTTTTCGAAATCTCTCTACTGATTGTATTAGACTAAAAAAAACCTTTTCTGGTTCTATATCATAATCAAAATTCCATGTCAATTTTATTAAATCAACTAATTCTTCGCTACCATTTTCAAGTATATGAGATAAGTCATAACCATTTTCTATGAAATCTAAAAATTCTTTTCCACAATTTTCAAAATCATTTGAGGAAAGTTTATCCATTATATTATTTCTAAATCTTTTGTGTTTAATCCAGAGCCATATAAGTTGTTTATCAAGCTCATTATATTTTTTTGTTTTGAAGAAATACTATCTTCTGTTTGAGAAACATAGGGAATAATCTTTTTATTGAATTTTTTATATTTCAGTATATTTTCAATGGCTTTTTTTATATTATTTTCAGGTTTTAATAGTATTAAAGAAATTCTTTTGATGAAGGTATCTAAAATTGCAGCATGCTTAGATTTTTGGAATTTCAAATACCATTCTGCCATTTTTTCTAAATATTGTTCTATTCCGAATTCATCATTTATGTTATATTTATCTTTATAATATTCAGGTATAAAGTCATAAAATTTTTTAGAATTTTCTAATGCTTTTAGTACACCATTTTTCCCTTGCTTTTTTATTAGTTCATCTGGATCTTTAGTATTATATTGAGATATTGCAACTTGAAATCCATATGATAATAGATAATCAAATGATTTTAAAGTTGCATTTTGTCCAGCAGCATCCATATCAAACATAGTAATAACTTTATCAGTTAATTTTATTAATTTTTTAGCATGATTTGCAGTAAATGCAGATCCTAAAATAGCTACAGAATTTTCAAATCCGTTTATATGCATGCTTATAGCATCAAAATATCCCTCTACAAGAATAGTATATTTTTCTCTTTTAATAATATTTTTAGCTTTATCATATAAAAAGAGTATTTTTGATTTTTGGAAGAATTTGTTTTCTGGACTATTTAAATATTTAGGAATTTCATTATTAATAGAACGTCCAGCAAATGCAACAACCCTTCCAAAATCATCTTTTATAGGAATAATGATTCTATTGTTGAAAACTTCGCTTCCATCTTTTCTTATTATTCCTAATTCTGATCCAAGTGTTGGTGGTAAATCAAAATCATCTAATATAGATGATTTTAAAGAACCATTAGAAAATCCTAATTCAAACCTTTCAGCATAGTCCCTTGAAATGCCTCTTTTTATTAAGTAATTCCATGCAGGATGAGATTTAGGCAGATTTAAAAGTATTTCCTTATATTTATTATGATAACTTTCAAATATCTGCAGTTCTGTGGGTAATTCTCTTTTTTTTAAATATTTTGAAATATCAATACCCGCTAAATTTGCAGCTTTTTTTACAGCATCAATAAAACTCAATTGTTCGTATTTTTGAATAAAACTAATTGGATCACCGTGCGCACCACATCCAAAACAATGAAAGGTATTGGTTGTGGGAAAAATAAAAAAAGATGGTGTATCTTCAGGATGAAAAGGACACAATGCAGTATAATTCTTTCCTGTTCTTTTTAAGGAAAGATAATTTCCTACTATATCTTTTATATTTAGTCTAGAATTAATTTCATCTAAAATTTCTTTTGGTATCAAAATACCATCTCCATATAGCAAAAGGATGGGAACGGAAAAACCGTTCCCTTATTATGCAACATTTTGATATAGCCCAAAAATCATCTCTTTGAGAATTGTGGAGCTCTTCTTGCTTTCTTTAAACCATATTTCTTTCTTTCTACTTCTCTTGGGTCTCTTGTTAATAATCCGTGTTGTCTTAACACAGGTCTTAAATTTTCGTCGAATTGTAATAAAGCTCTTGCTATTCCCAATCTTATAGCACCAGCCTGTCCGTTCATTCCGCCACCTTCAACAGTAATTACTAAATCAAATTTTCCTTCGTTGTCTGTTACTGTTAATGGTTCTAAAGCGTGTTTTGACCAAACTGGGTTATTATTGAAATATTGTGTTAAGTTTTCAAATTCTTTTTTATTAACTCTTACTTTACCTTCTCCAGGTCTTAAATGTACTCTTGCGATAGAAGCCTTTCTTCTACCTGTGCCGTAATAATCTATAAATTCAGCCATGCATTATTCCCTCCTTATAATTCCAACTTTTCTGGTTTTTGTGCTTCATGAGGGTGATTAGAACCAGAATAAACCTTTAATTTTTTGAACATATGTCTTCCTAAAGTTGTTTTTGGAAGCATTCCTTTAACAGCTTTTTCAATTAATCTTTCTGGATATTTTTCTAATATTTCTCTTGCAGTTTGTTCTTTTAATCCTCCAGGATAACCTGTATGTCTATAATATTTCTTTTGTGTCCATTTTTTACCTGTTAACACTATTTTTTCAGCATTTATTACAATAACATAATCACCTGTATCAACATGTGGTGTATATGTTGGTTTGTGTTTTCCTTGTAAAACTTTTGCTACTTGTGCGGCTAATCTACCTAATGACATTCCAGCTGCATCAACAACATACCATTTTCTTTCAACTTCTTCATTTTTTGCTAAATAACTCTTTTGAGTCATAATTGAAGCCATTTTGCTGTCCTCCTTTCTTAGGAAAAAAAGTTTTTGATTCTTTTATATAACAAATCGCCCAAAATTGCATCTGTAATAAATTTTATCAAATTAAAAGATATTATAGTTATAATAAGTGTCCATGAACTTAATCCAAAATATTTTGCTGCTTCATTAAAAGACATTTTAAAATAAATCGGTATAATCGCCATATTCATTAAAACCATAGCTATTCCTACTCCAAATGCTGCAACAAAAAATTTAATATATTTATGTATATTTAATTTAAAGATTGTGAGAATAGAAATAAAAGTTAAAATTGCTATGAAATCCATTGAAACGCCAATTAAATCACCAGATTTTACAAAATAAAATACAAGGTCTTTAGTAATTAACGAAAAAACAGCAGTTTTCCAATCAAACAAAAATAATGAAGCTATTATTAATAAAGCACTTGGGTCAAATTTTAAAAAACTTGCAAAAGGAAATATTGGGAATTCTAAAAACATTAATAATACAGATAAAGCTCCTAATATTCCCGCCGTGGATAAAATTTTTACACGGCTCATATTATCACCAACTTACTTTTCAGGATAAACGCTAACTAATCTTCTATTATTTTTCTTTTCAAACTTTACATAACCTTCTATTTTAGCAAATATTGTGTGATCCTTCCCATTCCAACATTGTTTCCTGGGTGGAAATGTGTTCCTCTTTGTCTAACAATAATATTTCCTGGAATTACTTTTTGACCATCACTTTTCTTAACTCCGAGGTACTTTGGTTTTGAATCTCTTCCATTTTTTGCTGTACCTCCACTCTTTTTAGAAGAAAAGAGCTGAAGATTTATTTTCATTATTTATTCACCTCCACTTTCAAGTTATCGGGATAACTCATTTCAATGCTTTTTAAGGCGTCATATAAATATTTCATCAATTTATCAGACATTTCATTATTCGTCCAGTTGATTTTTAAATAACCATCTTTTTTCTTGAATTTCCCACTTTTTTCATTTTTTAAAATTTCTGCAACAAATTGTGTTAACACACTAACAGCACTGCATACAATATCTTTTCCAAACTCATCAAATTCAGCATGTCCTTTAATTTCAACAAAATTCTTTTTGAAATTAAATTTTACATTAATCATGCTTCAATTTTTTTGATTTTTAAAGCTGTGTAGTGTTGGCGATGTCCTTTCTTTCTTCTATAATTTTTTCTTCCCTGGAACTTTACAACTAATACTTTTTTATCTTTACCATGTTTTACAACTTCAGCAACTACCTTTGCATTTTCTACATAAGGTTTTCCTACTTTAGCTGTTTCATCTTTTACGAATAAAACCTTATCTAAAACTACTTCTGAACCTGGTTCATATCCGTTTAATTTTTCTGTGTAAAGTTCCATACCTTCTTCTACTTTGTACTGTTTTCCGCCAACTTCAATAATAGCGTACATATAGTCACCTCCTCTTGAAATAGTCAAAGTGGGCTAAGGTACCATTATGGCTTTAAGACCTTAGACCCTTTCCGGAATATTTTATCATATTTCTCACTAAACATTGATTAAACTTATGTTAAAATTATAAATCGATTTGTGTGGAATATGATATTTATAATTATTAAAAATCATGGTGTAACATAAGTTACGGAAAAAATATATACAAATGGTATATAATATAACCGGATAAAAAATATCCGAATTAAAAAATAATTATAAAGGAGTGATTTATATATGGAAAAATTTAGAGTTGAAAAGGAAAAATGTATTGCTTGTAGAGCTTGTGTCAGAACGGCACCGGAAAATTTTAAAATTGAAGAAGGCAAAGCAGTTGTGTATAAACAACCAGAAAACGAAGAAGAATTAAGTAAAAGTCAAAGAGCAATGGAAATATGTCCTACAAAAGCAATTCTATCATTAAAAGATAAACCAATAACTGGTGATTCAAAAGTCAAAGAGACTTTAGAAAAATATCCACATTTAAAAGAAGTATTATTAGAAATATCTCCTAAATTTAGAACAATGCAAAATCCTGTAATGTGGAATACTGTCGCAAAATATGCTACATTTAAAAATGCTGCGAAAATGACAGGAGTATCATTATGTGAGATTTTACATACTTTAAATAAAAAATTGGGATTAGAAAAAGAATTATATGAACTATTTCCAGAATGTATAAGAGAAGTAACTCCTAAATATAATAGTGTGGAAATTACATGGAATGAACCAGAAACAACTATACAAATACCGGAAAATAATATGGAAACAATTGCTTTAATTATCAATCAAATAGAAAATTTAAAACCAGGAAAATCATTGGTTTTTGAAGGTGTATTAGAACTCGATCCAATAATAAAAGTAATAGAATCACATGGTTTCTTATATAATATCAATAAAATTAACCAATTTAAGACCAGAGTTTCTATATATAATAAAGAAGTAAATGAAAAAGAAAGTAATAAAAAGAATACGAAATCCTTGATGTTAGAATGATGCAACAGGATCCATTTGATATAATCATAAAAAAAGCATATTCATTAAATCCAGGTGAAGGTTTTGTATTAGTGCAAACATTTGTTCCTACACCACTAATTAATATGCTTGATGGTATGGGATTTGATGCTAAGGTTGAAGAGGTTGGACCATATGAAGTAAAGGTATATTTTACACGTAGAATTGAAGAAGAGATAAATGATAGTGAAGTTTCTGATAAACCTACAATAACAATACAGTCTGCAACTCCTGTTGGATATCCAATAATCATGAGATTATTACAGTCAAAAAGATTAAAACAAACGGTAAATATAAAGGAATTAAAAATATGGGAAGAAACAGAAAAACATCTTGGTTGGATAATAAATAAAAAAGCAGATATAAGTTTTTCAGCATTAATAACTGCTGCAAAATTGAGAGAAGCAGATGTAAAAATGCCTGTTGTATTTGTATGGGATAATTTTACTATATTAACAAGAGGATATAAAGCAAAATCGCTTGAAGATTTAAGAGGAAGAAAAATACATATTCCATTGTTTGAAGATGCACCACCTGCTAAGATAACTAAATATTTAATTGAAGCAAAAGGTTTAAATGTGGAAGATTTCGAATTTACATTTGGGAATCCGTTTGGAAGGCCAAAACAAATAATGATGGACTTTTTATCAGGGAAAGCGGATACAGTTCTTTTGAGAGAACCGGAAGCGGGTTTTGTTGTTAAAGTATTGGAAGAAAGCAATATTGAATATTCAGAGCTTTCCTATGGAGAAATCTGGAATGAAATTAATGATGGATTTGGATTATTACCAAATGCAGGGGTTGTATTTAAAGGTGAATTGGTTAGAGAGTATCCGGAAATTGTGAAAGTTGTATTGGAAGAATTAGAAGAAGCAATAAACTGGGTGAATGAGAATAAAAAGGAAGCAGCCAAACTTTCATTTGATATGATGAGAGCACCAATAAAGAATGTTGAAAAATTCCTGGAAAGAGTGACATTTAAATATGTAAGTGGTGAAGAGCTGCAGGAAAAGGTATATAAATTTTATGATATTTTGATAAAAAACGATATTATAAATGCAACACTCGATGATGAATTAATGAAGATTTTCAAAATTTAATAAACTCCCGATTTTATCGGGAGTTTTCAAATTGTTGTCAAAGTAAAATAAGAAAAAAATAATATAAGCGAATCCTATATTTATAGAATAAAAAAATAAAACGAATGAAGACTCGCAGATTGCCTGAAAAAATCATGAATGAAAGCCGACAAAAAAACAGGACGTTTTTTTGAGCGAAGCTTTTGCAGGATGCAAAATCTGAGTGTCGGCTGAGAATGATTGATTTTTTCAGAAAAGCAATCAAGCGTCTGAATGAGTTTTATTTTTATTCCATTTTTGAGGATTAATAATTTTTGCTGGATGAGCAAAAATTATTTTATTTTGGATATTATAGATCAATTTCAATACCAATAGGACAATGATCAGAACCCATTACATCAGAAAGAATAAAAGCATCTTTAAGTTTATCTTTCAATGGCGTGCTTACAAAGAAATAGTCTATTCTCCATCCTACATTTCTTTCCCTTGCTCTTGTTTTATAATCCCACCATGTGTAGTTATTAGGTTCTTTGCTAAACATTCTAAAAGTATCTATAAATCCACTTTCTAACAATTTATCAATCCATGCTCTTTCAATGGGTAAAAAACCAGAAACATTTTCATTTTCCTTTGGTCTTGCAAGGTCAATTTCTGTATGAGCGGTATTAACATCACCACAAATAATAATATTTGGTTGATTCTTTTTATATTCTTCTAGAAAATCCAATAAATAATAGTAAAAGTCCATTTTATACTGTAATCTTTCATCACGAGCTTTTCCGTTTGGAAAGTAGATGTTAAATAAAGAGAATTTTTCATATTCTGTAATTAAAGTTCTACCCTCTGAATCAAATTTTTCATTTCCCAATCCTTTTAAAACATTTTTGGGTTCAATTTTTGTAAAAGTAGCAACACCACTATATCCTTTTTTTTCTGCGGAAACAAAATATTTTTTCCACTCTCCATGTTGAAGAAATTTTTTAGTTAATTGTTCTTCTCTTGCTTTTGTTTCTTGAATACATAAAATATCAGGATCTTCATTGTCTAAAAATTCGATAAATCCCTTTTTTATAGCAGCTCTAATTCCGTTAACATTCCAGGATAATATTTTCAATTTTCTCACCTCTTTCCAAAAGCTAATGTAAAAACATTATACCATATATTATAATATTACTCATTTAGAATAAAAATAAAAAAATAATGTGATGAACCCTTGAATTTTCCTGAAAAAATGTGAATGAAACCGGTCAATTTTGCATGGATGCAAAATTGAGTGAAACCGAACATGGATGTGAGTTTGAACGACCGGTAAGAATGAACATTTTGAAGAGTAAGAAAATTCACCGGGTGAAGAACGTCATTTTTTAATTTTATTCCATTCAAAATATTTTATTTTAGACTTTATTTAGAATTTAAAATTAGATATGATATAATATTCGTAAAGCAAATTATTTTTGGGAGGGAATATTATAATGAGAGTATTAGAAGGATTAGAACCAGAAAAGGTATTTTATTTTTTTGAAGAAATAAGTAAAATTCCAAGATGTTCAGGTAATGAAAAAGCTATCAGTGATTATTTAGTAAATTTTGCTAAAGAAAGAAACCTTGAATATATTCAGGATAAAGCGTTAAATGTAATTATAAAAAAGCCAGCAACAAAAGGATATGAAAATGTTCCAGGTGTAATAATTCAGGACATATAGATATGGTTTGCGAAAAAGCATCAGATTCTGATCATGATTTTTCAAAAGACCCTATTAAACTTCAAATTGATGGAGATTATATAAAAGCTACTAACACTACATTAGGAGCGGATAATGGAATTGCTGTAGCATATGCTTTAGCTATTCTTGACTCTGAAGATATTGATCATCCTGCAATAGAAGCTTTATTTACCACAGAAGAAGAAACTGGAATGACAGGTGCAAATGAATTAGATCCAAAATTATTAAATGGGAAAATATTATTAAACATTGATTCAGAAGAAGAAGGGATTTTTTACGTGAGTTGTGCAGGCGGACTAAGGATATAATCACATTACCAATAGAATTTAATGAACCAAAAAATAAATATGGATTTAAATTAAAGATATCTGGGTTACAGGCGGACATTCTGGAATGGAAATTATAAAACAAAGAGGAAATTCGAATAAACTATTAGGTAGAGTATTATATGATCTAGCAAAAAAATCGATGTAGAATGTGCTTTTATAAATGGTGGAGATAAGAGCAACGCTATTCCGAGAGAAGCAGAAGCAGAAATTGTTGTGAATGACGTTGAAAATTAAAAGAAATAGTCAAATACTGGCAAAAAACATTTAAAAATGAACTTAACATTTCCGATCCAGATGTTAAAGTAACTATAGAAGAAATAGAAAACCTTCAAAGGTTTTAAGCGATAGTTCATTTGAGAAAGCGGTAAATATTTTAATGCTTGTTCATGATGGAGTTCAAACAATGAGTAAGGCAATAGAAGGGCTTGTGGAAAGTTCAAGTAATTTAGGTGTGGTTAAAACTTATGAAAATAGAATAGAATTCACCTCTGCTACAAGGAGTTCTGTTGAAACATTAAGAGATTTAATTCATAACAAATCAGAAATTATTGCTAGATTAAACGGAGCAACAATAACAACAAACGCACCGTATCCAGCCTGGGAATATAAACCGGATTCAAAAATAAGAGAATTAATGAAAAAAGTATATAAAAATATGTATGGTAAAGAGCCAGAAATAGCAGCAATTCATGCTGGATTAGAATGTGGAATTCTCTCTGGAAAAATGAAAGATGTAGATATGATTTCCTTCGGCCCAAACTTGTATGATGTTCATACACCACAGGAGAAAATGAGCATATCTTCCGTAAAAAGAGTATGGGAATTTTTACTTGAGATATTAAAAGCAATGAAGAATTATTAATAAAACTAAACCTCCAGATTTTCTCTGGAGGTTTAGTTTTATATCACCCATCTACCGTTTTTCATTATTAATTCTTCTTTTCCTTCTTTGATGCCATATACATTTAATTCTTCATTACCAATCATAAAATCAACATGTGTAATACTATTATTTAAACCAACATTTTTTAATTCTTCTTCATTCATGTTCTCTCCGTTTTCCACACATGTTGGATAAGCTCTTCCAAAGGCAAAATGAGAAGCAGCATTTTCATCGAATAATGTATTATAGAAAATAACATTTAATTGATAGATTGGTGAATCGACAGGAACTAATGCAACTTCACCAGGATAACTTGCACCTTCATCTAATGATATAGCCTGTTTTAATACATCTTCGCCTTTTTCTGCAGTAACTTTAATTATTTTACCATCTTTAAATTCCATAGTAAATCCATCTATTACATTTCCGCCATATACTAATGGTTTACTATTTCTTACATAACCATTTACTTTATCTTTATGAGGAGCTGTAAACACTTCTTCTGTTGGTATATTTGGAAGGAAAACTACCCATCTTCATTTTTCTGAGCTCCACCTAACCATTTATGATTTTTTGGAAGACCTACAGTTAAATTTGTCCCTGGCCTTCATATCTTAAATATTCATATTGTTTATTATTTAAATACTCAGTCTTTTCTTTTAAATTATTTAAATGTTTGTTCCATAATTCAACAGGATCATCGGTTTCATTTACTCTTACAGTTTTTAAGATAGCATTCCATAAGTCTTGAACAGGATTATTAGAATGTGGAAATACTTTTTCTGCCCATTTTTTTGATGGAACCGCACCAACAGACCATGAAACTTTGTCGGACATGATAACCTTTGATACATCTTTCATTGCTGTTTGCCTTGTTTTAGAGTATTGTCCGATCTTTTGTGGAGCTATAGTTTTTAAAATATCAGGATCAGAACCAATAATACTTAAAAAACCACCTTTTTCATCACAAAAATATTTTGCCATATCAACTTCCCATTGATGAAATTCATTTAATAATTCGTCATCAGCATACTTTAATTTTAAATATAACATATATTCGTCATTATATACGGTATAAACTTCCTTAGCTCCAGCTTCATAAGCTTTTTCCGCAACTTTTCTTGTAAAGTCTACTGCATCAATTGTGGATCTTAAGAAAACTCTTTGACCTTTCTGCACATTAATACCGACTTTTACTAAAAGTTCGGCATACTTTTCCAATAGTTTTTCCATTACATCTCCTCCTCGAATAATTTTAGTTGTTCTGCTTTTAAAGGGAACCCTTCTATTAATTTGATTTTAAAGTCCGCTACTTCTATTAATTTTCTATATTCAGAAAATTGTTTTAATGGAGATAATATTTGTTTTTTGAAAAGTGTATAATAATCAATTTCGAAATCATTATATAATAAATTCTTGAAATCTTCAAGGTGTTCTCTTTCTATACTGGCAGAAATATAGTAAATATTATGTTCTGGCATCTTATTAAATATATTTTTTATTTTTCAAAATTCTTATAATTATAATATTTAATATAGTAATATAATAATCTATCATCATATGTGTATTTGAAATTATATAGACTTTCCATAAAAATAGCTGATTTTATATGATTTGGAAGAGTTTTATACTTTGTAAAATCTTTTTTCTTATACTTTTTATTAAAGCAATTTCCTCAATATCATATTTTTTTATTTCATAATATTGCTCGATAATCTCATCTAAGGTTAATTCATTATCTAAGGCTTTCAAAAATAAAGTGGTTAAAACTTTTTTAATACTCGTCGGTGTATCTTTTCTTACGATTTCAACACCATGAGTGATGATTTTTCTATCAAAGTCATATCCGAAATATCTTTTTTAATACCAAAAAACCTTACACGTTTATATATTTTATCAACTTCCATACTTAAAGTGCACTCGATTTTTTCATTGGTAAATTTTGGAATGAACTTTTCTGGTAGGATATTGTTAATATAATTTGCAATATAATTTCCAATTTCTAAAATATCTGATTTATCTAGTTTTTCATTACATTCAATATAATTAAATGAACTATCAGTATCTGAATATAATACATGTGTGGTAAAAGATATGGTTCTTTCGTTTATTTTAATATTTTCAAATTTGTGGTTATCAAGGATATTGTTAACAAACCTTAAAGCAGATCTTGCTGCTGCCAATATTGCTAAGGAAATTCTTATATCATGCAATGCAAAGTTATTTGTTCCTAAAACACCATACATGGAGTTTAAAAGGATCTTATAATTATATTGTTTTATATCATATATAACATAATCGGGACTATCAGATGTTGTTTCCTTTTTCAGTTTTTTATAATAAAGTCTTTCTTTTAGTAAATGCTTAACCAATGAAGATAAGATACCTTTTTTCTCCAATGTGAATTTTATCGGTTTATATTTTTCATTTTCCTCTTCGGATAAAATTTTACCTAAATCTACATGTTTTCCTGTATAATTTATATTATATATTAAAGTTTCAGGAGAGATATTAAAAGTAGCAATAATATTTGGATAAAGCGAAGTAAAATCCAAAACTACGACATTATCAAAAGTTTTATTTGGTGGAGTTAGTACAATAGCCCGCTAACATGAAGTCCATAATTTCCGCGTTCATAAAACCTAAAGGTTATCTTATCTTTCATTATATATTGTTGAATATAATGTTCTATGGAATTTGAAGTGCCAAAAAGAATAGGGAAAGGCACTCTTATTAATGCTTGAAGGGAACATATTAATCCTATTAATTTTAACTTTTTTTCTAATTCAACAAGTATTTCAACATCTCTAATGGCATAATCAATGAACTTCTCTATATCACTTTGATAATAGTTATATCCTTTAATTTCTGTTTTTCCTTCGATATGATGATGTTTTGCAACTATATCGAGTTTATATGAAGCGGGTTTATCTAAGACATATCTTCTATATATTTCTAAAAAATCTATTAAATTTACACCAGGAATTGAGTTAAAGTATTTGCCATTTCTTTGATAAGAATTATGTTTTAAATTTGGAATTGCCGTTATGTTTATTCTATAATAATTTGCTCTATTGATTATGTAGGGTATATCAAAACCATTTGAAAACCAGCCAGTTATTATATCTGGTTTTTCATTCATTACCAATTTACTAAAATATATCAACATATCTTTTTCTGTAAGAAATGTCAAAATATTTTTTTTATTTTTCAATTCTTTATGATGCACAAGAAGAATATATATTTCTTTTTATATGAATCATAATAGGTAATAGAATTTATTTTACCGCTATAATTTTTTACATCTTCATTGTTTACTTCGATATCTAAAAACCATATCTTTTTATCTTCAGGTTTTCCAGATATAGGCTCATTAAAAATATTCATTATATTTTTTCCATATACATAAACATTATTTTTTTCTAATTCATCTGTGATTTTTTTAAAAAGATTATAGTTGATGTCAAGCGTTGTATTTATTAATCTTTTCCCGTATATATCTTTCCACTCAAAATCTATGTCAATATAATTTTTTATTCTGTATTTTAACAGAATTTTTTGAACTTTGTCTATTTCAGTATTTTCAAATATTAAATTAAAAAATCTTTTTTGCTGTTTAAAGTCAGAACTTATTTTATTTTTAAAATAAAAGATTTTTGTTGCTGGATCTTGCCAGATAGATGTTATCATATATTCATCTCCAAAAGTTATAATATAATTAATATTATTTATGTTTTAATAAGGAGGAGGAATAAAATGGAAATTATTCGATATGATTCTTTAGAAAAGATACCAGGTATTAATTTTGATGGAAGAAAATTATATACTTCCAAAAAAGTTGAATTGGTTTTAATAAGTTTGGAATCAGGTGAAAAAATAAATAAACATTCTGTACCTTTTGATACGATATTTTTTATATCAAAAGGGAGTGGGGTTATTGAATTAGAAAATGAAAATATACTTGTAAAAGAAAATGATATGATGTATTGTGATAAAAATAGACCACATGGAGTAATAAATAATTCAAATGAGAAATTTAATGTGTTGGTTATAAAGATATTTGATTAGGTGATAATATGATGGATTTATTGAAAAATAATGAATTTTGTGTGTTGGATACCGAAACAACAGGGCTTAATCCTGGAATGGAGATAGAGTTATTGAAATAGCTATATATAACATTATAACTGAAAAAAGTAATTACTATGTTAAAAACAAATTTGTAACCTATATTAATCCTGAAAGACATATACCATCTTTTATTACAAGAATAACAGGGATTAGTGATTTTCATGTTGCCGGAGCTCCAAAGTTTTTTGAAATTGCAGAAGATTTTTTAAAGTTTATAAAAAATAAGATATTGGTAATTCAAAATGTTGGTTTTGATATGAAGTTTTTAAATAATGAGCTGAGATTAGCGGGATATAGAGAATTGAATAATAAAACTATTGATACAATCATGATGTCAAAGAGTGTATTTAAAGGTGAAAGAAAACATAACCTTGATGCTATAGCTTCAAGGTTAAATATTTTGAAGAAAGTGAATAGACATTCAGCAGAAGGTGATGTTATTATAACAACAGAAGCATTTGTAAAAATGAGAAATATACTTAAACTTTCCGCTTCGCAGAAGGTTTAAAGAATTTTATTAAATAAAATTCCAAAGGCTCTTCGCTCCGCGAAGAGCCTTTTATTTGATTAAATCATCAATATATTTTTTAAAGGTATTTTCTAGATTTTCGTATGAAACAGTTTCCACAACTTCACCATTAATAGATATTGCACCACCACTTTTTGTTCCAGCTATTCCGATATCCGCATGTTTTGCCTCTCCGGGACCATTGACAACACATCCCATAACAGCAATGTTTAAGCTTTTATCAACGTTTTTAGTCCATTCTTTAACTTTTATAGCCAATTCCTCAACATTTATTTCTGTTCTAGCACATGTTGGACATGCAATAACTCTTGGGCCTTTTTTAAACCCTAATAAGGTTAATAATTTTTTAGCAACTAAAACCTCTTTTACTGGATCACCTGCTATTGAAATTCTGATTGTATCTCCTATATTATTTAATAATAATGCTCCCAATCCTGCAGAGGATAAAACCAATGCATCTTCATATATACCTGCTTCGGTTATTCCTATGTGTAAGGGATATGGAACCTTTTCAGATATATATTTATTAGCAAGAAAATTTTCTTTAGCATCAGTGGATTTTATAGATATTACTATATCCTCAAATTCCAGTTCTTCCATTATTTTAACTTCTTGTAAAGCACTTTCTGCCAATGCTTTATAACGCGGCATTGATGTGTTTTCAAATTCTTTTTTTATAGATCCTGAATTTGCACCAACTCTGATAGGAATATTATATTCCTTTGCAACCTTTACAACTTCCTGAACTTTCCATTTTGCTCCAATATTTCCAGGATTAATCCTAATCTTTGAAGCTCCTGCTTTAATAGCTTCTATAGCTACTCTATAATCAAAATGAATATCTGCAACAATTGGCACAGAGGAGTTTTTACAAATTTCTTTAAAAGAAGAAATATCTTCCAAAGTTCTAACAGAAACCCTAACAATTTCTGCTCCAGCATTTGCTAATTTTATTATTTGTCTTATAGTGCTTTCAGTATCAAGAGTGTCAGTGTTTGTCATACTTTGTATTATAATTGGGTTATTTCCTCCAATAGGAATATTTTTTACATAAACAGTATTTTTTGAAAACATAAAATTACCTCCGGATTATATTCTTTTATCTAAAAAATCTTAATATATCATTATATGTAAAGTATACAAACAATCCCATTAAAATAAGAAAACCAATGGTATGTATGGTGGCTTCTACTTTTGGATTTGTTCTTTTTCCAGTAATCATTTCATATAATGAAAATACAATTCTTCCTCCATCTAAAGCAGGGATTGGTAAAAGATTTACTATACCAAGATTTAAAGTAATCAATGCAATTAAGGAAATTAAAGCTTCTGGGCCAGCTTTTGCTGCTTGACCAACAGCTCCTGCAATTCCAACAGGTCCCATAACCTCTGTTGTTTTTACTTTACCTGTGAATAATTGTCCAATTACATCTATCATTGCTCTCAATAATGTATTTGCCCATTGAATTGAAACAGATATTACTTCAAATCCTTTTGGTTTCCACTTATCAAAAGCAAACTTTAATACTAAAGGTTCTTGTAAAATTGAAAGAAATTCAGACTTTTTCAGTTTGATAGTTTTCTCCGTACCATTTCGTAAGATTGTTATGGTTAATGTATCAGAATTAAATCCTTTTTTAACTTCAGAAATCTTATTATCATTGATTGTAACTAAGATATCCTCAGGAGACATAGAAATTGAAGATAATAATTCTATTAAATCAAGACCATTCTTAATATTTTTTTCATTGATTTTTGTTATAACATCATTTTTTTGAAATGGAGCAATATCTTTATTAATTATATTAGAAAATGTAGCAAAATATACTCCAATAGCATATCTTTTAGGAGATATATTATATCCTTCTATTTTACCTTCAACGACTTTACCATTATCTAATTCAATAATTAATTTATCACCTTTTTCGAGATTCGGCAAAATATCTTTAATTTTTTCTGGTGGATTCATATTAAAAGATTTGATATTATATGAATCAAAAGTTATATCACTATTTGTTTTAAATACAATAGTATATTCTGGGTCGAATAATTCAGGTTTTATTTTTAATTCAAGAGGTTTATTATTACGTATGATTTCCAAATTTAATTCTTTTCCTTCTTTTATTGCAAGACTTAATATTGAACTGTCAAAAACAAAATGTCCATCAACTTTTTTTATTACATCACCAGGTTGTATTCCTGCATAATAGGCTGGTGAATCCTTGATAACCTCTTCAATCCTTACCTCAGAAAATCCATATAATAATCCCGAAATAGAAAGAACAATATATCCCAATATTATAGAGAACAAAGGTCCTGCAAATGCAATTAAAAATTTTTGCCATGGTTTTTTATTGTAAAAAAGATCAGGGTTGTCAGATAAGCCTTCTTCATTAGCAGGTTCTTCACCGGCGATCTTGACATATCCCCCAGGGGTATAAGATTAAAACGAAATTCTGTTTCTTTCCCTTTAAATGAGAAAAGTTTAGGTCCCATACCAATTGCAAACTCTTCAACTTTAGTTTTAAATAATTTAGCAAAAATAAAATGTCCTAATTCATGAAAGAAAACAACAATTGTAATTACGACCATAAACCAAAAAAGAGTTATCATTAAAACACCTCCATTATAATATACATTCTCAATAAAATATTCTATCATATATATGTTAATGAAATAGCATAAAAGTTTGAAGTAATTCCAAAAATCTTTGATTATAAAGTTAAAAATCCTTATTTTATGGATTTGCTATGAATTCACAAACGATTAACGAAATTAACAGTATTGTAAGTTGACAAAGAGGAAGAAAGGTGGTAATATATATACTCGGACGCGGACGAAGAGGTCTGCGGGAGGAAAAAGAAGAGTAAGGAAGGATGAAGCTCCTTGACAAGTGAACAGAGACACCCAGCGGAAGTAAAACGAGAGTGAAGAGATCGAACTCGAAATCTTGGATGGAGGGTTTGATCCTGGCTCAGGGCGAACGCTGGCGGCGTGCTTAACACATGCAAGTCGAACGAGGAGGCTCTCTTCGGGAGTAGTACTAGTGGCGAACGGGTGAGTAACGCGTAGGAAAGTGTCCTCCAGACCGGGACAACCACTGGAAACGGTGGCTAATACCGGATGAGACCGAGAGGTGAAAGCGTGCCAAGGCATGGCTGGAGGAGCTGCCTGCGACCCATCAGGTAGTTGGTAGGGTAAGAGCCTACCAAGCCGACGACGGGTAGCCGGCGTGAGAGCGTGGCCGGCCACAGGGGACTGAGACACGGCCCCACTCCTACGGGAGGCAGCAGTGGGGAATATTGGACAATGGGGGAAACCCTGATCCAGCGACGCCGCGTGGAGGATGAAGTCCTTCGGGACGTAAACTCCTGAACTTATCGAACAATAAGGTGAGCAGGGAATGGCTGACTGATGAGGGTAGATAAGGAAAAGCCCGGCTAACTACGTGCCAGCAGCCGCGGTAATACGTAGGGGCGAGCGTTGCCCGGAATCACTGGGCGTAAAGGGGGTGTAGGCGGTCAATTAAGTCAGATGTAAAAGGTCCTGGCTCAACCAGGGGAATGCGTCTGAAACTGATTGACTTGAGGTTACTAGAGGGAGACGGAATTACCTGTGTAGCGGTGAAATGCGTAGATACAGGTAAGAAGGCCGGTGGTGAAGACGGTCTCCTGGGGTAAACCTGACGCTGAGGCCCGAAAGCTAGGGAGCAAACCGGATTAGATACCCGGGTAGTCCTAGCCGTAAACGATGCCCACTAGGTGTGAGCGGTAGTACCGTTCGTGCTGAAGCTAAGGCGATAAGTGGGCCGCCTGGGGAGTACGTCCGCAAGGATGAAACTCAAAGGAATTGACGGGACCCGCACAAGCGGTGGAGCGTGTGGTTTAATTCGAAGCTAAGCGAAGGACCTTACCAGGGCTTGACATATAGGTGGTACCTACTAGAGATAGTAGGGACCCTGAACTTCGGTTTGGGGAGCCTATACAGGTGGTGCACGGCCGTCGTCAGCTCGTGCCGTGAGGTGTTGGGTTAAGTCCCGCAACGAGCGCAACCCTTGCCGTTAGTTGCCAGCACGTAAAGGTGGGAACCCTAACGGGACAGCCGCCGACGAGGCGGAGGAAGGAGGGGATGACGTCAGGTAATCGTGCCCCTTATGTCCTGGGCGACACACGCGCTACAATGGTAGGGACAGAGGGCAGCGAGGCCGAAAGGTGGAGCGAATCCCAGAAACCCTACCCCAGTTCAGATTGTAGTCTGAAACCCGACTACATGAAGCCGGAATCGCTAGTAATCGCAGGTCAGCCACACTGCGGTGAATACGTTCCCGGGTCTTGTACACACCGCCCGTCAAGCCACCCGAGTTGGAAACGCCCGAAGATGGCCAGGCTAACCGAAAGGAGGCCGGTTATTGAGGGTGGAGTCAGCGAGGGGGCTAAGTCGTAACAAGGTAGGTGTACCGGAAGGTGCGCCTGGATCACCTCCTTTCTAAGGAGAAGAAATGGGTGTCTCTGTTCAGTAGTGAAGGAGTAGGGGTAGTAGCTCAATTGGGAGAGCGTCTGCCTTGCACGCAGAAGGTTAGGGTTCAAGTCCCTCTACTCCACCAGCTCATTGACAAGTGCATAGTGAAAGATAAGGTCAAGGTAAAAAGGGCTTACGGAGGATGCCTAGGCGACGGGAGGCGAAGAAGGACGTGGCAAGCTGCGAAAAGCCACGGGAGCTGCAAGCGAGCGTAGATCCGTGGATATCCGAATGGGGAACCCGAAGGCCAGCGAAAGCTGGGCGAACCCGGGAAGGGAAACATCTTAGTACCCGGAGGAAAAGAAATCAAGAGAGATTCCCTGAGTAGTGGCGAGCGAAAGGGAGGAGCCCAAACCAGTTAGGTGTAAAAGGGTGCTGCCGTTGCCTAACTGGGTAGAGGGAAGTAATCGGAGCCGACAGCACGAGGCTCGGGATGGAAGTTTGTATAGCCGAATTGACTGGGAAGTCAAACCGGAGAGGGTGAAAGTCCGTAGGCGAAATACAAACTAAGTCCTGGATTACTATCCCAAGTAGCGTGGGACACGAGGAATCCTGCGTGAATCAGGGTGGACCACCATCCAAGGCTAAATACTACCCGTCGACCGATAGCGGAAAAGTACCGTGAGGGAAAGGTGAAAAGGACCCCGGGAGGGAGTGAAAGAGAACCTGAAACCGTAAGCCTACAAGAAGTGGGAGCTCTGAGAGGAGTGACCGCGTGCCTTTTGATTAATGTGCCACGAATTGCATGCATTGGCGAGGATAAGCCGGAGAGGTGGATCCGAAGTGAAAGCGAGCCTGAAGAGGGCGGATAGTCAATGTATGCAGACCCGAAGCCAGGTGAGCTATCCATGGGCAGGGTGAAGTTGCGGTGAAACGCAATGGAGGCCCGAACCGGTATGCAGTGAAACGCATTCGGATGACCTGTGGATAGGGTGAAAAGCCAACCGAACCTGGTGATAGCTGGATCTCCCCGAAACGTGTGTAGGCACGGCCTCAACTATTACTTACGGGGTAGAGCACTGATAGGCGTAGGGGGTAACCTCCGAAACTTGTCAAACTCCGAATACCGTAAGTAAAAGGTTGGGAGACAGACTGTGGGGAAAAGCTCCATGGTCGAGAGGGAAACAGCCCAGACCGCCAGCTAAGGGCTCGAAGGATAGCTAAGTGTGAAAGGTAGTGGACTGCCAGAGACAGCCGGGATGTTGGCTTAGAAGCAGCCATCATTAAAAGAGTGCGTAACAGCTCACCGGTTGAGGCGGACTGCGCCGAAAATGTAAGGAGGCTGAAGCTATACTCCGAAGCTGCGGAATCTGCGGATTGGTAGGGGAGCATTGTGCAGTAGGGAGAAGGTAAATCGTGAGGTTTACTGGACGAAGCACAAGAGCGGATGTGGGCATGAGTAACGAGAGGAAGGTGAGAATCCTTCCCCCGAAAGCCCAAGGGTACCTGGGAAGGGTCGTCCGCCAGGGTAAGCCGGGACCTAAGGTGAATCCGAAAGGAGTAACCGATGGAAAACAGGTAAAGAATCCTGTGCCATATCTATACTGCTATGATAAGAGGGGTGACGCAGAAGGTGAAGCCTCGTGAGCAAGTGGCACGCTCATCCAAGCGCAAAGGTCGAAGAAGCTGGTAGGTAAATCCGCCGGTGGAGGCTGAAGCGTGATGGGGAGGACGTAGGTCCAACGAGGTCACAGCCATGCTGCCAAGAAAAACCTCGCTTATCGGTATAGATATGCCCGTTCCGAAAACCGACACAGGTGGGCGAGCTGAGAAGGCTAAGGGGAGCAGGCTAACCTCCGCTAAGGAACTCGGCAAAATAGCCCGTAACTTCGGGAGAAGGGGTGCTCTCTGGTGTGGTTAATACTGCATTGGGGAGTCGCAGTGACAAGGTCCAGGCGACTGTTTACCAAAAACACAGGACTCTGCGAACTCGAAAAGAGGACGTATAGGGTCTGACGCCTGCCAGTGCCGGAAGGTTAAGGGAGTGCTGAGAGGTACGAACCGAAGCCCCGGTAAACGGCGGCCGTAACTATAACGGTCCTAAGGTAGCGAAATTCCTTGTCGGGTAAGTTCCGACCTGCATGAATGGCGTAACGATTTGGACACTGTCTCAGCGGAGGGCCTGGTGAAATTACAGACTGGGTGAAGATGCCCAGTACCCGCAGTTAGACGGAAAGACCCGTGGAGTTTTACTGTAGCCTGACATTGTAACTTGTCATGTTGTGTACAGGATAGGTGGGAGGCGGAGAAACCTGCTCGCAAGGGTAGGTGGAGCCGACGGTGGGATACCACCCTCAGCATGATGGGTTACTAACCATTGATTGTGAAGAGCAATGATGGGACAGTGTTAGGTGGGCAGTTTGACTGGGGCGGTCGCCTCCTAAAGAGTAACGGAGGTGCGCGAAGGTAGGCTCATGTGGGTTGGAAATCCACAGGAGAGTGTAAAGGCAAAAGCCTGCCTGACTGCGAGACTGACAGGTCGAGCAGGGTGGAAACACGGTCTTAGTGACCCGGCGGATCCGAGTGGAAGGGCCGTCGATCAACGGATAAAAGTTACCCCGGGATAACAGGCTTATCGCGCTCAAGAGTTCATATCGACGGCGCGGATTGGCACCTCGATGTCGACTCATCGCATCCTGGGCTGAAGTAGGTCCCAAGGGTTGGGCTGTTCGCCCATTAAAGCGGTACGTGAGTTGGGTTCAGAACGTCGTGAGACAGTTCGGTCCCTATCTGCTGCGGGCGTAGGAAACTTGAGGGGGTCACACCTAGTACGAGAGGACCGGTGTGAGGGTACCGCTAGTGAATCAGCTGTTCCGCCAGGAGCAGGAGCTGAGTAGCTATGTACCTGACCGATAACCGCTGAAAGCATCTAAGCGGGAAACGGGCCCGAGATGAGGTTTCCCACTCTTAGGAGGTAAGGGCAGTTCGAGACTAGGACGTAGATAGGCCGGAGGTGTAAGTACAGTGATGTATTGAGCCGACCGGTACTAATAGCCCGAGGCCTTGACCTTATTAAGTAACTATGCACATGTGAATGAGTATTGAGGGGTGCAGATACCAGATATGGAAACACGCGGATCCATGCCGAACCCGACCGTTAAGCATATCTGGGCCGATGGTAGTATGGGAAATCCATGCGAGAGTAGGTAGCGCCCTCTTTTTATTCCCCAGTCATTTTTGACTGGGGTTTTTATTTTATGCTAATTTTTTATTCCATTTATAATTTATTTCCTTCATTATATTTATTAATTATCTTAAACCTTTCGCTGAGCGAAAGGTTTAAAGTTTTTTTTTATTTTATTATTAAAATACTTTTCCTAAACCCTTTGCGAGCAGAGACAGCTCTACGAGCAGCAATAGGATAAATATTATATATAATAATATAATTATTATTAATTATTTCATAATTAAAAAAAGCAGCCAAAAAGGCTGCTTTTTTGTTATCTGTTTCCGTTTAAAAATTAAAAAACTTACTATAATAATATTATATTTAAGTTAATTGTTAAATGAATTTTATTTTTATATGTAATTTTTGTGCTATAATATAATTGACAATCCTAATTAAAAGGAGGTTTATTATGAAATCTATAAAAACTAAAATTGCATTGGTTTTTTCTATTGTAATAATTTCTGCAGGATTATTTGTTGGAATATTCTTGTATTTTTATCTTGGAAGTTCTTTAAAAACCATTATTTCTGATTCGTCATTTTCAATTTTAGAACAACAATCAAAACAAATTGAGGAATACTTTGACGGACTAATTCATCAAATGGAAATAATTTCCAATAAAAAGATATTTAAGAGTATGAATTTTGATGATTCGATAAATGTGTTAAAAAATGATTTAAAAGTTCTGGATGATTTTTCAATGTTTTTTATTGCAGATAAAAAAGGTGATGCATATACAACTTCTGGTGTAAAAACTAATATAAAAGATAGAAAATATTTTCAAGAAATAATGTCTGGACAGAATATTGCAATTAGTGATGTTTTGATTTCTAAAGCGGATGGTTCTTCAATTATAGTTATAGCTCATTCAATAAAAGATGATAAAAATAATACTATAGGGTTAATTGGTGCTACAATATCAATTGGAAGATTTTTGGAATTTTTGAATACAGATAATGAAAAAGGTATTTATAGTTTTATTACAGATTCAAAAGGTTTAATTATAGCTCATTCTATTAAAGATTATGTTGGAGGTAATATACTAGAATCTAATTTTAAGGGTATGGATATATTATCTAAGAAGATGCTTAATGGAGAAAAAGGCTATGGTAATATTATTGCAGCTGATGGAAAACGAATGTTGTTTTATGCTCCGATAAAATCATTAAATTGGACTGTTGCCATATCTATTCCAGAAAGAACATTATTAGAAAATGCAAAAGGATTAATACAATTTTTCAATATTATAGTGCTTATAGCTGTTATTATAGCATTAGTTATCTCTATATTATTAGGAAATTCTATTGCAAAACCATTGATCAAATTAGCCGAGAAGGTTAAAAAATTTGGCGAAGGTGATTTAACTCAAAAATTTGAAATTAAAGGAAAAGATGAAATTGCCGAGATTTCAAAATCATTAGACTATATGTCTAAAAATCTTGTTAATTATTTGAATGAAATAAAACAGTCATCGGAAGATTTAGAAAAAATGTCATTTGAAATAAATAAGAATGCAGATATTCAATCTTCACAGATGGAAAATATTAGTGAAAAAACTGAAAAAATTGATGAAAGCTCAAACTCTGCAGCAGCTTCTGTAGAAGAGATAAATTCTGGAGTAGAAGAAATAACTGCAGCAGCTCAAAATATTTCAATGAGTGCTCAAAGTTTATCAAAAGAGGCTTTAGATGTATCCAATACAGCAAAGGAAGGTAATGAATCAATTGTTAAGATTTCAGAAATCATAAATCATGCTGTAGAACAATCAAATAAAACTGTAAATACTGTAAATGAATTAGTTTCAAATGCTGAAAATATAGGTCAAATTGTCGAAACAATAGAAAACATTACCGAACAAACTAATTTATTAGCTCTTAATGCAGCGATAGAGGCAGCAAGAGCAGGAGAAGCAGGTAAAGGGTTTGCTGTTGTTGCAGATGAGATAAGAAAATTAGCTGAAGAATCTAAAAAGGCTACAGAACAAATAGCTCAGATATTATTGGAAATTCAAGAAGGCGCAAAAAGTGCAAGTGAAGCTACAGAAAAGACAGGTGAAATAATAAAAGATGTAGAAACAGAATCTGGAAATATTTCTGAAAAGTTTAAAGTTATATTGGAAAAAATTCAACAGATTACATTAAATATAGAGGATTTAAGCTCCAGTTCAGAAGAACAAAGTGCTTCAACAGAAGAAGTTTCTGCTGGAATGGATAAAATAACTCGTGAAGTATCTTTGATTTCAGAAGAAATTACCAATATAGCTGAAGCAATAAATAACCAAAGCGATAATATAAGAAAATTAGAAGAATTTACTGAAGAATTAAAAATGAAATCACAATCTTTAGTTGAAGGGTTAAAGAGATTTAAAATGTAAAACAAGGCTCCTTAATGGAGTCTTGTTTTTTTATTAATAAAATTATTAATATAGTCGATTAGTATAACGGAGGTGATAAAATGAGAATCGATAACAAAGGTTTTGAGTATTTTAAGTATTCAGAAGTAAGAAAAATTGGTAAAGATAAAGAATTGGAAAAAAGTGATGGTAATAAAAAAGGTGAAAGTAAAAATTTTAAGGGAGATGTATATGTTAAAACCGAGATAGAATATATGAAAGCTACTTATTCAAGTTTGGTTCATAAAAATCCTCAAATTAATCCTAATCGATGGAAAGAATTGCAAAATGATTCACAAAAAATGTTCAATGAGTTTAAATCATGGGTAGAAGATAAAATAAAAAAACAGTTAGGAATTACGCAGGATGAAAAATCAGAAATGAAAAAGGAATTAGAAACAGGTAAATGGAGTCCAGAAGCAGTATCAGATAGGATATTGGAGTTTGCTAAATCGATATCCGGTGGAGATAAATCAAAAATAAATTTATTGAGAAATGCTGTTAAAAAAGGGTTTGAAGATGTGAGGGGCGTTTTAGGTGGAAAATTGCCAGATGTAAGTGAAAAAACATACGATCTAGTTATGAAAAAATTTGATATGTGGGAAAAAGGTGAAGATGAAATTCAGATTGAAAAGGGGGAGTAGAGTATATAAATGTAAAACAGGAAATAATTAAAAATGATGAGCAAAATAATAGCAAGTAAGGATTTCCGGCAGGAAATCCTTATGTTTTATTAGATTTAATCATTTTCTTATGAATTAAAAAAGCAGTTAGCATTATAACAATACCAAGATAACTTGCTAAGGCATCATACATTGAAAAATACCTATATGGAGACAAAGCCTGTATATACTCACTGCCAATAGGTAAAACAAATATTATTGTGCCAAAAAAATATAAGAAGAATTTTCTGTGAAAATAACTTTTTAAAAATAAAAACATACCTCCAGCATAAGCAACAAAATGCCATATTTTATCTTCACCATAAAATTTTGAATAGTTAAAAGGAGGTTTAGGGTAGTAGCAAAATAAATTAGTACTATTAAATAAATGATGAATAAAAAATCCCAGATAATAACTTTTTTATTATTCACATAAATTCCTCCTATAATAATTTTTCATAACTATTATATCATAAAAATAGACGAGTATTTTTATTACTTTTCCTTTTTGTTAAGAAATTAAAAATTTACATATATATAATAGATTAACAATAAATATAGGATAAATTATAATTAAAGCTTAATTGTATAAAATTTAAATTTTGATATTCCAATTTTTAAGGAGGGATATTTTTGATGGAATTAAAAGAATTTAATGAATTTAGAGAAAAAATGAATAAAAAAATATTGGAGAATGGAACATTAAATACAAAACGATTTTTTAGTTTAGATAATGCAGTTTATAGAGAGGGCTCAATACCTACAAAATATAAAGAAATGATGGGGTTAGTTGCTTCAATGGTTTTAAGGTGTGAAGGGTGTATCAACTATCATATAAAAAAATGTTTAGAAGAAGAAGTGACAGATGAAGAATTTTATGAAATATTTGACATAGCCTTAATAGTTGGTGGGTCAATTGTCATTCCACATTTGAGAGAAGCAGTGGCCTTTTTAGAAGAAGCTAAAAAAGAAATTAGAGGAGAGCAAAATGACTGAAATAATTAAAGTAAATCCGTTTGATATTGATTTGAAAAAAATAAATATAGCAGCAGAAAAGATTAAATTAGGTGGTTTAGTAGTATTCCCTACAGAAACTGTGTATGGTTTAGGGGCTAATGCATTAAATGAAACTGCTGTTAAAAAGATATATGCTGCCAAAGGAAGACCATCAGATAACCCATTAATAATGCATTTAGATAGAATTGAAAAAATAAAAGATTATACATATATAGATGATAATATTTTTGAAAAAATAAAAGTTTTAACTCCTGGTCCCATTACATTTGTTTTGAAAAAGAAAGAAATTGTACCGGAGATAATTACAGCTAATAGAGATACCGTAGCAATAAGAGTTCCAGCACATCCTATTGCTCAAAAATTAATAGAAATGTCAGGCGTTCCAATAGCAGCACCAAGTGCAAATTTATCAGGAAGACCGAGTCCTACTATAGCAGAACATGTAATAGAAGATATGTTTGGCAGGGTAGATGTTATTATTGATGGAGGGAATGTTGATTTTGGTTTAGAGTCCACAGTAATTGATTTGACAGAGGATATTCCAACATTATTAAGACCAGGTCCAATAATTCCAGAAAAATTAAAGGAAGTATTTGGGTATATAAAAATACCAGATTTTATATATGGAAAAGGAAAGGTGGATATAGCAAAAGCACCAGGGATGAAATATCGTCATTATGCTCCTGATAAGAAAACAATATTGGTTGAATATTCAAAAAAAAGGATAGAAAAAATAAAAGAAAAAATAAATAATTATAAAAATCCTTTGCTTGTTTTGTTTGAAGAAGATAAAAAATACTTTAGAGAATATGATATAATAACTTCAGGAAATAAAAATGATTATTATAAAATAGCTGTAAAATTATTCGCTATTTTAAGAAATGCAGATAAAACAAAAAATGATGTAATTATTATTGAAGGGGTAAAGGATGAAGGGTTAGGAATATCTATAATGAACAGATTAAGAAAAGCATCTTCAGAGATTTGGAGGTAATAATCTTGAGGTTATTATTTGATGTAGGAAATACACATATAGTTATAGGAACGTATGAAAACGATAAGTTTATTCAAACCTGGAGAATAGGAACCAAATCATTTGAAACAGAGGATGAATTATTTTCTCATTTATATCCCCTTTTTAAGAGAGAAAAAATTGACGAAAATGATATAAAAACTGTAATAATATCTTCTGTAGTTCCTTCTATAAATTATATATTGGGTAAATTAGCGGTAAAATATTTTAATACTGAATCGATTTTTGTGAATGCAAAGGAGATAAAATCCATAAAATTAGATGTAGATTATCCAAATGAAGTTGGAGCAGATAGGATAGCTAATATTCTTGCATTAAAAGAATATTATGGCGAAAATGCTATTGCAATAGATTTTGGAACGGCGATTACAATAGATGTTTTATATGAAGGTAATTTCATTGGTGGAGCAATTATACCAGGAATAAATACACAGATGATGGCTTTGTTTTCCAAAACAGCAAAATTACCTCAGGTAGAATTAGAATTTTTAGATTATTCTGTTGGAAAGAATACAATAGATAACATTCAAATTGGAATAATAAAAACAGTTGTATATGGAATACAACAATTATTAAAAGATATTGAAAATGAATATAAAAAAGAGTTTAAAATAGTTATAACAGGTGGTATTGGTAAATCATTAAAAGGGATAATTCCTGAATTTAATCATTATGATCCATATTTAACGTTAAAAGGATTAAATGCTTTTTATGATTTAATGAAAGGAGTAGATTGATGAATCATTCATCAAAGCATTTTTTATTGATAAATCCATGGATTTACGATACCGCAGCATATGATTTTTGGTTAAAACCGTTAGGGCTATTATATATAGGTAGTATATTAAAAA
>NZ_QHLX01000010.1 GCF_004135675.1 Marinitoga lauensis
ATAAAGAAATTTGATATAAAAAAGCAAATTTAATGAAATTGCTATTTCACTATTAAATTTATTCCTCCAATATCCTCTATGAATTGTTTGATCGAGCTAATAATATCCGAATTATCAGTAAGAGCCAAATATTTTATTGATGTATTCTCTAAAAATTCTTTATAAGCTTTTTCCCAAAGAGTTGAATTAAGCCTTAATAACTATAATAACTGTAAATAAAAAATTAGCATGTGTTTTACTTCATAAATAAGCGTACTAAAAATGTATATTCTTCTGAATCTAATATGTTAACACATAAATGACCGCCAGATAGAGGTATTTTTTTTATTTTGTTTTTCGTATATATATCATATTTCCATAACATGATGAATCGTATTTATATACCTCTTCATCTATTAAAATATCGATAAGTTTTTCTTTTTATCAATCATAATACATATTGTCGATTTAAAAAATCTAACATGGTATTCTTTGAATAAGAGAAATGTTTAATGGTTTTTTTTACTTGTTGAAAATATTATCACCTCCAAAAAATATTACACAAAAATATTAATTTCATTTTTATATTTTACAATATTTTTCTTTTCTTTCAATACTATATATTTTTATAAATAAACATCTTACAGAATTTTTTGCAACTTAGTATTTTTCAATATTTAGTGTAACAGTCGAAACTGTAACAGATAGTAACGTTTGTAATAGTAAGCGAATACTAAGATTTTAGTAAGCGATATATGGATCTTTTAAAATCACAAAGTATGGTGTAAATTGGAGAGAGAATAACATTTTAAGAGGTATAATAAAAGAGATAGAATAAAATATAGCTAGGAGTTTGTTTATGGAAACAATAATTTAACTATTGATGATGTAAAGAATTTTATTAAGACTTTTTTGTTAAAACGCAAAAAATGCTATCTATAGATAATATGGAGAAAATTTATTATGCATTCAAAGGTTTTAAAATATATTTAGATAAGAAGCTTTTTGAAGATAGTTTTAAATATAATAAACTTCCTAAATTTAAAAGAGGAGATATTATTTATGTTGACTTTGGCCAAACATTAGGGTCAGAATTATATAAAGTAAGACCTGCGGTTGTTATAGAAAATGATAATAAAAAAGTGAAAGAACTATTATTGTAGCTCCTTTAAAAACATCTAATAAGAATGGATAAAAAGGAATATTGATGGTTTAATTAGTGTAGGAGATCATCCAAAATTAGATGATAAAAGTTATGTTGATTTAAAACAAATTAGGTCGATAAGTAAAATGAGGATAAAAATCTTAGTGAAATTAAAGCTTTAAAATCTCAAGGAATTAAAGGTTATATTTTAGATAAATTAAGTAGTGAAAAGCTTGATGAAATAGATGAGCAAATAACTAAAATTTTCTTAAAAAAGGGTTAGTTAATGAAAAAGATATATAACCGTCTAATTGTGAGATAAATTGAGATATAAGGAGAAATAAACGAAAAAAGCTTTTAATTTAAAATAATTGCCAGAAAAACAGATTAACATAAAAACATATTTATGTTATATTAATAGTGTATAGAAAATACACTGTGCCCATAGCGGCCCTAACTGAATTGAAATTGCCCTTGCGGCCCAAAGGCGTTTGGAATAACACTCCAGACGCCTTTTTTTTAATTTATTACCCACAATCTATTATATACCACTGATAAACAAAGGATTATAATAAATTTTTTTAGTGTTTTAATCTGGCGCCTGGAACATTCCCCTGTTTTGGTGAGCGTTGCCTTTTATTCTTTTTTAGCACAGTCCCATTTCGGGATTCTGTTTTTAATACCAATCATAATGTCATTTCTATCTGAATATATATTATTTTGAAAGTATACTCTTTCCTAGTATTAATCAGTATTTAGATATTTCAATTGTTTCTTGCAAATGCTATATTCTTTCAGTTTTTCTCAGTTTTTTTCATATGATTACAAAAGCACAGTATATTACCTATTCTCTAATAGATGTTTATAGCTAATAATATATATTCTAAAAATATCAAAAAATAAAAATTCTTTTTTAAGTGTGCGTATGTGGTAACTTGCAATTTAAAAAAATCTAATGGCGCTTGGCGCCGTTAGATTGTTAAATAATCGAAGCTCTTTAATGGAGCTTCGTATTTTTTTTATGACCTAACTAATGTTTAGGGCATCTTGGTAAGGCTTCGAAACGCGATGTTATTCTCAAATTAAAAGGGAATCGTGTTTTACGATCCCTTTTAAAGATTTAATTATTGAGATTATTTATGATATACCAAATGATATCAATTAAATCTTTAAAATCATGGAGTTCAAAGTTTCCATTTGAAACTTTTATAAATATTCCAATTGAAAGAATGAGATAGTATGTTCCTTCTAACTAATAGATAAAATTATGTAAATCTTTCATTTTTTTCACCTCCTTTATTAAAATTATATCTTGGGTTTTCTATTATAAATTAACAGTAAAATTGTCACACTATTATATAGTGTATTTTTCCTTTGTTTTTATTTTTTAAGATATAAGGTTTAGATCTGAAAAATCAATAATATAATTGAATGTATATATATGGTATTTTTAGAGCTACTAAGTGATTTTGTTATAGCCAAAATATCTTAACTTTTCTAAACTCTTTACGATTTTGTTTCTGACCTAAACGAAACGGTTTCGTTTAGGTTGTTAATTTTTTGTAACAGATTAAATATAAGGGGGCGACGTTTTGCCTACTCCTGGATGTAACGCACAGTGACTCCCTATAAAGAGTTTTGGTCTAAGAATAACGTAACAATTCGTTACGCTACTTCAAAATAGATAATAAGCAGAATATATCGATTATCTATGATATAATGGTTTTAAAAGGAGGTGATAGTATGAAAAACATACTATATCTCCTGCTTGTGGTGCTTTTAGCCTAGTATATATTCACACCAGTAATTGAATTCTTAGCAGTAGAATATGGGATAAGTGTTGATGAATTCAATAAATTAGTAGATGCACTATAGGAGTTGTAGCAAATATATTCTCGCAAAGCATTACAGCAGGATACAAAGCTAGAAAAAGCATCCAAGCACCGTCACCGTTAAGGTGGCGGATTTTTATTATTAATCAATATTAGAAAGCTTTTTTATTAGTATATTTACCCCTAAATCTCTTGAAATTTCTTGACTTTTTTATAACCCAAAATAAAACTGGCTTAGAAAGTGAACCTCTTATTGAGCCTCTTGAAACTCGCTATTTATCGGTATTTTAATATAATAAAATAAGGCGTTTTAAGGGCATGAAAGTCTTTTTTATGGCTAATTGGTTATAAAAGAAAAAATAAAGCCTTTATATCCCTTATATCTTTTTACATTTATATTAAGAAAATGGCTAAAAGTTGCATAATTAAAGTTTTTTAGAATTTGATGATATCGTGATGATATTAAAATAATATACAGTTGATATTATAGTGTGATATAGTGTATATCATTCTCTTTTTAGATTTTTGCTACTACATTAAATATTAGTTGGTCAAGAATAATAAAAAATTCTATTTATAGGAGTTTTAGACGTTGATGATATTATAATGTGATACAATGTATATCACTAAAATTGATACTTCAAAAAATGTAGAAAAGTTTTTTTATAATACAAGTAATATCATTATGATATTGATGTGATACTGATATGATATCGATATGATATTGAAAGTATATTATGGTGTGATATAGTGTATATCAAAAATATTTGAAGTTATACTATAAGCTAATTATAGAGGGGGTTATGATATGGGACTTAAGAAGGTGGAATTTTTAAAAGATAAGATACGCGAATATTTACTTGCTGGGCATTCTATGGCAGCTACTGAGAAGGCTCTAGGCTTAACAAAGAACGATATCCAAAGGTATTATGAAAGGGTTACCGGAGAAGATCCAAAAAAGTTAGTTGAAGAAGCTAAGGAAAGAGAAATCTTAAATGAAGTAAGAGAAATTGCTTTAAATGCAGATAAAGAACCTATAAAAGCTATTAGTAAAAAATCAGAAGTTGAAAATCTATCTAAGAAAATAGAAGATCTTGAAATTAGAGTAAAAAAATTAGAGGAGAAAATAGAAAAATCTATTCCTAATAATACATACGATGCTTTTAGTTTTACAAAGGAATATAAGGAAGGAGAAAAAGTTTTATACAGTGTTAGATTATTAAAAGATCTGAAATATAAGCTTACTGAAAAAGCCACTGAAGAAGGAATTTCTGTAAATCAATTAATTAATGCAATATTATTAAAGTACTTTGAGGAATAATTTTCTTGTCATCAAGGATACAGCAAAGTTCGAGTTCGAAATGTTTTTTTATTTCGAACTTATAGAAAAAAAATGCTATAATATCTTTGAAAAAATGTATGGGGGTGAGGTTATGCGTAAGTGTAAGTATGTTTTTGGAATTATCTTAATTATGATTATATTTAGTTTATCCAGTTGTATGAGTTTATTTATACCTTCTGTGATTGGAACATGGGAATATAAGGCTTCTGATGAGGATTTTTTGGTGAAAATTATAATAACAGAACAAAAAGGAGAAAAATTTTCAGGAGATTTATATCAAAAAATGGGAGAAAAAGAACTAACTCTTAAAATAACTAATGGGTATATAAATAGTGATGGGTGGTTAGATTTTAGTTGTTCTATGTTAATTTATGATCAGACTTCAGATGAAACAAAAAATTATGGTTTATATTTTAGTGGGAATTTAGTAAAAGATAAAATGTATTTACAAGTAGTAGAAAGATTAGATGGAGCAAAACAGGCTACGGATAATATGGTATTCAATAAAATTTATGAATAAAAGACGCCTTGAAAGCGTCTTTTATTTTTAATTATCAATGATAAATATTAAATAATTTTAATGTGAATTATTATACTTTAAGATCTTATGCATAGCTTTATCAATATATCTTTTTACTTCCGATTTTTTTATATTCATTTTTTTAGCTATTTGTGATAAAGAAAGTGTTTTATAACGCTTATTAAATTTGCCATAGTATTCAAAATCATGATTTATATAGAACCAAAATAAAGCTTCCCTTTCAACAACTGATAAATTAATTTTAGGGCTATATAGCCAAAACTCTATTAAATTAATAATAGCAAATGCTTTTATTAGATGTGTTGGATAGCCTTCTTTCGCTAAACTATTAAAGTCACGAACGCGATTAACTTTTCTTTTTATAGTTTCATATCTTACCGAATATAAAGAATATTCAAATTGAATTTTTCCATTTTCAAAATATAAATGAACTACTTGAGAGAAAACATCTTGAATAGACTTCTTATATTGTTGCAAATAGTGGATTATATCTTTTTTTGAGACGGGCATTTCAAACATTCTATACACCAACTTTTAATTCATCTAAAGCACCTTTTAAAACTTCTTCGGCCATTTCAATTTTTAAAGATATACCTTTTTTGTGGGTTTCCACTCACCATCAATATCTTGGTAATATACTCTAATGTTTAAAAGCTTTTTCCCTGCATATTCATCTACAAAAACACGAATTTTTTCTCTTGAATTTTTGTCAAACTCCTTCATACTTCACCCCTTAATTAAAAAATTTGGCGATTTAAGAGCATAAAGAAGAGGCATGAATATATTTTATCCTCTATATAAAAATGACGGGCTTATAGCTCAAAATTTTAGAGAAATAATTAATCTACTTTTATAATTTTATTTTTCAATTTATTTATAAATGGTTTGAATTCTTCTTTTGTTAATTTATACTGGTAATGCTCAATTTTTCCATTTGCCATATAAACAGCCATATGTTTAAACTTTTTAAATTCTCTAGCCAAATCTGCAGGAACTTTGAGAATATAATATTTTTCTTTTCCTCTTCTTTCAATCCAAAATTCAATCATAAAATCACTCCTTGAGATATCCTCTCTCTCTTAAAAGCTTAGCTATAGCTTCACGAATTAAATCAGAAATAGATCTTCCCTCTTTTTTACTCAAGTCCTCTAATTTATTTTTAACCTCTTCGGCTACGTTAACGTTTAATCGATGTATATTAATCACCCCCTATATGTATTGTACCACCATATAAAGTATCTTTACAAATACTTAATACTACATATTGAGATTAATGACATAATTAATATGGTGCGTATTATACTATATAATATGAACCAATAACACAAAACACCGATTAAAAGAAGTTTATAGCCTGACATCAAAAATACCTTTTTCGCCTTTTATTTTTAACCTTAAAAATTGTTACATTTAATACTTGACTTTTATTGTTATCGTAAGTTATAATTTGAATATAAATGAAATCTATTGAAAGATAGGAGGAGAGAGTTATGAAACTTGAACCGGATAAAATTATGAATGAATATTTTAATTATTTGAGACATTATCGAGGAGTAAGTGAAAAAACTTTGAAAAGATATGAAGCAACAATAAAAGATATTCTTAGCTATGGAATTACTAAAAAGGGTACAGATAATTTTTTAAAATCATTGAAAAGGTATAAGGAAAGCTCAATAAAAACTAAAATAGTTATTGCCAAGCAATTTATAAAATATCTTTATGAAAAAGGTTATATCAAAGAAAACTATCTTGAAAAAGCCAAAGCTCCAAAATATCAAAGATTGCCTAAATATTTAACAGATGATGAATTCAAAGCTATAATTGATAAAATGAACGGATATTATAAAGCATTGGCCATTTTTTTAAGAAATACTGGGCTGAGAATTTCTGAATACCATAACTTAACTCAAAAAGATATTAGAATTAAAGAAAACCATGCAGAGCTTAGAATTAAAGGGAAAGGAAATAAAGAAAGAGTTTTATTAATAGAAAAGAATTTATTAGATCTAGCAAATGAATATAAGCTTTTCGAAAATAAAAGATCTATTAGAGCTATTCAAAAATACTTTAATAAGCATGGCATATATCCACACCTTTTAAGACATACTTTTGCAGTTGAATTTTTAAATCGCGGTGGAGCTATTAATCAGTTACAGGCTATTCTTGGTCATTCAAATATAGCTATAACTGATATATACACAAAGGTTACTTCAAATAATGTAATAATAAAAGCATTTTAAGGAGGTTATACTATGGGATTTGATGAAGAATTACTTACTAGAAATGAAGTTATGGAAATTTTTAAAATATCAGCTCCTACTATTTATCGCTGGGGCAAAAAAGGGATATTAAAACCTATTAAAATAGGGAAAAAAGTTTTTTATAAAAAATCAGACATTGAAAAGTTATTAAATGAAAGTTATAAAACTCAAGAAGGAAATTCTTAACTAAAATTACGCGATTTAAAGCCTCTATTTTTTTCTTATATGAAATTATATATATAAATATAATAAACTTTCTCAGAGACGCTAATTTTTGCATATATCTTTATATTTTTTCGAGGGGTGGGTTTAGTATGGTATTTGAATTAATTTTTCGATTAGATCCTATTCGCTATGGTATTAAAAAAACTTCGTTATCTAATAAAAAGAAAAGAGAAAAAGCTTATATTAATTCTTTATCTAAACTTTTAGACGAAATTATTGATTTTAGCTATTACTGGAATAAGGAAAAGAGATATGAGGAAATATACATTGAAGGGAGGTTGAAATTTGTAAGAAGTATAAGGTTAAACAAAGTTAGAAAAGTCTTATATCGTCAACTTGTAAATGATGAAGTTATAGCCTATAATCCTTCTGGCGAAATCGAAAATGTTTTTCTTGAAAGTGTAGTTTTTGAAGAATAGGAGACAAAGTAGATACATTAAAAAAGGAGGCGATGGTATGAATTTAGTTAAGTATCAAGATAAAAAGATATCAAAACTGGAAAATGCGCTTGAAAATCAATTAATTGAGCTTGAAGTTTTAAGAGACCTTCTATCTGAGTTATTTGATAAAGTAGATCCTACACCTTTAAAGCATGAAGAAGATAAGACTTTAGCCTTATTTTCTGCATTACAAAAATTAAAATATACTCACAATTTGTTATTTATGATCCTTGAGAACCTGAATATTTATATTGAAAATGGAAATGAATTAATAAATAAAGGGACACCCCGCACAAAAACGGTAGTATCCCTATAAAAAACAAATATCGCATGATAATTATATCATAAATTCCTGGATCTGCAAAAAGCAGATCTGGGATAAAATAAAAAAGGACCCCTTTGCTTAGCATGAAAATCAAAATTGAGTTATAATAAAATAAAAGAAAGATAAAAATAATTTTTTTCGCAATATATAGTGTAAATAAACCGTTAAGATACTTTATATAGTGATATAATAAAAATAAGAAAAAAAAGACCGCTGGCAACGGTCTTATGTGTAACAGAATAAAGTTTCTTCCCTCACGCTATACTGGCAATATAGTTTCGCGGGTATATCTCTAAAACTTCCTCTACATGAGACCCGCAAAATTAAATAGGGGTATAAATGGACGTTCAATCGTCCTATTCCCTGGCATTTATATTATAGCATAATTATTTTTCATTTGTGCAATAAAGCAAAAAAGTTTAAAAAATATAAATTTTTATTAAAGAAAGGAGGTGGTTTTATGACAATAAATGAATTAGCAAAAACTTTTAAAGTGAATCGTTTCGTAATTTATAGAATTATCTACAAATTAGAGGACTTAGGAGAACACTATTTTATGAAGAAAGGGAAAAATTATAGTTTTTCAAAAAAAGACATTGATTTACTCAAGTTAGAGTTAGAAAAGTTAGGATACACTATAAAATAAAAAAGCCCTCTCGGCCAAGAGGGCTCACTCAAAAAAAAATACAACAAACATTTTATTAAAGGAGGTTTCATAATGGATAATTTTCAAACAATGAATAATATTTTAAAAGAATATTCAATTGAAGAACTAATTCCAGAATTAAATCCACAACAAAAAGGAGATTATTACATTTTAAAATGTCCTGTATGTGGGAAAAATGAAGCTTATATTTATAATAACACAAAAATTATAAAATGCAACCGTAGAGATAAATGCGGATATGAAAAACCTTTAATAAATTATTTAGAAGAAAGGGAAAACAAAAATTTTTTTGATTTGATGATTACTCTAGCTCAAAATAAAAATATTAATTTGAACTTAGATATAAAAAAATATAATAGAAAATTTATTGAATATAGAATTCTTAACGAAGCTCAAAATATTTTAATAAATAATTTATGGGAAAATAAGAACAATCCTGTTTTCAAATATCTTAAAGAAATTAGGGGATACAGTGAAAAATTTATAGCCATTAGTAAGCTAGGTTATCTTATAAGTCTTGACGATCTCAAAAATAAACTGGTAAATAAAGGTTTTTCTAGAAGTTCTTTAGACTTTTTAGATTATCATTTCAAACACTTTGAGGACACACATAAATTAGTTTTAACTTACAAAGATCAATATGGAAAAATCATTAATTTTAAAAGAAGAGCTATAACCAACATATCGCCAAAATATGTAAATTCTAAAGGATTCAAAGATACATTATTTAATCTAGAAAATATTCATAATAGTAAGATCATTTACATAGTTGAAGGTGAATTTGATGCCCTTTCATTAACCTATAATAAAGACCTCGAAAAAAGAACTTTTAAAAATATAGATGAAGTATACAATTTTGTCTATAAAAGCGGTGTTTTAGCTACTGGAGGAAAAGCTTCATTATCTTCGCAACAAGCAGAATATCTCAAAAAATATATAAACCCTGAAAAGGTTATACTAATTCCAGATAATGATAAAGCAGGAAAAAAGAATATATACACTAGTATAAAAAACCTTCAAAATGTTGGTATATATAATATAGAAATAATAAGCATTAGCTCAAGTAAAGACGTCGATGAGCTAATAAATAACTTTGGTTATAATGAATTTGAATCTTATGATTCCATACCTTTTTTAGAATGGATTATTAATGAAGAAATTGAAAATATAAAGCTAAAAGAAGGCAATTTAGACTATTATACTCTATTCCAAAAATTCAATATAATTAAGGAAAAATACGTACAAAGTGAAATCAATGAATTCATCTACAAAAAGTATTTTGAAAGATATTTTGATAAGGAACTTGCACGCGAAATCATCTTAAGAGATAAAAAAGAAAAACTCTTTTCTGAAATGCATAAAGAACTAAATAAATTATATCAAAAATTCAAACAAATAATATCTCTCAAACGTTATAAATGACATTGCTAAATTAGCAAATACTTATACATTAAAATTGAAAAGAATAGAAAACCTGAACAAAATTTAATTCAATTTCTAAGAGATCTAAAGGAAAAAAGTAAAAACACAAATGATCTTTTAGGTTATAGATCTAAGAAATTTGAGTCAATCATAAATCAGAAAATACAAGGTTATCAACCTGGTTTTTATATTATTGCTGGTTATCCCAATGCAGGGAAAACTGCATTAATGATAAATTTCTTTTTAGATGCATTATCTGCAAATGAACAACTTTTCTGTGCTTTTTATTCTCTTGATGATACAAAAGAAATTATAGCATATAGAATGTTAGCAGTATTATCAAACATCGAAATTAATAGAGTAAAAGGCTTTAAATACAAATCACAGTATGAATTAGAATCTTTAGAAAATGCATACAAAACACTTGAAAAATATAGTACTCGAATTATTTTAAAAGATCTTACTGAAATCGATAATATTGAGGCTTTAGAGGCTGAAATTGATGAATTATATACTAAAAGTAATGGAAATCTAATGGTTTTTATTGATGGATTACATAATTTAGAAATCCCTTTTGATATTGGCTCAATAAGGGAAGAAAATATAAAAAGAGCAAATATGATAAAAAAAATTATTGATTTATATAACATACCATTATTCACAACTACAGAATTACGAAAACCAAAAGTGCAAATGCTAATAATACCCTAAACCAACTATGCATGATATAAACGAGACAGGCAAATATGCTTATAACGCTAATTTAATTCTTTCGATATATTATGAAAAAGAAGGAGAAAAAGCTTTAGAAGAAAACAAAGACATTATTCCTGTAAAATTAAGTTTTGCAAAAAATAAACTTAGTGGCTACAGAGGTATTATAGATATGAATTTATATAAGTACAAAAATATATTTGAGGTTGTTGAGAGAAAAGTTTCAACTTTAAAATAGGAGGGAAAATATGAAAAAAGAACTGATTGCATATAAAATAAAAAATAAATATATATTCCGATTAAATGACATATCAAATGAAAATATAAAAAATAAAATTTTGAATTTAGATACTAATCCAATTATAGCAAAAGAAAAAATTAAAATATTTAATACACCTGAAGAATCCTTTGCTATATTTGATGAGCACATACCTAAAATTCACTCTTCTATAAATATATCTATACCGATTTCATTTGCTGAAATAGTAAAAATCTTAGAAAAAGATAACGTAAAAATAAAAGTGAATAATATTACATCTAATTTTAATTCATTTTATAAGAGAAACGAAAGTAAATTTATTCAATTAGAAAAAGAAATTCTAAATAAACTTTTAAATATCGCTAATGAAATTAAGCAAAAATTCACTGATGAAATTTCAATTGAATTTTTCGACTCTTTAAAAATCCTTACTGAAGAGAGTCTTGAAGACCCTACAACATTTTTATCATTCAAAGCTATATTATCTGATTTTTTTGAATGGTTTATAGAAGCAAAAAAAATAACTCGTTCTCCACTAAATTTTGAAAAAAACCTTAATAAATTTACAAAACACGAGATTAGTAAGCTTCTAATAGACACTAATTTGAAAAATCCCGAAAATCTTGAATTAACAGAAACAACAAAAAATATAGGGATACAAATAGAAAATGCATATGAATTTAGAGTAATCAAAGCTATTCAAAAGCTATTCAAAGAACAAGGTTATATCGGTAATGCAACAAAGAAAGAAAATCAATACTACTCAATTGATAATAAAAGGTTTATAAGACCTACAATTACTTTTAAATTAAGTGATTTTTTCAAAGCCTTAGGTATGAATTATAAAACATCTGGAAATATATATAAAAGATATAAACAGGCTTTAAAAGAACTTCAACTTAGAGAACACACCTTAATAAGTAAGATTTCAAATTCAAATGGGGAAGTTTATCGTTTAACTTATACTACACCATTAATTTCAAGAGTGGAAACACTAAAAGTTGATAAAGTAAAAAATGGAAAATTAGAAAAAACAGAAGAAGTTTATTCTTTAGAATTATCTAGAATCTTTTATGAAGGGCTAACTAAAGATCTTGACCCAGATGGGAATTTACTATATATCAACGAACCTGCTGATTTATGGATATTATAGACTCAAACTTGCCGCCTCGAACCAAAAAGTTACCATATTACTATTTTGCAAGCTTTCTGGTGTTAAAATATAATGAATTAAAAAAAATGAAAAAAGGGCAAAAACAGGGTTTAAAATTTAAAATTGCTTATAAAGAACTACTTATAAAATTAAATATAAAAACAGATTTCAAAAAGTATCCTTCTAGGTTAAAAAATCAACTTCAAAAGATATTAACTTTCTTTAAAAAGATAGGTTTAATATCTTCTTTTACTCCATATAGTGAAGATGTAGAAATTAAAATAAATAGTGATTTTTTTGAAGATTACGAAATTTATAATATTTAATTAATATTTCAAAAACCACCGTACAGATTGTGGGAAATTTCGTACAGATTGTGGGAAATTTCGTACAGATTGTGGGAAATTTCGTACAGATTGTGGGAATCAATTTTTTAAAATTCCCTAAAATAAAGGGTTTTAGAGGACGATTTTTTCTATATAATTATATAATAGTAAAATTATATAATAGGCGGGCTTATTTTTAAAAACGCCCGCCATATTTTTAAGATAAAAGGAGAAAAGATTTTTTCTCTTTAATCTTAATCTGAAATTAGCTATTAATAACAGTTAGAAAAAACGGCTTGCAGATAAAGGGTCGAAAACTTCTGAAATGCTATTAAATAATGGAATACAACAATTTATTTTTTTTATTGTAACAAAATATAATAGGTAATATTTTGAATGTATATTTTCTAAAAAGCTTATAATAAGTGAATTATAAACGATATTTTGGTTGCAGATAAAGGGTCGAAATTTTTATCAAATCCACTATTGGTTATATATTAATATTGCAGAACAGATTGTTATAATTTTACAATTAGCTTTTAAAGCTTATTTAAAATATTGAGTACTCATTTTGGTACGAAAAAAATAAAATTAACATGACGAAATCGTTTCGCCACGTCGAAACGGTGGATATTTTGAATTTCAAAAGTAATTACAGGTGACTATTGAACATAAAATATTCTTTCTTTTTATTGTAAGTTATCATACAAGTTATAATATATATAATTTTTATTTTCTAAATTATATCCCCTCATTATCATATATGTCATTAAAGCATACGACACTTCTTGTATCAAATATTTGTATGTTCGGTATTTTTGATCTATTTTATCGTTTTTATGTTTTAGTAAAACAATATAGTTTTCACCATATCTTTCATCAAATAAAATCATTATATTGTTTTTGAAATAAATCATAGGATTTTTAATTTTGTTAGCATTAATATTATCAGTTTCAGGAGCAATAATAGTATATTCTGGAGAAATCAAAATAGTTTGAGGAAACAAGTTTACATAAAATTCTGTAATCGTAGTATCAATATTTTTAGGATTTAATAATTTTAATCTATTCGCTAATTTTAATAGTTTGTCATAAAATAATTTTGGAAGGGAACTAGTAAATTGGTCATCTAAGTATTCAATAAGTTTTTGTTTGTTATTGTGTGTTTCATATTTAAATTGAGGATAAACTTGTGACAAAAAATTTTCAAAATCAAAAACTGCCTGCGGATTTTTATAAAGAAATTTGATATAAAAAAGCAAATTTAATGAAATTGCTATTTCACTATTAAATTTTATTCCTCCAATATCCTCTATGAATTGTTTGATCGAGCTAATAATATCCGAATTATCAGTAAGAGCCAAATATTTTATTGATGTATTCTCTAAAAATTCTTTATAAGCTTTTTCCCAAAGAGTTGAATTAAGCCTTAATAAACTATAATAACTGTAAATAAAAAAATTAGCAATGTGTTTTACTTCATAAATAAGCGTACTAAAAAATGTATATTCTTCTGAATCTAATATGTTAACACATAAATGACCGCCAGATAGAGGTATTTTTTTTATTTTGTTTTTCGTATATATATCATATTTTCCATAACATGATGAATCGTATTTATATACCTCTTCATCTATTAAAATATCGATAAGTTTTTCTTTTTTATCAATCATAAATACATATTGTCGATTTAAAAAATCTAACATGGTATTCTTTGAATAAGAGAAATGTTTAATGGTTTTTTTACTTTGTTGAAAATATTATCACCTCCAAAAATATTACACAAAAATATTTAATTTCATTTTTATATTTTACAATATTTTTCTTTTCTTTCAATACTATATATTTTTTATAAATAAACATCTTACAGAATTTTTTGCAACTTAGTATTTTTCAATATTTAGTGTAACAGTCGAAACTGTAACAGATAGTAACGTTTGTAATAGTAAGCGAATACTAAGATTTTAGTAAGCGATATATGGATCCTTTTAAAATCACAAAGTATGGTGTAAATTGGAGAGAGAATTAACATTTTAAGAGGTATAATAAAAGAGATAGAATAAAATATAGCTAGGAGGTTTGTTTATGGGAAACAATAATTTAACTATTGATGATGTAAAGAATTTTATTAAGACTTTTTTTGTTAAAACGCAAAAAATGCTATCTATAGATAATATGGAGAAAATTTATTATGCATTCAAAGGTTTTAAAATATATTTAGATAAGAAGCTTTTTGAAGATAGTTTTAAATATAATAAACTTCCTAAATTTAAAAGAGGAGATATTATTTATGTTGACTTTGGCCAAACATTAGGGTCAGAATTATATAAAGTAAGACCTGCGGTTGTTATAGAAAATGATAATAAAAAAAGTGAAAGAACTATTATTGTAGCTCCTTTAAAAACATCTAATAAGAATGGGATAAAAAGGAATATTGATGGTTTAATTAGTGTAGGAGATCATCCAAAATTAGATGATAAAAGTTATGTTGATTTAAAACAAATTAGGTCGATAAGTAAAATGAGGATAAAAAATCTTAGTGAAATTAAAGCTTTAAAATCTCAAGGAATTAAAGGTTATATTTTAGATAAATTAAGTAGTGAAAAGCTTGATGAAATAGATGAGCAAATAACTAAAATTTTTCTTAAAAAGGGTTAGTTAATGAAAAAGATATATAACCGTCTAATTGTGAGATAAATTGAGATATAAGGAGAAAATAAACGAAAAAAGCTTTTAATTTAAAATAATTGCCAGAAAAACAGATTAACATAAAAACATATTTATGTTATATTAATAGTGTATAGAAAATACACTGTGCCATAGCGGCCCTAACTGAATTGAAATTGCCCTTGCGGCCCAAAGGCGTTTGGAATAACACTCCAGACGCCTTTTTTTAATTTATTACCCACAATCTATTATATACCACTGATAAACAAAGGATTATAATAAATTTTTTTTAGTGTTTTAATCTGGCGCCTGGAACATTCCCTGTTTTGGTGAGCGTTGCCTTTTATTCTTTTTTAGCACAGTCCCATTTCGGGATTCTGTTTTTAATACCAATCATAATGTCATTTCTATCTGAATATATATTATTTTGAAAGTATACTCTTTCCTAGTATTAATCAGTATTTAGATATTTCAATTGTTTCTTGCAAATGCTATATTCTTTCAGTTTTTCTCAGTTTTTTTCATATGATTACAAAAGCACAGTATATTACCTATTCTCTAATAGATGTTTATAGCTAATAATATATATTCTAAAAAATATCAAAAAATAAAAATTCTTTTTTAAGTGTGCGTATGTGGTAACTTGCAATTTAAAAAAATCTAATGGCGCTTGGCGCCGTTAGATTGTTAAATAATCGAAGCTCTTTAATGGAGCTTCGTATTTTTTTATGACCTAACTAATGTTTAGGGCATCTTGGTAAGGCTTCGAAACGCGATGTTATTCTCAAAATTAAAAGGGAATCGTGTTTTACGATCCCTTTTAAAGATTTAATTATTGAGATTATTTATGATATACCAAATGATATCAATTAAATCTTTAAAATCATGGAGTTCAAAGTTTCCATTTGAAACTTTTATAAATATTCCAATTGAAAGAATGAGATAGTATGTTCCTTCTAACTAATAGATAAAATTATGTAAATCTTTCATTTTTTTCACCTCCTTTATTAAAATTATATCTTGGGTTTTCTATTATAAATTAACAGTAAAATTGTCACACTATTATATAGTGTATTTTTCCTTTGTTTTTATTTTTTAAGATATAAGGTTTAGATCTGAAAAATCAATAATATAATTGAATGTATATATATGGTATTTTTAGAGCTACTAAGTGATTTTGTTATAGCCAAAATATCTTAACTTTTCTAAACTCTTTACGATTTTGTTTCTGACCTAAACGAAACGGTTTCGTTTAGGTTGTTAATTTTTTTGTAACAGATTAAATATAAGGGGGCGACGTTTTGCCTACTCCTGGATGTAACGCACAGTGACTCCCTATAAAGAGTTTTGGTCTAAGAATAACGTAACAATTCGTTACGCTACTTCAAAATAGATAATAAGCAGAATATATCGATTATCTATGATATAATGGTTTTAAAAGGAGGTGATAGTATGAAAAACATACTATATCTCCTGCTTGTGGTGCTTTTAGCCTAGTATATATTCACACCAGTAATTGAATTCTTAGCAGTAGAATATGGGATAAGTGTTGATGAATTCAATAAATTAGTAGATGCACTATAGGAGTTGTAGCAAATATATTCTCGCAAAGCATTACAGCAGGATACAAAGCTAGAAAAAGCATCCAAGCACCGTCACCGTTAAGGTGGCGGATTTTTATTATTAATCAATATTAGAAAGCTTTTTTATTAGTATATTTACCCCTAAATCTCTTGAAATTTCTTGACTTTTTTATAACCCAAAATAAAACTGGCTTAGAAAGTGAACCTCTTATTGAGCCTCTTGAAACTCGCTATTTATCGGTATTTTAATATAATAAAATAAGGCGTTTTAAGGGCATGAAAGTCTTTTTTATGGCTAATTGGTTATAAAAGAAAAAATAAAGCCTTTATATCCCTTATATCTTTTTACATTTATATTAAGAAAATGGCTAAAAGTTGCATAATTAAAGTTTTTTAGAATTTGATGATATCGTGATGATATTAAAATAATATACAGTTGATATTATAGTGTGATATAGTGTATATCATTCTCTTTTTAGATTTTTGCTACTACATTAAATATTAGTTGGTCAAGAATAATAAAAAATTCTATTTATAGGAGTTTTAGACGTTGATGATATTATAATGTGATACAATGTATATCACTAAAATTGATACTTCAAAAAATGTAGAAAAGTTTTTTTATAATACAAGTAATATCATTATGATATTGATGTGATACTGATATGATATCGATATGATATTGAAAGTATATTATGGTGTGATATAGTGTATATCAAAAATATTTGAAGTTATACTATAAGCTAATTATAGAGGGGTTATGATATGGGACTTAAGAAGGTGGAATTTTTAAAAGATAAGATACGCGAATATTTACTTGCTGGGCATTCTATGGCAGCTACTGAGAAGGCTCTAGGCTTAACAAAGAACGATATCCAAAGGTATTATGAAAGGGTTACCGGAGAAGATCCAAAAAAGTTAGTTGAAGAAGCTAAGGAAAGAGAAATCTTAAATGAAGTAAGAGAAATTGCTTTAAATGCAGATAAAGAACCTATAAAAGCTATTAGTAAAAAATCAGAAGTTGAAAATCTATCTAAGAAAATAGAAGATCTTGAAATTAGAGTAAAAAATTAGAGGAGAAAATAGAAAAATCTATTCCTAATAATACATACGATGCTTTTAGTTTTACAAAGGAATATAAGGAAGGAGAAAAAGTTTTATACAGTGTTAGATTATTAAAAGATCTGAAATATAAGCTTACTGAAAAAGCCACTGAAGAAGGAATTTCTGTAAATCAATTAATTAATGCAATATTATTAAAGTACTTTGAGGAATAATTTTCTTGTCATCAAGGATACAGCAAAGTTCGAGTTCGAAATGTTTTTTTATTTCGAACTTATAGAAAAAAAATGCTATAATATCTTTGAAAAAATGTATGGGGTGAGGTTATGCGTAAGTGTAAGTATGTTTTTGGAATTATCTTAATTATGATTATATTTAGTTTATCCAGTTGTATGAGTTTATTTATACCTTCTGTGATTGGAACATGGAATATAAGGCTTCTGATGAGGATTTTTTGGTGAAAATTATAATAACAGAACAAAAAGGAGAAAAATTTTCAGGAGATTTATATCAAAAAATGGGAGAAAAAGAACTAACTCTTAAAATAACTAATGGGTATATAAATAGTGATGGGTGGTTAGATTTTAGTTGTTCTATGTTAATTTATGATCAGACTTCAGATGAAACAAAAAATTATGGTTTATATTTTAGTGGGAATTTAGTAAAAGATAAAATGTATTTACAAGTAGTAGAAAGATTAGATGGAGCAAAACAGGCTACGGATAATATGGTATTCAATAAAATTTATGAATAAAAGACGCCTTGAAAGCGTCTTTTATTTTTAATTATCAATGATAAATATTAAATAATTTTAATGTGAATTATTATACTTTAAGATCTTATGCATAGCTTTATCAATATATCTTTTTACTTCCGATTTTTTTATATTCATTTTTTTAGCTATTTGTGATAAAGAAAGTGTTTTATAACGCTTATTAAATTTGCCATAGTATTCAAAATCATGATTTATATAGAACCAAAATAAAGCTTCCCTTTCAACAACTGATAAATTAATTTTAGGGCTATATAGCCAAAACTCTATTAAATTAATAATAGCAAATGCTTTTATTAGATGTGTTGGATAGCCTTCTTTCGCTAAACTATTAAAGTCACGAACGCGATTAACTTTTCTTTTTATAGTTTCATATCTTACCGAATATAAAGAATATTCAAATTGAATTTTTCCATTTTCAAAATATAAATGAACTACTTGAGAGAAAACATCTTGAATAGACTTCTTATATTGTTGCAAATAGTGGATTATATCTTTTTTTGAGACGGGCATTTCAAACATTCTATACACCAACTTTTAATTCATCTAAAGCACCTTTTAAAACTTCTTCGGCCATTTCAATTTTTAAAGATATACCTTTTTTGTGGGTTTCCACTCACCATCAATATCTTGGTAATATACTCTAATGTTTAAAAGCTTTTTCCCTGCATATTCATCTACAAAAACACGAATTTTTTCTCTTGAATTTTTGTCAAACTCCTTCATACTTCACCCCTTAATTAAAAAATTTGGCGATTTAAGAGCATAAAGAAGAGGCATGAATATATTTTATCCTCTATATAAAAATGACGGGCTTATAGCTCAAAATTTTAGAGAAATAATTAATCTACTTTTATAATTTTATTTTTCAATTTATTTATAAATGGTTTGAATTCTTCTTTTGTTAATTTATACTGGTAATGCTCAATTTTTCCATTTGCCATATAAACAGCCATATGTTTAAACTTTTTAAATTCTCTAGCCAAATCTGCAGGAACTTTGAGAATATAATATTTTTCTTTTCCTCTTCTTTCAATCCAAAATTCAATCATAAAATCACTCCTTGAGATATCCTCTCTCTCTTAAAAGCTTAGCTATAGCTTCACGAATTAAATCAGAAATAGATCTTCCCTCTTTTTTACTCAAGTCCTCTAATTTATTTTTAACCTCTTCGGCTACGTTAACGTTTAATCGATGTATATTAATCACCCCTATATGTATTGTACCACCATATAAAGTATCTTTACAAATACTTAATACTACATATTGAGATTAATGACATAATTAATATGGTGCGTATTATACTATATAATATGAACCAATAACACAAAACACCGATTAAAAGAAGTTTATAGCCTGACATCAAAAATACCTTTTTCGCCTTTTATTTTAACCTTAAAATTGTTACATTTAATACTTGACTTTTATTGTTATCGTAAGTTATAATTTGAATATAAATGAAATCTATTGAAAGATAGGAGGAGAGAGTTATGAAACTTGAACGGATAAAATTATGAATGAATATTTTAATTATTTGAGACATTATCGAGGAGTAAGTGAAAAACTTTGAAAAGATATGAAGCAACAATAAAGATATTCTTAGCTATGGAATTACTAAAAAGGTACAGATAATTTTTAAAATCATTGAAAAGGTATAAGGAAAGCTCAATAAAACTAAAATAGTTATTGCCAAGCAATTTATAAAATATCTTTATGAAAAAGGTTATATCAAAGAAAACTATCTTGAAAAAGCCAAAGCTCCAAAATATCAAAGATTGCCTAAATATTTAACAGATGATGAATTCAAAGCTATAATTGATAAAATGAACGATATTATAAAGCATTGGCCATTTTTTTAAGAAATACTGGCTGAGAATTTCTGAATACCATAACTTAACTCAAAAGATATTAGAATTAAAGAAAACCATGCAGAGCTTAGAATTAAAGGGAAAGGAAATAAAGAAAGAGTTTTATTAATAGAAAAGAATTTATTAGATCTAGCAAATGAATATAAGCTTTTCGAAAATAAAAGATCTATTAGAGCTATTCAAAAATACTTTAATAAGCATGGCATATATCCACACCTTTTAAGACATACTTTTGCAGTTGAATTTTTAAATCGCGGTGGAGCTATTAATCAGTTACAGGCTATTCTTGGTCATTCAAATATAGCTATAACTGATATATACACAAAGGTTACTTCAAATAATGTAATAATAAAAGCATTTTAAGGAGGTTATACTATGGGATTTGATGAAGAATTACTTACTAGAAATGAAGTTATGGAAATTTTTAAAATATCAGCTCCTACTATTTATCGCTGGGCAAAAAAGGATATTAAAACCTATTAAAATAGGGAAAAAAGTTTTTATAAAAAATCAGACATTGAAAAGTTATTAAATGAAAGTTATAAAACTCAAGAAGGAAATTCTTAACTAAAATTACGCGATTTAAAGCCTCTATTTTTTTCTTATATGAAATTATATATATAAATATAATAAACTTTCTCAGAGACGCTAATTTTTGCATATATCTTTATATTTTTCGAGGGGTGGGTTTAGTATGGTATTTGAATTAATTTTCGATTAGATCCTATTCGCTATGGTATTAAAAAAACTTCGTTATCTAATAAAAAGAAAAGAGAAAAAGCTTATATTAATTCTTTATCTAAACTTTTAGACGAAATTATTGATTTTAGCTATTACTGGAATAAGGAAAAGAGATATGAGGAAATATACATTGAAGGAGGTTGAAATTTGTAAGAAGTATAAGGTTAAACAAAGTTAGAAAAGTCTTATATCGTCAACTTGTAAATGATGAAGTTA
>NZ_QHLX01000011.1 GCF_004135675.1 Marinitoga lauensis
TCTGATACATTTGATTTATGTATTAAACCGTTTTCTTTGATTCCCAGGTCAACAAATGCTCCAAAATCTGTTATATTTGTAACTCTACCCTGCAAAATCATTCCAACTTTTAAATCGTCCAGTGTTAAGACATCTTCATATAATAATGGTTGTGGCAATTCATCCTTAAATCCCTTCCGGGTTTTTGTAATTCTGAAATTATATCTTTTAAGGTAAATTCTCCAATTTCTAATTTTTCAGCTAATTCTTTAATAGCTTCTGTTGTATTGTATTTGTTTAATTTATTTCTTATTAATTGTAACTTTTCACTATTGAGGATATCTTCCTTTTTGAAACCCAAAAATTTTAATAACTCTTCAGTTTTTTCATAACTTTCAGGGTGAATACCTGTAATTTCTAAAGGATTTTCTCCGTCAAAAATTCTTAAAAAACCTGCGGCCTGTTCAAATGCTTTGGGTCCAAAACCCTTAACCTTTAGTAATTCTTTTCGTGATTTAAAAGGGCCATTTTCTTCTCTATATTTCACAATATTTTCTGCAAGTTTTGGCGTAATTCCAGAAATATATTGTAATAAAGCAGAAGATGCTGTGTTTAAATTAACCCCTACAAGGTTTACAACATGTTCTACAGTGTTTTCTAATTTTTCTTTTAGTAATTTTTGATTCATATCATGCTGATATTGACCAACACCTAAAGATTTTGGATCTATCTTCACAAATTCTGCTAATGGATCCTGTATTCTTCTACCAATGCTAATAGCACCTCTTACAGTAACATCTAAATCAGGAAATTCTTTTACAGCTAATTTTGAGGCAGAATATACAGAAGCTCCAGACTCATCTGCGAATATGTATTTTAAATTTAAATTATGTTTTTTTACAGTATCAACAATAAACTTTTGAGTTTCTCTTGATGCAGTTCCATTGCCAATAACAATAAGATTTAAATCATGTTTTTTTATTAATTCTAAAACAATTTTTTCAGCATTTTCAAAATCATTTTGTGGTGGTACAGGATATATGGTATTATTCTCTAAAAATTTTCCGGATTCATCTAAAGCAACTACTTTACAACCTGTTCTGTAACCAGGATCTATTGCTAAGACTCTTTTGTTTTTTAAAGGAGGTGTAAGTAATAATTCTTTTAAATTTTTAGAAAATAATTCTATTGATTTTTCTTCAGCACGTTGAGTTAAAATATTTCTGACTTCATTTGAAATAGAAGGGAATAACATATTTTTAAAACCATAATCAAGCCCTTCTTTTATTATTTTATTGTTTTCAGGAAATTTAGTTAAATAAGATTTATAAAGTTTTTCTATATATTTTTCTTCAATTGAAAGTTTAACCGTTAAAACACCTTCTTTTTCTCCTCTATTAATTGATAACACTCTGTAGTTGGGTATTTTATAAATTTCCTGAGAAAATTCATGATACATATCATATTTTGTTTTTTCTTCTAAAAATTTCTTTTTCTTGGAGCTTTCTATTTTTCCATATTTTAGTAGATCATTTCTTAAGGTTTTTCTTATTTTTTCATTATGAGCGAAATATTGACCAATTATGTATTTAACACCTTCCAAAATATCTTTTGTAGTTTTGACTTTTTCATTAACGAATTTTTGTGCTTCTTTTTCAATATCAGTAATTTCCTGAAGTAGTAATTTTTGTGCCAAAGGCTCTAAGCCGTTTTCAATAGCAACATCAGCTTTTGTTTTTTTTCTTTTTTTGTAAGGAAGATATAAATCTTCTACTTCACTTAATTTCATAGCACTCAAGATTTTCTTTTTTAATTCTTCAGTTAATTTTCCCTGTTCTTCTATGGATTTTATAACGCTTTCCTTTCTTTTTTCTAATTCTGTATAATATTGATATAGTTCTGAAACCTTTCTTACTTCTTCTTCAGTTAAGTTACCAGTGGCTTCTTTTCTATATCTGCTTATAAAAGGGATGGTATTTCCGTTATCTAATAATTCAATAGTATTTTTAATTTGCCATTCTTTAACTTTCAAATCTTTTGAAATCACATCTATAATATTCATAAGATCACCTCTCTAGCTTTCCACACAGCGGAAGGTCTAACATTTCTTCACAAAGTTAAGTGTCAGTTTGTAGATGAAGTACAAAGTAAAATAAGAAAAAATAATATGAGCGAATCCTTGAAAAATCCAAAAGATATTTATAGAATAAAAAAATAAAACGAAAGAAGACTCGCAGATTGCCTGAAAAAATCATGAATGAAAGCCGACAAAAAACAGGATGTTTTTTGAGCGAAGCTTTTGCAGGATGCAAAATCTGAGCGCCGGCTGAGAATGATTGATTTTTTCAGAAAAGCAATCAAGCGTCTGAATGAGTTTTATTTTTAGTCTATTTTTAAGGAATATGAATTTTCACCGGATGAGTGAATATTATTTTGATTATTTTATTTTGTCAGCAGTCCAACTACTTCGCGAAGCGAAGAGCTTTTGTGTTTTTAATTAATAAAACAGGGATTTAATCCCTGTTTTATTGAATTTTTATTAATTTTCTTCTTTATTTTCTTCGTTTTGTTTTTCTTCGAAATTTTCTACTTCAATGATTTCAACATTTTTTGAAATATGTTCAGCAACTTTTTTACTCAAAATATCCCACATTAAATTACCTAAAATTTCTGCGTTTGAATAAATAATTTCTCTTGCTTTATCGTGTGGAATTCTATACATGTGAGCAAATGAGTGTATGGATTCACTTAATTCTTTTTCTTCAACTTTCAAATTATTTTCTTCTGCAATTTTATTTATTATAGTCATTTCTTTTACAGATTTTAAAGCCTGTTCTTTTAATTCGTTTATGTATTCTTCCTCGCCACCATATTTTTCCACTTCTTCATCGTATTTTCCACTTTGTTTTACTCTTTCTAAAGTTTTTTCAACAAAGTCATCGATGGTTTCTTCAGATACATCAACTTCAACATATTTATGTAATTCAGCAAGAATGTAATTTTTAATATAATCATCTTTCCATGCTCTAAAGGATTCAGCACCTTCTTTTGATAACTTTTCTTTTAATTCTAAAACTGAATTTACTTCTGCGTCTAATGTTTTTGCAATTTCATCTGTTAGTTCTGGAACAATTCTTTTATATACACCTTCAACAGTTATTTGATATAAATATTTTTTATCTTCAAATTCTCTATTGATTTCAACATAGTCGCCTTTTTTCTTACCAATTAAATCAGTAACCATAGGCCTTTTATCTTCTTCATACAATACATATTCGCTTTCTTTATCCTTGAATAATTCTTTACCTTCTTCATTTAAAACTGTATATTTAACTTTTACTAAATCTCCAATTTCTGCAGGTTCTTCTTTTTCTTCTAAGATTGGATTTTCTTCTAATAATTCTTTGATTCTATCTTCAACAAATTTTTCAACAACTTCTTTTTCTGTTGGAACTTCAACTTTTAACTCTTCAAATTTTGTTGAAATGACTTCTGGGTGTTCGTGAATTAATACCTCAACCTCTGCAATCTCATTATCTAATGCAAATGATTCAATATATGGACCAAATAAAACCTTTGCATCCTTGAATTCTTCTTCTACTTTTTCAATTAGTATTTCTCTAACCATTTCAACAAAGTCTTCACCAAACTTAATTTTCATCACATTCTTTGGAACTTTTCCTTTCCTGAATCCATGAAAAGTATATCTTTGATTTAACTCTCTAACTATCTGATCTTCAGCTTTTGTAATATCATTTTTGTCAAATTTTACAAGATATCTTTTTACATTTTTTTCTTCTGATAATAATTCTTTTTGCACGCTCAACACTCCTTTTTTTATGATTTATTTCTAAACTATATTATACAGTGAATTTACTTTAATACTGTTAAAATTAGGTCAAAATAGGATTTCGAGGAAGTAATAACTTTTATAACTTTTTTGATTATTTGATTTTCTTTTTTAGTAATTTTATTGTATAATAATATGGGGAATGGGAGGTGAATGTTTTGAATAAAAAAAGATTGAAGGATTTATTGTTCAGCAATACATTTGTTATAATGGTAACATTAGGAATAATAATGATCGTAATCATTTTTGTAACAGAAAATATATTGTTTAAACATTTATACAATTCAACTATAAAAAGTTCTATTACAACCATTTCAAAATATTATAATAATAGTATGGAATATCTTGCATTTCATAGTGGAAATTATGAACAAATTTTATCGGAGATTTTGAATGAAGCATATTCAAACTATAAAACCGGTAATAAACAAGCTATATTTTCAATGCCAGAAATAAAATTTTTAGAAGAAAAAAAAATAATAAAAAATGTAAATTATTATGTAATAGATAAAAATGGAGTAATAATAGAGACTGATTATAATAATGATTTGGGTTTGAATTTATCATTAAGAGTTCCTGAATATTGGAGATTTTTAAAGCAAACATTGGAAAAAGATAAAAAATTTATAGGAAAAATCTCTTTTGAAATAAAAACAAATAATCCAAGAATATATGGATATAAAATGATGGAAAATGGTAATATATTTGAAGTTGGATTATTACTTAATGAAAAAAATATTCCTAATTTTTTGAAAGATATTTCTATTGTAAAATTCAATTTTATTGAAGGAGTTTATACTTACAATAATTCATATATTCCATTTTCTTCAAATTACCCATTGCTAGATGATGAAGAAAAGAATATTTTTACTAAATTAAAATATTCCGATGAAGAAATAAAAGATTATATAATAAAGGAAAAATCTGATGGTAAGAAAGTATATGTATACTTTAAATGGAAACCGCGCGGTAGTGAAAGTAGCTTTAATTTCATGGTTTTAACAAAAGTGGAAATAAATTTCTCTGATATTGTAAAAATAAAAAATTATTTAATATATATTTCAATGTTAGTTATAGGCGGATTCATTTTGATTTTTGCATTGGTTATAGCTTATAATACAAGAAAAGTAGAAAAACCTTTAATAAAACTAATAAAAAATATTGAAAATGGAAAAATAGAAGAAGTTGAAACAAATGTTTTAGAAATTGATACTTTGATTAAATATTATTCTCATTTAGTAACAACTCTTTCAAATAGAATAAATGAAGAAGAAAATGAATTATTAAATTTAAAAAAGAAGTTTGAATTAGTTGAAAAGGAAAAAGAGCTTTTATATGATATGGCGTTAAAGGATGAGTTGACTAAACTATTTAATAAAAAAGGTTCAATAAAGGTGTTTCAAAAAATAATAAGCAATAAAGAAAGTTTTTGTGTAATATATATAAGTTTGGATAACTATGGAAATGTTTTAGAACGATATGGAAAAAATGAAGCAAGTGAAATGATTTTAGAATTAGTTGGCATCATGCAGAAGACTATCAGGGATAGGGATTTTATTTTTAGAATAAGCGAGGAAGAATTTTTAATTGTATTAAGATATGTAAACCTTGAAATATCTCAAAAGATTTTGAAAAGATTGGTAGATTTTGTAAAAAAATTCAATATAACTACAGATAAAGTATATAAAATATCAATCAGTTATGGTCTTTTAGAATATAAAGGGCAGAATATTGATTCTATTTTTATTGAATCTAAAAAACGTATGAAAGAAATGAAAGAAAAGAAAAAAGAATTATTAAGAAGATTAAAAAATAATGATTAGGAGTAAAGAAAATGGATATATTTCCTTTTATGAAAATAAGGTTAGTAGAGTTTATTTGTTTATTTTACCTCCGTTTGGTGTAAATACTTATGTAATTACAACAAATAGGACGATAATTGTAATAGATCCAGGGAAATTTAATAGATTAATATTTAACTTTTTGATATAAGCTCTTTTAAATATAAAGGGTACTTGTTACACATACGCATTATGACCATATAGCAGGATTAAAAGATTTTAGCGATTTTGAAATAATGATTCCAGAAAAAGAAAAAACGGGATTGACAGATTCTTCTGTTAATCTCAGTTTTTTATTTTCTGATGAATTTAAACTAAATATTCACTATAAAGAATTATATGAAGGATACTATAATTATGGTGATTTAAAATTTTTAGCCTCATATTATCCAGGCCATACTCCTGGTTCCATGGTATATGATTTTGGTGATTTTATTTTTACTGGTGATTTTATTTTTTCAGAATCAATAGGAAGAACAGATTTTCCGTATGGTGATGAAAAAGTAATGTTTCAATCATTAGATAAATTTAATAAATATATTAAAACAAAAGAAGAAACTGTCCTGATAATGCCAGGTCATATGGGAGTTTGTACTTTAAAAGAATTGAAAAGAAATAATATTTTTTAAAATATGGAGGGAAAAAATGATAGAAAGATATTCTTTATCGCCAATGAAGGAATTATGGAATGAAGAAGAAAAGTATAAGCGATGGTTGGAAATAGAATTATCTGTGGTAGAGGCCTTTGAAGAAAAGGAATAGCGCCAAAAGGTACAGCAAAAAAATTAGAACCCAGGCAAAAATTGATGTAGATAAAATTCTTGAAATTGAAAGTGTTGTGGATCATGATGTGATAGCATTTATAAAATCTATTACAGATGGTATGGGCGATGAAGCAAGATATTTTCATAAAGGATTAACCTCTTCAGATATAGTGGATACTGCATGGTCTTTGGGATTAAAAAGAGCAGGAGAACTGATTTTAGAAGAATTGAAAAAATTAGCTCAAATTTTAAAGGAAAAAGCCGTAAGATACAAATATTTATACACAGTAGGAAGGTCTCATGGCATTCATGCAGAACCAACATCATTTGGATTAAAAATGTTATCTTATTTAGCAGAATTAGAAAGAAATATAAAAAGATTTGAATTGGCAATTGAGAATATCTCATTTGGAAAATTGAGTGGTGCGGTTGGGAATTATGCTAATATAGACCCTGAAATAGAAAAATAGCATTATCAAAATTGGGATTAAAACCAGAAACAGTAGCAACACAGGTTGTACCAAGGATAGACATGCAGAATATCTTTCTGCCTTATCATTGATTGGTGCGGGGTAGAAAGAATAGCAGTTGAAATCAGACATTTGCAAAAAACAGAAGTTTTAGAAGCACAGGAGCCATTTAAAAAAGGACAACGTGGTTCATCAGCTATGCCTCATAAGAAAAATCCTATCTTATGTGAGAGATTAACAGGTATGGCAAGAATGCTTAGAAGTTATACTGTAGCGGCATATGAAAATATAGCATTATGGCATGAAAGGGATATATCCCATTCTTCTGTTGAAAGGGTATTTTTACCAGATGCAACCTTAATAGCATTTTATATGGTGAAAAAAACTCAATATCTAATAGAAAATCTTATAGTTAACGAAGATAGAATAAAAGAAACGTTTGAGAGATCATATAATTTGGTTTATTCTCAAAGGGTTTTATTATCATTAATAGATAAGGGATTAAGCAGGGAAGAAGGATATAAATTTGTTCAAAAATATGCGTTAGAAGCGTGGGATAATAGAAAGAATTTCAAAGAAATTTTGTGGAATGATGATAAGATTAGAAGTTTGTTTTCAAAAGAAGAATTTGATGAAATATTCACACCAGACTATTATTTAAGAAATATCAATGAAATTTATAAAAGGTTTGAATTAAAATAGCTGCCAAAAGGCAGCTATTATTTTAGAAGAGTTTGGCTCCAGAGACCTTAAATAATTTTGTGTTTATTAAAAGATTATAATTAAAATAAATATTAATAAAATTTTTTATTTTAAATATTATTAACTGAAAACTTCTGAAAATCTATAAATATTTATTAACCACCACAATTCTTTTGGATTATAATCTTCTATTTTAGAGTAACTTTTTGTATTTATCAAATTAGAAATTATATGATTATTTATTATATTTTCCCAATTATTTTTACACAAATTTTTTATTATATAATCATACTTATTTGGGGTTCTGGAAAGGATATTTATATCTTTCGGTAATATTTTTTGGTAAAATTTTCTCATATGCTTTTCTTAATATATATTTTTCTCTTTTATCGAATATTTTTAAATTACTATCAATAGATAATCCTAAATTTAACATTTTGTTATCATCAACAAAAGGTACCCTACATTCGATAGAATGAGCCATACTTAATTTATCCTCTTGTAAGGGTATTTCGTATATACGTTTATTTATATTCCAAACTTACATTATTTTTTACAATAAAATATAATGAAATTAATATTATTCCAAAACCAATAATATAAAAACCATATTGAATAACGTATTTTCCTAAAAATCCGAAAACTAAGTTTCCAAGTGGCATTAATATACTTACAAGAGTAAAAATTACAGAAAATACTCTACCTTGATACTCTGAATCAACATTTTTTTGAACATAACTAAAAAAAGAAACATTGAATTGCCCTAAAAATAACCCAAATAAAAACGTACTTATATATAAGATAATAAGCGTTTTGAATTGAATTAATAATAATGAAATTCCCATGAAAATAAAAATAATTCCATTAGTAATTATTTTTTCATCATATTTAGAAAATAATTTAGAAGTTATAACTACAAAAATAGCCCCAGTGCTTCGAAAGTTAATGCTCCAGAATATGCTATTGAAGAATTTAATATATTATTTGAAAACAATGGAATATAAAGGTTATAACCAGCTATAAAAAATTTCACTAATGAAGCTGTTAATATCATGGTTCTTAAGTTTTTATTTATCCATATATATTTAATTCCGTTTTTAAATAAAACAATTCCGTTTTTCTTTTTTCATGGTTCTTTTTATTGTATTGATAATCTATAAAAATTTCAGAAACCCTGAAAATATGAATGTTATTCCATTTATTAGAAATATAATATATATTGGAACTATATTTATTAAAGAAATACTTATTATAGGAGATAAAACTTTTATTATATTTTCCACACTTGTAAACCACGCATTAAAATCTACAATATCATCGTTATTAATTACTTCAGAAACAATAGAACGACTTGCAATTGAAAAAATTGCAAAAATAGCAGAAGATGCAATATAAATCAATGCGATCATTTTTATTGAAGTATAATTAATGGAAATAATACCTAGAAAAATCATTAATATACCATTCATAAAATCACATATTATCATTAATTTTTTTCTATTCAATATATCTACAGTGGTGCCTCCAATTATATTTAAAAGTAACATTGGTAGTATTACTATTGATGATATTATTCCTATGATTTTAGTATCACCAGTTTTTGATATTAACCACCAGTTAAAGGCATATAAAAAAAACAAATCTCCCATATATGAAACAGCGTTTCCCGAAATTAATAAAAGTTGATTCTTTTTCTTAGAAAATATTTTCATAATAACACCTCCTTTAACTTTTCAGGTGCAGTTAGATAATAAACAAAGCAATTTTCTTCTTCAGTAAATGCTGTTATATATATCTTTTTAGCTGGAAAGGCTTTTAATGTATTTCGGGTTTTCTTTAACTTATTAATAATCTCTTTTTTTTCAATTTGACGAATTTCACCAAGATAATTAATTGAGACTAATACATTTAAATCATAAGCCACTTCCATTTTTTTCTGTAATTCGTTCATTTCAGGATAATCCTTAAAAATATATTGTTGAGGTTGATATCCATTTTCATATCTTTTTAATAATTTTAAAAATTTTTGTTCAAAAACATTTTCAGTCCAATTATTACTATACTTAAATACAACAGAGGTATGATAATCTCCTATATTTTTTGAAAAATCCTTGTTGTTAAAATTCCTATAATTCATAATTGTACTTGCAATTATATCATCAATTCCCATAATTTTTGATATTTTTGATAGGATCATTTTAACTATAAAAATAATTCTTTCATTATTTTTTAGATTATTAATAATTTTAAATGAATCTATTAATATTTCATCATCTGTATAGGGAACAAAACTATGTTTTTCAACTTCAAATAGCTCTTTTGTATATTCGTCCAATAAGAAATTATAGTTATTATTTTTTTCTTTTATTATTTTTACAAAATCTGAAAAATGTGGCCTGTTCTTATTTTCTATTTTATCATTTAATATATCAAAAAAACTTTGTTTTAATATATGAACGCTTTTTTGATCCATTATGTGGTGTGAAAAGATCATATTTAACCTCATGTGGGTTTCGGTATAATTTATATAAAACCTGTATAATAGATTATTTAATCTGTATCTTTTTAGAATATCTTCTATTTTTTCGTTGATTTTTTCTTCATTTATATTTTTAAATATTAAAATATCTTCTGAAATATCAAAATTTTTGTTGTGTTCAACAAAATACAGCGTATCTTCCTGTATAATTTTACTCCTTAATAATTCATGTTTTCTTATTAGTTCATTTAACGCTTTTGTGATTTTGCTTAAATTATATGTTAAAGGAATATCTATATTTATATGAATAAAGGAATTGAAATTATCAAAAAAATATACTTTTTGAAGATAATGGGTTTCATATTTCTTTATAAAATTACCACTGAGTATTTTTTGACTTAAAATTTTATATTTCTCTTCGATAGATTCTTCTGAAATATTTTCTTTTGTTGTCGAGATTAAATAATTATTATAATGATTTGATTTATTTATAGCTTTTTCAATGTATTTTCCCATTGAATTAATAGTTGGGTATAAATATATAAAATCATCAGATAGATTTATACCAAACTCTTTTTCTAAATTTGTTATTAATCTTATCGAGGACAAAGAGTCTCCACCTGGCAACATAAAAAAGGATAAATCTTCTGGAATATCGCTTTCATAAGATAATGTGGTTTTAATTATGCTCTTTATTTTCTGCTTTATAATATTATCTGAAATATTATTTTTGATCTCCAGAATTTGCATATAGTATTTTTCAAATATATCCTTTAATGATTTTATATCTGTTTTATTATTATTATTCAGAGGAATTTGATCTAATTTTATGTAAAATTCTGGAATCATATATTCATTTAAATACTTCTTCAATAAATTTTTAATTTTAGTACTTTCAATTTCTTTGTTTGAAATATAAAAACAAATCAATTTCTTTTTATAGTAAATTATTTTTAATTGATTTATATTATCAAAATTGTTATATATTATGTTTTCAATTTCTTCTAACTCAACTCTAATTCCATTTATTTGAACCTGTGAATCTCTTCTTCCAACAAAAATAATATTATTATCTTTTATATATCCATAATCCCTGTTTTATAATATTTTTCACCATTGATTAATATGAATTTCTCCTCTGTTAAATCCTTATTATTATAATATCCATCTGTAACTCCATTTCCACCAATCAATATTTCTCCTACGCTATTTTCATTGTTTTTTTCGTTTTTTATTTTTATTTTTACACCATTCAATGGCTTGCCAATTGGTACGCTTTTTTTAATATTATTTTTTATTTCATACATCGTTGCATATACAGTTGTTTCAGTGGGACCATATAAGTTATAAATATGCGTGTTTTTCAAAGACAGTCTGACTTTATTTGCTAAAGAAACAGGAAAAATTTCACCAGCTACCATTAAGTATTTTAAATTTTTACACTTTTCTGAAAGCATTGCACTTTCTGAAATCATACTTAATATTGAAGGAGAAAGGGCTAAGTGTGTAATTTTATATAAATAAATAATATCTAATAACTCTTTAAATAATTCTTTATCGGTTTTATATGGAATAACTAAACTTCCGCCACCTTTTATCCATCCGAATAACTCTGTCAATGATACATCAAATGTAAATGGAGTGCTAAGTAAGTATCTATCTTCTGAAAAAACAGGAAAATTTAAATGTAATACATTCATTATCCATGAAAGATTTCTGTGTTTAGCTAATATTCCTTTTGGTTTCCCTGTACTACCAGATGTAAACAGGAGATATGCATAATTATCTATATTAAGATTTTTAATAAAAGTGTTTTCTTTTATTGTTCCGTTTTTCACATTAATGATATTATTGTTAATAAATGAAGTATATTTTTCGTATCCTGAATTGACAAGTACAGGTTTATCTGGAAACATAGAAATTATTTCCATTACTTTATTGTTGGGGAAATTATCTGATATAGGAGTATATGCAGCTCCTATCTTAAAAAGAGCCAGTATTGTAAATAATAAAAATTCGTTTCTTTTCATTATTATTGGAATAATATCTCCTTTTCTTACTCCAATGGAATAAAAATAACCTGCAAGATTATCAGTAATTAAGTCTATTTCTTCATAAGAATATGTCATTCTTTCTGTAGTGATAACAGCAACTTTTTTAGTATTTTTAATTACCTGATTTTTAAATTCTTTTATTATATGAATATTATCCATTATAATCTCTCCTATTATATTTTAGTTATAAGACAGCCGGCTGAAAATTAAAATTTTTAATAATTTTTGATATAATACTTACGACAATCTTATTATCATTAAATAAGAAATTTTATTCCTAAATTTCTTGTTGAATATGAGGATTGGTTGAATTAGTTGATGAATAATCATAATCATCTCCAGCATATAATATATTGGAGAATAGAAAAAGTATGATTAATGTAACTACTATAATTTTTTTCATCCCATCACCTCCCAATTTTTATTTTAGCAATTCTAACATGATTTTCAACTATTACCGCAATGTTAATAAGTCTCTATTTATCAGGGATTTGATTTTGCAACAAAATTACATTTTTGTTACAAAGTTCTGTGTAACATTATTTGTGAATTGTATAATGTGTTTTAATAGTATATTTTATATAATAATTCTTTTTATTTCGCATTCTAAAAAATAGTGGCAATTTCAATTTTAAATTTTAGTAAATTATGTAACGATTTGATTGGTGATAATATATGAAAATTAATAAAATGTTTCTTAAAATATCATAGATATAGTCGAGTACGGAAGTTTTTCAAAACCTATTGTGAATTATATAGAAAACAATATTAATGATATTCCTTTAAAGTATTATATTTCTTTATTAAAATCAAAATGGAAAAGTGATTATTATTCAGCTATCGATTATGCTAATAAAACTATTTCAACAACAACAACAACAATATTAAGAGAACTTGCAAGGTATGAACTTGTGTTGTTGTATTCAAGAATGAATAATTTTGAGAAATCAAAAGAGATTTTCGATACATTAAAAAACAATATAACTAATATTTCTTCGTATGCAAGAAGAATAATTATTCCTGGATTAAAAGCTTTAGCAGAAAAATTAAATCAAGATTTTGAGTTTTTGAAATGCTACAGTGGATCATATGAGGAAAGTGATGTTCAAAGAGCAATAATAGAATATTCAAAGGCTAGAAGATTATTGTCTGAAGAAGAATATAATGAAGCTTATGATAAATTTATAAATGGTTTTTTATATGCAAGAAGATTTAACCACCCTGCAATGATGTGTGCTGGCTTAAATTCTGCAACATGGTGGATAAGGAATAAAGATAAAAAGAAAGCTTTAATTATAGCTAATTTACTGGAATACTATATCGGTTATTACTTTGACGATTTTAACTATATATATAACTGGATTGATACTATTATAAATGCAAAAGAATTAAACAATGATATAAGAGTCCTTGGTCTTTTAAAAATTATTCGTAATGCTTTAATAGCATTTCCAGATTTAAAAACACTTATGGGAAATATGCAATGCCCGGTTTTTAAAATAGAAGAATATGCGCTAAATAAAAAATTGAATTATTTTATTTATAAAAAAGCAAAGAAAGGTTGAAAAATAAAACTTTAAACGCTATGGATTTAAAAAGATTTATTCAAAAATATGATTTGACATATAAAAAAACATATCCGTATGAAATAAAAAATGAATTATATAAAATGCATATAAATAAAATCTTTAAGGATAATATAATCAAATTAAAAAAAGAAAATGAAAGAAAGATACCAAAATTGTTTTTTGCAACATATACAGCATTAATAGAAAAAACACATTTTACAAAAAGTCATGTTTTAAAATTGATTTTTGAAGGAGATAAAGATAAAATCATTAAATACTTTTCAAGTGATTATGAGAAGATGTATTTTTTTAATTTGATGCTTTCAGATTTTCATGAAAAAAATCTAATAAATAACATTTATAATAATTCACATCTTACTGAAGATATGCTTCCCGA
>NZ_QHLX01000017.1 GCF_004135675.1 Marinitoga lauensis
TACTTGACATTGTGAAAAAAGTAATGTTGTAATACCTGAAAATAGTTTATGCGAACTTTCTCATCACTATGGTATAGATAAATTCAATGAATATGGAGCAACCATAATTGAAATATTAATAGAGAATATTGCAAAAAGATAATAATATTATTGCCAGTCAAAAACACCCTACACATCATCATAAACAAAAAGAAGAAACATTTAATGTTTTATATGGTGATTTCACAATAAAAATAGATAATGACGAAAAAACGTATAAACCTGGAGATGTTATTGTCGTAGAAAGAAATAAAAAACATTCTTTTTATAGTAAGAATGGAGCAGTTATTGAAGAGATCTCCAACACATTATAGGATGATTCCTTTTACGATGATGAAAAAATCCAGAATAACAAGCATAGAAAAACAAGAATATATTTAACAGAAGATATATTATCTTATTAATGGTGATATGATGTATAAGAAAGAGCTAGAAAAACTCTTTATAAAAGAAAATATACCCAATAATAAGAAATACGCTTTTCATGAAATCATAAAAATAAAAAATTAATTCTATATGGATGTGGAAGTGGATGTATAACCTTTTTACTATCGTTATAATAGATATAAAAATATAAAGTTGATAGGATTATAGATATAAATCCTTCAAAAAAAGAATACAATAATATTCCTGTAATTATTCCAGAAGAATTATATATAGATAATCCAGATAATTATGTAGTTATTATTACTGTCGGAAAAGAAGAATACTATAAGGATATATTCAATACATTAAAAAATTTAAAATTAAATAATATAATTCTTGCAAATGATATTTATGAATATCATTTGCATTTTGCAAGCTATGAAATAGAAAAAAGTGGTTTTGATTTTTATCTAAAAAATAAAGAAAAAATATTAAAAGTATTCGACTATCTAGAAGACGATTTGAGTAAAGAAATATATATAAAATACCTTAAAACACATATATATAAAATCCCACAAAATTACCCTATGACACTGTTGAAAATCAATATTTCCCTCACGATATAAAATTAAATTATAACCGATTGGTAAATTGTGGTGCTTATACAGGTGATACTATAAAACAATTAAATCAAAAAGTTGGCAAGGTGAAATCTATCGCCTGTTTTGAACCGGATAAGAATAATTATTCAAATTTAATTAATTATCTCCATGCTAATAAGGAAAATATAGCAGAATATATAATAACCTTTCCATGTGGTGTGTATTCTAAAAATGAAATACGTTATTTCTCTGAAGGAGATAATACAAATAGCCGTATAAGTGAAAATGGAAATACCGCTATACAGGTAATAAAACTCGATGATGCTTTATTAAATTATAAACCAACACTTATACAAATGGATATAGAAGGGTCTGAATTAGAAGCCTTACATGGTGCGGAAAAAATCATCAAAGAAAATTATCCTGATCTTGCAATATGCGTTTATCATTCTCCAGAACATATATGGGAAATACCTTTATTTATAAAATCATTAAACAAAAACTATCAATTATATTTAAGAAATTATACAGGATATATCAGTGAAACAGTATTATACGCTGTAAAAGGAGATTAATTTATGTTTAAACCATTACAAACAAATAAGGGTTAGACATTAATTCATTAATAAAAATAGTAAAATCCCCGGCCGCGCCCGCTGGCTTTTTAAGAAGTAATAAAAATATGAGTAATAAAATAATCGATAATTCAAAAGTATATTTTATTGAAGATATAATAAAAAAAGTACAGAAAAAAAGGCTTTTTTAATGCTTGCCCTGCACAGCATAGACATGAAATGGAAAAAGTGTGTATAGATAACAATCTAACCAAAAATGATGATTTTATTCCCTATATAAAATTGCAGAGACCTGAAGCAGTGGTTGAAATATCGGGTAATTGCAATTTAAATTGCGATTTTTGCCCTCAAGGTAATTTAAAAGTAAAAAAAGGCTTTATGCGTTTTAATACCTATAAAAAGGTTTTATCAAAATTAATTTCAGATATCCCAAATCTATTTAATGTCCAACTCTCTTTATGGGGGAACCTTTATTAAATCCAGAAATTGATAAAATCATTATCTTATCAGAAAAATATGTTCCTGTATCTATACAAACTAATCTACAATATACAGAAAATAGAAAAATTAATTAAAGCCAACCCAACACAGATAATAATTTCCGTTAGCGGATTTGAAGAAAATTATCCGAAATATTATGGAAATGCTTCATGGGCTATCTTTAAAAATAACATTGAACTTTTATATAAGCTAATAAATATTTATAAACCTAAAACACAAATCTCATTCTTATTTCACTTATACAGGGATAATAGAAATGATTTAGAAAAAATAAAAGAATACCTAAAAAGATATAACTTTAAAGTATCCCCATCATGGGCATATTTAAATCCTTATAATCTGCTTTATTATCTTGAATATAATATAATAAACCATAAAATCAAAAGTGTTCTGGATAGTCTGGCATGGGATTTTGAAAAAATAATCCCAATTATAAAAAGTGAAATCGGAAAACCATGTTTATGTCAAAGATTATTTCCAATAATAAACTGGGATTTATCTGTATTTCAATGTCATTTATATTATAATAAGATACATAATAATTATCTTGATATTTCATATAATAAATTATTAGAATTAAGACATAATCAACAAATTTGCAAAAA
>NZ_QHLX01000013.1 GCF_004135675.1 Marinitoga lauensis
AAAGAATATGGTTTTAATATGGTTTTTTCTCCTGTTCTTGATGTTTTACACAAAAATTCCAGTGCAGTTACCGGATTTAGGGCATTTTCAACATCTGCCGATATTGTAGCGGAATATGATTAAGTTATATAAAAGGATTAAAAGAACAGGGATATTACCTACTGCAAAACATTTCCCGGGTCACGGAAAGGCTACACAGGATTCTCATGAAGAAACTACTATAGTAAACGATTTTTTCTTTTGAAGATGAGGATATTATTCCATTTAAAGAAGTATTAAATGATGTAGAAATGATAATGACTTCGCATGTTATTTATAAGCCTCTTGATGATGATATTGCAAGTGTATCAAAGGTAATAATGGATGAATTATTGAAAAAATATTTAAAGTACGAAGGCTTAATTATTAGTGATGCAATAGAGATGAAGGCTTTTTATAATAATTATTTTTCTAAAGAAGGGGTATCAAAATTTTTTAATAGCGGTGGAGATATATTATTAGTGGCAGAAGCACGAAAGAACTTTAAACCATTATACAGATATCTTGAAGAGCTGGTAGAAGAGAAAAAAATAGATGAGAATATATTAAATCAAAAGATAGAAAAAATCAATAAATTACAGAAAGAATATTATAACAAAAACTATACAGGAAAAATTTTAATGGATATATCTAAAAAAGCATTAAAAATGAATATTAAAGGAAATATCAATTCAAAGAAGTTGGTTTTCTTAATTCCAGAAGCAAAAAATTTAAGTCCAGCCGATACAACAGCAAATGATTTAGAAAAGTTGGAAACTTTAATACAATTTGAGTTTAAAGGCAGTAAAGTTATAAAATATGACCCATTTAATGGAGTAGTTAATGAACTTCCCAACAAAGACGAAACGGTTATTTCTTTTGTCCTTGATTCCTTTAGGTTTGAGAAACAATTAAATTTACAAAAGAAATTAAAGAGTTTTTCTGATGATGTTATTTATGTGATTATTAGAAATGATGAAGATTTAGAACATTATATTTTAGAATCATATATAGTTACGTATTCAACGAAATTAATTTCAATATATCAGGCTATTAAAGCTATTAAAAAGAACATTTTAAAAGGGAGGTTTCATTATGAAAAAGTTGGTATTGGTAGTATTGTTAAGTGTGTTAGTAGTATTTGCTTTTGGTAAAACCAGGATAACTTTCTGGGGATTTATGTTGAATGATGAATCTTCTAAAAAGATTCTTGGAGAATTTATGAAGGAAAATCCAGATATTGAAGTTGAGTATGTTCAGTTATCCTGGTCAAATGGTTTTGACAAAATCGTTACTTCAATTGCAGCAAATAACGCACCAGATGTTGTAGAACTTGGTAATACATGGGTAGCTAACTTTGCAAGTCAGGACGCTATTTTAAAAATGGACGATTATGCATCAAAAGTAAAAGATAAATATTTTGGCTGGGATTCAGTAGAATATAATGGACATTACTGGGCATTACATGGTTATTGGGAACAAGAGCTTTATTTTTAATTTAGACTTATTTGAAAAGCAGGATTAGATCCAAATACCCCACCAGAAACATGGGAAGAATTATATGATGCTGCACAAAAAATCGATGCTTTAGGTGATGATATATATGGTTTTGGTATGTGTGCAGGAGAAAGTTTCAGTCCGTGGCAACAATGGTTTTTACCAGCAGTCTGGGGAAATGAAGCATCAATTTTATCAAAAGATATGAAAAATCATTGTTATACTCAACAAAGGTTATAGAAACAGCAAAATTCTATCAAGCATTATCCAAATATTCCTTAAAAACAAAACAAGCAGATTTAGCTAAAGCATTTGGTGAAGGAAAATTAGGTATGTATGTTAGTGGTGCATGGGATATATCAGGTATAGAAAGCAATTATCCAAATATTTTATTTGATGTAGCATTATTACCAAAACCAAATAAATGGAGTGGAACCCATGCTTCATTTGCAGGTGCAGAAGTATTGGCTATAACAAAACAATCAAAAAATCAGGAAGCAGCTTTAAAGTTAATTGAATACTTATTGAGATCTGATGTTGCAATGCAGGTAACAAAATTAGTTCCATCTGTATTCCCATCAGTGGTTGGTGCAGATAAAGATCCATGGTTTGAAGATCATCCAATGCATCAGGTTTTCTATGAACAAAATAAATACGCAAAACCTGCTCCATCACATCCACAATGGTTTAAAATACAACAATATTTAACAGAAGCTATTGAAAAAATCGTTCTTGAAAATGAAAACGTTGAAAGCACATTAAGATACTATAATTTAAAAATCCAACAATTATTGAACCATTAAAAAAAGTGCCTGTGCAAAGTCCCCCCTTGCACAGGCGTCTTAAGGAGTGAAAAAATGAAAAGACAAACAAAATATAATCTTGAAACATTTATTCTATTATTACCATTCTTAATTATATTCATGATATTTGGAATTTTCCCCATAGGTTATTCATTTTTTATGAGTTTTACCGATTATAGTGGAATAAATCCTCACTATAATTTTGTTGGTCTGTCAAATTATATAAGAGCATTTCAAGATGAGGTTTTTCTCATTGCATTAAAGAATACATTTATCTTTGTTATTGGGACAATCCCATTTACAACAACATTTTCATTATTACTTGCGTTATTGATAAATAGCAAGCATCTGCCTTTCAAAGGACTTTTTAAAGCAGGGTTCTTTTTACCATCGGTTATATCAATGGTTGTTATATCCACAATATGGATCTATCTATACAGCGCAAATGGTTTCTTCAATAATATGATGAAGTTATTTGGAATGCATGCGCTGGATACCAGCTGGCTTGCTTCCACTAAAACCGCACTTATATCGATAATGATAATGGATATTTGGGCCGCTATAGGTTATTATACCATATTATTCTTAGCAGGTCTTCAGGGAATACCTGGAGAGGTATATGAGGCGGCATCTATTGATGGAGCTTCAAAAAAACAAACGTTTTTCAATATTACTCTACCCTTATTAAAACCAACATTGTTTTTCATTATTTCATTAAATACAATAAGATCATTTCAGATATTTGCTGAAATATTTACAATGACAGGTGGTGGACCTTCCAATTCAACACAAACGGTAGTTCATTATCTATACCAGACTTCATTTAGGCAATTTGAAATGGGATATGCATCTGCAATAGCATATATTTTAATGGCGATAATAATGGTATTTACCATAATTCAAAAGCGTCTTCTCAGGAGTGATATATAATGAAAAGATTTTTATTTTTAATCCTTATGTTCACATTGTTGATTATGTCTTTATTTCCATTAATAACCATGTTTTATACTGCAATTATACCAGAAGGAAACCTTACACACGTTATAAAAGAAAAGTATTTAAATGATTTTGAGATAAAGTATATAAGATATATAAAAAGAAAAGTGAAAACCTATGATGGGGCAAAGATTTCTATTTCAAAGGATTCACCTGAAACAAAACAAAGTTTGAAAATAGATTTAGAACCAGACAAAACTCAAAGAATTGCATTATTAACAAATGATCTGGATTTAAGAATGATGAAAAATTTGAGTTTTTTTATTAAGTCTGATATTAAAGATTTTAATATTATTTTTTATGATGTTGATGAAAACCAGACAAAATAGAAATTAATAATGATTCAGATAAATGGCATAAAATTTCTATAAGTTATAAACTATTGAAAAATAGAGAGGTTGATTTAAAGCATATAACAAAAATAGTTTTTTCATTTACACCTACTAAGGAAACAAGTGTATTTTTGGACGATTTTAAGATAGAATATAAGTATCCCACTTTATTGAATTTTATAAATGTATGGAAGGAAAATAATTTTGCAATATATATATTCAATAGTTTAATTGTGGCTATTATTGTTGTTATAGGTAATATTATATTTTCCACAATGGTTGCATATGGATTTGCAAGAAGGGAATTCTTTGGTAAGAATGTATTGTTTATGATAGTGCTTGCAACGATGATGATACCTCCACAAACAACTATTATCCCTATATTTATAATCATGAAAAATCTTGGTTGGATTGACACATATTATGCATTAACAATTCCATTTTTAGTAACGCCATTTGGTATATTTTTACTTAAACAGTATATAGAACAATTACCTATTGAGTTAGAACAGGCTGCATATGTGGATGGAGCAAATACATTTCAAATATTATTTAAAATCATCTTTCCATTATCAAAACCTGCGATAGCGGTTATGGCTATAAACACGTTTATAACTTCATGGAATATGTTGTTTTATCCATTGGTTATGACTACTTCAAAAGAGATGAGAACTGTTCAGGTAGGGCTTGCACTGTTTCAAAAGTTCAATCAGGTAGATTGGCCGACATTAATGGCAGCCTCATCTATAATAGGTATACCAGTTATAATCGCATTTTTAATATTCCAGAAACATATAATTTCTGGAATTACACAAGGGGCGGTGAAAGGATGAATGGTAAATATACAATAAGAGAAATAAATAAAATACCTGAGTTATTAAAAAAAGCAAAGGATTATAAAATTACATTTGATAAAAATAAGAAATATACATTTGTAGGTTGCGGTTCATCTTATAATCTTGGATTGATTATCACTAAAATGCTAAAAAAATATGGTTATTATTCAAATATAATTTCAGGCGGTGAAGTGATAGTTTTTGATACAATTCCAGAAACGGATATTGCCATATTTTTATCTCGAACAGGTGAATCCACAGAAACGGTAAAGGCTGTTGATAATTTTAAAAAGAGAAATATTAAAACAATAGGTATTACATGTACTCCTGATTCTTCCTTAACTAAGATATGTGATGAAACATTTGTTTTTGATTTTGCTAATGAAGAAAGTGTAGTTATGACCGGTTCATTTGTTTTTATACTCAATTTTCTTTTAAATGGCATTAAATTCAACGATATTGCAAATGAGTCAGAGCAACTTCTATTAAATATTAAGAATTATATAGACTCAATTGATTTAAAAAAATATAATCATTTTGTATTTCTCGGTTTTGATGAACAATATGGTGTTTCAAAAGAAGGAGCATTAAAGATTCAAGAAATGGCTATACAAAATGTAGAATTTCATGAGCCACTTGAATACAGACATGGACCAAAGTCTACATTGACGGAACATTCTATTGTTATAATAAATTCCAAGGATACAGAAGAGGAATTGAAATTAGCAAAGGAATTGAAAGAATTTGGAGCTAAGACCATTCTTATAGGTAAAAATAAAGATATTGATATACCATATAATGATGGGTTTGAATCTCCATTAAAAATGATAATACCTCAATATATAGGTTATAAAAAGGCTTTAATTGAAGGTTATGACCCAGATCAACCAAGGAATTTAAGCAAATCTGTTATTTTAGATTAGAGGTGTATTATGGAAATAAAAAATGCCCTGATTGTTGATCCTATAGACGGAGAATATATTGGAGATATAATAATCAAAAACAATAAAATAGAAAAAGTTATAAAAAAAGAAAGAGAATATAGTTATGACTATATTCTTATGCCTGGATTTGTTGATACGCATACTCATGGCTATATGGGAATAGATTTTATGACAGCAAGTAAAGAAGAGTTAAAAAAATGGGTGGAATTAAACTTTTCTCATGGTGTAACGAGATTTTACCCCACAACGGTTTCTGCGTCTATTGAACAATTAAAAAAAATTACCTCTAAATTTCAACCAATATTATCCATTGCGGGTATTCATTTAGAAGGTCCATATATAAATAAAGCAAAAAAAGGGGCCCAAAATGAAGAGTATATATATCCACCAAAAATCAAAGATTTAAAAGCTATAATAAATGATTATGTAAAACTAATAACTATGGCACCAGAAATAGAAAAATTTTTTGATTGTGTTGAATATTTAAAGAGAAAAGACATAATAATATCTCTGGGACATTCTAATGGTAATTATGAATTATTCAAAAAAGCATTAAATCAAGGAATAAATAGGATTACTCATTTTCCTAATGCTATAACTTCTTTACATCATAGAGCTATTGGTGGTGTAGGAGCAGGAATGCTTGAACCTTTTAAAATAGAGATGATAATAGACAATATTCATACATCACCAGAATTTGTAAAATTGATATATAAGATTAAAGATATAGAAGATATTATATTAATTACAGATTCTATTTCTGCAACTAATTTAAATGATGGAGAATATACACTTGGTGGATTAAAGGTTATGGTAAAAGATAAAAAAGCAACATTAGAAGATGGAACAATAGCAGGAAGCACATTGACTTTTGATGATGGTGTGAGAAACTTTTATTTAATTACTAATTGCTCTTTAAAAGAATTAGTAAGAGTTTCATCATATAATGCACTTCAAGATCTTAATATTAAAAATGAAGGGAGAATTAAAGAAGGTTATATAGCAAACCTTGTAATTCTCAACAAAAATCTTGAAATTCAAAAAACAATATTCCATGGTAATATTGTTCACGAAAAATAATCATAAAAAGAGACCATAAAATTTTTTATTATTTTATTCCTGCCTTTGACAGCAATTTGGCGATTTTAAGTGAAATGGAACGGTAGAATGCGGGTTTGAGGCGTGTATTTTTCAGGAAGTCGAAAAATTGTGTGGCTAACTTTTGTTACAGAGAATTAACTATAATTAGTAATATATTAGTCCTTTTGGTGGTATAATATATATGACAACCACTGAAAGGAGATGTTTTAAAATGTATCCTAAAATATCAAAAGTGAAAGGAAAAAGATATTTAAGGATAATGGAAAGCAAAAGAGAAAATGGAAAAGTGAAACAGCATACAGTAATAAATTTTGGAAATATAGATAAGTATAGTAAAAAAGATATAACAAAACTTGTAGATAGTCTTTTTAAAATATTTGAAATAGATGAATATGAAAAAATAGAAGATGATTTAATGGAAGAAATAGCAAGAAGAAATTACGGAGCCAAAGTAATAGTAAATAAGATATTTGAAAGATATGAGATGAAAAGATATTTTGAAAGACTGGATAAAGAAATAAAATACAATGCAGAAGAAATGTTAAAAATAATGGTGATGAATAGAATAGTAGAACCGAAGAGTAAATTGGGAATATTTAATAATTTAGAGTATTTTGGATATAACAAAGTGGAAGTTAAAAAAGAAAAAGACCTGGAAGAAAAAGATGTAATGTTGCACTGGTTATACAGAACATTGGATATATTAGCAGATAATAAAGAGTCGATAGAAAAACATATGTATAATCAAAGGATAAGTTTGTTTAATACAACGGTAGATTTAGTATTTTACGATGTAACAACATTAGCGTTTGAAACACAACAAACAAATGAAATATTACAAATGGGATATTCAAAGGATAAGAAATTTAATGAGTCGCAAGTAGTATTAGGGATGTCAATAGATCAGGATAGAATGCCAGTTAGTTTTGATATATATGCAGGAAATACATTTGAAGGGCATACATTTAAAGATTCAATAGAAAAAATGAAAAAAGAATATCAATTAGGAAAAGTAATAGTAGTAGCAGATAGAGGAATGATGAGTAAAAAAATATAGAAGTAGTAGAAAATTCTAATTATGAATTCATAGTAGGAAAATCAATAAAACAGTTAAAAAAGTAAATATATTTGAAGGAGAATTCATAGAAATAGCAAAAGGAATAAAATATAGAGAAGTAGAATATGAAAATAAAAGATTACTCATAATATATTCAGAAGAAAGAGCTAAAAAAGACAGAGCAGATAGACTACGATTAATAGAAAAAGCGAAAAAATGTTAGAAGAAGGAAATATAGATTCCAAAAGTAAAAGAGGAGCGAAAAAATATTTAAAAGAACAGAACAAACAAAATTATATATTGGACATAGAAAAAATAGAAAATGATGAAAAATACGATGGATACTATGGAATAATAACAAACACAAAACTATCTCCAAAAGAAATATTAGAACAATATCATACATTATGGAAAGTAGAAGAAACATTCAGAACATTAAAAATTATCTTGAAACAAGACCGGTATTTCATTGGACACCGAAAAGAATAAAAGGACATATTGTAATGAGTTTCATATCTTACATAATTCAAAGAACATTAGAATTAGAACTGGAAAAAAATAATATTGAATACTCTCATGAAAAAATAAGAGAAGCTATAAAAAAAATGGAATACTCTGAAATAAGATTAAAAGACAAATTATTTGCATTAAGAGCCAATTTAAACGATTTTCAAAAGCCATATTAAAAACATTAAAAATAGAAAAACCGAAAAAATGATGGAATTAGATGAATTTAAAAAATAATCTCCTAAAACACGCATGAAAAGCCAAAAAGGAGGATGTGTGTGGCTAATTTCTCTTTTATAAAAAGTTAACAATAGCTATTTTTTTGAATAATTCTACTTTTTAGAATTTTGTTGATAATAATAGTGTCAAACTCAGGAGCAAACCTTGTAATTCTCAACAAAAATCTTGAAATTCAAAAACAATATTCCATGGTAATATTGTTCACGAAAAATAATCATAAAAAGAGACCATAAAATTTTTTATTATTTTATTCCTGCCTTTGACAGCAATTTGGCGATTTTAAGGGAAATGGAACGGTAGAATGCGGGTTTGAGGCGTGTATTTTTCAGGAAGTCGAAAAATTGTGTGGCTAACTTTTGTTACAGAGAATTAACTATAATTAGTAATATATTAGTCCTTTTGGTGGTATAATATATATGACAACCACTGAAAGGAGATGTTTTAAAATGTATCCTAAAATATCAAAAGTGAAAGGAAAAAGATATTTAAGGATAATGGAAAGCAAAAGAGAAAATGGAAAAGTGAAACAGCATACAGTAATAAATTTTGGAAATATAGATAAGTATAGTAAAAAAGATATAACAAAACTTGTAGATAGTCTTTTTAAAATATTTGAAATAGATGAATATGAAAAATAGAAGATGATTTAATGGAAGAAATAGCAAGAAGAAATTACGGAGCCAAAGCAATAGTAAATAAGATATTTGAAAGATATGAGATGAAAAGATATTTTGAAAGACTGGATAAAGAAATAAAATACAATGCAGAAGAAATGTTAAAAATAATGGTGATGAATAGAATAGTAGAACCGAAAAGTAAATTGGGAATATTTAATAATTTAGAGTATTTTGGATATAACAAAGTGGAAGTTAAAAAAGAAAAAGACCTGGAAGAAAAAGATGTAATGTTGCACTGGTTATACAGAACATTGGATATATTAGCAGATAATAAAGAGTCGATAGAAAAACATATGTATAATCAAAGGATAAGTTTGTTTAATACAACGGTAGATTTAGTATTTTACGATGTAACAACATTAGCGTTTGAAACACAACAAACAAATGAAATATTACAAATGGGATATTCAAAGGATAAGAAATTTAATGAGTCGCAAGTAGTATTAGGGATGTCAATAGATCAGGATAGAATGCCAGTTAGTTTTGATATATATGCAGGAAATACATTTGAAGGGCATACATTTAAAGATTCAATAGAAAAAATGAAAAAAGAATATCAATTAGGAAAAGTAATAGTAGTAGCAGATAGAGGAATGATGAGTAAAAAAATATAGAAGTAGTAGAAAATTCTAATTATGAATTCATAGTAGGAAAATCAATAAAACAGTTAAAAAAGTAAATATATTTGAAGGAGAATTCATAGAAATAGCAAAAGGAATAAAATATAGAGAAGTAGAATATGAAAATAAAAGATTACTCATAATATATTCAGAAGAAAGAGCTAAAAAAGACAGAGCAGATAGACTACGATTAATAGAAAAAGCGAAAAAATGTTAGAAGAAGGAAATATAGATTCAAAAAGTAAAAGAGGAGCGAAAAAATATTTAAAAGAACAGAACAAACAAAATTATATATTGGACATAGAAAAATAGAAAATGATGAAAAATACGATGGATACTATGGAATAATAACAAACACAAAACTATCTCCAAAAGAAATATTAGAACAATATCATACATTATGGAAAGTAGAAGAAACATTCAGAACATTAAAAATTATCTTGAAACAAGACCGGTATTTCATTGGACACCGAAAAGAATAAAAGGACATATTGTAATGAGTTTCATATCTTACATAATTCAAAGAACATTAGAATTAGAACTGGAAAAAAATAATATTGAATACTCTCATGAAAAAATAAGAGAAGCTATAAAAAAAATGGAATACTCTGAAATAAGATTAAAAGACAAATTATTTGCATTAAGAGCCAATTTAAACGATTTTCAAAAGCCATATTAAAAACATTAAAAATAGAAAAACCGAAAAAAATGATGGAATTAGATGAATTTAAAAAATAATCTCCTAAAACACGCATGAAAAGCCAAAAAGGAGGATGTGTGTGGCTAATTTCTCTTTTTATAAAAAGTTAACAATAGCTATTTTTTGAATAATTCTACTTTTTAGAATTTTGTTTGATATAATATGTCAAACTAGGAAAATTCTAAAAAGTCAGAATTATTCAAAAAAATAGCTATTGTTAACTTTTATAAAAAGAGAAATTAGCCACACACATCCTCCTTTTTGGCTTTTCATGCGTGTTTTAGGAGATTATTTTTTAAATTCATCTAATTCCATCATTTTTTTCGGTTTTTCTATTTTTAATGTTTTTAATATGGCTTTTTGAAAATCGTTTAAATTGGCTCTTAATGCAAATAATTTGTCTTTTAATCTTATTTCAGAGTATTCCATTTTTTTTATAGCTTCTCTTATTTTTTCATGAGAGTATTCAATATTATTTTTTTTCCAGTTCTAATTCTAATGTTCTTTGAATTATGTAAGATATGAAACTCATTACAATATGTCCTTTTATTCTTTTCGGTGTCCAATGAAATACCGGTCTTGTTTCAAGATAATTTTTAATGTTCTGAATGTTTCTTCTACTTTCCATAATGTATGATATTGTTCTAATATTTCTTTTGGAGATAGTTTTGTGTTTGTTATTATTCCATAGTATCCATCGTATTTTTCATCATTTTCTATTTTTCTATGTCCAATATATAATTTTGTTTGTTCTGTTCTTTTAAATATTTTTTCGCTCCTCTTTTACTTTTGAATCTATATTTCCTTCTTCTAACATTTTTTTCGCTTTTTCTATTAATCGTAGTCTATCTGCTCTGTCTTTTTAGCTCTTTCTTCTGAATATATTATGAGTAATCTTTTATTTTCATATTCTACTTCTCTATATTTTATTCCTTTTGCTATTTCTATGAATTCTCTTCAAATATATTTACTTTTTTAACTGTTTTATTGATTTTCCTACTATGAATTCATAATTAGAATTTTCTACTACTTCTATATTTTTTTTACTCATCATTCCTCTATCTGCTACTACTATTACTTTCCTAATTGATATTCTTTTTTCATTTTTTCTATTGAATCTTTAAATGTATGCCCTTCAAATGTATTTCCTGCATATATATCAAAACTAACTGGCATTCTATCCTGATCTATTGACATCCCTAATACTACTTGCGACTCATTAAATTTCTTATCCTTTGAATATCCCATTTGTAATATTTCATTTGTTTGTTGTGTTTCAAACGCTAATGTTGTTACATCGTAAAATACTAAATCTACCGTTGTATTAAACAAACTTATCCTTTGATTATACATATGTTTTTCTATCGACTCTTTATTATCTGCTAATATATCCAATGTTCTGTATAACCAGTGCAACATTACATCTTTTTCTTCCAGGTCTTTTTCTTTTTTAACTTCCACTTTGTTATATCCAAAATACTCTAAATTATTAAATATTCCCAATTTACTTTTCGGTTCTACTATTCTATTCATCACCATTATTTTTAACATTTCTTCTGCATTGTATTTTATTTCTTTATCCAGTCTTTCAAAATATCTTTTCATCTCATATCTTTCAAATATCTTATTTACTATTGCTTTGGCTCCGTAATTTCTTCTTGCTATTTCTTCCATTAAATCATCTTCTATTTTTTCATATTCATCTATTTCAAATATTTTAAAAAGACTATCTACAAGTTTTGTTATATCTTTTTTACTATACTTATCTATATTTCCAAAATTTATTACTGTATGCTGTTTCACTTTTCCATTTTCTCTTTTGCTTTCCATTATCCTTAAATATCTTTTTCCTTTCACTTTTGATATTTTAGGATACATTTTAAAACATCTCCTTTCAGTGGTTGTCATATATATTATACCACCAAAAGGACTAATATATTACTAATTATAGTTAATTCTCTGTAACAAAAGTTAGCCACACAATTTTTCGACTTCCTGAAAAATACACGCCTCAAACCCGCATTCTACCGTTCCATTTCCCTTAAAATCGCCAAATTGCTGTCAAAGGCAGGAATAAAATAATAAAAAATTTTATGGTCTCTTTTTATGATTATTTTTCGTGAACAATATTACCATGGAATATTGTTTTTTGAATTTCAAGATTTTTGTTGAGAATTACAAGGTTTGCTCCTGAGTTTGACACTATTATTATCAACAAAATTCTAAAAAGTAGAATTATTCAAAAAAATAGCTATTGTTAACTTTTTATAAAAAGAGAAATTAGCCACACACATCCTCCTTTTTGGCTTTTCATGCGTGTTTTAGGAGATTATTTTTTTAAATTCATCTAATTCCATCATTTTTTTCGGTTTTTCTATTTTTAATGTTTTTAATATGGCTTTTTGAAAATCGTTTAAATTGGCTCTTAATGCAAATAATTTGTCTTTTAATCTTATTTCAGAGTATTCCATTTTTTTTATAGCTTCTCTTATTTTTTCATGAGAGTATTCAATATTATTTTTTTCCAGTTCTAATTCTAATGTTCTTTGAATTATGTAAGATATGAAACTCATTACAATATGTCCTTTTATTCTTTTCGGTGTCCAATGAAATACCGGTCTTGTTTCAAGATAATTTTTTAATGTTCTGAATGTTTCTTCTACTTTCCATAATGTATGATATTGTTCTAATATTTCTTTTGGAGATAGTTTTGTGTTTGTTATTATTCCATAGTATCCATCGTATTTTCATCATTTTCTATTTTTTCTATGTCCAATATATAATTTTGTTTGTTCTGTTCTTTTAAATATTTTTTCGCTCCTCTTTTACTTTTGGAATCTATATTTCCTTCTTCTAACATTTTTTTCGCTTTTTCTATTAATCGTAGTCTATCTGCTCTGTCTTTTTTAGCTCTTTCTTCTGAATATATTATGAGTAATCTTTTATTTTCATATTCTACTTCTCTATATTTTATTCCTTTTGCTATTTCTATGAATTCTCCTTCAAATATATTTACTTTTTTTAACTGTTTTATTGATTTTCCTACTATGAATTCATAATTAGAATTTTCTACTACTTCTATATTTTTTTTACTCATCATTCCTCTATCTGCTACTACTATTACTTTTCCTAATTGATATTCTTTTTTCATTTTTTCTATTGAATCTTTAAATGTATGCCCTTCAAATGTATTTCCTGCATATATATCAAAACTAACTGGCATTCTATCCTGATCTATTGACATCCCTAATACTACTTGCGACTCATTAAATTTCTTATCCTTTGAATATCCCATTTGTAATATTTCATTTGTTTGTTGTGTTTCAAACGCTAATGTTGTTACATCGTAAAATACTAAATCTACCGTTGTATTAAACAAACTTATCCTTTGATTATACATATGTTTTTCTATCGACTCTTTATTATCTGCTAATATATCCAATGTTCTGTATAACCAGTGCAACATTACATCTTTTTCTTCCAGGTCTTTTTCTTTTTTAACTTCCACTTTGTTATATCCAAAATACTCTAAATTATTAAATATTCCCAATTTACTCTTCGTTCTACTATTCTATTCATCACCATTATTTTTAACATTTCTTCTGCATTGTATTTTATTTCTTTATCCAGTCTTTCAAAATATCTTTTCATCTCATATCTTTCAAATATCTTATTTACTATTACTTTGGCTCCGTAATTTCTTCTTGCTATTTCTTCCATTAAATCATCTTCTATTTTTTCATATTCATCTATTTCAAATATTTTAAAAAGACTATCTACAAGTTTTGTTATATCTTTTTTACTATACTTATCTATATTTCCAAAATTTATTACTGTATGCTGTTTCACTTTTCCATTTTCTCTTTGCTTTCCATTATCCTTAAATATCTTTTTCCTTTCACTTTGATATTTTAGGATACATTTTAAAACATCTCCTTTCAGTGGTTGTCATATATATTATACACCAAAAGGACTAATATATTACTAATTATAGTTAATTCTCTGTAACAAAAGTTAGCCACACAATTTTTCGACTTCTGAAAAATACACGCCTCAAACCGCATTCTACCGTTCCATTTCACTTAAAATCGCCAAATTGCTGTCAAAGGCAGGAATAAAATAATAAAAATTTTATGGTCTCTTTTTATGATTATTTTTCGTGAACAATATTACCATGGAATATTGTTTTTTGAATTTCAAGATTTTTGTTGAGAATTACAAGGTTTGCTATATAACCTTCTTTAATTCTCCTTCATTTTTAATATTAAGATCTTGAAGTGCATTATATGATGAAACTCTTACTAATTCTTTTAAAGAGCAATTAGTAATTAAATAAAAGTTTCTCACACCATCATCAAAAGTCAATGTGCTTCCTGCTATTGTTCCATCTTCTAATGTTGCTTTTTTATCTTTACCATAACCTTTAATCCACCAAGTGTATATTCTCCATCATTTAAATTAGTTGCAGAAATAGAATCTGTAATTAATATAATATCTTCTATATCTTTAATCTTATATATCAATTTTACAAATTCTGGTGATGTATGAATATGTCTATTATCATCTCTATTTTAAAGGTTCAAGCATTCCTGCTCCTACACCACCAATAGCTCTATGATGTAAAGAAGTTATAGCATTAGGAAAATGAGTAATCCTATTTATTCCTTGATTTAATGCTTTTTGAATAATTCATAATTACCATTAGAATGTCCCAGAGATATTATTATGTCTTTTCTCTTTAAATATTCAACACAATCAAAAAATTTTTCTATTTCTGGTGCCATAGTTATTAGTTTTACATAATCATTTATTATAGCTTTTAAATCTTTGATTTTTGGTGGATATATATACTCTTCATTTTGGCCCTTTTTTGCTTTATTTATATATGGACCTTCTAAATGAATACCCGCAATGGATAATATTGGTTGAAATTTAGAGGTAATTTTTTTTAATTGTTCAATAGACGCAGAAACCGTTGTGGGGTAAAATCTCGTTACACCATGAGAAAAGTTTAATTCCACCCATTTTTTTAACTTCTTCTTTACTTGCTGTCATAAAATCTATTCCCATATAGCCATGAGTATGCGTATCAACAAATCCAGGCATAAGAATATAGTCATAAACTATATTCTCTTTCTTTTTTTATAACTTTTTTCTATTTTATTGTTTTTGATTATTATATCTCCAATATATTCTCCGTCTATAGGATCAACAATCAGGGCATTTTTATTTCCATAATACACCTCTAATCTAAAATAACAGATTTGCTTAAATTCCTTGGTTGATCTGGGTCATAACCTTCAATTAAAGCCTTTTTATAACCTATATATTGAGGTATTATCATTTTTAATGGAGATTCAAACCCATCATTATATGGTATATCAATATCTTTATTTTTACCTATAAGAATGGTCTTAGCTCCAAATTCTTTCAATTCCTTTGCTAATTTCAATTCCTCTTCTGTATCCTTGAATTTATTATAACAATAGAATGTTCCGTCAATGT
>NZ_QHLX01000001.1 GCF_004135675.1 Marinitoga lauensis
CACCACGCAGCATTATTTAATCCAGAACACATCATTGTAGGATGAGGAAATTCTTTAGCTAAAATATATCCTTCAATAGCCTTCTTATATGCTTCATCATATTTCTTTTCATCTCTAAACTTCCTTGCTTCAGAATATTTTAGTAATGACATCTGAACATAACTTTCATTATATTTATTACTGCATATATTTATATCACCTAAATCATCATTATAAATGGAACTTAAATGTTTTAAACCTGGAAAATTAAATTTCTAACATACTCTGGAATAACAGAAAAATCAAAAAAGTATTCTTTTTTAGCAAATAATAAGAATTTTATCTTTTCAAATCTTGTAAGTTCTTTTAGTATTGTTGTTGTTGTTGAAATAATAATATTTGCATATTTAAGAGCAATATTATGTTTTTTTCCATTTAGCTTTTAATAATTCAATATATAAATTTAAATGACTTTTTTTATCTAAAATTCCCATAACATAATTAAGGATAGGAAGAGAATATTTACCGTATTCAACAATACTAATAATTTTTTTTAAAGAAATTGCTTCCATTTTAATCACCTTGTATAACTATCTTAATATGATTGTTTCATAAAAATTCAAAATAAGTTAAAATTAAAAACCAAGGAAAAATCCAAAATGAAAAAACATGAAAAAATTTTTTGAATTTATTAATATAAGAGAAATACAAAAAATATTACATAAATGTAAAAGAAAACGAATTAATTAAAAATTAAAAAATTGCAGTTTCTAAAGCATTGATAAATAGCGGATTTTTATTTTGGTTTTGTTTAACAAAACCATAAAATTTCATTGATAAAATGAAAATTGTGGAGGTGAAAAAGTGAAAAAAATCATATTATTAATATTAATAATGTTTTTGTTTTCTATAATTATTTTCAGTGATGAAAATAATGAAGATATTTATTCTACCGATTCAACCAATCCTCAAATTCAAACTGAAGTTTCTGAATAAAAAACAGCTCTATGCTCAATTGTTTCATTAATATTATAACATATGATACTTTTGTAATACAATGTGGTTTTATAAACTAAAATCAAAATTTTTCAGCCGGCTGATTTTTCTTTAGTGCTAAAAATTATGGGTAAATTTTTATAGGTAAATTAGAAAGGGGAAGATGAATGGTATGGATTGAAAAAATCGAAGAAAAGAAAAAAACTGAATTTTGGTGCCCTTGCAAAGGACCTATATGTTTATTGGATTGCTGGTGGTTATGTACTTGTAATGGTCCAGGAGGATGTTATGAAGCATGTACAATAGTTCAATAACTAAATGTTTTAAAGAATAAGAAATAAAATCCTAGGAATATGAAAAAAGATAGTTATTTTATAAAATTTAAAATTATCATAAAATGGATTAATAATACTAATTTCAGAAATAAAAAACTTTGGGAGGTGAATGTATGCAATGGATCGAAAAAAATAATGATTATATGCTTGAATTTGAATTTTCTTGTGCAATTTTAAGACTTATATGCCCGTGTTTTGGAGAAAGTTGTTTGTTTAAATGTAATTGTCAAGGAGATAATTCATGTCATGAACGAAGGTAGAGAATGAAATAAATTATTTATCGGTATCTTGGTATGGTGGAGAACCGCTATTAGATTTAAAAACAATAAAAGAATTATCAAAAGAATTTATAAAACTTTGTGAAAATAATAGTATAAAATATAATGCATCAATAGTCACAAACGGATATTTGTTAAATGCAAAAATAGCAAAGGAATTAAAAAAATTAAAGGTAAAAACAGTTCAAATAACAATAGATGGGCCAAAAGAAATTCATGATAAAAGAAGACCTTTGATCAATGGAAAAGGTAGTTTTGATACAATAATAAACAATGTAAAAGAAGTAAAAGATTATTTTGAACATATAAGTATAAGGATAAACATAGATAAAACAAATGAAGATAAAATAATTGAATTATTAAAATATCTAAAAAATGAAAGGTTAACAGAAGGAAATTGCAGTCCGTATCTTGCATTTGTAGATGTATCAACAGAAGTATGTAGAGATATAGAAATAAACTGTATTGATATAAAAAATCGTTCAAAATACATGGAAGAAAAAGTAAAAGAAGCATATGAAGAAGGTATAAATATTATAAAATATCCAACTCCAATGTATTCACAATGTGGGGCAGTAAAACCAAATAGTTTTGTAATAGATCCAGAAGGATACATGTATAAATGTTGGCATGAAGTAGGAATAAAAACATTAGCAATAGGAAATATAAAAGGAAATGAAAAAAATAAAAATTTTGATAGATATTTAAAATGGAATACATTTAATCCTTTAAATTATGAAGAATGTAAAAATTGTAAGTTTTTACCATTATGTATGGGTGGTTGTCCTGATAAGACATTGTTTAAATATAGAGGAATAAATGAAGAAAGCTGTACAATGTACAAATATAATCTTGAAGAGATGCTAAAAATGCATCTAAAAGCAAAATTGAAAAAAGGTTTTTTACCAATACCAGTAAAATAAGGAGGGATTTCTATGTCATGGATAGAAAAACCAAAAAATCCAGAAGAAAAGATTTGTTGGTTCAAATGGTTAGAAGGCTTCTTTGATTGGTTTAGACACACTTTTCATATTTTTGAATGTAATTGTGAAGGTGAAGGTGTTTGTTTAGAAGTAAAGGAGTGAAATAATGAAGTGGATTGAAAAAATGAAGAATATTCAGAGGAATTCTGGTGTCCTTGTAAAGGACCTGATTGTTTAATACACTGGTGTAATTTATGTATAATTTTATGTGATTGTAAAGGCGAAAATTTTTGTAAAAGGAATTTTAATTAAACTGGTGAAATTATGAAAATAATAAAAAAGTTTTTGTATTTTCTTGCAAGAGACATATTAATATGGAAAAGCTATAAAACACAGGCAGTGTTGGGAATACTGAGTGGATTTCTGGATTATTACAATTTGGATTCATGGGCAGGTTTATAGCTCAAGGTAATTACTTCCCCATGATTGAACAGTATGGCGGAAACATACTTGCATATTTCATATCTGGAAGTGTATTCATGAGTTATACCACTCTCTCCCTGACAACATTTAAGAATGTAATAAGACAGGAGCAGGTAATGGGAACAATAGAATATCTGCTTCTGTCTGAAACGCCATTATGGGAAGTGTTTATATACACCATATTTTCAAAATTGGTATTTACAATATTAAACACAGGAATAGTCTTTATATTTTTAATATATACATTTGACGTGGAAATAAAAATGAATATAATAGCTTCAATAATACTATTAATAATAACAATGATAAGTCTAAGCGGAATAGGACTATTAAGTGCTGGATTCATTGTAATAACCAAAAAGGGAGATCCAGTAAGCTGGATATATTCATTTCTAACAGGAATGTTTTCAGGAATATATTATCCTGTAGAAATACTTCCAAAATGGTTAAGAGGAATATCCTATATATTACCAACAACATATGCAATGGATGGATTAAGAAAAACACTCATAAAAGGATATAGTTTATATCAAATAAAAGAAGATATAATAATATTAATAATAATGACAATAATAATATTACCAATAGGAATATACTGGTTTAAAAATAGTTTTGATAAAGCCAGGAAATATGGCACAATATCGCAATATTAGGAAGTGAAAAAATGGAAACAATAATAGAAATAAAAAATCTGACAAAAATATACAAAAATAGAATAAAAGCATTAAAAAACATAAATCTTACAATAAACAGAGGAGAAAAAATAACAATATTTGGACCTAACGGAGCAGGAAAAACAACATTAATAAAAACAATAGGAATGTTTATAATACCCGATGAAGGAGAAATAAAAATAAAGGGATATGACATAAAAAAAGAAGTAAAACAAATAAAAAAATTAATATCGATAGCAACATCAAATGAAAGGTCATTTTACTACAGATTGAGTTTAGAAGAAAATCTAAACTTCTTTGGAATGTTAAATAACCTAACAGGAAAAGAATTAAAAAAGAAAGTGGAAAAAGGATTAAAAGAGATGGGACTATACGAAAACAGAAAGATTAAATATATGGAAGCATCAACAGGAATGAAGAGGAGATTAAATTTAGCAAGAGCATTAATAAAAGAAGCGGAAATATATTTATTGGATGAACCGACAAATGGAGTGGATATAGAAACAAAGATAAAGATATATGAAATAATGGAAGAATTATCCAAAAATGGAAAAACGATAATATTGGCGAGTCATGATGTTAGTGAAATAGAAAAAACGGATAGAATAGTGGTATTAAAAAAAGGAGAAATAATAACAGACAGAAAAACAGGAGAATTACTGGAAAAAACAACAAGAAAGAATGAAGAGCGGTTACTGGAATTAATAAAATAAGGCGAATGCCTATGCTTCACTAATATTCTTCGCATCTAAAATAGATTTTAAGTATCTCTCAATGAAAGGAGTTGAATATGGGTAAAATAAAAATTATTTTTAAATTTGTATCTTCAAGATTTGGAAAGAAAATAAAACGAAATGTGCTTTTTATAATGTTAATTTCAATTATAGTGAATATTCTCACTATAATATTGCCATTACTTCAAAAGAATATAATAGATGCAATTATTAAAAATAATATTGAAAACGGATTAATTCTTGTTTTTCTTGTATCAGGATTAACCATTTCTATAATATATATAATAGAATCATTATTGTTAGAAAATCTATTCCTGAGTTTGACAGCAAATTCAAGATTTTTGAAAAATCGAAACGGTAGAATGCGGGTTTGCGACGATGAAAAGGGTGAAAATTGGGGTTGAAAAATTTTTGTAGTGACACAAATATTTTTAACAATAGCGTTATATTCTTGATTTCATAATATTTTTGTGGTATAATAAGTAATGGTATTATGAAATCAAGAGGTGATTTTTGTGTTTTTGAGAGTAGTTAAAAATAACAAAGGTGTTGAATATTTAAGAATTGTTGAAAGTTATAGGGAAAATGGTAAGATAAAGCAAAGAACTGTTGCAAACTTAGGAAGGATTGACTCTTTTAGTGAAAATGAAGCGAAAAATATAGTAAATAAACTCATACAAATATTTGATTTAAAAAATTATATTGATACGGAAGATATAAAAAAAGCACCAGATAAAAGAAATTACGGAGCCAAAGTAATAGTAAATAAGATATTTGAAAGATATGAGATGAAAAGATATTTTGAAAGACTGGATAAAGAAATAAAATACAATGCAGAAGAGATGCTAAAAATAATGGTGATGAATAGAATAGTAGAACCGAAAAGTAAATTGGGAATATTTAATAATTTAGAGTATTTTGGATATAACAAAGTGGAAGTTAAAAAAGAAAAAGACCTGGAAGAAAAAGATGTAATGCTGCACTGGTTATACAGAACATTGGATATATTGGCAGATAATAAAGAGTCGATAGAAAAACATATGTATAATCAAAGGATAAGTTTGTTTAATACAACGGTAGATTTAGTATTTTACGATGTAACGACATTAGCGTTTGAAACACAACAAACAAATGAAATATTACAAATGGGATATTCAAAAGATAAGAAATTTAATGAATCACAAATAGTATTAGGGATGTCAATAGATCAGGATAGAATGCCAGTTAGTTTTGATATATATGCAGGAAATACATTTGAAGGGCATACATTTAAAGATTCAATAGAAAAAATGAAAAAAGAATATCAATTAGGAAAAGTAATAGTAGTAGCAGATAGAGGAATGATGAGTAAAAAAAATATAGAAGTAGTAGAAAATTCTAATTATGAATTCATAGTAGGAAAATCAATAAAACAAATAAAAAAAGTAAATATATTTGAAGGAGAATTCATAGAACTAGCAAAAGGAATAAAATATAGAGAAGTAGAATATGAAAATAAAAGATTACTCATAATATATTCAGAAGAAAGAGCCAAAAAAGACAGAGCAGATAGACTACGATTAATAGAAAAAGCGAAAAAAATGTTAGAAGAAGGAAATATAGATTCAAAAAGTAAAAGAGGAGCGAAAAAATATTTAAAAGAACAGAATAAACAAAATTATATACTGGACATAGAAAAAATAGAAAATGATGAAAAATACGATGGATACTATGGAATAATAACAAACACAAAACTATCTCCAAAAGAAATATTAGAACAATATCATACATTATGGAAAGTAGAAGAAACATTTAGAACATTAAAAAATTATCTTGAAACAAGACCGGTATTTCATTGGACACCAAAAAGAATAAAAGGACATATTGTAATGAGTTTCATATCTTACATAATTCAAAGAACACTAGAATTAGAACTGGAAAAAAATAATGTTGAATACTCTCATGAAAAAATAAGAGAAGCTATTAAAAATATGGAATACATTGAATTTAAAACACAAAAGCAACATCTTGTAGCGAGAATGAATTTAAATAAATTAGGACAAAGAATATTAAATACATTAAATATTCCTGTACCAAAAATAATTTCACCCTATACAGAATTCAAAGAAAAATATAAAATTTAGGGGTGTAATGACACTTTTGTATTTAATAAAAAATTAACAATAACTGTTTTTTAGAATAATACAGCTTTTCCAAATTTTATTGAAATAAATACTGTCAAACTCAGGAAAAGAATATAATAGATGCAATTATTAAAAATAATATTGAAAACGGATTAATTCTTGTTTTTCTTGTATCAGGATTAACCATTTCTATAATATATATAATAGAATCATTATTGTTAGAAAATCTATTTAGAAGTTTAAAGGGCCGAATACAATATGAACTATTGTCTTCCATAACGAGACAGGATAATAAAATTATTGATCAAAGAGGACCCGGGCATATATGACAGGCCTTTTTGGGAATTCTGAACAAATATCAATGTTGTTAAAAAAGAATTACTTTTCCATGATTATAGGTGTTATGGTAAGTTTAGTTGCGTTAATAATCTCGGCAAAATGGACATTGATTTTTCCGGCATTAATTATAGTTTCTTATATATTAATATTTACTATAATAAAGATAACAAATAAAATACATATAAATAACTTTACAAAAGCACGGGAACTGGTATTTGAAACAAATCCAAAAGTGTTAGAGTTTATTGAAAACAAAAGAAGTATAAGTGGATATGGTAATATATTAAAACTTGAAAATATGGTATATGAACTATTTAAAAAAAGAGATAATTACTTTAAAAAAGCATCATACGCATCTATATTTGGTAATTCAGCGATAACCGCCATAAAAAATATAGTATTGACGTTATTTTTTATATTTGCAATGTTTCAAATACAGAAAGAGAAGTTGGAATTATCAGCATTTATTGCAATATTATCCTACTTTCCTATTGTATTTAAACCTATAGATTCAATTCAGGAAATATATTCTAATATAAATAAATTCGAAATGTTTTATAAGCGAATAGAAGATAATCTTTTAAAAAAGCCAAAATTATATTTACCTGAAAATAATACAATAAAAATAAACAATTGTTCATTTTCATATTCCAATGCGGAGATAATAGAAAACCTTAATCTGGAAATAAATAAAAAAATAGGTCTTGTGGGTTTATCTGGAGAAGGAAAAAGTACAATATTAAAAATGATTTTTGGAGAAATATCTCCTCTTAAAGGATATGTGGAATTAGGAAATATTGATGTAAGAAAAATACATAAACCTTTTATTTATTCCAGTATAAAGTATTATTCACAGGAAATGGAAATATTTGATGAAGATTTGAATTTTAATGTGACTCTTGGAAAAATTGGATTACCTGAGAATGAATACATGGAAAAGTTGAAAAATTACAAAAATCAATTATTTAAATTTATGGAAGAAATAAAAAAAATGAAAGAGCCTTTGAATATTAAAACACTAAACAATGAATATATAGAAATGATATATGAAATATATAATATTAATGACTGTTATACAGAAAAGGAGAAAATCCTGTATGAAATAACAGAAAAAATTAGAAACAATAAAATTAATATATCATTTATAGCTGAAGTACTATTTTCACGGAATTACTACATACGGGAAAAATATGAAAATATAATATCGGAATTGGAACTTGAAAAATTGGAAAATAGAAAGTTAGGTCAAAGAGGTAAAAAAATATCTGGTGGAGAAAAGAATAGAGTGTGTATGGCAAGATTTTTATTGCCAGAACATAATGGACCATTTATAATAGATGAACCATTTACAAGTCTTGATGCAATATCAGAAGAAAAAAATCTCAAAATATTGAAAAAATATATTGAAAATAAAAATGGCATAATAATATCGCATAAAATAAATGTCATAAAAGAATTGGCAGATGAAATAATAGTTATTGATAAAGGAAAAATAATAGAAAAAGGGAAACACGATGAATTAGTCAAAAATCAAAAATTATACAGTAAAATCTACAGGAACTTTGTGAAAATGAAAAATGTATAAGCTCATATTAAAAATAAATGAGGCAAAAGCCTCATTTTATTATTGATATGATATAATTGAATCAGGAGGTGGAATCGATGAAAAAATTGCCAATAGGGGTACAGGATTATAAAAAGATAATAGAAGGAAATTATGTATATGTAGATAAAACAAAATATATATATGACCTGATAAGTTCAGAAGTACCAATATTTTTATCTCGCCCAAGAAGATTTGGAAAGAGTTTAACAGTATCAACATTATATTATATATTCAAAGGAGAAAAAGAATTATTTAAGGATACATATATATATGATAGATGGGAATTTAAAGAATATCCAATAATAAAACTGGATATGTCTGATAATAATCTGAACTCATATGAAGAATTTATTAAATCATTATATGATAAAATTAATGAATTATATAAAGAACAGGAAATAGAACCAACAACAGATGATTTACCAACGATGTTTGGAAACTTAATAACTGGATTAAGCAAAAAACATAAAAAAAGAGTGGTAATATTAATAGACGAATATGAAGCACCAATATTAGAACATCTAAACAACAAAAAAGAAGCAGAAAAAGTAAGAAGATTTCTAAGGGAGTTTTATAAAAAAATAAAAACAAAAGATGAATACATAAAGTTCGTATTCATAACCGGAATAACGAAATTCACAAAAACAGGAGTATTCTCTGCATTAAATAATTTAAACGATATATCATTAAACAAAAAATACTCACAGATGTTAGGATATACACAGGAAGAATTAGAATTTTATTTCAAAGACCATATAAAAGAAACATCAGAAGAAATGGGAATAAGTGAAGAAGAATTATTAAAAGGATTAAAAGAGTATTATAATGGATTTTCATTTGATGGAGAACATTATGTATATAATCCATTTTCAATATTAAAATTTTTTGAAGAAAAGAAATTTCAAAATTACTGGTTTGAAAGTGGATCTCCATCATTCTTATACGAATACATAAAAAACAGAAAGATAACCTATGAGGATTTAGTAAAGGAAACAGTAAGTGCAATGGATTTCTCAACAAGAGAAATAGAAGATGCAAATGCAAATATATTCTTCACACAGGCAGGATATTTAACCTTTAAAGGAATAAAAAAATTGGGATTAAAAGAAAAATATATACTCGACTATCCAAACATAGAAGTAAAAAGCAGTTTCTCAAGATTAATATTAGAAGCAAACTATGGATTAAAAGGATTAGATGAAGCAGAAAATATAATATATGAAAAAATATATGACAATGATATAGAAGGATTAATAGAAGAAATAAAAAAAGTAATAAGTTCAATACCGTATAATCTACATGAAAAAGAAGAAAGATATTATCACTCATTAATATTTGCAATACTGGCAATAGCCGGATTAAATGTAAGAGCAGAAGAAATGACAAATATTGGGAGAAGTGATGTGGTATTAGAATTTAATGAAAGGGTATATATAATTGAAGCAAAATTAGATAAAAGTGCAGAAGAGGCGATAAAACAGATAAAAGAGAAGAAATACTATGAAAAATACAGAGGAAAAGAGATATATCTCATAGGAATAAACATAAGTTCAGAAAAAAGAAATATTGAGGATTATATTATTGAAAAAGACACTTCGCTACGTGAAGGATTTTAGGAATAATTATTATATAAAAAATAGAAAAAATAATTTTGCTTGGTAGCCTGTAAAATTTTGTGTAAATCCTCTTCTTGGATGGTAATAAAATAATAAAAAATTGATTGTTATTTTTTGATTTTTTCATATGAATAATCGACTGCATTCTAATAAGCTTTAATAGTTATTTTTAGTAATTTTTGATGGTGGTTTTTGGAATAAAAACCCTTTTGCAATTTCTACTGCAAGATTTAACATTATTAATTTTTATATTTTTTAGTATTATTTGTTATTGTATTTTAGCTATATTAACTGTTGTATATGTATTTTGTAATTCTGTTTTTGAAAAAGATGGATAGTTCGTTTAGGACTTTACTCCAGTCTCTATATCGAGCTGTCCATCTTTTTGTTGCGTTTATTGTTGCTAAATATAGTATTTTCATTAATGCATCGTCATTTGGGAATGAGGTTTTGTTCTTAGTTGCTTTTCTATATTGTCTATTCAATGATTCTATTACATTGGTTGTATACATTATTTTTCTTACTGGTTCTCCATAATCAAAATATGGCGATATTGTTTCCCAGTGTTTTTCCCAACTTTCTAATGCTAATCTGTATTTTGACCATCTATTATCTTTTAAATCCTGTAAATTAGCAAAAGCTACATCTTTATTTGGTGCTTTATATACTTTTTTTAAGTCATTTACAAATTCTTTCCTATCTTTGTAATTAACGTATTTTAATGTATTTCTTATTTGATGTATTATACATCTTTGCACTACTGTATCTGGGAATGCTGCTTTTATTGCTTGAGGAAATCCTGTTAATCCATCTACTGAAGCTATTAATATATCTTTTACCCCTCTATTTTTTAAATCATTTAATACCCTTAACCAGAATTTTGCTGATTCTATCTCACCTATGTATATTCCAAGCACTTCTTTAAATCCATCTATATTTACACCTATTACAACATATGCCGTCTTTTTTATTATTTCTCCATCTTCTTTTACTTTAAATACTATTCCATCCATGAATACGAATGTATATATTTCTTCTAATGGTCTGCTTTGCCATTCTCGTATTTCTGGTAATATTTTATTTGTTATTTTACTTATCATCTCTGCTGATGGTTCTACACCATATATATCATCTATATTTTTAGCTATATCTTTTGTACTTAATCCTAATCCGTACATCCCTATTATTCTGCTTTCTATATCTGATATATCTCTTTTATATTTCGGTATTAATCTTGGTTCATATTCCCCTTTCCTATCCCTTGGTATTTTTAATTCCATTTCTCCCATACTTGTTTTTACTGTTTTTGAACTATATCCGTTTCTGGAATTATCTGTCATCTTGTTTTCTTTATCGTATTTCTCATATCCTAACTCTTCTTCTAATTCCGCTTCCAATATTTCCTGTATTATTGGTCCCATCAATTCTTTTAATTTTTCATGCACATCTTTCATTGTTTTTACTTCTGGATCCCTTGCTATTAACTTTGCTAATTTTTCTATGTTACTTTCTTCTCTCTTTTTTCTCTTTGCCATTTTAAAAACCCCCTTCTTGGTTTTATTTTACCATACCAAGAAGAGGGTATTTTTTCCATTTACATAAAATTATTTAAGGTCTCTTTTGCTTTGCAAAAAGAGACCTTAAATAATTTTTATGGCCTCTAAAATTTTTCAATAATAGAATCAAGAAAAGCTCTTTCATTATCTTCAAAAGAATAATAGCCTAAAGCAACCATTTTTTGAGTAATGTTATACTTCAAAGCAAAAGATTTCAAATTACCATCAACTTTTGGAATAATAGCCCATTTTATATCATACCTAACAGCATTCCTTAAAAACACATCGAAAATATTTTTTTTCATTATCAGATAAATTAAAATAATTAACAATAAATTCTTTTTTGTTTTTCATATTCTTTAATAACTTCAAAATTAAATTTTTTCTAGCAATATAAAATAAACTGGCTTTGGCAGGAAGTATATCTTCAGTGAAATGAAAATTATTATAAAGATTATTTATCAGATTTTCTTCATGAAAATCTGATAACATCAAGTTAAAAAAATACATCTTCTCATAATCCCTTGAAAAGTATTTAATGATTTTATCTTTATTTCCTTCAAAAATCAATCTTAAAACATGACTTTTTGTAAAATGTGGTTTTTCTATTAATGCTGTATATGTTGCAAAAAACAATTTTGGTATCTTTCTTTCATTTTCTTTTTTAATTTGATTATATTATCCTTAAAGATTTTATTTATATGCATTTTATATAATTCATTTTTTATTTCATACGGATTGGTTTTGAAAAACTTCCGTACTCGACTATATCTATGATATTTTTAAGAAACATTTTATTAATCTTCATATATTATCACCAACCAAAATGTTACATAATTTACTAAAATTTAAAATCGAAATTCTCGCTATTTTTTAAAAAGTGAAATAAAAAGAATTATTATATAAAATATACTACTAAAACACATTATATAATTCACAAAATAATGTTACATAAACCTTATAACAGAAATGTAATTTTATTGCAAAATTAAAATCCTGATAAATAGAGACTTATTAACATTGTAGTAATAGTTGAAAACCATGTTAGAATTGCTAAAATAACAATTGGAGGTGATGGGATGAAAAAAATAGTGCTTTTATTTATTACTCTTTTATTAATTTCAACAAATATTATTTTTGCAGGCGATAATGAGGATAAATATAAAACCGATTCAACCAATACTCATATTTAAAATGATATTACTGAGTAAAAAACAAAAAATATAAATAGCAAAAAGGTTTATACCAAATTTTATTTGTGGAATATACTTAAATTATAGCATATGAGGTTTTATAAGACAAATATATTTATATATAAAAATTGGATTAGCGAGGTGACATTATGGATAAGATAAAAAATAAATCTCAAAAATATAAAAATTCAAGATTTAATGTTGAAATAAAAAAAGATGATGCCTGGATTATTTTTAATACATTCACCCATGGAATGCTTGAATTAAATGAGAAGTATTATAAAATTTATAAAAATTTTTATATTGAAAATCCAAAAATAGAGGAAAAAAATGAAAAGAATTATTATAAAAAAATATTAAGAAATCCATTCTCGGGAGAACGTTTAAATTGTAAAGTATTACCATGGTGTATGGGAGGATGTTTTTTGCTCGAAACAAAAAAACTTGAAAAATGTATACCAGAAAAATATATTTTGAATGACTTGATAAAACTATATTATGAGGAGGCAACAATTAATGAAAAAAATTCTAGAGTTTAGAGAAAAAAAGAATTTAGTAAAAATAATAGAATTGATATTATTTTCATTTATAGGAATATGTTTATATTATGTATTACCGCTATTTACTAAATATTTAATTGATGATATTATAAGCACTAATAGTATTAAAGGATTAAAAATCTGGTTATTTCTGGGATTGGGATTTTCAGTATTTTTGCATATATATATTTTTTATTTTTTAAAATATCAATGGGATAAAATACCATTATATTTTTCTGTGAAATTAAAAAAAATAATACTGAAAAAAATATTTAAAATAAAAAAATATAATTACAAAAATTTTGACAAAGGACAATTATTAAATTATCTTATTTCAGATAGTGGAACATATGCTAATGTAATGATTACTTATTTAGGAACTTTAACTATTGGGATATTAAGGGTAATTACAGGATATATAATCTTATTTATAATAAATCCAATTTTATCTTTAATAAGTGCGATATTTATTCCTTTATATGTATTTTCTATGGAATAAATAAGAAAAAACTGGAACAATATTCAAAATTAGAACGAATTAAAGCTGATGAGTTTATTACAAATGCAAATAAGAATATAGAAGGAAAGATTCATATTAATTTATATCAGAAAGAAAAATATTTTGAAAAGATATTTGAAAAAAAATTAGAAGAATGGAGAAGTATTAGATTAAAATATTCATATTGGTATAATTTTGGAAAAGAAGTACCTATGTTTGTAAATACATTATCTTCTTTTATAATAATGAGCATTGGTGGATATTATGTAATTTCACAAAAAATGACATTGGGAAGTTTAATAATGTTCTCACAATATTTAAGTATGCTTTTTGAACCATTAAGTCAAATTGCTCAGGCAATTGTAGAAAAACATTCAAATAAAGGAATATTAAATAGAATAGATGAATTTTATAATTATAATGAAGGAAAAAATTTAATCTTAGAAAGTAATAATAAAGATAACATTATAGAAATAAAGGATTGTACAATATATACGGAAAATAAAGAAAAATTATTAGAAATAGAAAATTTTATAATGAATAAAGATAATGGATTATATATTATAAAAGGAAAAAATGGAAGCGGAAAAACAACCATTTTAAATTTATTAACGCAAATATCCTCACCTGAAATAATCAAAAAAAATAAAAAGAATTCTGTATTTTCTTTTTCTAAAGACTTTATTGAAAGTTGTTCATATTTATATAATCCTGTATATCTTTTTGAAGGCGATGTGAAAACAAATATTACATTTAACAATACAGAAAATCCACAATATCTAAAAGAGATAATTTCTATGCTAAATATAAATAATTTAGATAAAAAAATAAATTTCCAAAATTTGAATATTTCATTAGGTGAAAAACAAAAAATACATCTGGCAAGAGTTTTATATTTTTCAAAAGAAAAAAATATTTTATTATTAGATGAACCCCTTTCAAATCTTGATTATAAGACCAAGGAAAATATTAAAAACTACTTGAGTAAATTAAAAAAGGAAAAGATAATATTAGTTGTATCCCATGAAAATCTATTTGATGATATTGCTGATAAAATTTATAACATAATTGATAATAAAATTTTTGAGGAAAGGAAGGAGGTGGTAGAATGAAGGGTTCGCCCTTCTACTTTTTTACAATGTATCACGGAATATGTTAATTTGTATAAATTCTCAATTGGATTTACACAAAATTTACATGTTACCCGATAAAAACTTCTCAATAATAGAATCAAGAAAAGTTCTTTCCTCATCTTCAAAAGAGTAATAGCCTAAAGCAACCCTTTTTTGAGTAATGTTATACTTCAAAGCAAAAGATTTCAAATTACCATCAACTTTTGGAATAATAGCCCATTTTATATCATACCTAACAGCATTCCTTAAAAACACATCGAAAATATTTTTTTCATTATCAGATAAATTAAAATAATTAACAATAAATTCTTTTTTGTTTTTCATATTCTTTAATAACTTCAAAATTAAATTTTTTCTAGCAATATAAAATAAACTGGCTTTGGCAGAAAGTATATCTTCAGTGAAATGAAAATTATTATAAAGATTATTTATCAGATTTTCTTCATGAAAATCTGATAACATCAAGTTAAAAAAATACATCTTCTCATAATCTCTTGAAAAATATTTGATGATTTTATCTTTATCTCCTTCAAAAATCAATCTTAAAATATTATTTTTGGTAAAAAATGTTTTTTTTATTAATGATGAATATGTAGCAAAAAATACAATTGAGAAATTAGAATCAAATATAGTCGTAATTTGATTAATGTTATTTTTAAATAAAAAACTAATATGTTTTTTATTAGAACTATCATAAAAATCTTTATTAAATTTATTATCAATACTTATATTCAAAGAATTTTCTTTCAATTCATTCGTAATTCTTGAAATATCATATAAACCAATATAATTATTAATTGAATAAACATCAAAAATAGTATCGAACTAATTATAAATTTTAAATAAATCTTCAAAATAATAACCGATATAATACTCCAGTAAATTTGCTACATATAAAGCTTCCCTTTTATCAATATTCCTTATCCACCATGCAGCATTATTTAATCCAGAACAGATCATGGTAGGATGTGGAAACTTTTTTGCAAGGTTAAAACCTTCAATAAACAAATCAAAAGCTTTAAAAAATCTTTATTATTTAAATATTTTCTTGCTTCAGAATATTTTAATAATGATTTCTGTGCATAACTACTTTCATACTCTTCACTCCAATATCTAATAAGTTTATCATCAATTGAATTTGAAAATCTTATCTCCATAAATCTTAAAGCAGGAATAATAATTTTTCTTGCTTTTTTATTAAGAGATTGAATATTATTTTTAATCTTTCTTAGTTCAATATTAGCTTTTTTAATTTTATTATTATTGAATAAAATACTAATCTTTTCAAGGGTAGCAAGTTCATTTAAAATTTTAGTAGTAGTAGTAACGAGTTCAGCATATTTAAAAGCTTCTCTGTATTTGTTTTTCCATATGGATTTTAAGCATAAAAGATAATAAACCAACCCTTCATCTTCAGTATTAGTTATAATATAATTCACAATAGGTTTAGAAAAAGCTCCATATTCTATAATATCAATTAGCTTATTTAAGGAATAATGTTTCATAAAACACCTCTTAAACAAAAAATTATAAATATCGAAACAAAAACTTAAAATAAGCAGTTCGATTAAGATTGAGTTACGGATTATTACAAAATAATTACTTCAAAATATGAAAATATCAAAAACAAAGAATTTCAGAAGTTGAAGTTATATGTCTAAAATATTACCATCGATTAAAAACGATGTTACGGTTTAGAATATTTATAAAAAGCTAATTTCAGGCTACAAAAGAAACACTTGACAGTCATATGAGAAATGCTAAGATAAATGCGGGGGTGAAAAAATGAAAAAAAATAATTATATTAATAATGACAATCATAATATTATCTTCAACGATGGTATATGGTGGTGATAAAAATAATTCAACTACTCATTCAACCAATCCTCAAACTCAAACTGAAGTTTCTGAATAAAAAGCAGCTCTATGCTCAATTGGTTCATTAATATTATAGCATATGACACTTTTGTAATACAATGTTGTTTTGTAAAATAAAATTAAATAAAAATTTTTCAACCGGTTGTTAAAATCCAGTACTGGAAGAAAATATAATTGAAAGGAGGGATAAAATGCAAGGTGTAAAAGTAATAAAAAAACCTAGACCAAAATTATCAAGTATTTTCACTAATAATGATGGATGTACAAATACAAATTGTAATTGCAATGGCAAATAAAATTTTTAATAGGAGGAGTATTCCCTCCATGCTAGTTAGAATGATATAGAACAAACTACATAGTTAAAACCAATTAAAATTAATATTTAGTTTTTTAGAGGTGATCTTATGAAAAAATCAAAATATACAATATATAAAAAAATAGATGACAAAATAATATTATTTAATACATTATACCATTCTCCTGAGTTTGACACTATTATTATCAACAAAATTCTAAAAAGTAGAATTATTCAAAAAAATAGCTATTGTTAACTTTTTATAAAAAGAGAAATTAGCCACACACCTCCTCCTTTTTGGCTTTTCATGCGTGTTTTAGGAGATTATTTTTTTAAATTCATCTAATTCCATCATTTTTTTCGGTTTTTCTATTTTTAATGTTTTTAATATGGCTTTTTGAAAATCGTTTAAATTGGCTCTTAATGCAAATAATTTGTCTTTTAATCTTATTTCAGAGTATTCCATTTTTTTTATAGCTTCTCTTATTTTTTCATGAGAGTATTCAATATTATTTTTTTCCAGTTCTAATTCTAATGTTCTTTGAATTATGTAAGATATGAAACTCATTACAATATGTCCTTTTATTCTTTTCGGTGTCCAATGAAATACCGGTCTTGTTTCAAGATAATTTTTTAATGTTCTGAATGTTTCTTCTACTTTCCATAATGTATGATATTGTTCTAATATTTCTTTTGGCGATAGTTTTGTGTTTGTTATTATTCCATAGTATCCATCGTATTTTTCATCATTTTCTATTTTTTCTATGTCCAATATATAATTTTGTTTGTTCTGTTCTTTTAAATATTTTTTCGCTCCTCTTTTACTTTTTGAATCTATATTTCCTTCTTCTAACATTTTTTTCGCTTTTTCTATTAATCGTAGTCTATCTGCTCTGTCTTTTTTGGCTCTTTCTTCTGAATATATTATGAGTAATCTTTTATTTTCATATTCTACTTCTCTATATTTTATTCCTTTTGCTATTTCTATGAATTCTCCTTCAAATATATTTACTTTTTTTAACTGTTTTATTGATTTTCCTACTATGAATTCATAATTAGAATTTTCTACTACTTCTATATTTTTTTTACTCATCATTCCTCTATCTGCTACTACTATTACTTTTCCTAATTGATATTCTTTTTTCATTTTTTCTATTGAATCTTTAAATGTATGCCCTTCAAATGTATTTCCTGCATATATATCAAAACTAACTGGCATTCTATCCTGATCTATTGACATCCCTAATACTACTTGCGACTCATTAAATTTCTTATCCTTTGAATATCCCATTTGTAATATTTCATTTGTTTGTTGTGTTTCAAACGCTAATGTTGTTACATCGTAAAATACTAAATCTACCGTTGTATTAAACAAACTTATCCTTTGATTATACATATGTTTTTCTATCGACTCTTTATTATCTGCTAATATATCCAATGTTCTGTATAACCAGTGCAACATTACATCTTTTTCTTCCAGGTCTTTTTCTTTTTTAACTTCCACTTTGTTATATCCAAAATACTCTAAATTATTAAATATTCCCAATTTACTCTTCGGTTCTACTATTCTATTCATCACCATTATTTTTAACATTTCTTCTGCATTGTATTTTATTTCTTTATCCAGTCTTTCAAAATATCTTTTCATCTCATATCTTTCAAATATCTTATTTACTATTACTTTGGCTCCGTAATTTCTTCTTGCTATTTCTTCCATTAAATCATCTTCTATTTTTTCATATTCATCTATTTCAAATATTTTAAAAAGACTATCTACAAGTTTTGTTATATCTTTTTTACTATACTTATCTATATTTCCAAAATTTATTACTGTATGCTGTTTCACTTTTCCATTTTCTCTTTTGCTTTCCATTATCCTTAAATATCTTTTTCCTTTCACTTTTGATATTTTAGGATACATTTTAAAACATCTCCTTTCAGTGGTTGTCATATATATTATACCACCAAAAGGACTAATATATTACTAATTATAGTTAATTCTCTGTAACAAAAGTTAGCCACACAATTTTTCGACTTCCTGAAAAATACACGCCTCAAACCCGCATTCTACCGTTCCATTTCCCTTAAAATCGCCAAATTGCTGTCAAAGGCAGGAAAATATAATTGAAAGGAGGGATAAAATGCAAGGTGTAAAAGTAATAAAAAAACCTAGACCAAAATTATCAAGTATTTTCACTAATAATGATGGATGTACAAATACAAATTGTAATTGCAATGGCAAATAAAATTTTTAATAGGAGGGAGTATTCCCTCCATGCTAGTTAGAATGATATAGAACAAACTACATAGTTAAAACCAATTAAAATTAATATTTAGTTTTTTAGAGGTGATCTTATGAAAAAATCAAAATATACAATATATAAAAAAATAGATGACAAAATAATATTATTTAATACATTATACCATTCTCTTGTTATATTTGATAATTACTATGAAAAAGAACTAATGAAATTATTGATTTCTCCTAATGAATTTCTAAAAAATACTAATAAAAATTTTTATAAATTATTAATAGAAAATAAATTTTTAGTAGAGGATGATATAAACGAATTAGATTTATTAAAAAAATATTACGAATCATTTATTAATGAAAATTTAATAATTAAAATATTTCTAACCCATTATTGTAATTTTAATTGTTCATATTGCTATCAAAATCATCAAAGAATTCATATATCGGATATTTATGAAAATGCTATAATTAATTTTATAAAAAACAAAATAAATTCAAACATTAAGTCGGTTGTCTTGACGTTTTTCGGTGGAGAACCTATGTTATTAAAGGATAAAATTTTTAAAATTTCAGAATCTGTATATAACATAATAAATAATAAAAATATAAAATTAATTGCGAATATAGTAACAAATGGTTCGATCTTCGATGAGAAATTTTATACAAAACTATCAAAAGTTTCTGAACATATTAATATTCAAATAACACAGGATGGTTCAAAAAAGCGACATAATAAAAAGAGACCTTTTAAATCGGGTAATGGTTCATATGAGATTATAATAAAAAATTTAAAAAAGTTAGATAATTTAAAAATTAAAAATATTAACGTCGTTTATAGATTAAATATTGATGAAGATTTTACAAAAAAAGATTTTGATGATTTGTACAAATTCAAAAATATAAATTATTTTCTTTCTATTGTAGGAATATTTAATAATCCAGAACAAGAAAAAAATGCAAATAACGATAAATATGTATATGATTTGTTAAAAAAAGCGAAAGAAAAAGGTTTTGAAATTTCTAGCTTTTTTAAAAATCCATTATATAGTTGCAGTGCAGGATTACCAAATACTTTTACATTTACACCAGATGGTAAGATTACAATATGTACGGGAATAGAACCACTTAATAATGAAAATAATATGGGATATCTTGATCTAAAAGGTAATTTAATAATAACAAATAAAAAATTATATAATAAATTATATAGCAGAAATAGAGATGTTTTTGAATTTGAAGAGTGTAGAAAATGTAACTTACTTCCTATTTGTTTTGGTGGTTGTGCCTATGCAAGAAAAATAAAAGAGAAAAATGATTTTTGTATTCCAGAAAAATATTATCTTAAAGAAGCGATAGAAGTGGAATTAGAGGTGTAAAAATGGATTTGAAGTTAAAAAATAGATTATTGTTTTTATTTGAAATATTATTAAGAGTTGTGAAAGCTGTATTATTACCATTATTACTTAAATGGATAATAGATATGATTACACAAAATCCTCAAATGTCGTTATATGGAGCATATTTGTATTCAATAATATTAATTATTGAATTAACTCTATTATTATATTTTGGAGTTGCAAATAGACATATATGGCCTATATTTTATAAAGAAAAAATAAAATTATACTTATTTAAATCATTACATGACAAGAAAAAACTTTTTGATAATGGGACATTGCTAAACATGATATTTGATGATACATATAATGACGTTGAACCAAATCAAATATTTTTTGCTATGTTTTATGGAAGACTGATAATAAGTATAATATCGCTTGGCCTTATAGGATATATTGCAGGAGAAAAATATTTTATATTATCCTTAATTTATATAATCTTAATAGCTTTAAATTTACAATTACACCATAAGATAAAATATGACAAAGTTAATGAAAAATATAAAAAACTTGTAGATAATCAAATGGATTTTATTTCTGGATATAAATCAATTTCTCAATATAATGTATTTGATAAATTTTATAAAATGAAAGAACGATATGAGAATGAAAATATAAAAGAACATATGAAATATTATATAAAATATGCCTTTTTGAATCAAATCAATACTTTAATAATGATTTTTTTTAATGTAATTATGATTTATATGCTATTAACGGATATAAAAAATGGTTTGATAACATTAGGAACATATTTTATGATATTTGAACTCAAAGAAAATGTTGTGGATCCAATAGAAGTTTTTAAATTTCTAATAAATGAATATAAAAGAATAAAGGTTAGTAGAAATAAGTTGAAAGAAATAGATAAAATTGAAGAAATAGAATTAAATGAAAATATTGAAAGGATATTAGAAATAACAGAAAATCCTCAAATAGAATTAAAAAATATAAATTTTCAATATAATGACAAAAAAACAATATTTGAAAATTTAAATCTAAAATTATCCGGTAAAGGATTGTATGTAATAAAAGGAGAAAGCGGTAGAGGAAAAAGTACATTGATAAAAATGATATTAAGAATTATAGAACCACAATCTGGTGAAATAAAATTAAATGGAATAAATATAAAAAAGCAGAATATTAATTATATAAAAAATAATATAAAAGTATTAATGCAAGATAGTTCTTCTGTATATGGTTCTATAAAAGAAAATATAGATTTTGGAAGAAATTATGGAAGGGAGCAAATAATTGAGACACTTGACAGAATAGCCTTAAATAAATTCAAGGAAAATATTGATTATATAATTGATTTTAATGGTGAAAATATTTCTGGAGGACAATTAAAAAGAATATTAATAGGAAGAACAATAATTGACAATTCAAAAATAGTAATATTTGATGAACATTTACAAATTTAGATGAATACAATAAGAATTTAATAATAAAAATAATAGAGGAAATAAAAGAAAAAAAGATGTGTATAGTAATAAGCCATGAAAACATTCTTGACAAAATAGCGGATAAAATCATAAATTTATAAGGTGAGACTATGTGGAAATTATTAAAAAATGTCGGATATAAAAATTTGATTATTTTCTTTTTAGCTGTAATATTTGGAGTGTTATCAATGGTATTTCAAATTGGAATACCATTACAAATAAGAGAGATACTTGATTATACTATTAATAATAAAGATATAAAAATTCAAATGATTATAACACTATTTTTGATATATATAATATCAGAAATTACTGAATTAATAAGTGGAATATTATCAACATATACAGAAATTTCTTCAGAAAAAGAATTAAGAAAAAAATTATTAAAAAATATAATAAATAACAAGAGCGAAAAAATATCCGAAAAAGGGGTAGGATATATTCAGACATTAATATTTGATGATATAGAAACATTTTTATCCATAATGCAACCAAGGATAGTAATAACATCATTATATACATTATATATACTTATTTCAGGATATATAATGTTCAAGATAAATATATTATATACAGTAATAATAATTTTTTATCTCATAAGCATATTTTTTTACTTTAAAATAGCTTTTAAAAAAATTCAAAAGGATTTCAGGAAGTTCAAAATAGTAAAAGAGAATTAAAAGCAAAAATCGAAAATCTATTAAAAGCACGTATAGATTTATATTTATATAATAAAATCAAATATTTTTTTGAAAAACAAAATAAAGGCTTTGATGAATTTACAGAAAAAAATACAAGAGCATATTCGATTAACCATATATATATTAATATGATGCCAGAATATATAAGAACAATATCTTTTTCAATGATATTGATAATATCTATATATCAATTAATTTCTGGAATAATTACAATTGGAACATTTCAGATGATATTAAATTATTCTGGAACAATATTTATTATAGCTCAACAATTATCAATAATTACATCAGATATATCAAGAGCTCTCTCAACCAAAAATATTTTATTAGAATATATTGAAGATAATAAAAGAAAATCCTATAAAAAACCTAAAGAAGAAATAAATAATATTTTAGTTAAAAACTTATCATATGGATATAATGGATCTAATTTAATTGAAAATCTTTCATTTTCTGCATATAAAAATGAAATTATAATAATAAAAGGACAAAGTGGAATAGGAAAAACAACTTTATTGGATATTTTAAGTGGAAGAAAAGAAATAGGAAAAGGTGAAATAAAAATAAACAATAATAATGATATAGGTATTAAAGATATAACTGACAAAATATCTTATATGACACAAAATGATTATATATTTAATGAGAGTGTATATGAAAATATATCCTTGGGAAGAAATATAGATAAAGAAAAAATAAGGGAAATACTTGACTTTCTTAAATTAAAAGATATCCCTCTTGATTATAATTTAGAAAAAAATGGAAATAATATATCTGGAGGACAAAAATCAAGAATTTTACTTGCACGAGCATTAATAGCTAAAGAAAAAGAAATAATATTACTTGATGAACCTTTAAATGGTGTTGATAAAAAAACTAAGAAGAAGATTCTTGATGGATTAAATAAGTTTTTAAAAAATAAAATTGTAATAATATCAACGCATGATAAAGATATAAGCAAAATAGGAAAAATTGTAGACATTGAAAAATATTCAAACTATTCTATTTAAAAAGTTATTAGGATTAATAAAAATTCTTCATTCAACAACATCGCCTGATCTTAAATTTCAATGTTCTGAACCAGAATATTAGTTCGGATTTATAAAATTGAACACAAACCAGTTTTTCAGAAATCTTCAATATAAATCTTAATGATCAACAACACAATACGCCACAATAAAATAAAAAATTAACAATATAAATAAATCAGTCGATATAATAAAAATGTAAATTTATTAAAATTAATAAAATAAAAATTCACACAGAATTTATATTAATGTTATTGTTTTTTTGATAAAATTATTGTAAATTGAAAATAAAAACAATATTTATTGTAATATGATAAAAATCATTAAGAGTTTTAAGTTCTTAACTGAATATTATTAGCAATAAGAAGCTAAAAAATACTTTAAATTTAAAAATATAATCAAATTCGAAAGGGGGACAACATGAAAATAATAGAAGCAAAAAATATAAAGAAAAAATTTAAAGATTTAGAAGTTTTGAAAAATATAAATTTTTCAATTAATAAAGGTGACTTTGCGGTAATCATTGGAAAAAATGGAAGTGGGAAAAGTACATTATTAAAAATTGCAATAGGTTTATTATTACCTGATGAAGGTGATATAAAAGTGCTTAATCGTGATGTAAAAAAGAATGGAAAAAATTATCAAAAGAAATAGGAGTGGTTCTTACCAACGAAAGAAGCTTATATTGGAAATTAACTGCTTATGAAAATTTAGATATTTTTGGTGGTATATATGGAGTAAAAAGAAATTGAGAAAGGAAAAAATTAATTTTTTACTTGACAAATTCAATCTCTCTCAATTTAAAGATAGACCAGTTGAGAATTTTTCAACAGGAATGAGAAAGAAATTAATGTTATGTAAAGCACTTATTCATGAGCCGAAAGTATTATTTTTAGATGAAATACTAAATGGCCTTGATCCAGAAGCAACATATGAAATGATAGAATATTTAAATGAATTAAATAATAACGGATTAACCATCTTTATGATCAGTCATATTCTTCATGTTTTTTCAGAAGATACAAATATATATTTATTAAAAGAAGGAACATTTAAATTAAAAACAAGATTTGGAGATATAAAAGAAGAGAACGATAATATTTATGAATATTTTAAAGATATAGTAAAAAGCGAGGAATTAGCATGAAAGAATTAATGACTCTGGTAAAGAAAGACTGGCTTATAAGAAAAAAATATAAATTCATATGGATAAATATGGCATTAACTCCATTTTTCATGATAGGACCGTATATATTCACATCTAAATTATTTAATAAAATTGACTTTTCTGAAAGCATATTAATTGGAACATTATTATGGTATTGGTTAAATCAATACTTTTGGGGGTTGGAGATGGTTTTGGAGAAGAAAGGCTGAAGGTACATTAATTTCTATAATAATATCCCTATATCTTCGTTAAAATTTTTATTTTCAAAAAGCATTGATACTTTTCTCACAAATATTTATTTAACTATATTTACATTAATATTCTTTTCAATATCTGGAATAACAATAAAAATAAGTATATGGATATTTATTCTATTATTGATGAGCGGTATATACATAACCTTTTTTTCAATATTCTTTGCCGCATTAGCTTTATGGAAAAAGAAAATAGGAAGTATTAATTATACACTTCAGTATTTTATAGGGCTTCTTTCTGGAATGACCAGTCCTGTAAATTATTATCCTATATATATAAAAGCGATATCATATATAATCCCACTAACTTACTTAATATCTATAGGAAGAAATATTATTCAAAATGGAAGTGTCGATAATAAAAGTATATATATGCTTTTAATATTAACAATAATAAGTTTTTTATATTTGATTATAGGAATATTAATGTTGAAAAAAGTGGAAAGATATACACGTGAAAAAGGTGAGTGGGAATCATGGTAAATAGCCTATATCTTGCAAAAGCAAACTTTTTAACAGCAAGAAAATATAAAATAGATTGGTATGGAGCTTTTTTTACACCGCTATTGACAATAATACCGGTTTTTTTATTATATATTTTTGGTGAAAAAAGCGGGTTAGCACAATTTTTTTATGGAAATACAAATACGAAAAACATATTTGGATATGTTTTAATTGGTGCAGCATATTGGAATTATATAGAAATATTATGGGGAGTAATATTCACATTAAGGCATTATATGAAAATAGGACAATTAGAAGAAATATTTCTGATGCCTGTAAGTCCATTGGGTTATATATTCGGATGGTCAGTATTAGGAATATTAAAAGTTACTTTAGAATCAATACCAATAATAATATTAGCAATAATCTCAAATATAACAACAATTAATATTTTTAATTTTTGGGAGCAATTGTTGTATTTATAATTTCTATGCTGGCATCATTTGGCTTTGTTTTTTTCTTTTTTGGTGTTACATTATTATTCAAAGATGGAGATGAACTGGTTAGTTTAATGGGAAACGCTGCACCTTTAATAGGAGGAATGTTTTTCCCAATAACGATTTTACCGGCATTTTTGAGGGAATATCATATATATTTCCTTTTAGCTGGGGATTGGATATAATGCGACACTTATTAATGAACACAAATACTATTACAGATATAAAATTGGAATATATGATATTAATAATATTATCTTTTAGCTATTTGTTAATCGGAATAATTTCTTTCAAAATATTGGAGAAAAAATCCAGAAAACAGGGAATTCAAGGTTTTTAACATTATGAAAATAGTTGAAAATCATAAAATATAATTCCTGTATATTTATAGATTAATTTTAAATGAAAATTGAAGATTTTTTATATTGTTTATTTAAAATCAGATATAATAATGTTTTTTCATTAAGAGGTGTATATATGTTAGAAAAAATAATAAATAAAAGAAACTATTTTATGCATATAAATAAAATTACCATTTCTATAAATATGCTTTTCTTTTTTTATTTTATGATTCATGATAGTTTAGAGATTACGATGCCATTGTTTTTTGAAAAATATAAAATAAACATAGTTTATTTAGGAATATTAATATCAATTAGTAAAATATTGAGATCTATTATTATTATACCAATTTCAAATATAAGAATGGATAAAAAGATAAAAATATTATATTTTGTATTATTTACCAATATTTTATTAAATGTTTTCTCAATCATATTAAGGAATGTGTATCTTATCCTCTTTTATTTTTTATTTTTTCTTATTTCTACAAGTGTTTTTAATGTAATTATAAATCCTATCCTGGCAATAAACACACCAGAAGATAAATTAGGAATCACTTTTGGTATAAGGACGTATTTTTATATATTGGGTGTTTCACAGGATTATTAATTACAGGAAAAATTATTGATATAAGCAATAATTATAATAATCTTTCTTTTATGTATATTATTCTATTTGTTTTCTTAATATTGAATTTAAAGAGTATACAAAAATTAAATGGAGTTAATTTATCATATTCGGAGAATAAAAAAATAAACACTCAGCAAATAAATTAGTAAATATATTTAAGATCGAAAAAAGATTTCTTTATTATATTGTTGTTAGTACAATAATAATTCTTGGAACAAGTAGCCTGACATACATGCCATTAATTGGAAAAGAATATGGAATAAGTGATAGTGGAATATATTATATATTTTCATCTTCAATATTTTTTTCTGCTTTTATGTCTTTAATAGGTGGAATAATAATAGATAAATTCAATAAGAAAAAATATATATAATAAACACATTTTTATATTTAATAGTATTATATTTGTTTAGTATAAATAACAAAATTCTGTTTGTTATAGGTATTTTAATTACTTCAGTTCAAATGGCATTTGCAAATATCAATAGCACATATCTTTTGAAACGTTTTCAAATGAAAAAATTGAAAAATATTGGGGAATAATAAGTGTAGTTTCTTTAATCTCTTCAAGTATGGGATATTTTTATCTGGATATTTATGGGAAATAAATCCATCGATTATGTTATTATTTTCTTTTCTAACAACTTTTTTAGGATTTATTTTAACGTTTAAATTACCAGTAAAAAATGATAGGATGTGATTTAGAAAGTTATACAGATAGAAATATTGAAAAATTTTTATTGATACATATTTATCCGAACTAGTAGAAAAATATTAGAAATGAATTTGAAAATAAAAACAATATTTATTATAATATGATAAAAATCATTAAGAGTTTTAAGTCTTTAACTGAATATTAATGACAATGAAAAGTGAAAATATTTTAAATTTAAAAATATAATCAAATTCGAAAGGGGATAATATGAAAAAATATTTGAAGATAATAAAAAATAAAAGATTAGAGTTTATTATCCTTTTAATTTTCACATCAGCATTAAGTTTTTTTGAGGGATTAATACAACCATTAATGGTTAAATGGTTGTTTGACGAAGCAATATTGAAAATGAATTTCAAAAAATTTGTATTACTCAGTATTATTTATCTTGGTTTGGGAATAACATTTGTAATATTGTTCTATATACACAGTCTCTGGAAGAAAAAGTTTGAAAATAAAATAGTGCTTAATCTGGAATCTGAATTATTAGAAAAAACTTTAAACCATGATTTGAAAGAATATAAAGAAAAGGGTTTTGGATATTTTGTAAATTCAATACATAAAGATGTTCAAGAAGGAATAGTTCCATATATTGAAATGATTTTAACTATAGTATCAATGATAATATCGGAAATAGCATTATTAATTGCCATGTTTTATATATCCTGGAAAGCATCATTGATATTATTTATAATAGTTCCACCATTAATGTATATATCGACTATTGTCAGTCAAAAAGTAAGAGATAAGACGGCAATAGAAAGGGAAAAAGAAGGAGAATATATTAATTATTTAACCAATACATTAAAAGCTTTCAAAATATTAAAAACATTTATCAGGATATTTGAAAAAAGCGCATTCAAACATAGAAAGTATTTAGAAGAATATTTAAATAGTAGTTATGAAAGTCATAAAGCAATAAAATCGGCACAGGTATTAGGAGATATAATAAGGAACTCAGCAGATGCAACTTCATTAATTGTTGCAGGATACTTTGTATTAATAGGAAAATTAAGTTTTGGTGGATTTGTAGCAATAATAAACTCATTCTGGAGAGCAGTTTCATCACTATTTGGAATAATACAGTCAGTACCGGAATTACAAAGGTTTTCAGAAATACTTGAAAGAATAACGAAATTATTAGAATTAAAAGATAAAAGATATTATGAAATAGACAATAAAATAAAACTGGAAAATATCAAGTTGTCATATAAAAATAAAAAAATACTGGACATAAAAGATTTAAATATAGAACTAAATAAAAAAATGTTAATAGTAGGACCTAATGGAAGTGGAAAAACAACAATATTGGATATAATATCAGGGCATCTAGCTCCAGATAATGGAAAAATAATAAGACCGAAAGAAGTATTGTCATTAACCGCACCATTAGAATTACCTGAATTAAAAGTAACTGAATTAATAGAAAATGAAGAAATAATAAAAAAATTAGGATTGGAAAAATTAAAGGAAAAAGAAGCATCAAAATTATCAGCAGGTGAAAAACAAAAAGTTGGAATAGGATTAACTCTTGAAAATGAAAGTGTAGCATATATTTTTGATGAACCACTCACAAACATAGATGAAAATAGTAAAAAGAAGATAATAGATTTAATATTGGAAAAAACAAAAAATAAGACTTTAATAATGGTCTTACACGGAGAAAAAGAATTCCACAAACTATTTGATGAAAAATTACGTATAGATACAATTAACAATGTAGAAAGTGAAACACTATAAGCTCATAAATCTTCTATACTGTTTTTGCAATTTAGAATTAATATAATGAAACCTTTTAAATCCTCACTATAGATTTTTGATAAAACATATAAAAAATAGTGAATATTCAAAATAGGAGATATAAAATGAAAAGTTTAAAATTATTGTTTAAATACATTATAATATATTCTTTTAAAAAAGCACCATTTCTATCAATAGCATATTTTATTATAGAAATACTAAGTTATGCTATTCCGGGAATAAAAATAATAATTGCTGCATTATTTATCGATGCAGTTCAAATTGTTATTAATAACGGGAATTTAAATAAAAATTTCTTACTAATATCTTTTTTATTTTTTATAATGTTTTTAATAAATCATATTATAAATCTAATATCAAAACATATTTACATTAAACTATCTAAAAAAGTTGATAGTCAAATTGAAGGAGAAATTTTAAGGAAAAATGCCAGATTGAAATATGATATATTAGAAAATCATGAAAATTATGAATTAATTGAAAGAATATATGATAATTCCGAAAATGCAATAACAATGGGATTAAACGAAATAAGTTCATTTATGAAAATTATAGTGGAAATATTATCAATATCAGCAATAATAATGAAAAACAGCATATTAATAGGAATAATAGTATTTGCATTATTAATACTTATGGCAATAATAGGTTATTATAGTGGAGAGCAGGAATATGAATCATATACAAAGTCTATGAAGTATTTTCGCAAAGCAAAAGTTTATGATTTGATGTTAAATGCAGGTGAAATGGCAGATGAACGAATATTATTTGATTATGGAGATAATATAGCAAATAAATTTGAGGAACTATATGAAAAAGGTAGAAGAATAGATATAAAAATAACAAAGAAAAATATAATAAGAATCAAACTTTTAAGTATATTAATGTCTGGGTTGGCTTTTGGCATTTCTGCAAGTTTATTACTAGTTTTAAAATCTGGAAAAATAACCTCAGGAATGTTTATCAGTATAACAGGTGCAGTATTCAACTTAATACATCCCATGTCCTGGACATTTTCAAATATAGTAAAGGACTTAATAAGGCGTATAAATTATATAAAAGATTATAAGGAGTTTATGAAATTATCAGAAATAGAAAGAGATATACATGAAACAATAAAAAATATTGAAGATGTTGAAATAATAGAATTAAAAAATATTTCATTTAAATACCCAAAATCAAATAAATGGATATATAATAATCTTAATCTAAAATTAGAAAAAGGAAAAACATATGCATTTGTAGGTGAAAATGGAGCGGGAAAAACAACAATAATAAAATTATTACTTGGATTATATGAGGATTATAAAGGAGAAATATATATTAATAACAAGAGACAAAAAATACGAATTTAGAAGATTGGTATAAATATTTTTCAGTTGTTTATCAGGACTATGTAAAATATTCATTATCTTTAGAGAAGAATATAAAAATAGGAGACATAAAAAAGAATAATAATGAATTATATAATAATATACTTAAATTAACTGATATTGAGAAAATAATTGAAAATCTACCTGAAAAAGAAAAAACAAAACTTGGATATATTAATGGGAATGGTCATAATTTATCAGAAGGCCAATGGCAAAAAGTAATTATGGCAAGAGCTTTATACAGAGATGCTCCAATACAAATACTTGATGAACCAACAGCATCACTTGATCCTATAGCTGAAAGAGAAGTATTTGAAAAATTTTTTTCTATTCCATATAAATCGATAAAGATTTTAATTACACATAGATTGGGCGGAATAAGATATACAGATGAGATAATAGTTTTTTCAGATGGAAAAATCATCGAAAGAGGAAGCCATGATGAATTAATTAGAAAAAAGGGTGTATATTATGAAATGTTTGAAAAACAAAGAAGATGGTATGGTGAATAACACAACAAAACTGTTTGATGTATTTATCGATATTGCAAAAATATCACCTATAAGATTTTCTTTGCAATACGTATTTTCAATAATTGATGCAATATCATTAGGTATGGTTACAGTTCAAATGCAAAAGGTGTTTGATAATGCTATCAATTATTTTAATAATAATGGTGAATACAAAATAATATTAATAAATCTTATATATTTAATGGTGTTTGCGATACTATCAGAAGTTTCAAGTGGAATATCAGAATATTTTGGAGAGTATTATCATGACATCACATTAAAAACAGTATTAAAAAATTTAAATTTAAAAATTTCAAAAATATCACCAAATTATTTTAATGTTCCAGAAAATAGAAATATGATTAATTCTGCAATAATAGGTGCTAAATCAGTAAGAGGATTATTAAATATAATTATGGATATATTATTTTTGTATATTCCGTACTATATATTTATAGAGTTGTATCTGATATATTTAAGCCCATTATTGGGAATAAGTATATTATTAATATTTATTCCAACATTGATTTCACAAATTATAAAAAGAAATATTATGAAAAAATTGAAGAAGCACATGCTCCTTTGCGAAGAGAAAAGGAAACATATTCAGCTTATATAAAAAATAAAAATTATTTAAAAGAAACACGTACATTAGGTGCAACAGAATTTATATTTAATTTATTTAAAACAACTACGTATAATTACTATGACTTAAAATTGCTTTATCAAAAAAAATTAAACAAAATAGAGGCAATATCAAAATTAATAAATATAATCGGTTACATGAGCATTTTGGGATTAAGCATATATTTAATAATAGATAATAAAATAACTGTTGGAGCATTCGCTGCTGTATATGCATCTATTTCAAATTTATTTGGATTATTTGAAGAAATATTTGAATACAGACTCCATGATGTAGTAGAAATATTTGTGAAAGTAAAAAAATACATAAACTTTTTAAATTTTGAGGAAAACTCAAATGGTGGAAAAAATATTATAGATGAAATAACAAACATAGAATTAAAAAATGTATATTTTACATATCCATCAGGAAAAGCTGCAATTAAAAATGTCAATTTGAAAATAAAAAAAGGAGATCGAATAGCGATTATAGGAAAAAATGGTGCAGGAAAGACAACATTATCGAAATTAATATTGGGATTATATAAACCGGAAAAAGGAGAAATATATTATAATGGAATAGCCTCTTCTTTATTATCCTCAGAAACAATAATAAAAAAAGGAACAGCAGTATTTCAGAATTTTAATAAATATAAGATTACCTTAAGAGAAAATATTGCTATTAGTAATATGAAAGATGAAAATAATGAAGAAAAAATAAAAAATACGTTGAACTATATAGGAATAAATTATAACGATAAAAAATTTATTAACAGCATAAATACAATATTATCAAAGGAATTTGAAGGTATCGAACTTTCAGGAGGACAATGGCAAAAAGTAGCAATAGGAAGAGGAATATTCAAAGATTACGATATTATAATCCTTGATGAACCAACAGCATCACTTGATCCTATAGCTGAAAATGAATTATATGAAAAATTTGAAGAAATAAGCAGAGAAAAAATAGCGATAATAATAACTCATAGATTAGCCTCTATAAAATATTGCAACAAAATAGCGATTATGGACAATGGAAAAATAATTGATATAGGAACTCATGAGGAATTGATTAATAGGTCAGAATATTATAGAAACTTATGGTATGCTCAGGCGGAATTATATATTAATGACTCAAAAAATAAGATCCCTTCCTGACTTTATAAAATAAAAACAGGAAGGGATTTTTCTTTTTATAATCCTTTATTTATGCTATGTTTGATAAATTTACTTCAGTAAATCTACGTTTACCGAAGTAAAAAAACATTATTTAGTTTAATTAAAATCCAATAATAATGCTTCTTTAGTATTTTTACTCTACTGATTTTTCTTTTCTCATAATTTTTGTTTCCTATAATTTTTCTTTTATATTATATATAATAAAATGGATTATATGATATTTACTGCTGTATACATTATATATAATATATACAATGCATAATATCATACAATTTAAATATTTTGTTTTATAAAGAATGGGATTGTTTATATTTTATATTATATAATACATTTTATTATATACAATGCATTTAATATTGGGCGTTATAAAATAACTTTTTCTTGTATAAATAATATAAAATTTATAACGATGTATATAATATATATTGTATTTGTATATTCTATAAAAACAAACAAAAGACTATTTGGTCATAAGTGTATTTTATATTTTGTTTAAAAATAATAAACAAAATATATAATGCATATATGATATATATTATATATTTTCATTAGAAGAAATAACAGATTTTTTCTTTTTTCTCTTTAAGATATATTTGCTAATATCAATATTTCATCTTTTAAAAAACAATATATAAGCTATTTTATGCTTTATTAAAGGCTTTTTATTAACTTCGGTAAATTTCGATTTACCGAAGTTAATAATTAAAAATTTTATCAAAAAATATATCTATTAAAAATTTGCGATTTTAAGAGTATATTTTTCAGAAAATATATAATTTATTATAGAAAATTTTTATCAACTCTTATAGCTCAAAATTCTTTTTAAGATAAAGTAACGGAAATATTATTAAATAATTATGGATGTTTATTGTTTTAAAAAAATTGGTTTGACAATTTGATATTAAATATATATAATTATATTAGATAAACTTCAAGTGGGTGAAAGATTATGGGATTGCTTGATGAGATAAAAAAAGGAGAAAATAAAAAATTAGAATTTAAAGAAAAATTATCGTCAGATTATAATACTTTCTTAAAAACAGTTGTAGCATTTGCTAATGGAAGTGGTGGTAAAATTGTTTTTGGTATTAATGATAAAACAAAAAGAATAATTGGCATTTCTGATGATGAACTTTTTAGTCTTTCAGATAAGATTTCAAATTTAATATCTGAAAAATGTTATCCTATGATAATTCCGGAAATATATGTTCAAAACATTGATGGAAAAAATTTATTAATAGTGGAGATTTATCCAGGACAATCAAAACCATATTTTTTAAAACATAAAGGAAATATTATGAAATCTTATATAAGAGTTGGAGCAACAACAAGGGTTGCCGATGAAAATATTATAAAATCACTGGAGAGAGAAAAATTAAATATTTCTTATGATGAAGAAATACTTTTTTCTTATGAACCTGATGAGAAAGATTTTAATGAATTAAAAAAGGATTTTTATAATTTTACTAAAAAAGAACTATCAAAAAATAAGATGTTAAATCTTAAAATTTTGAGAATGTATAATAAAAAAAGCTTTTTGTCTATTGGTGGCGCTTTAATTATTGGGAAAAACGATATTTTTGAATTTTCTGGTATTAAATGTGCTCGATTCAAAGGAAATGATGTTTCAGAATTTATAGATAGTAAAGATTATTATGGACCTTTATATAAAATTGCAGATGAAGCTATGACTTTTGCAAAAACACACATTGAAAAAAGGATTATAATAAAAGATTTACAACATGAAGAAAATTTTATTATACCGATTCCGGTAATAAGAGAAGCAATAATTAATGCAATTGTACATCGGGATTATACAATTAATTCTGATATTAAGTTTGCGATTTTTGATAATCGAATTGAAATAACTTCACCTGGAGGATTACCTGGAAATCTTGATGTCGATGCAATTAAAGATGGACGCTCTGAAATCAGGAATAAGGTTATTGCAAGATTTTTTAAAGAAATTGGTTATATTGAACAGTGGGGACAGGTATAAAAAGAATTATTGAATTATGTAAAAAAAATGGTTTAAAAGAACCAGAATTTGTAGATGATGGAAGATATTTTAAAGTTATTATATATAAGGTAACCAAAGATAATCTCAAACCAGAAATAAATTATTTTTCGGAAACTGCCGGAAAAGTGCCGGAAACTGCCGGAAAAGTGCCGGAAACTGCCGGAAAAGTGCCGGAAACTGCCGGAATATTATCAAAAAATATAGATTTTAATGAAAAAATAAAAGAATTTTTATTGCTTAATAATAAGATAACTCGAAAGGATGTTGAAGCCATTCTTAATGTAAAGGAGCGAAGAGCTAGAGATATTTTGAAAAAATATGTTGAAAAAGGATTTTTACAAAAATATGGGCAGGGAAGAAATACTTATTATAAATTAAAATAATATATCGAAAGGAGATAAATATGGAACTTCACAAAATTAAAGAAAATATATACTATATTGGTGATACTACAAATATTGGAGTAATAGTAGTAAATGAAGGTAATGATGTATTAATTATAGATAGTGGAAGTGATGATTCAAAAGGAAGAAGGATATTAAAAACATTAGAAGACAATGGTTTTAAGATTAAATATATAATAAATACTCATATGCATGCAGATCACATTGGAGGAAATCATTATATTCAGAAACATAGACCAGATGTAAATATCTTAACTACAAGAGCAGAACTAAGTATGATAGAAAATCCTATATATATGCCATATTTTCTATATTCTGGAGCATACCCGATAAAGGAATTGCGACATAAATTTCTTCTTGCTAAGCCATCTCATGTAACACAAATTATTGATAATGAAAATACATCAATAAAATTAGATGATATTGAAATTAATTTAATTCCCCTTGATGGACATACGGAATATCAAAAAGGAATATTATACGATAATGTTTTGTTTTGCGGAGATTCTTTAATTTCCAAGGAATTGTTGGAAAAACATAAAATCCCTGTTAATGTTAATATAGAAAAGACTAAAGAAACACTTTTGAAATTACAAAATTCCAAATACGATTATTATATTCCTTCTCATGGCCTTTATTAACTAATGTTGAAATTAAAGATTTGGCTCAGTTAAATTATCAACGTATTGAAGAAATTGAAATAAAGATATTAAAATATTTGGAAGAAGATAAATCAACAGAAAAAATTGTTTCCTACTTACTTTACTCATATGGTTTAGAAATAAACAATGCAACATTATATTATTTATACAATACTACAATTTTAGCCTTTTTACAATATTTAAGGGAAAATAAAAAAATTGAATTTAAGATAAAAAATAACATTCCATATTGGCATAACTTAATATAATATATGCCCCTAAAAGTAATTTAGGGGTATATTTTTTAGATTGTCTTACCTTTTTCCTCATTGCTGTTGGAATCTATATATAAGTAAGTTCCTGAGATATCCTTTAAATAAATTTTTCCTTCATTAGTATAATATATTTGATATTTATTATTATCAGCAAATGCAAGAATTGAATTTTTATTCAATTCTAACTCTGAAGCTTTTTTTAATTTTTTGTAATATTTAAGTTCATCAATATCATTATAAAATAACTCTTTTACTTTTTTTCTATAGTCCATAATCCCACATCCATAACCCTTATATAAATATTATATCATATAAACCCATTAATGTCAATAATTATTATAAAATTTAACATTTTTTCTAATTGATTTAATTATAATAAAGTGTGGTTTTTTAATTAATTTAATATAATTTTTCTTATCTACTTCTAAAAATTTTTTTGTTGGTTTGGGTTCAACAACTTTTTCTACTAAGAAATGATTTTTATTTAATGCATCGAAAATATCGTTAAAAGATCTATGATAAAAATAAACAGGTACTTTATTTATATAATCTTCCAACAAAACTTCTTCAAAATAATTATCTAAACTAAAATATAAATAAGTCATAATAGGATGATGTATTGAAAAAACGAGACGTCCTCCTTTTTTTAAAATTCTACTGAATTCATTTAAAGTGAAACTTAAATTTTTTACATAATGCAAAGTTAAAGAAGAGATTATTAAGTCGAAATACTCATTTTTAAATGGAAGTTTCTTATTTAAATTTGCTTCTATAATAGTAGCCTTATTTCCCACTCTTTTTTTTGCTGCGTCAATCATTTTATTTGAAAAATCAATTCCTGCAACTTTTTCTGCTTTATTTTTTATTAACCATTCTAAATAATATCCAGCTCCACAACCTGCATCTAATACTTTTAGTCCTTTTACATTTCCAATAGTTTTTATCATAGCAGGTCTTTCATAATATGCATTAAAAGACTTTGTATCTACATCATTTTCATAATGTGAGGCTAATTTATTATAATTTATTTTCAATTTTTTTTCCATGGAAAAACCTCGCTTTTATATTTTTTTTATTATATCATGTTATGTTTTCAATACTTTCTCTATGGTATAATAAAAATGAAAATATTATTATTTGGGGTGAAATTATATATAAAAAAGATATTTCTAATATAAAATTAGATTTTAATATTATAGAAAAAATAAAAAAACATATATTAAATAAAAAAATCCTGCATACAACTCATTATCTCTCAGATTGCGACGGAATAGCTTCAGTATACTGGGTAAAAGTGTATTTGGTGGTAATTATTATATATCATATCCAGAGTTAAGAAGTGGTAGTGGATTGATTGATTTTCTTGATTTACACAATAATTCAGCTGATGTTGATTCATATGATATATACTTTATATATGATACATCAAATTATGAAGATATTAATTTTATAAATTTAAAAAATAAAGAATATATTGTTTTTGACCATCATTCAAAAATTGATGAATATTTTATAGAAAAAGCTAATTTTCATTATATAAAAAAATCAAGTGCAAATGTTATAAATTTATATGAATTGTCAGTAAAGAATTCTATAGTTTTAAAAAATGAAATATTATTATCTTTTGCTATTGCTTTATATACAGATACTTTAATGTTTAGAACGGCAAGGGAAAAAGAATTTTTTTATTTCTCAAAATTTCTGGGAAATAATAAATTTGAAACTATACTTAATATTATTTATTCTAAAAATATTGATTTAAACGAATTTCTTCATTCATTGAATCAAATGAAATTGTATAATATAAATAGATTAAAAATTGCGGTTATCAAGTTTAATGATATTAACTTATATCAAGCTTTTTTAGATGGTTTGTTAGATGTTTTAGGAATAGATATAGTAATTGGTATATTGCCATTTGGAATTAAGATTCAAATGAAAAAGAAATATGTTCAAAAGATATATCATAAATTACTTATACCCATTCAAAAAAAATTTAATATAAAAAAAGTTCATGGAATATGGATTGATTTTTTTGATTATAAAATAATTCTAGATATTTTGAAACATTATTAAACAGATAAATTTTACTTTATCTTTATTTCTTTATCCTTTTTTAATGATATAATAAAAATAAATATGAATTTATTTTAAACCAGGAGGGATTATTATGGATAATATTTTGAATATTACGGATTCTATTTATTATGTTGGATTAAATGATAGAGATACGCATTTATTTGAAAACATGTGGCCATTACCAAAAGGAGTTACGTATAATTCCTATATAATAAAAGATGAAAAGAATGTACTTTTTGATACAGTAAAAGCAACAAAAACACATCTATTTATCGAGAAAATAAATAATATTTTAGATGGTGGAAAATTAGATTATCTTGTAATTAATCACATGGAACCAGATCATTCAGGATCTATTTCAGATATTTTAAGAGCATATCCAGAAATTAAAATTGTAGGTAATAAAAAAACATTTGAATTTTTAAAAGCTTTATATGGAATAGAATCTAATTTATATGAAGTAAAAGATGGTGATGAGATTAATCTTGGAAAACATAAGTTAAAATTCTATATGACTCCAATGGTTCATTGGCCAGAAACAATGATGACATATGAGGAAACAGAAAAAATATTATTTGCTGGTGATGCTTTTGGGGATTTGGAACTTTAGATGGTGGGGTATTTGATGATGAAGTTGATATAGAATACTATGAAAATGAAATACGAAGATATTATTCTAATATAGTCGGAAAATTTGGTCCTATGGTTCAAAGAGCTATGAAAAAATTATCAGGTTTAGATATTAAAATAATAGCTTCCACTCATGGACCTGTATGGAGAAAAAATCCTGAAAGAATTATTACATTATACGATAAATGGAGTAAATACGAAACTGAAGAAGGCGTAGTAATTGCATATGGTTCAATGTATGGTAACACTGAAAAAATGGCAGATTTTATTGCAAGATGTTTAGCAGATGAGGGAATTAAAAACATCAGAGTTATGAATTCATCAGAAGTGCATGAATCATTTATTATAAATGAAATATGGAGATTTAAAGGGGTTCTCTTTGGTACAAATACGTATAATAATGGTATATTCCCAAGAATGGAAAATTTATTAATTAATTTAGAACATAAAGGAATTAAAAATAGAGTATTTGGAGTATTTGGTACATATGGTTGGAGTGGTGGTGGAGTTAAAGGTATTGTTGAATATATAAATAAAAACAAATGGGAAATGGTTTGTGATCCTGTTGAAGTTCAATTTTCTGCCCATGAAGAGCATTATGAAAAATTAAGACATTTAGCAAAAAAAATGGCGAAAAGAGTAAAAGAGAATTAATCATTAAAAATAACGTCTTGCTTTTGCAAGACGTTATTTTTTAAAGGATATCGCCTCAACCGGACAAACTCTTTGGCATTCAAAACACATTAAACATTCCTTATTAATAATTTTTCTTTTATTATTATCTAATGTAATTATTGTATTGTTTGGACAGACTGTTTGACATAAGCCACATCCAATACATTTATCTTCATCTATTTTTAATTTAAAAGAAGATATTCTTTCTCCAATATTCAAGATTGTTCCATATGGACATAGATTTTTATGCCAAAACGTTTCTTCAAAGAAAAGTGTTATTAAAAGTGCTAATCCTATTACATACAGTAATATATTTAGTTTTATTTTTAATATCTTAGTTGTAATAAACAATGATATGAATAGAAAAAGTAGTGCATATCTTAAAATATTAGATTTTAAAAACTCAGGAGTTTTGAATCGCTTTATGTTTAGCTTTTTATAAATGAAATTTATAGGTTTAAATAAAGTATTAATAGGACACATCCAACCGCAATAAACCCTTCCCATAAATGTTGAAAGAAATAATCCAGCAATAAATACAAATATCCATCTTATTAATATGTGATTTTCTAAAAGCAGAAAAAATAATACAAAAAATATTATTTCAGATATATACATGAATATGATTTTTGAACTTATCTTTTTTTTCATAAAACACCTCCTGGAATTCTTTCTATATTTATTATACTAAAATTATTTTTTAATGTACGTGATTAAAATTACACATATTCATTTCTAAGAAAATTTTAAGTATATTTCAAAATAATGGGAATGAATTTATAAATAAAATAAGTTTGACTTATTATCTCTAATAATGAAAAACTAAAAAATGGGTATTAGTTATTTACTAATACCCAATAATGTCATTCTTTTTATAAATTATATAAAGGAGAGGTGTAAAAATTTTATTCATCATCTTTTAACACTTTACATAATTCAGGAACAATATCAATAGATACCGATTCACCTTCTGCGTATACATGTTTTAAAGAAGGATTATCTATTTGAACCATTATTTCACCAAATTCCGTTTCAATAAATGACTCTACAGTATTTCCAAGATAAACATTAATTTTTACTCTTCCTTTTATTAATCCTTTATCCTGATCTTTTAAAACTAATGATTCAGGTCTTGCCATTAAAATATTTCCTTTTCCCGTTTTAATATTAAACTCATATTTCGGAATTTCTAATATTTTTCCTTGAAAGTCAATAATACATTTATTTTCTTTCTTTTCCTTAACTTCAATATCAAAGAATGCTACTTTTCCGACAAAACCCGCAACAAATTTAGAATTTGGATTTTCATATATATCATTAGGAGTACCTATTTGTTTTATCTTACCATCTTTCATAACGATTATTCTATCAGATAAACTCATTGCTTCTACTCTGTCATGAGTAACATATATAGCAGTTATTCCTAACGATTTTTGTATTCTTCTAATTTCTATTCTCATTTGTTCTCTTAACAAAGCATCTAAATTTGATAATGGTTCATCCAATAATAATATTGATGGTTCTACAATAATAGATCTTGCTAACGCAACTCTTTGTTGTTGCCCACCTGATAATCTTGATGGAGCTCTATTAGCAAGATCTTTTAAACCAACCATATCAAGAGTTTTTAAGACTTTTTCTTTTATTTTTTCTTTAGATAATTTTTTTAATTTAAGACCATATGCAACATTATCAAAAACTGTCATATGCGGAAAAAGACCATAACTTTGAAAAACTGTAGCTGTATCTCTTTTATTTGGTGGGAGATAAGTAATATCTTCATTTCCAATATAAATTTTGCCTTTTGTAGGTAATTCAAACCCAGCTACCATTCTTAATGTGGTGGTTTTTCCACAACCAGATGGACCTAATAATGTAATTAATTCTCCTGGTTGTATTTCAAAAGAAGAATTATTAACCGCAATTACTTCGGTATTGTACTTTTTATCATAAAAAATTTTAGTTACATTTTCTAATCTTAAAGAAACCTGTTTTTTTGTCATCATTCCACCTCTCACTGAGAAACTGTTTTTTCTAATGTTTCGCTTTCTCTAACTAGCAATCTCATTAATCCAAATGCTGCTAAAACAATAATTATTAATGTAGTAGCTAAAACACTAGCTAAACCAAATCTTAAATTTTCAGAAAAATTATATATAAGAACAGTAATATGATACCATTTTGCTGAAATCAAAAATATTACAGCGCTAACAGCTGTCATAGATCTAACAAAAGTATAAGATAAACTCGAAATAAAAGCAGGACGTAATAATGGTAGAACAATAGTTTTAAATACTGTAGGTACATCTGCACCTAAATCTTGAGCTGCTTCTTCAATAGAAGGGTCTACCTGTCTTAGTGCTGCAACTCCACCTTCAACACCAACAGGAAGTTCTCTTATTATATAATTTATGACTATAATAGCACCTGTTCCAACGAGTATCAAAGGAGGTTTATTAAAAGCTAATATATAACTAATACCAATTAAAGTTCCTGGAATAGCAAAAGGAGCCATAATTAATATCTCAAAAATTCTTTTTCCCGCAAATCTTTTTCTTACTAAAATTAAAGCTGTCATCATTGCTAAAATACCTGCAAGTGGTGTAGCTATAGAAGCAAGAGTTACAGTATCTGCAATTGCATCTCTTCCTCTTTGCAATGCTTCTTTTATATTTTCTAAAGTAAATGTATAATCAATACCCCAGTTTTTTACAAAACATCCTGCTACAATTGTTCCATATAGGGATACCAAAAATACTATTATTAAAATCATCAAAGTTACAAGAGTTACTTTAACAGGTTTAGATACAAGTTCAGTGATTCTCGGTGAAGGTTTTCCAGTAACAGTAACAAAAGATTTACGTGAAACCCAAAACCTTTGAACTAAAAAGGCTGTTATAGTTGGTAATAACAATAAAATAGATAATGCAGCACCATTTCCCAACCTATTCATACCTGTAACTTCCAAATATGCTTCAACAGATAAAACTCTATAATTACCTGATAATATTAAAGGATTTGCAAAATCTGCTAAAGAATTGGTAAAGACTAATAACCATGCGCTTAATATTCCAGGCATTGAAAGTGGTAATGTAACTTTTAAAAAGGTCTCTAATTTAGATGCATTTAAATCAAGTGAAGCGTCTTCAAGGGTTGAATCAATTGAATGTAAAATACCAACCATAGTTAAATAAGCGATAGGAAACATTCCCATTGTTTGAACTAAAGTTAATCCTGTTAATCCATATATACTAAAGTGTTGTAATCCTAATATTTTTTTCGTTATTAAACCGTTATTTCCAAAGAGAAGTAATATGGATAATGTTAAGGAAAAAGGAGGAGAAATAACGGGCAATGTTGCCATTGTACTGAAGAACTTTTTTCCCTTTATTTGAGTTCTTGTTAATACAAAAGCAAATAAAAATCCAACAAGCGTAGAAAATGTTGCTGTAGAAATTCCCAATTTAATACTTCCCCAGAATGCATTTAAATACTGTTTTGTTGTTAGTATTTTTCTCCATATTTCAATGGAAAATTCTCCATTTTTTATAAAGGTTAATCTAAAAGCTTCAAATAATGGATATGCGGTAAATATTGCAACTATAACAAAAATCATAAGAATAATAAAACTCATTACAGGATCTCGTGTGAAATTTATTATTCCATACATCAAAACAAAATTATTATAATTGAATACATAAAAACGTTAATTAATCTATAAAACTTTAAATATTCATCCATTTGAAAAAAGATAATAGCTATTCCTAATACATCAAAATCATCATTTATTACAGGTGAAAAAATAATTCTATATTTAGAATTATTTATTTCATAATCATTTTTTGAAAAATAAACCTCACTATATTCCGCACTTTCAATGCCATCTTTAAAATCTTCAGAATTTAAATTATTTTTATAAAATTCATAAAGACTTTTATCACTATAAAAATCTTCCGTTTCAAAAAAACTTGGAAGACCATTAATATATATAATTTTTAAATCTTCATTTTCCTCTTCAGTTTTCTGAATCCAATCATTATATTTATCTTCAACTAAAGATACAGATTTAGACAATATTTGACTTGTCTTTAAAAGATTATCATTTAGAACCTTATTAAAAGAGTTTTTTATACTGGAAAATATCCAAAAATCCAAACCACTTACGAAAATCAGCAAAATCAAAAAATATAAAACCTTTTTCTTTGTAAACATATAATTCAACTCCTGTTTGAATTTTAAGAGAGGCGGCTATACGCCGCCTTATAAATTTATTATTTTGCACCAATTTCTCTATTCCATCTTTCAACTAATCTTTCTCTATTAGCAGCGTCCCAAACAAAATTTTGATTTACTATTCTTAATTCATCAATATTTAATGGTGCTTTATCTTTCGGAGCTAATTTTGAAACAGGTAATACAAACCATTCTGCAATCATTGCTTGTGCTTCTTTTCCTAACATCCAATTATATAATTTTTTAGCATTAACAGGATTTGGACCATTTTTAATCAATGACATTGAAGCTAATTCAAATCCAGTTCCTTCCATTGGTACAGTAACTTCTAATGGAGCTCCATTAGCTATTAATTTGAATAAATCATGAGCATATCCTATAGCAAATGGAATTTCACCTATAGCTGCTTGTTTTCCACCAGCAGAACCTGATTTTGTATATTGATCAATACTCTCATCTAATTGATGTAAAAACATAAAGGTTAACTCTTCATCTTCATGGAACATATGAAGAATAGTTGTTATAACATTATAAGCAGTTCCAGATGTATTTGGATTAGCAACCCTAACAAGGCCTTTATATTTTGAATCAATAATATCGAACCAGCCTTTTGGTGCTTCTAATCCTAATTCTTTTGCTCTATCTTTATTAGTAGCAAAAGCCAATACACCAATATATAATCCAATCCAATAATTTTCTGGATCTCTAAATTGTGCAGGTGTATATTGGGCTAAAGGTGATTTATAAGGAGTAGTTAATCCCTTTTGTTTTGCTTCAACATGTCCTAAACCAACACCACCAACCCAGATTGAAGCTTGAGGATTTTCCCTTTCTGCTTCTAATCTTGCAACTGTTTCACCTGTTGATAATCTAACCCATTCAACTTTAATTCCTGTTTCTTCTTCAAACTTGTCAAATAATTCTTTTGCTAAAGGCTCTTCAAGTGTTGTGTAAGCCTTTACAACATCTCCTGCTGAAAAAGCAAAAATACCAACTAACAATACTGTTAACACAAATACTAACTTTTTCATAAATAACACCCCCATATTTAAAGTATCAATCTTCTTTTTTTATAATCCATGTAGCTTTATCGCTGAAATACAACCTTACAACTTCTCCATTTTTAACGATCTTATTCTCAATCGGATTATATAAAACACCATTTATAATCTGATTATTTTTTAATATAATTTCGTATTCAATATGTGAGCCTAAAAATACAGATTTATTTAATTTTCCTTCTAAATAATTAGTTTTTTCGTTATAATCTAAAGATTCAGGTCTAATCACAATTAAAACTTCATCACCAATATTAAAAGAAGATTTACTAGTTCCATAAAATTTTTGTTTTAAATCCTTATTAAATACAACATAATTATTATTTTCTACTTCTATTATTTCACCTGCAATAAAATTCACTTTACCTATGAAATCAGCTACAAATTTATTTGTAGGATGTGCATAAATCTCAAATGGAGAACCAACTTGCATAATTTTTCCTTTATTCATTACCACAATGACATCTGAAATACTCATGGCTTCTATTTGATCATGTGTAACATAAACACTGGTAATTTTTAATTCCTGTTGAACCTTTCTAATTTCAGTACGCATAGATTCTCTTAACTTAGCATCTAAATTAGATAATGGTTCATCAAATAGTAAAACTTTAGGCTCCATTATTAAACTTCTGGCTAATGCAACACGTTGTTGCTGCCCCCAGAAATTTGATCTGGTCTTCGATCTTCTAATCCTTCTAATCCTGTTAAATTAATTATCTTAGAGACTTTTTCTTTAATTTCTTTTTTGCTTAATTTTTTTAATTTTAATCCAAATTCTATATTTTCTTTTATTGTCATATGTGGGAATAGAGCATAACTTTGAAACATCATGGATATATCTCTTTTATTTGGTGGATCATTGGTTATATCTTTTCCTTCAAGATAAATTTTCCCATTAGTTGGAGTTTCAAAACCTGCAATCATCCTCAAGGTTGTAGTTTTTCCACATCCTGAAGGCCCCAGAAACGTAACTAATTGTCCTTTTTGGATATTTAAAGAAAAATTATTTACTGCTACTGTTTCAGTATTACCACTTTTGAATATTTTATAAATATTTTTAAGTTCTAAACTCATATAAACACCTCATTCAGAAGCAAAATTACTGTTTGATAACGATATTTTATTTTTCAAAAATAGTTTTACAATTAAAACAAAGGATAATATCAATAAAATTAAAACCACAGAAAAAGCACATGCTTCAGATAATCTTCCGGAATCAGTCTGACTCAATATTTGAACAGTCATCAAATTCCAATTCGCTGAAACCAGAAAAATAGCCGCACTAATTGCAGTCATTGCTCTAACAAAAGAATAAACAAGAGCAGAAAAAAATGCAGGAACAATCAAGGGTAATGTGATCTTTGTGAATACAGTTCTATCATCAGCACCTAAGGTATATGCCGCCTCTTCAATAGCAGGATCAACCTGATTTAAAAGGGCAACTCCTGACTGTATTCCAACAGGAATATACCTAAAAATAAAATTTAATACTAAAATTGCAAATGTACCAGTTAATAACAAAGGTTTTGAATTAAAAGCAAGAATATAACCTATACCCACAACTGTCCCGGCACTGCAAAATTTAACAAAGAAATGAATTCAAGAGTCTTTTTCCCGGGAAATGTTTTTCTAACAATTAAGAATGCTATTATCATACCCAATACAGCAGAAATAGGTGTTGAGGTCAATGCAATTGTTAATGTATCTTTTATCGCTTCCTTACCAACATCAAAAACATATTTAAAATTATCCAGGGTAAATTCATTATTTAATCCCCACAATTTAGTAAATGCTCCCAGAAAATCGTTGCATAGATTAAAAGAATAAATAAGGAAAAAATTAAAACTAAAGAAAATAACATCCATTTTGCAAATGTGTTTACACTTTTTATTTGTGAAGTACTTGGTTTTCCAGTAACAGTTATATATTTTTTCTTTCCAATCCAATATTTTTGAACTATAAAAGCTATTAAAGATGGTAAAAGAAGCCAAACCGCTAAAGCAGCACCACTTCTTAAATCAAACATTCCAGTAATTTGCAAATAAGCTTGAACTGATAAAATCGGGAATCTTGAACCTGCTAAAATTAAAGGATTACCGAAATCTGCTAATGACTCTATAAATAAAACCAACATAGTGCTTGCAATACCTGGAACGGATAAAGGTAATATAATTTTTGTAAATACTTGCCATCTATTAGCTTTTAGATTAAAAGCGGCATCTTCTAATGTTGGAGAAATTGTTGAAATTACACCATCGAGAGTAATAAAAGCAACAGGGAAAAAAGTAACTATTTGTGCAATCATTAATCCCATAAACCATAAACAGGAAATGTTCTAATACCAAATAATTTAGCAGTTAATAAACCATTAAATCCAAATAGCATTATAATTGCCATTGCACCTATAAATGGTGGAAAAACCATAGGTATAATAGCTATTGTTCTAAAAAATTTTTTAAATGGGATATTAGCCCTATTTAATGTATATGCGTATAAAAAACCTACAAAAGTTCCAATAACAGAGGTTAAAATGGCTATTAAAATACTATTTTTAAAACCCTGTCTCATATAATCATTTGCTAAAGCATTTTTATATGTTTCGAGAGAAAAATGATTTTCAGAGTTTGTGAAACTAACGAGAAAAACTTTATATAATGGAAAAATTATAAATATAAACATTGAAATAAATATTAATATAATTAAAATAAGTAAAGAAGGATTTTTCATCATTTTTTTGAATTTATTAGAAAGTTCTTTATTAGTTATATCCATAATTTCATTCCTCCAAAAAAAGGGGATAACCCCCTTTTTATTATTTAACTGGCAATACTTCTTTAATCCATCTATCTACAATTCTCTTTTTATTTTGTGCTGCCCAATTTTCATCAACAGTAATTAATTTAATTGTAGATAATGGTTGTAATGTACCAAAATCAACATCGCTTCTTACTGGATAGAAGAAGGTCTTTTCATCAACTATAGTTTGTTGCCCTTTCTTTGATAATAACCAATCAACTAAAACTTTAGCTTCATATTTATTCTTTGCTCCCTTAACTATTGAAACACATGCAGCTTCATAAGGTACTCCTTCTTTTGGGAATACAACTTCTATAGGATATCCTTGTTCTTTAAATTGGAAAAATGCAGGAGTAAATTGAATACCCAATCCTGCTTGACCAACACCAACTGATTTTGATGGACCTGTACCACTTTGTGTATAAGATTGAACATTCTTAGCTAATTTCTTTAAATAATCTATCATACCATCTTCACCATAAATGGAGATTAATCCTGTAATAAATGCATATGCTGTACCAGAGGTTTGTGGACTTGGATATTGAATCATATTTCTGTATTCTGGTTTTAATAAATCCATCCAACTTTTTGGTAAATCTGCTTTAATTTGTTCTAAAACTTTTAAGTTTACCCCAATACCAAGAGGATTCATATAAAATGCATGGAAATAACCATCAACATCGTAAAAATTTGGAGCAATACCATATACACTTAATGTTTTATATGGTTCAGTTAATCCTTTTTCTTTTGCAATAATATGATTTGGCATTGGAGCTCCAAACCAAACATCTGCTTGAGGATTATTTTTTTCCGCCTCTAATCTGGCTAAAGCAGGTCCTGAGGAAAGAAAGACATACTTAACTGTAATACCTGTTTCCTTTGAAAAAGCATTTAAAATTTTTCTGGCATTTGCTTCATCTACACTACTATAAATAATCAATTCAGCAAATGAAAATACTAATACTGTTAGCATCAATCCTACCAAAATAAGTTTTTTCACTATACTCCCCCTCTATTTAAGATATCAATATAATATTAATAAAAAAAGAAATAAAAATCATCATAAATGTATTAAAAAAGTAACAAATTTAAATGGTGGGAAACATAATTACAGAGGCTTTTTCAGGAAAGATAAAAGATTCCCCTTTAGCAGGTATAGGAAAGAATCAAGATAATAAACAGAAAAGTATTTTTCATTATAAATATTAATAGTCAAAAATTCTGAGTCATTATCAAAAACTCTTATAATATATAATGGAGTATTGTTACCTTCAAATAATGCACTAATTTCTTTAGAAGAATCAACTTCTTTAGCATTTTTAAAGATATCATATAATTTTATTTTTTCCTTTTGATTTAATAAAAATCCTGTATTTTCATTAAAGGCTATAATTTTATCTTTTAATAGAACTTTAGAAATATTTGTTTTTGAAAAAATCAATCTTCTAATTAAACTTTTTGCATCTTCTAAATCCTTACTTTGATTAATTCCATAAATAAAATCATCTATAATAAGATTATTATTTATTTCATAATAATATTTATTCCCATCTAAAAGATAAATATATCCATATATTTTATCTTCAGCATTATCGTTTGTGTTAATATATTTAAATTTAGGCATTTTATTTACTTTTTCCCATAATTTGAAAAGAATATCAGGATCAGTTAAAGTAACTGTAGGAAGATATTTTATATTAATCTCTAATTTTATAGGGTCGTCGAATAATATTCCTCTATAATTTTCTCATGGTCGTTTATAAAATGCACTTTATCAAGATCTTTATTTAAAATATAAGTTCCAATAAGAATTGTAAAAATAATACCAGAAATAAAAATTATAATATATTTTTTAGACTTATCCATCTTTATACCCTCTTTTAAACTTTAAAATGAATTTCACTCTTTTATCTGTGTTAACCAGCAAATCCCCCTTATGCTTTTGCATAATTTCTTTTGAAATACATAATCCTAAACCATTTTTTCCTTTTTTATTTGATGTAAGAGGAGTAAAAATATTTTTTAATACATTTGGTTCAATAGGAACTCCATCGTTTTCTATTATTAGATAATAATTCATATAATCACTTTTTGAATAAATAAAAATATTCTCACACTTTCCATGTTTAATAGCATTATCTAATATATTCAATATAACTTCTTTTATTCTTTCATAATCAAAAAATAATGTTTCAGAATCAATTTCATTTCTGACATTAATAGAAAATTTTTTAAATCGAGGTTTTAATGTATTAATAGAATCTATAACCAATGATTTGATATCTGCATTTTTAAAATTAAACTCAAAGGAATTTTTATTTAACTTTGATACATATAATAACTCTTCTACCATTTTTAATAATCTATTGCCTTCAGATATTATATAGTTAATAGAAACATTTTTATCTTCATCATATTTCAATTTTTTTAAAAGTTCAGCATGACCTAAAATGGAAGTTATAGGGGTTTTAAATTCATGAGTCATATTATCTATAAAATTTTTTTGTTTTTCTTTTTCTTCTTTTAACGATTTTATATAATGAATTAGTTTATCTTTCATAATATTAAAAGAATTAACTAAGGAATTAATATCTTCATTACTAACTATATTAATCTGAAAATCAAAATTTCCTTTTGCAATCTCTTCTGTCTCTTTCTTTAACTTTATTAACGGAGTAGTAATAGAGTTTGCAAGAATATAATTTATAAATATAATAAAAAGTATAAAAACAATATCTACAATAAACAGCGTCATTTTTACCTTATTTATTATTTGAAATTCCTCAGTTAATGGATATATAAATCTTAAAACACCAATTGTTTCATTGTTATAAAAAATAGGACTGGAGAAAAAAAGAATATATTTATCATCGGTTTTTTTTATAATATAATTTTTCATATTATTTGCAGCATAATGAATATCTTGATAAACGTAAAATTTTTCATTCGGCGATGTATCCGCTAATAAATTTTTTCTTATATCATATATTTCAACATGAGCATTATATTTATTAGAAAAATATTCAGATACAAATGGTGCAATATTATTTAAATGAACAAAGGCATTTTCATATTTCTCATTATTAAAAATCTTTAAAAAATATATTTGACTTTCCTGGCTATATTCAGTCAAATTTTTTATAGTATTATTAATGATATTCTTTTGAAAGGTAAAGATAGAAATTATAAAAATAATAGTTAATATTAATAGTGTGGATGAAATATTTAAAAATAATATCTCATTTCTTATACTATTTTTCATCCTTCACCTCTAATTTATATCCAATACCATACAAAGATCTTATTTGAACATTACTTTCTTTAATTTTCTTCCTCAATCTTTGTATTGCCATATCTACAGCTCTTGTATCTATTTCTGAATCAAAACCCCATATCTTTTCTAATAATATCTCTCGTTTAACAACCTGATTATAATTATTCATTAAAAATTCCATAACTTCAAATTCTTTTTTAGTTAAATAAATTTCTTTCGATCTTAAATACATGGTTCTGGAATCTTTTTTTAACTTCAATTCACCGATAATTAATTCATTATTACTTAATCCTTGCTTTTTAATTCTCTTTAATATGTTTCTTATTCTCAAAATTAATTCTTTACTATCAAAAGGTTTGGTTATATAATCATCCGCTCCTAATTCTAGTCCTAAAAGTTTATCATTCTGACTATTTTTAGCCGTTAAAATAATAATAGGTGTTTTATAACTAATTTCTTGAATTTTTTTCAAAACATCAAAACCATCAATATCAGGCAACATTAAATCCAGCACAACAAGATCAGGATTTTCTTTTTTAAAAACTTTTAATCCTTTTTCACCTGCTTCTGCCTCTACAACATCAAATCCTTCAAGTATTAAATTCATTTTTATAAGATCTAAAATACTTTTTTCATCTTCAATAACTAATATTTTCATAAGACCCCATTGTTTTATTTTATTTTATTTTGTTTTTATTTATTTTTATTATATCATTAATCTTATTTTCTTTCAAACCTATATTTTCTAAGGAATTTCTAAGGAAAAACTAAGTTTCCTTTAAGTTTTGAATTTTATCATATATATGTCGAAAAAGAATAAATAAAGATAAAACTTATAAAGGGGTTGATAAAATGAATAAAAATTTCTCTAAAAATTACAATAAAAGTAAAAAAGAATTGGATGAAGTTTTTGGAAAAATAGAAAAAATAGAAGCTATAAATAATTCTAAATATTTACGAAACGTCTATATCAAGGATAAAAAAGGATATCTTTATAAAACGCTTATAAATATTAGACATATCGGTAATCTTGCATTAAATCAGGAAATATGTGTCAAAGGTGTTGCTATTAAAATCAACAATATTTATAAATTAATATCTTATAAAATAGAATATAACAATAGTACTTTTAGTACAATGTAATTAAACTTTTTCATCAATTAACGATACAAAAAGTATTTCCAATATATTTAAGCCAATAATTATAAAAAAACCATATAATAAACCATACATACTACCAATCACTCCAATAAGATACGAAAATCCTCCAGAAATAATTGAAGTGCTTGCTGAAGCTACACTTAAGGCAATTCCCTTATTATTCTTATATTTTTCTACAACAATTGCCTGAATTGTAGGATAAGTTGTTGAAAAACCAATACCTGTCAAAATGGTTCCTATGGAAGAAATAACAATATTTTTTCCAAAAGCAACCGTAAAGATTGAAAATATCAATGAAAAAGGAACTACAATTAATAACCATTTTTTATAACCAAATTTTTCTGGAAAGTGCGATAAAAATGCTCTTCCTAAAAATAAACCTAACCATAAAAAGGAAGGGTATAATGCTGCTGTAGAAATATCAAAATTCCTAAATTCAAATAAAAAAGTGGATATCCATGATGAAAAGTTCATTTCATATCCTACATAAAAAGATAATGATAAAACAAGTATTACCAATGAAAAATTGAAAACACCTTTTAATGAAGATTTTTCCTGTAATAAATAATTATTATGCAATGAGTCTACTTCTTTTTTTATCAAAATTAAAAATATAAAAGGTATTATATTCATCAACACAGCAATAAAAAAAGTCCCTTTCCAATAATTACTATATTTAAGAATTAAAGATGAAATAATAGGACTCGTTAAAGCTCCAACTGCAAAAGATGAATGTAAAAGATTCAGCTTTTTCCCTTTTTTTCCATTGCCTGATACACCGATTAAAAATGGAATGGAGATTTCCAGAGCTCCTCCACCAAAATTAATGAAAAATATTCCTAAAATCATAAATATATATGAATTCATAAAAAGCATTAATAAATTACCAAAAAAGAAAAATATAATTCCAGATAATATCGTCTTAAAAGCATTATGCTTTTCCAATAAATACCCATATATTACAGAAGATAATAAAAATCCTAAAGTTCCTAATGTAAATGCCAATCCAACTAAAGAATGATCTATATTATATGTTTTTTCTATCATCGGAATCAAAGAACTGGTCATTATTAAAGAATAACCAAAAAGAAAAAAACTGCTAAAACCAAAAATTAATTCATTTTTATTCATATCTACCTCCAAAGTAAATAAGGCGGAATTTTTCCGCCTATAATAATTACAATGATTCAATTTCTGACATTATAAAATTAACAAGTTCAGAAATATATTTTTCAGAAAAATCAAATCTTATTCCTGCTATTTCATATAATTTTTTTACAGGATATTTAAAACCAGAACTTAAAAAATTCTTATATTGTTCAATAGCTTTTTTACCATTTTCCTTATAATTCTTATATACTGCAATAGCACCAAGTTGAGACATAGCATATTCAATATAATAAAATGGCACTTCAAATATATGTAATTGCCTTAACCATCGGATTCTTTTTTCCTTCTCCAATCCATTCCAATCAATTCCTGTATTAAATCTATCCATTAATTCACCAAAATACGAATCTCTTTCTTCAATAGTATGGTCAGGATTAAGATAAATCCAGTGTTGAAATGCATCTACTATCATAACCCAGGGTAATATTTTTAATGTTCCTTCTAATTGTTCTCTTTTAGCTTTTTTTAAATCTTCTTCATTATTATAATATTCATTTAAATATTCTAACGTTAATAACTCCATTGACATAGAAGCTAATTCTGCAATTTCACTTGGAAATTCTTTTAAATGTGATATTGAAATATCTTTTGAATAAAATGTATGTTGTGCATGTCCTGACTCATGCAATAATGTTCTAACATCTCTATGAATGCCAACTGCATTCATAAAAATAAATGCAGCTCCAGTTTCTCTTAGAGGATAATTATATCCTCCAGGGGCTTTACCTTTCCTATTTACTAAATCCAAATATCCTGAATTTCTCATCATTTCAAGATTTTTTGCAAAATCAATATCTATTTTTGAAAGAATTTTTATAGCTTTTTCTATAAATTCTTCTTCTTTTTCAAAAGGTTTTAATACTTTTCCATCTACGTCGACCTCAGTATCCCATGGTTTCAAAGTGCTTAACCCCAATTTTTCTTTTCTTTCCTCATTTAATCTTTTCAAGGCAGGAACCACAGCTTTTTCTACTGCTTCATGAAATTTATACAAATCTTCCGGTGTGAAATCAAATCGTCTTTTAGCATCATGCATATAGTCCCTATAATTGTTATAACCCGCATTTTTAGCTATATTAATTCTGATGTTTTTTAATTCATCAAATAATTTTTCTAACTCTTCATGATGCTCTAATACTGCTTTATTTATTAATTTCCATGCATTTTCCCTGATATTTCTATCTGGATTTTTTAAATATATTCCCATTTGAGATAATGTTTTTTCTTCACCATCAAAGGATACTGTAATTTTTGAGATTATTTCACCATATTTTGAAGATAATTCCTGTTCTTTAACCTGTAAAGGCAAATTTTCTTTTCTAAATATTTCAATATCTCTGGAAATTAGTTTATTCATATGTTCAAAACTTTCACCTTTTAATTCTTTTCTATATGGTGATTCATAGAATTTCTTTTTTAATAAAAAATCATATTCATTAGCGGGAGAAATAATATTTGCATAAAATTCATTAAAGGCTTTTGAGTTTTCTTCCTTTGTATCACATGTCATTCTTATATATCTCCATGCCATCTCTTCTGATAAAATACTATTTAATTCACTCCATTTTTCTAAAAAATTCAATAGTTCTTCTGCAGATTTTATTTTTTCGTCTAATAAATTTTCAAATTCTTTTTTAACCTCATTCCAATCATTTAAATTGATATTTTTATTATAATATTTTCTGGGTTTTTTTTCTATTTTTTCATCAGTTACTATCATTGTTTTTCCTCCTTTAAATTTTGTTAGTTATACTAATTATACAATAATATTTTATTTTTACAAAACAAAGTAGTCAGATTTTCATCTGACTACTTTCATATCGATAACAGCTCCATAAACTTTATCTAAAGATAAAATTGAATTTCTACCAACACCTCTAAAAGCATCTCCAAACATTCTATATAGATCAGAATTTAATTTAAACTCTGGAACTCTACCTAAGATACGTTCTCCATCATACATGAATGCTAATTGCACAGGTGTCCCAAACTTTCCTTCTGGTGTAAAATCTCCACCAGAAGCAACAAAAACTAATATTCCATTTTCTCCATTTAATAATTCTTTTATTGTTTTATCTGATTTTTTTATAATCAAAGGTACATATCCTATTGAAGGAACTGAATCATATTCTCCACCTGCTGCGCCAGTTAAAGGTAGATTAAACATCTTAGAAGTTTTTTTATCAGTATATGGTGATTTTAAAACACCATTTTCAATTAAACTACATCTATCATCTGTATTAGTAGTACCCTCAGCATCAAAAAAATCCCAAATTATTCCATCATCATAATTTCTGCTTTGATATAAAGTAAAATTATCGGAAAACAATTTTTTATTTAATTTATCAGAAAAAATAGAACTTCCTCCTCCAAAAGATAATCCGTTTAAATCAGTATAAAACTTTTTCAATAAGGTGAAGTCGCTTGACGTAAAAATAATTGGATACTCTCCTTCTTTAATGTCAATTATAGTATTATATGCATTACAGATTTCATCAATCATGTTTATAAATTTATCATATGAAAAATCAAAACTCTCATACCCAATAAATCCATCCAATATATTTATTGAATCTTTGTGCTTAAATCCTAATTCGAAAGAAAAATATTTGTTTTCAGAGTATAATCGTGTGTTTAAATCATTTTCCAACAATTTGATAGAATCTTTTAAAACTATTTTATTTGAGAATATAAAATCATTATGTTTTTCCTTTATTGTTTTTAACATCTTTTCAGTTTGATTGACAAATTCATTTTCAGATAATTCGGCTATTTTTACTTCTTCTCTATTAACGTTTTTTGTTAGAGGATATTCATATGGTATGTTTAAATTCAAATTTTCTATTGCATCATGTTCTAACTTATTTTCATCATATTTCCCCAAACTACCTGCTACTCCTATTTTTCCGTCTTTATAAATTCTGATACCTGTTTTTAATATATCTTTTCTTCTTATAGAATTAATCTCGGTTTGAACGATATTTATAGAAATTTCCTTTGTATGAAGTTGATATTTTTCCTTATTCATCACTATCCCCCAATTATTGAACATTCATTTTTTTTACCCTAACATAGGACCACCAAATCCAACAGGTAATGGATATTGTTCAAACTTGCCACATCCACCTATTGTAAACGATACTATTTTTAAATTATCCGATAAACCATCAATTTCATTCAACGTTTCAAATACTGTTCCGTAATAACGGAAACTTTTACAGGTTTATAAATCTTTCCATCTTTAATTCTATAAGCTAAATTTGGCGCAAGTGTGAACGTTGACATTCCTGACCCATGTTTTATAGTTTCAACGAGAATACCATCTTTTATTTCAGAAATTAACTCATCAAAAGATTTATTACCTGCTTCTATATAGGTTGTTGTCATTCTTACAATAGGTTCAAACTCAAAATTTAATGCTCTTGCATTACCGTTAACTCTTCATCTAAAGAAGCAGCCGTTATAGAATTATGTAATCTACCTGATAATATTCCATTTTTAATTAAATATGTTTTCTTTGTCTTTGTTCCTTCATCGTCAAAAGGGATGTATCCCATTCCTTCCTTATTACCGTTATCAACAATACTTAAAATATCAGCCCCACTTTTTTGCCTATTTGCCATTCTTCTTTCATCTTTTCATCACCAATCATAAAATCTGCTTCAGATTTATGTCCAAAGCTTTCATGCGCAAAAACGCCAGCAGCTTCTGGTGATAGCACAACTGTATATTCGCCAGGAGTAATATTTTCTGCATTGTTTAAAAAATCTATAGATTGTTCTAGCTTTTTTATAATATCATTCTCTAAATTCTCTAAATCATAATAATTAGATGCTATGTCAAATTTTTCACTAAATTTCTTTTCATTATTTCCAATTCAAAAAATATTCTAAATCCAACTCGTTGATAATCAAAAACAAAATCACTTCCTTTTGAAGAAATAATTCTTTTTTCAACTCTTTGATCAAGATAATTTGCCCTCCATACTTTAACATATTTATTTTTGAGACTAATGGAGAATATTTATTTAATAGTTTTAACTTCTCTTTTTTGGAAATTTTTTCCACAGATTTGTCAACAAATGTAAGATAATTTCCATTATGAACTTCTAATTTTTTACAATAGGATGTTCGTTTATATTCTTATCGGGATTTGATAACGCATATAATCTGTTAATTTCATTTTGAATGGAATCTACATCTGTAATAGATGAATAATACCATTTCTTACCATCAAAAAGCCTTATAAAAGCACCTTTATATTTTCTTTCCTTTAATTCTTCCAATGTTCCAAGAGTATTTTGGATTTTTGTTTCAAAAACATTTTCAATTCTTATATCAACATATACTCCTTCTGGAAACTCAAACATCTAATCCCCCTTTAACTTTTAAAATAAATTATTTTATTTACATTCCAAATTTCGTTTTCAAACTCTGAAACAACTGGTCCTGGAATAAAAATATCTCTTCCATCCTCATTCCTTTTTACCTTTAAAAAATTTTTATGTAATAAAAGATTGTCTTTTCGTATAACATTCATTGGATCAAATCCAGATAAAGAAAAATTACCTTCTAATATTTCCTTTTTATTTTTGATTTTAAAAAAATTTTCAAATTCATTATTTAAATAATTATAATAATTTTCACTTATCTTTTTTGCTAGCAGTTCAGTATCTTCTTTTATTTTATATTTTTAGGAGTAATATTTACAGTTTTCAAGAAATAATCATATAAATATAAATCAGATACTGAATATTCCTTTTTCCATTCAGGGTTAAAATAATCAAGTAATATAGCAATATACATCCAGAAGAATAACAACTATGTCTAAAATTTTTGTATTCAAAAATGTCATTTAAATTTTTTCCGAATTGAGCTAATAGAAATTGTTCTGGTAAATCAGAAATATCGGCTAGTGCTTTAAATTCCACATATGTTGCAGTTCCTTCAATACTTTCAAGTCCTAGTTCATAATTTAAAAAATCTTTTATTAATTCTCTCCTTTTTTCTCTATAGGAAATAAATTTCTTTATGTTTTCTTTTTTATTATTTTCAAAAACAGCTTTTAAAAGATATTTTCTTTCCTCCAAGCGTAATGCAATATTTTTTGTTTTAAATGGATATTGAAAAAATAAAAATTCATTAGCAAATCTTTTATCATTATTTGTTAATTGAAACCCGTGAAAAATTTCATGAACTATAAGAGAATAAAGTTTTTCAAATGTAGTATATTCATTTAATGTTGTTAAGTCAAAAATTGCAATATAAATATTATCATATTTTATTGCACTATTACCTAAAAATTTACTATTCCACTTTCCAATAAAAATATCATTCTCTTTTTTAAAACCTTCTAGATTATTTGGAAATCCAATGATGTATACTTCTTTTTTATCGTATAATGCTACAGGTAAAGGTTTAAAATCATTCCAATAATCTTTTAAAACGTTTGAATTAATATTTTTATAAATCTTTCTTGCCAGTTGTTTTATTTGCTCTTTGTTATTAAAAATCATAACATCCCCTCTCTTTATAAAAGAATATCATTTAATTTGAAAAATGTCAATATATTTATAAAAATATATTGTATAAAAAAAATCATGAAAAAATTTATTATTTCTTGTATAATCATATTGTGGCGCCACAAAAAGGAGGGGATAATGAAAAATTATTTATTAGAATGCATTCAAAAATCTTTAGACTATATTGAAGAAAACATTGAGAATGATTTTTCATTAGAAGATATTGCAAAATACACTAATTTTTCTTTGTCTTATTTATACAAATTATTTAACATCATAATAGGGATATCAATTAAAGAATATGTAAGAAAAAGAAGGTTGTCACAATCTGTATATGATTTATTAAATTCTAATTTAAACATTTTGGAAATAGCGATTAAATATCAATATAATACGTATGAATCATATTCAAGAGCATTTAAAAAAGAGTTTGGAGTATGTCCGAGCGAAGTTAGAAAAAATAATATTAAATTGACACTATTTGAATCTATAAAAGTAAGGGGAGGCGATTTAATGGAAAAGAAAAATTATTTATTATTAATTGACATAGATAGATTTGCACATATAAATAAAACTTATGGTAGAAAATTTGGTGATTTTGTATTATTAAAAATACCCGAAAGAATAAAAGAAGTTTTAAATAATGAAAATATTGATTATGAAAACAAGAAAAAAAGTAATTTAGAAAAAATGGGAGGAGATGAATTTATATTAGTTTTAAAAGATATTGATGAAAAAAAGCAAAAGAAATTTCTGAAAAGATATTAAAAAACATTAATAAACCAATAATATATGGAAGTACAGAAGCTCGAATTACTGTAAGCATAGGAATTACAGAATATTCATTATCAAATAAAGAATCTTATAACATGGCACTTAACGCTATGCTGAGCGCAAAAAAAGATGGAAGAAATAATTATAAAATAAACTAAACACAGTATATTTTATTTTAACTGTGAGACCTGCAAATGCAGCAAAATTCCATTGTTTAACTTAGAAAATAAATAAAGCATACCCTAAAAGGTATGCTTTATTTTGACAACAATCTGCTAAATATTTTTATTCCTATATCAATAACATCATCATCTGGAAGAAAATCTGGAGAATGCAATCCTACTTTTTTATCTGTTCTAGTTCCTAACCAGAACATTAAAGCAGGATATTTCTTTGCAATAAATCCAAAATCTTCCCCTGTCATTTTATATCCACAATCAATTACTGTAAAATCATTTTTTATTTTATTTATAAACTCTTCATAAATATTTTTATTATTAACTACTTCAACATATTGAGAACCAAGGGTAATTTTATAATCTACTCCAAAACTACTTTTTATTGATTCCAATATTTTTTCTAAATAATTAATATAATCTTGGGTATAATCCAAACTTAGAGATCTAATACTTCCCTCTATTTTTGCATATGCAGGTATAACATTTCTAACCTCACCAGAATAAACCTTACCTATTCCAAATACTAACGGTTTTACTGGATTACTTGGTATTTTTTCTATAGAATCTAAAAACATCCTCATTGCATTTAAAGCATTTTTTCCATCTTGAGGAAAAGCAACATGAGCATTTTTTCCAAAAAATTCTATATCAATTTCAACTGCAGATGCAAAAAGAACTCCCTTAGATGTAGCTATAACTCCTTTTTCATACTCATCTGTTACATGTAAGGCGTAAGCCTTTTTTATTTTAAATTGATTGAATACGCCACTTTCTAAAACTTTTTTAGCTCCACCTCCACCTTCTTCTGCAGGTTGAAAAAGAAATAAAATATTTTTTTGAATTTTATTTCTAAATACATATTCCATAAATCCATATAAAATTGACATATGAAGATCATGTCCACAGGCATGCATATTTTCATTTTGAGATTTAAAAGATACTTTATTTTGTTCTTTTATCGGCAAAGCATCAATATCCGATCTAAATAACAAATATTCATCATTTTTAAGTGGTGTATAATTAACAATTAACCCTGTTTTTAATGGTTTAATTATCTCTATTTCAATATTATATGTTTTTGATAAAGAAAGAATTGCATTTTCTAAAATCATAGTTGTTTTAATTTCTTCAAATCCTAATTCTGGATTTTGATGTAAAACATGCCTCAATTCAACAGGAGATATCATAATAATTCCTCCAATTTTTTAATAATTTCGTCAATTTCTTCATAAGAAATAGTTAAAGATGGCAATAATCTAATCACAGTATTTGAAGAAATCATATTCAATAATAAACCTTTTTCAAAAGCTCTTTCACGCAATTCCGGGAATGGTTCATCTAATTCAATTCCAATCATCAATCCTTTTCCACGTATATCAACAATTTTAAAAGTATTAATTTTTTCTAACTTTTCTTTTATATATTTACCTTTTTTCTTTATGTTTTCTAATTCCCCTGGTAAATGATCTACCAAATATCTTGCTCCGCCAATGCGACAGGATTCGGAGCAAATGTTGAACCGTGATCTCCAGGTTCTAATATATCCATAGTATTATTTAAAAATAATGTAGCTCCTAATGGTAAACCTCCCCTAAAGCTTTTCCAACAGTAATTATATCAGGATTTAAATTATAATGTTCATAAGAAAAGATTTTGCCTGTTCGACCTAATCCCGCTTGTATTTCATCACAAGCCAAAATAAATTTTTTCTCATTATGATACTTATTTAATATTTCTGAAAATTCCTTTGTTAATGGCATTACACCACCAGAACCTTGAATTGGCTCAACGAAAACTGCTAAAATTTCATCACCATGAAATTGCATATAATCATCAAAACCTTTTACATCATTAAATTCAAACTCCTGACAATTAGGAATCAATGGCCTAAAAGGTGCTTTTAAATTTTCAAACCCATTTATCGATAATGCGCCTAAAGTTCTGCCGTGAAAACCATTTTTAAAATATATTATTTTTCTTTTATCTTTAGTAGATAACTTTTTTACAGCTTTCAAAGCTGCTTCTGTAGCTTCTGTTCCAGAATTTGTAAAAAAAACTCTCCCTTCTTGCCCGTAAATTCTATCAATTTATTAGCAACATAAACTGCATCCTCATCTAAATAAAAATTGGATATATGCATATATCTTTCCATTTTACTCTTCATTGCTTCTAATATTTCATTATTAGAATGACCAAATGCCATTACGCCTATACCAGCAAAAGTATCGAGATACTTTTTCCCATCTTTTGAATATATGCATACTCCTTTTGCATAATCAATATCTAAATTAAAATAATCATATATTTTCAAAATCATAATTCAAACTCCTTTATTAAAGCTTTGATGGCGTTATCTAAATACTTTTTATCTATTAAACATGAAATTTTTATTTCTGATGTAGTAACCATTCTTAATGGAATGTCCTCTAATGCTTTAAAAAATCTGGATGCTACCCCTTTTTCGGTTTTCATTCCAATTCCAACTACAGAAACTTTAGCGTAACCATGTTCATAAGTTACTTGAGATTCATTAAAAGCCGTTAAAGCATCTTTCAAATACTTATCAAAGTGTTCCATTTCTTCCTCAATAATAGTAAAAGAAACATTCAACTTTCCATTAATATTAATTATAGATATCATATCGACATTAAAACCTTTTTGTGCTATTTTTTCAAATATATTGTAAATAATTGCATGATTAAATGGTAAATTTGTTATTGTTACTTGCGTTTGATTTTCCATAACACTCATTCCTGTAACAACGGGATTTTCAATATTATCTGTTACCACATATGTTCCCTCCTCATCAGAAAAAGTAGAAGCACAATAAACAGTGATATTGTATTTTTTTGCTACTTCCACTGCTCTACTATGTAAAACCTTTGCTCCAAGACTTGACATTTCTAACATTTCATCATAAGTAATATACTTTATTTTTTTTGCGTTTGAATACCTTCTTGGATCAAAAGTAAAAATACCAGGAAAATCACTGTATATTTCGCATTTTGCATCTAAAGCAGCAGCAATTGCAACTGCAGAAGTATCAGAGCCACCTCTTCCAAGAGTTGTATAATCACCTTCTTCTGTTATTCCTTGAAATCCTGTAATAACCAAAATATCATATTCTTCCAATAACCTTTTTACTTTAGATGTTTTAAACTTTTGAATTCTTGCATTATTAAAATCTGATGTAGTGAAAATACCTGCTTGAAAAGCATTTAAAGATTTTGTTTTTACTTTTAGATCATTTAATGCCATCGACAATAAAGAAACTGAAATTTGTTCTCCAGTTGTTAATAACATATCTAATTCTCTAGGATGTGGTTTTTTTGAGATTTCTCTTGCTAAATTAATTAAATTATCTGTAGTCTTTCCCATAGCAGAAACAATTACCACAACCTTATATCCCTCATCTACTTTATTTTTAATCTTTTTTGCAACATATTTTATTTTTTCTGTATCTGCAACAGATGAACCACCATATTTTTGAACTACTATATTCATTATATCACCTACAAATTTCTTAATTCATCTAATAATTTTGTCTTATCCTTTGTTTTTTCATCAACTTTTTTATTACTTTCGCTGGAACACCTGCTACAACAGTATAAGGTTCAACATTTTTTGTAACAACAGAACCAGCAGCAACAACTGAACCTTTTCCCACTCTTACACCCTCTAAAATAACTGAGTTTGCTCCAACTAAAACATCATTTTCTATTATTACTGGATCTGCACTTGGAGGTTCTATAACCCCTGCTATAACAGAGCCAGCACCTATATGGCAATTTGCACCAATTTCAGCTCTTCCCCAACAACAACATTCATATCAATCATCGTTTTTTCTCCGATTTTTGCTCCAATATTTATAACAGCTCCCATCATAATTACAGCATTATTTCCAATTTCTACTAAATCCCTTATTATTGCTCCAGGTTCTATTCTTGCATTTATTTTTTTTAAATCTAATAACGGTATAGCTGAATTTCTTCTATCCATTTCAATCCTATATTTTATAGCTTTATCTCTATTATTTTCTAAAAATTTCTCAAATTCATTTAACTCACAAAATAAAACACCACTGTTTTCATCACCATAATATTCTTCAAATGGTAAATCTCTTAAATCACCTTTTATAAATACTTTTACAGGTGTAACCTTTTTTGATTTTGCAATATATTCTATAATTTCATATGAATTCATATTATTCCTCCCTATAATTAATTCAAAAATATCTTGAAATGTGTAATATCCAGCTACTAATTTTAAGGATAGATTTGCTGCCTTTAATACACCTTCAGCAAAAGTTCTTCTCGATAATGCTCTGTGAGATATTGTTATAACTTCACCTAAATTACTAAAATGTACGGAATGATCTCCAGGCACATTACCCAATCTCAATGAAGAAATATTTACTTCTTTTCCTATAACATCTTTAATCATTTTTGCAGTACCTGATGGTTTATCTTTCTTAAATCTATGATGTGTTTCTTCAATTTCTATATCCACGTCATCCATTAATTTATTTGCCAAATCAACTAATTTTAATAATACTTGAACACCAAAAGAAAAATTATAACTCTGTATTACAGGTATAGTCTGAGATAATTCTTTTAATTTATTGATATTATCTTCTGATAATCCTGTTGTTCCAATTATTAAAGGACAATGAAATTTTTAGTATATTCTATAACTTTATCAAAAGCTTCTGGCAATGAAAAATCAATTAATACCTGCGGATTATCAATATAATTTTCTTCTTCTTTATCATAAGAAAAAACTAATTCATGCCCTTTTTCCGAAAATAAATTGTATATTTCATTTCCCATTCTTCCATTTCTTCCAATAATTCCATATTTCATAATATACTCAGCTCCTCAAATAGATTATCAATTATCTTTTTAGCATTATCACTAATTGTAATTAATGGTAATCTTACAATATTCTTGCAGTACCCAAGTTTTGAAACTGCATACTTTACTGGAATAGGATTAACCTCAATAAACAATTTCCTCATTAAAATATTATACTTTTTATTTATTTTCTGAGCTGTAGCATAATCATTGTTTAATACTGCATCTGTTAAGTCCCTCATTTCCTTTGGAAGTACATTAGAAAAAACAGATATAACGCCATCTCCACCTAAAGCCATTAAAGGTAATGCCTGATCATCATTTCCGGAATAAACAAACATTCCATCCGGTTTTTTAGAAATCAATTCTGCAATTTGAGAAATATTTCCACTTGCTTCTTTAATTCCCACAACATTTGCGTTTTTTTCGAAAATTTCTATTGCAGTGTCTGGTAAGATATTCCCACCGGTTCTTGAAGGTACATTATACAAAATAATAGGTAATTCAGTTCTTTGAGCAACATATGTAAAATATTCAACTAATCCTTTTTGTGTTGACTTATTATAATAAGGACTAACTATAAGTAATCCATCTGCACCTGATTTTTCTGCTAATTTATTATTATGCAACACATGTTCTGGATTATTTGAACCAGTTCCAACTATTACAGGAACCTTTTTATTTGTTACTTCAACCACTTTAGAAACTATTTTTTCTCTTTCACTTTCATTTATTGTTGGAGCTTCCCCAGTAGTTCCTAAAACAATCAAAGCATTAACATGTTTTAATTGAAATTTCACAAATTCTTCTAAAGCATTGTAATCAACTTCAAAATTTTCATCAAATGGAGTAATAATTGCTGTACCTACACCTTTAAACATAAATATCCCCTCCTTCAATTGTGGAAAAATAATCCTTTAATGTTTCCTGCCTTCTAATCATTTTAAATCCTATTCCGTCATATATAAATTCTGCGGACCTCAATTTTCCGTTATAATTAAAGCCCATAGAATGTCCGTGCGCTCCAACGTCATGAATAATTAATATATCTCCCTTTTCTATTTTTGGCAATTCTCTATCAACTGCAAATTTATCATTATTCTCACATAAAGAACCAACGATATCATATTTTTTATATTTACCTTCTTTTCCCAAAACCGTTATATGATGATATGCATTTTTTGGCCCATATAAACCAGGACGCATTAAATTTGCCATATTTGCATCTACACCTACATAAGTTTTATAACTTTCTTTAATATGCAAAACCTTTGTTATTAAATATCCATGTGGGCCAGTAATGTATCTACCATTTTCAGTAAATATTTTGGGTTTAAAATCCACAAAATAATACTCATATAATTCTTTAATGTTTTTGCCCAATAAATATATGTCTAACTCCTTTTCTTCAGGTCGATATGGTATTCCAAAACCGCCACCAATATCTATAAATTCAAATTCTATACTTAGCTTCTTTGATATTTTTCTCACCGCCTTGAAGATAGTCTCTGTATTTTTTGTTATTATATCTATATCTAACGTATTAGAAATTATCATGGCATGTATACCATATCTTTTTATTCCTGCATCTTTAAACATTTGGTACCCTTCAATTAATTTTTCAAAAGGCATTCCGAATTTTGATTCTAATGGGTTTCCTATAATTCCTGAACCATATGCTTTCTCAGGAGTATATCTTATTGATGCGATTTTTGGAATTCCAATTTTTTCTATAAACTCTGGTATATGTCCTATATCATCAAAATTTATAATCGCACCCAACTCATATGCTTTTTGATATTCTTCTAATGGTGTATTATTTGAAGTAAATAAAATATCTTCATTTTCCAAACCCACCATATCTGATAGATACAATTCTGCTAATGAACTACAATCTGTTCCGCATCCATTATCTTTTAATAATTTTAAAATATACGGATTCGGTAATGCCTTTACGGCAAAAAATTCCTTAAAATCTACCCAGGAAAATGCTTTTTGTAACTTTTTTACAGATCCCATAATTCCATTTTGATCATATACATAAAATGGTGTTGGAATTTTCTTCAATAATTCTTCTATACTAAATGATATTTTTTTCATCTTTTCCCTCTTTTCACAATTTTCTATGGTTTAATTCAAAATGTTTTAATAATATTCTTACAGCATTTGTAGCTGCTCCAACCCTTACATTATCTGCAACAACCCAAACTAAGAAGGTATTTTCATCCATCTGTCTTAATCTGGACACATAGGTGATATCACTACCTGCAACATTTAATGGTGTAATTAAATTTTCACTGTATTTTACATTCTCTGTTTTAATAATCAAATTCTTGATACTTTCTATAGTTGCATTACTTTTAAGCCTAAAAGTAATACTTTCGGAATGCCCATATAAAACAGGAACTCTTACAGCAGTTGGATAAACTTTAATACTTTCATCATTAAAAATTTTCCTGGTTTCATTTACCATTTTCATTTCTTCTTGTGTAAATCCATTATCTTCAAAAGGACCAATTACAGGAATTACATTATGATGAATTAATTCTGGAAAATGATTAAAATTATTATTACCATTTTCCTGATCTAATAATTCCTTAATTCCTTTATTTCCTGCTCCAGAAACAGCTTGATATGTACTTACAAAAATTTCAGAGATGCCAAATTCTTTTTCTAGTGATGACAGTGCAAGAACCATTTGAATAGTAGAACAGTTGGGATTTGCTATAATACCCTTATAATCTTTCAACAGCATTCCATTTATTTCAGGAACAATCAAAGGAATATTTTTTTTCATTCTAAATGCAGAAGAATTATCAATAACTGTATTTCCATAATCAGCGGCAATTGGAGCAAATTTTTTTGAAACAGTACTGCCAGCAGAAAAAAGTAAATAATCATATTTTTCTTTCATTTTTTCTTCCGTCAATTGTTCTACAATATAATCATTATTTTTAAATTTTATTTTTTTCTCTTTCGATTTTTTACTGGCAAAAAGTTTTAATTCGGTGACATTTACATTTAAATCTTCCAATACCTTAACCATAGTTCTACCGACTTCACCTGTTGCACCAACTACTCCTATTTTCATATTCTCCCTCCTAACAAAAATGGCCTTCCGCATGGGAAGGCCAATATTTGAAATAATATTACAATCACATTATTTCAAACGGCTCTCCGCATGCATAAATCATGCGACAGTCACATAGGTATTCCCTATGCAACCAGGCATGTAAGATGGGTAAATCTTACACCCTTCGGCAACCTCGCCTTTCATCTACCCAAGCCTACCCAAGCGATAGGTAGATTACTCATCTTGGTTGCGCCTCCGTTTGTTCGTTTAACTTATTAACTTTTGATGTAGTTTATCAAATGTTTTTTAACTAAACATTACATATATACAACATAAAAGTTAAGCATTCTATTTCAAATTTATTTTCTTTACTTTTACTTTCATCCTTTTCATTCGCAAACGTTCTATAAATCTTATTATTGGACATCTCATTTTCCATTTCTCAAAAAAGGTCATTGTATCCTCCTAATTGTATTGAATTTTTTATTTAATATATTATATCACAAAATCACAAATAAAAAAAGAGCAGGTTGTCCTGCTCTTAATGGCGGAGAGAGTGGGATTTGAACCCACGGACGGGTTGTGCCCGTCACACGCTCTCCAGGCGTGCGCCTTCGACCGCTCGGCCATCTCTCCGTTATATTAACTTTCCAACATATTTTATCATAACTTTCCACTTTAGTCAAGTAGTAAAATAAACATAATTAAATTTTTGTGATTTGTAACTCATTAATAAGCAATTTATAATTGAAAAAAGATGAAAAGAGGTTTTAAGTAAAATACTAAAAACTTCTACAATAAAATTTAAATTTTAATTAGAGTATTTAATCTTTTCTCGATATTTGTCCAATGTTTATTTAAATCTATAGTTTTTACGCAAATTTTATATTTTATTGTTTTTTTATTCTCAGCACAAAAATTAATTTCACTTCCAACTTCTGGATATAACAGAATACCAACTAATTCTAATTTTTCTTTTTTATTTAATATATAGTTTGTTAAATATGAGTTTATTTGATATAGATTTGAAGATATAAATTTTTCTTTATCATAATTTTTAGATAATGCCTTTTTATAGTATTTAGTATCTATGATAATTTTTTTATTTCCAAGTTCAATAGATGTATCTGTCTGCATTTTTGGAATAAGATTTTCATCTCCTTCAAGGATATTTTTTGACCATGACCAATATATATTTTCTCTTTTAACCAGTGCATTTTTTAATTTAGTTTTATAATAATTTAGAACAAATTCTTCAAAAATAGTACTCATTTTGGTTTCATCATCTAAGATGTTTATTATTTTTTCATCATATTTGTCACTTTCGTATATCAAATAATTATTATAAATAAATTCGCATATTTTAATTACAATATCATAATGCTTATTATTTCTATGTAATATAACTTTTTTAAAAGTATTTTTATTTAATTTTATTAGTTCTACATCATGAAAATAATTATATAAAATTTCTATATTTTTTATTATTTCTTTTTTATTAATTATGCTTTTTCTATACTCGCTTTTTAACAATAAATATAATGTTGTTTTTATTATCTGGTTATTTAATGTATTGCTATTCAATATATCATATTGACAATTTAATTTTAATTTTTTTCTCAACATATTATTCATTGTATTTTTTATCATTATTTTCCCTCTTGAAAAACTTAGATCATCTACAAAAGTATCATAATTTTTTTCCAATCCTTTTTTTATCAATTTTGATAGTAAGTTTGATAATATCCATACTAAAAAGGTAGGAAAATTATCATAATCTTCCTTTGCTACATTTATTTTATCCAACAATTTTAGATCTATTCTTTCCCAGGCATATAATAACATATAAAAAATATTGTTATATAATTCTCTATTATTTTCTACTGATATACTATTTTTCATGTTCCACCTTGATTTTTTTTAGTATATTTAATGCCTCATCTACCTTAGAATAATCATCAAACCAATATTCTTCTAATAATGGTTTTATTTCAAATTCAATAATATCGTTATACCAAACATCAAAATCATTAACTACATCTTTAGGTGTAAAATAACTATGTCCTATTCTAAAATCCTTTCCTAAATCTTCTTCAATTAATTTGTTTAACTCACTAATGTTTTTGATTAAAATATCAATGTTATTATCTTCAATTTTTTTTCTTTTAAATGATTTTTAAAGTTCTCATTATTAAATGCAGGGTCTAATGAAAAAAAGACAAATCTTCTTCTTAAAGCATAGTCTACTAAAGCTATGGACCTATCAGCAGTATTCATAGTTCCAATTATATATATATTATCTGGAATATAAAAGTATTTTTCAGGTTGGTAAGTTAATGATATTTTGTATTCATCTCCTCTTTTATCACTTTCTAATAATAACATTAATTCTCCAAAGATTTTGCTTAAATTCCCCTATTAATTTCATCAATAATAAATAAATAATTATTATTAGGATTATCTTTTGCTTTTTCAACAAAATTATAAAAAATTCCCTTTTTTAATTCAAACCCTCCAGCATTTGTGGGTTTATATCCCATAATAAATTCTTCATATGAATAAGATTGATGAAATTGAACAGTTTCAATATTATCTTCTTCAATTTCCATCAAAAGTGCAATTTTTTTTGCTAAAAATGTTTTTCCTACACCGGGAGGTCCTTGCAATATAATATTCTTTTTTCTTTTTAATAATTCAATTATTTTTTTAATCTCTTCTTTTTCAAGAAAAATATTTTTGAAAAAATCATTTTCACTATATGTATATCTCTTATTAAATAAATATTTCCATAAACTATTATTTATTATAATATAATTCCCATTATTATCAATAAACTTTAATAATGCTTTATCTCTAAGTTCTTGCAACGTCTGGCTAACAGTCCGATCTATAGTATTGTTATTTGGAAATATATTACTCAAATCTTTTTTATATATTGAGAGAAATTCTTTCCTCGAAAATTCATCTTTCTCCATTTTAAAAATCATTTTTGCTACTTCATATTGCCATTCATTTAAAATAGAAATATTTGCTTTAAATAATATTTCATCATATTTATTTAAATAAGAAATAATTTTTTCAATTGAAAACAATTCATCATTATATTTTTTTATAGATTTAAAATCATTAATAATTTTATTATTTATTATATTATTAATATTTTTTTCAATATAATCAAAGTTAACATGCATTTTTCCTTTCTCAAAATATATACTAAATCTAAATGCGTTTTTAAAGTCTCTTCCTATTGGAAAAAAAAACAAAAAACAAGCATCATCACCAAAACTATGATTCCAATCAAATCCTTTTGCTTTATATATATAATTATGTTTTTTTAAAGTTGTATTATTCACTATATATTTTCCAATTATATTTAAGAAATATTCCACAGTACTTTTCACATTTGAATAATATATCCCAAAAAGAATTTTAAAATTATTCCAACTACGTAAAATGTCTTTATCATAATCTTTAGAAATATCATTCTTTATTTTTTCTATATCAGATAATGAAATGTCATTTTCATTTATAATTTTTTTTATAATTTTTATTCTTATTAATTGTATTGGTCCTATCTTATCATTTTTATAACTCTTATATTTATTGTATAGTTTATTCAAATCATCTTTTTTCATTTTTTTTATAACCTTTATAAATAATTCGATATCATTTTTGTATTGATTCAGTTTTTTCGATAATGATAATAAATATTTTCCCATTTCATTAATTTCTTTTTCATCATATTTTTTTTCTTCATTAGTAATATCCATATTACTGCCCCTCGCTAAATTAATAATATTCTATTAACTAATTTTTCTTCAAAATTTTCATCATATGCAACTTCAATTATTTTTCCGTTTTTCAGACTGATAATATAACCTTTGATTGGATTTTCAAAATCTTTTAATAGATACATATAAAATTGCAGTTGAAATTTATAATCTTCAATCTTTTTAGAGTTATTTAAATCAGAATATTTATAATCCAATATTTCTATATTATTATTTTCATCAAAAACAACTCTATCTGGAACTCCAAAAATCATATATTCCTTATTTTCAATCACTTTTCTTTTTACCAATCTCCACTCTGTTTTGAACTTTTTATATGAAAATAATCTTTTTATTAACTCATTATCAAGTTTTTCAGGTAATTTTCCTGCTTTAATTAAATATTGAATTTGACTAAAATTATTTACACTCTCCATTAATGAATGCAATTCAGTGCCTTTTAATAAAAATTCCTGTTCTTTAAAAAAATCATATTCTCCTATTGTTACATATCCTTCTTCTGTTAAATCATCAGAATTTTCTTCTTTTTTTAATTCGTTTATTATATATGTTGGAGCAATATACTTTTTATATGCTAATTCAGTTAAATCACTCAAATTTTTTTCATTTATTTGAGTTTCTTTTTTTACCTCTTTATTTTTAAGATCTATTTCCTGAACATCTAAATCATTTTCTGAAATTATATCTCTGGCTTCATAATTTAATTTCATAAATAAATCTGAATAATATTTAATATTATTAGAATCGTTTTTTTGTGGTTTGATTATTGGAATCAACATTTCTTTTGGTCTGGTTATTGCAACATACATTAATCTTAAAGCTTCCGTATCTTCAAGAAATTTATTAATATCAAATATTCTGGTAAAGTCTTTCCCTAACTCTATTCTCAATTTATCTTTTATATCCCTGGTAATTCAGGATTATTTTTTATTTTCTTAAAAAATAGTTGTTTTAAAACAAAGTATCTTAAATTATTTTCAGGTAATGAAAATTCTATATTTTCTTTAGAAATTTTCTTATCAGAACCTGCTTTTTCATCTATATTTAAACTTATTCCTTTTCCCAAACTTCCAAGTATTACAATTGGAAATTCAAGACCTTTAGATTTGTGAATAGTCAATACTTTTACTACATTTTGCTTTTCATCTTCTATTGCCGCTTCACTTTCAGATACCTCTGACGTTTTCTTTAATAATCTTATTAATTCTGCAAAAGAAACGGCTAATGTGTTATATTGTTCTGCTTCATTAATTAGTTTTTTTACATTTGCAATTGCGTAATGAGAATCTGGTAATAACGTTAATTTTGAGAAGTAATTATTTTCTGTTATAATACCTTTTAATATATGTGTTGGTTTTAAGTAATATCTTAATTCAACATACTTTTCTAATACCTCAAATCCTTTTATTTCATCTTTATTTAAAATTGATTTATTTTTTTGAACTGTTTCGTATAATGATTTATATTTATTTTCTCTTTTTTTCTTAATTATTTCATTTAATTTTTGAAAAGTAATTCCAACCATTAATGACATCATATAACTGGTAAAATTAAAGTCATTATGAGGATTTTGAATAGCGTATAATGCAGAAAAAACTGTTTGAACTTCATTTTTATCATAAAAAGATTTACTTCCAAGTATGTAAAATGGTATATTAAACTTCTTAAACGCAGCTCTAATTCCTTCTTCCGAATTTTTTAAATCTCTCAGTAATATTGCAATATCTTTATATTCTATTTCTTTTTCTTCAAAAACTATTTTACCATTCTTTCTTTTTCTGAACTTCATCTTTTTTCCAATCAAAGATTTTATGGTTTTAGCTATTGTTTCATACTCTTCTTTTTGAGTTGAAATAACGTATTTAATTCTATATTTATCCTCTTTTTCTCTGGAAATAGAGGGAATTATATCATTTTCATCAATTTTTTCATAATCTGAAGTATCTTTATCATCACTAAATAATAGATTTTCGAAAATATCCCTATATTCCTCTTTTACTTCTTTATATCCATCTAAAGTCTTTTCGCTAAATAACACTTTTTCTGAAAATTCATTGGCAAATTCCACAATTTCTGCATTAGAACGTCTATTAACCCTTAACTGGAATTTACTATTTTCATCAAATTCATTTTCTGTAACTGCAAAAACAGAAACATCTGCTCCTCTAAATCTATATATAGACTGTTTTCTGTCACCTACATAAAAAATATAATTCTTTTTATCTTCATGAATATTATCAAATAATGCTTTTTGAAGAAAGTTAGTATCCTGATATTCATCAACAATAATATATTTAAATTTATTTTTATATTTTTCTTTTATTCTTTCATCTTTTAATGTTTCAAGGGTTTTATCAAGAACACCTTTAAAATCAAATTGAAACTGATCGGTTGTGTATAAATTGTATATTTCCTGGGCTATAAACACGGATTTTTGAAATAGCCATAATACATCATTATAATCCTTATTATATAATTCAAATGGAGGAATAGAACTCATTTTCATTTCAGTTCTCCAATTTTTCAACGTTTCTAATAATACCTTTTTAAAGGTATCCAATCCCAATTCCTGAAGTATGTATTTCAAAGATGAATTAAATTTTTCTTCGTTTCCTAATAATTCGAATATTATTTTTTTTACTACTTCTCTTCTTTCAAGAGGTAAGAAATATGTAATTTCATCAATATCTGTATTTTTATTTTCATATAATAAAAATAGTATTTTTAATGTATTATATACCGATTTTTCTATTTCAATGTCCATTCTTAATTCATTTATTATTGTAAAATTTGGATCTACACCTATTGCAATATTGTTTTCCCTTAGAATTCTTGAACAAAAACTATCTATTGTCATTATCCATGAATGATTTAAATTTGTTTTAATCTGTCGCCAATATTTATAATTTTTTCCACTTTCTATCTTTTCATCTATTTTTTCCAGTATCCTTTCTTTCATTTCTCCTGCAGCTTTATTTGTAAAAGTAACCGCCAGGATATTTTGAACTATATCTGGATAATTTTCTTTTTCATATTTTTCCAGTATAGCTATATAATATTGAGTTATTGTATATGTTTTTCCTGTTCCAGCAGATGCGGATATAAAATAATTTTTATCTAAATTCTTTTTCATTTTGTCTATATCAAGAACTTCTATCATCATTTTCACCCCGTAATTTTAAAAGGTCATTTTTTGTTAAATGTTTCCTTTCTTTAAAAGAATATTTTCCATTCCAGCTCATTAAACTGCATAATTTATAATATTCACACTTATTATTCCAGCCAATTTTACAGGCATAATATTTTTCCTTCGCATTTTGATTTTTATAACCTTTTAATTTAAGATAATCTAAAAATCTATATTTTAACTTTTTTTCATCATTAATAAAAACAGGATAATATTCTGAATTTTTTATTGCATCAATAATTTCATTGATCCAATTTTCAAGTTCATTTAATGTTACTTTTTCATACGATTTTGAATTTCCAAAATATTTAATATATATATAATCCTCCTCAATTTTTATCCAATTTAAAGATGTATATTTTTTTCTGTTGTTTTCACTCATTGGCATAAAACTTAAAAATATTGATTTTTCATTTAGCTTTTCTTTCCAGTCGTTATTATTTATAAGCGTTAAATAATAAAATAATAACTGATCTGTTTGATAACTTTCGCTATTTTTATAATCAATTACTGAATAACTAATATTTTCATTATTGTGTTTTGGAATAGCTTTTATATTTCCCTTTTCGTCATATTCTTCATTAAAAATCAGGTCCTTATCTAAAATATCTATTCTATCTATTCTTGCGAAAAGATTATAATTATTATATTTTCCTGAGATTGAAGATTCAGTTTCTAAAACTTTATTATATAAAATACTGTTATTTCCTTTATATAGAATATATTTATTTACTAAAATTTCTACGACATTTACTAATTCATTAGAAATATTCTCTATTTCAATTTCTTTTACAACTTTGTATGATCTTAATTCCTCAACTCCAGAATTATCCCATTCTTGAAGCGCAATTGTTTTTATTTCATTATATAGTTTTTCTTTATTTTGTATTAAACCTTTTATGTTATTATATGTTGGATATTTGTCAAACAAAACCTTCATTATTCGATGTTTTAAATTACCGATATAGAATATTGAAAAATCCTTATTCGTTATTATCCTGGCTACATTACTTAAATAATATTTAAACGGGCAATCCACATAAGTGGATATTTTGTGATGACTGATTTCACCAATTTTTGTTTTATCATTTAATTTCCAATTTATATTATTTTTCTTATCTTCAAGATTTTTTATTTCATCAATTATTTCTTTTATACCTGTAACTTCTGAATTCAATTTATTATAAGAAAAATACAATGCGGCCTGTTCGAATGAATATATTTCATCTGGATTTTCTGGAATTATTTCCTCACTTTTAATAAAGAATGGATATTCTTCTATTTCACCTATTATTTTTTCTAAATCTTTTTGATATGGCGATATCAATATTTCCTCTCCAGAAAGTGTTGCCTTTGGATAGGTAAATATCACATTATCAGAAAAAAGCATGGATATAAACAGATTTTCTCTGAATTGTAATTCAGAGATTTTTGAATAATTATTAGTTTGTGTTATTTGGGATAATAATGGATTTATAGCAATTGAAGGATAATTCTTATCTGTAAAGGCTACAAATATTTTATATTTTTTATATACAAACCTTGAATCATTTAATGTAAAAATCTCTACCGTATTTGAGTATCTTTCAGAAATTCTATATTTTTCTGTTTCAATAAGACTGACAAGAATATTATAAAATTTTGAAAGTTTTATATTACCCTGTATCAATTTTTCTAAGTTTCTCTCTGTTTTTAACAATAATTCCTGAAATTTATATAATGCATTAAATTCACTTTCAACCTTTTCTATATTCGCAATATTTATTATTCCTTCGTTTAACCATTTACTTAATAACTTTCTATAATAACTTAATTCAAAGTCATTTCTGTCTATTTCTTCTAATAATTCAAATAAATTTTTAAATATTACATATAATTCTTCTAATTCCGCATTTAACTTTTCTAATCTTTCTTTTTCATCGGATTTTTCTAACTCCAATTTAACATCATTTAATTTAGTATCTATTGTGCTTAACCATTTGCTTTTTCTTGATTCAAGTGATGATTTTGGATAATCATAATATAAATTTAAGCTCTTTAACAACGCTTCTATTTCATCAATGGATAGGGATCTTTCGCCTCCATATCCTGCTTCTATAAGAGCGAGCAAGTCTTCTATTTCATATCCCGAATATTTTGTCTTTAATGGTAATAATAATTTAGTAACGATAATGCTTTCTGAGAGAGGTATATCATTTTTCAATCTATATGGAACTTTTAATTCTTCAAAAAATTCTGCAAAGGCATTTGCAGTTTGTGTATCTGGAACTATTATTCCAAAATCTTGAGGTTGATAACCTTCGTATACAATTTTTCTCTTTATTTCTTTTGCTAGATTCTCTATTTCTAAAACTGTATTCTTAAAATGGTAATTATAGAAATTTATATGTTTAAAAAGCGTTTTTATATTTTTTCTTCTTGAATCAAATTTAAACCCAGAGTCTTTTAAAAAGGTTATTATTTTTTCAAGACTTTTAAATGAGTCTTCATTGATTGGATTCCAGGCAAAAAAATATACATTATCAAACATGTTAAATAACTCTTTTAATACCTTTGTAAGTATAGGTGGAATATCAAAAAAACCACTTATTACAAGTGTTGTTCCAAGTTTATGCTCTATTTTAGGAAAATCCTCATAAAACCATTTATATATACTGATTTGATCATAATTTTTGTTTAAAGTTTTTGAATTATCAAACTTTGCATTTAATATATCTTCAAGTTTTTCTTCAAGATATTTATATAATCTAAAAAGATTATCATCACTTTCCATATCTCTATCTATTTCAGCATATAATTCATTATGAGAAATAGTTTCTTTATCTTCAATTCTTGATATTTCCCATTTTTTTTCAAATATTTCAAGAAGATATTCTATTGATTGTTTTGATTTTGAAAGTGTTTTTAGATAATTTTTAAATTGAGGATTATTCTTTTCTTTTTCTATTAAATCCTCTAATTCTTTTGCTATATATGCTTTTAAAAAATCCCTATCTATAAAAACAGAAGAAGGTTCATATCTTCTAAACATTTCTACTGCATATTGATTTATAACTCTAAAAGCATCTCTATTTAATGTTTTATCGAGTTTTCTCGCAACGCTTTCCGCTACTTGCTTAACATAATCACCAGAAGGTCCTATAAAAAGGAAATTCATAGGATCATATTCATAATATGGAATTATAAAATCAGCCAATTCCTCAAAATGTGTCTTTTTTAATTCAATTAATTTTACTTCTTTCATAATAACCTCCAGATTTTTAAATATAATATTATGAATCTTTTTCTGATAAGCTTAAAAATACTTCATTTTCCAATAGCTCTTCTTTAATTTTTATATATTCTTTTAAAATGTTTTTTTCATTGTTAAAACTTTCTACTTTTTTTATTATTTCTTTTTGTATCCCTATTGGTGGAATTGAAACAATAAAATCTTCTAATACTCTTTTTTTATTATCTTAACTATTTTTCCATGTGAATTTTCTTCAAAATATTGCTTATTATATTTATTATTAAGTTGTAACAATAAAAATTCAGGATATAAATCAAGAATCGTTATTCTTATATTGAAAAAAATCTGTGAGGATATTAATCTTTCAACATCTTTATCAATTAATGTAGCATAAAAGTTAGTTCCCTTTGCTCTGAATATTATATCCCCTTTTTTTAAAAAATATTTCTCTATATTTCTGTTTTTATCATATATAGCTCTCGATAATTCATTATATGAAATCTTATTTTCCTTAATATTTTTTGGTTTAATATATAAAATATCACCATCTTCCATCTCTGTTAAAGATGGTGATAAAAATATATTTGATATTTCTTTTAATTTGTATTTTTTCATACAACCACTCCTTTAGATAAAAAGCAGGAACCTTAAAGAGCCTTTAATCTTGAATTATAAGTCTTGAGTCTTATCTCCTTTACCCATCAAATGGATTCAACCATAGAAATAAAATAAAATGAGTCTTGAAGATGGTTAAAAAGGAAACAATAAAATTGCCTTTAATCAGGTTCCTGCCGAAGCGGATCATAAAACAACCTTAAGAAAGGTTATTCATAATCCACTTCAATTGTCCAATTATTTTTTTCCACTACTTTTTGTATGTTTCTCTTTTCTTTTTTATATTTCTTTATTTTTTCACTAATTTCATTTATATTCTTTTTTTGTTGTTCAATCATTTCATTAATTTCTTTCATATTTACATGTTCATCATCTCTTTTATATCTCAATTCATCTTTTTTATCTTCAATATAATTAATTAGTTTCACTTTTACTTTATCTAATTCATTAATAAATACTTCATAGCCTTCCATCATTTTTATTAAATCTACAAGCTTATATTTTTTATCATTAAAAATAACTTCACTTTTTGAATTTACTTCAAGAATTTTAGATTCTATTTCTTTTTTCTTAAAAATTAATTTTTCCAATTTAGAAACAAGTGTTTCAATTTCTTCATTACTAATACCGGTTGAAATTCTAAAAAGAGTACTTATTTCTTCTTCTACTGTTTTAATTTCTCTCATGTAATCGTTTTTTAATAAAATTAATTCCTGTAATTTCAAAATCTCACCTCCATTTACAGTATATATTATACTGCAAAAACATTAATTTGTCAAGTTAATTTAGAAAAAAGTTACTTTTATTATGTTTGTTTTTTAGAATTTTATCATATATAATAACAAAAACTCATAATAATTAGGATTATAAAAATAACCGGGAATTTTCCCCGGTTATTTTATCATAATTTCTCCTGAGTTTGACAGCGATTTCATGATTTTTGAAAAATCGAAACGGTAGAATGCGGGTTTGCGACGATGAAAAGGGTGAAAATTGGGGGTTGAAAAATTTTTGTAGTGACACAAATATTTTTAACAATAGCGTTATATTCTTGATTTCATAATATTTTTGTGGTATAATAAGTAATGGTATTATGAAATCAAGAGGTGATTTTTGTGTTTTTGAGAGTAGTTAAAAATAACAAAGGTGTTGAATATTTAAGAATTGTTGAAAGTTATAGGGAAAATGGTAAGATAAAGCAAAGAACTGTTGCAAACTTAGGAAGGATTGACTCTTTTAGCGAAAATGAAGCGAAAAATATAGTAAATAAACTCATACAAATATTTGATTTAAAAAATTATATTGATATAGAAGATATAAAAAAGGCACCGGATAAAAAGAATTACGGAGCCAAAGTAATAGTAAATAAGATATTCGAAAGATATGAGATGAAAAGATATTTTGAAAGACTGGATAAAGAAATAAAATACAATGCAGAAGAGATGCTAAAAATAATGGTGATGAATAGAATAGTAGAACCGAAAAGTAAATTGGGAATATTTAATAATTTAGAGTATTTTGGATATAACAAAGTGGAAGTTAAAAAAGAAAAAGACCTGGAAGAAAAAGATGTAATGCTGCACTGGTTATACAGAACATTGGATATATTGGCAGATAATAAAGAGTCGATAGAAAAACATATGTATAATCAAAGGATAAGTTTGTTTAATACAACGGTAGATTTAGTATTTTACGATGTAACGACATTAGCGTTTGAAACACAACAAACAAATGAAATATTACAAATGGGATATTCAAAAGATAAGAAATTTAATGAATCACAAATAGTATTAGGGATGTCAATAGATCAGGATAGAATGCCAGTTAGTTTTGATATATATGCAGGAAATACATTTGAAGGGCATACATTTAAAGATTCAATAGAAAAAATGAAAAAAGAATATCAATTAGGAAAAGTAATAGTAGTAGCAGATAGAGGAATGATGAGTAAAAAAAATATAGAAGTAGTAGAAAATTCTAATTATGAATTCATAGTAGGAAAATCAATAAAACAAATAAAAAAAGTAAATATATTTGAAGGAGAATTCATAGAACTAGCAAAAGGAATAAAATATAGAGAAGTAGAATATGAAAATAAAAGATTACTCATAATATATTCAGAAGAAAGAGCCAAAAAAGACAGAGCAGATAGACTACGATTAATAGAAAAAGCGAAAAAAATGTTAGAAGAAGGAAATATAGATTCAAAAAGTAAAAGAGGAGCGAAAAAATATTTAAAAGAACAGAATAAACAAAATTATATACTGGACATAGAAAAAATAGAAAATGATGAAAAATACGATGGATACTATGGAATAATAACAAACACAAAACTATCTCCAAAAGAAATATTAGAACAATATCATACATTATGGAAAGTAGAAGAAACATTTAGAACATTAAAAAATTATCTTGAAACAAGACCGGTATTTCATTGGACACCAAAAAGAATAAAAGGACATATTGTAATGAGTTTCATATCTTACATAATTCAAAGAACACTAGAATTAGAACTGGAAAAAAATAATGTTGAATACTCTCATGAAAAAATAAGAGAAGCTATTAAAAATATGGAATACATTGAATTTAAAACACAAAAGCAACATCTTGTAGCGAGAATGAATTTAAATAAATTAGGACAAAGAATATTAAATACATTAAATATTCCTGTACCAAAAATAATTTCACCCTATACAGAATTCAAAGAAAAATATAAAATTTAGGGGTGTAATGACACTTTTGTATTTAATAAAAAATTAACAATTGTTGTTTTTTAGAATAATTCTGCTTTTTAGAATTTTATTGAAAAAAATACTGTCAAACTCAGGAAAATAACCGGGAATTTTCCCCGGTTATTTTATCATAATTTCTACATTCTTTTTATCAAATGCAATTGCCACTTTTATTATTTTTTCTATTCCATAACTCTTTATTTCTTTTTCATATCCCTTTTCTTCTATCTGTTTTATTCCTATTTCTGCACTGTCTTTTAAATCCCTTCTTTTATGTAATGTTTTTTGAATTCAAATATTATTCCTGGTTCTTTTTTTCTTTTGGGATTAATATTACATCTGCTCTTCCATATCCCGCTTCTCTGTTGCTTTTTACTATGTATTTTTTGCTTAATCCCACTACCATTCCAAGTATTAGTCCATGATAGAATCTTTCTGGTTCTTCTCTACTTACATCAAAATAACTCAATGTTTCTTCCACTATTTTTTTTGAATTTGTTTGTAAATTCTTTATATTTCCCAGGATTATATCCAATATTATATTTTCCAGATTTATTATTGTATAAAAAATAAAAACCCGGATTTTTAAAAATCCGGGGTTTATATTGTTAATAATTATTTTTTATCCTTATCATACCCTGTTAAGTAGAAATCTATACCCTGTGCAGCTTTATGACCATCTGCAACACCGTGAATAATATCTGGACCATGAACGATGTCACCACCAGCAAATAACCATGGAACACCAACAACATGATTATATTCATCTGTTTTTATTCTTCCTCTTACTATTTCTATTTTTTCTTTAATTTCTTCTGGTAAATATGAATAATCTGGCATCTGACCTATAGATTCTACAACCATATCTGCTTCAATTTCTAAAATTTGTGATTCATCATATTTAGGATTGAATCTTCTGTTTTCGTCAAATATTGACAATACTTTTTTGAATCTTGCTTTTTTACTTTATCTCCTTCTGTTATTATTTCAATAGGACCCCAACCTGGATGGAAGATTACTCCTTCTTCTCCACCCTCATGTTTTTCATCCCAATCTGCTGGCATTTCATCTAAACTTCTTTCTAAACTTACTACATGAACTTCTGATTTTCCATATTCAATATTTTGTAATCTTACCATTGTTCTGGCAACGTCCATAGCAACGTTACCTCCACCAATTACAACTAATTTTTTTGGAATATATGGTTTTGGCCCATCGCCAATTATATAATATTTCATTTCTTTTAATACAACCATAGCCTGTTTTACCATTGGATGTTCTGTTCCTGGAACACCTGTAGATCTACCTAATGTAAATCCTGAAGATAAGAATACAGCATCATAATTATCTTTTAATTCTTCTAAAGTTACATCTATTCCAACTCTTGTATTTAATCTGAATTCAACGCCTAATGATTCGATATATTTCCAATCTTTTTCAAATGATTCAAGTGGTAATCTATAAACAGGACCTCCGTAATTTAATACACCACCTGGTCTTTTTTCTGCTTCAAATACTGTAACTTTGTATCCCATTAATACTAAGTAATATGCTGCTGATAAACCTGCAGGACCTCCACCAACTATTGCTACTTTTTTATCTACCTTTTTAATTATTTGTTGTTCATGCTTTAAAATTTCATGATATTCTTCTGCAGGAATTTGATCAACGATATATCTTTTTAACCATCTTATAGATACTGCCTCACCTCTATGACCAATAGTACATGCAGTTTCACATCTGTGAGTACACATCTTACCACAAACTAATGGTAATGGATTTGTTTTATATAGCCATTTTAAACCTTCTTCTACATTATCATCATAAACTGTTCTAATATAATCTGGTATATCCATATGTGCTGGACATGTCTTTGTACAAATACCACAATCAACACATCTTGCAGCTTCTTCTATCGCCTGTTGTTTTGAAAATCCTTTTACAACTTCTAAGAATGATTTCTTTCTTGTGTCTGCATCAAGAATTTCCATAGGAACTCTTTCTAAATCAAGTAATTCAGAATCATCTGTTCTTTGATATGCTTTTTCAACTTCTATATGATGTATTCCATCTTCTTTTGGTAGAAAGAAGAATGAGTTTGGATCATTTGATAAATGAACATATTCTTTTGACATGTTTAATGAACCCGTAGTGCAAATATCAACACATAAACCGCAGAAAGTACATCTTCCATAATCAAATGCTGGTCTTTCTGGCTTTGATCCTTCTTCATCAGGTAATTCAGGTATTCTTATCATATTTATTGCTTCTGCAGGACATATTTTTGAACATGTTCCACAACCTATACATTTTTCCCAATCATTTGTATGAAAACCTCTATAATTATCTGCAGCTTCTCTTGGATTTTCTATAACATCTTTTAATGGAATTGTTACTGGCTTTTTTGTTAAATATTTCCAAGCTTTAGCTGGTGAAAAGAAGCTTTTGTTTATATCAGACATTTTCTCACCTCACCTACCTATCAATTTCTGGAGCACATACGCCCATAGTATCTAACCAAATAGCAACATCATCAATTCTTGTACCTGGTAAATATTTTTCAATTCCCAATAATCCCTGTGGGTATGAAGCTCCTCTAACTGCAATTCTATATGGCATGTTTGAACCATCTGAAACAATATAATATCCATATTCTCCACGAGCACATTCAATATGACTGAATACCTGTCCTTTAGGCACTCTCCATCTTAAAGCACTACCTCTTGATATTCTTGCTCTTACTGGACCTTCTTTAGGCATTTTATCTAATACCTGTCTAATTATTCTAATACTCTGTTGTATTTCTTTATATTTTATAGTTAATCTTGTATATGCATCAGAATATGTAGCAGTTGGTACTTCAAATTCAACTTCCTCATATCTTGCATATGGATCAACTTTCCTTATATCATATGGTTTTCCTGATGATGATCTTAATCCAATACCTGTTACTCCAAGTTCCCAACACATTTCCTCAGTTAAAATAATATTATCTATTGTTCTGGCTTGAACCATTGGATTTTTTAATATTAAATCATCATATTCTGGCAATCTTTTTTCTAAATAATCTAAGAAATTTTCAATTTTCTTTTCAATTCCCTTTGGAAGGTCTTTTCTAACCCCACCAGGAACAATATACATATGATATACCCTCGCACCAGTTATTTCTTCAAATATATCAAGAATCAAATCCCTATCAGCAATTGCCCAGTTAGGGCCTGTATATAATCCAGTAGGACCTCCAATACCACCCATGGCCATTAAATGATTGGCTATTCTTGCTAATTCTAAAATAATCATTCTTATCCAATGTGCTCTTTCAGGAACATCTACTTTTGCTAATGTTTCAACACCCATTGCATATACCATTTCATTTATATCTGGTTCAGGAACACAAATTCTTGGTATCAAAGCAAGATTGTTCATCCATAATCTTCTTTCCATTAATTTTTCAAATCCACGATGAAGCATTCCAGGTAATGGTCTTGCTTTTTCTACAATATCACCATCAACATATAAATGAACACTAAAATTACCATGCATACCAGGATGATTAGGACCTAAAAATAACTTTACCTGTCTTTTCATTCTGCTTCACCTTCTTTCGGAATAAAATCTACCTTATATTCCCTTACATCAAATTTCTTTTTAGAATATGCTAAAGGATCGAAATCTTTTCTCAATGGTGGAATATCATCCCATAATTCAAGGAATAATTCTTTTTCGTGGTTTGGATTACCTTCAAAAGACACTCCGAAAAATTCATGTACATCTCTTTCATACATTTCTGCTCCAGGATATATGTTAATAATCGTTTTGAATTTAGGATTATTTCTATCAATTTTTGTTCTTACCTGAACAGTAACTGAATTATCCCAGTTCATTAATATATATACAAGTTGAAATTTATTTTCTTTTATCCAATCAACACATGTTAATAATGTTAATTGTCTCCAACCTTGAGATTTTAAATAAGATAATGCCGTATGTACTTCTTCATTTTTTAAATCTATCGCTATTTGGTTTTTCTTTACTATTTCTATATTTTCAGGATTTAATTCTGATTTTATATTTTCAACAATATTATTCATGGAATTCATCTTTTACATACACCTCCCCGAGGGCACGAACTTGGTTCTTTTTATACCAATCATAATATTTTTGGTACCTTTTCCAACCTAATGCTTCACCCTTCTTAATCATATTCATTAACTTTTTGAATCCACTCATTACTGCCTCAGGCCTTGGCATACATCCTGCAATATATAAATCAACAGGTAAATAATAGTCAAGTCTTGAGATAACAGCATATGAGTCGTAATAAACACCACCGTTTAAGGTACATGATCCAAAACCAACTACATATTTTGGATTTTGCATTTGTTCATAAGTATAAATTATTCTTCTTAAGGTTTTTACACTTAAATATCCTGTTATTAATAAAACATCAGCCTGTCTAGGAGTTGCCATTGGAGCCATACCAATTCTTTCCATATCAAATCTTGATGTCATTGTTGGAGGTAATTCCATAGCTCCACAACCTGTACAATAGTGCAACATCCAGATTGATTTACTTCTAAATATATTTCCAAATTTTTCCCAGAATGTTAATGTATCTCTACAATCTAATTCATTAACATCTATTTCATTTATTTTATCTTCATTAAATTTTTCATTTTCTAAAGCCATATGCTCACCCCAAACCGGTGAATATTACAATTGCTGTTTGAATAAATGCCAATGCTAATGGTACTTTATAATAAAATACTACTAATTGATCAATTTTAAACCTTGCCACAACAGATGCAATCATGGTTGCTAAAATATATACGATAAAATATTTTATTAAGAATGCTAATAATGTTCCTCCACCCAAGAATAAGTTTACGAATAATCCTACTTCAACAAATGTTGCAAACTCGTGTTGTAACATTAACATACCTAAATGCTTTCCACCATATTCTACCAACGGACCTGATGCGATTTCTGCTGGCGCTATAGGTGCATCATATGGCTTCTTGCCAAGCATACCCATTAATGATATGAATCCAACAATTACTCCTAAAGGCATTCTAAACATGTTCCATCCTAATATTCCCATACCTTGTTGGGCTAATGCTATAGCATGAATTGATGCTGTTTTATTTGCATAAATAATAGCAAATACAGCCATTATATATGGAATTTCATAGGCTAACATTTGCGTTAAAGCTCTCATAACTCCAATACTTGCCCATGGATTACCTGATCCAACAGCACTCATAGCCATACCCAATGAACCTACTGCTAATAGGTAAGTGATAACAAAGAAATTATCTAATTTATCAAAAACAACTATATGACCAGCGGGAATAAATATTAAAGTTGCTATTGTCCCACCTAAAGCCATTAATACTCCAAAATCATATATAAATCCATGAGAAATTGAACTTTTACTCCAGGTTTTAAATAAATCAATAAAGTTCTGATACCATGGTGAACCAACTCTTCTATGAATTCTAGCTGTAACTTTTCTTTGAATACCTGATAAAGTTATTTGCCAGAAGAAAGCCAATAACACCAATCCTGTAGCTGTTAAAAACGTACTCATATTTTATCACCCCACATAAATATAGCAGTTATCACTATTGAAATCCAGAATACTGTAAATGCTGGATTTTCATTAAAGAACCATGTTTTTACTAACAACCCTAATTCTTTAAACCTTAACGCAATTGCATCATAGAATTTTTCAACTGAAGGATGATTTTTATATAATCTTTCAAATGGGGCATAATAATTTGATGAATAATGGTATAAGTCTGGATTATGAATAAATTCTGCACTTGTATATGTATCCATTAAATCCACTGATTTTGCTTTTGGTAATACAAAATACAATATTGTAGCTATGATAAATCCAATAGTGAATACAAGAGTTACGGTCCATGAATCCCACATACCATTAGGAGTTAAAATCTTTGTTCCATCTACTCCTATTGCTGGTAAATTTAAAGATGTTTGAATTTTAGCGATATATTTAAGCATTAATCCAGGATATACACCATATAATATGGTTAAACCAGAAATTATTAACATTGGTAATTGCATCCAGAAAGGAACTTCTTTAATATCTTTATGTTTAGGGGATAATTGTCCTAAAAATGCACCTGCTAATGGTCTAAAAACATACATAAATGAACCAACACTACCGAAGAATGCTGCAAATGCGATAAACATATTACCTTTTCTCAATAATCCCTGATATATTAACCATTTTGAAGCAAATCCACTCATTGGAGGAATACCTGCTAATGAAATAATTGCAATTAAATATACTGTAAATGTAACAGGCATTCTTTTAATTAAACCACCTAATTCTGAAATTTTAGTTGTTCCAGTTCTGTAAGCAATAGCTGCAAATGCTAAAAACATTGCTGCTGAAGCCATAGCATGATTAAATACGTGCATTACACCACCAGCAAATGCTGTTTGATCAACCATTGCTAAACCTATTAATATATAACCACTATTACTTACTGTTGAATAGGCAATTAATTTTTTAGCATCATCTTGTTTTATAGCCATTAATGTACCTATTATAATACTAATTGCTCCTAAAATCATTAATATATAATTTTCATATGGGTTATTTAATATTTGTAAGTGGTTTGCAAATACTTTTGATGTTGGCAATACTGCTGTAATTAAAAATGCTATAAATCCACCCATTTTTACAAGACCACCTGATAATACAGGTGAGAATGTATGTGGAGCATTACCGTGGGCTATAGGTAACCATGTATAGAATGGGAAAATACCTAATTTTGTTAAACCTGCCATAACAATTAAGAAAAAGAATAATGTTGCCATTTTTGGATCTGTAGATAATTTGTTTATTACTGTACTAATTTCAAATGTTCCATATTTTACATTTAATAACAGTAATGCATATAACATTGCAAAGGAGCCAATTGTACTAATTCCATAATATACAACTGTTGCTCTTCTTGATTTTCCTAAAGGAATTATAAACATCGAAGACCATACTACTAATTCCCAGAAAATGAATAATGTTAAGAAATCTTTAGAATAAAATACGCCTAATGTTCCACCTAAGGATAATAAGTAAAATAAGTTATATGCTGCTGGATGTATAACCTTTTCCATCCAATATGGATTAAAGAATGAAACCATTGAATATACAAGAACCATTACAATTGAAAAGAACCATGCATAATTTGATGTAACTAAATCTAATGAATAATTTCCATAATTAAATACATTAAATACATCCCTGAAGCATCCTTTAAAGTGTAAATTACAAATAAAGCAACTAATGAAATAATAACTGTTAACCATGCACCTGCTTTACTATTTGCTTTACTTACAAAATAAGTTACTATACTACCCAATAATATGAATAAGATTAAAGTATTTAAAGCCACGTCACATCCCTCCCGCAATGTTGGAAAGGTAATTACTTATACCTTGTGTAATAAATTCTGGATTATAACTGATGTAAAGAATGAATAATCCTACTACAACTGCTAATACAGCATAAGCAAATGTGTTTTCCAAAGATAATTTTGTTGTGTATTCATCTTTTGATTCTTTTCCTTCTTCACCAGGATTCCATAATTTTGCTAACATTCTTATATAATATATACCTTCAATTAAACTGGAGAAAAGTATTAAAGCAGGAATCCAATAACTATTTATTTTAAATAAATTTGATAATGCAAAAATTTTTACATAAAAACCATAGAAAATTGGTAATCCAACTAATGATAATGCTGCAACACTAAAACCAAAACCTATTAATTTATGTTTTTTAAATAATCCTTGTAATTTTTCAATATTATCTGTTCCTGCATATACATACATTGCGCCTGCAATTGTAAACATAACTAATTTTGCCAACGCATGATTAGCTACTTGCATCATTGCTACTCCACTTAAACCACTTAAGAATAAAGTAGCAATTAATCCTGCCTGCCCAACACTGGAAAATGCAAGAGTGCTCCTGATATTTTTTTGAGAAAATGCTGCTATTTCTCCTAATATAAATGTTAATACTGTAATTGTTAGGAAAATTGTTTTCAATGTTCCATCTAATACAAAAATATTTGTAAATATTCTTCCAAACATCATAATAGCTGCTGTTGCATATGCCGAAGCAAAAATTCCACCACTTAAATCATTTGCATTTCCATACACACCTTTTACCCATCCATTAAATGGCATTAATTTAGCTTCAACTGCAAATCCTGCAAATATAAATGTTAAAGCTAATAACAACACATTATTATTTACAAGATGTATTTTAGAAGCCATATCAGCCATATTTAATGTACCAACAGTTGAATAAAGAATAATGATTCCTAACAAATATAAATTTGAACCTAAAGCACCTAAAATAATGTAATTAAACGTACCTTTGAATTTTTTTGTCATTGTAGATAATATATAAGCTGAAATTGATGCGATTTCTAAAAATACAAATAAATTAAATAAATCTCCAGTTAACATCATTCCATTTAATGCAGCTAATGAAACTAATAATACAGTTGAATATTTCTTTACAGAAGAAAATGATGAAAATACAGATAATGCAAATACTGTATTTAATATTATTAATCCAAAAATTGAGTATTGATCTGCTATAAGATTAATACCAAATGGAGGTTTCCATCCACCTATTACAACTTCTGTTTCCTTTAATAAAAATGCTGCCAATACGTTAAATAAAACAGCCAATACTAATAAACCTTTATCTGCTTTTTTAAACATTACAGATAAGAAAGCAAATAATAACGGTATAGCTATTAATAAGACAGGATTAATCATCGCTTTCACTCCCCATCTCGTCCAGGTTTAGTGTTCCATGTTTTTCATATATTTTTCTTACTACAGTTAATGCCAATGCTGTAACGCCAACACCAATAACGATAGCGGTTAAAACTAAAGCCTGTGGCAATGGATCAACAAATGTTCCATTTGTTGAAGGGACTCCTTTAAACAATATTGGTGCAACTCCATCTTTTACGTATCCTGTTGAGATAATAAATAAATTAACTCCAACTTCTAATACATTTAATGCTACTACTAATTTTATTAAATTCTTTTGAGTTAATAATCCGTATATACCTATTAATATCAATCCTATAAATAAATACTGTATCATTTATTTCCCCTCCTCTGAGAGAAAATCTGAGATCAAGTTAGAAAGCTCAGATCCTACTTTTAAACCAACAAAGATATAAATTATTGGAACAATACCAGCACTAAATAATTCTCCTACAACACCTGTTGGTAAGAAGTTATATAAGAAATAACCGCCCATTGTTAATCCCAATAAACCAAAGATTAAGTATAAACTTCCTGCTGTTCCTTCTAAGAATTTAAATGATTTAACCTTTGTTCTAAATTCATCATCAGAAATATAAAATAATAATACTGCTGATGCAATCATAGAACCTCCAGGGAAACCTCCACCAGGAGTTAAATGACCGTGAATAAATATATAAACACCTGTTATTAAAATAATACCTGCTATTATTCTAACACCTGCTTTTAATATAAAATTAGGAGGAGTTTTAAATTTCATTCTTGATTTTCCACTTAATAACAAACCTACACCTAAAGCAGAAACAAACAATACTGTAACTTCTCCTAATGTATCAAAAGACCTATAGTTTACAACTATTGATGTTACCATATTAGCTGAACCACTTTCTGCATCCTTTGTTTCTTTGTATGTAACAACACCGTTTTCTCCATTTGCGTTTTTATTAATAAATTTATTCGATACTCTTTCTGATAAATTTACATTTCCAAATTTTGGAAATAATTTTCCTTCGCCGGTTGAGTATAAATTACCATATATGAATAATGCTAAAACTAATATTAATAATGCTGCTATTACTCTTTTCATCATTTTTTATCACCAACCTTTTTTATAGAAAAAAGGGTAAAGATAAATATTGCAGTTACTAAACCAGAACCTATTACAGCTTCTGTAATTGCAACATCCGGAGCCTTCATAAATACAAATGAAACAACAGCTAACATACTTAAAATTGATAAATAAATAACAGAATTAATAATTTTTTTAGCTTCAATTGCTAAAAATGCAAAAATCAGTAATACGATTCCAACTATTATTTCAATTATCTGCATTTTCATCACCTCTACTTTTGTAGAGTTTATCTAACTCATTTTTAGATAATTTAAAAGGTTTTACACCATATATGTATGAAGCTTTTGCTAAAACTGAACTTCCCACTGGATTTGTAATAGTTAAAAACACTACTATTAAAAGTGTTTTTACAAACCATACTGGTTGAGCTATCCCAACACCTAAAACTAGAGAAAAAGTACCCAATGTTGTAGCTTTAGTTGCTGCTTGAAGTCTGTTATATACATCAGGCATTCTAACAAGACCAAGACCACCTAAAACATAAAAAAGAGCACCTATTATCATTAATATATATCCTATAGCACTCATTTTTTCCCCTCCAAATAGCGGGCAATTACAATTGTCTCTAAGAACGATAATGCCCCATAAACTAATGCAATATCAAGATACAATTCACTTTTCAATAAAAAAGCAATAAATACAATTGATCCTGTAATAATTACATTCAATGTATCTACTGCAACAACTCTATCAGGAGTAGTTGGTCCAAATATTAACCTCAAAACAGAAAAAAAAGCACCAATAACAATTAAAATTCCAATCAATGTATTCATTTGTAAATCCCTCCCAAAATTTTCTCAAATTTTCCTGAGACATGTTTTTGATATTCTTCGGGAGTTTCACCTTTTACATCAATCCAGTGAATATAAATATATTCATCATCGGCATCAATAGATAATGTTCCAGGAGTTAAAGTTATGGAGTTAGCTAATGTTAATTTACCAACATTACCTTTTAATTTTGTAGGTATTTTTACAAAACCTGGATTTAAAGGTAATGATGGATTTAAAACTCTAGCTGCTACATCGAAATTTGCTTTTATCATTTCCACTATAAAAACAGGAACATATACAAATACGAAAATAAAAAGTTTTGGAATGATTGTAAAATCAAAAGAATAATCAACTACTTTTGATATCACTCCTGCTAATACAAGAGATACTAGTAACCCTGTGAGTACTTCTGAAACTGCAAAACTCGTAAGCGCAATCCAGATAACCCACAAGGTTATAAAAGTTGAAAGATACTTTTTCAAAATACTCCCTCCTTTTTAAGATTATTTGTGAAAAAAATCTTTATTTTTACCAAAAAACATACTATACCAATAATTTCATGCTTTTCTTATAATATTATTAGCTTCTTTGAGCTCTTGTGAAATTATTCTTTTTCCATCGGATAAAAGTTCCAAAACTAAATTATGTTTTAATTTGCAATAAACTATATTCCCTTTTTTTTCTTTTAAAATAATACCATTTTCTTCTAAAAGCTTTAAATGTTGAGATATGCTGGATTGGCTTGTATTCAATTTTTCTGTGATTTCTAAAACCGATAATTTTTCTTTACTTAATAGCTTAATTATTCTTAATCTAATCGGGTGGGATAAACATTTAAAAATGTTAGATATTAACTTACATTCATCCAATAATATCATCTCCCTATAAAAAGATTAATGGAAAAAGAATATTAGAAAATTCTAATATTATTATAATACAAAAACTCTAATTACAAAAACAAAGATTTATAGCGATAATTAAAAATAATAAATTATAATCATTTTTAGTCATTAATAATCAAGAAAATATATAAAAAAATAAAAAAGAGCGCATTTTACGCTCTTTAATTATATCTTTACACCTTTTTAAATAAAGACTTTTTTTATCGATATTAAATGTTTCTAAATATTAACGGCATTACCTGTTTTTTTCTTGAAACAATTCCCTTTAAGAAAGGTATATTATTCTCAAAATCTATTTTAAAAATTTTTTCTGCTAACTTCAATTGACCAGCAACAAATATATAAGATCCCTCTTTTAATACATCAGTTAATAAGAATATGAATAATATGTAATTTCTTTCATTCGTCATTTTTTTCATCGTCTGGAGAATTTTATCTTTTTTTGTTAATAATTGTTCAGAAGTAATTACTTCAATTTGAGAAACTGCTATTCTTCCTCTTGAGACTCTTGATTCTTTAAGATCAAGAGTTAATATTTCTTTTTCAGAAAACCCTTCCAGATTTGTTTTTGCTTTATACATTTCTATCCCATATTCTATGGGGTCAAAATTCAAATATTCAGATATCTCATCGACAGCTTTTTTATCTTCAAAAGTTGTAGTAGGAGATTTTAATATCATTGTATCAGATAATATTGCTGAAAGCATTAGTCCTGCAATTTCTTTTGGAGGTTTAATATTATTTTTTTTATATAAATCCCAGATAATTGTATTTGTAGAACCCACAGGTTTAATATGTGCAGTTATAGGCAATCCTGTTTCTAATCCTCCAAGTCTATGGTGATCAACAATTTCTAATATTTCAGCTTCATCTATCCCTCTACTGTTTGTGATCTTTCTGAATGATCGACCAATATTATTTTTTTAGGTTTTGGCTTGATTAAATCATGTCTTGTGATGATACCTTTAACTACTTTATTTTCATCAATTACTATAGCAACACCTTTTTTGTCTTGCATTAATTCTTCTTCAAAATCTTTTAATATTTCATCAGGATGTATGGTAAGAGGATTTTTTTCCATAATTCTTTCCACATGTGTACTTAATCTTAAAAGCCTTCCTGTAACATAGGTTGGATGTGGTGATACGACTATAGGTATATTTTTTTCTTTTGCAATATTGATAATTTCCTCATCAGGTACAAAATTTCCTGTGATAATTAAACAACTTACTTCTTTTTCAATTGCTATTTTTTGAACATCTTTTCTATTACCAGTTATCAGCACATCGTCTTTTTTTACATATCTTTTTACTTCATCTGATGTCATTGCTCCAATTGTAGGACAACCTTTTAATTTTTTCTCTTCATTTCCAATAATTAATTTACCATTCATAGTTTTTATTATATCTTTCACTTTAGGAGGATTTTCTTCTAAAGTGAAATTTTGAATTTCCTGTAAAAAGTTCCTTGCTAATTCACGTTCAGTTAAAAGGCCTGTAAGTTTACCATCTGCATCTATAATAGGAATACTTTTTACATGTTTTTCAATCATAGTATTTCCTATTTCATAAATAGTAGCCTCTTTATCAGCAGTAATAACATCCTTTACCATAACATCTTTTACCTGAATATACACATGTTCTAAATATTCGGGTTTTTGGATTTTAAATTTATTCAAAATAAAATCAGTTTCGGGATTGATTTCTCCTAATCTATACGGAACATATTCGTTATTACTATTAACCTGATTTTTTAAATATGAATAAGAAATAGCGGAAGCAATACTATCTGTATCCGGTCTTTTATGCCGAGAACATACACCTTTTCTTTCATGTTTTCCCTCCAAAATCAATTTAACGGAGATATTATATCATAAATAAGAATATTTTCAAATAATAAACCGGTATCCTAAATGATACCGGTTTATATTTAAACATCTTTTTTATTTAATTTTTCAATTTCTTCTTCTACTTCTTTTTCACCTTCTTCATAAAATTTTCTTCTTCTGGGTCCAATTCTTTTAATAATCTTAAAAATTCACCTGCGTGAACTCTTTCTTCATTTGCAATATCTATTAATACTTCTTTGGCTAATTCATCATCTACAGACTCTGCTAATTGCATATACATCTGAACTGCTTCATATTCTGCAGAAATAAGAAATCTGATTGCCCTAATTAATTCTTCTTTGGTTAATTTTTTTCTCTTTTTAACCCTGAAAATGGATTTGAAAATTCTGGCATTTTAATCCCCCTTATATTAATTATGTTCGCCAAAAATAATAGTAACACTTGCATCTTTCGTTAAATTTATATTTTTTGTAGCATCAGGTGTAGTATTCCAAAGTTTTGTTACATCATCATCTTTATTATATCATAAATATAATAAAAAATGATGGCTAAAAGCCATCAAGGTAAATCTATTAATAATAGGTATATATAATTTTGATCATATCTATTTTTTATATCTTCAAAATATTTATAATCATCAATATGTACAAAATCTTTTCCATCATGAAAAACCAATTTCCACTCTTCAGGATATGCATACGTTCCACTTTCAAATCTTTTCAAATTTTCTTTTAATTGATTTAAAATAAAATCATTTTCTGGAACTTTTCCTTCAAATCTTTTAATCATATTTTCTGAAGCTTCTTTTAAGCCTTTATACATTAAAATTAAATCTTTTACAGTGCTTTCAAATAAATTTGTTTCTAATAAATAATTAATACAAGAGGATACGTTGTGTTCTCCATATCGTCGAGCATATTTCGAAGCTAAATTATAAGCATTTTCTTCATTATCAGCTATCAATATTAAACCATACGTATACATCTTAAATCCCTCCTTTTTCATAATAAAAGCGGGGAAATCCCCGCTTTTATTATATCATAACCATTCTCTTTCAAAATATTCTGTATGTAATAAATGATGAGACTTTTCACTTAAAGGTTTTCCTAAGAATTCATCATAAATTTTCTTAATTGATGGATTTTCATGTGATTTTCTAATTGGTTTGCTTTTGTCAATACGATTAATAGCTTCAGTTCTCTTCTTAATTATACTAAAATCTCCATGATGATAAGGTTGTCCTCCTCCACCAACACAACCGCCAGGACATGCCATAACTTCAATCATGTGAACTTCTGTTTTACCAGCTCTTATATCTTCTAACAATTTCCTTACATTACCTAATCCATGAGCTATACCTACTCTAATAGTTGTTCCTTTTATATCAACTTCTGCAATTCTTACTCCTTCATATCCTCTTACTGCTTCAAATTCAACATTACCTAATTCTTCACCTGTAATCCATTCGTAGGCAGTTCTTAATGCTGCTTCAGCAACACCACCAGTTCTACCAAATATATCAGCAGCACCTGTTGATTCACCTAAAGGATTGTCGTATTCTTCTTCTGGTAAGTTGTGGAAATTGATACCAGATTCTCTAATCATATCAGCTAATTCTCTAGTGGTAATTACATAATCAACATCTTGATATCCAGATGATCTCATTTCTTCTCTGTTCGCTTCATATTTTTTAGCCAAACATGGCATTATAGATACAACTACAATGTCCTTTGGATCAATACCAGCTTTTTGAGCATAATAAGTTTTTGCTACAGCACCAAACATTTGTTGTGGAGATTTTGCAGATGATGGCATTTCTAACAATTCTGGGAATTGATGTTCTAAGAATTTAACCCATCCCGGACAACAACTGGTTAACATTGGTAAATACCCACCATTTTCTAATCTTTCTTTAAATTCTGAAGCTTCTTCCATTATTGTTAAATCTGCTCCAAAATTTGTATCGAATATTTTATCAAATCCCAATACTCTCAATGCCGCAACTAATTTTCCTGTTGATATTGTTCCTGGTTCATAACCAAATTCTTCTCCAATAGCAACCCTTACAGCAGGAGCAGTTTGAACAACAACATGTTTTTTTGGATCTTCTAGTACATCCCATACTTGATCTATATATGATCTTTCAACTAATGCTCCAGTTGGACATACAGCAACACATTGTCCACAGAAAGTACATGCAGTATTTTCCAAAGGCCAATCAAATGTTGGTTTTACAACAGCATCAAATCCTCTATTAACTGCTGATAAAACACCAACAGTTTGGAATTCATTACACATAGTTTCACATCTTCTACACATAACGCATTTATTAGGATCCCGAATTATTGCTGCAGATATATCCTTTTTATGGACAGACATTTTCCCAAAGTATGGATTATTGTGAATATTTAATTCAGCTGCTAAATCCTGTAATTCACATTCTCCATTTTTAGGACATTTTAAACAATCTTGAGGATGATCAGATAATAATAATTGAACTGCTGTTCTTCTTGCTTGAATAGCTCTTCTTGAATGAGTTTTTACAACTAATCCTTCCGAAACAGGTGTTGCACATGCAGGTGCTAAATTTCTTCTACCTTCTATTTCAACCATACATACTCTACATGAAGCAGGTTTATTTTCTATTCCAATATCTTCTAATTTCATATAACATAAAGTAGGAACATAACCACCTATTGATTTTACAGCATCTAAGACTGTATAATTTTCTGGTACTTCAACTTCCTTACAATTTATAGTAATTTTTGGCATATTTATTCCTCCTTCCTATATCTTTTCTATAGCGCCAAATCTACATGTTGCATAACAAGCGCCACATTTAATACATACTTCTTGATCTATTTCATGAGGATTTTTTATTGATCCGCTAATAGCTTCAACAGGACAAACCCTTGCACATGCTGTACAACCCACACATTTGTCTTTATCAATTTTATATGTAATTAAATTTTTACATACTCCTGCTGGACATGTTTTATCAAGCACGTGTGCTTCATATTCATCTTTAAAGTAGTACATTGTAGATAATATAGGATTAGGCGATGTTTGGCCCAAACCACACAATGCAGAATCCTTTATTGTTTTACCTAAAATTTTCATTCTTTCTAAATCTTCCATTGTTGCTCTACCAGATGTAATCTTATCAAGTGTTTCTAATAATCTTACATTACCTATTCTACATGGAGTACATTTACCACATGATTCTTCTACAGAAAATTCAAGATAAAATTTTGCAACATCTGGCATACATGTATTTTCATCCATGACAATCATACCACCAGAACCCATCATTGAACCCAATGCCGTTAATGTATCAAAATCAATTGGGGTATCTAAATATTCAGCTGGAATACATCCTCCTGATGGACCACCTGTTTGAACTGCTTTAAATTTCTTATTGTCTCTAATTCCTCCGCCTATATCGAATATTACTTCTCTAAGTGTTGTTCCCATAGGAACTTCTACAAGACCAACATTATTTACTTTACCAGCTAAAGCAAATACTTTTGTTCCTGGTGATTTTTCTGTTCCTAAACTTCTAAACCATTTTGCTCCTCTCAACATTATCGGAGCTATATTTGCAAATGTTTCAACATTATTGATAATAGTTGGTTTTCCCCATAATCCTTTATTTGCAGGAAATGGTGGTTTTGTCCTTGGTTCACCTCTATAACCTTCAATAGAGGCTAACAATGCAGTTTCTTCTCCACAAACAAAAGCACCAGCTCCTAATCTAATTTCTAAATCAAATGAAAAATTTGTTCCAAATATATTTTCTCCTAATAAACCGTACTCTTTTGCTTGATTTATTGCATTTTTTAATCTTTTAACAGCTAATGGATATTCAGCTCTTATATATACATAGCCTTGATTTGCACCTATCGCATATGCTGCGATAGCCATACCCTCAATTACTGAATGCGGATCACCCTCTAATACAGATCTATCCATAAAAGCTCCTGGTCACCTTCATCAGCATTACATACGACATATTTTATATCTCCTTTGGCTTTTTGAGCAAATCCCCATTTTAAACCTGTTGGAAATCCTCCGCCACCTCTTCCTCTTAATCCTGATTCTCTTATTTCTTCAACAACTTTTTCCGGTGTCATCGATAATGCTTTAGCTAATGCTTGATATCCGTCATTAGCTATATATTCATCAATATCATCTGGATTAATCAATCCAGCATTTCTTAACGCAACCCTTATTTGTTTTTTATAAAAAGGCATCTTTTTAGATTCGTCAATTTTTTCTTTTTCAGTAGGTTCAATATACAAAAGTCTTTCTACTTTTCTACCTTTTATTATATGTTCATTGATAAGTTCTTCAGCATCTTCTGGTGTTACTCTAACATAAAAAGTGTTATCTGGCAAAAATTTAACTATAGGCCCTTGTTCACAAAAACCAAAACAACCTGTTCTAACTATTTGTACATCATTTTCTAATCCTTTATCTTTTACTAATTTCTCCATATTATCTTTTATTAATTCACTTTTTGAAGAGGTACAACCAGTACCGCCACATATTAAAACGTGATATTTATATGATGACATTTTTATTCCCTCCTTACTCGTTAATTGACTTGTGAGTTTCTCCTATAATCGAATCCTGTAATAATTCTCCGTTTAAAATGTGCTTTTCTATCAATTCTTTAGCTTTATCTCCTTTTATTTTCCCGTATAATATCGGTTCTTTTCCAGGTTCGTTAACTTCAACTGTAGGTTCTGCATGGCAATACCCATACAACCCGTTTGAATAACTCTTATATTATCTAAACCCTTTTCTTCAATAGTTTCTATTAATTTTTCAAAAGTTTCTTTTGCACCAGCTGCAATTCCACATGTTCCCATGGCAACTTTTAATGTAATAATATTTTCTTTATCAGCAACTTTTCTCAAAAATAATTTATTTTTAGCAGCTTCTTTTGTTTTAATAAATCTTCTAAACTCCTAATTTTAGGCATAGAATTCCCTCCTTACTTATCCTTTTCTCTATACTCTTTTATTAATCTTTTTACATCTTTAGTTGTTAACCTTCCATGAACTTCGTCGCCAATCATAACAACCGGTGCTAAACCACAGGCACCTACACATCTTACGGCATGAATACTAAATAAGCCATCTCCTGTTGTTTCGTTTTCTTTAATTCCAAGTTGTTTTTTAAACTCCTCTAATATTTCTCCAGAACCTCTAACATAACATGCAGTACCTAAACACACATTAATAGGATATTTTCCTTTAGGTTTCATACTAAAAAAATTATAGAAAGTTACCACTCCATATACATCAGACGCATGAACATCCAGTTTTTTTGCTATAATTTTCTGAACTTCAATAGGTAAGTAACCAATTATTTCTTGAGCTTTATGCAAAACGTGAATAAGATAACTTCTTTTGGTTACTTTATCTTTACCTTCTAAATTTAATGAGTCAATGTATTCTTCTACCTGTTTAAATTTACTTTCAAGTTCTACGGACATTCCGTTCCCTCCTTGATGAATGAAATTTTTTACTCTATATACAAAAATTATATATATTGAATATATAGATATTTTTTTCACAAACTATATTAAAAAAAGATTAATCGGATTTTAAATCTGATAAAAATTATCGGATATAGATACTTTTTTCACAATTTCACAAAAACATTTTAGAATGAAAATCTTTTCATTGTTATTATAGTATATGATGATTTAATTTAATATGTGAAATATAACAAATAAGAAAAGAAAAGATTAATTTTACGTAAAATAAACCATATAAAACTACTTTTAGATTAATAATACATAACTTTTTTGCTCTTTGATAATTTTGGTTCACAATCTCTAAAAGAAATTTACAGGTTCAGTAATAATACCCATAAATACAATATCATAATACTCTTTATCAATATATGCGGCTTCTTTTCTTTTACCTTCTTTAATAAATCCCAACTTTTCATATAGTGACATTGCTTTAGAATTATTAGAAAATACTTCTAATTCCAATCTATGAATTCTAGGATTTTCTATACACCACGTGAGATGATTGTTTATCATTGTTGTTGCGATACCAATATTTCTAAATTCTTCAAGTACACTAATACCCAATTTTGCAGTTCTTTCTAATCTTTTTCTTTGAATATTCCAATATATGTCACAATTACCTATTATTTTGTTATCATATTTTGTAACTAAAATTCTTAATCCAAATAAACTTTTTGAAAGATCAATAATTTTTCAAAATCCTTTGTAGTTTTATCAAATTCATTTAATTGTGTAGCTAAAGTTTTATTATTTTCTAAAACACGCTCATAAAATTCTACCATGTTTATGGTATCATTTTTATTAGGCATTGCTATAAAAATACCTGCACTATCTAATCTATATAAAATAAATTTTTTTCTTGCAAATAATTTTTATTTAATAATAAATTTTTAAAATTTTTTGGTTGGAATATATAATAATAATGAATTCATCATCGACAAAATTTGAAATATCATTTAACATTTGAATCATTAAATTGATATTTTCTACATCAAAAAACGTAAATTCAACTACATTATTTTTTAATATATATAGGGAAATTATTTCATTATTTTGTTCTAAATATCTAATTCTATATCCTTTTTTATAAAAGTTTATTAAATCCCATATTGTAAAAGGTATAAGAGATTTTTTGGTAATTTTTAATATAGAATAAATTAAATCATTGTCAGGATAAAAGTCCATGAACGACTTAATTTTTTCTTTTTCCCTTTTTGCTCTAATTATATATAAATTTCCAATGTCATTTATATAATCAAATTCATTTTTTACTTCTGAAAAGAAGTATATATATCTTTTTGGTATTTTTTTAATAGACTCCAAAATTTCTCTAAACTCAGATTCATTCTTTATTTTAAAAAATAAATCTCCTAAGCGATTTTTATATATTACTATTCCCCCTAAATTGAAATGCTTCTGCTATATCTTCAACAGTTATATTGACATTATTTTTTAAATCTGCTATAGTTCTGGAAACTTTTAATACTCTATTAATACCTCTTCCTGTCAGCTTAAATTTTTTTGCTGCATCCTTTAAGAAATTCTCTACATTATCGTCCAAAATAATATATTTTTTTATCTCTTTTTGAGAAAGTTTACCATTTAAATTTCCCTGTCTTTTGATCTGAATCATACTTGCTTTTTCAACACGTTCTTTAATTTTTTCCGACTTTTCTCCTTGTACATTATTAAACATTTCATCTATTTTAACTCTTGGAACATTAATTCTAATATCTATTCTGTCATAAACTGGACCTGATACTCTTTTATTATAGTTTGTAATCTGATTTAAAGAGCACGTACATTCATGTTCTGGATCACCATAATATCCACATGGACATGGGTTTTGTGCAGCAACTAACATAAACTTTGCAGGATATGTTGTAATCAATTTCGCCCTTGAAATTGTTACAATTCCATCCTCCATAGGCTGCCTTAATGCCTCTATTACATCTGTCCTAAATTCTGGAAATTCGTCTAAGAACAGAACCCCATTATTAGCCAAGCTAACTTCTCCAGGTTTTGAATCTGAACCTCCACCAATTATAGAAGCTGTCGATGCTGAATGATGTGGTGCCCTAAAAGGTCTTTTATTGATTATTTTATTTAAATAACCATATATTGAATATATTTTAGTAGATTCTATTATTTCTTCACGTGTCATTTCAGGCAATATTGTTGGTATTCGTCTTGCAATCATTGTTTTTCCAGATCCCGGACTACCTTTCATTAATAGATTATGGAATCCAGCAGCAGCTATTTCCGCTGCTCTTTTGGCAAAAAACTGTCCTTTTATATCTGAAAAATCCAATGAATTATTTTTATTTTCATAATTCACATTTTGTGGATTTGCCTTAAAATTTTCATTTTCTTCTGAATTAAATATTTTTAATACATCTATTAGATTCTCAATAACATATACTTCGTTATTTTCTATAAACAATGATTCTTCTTCATTTTCTTTTGGAATTATAAATTTTGCTTCTTTATCTTTATGAGATAATTCAAGTAATAATAAAGTTATTCCTGGAATACCTCTAATTTCTCCATTTAACCCTATTTCTCCAAATATATAATAATTTGATATATCATAATTTATTTGTTTTGAAGCCAATAAAATAGATATAGCTATTGGTAAATCGAAATGTGTTCCTTGCTTTTTTATATTACTTGGTGCTAGATTAACTGTGACATTCCCATTGGGAAATGTAAATCCAGTATTTCTAATTGCACTATAAACCCTTTTTTGGCTTTCTAAAATGGCAGTATTAGGCATTCCTACTATTTTAAATACTTGCTGTGTTGCTTTTGAATTTATATCAACTTCAACAATAATTGGTTTCACTTCAAAACCAGAAACATAAGCACTATTTACTTTAGAATATTTCACCCCAATCCCCTTTTTCTTTTTAATTGAAAAACTTATCCATTATTTCAATTGTTTTATCAATATCAGATTTTTTTATCCAGTAATGAGTGACAAACCTATATACCCCTTCTTCCGGTGGATTGATTTTAATTCCATTTTCTTTTAAAAAAGATATGAATTTATTATCATCAATTTCTTTATTTATTTTAAAAAATATCATATTAATTTCCACCTGTTCAACTATTTCAATAAAATCAAATTTAGACAATTTTTCCTCTAAATATTTAGCATTCTCATGATCTTCATGAAGCCTAAAACGCATTTTTTCTAAAGATATTATTCCTGCAGCGGCAAGTATTCCCGCCTGTCTTAAACCTCCACCCATAATTTTTCTATTCTTTTTAGCTTTTTCTATAAATTCTTTTTTTCCTACTAATATAGAACCTATAGGAGCACATAATCCTTTTGACAAACAAAAACTAATAGAGTCAACATATTGAGCAATCTCCTTTGGCGCTACATTTAATGCCGTAGCAGCATTAAATATTCTCGCACCATCTAAATGGATAGGAATATTATATTTATTGGCGATATTTTTTATTTCTTTGAAATTTTCAAGAGGTATAGCACGTCCATTGGAATGCGCATTTTCTAAAGCTATCAAAGCTGTTTTGGGATAATGAATATCTTCTTCTTTCCTTATTTTAGCTTCAATCTTTTCAGGTGATAATATACCTCTATTTGATTCAACGGTTCTTAACTGAACTCCTGCAATTACTGCCGCTGCTCCTGCTTCGTGTTGAACAATATGGCAATCATCTCCAAGTATTACTTCATCACCTTTATTGCAATGTGTAAAAAGCGCTAATTGATTACCAAATGTTCCGCTTGGAACAAAAAGTCCTGCTTCTTTCCCTAATATTTCAGCTGCCATTTTTTCCAACTTTTTTACAGTTGGATCTTCATCATATACGTCATCTCCAATTTCTGCTTCACACATTGCTTTTCTCATTTCCTCAGTTGGGTGTGTTACTGTATCGCTTCTTAAATCTATAAAATTCATCTAATCCCCCTAGAATTCTAAAATGAGATAATCTCTTATTGCTACTTTTACATTTTCAAATACTTCTTCATTTGGAACTTCAATAGTATGAATATGAACACCATTAGCTAATTCTAATAGTGGTGTAGCTTTGGTTGTTTTCAAAAGGCTCATAAATTTTATTACATCTTCTTCATTTTTTACATCAATTCTACCCTTTATTTCTCCATATATTGGATGTTCAACAATTACATCTAATACTTTACCACCTGCTTTTATTATTGCTACTAATTCTTTTTCTATTTCTTCTGTTGAATGTTTTACCGCTATCATTTTTCTTAATCCTTCTTCACGTTCTAAAATATATCCTTCTCTTGTCGATATAATTTTATGACCTTCAGATTTTAATTTTGATATATACTGAATTATCATTTGTCTACTAACCCTAATCTTTTCAGCTAATTCTTTACCTTTTACAGGTACATCAGACTTTTCTAGAATTTTTAAAATCTTTTTTTTATTTTCCATAATACACCTCTAATTCTTTCTTTAATCCTTCGATATAATCTTCAATAACTTTTGATTTTTCTTCTGCTATCTTTTTTCCAGTATTAGTATGCATTAAATTTTTTAATTTTAATATTTTATCATAAAAATGTTTTATTCTTTCCTGTATATTTCCACCATTTTTATGCATAAATACCCGAGCTATTCCAATATACCCTAAAGCATCCAATCTATCCGCATCTTGAAGAATCTTTGCTTCTAATGTATCAGGAATAATTCCTTTACTAAACCTATGATTTTCTATGCAATATGAAACTTCTTTATACTTTGGATAGTTAATACTTTTTAGATATATTTCTGCCTTTTTTGCACCTTCTAAAGCATGATCTCTTATTTTTCCTATTACTTCATCATGTCTGGCAATATCATGTAACAGCGCTGCAATAATAACCATTTCAACATCTGCATTTTCTTCTATGGCAATTTCTTCAGCATATTTTGTTACTCTCAAAACATGTCCTATATCATGCGTATCATCAAACACTTGATTTAATACATAATTATAAACAAAGTTTATATATTTCGATGTTTTTAACATAATAATCCTCCAATAATTAACAAATATATTTTTATTATATCATTTTGAAAAAAGCAAATCAATTGTATTTTTAATTGCCAGAGAAGATTTTTAGTTTTTTGAAAAATATTTAACTTTTGTTATCCAGTCCGAAATAAAATATTTATTTTCGATTACAGTTAAATAATTAGTAAAACTTACTTATTTTATATCCACTTTTTGTTTAACTATATTAAAGTTTGATGTATAATATTAATGAAACTTTTTTCATGGGGGGGATATTTTGAGGATACAAAATCATCCTATTTTAGAATTTAAAAAAAGCAAAAAAATCAAATTTTATTTTGAAGATCAAGAAGTATGGGATATGAGGGTGAAACAATTGCTGCTGCATTACACGCATTAGGAATTTGGGAATATAGAGAAGGATTAAAAACAGGACGCCCAAGAGGGTTATTTTGTGCTATTGGTCATTGTTCCTCATGCTTGATGAATGTAAATGGAATCCCAAATACTCGTATATGTATAACACCATTAAAAGAAGGAATGATTGTAAAAAAACAAACTCCAAAGGGTGATTTAATTGAAAAATTATGACGTATTAATAATTGGTGGGGACCAGCAGGTATCAGTGCTGCTCTTGCAGCGGCCAGGAAAAATTTGAATGTTGCCATTTTTGAAGAAAAAGAATTTTTAGGTGGTCAATTAATAAAACAAACACATAAATTTTTTGGTTCTAAAGATGAATCCGCTGGAATACGTGGTATCTATATTGCAAAGAATTTAATTAATGAAATTGAAAAAACAGAAAACATTGACTTATACCTGAATTCCATGGTTATGGGTTATTATGAAGATGGTGTAATAACCGCTTTAGTTAATAATAAAATGGAAAAATTCATCCCTAAAAAAGTTATTATTGCTACAGGTGCTTTTGAAAAATCTATACCCTTTGAAAACGATGATTTACCAGGGGTTTTCGGAGCAGGTGCTGTACAAACTTTGATGAATGTTTATGGAATTTTACCTGGGAAAGATGTATTAATGATTGGTTCAGGAAATATAGGATTAATTGTTTCTTATCAATTAGCTCAGGCGAGAGCAAATGTCAAAGGAATTGTTGAAATTTCTGATCATATTGGTGGCTATTTGGTTCATGCTTCAAAAGTCAGAAGATTAGGAATACCTATTTATACCCAACATACTATAGTAAAAGCTTTAGGAAAGAATAAAGTTGAAGGAGCAATAATTGAAAACATTCAAACACATGAAAAAAAAGAAATATCCTGTGATGTTATATGTCTAGCTACAGGACTAATGCCTCTTTCTGACATTTTAAATCAAATAAATTGTGAAATGAAATATATTCCGGAATTAGGTGGTTTCGTTCCAATCAGAGATGAAAATTTAAAAACTACTGTCGAAAATGTTTTTGTAGCAGGTGATGTCGCAGGAATAGAAGAAGCTACTGCCGCTATGCTTGAAGGAGAGCTCACAGGATTATATGCTGCTTATGAAATAACAGGAAAATTCGATAAGAGAATTAATACTATAAAAGAACGTCTTAAAGATTTAAGAAAAACTTCTTCAAAAGTCGTAAATGGTTTAAAAAAATTGAATTTATATGAAGATTTTATTGTAGAACCTCATGAATCCCTTGGTGATTTACACAAAACCGGGATTCCAGAAGAAGAAAAAATCGAAAACTTACTTTCTTCAAAAAAAGAAAGATTTGCGATTTTAGAATGTTTCCAAAAAATACCTTGTAATCCATGTGTTTCCAGCTGTCCTACAAATGCCATAAAAATGGATGGATTAAATGAGATTCCGAAGTTGGATTATGATAAATGTATAGGTTGTGGTAATTGTGTTGCAGTATGTCCAGGATTGGCAATTTTCGTAATTGATAAAAAGAAAGAAAGTGTAATATTACCATATGAATTTTATCCTCTTCCGGAAAAAGGTGAATTTGTTGAAATCCTGGATAGAGAAGGTAATTTGTTGGAAAGAAATCAAGTATTAAGCATTAGAAAAATGAAAGATAAAACAAACTTAATAGAGGTTAAAGTTTCAAAAGAAAATTTAAAACATTCACGCCACATAAGGGTGGTGAGATGATGGATGATGAAAAAATCATTGTTTGTAGATGTGAAGATATTACGTTAAAAGAAATAAGAGACTTAATAAAAGAGGGTTTTACTACTGTAGAAGAAATAAAAAGAGTATCAAGAGCAGGAATGGGGCCATGTCAGGGAAAAACATGCGGCCCAATAATTGCAAGAGAAATATCCAGAATTACTGGAAAACCTATTGAAGAAGTTTATAAACCGCATAACAGACCACCTTTTGGAGGAATTTTTTTCAAAGAGATTGTGGGTGAAACTGATGAAAAATAGAGCAGCTGTTGTAATTATCGGCGGAGGAATTAATGGAGTATCAATTGCATATAATCTGGCTAAAGCTGGCGTAAAAGATGTCATTGTGCTTGAGAAAAAGTTTTTAGCCTATGGGGCAACCGGAAGATGTGGTGCTGGTGTTAGGCAACAATGGGGAACAAAACAAAATTGTATTTTATCAAGAGAAAGTGTAAAAATTTTTGAAAATATAAAAGATGAATTAAAGGTTGATATTGATATAGAATTCAAACAAAAAGGATATTTACTTCTTGCTTTTACTGAAAAAGAATGGAATCAATTTCATAAAAATGTACAACTACAAAATTCTTTAGGAATTAATTCTAAGTTATTATCTCCACAAGAAGCAAAAGAAATAGTACCTTTTCTAAATACTGAGAAACTTTTAGGTGCAGCATATTATGAAAAAGATGGACATGCAAACCCTTTTTTAACAACATTGGCATATGCTAAAGCTGCTGAAAAGCTCGGTGTAAAAATTTATAAAGGTGTAGAAGTATTCGATATTCATGTAAAAGAAGGAAAAATAAAAGGCGTATATACCAATCACGGTTATATTGCAACAGAAAAAATAGTCAATGCAGCAGGTGGCTGGTCTCAAGAAATTGGAAAAATGGTAGGAGTTGATTTACCTGTTTATTCCGAACGACATGAAATATTAGCAACAGAACCTGTTAATGAAATTCTTGGGCCAATGGTAATGTCTTTTTCATACAATATCTATTGTCAACAAACACCGCACGGGTCATTTGTTATGGGATATGGCCCAAAAGAAACTTCTAAAAGCATGCGAAGTACATGGCAATTTTTAGAAACAATGGCAAAAAAGGTCACTTATTTACTTCCACCTACCAAAAATTTACGTGTGGTGAGACAATGGGCGGGATATTATAATATATCTCCAGATAGACAACCTATAGTAAGCAGTTGTAATGAAGTAGAAGGATTTTATATGGCTATAGGATTTAGCGGTCATGGATTTATGTTAGCACCTGCTGTAGGAGTTATAATGAAAGATATAATTTTAGGTAATAAATTAACGTGGGATGTTGTATTAGATATTGGTAGATTTGAACGTAATGAAATTATTAAAGAACCATCAGTAGTATAAAAGGAGGGATTTGGGAATGTTTAATAGTATTTTTACCATGGAAAGACCTAAAAATGAACCTATTTTATCTTATGCACCAGGTACAAAAGAAAGAGAAGAATTAAAGGAAAAATTAAAAGAATTATCTTCAAAAGAAATAGAAATTCCTTTAATTATTGGCGGAAAAGAAATTAAAACTGGCAATCTCGGCAAATGTATTATGCCACATAATCATAATCATATTTTAGCTCATTATCATATGGCCGGTGAAAAAGAAATAGAAATGGCTATTGATGCTGCATTAAAAGCAAAAGAAGAATGGGAAAGTTATTCGTATGTGGATCGAATTTCTATTTTCTTAAAAGCTGCTGAATTATTATCTACAACATGGAGAAGTACATTAAATGCGGCAGCTATGCTTGATTTAGGAAAAAATGTATTCCAGGCTGAAATTGATTCTGCCTGTGAATTAATAGATTTTTTCAGATTTAATTCTTATTATGCTACAAAGATTTATACTGAACAGCCTCAATCTTCAAAAGGTGTTTTAAATAGAATGGAATACAGAGCTTTGGATGGATTTATTTTTGCTGTTCCTCCATTCAATTTTGCATCAATTTCTGGAAATCTTCCAACAGCTCCTGCTATAATGGGAAATGTTGTATTATGGAAACCAGCTTCATCTGCTGTATATACTGCATATCATATAATGAAACTATTACAGGAAACAGGATTACCAGATGGAGTAATAAACTTTATACCTGGTCCTGGTTCTAAAGTTGGTGAAATAGTATTTTCTAATCCTAATTTTGGAGGTGTACATTTTACAGGTTCTGTAAATACTTTTAACTCAATGTGGGAATCCATTGGTAAAAATATCAGAAATTATAAATCATATCCAAGAATTGTTGGTGAAACTGGAGGAAAAGATTTTGTAATCGCTCATCCAACAGCAAATCGAAAAGCTCTTATTACTGCTTTAATCAGAGGAGCCTTTGAATATCAAGGTCAAAAATGTTCAGCAGCTTCTCGAGCATATATCTCAAAAACTGTGTGGGATGATATTAGAGATGAATTAATAGAGACAACGAAAAATTTAAAAATGGGAGATCCTGCAGACTTTTCAAACTTTGTTAATGCTGTTATAGATAAAGCAGCTTTCAAAAAAATTACAGGTTATATTGAATATGCAAAAGAAAACGCTGAAATACTTGTTGGAGGAACTTATGATGATTCAGTGGGATATTTCATCAATCCTACAATTGTAAAAACAGATGACCCACATTTCAAAACAATGGAAGAAGAAATTTTTGGACCTGTTTTAACAGTATATATCTATGACGATGAAAAATATGAAGATATTTTAAAACTTTGTGATCAAACTTCTCCTTACGGATTAACAGGTTCTATCTTTGCTCAAGATAGAAACGCTATAAGAAAAGCCGAAAAAATCCTTGTTCATGCTGCAGGAAACTTTTATATAAACGATAAGCCCACTGGCGCTGTTGTTGATCAACAACCTTTTGGTGGTTCAAGAGGTTCTGGTACTAATGATAAAGCAGGAAGTTATTTGAATTTATTAAGATGGACATCCGCACGATCTATCAAAGAAAATTTCAACCCTCCAGAAAATTATACTTATCCATTTATGAAATAAATTTTACATTATTTTCTAAAGCCGCCTTAATGGTGACTTCAGTTTGTAGACAAAGGACAAAATAAAATAATCAAATAATATTCGCTCATCCGGTGAAAATTCTTAAACTCTTCGCTTCGCGAAGGGTTTAGGAAAAGTATATTAATAATAAATTTTTAAACCTTAGATCTTCCGCTTCGCGGAAATCTCAGGATTCGCTCATATTATTTTTCTTATTTTATTTTGTCGACAGTCTGAAGCCACCGTAATGGTGGCTTTTTAAATTTTTTTTAGGTAAAAATTTTGTAATATTTGTATATTATAATATATATACAACTACCGATATAGAGAGGGTTTATATATGGAAAATAATATGAAAAAAAATGAAAATGATACAGGAAAAATTGCAATCATTACCTCAGGGAAAGTTTTCTGATTCAGGAAGATATTGGTGTGCTACATGCAAAAAATTTTTTAGATTAGATGAACCAAAATGTCCGTATATGACTAATATGTGTATAAATACACCTATTGCTGTTGAAAATCTTTCTGCTGAATCTCCAGAAGCACTTGAAAAATTTGGTTTATATTATCCAAAATTACCTCAAAAATTCATGTCAAATGTAATAAAATCCTCTAAAGGATTAGGAGAAAAGTTTGCTAAGTCTTATTTAGACTTTTTAAATGATTGGAATATAAACTACAGTAATCAACCTATTCAAACATTAAAAAGTTTTATTTTAATAATATCAGGATGTGAAACCGCCCAAAGAATAAGCGAAGAAAAAGTAGCATTTATAATTATGGATCCAGAAAAAGTTTGGAAAGATAAAATAATTTTAAAAGAAATAATAGAAGAAGGAGTACAATATTTAAAAAATACGTTTAATCTTAAAAAGAAATAGTTATCGATTTTATTAAAATATTTGGAGATATGAACATTGGAAAGTACTATTGTCCAAAATGCAATATGGTTTTCGAATTCGGGAAAGAAAGAGATAAAATAATCTGTCCTTTAATGCCTCAAAAATGTATGTTTGATCCTATTAATATTAAAAATACTTCTTTTAAATTAGAAGAATTAGAAAGAATGTATAAAATTACTCCAGAAATATACAAAAAATTCATTGAAAATATAGAATTTGAGAATGGCAGAGTGATTTTTGAAAAAATATTAGAAAACGACTGGAATTTAAAATTAGAAAGTGAAAAAATATTAGATTATTTAGGAATAAATAACGGGTAAATAGGAGAATTCATAAAAGTACCCATAAAAAAGGGAATAATCCTTATTTGATTATTCCTGAAATTAATTTCTTTTTCAAAATATATTATATTATTCTTATATGAAAATAATAAAGGATATATTTTCACACCATTTTTTTTAGCTTCAATTAGTTTTTTAGAAAAATCTGGATCAGTTTCCCAATTTGGCGAAAAATATTTTGCTCTAGAAAAAATTAAAAAATAAACATGGGTTTCATAGCCCTTATTTTTCAATTCTATCAATTCATTTAAATGTTTTAATCCTCTTTTAGTTGGCGCATCAGGAAATAATGCAATATTATTTTTGGATAAAGTACAACCTTTTATTTCAATCCATATTTTACTATCCGCTAAAAAATCTATTCTACTATTGTTATATCTTACTTCAGCCTTTAAATCCTTATATTTTTCTTTTAATATTTTTTCTGCAATATAGCGATGATACATCGAATTTACCAATACATATTCATCTTCTTTTTTTGCTGCAATTAAATCGTATTTTGTTTTCCTTTTTGGATTATTTACTTCTTTTATCAGAACATCGTTGTTTTCATATAATAATTCTTTTAATCTCCCTGGATCATGAACATGAACGTCTTCTATTCTATTTTTTACCAAAACCTTAGCTAAATATCTATTTGGTCTTTCTAAAAAAATACCTTGAATTGTTTCACCAATACTATAAATTCTCATATTATCACCAGCTCATTTTGATTCGCAAAAACTTTCCGCAGTTCGGAAGTTTTCATGCCTTTATTATACTATATTATATTATATTATTTTTAATATTTTATTTTGCACTTTGGATTTACTCATTAAATATTTTTAGAAATAGTATAGAATTTTTTATTATAGTATAATAGCTGAAAATTTAATAAAATGCGCAACTTGTAAAAATAAATTTATAAACGTATTACTATTACTAAGCGATGCGGTATAGTGTAAATTGACCTAAAATTAAAAATACTGTATAATAAAAATATAACTATTATTTATTTTATAATTGGTGTAAAAATTCTTTGCGTAATCTGAAAATATGTAAAATTTACAAAATTTAAAGGGGAATATATCATGGCTGATATTATCGATTATAAAATTATAGGTGACGATATGCAATTAGTAGAAATAGAATTAGATCCTGGTGAGGGAGTTCGTGCAGAAGCAGGCGCCATGATGTACATGGAAAATGGAATTGAAATGCAAACCACTACAGGTGGTGGTTTTTTCAAAGGCTTAAAAAGAATGTTTGTTGGAGAAAGTTTTTTCATAACAAATTTTATTAATGGTGGTTCAGGAAAAAAACATGTAGCTTTCGGTGCCCCTTACCCTGGAAAAGTCATAGCTATTGATCTACCTAAATTCGGTGGAGAATTTATTTGTCAAAAAGATAGCTATCTTTGCTCTGCAGCAGGAATAGAAATTGAAGTTACCTTTACCAAAAAATTTGGCGTTGGTTTATTTGGAGGTGAAGGTTTTATTCTCGAAAGGTTGGTGGGTAATGGTCTTGTTTTTGTTCATGCCGGAGGAATGGTTATTGAAAAGCAACTTTTGCCTGGCGAATCTTTAAGAGTTGATACAGGATGTGTAGTAGGTTTTTCACCGTCTGTTAATTATGATATTCAATTTATAGGTGGATTTAAAAATGCTCTTTTCGGTGGTGAGGGAATATTTTTGGCAAAATTAACAGGACCAGGAACTGTTTATTTACAGAGTTTACCTTTCTCAAGATTAGCCGATAGAATATATTCTGCTGCAAGATTTTCAAATAAAGGAGAACGAAAAGGAATCGATGGATTTGGTGGAGATATTTTAGGAGGCTTATTTGGTGGAGATACCAAGTTTTAAAAAATGCCTGGAAAAATCCAGGCATTTTTTATTTATAGTATTCTTTAATTTCATCAACTATTTCATCATCAACCATACCATATATACTCAAATTCTTTTTTATTCTATTTCTTATCTCAGTAGAAGATATTTCTATCAACGGAGAATTCAAAAATATATGAGGTAAATTATAATTTTCAAATTTTAATTTCTCAGAATACCTTTTATATACTACTAAAGTAATTTCATCTAATAATTCTTTCCATTTATACCATGTATGAAAATTAATTAATGAATCTTCGCCTATTAATAAATATATGTTTTCGTTATACATTTTTTTAATGTACTTTACTGTTTGATATGTATAGGAAGGGGTTGGTAAATTTTTTTCAATATCTGAAACAACAAATCTCTCTGTTGGAAATACTTTTTCGCACCATTTAAATCTACGTTCATAATCTGCTATATTATTCCCATCCAATTTGTGTGGTGGAATGACAGCAGGCATTATTAAGAATTTTGACGGTTTTAAATAATCATACGCATATTCTGCTATTATTCTATGACCAATATGTGGTGGATTAAACGAGCCTCCAAAAATTACTATCATATGTATCACTCCATATATTCAAATGCAAAGTTTCCTAAATAAACAGTATCTCCCTCTTTTACTCCAAGGTTCCTTAATGTTTTTTCTAAACCACTTTTTTCCAAAATTTCAAGTATTTTTATTCTTGCATCTTTTTGGTCAATTGGATATTTTTTCAATAAAATTTCTACGTCTTTACCTGTTACTTCATATACTCCTTCATCCCATTTTATTATTTCAAATCTGACTTTTTTAGGAATTTCAACATCTACAGGTTTAATTTTTAGTTTAATCTTTTCAGGCGCATTTTTTAAAGACATTAAAATTTCTTTTTGTCTATCTATTCTCATATCTCTAATGTGATTCCATATTTCATTAAGTAACAGGTCTATATTTTTTCTAGTTGCTGCTGAAATGGGAATAATTTTTTTATTTAACTTTTTTTCTAAATTCACTATTTTTTTATTTAATTCTTCCTCATCAAGGATATCAGATTTATTGGCTACTATAATTTCCAACTTTTCTGCCAGCTCTGGTGAAAACTTTTCTAACTCTTTTCTTATTGTATAGTAATCTTCTTCAGCTTTTCTTCCTTCACTTTCAGAAATATCTAGCATATGTACTAAACAATAGCATCTTTCTACATGTTTTAAAAATCTATCTCCAAGTCCAACACCTTCATGAGCTCCAGGAACTAATCCGGGAATATCTGCAATCACGAATGAATTTCCATCACCCATATCAACAACACCTAAATTTGGTATTAATGTTGTAAAATGATAATTTGCAATTTTAGGTTTAGCATTTGATATTACGGATATTAAAGTAGATTTTCCTACATTTGGAAATCCTATAATTCCAACATCCGCTAATACCTTTAATTCTAACTTTAATACTCTTGATTCGCCTTCAACTCCTTTTTCTGCAATAGTTGGAGCTTGAACTCTGGAATTTACAAAATGTATATTTCCTTTTCCACCTTTTCCTCCCCTTGCAACTACTACATACTGGTTAGGATATTTTAAATCTGCTATCAATTCATTAGTTTCATAATCATATACTAATGTTCCTACTGGAACCTCAATTATTAAATCTTTACCATTTTTTCCATGCATTTTTTTACCTTGACCATTTTTACCATTTTCTGCTCTAAACTTTTTTTTATATCTAAAATCTGTTAAAGTATTTTTTTCCATTTTTGAAACAATTATAACATTTCCGCCGTCTCCACCATCTCCACCATCTGGTCCTCCTTTAGGTACAAATTTTTCACGCCTGAAACTTACTACACCATCTCCACCTTTTCCTCCGAATACAGTAATAATCGCCTCATCAATAAATATATTTTCACTCATTTTATCGCCTCCGTTTTGATTTTTTAATATTTTCGGTGTATAATATAATTTATGGAGGTGAAAATATGGCTATCATAAATGTTACAAAAAACTCTTTCTTAATTGCGGAAAGAATACATTCTATTATACCAGAAAAATTTGCACATTATAAGAGACTAAAGAAAGAACATCAAAATACAACCAGTTTAGTTGATTTAACTTATGGTAAAAGCGTAAGATCAATAATTTTTACAGATAGTGGCCATATGTTTTTATTGGCTCTTCCAGTAGAAAAAATATTTGAAAAAATAAGGAAGGTGAATGAACAGTGAGTATGCCTATTCCAGTAGTTGTCGAATCAACAGGTAGGTATGAAAGAGCATATGATATATATTCCAGATTATTGAAAGATAGAATCATATTTTTAGGTTCAGAAGTTAATGATTATATTTCAAATTTAGTTGTTGCGCAACTTTTGTTTTTAGAAGCTCAAGATCCTGAAAAAGATATTTATTTATATATCAATAGTCCTGGTGGTTCAGTAACAGCTGGTTTAGCAATGTACGATACTATGCAATATATAAAACCAGATGTTGCTACTATTTGTATTGGCCAGGCAGCTTCAATGGGTGCTGTTTTATTAGCTGCAGGTGCTAAAGGAAAAAGATTTGCATTACCAAATTCAAGAATAATGATTCATCAACCATGGGGTGGTGCTCAAGGTACAGCTAAAGATGTAGAAATTCAGGTTCAAGAACTATTGAGAATAAAAAAAATGTTAAATAAAATATTAAGTGAACACACAGGGCAGGAATTACAAACTATCGAAAAAGATACAGATAGAGATTATTTCATGTCAGCTGAAGAAGCTCTTGAATATGGACTAATAGATAAAGTTATTAAAAGCAGAAAAGAAATAAAATAATTGCAGGGCGCTTAGCGCCCTGATGTATATTTATTCTAATATAATTTTCATCATCAGGGTGCGAAAGCACCCTGATGTAATGGGAAGGTGGTATTATCAATAATGTTACTCCTATGATGAGACAATATCTGGAAATAAAAAATGAATATAATGATTGTATTTTATTATTTAGATTAGGGGATTTTTATGAAACCTTTTTTGAAGATGCAAAAATTACCAGCGAAGCACTTCAAATCACCTTGACCCAAAGGAATGGACATCCTATGGCTGGGATTCCACATCATGCTCTTGATAACTATTTAAAAAAGTTATTAGAACAGGGATTTAAAGTTGCTATATGTGAGCAAGTAGAAGACCCTGCTACAGCAAAAGGGATTGTTAAAAGAGAAGTTACTAAAATTCTTACTCCAGGAACTATAGTTGAAGAAAATATGATAGATGAAAATAATAGATATTCATTATTAATTTATTTTATTGATAACAACAATTATGTATTTACAATATTTGATTTTAGTACTGGTGAATTATATATAGATTCCTTTAAAATTTCAGAAAATGAAATTTTAGATTTTATTTCTTCTTATTCTTTTGTCCAAGTTTTATTATCTAATAATTTAAAAACTCTAAAGAATAAAATAAAAATATATATCCCTCTCTATATGTTGAGGAATTAGACGAATGGTATTTTAATAAAAATTTTGAAGATATTTTAAAAGAAAGTTATGGTATTTTGAATATTGATGTTTTAAACTTAAATAATAATGAATTATTAGCATTGGGTGCTGTTTTTAAGTATTTGGAAATTACTCAAAAGCAAAAAATCACTCATTTTTCTCTCCCGAAACATTTTAAAAGTTCAAATAATATGATTTTAGATTCCACCACCATATTAAATTTAGGATTGCTTCCAAATAGAGAAAACAAAGGAAAAACTCTCTTTGATGTTTTGAAATTTACAAAAACTCCTATGGGTTCAAGAACCTTAAAACAATGGATATCAAAACCTTTAATCGATAAAAAGTCAATAGAAAAACGTCTGGAAATAGTAGAAATATTCAGAAATGATCCTTTAATTATGGAGGAATTGAAAGAATATCTTAGTTCAATCAGAGATATAGAAAGAATAATTTCAAGAATTTCGCTTTTAAGAGCTACTCCTAGAGATTTAGTTGCTTTAAGATTTTCTCTGGAGGTATTGCCTTACATAAATGAATTATTAAGTGCCTTAGGATTAGATACATTAGAGGAATTTCATGATTTAATAGGTTTATTACATTCTGCTATAACTGAAGAACCTTCTACACAGGTTGGAACTGGAAGAGTTATAAAAAAAGGATTTAATAATGAATTAGATCAATATAAAGAAATATTCGAAAACTCTTCTGTTTTCTTAAAAGAAATTGAGTTAAAAGAAAAAGAAAAAACTGGTATTTCAAATTTAAAAGTTTCAAGAAATAAAATATATGGTTTTTATATTGAGGTTACAAAAGCTAATATAGATAAAGTTCCACCACATTATATTCGAAAACAAACACTTGTAAATTCAGAACGATTTATAACTGAAGAATTAAGAAATTTAGAGGAAAAATATTCTATTGCGGAAAAAAAGATTGATGAATTAGAAAAAAGGCTTTTTAATAATTTAATTTTAGAATTGCAAAAATATGTAAAAGACCTTAAGATTTTATCTTCTAATATCTCAAAAATAGATATTTTAAGAGGATTTGCAGAAGCTTCAATAAAAAATAATTATTCAAAGCCGGATTTTGATGATGATAATTTTGTTATTATAAATGGTCGTCATCCCGTTGTGGAACAATTTACCGACTCATTTACGCCTAATAGTATAAAACTTGATAGAAGTAAAAGATTTGTGATTTTAACCGGGCCTAATATGAGTGGAAAATCTACGTATTTAAGACAAATTGGTATTATTTCTATAATGGCCCAAATTGGCTCTTATGTACCAGCTGAATATGCAAAATTACCTATATTAAAAATATTTTTACCAGAATTGGTGCTAAAGATGATGTTGTTAGTGGAAAATCTACTTTTCTTGTGGAGATGGCGGAAGTTTCTACCATATTAAATAATGCTGATGAAGATAGTTTAATTCTTCTTGATGAAGTTGGTAGGGGTACAGGTACAATTGATGGAATCAGTGTTGCGTGGGCTACATCTGAATACATTTATCAAATTTTAAAATCATATACTATATTTGCAACACATTATATGGAATTAACAATGTTAAATGATTTTTATGATGGAATTATTAATAAAAGGGTAAAGGTTTTAGAAACTGAATCTGGTATAATATTTCTACATAAAATTGAAGATGGAATTAGTGATAAAAGCTATGGAATTGAAGTCGCGAAACTTGCAGGCGTTCCTAATGAAGTTGTTGCAAGAGCGAAGGAAGTTATGGAGGAAATATCTAATAAAACCGAATTTGAAAACAAATTGAAAAGCATGAAAAAAATTAAACAAAAGAGGTTTATTAAGAATAAAAATCAACTAAAACTTTTTTGAGTCTATGGTATAATATTATAAATATCCAATCAAAAATTTAAATTTAAGGGGGATTTATTGTGTTTGAAAATAGAATTAAAAAATTAAGAGAAAAAATGGAATCAAAAAACTTAGATGCCTATTTAATAATTAATATTGAAAATTCATCAAAACCTTCTTCCTATTATTTAACAGGATTTACTGGTTCATTTTCTATTATATATATTACACATAATGATATTATATTTATGACAGATGGAAGATATACAGAACAAGCAGAAAAACAAACTGGAATCAAACCCTTATTATTTAAAACTAAACTTTCTGAAGAATTAAAAAATATTATAAACCTACCAAAAGGTGCCAAAATTGGTTTTGAATCGACAACAATATCATCAAACATATATTTAAAGGTATTAAAATCTTTTGAAAATTACGAATTTATTCCAGCTGAAGATTTAATTACTGAATTAAGAAGAACAAAATCAGAAGAAGAAATTAAATTTATTAAAGAAGCTGCGATTATTGCTGAAAAAGCATTACAGGAAACCCTTGATACTTTTATTGTTGGGATGACAGAAAAAGAGTTTGCTGCTAAATTGGAATATAATATGCGATTATTTGGTGCAGATAATTATGCATTTGAAACAATAGTTGCTTCAGGTTTTCGAGGTGCATTGCCACATGGCATAGCTTCAGATAAAAAAATTGAAAATGGAGAACTTGTTGTTATTGATTTTGGTGCATATGCAAATGGATATAATTCAGATATTACAAGAACTATTGCAGTTGGGAATGTTTCAGAGAAACAAAGAAACATATATGAATTAGTTTTAAAAGCTCAAATGGCTGCTATAGATGCTGCAAAAAGTGGTATGAGGTATGGTGATTTAGATAAAGTCGCAAGAAATATCATTGCTGAAGGTGGATATGGCGAGTATTTTACACACAGTTTAGGTCATGGGTTGGGATTGGAAGTTCATGAAAATCCTCGAGTTTCAAAAAATTCAGAACTTATATCCATGGTTGGTGATATAATAACTATCGAACCTGGCATATATTTACCTGGGGAATTAGGTGTAAGAATTGAAGATGATGTATTAATTACTAACGACGGATGTGAAGTTTTAACTTCATTTGATAAAAAACTAATTATTTTATAATTTTATGATATAGGAGGAATGAAAAGATGGTGGTTGTTGGAGATTTAAAAAAAGGTATGATTATTGTAGTAGATGGTGAATTATATAGAGTATTAGGAATGCAAAAACACTTTACAGGTAGAGGCAGTGGTATTATTAAAACAAAATTAAAAAATATAAAAACCGGTTATGTTATTGATAAAAATTTTAATTCAGGTGAAAAAGTTGAAGAAGCAGCTTTAGAATATAGACCTGCGGAATATTTATATCATGATGGAGATAATTATGTTTTCATGGACTTAAATACTTATGAACAATATTTATTAACAGAAGATGACGTGTCAGATGCAAAAGATTATTTAATTGATAACTTAGAAGTTACTTTAACATTCTACGAAGAAAAGCCTGTTGGAATTGTTTTACCTACAGTTGTTGTTTTAGAAGTTACTGAAACTGAACCAAACTTTAAAGGTGATACTGCATCAGGTGGTGGAAAACCAGCTATTTTAGAAACGGGATTAAAAACAACAGTACCATTCTTTGTTGAAGTGGGACAAAAGGTAAAAATTGACACGAGAACAGGAGAATATATAGAAAGAGCCTGAAAGGAGGGAGAATATGGCCATTAATGAAAATAATCAATTTGGTGAACTTTCTTTTAGCGACACAGCTTTAAAAGAATTGGCCATGAAATCTTATCAATTATTCTTTAAAGAAAACGTACCTGAGTATGAGTTAAACGACAAAGATATCGCTAAGATGATAAAGATAATTGAAAATGACGATGAAACCATTTCTGTTTACATTAAAACAAAAGCAAAATATGGCACGAGCATAATACAGTTCGCAAAGGATTTACAGGAATTTTTAAAATCAGAAGTTGAAAAAATGACAGAGGTACCTGTAAGAAATATAGATATAGTTTTAGATGGATTAATTGTATCTCAAATGGAACAAAATATTGAAGAATTAGAAAGAACACCTGAGATAGAGAAAAAAAATATAGAAGAAAAAATAGAAGAAGAAGAATTTTATGATGAAAATAATGGGAGTGTTGAAAATTGATTTCTAAAAGAAGAAAAATTAGAGAAGCTGTTTTAGAGTCTATATTCCAATTAGATTTTAATTATAATGCATCATATGAAGAAATATTAAATTTATTGAGGGACCTTTTAGAAAATAAAAAGGTCCCTCAAAGCCTAATTGAGGAAGCAGAAGTATATTTAGAAAACATTTTTAATAATAAAAATGATTATGATAATTTAATAAAAAATATTTATTAAATTGGGAATTTGATAGAGTAGCAAATATAGAAAAATCAATTTTAAGATTATCTATTTTTGAATTGAAGAACAGAAAAGATATACCGCCAAAGGTAATATTAGATGAAGCTGTAGAATTAGCGAAAAAATATGCAAATGAAAAAAGTGCAAAATTTATAAATGGAATATTGGATAAGCTGGCTAAAGAAGAATTTAAAAGATTATAGAGGTGATCTGATGAAAGAAAAACCTTTGTATTATGCGATTCGAAAGATGAATTATGAACAATTAGATAGATTCGCAAATCAAATAAGAAAATATATTTATGAAACGGTAAAGAAAAATACTGGTCATTTATCTTCAAATTTAGGAACCGTTGAATTGACTCTAGCTTTATATAGAATTTTTGATCCTGAAAAGGACATTATAATTTGGGATACAAGTCATCAGGCTTATATACATAAATTGTTAACAGGTAGGTGGCATTCTTTTTCTACTTTAAGACAAAGAAATGGTATAAGTGGATTTACTAATATATTTGAAAGTAAATACGATTATTTTGGAGCTGGTCATGCTGGAACTTCAATTGCTGCTGCACTAGGTTATGAATTAGGATATAAAAAGCAAAATGTAGATAAAAATGTTATTGCCATATTTGGCGATGGAGCTATGACAAGTGGTATGATTTTAGAATCATTAAATCAATTGAAATCTGTTGATTCTAAAATAAAAATAATTTTACTAAATAATGAAATGTCTATTTCTCCAAATGTTGGAGCTTTAGCAAAAATGTTAAACAAAATTAGAATTTCAAACGATTATTTTTCTTTTAAAGAAAAATTAAAAGGTTCTCTCGAGAGTACCGATGTAGGACAGGATATTGAAACTGCATTGAAAAAATTAAAAGATGGTATTAAACATACTGTTTATAATAACACCTTAGGTGTATTTGAAGATATGGGAATTAAATATTACGGTCCTGTTGATGGTCACAATATAAAAGAATTAGAAAAATATCTGGAATTTATAAAAAACTATAAAGATGGACCATGTATATTACATTTAAAAACAATTAAAGGAAAAGGAATGGAATTTGCTGAAAAAAATCCAACAAAATTTCATGGAATAAGTAATAAAAAATCAACCAGTATATCTTACTCCAAAATAGTTGGTCATACTTTAAAACATATTGCCAGCAAACATAATTTCATTGCATATACAGCAGCAATGGAAGAGGGTACAGGATTAAATGTATTAAAAGAAAAATACCCAGAGAAGGTTATTGATCTTGGTATTACAGAGCCTTCTATTGTAACTGCTTCTGGAGCAACTCGATTATCTGGTATTTTTACAGTAGTTGATATATATTCCTCATTTATGCAACGAGCATATGATTCTATAATTCATGATATTGCATTGCAAAAAATACCTGTATTATTTTTGTTAGATAGAGCTGGTATTGTTGGAGAAGATGGACCAACGCATCATGGAGTCTTTGATATTTCTTATCTGAGATTAATTCCAAATATCGATATTTTAACTCCTTTAAACGCCCAAGATTTAGCGAATATGATTTTTACATCTTTGAAAAAGATCTGGATAAACCAACTTTTATAAGATTTCCACGTGGTGGAGAAAATTTAAATATTGATAAAGTAATTTCAAATTTGAAAATTGTGGATTACTCATGGAAAATTATAAAACACGGAAACGACAAAAATGTTATTTTGGTTGTTGGACAATTAGCGGAAGAATATAAAAATTTTTGGAAGAACTTGATGCTACAATAATAGGTGTTAGAAATGTAAAAAACATCGATAAACACATATTACAATTATATCTTAAAGATAATACCAATATTATAACAGTAGAAGAAAATAGTTTAAAGGGCGGTTTTAATGAAGAAATAAAATCTTATATATTAGAAAATAAAATCAAATGTTCTTTACATACTTTTGGTATTAAGGATGAATTTGTTCCACAAGGAATAAGGCATGAACTTTTGAATGAGTTTGTTGTAAAGCCAGTTGAAATAAAGAAATTATTATATTCTACTGAAAAAATAAAGTAATATGAAAGGGGAGAATAGAATGAAGAAAAGGACTGCAATATTAATATTTTTTGTATTGATTATATCCTGGGGATTTTCATTTAATTTATTAACGTTAGGTACATATGGATTTACTTCTTCATCGACATCATTAGATATTTCAAATTGGGATGATACATTTAAAAAGTTTGATTATTATTCATTTAAAATTGCTATAATGTATCCAGCTGAAGATTCTCCTGAAATGCTTTTTGGACCATATTTCGGATATACTATTTATGATAATTTGGATAAAACTCAGTTGAAAGATCTAAACTCAATAATAGAAAATACTGGATATGAATTAGGAATTGTTACTTTATATAATACTGACTTTTTATTTAATACAAAATTTAATGTGATGGCATTGGGTGGTATTCACACAGAAGATCAATTTCAATCATTATCCACTTCAATAAGTATAAATCTTGGATTATCTTATAAAGTTTCAACTATTGATATTTTTCTTCTTGGAGGATATGAATCCAGATATTTTACAACAGAAAATAAAATGGTAACAATTAATTATTTGCCAGTATCCATGGGAGTGGAGGTGCTTTTTTAATTAATGAATCTAAAAACATATAATGATCTTGAAATAAATAAAATATTAGAAATTATATCAGGTTTTTCATCTTCGGTATATGGAAAAAATTTTATTATAAAAAATTTTGAATATATAAAAGATTACGATGTGTTGAAAAATAAGTATGAAATTATTGAAGAGTTTAACAATTTCATTATAAAATATGGTGAATTTGATTTAAGGGGTATTCCATCCATATATTCTGAAATTGAAAAAATTGAAAATAATATATATTTAACCCCTGTGGAATATAAAAGAATTTCAAACTTTTTATCTCAATCATTAAATATAATAAAAGAAAATAAAACTTTTTTAAAAGGTTATAATAATTTAGAAAAAATAATTTTTTCTATACCCGATACTATGGATTATGTAAAATTAGTAGATAAGTCTATCGATGAAGATGGTAACATAAAAGATACCGCAAGTGATAATTTGAGACAATTAAGAAGAAAAATTGAAACTGTTAAAAAAAACTTATATACTTCATTAAAGCGAATCATATCCAAATATCATAAATACATAGCTTTGGAGAGACCTACATTAAAAAATAATAGATACTGCATCGTTATAAAATCAGAACATAAAAGTAAAATTGATGGAACTATTATAGCTTATTCCGATAGTGGTGTTTCGGCATATATAGAGCCATATGAAGTTGGTAGATTAAATTCAGAATTATCAGACTTAATCGCTTCAGAAAAAGCTGAAATTTCAAGAATATTGGGAAAAATATTTTTAGAAACCAATAAAAATTTGTACAACATAAATAAAACAATAAAAATTATTGAATATATTGATGGATTAAATGCAAAAATAAGATATGCTAAAAAAAATAGTTATATATTTTCATTACCAAAGAAAAATGAAAATACTATTTATTTAGATGGTATAAGACATCCGTTGATAGAAAAAGAAAAGGTTATTCCTGTAAATTTAAAATTGCCTGAAAAAAAATTAGGGATGATAATCACAGGTCCAAATACAGGCGGAAAAACTGTGGTATTGAAATCTGTCGGTCTTAGTATTGTATTTGCACATTCGGTTTTCCCAATACCAGCATATAATGCCAAAATACCATATTTTAAAAATATTTTTACAGATATAGGTGATGAACAAAGTATTGAACAAACATTAAGTACTTTTTCTGCTCATTTAAAAAATGTAAAATTTATTCTTGACAATGCTGATAATAAGTCCCTAATATTAATAGATGAATTAGGAACCGGAACAGATCCTATTGAAGGTTCTGCGTTAGCATTAGCTATTATTGAAAAGCTAATTGAATTAAATTCAACCTTTTTTGTTACCTCTCATTTATCTGCTGTAAAAACTTTTTCTATAGAAAACAAAAAACTGTTATCTGCCTCAATGGGATTTGATAAAGAAAATTTATCCCCTACTTATAGACTATTGGTAGGTGTTCCTGGTGCTTCTCATGCTATAGATATTGCAGAAAAATTAGGATTGCCAGAAGATGTATTATTAAAAGCTAATAATTTTCTTAGTAAAGAACAGGTTTTTGATGAAAAAATTTTGGAAAATTTAACGCAAATTTATGAGGAACTTGAAAAAGAAAAAGAAGAACATAAATTAAAACATAAGGAAGTTATATCTTTAAAAGAAAGTTTAGAGGAAAAAATGAAATTGCTGAAAAAAAGGAAATAGAAAAAATTGATAAAGAAATAAAACAATATAAGGAATATTTAAAAGATTTAAAAAAAGAAATAGATCACTATATAAATATTTTAAAAAAGAAAGGGATATAGATAAAATAAGACATCTAGGAAAATTAGTTGAAACTAAAAAAAGGAAATAGATAATATAAATATTCAAAAAAAGGAAAGTAACATTAGATATGTTAAAAAAGGAGACATTGTAAATATATCGGGAGAAAAAGCGAAGGTTATAAAGGTTAAAGGAAAAAAAATACTTGTAAGCTTTATTGATAAACCCTTTGAATTAACTGTTTCAATTGATGAAATAGATTTAAAAAAAGATGAAATAAAAAAAGACAATAATGTAAGTAACAAAGTTCATATTATTAAGAATGTCAAAAATGAAATAGACATACGTGGTCAAACGGTAGAAGAAGCTTTACCTGAAGTGGAAAAATTTATATCTGATTTATTAGCTTCAAATTTAAATGGTGGATATATTATTCACGGTAAAGGTACTGGTAAATTGGCTTTAGGAATCTGGAATTATTTAAGAAAAATAAAAGAGTAAAAACATTTAGATTGGGTAATGATAAAGAAGGGGAACAGGAGTTACATTTATAGAAGTAAAATAGCAAAATATGTTTTAATTTATTCTAATCCCTCATTGGAGGTGTATTTATGTTCGCACTCGATATAGGAACGAGATTTATCGTAGGAATAATATCTGATATGATAAATGACTCAGAAATAATAATAAAAGATGTTGCTATTAAAGAACATGAAAACAGAGCTATGTTAGATGGACAAATTCATGATGTTACAAAAGTTTCAAAAGGAGTAGAGAAAATAATTAATGAATTAAAGAAAAACAATAATAATGAGACAAAAAACGTTGCTGTTGCTCTGGCTGGAAGATTTTTAGTAACAGCCGTAGGAGAATATGAAAAGGATATATCTGAATTTAAACATATTGATTACAATACAATGAAAGGACTTGAATTAGAAGCTGTAAAAAATGCTGTGGAAAATCTTGATATAGAGAAAAATTTTTATTGTGTTGGTTATTCAGTATTATATTATGAATTGGATGGAGAATGGATAAAAAAACTTGAAGGTCAAAAAGGTAATATGGCTAAAGTTAAAGTAATCGCGGCTTTTTTGCCTAAAAATGTTGTTGATGCCATGCTTGCAGTATTGGAATTAAATGGTCTAGAACCAGTCCATATTACACTTGAACCTATTGCAGCAATGAATTTAATTGTACCAGAAGATTTAAGAACATTGAATATTGCAATGGTTGATGTTGGTGCAGGAACAAGTGATATTGCCATATCGAAAGATGGAACTATTATTGGTTATGGTATGGTCCCAATGGCTGGAGATGAAATTTCTGAGGCAATTTCTAAAGAATTACTGGTTGATTTTAAAACCGCTGAGCGAATAAAAAGGACATTGAATTCTAAAGAAAATAAAACTTTTAAATATAAAGATATATTGGATTTTGAACATGAAATAACAAAAGAAGAAGTTATGCAAATAATTGAGCCTGTAATAGACGAAATTACCAGTAAAATTTCAGAAAAAATTCTTGAATTAAACGGAAAACCGCCCATAGCTGTTATGGTTGTTGGTGGTGGTGGAAAAGTTCCAGAGTTTATAGATAAACTATCCTTAAAATTAAATTTATCAAGAAATAGAATTACTCTAAAAGATATTAAAAATATAGATTATGTTAAATTTGCAGATAATGTAAATTTTGAAGGCAGTGAATTTATTACTCCTGTTGGAATAGCTTACGTGGCACATAAAAATGAAGGAAATGTTTTTGCCAGAGTAATGGTTAACAATAAACCTATAAATATGATGCTTGTTGGTGGAAATATTTCGGTTATACAGGTTTTATTACAGGCAGGATTTACAATAAATGATCTTGTTGGAAAACCGGCACCTGCAATATCTTATGAATTAAATGGTGAATTGAAATTTATACCTGGTGAAAAAGGAAAAGAAGCTCCATTAAAATAAATGGTTTATTATCAGATTTAAAAACTCCTATAAAACCAGGAGACATTATTGAAGTAGGAAAACCTGAAGATGGTAAAATAAAAAAAGCGTTTTTAAAAGATATAATAAAACCATATAAGATATTTATTGATGGTCAAAAATATGAAATATATCCAAGAATATTAAAAAACGGAAAGGACATCAGTATTGAAGAAGAATTAAATGATGGAGATAAGATAGAAACCAAAAAACCATATGTTAAAGATATAACTTTAGAGTCATCAGTAATAAAATTCGTTATTAATAATATTCCTTATGAGATTCCAGCAGGCAAAATACTCTTAAGGAATGGTGTTATATTAGGTGATTTTGATGAATTAAATGATAATGATAATCTAAGTTCCAAAATTCTAGAATTACCAACTATTAGAGATTTCGTAAATATAAAACCAGAAAAATATATAACGGTGACATTAAATGGAAATAATATAGAATTACCCATTGAAGAAATTATTATAAAAGATGGAAATAACAGCATAATTGATATTAATAGTAAAGTTTATAACGATATGAATTTGAAAGTTGAAAAAATAGAAAAAGACATTAAATTATTAGACCTATTTTTACATATTGATTTTGATATTTCTAATTTTACAAAATATAGAATATATATAAACAATAAAGAAATCTTTAGTTTTAATGAAAAAATAAATAATGGAGATAATATAAGGATGGAGTTTGAATGATAAAAGGTATTGGTATAGATATTGTAGAAATAAATAGAATATCTCAAGGAATTGAAAATAAAGTTTTAAGTAATGAAGAAATTGAAATATTAAATGGTTTTACTGGAAATAGAAGGAAACAGGAATTTATAGCAGGAAGATTTTCTGCAAAAGAATCCTTAATAAAAGCTTTTGGAACTTTTATACCATATAAAAATATAACTATTATTAACGATGAAAAAGGGAAACCTTATTTTAGCGAAAAAACAATAGAATATTTAAAACAAAACTTTGGTAATTGCAAATTACATCTTTCTATTTCTCATGAAAGAAATTATGCTACATCAATTGTTATAATCGAAGATAATTAAGACAGATGGAGGTTTATATGATACCTGAAGAAATAAAAAAAGAATATGAAGAATTAAAAAAATAATAGAAAAACATAATTATCAATATTATGTATTAAATAATCCTTGATTTCTGACGCAGATTACGATAAATTATTTAATAAGCTTATTAAATTAGAAAAAAAATATCCGGAATTAAAAACTCCTGATTCTCCAAGTTATCGCGTTGGAGGATATATTATTTCTGAATTCAAAACAGTTGAACATACTATCCCAATGTTGAGTTTAGATAATACCTATAACGAACAGGATATTTTAGAATTTCATGAAAGAGTTAAAAGATTATTAGGCAAAGAAAATGTTGAATATACTTGCGAATTAAAAATTGATGGAATATCAATTTCTCTAAAATATGAAAACGGCATACTGACGCAAGCTATAACCAGAGGTAATGGTATTACTGGTGATGATGTTACTGAAAATATAAAAACAATACGTAGTATTCCATTAAAACTCACTGAACCTATAAACATAGAAGTTCGTGGAGAAATATTTATGCCTAAAAAAGAATTCTTCAGAATTAATGAACAACGTGAGGAAGAAGGATTACCAGTATTTGCAAATCCAAGAAACGCTACTGCAGGAACAATAAAATCACTTGATACAACTGAAGTTGCAAAAAGACATCTTGATTCTTTTATATATTATATATTATTTCCGGAAAATTACAACTTAAAAAATCAATGGATGCTTTAACATACTTAAAAAAATTAGGATTTAAAACAAATGAACAAACAAAATTAGCTAAAAATATTAATGAAGTAATAGAATACTGGAAATATTGGACAGAAAATAAAAAAATTTTAGATTATGATGTTGATGGCACTGTAATTAAAGTAAATTCGTTTGAAGAACAAACAAGATTAGGAAATACTGCTCGTTCTCCAAGATGGGCTATAGCTTTTAAATTTCCTGCAGAACAGGCAATAACTAAAGTAAAAGATATTATTTTTCAAGTTGGTAGCACAGGAGTCATAACTCCGGTTGCAATTTTTGAACCTGTATTTTTAGAAGGTTCTACCGTTCAAAGAGCAAGTTTACATAACTTTGATTATATAAAAGAACGCGATATCAGAATTAATGATTACGTTAAAATTGAAAAAGCAGGAGGAATTATTCCTCAGGTTGTTACAGTATTAACTGAAAAAAGAACTGGAAACGAAATTAAAATAAATGAACCTCAGTCATGTCCAGTATGTGGCGGAAAAGTTGGAAAATTGAATCCATCTGAAGTTGCAATTAGATGTTTAAATCCTTTATGTAAGGCAAAATTAAAAAGGAACCTCGAGGTTTGGGTTTCAAGAGATGCCATGAATATACAGGGATTAGGTCCAAAGCTCATAGATAGAATAGTTGAAGCTAAATTAATAGAAAAAGTTTCTGACTTATATAAATTAGACCATTTCAAATTAGCTACATTAGGACATGGGGTAGGCCCAAAAATGATAAGCAAAATATTGCAACAGATAGAAAACTCCAAACAAAGAGGATTAGATAAGGTTTTATATGCAATTGGTATCCCAAATGTAGGGAAAAAAATCGCAAAGGATCTTGCACAAAAATTTAAATCTATTGATAATTTAATGAATGCAGAATATGATGAATTAATAGCAATTGAAGGTATCGGAGAAGATATTGCACAGCAAATATATGACTTCTTTAGAAATGATAGAGTAAAAGAAGTAATAGATGAATTAAAAAAATATGGAATAAAGCTTGAAATAGAAAATACAAATTCATCAAATGGAATATTTAATGGCATGATGATATGTGCAACTGGAGAATTAGAAAGGATGCCAAGAAGCCAGTTAAAAGAAATTATTGAAAATAACGGTGGAATTTTCAAAGATAATGTAACTAAAAAATTGGATTTATTGGTTGTCGGAAAAAATGCTGGAAGTAAATTTGAAAAAGCAAAAAAATATGGTATTCCTATATTAACCGAAGAAGAATTTTTCAGTAAATATAAAATATAAGAAGAACGCGAAAACTCGCGTTCTTCTTTTTTCCAAAAAGAGGGTTCAGGTTCGGTGAAGGTTATTTACTTGCTAATATTTCTACAATGTCTCCAACAGTTTTTATTTTTTCTAATTCTGAATCATCAATAGCAATACCTAATTCATTTTCAAAATCCATTGTTAAATCTACTAATTCTAATGAGTCTAATTCTAAATCATCCGTTAAACTTGCATCTTCTGTAATTTTTTCTTTTTCAATACTTAAGCTATCAGCCATAATTTCAGCTACTTTTTCAAATAATTCTTTTTTGTCCATATTTTCTCCTCCTTACAATTTTTTAATTTTCAAATAATTCTTTTATGATATCTTCAACCTTTTGAATTTTATTAATTTTTGAAACAGCTCCTCCAGTGAAAACAAATCCTTCTTCAATATTACCAATTGCAGCGTTATATAATGCTTTTGCTATACAATATGGTGCCGTTTTAAAGTTACATGTTTTTATACAATGATACCTACATTCATATGGATGTTTTTCACCTTTTTCCACAGATTCAATAAACGAATTTTTCAAAGCTCTTCCTGGTAATCCAACAGGACTTTTTATTATTGTAATATCTTCGTCTTTAGCGCTTATAATAACTTCTTTGAATTTTATATCTGCATCACATTCTTCAGTTGCAATAAAGCGCGTTCCCAATTGAACAGCATCCGCACCTAAACTTAAAACTCTTTCAACATCTTCCTTTGAATATAATCCTCCACCTGCAATTAATGGTATAGATTTTCCATAACTTTTTTCTAATTCTAATAAATATTCTTTGACTATTGGAATATTATGTTCTAGTTTACTTTTTTCCGATGAAATCTCATTTCTTTTATAACCCAAATGTCCTCCAGCCAAAGGTCCTTCTAAAACAAAAGCATCAGGGAGGTATTCATATTTAGATAACCATCGTTTTACAATTACTTGAGCTGCTTTTAAAGAAGAAACAATAGGAACTAATTTGGTTTTACTATCTTTCTTTAAAAATGATGGTAAAGATAATGGTAATCCAGCACCGGAAAAAATAATATCTATTCCTTCATCAATAGCAGTTTTTACCATTTCAGCATAATCTGTCAATGCCACCATAATATTTACACCTATAATGCCTTTGGTCTTTGCTTTTGCCTTTCTAATATAATTTTTTAAACTTTCTATATTGGCTTTTCTATAGTTTTTTATATTGGAAAAAAAACCTATTCCTGCTGTGCCAATAACACCTATTCCGCCAGCATTTGCTACTGCAGATGCTAATCCATCTAATGAAATTCCAACAGCCATTCCACCTTGAACAATAGGATATTTTGTTTCAATATCACCAATTTTTAGTTTTTTAAAAATAATCTCACCTCACCTTATTAAATGACCGTCGGTCAGTTAATTATAAAAATAAAAAAATTATTTTTTTAAGCTTTTTCTCATAAAATCAATATAGTAATCTAAAATTTCTGAAGCAGGAAATTTCTCATCCCAATTTTCATATAATTTTTTTCTCAATTCAAATTGTTGAACAACTCCTATAGTTTGTAACCATAATAACATAGACATTTTAGTAATATCGACGTCTTCTCTTATTGATCCGTCATCTATTCCCTTTAAAATTAGCAACTTTAAAATATCATAAATTTCTTCACTTTTTTCATATGAATTTATTACTAATGGCTCAGTAGTATCCAAATCAGCTTTTTCAGATTCATATTTTATTACAAAACTATAATAATCTGGATATTCTCTATAAAATTTAATATAAGCCCTTCCCATATTCAAAATTTTATCTAATCCATTTTTAGCTAATTTTATATCATTTTTGATTATATTTTCCAATATTTTTAACCCTTCATATACTAAAGAAAAAAATAAATCCTTTTTACTTGAAAAATACAGGTACAACGTACCCTTTGCCATTTTTAATTCTCTGGCAATTTCATTCATAGATGTATTTTCATATCCTTTTTCATAGAAAATTTTTTTTGCAGTTTCCATTATTAGTTTTTTCTTTTTTTGAATTTTTTCTTCATCGTAATTATGTCTTGCCATAAAAACCCTTTGACCATTGGTCATTTTTTATGATTATAACATTTTTATTTTTATTTGTCAATATGCAAAAAAACAAATGATTTTTCATTAATTTTAATATTTAATCAAATTAAAGATTTTTATTATTAATTTGAAATATTTTTCTCTAAATTAACTCATGAAATGATAAATTTGATGATATTAAATATTTTAAATAATTATATTCTCCAACAACTACTAATAAATTAGGAAATGAAATTAGTGAAGTTGACGCAAGATTATTGATAGAAAGAATTTATGGAATTCTTCATTTTTTTATTTATTTTTAAGAAGTATATGATATAATAAGTGAGAAAGGAGTGTGATAAAATGGATTTAAAATCTAAATTAAATGAAGATATGAAAAAATTTATGAAAGAAAAAAACACAAAAGCATTAAACGCTATAAAAATTCTAAAAACTGAAATGAAAAAGGCCGAGGTTGAAAAACAAAGAGAATTAAATGACGATGAAATAATATCCTTAATTAGAAAACAAATAAAAATGAGACAGGATTCCATTGAACAATATAAATCCGCAGGTAGAGAAGATTTAGTTTCTGAAGAAGAATATGAGTTAAACATTTTAAAAGAATATCTTCCTCCAGAAATGTCCGATGAAGAACTTGAAAAAATTATTAAAAATATAATATCTGATTTAGGTGAAAATGTTAAGTTCGGACAGGTAATGGGAAAAGTTATGAAAGAATTGAAAGGGAAAGTTGATGGTAACAGAGTAAATTCTATAGTAAAAAAATTGTTAGGTTGATTATGAGGAAACTTATAATATTACTATTTTTAATTATTTCACTTACTAATTTTTCTCAAATAAAAATAAAAAAAGAAAATATTTTACTAAAGAAAAGCTCAAATTCATGGATTATTAATCAATTTATAGATGAATTTGAGTCAAAGCTTTCTTATTCCTATAATGTATATATATATGATAAAAAAAATAGTCAAAATTTAAATTATGATGTAGAAATAAATTTTACAGAAGATTCTTCAAAAAATACCATCAGAATTCTAGCTACTTTTGATGGAACCAGAATAGATTTAACTGAAAAAATTAAAAATAATAAAGATTGGATTAAAGTTTTTTCTACAAAAATCCTTGAAAAAATTTCTTTTAAAAGACTTAAATACAGCAAAAATTGGAATTTTCTTCAATTAACTTTTTGGGATGGAATAGATGAATACCCAATGATTTCTCCAGATAAAAATAAAATAATTTTTATTTCTGATAGATATATTGGAAATAGAAATGTATGGGGTTATGATTTAGTAGAAAATAAATATATTAATATACCTCTTAATTTTTCATCTGAATATTTTCCTAATATAACAGAAGATGGATCATATGTGTTTCAAAGTTCTCTATATGGGAAATGGGATGTTTTAATATATAATCCAGAAAATGAAGAGATAAAAAGGATTTCCGATGATTCATATAATGCCTATACTCCATACTATTATAAAGGAAATATTTATTTTTCTGCCGAAGAACGAAATGGAGAAAGCTGGACAGAAATTTATAAATATAACATAAAAGAAAGTAAAATCGATAAAATTACTTCTTTAAAAATACTTTTAAATTTAGACCTACTATGTGGAAAAATAAAATAATTTTTCAGATGATAAATCCTAAAAACGGACGAAATGATATATGCGTAATAGAAAACCATAATATTAAAACAATTATATCTTCTGATGTGAGCGAAGTTGATCCATTTGGTTTTGGAAAATATATTGTATATTCAAAGCCAAAAGATGGATATTATAGAATTACTTTATATAATACTGAAAACAACAAAGAAATTCCTTTAACTAGCAATATATCTGACGATACATTTTATCCTTCAGCATATAATAATATTATCTTATTTTCATTGTATTATAAAAATGGGAGCCAGATATTTTTGCAATCCGACTCCCTTAATTGTTTTATTTTATCACTTTTTCTAATTCTATTTTTTCTTCTTTTGATAATATTTTTTCAACATCTATCAAAAATATCATACTATCGTCTGTTTTTATTATACCGCTGATATAATCGGCTTTATTTCCACCAACTGAAGGAGACTCTTCAATTTGCTCCTGTTTTATATTCATTACCTCTTTCACTTCATCAACCATTAATCCAAATTTTTTTTCACCAATTTTTACTACCAAAATTTTTGCTTTATTTTTATCTTCAAATTGAGGATAGCTAAATTTAATCCTTAAATTAATAACAGGTAAAACACCATCTCTAAAATTAACAATTCCTTCTATAAAATCGGATGATTCTGGAACTTTAGTTGTTTTTTGATATTCTATAACAGTATCCACATGATTAATATCAATGGCAAACTTCTCATCTTCAATATTAAAGCTTACAGCCTTTAATTCAACAGACATATTTACCCCTCCTTTACTTTTATTATATTATATCATAAATAATTATATTTTGAAACATAAAAACAGCGTAAAAAATTATCGTGTATATCAGTTTTATACAAATATATTTATTTAAATTTAATTAAGCAAAATAATTACTGTGTATGTTAAATTTCATATAATTTGAAGAGTTAAGAATTTATGATATAATTGTTTGTTAAAAAATCAAAGGAGGGATTCAATGAAATTAAAAAGTAAACTTCTCTTTATTTTTGTTGTTATACTATTAGTACCCTTTCTTATTCTGGGATATTTTTCCATAAGCAGTTCAAAAAAAGTACTAAAAAATGAAATAGAATCAAAATTTTCAAACATAATGGAATCAAAAACTTTTGAGTTGTCTTTAATACTTGATAGATATAAAGGTGCTGTAGAAAATATTTCTAATTTTCAATACCTCCCTATAATGCTTAAATCGATGAATTCTTATTTTAAAGATTTTCAAAGTATAAAAAATTTAAAAGATGTATATGTAAATCAAAATCCAAACCCACCAGAAGAAAGATATAAATTAAACAATGTTAATGAAGATGAATTGGAAAAATACGGTGATGATGAATTTTCAATTTCCGACTATGATCTATTACATAGAAAATACCATCCAAATTTAGTTAAATATGCATTATCTCAAAATATTGAGGATATTTATTTGTTAAACACCGAAGGAGATATTATATATACATTAAATAAAGGTGATGAGTTTACAGAAAATATAAAAAATTTAGAAGATACTTCTTTGGGTAAATTATTTGAGGCACTAAAAAAACAATCAGATGATAAGATTACAATAGATTTTTCAAATATCTCCCTTTATAAATATAAAAATAATAAACCAATATTATTTATTGGAGAACCTTTTGTATACAGGTATGCCAGATATGGTTATATAATAATAGCCGTAGACTTTCAAAAAATAGGTCATATAATATTTGACTCTATAAACAAAGCTTCAAATACAGATATTTATGTACTAAATAAAGATAATATACTAATTTCAACATTAAAAGGTTATAATGTTGGAGAAAAAATTACACAAATTCCATCATCAGCAAATATTATTACTGAATATAATAATTTTGAAGGAAAAAAAGTTTTGGGAATACTTTCAAATTTAAAATTAAACAACGAAAAATTAAAAATCATTTTAGAGGAAGATAAAAATGCTGCATATATTCCTATTAACAGATTAAAAAGCACATTAATTCTCGTCATAAGCATTACTTTAATTTTTGCTATAATCATTGCTATTATTTTTGCAAACAGCTTAACCAAACCAATAAAAGTCATTGAAAAGAATGCTATATTGGTTTCAGAAGGAGATTTAACTCAGGAAATTTCAATCATCAGAAAAGATGAAATTGGCTTAATTGGAAATATTTTTAATAAATTAAAAGATACTATAAAAAACATATCAATTTCGTTTAACAAATATTCTAACACATTAAAGAAAGCAGAAGAAAATCTTAATTCAACATCAGATGAATTGATAAATATTACAAACCAAACATTTGAATCATTTGAAGAAATTAAAAAAAGATTAGAAATTGTAGCTTCATCCGCTGAAGAAACAACAGCAAATATTCAAGAAATAACTTCAGGAGCAGACTTGTTATCTAAAGAAGCAAATAATTTAAATTCTAAAACGAAAGAAATTACTGTTAGTGCTTCTTTAGGTAAATCAAATATTCAAAATATGATAAATGATGTTACAAATATTGAAAATCTTGTGGAAAAAAGTAATTCCATGATTTCTAAACTTTTCGATAAATCAAAAGCAATAGAAAAAATTGTTAATCAAATAACTGAAATTTCAAAACAAACCAATTTATTAGCATTAAATGCAGCAATAGAAGCCGCAAGAGCCGGAGAAGCTGGTAAAGGTTTTGCTGTTGTAGCAGATGAAATTAGAAAACTTGCAGATGAATCAAGTAATTCAGCAGCAAATATTACAGAAAATCTTAATTCACTTGTTAATGATGCCAGCGAAGCATTAAAAGAAAGTTCCAATATTACCAATAATGTTAATCAAATAGTAGAATCTATTAAAGAAATTGGAAAACAAATGGAAAATATACTTTCTGAAATTGATATTATTTCTGAAATGGTTGATAATACCTCTAATATTTCTAATCAACAAAAGATTTCGACATCTGAAATTACGAATGCTGTTGAAGCGATCTCTGTTTCTATCCAACATATAACAGAAAAAGTTGAAACTGTTTCTTCAATGATGCAAAGACAAAAAATTAAATTAAATGATTTTGATGTTTTAATTAACGAATTGGAAAATATGACATCTGAAATGATTAATTTCTCGAAGAAATTTAAATTATAATATTTATTTATGAAGACTCCGGACTTTTTCTCGGAGTTTTATTTTCCATATAAAAAATAATAAATAATATGTTATAATTATATTAGGTGATAGTATGAAAATCTTTAAATTTAATCTAAGAATAACACATCTACTTTTTATTTTATTTTTATCTATTTATTTAATAACTTACTTATTTAACAATCCATGGATTGAAATTTTTGAATTGAAAACACTGGATTTAAGATATAGAATAAGAGGAGAAAAAAAGATAGATTCTAAAGTTGTTATTATTGCTATAGATGAAAATTCATTAATAAACATGTCTATGCAATTTAATGATGAATGGCCATGGAATAGAGAGCACTATGCTAGAATGATTGCAAAATTATTTAAATTAGGCATTAAAACTATTGGTTTCGATGTTTCTTTCACAACACCATCAGAAAGCAATATTATGAGCAATGGAAAATCAAAAGATGATGTATTATTGTCTGCAATACTGAGAAAATATAATAAAGTTGTATTAGGAACATATTTAACTGTGAAAAAACAAAATTTTCTGGAATATAATGATGAGTTTAAGGAAGAGTTAGAAAAAAATAGATTTTATTTAAAATATTCTTTTAAGTTAAAAAATCCGGAATATTTATCTTTATTCTTCCCACTAACCGCATATAAAGTAATACCACCAATTCCTGAATTTTCTTCATTAGCTCCATCATCCACATATGAAATTGGACAATTGGATCCAGATGGTGTAGCAAGAAGCTTACCATTAATATTTAAAGAAGATTGGGCTGCTGAAAAGGGATATAGTACGGGGTTATTTCCACATATGGATCTTATTTTATATGCATTTTATAAAAATTATGATGTAAATAAATTTATTTTTGATCCAAAGAATTACTCAATAGAAATTAATGGTGAAAGCATAAAAACAGATAAAAATGGATTTTATTTATTAAACTTTTATGGAAAGGGTTCAGATATATTTGATACAATTTCTTTTTATGATTTAGTATATACAAATAAATATGATAACTATGACTTTAAAGGGAAAGTAGCAATTTTAGGGTATTCAGCTACTGCAAAAGGATTGTACGATTTACGAATAACCCTTTTTCAAATGATGAACCTGGAGTTTATTTACATGCTACTGCTGTTCAAAATTTGATAAGCAAAGATAAAATTAGAAGAATAAACTTTTTTTATAGTGTAATTATATTATTTTCATTACTCTTTTTATCTTTATCATTTTCCATTTTTAAAAAAATATCCATAAAACTTATCTCATTTTCAATACCTACATTATATATTTTTATATCTTATTTCTTATTTAAAAATAATATATGGATTGATACTTTTTATCCAGTTGTTTCAACACTAATAATTCCAGTTGTAGATACTATTCAGTCAGTATTAAAAGAATCTAAAGAAAAGAAAAAAATAAAATCGTTCTTTTTTAAATATGTACCAGACTTTGTAGCTCAAAAACTTCTGGATCAGGGAAAAACTGAACTTGGTGGTGAAAAAAAGAAAGTTGTTCTTATAATGTCAGATATAGTCGGCTTTACTGAAAAGTCCGAAAAGCTTTCGCCAGAAGATGTAGTAAGATTTTTAAATTATTATTTATCTCAAATGGCCGATATTATAAGAAATAAATATTATGGTACAATAGACAAATTTATAGGAGACTTAATAATGGCCATTTTTGGTGCTCCCATAGAGTTCGGAGATGAAGTTGATAGAGCTATTTCCTGCGCACTTGATATGAGAAAAAAATTAAAAGATATAAATATTGAACTCAAAAAAATGGGATTTGATTTTGAAGTAAATGCTGGAATCGGAATGCATTATGGAGAAGTTATTATAGGTAATATAGGAGCAGATTTTAGGATGGATTATACATGTATAGGAGATACGGTAAATACTACTTCCAGAATTGAACATTTAACTCGCGACTTAAATCAATGGTTAATTGTAACCGAAGAAATTGTGAAAAGATCTAAAAAATATAATTTTAAATATATTGGAGATTTTAAAGTTAAAGGAAAAGAATTACCTTTGAAATTATATGTTATCAAGGAAGGAGATATAGATGAATAAATTATATAATTTACTTTTAGAAAATATTAAAACCCTAAAATTAATTGATATAGAATTTAAAATTACTATAGATAACGAAGTTTATGAAAATATAATTACTAACAAAAAAGAAAGGATTAGAATTCAATATAAAGGCGAACATTATGTAGAAATTGTTTTTTTTGAAAATATAGATTATATTTTTTTATTGAGCTTAGACTCTATTATTAAAGACTTTTGTTCCATAAAAAAGAAAAAAATATTGATGAAAAGATATTAAATTTTATTTCTAATATAAAACCAAATATCCAGTTTAAAAAAACTATTGAAAATATTAAACAAACCTTAAAAAATACTTTTTCTCTTGATGATATTAAATTTTATTTATCTACAGAAGCTAAATTTTTTGAAAATATTGAATTTATTACTTCATCAGAAAAAATCATTTCTTACATAAACTGCAATATCAATAAAATAATTGTTCCTGTGATTTTAGAAAGTTTCGATCTTGGTTATTTTGTTTTAATAAGAAATAAAGGTTTTACATTATATGATTATGCCCTAATATATAAATTGAATGATTATATTAAAAAAAATATTGAAAATTCATTTTTAGAAAATAAGTTTGATATAATTCTTGACAAATCATTGAATGTACTAACAATTATTTTAGAAACCAGAGTACCTGGTGCTGAGAAACATTGCGAAAATATCTTAAAATCAGCTATCAAATTTGGAGAAATCTTAAACTTAAGTAGCAAAAATATTCAAAATCTTAAATTTGGAAGCATGATATTTGATATTGGAAAAATTGGAATACCTGAAAGAATTTTATCAAAAAAGAAGAATTAACTTTAGAAGAAAATAATCTTATAAAAAGCATGTTATATATGGATATAATCTTGTATCAAAATTCCAACAATTCCTGAAGATGTTAAAAAAATTGTTTTATATCATCATGAAAAATGGAATGGAGAAGGCTATCCCGATGGCTTAAAAGGTAACAATATCCTTTATTAGCACAAATAATTGGTTTGCTTGATACATATTATTCTTTATTGGAAGATAGACCATATCGGAGTAAATTACCAAAAACAAAAGCTATTGAATTAATAGATAATTATAGTGATGTTTTTTTTAATCCCAAACTGGTAAAGGTTTTAAAAGAGGTGGTCGAAAATGATTGAAAATACATTTTTTATTTTCTGCTTTCTCATTTAATTGGTGATTATGTATTTCAAACATCTTATATTGCTCGATATAAAAATTCAAAAGTGGGTGTCTTAATTTTACATATTTCTATTATATTCATTTCAATGTTTCTATTGTTTTTGCCTTCTATTTTAAATTTATATAACTTATTTATAATAATTTTATTAACGTTTATCCATTTATCCATAGATACTTTAAAATTCAAGAATAGAGCAAAAAAGCATTTAATTCGCATACTTATTATATTTTAGATCAGGTTATGCATTTTTCTTCATTAATTTTGGCAAGTATGTTATATAAACCTCAAAATTTTTTCATATTACCAGAATATACAAAAATTATAACACTTGGGCTGTTTAATGCTTATTTTATAAGTTTATTATTCTATATGATTGATGGATTTTCAAAACCTTATAAAAGAGATTATTTAGGATATCTATTTAGATTTTCTTTACCTTTCATAAAATATTATAGTAATATATTATTTTAATATTCTCATTCTTATTTATTTTATCTTCTATACTAATTATGATGAAAAAAGAGGAGATAAATACTAAATCAGAATTAGGTCCGTTGGCATTTAGTATAATAATTACTTATTTAACTATATGGAGGTGAAATTATGTTTAAAAGGTGGGAATGGTGATCATATTTTTATTGAGTGTATCATTATTTTTTGGAAATTTCTCTATTAATGTTGAAAATACAACAGTTTATGCAGGCGAAAATGTACCTATAGAGATAGAAACTGATCAAACAACATTGACACATCTTTATGTTGATGTTACAAGTGGCGGCTTTGATGATCCGCTAATTTTATTTGACGGATTTGATTTGGTCGATGGAAAAGCTCATTTAACATTTCTTGCTCCTTTAATACCTGGAGATTCTGTTATTACCTTTTTTAATGAAGATAGAACATTCGAAAAGGTTTTAAATTTGAAAGTGATCGAAGAAAGTATGAATTTACCTGAAACAAAATTGATAATATTAGAAAAAAGAGGAAATGTATTATACAAAACACCTGATTCAGATATATGGGATTCACTTTCAACCGATACTGTAATTCAGGAAAAATCAGAATTATTGACATTAAAAGACGGCTTTGTCCATTTAAAAGAACCAAGCCTTAATATTGAAATTAAAGTTGCTGCAGATACTCAATTATATATAAAACGCTTAAGAGTTTCTGAAAGTGGAGATATAGATATTGAATATGAATTAAAAAAAGGTGCTACAATTAACAAAATAAAAGAAATATTAGCTCCAGGATCAAAATATTTAGTAGGTTCTGGATCTGTAGTTGCTGGAGTTAGAGGAACAGAATTTGGATTCGAGAATCATAACGGAAATACTCAAATTAGAACTTTTGAAGGAACAGTATATACAATGGTAAATAATCAATTATTTCCTGTTACTGCTGGAAATATGTTTAATTATTCTTCTGAACAACCCAGACCTCAAATACAAAAATTAGATAAACCATTAGAAGAATACGAGAACGAAATTATACCTAAAAAAGAAGTCAAAACTGAGGAACAACCAAGTGAAAAACAACAAAAAGAAACTAAAACTGAGGAGCAACCAAGTGAAAAACAATCTAAAACAAAAGCGAATATTGGAAATATATCTTTTGGAAAACAAACAAAAGGATTAAACAGTTATCTTGTTTATTCTTTTGCTCCAAATCTGGATTTTGGTCCATTTGGTATTGGAATTGGTTTTAATGCCTATCAAGAAAATATAGATAGTCCTCTTTATTACGGATTACCAACAGAGGAAGCATCGCCTTCTGAAAATATTTTAAGCGCATTATCCATTAATTATTTTAAACTAGATTTTCCTGCTTTTTATATAAGATATGGAATAAGTCCGTCATATACAAAAGGTTTAGGATTATTTATGAATAATTATTATGTTCCATATTCACGAGTTTTAGATGCTGAATTAAGATTTTCAAATTTACAGTTAGGGTTCCATTTACCATATGAAATTACCTCTTTGATACCATTTAAGTATCAGCAATCTTCAAATATTTTCTTTGGATATATTAATGCTAATTTAAATATTTTTAATGCAGAAATTACCGGAATAATAAATTTAGATAAAAATAAACCAAAAATGATTTTAATCAAGCATATTTAGCCACACTATATAAAGATATTTTATTTTTCAGATTGGGATAGAAACAGACGTTATTATTACAAATGAAGGCACAATGGTTTGGGTATGTTAGCAGGACCAATGATGAATCTTCCGCCATTTTTCCAATTTATGTTTGGTTTTAATTACTTATCAGATGGCTTTAACAATGAATACTTAAATTCATACTATGAATATAATGCCGCTAATGGTTTTTATATGCATTTAAATAACAAATCTTCATTTGGATTAATGGGAAAATCTATTTTGAGTATAAATCCTTATTTACATTTGCTTCTAAAATATAATAAATTATTTAGTGAAGATAGAGATAGTTTATTAAGTGGGCAAATGACGGTAAACATACCTTCAATAGGAGGTATGCCTCAATTAACAGCTGGATTTAGTTATATGCAATATAAATTTCTTGAAGATTCCAGTGTATCTAATATTTTCTTAAACGATAATACTAATTTACAGGATTCATTTATTATCCTGTATTAGAAAATTCAGGAGTTATTTATTCTATAAATTATAATATGAAAGAACAAAAATTCGAATATACTTTAAACTTTGAAACCAAGGAGTTTTAATAATGTTAAATGTGGTTATACAAAATTTTGATTTAAAAGGTATAGTATTCGACAATAAATTATATGGTGAAAAAGGAGATTTTATAATTAACATTCCTCCTGATATTAAGGTTTTTTCAGATAAAAAATTAACTTCTCTTGAAATAATAACATTGAAAAATGCATTAACTACTATCAACAATGAAAATTTAAAAAATTTTAGATTTAAAAGTGGCCATATATTGGAAATTTTAGAATTAATAAATAGTAATTTCAAATTAGAAACTGTTTTAAAATTAACAGAAGATGCGTTAAGAAAATTATTAAATTCTGATGGGCTTCAATCTTATTATATAATGAAGATAAGCACGTATTAAATTTTTATGTTACCTCTGGTGGTGCCAGCGGAAATATTGAAACTATTGATGTTCCGATAGATAGTTCAATTGCGGAGAATGTTTTAAAAGAAAACAAACTCTTATAATAAACGATGCACAAAAAAACCCTTTACATTTTAAAAAAACCGATATGAAAGCAAAATATGAAACAAAAAATATAATTGCTACTCCCTTGTTTTTGAAAATGAGACTATAGGTGTATTAGAAGCAGTTAATAAAAAAAGTGGAATTTATACGCAGGAAGATATGGAGGTTATTGAGCTTTTCTCCTCTTTAATATCGAACAAATTGATGAATTCAAAAATATATGAAGACTTGAGCAGCACAATAAAAGGGATCATTTTAGCGGTTGCTACGGCCATAGATTTAAGAGATAATTATACACATACTCACTCTAAAAATGTTTCAAATCTATCAGTCAAAATAGGTAAGGAATTAGGATTTAATGATTCTTTTTTAGAAGAACTCGAAATTGCTGCTCTTTTACATGATGTTGGAAAAATAGGTATTCCAGATGAGATATTAAATAAACCCTCAAGATTAACTGATGATGAATACAAAATTATACAATCACATACTATTATTGGCGCTAAACTTTTATCAGAAATTGATTTTCTTTCTAAAAACATTCCTTTAGGAGCATTAGAACATCATGAAAAACTCGATGGAACTGGATATCCTTATAATAAAAAAGACGGAGAAATATCATTGTTTGGAAAAATTCTTGCAGTGGTTGATATATATGATGCTTTAACCGCAAAAAGAATTTATAAAGAACCGTGGCCAAAAGAAAAAGTGTTAAAAATTTTAAAAGAAGATTGTCCAAAAAAATTTGATTGTGAAATAGTAAGGGCTCTTGAAAAGTGCGTTAGTATACAAAAAGGGGATTAATTCCCCTTTTCATTTTTTAAAATATATGATATAATTTATATTGATTCTTTTATAGGAGGAATATTCAATGATTACATTATATAGAAAATATAGACCTATGACATTTAACGAATTAATAGGTCAAGAGCATATAAAGAAATATTTTGAAAAATCAATAGAAAAAAATGAAATTTCACATGCCTATATATTTTCAGGACCACGCGGAACTGGAAAAACATCGACTGCAAGAATATTAAGTAAAGTTTTAAATTGTAAAAATCCTAATGGTCATAATCCATGTAATACATGTGAAAACTGCATTGCTATAAATAATGGAAATTTTATGGATGTTATAGAGCTTGACGCTGCTTCAAACAGAGGTATCGATGAAATAAGAAAAATTCGTGATGCTGCAAATTTTAGACCAGTTTCTGGAAAATACAAAGTATATATAATCGATGAATTTCATATGCTTACTAAAGAAGCATTTAATGCTTTGTTAAAAACATTAGAAGAACCACCTGAACATGTGATTTTTATCTTAGCTACAACTAATCTTGAAAAAGTTCCTGAAACTATAATTTCAAGAGCCCAGGTTTTGCAATTTAAAAATATTACAGAAAATGATATAACAAATCATATTATAAACATAGCTAAAACCGAAAATAGGAACATTACAGAAGAAGCAGCAAAAATAATTGCCAGAAAAGCTAAAGGTGGAGCAAGAGATGCTTTATCTCTTTTAGAACAGTTATTAAAATTCTCCGATAATGATATAACTCAAAATGATGTTATTAAAATTTTAGGTTTATTTGATGAAAATTTGCTGAAAGATTTTATAAATTCTATTTATAATGGAAATAATGAAAATTTGCTGAAAATATCAAATGAAATTTTTAATGAAGGTAAAGAAATAGAGGTTTTTTTAGAAGAAGTTTTAGAATATATTTTTAATAATATAGAAAAATCAGAAAATTTATCAAGAGATATTCACATTGCAAAAAAATTATCTGATTTATTAAAAGAAATCAAATATTCAGAAAATAAAAAGATTCTATTTGATATAAATATATTATTGTTTGCTTTTGAATACAATAATGTTCAAAATCCTTTACAACATACAAACCTGAATAAAATAACTCAATATAAAGAAGCAACAACATCTACTACTGAATCATTAACTTCAAAAGTGTTGAATATATTATTAAACAAAAAAGAAAAAATGGATTTAGGATTGTATTTTGCTTTAAAAAATGCAAAAATAACTGAAAAAGATGATTATATTAAAATATTTTTTAAGAAAGAAAATTTATTGGAATATCAAATTGTAAAGTCTAAATCTACTATTTTAGAATTATTTTATTCAAATCTTACAAAACATCTTGTAAAAATTGATATTGAATATGAAGATAATAATGATGATGAAATGAGAAAAAATAATATTATAAAACTCTTTTAATATGGGGGTTATTATGAACCAAAAATTGATTAGTGCATGCATTATGGCAAAAAATGAAGAGCAAAATATAGGAAGATGTTTAAATAGTATAAAAGATTTTTGTGATGAAATTATTTTAGTAGATACAGGTTCTACAGATAATACTGTTGAAATTGCAAAAAAATATACTGACAAAGTATATTTTTTTCCATGGAATGGTAGCTTTTCTGATGCAAGAAATGAAACTTTAAAATACGCTTCTTCTGAATGGGTATTTATAATTGATGCCGATGAAGAAGCTTCTGAAAATTTAAAAAATAATATTAGAGATTATTTGAAATCATTAAAAGAGGATATTGTTGCTGTATATATACCAACTGTAAACTTTTTAGATTTTGAAAAAAAACATTCTGAAATAGCTAGTACCGCTAGATTTTTTAGAAATGGAAAGGTAAAATATGAAAATATAGTTCATAATCAACCAGTATATAAAGGTAAAAATACAAAAATCGATCTTGAATTATATCATTATGGGTATATATGGACAAGATTAAGGAGGAAACAAAAACACAACGAACTTTAGCCCTTCTTGAAAAATACCTGGAAGAAAAACCCGATGATATATATTATTTAATTCAATATATGAAAACATTATCAATTGCTCAAAAAATATAGAAAAGATGAAAATTGGATATAAAGTATCTCAAAAAATTTTAAAAGATATTAAAAAAAAGAATTACAAACCCATTCCAATGACTGTAGAATTTATGTTTTTATGGGTATTGAATTAATGAATAAAGGATATTGGGAGGAAGCCGAAAGATGGTTTAAAATAGGTTCAAAATGGAATCTTGATGCCTATTATGGATTAATGAATGTATACTATAATAAGCGTGATTGGGAAAATTTAAAAAGTGCTTCGTCTGATTTTTTAAAATATTTAAATGTTTTTGAAAGCAGACGTGGTGAAATTACGTGGTCAATGCAATCATTATTTAAAAAGAATGAAGGGTTAGCTTTTCTTGTAATGTCAAAAATAAAAACAAAAGATTTTGGAGACATAGAAAATGCTTTGAATGATTTTGACTATACAAAAAATAATGAAAAAATCGTAATGTTATATAATTTTGTTTTTGATGAATTTTCTAAAGAGGATAACTATAATGTAAAAGAAGATTTAATCAAAATAATAAAAACGCTTCATGTCGAAATACTGAAAAATAAAGAACATTATGATAAAACAACAATAGATAATATAAATAAATATAATTTAATTTTTGAAAAATTGGAAAACAAAAATCCATACATATTTTTAGAATATTTCACTGAAAGATTGGAAAAAGAAAAAAATATTGTTGGCTTTTTACTCACCTTCATTGATAATTTATTTGAAGGAGATTTTGAACAGTTACTGGAATTACTTTTAAAAATAAGAAGATTGCGAAGAAATATCAGCTCTGACAAAGAAAAAGCTGTCATAGAGCTATTAATTGCAGATATTTTAACCAAAACTGGAAGATTCAACGAAGCAAAAATAAGATACAAAAAAGCTGTAAATTTAGAAAAATCTCTGGCGAAATTTGTTCAGGTTTTAATAGAAGATATACTAACTCATATGGACCCAAAAGAATTAATTCCTGCATATGTTGAATTAAAAGAAGAAATGAGCAGGAAAAATGAGTTATTTTTTAGTCTGGATATTTTTGACCATAAAGAGTTATCTTTATTTGATTTTTATTTTGGGAAATGTTCCCGGAATTAAAATATGTTTATGCTTTAAAATTAAAAAACGATAATAAAAAATTATTTGAATCATTATTATTAGAAAGCTTTGAAATAACAAAAAATAAATACTTTAAAGCTTTTGTAAGCTTGAGATTATATAATTATTTTAAAGAAAATGAGGAACTTGAAAAAGCTAAATTTTATCTTGAAAAAGCTCTTGAATTAAATTCTATACTTGCTGATTTAGCAGGAGGACACTACAATTATACTGGCTTTTATTTTGAAGAAAATATAAAAAAGAAGAAGATAAAATAGTAAACGTTTTAAATATAGGAGAAATTATTTCTTTGATACCTGTTGTTAATCCTGTTAAAACATGGTATGAATCCGTAGAAACTGGTTTAAGATATGTTTCTCCATTACCAACATATAATTCTTTAAAAAGCCTGGATAATTATTTAAAAAATTATTCTAAATATTTCAGAACCCTATTTCCAAATCCGTTAAAAAAGAATAAGATAAAATATTTATTGTCACAGATTAACGGTGATAATGTTTTAGAAATTAATACACTTAGCCCATTTCTAAAAAAAGAACATATTTCTATATATAATATGGAATATGTTGAAGATAGAATTTATAAATATACATTTGATACAATAGTATTCTTTAATCCAGAATATTCAAGAATTTTATTAAAGGATTTAGAATATTTAATTTCTATAAGTAATAATTTATTTGTCTTTTTCAATTTAAATGAAAATATTTTTCAAAAAGATCCAAGAGCATTATGGTATTTAAGTTCAAGTAATATAGCGAAGTTTATTAAATATACAAAACCATTTTCTTTTGATTTTATTGATGATGAATTGCTTCTTGTACAATATAAAAAATGATTTAACCTTATTTAAAAGATATAAAATAAAAAATTATCGTGGAGGTGGATATTGTGTCATTAAAAGATCCTATTTTAAAAGAAGCTAAAGCTAAAATGGATAAAACGGTTAAACATTTAGAAGATGAATACAAAAAGCTTAGAACTGGAAGGCCTTCTCCAGCAATGTTTGAGGAAATTATGGTAGATTATTATGGAACACCTACTCCAATTAATCAAACCGCTACATTAACTGTTGGAGAAGATAGAACAGTTGTTATTACACCATGGATAAAAGCTTATGTTCAAAAATTGAAAAAGCTATTAATGCTGCTAATTTAGGTATGATGGCTTCAACTGATGGTGTAGTTGTCAGAGTTAAATTTCCTAACCCAACAGTAGAGGATAGAAAAAAATGGGTTAAACACGCAAAAGAACTTTCTGAAGATTTTAAAATCGCATTAAGAAACATTAGACGTGAAGATATGAAAATTGTTAAAGAGAAACAAAAAAATGGTGAGATTCCTGAAGATGATGCTAAAAAATTAGAAGAAGAAATTCAAAAAATATTAAAAGAGCACGAACACAAAATCGATGAAGTATTTCATAAAAAAGAAAAGGAGATAATGGAGTCTTGAAAATACCAAAACATGTTGGAATCATAATGGATGGAAATGGAAGATGGGCCAGGCAGAGAGGACTTAAAAGGACAATGGGGCACGAACGTGGTGCAAAAGTTGCTGAAGATGTAATACAGTGGGCATCCGATCTGGGTATAAGGTATTTAACCTTATACTCTTTTTCTACTGAAAATTGGAAAAGGCCAAAAGAAGAAGTTTCGTTCCTTTTTTCGCTTATGGTAAGATATCTTGAATCAAGACTAAATAAGATAATAAAAGAGAATGTAAGAGTTCGTTTTACTGGTAGAATTGAAGAATTACCAAAGAATGTTTTTGATGTGTGTAAACGAATAGAAGATAAAAGTAAAAATAATACGAAAATTGACGTGATTTTAGCAGTAAATTATGGTGGTCGTAAAGAAATTGTAGATGCCGTAAATAAGTTAATGGAAAAAGGTGTTAAATCTATAAATATAGAGGATATATCTAAAAATCTATATCTACCAGATGTTCCAGATCCTGAATTAATAATAAGAACTTCTGGAGAAATACGAATAAGTAATTTTCTCCTATGGCAGATTGCATACTCAGAATTATATTTTACCAATACATTATGGCCAGATTTTACCAGAGAAGATTTGATAAAAGCTGTAGAAGATTATTCAAATAGAGAAAGAAGATTTGGTAGTATTTCTTCAGATGAAGGAAGTGAAAAATAATGGCTATTAATAAAAAAAATCTCTTAATTAGAACACTTTCAGGAATTATTTTAGGACCAGCTGTTGTTTTTTCCTTTTTTACCTTACCAACTACTATTGGCCTGGTCACGTCCATTATTTTAATTACAGCATTAGAATATTTTGAAATGACTTTAAAAGACTTTAAATATGAATACAAAGTATTTCTTTCCATTATGCTTGCTTTAACAAGTGCAGTTTATGGATTTTCTTTGAGAGCTTATTATTCAGGATTAACAGTATTCGATCCAATTACAGTATATGTCATATCTATAATTTTGGTTGCAGGTTTCAGCTTAATTTATTTAAAAAATACCATAATTATAAGATTTCTATAGAAAGTTATATCTTTGGTCTTATATCTATTTCTTTATTTTTATCTTATTTTTACCATATTGTTTTGAATTATGGAGCAACTACTTCAGTTTTAGTTTTAACTTCAGTATGGATATATGATGCTGGTGCTTATTTTGTTGGATTAAATATTGGAAAACATAAATTATCACCTAATTATTCGCCCAAAAAAAGCATAGAAGGTTTAATAGGCGGAATAATTTTAACATACTTGTATATTATTATTTTTGAATATATAAGGAAAAGTTTCAATTTAAATTTAATAAACCCTTTTCAGGCTATTTTTTTTGCAATATTAGTTGGATTAATTGATACTATAGGTGACCTTACAGAATCATCTTTAAAAAGAACATATAATTTAAAAGATTCCGGGGAAACATTACCAGGCCATGGTGGTATGTACGATAGAATAGATGGATTATTATATTTAACTCCATCTTTTTATTTTTTGATGAAAATTTTTGGAATATAATGGAGGGATTACATGAATTCAAAAGAAATAAGAGAATCGTTTTTAAAATTTTTTGAAAAAAATGGACATAAAATAATGAAGAGTTTTTCTTTAATACCCAGTGATCCACAACTATTATTTACAGTGGCTGGAATGGTCCCTTTTAAACCAATATTTTGGGGAAAGGTAGAGCCTACTTATACAAGAATAGCCACATGTCAAAAATGCATTAGAACTAATGATATAGAAAATGTTGGAAGAACTGCAAGGCATCAAACTTTTTTTGAAATGTTAGGAAATTTCTCCTTTGGTGATTATTTTAAAGAAGGAGCAATCAAATTTGCATGGGAATTTCTTACCGATGTTCTGAAATTACCAGAAGAAAAGTTATGGGTATCAGTATATTATGAAGATGATGAAGCATATAATATCTGGAAAAATGTTATCGGTTTTCCAGAAGAAAAAATTGTTAAAATGGGGAAAGAAGATAATTGGTGGGGACCTGTAGGACCTTCAGGACCGTGCGGACCATGTTCTGAAATATATTATGATACTGGTAGAACTGATTTGTGTCCTAATACTGAAAAATGTACTCCACAAGATGATTGTGGAAGATACGTTGAAATATGGAATTTAGTATTTACCGAATATTATCAAGATGAAAATGGCAATCTTTCACCATTACCAAGAAAAAATATTGATACTGGTGCAGGACTTGAAAGAGTTACTGCGGCCGTCCAGGGGTATATGATAATTTCGAAACAGATTTATTTACTCCTATAATTAAAAAAATTGAAGAAATTTTTAATGTTAAATTCCGAGAAAATAAAAAAACAGATATATCTATAAAAGTTATTGCTGATCATTCAAGAGCTGTAACATTCCTTGTCTCAGAAGGGATATTACCTTCAAACGAAGGTAGAGGATATGTATTAAGGAGAATTTTAAGAAGAGCCTTAAGGCATGGAGCGCTTTTAGGAAAAAAAGAAGTTTTTATGAATAAGATAATTGATGTTGTGTTGGAAAATTATGGTGATATTTATCCTGAAATTAAAGAAAAGAGTTCATTTATCAAAAAGATAGTTGAAGCAGAAGAAAAACGATTTTTAGAAACACTGGATAAAGGAACAGAGAAATTGATAGATTACATAAAATCATCTAATAATAATATAATTGAAGGTGATTTTGCTTTTGAATTATATGATACTTATGGATTTCCTCTCGATATCACTAAAGAAATTGCAGAAGAATATAATTTTACAGTGGATGAAAATAGCTTTAATGAGTTTATGGAATTACAAAGAAAAAAAGCCCGTGATGCAGCTGGAGAAAAAGAATATGCTAAAATGAATCAAGCATATAAATATATTGGTGATGAAATAAAAACTACAAAATTCACTGGTTATGAAAAAATCATTGATGAAAGCGAAATACTTTATATTGTAAAAGAAGATAAAATTGTCGATACTGCAACTGAAGGAGATGCCGTAGTTTTAATTACTAAAAACACACCATTTTATGCTGAAAAGGGCGGTCAAATTGGTGATACAGGAATTATAAAAAATAAAAATTTTAAATTTAAAGTCGAAGATACTAAAATTATTAATAATGAGGTAATTGGTCATTTTGGAAAGGTTATTAATGGCAACATAACCACTGGAGAAAAAGTTGAATTAATAGTTGATGGAGAACGAAGAAAAGCCATAAGAAGAAATCATACTGCAACACATCTGTTACATAAGGCTTTAAGAGAAATATTGGGAGAACACGTGAAACAGTCTGGTTCTTTGGTTACAGATGAAAAATTAAGATTTGATTTTACACACTATGAAGGTATATCCAATAATACAATTAAAGAAATTGAAAAATTAGTAAATGAAAAAATACTTGATAATTTAAAAGTTATAACAGAAATAAAAACTTTAGAAGAAGCAAAAAATGAAAACGTCATGGCCTTATTTGAAGAAAAGTACGGTAATGAAGTTAGAGTGGTTAAAATTTCTGATTTTAGTTCTGAATTATGTGGTGGTACCCATGTATCTAATACTGGTGAAATAGGACTATTTAAAATAATTTCTGAAACTGCTGTTTCTGCTGGGGTTAGACGAATTGAAGCCATTACTGGAATAAAATCTTTAGAGTATTTAAATGAAATAGAGGAAAAATTAAATATCATTTCAAAACATCTTGACGCAGCACAAGAAATAGTTATTCCTAAAATATTGAATTTATTGGAAAAAATAAACACCCAGGAAAAAGAAATAAAAAGATTACAGGAGAAACTTACTTCACAATCAATTGATGTTTTTAATGTCAAAAAAATTGGAGAAACAAAAATTTATACAAAAATCTTTGAAAAAGTAGCTTCTGATGTTCTAAGAAATGTAACAGATATTGCAGAAAATAAAATAAAAAGTGGAATTATCATACTATTTAATAAAAATGATAAAAAAGTGAATTTCATTGTTAAAGTAACAAAAGATTTAGTTGATAAATACCATGCAGGTAATATTGCCAGAAATATCGCCAAAGAGCTTGGTGGAGGAGGTGGCGGAAGACCAGATTTTGCACAAGCAGGGGGAAAGATTCATCAAAAATCAATGATATTATTAACAACATTGATAAATTTATTAACTAATAAGGGGATGATTTTACGGAGCGTACTATTGCATTATTGATTTTCCTTTTTGCCTATACTTTTTTAATAACAGAAAGAATTAATAGAACAATTGTTGCAATACTTGGCGCCACTGTAATGATGATACTTGGCATATTTGAAAATCATATTGAAGCCATAAAAAATTATGTTGATGTTAATACAATATATTTGTTAATGGGAATGATGATTTTTGTTTCTGTTATTAGGAAAAAAGGTATTTTCGAGTACTTAGGAATAGTAACTCTAAAAGCTTTTAAGAAAAATGGTTATATACTTTATTTTGGATTAACTTTTACAGTAGCCTTACTCTCTGCAATAATTGATAATGTAACTACAGTTCTTGTTTTTATACCTATTACATTAGCTATTACTGATTCTTTAGATGTGGATCCATTGCCTTTTGTTTTTGGAGAAATTATGGCATCAAATATTGGAGGAACTGCCACAATAATCGGTGATCCTCCAAATATTATGATTGCCAGTGCAGCAGGATTGCGTTTTACAGAATTTTTTATGGTTAATGGTACAATTTCTTTTTTAAATTTATTTGTAATGCAATTAATTACAATGTTTCTTTTTAAGAAAAAATTAAACTTTTCTATTGATGAAGATAAAGTTAAATCCTTTGATCCAAAATCAACCATTAAAAGTAAATTAGGATTTTATATTTCATGGGCACTGTTGCTTTTAACTCTGATTTTGTTCATATTTCAACATCAACTTGAAATGGAAAGCTCTACCATTGCGTTATTTATAGGATTTTTAGCTTTGTTAATTTTAGATAGAAATGAAGTTGAGGAAATTCTTAAGGAGGTTGAATGGGGAACTATCTTATTTTTCTTTGGTTTATTTATTATGACAGGTGGATTAGTTCAAACAGGAATTTTAAAAGATTTCACACATGTTTTAGTTAATATTGCAGGAAGTTCTATGAGAAGCTTTGCAATGATGCTTATAGGTGTTTCTGGGGCTATTTCAGGATTTGTCGATAATATTCCTTTTACAGCAACATTAATTCCTGTTATTAAAAATTTACAACATATAAATCCACAAACTTTTTCAGACTTGAAACCACTATGGTATTCTTTATCCCTTGGTGCATGTTTAGGAGGTAATTTCACTCCAATAGGTGCATCTGCCAATATAGTAGCTTTAGCCATGTTAAAACAATTCAAAAATGAAGAGATTAAGTTTAAAGATTTCTTTAAGTTTGCTTTTTTAATTGTTATTACTAATCTAATATTATCTGCTATTTATATTGAATTAATTTTAATTTAAGGAGGAAACTTTATGATAAACGTAACAGACGAATTAATTGAAAAATTAGAAAAACTGGCTATGATAAAACTATCTGAAAATGAAAAAGAAGTTATAAAAAAAGATTTAAATGATTTATTAAAATATATGGAAATGATTGATGAAATTGATACAAAAGATGTTAAGCCATTATTTTCTCCTATAGAAAATATTTTAAAAAACATTTTTCATGAAGACAAGGCTAAATCTAATGAAGTATTAAAAAATATAATCAATGAATTTCCTAATAAAAGAAATGATTTGTTAAAGGTGCCTGGAATACAGGGATAATGAATAATAAAGGTAAAATATATGAGGATATAGCTGTTCGATTTTTAAAGAAAAAAGGTTTTAAAATTTTAAAGCGAAACTTCGCCACTAAAATTGGTGAAATTGATATTATTGCTCTCGATAAGAAATGTCTTGTCTTCATTGAAGTTAAAGGTGGAAAAGACTATATTGAAAATCCAGCATACAGAGTTAATAATAAGAAATTGCAGAAAATCATCAAAACTGCTAATATTTTTATAAAATACAATAATATTGATTTTGACGAAACAAGAATTGATGTGATTGGTGTAAATGATAAATTTGAAGTTTCTTACTTTCCAGAACAAAAATTATTTTGAGGGGCTATAGCCCCTTTTGTATATTTTAAATCTTTTTTGAAATATTTATCTTTTTTTGTGTTATAATTTTATTGTATAAAGTATATTTCAAGGAGGAGAGGTTATGACAGACATAGAAAAAAGTGCTTATAATAAATTTGAATTATGGATTAAAAAAGCTGATTCTTCATTAAAATATGAATTAATTACTATTAAAAATAATAAAGAGGAACTTTTAGATAGGTTTTTTAAAGATTTAGAATTTGGTACTGGTGGATTAAGAGGAAAAATCGGTGCAGGTACAAATCGTATGAATATTCATACAGTTGCAAGAGCTACTCAGGATTTGCTAATTACTTAAAAAAGATATGTAGATTTCCAGCAGTTGCAATAGCTTATGATACAAGAAAATTTTCTTTAGATTTCGCTAAAACAACAGCATCAGTTTTGGCAGCTAATGGGATTAATGTCCATATTTTTAAAGAAGTTACTGCTACACCAATATTATCTTTTGCAGTAAGATATTTAAAAACAACTGCTGGAATTGTTATTACTGCCAGTCATAATCCACCCCAATATAATGGATATAAAATATATACTTCTGATGGAACTCAAGCTGTGCCAGAAGTAGCTAGTAAGGTTATTGAAGAAATAAATAAATTGGATTATTTTGATGATGTAAAAATTATTGATTTTGAAGAGGGCATAAAACGTGGATATATTAACTGGATATCCGAAGAACTTTTTGAAGACTACATCAATAATTTAGAAAGCTATTTAAGATCATTAATGCCTCAAATAAATAATAATATAAATATCGTTTATTCACCATTACATGGAACAGGTTTGAAACCTGTCAAAGAATTACTTACAAGATTAGGGTTCAATTTAAAAATTGTAGAAGAACAAGCTATTCCAGATCCGAATTTTTCAACAGTTAAAGTTCCTAATCCAGAAGAAAAAGATGCTTTTAAATTAGCTTTAAATTATGCAAGTAACAATAATACAGATCTGGTTATGGCAACTGATCCAGATTCAGATAGATTAGGTATATATATAAAAGAAAAAAATGAGTATAAGTCTTTTACAGGAAACCAGATTGGAGTCATGCTATCTCATTTTATTTTAACCAGAATGCAATCTCTTGGAATTTTACCAGAAAATGGAGTAATAATAAAAACTATTGTAACAACAGATATGATTAAACCTATAGCCAGAGAATTCAATGTTTCTATTGAAGAAACATTGACTGGTTTTAAATTTATCGGTGAAAAAATTGAAAAATTTTACAATAATGGTGAAAAGAAATTTATTTTTGGATTTGAAGAAAGTTATGGATATTTAGCAAATGAGCATGCAAGAGATAAAGATGCTGTTATAGCTTCTGGATTAGTAGCTATTATGGTTTCTTATTTGTACAATAATAATATGACATTAACTGATTATCTTAATAAATTAAGAGGAAAATATGGATATTATCTTGAAGAAAATGTTTCATTTACATTGGAAGGAATTGAGGGAATAAACAAAATTAATAGTATCATGCAAAAATTAAGGAATACACCTCCTACTCAAGTTAAAAATTTAAAATTAGTGGAAACTATAGACTATTTAAAAGGTGTTAATGATTTACCTCAATCAAATGTAGTGGAGCTAAATTATGAAAATAAATTAAAAATTATTGGAAGACCATCTGGAACAGAACCAAAAATTAAATTTTATTTGTTAGCTAAAGGAAATGATGAAATCGAAGCAGAAAATATCATTTCATGGGCAAAAGAGGTTGTAAATTCATTGACTTAATATTGAGGTGAAATTATGGAACCAAATCTATTATTAGTAACCAATAATGGTGATTTTTATGTTCCAAAGAAATGTGAATTTATCGATTCTAAGACATTAAAAATTATGCTATATAGTGAAGAAGATCTGGAAAACATCCAAAACTTTAATAATGGCATTCTAGGATATTTTATATTGAAAGAAAAAAAGGTAATTTAGTAGGTTTAAAAAGATTTTTAAAATAGATAAAAAAGTTTCGTCTTATTTAAAAGTTTCTTTTGTAGATTTTTATCAGAAGAGATAAGAGAGTTATATGGTGATTATATAGAATTAATATCAGAATTCATTGGACTATATGAAACAATACATGAATTTAATTCTTTAATAAAGACCAATAAAATAAGGGAAAATTATGAAGATTGGCTAGAAACCTTAGTTAAAAATGTTGAAGATTCGCACAAAGAAACAATAAAAATGTATGTATCAAAATTTGCGAACCTTTATTTAATAAGAATTTATGAGAAATTATTCAAAAAAAATTTAGAGTTACTTGAAAAACAAGAAAAAGAAATTGCTTATAAGTTATTAGAAACTGGTGTTTTAAAAGAAAAAGGCGTTTTATAATGGAGGTAAAATATGAGAAGAGTTGCCGCAATAGTTGCGTATGATGGAACAAAGTTTAATGGATTTCAAGGACAGCCAAAAGTAAGAACTGTACAAGGAGAATTTGAAAAAACTCTCCAGAGAATTTTTAAGCAAAAGATAATTTCATGGGGTGCTGGAAGAACAGACACTGGAGTTCATGGTTATGGACAGGTCATAGCTTTTAGTGTTCCAAATGATAGGATGACATTAAAAAATATAAAAGATGCATTAAATGCAAATCTTCCAGAAGATATATATGTAAGGGAAATTAGGAATGTCAGAGATAAATTTTCTCCGCGTCACGAAGCTAAAAAAAGAATATACCATTATTTTATTTATCAAAATGATGAACCAAACATATTTTTAAGAGATAGGGTTTGGTGGTTTCCTTATGATTTAAATATAAATAAAATGAGAAAAGCTGCTAAATACCTGGAAGGAGAACATGATTTCACGACATTCAAAACCGGGCATGATGATAGAAATCCTGTAAGAACAATATATAGAATTAGGATTTTAAAAATGAGAAATAATATTATTTTAATAAGGGTTGAAGGACATTCATTTTTAAGAAGAATGGTAAGAAATATTGTAGGTGCTTTAGTAAAGGTAGGGACAGAAAGTTGGGAACCAGAATATATAAAAGAAATTTTAGAGGCAAAAAGTCGTTCAAAAGCTCCAGCATCGGCTCCACCACAAGGATTATACTTTTATTCTGTATTATTTTAATAAATATTTCAATATTTTCAAAAGAAAAAATAGGGCTGATATATAATGGCCCTTCTTCTTTGTTTACAGATATATTTTATAGTATTTATAAATATGCTGATATAGAAACTCCACCATCAACGAATTCTAAAAGATTAGAAATTACTATTCAGGCTTCACGTGTCATAATAGATTTTGAAAAAAAAGAATATACTGACTCTTTAAACAATTTAAAATATTTACTGTCAAATATTTTTAAAAACTATTATCAAAGAAGAATTTACTTGATAGCAAATAATTGTCAAATACTTGATGAGTCTGGAACAATAGTTAATTCTGCTTTTTTTGACTGGTCAGAAAATTTAAAAGTAAAAATTTTGAAAGATAATTTGATTTTCAATATTCCGTGAAAGTACCTCTAGGACAAAGCTTAAAAAAGTCCCTGAAAGATGGATTGATGTCGATTTTTCTGGATATACCGGTGACGCAACACTAAACGGAGAAAAAATTGAATTAAAAGAACATATGATATTGCCACCGGATAATTATATTCTTGAAACACCTTATGAAAAAATAAGATTTAATCTTGAAAATATTTATGATAAATATAAAGTGCCTTTAATATCAGAAATTATAGAAAAGGAAATATCTTTTAAAAAAATTCTGGGAGTTTTCAATTTAGAAACCGGTATTGAAATTACCGGAAGTGAAAAAAGCGTTTGGATCCCCAAAAATGATGATAATATTTTAATTATTGAAAATGCTGTTTTTGTTTCACCATTTGGTATTTTAGAAAAAAATAAAAGTATTCAATACCATGGAATTCCTGTTTTTGCTTATGAAAATAATTTTACTATTTATCTTATTACTTCTTATGGAGAAATAATAACTGTTGGTTTAAGGAATATTATTAGAGATATAGGAAGAGCACCTGCATATATAACTGTTAAAAATAATAAAATATCTGTTTTAACTGTTGGAGGAAAAAAATATTCAATAGATTTAAAAACTGGTGGATTATACTTTGTTGGTCAAACATCAAAAATTGAAAATAATATTAAGTTATACACAGAAAAAAAGATATCATTAAAAAATAAAAATATTTTTATACAAAATAATAAAGTAAAAATTACAAGAAAAAATACTATAACGGGGTATAAAAATGGAAAATAGGTTAGATATATTTCTGGTTAAAAATAATTATGTTGAATCTCGAGAAAAAGCACAACGCTTAATTAAAGAAAAAAAGGTTAAAGTTAATGATGTTTTTGTTACTAAACCATCGAGAAAGATAAAAGAAACTGATAAAATAGAAATTACAGAAAATGAAAAATATGTAAGCAGAGCTGCATATAAACTATTAAAAGCTATAAAAGAATTTAATATTAATATAAAAGATAAAATATGTATGGATATTGGTTCATCTACAGGTGGTTTTACTCAGGTTTTATTAGAATATGGTGCTAAAAAAGTTTATGCTATAGATTCTGGGACAAATCAACTTCATGAAAATTTAAGAAATAATCCTAAGATCATTGTTATGGAAAATACAAATGCCCGTTATTTAAAAAAAGAAGACTTTGATAAAATTGAAGTTTTTACCTGTGATGTATCTTTTATATCTGTTACTAAACTAATTGAGTCAATAAAAAATATAACCTCTCCTTTTGCTCAAGGGATTATTTTAATAAAACCTCAATTCGAATTAGAACCTTCAAAATTAGTAAAAGGTGTTGTGAAAAAAGAAGCTTATAGAAAAGAAGCAATTGAAAAGGTAAAAAAAGTTTTTGAAAAAAATAATTTTAAAATTTTAGGACTAACAGAGTCCCCTATAAAAGGTAAAGAAGGAAATATAGAATTCTTATTGTATGTAATGAAAATCAATTAACCAAGGATTAATAATATAGCAAAAGAAATTAAGTCTTTTTCTGTTAAAATTCAGAAAATTAAATATTTTTAATGATGCTTTTCCTATATAATTCCAGTAATATGGTCTGGAAGTATCTACCAGATGGCCGTAAACCATCTGACTATAGGAAAGGAGGTTGTATGTTAGTGTATATAATATGCACTCCTCTTTTCTTATAGAGGAGTGTATTTTTTTATAGGAGGTGCTTATGGAAAAGGTTATTATTATCGATTATGGGTCGCAATATACTCAATTATTAGCAAGACGAATAAGAGAATCAAAAATTTATTCGGAAGTTATTCAATTTGATGAATTACCTGATGGAGAGATTGGTGCCATTATATTATCTGGAGGACCAAAAAGTGTAAATGCGAAAGATGCTTTACCTCTTCCAAATTGGGTATTAAATTCAGAAAAACCTATATTAGGCGTATGTTATGGACTTCAATTATTAGCAAAAAAACTTGGAGGTATCGTAGAGAAAACCGAAATTTCAGAATATGGTAAAACTGAGATTAATATTTACGATGATCCTATATTTAAAAACATACCTAAAAATATTATAACATGGATGAGTCATGGAGATTCTGTTGTCTCATTACCTGAAAATAGTAAGGTTATTGCCAAAACCAATAATAATATCTATGCTGCAATTAAGTTTTCAGAAAATATATATGGACTACAATTTCATCCTGAAGTTAAACATACAGAATTTGGCAATGATATAATCAAAAATTTTCTCTTTAATATTGCTAAACTAAAAAAAAATTGGTCTTTAAGTAATTTCATTGATGAGAAAATCGCTGAAATTAAAAATCAGATAAAAGATAAGAAAGCAATCATCGCACTTTCTGGTGGAGTTGATTCATCAGTTGCTGCAGTTTTAGTTCATAAAGCTATAGGAGAAAATCTAAAAGCTGTTTTTGTAAATCATGGTTTATTAAGATTAAATGAAGAAACTGAGGTAAAAAGAATTTTTAATGATTTACTTGGAATAAACTTAACAGTTATCGATGCACAAGAAAGATTTCTAAATAAATTAAAAGACATAACAGATCCAGAAAAAAAGAGAAAAATAATCGGAGAAGAATTCATTAGAGTATTCGAAGATGAAGCTAAAAAAGATTTTGAATTTTTTATACAGGGAACCATATACTCAGATGTAATTGAAAGTGCCGCTTCTGGAAAAAGTACAGCTAAAATAAAGAGTCATCACAACGTTGGAGGATTACCAGAAGAAATAAACTTTAAAATAATAGAACCTTTAAAATATCTTTTTAAAGATGAGGTAAGAAAAATCGGTGAATTATTAGGTATTCCAAAACATATTTTATATAGACATCCATTTCCAGGTCCCGGTTTAGCAATAAGAATAATAGGGAAATCACTGAAGAAAAATTAAACATTCTAAAAAAGCTGATCATATATTTATTGAAACTCTAAAAAGTATAACTGGTATCATAAAGTCTGGCAGGCTTTTACTGTTTTAACTCCAATAAAGACTGTAGGTGTTGTTGGAGATGAGCGAAGTTATGATTATGTTTTAGCTATAAGAAGTGTTAATAGCGTTGAAGGAATGACCGCAAATTGGTCAAAAATTCCATTTGAAATTCTTGAAGAAGCATCAACAAGAATAACAAATGAAGTAAGCGGAATTGGTAGAGTTGTTTATGACATTACTTCTAAACCACCTGCAACAATTGAATGGGAATGAAAGGAGTGAGCATACCTTGTTTAGAGAAACATTGACTTTTGATGACGTTTTATTATTACCAAAATATAGTGAAGTTACCCCTTCTTTAGTTAACACAAGTTCAAGATTAATAAAAGACATTTTTTAAATACACCATTTTTATCTGCTGCTATGGATACTGTTACAGAAAGTGCTATGGCCAAAGCAATGGCTCACGCAGGTGGCATTGGCATAATTCATAAAAATATGAGTATAGAGGAACAGGCTCATGAAATAGAAAAAGTTAAAAAATCAGAAAACGGTATTATATATGAACCAATTACTATTTCACCAGATACTCCTATATTTGAAGCTGAAAAAATAATGCATGAATACAAAATTGGTGGTCTACCTGTTGTAGATGAAAATAATAAATTATTAGGAATTTTAACCAATAGAGATATGAGATTTGAAAAAGATTCTTCAAAAAAGTCTAAAGAATTAATGACTCCATTTAAAAAATTAATTGTTGCTGGTCCTCATATTTCCATTAATGAAGCGAAAGAAATATTACATGAAAACAAAATAGAAAAATTACCTATAATAAACGAAAAACAGGAATTAATAGGATTGATTACAATAAAGGATATTTTTTCTGTAATTGAACACCCAAATGCATCCAGGGATTCAAAAGGGAGATTATTAGTAGGTGGCGCTATAGGAATTTCTGATGCTATAGAAAGAGCACAAGCGCTAATTGAAGCAAATGTTGATGTCATCGTATTAGACTCTGCACATGGACACTCTAAAAACATTATAAACACTATCAAACTTCTAAAATCCAGATTTCCAAAAACGCCAGTAATTGCGGGAAATATTGCGACAGAAGAAGCAGCAAAAGATTTAATAAAAGCTGGTGCAGATGCATTAAAGGTTGGAATTGGACCTGGATCTATATGTACCACCAGAATTGTTGCCGGAATAGGAGTACCACAATTAACTGCTATTATGGATGTTGCAAAAGTCGCAAAAAAATATAACATTCCTGTAATTGCAGATGGTGGAATACGCTACTCTGGAGATATAGTAAAAGCATTAGCGGCTGGAGCAAACACTGTGATGCTTGGTAGTTTATTTGCAGGTACTGAAGAAGCACCAGGAGAAACCATTTTATATCAGGGTAGAAAATACAAAACTTATAGAGGAATGGGATCTATTGGAGCTATGAAAAAAGGCAGTAAAGATAGATATTTTCAGGAAAACGTTAATAATACTGATAAACTTGTTCCTGAAGGTGTTGAAGGTATGGTTCCATATAAAGGAAAAGTTGGGAAGTTATTTATCAATTATTAGGTGGTTTAAAATCTGGAATGGGGTATATAGGAGCAAAAAATATAGAAGAATTACATAATAAAGCAGAATTTATCAAAATTACTTCTGCAAGCATTAAAGAAAGTCATCCACATGATATATCAATAACAAAAGAATCACCTAATTATTCAATAAAATAACCCCGAAAAGGGGCATTTTATCGAATAGGTGGTAATTTCTTTCGTTGATAATAATTATTAGGATTATATGGCATATTTTGATTATATTCTGGATATTTAGGTAACCCTGGTCTATAATTGTAAGGATTTGGAGTATTCATCATCATATTCGGAGAATATTTAGGAGACAGATTAAAATTATAAGGTCTTCTATGCCTTTGATTAAAGTATAATTCTTTTCTTCTCTGATATAATCTTCTTGCAATTTCCTTTCTTAAATCGAAATTTTTTCCCTTATAAGAGACTATTACAGGTACAAAATATTTCCCTATTTTTAATTCTATATAGTATCCCTCTAATGATATGTCTGTATTTTTCTCAACCCATCTTAATAATTCTGGAAATCTTGGAAATACAACCTCAAAATCTGTCTTATTTTTTAACGTAACTGTGAAAAATCTATTTCCAGGATTATCTTTGATACTTTCAATTACCCCTTTCACCTCAATCAATTGGCTTTCATCTAATATAGGAATTCTGGCGAAAGCAAACATGGAAATACTTAAAACTGTTATCAATAACACAGAAATCGTCTTTCTCATTTTTTCACCTCCCTATTTTTTATTTCAATGTAATAATACCTTACATTCCTTAAAATTTCCTTAGAAAATAGGGAGTATTTCTTATTCAAATTTAGATTTTATTTCTTCGAACTTTTTATCTATCTTCTCTTTTTCTGCTTTAGTTATAGATAATTTTTCTTTTGCTATAATCAATAAATCTAATCCTTTCTTATAAATTTCTAGAGCATATTCAACATCTAAATCGTTACTATTTCTTTGAAAAGTTTGCGAGATTAATTCAAGCATATTTGCTATTTCTTTAAATGAATATTTTTTTAACTCAGATTTTGATAATTTTAAAATTTCCTCAATAGTCATTTTTCTTCCTCCGATAATATCTTATTTCCTTAATTTTAGTATTTATTTCCCCATCGTATAATTTTATTTCTAACTCTTTTTTCTCATCAACTTTATACACACTATCTATTATTTGTGAATTTTGAACTAAAATTGCACCTCCGCTTAAAAAAGAACTAAAAGGACTATTTTTTGTCATTTCTATATAATAATTATCTAACTTTTTTGATACATTTGATATATATAGATCGAAAATATTTTTAAATTTTTCTTCAGTATTATCATTTATACGTTTAAAGTTATTTATATTATTTTCTATATATTGTGAAAAGAATTCAAAAAATTTAAATTCTTTTTTCATGGTCAATTCATTTGATCTAATAATATTATCAAATAATTTTATAGAATTTGAATACATTATCATCTTATTTCTTTCCTCTTCAAAAAATTGATCTATCAAAGAACTTAAATTGTTTAATATATTTTTCGAAAAGATTTCTGACCTGGTGAATATATTATTAATTGAATATATTATATTCTGAAAATTTTCATCTATTTTTTTATTATAATTTTCAATTTGATTTACAATAGCTCTTGCGACTTCTGTAGGTGTTGAAAATCTCATATAAGATACATAATCTGGTATTGTAATATCCTGTTCATGTCCTATACCTGTTAAGATTGGAATTTTATTATTAGAAACCCAGGCTATATTTTGAGCTAAATTGTAATCATCAAAATACATTAAATCTGATTGTGCCCTCCTCCTCTAATAATAGTAATAATATCGTATTTTATTCCAGAATTTAAAATTAGTTTCAATGATTTACTAACACTAATGGGAACTTCAATTCCCTGCATTGAAGAAGGATAAAGATGGATTAATGGTGGATTTTTTAACTTGTTAATATTTTTTATGAAATCACCATATCCAGCTGCATTTTCTGAAGAAATCACTGCTATTTTTCTTATTGGTTCCAGATATTCTAATTTATTTTCTTTTGTCCTTAATAAGCCTTCAATTTTCAGTCTATTTAAAATATCTCTTTTTCTTTTTTCTAGTTTTGATTCTCCAAGCGACAATAAAGATTGGAGTTTAATAGCAAATGTAGAAGATGACGGCCAAAATGATAGTTTACCTAAAATTTTCCAGCTTTTATTTTCCAATTCTTTTACATTTTTTAATCCTAAATTATTTAAGAGTGTTTTTATGTGATATCTTGAAAGAAATATATTTATTTTATATGTCTTACCATATTCATTTCTTTGAGAAACCTCAATAAATAAATCTCCTGCACTACTGGTCTTTGCTTTTGAAATATCCCCATTAAATACTATGGAATCTTCAAATAGTTCAGTATTTTCTAATTGTATTGAAATCCAATTTATAAGCTCTAATAAATCTTTAAATTTTTTCATTTTCACCCTCTTTTCCAGACAACACAACCGTAATTTCACCTTTTATATTTTTTTCTGAAAAGTATTTTATTGCCTCACTAACTTTCCTCTAAAGAATTCCTGATGTATCTTTGTCATTTCTCTTGCAATAAATATTTCTCTATTTCCAACTATCTCAAATATTTCTTTTAATGTATTATTTAATCTCTGTGGAGACTCAAAAAATACAAATAAAATTCCTAAGTCTTTTATTTTTCTCAAAAGTCTCCTTTTATTTTTGCCTCTGGGTAAAAAACCTTGAAACATATATTTTGACCCTGGAAAACCACTTACAGCTATAGCTGCAGATGGCGCATTTGGACCAGGAATAATATCTACTTCAATATTCTCCTGCCAGCATTTATTTATTAACTGATAACCTGGATCAGAAATAACAGGCATACCAGCGTCGCTAACCAGCGAACAAATATTATTTTCCTTGACTAAGTCTATGGCTTTTTTTAAAACCTTATTAGCATTATATTCGCTAAAAGTAAATAATTCTTTTTTCCCTATATCAAGATTATTTAATAATTTTATCGTAACCCTTTTATCTTCAACAAAAATAATATCAGATTGTTTTAAAGTTTCAACTGCCCTTAAAGAAATATCTTTCAAATTACCTATAGGAGTACCAATTATATACAATTTACCCATAAATATCACCTCATTAAAAAAACCCGCTACCGCGGCTATATGGTGCCGAGGACGGGACTTGAACCCGCATGGACATAAAGTCCATATGATTCTGAGTCATACGCGTCTGCCAATTCCGCCACCTCGGCCTTTTTTATTCTTCTATTTCATAAAAACTTTTATTATTAGAAATAATGTCATAGGTTAATGCTTTTAATGATATAGTAAAATCAACGTTTTCAACAGAAATATTCTCAGGCAATGTTAACGACGTTGGAGCAAAGTTTAATATCCCTTTTATTCCCGTTTCAACCAATTGATTGGCTACTTTTTGTGCTACTTCTGAAGGGACTGTTAATATTGCTATTTCAATATTCTTCTCTTTACAAATTTTTTTCATATCTTTCATATCATACACAAGAATTCCTGCAGAAATTTGAGTTCCTATTTTAGTTTTATTTTTATCAAATGCAGCTTTAATATAGAAACCATTCTTTTCAAGTCCTGTATAATTTGCAATAGCCGAACCCAAATTCCCAACTCCTACAATAGCAACATTCCATTTTTTATTAAGGCCTAAAATTGTCTTAATTGAACTCATCAATTTATCAATATCGTAACCAACACCACGCTTCCCAAATTCACCAAAATAAGATAAATCTTTCCTTATTTGACTTGCTTTTATATGTAATGAATCCGCAAGATCCTTTGATGATGTTCTCTGCATTCCGGAAGCTTTTTTATTTTCCAAACACCTATAATACATTGCGAGTCTTTTAATCGTTGGTTTTGGTATTTTAGGATTTTTCATAATTTACCCCCAATCACTTTTTTATAACTATATTAAGCAATTTACCTTTTACCAATATTACTTTTTTAACTTCCGCATTTTCAAGATATTTTTTTACCTTTTCTTCTTCAAATGCTTTATTTTTTATTTCATCTTCTGTAGCATTTGCATCTACTATTATTTTCGCTCTCACCTTGCCATTTATTTGGACCACTATTTCTAATTCTTCAACCTCTAATGCTTTTTCATCCACTTCTGGCCATTTTGCATTTAAAACAAAAGTTGAGTGTCCCATCATATGCCATAATTCTTCTGATAAATGTGGTGCAAATGGAGATAATAATATTACAAAATCCTGAGCTACTTCCTTTAATAACTCCTTATTCCACTTTTCTTCTGGCAAATTATTCATATAATTATTTAATTCATTAATTAATTCCATCATGCCACTAATTGCTGTATTAAACTGGAAATTCTTTTCAATATCATTTGTAATTTTCCCAATCATTTGATGTAACTTTCTTCTAAGAGATTTTTCTTCTTTTGTGTGTAATTTCATATTTTTTATGTCTACATCTTGAGTAATTCTAATTATTTTTGACATTGAATTCCAAACTTTATTCATAAATCTTGCCACACCTTCTAAACCTGCATCATTCCATTCCGCATCTTTTTCTGGTGGCCCATGAATAGCATATATAATCTTAATGTGTCCGCACCATATTTTTCAACCATTTCATCTGGTGAAACTACATTTCCTTTTGATTTTGACATTTTTGCTCCATCTTTATAAATCATTCCTTGAGTAAATAAATTGGAAAATGGTTCAACAAAATTTATATATCCCAAATCATATAAAACTTTAGTAATAAATCTTGAATATAGCAAATGTAATATTGCATGTTCAACCCCGCCAATATATTGATCAACTGGAAGCCAGTAATTCACATCATCTGAATCAAATGGTTTATCTTCCATCTTAGGATTAATATACCTCAAATAATACCAGCTACTATCTACAAATGTATCCATCGTATCCACTTCACGTCTTGCTGGTTTTCCACATTTAGGACATGTTGTATGTATAAATTCTTCTGTATATGTTAATGGACTTTTTCCAGTAGGTTCAAATTTTACATCAGTTGGCAATCTTACAGGTAAATCTTTCTCAGGAACAGGCACTACACCACAATCTTCACAATATACCACCGGTATAGGTGCTCCCCAATATCTTTGTCTTGAAATTAACCAATCCCTTAATTTATATTGAACACTTTTTTCCCCTAATTTATTTTCTTCTAACCATTTAATTATTTCAGGTAAAGCTTCCCTATTTTTCATTCCATCAAATTTATCTGAATTAACCATTATTCCATCCTCAGTAAATGCTTCTTTTAAATCATCAGCTTTTAAATCAGAATTTTCTGGTTTGATTACTACTCTTATTGGTAAATTAAATTCTTTAGCAAATTCAAAATCTCTTTGATCATGTGCAGGAACTGCCATTATTGCACCTGTTCCATATTCAAATAAAATATAATTTGCTACATAAATTGGGATTTTTTCGCCATTTACAGGATTGATAGCATAACTTCCTGTAAATGCCCCATCTTTTTTAGCTCCTTGGGCAATCCTCTTAAATTTATCTTCTTTTGTTACCCTATTTAAAAATTCTTCAACTTCTTTCTTTTGTTGAGGAGTTGTTAACTCTTCAACTAATGGTGATTCTGGAGCTAAAGCCATGAAGGTTACTCCCCATAATGTGTCCGGTCTCGTTGTAAAAACTTTTAATTTTTTTTCTGTTCCATCTATAGTAAAATTGACTTCTGCTCCAACACTTTTTCCAATCCAGTTTTTTGCATTATTTTTACATTCTCTGGCCATCCATCAAGGATATCAAGATCGTTTAATAACTTTTCAGAATATTCTGTTATTTTAAAATACCATTGCTCAAGTTTTTTCATTTCAATTTCAGTTCCACATCTTTCACATTTACCATTAACAACCTGCTCATTAGCTAAAACAGTTTTACAACTTGGACACCAATTTACGGCTGCATGTTTTTTATATGCTAAACCTTTTTCATATAATTTTAAAAATATCCATTGCGTCCATTTATAATAATCTTCAGTACATGTTGCAATTTCTCTATCCCAATCATAACTAATTCCTATCTTCTTTATTTGATTTCTTATAGTTTCTATATTTTTAAATGTCCATTCTCCTGGATTAACATTATTCTTTATAGCTGCATTTTCTGCAGGCAATCCAAAAGCATCATACCCAAATGGATGCAATACGTTATATCCCTGCATCCTTTTGTATCTTGCCACCACATCGCCTATAACATAATTTTTAACATGTCCAACGTGGATTGTTCCTGAAGGATAAGGAAACATTGTCAAAACATAATATTTTTCTTTATCATTTCTTTGTGAAGTTTTAAATACCTTTTTTTCTTCCCATTCTTTTTGCCATTTTTGCTCGATTTCTATATGATTATAATCCATGGCCTTCCCTCCTATATCCAAGTGATAACTTTCTCATATATTATACCAGAATTTTCCTTAAATTAAAAGACCTTTTAATTATTTTCCACGAATAGTTGGTATGTAGAGATTTAATTCTTCAGATATATTTTTTATTTTTGCCTCTGGCATTTTTTTTAATCTTCTCTGACCAGGTTCTTGAATTAAAAAATATACATTATCCGGGTTAGCTGTTTGGATTTGGGAATTATATGGAACGTTTATTGTATATGAAGTTCTTATAGAAGGGTCTTTAAAAAAATAAAATTTATAAGGCGATAAACCTGGTTTTAACATACCCTGAAATACATATTTTCCTTTTTCATCTTTTATTCCTATCCAGACTTCTCTTGAACCTGTAATATACAATTGAAAATATCCTACATTTTTATCTTCCTGAGCTAAAGTAAGCAATTTTTCCAGATCATTTAAATGTTTTTCCAGATTACTTTTATAATTAATAAATTTTTCTACAATTCCATTTGGTTCAAAATATTTTTCCATTTCTTCTAATTTAGTGTTTAACATAGATATATTATCATTAACTTTCGCATTTTGCCTATTAAAGAGGCTTTCCATATAATTTTGAAATTTCGAAAATCTTATCTCGCTTCCAATTGACATTATTATTGAAATTATGGATAATATTATTGCTAAATATAGCAATACTCTTGTTATTCTCATCATTTACCTCCTATCGCTATTGCTGAATTAACATATTTCATTACCCGATTTGCAACTTTCTTAAACTTTTGTATTGTATTGTCTACTTTTTTCTTTGAAATTTCAAGTTCTTTAGAAATTTCATCATAGGAATTATTATCCAACCACATTCTAACAATTTCTTTTTCAATATCTTTCATTTGTTCAATAGATCTTTCAAATATATAATTATAGACAACAGATTGATATAAATCCGTTTCAGATGGAACCTCAAAATAATAATCCGAATCTTCAGAATAATCTTCAAACATCGATTCTATACTTACCGCATCTGACAACACCTTATTTTTTAATCTATTAAGATAAGTCAAAAACGATTTTATCTCAGAAGATATATTCAAATAAGCAAATGTTGAAAATTTTGTTTTATTAGTTTCATCAAAGGAATAAACACCTTGTATTAAACCAACAAAACCAATTTGAACCAGGTCTTGAAATTCTGCCCATGCACCATAGTATTTTGAAGCAATCGACTTAATCATGGGTTCAAATTTAACCATGATCATATTCATTGCTTCTTTATCTCCAGATTGTGCTAATTTAATTAAAGCTTCTACGCGCAATGTTCTTAATTTATATTTACTCATTATTTCACAACCATATATAATAAATGTTCTGCAACATCATAAAATTTTTCTGAATATTCCAACTCCAAATTCAATACATTTGCCCAGTAATTCGAAATATCAGGAGTATTTTCCATGGAAACGACATTATTCCATAAATTTTTACGTAATTAAAATATTTTAATAAAAACTTTTCAATCTCCTCTTTTGTAAATAGTTTTGAATAAAATGACATATGTTCAGAAACCCAACCTTTACCTTCTTTTCTCTTGCCATTACTTCTATTATATCAAAATCTTTTGAAAAAAAGGCATCAAAAATAAATTTATTTAAATTATCTACGGTTCCAATGAATATACCACCTTTTTTTAATACTCTATATACTTCTGTTATAAATTTTTCTTGGTTTTCTGAATAACTTAGTATATCTCCCATCGCAAGTACTATATCAAAAGTGTTATCCTTTGCAGGAACATCCTCAGCAAAACCATTTATAATTTTTATATTTTCATAGTTTTCAAATCTTTTTTCATTAATTCACACATTTTTTTAGAGGGTTCCAATGAAAAAACCTCAAAATTTTTATCTAGAAAAATTTTAGTCCAATAACCAGTTCCTGCTCCAATATCAAGTATCTTTCCGTTATTTATTTTTATATTTTTAAAAATTATTTTTTCCGAAACTTTATTATGCATCTGCCAATATGGATCATTGTACATAGAATCATACTCATCAGCAATTTTATCATAATATTCCATGATTTCATAAAAATCCCCTGTTAATAAAATAAAATCCCGATAATTCGGGAGCAACTGGAGCAGGTGATGGGACTCGAACCCACAACCTCTGCCTTACCAAGGCAGCGCTCTAACCTGTTGAAGCTACACCTGCAAACCTAGTATATTATACAATAAAATATTTTTTAGTCAAGTTAAAAACTCTTTTGAATTATATTAATAATAAAAATACCCGGTTTTTAAACCGGGTATTAGAATTCTTCTATTATTTTTACTTCATCACCTGTTTTTATCAATGCAGCATTTGCTTCATCGGTGTCAACATGAAATTCCAAAGCATATTTTGGACTAACTCTGATTAATACATCACCAAATATTAATTTTCTATCTCCGCTTTCAACAGCAACATAAACTAAATCTTTATCTTTAACACCATATTTTTCTGCATCTTCAGGTAACATATGAATATGTCTTTTAGCTAAAATTAATCCTTTTTTAGTTTCAACTTCTCCTTTTGGACCAACTATCTTAATCCCAGGTGTTCCATCAAGATCACCAGAATCTCTAACAGGTGGCTGTACACCTAATTTAAATGCATCGGTTTGTGAAATTTCTATTTGAGTCTCTTTTCTAACAGGACCTAAAACCTAACTCTTTCTATTTTACCTTTTGGACCAACTAAAGTTACAACCTCTTCTGCAGCATATTGACCTGGTTGTTTTAAATCCTTTATAGGATGCAATTCATAACCTTCACCAAATAAAATTTCTAAATCTTCTTTGGATAAATGAACATGTCTGTTTGAAACACCTACAATAATTCCTGGTTCTTTTAATTTCATATACCTACACCTCCGATTATATAATATTCCTCTTTTTGGAGTGATTAACGCTTTCCTGATAATTAATTCAATATTTTTAGGTTTTATTACTTCGATATTCAAAGGACCTCTTCTAACAGATATCCATCCAAACCAGGCATTGCTAATTCATCACCTTCATCTATCGAAACAATTTCTTTCTCATATTCAATGACAAGAGGATAATCCTTTTCATATGGTGGAAATAGCACATCTCCAATATGATTTTTAATAAATCATCAACCCTTTCTTCCTTTGTTTGGTGAAAAGCTATTTTTTCCGGAGCAAATATTAAAAATATGGGTTTTAATTCGTCTTTTGCCAATGAAAGTATTTTAAACCTAAACAAAGAACTTACAAATATAATTTTACCTACATCTGGTTTAAATGTTTTTCTACTAATTGTTTTTTTTGGTATCATTTCCACCTGAGTATATATATCAAAAAAATCAGTAAATCTTTTTTTAGTTTCTATTCCGGAGTATCATACAATTCTATATCAGTACCTAAAATTTTCCTTTTTACTATCCCAAGGTAGTACCTGGAAATGAACTGGTAGTAATTTTTACATTGGTAATATTATTTAATAAAGAAGATTTCCCACATTTGTAGTTCCAATAACTATGGCTTTTTTTATTTTTCTTTCTTTCAAAATTTTTATCATTCTATTTATACCAAAGTTCTTTTTCGCACTTATTAAGCGAATATTATCTTTTTTAATATTTAGCTCATTTTTTACTCTATCGTATACCCAGTCTTTTAATTCTGCAAAGGATACGCTTTTAGGTAGTAAATCAACCTTATTTATAATCAAAAAGATTTCTTTATTTTTAATTAATTTCAAAATATCTTTATCAAAAGTTCCCTCAAAATCTATTATGTCTATTACCATAAAACAGTTTTGAACTCATGTATTATACTTTTTAGCTGATTATAAAAATCTTTATTTATTGGGACTGGAATTAATTCACCATAATGCTTTAACTTAAAGCATCTCTGACATAAAGCTTTATCTTCATGACCAATAAATTTTTCAAAAATATGCTCCGGCAAAAAACCTAACCGTCAGGATTATTTGTTTGTATTTCAATTCCGCATCCATGACATCTCATCTTACCACCTCTTATTTAAATATATAAAAATATATCATTCCCAAATATTCATGTATAGCCATCGCATTAGCTTCTAATGCTGATATATCTGGCTTAAAATCTATCCATGTGATTTTTTCTCTTGTTATTAAATAATTGGAAGGTACAGGTATTATTTTTATACTATTATTTATAAAACTTTTAAAAATTTTATATGATCTCAGTAAATGAATCGAAGAAGTTACTAAAAAAATTCTATTTATCTTCATACTTTCAATTAATGAGTTTACAAATTTAGCATTTTCTTCTGTTGTCTGTGCATCTGGTTCAATAAAAATATTTGATGGTACAACTCCAAGTCTAACCAAATAATCTCTCATTATTAATGCTTCAGGAACATAATTTGTATTTGGAGGTTTACCACCTGAAATTACTATAGGAAAATCTGTTTTCTTATATAATTCATACCCTGAAAATATTCTTTTAAACGTTTGATCAGATACTTCACCCATTAAAGGAGAATTTGGAGTTTTTGGTATAGCTCCTCCTCCTAATACAACTATTATAGAAGGAATGCTTTTATCTATTTTATTATAATTTATTGGAGGAAATGCATCTTCTAAAGGATATACCAAAATTCTTGAAGTAATTTGAATAGAAAAAAGATATATTATAAGTGATGTAATCAAAATCATTCTTTTCGGAGATTTTGATTTTTTTATCCTAAAATTCAATAATAGAATAAGTGTAATAAATAATCCTGGTAATTCAAAAAAAGATTGAAATATTTTTCTAATCCATAACATACAATTCCTCCCACATTTTTCATCGTACTTTTTATTATACCACAGCTCTTGTTAATAAAAAGATATATCAATGAAAAAATACTTCTTCTAAATAAGATACCTATATTTGTGGTATAATAACATTGAAAAAATAACAAATCGGAGGATAAGGATGAGAAGAAGATTACTTTTTATAATGCTTTTGTCATTATTTTTTTTGTTTTCCTCATGTGGAACTAATGGATTTAGAATATTTTCTCAACCAGAAAATCAAAAAGGAGCTGCTTACCATGATTTTAAAGGTTTTGGTATTATAGATTATAAGTCTTTCCCACAGGAGGCTCAAGCTAAATTAGCCGCTTTAGAAGCTGCAAGACAGGATGCATATTCAAAAGCTGTTGAATATATTTATGGTGTATATATTGACTCCAATACTACTGTTAAAGATTTTACTTTGAAAAATAAAGCAATAGACTCATCATTATGGGGAGTTATTAAAGGAGCTCAGGAAATAGATGAAGGGTTTAATATGACGGAGGGCATGGCCTATGTTACAATAAGGGTATTTAGAAAAGATATTGAACAATTATTAGGAAAAAGATTAAAAAACTTCTGAGGAGGGAATTTTTTTGAAACTTTTATTTTTGCATAAGTATAATTCATATTGGGATAAAAAAATTAATGAATTAAAAAATCATTTTCCTGAAATAGAAATCATTTTTCCTGAAAAGCATAAAAAAGCAAATGATGAGTTATTAAAGATAGCAGATGGAATAATAGGTGGTTTTATTAATGAAAAAGAATTAGAAATTGCAAAAAATTTAAAAATTATATTTGTTCCTTTTGCGGGTGTTGAACAATTACCAATGGAAAAATTAAAGGAAAAAAAAGTTATAATTTCCAACGCACATGGTAATGGAAAATATGTTGCTGAAAGGGCTGTAGCTTTAGCACTGTCTCTTTTAGGTAAAGTAGTTCCTTTTCATAATGATTTAAAAAAAGGAAGATGGCATGGTTTCACAGTTGGCGAATCTATATTTGATTCTTGGATATCAATTCAAGGAATGAAGGTAGGAATTTTAGGATTTGGGGCTATTGGTCAAAATATAGCAAAATTTTTAAAATGTTTTGATACACATATTTATATTTTAAAAAATACTAAAATTAATTATCTGCCTAAAAATGTTGATAAAGTTTATTATAATATCGATGATATTTTAAAAGATAGTGAGATAATATTTTTAACTTTGCCATTAACAGAAAAGACTTATGAAATAATTAATGAGAAACGCTTAATGACAATGAAAGATAAATATTTAATAAACGTTGGAAGAGGGCGATTAATTCATGAAGAGGGATTATACCATGCACTTCAAAAAAACATATTAAAAGGCGTTGCTTTAGACGTATGGTTTAACTACCCATCTTCTGATAATAAAAATATTATGCCATCAAAATTTCCAATATGGGAATTTGATAATGTGATTCTTTCTCCACACGTTGGTGGATATTCATATCATGCAACCACTGCTGGAATAGATTATACTATAGAAAGTATTAAAAATTATTTAAAGTCCGGTGTTCCTCTTTCAATTGTCGATTATAATAAAAAATACTAATTGCATAGAGGTGATTGTTATAAAAGATTATTTAACTATACCTGAAGATATAGAACTCACTGAAATATTTGGTACTTATAATAACAGGGTTAAATATTTAAAAAACAAATTCAATGTTCAAATTTCTTATCTAGAAAATAAAATAATTTTAAATGGAGAGAAGAAAAAAAATATTGATAAAGTAAAAAACATATTAAAAGAAATTATTGAAATCACTTCTAACAGTCATCTACTTGATTGGACAGAATTTCAGTATATTGTTTCCCTTTACGAAACAGAAAAAGATTTGATTAAATCAAATAAAAGTGATTATAATAAAGTTATCAACACAACAGTAAGCGGATTGAGAGTGCAGGCAAAAACACACGGTCAATCAGATTATATAAAATCTATGAAAAAAAATGATATTGTATTTTGTATAGGTCCTGCTGGAACAGGAAAAACATACTTAGCTGTTGCTATGGCCGTGGAATTCCTAAAAACTGGTCAGGTTCAAAGGATTATATTAACAAGACCTGCTGTAGAAGCTGGAGAAAAATTAGGTTTTTTACCTGGTACTTTATATGACAAAGTTGATCCATATTTAAGACCGCTGTATGATTCATTAATGGATTTTATCAATGCCGATAAAGTTATAGAATATAAAGAAAAAGGTATTATAGAAGTTGTTCCATTAGCTTATATGAGAGGTCGTACTTTAAATAATGCTTTTATTATATTAGATGAGGCTCAAAACAGCACATATTATCAAATGAAGATGTTCTTAACAAGAATAGGATTTAATTCAAGAGCTGTAATTACGGGAGATACTACGCAAATAGACCTTGAAAATAAAAAAGATTCTGGTCTATTAATTGTACAACACATCCTAAAAAATATAAAGGGAATAAACTTTATTGAACTAACAGAAAATGATGTTGTCAGAAATCCTCTGGTTAAGGAAATTATAAAAGCATATGATAAATTCGAAAATGCAAAAGGTGAAAAAGATGAAAAAAAATAGGATATACATGGATATCTTTTTATTCCTTAACTTTTTTTTATTGGCCGTATTTACAGAAATTCTATTATGGCATAATCTCACGTGGAGTTTTTTATTCAACTTCACAATAATTTTTATGCCATTTTGGTTTTTTATTATACAATATTTGATAAAAAAGAATAAAATGTTTAATATGCATCCTGTAAATTATTGGTCATCTTTTATAATAATTCTGGACATGGGAATCATTATTAATATTTTTTCTTTGAAATATTTTTCTGATCCTTCTATTACACCATTATTTGTAGCTGTTACAATTACTCTTATGATGGATTTTTATCTTGGATTTTTATCTTCACTTGTTTTTGCTTTTTATTTTTCCTTTTTAATTGGATTTCCACTTAAGACTTTTATTTCTCTTTTATTATAGGACTAACAAGTGCATATTTAAGCAAAAAATATATTCACGAGTTAGAATAGTTATACCTTTTTTAGGTGCTACTATTTCTCAAATAATAATCTATTTAATATATAAGAATTTTGAATACTTAGCCATACCTCAAATTTTTATATCCAATCTTGTTCAGATGTTATTTGTTTTAGGAGTATTACCATATTTAGAATATATAACCCGTGTATACTCTGATATCGGTCTTTTAGAATTAGGTAATTTGAATCATCCGTTATTACGAAAACTTTCATTAAATGCTTCTGGAACTTATTATCATAGTTTAATTATTGCTAATTTAGTTGAAAGTGCAGCAGAATCTATAGATGCAAATCCTATTCTTTTAAGAGTTGGAGCTTATTTTCATGATATTGGAAAATCATTAAGACCTTTATTTTTCACAGAAAATCAACGAGGTCTTAATCCACATGATAAAATAAATCCTAAATTAAGTGCTTTAATATTAAATCTTCATGTTAGCAAAGGAAAAGAATTAGCAAAAAAATATAAATTACCTATATTAATAGAGGATTTAATAGTTCAACATCATGGACTAGAATAAAAAGATACTTTTTTCACAAAAGTATTGAATTAAATGAAAATCTTCCACCAGATATATTTAAATATCCTGGTCCTATTCCTCAATTTAAAGAAGCAGCTATATTGATGATCGCTGATAACATAGAAGCCATTACCAGGAGTATGAAAGCAATCAACAAAAAAATATTGAAGAAAAAATTGATAATTTAATACAGGATCTTTTTTTGAAGGTCAATTGGATGATTGTGGATTAACTTTGAGAGAAATAAAGAGAATCACTTATTCAATGATAGAAACTATATTAAATATGAATCATTCAAGAATTAGTTACCCTGAAATTCCAAAAGAATTACTTAAAGAGGTGAATAAGTTTGAAAATTAATATATTTAATGAACAAAAAATTAAAAATATCGATATAAAAAAATTGGAAAATATAGCAAAAATGTTTTACTTAAAGAAGTCGGAGAAGGAGATTATGAATTAAATATTCTCATTACTGATAACAAAAATATAAAATATTACAATGAGGAATATAGAAAAAAGAAGGACCTACTGATGTCTTATCTTTTGAATATGGATTAGAAGAAAACATTATTGGTGATATTATAATCTCTGTTGAAAGGATTGAAGAACAAGCTCCTGAATTTGGAAATACTTTTGAAGAAGAATTTTTCTACATTTTGATTCATGGCATTCTTCATATATGCGGATATGATCATATTGAAGAAAATGAAAAAAGAGAAATGTTTAAGCTTCAGGATAAATATTTTAAAGAATTGTTTTAATACATATGAAAAATATTTCATCATTTTCTTTATATGTAAGTATGCCTGATTTTTAGCTTTAATTAATAATATTTACTTTATAATACTCTATTTTTTTATTGAATCTATTTGAGGAAAACAACTCTAATTGATATAATAGTCCTGGAATATAAATAAAACAAGGGAGGTATTAAATTGTCTATTATAAGACCTTTTAAAGGGTTAAGACCAAGAAAAGAGTTAGTTGAAGAATTTTCATGCCCACCATATGATGTTTTAGAAGAAAATGAAGTTAAGGAAATTGTTTCCAAGCATCCAAATAATTTTTTAAGAGTTACCAGAGCAGAAGTTGAATTTGAAAATGAGATTGATCCTCATAGTGAAATAGTATATAAAAAAGCTAAAGAAAATTTAGAACAATTTAAAAAAGATGGTGTATTGATAGAAGAAAAAGAACCTGCTCTTTATCTGTATAGAGAAACATGGCAGGGACATTCACAAACAGGAATTTTTGCAACTTTTTCTGTAGAAGAATATCAAAAGGGACTAATTAAAAAACATGAATTAACAAGGCAGGATAAAGAAGACGATAGAACAAAACATATTATGATTTTAGAAGCTCAGACCGGGCCTGTATTTTTGACTTTTAAATCTGAAAATAAAATAAAAGAATTAATTAATAGTGGTATTGAAAAAGCAGAAAAAATTTATGATTTTATTGATGAAAAAGAAGTCCATCATGAATTATGGGTTTTAACTCAAAAAGATTTGATAAAAGAATTAGAAAATGCTTTTGAAAAAGTAGAAGCTTTATATATTGCAGATGGACATCATAGGGCTGCAGCCGCTTCTAGAACAAGAGAAATATTAAAATCAAAAAATCCATTGCATACTGGAAATGAAGAATATAATTATTTTATGGCTGTTGTTTTTCCACATGATGAATTAAAGATATTGGATTACAATAGAGTTATTAAAGACTTAAATGGATTATCCGATGATGAATTTATTAATAAAGTTTCTGAATATTTTGATATTATTGATGCTCCAGAAAGTCCATATAAACCAAAATCAAAACATGAATTTGGAATGTATATAAATAAAAAATGGTATATATTAAAAGCGAAGGATAAAATAATAGAAGAAAAAGATCCTGTTAAACAATTAGATGTATATATTTTACAAAATTATCTATTGGACCCTATATTGGGAATAGAAAATCCAAGAAAGGATCCAAGAATACACTTTTTAGGTGGTATTAGAGGAGTTAAAGCCTTAGAAAAATGGATAGATGAAAAAGAATGGAAAGTAGCCTTTTCAATGTTCCCAACATCTCTCGAGGAACTGATGGCTGTTGCAGACGATAATAAAACTATGCCTCCAAAATCAACATGGTTTGAACCAAAATTGAGGTCAGGATTATTAATTCATGAAATTTAAAACAATAGCTCCGCTTATGGAGCTATTGTTTTTTTTATATCCAAATATAATGAATCATCCAGTTTCATTTTTTTTCTTGTTCTTTTACTTGAACTAAAAAGTTCTTCTATTTTTGCTTTATGATGAATTGCACTAAATATAAATAATTTTTTTACAAAATGTTTGTTGCTTATGCTGGCATTTTTGAGTATATCTATAATATTTTTTATAGAATAATCGATTATAAAATCTATATATTCCTTATCCTGTACAGATAACATATTTAATTTTTTAATATTATATATTCTGTAAATAGGATTAAAATTTTTTCTTTTTATATCTTTTTCAAAATCATATAATGCATCTAACATGTATGTTAATGTTCCAACATAATAACTAAATTCTTCAGGTAAACTCAACCCATGCTTTTTAATAATCATTTGAATAATTTTTATTGAAGGTTTGAAATAATTTTCTAATTCCAATTTTTCTTTTTCTAACTCAAATTGTTCTCTTAATATTTTTTCATATTCAATAATAAAATTTTCTCCATAATAATTAACTATTTTTCTTCTCAGATTTTTTATTAATATTCTCATATTTTCAATATGTGAATCATGTAACTTATCAAATAATTTTCCATATATAATAAATGCATTAAGATATGAAAATTCTTTGAATATATCCAGATTTCTGTATATATATCTTTTTTAAATCCAACCCATGGACATGTAATCTCTTTTATATATGATTCTTTAAAATCTAATTTCATTATTGAAAAAAAGAAACTTCTCTTATTATAAACATTCTATATAAATTCCCAAATTCTTTTTTTAATGAATGACACATAGAACAATAATGACTTATATAATTTAACCTTTCATCTTTATTCGGTTTAAAATAAAGCGAGATATATCCATACAATATCCGTTCACATCCTTATTGAGAAATTCCAACATATAAATCCAAACGCTTTTCTAAAGTACTTTCACTTGTAAATACCGTAAATACCAATTTATAATTTCCAGGAATCGACAGTTTCACTGGTGGTTCAGGCAAAATAATATTAATTAAGGTTTTTCCACCTTCACTAATATATATTCTTCTTTTATCCTTATTTTCATAATTGAAAAATATAGTATTATTTTCCACATTTATTAAGCGAATTGTATAACCTTTGATTTCTAAAAATCTTTCTTTTTTAAAATCCAGATTATTTATATAAAATGCCCTTTAAAGGTTTCATTAATAGGATAAAATAAATATGTGTCAATTGATAAACTGATATTTTTCAATTTTCTTTCAATCTTATCAGTTACTGGAAAAGGAATGTATACTGCTTGATTTAATTCTTTTGATACAAAATATAATTCATATGTTCCTTTTTTAATTGGAGGTAAAATAACACTATATTCCTTTTTCTCAAGTGGATTTAACGTTACATAACCAAGATTTACCGGTATTTTTTTTATCAATTTTCTTTTTTTAGTGTAAATTTCAATATCTCCAATTAAATTAATACTCCTTGTTTCAGCTGAATAATTTTTTGGTTCTATATAAAGCTTTGCTCGTTCATTTTCTGTATAAAATCCTTTTTCAAGATATATATTATATTTAATAGAATGAATATAATTAAACTCTTTTTTCAAACGTATTTTTCTTCCATTATAATTAAAAATTGTTTCTACAATATATTTTCCATTAGGTATTTTGGATAATGGATTTATATTCTTTAAATCAAATATTTTTTTGCTTTCCATAGGATATAATTTATAGTCTATTATCTTGGATATTCGAAGTTATAAAATACCTCACTTGAATTTTTGGTAATTTTATAAATTTTAAATTTAAAAGAGTCCAGTTTCATATTTTCCGGTTTGCTTTTTGTATTGAACATATTCACATTTATATTTAAAGTATCTGGATATGTATAATTATCTTCTGACATTATAGAAAAAGAAATTCCATTTAGCAAAATAGAAAATCCAAGATTATACCTTGGAAAGTAATATTTTGATACCATGATTAATGCTATTGCCAAAATGGAAATAAAAATAATTAACATGTTATTAATCCTTTGCCTTCGTTTATGCATTTTTTTTATATAATCTTTTTTTTCTTTTTCTTCATCATATTTTTCCCATTCTTCAGGTGTCTTGCTATGATATTTCATATAATTCACCTCTAACTATCTGAAATAAAGAATTTATAATCTTCTAAAGAAATTTTTTCTTTAATAAATAATTGATTTAATTCTTCTTCATAAGACTTGTAAAAAGGCGTATTTTTTAGATTTTTAAAGTCATTATTGCTTAAATAAGCTATGGTTAACTCATTAATTTCTAAAATTTCAAAAATTGGAATTATCCCCAAATAACCCGTATAATGGCATTTTTCACATCCTTTTTTATTTCCATTACTATAGCAATCACATAATATTCTTACAAAATTCTGATTAAATATAATCTTTGTAGAATTTAATATATCATTTTTACTAATTCCCATTTCAATTAATCTATTGATTACATTAAAAACATTATTGGAATGTATTGTAGAGAGAACAAGATGTCCTGTCATAGCAGCTTCAATAGTTAATCTGGCTATTTCCTTCGTTCTTATTTCACCAGTCATTAAAATATCAGGATCATGCCTTAAAATATTTTTTAAAATTGTTGTTTTTTCAGAATCATTTTTTATCTCAATTTGCTGAGCACCTGGTATTTGATATTCAAGTGGATTTTCTATTGTAATAACTTTTTTTGGATAACTTTTTAATATATTTATAAGTATATATGCCAGTGCTGTCGATTTACCACTTCCAGTAGGACCAGAAAATAAAATAAGACCATTTTTTAATGTTTTTATTTTTTCTATATGATTAATAAATTTCTCAGAATAATTTAAATTATCAAGCGTCAAATCAGATATATTTTTTAATTTTCTTATAACACAATTTATACCATTGAAATTTTTTATTAACGATACTCTAAATCTGTGGTTATAAAAAGTAAAGGACCCATCTGACGGATCCTTGTCATTAATAATATCAATCCCTGATAATACTTGAACTTTAGTAATTATCTTCTCATATAATTCTTTAGATATTTTTTCATGTTCTACCAAAGTCGTATTAAATCTATATGAAACAATGGTTTGATCAGGCGTAGGAGAAAAATGTAAATCTGTAATTTTATTTTCTAAAAGAACATTAATATACTTTTCAAAAAGCATAGTAGAATTTAAATTTTTAATTGTCACATTTTTATTTATTTTTTTATTATGGAAAAGCTGTAAAGTTGATAATTCTTTTAAATTATTCTTCATAATCTCCCTGCTGTGCCTCCAAATACTTTTCCAATTTAATTCTTTCCTCATTTAAAACATTATTACCGAATAATCTGTATATAGCTGGAATTTCATAAATATTTTCTCCATCAAAATCATTTAATATTTTATTATATCCAGCAGCTACAATAGTAACCTTTAATTCATCAGGTTGCATATCTTCCACTTCAGTAATTCCATATTTCAAATTAACTTCATCAGTAGAATAAGAATGCAAGATAGAAGTTACAATTTTCAAATCCTTTAACGTCGGATTTTTACCTGAAACGTTTACCAAAGCTGCTGTAGCATTTTGAACAGAATTCTCCAAGAATTTTGAATTTAATGCACTTTTCGCAGCTTCTTCAGCTTTATTCGGTCCTTTTCCCCAACCTATACCAAGCATTGCTGAACCTCGTCTTTTTAAAACGGATTCAACATCTGCAAAATCAGTATTAACTAATCCTTTTTTAGTAATTAAATCTGAAATACCTGTTATACCTTGATATAATATGTCATCTGCTTTAGCAAAGGCTTGTCTAATAGGTATATCATCATTATCTTCAAGTAATTTATCATTGGAAATTTTAATTAATGTATCAACATATGGTTTTAACTTATTTAAACCACTATTTGCAATTTTTTGTTTTGTAGAACCTTCAAAATGGAAAGGAATTGTTACAACTGCAACTGTTAATATTCCCAGTTCTCTGGCAATTCTGGCAATTACTGGAGAGGCACCTGTACCTGTACCACCACCAAAACCTGCTGTAATAAATAATAAATCAGTACCCTGAATCATTTCTCTTATTTCGTCTACGCTTTCTTCTGCTGCTTTCTCACCTTTTTCAGGATTTCCACCAGCACCTAATCCTCTGGTTAATTCTTTTCCAAGTTGTAATTTAAATTTAGCGCTACTTGATTCCAATACTTGAACATCTGTATTTGCAGCTATAAGGTCAACATCAGAAACCCCTAATCTCACCATTCTTTCAATGGCATTATTACCAGCTCCGCCTACACCTATGACTTTAATAACATATTTTGGCCTTTTATGAAACATCTCTTTAGGTTCATCTTCAATAGGTAAATTAAATGGCATCTTCATTACCTCCTAAAAGGATTCTTCCAAGTTTAGAGAAGAAACCTCCCTTTTTTTCTACCTTTTCTTCCACATAATTATTTTCTGAAGAAGAATTTAAATCTTCAATATATAATTTTGGTATGTTCGCACCACTAAAATATAAATTAATTGTACCGATTATTGGTGCAAAAAGTGGATCTTTATATAATTCATCAGCATTTTCAATATAAAAATTATTAGCATTGTTAGATGCAACCCCTAATCTCGTTTGTGCACCCATAAAATCTGAAATAGTCTTTTCAATATTTTTTATCCTTGCTCCTCCGCCAGTGTGAACTATTCCTGCTTGTAATCCTCCCGCAATTTCAAATGTATTTTCATATTCTAACTTTGCCAGATCGCTATTTAATTTATTTATTATTTCTCTTGTTCTTGCAAAAACTATTTTGTTTAATAAATTTTGAGTAGTATATTCATAATGATCTCCAACTAAACTTAAATAATCAATTTTTTTCACTATTTTAGTATCTTGAAGACAAACTGCCTGTTCTTCTAATAATCTCAAAGCTTCTTTTTCAGAAGTTTTTAATACATGCATTATATCTTTTAAAACATATTCCATTCCAACTTCAAAATCTAAATAAAATTTAGGTATTCCATCTTTAAAGATCAGCATTCTGGCCTTTGAATGTCCTAAATCCACAACCCCAACTCCAAGATTTCTATCAGAAGTATTGGTTACACCATATGCTGAAGCTAATGTGGAATCATATATTGGTATTTCACCTTCTATTAAATTTTTTATTGTGTTTCTAATTGGCGCAAAAGAATTTTCAGGTACCCATACAACATTTATAAGTGCATTTAAACTATAATTAGCAACAAAAGCAACTGGATTTTTTACCTTTTTATCATCAACCTCAAAATTGACAAATTTAATATCCAAAACTTCTTTATTTAATTCTGAGTATTTTTGCTGAATATTAGATTTTATTTTTTCTAAATCCCCTTCGGTTATTTCTTTAGGTTCTGAAAACTCCAACGTATAGCCTTCTCTTGAAATTTTTAATTCATTTGTAGCATAAGATAATACTATTTCTATTTCTTTAGCTTTATTATTTTCTCCTTCAAGAGTATAAATTACATTCTCTATTTTTCTTCGCAAAGCTCTAACATCCTGTACCTGTCCTTTTACTATTCCTTCAGCCTGTTCTATAGCCTTAGAAACAAGTTGATAACTATTTTTAGTTTCTTCTAATGCAATTCCTTTTATAAAATAATTTCCTACATCAATTGCATAAATAACCTTTCTGGCCATTTTATCCCTCCTAATAAATGCTAATTAAGCTACCTCCAGAGAGAAGATAATAATTCCCCGGTTCATATTTTTCTAATTTATTTATTATATCTTTAAAATGATTTACAACATCTTGCCATGAATTAAATAATATTTTATAACCAATATTTATATACAATATTTTTTGTTTAAAATCTATCCTTGATATATAATTCAACTGATTTAATGTTAATTCTGATATTTCATTTCTATGAATTAAATAATCCTTTAAATCTATAAGCGGATAGCCAACAATAGGAACATCAGAAATTTTAAAAATTATTTCATCTTTACTTAAAAGAAGATACCTTCTATTAAATTTTACCACACATATAGGTTGTTGTGTTGCATAATGATTTCTTACCTGTTGAGTTTTTGTAACAAAAAATTGCGAACCTATATAAAAAATAATAAATACGTATAGCATTGATACTACTAATAATAAAGAACGAGAAACACTCATTTTAAATATCTAACTCCTTAACCTTTAAAGCATGTTCTTCAATAAACTCTCTTCTTGAAGATGGGTCACTACCCATTAATATTTCTAAAATTTCTTCTGTTTCAACAAGATCATCAATGTTTATTCTAATTAATTTTCTTTTTGCAGGGTCCATTGTTGTATCCCATAATTGATCAGCATTCATTTCACCAAGACCTTTATATCTTTGAAGTGAATATTTTGGATATTCTTTTTTTAATTCTTCTAATTCCTCATCACTATATAGATATGTTTCAAATTTTCCAGATTTAAATTTGTATAGTGGAGGCTGTGCTGCATATATTCTACCTTCTTTTATTAATTCAGGCATAAATCTAAAGAACAATGCCAATAGCAATGTTCTAATATGTGCACCATCAACATCAGCATCAGTCATAATTATAATCTTACCATATCTTAATTTTTTTATATTAAAGTTTTCTCCAATTCCTGTTCCAATTGCAGATATAATATTAGAAACCTGTTCATTCTTCATTAATCTTTCTATATCATGTTTTTCTACATTTATAATTTTACCTCGCAATGGTAAAATTGCCTGAAAATTTCTATCTCTTGCTGATTTAGCATTTCCACCAGCTGAATTACCTTCAACTATAAACAATTCTGTTTCATCCAAATTTGTTGAAGTACAATCAGCCAATTTACCCGGTAACGGAGAATTTTCAAAAATAGATTTCCTTTTTACTTTATCTCTGGCCTTTCTTGCATTTATACGAGCCCTTGCAGCTTCTTTAATACGTTCGAAAATCATTTTTGTATCTTTAGGATGTGAATCTAAATATTTAATCAAATATTCCGATAATACTTCATTTACAGCAACTCTTACTTCTTTACTTCCTAATTTAGCTTTTGTTTGACCTTCAAAAACAGGATCTGGGAGTTTAATACTTATGATAGCAATTAGCCCTTCTCTTACATCCTCTCCTGTAAAATTCTCATCTTTTTCTTTTAAAACACCTGTTTTCCTGGCATACTCATTCATTAGCCTTGTTAATGTGGCTTTAAAAGCAGATTCATGTTCTCCACCTTCTATAGTTCTTATATTATTTACATAACTATAAATATGTGGAAAATCATTTCTGGTGTACATCATTGAAAACTCTACTATAATATCAGAAAAATTCTTACCTCTTGGGTTTTTTACTGCACCTTTTCCGAAAATAGGATTTTCATGAATTGGAATTTTTTTATTTTTCTTTACAAGAAATTCCAGAAATTCTGAAATTCCCTTTTCAAATTTAAAAACATTCTTTTTGTTTCTTTTTTCATCTATAAATTCTATTTCCAATCCCGGATTTAAAAATGCTAATTCTCTTAATCTATTTTCAATTATTTGCCCTTCTACTTCGATATCTCCATTTTCAAAAATCTCAGGATCTGGTTTAAATTTAATATATGTTCCAGTTTTGTTTGTATCACCTAATATTTCTACTTCAGTTACCTTAATTCCTCGAGAATATTTTTGATAATATATTTTTCCATTTCTATGCACCCAAACTTCTAAATATTCTGATAAAGCATTTACAACTGAAGCTCCAACACCATGCAACCCTCCGCTAATTTTATAAGTGGCATTATCAAATTTTCCTCCTGCATGCAATGTTGTAAATACTACCTCAAGCGTGTCTTTTTTTTCAGTTGGATGGGGGCCAACTGGGATACCTCTTCCATTATCTTTTACTTCTATTGAATCATCGCTATTTATTTTAACAATAATTTTTGTACAAAAACCACTCATATATTCATCAACACTATTATCAACTATTTCATAAACCAGATGATTTAGCCCTGGTTTTCCAATAGAACCTATATACATTCCAGGTCTTTTTCTTACTGGTTCTAATCCTTTTAATACTTTAATATTTTCTTGTGAATATTGACTCATCAATCAACACCTCCGGAAAATTTTATATTTATTATCTTGTCATATTTCAGTTTATTATTAATATCTCTTAAGATTTTTTTCTTTTTAAAAATTATTTCCTGTTTAATATAATTGTTTTCTATATACAAAAAAAGTGTGGAGGTCTTTAAATCTACATTAACCACCTCCACTGAGGTAAATCCATATTTGTCAAAAATTTTTTTTATTATTTGCTTCAAATCTTTCATCAGTAATATCTTTTTTAATACATTATTCTTATTACTTACTTCTTTAAAAATATCATTAAAATCTTGCATTTTAATCCCAATAAGTATTATTATTAATAATGAAATCTTGCCAGTAATTAATAAGTGTTTCAGTCGTAATACCTGGCGCATTAAATGTAAAGTTTGGAACTATCCTTCTAACAGGAACTATTCCAACACTTGTGTGAGTCAAAAAAATTTCATCAGCAGAAAGCAATTCCCAAACTTCTATATTCCTTTCCTCAAAATCTATATTAAAACTTTTTACTAAATCCAAAACTATTTTTCTTGTTATCCCGGTAATATTCCGGCAGATAATGGTGGAGTAGTAATAACTCCAGCGGTAACAATAAAAATATTAGATTTTGTACCTTCAGTAACATATCCAAATTCATTTAACACTACAGCATCATAATAGGCATTATACTTTTGTCTCAAATACATGCCATAACCATTTAATGATGTTTTTACATAATAAGGGATTACAGGATTTTTTGGTTTTCTTTCACGAGATATTGTGAGTACAACACCACTTTCCCTTAAATCATCTATTTCTATCATTGGCTCTATAAAAGCATAAAATGATTTTTTATTAGAAGTATATTTATTTAACATCAATTTAATTCTAACATCATTTTTGCAATTCAATTTTTCTATTCCTTCATTTAATATGTTTTTTAATTCCGCATATTCAGGAACTTCTAATCCTAAAAACATTGCGGATTTCTTTAATCTTTCATAATGAAAACGTAAGGCAAAAATATTTTTATTATAGGTTCTTAAAGTCTCATAAGTTGAATACCCATTAAAAAGCGAATAGTCTTCATTTTCATACTTTGTTTTTTCTATCCATTTTTGCGTATTATAAAACATAAGAAATCACTCCAGTGTTTTCAATATTATTAACCTTTACATTATAAAATGCATTATTAATTAAGTTTTTTTCTATTTTATGATAAATATAATATTCATCATATCCAAAACTTTCATTTTTATTTACCTTTTCTATTAAAACCTTTGTATTTTTGCCCTTCAACTCATTTAAATACCTATTTGTTGAAATATTTATATGTTTTTGTAATTCTTTCATTCGTTCTTTTTTTATATTTCCAGGTATTTGATTTTTCATTCGAGATGCTTTAGTATTTGGCCTATTTGAATATCTAAAAGCATGAACCCTCGAAAAATTATATATATTCAAAAAAGATATTAATTTTTGAAAATCTTTTTCACTTTCCCCAGGAAATCCTACAATCAAATCAGCTGATACAGAAAAAGATGAATTTATTGAATAAATCATATCAAATAAATTATATAAATATTTTTCTGTATATTTTCTTCCCATATTTCTTAAAATATTATCCGAAACATGTTGTAATGACAGGTGAATATGTTTTTCAAAAATAGGACTTTCATTTAATATTCTAATTATTTCTTCATCAATAAAATCTGGATATAATGAGCTAATTCTAAACCTGATTTCCTCATTGTTATACTTTTCATTTAAATCATATATCAATTTTTTCAAATTATAATCAGTACTATAACCAAAATAAGAAAGATTTATTCCGGTAAATACTATCTCTTTAATACCTTCCTTATATATCTCATTTACTTTTTTGAATATATCCTCTTTATCAACACTTCTAATCTTATTACCTCTTGCAAAAATAATTCTACAATAACTACAAAATTCAAGACATCCTTCTTCAATTGGAAGAAAGTATCTTGAATAAGAACTATATGGTTTAGAAGGAATAAAAACTTTTTCTTCTAATTTATTCCAATATATTTTATCTACAAATATCCCTGTTTTATCAATATACTTATCAATATATTTCTTTTCAAGATTCCCAAGAATCAGATCAGCTCCTGCATTTTTTAGTGCTTCAACATTTGTATGCGAATAACACCCAACAACTATAACCTTTTTATTTTTATTTTTTCTTTTTATTCCTCTTATTAATTGTTTAATCTTTCTCTCCGCTTCCGAAGTTACAGTACAAGAATTTATCAATACATATCCACTATTACTATCTTTTTTGTCATAAGAAACATCAAAATTAATATGCTCTAATTTTTCTCCAATAAATTCACTTTCTGCTTGATTTAATTTGCAACCAAAAGTAATAATATTTATTTTTTTTATACTCACGATTCTTCCAATATCCCCTTTGCTGCAAGACTCAATAATTTAATTCTTCTAACAATACCAACTAATCTATTATCATAATCTACCACAGGCACTATTTTTAAACTATTTTTTATTATCACATCTGCCACATGCAGAGCTGTATCATCATAATAAACTTTTGTCGGGTTTTTTTCCATTATTTCAGAAACGGGTTTATGTAAAATACTTCCTAATCCTTTTATAAATTGCTGTGAGTCAGGAATAAATGATGTGGATTGCATTAAAGAAAGATATCCTGGTATAGATGCTTTTATAACCATAGATTCACTTAACAAACCTACAAGGTGAAATTCTTTATCAACAATGGGTAAAGCTGAATATCCATGTCTTTCACATAAAGTAATAAACCTTTCTATAGTAACATCTACCACCAAAGATGTAACATCCTTTAGCATAATATCTTCTACTCTCATCATTTCACCTTCTTTGTTTCAAAATAATCAAGATATTTATTAATTTCTTCTTTACTTTCAATATATTTTTCTATATGATGTACTTTGGCAATAGCTGTTGCCATACCAAATTTTGCAGCCTCAAGATAATTATAGCCATTATTTAATATATAATAAATTATACCAGTCATAAATGAATCTCCAACACCAAACAAATGAGATCTATCGACTTTTTCATTTACTGCAAATAGCCACACGCCGTCATTTGTAGCAATAATATCTCCCTCAACATGATAACTTAGAACAGCCAATTTTGCTCCATGTTTAATAATATCTTCTGCAGCATAAATATAATCATCCAATTCTTTTAATTCTCTATCAAAATATTTCTTTTCTTTCCTTAAATCAACTCTTACAACCATTGGACAGGATTTTTCTAGTGCTTCATTAAAATGCTCTCCATTTGCTTCCATATAAGTTGTAATACCATTCTTTTTAGCTAATGAAAATAATGTAGCATAAATATCTTTAGGCACATTTGGTGGAACACTACCAGAAATTAAAACATGTTCAACTAATGATAAAGAATTCTCATATCTTTGAATTAAATGCTCAATATCAACGTCAGTAACTTTCGGACCACTAGAATTGATTTGAGTTATTGTATGATTTACTAAATCCAGAATTGCAATATTTTCACGTGTTTCTTCTTCCACAAAAATAAAATTAGATGTAATGTTTCTATCTTCTAATAATTTTTCAAGAAAAACTCTTCCAATAAATCCTCCCAAAAAACCCAAAGCCATATTTTCCACACCTAATTTACTAAGCATTTTAGAGACATTTACACCTTTCCCACCTGGTTCCATAAAAGCATTCGATGGATTTGAAATCCTAAACATTTTACCGCATTTGAAATTTTCTACAATTATCTCTCTATCAAGAGAGGGATTTAAGGTTACAGTCATTACATCCATATTCAAGCCCCTAAATATATAATCCTTTTTTCACTTTAATTATACCACAAATCATTTAATTATATACAAAGATTATTTTCTATTTGATAATCATTTATTATGAATTAAATCGTTTCGTTAATATTTTCCAAATCTTTTACTTCTAACTATATTAATTATATTTTGTAAATATTTCACTTTAAACAAAAATGTAAATAGCAAATAAATAATAGCACCTGCAAACACTAATATTACCGTATATATATTAGAAGAACTCAACATTTTTAATAAGTATAAACTCAACAGCATCCCAGAGGTAGAAATAATAATTTTAATTACTTCAATATAATCATTTTTTGTAAAATGCACAAAAAATTCCCAACCTAATATTATCATACCAATAAACCCTGAAATGCTGGTAGCCAAACCTATGCCCGCAACCCCTATATATTTAGCTAAAATTATATCCAGAACAATATTTATTAAAACCATTACAAAAGAAATTCTGGTTGGTTTTTTTGTATTTAATCTTGAATAATAATTTCTAACTAAAATCCCATGTATAGAATAAAATATAATTCCAATAGAATATGTGACTAAAGTAAAAGCTGTTATTAGAGTATCTTTTTCTGTAAAGCTACCTCTTTGATAAATTAATTTTATTATTTCTTTGCTTAAAATTATCAACCCTGATGATGCAGGTATCGTTAAAAATAATGATATTAAAATCGCATCTTTGAATTCCTGTATAAATTTTTCTTTTTTATTATTAAATGATAATTTTGATAATCTAGGTAAAATCACATTTGCTATACTAACAGAAAAAATAGCTAATGGTAATTGATATAATCTTAAAGCATATTGAATTGTTGCAACTCCTCCTTCACCTGTCCACGAAGCGACATTTGTATCAACAATACTATTAATATGAGAAATAGCAACACCAAAAAAAGCTGGTATAAACATTCCCATTATTTCTTTAACATATTCCTGTTTTAAAGAAAAATAGTAATGGAAATATTCTTTTTTATTCAAATAAATCAATAATGCAACCATCTGAAAAAATCCGCCTAATAAAAAACCAATAGTTGGTCCATAAATACGTATTGAAAAAATATAAGAAAATATTATTCCTAATATGGTGAAAACATTGGTTATAGCAGGAGAAACAGCAGAAACAAAAAAATTATTTTCATGATACAATATACCTGAAAGTATAGACCATATTGAAATAAATGTAATAAATGGAAATGTTAATTTCATAAGTTTTGAAGATAATATTAAATATTCTTTTTCAAGACCACTGCCCAACATTTTGGCAAAAAATGGTGAGAAAAAAAATACAAAAATATATATTAAAGCTGTTATTAGAATTAAAAAATTTATAGCAGTGCTTGCAAAAATATCAGCTTCTTTACCTTTTTTTCTGGTATATAATGGGATAAAAACAGTAGAAAAAGCCCCTTCTGCAAATATACGTCTTAGAAAGAAAGGTAACAATATTGCTATAATATAGGCATCATATTCACCACTTCTTCCAAAATAATAGGCAAATAATATATCTCGAAATAATCCTAAAAATCTGCTCACCATTGTAGCTGAAGCAAAAATTGCTGTAAATTTCATTATATCAGACACAAAAACAACCTCCTATATTATAAACAAAAGCCCATGCGGGCTTTTATTACATAGTTTCTACCATTATACATTTATGAAACAAATATTCAACTTCTGGATCATTTAAAGATTCCAAATATTCTTTTATTTCATCTGATTCTGCACCTGGTTGATACCAGAATTTTTTAAAACCATTTTCATAAGCTTCTTTTGTAACTTTTAATCCTATCTTTGGCGGAACTACAAAATTAAGAATATCTACTTCTGGTAAATCTTTTACTGATTTATATGTTTTTATACCATCTATTTCATCATAATTTGGAGTTACCGGATAAACTTCATACCCTTTAGAAACTAAGTCTTTTAATATTTTATAACCAAATTTCGATTTATTTGTTGTAGCTCCAATTAATCCAACTTTTTTTATTTTATCAATATCAAACATCTATACAACCTCCTATATAAAATTTATAAGATAATACAATAAAGGTATTGTTATTATTGAAAACAAAGTACTGATAAAGACCATTAAATTTCCAAGGGCAGGGTTTATTTTCAATTCTTCAGTTATAAAAGAAACATTCATCCCAACTGGCATTCCAACTTCTATAACAAAAATTCCTGCAAGAATTGGATCTATTTTTAATAATTTAACTAAAAATACAGCTATTACTGGAAAAATTATTAATCTAAATAAAGTTGTTAAAATCGTATCATATAAATCATAAATCTTAATTTTTATTCTTGATAACGAGACTCCTATATTAATTAAAATTATTACTATACTGGCTTCTTTTATCATTTTTAAAGGTTCATATAAAGTAAAAGGCAAATTTTCCCATGATAATCCATTTGCTCCTAAAATCCAACCAACTAAAAAACCCCACAACATAGGAAGTTTCAACATATTTGTTAAACCTTTTTTTATATTTCCAGTTAAAATTACTATCCCTACGGAAAAAGATAATAAAGTCATTACAATAACATACATAACTGCTTTAGCTATATATTCTTCACCAAAAAGAGCACTTACTACAGGATAACCCAAATATCCACCATTAGAAAACATTAATGCAAATGCAATTATTCCCCATTCTGATTTTATCAATCCTATTTTCTTTAGTAGTAGTGGTAAAATTATAGCAAGAACAAATATAAATATGTATCCAAAAAAGAATGCTTTTAATTCTTTAATCATAGGAGGATTTGAATTTATTGCTGTAAATGCTAAAACATTTCCTGATATCCATAATGTCACTTTATTTAAAATTTTATTATCCAAGTTAGAAAAAGCTTTACCAAAAACATATCCCACAAAAATTATAATAAATAATGGTAAAATTTTAAAAAGCGTAAGAAAAAAAAGCAAATATAATCACCTCGCTGATTTTAAAGCGTAAACCTCTGTTCCTATCCCTGTTAAAAAATCAAGGAGTTCTACATCCTGGTTGAGCAATCTTATACATCCATGAGATATTCTTTTTCCTATTTCCCATGGTTTTGTAGTACCATGTATCCCATATTGTTCTACTGATAATTGAAGCCATCTACTGCCAACACCATTTATAATTGACCCTGGCTTTATATATTCTCCATACCAATATAATGCAGGTTCTTTTTCCTTATACATGATTCTATAATATCCTGGTGGTGTTGCATCACTTCTACCAACAGCTGCAGGAAAGGTCAATACTTTTTTTCCAAGATAATATAAATTAAGAATAGATTTATCAAGATCAACGGTTATTATTAATGGACTTTCTCCAAATTTCAATTTTCCAATTTTTAATAATTGACCAGGATAAATTGTTTTCGGGTCTGAAATATTATTATATAATATTATTTCTCCAGGTTTTACATCATATTTTCTGGCTATCTTATATATTGAATCACCTTTCTTTACAAGATAATTATCAATAAATCTTACCCGATAAGATGCTCCTTTCAAATTTGATGATGCATAAAACCAACCTTTTTTGAAAAATTTAATTTTTTTTACTCTTTCAATATTATATTTATTCAAATAAGAAATTTTTATTTCATGAAAACCATCTTCGATATCTTCAGGTAAATAATATAAATTACTTTCGCTATTGTATATTTTTATTCTATTATCAAGATATACATTTTCTACATGAAATCTCCCATTAGAGTTATTAACTAAAACACCTTTCCAACCATCTAATGTTTCTATAGTAGAAACTTCTATTTTTATTTCATCAAAAAAATCTTTAAGTTCAAGAAAATTATTAGCTATTATTTTTTTTCTTCCATTTAAAGAATCATATTCTATCTCCAGGTTTAAAACGTCATTCCTGCTAAAATCATTAATATTTATTCTTATGTCAATATAAGTCGGACTATAAGAATAATCTGGTATTATTCTAAAACCTATTGTGGTTAAAAAAACTTTAGGATTTATCATTCTTTCTTCTGTAATTACCCTTAAATAAATAATATCATTATGAAATTTTAAAAATGTTATAGAATTTTTAGCCAGAATAATAGTTTGCAATATAATCAATAATCCTAAAAGCAATATCTCTTTTTGAACTTTTTTCAACATGGGTAACATCTCCATTTTATTTATTATATCTACTTCGTTTAAATTTGAATCAAAACCTATTTCTTTTTTAGACACATCATTTGCAACTATTAAATCACAATTTTTTCTTTCAATTTCTTCTTTGCATAATCCAATAAATCATTGGTTTCCGCTGCAAAACCTACTAATACTTGATTTTCTTTTTTAACTTACCTAATTCCTTTAAAATATCTGGATTTCTTTCTAATTCCAATGTAATATTTTCATTTTCTTTCTTTATTTTTTTATCAGAATAATTTTTAATCTTATAATCCGAAACTGCTGCAGACATAATAATTATGTCAGCTTCTTTATAATGCTTCATTACCTCATTTTTCATTTCTATCGCTGTAGTTACGTTAATTAAATTTTTTAATATATATGGTGGTTTAATATTGGTTGGCCCAGAAATAAGTGTTACTTCTGCTCCTCTATATGAAAATGCTCTTGCCAATTCATATCCCATTTTCCCACTTGATTTATTCGTTATATTCCTAACAGGATCTATTGGTTCAACTGTTGGGCCAGCTGTTATTAAAACTTTTTTATTTTTCATATCTTTTTTTGCCAAAGAATATTCTAAAAATTCTAATATCATTTCATTTTCTGGATATCTACCTTTTCCAATTTCTCCACATGCCAGGTGACCAACTTCCGGTTCAACAATAATCCATCCATCATTTTTTAATATTTCTAAATTTCTTTGTAATGCTGGGGACTCATACATTCTTGTATTCATAGTGGGAACCAATATTTTAGATTTTTTTCTAAAAGCGAGAGCTATTAAAGATAATAGATCATCAGCAAATCCATTTGCAATTTTGGCAATAATATTAGCAGTTGCTGGAGCTATTACTAAAGCATCTGATTCCATTGAAAGTTGTGTATGTGGAATCCAACCGTCTTTTACTTCATTAAAATAATCTGTATAAACAGGACAATTTCCAACTGCTGAAAAAACAACAGGAGAAATCATCTTTTTAGAATCTTCTGTTAAAACAATATTTAAATCCACTTCTAATTTCCTTAATTTCGATGATAAATCTACTGCCTTATATATAGCTATACCACTACTAACTCCTAATATAACCTTTTTATTTTTAATATATTCATTTAAAAACACCTCTACTTTTTTAAACGAGAAATTGTTTTTTCTTTTCCTAAAATAGCAATTGATTCAAATAAACCAGGTGTTACTAATTTTCCTAAGACACTTCCTCTTATAATTTGAAAGGTATTCTTTTTAGAAGTTATTTTCATATCAGCTATTTGCCTAACAACTTTTTCAACATTTTCTACTGAATATTCATCCAATTTTTCAAACTCTTTTTTGTTACTTTTATCAACTCATTTGCCATTCCTTTTTCAAAAATTTTTCTATAAATTTTTCCTCATAATCAAAATCTTCAACAAAAAAATTATATGAAAAATCCTTTAATTGCTTTAATGTATTGACTTTTTCTCGACAAATAGATAAAACATTTAAAGAATAATCTTTATCTTTCAATATTTTCTCTTTAATATAAATATTATCAGTATATTCCAACCATTCAGTAAATTCATCGAACAACTCATCTATGTTTTTCATTCTTAAATGTTTTCCACATATCCATTCCAACTTTTCATAATCAAATATTACACCTTTATTTGATAGTTTTTCTGGAGAAAAACTATCAACTTTATCTTTATAATTAAAGATTTCTTCTTCTATAGTCCAACCTAATAACGCGAGATAATTCATCAAAGCTTCTTTCAATATCCCTTCTTTTCTGAAATATTCAATTGATGTTCCACCATGTCTTTTGCTTAATGGCTTTCTATCGCTTCCTAATATTAATGGTATATGCATAAATTTTGGTGGAACCCAATCCAAAGCTTTATATATCATTATTTGCTTTTGTGTATTTGAAATATGATCTTCTCCTCTAATTACATGGGTAATATTCATCAAATGATCATCAATTACCACTGTAAAATTATATACAGGTATTCCATTTGAGCGTAATATAATAAAATCACTGAGTAAATCATTTCTAAATTGAATTTTACCCTTTATAAGATCATCAAATTCAGTAATTCCTTCTCTATTAACCCTAAATTTTACTACTATACTTTCATTTTTATATTCTTCAGGATAGCTATTAGATGTATATATTTCATTATTATTTTTATCGTAAACAGCATAATATGCCATATTTTTTTCGATTAAAAAATTTATATACTTTTTATAAATATCCAATCTTTCACTTTGTCTATATGGACCATATTCTCCACCAACATCTGGGCCTTCATTCCAATTTAACCCACACCACTTTAATGAATTGATAATCTCATTTTCTGATTTTTTTGTAGATCTTTCAATATCCGTATCTTCAATTCTTAAAATAAAATCCCCATTATTTTTTTTAGCATATAACCAATTAAATAAAGCTGTTCTTGCCCCTCCAACGTGCATACTACCTGTAGGGCTGGGAGCGAATCTTAATCTGATCATTTTAAACTTCTCCTCCTCTTATTTTAACAATGGTAATTTCTAGATTTTTTAGTAGTATTTCTAATTCTTCTATATTATTTGCTATATAAATTTCAGAAAGTTTCCTGTTATCTAAATATTTTCCTTCAATTAATACATTTTGAATTCTGTCAGTCCAACCTCCAGTTCCTTTTATCAAAATTACTGGTTTTTTATTTGCATATGCCCCTAAAATCTCTATCGCCGTACCAATTTCACCACCAATACTTATAACAACATCAACACTTTTAACAAGAACATAAGACCTCATTGAAAAATCTAATCCTGTTTTTATCGATACGTCTAAATACTCATTTCCATTAATTTCCCATGGTAATATTCCAATACTTTTTCCACCGTTTTCTTTTACAGCTTTAGAAATCAATTCCATAACTCCATCTCTTCCACCACTAAATAAAATCCAGTTATTTTTTGCTATAATTTTTCCAACTTTATAAATAATATCTTTTAAAGATTCTATTGGTTCTTTATGTAGATCACCAGAATATCCTATTACTCCTACATTCATTTTATCACCAACCTAAGTAATTTTCTATTACTATTTTATCTTTTAATACTTCTTCTGGACTTCCATAAGCAATAACATTCCCCTTATGTAAAACATATAAAACATCTACGACTTCAGCAATTTCATCAACGTTATGATCTGTGACAATAACTCCTAAATTCTTTTTCGACAACGTTTTTATTATTTTTTGTATATCTTTAACTGTAATTGGATCAATCCCAACAAAAGGTTCATCTAACAGAATAAATTTCGGATTGGTTATCAATGTTCTTGCAAATTCTAACCTTCTCTTTTCACCACCAGAAAGTGAATCTGCTATTTGTTCCTTTAATTCATATATTCCAAATTCCGTTAAAATATCTTTTATAAACTCTTCCTTATTTTTGATTTTCAACATTGTAGCTATTAAATCCATATTATCCCAAACGGTTAAATTTCTAAACACAGATGGTTCCTGCGGAAGATAAGCTATTCCATTCTTAGCTCTTACATGAACAGGTAAATGCGTAATTTTTTTATTGTCCAAATATATATCCCCACTTTTAGGAACTACAATTCCCAAAATAGATTTAAATAAAGTAGACTTACCAGCACCGTTGGGACCCAAAATCCCAACAATCTTACCAGTGCTGGCTTCAAAATCTACTTTATTCAATACTGTTTTTCTCCCATACTTTTTCGTTATTTTTTTACATACAAGATTATGCATAATATTATTTTTTCAATAATTCTATAATTTGCGGTGTAATATCAACTAATTCATCGGCATAAATAACTGATGGCTCATAAAGAACCAAATTATAACCATTTTCTTTTGCATATTCTATAACTTTATTCTTTACTTCATCTAATATTTGGTTGGTTTTCTGTGTATATTCATCTTGAATTGCTTTTTGATATTCTGATACTCTTGTTTCTAATTCTTTTTGTTTTTGAGCTAATTCTTCTGCAGATGCGCCTGATTTCTTTAAATTCTCAAAATCCTGTTTCATTTGATTGATTTTATTCTGATAATATTGAAGATCATTTTTATATTTTTCCTGCAAATCCACCCATTTATAATAATTTTGAGTAACCTTTTGCATTTGAACAAAAGCAATTTTTAAGTCTTTACCTGTTTGCTTCTGACCTTCAGATATACCAATCTTCGGAATAAATAAAAATGATAATAAAACTACTGCCACAACTAAAAGTTTTGAAAAGTTTTTCACCAAAAAACACCTCCTGAATTTTATTCTTAAAATATATTATATCATCAATTTCTAATTTTAAGAAAATATTTTTATAACTATTTTGTTTTACTTTTCTTAATTTATAATACATATTTCTGAATAATTTATTGTTTTTTATTTAACATAATAATGTTATTATATCATTACCCCTATCCTCCTTAAAATAAATATAAGGAATTCACGGAGCTTTTAGCTCCGTTTTTTTATTAAAAAATAACCCCAATTGGGGGCTATTTTTTAATATATCTTTCCTTTATATAATGGGAATTTTTCACATAATTTTTTTACTTTTTCTTTTATATTGATTTTAACCTCTTCATCTAATGTTCCATCTTCATCTTTTATATTTGATATTACTTCGTTTATTAATTCAGCTATTATTTTCATTTCCTCTTCTTTCATTCCCCTTGTTGTAATTGCAGGAGTACCTATTCTAATACCACTTGTAACGAATGGAGAACGTGTTTCTTTTGGAATAGTATTTTTATTTACAGTTATACCAGAAGCTTCCAGTGCCTTTTCAGCAGCTTTACCTGTTACTCCTTTTTCATTTAAATCAACAAGGAATAAATGTGAATCTGTTCCACCAGAAACAATTCTAAATCCTAATTTTTCCATTTTTTCTGCCAACTTTTTAGCATTTTTTATAACCTGTTTTTGATATTCTTTAAATTCAGGAGTTAGCGCTTCCTTAAACGCAACTGCTTTAGCTGCAATAACATGCATTAAAGGTCCTCCTTGAATTCCAGGGAATATACTTTTATTTATCAATTTATATAATTCTTTATCATTTGTTAAAATCATTCCACCTCTTGGACCTCTTAATGTTTTATGGGTAGTTGTTGTTACAACATGTGCATATTCTAATGGATTAGGATACAATCCAGCTGCTACCAAACCAGCAAAATGCGACATATCTACTACTAAGTAAGCTCCCACTTTATCTGCAATTTCTCTAAATCTTTTAAAATCAATAATTCTTGCATAAGCACTTCCACCAGCAACAATAACTTTTGGTTTATGTTCTAAAGCTAATTTTTCTACCTCATCATAATCTATAACTTCTGTTTCTTCATTAACGCCATATTGAACAACATTAAATATTTTTCCAGAAAAATTGACAGAAGCACCATGTGTCAAATGTCCACCATGACTTAATGACATACCCATTAAGGTTTCTCCAGTTTGCATTAAAGCTAAATATACTCCCATATTTGCTTGAGATCCTGAATGTGGTTGAACATTTGCATATTTTGCTCCAAATAATTCCTTTGCCCTGTTTCTTGCTAGCGTTTCTGCTTCATCAACAAATTCACACCCACCATAATATCTTTTTTTAGGATATCCTTCTGCATATTTATTAGTTAAAACACTTCCCATTGCTTCCATTACAGCTTGAGAAGCAAAATTTTCTGAAGCTATTAATTCCAAACCATATTCTTGCCTATTCAATTCCTTCAACACTATTTCATGAATTTCGGGATCAACATTTTTTAAATTTTCCCACATATTCATTCCTCCTTAATTTTAATTATTAATTGTATCAAAATATATTACCTTTTCTTATATCGCTCATATTATACAACATTATTTTTATAAAAACCAGTATCAATATTGAAAAAAATTTCGTGAAATTTTTTTCACACAGCATATAATCACATATAATTGTATATAACCAGATATATGGCCTTATAATCAACTTTGTAAATTTTAAATTAAAAGTGTAAAATAAAACCGAGAAAAAAACTAAATTTGGAGGGGTGATATTATGAAATTCGAAAGTAAATATTCTGTAACGGTAAAAAGAATTAAATCTAACATTATTAGAGAATTGCTTAAAACAGCTACTCAAGAAGGCATTATTTCATTTGGTGGAGGAATTCCAGATCCTGAAACATTTCCAATAGAAAAATTATCAGAAATTTCCAAACAAGTTATTATGAATGAATATAAAATTGCTTTGCAATACGGCTCCACTGAAGGGGATCCAGAATTAATTAAGCAATATATCAAATTATTGGAAAAATATGAAGATATACATTGTCTTGATGAAGAAAATTTAATGATTACTACAGGTTCACAGCAGGCTTTGTTTATAATAGGCACAGTATTTTTGGATGAAGATAGCTACTGTGCAGTTAGCAAACCTATATACTTAGGTGCAGGTAGTGCATTTAACCAAAGAAATCCTAATTATATAAGTATTCCTTTAGAAAAAGATGGAATGAATTTAGATGTTTTAGAAAAAGAATTAGAAAAATTAGAAAAAGATGGGAAAATTGATAAATTCAAATTTGTATATACAGTAAGCAATTTCCACAATCCTGCTGGTACAAGTTTATCTTTAGAGAAAAGAAAAAGATTAATTGAATTAGCTGAAAAATATGACTTTATCATTATTGAAGATGATCCTTATGGTGCATTAAGATTTGAAGGAGAAAAATTACCAAGTATCTTCAAATTAAACAAAGGTGAAAGAGTTATATTATTAAACACATTTAGTAAAGTATTATCTCCTGGATTAAGAATTGGTGTAATTATAGGAAATAAAGAATTAATTAAAAAAATGGTTTTAGCTAAACAGGGTATGGATTTATGTTCTTCAACATTAACCCAAAGAATAGCAGCAAGATTTATGGAAAAATATGATTTATTCGAAGAAATACAACCTACTATCAAATTATATAAAGAAAAGAAAGATAAATTTATGGAAGCTTTAGATAAATATTTAGGAGATATTGAAGGTATTGATTGGATACATCCTGAAGGTGGATTATTCTCATGGATTACCTTACCTAAAGATTTTGACACAATGGAAATGTTTGAATTTGCAAAAGAAAACAAAATTATTTATATCCCTGGTGAAACATTTTATGTTGATGAGCCAGAAAGAAATACTATGAGAGTATCATTCTGCTTACCTTCATTTGAAGAGTTAGAAGAAGGAACAAAAAGATTAAGAAAAACTATTGAAGAATATGCTAATAAAAAAGGTTTAGAATTAAAATTAAAAAAATAATCACTAAGTGAGGTGAAAAAATGAATCGAATTTTAGTTATTAATCCAGGTTCCACTTCAACCAAAATAGCAGTTTTTGAAAACGAAAAATTAATAGTATCAGAAGAAGTTTCTCACTCTCCTGAAGAATTAGATAAATATGAAAAATTAATGGATCAAATAGATTTAAGAAGAGATGAAATAAAAGATTTTATTGAAAAATATGGATATAAAATGACAGACTTTAATGCTATTGCAGCAAGAGGGGAGTTCTACCTCCTTTAGAAAGTGGAACATATAGAGTAACAGAAGAAATGGTTGACTTTTTAAAGAATAAAACAAAAATAGAACACGCTTCAAATTTAGCTGCAGTAATTGGGTGGGAGCTGGCAGAAAATAATATACCTGTATTTATTACTGATCCTGTTTCTGTTGACGAATTTATACCTGAATCAAGAATTTCTGGAATACCTGAAATCGAAAGAAAGAGTTTGTATCATGCACTAAATATGAAAAGTGTTGCACGTAAAGCTGCTAAAGAATTAAATAAAAAATATGATGAATGTAATTTTGTAATAGTACATTTAGGTGGCGGAATTTCTATTGGAGCACAAAGAAAAGGTAAAATGATTGATGTCAATAATGCTAATGATGAAGGTCCATTTAGTCCAGAAAGAACAGGCGAACTACCTGTTGGAGACTTAGCAAAATTAGCTTTTTCTGGCAAATATTCTAAAAGGGAACTAAAAAAGAGATATATTGGCAAAGGTGGATTAGTTGCTTATCTTGGAACTAATGATTTAAGAGTTGCAATGAAAAAAGCAGAACACGATGAATATGCAAGAAAAGTTGTGGAAGCTATGGCTTATCAAATTGCTAAAGAAATTGGCGGAATGGCTGCAATATTAAAAGGAAAAGTTGATGCAATTATTATTACTGGTGGAATGGCTCGAAATGATGATTTTATTGATATGATAAAACAAAGAATATCAAAAATCGCTTTAATAATGTTATATCCTGGTTCATTCGAAATGGAAGCATTAGCCGAAGGTGCATTAAGAGTATTAAATAACGAAGAAAAGGCTAAAGATTGGAAAATGTGAGGTGAAATCATGAGAATTAATAAAATTATTGAATTAGCAAAAAATTTAGAAACTAAAAAAACAGTTGGTGTTGCTGCTGCAGAAGATGATGTTGTTTTAAAAGCAGTTACACGAGCTGTTAAAGAAGGAATATGTAATGCAGTTTTATATGGAAATGAAAATAAAATCAAAAAAATTGCAGGAGAAAATAATATTGATATTTCAAATATGGAAATTGTTCATTGCAATTCAAATAAAGAAGCTGTAATTAAAACTATAGAAGATGTTTCTAATGGAAAAACAGATTTACCTATGAAAGGTCATATCACCACAGGAGAATTATTATCTGTTTATTTAAAAGAAGAATATGGACTTAGAACAAAAGGAACAATTAATCTGGTAAGTGTTTTTGACATAGAAAAATATCATAAATTATTAATAGTTACTGATGCTGGTATGGTTATAGCACCTACACTTGAACAAAAAGTTGATTCTATAAATAATGCAGTAAAAGTTGCAAATGCTTTAGGAGTAGAAAATCCAAAAGTTGCTATTGTTGGTGCTTTAGAAAAGGTAAATCCTAAAATGCCTACTACAATGGATGCTGCCATTATAACTCAAATGAATAGACGTGGTCAGATTAAAGGCTGCATTGTCGATGGCCCTTTTGCTATGGATAATGCCATTTCAAAAGAAGCTGCTGAACATAAAGGTATTAAAAGCGAAGTTGCAGGAGATGCTGATATTGTTATTATGCCTGATATTGAAGCGGGAAACATTTTTTACAAATCCATGGTATTTTTAGCTGGCTCAAATGTAGCAAGTACAATACTTGGCGGAAAAAAACCTGTAGTTTTAACTTCAAGAGCAGATTCTGATGATGCAAAATTACTTTCAATTGCATTATCTGTACTCTTGGCTTAGGAGGTAATAATATGCATAAAATATTAGTTATAAATCCTGGATCAACATCTACAAAATTGGCTATATATGAAGATGAGAATCTCATTTCTAAAGACACTGTAAGACATTCATCAGAAGAATTAGCTCCATTTAAACATATAGCCGAACAATATGAATTCAGAAAAGAAGTCATAAAGAAATTTTTAGAAAAGGAAGGATATCATCTTTCAGCCTTCTCTGCTATTGTTGGAAGAGGTGGATTATTAAGACCTATTCCTGGTGGTGTTTATGAAATTAATGAATTAATGAAAGAGGAATTAAGAGAAAGAAAATTTGGTGAACATGCTTCAAACTTAGGTGCATTAATCGCGCACGAATTAGCTTCAGAATACAATATCCCCTCTTTTATAGCAGATCCTGTTGTTGTAGATGAGATGATTGATATTGCCAGGTTTTCAGGACATCCAGATTTTGAAAGAAAATCTATTTTCCATGCATTAAATCAAAAAGCTGTTGCGAGAGCAACTGCAGAAAAAATGAATAAAAAATATGAAGAAGTTAATTTGATTGTTGTACATATGGGCGGTGGTATTTCAATTGGAGCCCATAAAAAAGGAAAAGTAATTGATGTAAATAACGCTCTTGATGGCGACGGCCCTTTTACCCCGAAAGGTCTGGAACATTACCAATGACTCAAATAATAGATTTAGCTTATTCTGGAAAAATGACATTAGATGAAATGAAAAAAAGAATAAAAGGAAAAGGTGGATTAGTTGCTTACCTTGATACAAATGACGCATTAGAAGTTCAAAAAAGAGTAGAAGATGGCGAAGAGTATGCAACTCTCATTTACAGAGCAATGGCTTTACAAATATCAAAATGGATAGGAAAAATGGCAGCAGCATTAAGCTTTGAAGTTGATGGAATTGTGTTAACTGGTGGTTTGGCTTATGATAAAGACAATATGATTAAATGGTTAACTGAACATACACAATTCATTGCACCAATTTATGTTATTCCTGGTGGTGATGAAGAAAAAGCTTTAGCAGAAGCGGCATTAAGAGTCCTAACCGGTAAAGAAAAAGCTAAAAAATATCCACCCAAGGAGGAACATAATGCTTAATACAAATTATAAATGTCATGTTATTATTGGTATGTTTGGCTCTGGAAAAACTGAGATTGCATTAAATTCGGCAATTTATTTAAAAGAAAAATATGATAACGTTGCTATTGCTGATATTGATGTAATCAGTCCATATTTTAGAACTAGAGATGAAATAGATGTTTTAGAAAATATGGGAATAAAAGTTATAACTCCTCCAAGAAAATTTATGCACGCTGATTTACCAATAATACCACCTGCTGTTGGAGGTTATATTGTTAATCCGGAATTTCAAACAATTATTGATGCTGGTGGAAATGAAGATGGTTCGACCGTTGTTGGGTCTTTGAAAAATTTTCTTGATCAAACAAAAACAGCTACATATTTTGTTGTCAATACAAAAAGACCGTTTATGAATACAGTTGAAGATATTGAATATTACATTGAACGATTAAGTGCAAAAGCCAGAAGAAGAGTTGATTTCTTAGTTTCAAACTCAAATCTTCAAAATGAAACCACAGAAGAAATAATATTAAGTGGTGAAAAATTATTAAAAGAGGTTTCAGAAAAGACAGGAATCCCTGTTGCTTTTACTGTTGTCCCCGAATTTTTAAAGGATATTAAAACTGAATTTCCAAAATTTGTATTAAAAAGATTTTTAGATAAAGTATATCAATTATGATTTAAAAAAGGAGGGATACGATGGAATACAAAAACAAGGTTGAAATTGATCAAGAAAGATGTAAAGGATGTGGTCTTTGTATAGATGCATGTCCTACGGGTACATTGGGTTTTTCTGAAGGTTTTAATGCTAAAGGATATCATCCTGCTGCAGTAGTTAATCCAGAAAAATGTATTGGATGTGGATTCTGTTATCAAATGTGTCCCGATGTATGTATAACAGTTTCAACATTAGAAAAAGCTAAAGCTTAAGGAGGGATATTGATGGCTGAAAAAGTAATGGTAAAAGGTACTGAAGCAATTGGTGAAGCCGCCATAAGGGCTGGATGTAGATTATATTTTGGTTATCCTATTACACCACAAAGTGAATTAACTGAATATATGTCAAGGAGAATGCCTCAAGTTGATGGTGTTTTTTTACAAGCAGAAAGTGAAGTTGCTGCTGTAAATATGTTATATGGTGCAGCATCAACAGGACATAGAGTTATGACTTCAACATCTTCACCAGGTTATAGTTTAATGCAAGAAGGTGTTTCATATATTGCTGGTGCAGAATTACCAGTTGTATTTGTTAATGTTGTTAGAGGTGGTCCTGGATTAGGCGATATTCAACCTGCTCAAAGCGATTATTTCCAGGCTACAAAAGGTGGAGGACACGGTGATTATAGACTTGTTGTTTATGGTCCAGAATCATTGCAAGAAGCTGTTGAATTAACCGCAAAAGCTTTCGATGTAGCAGATAAATACAGAAATCCTGCTTTAATTCTTGCAGATGGTATGTTGGGTCAAATGATGGAACCAGTTGAGTTCCCTGAATTTAGAGACTTAAGCACTTTACCAGATCATAGTTCATGGGCAATGCAAGGTGCTAAAGGAAGAGAACCACACAAAATAACTTCATTTGATATAAATGAGTATGTATTAGAACAAATGAATTTAAGATATCAAGAAAAATATAAGAAAATCATTGAAAACGAACAAATGTGGGAAGAATATAAAACAGATGATGCTGATATAATAATAGTAGCATATGGTACAATGGGAAGAATCGCAAAAACAATTGTAAATATGGCCAGAGAAAAAGGTGTTAAAGCTGGTTTATTTAGACCTATTACTTTATGGCCTTATCCATATGAAGCATTGGCAAAATTAGCTGATCAAGCTAAATTATTCTTTACAGTAGAAATGAGTATGGGGCAAATGGTAGAAGACGTAAAATTAGCTGTTAATGGTAAAAAAACTGTTGAATTCTATGGTAGAACTGGTGGAGTTGTTCCTACACCAAATGAAGTATTAGCAAAATTAATGGAATTGATATAAGAAAGGAGGAAAATTATGTCTTATAAAATAAAATTTAAAGGTCCAGAATCTTTAAGTGGAAAAGAATTTACATATTGTCCAGGATGTCATCATGGAATTGTACATAGACTTGTTGCTGAAGTTATAGACGAATTAGGAATAAGAGAAAAAACATTGATGGTTGCTCCAGTAGGATGTTCTGTTTTTGCATACGAATTCTTTGATGTTGATGGAACAGTTGCACCTCACGGAAGAGCTCCAGCAGTTGCTACAGGTATGAAAAGAGCAATGCCAGAAAATGTAGTTTTCACATACCAGGGCGACGGTGACTTAGCAGCTATTGGTACAGCTGAAATCTTACATGCTGCAAATAGAGGAGAAAAAATAACTACTATATTTATAAATAATGCTATATATGGTATGACTGGAGGTCAAATGGCTCCTACAACATTATTAGGTATGAAAACAACTACTTCACCATATGGAAGAAGTGCTGAAAATGAAGGTTATCCTCTACATATGGCTGAACTATTATCAAACTTACCTGGTGTTGCTTATTTAGCAAGAACAAAGGTTAACAAACCACAAGATGTATTAAAAACTAAAAAAATGATTAAAAAAGCTTTCTTAGCTCAAATTGAAGGTAAAGGTTTTGGTATGGTTGAAGTATTATCAACATGTCCTACAAACTGGGGTATTCCACCAGTTGAAGCAAACAAATGGTTAGAAGAAAATATGGTCCCAGAATATCCATTAGGTGTTTATGTTGATAAGGTGGGTGATGAAAAATGAAACATCATGCATTTATAGCTGCTGGTTTTGGTGGACAGGGTGTTATGTTATTTGGAAAAATTTTATCCTTAGCTGCAATGTATGAAAATCTATATACTACATGGTTACCTTCATACGGTCCAGAAATGCGTGGAGGTACAGCAAACTGTACAGTAGTTCTTTCAGAAGAATATATTGCTTCACCAGTTGTTGATCAACCAACAGAAGTTATTGCATTCAATATTCCTTCAATGTATAAATTCGAAAAATTATTACCAGAAAATGGAATTCTATTATTAAACTCGTCAGTTATTGACAGAGATCCAGAAAGAACTGATATTCAAGTTTTCAAGATTCCTGCAAATGATATTGCTGATGAATTAGGTAACGTAAAGGTTCAAAATATGGTTATGTTAGGCGCTTACTTAAAAGCCACAGGAGCTGTTTCTTTTGATTCAGTAAAAAAAGCTTTGGAAAAATCATTAAAAGGTAAAAAAGCAGAATTATTGGATATAAATTTAAAAGCTATTGAAGCAGGAATGAATGCTTTAGTAAAATAAAATAATCCCCGGTGATTTTTTCACCGGGATTATTCATAAAATTCTATTCTATTTTTACCATTATCCTTAGCTCTATATACAGCTAAATCGGCTTCTTTAATCAATTGATCTACATTTTTATTTCCATCAAATATTGATAATCCTTGACTCACTGTTATTTTAATTTGGTGACCATTTATATGTACAACATTATTTTCTACTGCTAATCTTATTCTTTCACTAACTTTAAGTGCATTTTCCTTAGAAATGTTAGATAATACTATCAAAAATTCTTCTCCGCCAAGCCTTCCAATAGAATCATAATATCTAATCTTTTTTCTTATAAGTTCAATAGTTTTTCTTAAAACTTCATCACCTGCATCATGACCGTAGGTATCGTTAACTCTTTTAAAGTTATCAAAGTCAAGCATTGAAACAACAAATGTCCTATTTTCCCTTTTCGATCTTTCTATTTCTTTTTTTAAAAAATCTGTAATAGCCCTTCTATTATAAACACCTGTTAAATAATCAATTAAGGACAATTTCCTTAATTCATTTATTAATTTAACTTTTTTTAACCCAATTCCTATTCTATAGTTTAATTCTTCAACATTGACTGGATTTAAAATAAAATCATCCGCTTCCAATAGTTTCTCATCTAAAGAATCAACTACCAAAATCGTATAAATATTATTTTTTGATAAATTACCTGATACAATAATATCTACAGAATTCAATTCTGTATTTTCATCAAAAAATACATATTCAAATTTTAGATTTTCTAGTTTTTCTTTATCTATAAGATCTTTTTCTATTGCAATCATACTATTATTATACCATAAAAAATCCACATCTAAAGATGTGGATTAAGAATTTTTTATCATTTTATGAGCTTCTTGCAATTCCTCATGAACAATATTTTTAGCATCATTAAATAATTTAAATATTGCCTCATATTTCAAATCACAAAAAACAATATTACCTTCTTTTCTTTTTCTAACTATACCAACATTTTCTAATATTTTTAAATGTTGAGAAATACTTGATTGAGTTAAACCAAGCTCCTCTGAAATTTCAATTATATTGCATTTCCTATTTTTTAATATTTTTAATATTCTCAAACGAGTTGGATGAGACAATGCTTTAAAAATTTCTGCAATTAATTCACATTCATCCATCATTTTAGCCTCTCTTTTTTTTAATATTAATCACTCTTCAAATATAGTATAATCTAATTTATTTAAATTATATAATGAATAAATTTAATTTTCTATTAATTTTCTCGCTTCAATTATTCCATGAGCTGTTGCATGTACAATACTTCTTGTTTGACCTGAACAATCTCCAATAAACTTTAAATTTTCAAATAAATTGTTATCTAATTTTTTTCCATAAAATTTAACTTCTACACCATATAAAAGATTTTCTTCATCAGCAACACCTGGAATAATTTTATTTAAATTATCTATAAATTCTATTAATGATACCGATGTTTTACTTGGAAAAACAAGATTTAAATCACCTAAAACATATTCTTCAGAACTTAATGTTGGAAACACTTTCCATAATTTTTTTGTTCTTTTTCCTTTTTTGAAATCACCGTATGTTTGTAATATAACTTTATTTCCACCAGCTAAAATATTAGATAATTTTGCAATATATGAACCATATCCATTTGGATCATTAAAAGGTTTTGTAAATGAATGTGTTACCAATATAGCAAAATTAGTATTAGTAGATTTTTGATCATGAATTGCATGTCCATTTACCGTAATAAAATCTGAATATTTTTCAGTAACTACATATCCTGATGGATTATTACAAAATGTTCTTACCAACTGACCGTTAGATGATTTGAATTTTACTTTAAATTCATACAATGCCTCATTTAACTCTTTAACAACAATATCAGGTAATTCAAATCTTACTCCCAAATCTACTTTTGTATTGGATAATATAATATCTGGATATTTCTTTGTTAATGTATCTATTAATTTAAATCCACTTCTTCCTACAGCGATATACACCCTGTCAAATTCTTCTTTTATTTCCTCTCTTATTTCTCTATCTATATATTCAACAATTACTTTTTCATTTATCTCTATATCTTTAACTAATGAATTAAATTTAAAATGCACTCCTTTTCTAACAAATTCCTCATGTGCATTTTTCAAAAAAATCTTTAACTTATCTGTTCCAATATGAAAAAATTCTGATTCCACCAATTTAAATCCATTTATAAAAAATTTCTTTTGTAATTCTTCTAAATTTTCTCTTGTTCCTATTTCAGGCTCAGTTTCTGATAATTCAGAATAATAATCTACAATTTCTTTTTGCAACTGTTTATCAAACAATATTTCTTCTAAATCTCCACCCATTTCCGATGAAACAAATAATTTCCCATCTGCTCTGATACCGCTTATCGAAGAAGAAAAAATATCTTTGTTCATTTCATATACAATTACTTCATGTTTGTTTGAATCTACCTCTTTTAAGAATCCCACTGCTGCTGCACCAAAACCTATAATAGCTATTCTCATGTTATTCCTCCTTCCAAAATAAAAAAACTGAAACCTTTCGGTTTCAGCCTATTTTTTTATAGTATAATAGCATCTCTTTGGAGATACAACTTTTTCTTCTTTTTTTAATTTTTTTATAGCTTTATCCACTTCCTTTTTGTCTAATCCTGCTTTTTCTGCAATTTCCGCTGATTTTAATGGTTCATTAGATTCAGATAAAACCTTTACTACTAATTCAATAGAATCCATAAAAATCCCTCCTCATTACACATTTAGTATTATATATTTTTACGCAATTTTTGTCAACTATAGTATTATTTTTTATATCTATTTTATTAAAAGCCCTATTTTATATACATTTTCTAATTTTTTCAACCCATGTGGCGATAATTCTGTTATTTCATAGGTTAAATCCATGCCTGCTTCATGTTGTCCTTTATGTTCACCATTTTTCCACAATTTTGAATGCGTTACATCATATACTACTCCATTTACCGCTACATATGCCTTATTTCCATTTTTTCCATTAAATTTCTTTAATTCTTTTAAATCTAAAGCTAAAATACCCACTGGATATACTTTATCTAATTTTTTTAATCCATGTGGCGATAATTCTGTTATTTCATAGGTTAAATCCATGCCTGCTTCATGTTGTCCTTTATGCTCACCATTCTTCCACAATTTTGAATGTGTTACATCATATACTATTCCATTCACTGCTACATATGCCTTATTTCCATTTTTTCCATTAAATTTCTTTAATTCTTCAAATGTAAATATAAGATATCCAACTGTTTCTGCCTTTTCTAATTTTCCTAATCCATGTGGCGATAATTCTGTTATTTCATAAGTTAAATCTTTTCCTGCTTCATATCCTTTATGTTTTCCGTTCTTCCAGTCTTTTAAATACGTCACATCATATACTATTCCATTTACTGCAATCCAGGTGTCATTTCCATTTTTACCATTATTGTTTTTCAAAACTTCATATGGAATCAATGAATATTTAGGCTGAAATTTTTCTAAATTTAATTCTTCTATACTCAAAATTTCTGAAAAAGTGAACACACTTAAAACTACAAAAACAAATACAAAAAACTTTCTCATAAAAATTCCTCCTTATAACAACCACGGATCTATTAAATGAATCAATAACAATATAATTAAAATAAACCCAACATATCTATGCCATTTAATCCATGCTTTCTTAAATAATTTTATTTTTCTTAATAAATAAACCAGGAACATTAAAATAATTCCAAACCATAAAATTATCCCTGTATGTAAATAAAGATTTCCATTTAGTTCTATATAACCATGAATAATACCTGTAATAATCAACAAAATACCGGACAATTTATGATATCTTTGTAGTATTTTAATAATACCAATAAAATATTTTTCAATTCTATAATTTTTATTTCTTATAAAAACTCTATATATTCTTCTCACTACAAATAATGAAAGGTTAAATGATAAAAAGAAGACATTTAACCAACCGAGTGATTCAATTATTTCCTGCACTATTTATCACCTTACTTAATTAATCCTAATCCTTTAAGATAATTCTTTGCCACAATTTCCGGTTCTAATCCAACAACATCTACTAAATAATTAAGCCTAATAATAATATTTTCATTCAAATATAATGTCAATGGTTTTAGAATTTCTTTTATTTCAGGATATTTTTTTAAGATTTCTTCTCTTACTAAAACTGCAGGATTATATAAAGGAAAGAAATGTTTATCATCCTCTAAAACTATCAATTTATATTTAAGTAGCTTTGCGTCTGTAGAATAAACCATCGCTACATCTATTTTCCCAGAGGAAACCGCTTCATATGTAAGTCCTGCTTCCATAGTTTTCACATTTTTTTAGGAACATTCATATTATATGCTCTGGCCATTGCAAAAAAACCATCTGCTCTTTCATAAAATTCCGGATTAACTCCAAAAATAACCTTATTACCTTCATTGACAAATTTTGCTAAATCCGATAAAGTTCTTAAATTATTTTTCTCTGCAAATTCACTTTTTACAGCCATTGCATAAGTATCATTAAATGGTATCATATTTATCCAAACAATCTTATTTTTCTCATAATCAAGTTTTGATACTTCATTAAATAATTCATAAGGATTATAGATATTCTTTTTTTGTTTAAAATATGCAGCCCATGCAGTTCCTGTATATTCTGAATAAATATCCACCTGTCCATTCTCTATGGCAGCCCTTAGAGGAAATGATGTTAATCCAAATTGCTCCTCAACTTTAAATCCTGCATCTTTAAGAAGATAAGATATCATATTGGCAATAATATAACCTTCGGTAAACATTTTAGAACCAACTACAACAGTCTTTGCTGCAAATACATTAAAACTCATAATCACAATTAACATTACAATTCCAAATTTTTTCATAATAAAACCCCTCCTAAATTTCATTTATTAAACCTTTTGAAACATATTTTTTCTCTAATGCACCTAAAAAAGCATCAACTCCAACCGCCAAGATAGAAACAGGAACAACTCCAGCAAATATCATTGGTGCATTATAATGCGAAAGACCTGTAAATATAATTACTCCCAATCCTCCACCGCCTATAACAGATGCTACCGTAGCAGTTGCAATATTTATTACAGCTGAATTTCTCAACCCAGAAAATATTGCTGGTAAAGCTATTGGTATTTCAATTTTATATAAAATATCCCTTTCACTCATTCCCATTCCTTTTGCAACTTCATAAATGTTAGAATTTATACTTACTATACCAGAAGTTGTATTGAAAATAATAGGAACCAATCCATATAAAAACAAAGCTGTTATTGCAGTAATTTTTCCTATACCCATAAATAAAAATATTAAAGCTATTACAGCAACACTTGGTATAGATTGGGTTATTCCTGTTATAGATAATGCTAAGTTAGTATATTTTTTTCTTTTTTCACGAGTAATATAAATTCCAATAAAAATGCCTATTGCCGAAGATAAAAACCAGGATAAGAAAAATATAAATAAATGTTCTAAAGTTCTTTGAATTACCATATCAAAATTACTAAACATATAAGAAAATATATACATATTATTCCCCCAATATAGAGTTATATTCTAAAACTCCAATAACTTCACCTTTTTTCAAAATTGGTAGATAATGAATATTATTTTTAAACATTATATTTATTCCTTCCAAAACACTATTATCAAAGTTAATGTATTCTTTTCTTAAATTCTTCCTTTTATTTTTCACATCATTTAATGTCAAAAATCCTTCATACTTCTTATCAAAAAAAACATAACATTTTGATTTCAGTTTTTTAATTTCCTCAAATGATTTTACAATAATAAAATTATTTTTCAATAATTTTTCAGCTTTTACAAACTCTAAAAAGTTTAATTCTGCATTTTTCCCTAACAAATTTTTAACAAAATCATTTTTAGGTTTTTTAATAATGCTTAAAGTCCCATCATATTGTTCTAATGTACCTTTATTAAAAATAGCTATTTTATCTCCTAATTTTATTGCTTCTCTAATATCATGAGTAACAAATACTATTGTCTTTTTTAATCTTTCTTGAATTGTTAAAAATACATCTTGGAGTATTTCCCTATTTATAGGGTCTATTGCACCAAAAGGTTCATCCATTAATAAAATCTTCGGATCTGCTGCTAATGCTCTTGCAACACCAATTCTTTGCCGTTGCCCACCAGATAATTCAAGAGGATATTTATCAACTACTTCATCATATTCTAAATTTACAAGTTCTATTAACTCTTTTACCCTATTTTTTATTTTTTTCTTATCCCACCCAAGTAATTTTGGAACAACAGAAATATTTTCAAAAACATTGTAATGTGGAAATAATCCAATTTCTTGAATAACATATCCAATACTTCTTCTTAATTGTATTTTATCTATTTTATCAATTGAAATACCATCAAATTGAATATCTCCAGATGTTCTTTCAATAAGTCTGTTAATAAGCTTTAAAGTTGTTGTCTTACCACAACCAGACGGACCTATCAAAACGGTTATTTTTCCATCATCAATCATTAAATCCAAATCTTTTACTGCATAAAAATCGCCATATTTTTTTGATATTTTTTTAATTCAATAGCCATTTTTCTCCTCCATTATTTTATCTTTAATCCTCTTGGAGTAATTACCTCTTCAATTTTTAACATTAAATAGTTTAACCCTATTCCTAAAATTGCAAGCAAAATTACCCCTGTTATTATCATTTCATATCTACCTCTACTAAGCCCGGCAAAGATAAAATATCCTAATCCACCAGCAGCAATATAATAACCTATTGTTGCAACACCAACACCCATAACCACTGAATTTCTAATTCCAGACATTATTATAGGAAGAGAAAGAGGAATTTTTATTTTAAATAAAATTTGAAATTCTGTCATCCCCATACCTTTAGCTGATTCTATCATCCGTTTATCTAATGTTTTTACTGCAACCAGAGTATTTCTAATCATAGGCAAAAGCGAATAAATTACAAGGGCAATTATAGCAGGAGGTTTACCTAAACTCATATGAAAAGGAGCAAGAAGAATTACCATTATTCCAAAAAGTGCAGGAGAAGGAATTGTCATCAAAATATTTGCTATATATAGTACTATTTGAGAAATTTTTCGATTTTTGGAAATCAACAATCCTATACCCACACCTATAATTATTGCAAATGGTAATGCAGTACCTATAATCTGAAGATGATTTAAAAGTTCTTTTATTATTTTTTCATAATTGTATGAAAGATATTTTATGTAAGACATTTTATCCCCCAGGAATATTATAACGTAATTGCAATTAAATTACAAAATCAAAATTATGATTTATTTCATACAAATGTTCCTGATCATAATCAAAAGATTTTATCTTTGCCGGGATACCAGCTACCAGGCAATTGGAAGGAACATCTTTTAAAACAATTGAGTTGGCAGCAACCACAGAGTTATCTCCCACGACAATATCTCCTAAAACCTTTGCTCCAGTTCCAATTATAACATTTTTTCCAATAGTTGGATGTCTTTTACCCTTCTTTATATGTTTTGCACCTAATGTTACTTGATGATAAATTAATGTTCCGCTTCCCACAGTAGCAGTTGAACCTATAACTACTCCTATTCCATGGTCTATTACAATTCCGGGGTCTAATCTTGCTGCAGGATGAATATCCATAGAATACAATATTTTACTTAACATATATAAAAAATAAGCTATTGGATATATTTTATACTTATAGAAAAAATGATAAATTCTATAATAAACCAGACCATGAAACGCTGTATTAAATAAAACTACACCTATTTTATTATTAGAAGCCGGATCTTTAATAATATATTCATTTAAGTCCTTTTTTAAATTTTTAAAAATTTGAATAAAATCTATTATAAAATTTACTATTATCATATTATCACCTCGATTTAAATCGGATATTTTTTGTCATCATTATTATATCATAATATGGATAATTTTTATCTTATATTTTGTTAAAATCTTTTTACTGATTAATATATTTCAATATCGAATATCATAGTAGAAATTTCATCTAAATTTCTATCCACATATGCTGGATATGGAATAATACCATTTTTTCTACATTGATTTATATAATTATCAATAATCTCAATATTTAAATTATCGTTATCTACAATATAATCGATACTTAAAACAAATTTTTTTGAGTCTATAATTTTTCTTAAAAATTGTAACCTGTAATTAATTTCATCACTTTTTACAATTTTCACCTGACCATTTTCTTCAATAGTTGTATAAAACAGATCTTCTATCCCTATACCAGATATGACATTCAAATATTTATTATTAAAATCATATTCAAGAATATCCTCTCCATTTTGTGGCACAATCAAAAAATTAGGATTTTTATTTCTCGCATATTCCGCAATTTTTATTACAAATTGAATCATATCATCTGCTGTTTCTTCTATATTTCTCCTTTCAGAAATTGGTGCTTCTCCTTTATCGGGCCAATAATAATAAGCATCTATAATATCAAGATAAGCGCCAGAAAATCCCATTGATATTAATTTATCTATATATCCTAATATTATGTTTTGCCATTCTGCATTCCAATATTTTACCTTATAATTACCTTGCCATTCCTCGTTTTCCGGGCCAAGCCATTCTGGAGGAGTTGTATTCCATTCACTTTGCCAATAATATCTATAATTTTCAGCTTCCCAATACTAATATAAGCCAGCGGTATAATACCCATTTGTTTTATTTTTTTAATGTCTTCATTTGAATATTTACTACTTTCCTTACCATCACGAGTATAATCCATTACCAAATAATTAATAGGATAAGTTATTATTTCATCAATATCCAGATTTTGTAATTGATAAACAAAATACTTATTCTCATACTGTATAGGATCCAAAATACATGATGATAATAATAATAAAACTAAACTTATAAACATAAAAAGAAGTTTTTTCATTTTATCATCTCCTCAAATTTATTTGATATATTTATATTATACCAAATAAATTGGATAAAAAATATCTATTTTTCTTTTTAAAAAAAAATCCTTCCAGATAACCTGGAAGGATTCATCCTTATTTTAAAACGCCTTTTATAATTAATTCTGTAGCCTCGTCTTCATCAAGGCCTTTGGCCATCAAAGTTTCAAGTTGTTGTGGATTTATTCTACCTACTGATGCTTCATGAGTTAACTCTGCTAAATCATTTTTAACCCTTAAAATTGGAATTGTACTAATATTAACCCCATCACCTTTACTAATTTCTGTACATTCTATATGACCTTTAGAATAAGGGCATTTCCATATGCTTCATTTATTACTTCTGCCCTTGTTGAATCCTGAGCCACTATATAACTTTTTGCAATACCAGAAGAATATTCACCATTTAAATTTACTATTTCCCTTATTTCTAAATCATCATCTTTTTTACCCCAAACCTTTGACTCTAATAATGCTTTTGAATGTTCATCTAAATCTACAAACATATCAATTTTTAATTTACCTGCTCTTGATTTTGTTAATTTAAATCTACTATCAAAAACCGAATTTTTCCCAACCTTTGTGTAATATGATGTTTCTAAATATATTCCATCTTTCTCATTATGGAAATGTTCATCTTCCATAAATACGATAGAATTTTCTCCTATTATCATTTCAGAATCCATTTTATGATGTATTTTACCAAAAGGGAAAGAACAATGAGATAAAAATTTAATATCACAATTATTTCCTATTTTGTATTTTGCGTTGATATATTGCTCTCCCTGATTTTTTAAAAATCCAACACATAAATGTATTGGTTTATCCAATTTAACTCCATCTTCTATTATCATTTCATAATTCACAACACCTTCAGAAGTCTCAACATTTAAATGAATACCTTCAACTGTATTTTTACCTAATACTTTATCTCCGCTTATAATTAGAGAAACTATATCTTTACTCAATAAATTACTTACGTCCCCACCAGCTTGTTCATAAGCCTTCTCAATCATTTCAAATTCTTTGGCATAATTCTTTTCTATATTCATAGTTTCACCTCGTTTTCAATCATATCTACAGGAACATTAATATGAGAACAATTATCACATGTACTTCTATAAAATTCCGATACTTTTTTCGGATCACCTTTTGAGGTAATCTTTCCTGAACATATCAAAAATGCTTCATCCGCAACTTCTGCAATTTCTTCTCTATGTGTAATGCTTAATACAGTTCCTCCATTTGCAGTAATTATTTTAAATATTCTTTCTATCATTATATTGGACATCATGTCTATTCCTGAATCTGGTTCATCAAAGATAGCAAATTTTGGTTTTAATATAATTAAAGAAGCTAATTCTATTCTTTTTCTTTCACCACCAGATAATGTTTTATCAACCTTTCGATGTAAATAAAATGGATTTAATCCTACGAGATTTAATATCTCTAATAATTCATTATCGCTTAAATTAATTCTTTTTCCAAGAGTTAAATATTCTCTTACCCCTAACCCTTCATATCTTACTGGTTCTTGCCAGGCCATAGTTATTCCTAATTTTGCCCTTTCTGTAATTGAAAAATCTGTTATATCTTTTCCTTCAAAATATATTTTTCCTCCATGTGTTCCTTTATAACCATTTAGTCCCATTATAATTCTTGCTAATGTTGACTTTCCAACTCCATTATTACCTAATGCTGCATAAATTTTTCCCTTTTCAAAAGTATATGTAATATCTTCCAATACTTTTCTTGGACCAGCAGAGAAACTTATATTTTTCAATTCAAGCATTCTTATTCCTCCCTATAATGAACTATTATAATTTTAACAAATTTATGTAAAATATACTCTATCAAAAAACTTCAAATATAAAATTTTGTAAAAAAAAGATTAATATGCTATAATTTTCTTTGAATTACAAATATAGAGGTGGCATATGAATATCATAAAAACTGAAGTTTTTGATATTAAATACAATATAATAAAATCTAAAAGAAAAACTTTATCTATAATTATAGAAAATAATGGAAATATCATTGTCAGAGCACCAAAATTTTTATCCGATTATGAAATAAAAAAATTCGTTTTTGAAAAGAGAAAATGGATAATATCAAAATTATTAACTATTAAACCCATAGAAGAAAAAAAGTATATCGATGGTGAAAAGTTTCTGTATTTAGGAAAATATTATAAATTAATAACCATAGAAGGAAATTACGGTGTGGGAATTCAGGATAATTTCCTATATATATCCTTAAAAAAAGATTTTTTTAATAACCTTGAATTAAAAAAAGAGATGATATTGAAATGGTATAAAAACGAAGCAAAAAGAATTATAAACGAACGTCTTAAATATTATTCTAAAATTATGAAGTTAACTTATGGAAAGGTATATATGCGCGATCAAAAAACACGATGGGGAAGTTGTTCCGGAAAAAATAATCTTAGTTTTAATTTTAGAATAATAATGGCTCCAATGCGTAAAATAGATTATATAATCGTCCATGAATTAGCGCATATTCGCTACAAACATCATCAAAAAACATTCTGGGATTATGTCGAAAAATACTGTAATGATTATTTAGAATCAAAAAAATGGTTTAAAGAAAACGGAAAATTTTTAACATTATAGGAGGTGCTATATGATAGAAATTATCGATGTAATAAAAGAAAAAAAGAAGATATATGCAGTATCAGAAAAAAGTTCTTTTTATCCTGATGGCAAAGGTGGTCAATTAGGAGATAGAGGAAATATCGGAGATGCTAATGTATTATTTGTCGAATTCAAAAATGGAAAATATTATCATTTAATAGATAAAGAGATTACACCAGGTAAATATGAAGAAATAATAGATTTAGATAGAAGATTTGACATCTCTCAGCAACATACTGCGCAGCATATTCTTTCAGCGGCATTTGAGAAAATCGCTGATCTGGATACTGTTGGGTTTAGAATGGCAGAAGAGTATACAACTATTGATTTAGAAATTCCTAATCTTCCAGAAAATGTTGAAAAAGAAGCGGAAAGATTATCAAATGAAATAATTCAAAAATGCTTAAATGTTGAAGAAATAATTACAACTAAAGATGAGATCTCAAAATATAATCTTAGAAAAGAATTAAGTAATAAAGTTCATGGCAACGTAAGACTTATTAAAATAGGTGATTTTGATATAAATCCATGTGGTGGATTTCATGTGAAAAATACTGGAGAAATAGGTTTAGTAAAAATAATTGCAAAAGAAAAAGTGAAAGGCAATTTAACAAGACTATACTTTTTAGCTGGTAATAGAGCTATAAATGATTATGATAATAGAATAAAAATAACAAAAAGCATTTCAAATTTAATGACCGCTAAGGTTGAAGAAACCCCTAAAAGAGTAGAAGAAGTTATAAATAAAATGAAAGAATATAAATCAAAATATGAAAAATTAAATGAAAAATTCGCTGAATTAATAGCAAATGATATTTTAAACAAAGCAGAAATAATAAATGACACAAAAATTGTTTACATTGATACAAAAGAAGATTACATCAATTATTTACCTAAATTTTTACCTATGGACGAAATTATATACATTGCAAAAGTTGATAATAGATTTGAAATATCTTCAAAAAAAATAAATTGTAAGGAATTAATAAAAAATATAAAAGAAGATCATCCAGAAATAAAAGGTGGTGGCGGAGAAAATAGAGGTAGCATTGTTGGAAATATAGATATATCCGAAATAAAAAAGTATATATAAAAAATAGCGGAATCAAATGATTCCGCTTTATTTATCCACATCTTTTTTTCCTGAGTTTGACAGTATTTATTTCAATAAAATTTGGAAAAGCTGTATTATTCTAAAAAACAGTTATTGTTAATTTTTTATTAAATACAAAAGTGTCATTACACCCCTAAATTTTATATTTTTCTTTGAATTCTGTATAGGGTGAAATTATTTTTGGTACAGGAATATTTAATGTATTTAATATTCTTTGCCCTAATTTATTTAAATTCATTCTCGCTACAAGATGTTGCTTTTGTGTTTTAAATTCAATGTATTCCATATTTTTAATAGCTTCTCTTATTTTTTCATGAGAGTATTCAACATTATTTTTTTCCAGTTCTAATTCTAGTGTTCTTTGAATTATGTAAGATATGAAACTCATTACAATATGTCCTTTTATTCTTTTTGGTGTCCAATGAAATACCGGTCTTGTTTCAAGATAATTTTTTAATGTTCTAAATGTTTCTTCTACTTTCCATAATGTATGATATTGTTCTAATATTTCTTTTGGAGATAGTTTTGTGTTTGTTATTATTCCATAGTATCCATCGTATTTTTCATCATTTTCTATTTTTTCTATGTCCAGTATATAATTTTGTTTATTCTGTTCTTTTAAATATTTTTTCGCTCCTCTTTTACTTTTTGAATCTATATTTCCTTCTTCTAACATTTTTTTCGCTTTTTCTATTAATCGTAGTCTATCTGCTCTGTCTTTTTTGGCTCTTTCTTCTGAATATATTATGAGTAATCTTTTATTTTCATATTCTACTTCTCTATATTTTATTCCTTTTGCTATTTCTATGAATTCTCCTTCAAATATATTTACTTTTTTTAACTGTTTTATTGATTTTCCTACTATGAATTCATAATTAGAATTTTCTACTACTTCTATATTTTTTTTACTCATCATTCCTCTATCTGCTACTACTATTACTTTTCCTAATTGATATTCTTTTTTCATTTTTTCTATTGAATCTTTAAATGTATGCCCTTCAAATGTATTTCCTGCATATATATCAAAACTAACTGGCATTCTATCCTGATCTATTGACATCCCTAATACTATTTGTGATTCATTAAATTTCTTATCTTTTGAATATCCCATTTGTAATATTTCATTTGTTTGTTGTGTTTCAAACGCTAATGTCGTTACATCGTAAAATACTAAATCTACCGTTGTATTAAACAAACTTATCCTTTGATTATACATATGTTTTTCTATCGACTCTTTATTATCTGCCAATATATCCAATGTTCTGTATAACCAGTGCAGCATTACATCTTTTTCTTCCAGGTCTTTTTCTTTTTTAACTTCCACTTTGTTATATCCAAAATACTCTAAATTATTAAATATTCCCAATTTACTTTTCGGTTCTACTATTCTATTCATCACCATTATTTTTAGCATCTCTTCTGCATTGTATTTTATTTCTTTATCCAGTCTTTCAAAATATCTTTTCATCTCATATCTTTCAAATATCTTATTTACTATTACTTTGGCTCCGTAATTTCTTTTATCTGGTGCTTTTTTTATATCTTCCGTATCAATATAATTTTTTAAATCAAATATTTGTATGAGTTTATTTACTATATTTTTCGCTTCATTTTCACTAAAAGAGTCAATCCTTCCTAAGTTTGCAACAGTTCTTTGCTTTATCTTACCATTTTCCCTATAACTTTCAACAATTCTTAAATATTCAACACCTTTGTTATTTTTAACTACTCTCAAAAACACAAAAATCACCTCTTGATTTCATAATACCATTACTTATTATACCACAAAAATATTATGAAATCAAGAATATAACGCTATTGTTAAAAATATTTGTGTCACTACAAAAATTTTTCAACCCCCAATTTTCACCCTTTTCATCGTCGCAAACCCGCATTCTACCGTTTCGATTTTTCAAAAATCTTGAATTTGCTGTCAAACTCAGGAGAAAATAGAGGTAGCATTGTTGGAAATATAGATATATCCGAAATAAAAAAGTATATATAAAAAATAGCGGAATCAAATGATTCCGCTTTATTTATCCACATCTTTTTTTACCAGATACCATAAATATAAATCTAACTTACCAATTGGTTCATTAAAGTGATTTTCCAATACATCTTTTAATATTTTTTCATACTCCAAATACCTCTTTTTCGTCCATCCTTTTGGAATTGAATCTATTAAATTATTTTCATTCATCAATCTTAAAATATGCTTATCTAAAATTGCAACTTCACCATATCCTACATTTCTCAAAAAATGACTGGATTCCTTCCAGCCTATACCTTTCATGTTTTTTACAATAAATTCTCTCATTTGATAATATGGTAAAACAAACAGATGCCGTATAGTTCCTATAATCCATCTATTAGAAACTATATATTGAGCTCTCGTCTTTGGAAATCTATGACCAACCTTCCTTAATGCATATTCCAACTCATCTATATCCAGTTTTGCAAAACCCTCTGGGCCAATTTCATTTTGTGCTTTAATTCCTCCTTTAGCACTCCAATTAGCCGTTAAAACACAAAAGGATAATTCTGAAAATAACTCTAGTTCCGTTCCGTTTTCACCTAAATTAACAAATTCATTCCATCTTTTTTCAACCAAAGGCTTTGCTTCAAAATAAATACTTTCGATATCCTTAATTAATTTCATATTTTCACCTCATCTCCATAAAGATACAACCCAAACCAATAACGGTGAAATAATTAAAGCGGGTAAAAAATTTCCCACTTTTGTATCCTTAATTTCCAGAATCTTTAAACCTATACCCAATACCATTATACCACCAACTGCAACTAAATCATTAAGATACATTTTGTCTGTTAAAAAGGACAATTGTGATGCCAATAAAACTATACTTCCCTGAACCACAAGTACAGAACCCGCGGAAACCATAACTCCAAGTCCATATATAGAAGCTAAAACTGTTGAAGATATACCATCTAATAATGATTTTGTATATATCAAAGTCCCATCATTCGTTAACCCCGCATTTATAGAACCAATTATGGTTAAAGGCCCTACCAAAAATAAGATAGAGGACATAACAAACCCGGTGGAAAAATCACCCTCTTGCATAGTATCTCCCATCTTTTTCAAAAATCCTTCTATGTTTAACCATTCACCAATTAAACCACCTATTGCCATCGAACCTAATACTATAAGAAAATTATTTGCAGATATAGTCATATTAATTCCTATTCCTAAAGAGGTCAAACCAACTGCATAAAATAATATTGTTTTGAATCTATCTGAAATGCCTTTTTTTGCAAATAAACCTAACAAACTACCTATAATAACCGCTATAGCATTTACCATTGTTGGAACCATTTACTCACCCCCAAATACATTTAATGATTTTTCTATAATGCTAAACTTAAAAGGCGTATGTCCCAAATTCTCACCATCAACCTCTAAATATATTTTTTCTTTCGACTCAATCTCAATATTCTTTCCCCTGAACTGTTTTACCCATTTTAAATTCACAAAAGAACCATCAAATATCTTTTTTATATTTCTTATTACCTGCATCTTTGGAACATCCTTTATTAAAGTAATATCAAAATATCCATCGTTATATATTGCATCCGGTAACATCATCATACCACCGCCACTATATTTACATATACCTACAGCCATAGTAAAAATTTTTTCATTTATAATTTCACCATCAATTATTATTTTTGCTTTTTGAGGTTTATATTTAAATAAAGAGGTTATAAGATTTAATAAATAAGAAAATGTCCCACTTTTATTTTTATCCTTGGATATATTAGTATTTTTAGTAACCACTGCATCAAAAAACATTCCTGCTATATTAACAAAATATCTTCTCTTTTCCTCGTTATTTTCATAATATAGAACCTTACCAACATCCTGTTCAATTATTTTTCCATTTTTTATAACTTCTATCGCCTGAAAATAATTATTTGGAATACCTATTGTTTTTCCCCAATCATTACCTGTACCAGTTGGTATTACTCCTATGATAATATCTTCTGGATTTGCAAAATTTTGATTAAATATCCCATTAATAATTTCATTTATTGTTCCATCTCCACCAACACCAATAATCTTTCTATATCTGTCTTTAATAGCTTTTATCGTCAAATAATAAGCATCCATCCTACCTTTAGTAAATTCATATTCAAAATCAAACCTTTCCTTTTCTAAATTTTCTTTAATAATTGGCCATAACTTAATCGCCTTTGAACCAGAAGAATGTGGATTAACTATCATAAAATATTCCTTCATAATATTCCCCCATATATGTCATTTTATTATTATTTTACCATAAAAAATAGGCCTTCCGGCCTATTATCTAAATATTATTTTATTTAACTTTAATTCTTCTTTTTTATTTTTAATTTCAAAAATTTCCGTAGAATTAGCTATGGTTATATACCCTTTCTCATTATCCAATAAATATTCCTCAAAAAATTCAACATCTGTATCTGTTGATAAACCAGGAACATAAGTCATTCTAAACTCATAATCGATACTCGAACTCCTCAAAACTTCAATTGTCTTACTTATATCTTTCCAATAATCTTTGGGAACATTAATTAACTTATAATAATTATCTGGTTTTGCTTTTATATCCATTGCCGCATAATCTATCAATCCATTTTTTATTAAATACTTTACCATTTCCGGGTTTGTACCATTTGTATCTAATTTTACTAAATATCCCATTCTTTTTATTTCTTGTATAAATTCTGGCAAGTCATTGTGAATAGTTGGTTCCCCACCTGTAATACACAATGCACTTAATCTCTTTTTTAAAAATGCCAATTTATTCAATATATTCTCTTCTGTCAAAGGTTTATATTCATCAGAATAAGCTATTTCCCAATTATGACACCACTTACATCTAAAGTTACAACCTGCGGTGTAAATCACCGCAGATATTCTTTTAGGATAATCCACAAAACTAAATGTTCTTATTCCAGCTAAAATCATATTATCAGCTCCTTAGAACTCCTTCATTAATTTTAAACTGTATTCTTTCTACATATTCCTGTTGTTTACCATCATTCCAGTTCTGAACAGGTCTATAATATCCAACAACCCTTGAATAAACCTCTGTGTCCTTACCACAATACGGACATTTGAAATGCTCACCTGCAATATAACCATGTTCTGGACAAATAGAAAATGTTGGAGTAATACTCATATAAGGCAAAGAATAGTTTTCAAAACTAAATTTTATAAACTCTTTTAAAGTCTCTGCATCTGTAATTTTCTCTCCAACAAAAATATGTACAACCGTTCCGCCTGTCCATTTATTTTGCAATCCTTCCTGATGTTCCAACAAGTCAAATGGATCTTCAAAATAGTTTACCGGTGGATGAACAGAATTGGTATAATACGGTTTATCCTTTGAACCAGACTGTTTTATACCATCTCCAAATTCATTTCTATCAATTCTTGCTAATCTATATGTTGTACCTTCTGCAGGTGATGCCTCAAGATTATATAAATTCCCTGTTTCTTTATTAAATTCATTCAATTTTTCAAGCATATAATTCATTACTTCTTCTGCGAATTTTTTTCCCTCTATATTAACAATTCCATTATCTATACCAAAATTCAACAAACCTTCATGCATTCCAACAAAACCAATAGTAGAAAAATGATTTGCCCAATACTGTCCAGTTAATTTATAAACACTATCAAGATATACCTTTGTATATGGATATAATCCCTGTTTAGTCCATTCTTCAACATATATTCTTTTTATTTCCAAGCTCTCTTTTGCTAACTCCATTACTTCATCAAGAAGTTGATAAAATTCACCTTTATCTCCATTTGATAAATACATCAATCTTGGCATATTAATAGTTACAACACCAATTGATCCTGTTAAAGGATTAGAACCAAATAACCCACCACGCCTTTTAACCTCTGTTTTTTCATCATCTTTTTTATCTTCATTAACAAAACCAAATGAAAGTTGTTGCATGTGTTCTAACACCTGTCTATTATCAAGCTTTAATCTGCAACACATCGATCTTGCATCTTCAGGATTCATATCAGAATTTATATAATTTGCAAAATATGGCGTTCCATATTTCATTGTCATCGTCATAATCATTGTTGCTACTTCACTGTCCCAATTAAAATCTCTTGTTATATTATATGTAGGTATAGGAAATGAAAATGGTCTACCGTCATAATCTCCTTCAAGCATTACTTCTATAAAAGCTTTATTTAAAATATCCATTTCTTTTTGAAAATCCTTATATGTTTCTTCCTTTTCTTTACCGCCAATAATAACATGTTTATCCTTATGTGTTGAAGAAACTGTTAAATCCATTGTTATATTGCTGAAAGGAGATTGAAATCCCACTCTTGTAGGAACATTCATATTGAAAATAAACTCCTGAAGTGCTTGTTTTACCTGATTATAATCTAAATTATCATATTTAATAAAGGGTGCTAATAATGTATCAAAATTGGAAAAAGCAACCGCTCCTGCTGCTTCGCCCTGCATGGTATATAAAAAGTTAACTATCTGCCCTAATGCTGTTCTGAAATGCCTTGCCGGACCAGAAGCAACCTTACCAGAAACTCCATTAAATCCTTTTCTTAATAACTCTTCTAAATCCCAACCAACACAATATGCAGATAATGCACCCAAATCATGTATATGCATAAATCCATTATTATGATACTCACTTATCTTTTTATTATGTTTATCATATACCTCATTTAACCAGAATTTCTTAGTAATTTCCTGATGTATATGATTATTCAATCCCTGAAGTGAATATTGCATATTTGAGTTCTCTCTAACCTTCCAATCACTGTTATTAATATAGTTATAAATCAAATTCATATTTCCCTCCTCCATAAAATATAACACGATATATTGTATCACATTAAAACATTAAATACAATATATATGTATTCGGATAAATCAGGTAGAAAAATTTCAAAATCAATTCTCAAAAAATTTAGATGCAAATGTTAAGATTTTGTATAAAATTAATTTGCTTTACGAATTATTTTATGGTATAATTTATACAACATATTTTCAACAGGAGGGGATATTTCATGAAAATTCTTTTTAAAAACGCAAATATTTATCCTATTACATCTGAACCATTTAAAGGAGACTTATTAATCGAAAATGGAAAGATTAAAAAATTAGGAAAAAATATTCGTGCTAAAGCAGATGAAGTAATAGATGTTGAAGGAAAATATATATTTCCTGGGTTTGTAGATGCTCATTCACATATCGGAGTATTTGAAGAAGGTGTGGGAATGAGCTATCAGGATGGAAATGAAATGACTGATCCGAACACCGCACAGGTTAGGGTTATAGATGCATTTTATCCAGAAGATGCTGCAATTAAAAGAGCTTTAGAAGGTGGAGTTACAACAGTAATGGTTGTTCCCGGAAGTGCTAATCCAATAGGTGGCCAGGGAGCAATTTTAAAATTCAAATCAAAAATAGTTGATGAAATGGTTATAAAAGAACCTGCAGGGCTAAAAATGGCCATGGGGAAAATCCAAAAAGAGTATATGGTTCTCAAAACAAATTACCTGCCACAAGACTGGGAAGTGTTGCAGTAATTAGAGATTATTTTTTAAAAGTTCAAAATTATATGAAAAAGAAGGAAAAAGAAGAATTCAATGAATTTGATCTTAAAATGGAAATTGGAGAAAAGGTATTAAAAAGAGAAATACCGGCAAGAATTCATGCTCATAGAGCTGATGATATTTTAACCGCCATTAGATTATCAGAAGAATTTGGATTTGATTTAGTAATAGAACATGCAACAGAAGCCTATAAAATTGCAGACTATATAAAAGAAAAAAACATCCCATTAGTATTGGGACCATTATTTGGATTTAGAACAAAATTAGAATTAAAAGATATGTCTTTTGAAGCATTAAAGATAATCAATGAAAAAGGGATACTTGCAGGGTTAATGTGTGATCATCCAGTATTACATTTAGAACATGCAAACGTTCAAGCCGCATTAGGAATGAGATACGGAGCAAAAGAAGAGGACTTATTGAAAATGCTTACAATAAATCCAGCAAAGATATTAAAAATAGACGACAGAGTTGGATCATTAGAACCAGGAAAAGATGCAGACATTGCAATCTGGAATTATCACCCATTTGACATAAGAGCAAAAGCAGAAAGCGTATATATCGAAGGTAAAAAAGTATTGTAATAACTTTAATCTGCACCCATTAAATAATGGGTGCTTTTTTATTATGTATTCAAAAAAATATTATACCGTTTATACTATATATTGTTTTTTGACTTTTTAAAATAAAATGATATAATTTAAATATAATAAATGTTAAAATTTTATGTAAAAGTAATAATATAATACTTGGATCTTGGAAATTATAAAATATTACATAGTTATTCTATAATATTAAAAATTAGGAGTGATATAATGAAATATGCAACATTAAGCGGCGATAGATCATTACTAAAGGAAGTAGATATTGTTATAAACCTTTTAAATCAAGAATATTCATTAGAAAAAATAAAAGAAAAAGTTTTTGAAGAAAATATTTTCCAATATAATTCAACCTCTTCGACAAAAAGAGTATTTGCAGCATTGAAAAAAAGATTGAACTATATTGATAAAGAGCTTGTTCAAATTTTCATTTCAGCTTCATATGATACTAAAAGAGCAATAAACTTATATTTAATAATGAAATCAAACAAACTTATGTTCGATTTTATGTTTGAAATAATAAGGGAAAAATATCTATATAAAAATTTTAAATTAAACGATTTTGAAATAAACAAATTTTTCGAAGAAAAGAAAATCCAAATACCTGAAATCTCAAATTGGAGCAAAAAAACAATTAAAAGAACTATATTAGAAATCAAAAAAATCCTTTATGATTCTGGAATACTTAAAAATAAAAAAACGATGGAAATACAATATATTTTAATAGATGATTCATTTAAAAGATATATTATTTCAAAAAGTGACGAAGTTTTTCTTGAAAGCATGGGAGTGAGCTTTAAATGAAAATAGAAGAACGATTGAACAAAATCACAAAGATTATTGAAGATAAGGATTTTTCTAAAAATAAAGGATTAGGAAATGAAATAAGTTTTTACATATTTGACTATGATCCAAAATATGAAATACTGGTTAGATACCATTTAGATAAGATAATTAAAAATATAAAATCAAAAAAGATCAAAGAATTTAATTTATATGACATGCTTATCGAAATGTTAAAAAAAGAAAATCTGATAGATGTTGTATTAAATATGGAAAAAAATGAAGGAAGTGAAGAACTGTTAGAGGCTATAAAAACATTTGCCCCACCTGATGCGTTTATTGAAAAAATAGCTGAAGAATCTAAAAACACTGAAATAATATTAATAACCGGTGTAGGACAAATATATCCCTTTGTCAGATCACATACGATTTTAAATAAATTACACAGTGTAATTGAAAATAAGCCTTTAATACTATTTTATCCTGGTAAATATGATGGACAAAAATTGGAGTTATTTAATAAATTAAAAGATGATAATTATTACAGGGCATTTCCATTAATAAATTAAAATAAAGGGATGGAAAAAATGAAAATAAAAGATATGTTTAAAAAAGATATTACCAGATATATCAAAGGCGTAATTAAAGCAGGACAGGAAAGCGAAGATATTATATATCAGGAACTTGAAGAGTATGTGGTAACTGAAGAAATTAGAAAACATTTAAGAAACTTTTATAACATTTATAACGAAAGCTTAGAAAACGAAACCGATGAAATAGGCGTATGGATCTCGGGCTTTTTCGGTTCAGGTAAATCACATTTTTTAAAAATATTATCATATTTGCTTTCAAATAGGGAAGTCAAAGGCAGAAAATCTATAGAGTTCTTTAGGGGAAAAATAGAAGATACAATGTTTTTTGCAGAAATAGAACGTGCTTCTTCAATTAAAACAGAAACAATACTATTTAATATCGATGCAGAAAGTTCTGCAGATGCAAAATCAGATAAAGAAGCAATTGTTAAAGTATTCAGAAAGATGTTCTATAAAAATATGGGATTATATGGTGAAAATGATGAAATCACCAATCTGGAAAAATACTTATATGAATTTGGTAAATTAGAGGAATTTAAAAGAAAATATTATGAAAAATTTAAAAAAACATGGGAAAAAGAAGGAAGAAGAAGATTTCCTTTTGAAAAAAATAAAGTAAAAGATATAGTTGCAGAAATTATGAATATGACAGAAAAAGATAAAGCATTATTTGATTTCAAAAGCCTTGGTAACGATACCTCTATAAAAAATTTTGCAGAAGAAGTCAAAGATTATATCGAAAAAAAAGGAGACAATTTTCATCTTGTATTTCTTGTCGATGAAGTGGGACAGTATATTGGGGATAATAATAATTTAATACTAAACCTTCAAACACTTTCAGAAGAACTTGCAAACCATTGTAAAGGGAAAGCATGGATAATAGTTACTTCGCAGGAAGACATAGATTCCATAACAAAAGTAAGGGAAAAAGACTTTTCAAAAATACAGGCAAGATTTAAAACAAGGCTTAATTTATCCTCTGTTTCCGTATCTGAAGTTATTCAAAAACGTTTGCTTGAAAAAAATTCTGTTGCTGAAAATATGTTAAATGCATTATATGAAGAAAAACATATACACTTAAAAAACGCTATTAATTTCAAAAACAGCGTTAATATTTTTAATGGTTATACAACCGCTGAAGATTTTGTAAAGCTTTATCCATTTATACCATATCAAGCCAAATTGCTTCAAAAAGTTTTTGAACAGGTTAGAATTCACGGAAGTTCCGGAAAACACCTTTCAGAAGGAGAAAGATCAATGCTTTCAGCTTTTCAAGAAGCTGTATTATCATATATTGATTCTGAAGAAGAAATTTTAATCCCCTTTGATATATTTTATGATTCTATAGAAAATTTTCTTGCTTCAACAATACGAAGGGTATTTGAAAATGCTAAAGAAAATAGCGCATTGAATGATTTTGATATAAGAGTATTAAAACTTCTATTTATGTTAAAATACCTTTCAAAAGAAATGCCACCAACAATTGAAAACCTAACAACATTAATGATTGAAAATATAAACCAGGACAAAATTGAATTAAAGAAAAAAATTCAACAATCATTAATCAGACTTGAAATTCAGAATTTAATAGAAAAAATATAGACAAATACTATTTTTTGACCGATGAAGAACAGGAAATAAATAGGGAAATCAAAAAGATAGAATTAGATCCTTTAGAAACAGATAAAAAAATTAGTGATCTAATTTTTATTAATGGCCAAATCTCACAAAAAATAAGATATAACAAGATGAATGATTTTGCATATACAAGAAAAGTAAACGGAAATCTGGTAAGTTATCAAAATGCAGAACTTTCAATAGAAATCATAACTTCTGATAATACAATATACGATGAAGATTTTAAATTAATGTCAATAATAAATCAAAATACCGTATATGTAAAATTAATAAACGATGAAAAATTCCTCGAAGAAACAAAAAACTATTTGAAATTAAACAAATATGTAAGAAATAAAATACACGATGATCTTTCACAAAGTTTAGAACGTGTGGTTGAAGCTAAAAAGAATGAATTGCCAGTTAAAGAAAGAAGATTGGAATCATTATTATATGAAATAATAAAAAATTCAGAGTTCTATATTAATGGACAAAATATAGATATTTCAGGCACTTCTGTTAAAGATATAATCGAAAATGCCTTAAAAAAACTAATTGAAATAAATTTTCCAAGAATGAATTATATCGAAAAAAATTACACAGAAAATGATTTAAAAGCAGAAATCAATAATTTTAAAATCGGTTTAGAAGGAATTGAAAATCTTAAAAACCAAAAAGCTATTGAAGAAGTTAAAAGTTATGTTGAATATCAGTTAAACGAAAATGAGACAGTAAAAGACATAATAGATTATTTCTCTAAAATCCCTTATGGATGGAGAAAGGAAGATATTATTTATTGTTTAATCAAACTATACCAGAGTAAGGAAATTGAATTTAAATTCAACAGGGAAAAGTTTACACCTGAAAACAAATCTTTTTTACAAAAATTATTAAGCAGAGACAGTGAGAGGATTGAAATCAGAAAAAAAGAAAAGATCGATACAAATACCCTGCAAAATGTCAAAAGGCTTTATCTGGAATTATTTGATGAATCACTTGAAAAAGATGACATTGACGAAATTGCGGAAATTTTAAAAATGAAGATTAAAAATGAGATTAATATTCTAAATTCTTATTCAAAAGATTGTGAAAGAAATAAATTTCCTGGCATTGAAACAATAAACGAAGGATTAAAAATATTAAGCAGAGTTTCCCTTGATTCAAACGATAAGATGTTGTTTAAAACCTTTAATGATTTGGAAAATGTAATTATAAATTGGAAAGAAAAGTATGAAAGAATAAGACTTTTTTTGAAAGAAGGAAGCAAACAAAAAGAATTATTCATTAAATGAAGAGAGTATCTAAACAAAATAAACTCTCGTTTGAGTTCTATTGATTATACACCTGTCGAAAATGAAATAATAGAATTAAAAAATATTATAGACAGTCCGGAACCATACTCAAAAATAAGAAATATACCTGAATTAATCCAAAAAATAGAAAATCATGAAAAAGAACAGCTTTTCAGATTAAAAGATGAGTTTAAGAATGAATTTGAAAATCATTTTAACTCATTGCTTTTAGAGAACAACTTTTCAGAAGGATTAAAAGATAAAATAGAATTAGAAAAAATCAAAATATTGAATTCAATTGAAAATGAAGAATCTTTATTGATTTTAAAAGCATATTATCATACATGGCTAAATATAATTGATGAATTAAAAAATAAAGTAGAGGAAGAAAAGAATAAAAGAGCTTATACTGGATCAGATGATCCTTCACCTGGAAAAGCAGCTCCCCAGAAAAACCAATTAAAATAACGGAATATATTGAAATTAAAGAAATAAAAGATGAAAATGATCTGGAAAACTTTATCAAAAAACTGAAACAAAAGCTTTTATCAGAAATAAAAGATGGAAAAAAACTAAAAATAATAGATTAATGGGGATTGGGTATGGATAAAAAAGCTATTAAAAATTTTGCTATTAATGCAAGAAAAGAATTAATCGAAAAGGTTGAACTTAAAGCTAAATTTTATAATTTAACAAAAGAAACAATAAAAAATCCTGAAGAAAAAAACAAAAAAGTAATTATGGGAATACCTTTAAAAATTGAAGAAATAAAAGCGAGAAATAAAATAATAGAGAAGATGAACTCAGAAGGATATGAAAATGTTATTGAAGAAATTGCATACACATGGTTCAATAGGCTCATAGCAATAAAATTTATGGAAAACAACAAATACTTTCCGGATTTTCTGCCGTTGGATATAAAAATCCTTTCGCTTGAAAACAATGAACCAGCAGTAATAAAAAATCCATTTAAAATTTCAAATTATCTTGGAATTAACAATGATGAAATCAAGATTTTATCAAATGACTTCAAAAAAAGAAATGAATTATTTAAAAAAATTATAGTAAAACTTTGTAATAAACTTCATGAATACATGCATTTTATGTTTGAAAGAATAAATGATTATACAGAATTGTTATTTCCAGACAATTTATTTGAAAAAGATGCATTTTTGTCAAAAATGTCAGAAAATATTCCTGATGAAGATTGGAAGGATGTTGAAATAATAGGCTGGCTTTACCAATTCTATATTTCAGAAAAAAAAGATGAGACAATGGCCAAGAAAAAAGCTTATAAGAAAAATGAAATTCCTTTTGTTACACAATTATTTACTCCAGATTGGATTGTCAAATATATGACAGAAAATTCTCTGGGAAAATTATGGGTGGAAGCTAACCCTCAAACTACATTAAAAGAAAAATGGGAATATTTTCTTGAAGAACCAGAACAAAACGAAGAAGTGAAAAAAGAGCTTGAAAAAATAAGATATAAAAATATTAAGCCTGAAGAGATAAAAGTTATAGACCCTTGTTGTGGGTCAGGACATATTTTGGTATATGCTTTTGATGTTTTATATGACATATATAAAGAAACAGGAGAATTGGAAACAGAAATACCAAAATTAATATTAAAAAACAATCTTTTTGGTCTTGACATAGACAAAAGGGCAGCACAACTAGCATATTTTTCTTTAGTAATGAAAGCAAGAGAAAAGGACAGAAGACTTTTCAGAAAAGATTTTGATATAAATGTATTTGAAATTATTGAAACCAACGAAATAGATGATGAATCCGTAGCATTATTAACTAAGAAAATGAATAATGAAGAAAAAAAAGCAACCATTGAATTAATAGAAAAATTCAAAAATGCAAAATTATATGGTTCATTAATTGAAGTGGAAAATATTGATTATTCGTTTATACTAAATCACTTAAACAATTTAAATGAAGATAATATGTTTAAATCAAATAAAATAGAATTATTAAAAGAATTAATTCTACAAATAATTAAACAAGCAGACATATTAAAACAAAAATATGATGTTGCTATTACGAATCCTCCATATATGGGCAATAAATATTTTTCTGATAACCTCAAATTCTTTTTAAAAAACAATTATTTTAATAATATAGATATATACTCTTCTTTTTCATTAAATTATACAATATGATAAAATCGAATGGATATGTCTCTCTGATTACTAAAGATACATGGTTATTAAAAAAAAGATTTTTTTCATTAAGAAAATTTCTATTATCCAATACTCTTATTAATAATATAATAAAATTAGATAATGGATTAATGATTGATTTTAGCACTTCAATTGTTATATATCGAAAAAGTTATAACCCAACATTTAATAACTATAAGGGTTCATATTGTAGTATTTCAAAGGAAGGAGAAAAAAATGTTTATATATTAAATCAAAATCATTTTAATAATATTCCCGAAAAGATTATAGTTTTTTCCATAAAAGAAAAATTATTAAACATATGGATTAAATCACCTAAGTTAAATGATATTTGCACAATTAGAGAGGGCTTAGCTACTGGAAATAATTATTATTATTTAAAAGAATGGTTTGAAGTAAATATTAATGAAATAAATTTCAACTTATACACTATTGATGAAATATTTAAAATAAATACTAAATTTGTTCCGCATAATAAAGGTGGAAAATATAGAAAATGGTATGGAAATAATGAAAAAATTATAAAATTAAATAAAAACACTTATCAATTTTTAAATTCATCAGGTAACAAATTACCTTCAAAATCATTTTATTTTAAAGAAGGATTAACGTGGTCTTCACTTAGTTCAAAAAAATTCTCATTGAGATATTCTAATAAAGGATTTACCTTTGATGCAAAAGGACCTATGATTTTTGTTAAACAAAAAAGAAATCTGAATATTTTATTGTCTTTTTTAAATTCAAAAATAATTGATTATTTACTAAGTAATATTTCAGATGATCTTGATTTTAATCCAGGAGTATTGAAAATATTACCTTTCTTTATTCCTAATAAAGAAAATTTGATAAAAAAAATAATTAATTTAACCCAAAAAAACATTGACATTTCAAAAGAAGAATGGGATGATTTCGAAACGTCTTGGGATTTCAAAAAACATCCATTGTTAAGATTTAAAGATTCCACTGAAAAAATAGAAAATGCTTATTACAATTGGAAGAAATATGCCGAAGAAAGGTTTTATAAGTTAAAAAGAAACGAAGAAGAATTAAATAGAATATTTATTAATATATATGATCTTTCTGATGAATTGACTCCAGATTTAGATGATAAAGATATCACTATAAGTAGAGCGGATAGATTAAGAGATATAAAATCATTTATTTCATATGCTATAGGATGTATTTTCGGCAGATATTCACCTGATAAAAAAGGTTTAATCTTTGCCGGTGGAAAATTCAACATGGATGATTATCCAAAATACAAGCCTGATGAAGATGGTATTTTGCCAATTCTCGATGGCGACTATGATTTTAAAGACGATATTGTTTCAAAATTTATCGGGTTTGTAGAATATGCTTTTGGCAAAGAATATTTAAAAGAAAATATTGAATTTATAGCAAAAACATTGAATGAAAAATCCACAGATCCAAAAGAAACGCTTAGAAAATATTTTATCAAGGATTTTTATAAAGACCATACAAAAATATATAAGAAAAAGCCTATTTACTGGATGTTTACTTCCGGGAAAAAAGGCGCATTTAAAGCTTTGGTTTATTTACACAGATATGACGAAAACACAATTTCAAGAATCAGGACAGATTATCTATTTAAGGTACAGAATATATATGAATCTTATTTCAAAACCATATCAAAATACCTGGAAAATCCAGATGAATTAAGTAGAAGCGATAAAAGAAACTATGAAAAATTGCATAAAAAATTATCAGGTTACATAGATGAAATAAAGGAATACGATATTAAAATCCAGCATTATGCTGACCAAAAAATAAAAATAGACCTTGATAATGGTGTTGAAGAGAACTATAAGATCTTTGCAGATATTCTTGAAAAAATAAAATAAAGGGGCAATAAAATATGAACATAAAAAGCTTATTAGAAGAAAAGTTTTCTAATAAAAATTATTATGAAAACAGAAAGATTGTTTTCTGGATAGATAATAAAAATAGTTTTAAAGAAGAGTTTGAGAATATCGAGATTGAAAACGTCAATAAAATCATTTTGCATCAGAACAACTTTTTTACAATAAAATATATTATTGAAGTTGAAAAACCAGAAGAAAATTTTTTGGTTTATGTAAATGATTTTGATTTATATTCAAAAGAAAACTGGTTACTTGATATATTTTTATATTCAGAAGTGTTTTATGCAGACAAGATTAGCCTTGTAATTAATGAATTAAATTTAAGTCAAAATTTAAGGAGTTTTGTAGATAGGAACGAAAAGTTTTTTAGAAGTAAGGAAAGGGTATCTAATTTAATGTCTTTAAAAGAAGAGTTTTCTTCTGAATTTGATCTCGCTGTAGGTATGATAAGCGTACTGTCGAATTTAAAAACAATAGATTTTGAAGAAGCTATGAGAAAAATTTTATCTGAAGAATCGAATAGTGAAAACGAACTGTTGAAAAAAATCCTGAAATTTATTAACGAAGAGGATTTTTGGAATGTTTTAAAGGAACATTTCGGATATACTGGCGAAAAAGATTTAAGTTTGTTTTTATATTACCTATTCATTACCGATTTAAGCAAACAAATAAATCCAGAATTTTTAAAAGATTATGAGTCTCATATTTCTAACAAAAAAACAAATAATATTATTGTCTTTTTAAATCATTGGAGAAGTTCAGAAAGTAAGGAGTTGTATAAAGAGCTTTCGTCCAAGATTCAAAACGACCTTAATCTGGATAGATATTTTAAAAATATTAGTTGTTCATTTGACGAAATTAAAAATGCTGAAACTTTTAGATTTTTTGATGAAATCATTATAGATGAAATATTAAGTTCTATTGATTCAGGATATTATGATTTCAAAAAATTTACCGATATTATAAAAACAAGGAAGGAAAAATTCTGGTATAATGATTTTTTTGAAACATATGAAGGTCTGTATTATTATTTAAAAATGCTTGAATTTGAAAAAAGGACAGAAATTTTTTTCGATAGCTTTGAGGAAGGATTTGAAAAGTATATAAAACTTTATTATAAAATGGACTTTTATTATAGAAAGTTTTATTTCAACTTTAATTCCAAACCAAATTCACATTTGAATAAGTTTGTTGAAAAGGTTGAAAATATATATAGCAAATTTACTGATGATTTAAACGATATGTGGGACAAACATTTATCAAAATTAAATGGAGATTGGGACATAAAAGGTATAAAACAACAGCAAAATCTGTTTTCTAATTATATTTCCAATGAAAAAAAGACTGCTGTGATATTTTCTGATGCTTTAAGATATGAAGTTGGAGTTGAATTAAGCGAAAAACTAAAAGAATTACCCGGAACAGTAAAAACAGATGCAATATTAAGTGTTTTGCCTTCGATAACATCTTTAGGAATGGCTGCATTAATGCCCAAGGTTGATGAAAATATGCCAAAAAACGAATTTAAAATAAAAAAAGATAAAGTATATGTAAATAATACTGATGTTCTTGATTTTAAGAGAAGAGCCAATCTTATTGAAAGTAACAATGATATTAAAGTTTTCAGATATAATGATTATAGAAATTTAAGCAAAAATGATAAAAGAGATGCCTCAAAAGGGAAAAAATATATATTAATTTATCATAATACAGTTGATGAAGTGGGGGATAATGCAAAAAGTGAAGATTCTGTATTTGAAGCATGTAAAAAAGCTATTGATGAATTATACAATCTTGTAAAAGACCTTAAAAATAATCTAAGCATTTCTCATATTGTAATTACTGCGGATCATGGTTTTATATATCAATCTTCCAACCTAAATAAATTAGATAAATTGGAAAAATTAAATATTAATCAATTAATTTTAAACAAAAGATTTATTTTATCAGATGAAAATATTAATGCTGAATATGTTCATAAATTTTCACTTTCATATATAGATAATCCAAATTTGTGGGTTTACATTCCAAAAGGAAATTTAAAATTTAAAATACAGGGAAGCGGTTTTAAATATGTCCACGGAGGAGCGACACCTCAAGAAGTTATAATTCCTTTGATAGAATATTATGCTTCAAGAAATAATGAAAAAGCTAAATATGTCGAAATTGAATTATTAAATCAAGAAAGAAAAATAACAAATAATTCTTATATATTAAGGTTTTTCCAGAAAGATGCTGTTTCAGATAAATTTTTATCTTCAACATATAAAGTATATTTTGAAGATAAGAACGGAAATATTATTTCTGAAATAATTGAAATTACTGCAGATTTAAGCGATACAGATAATAGTAAAAGAGTAATTGAAAAAAGAATAATTTTTAAAAATAATATATACGGAAGAATAAATGGAGTGCTAATAATAGAAAATCAGAATACTAAGATTAAAAATCCCTATAATTATGAAATTAATATTGCGTTTCCAGACGAATTTTAACGGGGTAATATAAATGGAAATAAGTGAAATGAACCTTGATGAAAAGCTTAACAAATATTTTTCAGGAAGGGTTGTAAGAAAGGATTTACCAAAATTAATAAAACAAGGAGCAAATGTTCCCATATATGTATTGGAATATTTACTTGGAATGTATTGTGCGACTGATAACGAAGAAATAATAGCGGAAGGTATTGAAAAAGTTAAAAAAATTCTTGCAGAAAATTTTGTTAGGCCAGATGAAGCAGAAAAAGTTAAATCAAAAATAAAAGAACTGGGAACTTATAAGATAATTGACAAAGTTAGCGTAAAGCTAAATGAAAAAAAGGATATCTATGAAGCACAGTTTTCAAATCTCGGAATAAAAAATGTTTTAATTCCTGTAGAATATATAAAAAAATACGATAAACTCCTTGTTGGCGGAATATGGGCAATTCTTGATATGGAATACTATTATGACGAGAGAGTAAAAGATACAAGTCCCTTTACTATTTCTGCATTAAAACCCATTCAAATGCCTCATCTTGATATTGAAGAAATATTTGAAGGTAGAAAGAATTTTTCAAAGGATGAATGGATTGATATTCTACTGCGTTCTGTAGGATTAGAACCTGATAATTTTGAATATAATGTAAAATGGCATTTATTGACAAGGCTAATACCTTTTGTTGAAAATAATTATAATGTTTGTGAATTGGGTCCAAGAGGCACAGGAAAATCATATGTTTATAAAGAAATTTCTCCAAATAGCATACTAATTTCCGGTGGTCAAACCACAGTGGCAAATTTATTCTATAACATGTCCACACGAAAAATTGGTCTCGTTGGTATGTGGGATGTTGTTGCATTTGATGAAGTTGCCGGCATTAGATTTAAAGATAAAGACGGAATTCAAATAATGAAAGATTATATGGCATCAGGATCTTTTGCAAGAGGTAAGGAAGAAAAGCAAGCTTCTGCTTCTATGGTATTTGTTGGCAATATCAATCAGAGTATCGAAACGGTTTTAAAAACTTCACATCTTTTTTCACCATTTCCTCCTGAAATGGCAAATGATTCTGCATTTTTTGATAGAATGCACTTTTATATACCTGGTTGGGAAATACCAAAAATGCGACCAGAATTTTTTACAGATAGATATGGCTTTATTGTTGATTATCTTGCAGAATTTTTTAGAGAGATGAGAAAAAGGACATTTTCTGATGTTATTGATAGATATTTTATTCTTGGTAAGGATTTAAATCAGAGAGATGTTATAGCTGTTAGAAAAACTGTCTCAGGTTTAGTGAAATTAATTTACCCCAATGGCGAATTTACAAAAGAGGATATAAAAGAAATTGTTGAATATGCTTTAATTGGAAGACGAAGGGTGAAGGAACAGCTTAAAAAGATTGGAGGAATGGAATTTTATGATGTCCATTTCTCTTATAGAGATAAAGATAGCAATGAAGAATATTTCGTTTCTGTTCCTGAAATGGGTGGAGGAAAGCTAATACCTGAAGGTAAGGAAAAACCAGGAAATGTGTATCTAGTAGCAAGAAGTATTTCAGGAATGCTGGGTGTATATAGACTTGAAAATAAGGTTAGTTCTGGTACAGGAAAATTTTCAAAATCTGGTTTTGGAAGTTTAAGAGATGCAAAAGAGGCTCTTGACATTGCCTTTAATTATTTCATATCAAATTCCAAACGTGTTTCCACTTCAATAAATACAAAAAATTTTGATTTTCTTATGCAGGTTATTGATTTACAAGGTATAGGTATGACAGGTGATTTATCGCTTGCTGAATTAATTGGACTGTTTTCATCTGTTTTAGATAAATCTATTCTTGAAAGCATAGTTATTACAGGAACTATGACAGTAGGCGGAACAATTAATAAACTTGATAACCTTGCTGATATTATTCAGGTATCAGTTGATGCTGGTGCAAAAAAAATATTGATACCTGCATCATCAGCAGCAGATTTGGCGACAGTACCAGCAGAGTTAGTAACTAAAATTCAAATGATATTTTATAATGATCCTATAGATGCTGTCTTTAAAGCTCTAGGAGTAAATTGAAAAACAACAGAACTTTAAGAGACTATAAAAATTTTAAAAATTTTTAAATGATCAGGGGGAGAATTATGGCTATACCTACATATGATAAATTAATGTTGCCTTTATTAAAATTAATATCAGACAGAAAAATTTATGATTTAAAAACATGTGAAAAAAATTAGCTAAACAATTGAAAATAACAGATAAAGAATTAAATGAAGCATTAAAGAGTGGAAGGAAAATATTTTACGATAGGATAAGCTGGGCAAAAACATATTTAAAAAAAGCAGGTTTATTGGAATATGTTGAAAGAGGAAAATTTAGAATAACAGAGGAAGGTATAAAATTATTACAGAAAAATCCAAAAGTTATTGATAATAAACTTTTGTTAAATTATGAAGGTTTTAAGGAATTTTATCAAGGTAGTAATAATTTAAAAAACAGGAATGACAACATTCTAACAAAAATAAAACTCCACAAGAGTTAATTGAAGAAGCTTATCAGGAATTCAGAACATCATTGGTTGAAGATATTCTTAATCATTTATATAATGTATCTTTTGATAAATTTGAAGAAATTGTTCTTGATGTATTAGTTAAAATGGGATATGGTGGAACTTTTGAAAATGCCAAAATGAATACAAAAAAAACAAGAGATGGAGGTATTGACGGAATTATTAATGAAGATAGATTGGGATTGGATAAAATATATATACAGGCAAAAAAATGGAATGAAAATCAAATAATCGGAAGGCCAGAAATACAGAAATTTTCTGGAGCTTTAGATACTCCAGGTGCAAATAAAGGGATTTTCATAACAACATCATCATTCTCGAAAGATGCTATTGATTATGTCAAAAGATTAAATAATAAAAAAATTATATTAATCGATGGAAAGCAATTAGCTAATCTTATGATCGACTTTAATGTAGGGGTTTATGTACAGAGTTCTTTTGAAATAAAAAAAATAGATACTGATTATTTTGAAGGAGAATAATTTTTATATGTTAGGGGGATTTTTGTGATTTTAACAGAAGAATATATTTTAAAATTAAGAGATGATTTGATTGATAGCGGAAATATTGCAACAGAAAAAGATTTAGATAAACAGTATAAACTCCTGCCTTTGACAGCAATTTGGCGATTTTAAGGGAAATGGAACGGTAGAATGCGGGTTTGAGGCGTGTATTTTTCAGGAAGTCGAAAAATTGTGTGGCTAACTTTTGTTACAGAGAATTAACTATAATTAGTAATATATTAGTCCTTTTGGTGGTATAATATATATGACAACCACTGAAAGGAGATGTTTTAAAATGTATCCTAAAATATCAAAAGTGAAAGGAAAAAGATATTTAAGGATAATGGAAAGCAAAAGAGAAAATGGAAAAGTGAAACAGCATACAGTAATAAATTTTGGAAATATAGATAAGTATAGTAAAAAAGATATAACAAAACTTGTAGATAGTCTTTTTAAAATATTTGAAATAGATGAATATGAAAAAATAGAAGATGATTTAATGGAAGAAATAGCAAGAAGAAATTACGGAGCCAAAGTAATAGTAAATAAGATATTTGAAAGATATGAGATGAAAAGATATTTTGAAAGACTGGATAAAGAAATAAAATACAATGCAGAAGAAATGTTAAAAATAATGGTGATGAATAGAATAGTAGAACCGAAGAGTAAATTGGGAATATTTAATAATTTAGAGTATTTTGGATATAACAAAGTGGAAGTTAAAAAAGAAAAAGACCTGGAAGAAAAAGATGTAATGTTGCACTGGTTATACAGAACATTGGATATATTAGCAGATAATAAAGAGTCGATAGAAAAACATATGTATAATCAAAGGATAAGTTTGTTTAATACAACGGTAGATTTAGTATTTTACGATGTAACAACATTAGCGTTTGAAACACAACAAACAAATGAAATATTACAAATGGGATATTCAAAGGATAAGAAATTTAATGAGTCGCAAGTAGTATTAGGGATGTCAATAGATCAGGATAGAATGCCAGTTAGTTTTGATATATATGCAGGAAATACATTTGAAGGGCATACATTTAAAGATTCAATAGAAAAAATGAAAAAAGAATATCAATTAGGAAAAGTAATAGTAGTAGCAGATAGAGGAATGATGAGTAAAAAAAATATAGAAGTAGTAGAAAATTCTAATTATGAATTCATAGTAGGAAAATCAATAAAACAGTTAAAAAAAGTAAATATATTTGAAGGAGAATTCATAGAAATAGCAAAAGGAATAAAATATAGAGAAGTAGAATATGAAAATAAAAGATTACTCATAATATATTCAGAAGAAAGAGCCAAAAAAGACAGAGCAGATAGACTACGATTAATAGAAAAAGCGAAAAAAATGTTAGAAGAAGGAAATATAGATTCAAAAAGTAAAAGAGGAGCGAAAAAATATTTAAAAGAACAGAACAAACAAAATTATATATTGGACATAGAAAAAATAGAAAATGATGAAAAATACGATGGATACTATGGAATAATAACAAACACAAAACTATCTCCAAAAGAAATATTAGAACAATATCATACATTATGGAAAGTAGAAGAAACATTCAGAACATTAAAAAATTATCTTGAAACAAGACCGGTATTTCATTGGACACCGAAAAGAATAAAAGGACATATTGTAATGAGTTTCATATCTTACATAATTCAAAGAACATTAGAATTAGAACTGGAAAAAAATAATATTGAATACTCTCATGAAAAAATAAGAGAAGCTATAAAAAAAATGGAATACTCTGAAATAAGATTAAAAGACAAATTATTTGCATTAAGAGCCAATTTAAACGATTTTCAAAAAGCCATATTAAAAACATTAAAAATAGAAAAACCGAAAAAAATGATGGAATTAGATGAATTTAAAAAAATAATCTCCTAAAACACGCATGAAAAGCCAAAAAGGAGGAGGTGTGTGGCTAATTTCTCTTTTTATAAAAAGTTAACAATAGCTATTTTTTTGAATAATTCTACTTTTTAGAATTTTGTTGATAATAATAGTGTCAAACTCAGGAAAAAGATTTAGATAAACAGTATAAACTATTTAGACAAAAATTTGGACCAGATGTATTAAAGAATTTAAATGGTGAAGAACTATTAGAATATGTTTTTGATCATGGAAGAAAAGATACTCTAAATTATTGGTTAGAATTTAAAAATGATGATGAATTTCAAACAAAAAATTTTGGCGGTATTGCCAGAGGTACAGCGCTAAAATTCGGTATTTTTAAAAGTAGAAAAACTGGTGAATGGGCTATTGGCAGTTCAAAAAAATGAAATCTGTTGATGCCACTCAAGCTGCTAAAATAACTGAAAGTATAATTGTTCGGCTTCTGAAAGGAGCTTCAATCATTGAAAATTTATTAATAATTATAATGACAACACCTATGGCAAATTACCAAAAGAACGTGATGAAATTTTAGATCAATATTCTAACTATACGTGGATACGCAAATATTACTACTTAATTATTTTTTGATAAAATTGATGATTTTCATTCTGAGAAATTTCAAAAAATACAAAATTACCCAGGAAAACTATAATAAAAATTTTACAGGGAATAAGAAAAGAAAAGTTTGATATGTTTAAAAAGAATCCAGAAGAATTCATATTAAAAGTTTCAAACTTGATAAATAACGAAATAGGAACAGTTTTAATCGAAAGTATAAAATATAACTTAACCAATAAAACTTATGATAACAGCATTTTTACTATAAAAAACTTCAAAGGAAAGTTAGGAGAAGATATAATAGAAGTTAAAAAACATATATACGATTATTTGAAAATCGATTCAAATATAGAAAGAAAATTTGCTGAAAATGGACTTGAAATCGGAAAAGAAATAAAAGTCTATGCAAAATTGCTAAAGAATTTTAAAATTGAAACACCAGTGGGTAATTATAATCCAGATTGGGCAATAGTTATCGAAAATGGTGATGAAAAAGAAATATTTTTTATAGCTGAAACAAAAGGAAGTTTAGATAGTATGGAAATTAGAGAAAAAGAAAGATTGAAAATAGAATATGCAAAAAAACATTTTGAAGCTTTAAATAGTATTTTTGAAGATAAAAAAATCAATTATGATGTAGTTGATAGTTATGAAACATTAATAAAAAAAATTAAATTGAAATCATAAAATTTTGTAAAAATAAAAAATAATAAAAGCCTCTTCCTTGGATCAAAATAAAACCAGGAAGAGGCTTTTTTATATGTCACATTTTTGTATTTATAACCTTCAGGTATAATATAAATGAAAAATTATAGCCGTCATATTCTTTGAAAAGATGAAATTATAAATTAAGAATAGAAGTAGTTATAAATACATATTCAATTCTGCTTCTATTCCTGCCTTTGACAGCAATTTGGCGATTTTAAGGGAAATGGAACGGTAGAATGCGGGTTTGAGGCGTGTATTTTTCAGGAAGTCGAAAAATTGTGTGGCTAACTTTTGTTACAGAGAATTAACTATAATTAGTAATATATTAGTCCTTTTGGTGGTATAATATATATGACAACCACTGAAAGGAGATGTTTTAAAATGTATCCTAAAATATCAAAAGTGAAAGGAAAAAGATATTTAAGGATAATGGAAAGCAAAAGAGAAAATGGAAAAGTGAAACAGCATACAGTAATAAATTTTGGAAATATAGATAAGTATAGTAAAAAAGATATAACAAAACTTGTAGATAGTCTTTTTAAAATATTTGAAATAGATGAATATGAAAAAATAGAAGATGATTTAATGGAAGAAATAGCAAGAAGAAATTACGGAGCCAAAGTAATAGTAAATAAGATATTTGAAAGATATGAGATGAAAAGATATTTTGAAAGACTGGATAAAGAAATAAAATACAATGCAGAAGAAATGTTAAAAATAATGGTGATGAATAGAATAGTAGAACCGAAGAGTAAATTGGGAATATTTAATAATTTAGAGTATTTTGGATATAACAAAGTGGAAGTTAAAAAAGAAAAAGACCTGGAAGAAAAAGATGTAATGTTGCACTGGTTATACAGAACATTGGATATATTAGCAGATAATAAAGAGTCGATAGAAAAACATATGTATAATCAAAGGATAAGTTTGTTTAATACAACGGTAGATTTAGTATTTTACGATGTAACAACATTAGCGTTTGAAACACAACAAACAAATGAAATATTACAAATGGGATATTCAAAAGATAAGAAATTCAATGAGTCGCAAGTAGTATTAGGAATGTCAATAGATCAAGATAGAATGCCAGTTAGTTTTGATATATATGCAGGAAATACATTCGAAGGGCATACATTCAAAGATTCAATAGAAAAAATGAAAAAAGAATATCAATTAGGAAAAGTAATAGTAGTAGCAGATAGAGGAATGATGAGTAAAAAAATATAGAAGTAGTAGAAAATTCTAATTATGAATTCATAGTAGGAAAATCAATAAAACAAATAAAAAAAGTAAATATATTTGAAGGAGAATTCATAGAACTAGCAAAAGGAATAAAATATAGAGAAGTAGAATATGAAAATAAAAGATTACTCATAATATATTCAGAAGAAAGAGCCAAAAAAGACAGAGCAGATAGACTACGATTAATAGAAAAAGCGAAAAAATGTTAGAAGAAGGAAATATAGATTCCAAAAGTAAAAGAGGAGCGAAAAAATATTTAAAAGAACAGAACAAACAAAATTATATACTGGACATAGAAAAAATAGAAAATGATGAAAAATACGATGGATACTATGGAATAATAACAAACACAAAACTATCGCCAAAAGAAATATTAGAACAATATCATACATTATGGAAAGTAGAAGAAACATTCAGAACATTAAAAAATTATCTTGAAACAAGACCGGTATTTCATTGGACACCGAAAAGAATAAAAGGACATATTGTAATGAGTTTCATATCTTACATAATTCAAAGAACATTAGAATTAGAACTGGAAAAAAATAATATTGAATACTCTCATGAAAAAATAAGAGAAGCTATAAAAAAAATGGAATACTCTGAAATAAGATTAAAAGACAAATTATTTGCATTAAGAGCCAATTTAAACGATTTTCAAAAAGCCATATTAAAAACATTAAAAATAGAAAAACCGAAAAAAATGATGGAATTAGATGAATTTAAAAAAATAATCTCCTAAAACACGCATGAAAAGCCAAAAAGGAGGAGGTGTGTGGCTAATTTCTCTTTTTATAAAAAGTTAACAATAGCTATTTTTTTGAATAATTCTACTTTTTAGAATTTTGTTGATAATAATAGTGTCAAACTCAGGATAATATAAATGAAAAATTATAGCCGTCATATTCTTTGAAAAGATGAAATTATAAATTAAGAATAGAAGTAGTTATAAATACATATTCAATTCTGCTTCTATTTCTTCAATATCTGGTAAAGAAGATTTATATTCTTTCGGCAAATCTTTTGTTATTTTGTATTCAGTCACTCCTATTGGTTTTGAGATATCTCGAAGAGAGTATTCAACTACTGTATTGTTTTTTGATTTACAAATAAGCAATCCTATAGTTGGATTATCCATTTCTGTTTTTAAGATAGAATCTACCGCAGAAACATAAAAATTCAATTTCCCCGCATATTCTGGTTTGAATTTTCCTGTTTTTAATTCGACAACTATATAACTATGAAGTTTTACATGATAAAATAATAAATCTATATAAAATTCGTCTTCTCCTATTTCAAGTTTGTATTGTCTTCCTAAAAATGAAAATCCATTTCCGAGTTCGAGTAAGAATTTTGTTAGATGATTTAACAAATCATCTTCAAGTTCTTTTTCGTTATAATCTTCTTTTATTGTAAGAAAATCAAAACAATATGGATCTTTTAACGTTTCTTTAGCAAGATCAGATTGAATAGCTGGTAATGTTGTTTCAAAATTTGTAATTGCTTTTCCTGTTCTTTCATATAAATTGCTTTCTATTTGAGGGTCAAAACATTTCTCGACCATCCATTTTCTATGGTTTTCTTTACATAAAATAAAGCTTCTTCTGTAGTTTTACATTTTGAAATTATAACTACATTATGCCACCAGGGAATTGAGGTTAACATATTCGTAATTTGCGAAGCAGGTTGCTGCGCAATTTCAATTACTTCATTCCAGAAAAGATACCATCTTCTTATCTGCTCAAGATTTCTTTTTGAAAAACCTTTTACATCAGGAAATTCGGCCATTAAATCTTTACTTAATCTTTCAAGAAATTTTGTTCCCCATTTTGCTTCTTTTTGTTTTTCAACAATCTCTTTTCCAAGGTTCCAATAAAAGTTAAGCAATTCCGAATTAACTTTAACAGCTGCTTTAAGCTGGGTTTCTCTGAATTTTTTCTTTAAATCTAACCAGTTAGCATAATCTTTATCTTTCAATAGATCACTCATTTTTTTCATCCTCACCTATAACTATTTTTTCAAGATTCTCCAGTATAAGTTTGTTTAATCTTTCTTTGAAATCAAAATTTTCTTTTCCATTAAGAAGTATTGTTTTATTAAAGGACATTTTTGTAAATTTTTTTGAAAATCTTTAATCATATCTATTATATCACCAGAAAATATAATATCCAAACTTTTAACCTATAAAACTCTGGATAAATAGAAAACAAACAAAACCTCTTCTTTATATAAAAAACAAAATTAAGAAGAGTCTTTTAATATGTCTCATTTTTGCATTCTAATCTCTAATGGTATAATATTATTGTGTAATTTTATTTTTATATAAATTTTAATTACAATTAGAAATTCAGGTGATAAAAATGATTTTAAAGGAAGTTTTTATATTTTAAAAATCAAAGATGATGAAAATGAAAAATTATAGTCATTATGTTTGATTTGTTTATGTTATAATAATATCGAAAAAAAGAATACGGAGATGATAAAATGAAAAAATTACCAATAGGAGTACAGGATTATAAAAAGATAATAGAAGGAAATTATGTATATGTGGATAAAACGAAATATATATATGACCTGATAAGTTCAGAAGTGCCAATATTTTTATCCCGTCCAAGAAGATTTGGAAAGAGTTTAACAGTATCAACATTATATTATATATTTAAAGGTGAAAAAGAATTATTTAAGGATACTTATATATATGACAAGTGGGATTTTAAAGAATATCCGATAATAAAACTGGATATGTCTGATAACATGCTAACAACTTATGAAGATTTTATAGAATCATTAAATGAAACAATGGAAAAATTATATAAAAGTGATGATATACCCCTATAAAAAATAATCTACCCACACAATTCGGGAATTTAATAGAAGAATTAAATAAAAAATATAAAGAAAGAGTAGTAATATTAATAGATGAATATGAAGCGCCAATATTAGAACATCTAAACAACAAACAAGAAGCAGAAAAAGTAAGAAGATTTCTAAGAGAATTCTATAAAAAAATAAAAACAAAAGATGAATATATAAAATTTGTATTCATAACTGGAATAACGAAATTCACAAAAACAGGAGTATTCTCTGCATTAAACAATTTAAACGATATATCATTAGACAAAGCTTATTCACAGATGTTAGGATATACACAGGAAGAATTGGAGTTTTATTTTAAAGAGTATATAAAAGAAACATCAAAAGAAATGGGAATAAGTGAAGAAGAATTATTAAAAGGATTAAAAGAGTATTATAATGGATTTTCATTTGATGGGAACATTATGTATATAATCCATTTTCAATATTAAATTTCTTTCAAAAAAAGAATTTCAAAATTACTGGTTTGAAAGCGGCTCACCATCATTCTTATATGAATACATAAAAGGAAGAAAGATAACATATGAAGACTTAGTAAAAGAAACAGTAAGTGCAATGGATTTCTCAACAAGAGAAATAGAAGATGCAAATGCAAATATATTCTTTACACAAGCAGGATATTTAACCTTCAAAGGAAAAGAAAGATATCTATTAGAAGAAGAATATATACTGGATTATCCAAATATAGAAGTAAAAAGCAGTTTTTCAAAACTGATATTAGAAGCAAATTATAATATAGAAAACTCAAAGATAAAAGAATTAAGCAAAACGATAATAAAATCAATACAGAGAAACGATATAAAAACAGTAATAGAAGAAATAAAAAAGGTAATAAGTTCAATACCGTATAATCTACACAAAAAGAAGAAAGGTATTATCATTCATTGATATACACAATACTGGCAATAGCAGGATTAAATGTAAAAGCAGAAGAAATGACAAATATAGGAAGAAGTGATGTAGTATTAGAATTCGATGAAAGGGTATATATCTTTGAAGCAAAACTGGACAAAAGTGCAGAAGAAGCAATAAAACAGATAAAAGAGAAGAAATACTATGAAAAATATAGAGGAAAAGAAATATATCTCATAGGAATAAACATAAATTCAGAAAAAAGAAATATAGAGGATTATATAATCATTTCACTGGATGAAGAAGCTTAGGGAGAAAGTATTCAAGTAATAAAATCTATTTAAGAACGTGTATATTGTGCATAAATAACATAACACTTTTTTTAGAGTATAATCAAAAATTTTTATCTAAAAAGTTAAATTTATCCCAAAAATGTTATTATTATATATGATATATGGAATTAAGTCAAAATAAAGGGTGATCTAATTGGAGTTTTTAATAAAATTATCAAGAAAAAAGGAGTAGGTGGAGCTTTAGTAAGAAGTCTCGAAAAGATATATATAGAAAATGGAACGCTATATAATGCGATAAATGAAGAGATTAGAAATAATCTTAATATAGAAAATTTAAGAGAGATTATTTTCGTTAATCAAATTAAAAATAGCAATCAGAATATAAGATATAGTAAAGAAATAGGAGATTTTAATGTTAATGGTTATTATTTTGAAGTCGGCGGAAAAAACAAAGGGAAAAAACAGATAAAAGATAAAGCGGTAATTTTGTGAGTGTCGTTTTTCATAGACCAAAAATTGATGAAAATAAAAATATGTTAAATCATGTTGAAAAACCAACGAAAAAACAAATTTAACCAATCAAGAAGAGATAATTTATAATTATGTAATCAAAAATGAAAAAATAAATTTAAAAATTACAGAAAACATATTAAATGTAAAATCAGCAAGAGCACGAGAAATTCTTAAAAATTTAACTAATAAAGGGTTTTAGAAAAGGTAGGAAAAACAAAAGGAAGTTTTTATATTTTAAAAATCAAAGATGCTGAAAATGAAAAATTATAGTCATTATATTTGAACCGTTTATGTTATAATAATATTGAAAGAAAGAACACGGAGATGATAAAATGAAAAAATTGCCAATAGGAGTACAGGATTATAAAAAATAATAGAAGGAAATTATGTATATGTAGATAAGACGAAGTATATATATGACTTGATAAGTTCAGAAGTGCCAATATTTTTATCCCGCCAAGAAGATTTGGAAAGAGCTTAACACTATCAACATTGTATTATATATTCAAAGGAGAAAAAGAATTATTCAAAGATACTTATATATATGACAAATGGGAATTTAAAGAGTATCCAATTATCAGATTAGACATACTATCATCAGCAACAGATAATGAAGAGAGGTTCAAAAAAAGTCTAACAAAATAATAAAAAAGAAGGAATAAGAAACGGAGTAGACATTGAAGAAGATGATTACAAATTTGCATTTGATGAATTAATAATGAAGTTATCCAAAAAGGAAAGGTAGTAATACTGGTAGATGAGTATGAAAAACCAATACTGGATAATATAAATAATAAAGAAAAGCAGAAAGATATAGAGAAATATTAAGAGATTTCTATGTCACAATAAAATCAATGATGAATATATAAAATTTGTATTCATCACTGGAATAACAAAATTCACAAAAACAGGAGTATTCTCTGCATTAAATAATTTAAACGATATATCGTTAAACAAAAAATACTCACAAATGTTAGGATATACACAGGAAGAACTCGAACATTATTTCAAAGTGTATATAAAAGAAACATCAAAAGAAATAGGAATAAGTGAAGAAGAATTACTAAAAGGATTAAAAGAATATTATAATGGATTTTCATTTGATGGAGAACATTATGTATATAATCCATTTTCAATATTAAAGTTCTTTGAAGAAAAAGAATTTCAAAATTACTGGTTTGAAAGCGGCTCACCATCATTCTTATATGAATACATAAAAGGAAGAAAGATAACATATGAAGACTTAGTAAAAGAAACAGTAAGTGCAATGGATTTCTCAACAAGAGAAATAGAAGATGCAAATGCAAATATATTCTTTACACAGGCAGGATATTTAACCTTCAAAGGAAAAGAAAGATATCTATTAGAAGAAGAATATATACTGGATTATCCAAATATAGAAGTAAAAAGCAGTTTTTCAAAACTGATATTAGAAGCAAATTATAATATAGAAAACTCAAAGATAAAAGAATTATGCAAAACGATAATAAAATCAATACAGAGAAACGATATAAAAACAGTAATAGAAGAAATAAAAAAAGTAATAAGTTCAATACCGTATAATCTACACAAAAAAGAAGAAAGGTATTATCATTCATTGATATACACAATACTGGCAATGACAGGACTAAACGTAAGAGCAGAAGAATTGACAAACCTCGGAAGAAGTGATATTATAATAGAATTTAATGAAAGGGTATATATAATTGAATCAAAATTAGACAAAAGTGCAGAGGAAGCGATAAAACAGATAAAAGAGAAGAAATACTATGAAAAATATAGAGGAAAAGAAATATATCTTATAGGAATAAACATAAATTCAGAAAAAAGAAATATTGTAGATTATATAATCACTTCGCTACGCGAAGGGTTTTAGTAAAAATGTTTTTATTATAAATAAAAAAACTAAAAACACTTCGCCGCGCGAAGTGCTTTAGGAATAATTATTATATTAAAAAACAGGAAAATTTATTTTTATAAGACAAAATTAAAAACAAAATAAATTTTCTTGATGTGAAAATTTATTTCGCTGCGCGAAAAGATTTAGAAAAGAAAGTACTCAAGTAGTAAAACCCTGAGTTTGACAGCGATTTCATGATTTTTGAAAAATCGAAACGGTAGAATGCGGGTTTGCGACGATGAAAAGGGTGAAAATTGGGGTTGAAAAATTTTTGTAGTGACACAAATATTTTTAACAATAGCGTTATATTCTTGATTTCATAATATTTTGTGGTATAATAAGTAATGGTATTATGAAATCAAGAGGTGATTTTTGTGTTTTTGAGAGTAGTTAAAAATAACAAAGGTGTTGAATATTTAAGAATTGTTGAAAGTTATAGGGAAAATGGTAAGATAAAGCAAAAACTGTTGCAAACTTAGGAAGGATTGACTCTTTTAGCGAAAATGAAGCGAAAAATATAGTAAATAAACTCATACAAATATTTGATTTAAAAAATTATATTGATACAGAAGATATAAAAAAGGCACCGGATAAAAAGAATTACGGAGCCAAAGTAATAGTAAATAAGATATTCGAAAGATATGAGATGAAAAGATATTTTGAAAGACTGGATAAAGAAATAAAATACAATGCAGAAGAGATGCTAAAAATAATGGTGATGAATAGAATAGTAGAACCGAAAAGTAAATTGGGAATATTTAATAATTTAGAGTATTTTGGATATAACAAAGTGGAAGTTAAAAAGAAAAAGACCTGGAAGAAAAAGATGTAATGCTGCACTGGTTATACAGAACATTGGATATATTGGCAGATAATAAAGAGTCGATAGAAAAACATATGTATAATCAAAGGATAAGTTTGTTTAATACAACGGTAGATTTAGTATTTTACGATGTAACGACATTAGCGTTTGAAACACAACAAACAAATGAAATATTACAAATGGGATATTCAAAAGATAAGAAATTTAATGAATCACAAATAGTATTAGGATGTCAATAGATCAGGATAGAATGCCAGTTAGTTTTGATATATATGCAGGAAATACATTTGAAGGGCATACATTTAAAGATTCAATAGAAAAAATGAAAAAGAATATCAATTAGGAAAAGTAATAGTAGTAGCAGATAGAGGAATGATGAGTAAAAAAATATAGAAGTAGTAGAAAATTCTAATTATGAATTCATAGTAGGAAATCAATAAAACAAATAAAAAAGTAAATATATTTGAAGGAGAATTCATAGAACTAGCAAAGGAATAAAATATAGAGAAGTAGAATATGAAAATAAAAGATTACTCATAATATATTCAGAAGAAAGAGCCAAAAAGACAGAGCAGATAGACTACGATTAATAGAAAAGCGAAAAAATGTTAGAAGAAGGAAATATAGATTCAAAAGTAAAAGAGGAGCGAAAAAATATTTAAAAGAACAGAATAAACAAAATTATATACTGGACATAGAAAAATAGAAAATGATGAAAAATACGATGGATACTATGGAATAATAACAAACACAAAACTATCTCCAAAAGAAATATTAGAACAATATCATACATTATGGAAAGTAGAAGAAACATTTAGAACATTAAAAAATTATCTTGAAACAAGACCGGTATTTCATTGGACACCAAAAAGAATAAAAGGACATATTGTAATGAGTTTCATATCTTACATAATTCAAAGAACACTAGAATTAGAACTGGAAAAAAATAATGTTGAATACTCTCATGAAAAAATAAGAGAAGCTATTAAAAATATGGAATACATTGAATTTAAAACACAAAAGCAACATCTTGTAGCGAGAATGAATTTAAATAAATTAGGACAAAGAATATTAAATACATTAAATATTCCTGTACCAAAAATAATTTCACCCTATACAGAATTCAAAGAAAAATATAAAATTTAGGGGTGTAATGACACTTTTGTATTTAATAAAAAATTAACAATAACTGTTTTTTAGAATAATACAGCTTTTCCAAATTTTATTGAAATAAATACTGTCAAACTCAGGAAAAATTAAAAACAAAATAAATTTTCTTGATGTGAAAATTTATTTCGCTGCGCGAAAAGATTTAGAAAAGAAAGTACTCAAGTAGTAAAACCTTTCGGGTTAAAAATAGAAAGGTTTTTATTCAAAATTCCATAAAAATTACCTTCAAAACTTTTTAAAATATAGTTGATTTTTTCGAGATGATGCCTCAGTGAAATTGCAATTAACAAATTTGTAATTTACGAAACGGTGGTAGCTGTAAGGTAGCCTATAAAATTTTACAGGCTACCGGTTATTTTTCGTTTGTGCTCAAAAATTACCAAAAGTTCTTTTAACTCATCATCACTGAGTTCGGAAATCCATTTTTCTCCAACACTTAATATATCTTCACTTAGAGTCTTCTTTTTTTGAATAATTTCATTAATTTTTTCTTCAAAAGTGTTTCTGGTTATAAACCTATGAACTATAACATTGCTTTTCTGACCTATTCTATATGCTCTATCTGTAGCCTGTGCTTCAACGGCTGGATTCCACCATAAATCAAAATGTATAACATGAGATGCTGCTGTTAAATTCAAACCAGTTCCTCCAGCTTTTAATGAAATAATCATAACAGGATAATCGTGTAATGTTTGAAATTTCTCTACTATTTCGTCTCTGGTTTTTCTATTTAAACTTCCATGGAAAAATAGGGTTTTAATCTTCAAATGTTTTTTAATTATCTCTTCTAATATTTCTCCCATTTCTTTATACTGCGTAAATATTATGGCTTTTTCATTATTTTCAAATACATCAGTTAATAAGTCAAGCAATTTTTGTGTTTTACCGGATTCTTCTGGATTAAAATTTTTATTTTTTAAATAATTGGCTGGATGATTACAGATTTGCTTTAAAGATGTAATCAATTTAAAAATTAATCCCTTTCTTTCAATACCTGAATAATTGGAAATTTCTTTAACCATTTCAACTGTTTTATTGTATAATGATGTTTGAATTGGCGTTAAATAAACATATTGATCAAATATTATTTTTTCTGGAAGATCATTTATAATATTCTTATCTGTCTTCAATCTTCTTAATAAAAATGGATTAATTGCTTTTTTTATGATTTTAGTTTTTTCTCTATCATTATATTTTTCAACAGGTATAGCATAATTTTTTATAAAGCTATTGTAATTTCCTAAATACCCTGGCATTAGAAAATCGAATATGCTCCATAATTCCGTTAAACGATTTTCTATTGGAGTTCCAGTTAAAGCTATTCTTTTTCTCCTTTTAAATTTTTTATAGCTTTTGTTTGTTTGGTTAATGGATTTTTATATTTTGTGCTTCATCGAGTATAATATATGACCATTCTAATTCTTCGAGTTTTTTAATATCTCTACGAATAACACCATATGAAGTTAATATTATATCTGCATTATTATTTAAATCGCGATTATTTCCATGATATATATGATACTTTAACGTTGGGCAAACTTTTCAATTTCCGCTGCCCAATTACCAATTAATGTAGTGGGGCAAACAACTAAAACAGGTTTATTCAGTATATTATTTTCCTTATCTTTTAATACTGCAGCTATTGTTTGTATGGTTTTTCCCAATCCCATATCATCTGCAAGACATACCCCAAAACCCTTATCTACATTAGATTTTAACCATTTATAGCCTCGTTTTTGATAATCCCTCAAATTTGCATTTAACGTTTTTGGAACTCTTAGATTTTTAATCTTTTTTAGCTCATTAATGGATTTTTTTAATTTATCATCTAAATATAATTGTATTCCATTGGCTTCCTCTGAAAGCAACATTCTTAAACTTTCATAATTGGAAATTTCATCAAGTGGTTTATTAATCTTTTTCAAGATATGTAAAAACTTTTTAGGATCAACGTGTATGTACATATCTCTGAATTTTATAATTCCTTCGGACTTTTCCAACAATTTTCTAAACTCTTCAAGTGAGATAAGATAATCCCCAATTGCAATTTTCCAATCAAATTTTAACAGATCATTTAAATTAAAGAAACTGGTAATATTTTCTCCTTTTACTGATATTGCCGGTTTGGGTTCTACGATTTTCTTCATTTCTTTTGGTAGAATAACCTCAATACCAAAAACCTTTAAAGCTGGTAATACGTCATTAAAAAATTCGCTTAATTCAGAAGAAGTGATTATTATATCTTCATGTTTCATAATGGATTTAGAAAAGTCTGATAAGTTGGAAATAAAACCTATTTGTTTTAAAACCTCTGACTTTTCTTTTATATATTTTTTATCATTTAAAAAATCCTTAAGATTAATCGGTTCAGATAATATATCTAAATTATCTTTTACTAAAAGAGATAAATAATATCTGTCTTCAATAAACGGCATAATTTTTATAGCTAATGCATATCTTTTATTTTTAAAAAATAGTGGTTCAAAATGGTTAACGAGAGAATTAGCATTGTTTTTTTCTTCTAATGTTTTAAGATTATAAATCCTATCTTCTGTAAATAAAGATAATATATTATGAGGTACTTTTCTCTTCCCATATGCTCTTTTAACAATTTCTTTTATAAACAGAGAAATTATATATATAACAGCATCTGACTTTTTTAAAACTTTATTTTTTTCTAACTTCATCACAAGATTATCTGGAATTATCATTTCAAGATAATCAAAGTATTCCATTATAGTGGAATTTGAAGTAAGGGGCATATATTTCACATAAAATTTATCTTCTTCAATTATTTCTGGTTTGGGCGCAAAAGAATGATTCATAATTATATTAAACACAAACCCAAGAGTTTTTTTAAAAAAGAGAGTATATTCATTATCTTTATTATCTGGTAATAAAGACATATTATATAGTAGCTCAAATAATTCTTCAAACCTAATTCTTTCTTTTGAAAATGGATTATATCCTTCAATTATTATTTCTGGATTTTGAAGAGAGTATATAATCTTAAAATTCGTTTCTTTTAAATATTCTTCTTGCTCTGAAATTTTAATATTTTTTATATAATTCTCACTGTAAAAATATATATCATTTAGAAAATCCTTTATTGAAAACTCAGAAAAAATTCGTTTTTCAGAAAGCAATACCATAATCTTTTCAATATTTCCAAAATAAACCTTTGGTTCTTCTAAAAATTTCTTTTCTTCATAATTTAGTTTGCTTTTTTCACTGTTTATAGGAAGAAAATTTAATATTCCACCTGTTTTTTCTGTTGATATTTTTGCAATTTCCAATAATTTTTTCTTTTTTAATCCACGCATTTCAAATAACAAAAATGGATCTTTATCTATTTCATTAGCAATAATATAATATACTGCTGCAAGATGTTTACATGGATTGGCCCAATCAGGACATGAACAACTTGCTTCTATATCATCCCAGGATTCCGGAAATAATTTTATATTTTCCCTTTGAAAAATTTCATATAATTCTTCTGGTAATACACCATTTAATAATTGTCCTGCTATATATGGATTTTCAGAAAGAACTTCCCCAATTCTTTCAATTTCATATTCAGAAAATTTAATCAATGAAATCTTTTCTTTATAAGGAGTGGATCGTGTCCCTTGAACTCTGGCAACAATGTCTGATTTTCTATTTACTCTAATTTCCAGAACAGCTCCCTTATTTGCATATGTTCTTCCTCTTGGAAGCCTATTTGTATTAAAATCTATTTTTTCCATGGCTTCCTTCCATTTTTTACCCCACCATGTTTTACCGTATATTTTTCTTTTTCCCATTTTTACACCTCAATAGATATTGTAAATTTTATTTAACCTTAGATGGATTTTTAAAAGTAGTATTTATAATCATATATGAATCTTTACATATCCAAATTATATCACAAATAATTAATGAAATCCGGTATCCAAAATTTTGATCTGGCAAAAATATACACTATAAATTCAATTTTGTATTTAATATGCTATAATATATAGTTAAAGAAATTTGGTAGGGGGAGAAAATGTGAAAGGAAAAAAGTTATCTACTTTTGTAAAAGTCATTCTTGTTGTTATTATTGCTGTAATTCTGTATTTCCCTGGGGTTATCTTATTAGGGACATTAACAGATTATAATCCAGAAAAAGTTATAAATTTGCAGGTGGAAGACAACTCAGAGACTATAGCACCACTGGAAATAACATTGTTTGATTGGAATATTGGATATGCTGGATTAGGTAAAGATGAGGATTTCTTTTTGGATGGCGGAAAAACTTCAGTTCCTGAGAAAAGTCATGTAGAGAAATATATGGAAGATATTGCAAATATTATAAAGAAAAATTCTGCTGATATATATCTTATTCAGGAAATTGATTTAAAAAGCCATAGAAGTTATAACTTAAATGAATTAGAATATCTCAGAAAAAATGCATTAAAAAGTTATGGCGTTACATATGCTATAAATTATAATGTATTATTTGTTCCTGTTCCTTTCATGAATCCTATGGGAAGGTAAAGTCCAGCCTTGCTATGTTTTCAAAATATAAGATTGATGAAGCTAAAAGATTAAAATTACCCGGTGAATATTCCTGGCCAACAAAGGTATTTCAGCTTGATAGATGTATTCTTTTAAGTAGAATACCAGTGAAAAATGGAAAAAGTTTGGTTATATTAAATATTCATCCAAGTGCATATGATTCAGGAGGAACTTTGAGAAAACAACAAATTGATTTTATATTAAAAACTGCGGAAGAAGAATATAAAAATGGAAATTATGTAATTATCGGTGGTGATTGGAATAGCGAACTAACAAAAAATAATTTTGAATACACAGAATCAAAACCTGAATTTTATGTGGAATTATCTAAAGATATGAAATTAAATAATTGGCAGTGGGCTGTAGATAAAAACGTTCCAACTAATAGGTCAGTTGCATTTTCATATTCTAAAGGGAAAAATTTTGTTACCGTTATAGACGGATATTACGTATCTCCAAATATTGAAATAGAATATGTTAAAAATCTGGATTATCAATTTAGATCATCTGATCATAACCCTGTAATATTAAAAGTGAAATTGAAATAATAAAAACAGCCTGGAAAACTTTTCCAGGCTGTTTTTATTACGATTATTCATTTATCTCTCCATTTTGCTAAAAAATCATTAATACTCACAAATTCTATTTTATAATAAGGACCTCATTTAAATTTTTTCTTTCATATTTTGGTTTAGGATCAACAGAATATCCTATTGGTAATATTACTTCCAATTTGTATTCTTTTGATAAGTTAATATATCTCGATATATCATTATAATTTGAAGGGGTATAGGTTACTGTAGATAAACCTTTTTCTTCTAACGCCAGCAACAGGTATCCAATGGATAGCCAAACAGATTCTTTTGAAAATGGTGATTTTATATTTGAATAAACAAAAAGTAAATATGGAGCTTCTGAAAGAAACGGTTTCTCCCAGGAAAATCCCATTTTATCAAGCCATTCTCTTAATTTACCTTTTGAATTTTCATAAAAAGATTTTTCACCTTTTTCACATATTTGTCTTATTTCATTTTTTGCTTTTCATCCTGAATTAAAACATATAACCATGGTTGATCATTTTTACCTGAAGGAGCTTCTTTTGCTACATCAATTGCATATTTTATATTTTCTAAATCAGGAATTCTGCTTTTATCAAATTTTCTTACTGTTTTTCTACTTTTAGCTAATTCATATAATTTCATAATTTCACCTCAATATCATATTTAATGTTATAATCATCTTCATATACCGCTTTTTTAGCTAATTCATCAGCAATATCATTAAATTTATCTCCAGAATGAGATTTTATTTTATTAAATCTTATCTGAAATACTTTCGAATAATAGTCATACTGGCTTTTATAATACTTTGTTAACTCGGTATTTGTTTTCCATAATCCAAGTGCCCATTTTTCTATTCCCTGATAATCATAATTTATCTCTATACAATTCAAATTTTCTTTTTCTGCATATTTAAACGCAAGAAGAGCTGCAAATACTTCTCCGGTAACATTTCTATGCTTTAGAAATTTTTCTATTGTATATCCTTTCCAATATTTTTCTATTTTATCTTCTTTAACAACAACCAAACCTGCACCAAATTTCTTTAAACCATGATCATAACTACCATCTATATATATTTTTATACAATCTTCATCTCTTTCAATTGATTTACTTTTTTCATGATACTTTCATTCTTTTTAAAAATATCAAGAAATTCAAAAGCTATATCTTCATTAGTGGTTTCCATTACCTTTAATCTTGTAGGTTCATAATTTTTATTGTAATATAATTGAACTTTTAAATATTCTTTATTTTTCTTTATATAATAAACTTCCTGATATTGATGATGTTCTACGCCTATTACTTCAAAATTTTTTTCTGAAAATTTTTCTCTGAAAGCTAAATATAATTCTTTCAAAATTGTATTAGAAAATCTTAAATCATATGTAATTCTTATTTTTTCTTTAATACTAAAATCCATTTGTACTTTTAACTTTTCATAAGAAAACGTCTTAAATGGTAAATCTTTTATATATACCCTCTCCTTTGCTCTGGTAATTGATGTATATAACCATTGAAAATATTCTTTAGTCTTATATGAATTGTAATAAGAAGGATCTATGAAAACCCTATTCCATTCTCCACCTTGAGCTTTATGTGCTGTTACTGCATAGCCATATTTGACATGCAAAGCATTGTAATAAGGATCATCTTCAATGTAATTAATTACAAATTCTTCCGACATTCCAGTTTCTTTATATATTTTGTTTATACAAAAGCTATATAATGCTTTTTCTAAGTTTATATCAATATCTGCAGATTTTGAAAACAAAGAATCTGCCAGTACTTTAAAAATTACTATCTCGTTAGATAATATATTTTTTAATTTTAAATCATAAAATTCAAGAATTCTATGTTCATTTTTCCCTATAAACGCATCTTTTTTTTCATGATTTAGAATATCGACAACTTTAAAAAATTCTCCATTAAATATTGTTTTTTCATCAAAATATACATTCTTTGTATTTAATAATATATCGCCTATTTCAATTTTATTCTTATAACCCAGTTTTTTTCTGATTTCTATATTATATTTTATTGCATTTTCATTGGTTGAACATATTATAATATCTTTTCCAGGATTTGAATAATCATAATTTTCAATAAAATTATTATCTTTTATAAAATCCGTATTATACTCAAATTTTAGCTCAAAAAACTTTTTCTTATCTATATGTTTTTTTATTACATTTGCGTTTTTTAATATATAACTGTTTTCTTTTTGTCTGACTATATCATTGAGTATTATCTTCTCACCTTTTAAGTTAAAATTTCTTTCGAGATATTCCCTATTCAAAGCTGGAGAGTTATTTGCTTTTACAGGTGGAAGCTGGTATTCATCACCTAAAAATATTATTTTATTATTATTTCCTGATTTTACATATTCTATTAAATCAGAAAGTAATTTTCCACTTCCAAAAATGAGATTTTCATCTGAAGATGGAATATCCGATATCATAGAACTTTCATCAACTATAAAAATGGTGTCATTCCAGAAAGTATCCTTTAATTTAAAATATACTTTTATTTCATCATTAACAAGGTCAATAATTTTATCATAAAAACTGTATATTTCACTGTGAATGGTTTTTGTTTTGAAGTTTGATTTTTCATGAAGAATTTTGGAAGCTCTGCCTGTAGGAGCTAAAATTATAAAATTAGTATGTTTCCTATGCAAATATCGAGCATATTGTGATATAAGGAAAGTCTTTCCTGTCCCGGCACTACCCTGAACTATTAAAAAATCTAACGAATTGAATAGAAATCTATCCAATTCGTTAGACAAATATTCCTGATCTTTTGTAAGAGTGATATTATATAAAAAGTCTATAAACATACTTACACCTTATAATAGAATTTTATTTAATTCTATTATATCATATTTTCCCGATATCTTTTCTGTAATATTTGTCTTTAAATTTTATTTTTTCAATTTCATTATAGGCTTTATTTCTTGCTTCTTCAAGTGTTTTGCCTGTCTCTACTATAGAAAGAACTCTACCTCCATTTGTTAATAATTTTCCATTCTCTAATTTTGTTCCTGCATGGAAAACAAGTGCATTTGTATCGAGCTTTATTTCATTGCCTTTTTCATATTTAACAGGATATCCTTTTGCTGCTAAAACCACACAACATGATTTTTTATCCTTCCATTTTATTTCTATTTCATCGAGTTTCCTTTCAGATAGAGCATAAAAGATTTCAAATAAATCCGTTTCTAATAACGGCAATATTGCCTGAGTTTCAGGATCACCAAACCTTACATTATATTCCAATAAATATGGTTCATTATTTTGTATCATTAAACCTATAAACAGTATCCCATTATAATTAAGCTGTTCTCTTTTTATTCCTAACATTGTAGGTTCAACAATTTTTTCTTTTATTTTTTTCATTAATTCATCATTTAACATAGGATGAGGCGAAACTGCTCCCATACCGCCAGTATTTAGTCCTTTTTCTCCTTCTAAAATCTTTTTATGGTCTTTTGCTGTTTGAAATATTTTATAATTCTCACCATCAATTAATACAAAAACTGACATTTCATAACCTTCTAAAAATTCTTCTATTATAACTTTTTTACCTGCTCCTGAAAATATATCATTATTCATAAAATCATTTAATGTATTTTCTGCATCTTGTAAATCTTTTGCTATAACTACTCCTTTACCTGCTGCTAATCCATCTGCTTTTATTACTGCAGGGAATTCTATGTTTTTTATATATTTTAATGCTTCTTCAAAATTATCAAAACTATTATATTTTGCTGTTTGAATACCATATTTTATAGCAAAATTCTTTGCATATACTTTGCTTCCTTCTAAAAGTGAAGCCTTTTTATCTGGACCTATTATTTTTAGATTATTTTTTTGAAATACATCAACTATACCCTCTACCAGATATTTTTCCAGACCGACTATGGTTAATTCTATATTCTCTTTTTTTGCAAATTCAACCATATCGTTTATATTGTTTAAATTTATATTTTCACATTTATTTTCAAGAGCTGTTCCTCCATTACCTGGAATGCAATAAATCTTTTCAATATTTGAATTATGGGATAATTTCCATGCAATAGCTTGTTCTCTTCCACCATTACCAATAACTGCAACCTTCATTTTTCCACCCCATTAATGTTTAAAGTGTCTCATATTTGTAAATACCATTGATATCCCCAATTCCTTTGCTGCTTTTATAGAATCTTCATCTCTTATAGAACCCCAGGTTGTATTATAGCCTTTATATTATATTCTCCTGCCTTTCTTACTACATCATCAAATGGGAAAAATGCATCTGATGCAAGGACAATACCGTCTTTTGCTCTATCAAGTGCATCAATAGCTGCCCATATTCTATTTGGTTGTCCTGAACCTATTCCTATTGCCATTTTTTCTTTAGAAACAACAATTGCGTTTGACTTTGCATGTTTAACGACTTTAAATGCAAAAATCAATTCTTCTATTAAATCTTTTTCTATTGAATCATCTGTTACTATCTTTAATGATTCAAATAATTTTGTATCTCTTTCCTGCACCAGTATACCACCATCTACCGATGTGTATTCAAATTTTTGAGATGGTTTTGTATTTGCTTTTAATATTCTTAAATTCTTTTTCTTTTTTAATATTTCAATAGCTTCTTCTTCAAATTCTGGAGCTATTATTACCTCCAAAAATATCTTTTTCATCTCTTTTGCAGTTTCAACGGTTATTTTATGATTAAAAGCCACTATGCCACCAAAAATAGAAATTGGATCACATTCATATGCTTTTTTATATGCCTCTAAATTATCTTTCCCAACGGCCACTCCACATGGTGTTTGATGTTTAACCGCACAACAAACATTTTCTTCAAACTCATTTACCACTTTCCACGCAACGTCTATATCCTTAAAATTATTATATGATAATTCTTTTCCATTTAATTGCTCAAAATCTGTGAAAAAGCCTTTTTCAATGGAATTTTCATAATATACCGCTTTTTGATGTGGATTTTCGCCATATCTTAATTCGCTTTTTTCTTAAGAGGTAATGTTAAATATTTTGAAAAATTTTCACCTAAAAGATTATTGAAATATGTAGAAATAAGGGAATCATAATATGCAGTAAGATTAAACGCTTTAGCAGCTAAATATTTTCTTATTTCATAATTTATATCTTTTATGTTTTCTATTATTAGATCTATATCTTCTGGGTCAGTGAGTATTATTGTGTTTTCAAAATTCTTAGCAGCTGCTCTTATGAGGGTGGGCCGCCTATATCAATAAATTCTATTAATTCTTTCGTGTTTAAATTTTCTTTTAATTTTTCTTCAAAGGGGTATAGGTTTACATATACAAAATCTATTTTCTCAATATTCAAATCTTTTAATGTTTTTATATCTTCTTCAATATCTCGAGCTAATATTCCACCATGTATTTTAGGGTGCAATGTCTTTACTCTTCCACCTAATATTTCCGGAAATTCTGTTATTTCCTCTACTTTTATCACATTAAAACCGTGTTTTCCCAGATATTTTGCTGTATTACCTGTAGAAATTATTTCATAATTATTCTCTATCAATATAGCTGCTAATTTTTCTATATTATCTTTATAATACGCGGATATAAGTGCTCTTTTCATCATTACCTCCTATGCTGTTATTGTTAATTTTCTCAACACTTTATCTATCACCTTAGGATATAATTTATGTTCTAATTTATGAATTTTTTCTTCTAATGTTTCTAATGTGTCCTCGGGTTCTATTTTAACAACTTCCTGAGTAATTATCTTTCCACCATCAAGTTCATTATTTACATAATGCACCGTAACACCTGTATATTTAACGCCATATTCAAATGCCTGTTTAATAGCGTTTAATCCTTTAAAAGCTGGTAATAATGATGGGTGTATATTTAATATCCTCCCGGAAAAATATTCAACAATATATTCTGGTAATATTTTCATATAGCCTGCTAAAGCTATTAAATCTGGTTCTTCCTTCTTTAAATATTCAAAAAGTTTTTTATTATAACTTTTCCTACTGTCAAAATGCTTATAATTTATCAATTCATAATCGATGTTTAATTTGATAGCTCTTTGCAATGCGTAAGCATCTCTGTTTTCACTTATTAATTTTATTTCATATTTATTTCTTAATTTTTTTACTATAGCTTCGAAATTAGAACCATTGCCTGATGCTAAAACTATCAATTTTTTTTTCATGTTATCGCCTTCCTAATAAGAAATTTTTACTTTTTTATCTCCATTTTCTATCCTTCCCAATTCGACAATTTCTTCTTCTGATAATAATTCTTTTACTTTTGATAAGTTTTCTTTATCTAAAATATAAATCATGCCAATTCCCATGTTAAATACTCTGAATGCTTCTTTTAATGAAACTCCTGCATTCAAAATTTTTTTAAATACATCATTAAATTCCCAGTTAACAATTATTTCTACACTTAACCCATCTGGTATTACTCTTGAAAGATTTTCTTCTATTCCGCCACCGGTGATATGTGCTGCTGCATGAATATACTCTTTTATTTTCAATGTTTGATTAATCATTAATTTTGTAGGAGCAATTAATTCTTCAAAAAAACTGATTTTTCCTTCATCCAATAATTTTCTAATCAATGAATATCCATTTGAATGTATTCCATTTGATCTTAATCCTATTAATATATCTCCTTCTTTGACTTTATTTTTTCCTAAAATTTCACCTTTTTCCACTATTCCAACACCAAATCCCGCTACATCCACTCTATTATTAACTAATAACCCTGGTAATTCCGCAGTTTCACCTCCTATTAATTCACAATTAACCTTTTCTAAGGTATTTATCAGGTAATTTAAGAAATCTGCTCCATCTTTACTATTTAATCTTCCTGTGGCGTAATAATCTAAAAAAAACAATGGTTTTGCTCCGACACAAACCAGATCATTTAAAACCATACCAACTAAGTCCCTGGCTACAATATCCCATCTTTTTCTTTTTCTAAAAGAACCATTTTTGTTCCAACCCATCTGTGGAAGCAACTAAAAGTGGGTTGTTATAGTTTTTGATAATATCTTTTAAAGGAAAAACTCCTGCATACATATCAGCATTATCTTTTAATTTATCCTTTATACGAGAAATCATTTTGTTAGCTTCATCAATATTAACTCCACTTGTTTTATAATCCATACTTTCACCTCGTATAATAAGTATATATTAAAATAATAATTTATATTTATATTATGTTAGTATTATGCTCTTTGAAAAGTTAATAGTATTTATTATTTTAATATTTTTATTATTTTGTTTATTCATTTTTGATTTAGTTTTTTCTCTGGTAAAATAGTTTTAGGTTATTCACCTTGAGCTTTTTGCTCTTAAATGAGATTTCTAAACTAGAGTACAGTTTTTTACTTGCCGGAAAATGTCCGCCTCGATTTATATCTTGCGAGGGTGTAATACTGTACTCAACTGGAGGTGCTTTTTATGCCTACTTTAGCTATTGATGTTTCTAAGAGCTCTCTTTCTTTTTATTCCGATTTTATTGGTTCCGGTGTTGTTGAAAATTCACCTCAAGGCATTTTTGATTTGTTTAATAGGGCTTCTTCTGTTTCTAATGATTTTATCCTTGTTCTTGAATCAACAGGCATTTATTCTTTTGATATTGCTGATTTTTTCTTTAATCATTCTATTTCTGTTTTCTGGGTTAAAACTGATAATATGAAGGTCTATCGTAAGATTCTTAATCGTCAAAAAACTGATTCTATTGACGCTAAACTAATTTTTGATATCGCTTCTAAATTTCCAGAATCTTTAGTTCCTTTTATTGATAATTCTAATATTATTAGTGACCTTCGTAATCTCACTAGATTATATTTGAAATTCAATGAAGATATTGCTCGTTTGAAACTACGTTTATATTCTTATGTCGCTCTTTATTTCCCTGACCTCGATTTTAAATTAAATAAGACTTTTGAATCTTTGCTCATGGATTTTACTGTTGAAGAAATTGCTTCTATGCCTGTTGATGATTTGTTTGAATATATTGCAAAAGTTTCCAGACATAGAGTTTCTGCTAAACATTTAGCTGAAAAATTACATTCTCTTGCTAAAAATGCCTTGAGGTTAAGACCTAATTATTCTAATACTCTTAGACTTTCTATTGTTTCTACTATTGAACTAATACAACACTATGAGAAGCAAATTAATCTTATTAAATCTGAAATTTCTAAATTACTTAAAAGAATTCCTAATACTTTAGTTACTGTTAAAGGTATTGGTGATATTACCGCTGCTGGTATCATTGCTGAAATTGGTAATATTAATCGTTTTAAAAATGCTTCTGCTTTAGCTTCTTATGCTGGTTTAGTCTGGTACGTTAATCAAAGCGGTAATTTCAAAGCTGAAAATACTAGATTAACTAAAAAGGGTAATAAATATTTAAGAACTTATCTTGTTATGGCTGCTAATTTTCTTAAAACTCATAATCCTGTTTTTAAAGAATTTTATCGTAAAAAGTATTCTCAATCTCATTCTCATCATCATATGAGAGCTCTTATTTTAACTGCTAGAAAATTGGTTAATCTTGTTTTTTATTTACTTAAAAATAATACTCCTTATGTTATTATGAAATAATAACTTTTTCATCTATATCTTTTTTCGTTCAATTTTAATATTTATTCTTATATAGTCATTCTTATGACTAATTATTTTTGTTTTTCTCTTTTTTATTCATTTAACTGTTTACCGGAAATCTCACAAAACAATGAAAACAATAATTTTTAAACTCTTCTTTTAATATATCCTTTATACCTTCCAATGAAATATATCCAACCGAATCTGCATTAAACTCCTTTTTTAACTCTTCTATAGTCATATTTGCTGCAATTAACTCTTTGGTGCTTGGCATGTCCACACCCCAATGACATGTATTAAGTACCTTAGGACTTGCAATTCTTACATGCACCTCTTTAGCTCCCGCATTCTTTAACATGTTCACTATCTTCTTCATCGTTGTTCCTCTTACAATAGAATCATCTACAAGAACAACCTTTTTATCCTTTATTACCTGTGAAATAGGTGGTAACTTTCTTCTTACTCCGATTTCTCTATCTCTTTGATTTGGGTTAATAAAGGTTCTTCCCACATATCTGTTTCTCATTAATCCCATTTCAATGGGAATCTTAATTTCTTTTGAATACCCCAATGCTGCAGAAAAACCACTATCAAGAACGGGAACAACTATATCCGCTTCAACCGGATTTTCTTTTGCACATAATTTTCCAAGTTCTTCTCTCATGAGATGAACATTTTTTCCAAACACATTTGAATCTGGTCTTGCAAAATATATATGTTCAAAAAAACAATATCTTTTTTCAGAACTTTCAATGTTAAATTTCTTTATTCCATTCTCTGAAAATTCTATAGCTTCTCCTGGAGATACTTCATAAATCTTATCCAGATCAGGGTTTAGAAAATTAAACCCACTATCTTCAGAAGATATATGGTATCCATTTTCCGAAATATAGTAATACAATGGTCTATAGCCATTTTTATCCCTTAATGCTATAATTCTATTGTTAAATAGTAAAAGCAAGGAATATGATGGTGCCACTTCATCAAATATTGTATTTGCAATATCTTCAAGCGTCCAGTCATTTATATTTTTGTGTAATTTTTTGATTAAAATATGCAGTATTAATTCTGTATCGCTTTCAGTTAAAAATATTGTTCCTCTTTCTTCAAGCATGGATCTTAAATCTTCTGCATTTTCTATTTGGCCATTATGGGCAATAGCAAAGTGTTCATTTTTAAATCTCACATGAAATGGTTGTGAATTTTGAATTTCCGATCTTCCCTTTGTTGAATATCTAACGTGACCTATGGCTAAAGGACTGTTTAATTTTTTCATTATTCCATTATTAAAAACATCTACAACCATTCCCATTTTTTTATACACCTTTATTTCATCACCAGAAATATATGCCACACCTGCTGATTCCTGACCACGATGCTGTAATGCAATTAAACCTTCAACAACATAGGGAATAGCGTTTTCTTCATTTTTTAAATAAGCTCCATATATTCCGCATTCTTCCATTAACATTTTTATTCCTCCATATACTTTTGAATGGAATTAAAATAAATATCCTTTAATTCATCAAAATCGAATTTATCAAATCCTAAATCGAACCCATAGTCATCAGGCATTACTTCACCTATATTCTTAAATGCTATATTTTTACTCTTTAAAATATCTTCCAAAACTTTTGTTTTTTCTGCAGGCACTGTTAAGATAAATCTTGATTGATTTTCACCAAATAATTCCTCTAAACTATTTCCTAAATTTCCTTTAAATCCCTTTCCTCCATTTAAAGCTGATTCTAAAACTGCAACTGTTAATCCTCCTTTAAATACATCATGAACGGAATTCACCACTTCATTTTCAATTAAATCCCATATTGCTTCATATAATTTTAATTCTAATTCTGGATCAACTTTATCAATTTCTCCACCAATAAAATTACTTAAAATTCTTTGATATATACTTCCACCAATTTTCTTTTTATTTAATTCTACTTTTCCAATTAAATATACTTTATCCGTTACATTTTTAAAGGTCATATCCATCATTTTGTCTATCGCTATTTCACCAACCATTCCAATTACTGGTGTCGGTAATATTGCCATATTTTCTGATTCATTGTAGAAACTAACATTACCGCCTGTAACAGGAATATTCAGGTTTTTACACGCTTCGGATAGTCCTTCGATACTCTTCTCGAATTGCCACATCACCATATCATCTTCAGGATTACCAAAATTCATATTATCCGTAATCCCTAATGGTTTTGCGCCTACTGAAACTAAATTCCTTGCTGCTTCAAACACGATGTTTTTACTACCTTCATATGGATCTATATAAGAATATAATCCGTTTCCGTCAATAGTTATAGCAATACCTTTATTGGTATCTTTTATCCATACCACAGAAGCATCAGCTTTACCGGGTGTGATTAAAGTATTTGTTCCCACCTTATAATCATATTGTTCAAAAATCCATGATTTATTCACAATATTGATATTACTTATAATTTTATAAAATGCTGTTTTTAGATCTATATCTAATTCAAACTTTTTATTTTTTATTTCTTTAATATATAAAGGTTCTTCAGTAGGTCTATACATAGAAGGTGCATCTACAAGGGAAGATATTGGCATTTCAGAAAGCACTTTTCCTTCTTTTAATATTCTTATATTTTCTCCTTCTATTGTTTTTCCTATAACTGCATAATCTAAGAAATATTTTTTAGCTATCTTTTCAATTTCCTTCTCTTCACCTGGTTCTACAAGAAACAACATTCTTTCCTGGGATTCTGATAATAGTATTTCCCATGGTTTCATATTTTCTTCTCTTAATGGAACCTTATCCATATATAATTCACAACCAAGATTGCCTTTAAATGACATTTCAGAAGATGAACTCAAAATCCCTGCAGCTCCCATATCCTGACAGGCTAAAACGCCTTTTAATTTCAATATTTCCAATGTTGCTTCAATAAGATTTTTTTCAGAAAAAGGATCACCAACCTGAACTGATGGTCTATCATCCTTTCCCGATAATTCCTTTGAAGCAAAAGATGCTCCATGAATCCCATCTCTTCCAGTTTTTGAACCTACATAAACATATAATTTTTCCGCATTATTCGCTTTTGATGAAGCTAATTCATCTTTTTTTGCAAGTCCAACACACATAACATTAACAAGAGGATTAGTATTATAACTTTCATCAAAATATGTTTCACCTGCAACTGTAGGGACACCTATGGAATTACCATAACCGCTAATTCCAGATACAACTCCCTCAAAAATATTTTTCGATTTAATATTTATGCCAAATCTCAAAGAGTCCAGAAGAGCTACAGGTCTTGCACCCATTGCAAGAACATCTCTAACAATACCTCCTATACCTGTTGCAGCACCCTGATATGGTTCTACAGCACTTGGATGATTATGACTTTCAACTTTAAAAACCACTGCATAATCATCTATCATTACATATCCTGCATTTTCATTTTCTATATTTTTAGGTAATTTTTTGAGTAATTCTTTAGAATGTTTGTACCCACAATGTTCTGACCATTGTGCAGAATACATATATACTTCTAATTCATTTGGTTCTCTATTTAAATCTTTTTTTATTTTTTCATATTCAAAATCTTTTAATCCTAATTCCAGATATAAATTATTCATTTTCTAAAGACCTCCTGATTGACATCAAAATATGCAACCCATCTCCATTTCCTAATGTTTTTACAGAATTTCTTTCAGGATGTGGCATCATTCCTAAAACATTAAATTTCTCGTTGTATATCCCTGCTATGTTTCCTATAGAACCATTAGGATTATTTAAATATTCAAAAGCTATTAAATTCCTTTCTTTTAAATAATCATAATTTTCAATATAGTAATTTCCCTCTGCATGAGCAATAGGAATTGTCAATACTTCTTTCTTAATATATTTTGAAAAAGGTGTTTTTTTATTAATAACTTTCACATCTACATCTCTACATATAAACTTTAAAGATTTATTTTTCGTTAAAGCACCTTTCAATAATTCTGCTTCAGTTAATATTTGGAAACCATTACAAATCCCTAATACTAATCCTCTATCTTCTTCTACATATTTCTCCACTTCTTTCATTATTGGAGAAAATTTAGCTAATGCACCTGCTCTTAAATAATCACCATATGAAAATCCACCTGGTATAAATAATAATTCATATTTTTTTACATTTTCAAAATCATGCCAGATATATTCAACATTAAATCCAGCCATTTTTAAAGCGAATTCTGCATCTCTATCACAATTAGTTCCCGGAAAAACTATAATTCCTGCTTTTATCATGCTTCTATCTCCTTTAATAATTTCAATTCATAATTTTCCAAAACAGGATTTATTAAAGAATTATAGGTTATTTCATTAGCTAATTTTTCAGCTTCTACATTATCTTTTGCTTGAATTTCAAAGGTTATCAATTTTCCGAATCTAACATTATCTATTGGATATTTCATTCTCTTTAATACTTTTTGTGTGGCTAATCCTTGTGGATCCAATATTCCATTTTTTAATGTAATCAATGCTTCAAAAATATATTTTTTCATATATTTATCCTCCTTACAAATTCTGAATATTTATCTATAAGATCTCCTTTATCTTCTCTATATACATCTTTATCTAATGATTCCATAGTATCTTTATCCCAAAATCTACATGTGTCAGGAGAAATTTCATCTGCTAAATATACCTTATTATTTGAAATTCCAAATTCCAGTTTATAATCCACAAGAATAATATTCTTTTCTTCCAGAAAATTTGAAAGAATATTGTTTATTTTTAATGCATAATATTCCAATTTATTCAAAACATTTTCTTTTACAAGTCTTAAGGATAAAACAACATTTCTACAAATCATCGGATCACCTAAATCATCATTTTTCAATGAATATTCAACTATTGGTTTTTCCAACTTAATTCCTTTTTCAATTCCATATCTTTTGCAAAAACTACCTGCTGTGTAATTTCTAACTATAACTTCAAGAGGAATTATTTCCACTTTTTTAGCAAGAAAAGAATTTTCATCTATATCAGATATCATATGAGTTGGAATTCCTTTTTCTTCAAGCATTTTAAAGAAAAAAATAGTAACTTTTTTGTTTATCTTTCCTTTGCCTATAATAGAATCCTTTTTTTCTCCATTAAACGCAGTTACATCATCTTTGAAATATATAATAACCTCATCTAAAGAACTTTCGTAGATTTTTTTAGCTTTTCCTTCATATAATAATTTCATTTCTCCGTTTTTCATTATTTTCCCTCCACATCTAATATTCTTTTTGCAAAATATGCTGCATTTTTCATTCCATGATTCCCTATTCCCATAGTTCCAACTGGAACACCTTTTGGCATTTGAACAATAGAAAGAAGTGCATCAATTCCATTAAGAGGTCCAACATCACGAGGCACACCAATTACAGGAAGAGAGGTTAATGAGGCAACAACACCTGGGAGGGCAGCAGCAAGACCAGCAACAGCGATTACAACTTTAAATTCAGAAGAAAGATTTTTCATATATTCCGTTAACTCAAGAAGATTTCTATGAGCACTGAATATTTTGAATTCATACTCCACGCTCCATTCATCAAACAGAGTTAAAGCTTGTTTAACAAATTCCCTATCAGATTCGCTACCTGCAATGATAAGCACTTTTGACATACTTTACCTCCTTATCTTTATCTAAAAAAACAAAAAACGCCTCTCAGGAAGAGAGGCGTGATTTCAGGTAATATAATAACCCACACCCCTCTTCCTGTAGTCAGACAGTTTACGGCTGTCTGGTAGAGACTCCCAGGCCATATTCCTGGGATTATACAGGAAGAGGATACTACAACTATTCAATTTTCAAATTCACTTATTTACACCGCGATTTTATCAAAAAAAATATTAAAACAAAATAAAAGTAATTTTAAGTTAGTGTGAAGTCAGTGTTTTTAAGAATTTACAAAAACTCAATATTATTTTTCTTGACTTTTAATGATTTTTCTGATATTATATATCTCGGTTGCGAAGGGAAATGTAACCGGATATGCCCCATCGTCTAGCGGCCTAGGACATTGGCCTTTCACGCCAAAGGCACGGGTTCAAATCCCGTTGGGGGCGCCAGAAAACGAGTGGGTGCTTAGCTCAGCTGGGAGAGCGTCTGCCTTACAAGCAGAAGGTCGTAGGTTCGATCCCTGCAGCACCCACCATTTTATTAGATGGCCAGGTAGCTCAGTTGGTAGAGCACTGGACTGAAAATCCAGGTGTCGACAGTTCGATTCTGTCCCTGGCCACCACAAAAACTCCCCAACTTTTGGGGAGTTTTTTGTTTTATACACTAATTTCAAAATCTCAAATAGTTCTATATAAACTATTACATCAAAGTATTGAATACAATATATTGTGTCGTTAAAATCATCGTTACATTTTGTTAATTGATTTTGTTTGTTTTTTTGTGTATTATTCTCTCTCGAGAATAAATTTTCTTGGGAGGTGTTAAAATGGAAACAGTGAGAAATGATTTTTTAGGTAGATCACTCACCGTTATTAACGATTTAAATGTCGATGAACAGCTATTTTTGTATAGGCAAACTCATCGTTTAAAGCAAAAATGGTTAAATAAAGAAGATTTATCTGAATTCATGATTAATAAAAATGTTGGCATTTATATTGTTTTTATTGAACCAAGTACCCGTACAAAAGAATCCTTCATCAATGCTGCTAAATTCCACAGAAATGCTAAAGTTACTATCTTTGATTCAAGTCATTCTTCATTTAATAAAAAAGAAAGTTACGTTGATACATTTAATATGCTTACCGGCTATAGCGACTATTCTATTTTCGTTTTAAGAACAAAACTTGAAGGTACTACTAAATTACTTTCCGAATCTGTTTCAAAGTTTGCTATTAGAAATAACCTTCCAATTCCCTCTTTTATAAACGCTGGCGACGGTAAACATGAACATCCTACTCAAGAACTTCTCGATGAATTTACTTTCCTTGAAAAAATAATTTTGATAATTCTTTTATTCATATAGCTCTTGTTGGTGATTTATTACACGGAAGAACTGTTCACTCAAAGGTTAATGGTTTAAAAATCTTTAAAAATGTTATGGTTGATTTGATTGCTCCTGAAGAAATTTCAATGCCTTCACATTATATTGAAAAAATGAGAAAAAATGGATTTGAAGTTAGAATTTTCGATACAATTGATAACTATTTAAAACAAAAAGATATTGCAAAAATTTGGTATTTCACAAGATTACAACTCGAAAGAATGGGTGAAGATATTTTAGAAAAAGAGTTTATCTTAAGAAAAGCTGTAACCTTCAAAAAAGAATTCCTTTCCTTACTTCCTCAAAACGTTAAGTTCTATCATCCTCTTCCAAGACATAAAGTATACCCTACTATTCCTACCTTCTTAGACGAATTGCCTTTAAATGGATGGGAAAAACAAGCAATTAATGGTTATTGGACAAGAATTATATTACTATCAATGTTTGGTGGTGCTTTAAAAGCAGACTTTGATTTAAAACCACAAAAAGATGTAACAGATGAAGAGTTTATAATAAACGCTCCTATTATCAACGGAACAAAAGGTATTCAGAAAGAAGGAAAAAGAGGAATTAAACCTATAACAAACGGAACGGTTATTGACCATATTGCTAAAGGTAAAACTTCAGATGAAATCTACTCCACCATTATGAAAATTAGAAAAATAATGAAATTATATGATGTTGATAGCGCAGATGGAATATTTAAATCTGAAGATGGAAATTTAAAGGGATACATCAGTTTGCCAGATAGATATCTCTCAAGAAAGGAAATTAAAAAATTATCGGCAATTTCACCAAATGTAACTGTAAATATTATAAAAAATGCACGAGTTACAGAAAAATATAGAATAAAACTTCCACCAAAGGTTTATGGTTTTGAAGAATTACAATGTAAAAATGAAAATTGTATAACAAACCCAATACATGGTGAAAATGTAAAAGGCTCTTTTGTAAAAGATGAAAATGGCAAGTTGGTGTGCGAATATTGTGAAACACCACATAATTATGACGAAATCTGGAATATTTAGGTGAAAATATGGATTTATTAATAAAAAATGCACATATTATATCCCATTCCACAAAGGGAATTTATAACCTATATATTAAGGATAATAAGATAAATGAAATATCAAAAAATGAAAAAAAAGCAGATCTTACAATTGATGCAAAAGGATTGTTTTTAATTCCTGGAATTATTGATATGCATACCCATTTAAGAGAGCCTGGCTTTGAATATAAAGAAACAATTAGTTCAGGATTGCGCGCTGCCGTTCACGGCGGCGTTACAACCCTGGGTGTTATGCCAAACACTATGCCTGCAATGGATAATTTAAAAACCATTAAATATGTTGAAGATACTGCAAAAGAAGTTAATCTGGCAAAAATAATCCCTATTCCATCAGTAACAAAAGAGCGTCAGGGGAAAGAATTAAATGATTTAAACGCGTTTCATAATTATGGATATAACTTTTTTTCTGATGATGGCGATCCTATATGGAATGATGAAATAATGTTAAAAGCACTGGAAACTGTTAAAAACTTTAATGGAGTTATTATCAATCACTGTGAAGATAAACGTTTTTTAGAAAAGGAAATATTTGAGTCATTGATGATTGCCAGAGACGTTGAGTTATCGAAATTTACTAAAAGTCATGTCCATGTAGCCCATATATCAACAAAAAATAGCATCGATTTAATTAAATACGCTAAATTAAATAATATAAATGCTACATGCGAGGCAACATTTCATCATCTACTTTTAAATAATCCTGAAAAAAATACCTTAAAAAAAATCAATCCACCTTTGCCAGATTTAGAAACTCAAAAATATTTAATAGAAAATATTGATTATATAGATATTATTATTAGCGACCATGCTCCACATTCTTTAGAGGAAAAAAACAGAAGTTATACAGAGTCTCCAAATGGAATATCAGGATTAGATATATTTTTTCCAGCTCTTTTTGAGATATATAAAAAATACAAGATTGATTTAGATTATTTAATCGAAAAAGTTACATACAATCCAACAAAGGTATTTTCTTTAGAAAATATTGGAGATATCAAAGAAGGATATATCGCAGATCTTGTTTTAATAGATCCAGAAAAAGAATGGAATGGAGAAATCTATTCAAAAGGTAAGAATTTACCTTATAAAAACTTAAGTGGAAGAGTTTTAATTACCATAGTCAATGGAGACATAAAATATAGTGAGGTGAAATTATGGTAAATACCATAGTTCAAGATATTAAAACCACAGAAAATTATATACTATTAACTATAAAAACAGAGAAAGAAATTAATATTGAACCAGGACAATTTGTTATGTTAAAACTCAAGCAATTTGATTTTGGAAAACCATTTTCTGTAATTTATCAGGAAGGTAAAATAATAAAGTTTTTAATTGCAGTTGTAGGAAAAATGACAAAAGAGATGAAAAATTTAAAAATAGGTGACTCATTAGAACTCAGAGGACCATACGGAATACCTTTTATAGAAAAATTACATAAAAATAAAAAGTATGTACTTTTAGGTGGTGATTGCGGTTCTGCCCCTTTAATACACTTTTCTGAAAAATACCCTGAATTAGTTAGAGAACAAATATATGGTTTTGTAATTCCTGAAATAAAAAAAATATTAAACATCAAACATTTGCACATAGACATAGAAGAAGGAATTAATCCTTTACAAAAAGCGGAAAATTTAAATATTTCAAACGATGATGGATTTTTAGTCTGTGGAAGTTTGAATTTTATCAAATATACTCAGAAAAAATTCATGGACTATAAGATTTTTGCATCATTGGAAGCGAGAATGGGTTGCGGGATTGGAATGTGCAAAGGATGTCCTATCAAAACAAATGATGGAATAAAAATGATTTGTAAGGATGGTCCTATCTTCGATTTAAGCGAGGTGGATTTAGAATGGTAAATATATGTGGAATTGATTTTAAAAATCCTATTATCATATCTTCTGGGCCTGGAGGAAATGGAAAAGAATTATCAAATTATATAGACTTAAATTTATTGGGAGGATTTACCGCGAAAACGGTAACCCTGATGAAAAAATAGGAAATCCACCTCCACGAATAGTCAATGTAAAAGCAGGCATATTAAATTCTATCGGTTTGCAAAATCCCGGTATAGAAAAATTTATACAAAAGGATTTACCTTTTTTAGAAACATTAAATACAAATGTAATTTTAAGCATAGGCGGAGATACAAAATCAGATTATCTAAATTTAATTGAAAAATTAAATAATTCTAACGCGGCTCTTTTCGAATTGAATTTATCCTGTCCAAACGTTGGAAAAAGCGGAATACCACTGGGTATAGATGAAATTGCAATATTTGATTTAGTAAAAGAAACCAAAAAAATCTCTAAAAAACCTATCTTTGTAAAATTTGGTGTTGAAACATTTCTAGAAGATTTAGTTTCAGCAGCAGTTAAAGGCGGAGCAGATGGAGTTACCTTAATCAATTCACCAAAAGGTATGAAAATAGACATTGAAAAAAAGACTGTTATATTAAAAAGAGGTTTTGGAGGATATAGCGGTCCTGCAATAAAACCTATTGCACTTGCTACAATCTTTAGAATAAGAAGAAAATTCAAAGATTTACCTATTATTGGCATGGGTGGAGTTTTCGATTATACAGATGCTATTGAATTTATAATGGCTGGAGCTAATTTAGTTGGCATTGGTGCAGGAGTAATGGCTGACCCAGAAATGCCTATAAAAATTATAAATGATTTAAATAAGTATTTTAAAAAAGAAAAATATGAAGATATTTTATCTTGTGCTGTGGAGGGATATTATGTTTGATAAATACTTAAAGATAAGAGAAAAAAACAGTTCAGTCTTACTTGTTGGATTGGATAGCGATTATAAAAGGATTAATGGCGATGTTTTTGATTTTAACAAAAAGATAATAGATGAAACTTATGATCTCACATGCGGATATAAAATAAACATCGCGTTTTATGAAAAGTTAGGTCCAAAAGGATTAGAAATATTAGAAAGCACTATAAATTACATAAGACAAAACCCTGAAATCCCAATAATTTTGGACGCAAAAAGAGGAGATATAGGAAATACCGCCAAAGCATATGCAGAACACTACTTTGAAAGATTAAAGGTTGACTCCTTAACAATAAATCCTTTTATGGGTATAGATACCTTAGAACCATATTTAGAATACGATAATGCCCATCTCTTTGCATTAGCTTTAACCTCAAATAAAGGAGCTTATGATTTTGAAATACCGGAAAAATTATATTTAAAAATAACGGAAAAAATGAACGAGTTAAATAAAAAACATAGAAACAAAATCGGTATAGTAGTTGGTGCAACAAATGCCAGATATATAAATGAAATTACAAACATTTCAGAAAATATGATATTTCTAATACCAGGAATTGGAACTCAAGGTGGAGATGTTGAAGAATTATTCAGAAATTTAAATGGTTATAAGAATATAGTCGTTAATGTTTCAAGAGCTATTATATTTGATGAAAATCCAAGAAAGAAGGCTATTGAATTCAATTCATTGATTAATAAATATTATCAGGAGGGATAGTAATATGGACATATTAAATCTTTTGAAAGATACAAAAACTATTTTAAATGGTCATTTCAAACTATCTTCAGGATTACATTCAGATACATATATTCAATGCGCACAGGTTTTAAAATACCCTGAATATGCTGAATTATTAGGAAAATCACTATCAGAAAAATTCGCTGAAAAACCTGATTACATTGTTTCACCTGCTCTTGGAGGCTTAATAATAGGACACGAAGTTGCAAGAGCTTTTAATATTCCATTCTTATTTACTGAAAGAAATAAAGAAGGTCAAATGGAATTGAGAAGAAATTTTTATATTGAAGAAAACAAAAAAGTAATAATCATAGAAGATGTTATAACCACTGGAAAATCAACATTAGAAGTTTATGAAACTTTAAAAGAATTCAACCCGCAAATTATAGGTTTTGGCTGTATAGTAAATAGAAGTAAAAAAGAGAAATTAAATAATTTACCAATAAAATCTCTTCTGGAAATTGAAGCAAAAACATATGAACCTGATAATTGTCCATTATGTAAAAAAAATATTCCTATTATAAAACCCGGTAGTCGTCAGAATACAAAATAAGGCTTTCCGCTTTGCGGAAAGTTCAGTTTGTAGACAAAGTACAAAATAAAATAATCAAATAATATTCGCTCATCCGGTGAAAATTCTTAAACTCTTTGCTTCGCAAAGGGGTTAAGAAAGATATTTTTATTATAAAAAAAAATAACCTTAAACCTTTCGCTCCGCGAAATGTTTAGGATTTGCTCATATTATTTTTCTTATTTTATTTTGTCAACAGTCTGGACTTTCCGTGTCTTGTGGAAAGCCTTACAATTTATATTTCCAATTATTTAGTATATTTTTCCCATAGCCTATTAAATTCCTTCTCATACCCTTTAGAAATATATTCACTATGAATAACTAGAGAATTTTCGTCATTATAATATTGTGCAGAATTTGTAAAGTTAAAAGAACCTGTTATAGTTATTTTTCCATCTATTATCATGACTTTATGATGAAACGTTCTATCGTTTTTATCTAAAATGACATTAACACCATTTTCTTTTAAATGCTCTATTTGTGCCCAACCATAATTTGATTGATATTCTTCTGCTATTACTCTTACATTTATGCCTATATTTTTCGCTTTTATAAGAGCATCTGCTATTTCTCTTTTACTAAAAGTAAATATCATAACATCAATATTTTTTTCTGATTTATTTATTAATTCTATAATCCTATCAGTTAAATCATCTTCAGGAGTAAAATAAGGTTCTATTAATCCACTATCAAATTCTACATTTTTATAAGGTTTATTATCAAGAGAATTTTTACCATAATACCCTTCAAACATTTCTTTAAATTCATTCATATAATCCTGTGCAAGTTCATTGGAAAAAATCACTATAGAGTTATTCGAATTATATTTAAATCCATTATTTGTAAAGTTTGTGCTCCCTGTTAATACACAATATCCATCTATGATTATAAATTTATCATGCATGAGTTTATAATTTTTATCGTGTTTGGTTTCTATTCCTGAATTATCTAATCCGTTTATATATGAATTTAAATTATTCAATTCATATACAACCTTTACATCTATTCCTTTTTTCTTTAACTTTTTCAATTCCTGGATAAAAGGATAATAATTAATATCATATATAGCAGCCCACACAAATTTTTTTGCACCATCAAGAAGTTTTTTTATGTATTCCCAGTTTTTCTTTTCATTGTTTCCCTCATCAAAAAACAAAATCGTAGAATCATCAGTAATGTTATGTATTTTCAAATTTAACTCCGTTGCTTCTTTTAAATCTTCCAGATGATAATCTGCTCTCCAGAAATAATTCTCACCATCAAAATATTCTCCTGGTAAATTCAGCTTATCTTTTGTGATTATCCATTCTCCTTCTGAAATTGAAAAAGCGCTTATAATCAAAACTAAAAATGCCAATAAAAAAAGAAATTTTTTCATACATACACCTCCTAACATATTTTTTACATTATATAGTTGACTATTATACTTTTAAGTAGTATAATATAAGTATCTACGAAATAAAATAAATTACTTAAAAGTGGTGATTGCTATGGATATAAACGAAAAATTAAAAATTTTATCTTCTGCTGCAAAATATGACGTTTCATGTTCTTCAAGCGGTAGCGACAGGGGAAATTCTAAAACAGGTCTTGGTAACACGGTTACAAGCGGCGTTTGCCACAGCTGGACAGGTGATGGACGATGTATATCACTTCTAAAAATCTTATTTTCAAATGCATGTATATACGATTGTGCTTATTGTATCAATAGAGCCAGTAATAACATTAAACGAGCTACTTTCACAGTTGATGAAGTGGTAAATCTCACCATTAATTTTTATAAAAGAAATTATATCGAGGGACTATTTTTGAGTTCTGCTATTATAAAAAATCCAGATTATACAATGGAACAGATGTTAAAGGCTGTAAAAAAATTAAGAATTGAAGAGAATTACAATGGATATATTCATTTAAAAGCAATTCCTGGTGCTGATTTAAAACTCATACGAGAAGCTGGATTTTATGCTGACAGACTTAGTGTAAATATAGAGCTTCCAAGCGAAAAAAGTTTAAATTTATTAGCTCCTCAGAAAAAGAAAGAAACAATAATAAAACCTATGAGTTTTATTGGTCAAAATGCTCTGGCAAATATAGAAGAACGCAAAAAATACAAAAAAGTTCCTTTGTTTGTTCCAGCAGGCCATAGCACTCAACTGATTGTTGGGGCTACACCTGAAAGTGATTTGAAAATCTTAAAATTAGTAGAAGGTATGTATAAAAAATTTAATATGAAAAGAGTTTATTACTCTGCGTTCATAAAAGTAAATAACGACAAAAGACTCCCGGATATAAAACCACCTTTAAAGCGTGAAAACAGATTATATCAAGCAGATTGGCTCTTAAGATTTTATAAGTTTTCTGCCGATGAAATTTTAGACAATAAACACCCATTCTTAGATGAAAATATTGATCCAAAAACATCATGGGCTTTGAGAAATTTTCATTACTTTCCTATTGAAGTTAATAAAGCTTCATACGAAACATTGATTAGAGTGCCTGGAATAGGTATCAAATCCGCTCTAACCATTATTAAAGCCAGAAAATATGCTCCTATAACTTTTGATAAATTGAAAAAAATGGGTGTTGTTTTAAAAAGAGCTAAATATTTTATAACCTGCAACGGGAAATATTATTCAAATTTATTTTTAACTCCTGAAATAATAAAAGAGGAACTAACAAAAAACAAAGAGTATCAAATTCCTTTATTTCCTTTAACTGCAATTGAAAAGGCGGTGTGAAAATGAAAATTATCTTATATGATGGTACTTTTTCTGGATTACTAACGATTATTTTCAACGCATACAATGAAAAGAAAATACCTGATATTATTTTTAGACAACATAATCCCAGTATTTTTAATGTAATAGATACCGTAAAAACCGATTATAAGAAAGCCACTGTTGTTAGTGACTTTATAACAAACAAACTCGATAAGATTGTTTTAAAAAACATGTATCTTGCCTATTTATCAGAATTTGAAAATATAGAAGTTGATATTATAAAATATTTTAATCTTTCCCTAAAAATCAAAAGAAATGCAGAATTACATATAGAAAAAAATTATATCATTAGACTAAAAAATGCTATTACTAAGGTAATAAATGAAAAGCACAAATTTCTTGGTTTATTAAGATTTAGAAAATTATCAAATGGTATATGGTATGCTCCTTTTGAACCTGATCATAATATAATTTCACTTCTTCCAAAACACTTTATAAATAGATATCCTGATAAAAGATGGATAATTCACGATATAAAACGTAATTTAATTCTTGCTTATGATAAAAAAATTGAGTTAATTCAAATCAAAGATTTTGATAATAATTTCTATTTAAAAGAGGAAAATCTATCTTATGAAGAAAAAGCCTTTCAAAGTTTATGGAAAACATATTTTAAAAGCGCCTCTATTTCAGAAAGGAAAAATGAAAAATTACAACGACAATATATGCCAATAAGATATTGGAAATATCTTATAGAGATTTAACTAGTTCAATATACTCCTTTTGTTTCTTTTTATAATCTTCAAACCTATTTATTTTTGAATGTTTATCAAAATAATCAAAAATTTCTTTTTCCAACCTATCCACATTTGAATATTTATTTTTTAATTCATTCAAAATCTCTTTTATCTTTATTCTAAAATTTTCATATCCTATCATTTCATACAAATACAATGAGTATTTCTTTAAATCTTTAAAGGTAAATATATTTTGACCTTTTATCATTAACCATTCTAAAATAAATCTTTTTAAATTTTTTTCCACATAAAATAGAAAATCTTCACTTGGTACATATGGGGGTTCATGAATAATGGTAATTTCTTTTTCTGGAGAATAATAGGTTTTAAACATATTGTTTTTCGGCGTAATTCCTGCGTATTCATTACCATTTTCATATATTAATCTCGAAGCTAATAACAATGCAAAATCCTCTCCTCTTGGTATATTAAGAGGATAATACATCTTTTCAGCATATTCTCTTTTAATTATCATATTCCCTCCAAAACCAAAAATACATTCTTTTAATGAGTTATCCTGAGATAATCTTACAATATCATCATCCATGGATTTGGTTTTTCTCCATGAGTTAAGAACATCTTCTCCTAAAATCCTAATTGTTCCATTCTTTTCATAAGGTGCGGTTATTAAATATTTATCAGGATTATTAATTAATATCTCCTTTGCTTTGATTAAATAATTTTCTCTTAATAATTCATCATCATCAATTTGAATTATAATATCTTCTTTATTCATAATAGGAAATAAAAATCCCTGATTTCTTATTTCTGAATAACCTTTTGTTGAAAAAAATTCTGAGTTATATTTTCTTTTATATTTTTGAATATCTGTATTTGTATATATATAATATTTAAACTTTAAATTCTTTAAAATATTTTTTGTCTTTTCTCTAATTTCATCATCTCTTGATGTATCTTCATGTGCTGCAATTGAAAAAACATATATACTTAATTCATCTTCTGAATCAATATTTAAATTATTTATACTTTCAATTGTTTTATATAGCGTATTTTGTTCTTCAAATTTTTCTAATAATGTTGGATGATCAAAATAATCCACCAGTTTTTCATTTATTCTTACATAAGTGTTTATTACAATAGCAAATTTCATCATTCTTTCCTCCTGTGATATAATATAAAAAAACAAATTTTTGAGGTGAGCCATGATAGGAATCAGAGGAGCAACTTCCATAGAAAAAAATGAAAAAGATCATATAATAGAACGCTCTATAGAATTATATAACAAAATCATTGAAAATAACAACATAAAAAACATAATTGCTATATTATGTTCTGTTACTCCTGATATTACAGCATTTAACCCTATTACAGCAATAAGAAAAGAATTTAAATTATCAACTGTTCCTTTAATGACGTTTCAGGAAGCTATGTTTGAAGGTTCAAAAGAAGGAATTATAAGATTTTTAATTTTATGTGAAAGTGACACACAAAACTTTATATTTCTCCATAAAGCAAAGGAATTACGTAAAGATTTATTGGAATCATTTACTGATTCCATATAAATTATTAGTTTCTTATTTTGTCGAATTTCTAATTATCAATTGTGGTTTTAACACTATTCCTTTAATTTGTTTTTGTTTACCATCTATTATTTTTAATATTAATTCTGCTGCTTTATATCCCATCTCATAAATCGGTTGTCTTACTGTTGTTAATGATGGTTTGTAATGTTTACTAAAGAGTATATCATCAAATCCTGTTACGCTAACATTTTCTGGTATTTTTATTCCTCTCTCCTGGAGAGAATCAATTATACCATAAGCTATTAAATCGTTACCTCCTATAATAACGTCTGGTAGTTTTTTTATTTTTTTTCCAAAACTATAACCTGCTTCATATGAAAATTCTTTGTATAGATGATTATAATTTTTTATGTTTTTTTCTTTCATAAATTTTACAAATGCTTCATATCTTATTTTAGCACTAAATGTATTTTTACCTCCATTTACAAAATAATAACTTCTATTTCCTCTATTATATAAATAACTTAACAATTCATAAATTCCTATTTGATTATCACATATTACATAAGAAGCATTAACTCCTTCTAAAATTCGATCGAGAAATACTATCTTTATTCCCTTTTCTATTAATTTCTCCAATGCAGGATTATACAAACCTGTACCTGTAAAAATAATACCATCAATATGTTTGGAGATAAATGTATTTATTATCTTAGTTTCCATATCTAAATCCTGATCCGAATTACTTAATAATAATGTATACCCTTCTTTTTTTAAATAATCTTCAACACCTTTCACAATATTCGGAAAAAAAGGATTTGTGATGTCTGGAATTACAAATCCTATTGTTTTTGTCTTACCTCTTCTTAAACTTTGAGCTATAGTACTTGGATTATAGTTTAATTTCTTTATTGCTTTCTCTACTCTTATCCTTAACTCTTCTTTAACATAAGCACTATTATTAATAACCCTTGAAACTGTCGATATAGAAACACCTGCTTCTTTAGCAACATCTTTAATACTTATTCTATTCATAACTTTTCTCCTCCAATAAAAATGGGGGAATTACCCCATTATTTATTATTTTACCACAAGTTTCAAGTCTACTGGTATATAAATTGTATGCGTTTCTAAATATTCTACTGCTTTCTTAACTGCTAATTCACCCATTAAAGATGGTTGTTGAGCCACTGTTGCTGCCATTTCTCCATTTTTTACTGCATTTAATGCATCAGGGATTGCATCAAATCCAACAACCACTATTTTACCTAATTTTCCTTCAGATTTTATTGCTTCTATTGCGCCTAAAGCCATTTCGTCATTTTGTGCAAACACTGCATCGATATCTGGATATGCTTGTAAAAGATTTTCCATAACCGATAATCCTTCTGCCCTATTAAAATTAGCTGTTTGTTTTGCTATTAATTTAAGACCAGGATACTTTTTTAATTCTGTTTCAAACCCTTTACCTCTGTCTCTTGCGGCTGATGTACCTGGTATTCCAACTAATTCTACTACATTTCCTTTTCCATTTAATAATTGAGCAATATACTTTGCAGCCATTGCTCCACCAGCTACATTGTCAGAAGCAATATGCAAAATTACTTTTCCACCATTTGCAGCTCTATCCACTGTAATAACTGGAATTCCTGCATCATTTGCTTCTTCAACAGCTGTAACAATTGCATCACTGTCTGTAGGATTAATGATAATAAAATCTACCTTTTGTTGAATCAAGTCTTCAATATCATTTAATTGCTTATATGGCTTATCCTGTGCATCAACAACGACAATGTCTACTCCTTCATTAATTGCTTCCTGCAAGGCTCCATTTCTTAATTCAACAAAAAACGGGTTGTTTAACGTCGAAAGAGAGAGTCCAATTTTAATACTAAATGCAGATAATGATAAAATCATAATAAACACAACAAACAATACTACTTTTTTCATAAATACACCCCCTATTAGTCTTCCCTTTCCAGCAATACTGCTATAAGGATAACTGCTCCTTTCACAGCTTGCTGGTAAAAGGGAGATACGTTTAATAAATTCAAACCATTATTAATAACTCCCATAATTAAAGCACCAAAAATAGTTCCTATAACACTTCCTCTTCCACCAGATAAACTTGCTCCACCTAAAACAACAGCTGCTATTGCATCTAATTCATATCCACTACCAAAAGTTGGTTGAGCGCTATTAAGCCTTGCTGTCAAAAGCATAGCACTTAATGCCGATAAAACGCCACTTATTATATAAATAATAATTTTATATTTTATGACTTTAACCCCACTAAGTTTTGCCGCTGTTTCATTTCCACCAATCGCATAAGTATATAATCCTAATTTTGTATTAGATAATATAAACCATATTAAAATAAACGTTCCTAACATTATAATTATTGGATAAGGAATTCCTAGCAAATTTCCTCTCCCAATAACTCTAAATGATGATGGCAATCCAGTAATTGGCATTCCCTGAGTATATACTAATGTTAAACTCCTCCCAATAGCCATTGTAGCTAAAGTAACTATAAATGGTTGAATTCTTCCCTTAGCTATAATAAAACCATTAGCAAAACCCATTAATGCCCCAACTACAAGAGCAACCAAAATACCCAGAAAAACAGAACCACCTTTTAATACAGAAGCCATAATAACAGCTGATAAAGCAAAAGTAGAGCCAACTGATAAATCAATACCACCTGAAATTATAACCATAGTCATACCAAATGCCATTATAGCCTGTATAGAAACCTGTCGAAAAACATTTATGATATTAGACAAGGTAAAAAAACGATCACTCAAAATAGCAAAAAATATTGAAATACCTATAAAACCAACGACTGCCGGATATTCTTTCATCTTTTTTAATATTTTATTTTTATCCATCATATATCAACTCCAGTAGCCAATTTTAGAATATTTTCTTGAGTTATTTTCTCACCTTCTAAAATTCCCATATTCTTACCTCTATGCATAACCAATACTCTATCACATAAACTAACAATTTCTGGTAATTCTGAAGATATAAATACTATGCCATTTCCATCATTTGCTAATCTATTTATAATATTATAAACTTCAACTTTTGCTCCAACATCTATACCCCTTGTGGGTTCAACTAAAAAAACTACTTTAGGATTTTTTTTCAAAACTTTTGAGATTACAACTTTTTGTTGATTTCCACCAGAAAGATTTTCTGCCTTTTGATTAATTGAAGTTGCTTTGATTGAATATTTTTTTATTTCAGCTTTAGCAATTTTTTTTGCTTTAGACCAGAATAATACACCTGCTTTTTCTATTAAATCCGTATTTTGAATAATAATATTTTTCATAATATCTAACTCTAATATTAGCCCCATACTTTTTCTATCTTCTGGAACTAATGCTATCCCATAATTTAATGCTTCATTAGGTCTTCTTATTTTTTTTATTTCTTCATTTTCTATAATCATTCTATCCCATTTTGCAGGCATATAACCATAAATTCCCAAAGGAATTTCAGATTTACCAGACCCAACTAATCCAGCTATTCCAAATATCTCTCCTTTTTTTACTTCAAAAGATACATTTTTCACCATTTTTCCTATTTTTAAATTTTCTATAGAAAATATTGTTTCATTTTCTATAGAATTGTATTTTGGAAACATATCATCTATTTTTCTTCCAACCATCATATTAATCAATTCATTCTGATCAAAATCTTTTACATAACCGCTTCCAATATATTTCCCATCTCTCAAAACAGTTACTTTATCAGCTATATCAAATACTTCTTCCATCCTGTGAGAAATAAATATTATACCTATTCCTTTATTTTTTAGCTCTTTTACAATCTTAAAAAGAGTTTGTGTTTCATGTTCAGTTATCGAAGCTGTCGGTTCATCCATAATAATTATTTTTGACTTTAATGATAATGCTTTCGCAATCGCTACCAGCTGTTTTTCCGAAATATTTAATTCTTTTACTAAACTTTCAGCCTTTATATTAAATTCATTTTTTGATAATAGATTTTGGGCTTCTTTTATCATTTGTTTTTTATTAATAAAAGCTTTTTTTATATTTCCTATATATATATTTTCTGCTACTGTTAATTCTTCAAATAAATTTAATTCCTGATGTATTGTAGCTATTCCGTTATTTATTGCTTCAGACGGATTAGAAAAAGAAACTATTTTTCCTTCATAATATATCTTTCCTTCATCAGCTTTATGAACTCCACCAATAATTTTAATTAAAGTACTTTTTCCTGCTCCATTTTCTCCAAGCAAAGCATGTACTTCTCCATTATTAAGTTCAAAATTCACATGATCTAATGCCAACACTCCAGGAAATTTTTTAGTTATATTTTCCAGTTTTAAAAGCATTAAAATATCACTCCTGAAATAAAAATTGCATTGTAATATGGTTTTATTTCACCTGTTCTGATTATAGCTTTGCTTTCTTTTGAAAGTTTTTTCAACTCTTCATGAGAAACATATTCAATATTTTCACATATTTTTTTTATTAAATCGATGAATTCTTCACTGGATTCTTCCGCAATAATAATTTTCTCTATATATAACTCTTTTAATACTGTTTTTGAAACATCATTAAATGTTGGAATATTTTTATCCACTACTAAATCTATTTTTTTATTATTTTCTGGAATAGGAAACCCCATATCAACAATAGCAATTTTGTCCATATGCCCCATAGATGCAACTATTGCAGAAATTTCAGAATTAAAAATTCCTGTTTTTTTCATAATCTCACTCCTTTTCAGAAAACGTTTTCGAAAACGTTTTCTGAAATAAGAATAACATATTTAACATTTTATCCAAAATTTAATTACATTAATTTAAAACTAATTAAATCTATTTACAACAAAATATTTATCATTATCTCTTTATATTAAAAAACAACCTTTTGATAAAGGTTGTCAGTTTGTAGACAAAGTACAAAATAAAATACTTAAATAATATTCGCTCATTCGGTGAAAATTCTTATTCCTCAAAAATGTTCATTCCCACCGGTCGCTCAAACTCACATCCTTGTTCGGTTTCGCTCAATTTTGCATCCGTGCAAAATTGACCAGCTCCATTCACATTTTTTCGGGAATTTTCAAGGATTCGCTCATATTATTTTTCTTATTTTATTTTGTCGATAGTCTGAAACAACCTTTTGATAAAGGTTGTTTTTTAATTTTTCAATATAAAATTTTCTTTATATTCAGGACAAATTTCCTTGAAATTACACCATTTACAATTATACTTTGATGGTCTTGCAGGAAAAAACATTTCATCCTGTGGAATATTTTTTTCCTTATCCTTTAAATAATGTTCCATTATTTCTATTCTTTCTTTTATATAATTTTCTACCTCAAGTAATTCATCTTTTGAATATTTTCTTTCTTCAAAATCCCCTTCATACAAATATTCATTAATTAAATAAACATTATTTAAGTCGATATTATAATTTTTATATGCATAAAGTGCATAAAGTTTTAACTGAAATTCATCATCTACTGATCTTTTTCCAGTTTTCCAATCCACAATATATATATTTCCATTTTTTTCATACATAAAATCAACTATTGAATAAATTTTATAATTATCAACAAAAAAAGAGGTGAAATTATTTTCCCTATCTATTTCTATTATTCTTATTCCATCTTGTATATCTTTCAACGTTTTAGAATTATAATAATTTTGAAGTAAGGTTTTTGCCTTTCTTTTTATTTCCATTCCAAGATTTCCTTCAAATAAATTTCTGTTTTTATAATACACAGAATAAAACATTATATAATTCTTTGGGTTTCTTTCCCATTCTTCTCTTAACTTATATGATGCTATTACGGCTCTATTAAATTCTTTTCCAACATACTCAAGAGCTGTTTTTATATCCTCCGATTTTAAAGCAGTTATATTATTAGCAATATATCCATGTATTAAAGTTCCTAAATATTGTTCAATTGTTGTTAATTTTGTTAGCCTATAAGCTTTTCTTTTCCGTTCTGGTGCATCTAATTCCCAGCCACCCCACATTAAAAATTTTGAATAGAAATATGCTCTTGGACACCTGTTTAACAATTTATCTTTTGAAAAAGACCAGGATTTTTCTGGATATTGTGAAATCATATAAAATCTCCTTTCTTTTATCCTAATTTTCTATTAACAATTTGATTATATACTAAAATTACTGTAAAATAAAAAAGGAATGAAATTTATCGTATGAAATAATGGATTTGGGGTGATGTATATGAATTTTTTAGAAAGTTTGTATGAAGCTATAGAATTAGAAAAAGAAGCAGAAATAAAAGCTATGATAAGTGAAATAAAGCAATATGGAAAAGATAGAGAAAAAATTGGTCATGCCATAAATAACTTAAATGGTAAATATATTGGCAGGGAAATGGAGGATTATATTTAATAAAATTCGGAAGAAAAGAATCTTTCAAAACCGATATTAGTGTTGGTGATGTTGTTTTAATTAGCAAAGGAAATCCTTTAAGAAGTGATTTAATTGGTTCTGTTACTGAAGTTGGAAATAAATATATCATTGTTGCCTTTTCAAATAAACCACCCATCTGGGTTCAAAGATCTAAAAAGGTAAGAATAGACTTATATTTAAATGAAGTTACCTTTAAACGGATGCAAAAATCAATATTAAAATTACATTATGGCGAAGGAAAACTCAATATATTAAAATCTATTATTTTAGGCAATAAAAAACCCAAGATCCCCAAAAAAGTTACATTATCTTTTTTTGATAAAGATCTTAATGCTTCACAAAAAGAAGCTGTTTCAAAAGCAGTTGGAAGTGATGATGTCTTTTTAATTCATGGTCCTCCTGGTACTGGAAAAACAAGAACATTAACAGAAGTGATATTACAGGAAGTAAAGATTGGAAAAAAGTTTTAGCAACTGCAGATTCAAATACGGCTACAGATAATCTACTCTCAAATCTTATAAAATATGAAAATATAAAGGTATGTCGATTGGGACACCCAACAAGAATAGATGAAAATTTAATACAGCACTCTTTGTATTATATTGTTGAAAATCATCCTGATTATAAAAAAATTGATGAATTACGAGATAAAGCGATTAAACTATCGGAGGAAAGAGATAAATATATAAAACCAACTCCCCAATTCAGGCGTGGTTTAACCGATGAACAAATAGAAAAATACGCTTTAAAAGAGCGTGGCACAAGAGGTATTTTCCCAGAGACATGAGATCCATGTATAACTGGATTAAATTAAATAAAGAAGTTCAAACTTTATTTGATAAAGCCAGAGAAATGGAGAATAATTTAATATTAAAAATAATAAAAGAAAGCGATGTTGTTATTAGCACCAATAGTTCTGCTGGTATTGAAGAATTGGAAAACATAAGATTTGATACTGTAGTTATAGATGAAGGTTCTCAAGCTACTGAACCTTCATGTTATATCCCATTGTTCATGGAGAAAAAATTATTATGGGAGGAGATCATAAGCAATTACCACCAACAATATTAAATCCTAAAGCAGAAAAAATTCTGTCTAAAACATTATTTGAAAAATTAATTAATAAATATCCAGAAAATTCTTCAATGTTAACTATTCAATATAGAATGAATGATAAAATAATGCAATTTTCAAATAAAAAATTTTATAGAGGTATTTTAAAAAGCGATAAAAGCGTTAAAAATAGAACTTTAAAAATAAACACAAAAAATATTGAATATCCATATAACGAAATATTAAATGAAATTCCAATAGTATTTGTCGATACTTCTTTAATTCCTGAAAGATTTGAGGTAATAAAAGAGGGTTCATCATCAAAATATAATCCATTGGAGGCAAAAATTGTAATTGAAATCTCAAAAATTTTATTAGAAGAAAATATCGATTTTGGTATTATTTCACCATATAAAGATCAGGTAAAGTTCCTGAAAGAACAAATTGAAGGCACTATTAGTACTGTAGATGGTTTTCAGGGAAAGGAAAAAGATGTAATTATTTTTTCTTTGACAAGAAGTAATGAAGATGGGTTAATTGGATTTTTAACAGATGAAAGGCGATTAAATGTAGCAATAACAAGAGCAAAAAGAAAGTTAATAGTAATTGGTGATATTAAAACTGTAACTAAATATGCTTTATTTGATGAGTTTGTTGATTATATAAAAACTAATGGAAAAATTATCAGTATCGATATATAGATTTTTAATCTGGATAATTAATGTTCTAATTTTTGAAATATAATTGAAAAAGAGATATTGTGCTATTGTGATATAATAGCTTTGAAAATTATATGAAAGAGGTGCTATATGTTAGTTAAAAGGATCTTTAACTTCGCTGCAGCACATAATCTAGTGAGATATTATGGTAAATGTGAAGCTTTACATGGCCATAATTATAGACTTGAGGTTACTGTTGAAGGAACACCTGATGAAGAAGGGATGGTTATCGATTTTCTTGAATTAAAAAAGATTGTAAAAGAAGAAGTCTTAAATATTTTAGATCATTCATATATTAATAATATTATTGAACAGCCTACTGCAGAAAATATAGCCATTTGGATATGGGAAAAATTAGAAGATAAAGTAAAAAGAGAAAACTGTAAATTATATGAAATTGCATTATATGAAACAGAAAATAATGTAGTGTATTATAGGGGTGAATGAATTGAAAGATGTTCAATCTGAATTGGATAGCAGAGGTATATATATTCACGGTGTTGGGATTTCCGATCTGGAATATCCAATAATATTTGATGGAAATCATACTATAGGCAATTTCACAATGCTTGTGGATTTAGATGAAAATGTGAGAGGCACCCATATGAGCAGATTTGTTGAGGTATTAAATAAATATCACAACAACCTATCAGAAGCAAAATTATTGGAAATGAGTAAAGAGCTTAAAAAAGCTTTAGAAGCAAAAAAATCATATATAAAAGTGTCTTTTCCTTATTTTTCCTTAAGAAAAGCACCTATAACAAAGTTGAAAAGCTATACCAAATGTGATATTACTTATGAAATTATAGATGAAGAAATGAGATTATATTTAGCTATTCCTATTATTACTCTTTGCCCATGTTCAAAGGCTATCTCTAATTATGGTGCTCATAATCAAAGAGCATTAGTTGAAATTGGGCTTAAATTAAATGAAGATGTAAAAATCACAGAAATTGCAAAATATGTAGAAAAATCATCAAGTGGTATGGTTTTTTCACTGTTAAAAAGAGAAGACGAGAAATATGTAACTGAACATATGTATGATAATCCACATTTTGTAGAAGATGTTGTTAGAGATTTGAGTTTGTTTTTAGAAAAAGATAAAAGAATTGATGGTTATAAAATAAAAGTTATTAGTTATGAAAGCATTCATAATCACAATGCTTTTTCTGAAAGAGAGGGAAAGGCATGGTAAGATTGAGAATGTTAGAAGATATTGATTTAAAAAATGAGATAAATGTTGATCCTGCAAGTTTACCTATATTTCAATCAAAAATGAATCATTATTATATTTTAATTGAAGATATAGATGTTACCAGTGCAAATATTATTAAACAGGAAATGCTATCCCGTGGTGGAGATGTTGCCATTCACAAATATGCTATTAATCATAAAGTAGATAAAACAAATATATTATTAATAGGAACCAAAAAACAATATGATTTATTAATAAAAAATTAATGTCTATGAATTATTGGGATATTCCTAAGGTTAGAGAATCTTTAGAAAAAATATTTAAAAATATAAAAATCAGGAAATGGGAATATAAGATTAATAAAAACAGAAAAATCACTTTAGGTGAAGAATCAAAAATAATGGGAATTTTAAACGTAACCCCTGATTCCTTTCATGCACCAAGCAGGATCAAAAGTGTTGATCAGGCTATAGAAAATGCAAAAAAATGATTGAAGAAGGAGCAGAAATCCTTGATATTGGAGCTGAATCCACAAGACCAGGTTCTGAAAGTGTAGAATTAAAAGAAGAGATTGAAAGGGTTATACCTGTTATAAAAGCTTTGAGAGAAGAATTTCCTGATGTTGTTTTAAGTATTGATACTTATAAATCTGAGGTTGCTAAACAGGCAATTGAAAATGGTGTTGATATAATAAACGATATCTCTGGAATGCAATTTGACAAAAATATGGTTTATGTTGTTGCAGAATCAAAATTACCAGTTGTTATTATGCATATAAAAGGAACACCAAAAAATATGCAAAAAAATCCGTATTATGAAAATTGTATAAGTGAATTATTGGAATATTTTGAAGAAAGAATTGAATATGCTCACAAGCATGGAGTTGAACAAATAATTATCGATCCCGGGTTTGGTTTTGGAAAAAGAGTTCAGGATAATTTGAATTTAAGTTATAATATAGAAGAATTTAGAGTATTAGGATATCCTATATTAATGGGCCATTCAAGAAAAAGTACAATAGGTAATGTTTTGAACCTGCCAGATACAAAAGATAGATTAGAAGGAACATTAGCTTTAACATCATATTACGCTTTAAAAGGTGTAGAAATTATAAGAGTTCATGATGTAAAAGAAAACTTCAGAACAGTAAAAATGATAGAAGCATTAAGGGGGTATAAAAAATATTAAGTGCAATAGCCTTAGGATCAAATGTTGGCGATAGATTGAATAATATTAATAATGCAATAAATTTATTATCTAAACATGTTGAAATAATAAAAGTTTCCAATATATACGAAACAGAACCATGGGGATATACTAAACAGGATACTTTTCTAAATGCCTGTGTTTTAATTGATACGAATTTGGAACCAGAAGAACTCTTAAAAGTATGCAAAGATATTGAAAAAGAATTAAAAAGAAAGTATAGGTTTAAATGGGGCCACGCGAAATAGATCTTGATATTTTATATTATGGCGATATTGTTTTAGAAAAAGAAGAATTGCATATACCCATAAATATATGTTTGAAAGAGATTTTGTTATTGTTCCCTTAATGACATCTCACCAGATTGGAAACATCCAATTTTCAAAAAGACTGTACAGGAAAGGTATAATGAAATAAATAAAGGTAACATAAAACAATATGAAAAGGAGTCTTAAGGCTCCTTTTTTATTTTATTCACCCTAAATTAATATAAATATTTTATAATTGCAAATGATTTGCATTTGCAAATCATTTGTATTTATAAATATAATAGTGTTTGGAGGTGGTGGTATTATGAAAAAACTTTTAGTATTATTACTATTAATTATTGGAATTTTAGGATATTCTATAAATATCTCTGTTTCTATTCATCCATATTATTTAATCTTAAAAGATATTGTAGATAAGAATGATACTATAAATGTTATTGTTCCTGCAGGAAAAAGCCCTCATACATATTCTGTTTCTTCAAAAGATTTAATAAAAATCTATAAAAGCGATTTTGTTGTTTTTAACGGATTAAATTCCGAAGTTTTTATAAGCAAAATTATAAATAATCTAAAAAATAAAAATATATCTTTCCTTTATGCATCTGACCTTATACCTGAGGAGGAATTAATAAAATCTTTAAAGGATGATGATAAAGATCATGAACATGGAAATTATAACCCGCATATCTGGTTAAACCCTTATTTAATATATAATTATGTAATTCCGGGAATAGTAAAAGAATTGATTAAAATAAACCCAGAAAAAAAAGATGTATATGAATCAAATGCCGAGATTTTAATTGAAAAGTTAAAATTTTTAGATGCTTACTTATTATTGAAATCACGAGAAATTAAAGGAAGTATAATTACATTTCATAATTCATTCCCTTACTTTGCTAAAAGATATAACATAAATATTGCAGGAGTAATAGAAAGTTCTCCAGGTGTTGAACCTTTAATATCAGAAATGAAAAGATTATCGGATTTAGCAAAAGAAAACAAAGTAAAGGCCTTATTTTCCGAACCACAACTAAATCAAAAATTAGCTGCTAAATTAGCAAAAACATTAAAAATAAATTTAGGTGAATTAGATCCATTAGGTAGCAATTATAAAACAATTGATGAAATGTATTTAATGAATTTCTTTAGTATCTTGAATTCAACAAGGTGATATTATGAAATTAACGAAAACCAGAAGAGATATATTAAAACTATATGATGAAATTGATTATCCTTTAAATGCTGAAGAAATCTATAATCTTTTAAATAGAGAATATGACTTATCAACAATATACAGAAATTTAAACTTTTTTGAAAAGGAAAATATCCTCAAATCCATTGTTTTCTCAGACAAAATTACATACTATTATAAACCCAAAGGTCACTCACATTTTATTTATTGTATTAGATGTAAAAAATTTGAAAGTCTCAATCTTTGTTTTGAAAAACAATACAGAGATTATATAGAAAACAATATGCATTTTAAAATAACAGATCATATACTTTATTTTGAAGGTATTTGTAGTGAATGCCAGAAAGAAGGCGATAAGAATGCGTGAAAAGATGATTTCTGTAAAAGATTTAAATTATAAAGTGGAAGATAATGATATATTAAAATTTATCAATTTTGATATATATAAAAATGATTTTGTGGGAATTATAGGTCCAAATGGAGCCGGCAAATCTACATTGATAAAAATATTAATCGGCGAAATAGAAAATTACAGTGGAGAAATTGAAATAAATGGAAAAATAGGATATGTTCCTCAAAAGGATGAGTTTGATAAATCATTTCCAATAAGAGCTTTTGAAGTTGTTTTAATGGGGATGTATAAAGATGTTGGTTTATTCAAAAAATATAAAAAAAAGCATTATAACAAAGTTAAAAGCACAATGAAAATGTTAGGGATTGATTATTTGTATAATAGAAATGTTGGGAAACTTTCTGGTGGCGAGTACCAAAGATTAAGTCTTGCAAGAGCATTGGTAAGTGATCCAGATATTTTAATTCTTGATGAACCAGAAGCAGGGGTGGATAGCAAAGCGCAGATAAAAATATATAATATATTGGAGGAATTAAGTAAAAAAGGTATGACTATAATCCTGGTAAGTCATGATATATCAATGGTTGTGAAAAAAGCAAATACTGTTATGTGTTTAAATAAAACACTTCATTGCCATAAAAATGCTGTTGATATGACTGCAGAGGACTTGAAAAAAATATATTCAGAAGAATTAGAACTTCTTGTTCATATAAACAAACCATTGAAAGTGGTGAGCAAAAATGATTGAATTGTTTTCATATGATTTTATGATATATGCCATATTAGCATCGATTTTGGCAAGTTTTAGTGCTTCATTACTTTCTAATTATATTGTATTAAAAAAGATGGAATTTATAGGGGAAGGTGCTGCACATACTGCATTTGGCGGTATTGCTTTAGCCATTTTATTTGATTTAAATGTGGATTTTATAAGCATTATTACCGCAATATTGTTTGGAATATCTATTTATTTTATCAGTAAAAAAGAAAAGGTAAATGAAAATAGCGTCATCGGTATGTTATTATCTTTTTCCATGGCATTAGGAGTTATTTTTCTTTATTTAAAACCCGGATATACTCCTGAGCTATCCAGTTATTTATTTGGAGATATATTAATGGTTAATATTGAAGATGTGAAAATTTTGAGTTTAGTAGCATTGATAATATTATCGTTTATAATACTTTTCAATAAAGAGCTTAAATATTACGCATATAATTCAAAAATGGCAAAAAACTTTGGTGTTCCTACTAACTTAATTAATTTTATTTTTTTAATAATAGTATCTATTGTTGTGGTTACATCTGTAAAAATCATCGGAATTATTTTGGTTACTTCATTACTTATCACACCTGGAGTTATTGGGAAATTGTTTGCAAAATCATTAAATCAAATGATTCTCATTTCAAGCATTTCAGGAGTTTTTGCTGGATTTTTTGGTATTATTATAGCTTATTTTATCAACATTCCACCCGGACCTTCAATTGTTGTTACATTATTTTCTATATTTTTAATTTCGTATCTTATTAATTATATAAGAGCAAAAGCATTTGTTAAAAAACATGGTTAAAATAATTATAATTATGAAAAAAGCTTACATATTATGATATAATTACATAGAACCATATTTAAAGAGAGGTGAAATTTATGGATTATTTTAGTTGTAGCGAAGATCCGTTGTCTAGACCGCCATAGCATTTCATATAAAAAGGAGGAGATAATATGGTAAAATTTTATAGCAGAATAGAACACAAATTAGTGGAGGCAAAAAGCTTTTCTCAAGATGCACTTATAAAGGTAGTAAACCCATCAGCAGATGAAATTCATATGCTCTCAAGTTTATTAAATTTTGATCCAGATTTTATAAATGATTCTTTAGATGAAGACGAAAGAGCACGTATAGAAATTGATGAAGATACCACTTTATTAATTTTAAAGGTTCCAATGAGAAATGAAGAAGATGAAAAAATTCCTTATAAAACAGTTTCGTTGGGAATTATTATTGGAAAAAATTATATACTATTATCTATGAAACAGGAAATTGACTTTATAGAAAAAATGATAGAAACAAGTTTATTAAATCCACATAAAAAAAGTAAAATGATATTTCAAATTTTCTTTAAAAATGCTAAGTTATTCCTCGATTATCTAAAAGAAATTAATAAAACTATTGATTTAGTAGAGGAAGAATTGCACAAATCTATGAAAAACAATGAACTTGAAACATTAATGTATCTTGAGAAAAGTTTAGTGTACTTCACTACATCATTAAGATCAAATGAAATCATGATGGAAAAACTTTTAAAAGGAAAAGTATTGGAACTTTATGAAGACGATGAAGAATTATTAGAAGACACTCTGATTGAAAATAGGCAGGCAATTGAAGTTACAAATATATATAGCAATATTTTATCGGGTATGATGGATGCTTATGCTTCTGTTATCTCAAATAATTTAAATATTGTCATGAAAATATTAACAGTTGTTACTATTTTGCTTCAGGTGCCTACAATATTAACAAGTTTTTACGGAATGAATGTAAAACTTCCGTTCCAACAAAATCCTTTAATATATGTTAATATTATTATATCTTCTATAGTTATTATGATAATGACATATTTATGGTTTAAAGGAAAAAAGTGGTTATAAACAATAAAAAGAAACTTCCGAATTTTCAGGAAGTTTCTTTTTTATTTATAACTACTTTATTTCTTCCTGTTTCTTTTGCTTTATATAAGTTATTATCTGCAATTTTTATAAATTTAATATAATCTATATCTTCTGGTATTTTACTTATAGCTCCAATACTTATAGTAAACTTGACTATCTTATTTTCATAGAAAATTTCTGTCTCTTCCACGTCTTTTCTTAACTCCTCTAATTTCTCTTTAAATTTTTCCGTTTTTTTAGAAAGGTAATAAATAACAAATTCTTCACCACCGTATCTGTATATTTTATCGGTTACCCTATGAAAATGCTTTCTAAAAATTTTGCTTAATTCTTCCAAACAATAATCTCCTGCAATATGACCATATTTATCATTTATTCTTTTAAAATGATCTATGTCAATAAGAGCAAAATTTACATATAATTTTTCTCTATATGCAAATTTAAAATCTTCTAAAAATTTCTCATTAAAATATCTTCTATTATACAATCCGTTAAACCATCTGTTATGGATATTTCTTTTAATTTATTATTTAATTTTTCCAGTTCCTTATTTTGCTCGTTAATTTTTTCTGTTCGAGCAGCTACTATTTTTTCCATATCATGAATGTATTTATTTAATTCCTTTACCATATCATTGAATTTTTGAGAGAGAGTTTTTATTTCTTCTTCATAAGAATCTTTAATTTGTATTAATTCAAAATGTCCAGATTTTGAGTTTTCAATAATTTTGGTAATTTCGTTTATAGAAGTTGTTGTTTGAGCAGCTAAATATTTAGAGATTAACCAGGATATTACTACAGCTACTATAATAGCGATAAAATAAATCAATATTATTCTACGTATAGTCGAAAAAATCACATCATATGATTTTAAAATTTGAAGTCTTAATCCTTCAAAATCTATGTGATTATTATAGTCATTACTTATAAAAAAATTTTTTAAATAATCGTCATTTATTTTTTGTATTAAGTTCTCATTTTCTATTAATACTAACTCATTATTGAAGCTTGCTAATAATTTATATGTTGTATTAAAACGCAAACTTTTAGTATATTCTTCATAAATCTTATTCAAATTTACAAGAAAAGTTAAATATCTCTCTTTTTTAGAATCAATCCTTTTGTTAAAAATTATATAAAAATTATTATTTAAAATTTGAAAATCTATTCCATCACTTATAGGAAAAGAATAAGATTTACCACTATATAAAAATTTATTATTATTTTCGTCTGTAATATATATACCATCAATATAACTTTTTCCTTTTATTTTAGTATCAAACTCTCTTTTTAAAGCTTTTTTAGAAAAATTCGAAATTAATGAGTTCTTATCAAATATAAAAATCACATCATTACTGGAAGAAATTTCTAATATATAATTATTTACTTCAGAAAAAACATCATTTAATTTATTTTCAAAATTTTTAGTCAATAAAACTAATTTTTCAGATTCATACTTCATTATCTGATCAATTCGAAAATAAAAAGATAAAACTAAAGAAGTTAAAATAATAATAATGTTAGTTATTATCATGTATTTAAAGATTTTATGCTTCAGCTTCATACTATTTTTCCTTCCCTAACAATTTAAGATATTCTTCGTAGTTTACACCTAAATACTTTCTTATCATATAGTCAAATTTTTCAGTTGTTTTAAACTCTAAAATAAATTCTTTCAAAGATTTATTCAACTCAGGCGTTTCATAAGATGTACAAAAGGATAAATATCCAACCTTTTTACTTAACATAAAAAGAGGCTTTAGAAACTCTCTAAATGTATATGTTTTTAATATTTTGGCAAAAAATGAAAAGGAATCTAACGTACTTATATCAGCATTCCCCAAAATTACTTGATAAAAAAAACTATTTCTAATATATTCCTCATTTTTAGGCAATAATAAAATTTCTATTTCATCACTTTTTGGAGGAACATATTTCTCCAAAAAAATTATTTTTTCACCGACAACTTTTATTTTATTAATGACATACTTTATATTTTTCTCCTTAATTTTTTATTAAAGAATAATAAAAATTAAATGCTTCTCCTGTTATAATTTTCTTACCTTTTAAATCATTAAAATCTTGAGCTTCTATATCTTTTCTTGCATATAAGATTTCCGCATTTTCAATAAATGGAATCATATTTACAATCTTTTTCCTTTCTGGTGTAACTGTAATTATATCCGCTACAACATCCACTTTGCCATAAATATCTGGTGTTTCTGCGTGTTCTTTTTTAAGCACAATTTCCCCATTTTTGGTCCAATAATCAACAAATGAATCAACAATATGAATTTTTAATTCTACATTTAAATAATCAGCATAAATTTTTGCTAATTCATAACAAAAACCTGGTCTCCCAACGCTATCAGGTAAATATATAGTTTCTGATGGAATATTCCTTATTCCAATTATTAAATATCCAGAATCCAAAATTTCTTTTAAATCTCTTCCCGAAATAAATGAAAACATAACCAATACTATTAAAAAATAAGAAAAAATTTTTTCATACCAATCACCTCAATAAAAAATCAATAAATTACAATACAAATAATATTTGATTAATATCATTATATCATAAATATTAAAACAAAAAAACTTTCAAATTACAATTTTTTTATCTAACCAGGCTTAATCATTAATAATTTATATTAATAATATTAAATAATGATTTACTAAATTTTGTATTTATTATCAAATGTGTTTTAATATAATCGGTAACGTTACCGATAACGTTATCGATAAAAATTTTTGTATAAGGTGATGGTAAAGATGCGCAAAAGATATATAACTATAAAAGATATTGCAAAAGCAGCAAATGTTTCCATAAATACTGTTTCAAGAGCTTTAAATGATAAACCTGACATAAATTATAAAACTAAAGAAAAAATATTAAAAATAGCAGAAGAACTTGGTTATGTAAAAAATATTACTGCTAGTTCATTAAGAAATAGAAAAACAAAAACAATAGGTGTTTTGTTTAAAGATATTACTAATCCTTTTTTTGTAGAGGTTTTAAAAGGAATTGAAAAAGCTACGAAAGAAAATAATTATAGTTTAATTTTAATGGATATTGAAAAAGATTATGAGCTTGAAAAAAAAGCGCTAAATATTATGGCAGAAAAAAGAGTGGATGGGATTTTAATTAGTCCTGTTAGGAAAGGAAATAATAAATTTAATAAAATTATGAATTTAAATATTCCATATGTTATTATAGGGGATCATTTTGAAGATATGGATGCTGATGAAATCTATGCGGACGATTTAAAAGGTGGGTATTTAGCAACAAAACATCTTATTGAAAAAGGAAAAAAAGATATTGTTTTTTTAAATGTTAAAAATCATAATTTTGTTTCACAATCCAGATTACTTGGGTATAAAAAGGCATTAAATGAAGCAAAAATTAGAGTTAATAATAAAATGATATTTAATATAAATGAAGATGTTAATGATGCTTATGAAAAAGTTTTAGAAATAATAAAAAGTAAATTAAAATTTGATTCTATCTTTTGTTTTAATGATATTTTAGCTTATGGTGCAATAAAGGCTTTAAGAGAAGAAAAAATGGATATACCTGAAGAAATTATGGTTGTTGGATATGATGATATCATATATTCTTCTATTATAGATTTAACGACTATTAGAATACCAAAATTTGAATTAGGATACAAAGCTTTTTATATTCTGCTCGATAAGATAAATCATAAAGAAAATGAAAGGATTAAGATTATATTGGATGTTAAATTAATAGAGAGAAAAACAACATGAGGATAATTCTAAAACGGGAGGTGTAGGTATGAAAAGGTTTGTTTTTGGGTTAATTGCTATTTTGTTAGTAGTTTCCAGTGTTTTTGCAGCTTCAAATGATCTGGAAATTTTTAGTTGGTGGACCGGCGGAGGAGAAGAAGAAGGATTGCTAGCTTTATTCGCAAAATTTAATCAATACTATCCCAATATTAACATCATCAATGCTGCAGTTGCAGGTGGAGCAGGAACTAATGCAAAAGCAGTATTAAAGACAAGGATGCTTGGAGGAAATCCACCAGATTCATTCCAGGTTCATGCAGGTATGGAATTAACAGATACATATGTTATTCCTGGTTTAATGGAACCATTAACGAATTATTTAAAAGAATGGGGTGTATATGATAAATTCCCTAAAGATGTTATGAAGATTGTTAGTTATCAAGGTGAAGTATATTCAATACCAGTAAATGTTCATAGAGGAAATGTTGTATTTTATAACAAAAAAATATTTAAAAAATTAGGGTTAACAAAAGAACCAACAACATGGGCAGAATTTTTTGCTGCAATGAAAAAAGCTCAAGAAGCAGGATATATTCCTCTTGCTTTAGGTGATAAAAATAAATGGACATTAACCCATTTGTTTGAAAACATTATGCTTTCAATGTTTGGTCCTGAAGATTACAAAGGATTATTTGATGGAAAAGTATCTTTTAATTCACCAGAAATGGAATTATCTTTAGTATTATTAGAAAGATTAATACCATACTTCAATAGAGATCATTCAGCTTTAACATGGCAAGATGCTGGAAGATTGGTATTTGAAGGAAAAGCATTATTCAACGTAATGGGCGACTGGGAAGAAGGATATTTTAAAACCTTAGGTTGGAAACCAGGAGAAGATTTTGGTTGGTTTGCAGTTCCTGGAACATCAGACGCATTTATGTTTATTTCTGACACATTTGGATTACCAAAAAATGCACCACATAGAGAAAATGCTTTGAAATGGCTAAAGTTTATAGCAACAAAAGAAGCTCAAGATATCTTTAACCCAATAAAAGGTTCAATTCCTGCAAGAATTGATGCAGATAAATCAAAATATGATGTATATCTAACATGGTCAATGAATGACTTTGCTACAGTTGCAGTAGTTCCATCTATTATTCATGGCTCAGCAGCTCCAGAAGGATTTGTAACTTCTTTAAATGATACATTAAATAGATTCCTTGTTAAAAAGAATATATCAAATGCTTTAAGAGATATTATGTGGGCAGCAGAAGACCAGGGATATTTAACTGAGTAATATAAACCCCGGTTCATAGAACCGGGCAGTTTGTAGACAAAGTACAAAATAAAATACTCAAATAATATTCGCTCATCCGGTGAAAATTCATATTCCTCAAAAATGTTCATTCCCACCGGTCGCTCAAACTCACATCCTTGTTCGGTTTTGCTCAATTTTGCATCCGTGCAAAATTGACCGGTTCCATTCACATTTTTTTGGGAATTTTCAAGGATTCGCTCATATTATTTTTTCTTATTTTATTCTGTCAACAGTCTGTCCCGGTTCATAGAACCGGGTTTTATAAGATTAGGGTGGTGAAAAAATATGAGTGTTCAAAAAAATAAGTCTAGAATGGGTTTTATTATTATTCTACCATCATTAATATTAATAGGTATATTTGTATATTATTTTATATTTTGGACAATACGAACTTCATTTTCCAATTGGAATAGTTTTAGTAGTTTATTAAGAGGTGTTTATAAATACGTTGGATTCAGAAATTATGAAAGAATATTTATGGATCCAAGATTTCAAACTGATTTGTGGAATACTCTTTTCTTCACATTGTTTTTTATTTTAGGTTCTGTTGGATTAGGATTATTTTTGGCAAATTTAATAGATAAAGGTATTAAAGGGTCAAGGTTCTTCCAAAATTTGTTTCTTTTTCCAATGGCAATATCATTCGTTGTAACAGGTACAGTATGGAGTTGGATATTTGCACCTGGTAATTTCCCAAATGATCCTCAAGGATTAAACTTATTATTTAAAAAACTAGGTTTAGAAAAATTGCAGTGGATGTGGTATACAAGTTCTGAAAGCATAGGTCATTTTAACTTAGCTCTAATAGCGGTAATAATTGCTGCAGTATGGCAAATGTCAGGATATATTATGGCAATGTATTTAGCTGGATTAAAAGCAATACCCGAAGAGATATTAGAGGCTGCAAGAGTAGATGGCGCAAATGAAAGGTATATATTTTGGAAAATAAAAATGCCATTATTAAAGCCCATAACTTTAAGTGCAATGATTGTCTTAGGTCATGTATCTTTAAAAATATTTGATTTAATATATGCAATGACTGGAAGTGGGCCAAATAATGTTACTGATGTTCCAGCAATATATATGTTTGAATTAACATTTAGATCGAATAAATATGCGATGGGATCAGCAATATCTGTTATTATGTTATTAATGGTTGCAGTAATAATTATCCCTTACTTATATTCGTCCCTTAGAAGGGGTGTGAGTTCATGACAAAAACAAAATTGATTATTTCTTATATTATTTTGATAATAATTTCATTATTTTTTATAACTCCTTTTTATGTCACATTAATAACCAGCTTTAAGTCATTAAATGAAGTATCTATAGCTACTATGTGGAACTTTCCTAAACATTTTTCTTTAGAGGGTTTTATAGGAGCATATAAAAAATTAGCTCCAAATATGAAAAATAGTTTTTATTTAACTATACCAGCTACAATAATTTCTGCAGTTTTAGGTTCGATTAATGGTTTTGCATTATCTAAACTTAAATTTAAATATTCTAATCTGATTTTTGCTTTAATATTATTTGGTATGTTTATACCTTATCAAAGTGTTTTATTTCCATTAATTCGATTCTTTCAGAAAATCGGATTATATGGAACAATACATGCATTGATCATTATTCATGTGATTTATGGTATTCCTATAACTACTTTAATGTTTAAAAATTATTATGAAGAAATACCAGATGAATTAATCGAAGCTGCTTCAATTGATGGAGCAAATTTATATGATGTATATACAAAAGTATTATTACCAATATCTATTCCTGGATTTGTTGTTGTTGCAATCTGGCAATTTACGAATATATGGAATGAATTTTTATTTGCTGTAACAGTTACAAATAATCCGGCAAAACAGCCTATAACTGTAGCATTAGTAAATCTTGCAGGTAGTCAGGTAGTAGAATGGAATATCCAAATGGCAGGAGCATTAATAGCTGCATTACCTACTTTAATAGTATATATAGCATTAGGTAAATATTTCATTAGAGGCCTTTTAGCTGGATCTGTAAAAGGTTAATTGGGAGGAATATAAATTGCAAATTTTTTCCATGAAATATGATAAAAATTTCTTTGAGATAAAAGAAAACAATTATATGTTGAAATTCAATATTCAACGGATTCCTGAAGGGTTTATTTTAAGAGGGAAAATAAAAGGGAATCCCAAACGTGTAGAATTATTTAGAGATGATGTTGATAAAGTTATGTTTATTAATAATTGGCAAAGCTGGGGAGTTTCTAAAAGTATTGATATAGAAGATTATACTTTAAAAATATCAGAAGACAAAAAAAGTAGATTAAAATATAGTATTCATATAATGCCTGAATTATTTGAAAAAAATATAATATCAGACTATTTTATAGGTAAAAAGGATAAAATATATGGTTTTTTAACTTCGAAAATAGCTCATCCTTTTTTCGAAATTAAAGATAATGAATTAATAGCTTATCTTGATTTTTTTGATAGAAAGTTTGAAGATTATGTTGATATAGAGCCTTTTATATATTTGGAAGGTAAGAATATTGAAAGCCTTTTAGAAATATATGCCGATTATGTAAAGTTTGAAAATAAGCCTAAATTTTCAAAATGGAATCCTATTGGTTGGTCATCATGGTATCAATATTATGAAAAACTTACATGGGAAGAAATTTTAAAAAATTTAGAATTATCTAAAGGATACAATTACGAGGTTTTTCAAATAGATGATTCATGGCAAAAGGATATTGGTGATTGGGTGCCAAAAGATGGATATCCTTCATTAAAAGAAATTGCAAACAAGATAAGAGAGTACAATTATATTCCAGGAATATGGTTAGCTCCATTTAGTGTATCGGAAACTTCTGATGTTTATAAAAATCATAAAGATTGGTTAGTTAAAGATGATGCCGGAAATCTAAAGGTTGCCTATATAAATTGGAAAAAGAAAATATATGCTTTAGACACTACACATCCTGAAGTACAAAATTATCTAAGAAAGATTTTCTTATATATGAGAAAAAATGGAATTCATTATTTTAAAATTGATTTCTTATTTGCAGGTGCAATTCCAGGAAATAGATATGAAAAAATAACTCCAATAGAAGCATATAATTTGGGTATGCAAATAATTAGGAAAGCTACAAAAGGTGATTTTTTATTGGGTTGTGGAGCTCCGTTATTGCCTTCAATTGGTTATGTTGATGGTATGAGAATAAGTGAAGATACTGCTCCTTATTATAATGCTGATGATATTAATATTCCTTATCAAAATGCTTATTATGCATTAAGAAACGTAATAACAAGATATTTTATGAATGGAAAATGGTGGTGGAATGACCCAGATTGTTTATCATTAAGAATTGAAGATACTAAACCAAATGAAAAGATTATTGAAATGTATGCATATGTATCTGGAATCTTAAATAATATAATATTTCAAAGTGATGATTTATCAAAAAGTATAAGAAAAGATGTCTTTTTTAATACTTTGGAATTAAGAGGCGGAAATTCTCATGTAAAAGGGTTAATGAATTTCAATAACTTTTTTGAAATCGAAGCCTTAAATACAAAAATAGGTAATATAAAAATGAAAGTTGATTTAGAAAAAGTAGAATATTCTATTGAAAAAGATATTGAATATCCTCAAATAAATAAAAGAACTATTGTAAGAGAAGATGATAAAAGATTATTTCATTATTATGAAGAGAGTGATTTAAATGCTTGAAAGAAGATATAATCCAATAACTGGAGAATGGGTAATGATTTCATCATCAAGACAAAAAAGACCTAATTTGCCAAAAGATAGTTGCCCAATTTGCCCAGGTATTTTGGAATTGCCTGAAGAGTATGATTTGGTAAGTTTTGAGAATAGATTTCCTGCTTTAAGAAAGAACGCTCCAGAGGTTGAGAATGATAATGATGTGTTAATAAGAGAACGATCTCAGGGAATTTGTGAGGTGGTAGTATATACAAAAAATCATAATTCTGAATTATCTCAAATGTCAATAAAACAAATAGAAAAATTAATTAATATGTGGTCTGATAGAACTAAAGAATTATCATCATATGACTTTATAAAATATATTTTTATTTTTGAAAATAAAGGTAAAGAGGTGGGTGCAACCTTACCTCACCCACATGGGCAATTGTATGCATTTCCTTTTTTACCTCCAAGGATTAAATTAAAAATGGAATCTTTAGAAAAATGGTATACTGAAAAAAATACATGTGCAATTTGTGATATTATAAAAGAAGAAAATAAAAAGAATAAAAGGATAATATGTGAAACTGAAAATATGATAGCTCTTGTTCCTTTTTATGCTAGATATCCATATGAAGTACATATTTATCCTAAAAGACATGTAGAAAGTATATATGAGTTATCCAATAAAGAAAAAAAAGAATTTGCTTATGTATTAAAGATTGTAACTAATAAATATAATGGATTGTTTAATATGCCATTTCCATATATGATGATGTTTTTTCAAAAACCATTTAATATCGATAAAAGTACACATTTTTTCCATTTTCATGTGGAGTTTATTTCTCCTATGAGAGGACCAAATTTAATAAAATGGATTGCCAGTGTAGAAAGTGGTACATGGGCGTTTATAAATCCCATAGAGCCAGAACAAGCTGCTAAACAATTAAGGGAGGTTGAGGTGGATATTTGATGTATAGGGCCCCTGGAAGAATTAATATAATTGGCGAACACACAGATTATAATGATGGTTTCGTTTTGCCTTTTGCAATTAATAAATACATAGATTTAGAAATAGAAAAGTCAGATAAATATCTATTTCATTCAAAAAACTCCAATCAGGAAATATCCCTAAATACATTAAAAAAAACTGATACATGGGCTGATTATATCATAGGTGTTATACTTGAAATTGAAAAAAAAGTTGGAAAAATCTCTCCTTTTAATTTTAGATTTAGTTCTGATTTACCAATAGGTGCTGGATTATCAAGTTCTGCAGCTTTGGAAGTGGTTACTGCATATGCTATTAATGATATCTTAAAACTTAATTTTTCTTTAGAAAAAATAGCATTAATCGGATGGAATGCTGAAAATAATTTTGTTGGACTAAATTGTGGAATTATGGATCAATTTGCCAGTGCTCTTTCAAAAGAAAATCATGCATTGTTCATTGATGCATATACAAAAAAGCATGAATTAATACCATTAAATTTAAAGGAATATAATTTTTATATAATAAATTCTGGTGTAAAACATGAGTTAGGTAATTCAGAATATAATATCAGAAGGAATCAATGTGAAAAAGCTTTAAAAATAATAGGGAAAGAATCATTTAGAGAAGTTACAAATGACGATTTATCGAAATTAGATGGAATTTATTATAAAAGAACAAAGCATATAATTGAAGAAAATGAGAGGGTATTAAAAACCATAGATGCTTTAAAAAATGATAATATTGAAGCGATAGGTAACTATTTATTTGAATCACATTATAGTTTAAAAAATCTGTATGAAGTCTCGTGTGAAGAAATTGATTTTATAGTAAAAAAATTGGAAAATAAGGTTGCAGGTGCCCGGATTGTTGGTGGTGGTTTTGGAGGTTCTGTATTGGTTTTATCTAAAGAAGATGAATTTAAAAATGTGATAAATAATTTAAAATATGAATATAATAAGAAATATTCAATAGAATTAGAATATTTTGAAGTTAAAAGTTCTAATGGAGTAGAGAAATATGAAATATAACAATAAGGTGAGTCGATGAAGTATTTAAATATGGAAGGAATAACTATAGAAAATGATTATATTAAATTAGTGGTTTTACCGAATTTAGGGGCAAAAATTGCTTCGATATATTATAAGCCTCAGAATTTTGAAGTATTGTTTCAGCCTACATTAAAAAAATATAACTTACCAAAATATGGAGATTCTTTTGCTCAATATGATACTTCTGGTTCTGATGAAATGTTTCCAAATATTGATAAAGGAATATATCCTTTTGAAGAGTATTATGGAGAAATTTTACCAGATCATGGAGAACTTTGGAGTATACCGTGGAACTGTAAAATAATAGGTAATAACATAATTGAATCCATTGTAGATAGTCCTAAATTTAATTATACTTTCAAAAGAATTATTGAATTAAAAAATAATAAGATTATATTGACTTATTCAGTGAAAAATAATGGAATAAAAAAATTTAAAGGTTTTTGGACATTTCATGGATTAGTTGCTATTGATAAAAATAGCAAAATAATTTTAAACGGAATAAATAGAGTATTAAACGTTAAAAAGAATAGCCATTATTTAGGTAATAGCGAAAATGAATGTTCTTATCCTGTATATAATAATTATCAATTAAATAAATTTTTACCTCCAGAAGTAAAAAATACTGAAAAATTTTATTTATTAGACAAAATAGACTATGCAGGAATTACCTTAAATAATAATAATTTACTATATTTAGTGAATTTTAAAGAATTACCTTATTTAGGTATATGGAAAAATGAAGGTGGTTTTAAAAACGAATATAATGCAGCAATTGAACCTACAAATGGTTTTTATGATTCTTTAGAAATCACAAAAAAACATAATAAATATCTTACTTTTGAATCAGGTGAAGAAAAATCATGGCTAATTTCTATTGAATTAAATGAAGAAAATTTTTTAGCTTAACAATGGTCTAAAAGTATGAATATAAAACAAAATCCCCGTTAATTCGGGGATTTTCAAACCGGTCTATACCTTCGACATACAATCTCATGTTGCAGGGTATAAAATGGAGGCAACGGACAGACTCCAATATAACAATAAAAGAGTATTTTGCAGTTCGGCGTTTCATAAATCAAATATCACAAATCATGTAGTTTGCTAATGTAGTTACTTATACCTTTAAGTTTAATTGCTATATAATTTCTTTTTGAGCGCTCCGACTGTTTAACCTCAATTCTATCAATAATTTGCGTTAAAAAATCTGCTATTTTTTCATGATCGTCGCTTTTTAAAATTTCAACTGATGCTTTTATCATATTTTCTACAACCTCTTCATTAATATTAATTACTTCTTCTTCGTGTTTCTTTAAACTATATTGCAAAAGTTTTATATCGTTACTTATATCTTTTATTCTATTCTTTATTTTTTCAGTATTCAAACCCTGAGTTTGACACTATTATTATCAACAAAATTCTAAAAAGTAGAATTATTCAAAAAAATAGCTATTGTTAACTTTTTCCTGAGTTTGACAGCGATTTCATGATTTTTGAAAAATCGAAACGGTAGAATGCGGGTTTGCGACGATGAAAAGGGTGAAAATTGGGGTTGAAAAATTTTTGTAGTGACACAAATATTTTTAACAATAGCGTTATATTCTTGATTTCATAATATTTTTGTGGTATAATAAGTAATGGTATTATGAAATCAAGAGGTGATTTTTGTGTTTTTGAGAGTAGTTAAAAATAACAAAGGTGTTGAATATTTAAGAATTGTTGAAAGTTATAGGGAAAATGGTAAGATAAAGCAAAGAACTGTTGCAAACTTAGGAAGGATTGACTCTTTTAGCGAAAATGAAGCGAAAAATATAGTAAATAAACTCATACAAATATTTGATTTAAAAAATTATATTGATACAGAAGATATAAAAAAGGCACCGGATAAAAAGAATTACGGAGCCAAAGTAATAGTAAATAAGATATTCGAAAGATATGAGATGAAAAGATATTTTGAAAGACTGGATAAAGAAATAAAATACAATGCAGAAGAGATGCTAAAAATAATGGTGATGAATAGAATAGTAGAACCGAAAAGTAAATTGGGAATATTTAATAATTTAGAGTATTTTGGATATAACAAAGTGGAAGTTAAAAAAGAAAAAGACCTGGAAGAAAAAGATGTAATGCTGCACTGGTTATACAGAACATTGGATATATTGGCAGATAATAAAGAGTCGATAGAAAAACATATGTATAATCAAAGGATAAGTTTGTTTAATACAACGGTAGATTTAGTATTTTACGATGTAACGACATTAGCGTTTGAAACACAACAAACAAATGAAATATTACAAATGGGATATTCAAAAGATAAGAAATTTAATGAATCACAAATAGTATTAGGGATGTCAATAGATCAGGATAGAATGCCAGTTAGTTTTGATATATATGCAGGAAATACATTTGAAGGGCATACATTTAAAGATTCAATAGAAAAAATGAAAAAAGAATATCAATTAGGAAAAGTAATAGTAGTAGCAGATAGAGGAATGATGAGTAAAAAAATATAGAAGTAGTAGAAAATTCTAATTATGAATTCATAGTAGGAAAATCAATAAAACAAATAAAAAAAGTAAATATATTTGAAGGAGAATTCATAGAACTAGCAAAAGGAATAAAATATAGAGAAGTAGAATATGAAAATAAAAGATTACTCATAATATATTCAGAAGAAAGAGCCAAAAAAGACAGAGCAGATAGACTACGATTAATAGAAAAAGCGAAAAAATGTTAGAAGAAGGAAATATAGATTCAAAAAGTAAAAGAGGAGCGAAAAAATATTTAAAAGAACAGAATAAACAAAATTATATACTGGACATAGAAAAAATAGAAAATGATGAAAAATACGATGGATACTATGGAATAATAACAAACACAAAACTATCTCCAAAAGAAATATTAGAACAATATCATACATTATGGAAAGTAGAAGAAACATTTAGAACATTAAAAAATTATCTTGAAACAAGACCGGTATTTCATTGGACACCAAAAAGAATAAAAGGACATATTGTAATGAGTTTCATATCTTACATAATTCAAAGAACACTAGAATTAGAACTGGAAAAAAATAATGTTGAATACTCTCATGAAAAAATAAGAGAAGCTATTAAAAATATGGAATACATTGAATTTAAAACACAAAAGCAACATCTTGTAGCGAGAATGAATTTAAATAAATTAGGACAAAGAATATTAAATACATTAAATATTCCTGTACCAAAAATAATTTCACCCTATACAGAATTCAAAGAAAAATATAAAATTTAGGGGGTGTAATGACACTTTTGTATTTAATAAAAAATTAACAATTGTTGTTTTTTAGAATAATTCTGCTTTTTAGAATTTTATTGAAAAAAATACTGTCAAACTCAGGAGTATTTTGCAGTTCGGCGTTTCATAAATCAAATATCACAAATCATGTAGTTTGCTAATGTAGTTACTTATACCTTTAAGTTTAATTGCTATATAATTTCTTTTTGAGCGCTCCGACTGTTTAACCTCAATTCTATCAATAATTTGCGTTAAAAAATCTGCTATTTTTTCATGATCGTCGCTTTTTAAAATTTCAACTGATGCTTTTATCATATTTTCTACAACCTCTTCATTAATATTAATTACTTCTTCTTCGTGTTTCTTTAAACTATATTGCAAAAGTTTTATATCGTTACTTATATCTTTTATTCTATTCTTTATTTTTTCAGTATTCAAACCCTGAGTTTGACACTATTATTATCAACAAAATTCTAAAAAGTAGAATTATTCAAAAAATAGCTATTGTTAACTTTTTATAAAAAGAGAAATTAGCCACACACATCCTCCTTTTTGGCTTTTCATGCGTGTTTTAGGAGATTATTTTTTTAAATTCATCTAATTCCATCATTTTTTTCGGTTTTTCTATTTTTAATGTTTTTAATATGGCTTTTTGAAAATCGTTTAAATTGGCTCTTAATGCAAATAATTTGTCTTTTAATCTTATTTCAGAGTATTCCATTTTTTTTATAGCTTCTCTTATTTTTTCATGAGAGTATTCAATATTATTTTTTTCCAGTTCTAATTCTAATGTTCTTTGAATTATGTAAGATATGAAACTCATTACAATATGTCCTTTTATTCTTTTCGGTGTCCAATGAAATACCGGTCTTGTTTCAAGATAATTTTTTAATGTTCTGAATGTTTCTTCTACTTTCCATAATGTATGATATTGTTCTAATATTTCTTTTGGAGATAGTTTTGTGTTTGTTATTATTCCATAGTATCCATCGTATTTTTCATCATTTTCTATTTTTTCTATGTCCAATATATAATTTTGTTTGTTCTGTTCTTTTAAATATTTTTTCGCTCCTCTTTTACTTTTTGAATCTATATTTCCTTCTTCTAACATTTTTTTCGCTTTTTCTATTAATCGTAGTCTATCTGCTCTGTCTTTTTTGGCTCTTTCTTCTGAATATATTATGAGTAATCTTTTATTTTCATATTCTACTTCTCTATATTTTATTCCTTTTGCTATTTCTATGAATTCTCCTTCAAATATATTTACTTTTTTTAACTGTTTTATTGATTTTCCTACTATGAATTCATAATTAGAATTTTCTACTACTTCTATATTTTTTTACTCATCATTCCTCTATCTGCTACTACTATTACTTTTCCTAATTGATATTCTTTTTTCATTTTTTCTATTGAATCTTTAAATGTATGCCCTTCAAATGTATTTCCTGCATATATATCAAAACTAACTGGCATTCTATCCTGATCTATTGACATCCCTAATACTACTTGCGACTCATTAAATTTCTTATCCTTTGAATATCCCATTTGTAATATTTCATTTGTTTGTTGTGTTTCAAACGCTAATGTTGTTACATCGTAAAATACTAAATCTACCGTTGTATTAAACAAACTTATCCTTTGATTATACATATGTTTTTCTATCGACTCTTTATTATCTGCTAATATATCCAATGTTCTGTATAACCAGTGCAACATTACATCTTTTTCTTCCAGGTCTTTTTCTTTTTTAACTTCCACTTTGTTATATCCAAAATACTCTAAATTATTAAATATTCCCAATTTACTCTTCGGTTCTACTATTCTATTCATCACCATTATTTTTAACATTTCTTCTGCATTGTATTTTATTTCTTTATCCAGTCTTTCAAAATATCTTTTCATCTCATATCTTTCAAATATCTTATTTACTATTACTTTGGCTCCGTAATTTCTTCTTGCTATTTCTTCCATTAAATCATCTTCTATTTTTTCATATTCATCTATTTCAAATATTTTAAAAAGACTATCTACAAGTTTTGTTATATCTTTTTTACTATACTTATCTATATTTCCAAAATTTATTACTGTATGCTGTTTCACTTTTCCATTTTCTCTTTTGCTTTCCATTATCCTTAAATATCTTTTTCCTTTCACTTTTGATATTTTAGGATACATTTTAAAACATCTCCTTTCAGTGGTTGTCATATATATTATACCACCAAAAGGACTAATATATTACTAATTATAGTTAATTCTCTGTAACAAAAGTTAGCCACACAATTTTTCGACTTCCTGAAAAATACACGCCTCAAACCCGCATTCTACCGTTCCATTTCCCTTAAAATCGCCAAATTGCTGTCAAAGGCAGGATATTAATTACTTCTTCTTCGTGTTTCTTTAAACTATATTGCAAAAGTTTTATATCGTTACTTATATCTTTTATTCTATTCTTTATTTTTTCAGTATTCAAACCAGCTTCTATTGCATCCATAAAACTTTCTTCTAATCTTTCTTTTCTCTTTTTCAACTTCGAAATTTCGTTTTTTATTTCATTAATTTTGGTTTTATTATTTTTATACTTAATAGAATTTATAGAATTGATTTTTTTTATTAAATCAGAAATTTCAATTTTTTCAAATACATCATTTAATAAAAAATCAATTACGAAACTTTCCACTTTTTCACGAGAAATAGAAATAAAATGATCATGTTTTTCATGATTTGTTATTTTCTTCTTCCAACTTGAACATACATATCTTGGGTACCTTCCACCAAATGCTATCATCTTTTCTCCACAAACTCCACAATATAATAAATTTTTTAATAAATATTTATGTTTTTTCTTTTTAACCCTGTTCCTCTTTTTCATTTTTTCTTGTACTTTATCCCATAATTCTTTTGATACTATTGCAGGAATAGCATTTTCTACTATTACAGCATCATCTCTTTTTATATGAGAAGTTCTATGATTACCCCTTGCCCAAACATATGTACCTTTATATTTTGGATTGTGTAAAATATCATAGATTGTGCTATAAGACCATTTTCCACCTTTTCTAGTTACAAAACCATGATTATTTAAATATTCTTCTATTTTTAAAGTTGAATAATCTTTTTCCGCTAATTCAAACATTAGTTTAACTACTTCAGCTTCTTTTTCATTTATAACATATTGTTTTCTAGGTATTTTCTTTACTCTTTCACCAAAGGAAATTTCTTCATATGTTTCTTCCACATCATAGCCATATGGTGGAATACCTCCAAGAAAATAAGCTTTCTCTGCAGTAATTCTCACTTTAGTATTTATTTCATTTTTAAGATTCTTCAAATACCAATCAGCCACACTGGCCATAATATTAAAAATAAGATCACCAGATGCACCTGTTAAATCTTCTGATACAGAAAGCAAATCTACACCATATTGATTCAATTCTGCTTTATACCAAGCAGCATCTTTTATATTTCTTGCAAATCTATCAATCTTATGGATAATAACAGCATCAAATTTTTTAGATTTAGCATCTCTAATCATCCTTTGAAATTCCGGTCTATCATCCGATTTTGCTGATCTTGCTCTATCAATATATTTTTCTACAATTTCATATCCGTTTTTTTCAGCATATTCTATTATAGCCCTTAATTGTGCTTCAATAGAATCATCCGTTTGATTTTCACTTGAAAACCTTGCATATGCAGCAGCCTTTTTCATGTTTCTTCCTCCTCTTTTCCTATCTTTTGAATTGCTAGCAAGAACTTATAAAATTCAAATAACTCTCCTTGAGAAAGTTTCCTTTCGTCCCAAAAAATAAATCCAAAGTCTTTTAAAAGATCCAAATCTTCTTCAGATACTAAAACCTTTATAATAATCATTTGCATCACCTCAAACTGATTTTAATATTTTTATATTGAAGTGATGCAAAACATCAATATCTTAATAATTTAACATAAATTGTCTATTTGCTACATATATTATACTACATTTTTGTGATTATACAAAATAAAAAAATCCCGGAAATATCCGGGAATTGCCATTATTTTATGATGTTTTTTAAAGCTTTTTTTCTTTCTGCTTCTATTAAATCTGTTATATTTAACAAAGGTAAATAAATTGGTTGAACAAATCCAAATTGTGATGTAATAGACACCATTTTTGCTCTTGCAATTTGAAAAAGATTAATTATTCCTGAACTAACAACTAAACTTCTAAAATCTTCTTCTTTCATTTTTGAATGACCAGTAAATTCACCCTCAATGAACATTTCAACCTTTAATAAATGTTTTCTTCCTTTTTTATAAATTAGCTTAATATTTAATCCCAAAATACAATTATAAGGATTATCATCAATTTTTTCTTTAAAGTTTTGAAAGGCCTCAATTTTCAATTCTGGAGATAATGGTTCATTAATAACACTATCATCAAATTCAAATGAAAATTTCTTAATTCTTTCAGAGATTAATTGTATATATGATTTTTTCATAATTTCACCTCTTAAGCTGCTGAACCTAGATTTTTTTGCAAATTAAATATTTTATATTCGTCTTCTTCTTTATTTTTTATTTTGATGTTATTTTTTTCAACTGAAAATTTCTTAATTTCTGTTGAAATTAACTCACTTATTTTTTCTTGAAATGTTTTATTTTCATTCTTGACGATTTTCTTTAGAGGATCTCTATATTCTTCAGGAATTATATAGGTATATTCACCATGTGGAGTAATTTTCATTTCTCCACCTAAAGCTTTAGTTACTTTTAATAAAAATTTTAGAGATGGATTTATACTTGCATTTTCTAATCTTGAAATTGCAGTTTGTTTGGTATTTATTTTTTTAGCTAATTCTTTTTGCGAAATTCTTTTTTTCATTCTCATTAAGGTTAATTCGCTTACTAAATCTATAAGTATATTTTCTAATTCTTCTTCTAACGATTCTGCTTTTAATTCAAATTTCTCAAACTTTCCTTCTTTAACCTTTTTTATTATTTCTTTATCAATATTTTTGCTCATAAATATCACTCCTTATTTTAAAGCATCAACTAAAATTTTCAAATTATTAAATGCTGAATCAATTTTTTTTGCTTCCTTGTCAGTTTTGAATTCTGCTTCTAAGATAATTACATTATTATTATTAGGATAATCTTTAACAGGATAAAAAGTAAAATAAATTCTGAACACACCATTTTTGCTTTGCTGAGGGATCCTTAATTCATACAAAACAAAATCGTTATATTTGTCTATACGTGCGATTTTTTTATTATTATGTTTTTTTGAGTTTTCTTCATAAAGCGAAAATAAAATATATTCTCTTCCGCCTTTGTTTATATCTATTAGATTTTGCTTTAATTTTTTATAAGTTTTACTTCCTTTCCTTTTAAAATCCTTTTCTATCAATTCTTTTATTCTGTTTTTATTTCCATTATCTTCAATAGGAAAATAATATAAATATTCAGCCATAATAACCCCCTACTGCATTTTTATTATATAACATATATGTTATATAACATAATTGATTTATAATAAATTATTTTTGATTAAAGCATAAAATTTCTTTTTTTCTTCTTTATTCTCTCTTTTTCGCATCATGTAACAAGTTGCTATAAAAAACATGAAAAAATTATACTTTTTATATTTTTATTTCTCAACGAATTTCTCTTTAATGCCTTTTTTGATAAATATCTATTCAAAATAACAAATATGAACGAAGTAAAGGTGCTTATTAAGGCACCTAAAATAACACCTGATAATGGTGAATAAAAAATAACTTTTATAATTTCTTCATTCATTAACTCACCCCGCCGATTAATTTGATTGTAATAGTTTTTCTAATCTCTTAATTTCCCTTTTTAGATATTCTATTTTAGCTTTTATATTTTCATTATTATTGGCAGGGCTTCGATTGCCACATTCTTCGGAAACTCGAAATTAATTCTTATCGTTGATTCAGCTAATTCTTTTGGAATTAAAAGAAAAATTGATAATTTAATTTTTCAGGAACATTAAGAAAATAATAAGCTCCATTTGATTTAGAAAGCTCTTTATATTTTTCATTAAAACCAAATAATTTGTTTCCTTGTAAACTAAATCCTTCACCAGAAATAGTTGATATTGCAAAAGTATCAGTATATTCACTTTCATATTTTTCCGCATATACAGAAATAATTATAGGAGTAAAACTATTTTCAAATATTTTTTTTAGTTCATCCCTTTTATATACTTTTGTTGTTGCTTTAAAACTTCTTGTTGTTTTATTATAAAATCATATGGTTCATCCCAAAAATCAGAATAACCTTCAAACTGATATTCTTTATTCAAATCTAAAACATCCCAACCTTTAAAAACAGCCATTCTAAAATTGCCATCATCATAAATATTAGAATATGAATATATATTAACAATAAAACTTAACATAAAAAAGAAAAATATTATTTTTTTCATAATAACCCTCCTAATCATATTTTTTAGCTTTTGCTTCCAACTGCTTTGCTTTATCTTCTAATCCTTTTAATCGTAATTTTTCAGCTTTATATCTTAATTTACTAGCTTTTTTCTTTCTCGATATTACAGATAATTTAGAACCTAAAAATATTAATAAGGCTCCAGCAACCATACCTATAATAGGCATTCCTGCAAATATAAAAGGCGTAAATAATAGCATAATAAAGGAACCTATTAAAAGAATCCATCCTAATAGTCTCACAACATCCCTCCTTCACATAAAATTAATATATCAAGCGTTTGATTAATTAAAAAAACGAGACCCGAAAGGTCTCGTTCAATTTTCACTATTATTAAATTTAAAGGTGTTATTTTTATTAAACATAAATAATCAACTCCGTATATCAGAAAATAAAAATAACCAAAATTTACGTTTCTTTTTACCTATTTTCTTTGCTCCGGTTTTTGTTCGTGAATAAAATTCATCTCTTGTAATTCCCAAATTCTTAATTGTATTTTTTATAATAAGCAACGGCACCGGATCTATATGAGTTTGATATACTATACCAACTTCTTTTTCTTTGATTTTTATTGTTAATATATTGTGACCACCACGTGTTCTCTTTTCAACAACTTCAAAAGTATTCAAAATTTCTTCAAATTCTCGAAGAGACAATTGAGGATACTTTTTAGGCATGTAAAACACCCATATGATTTCCAATATTATTTATTTTATTACTACTTTGTTTTGAAATCTTATTAGCCATGTGAGAAACTAACAACCCGTAAATAAACTGAATTCTTTCCAACAAAGTATCTTTTCTTATAAAAGAATTTATTTTATTTCCATCATCTAAATCAAAAATTTCAGTTAAAGTTTTATCTAATTCATCAACTGCTTCATCAAGAGTTTTTCCGTATACCATAATAGTAGTATTTGTAATTCTAATATAATATAGTCCATCTTTTTATATACAATTACACCATCTTTTGAATTTTTGAATTTTAGTGCAAAATATACCATATCATCACCCCTTCGGGTTGTTTGGTAGTAATTTAGACTGGCAATTATAACAAATTGTTTTATATTTTATGTTAAATTATTCCCATCTTTCATATTTCCCTACAATAAAAAATTTTAGTTGCTAATAATAATAGCGCAAACCCATATAATGGCTCATGAACTGGCTCAGTATCTGGTTCAACATCTGGTTCACTATCAGGCTCAATTTTTGAACCAGTTATATTTTTTATCTAACCGGTATCGCGGTTGCTATCGCGGGTGGTGTTGCGGGTGGTGTCGCAATATCAGACAGCGGAATGTAATATTTTGCTACTCTCCGTTTACTGTCCCACCTACTCTCCCGTTTACTGTTTCATTTAGTGTTTGTCTGTGAAACGCTAGAACGGAATACGTAGCTAAATTGTTTTGATTTTCCCTTTGCCATGCTAATTGGTGTGTTAGGTGCTGTGCCAGTTGGTGTGTCAATTATTGACACGGCATTTAAGTTTTTGCCTCGTCTTTTTGATATGGTTAAGAAAGAAAAGAAAAGAACCAAAAGAAAAGAAAGAATATATATAATAATATAATATAATATATAAATATATAATATATATTTTTTTCTTTTTTCTTTTTGCTTCTTTTTCTTTTTTCTTTTTTAAGTATACTGTGTAAAGTTTTTTCGATATTTTGCACTTTGGAATTCTTACGAAAAAAAACAAACGCTTCCAATAAAAAAACATTAAAAATCCGGCTAAAATCAGGCGATTTTAGGGCAGCTAAATGTATTTTTTGTATGATTTTATATCAAGGAAATTTTCAACGGTCTATAGGCTCAAATTTTAAATTTGAAAGTTTTTAATTTTTTTAAAAAAGTGTCTCATATAGATACGGTTTCTGAGACGGTTAGCAAAGTGTCTCAATATGAGACGGTAACTGAGACACTATCCGAGACACTTTCTGAGACGGTTAGCTAAGTATCCAATTACCTGTTCATAATCCTGTTCGTGTTCCTGCTCATTTACCTGCTCATAATCCTGTTCATACATGAACACGTTACCTAGTTTATTCCCATACAACTTTACCAATAACTTTCCCTACGATAATTAATTCTTCCCATTTTTCTTTAGGAATTACAATTGGTTCATATTTTGGATTTAAACTTATCAAATTAATGCTATTTTCGAATTGATAGAATTTTTTTATAATTCCATCATCTCCATTTATTATAAATACTCCAATATCTCCATTTTCCAAGACATTTTGTTTCCTTACCAGAGCATAATCTCCATTATTATATGCAGGTTCCATTGAATCTCCAACCACAATTAAACCAAAATCAACGTCTTTGTTTTGAGGTACAGGTAAATAATTTATTATGTTTTCATCAGCAAATATGCCATTTCCAGCGCTTACACTACCAACAATTGGAATAAATTTTGCAGGTATTACATTAGGCGGTAAATTGTCTTTACTTTTTCCTTCTTTTATTCCTAAAAGGTAATCGGTAGTTACATTAAAAAATTCAGCTATTACTTTAAGCATCTCAGGAGAAGGAGTAGCTCTACCGGTTTCATATGCAGAAATACTTTTTCTAGTTATATTTAATTTTTTTGCTAATTCTTCCTGTGTTAAACCTAATTCCTGCCTTAACCTTTTTAATCTATCTTTAAGCATAATAATACCTCCACTATTGTCTAATGCTATTATAATTAGATTTTTATTTCAAGTCAACTCAAGCCAAAACTAATAGCTATTAATTATTTTTTAATCAAAACTTAATTAGTTTTTAAATAAAAGCTATTGACATTGGCTAAAATATTTGCTATTATTATTAGCGTAAGAGAAAATAAAAGCTATTTTAAATACCTAAAAGGAGGTGGAAAAATGTCTTTAAAGAAAATTCAAGAACTACGATTAAAAAAGGGATTAAAACAAGAACAACTTGCTAATTTAGTTGGTATTTCAAGAAAATCTTTAAGTCATTACGAAACTGGTAGAGTTATACCACCATTACCTGTAGCAATCAAAATAGCAAAAGCATTAGGAACAACGGTTGAAGAACTCTTTGATGACTATCATACACCATTAGCAAGGAGGTGATGCAATGAAAGAGTTAATTTCGATTAGTGAAAGTTTTTTTAGTGGAGAAAGAATTCAAACAGTAAATGCGCGAGAGTTACATGAGAAATTGAAAGTTGGAAGAGATTTTAGCACTTGGATTAAACAAAGAATAGAGAAGTACGGATTTGTTGAAGGAATTGATTATATTTCAACGCTCACCAAAACGGGGAACGTCAAAATGTATTAAAAAAAGAATACTACATTTCATTAGATATGGCAAAAGAATTATGCATGGTTGAAAATAACGAATTAGGTAGAATGTTTAGAAAATATTTTATTGAGGTTGAAAAAAGATATAGAAAAATACAAACTCCAAAATTACCAAGGAATTATCTTGAAGCTCTAAAAGAATTAGTAAGAGTAGAAGAAGAAAGGCAAGCACTTGAAGCAGAAAATAAAAAGATAAGGCCCAAAGCAGAAGCATTTGATGAATTAATATCAACAGAGGGAAATTACACAATGTCTGAAGTAGCAAAAATATTAAAAAAGGGTAGAAATAGAATATTTAAGTTTTTAAGAATACAGGGAATACTCAGAAAAAACAATGAACCATATCAGGAATACGTAGATAGAGGATATTTTAAACTAAGAACATATACAATAAAACATTCAAATTATGAAGAAGTTAAAGTTCAAACATTGGTTACCCGAAAGGTCTTGAGTGGATCAGAAAAATACTGAAAAGAGAGATTGAGTTTATATGAGAATAAAAGCTCTTTGGAAAGTGAATAAAAAAAATCCTGCTTCGCAGGAAGGAAAAAAGAAGAAGTTTTTTGTTTCAATAAAGATTAAGAAAGATATTATTTGCTCATGTGGAAATTCAGAATTTATATATTACGGAAAAATTCTGGATCCTAAAGTTAAACTACCTGTTGAAAAAAATATTATACCTTATTTAAATAAATTTGCGTTAAAAGCTTTAAAGCTCTTCATTAAAGAAAATTCTTTAAACGTTTTGGTTTGCACTAAGTGCGGTAGTGTTCTCACTGTCGATAAGAATTTTTTTGGGTTCATATTGCCAAATACTTTTGCCAAGAGAATCAGATTTAAGTTTTATATGTGAAAGTTTATTTTTGGAAAGTATATGGATTACTATTTTATAAACAATTAAAGCAAGTGCCAAAACAAAATCCCAATTATTTTTAAACAAAGAAAAAGTTTTATTAATATTAAAAGTTAATAAAGAAAAAGCAAATCCTAGTGCTATATCAGAAGTCACAGCTAAAATATTAGGCTTTGAAACCTCTTCAATTAAATTGTGGAGATCATTATAATCATCAACAATTCTTAATAAATCTTTATTTTTGGGTTTCAAATTAGTAGCATCATCCCTATCAATACTAAAAGTAAGATGATTTTTATTTTTTTTCTTTTTGCCCATTTTTATCACTACCTATAACATTTCCAGTTTTTGGATCAACTAATCCTAAAGTTATCGCATTAAAAGGAACCATTGCTCCACACTTTTGACATGTAGCAATAATAGCAGGTATTAAAGAAGCTCCTTTTCCAATAACCAGATTACCTGAATTATATTCTCTTATTTCAAATAAAGTGCTGTTCCAAATTAATGAATTATTATGACATATAGGACATTTAGTTAAATCAATATTATTTTTTTTAGAAATTTCATTAAGTTTATTTAATAAAATTTTCTCATCAATTTTCATAGTTACATCTCCTCAGCAATTTGTTTAAGTTTTTCGGAAATATCAAGTAATTGTTGTTTAAGGTTTTTACTTTCAAGTGTTTCTAATTTTGACAATCGTTCTTTGACAAAGTCTGGTATTTCATTATCAAATGATTTAGGTATATCAGTTAATCCAAGAAGATAGTCAGTTGAGACATTTAACGCTTTTGCTATTTTTACTAAAATATCTGTTCTAATACCAATTCTTTTGCCGGATTCTATTTCAGAAAAAGTTGATTGACCAATACCAGCAAGTTTAGCTAATTCCTTTTGTTCTAAACCTTTAGAAATACGTATTTCCTTTATTCTTTGTCCTAACAACATATTATTTCCCCTTTCACAATAAAAAATTATATCGAATAACCGATAAAAAGTCAACATAAATCGTAATAAAGAATTAACTATTTTTTTAATTGATTTTATATCGTAAGTACGATATAATAATATCGTAAAAACGAAACAAGAAAGGAGGTATCTTATTTATGAATAGAATAAAAGAACTTAGAATTGAAAAGAATTTAACTCAAAAAGAACTTTCAGATTTATTAGGAATTGGACAATCCACATTAAGTGAAATTGAAAATGGAAAATATTTACCAAGAATTGATTTAGCAAAAAAAATAGCAAAAATTCTTAATCACGATTTAGAGAAAGTTTTCCCAGAGGAATATGAACACGAGAAAGTATAGCAGAAAGAAGGTAGTGTGATGCAGGCTCTTTGGAAAGTGAATAAAAAAAGGCTGCACAAGGCAACCGTAGAAATACTATTTTTTTGAATCGGTATTTAATAAAAAATTTTTCCCTATTTCCTTTGCAATGATTTTTTTATAATTTTCAAGGTCTTTTGGAGTTATCCCCTATCGCTAGATAATTCTGCTTGAGCATTTTTAAGATAATATTCCATATCTTTAGCCAATAAATCAATATATCCAAGCATACGTGAGTTTTCGTTTGTAATTTTGTTAACCAAGTTAGGATGTGAATTATAAATGCCTATAAATAAATTAACTAAGAAAAGAGCGATATATACGATCCATATAGAAATCCATTTTGGTTCAGAAGACACATATTGAATTACAATTGTTGGTACTCCACTTAATGCAGAAAATACAATTATTTTTACCCAAGGAACAACAGGTTTATTTAGTAACTTCTTTATTTCATTACTAGATTCTTTAAGTTTTTCAAATTTTGTATTTAAATCATTTAATTTTTCTACAGGCACAGAAAATGCTTTTACTTCAATTTTATGAACATTTGGTTTCATAATATACCTCCGGAGGTGATTATATGGATGGAGATCCAATGGGTTTCATAATTTTTCTAGTGGTAATGTTAGCTATTTTACTTGCAAATTTTATAGATTTAATAATGAGACTCAAAAAAGTAGAATCAGATATTAAAGAAGCAGAATTAAAATCAGGAAAAAGTATTTATAGTAAATATAGTTTCCAAGAATTATATCAAAGTATATTTATAGCCATCGGAGTAATATTTACATTTTTCGTAGTAGCTTTATTTGTTTTTCTTCAACTCACCGGTTACGGGGTCAATTAATCCTAAAACTAAAGCGTCATAAAATTCTGTATAACCACAATTTTGGCATGTTTTTATCAAAAAAACTCTTTGACTACTTAACAAATCTATTGTTTTTCCAGTGTATTCTTGTATTCTAAAAATTTTAGGATCAAATTTTATATCATCACTATTACAGTTTTTACATTTTGGATTAATTTTACCTTCTATAATCAGATTATTTAGAATAGGCAATAATTCATCTTTTGTAAATTCCATATTATTCGCTCCTTTGGATTTATTAAAGCTCATCAGCTAAATCATTTAATTTTTTAGCAATTTCTTTTAATTGAGATTTTATGTCTTTACTTTCAAGTGTTTCTAATTTTGATAATCGTTCTTTGACAAAGTCTGGGAGTTCGTTATCTTTATCAGTTAAACCAATTAAATAATCTAATGAAACATTAAAGTATTTAGCCAGTTTTTCTAAAGCAGTTAAAGTTGGTTCTCTTTGTCCGGATTCATATAAAGAAACAGCGGCAGAAGAGAAATTAAGATCACGTGCTAACTGTCTTTGAGAAATCCCTTTTTCTTCTCTAAGCTGTTTCAAACGTTCAGGAAAATTCATATTTTCACCTATCTAACAACTCAGCTAATTCTATAATTTTCTTAGCAATGTTTTTTAATTGTTTTGAAATATCTTCTTCTTTGATTATATTGAGTTTTTGTAATTCTTTTGAAAGGTATTCAGGAATTTCATTATTTAAAGTTGGTATGTCAGATAGTCCAAGCAAATAATCAGCAGAAACATCTAAAACAATAGCAATTTTCTTTATCATCTCTGCTGTTGGTTGCTTAAGATTTTTTTCATATTCAGAAATTAAAGACTGTGAAGTTTCACATTTTGTAGCTAATTCTTTTTGTGTAATTTTTTTTAATTTTCTTAATTCTTTTAATCTTTCGCCAAAAGTCATATTTAACCCCTTTCTGATTATATTATACACGTTATAGCGATAATTTTCAAGTTTATTTTAATAATATCGCAATAATTATTTTACTTTTTCTTAATTGTATAAATATCGCTTATGCGTTATAATAATTATAGCGATATAAAAAAATAAAATATAAAAAAGCGATATAGGAGGTGATGTAATGAAAAATAGAATTAGAGAACTTAGAAAATCAAAAAGATTAACAACTGTTGAATTAGCAAATATAGCAGAAATTTCTCAATCATATTTAAGCGAACTTGAGCAAGGTTTGAAAACACCAACAATACCAATAGCAAGAAGAATAGCCAAAGCTTTAGGTTGTGAATTAAATGATGTTTTCCCAGAGGAATATGAACATTCGAAAGTATAGCAGAAAGGGGTGGTGGTGATGCAGGATGGGAGGAGGTGTAAATATGAAAACACAAAAATGGACAATCCCTATAGAGAAATTGCCCGAATTTACGAAGGTTCTTAAAGCATACACAGAATTAACAAATACAAAAGAATTAGAAATTGATATTGAATTTGAAAACGAAGAAGAGAAAATAAAAAATTTTGGTGATCTTATACATGCAATATCTACAAGAGGTATAAAAATAAAAGATTAAAGAATTTTCATATTATTTTTATCAGTAAAAATAACAACAAAATTTGTTCCTGGAAATTTTTCTTTTAAAAGTTCAATATACAAATCTACTTTATCCTTATCATCAAGTTTTTTAATTAAATCAAAGATTAAGTTTTCATGTTTTGGATTTACCAATTTATTAATTAGAATGACATCAATCATATTCAATAAAATAGAAAATACATTTTCATTTTTAGCTATAAATTCTATTACTGGAAACCTTACTTCTTCATATGAAGTAACTGGATCTGAAACTTTTGAAACAATTCCTTGATGTAATCCAAATTTTTTTAATTCATTTATTAACGCTTGATCAACATTTTTACTAGGAATTACTAAAATGTATTTTTCACTACTCATAATATCATCCCCCTTATCAAAATATCATTAATATTTTAATACAAAATTTTAAAATTTCAAAACGGAGGTGATGCAATGGAATTAAAAGTAAGCGAAAAAGAAGCAGCGGTAATTAACGGGATATTTTGGCTTATGGAACATCCAGAAATTATTGAGAAGTATAACTCAAAATCTAGAAAGAATGTGGAAAAAGATGAATCAAAAAGAAAAGATATTCAAACCAAAGAAAAAGTTTCTAGTTCTAGCTAATATTTGGTTCATTTTGGAAGAAGGGAGTGAAAAAAATGGAAAAACTTCATCCGATAGGAGTAGCGTTATTTCAAAATCCAAAAACAAGAGAATATCTTATTAATCTTGTAAAGCAGAGGAGGGAAGGAAATGGGGGCAACAAGAACAGTGATGATATCAGGAGTACCGATTCAGAAACTAATAGCGGAAAACTCAAACAGCATAGCGAACGCATTTTTCATAAAACAATTACTTGAAAGGTTTGAGATGTATGAAGATATTGAAGATGAACTCAAAGAAAAGATTAAAAGTTGGATACATGATTCTCCTGAACCGTATCGCAGTAGATTCAAAGAAATATTACAAACTATCCAGAAAATTGATAAACCACAAGATGAAATAACAATGCTAATACTTTTTAGAGCAGTTCAGATAGAAACAGAAAATCGTAAAAGTAATGGAATACTAAAGTTCTTTGACATCAAAGGTCCATATCAAAAATGGAGGATTAGAGAAGGTAGAAAAAGATACAGAGAAGAGCAGCAAAGGCTAATTGGATTACCTTTTATTAAAAAGGAAACCCGCACCAAAAAGGTGCAGGTGGGGTAGATGGGGTTTCTACCATTCCTTATTTTTGCAGTGTAATTATACCATAAAAATTTGAAATTTGAAAACAATAGGAGGGAGAAAAGATGAATAAATTAGCACCTTATTCCATGAGTAGATTAACCGAATACGAAAGATGTCCAAAGAGGTTTCGATTTAAGTATATAGATAAATTACCGGAATTAGTTGGAGATGAAGGATTTAAAGGAATAAAAATACATGAAGCTATAGCTAATGCGTTAAAAGGAAAAGATTATAAAAACATTTTAGCTGAAATTGCTTTTGATGATATTAGAGATGCAGAATATATGGTTAAAAGTGCAGTGAAACACAGTAAAAATCTTGGAAAAATATTAGGAATTGAAACAAAATTTGGAATAACTCAAAAAGGTGAATTAACAGATTTCTTTTCTAAAGATGTTTGGCTAAGAGGGGTTGCAGATTTAATTACTACTCAAGATGGAAAAACTTTAGAAGTTTGGGATTGGAAAACTGGTCATAGTACTCCTACTAAATTTCAAGTTTTCTTGTATGCATGGGCAATAAGTATAGCTTTACAAAGACCAGTAACTAGAGTTGGATATATAATGCTTAATTCTAATGATATTTTAATTTTTGATGTAACTTCTGAAGATTTATAAATTACTGTTAATAAACTATATAAATTAGTAAATTCCATAGAAACAGATACCAAATTCACTCCTAAACCTGGCAGACATTGTGCGTTTTGTTCATATGTAAGTATGTGTCCATTAGTAAATCAGATTGAATCAAAAGATATTCCAACTATTTTAAATGATGAAGATGCTGTGAAAATTTATAAAGAAGTAATTGTATTAAAAGAGTTGGTAAAGAATAGAGAGAAAGCTTTAAAAGAGTATGTAAAATCAAAGCCTGAAGGTGCTGTGAAAATTGATGAAAATAAAGTATATAAACTTACTTATTCAGAAACTATAACTAAAAAACGCGGAATAAATAAAGATGAATTAAAGAAATTTATATGGGAATTTGCAGAAAAAAATAATTTGGATCCTTTAATTTATTTTGATTTAGACAATAAAAAACTAGAACCATTAATAATTGAAGGTGTCTTGAAAGATTATTTCACTATATCAAAAAGAAAGAGTTTTGTATTAGAGGAGGTGGAGTAAATGCCAGCTATTGAAAAAAAGAACCTATGGGAAATTGAATCAATTGAAGAATTTAGTAAAAATACTGGTTATAACATAGATTTTAAAGCATTAGAAGAGGCAAAAAGAAAAATGAAGAAACAAACCGAATACGGTGAAGTTGAATTAAATGTTTATGAAGGATTGGTAATACAAAAGCTTTTCGAATATTTTAGATTTGGTATTTTTGAAAACATTTCCAGAATGATGAAACAACAAGATGCACATACATCATTAAATGAAGTAAAAATGATTTTATTAGAGATGGCACGCTATGAGATAGAATATGGCCTTAAACCACTCTTACATACACTTCCAATAGCTAAAAAGATTTATATAACTGCTGAAGGTTTTTTATACTATGCTCAAACCAAAGGAAATATAAAAACTATTGATTATGAAACATCAGAAATAAAACCGGGATTATATAAAACTATATGTACTGTTACAACAAATGATGGAAAAACTCAAAAAGGATATGCAACTGTAAAAGCTACAGGAAATAAAATGGATGATCCAGAAGAAAGAAGCCGCACTAAAGCATTAAGACGAGCATTAAGGAGACTTTATCCAATAGGTGCTATGTATGAAGAAGCATATATTGAAAATCCAGAGTCCATTACGATACCTGAAATACCATCAATACCTGCAGTTCCTGAGGTTCAAAATGTACAAAATGATAAAGAAGAGCAGATTAAAGATTCCAAGAAAGAAGAAAAAGAGGAAAACAACAAAGAAGAACCAGCAGATACATTATTTGATCTCCAAAATAATTTGGTAAATAAAGTATTTGATTGATTTTAGGGGTGCCCCCTGCCCCCTTTTTTAAAAATGTCGTAATTTTAAAGAGGTGAAATACATGCAAATTGCCACAGTTTTTAGCCGGTTTTGGCGAGATCGTCTGGATTGGGAACTTAGCGATTCTGAGATTGCTTTATTCTTTGCTATTTTGGCCGAAATTAACAGGACAAGGGGAGAGAATAACAATCTCTTGGAATCCAGGATCTCAATCGGGACTCCCAAGCTGGAATTGTTAGCTGGCATATCTAGAGCAGAAGTATATAGAGCAAGAAATAGACTAAAGCAGTATGGATTAATTGATTTTATTAGTGGGAAAGGGAAAAAGAATTATGCAACTTATTCTTTGGGTAAAGTATTTAAAGTGTCTCATATAGATACAGTTTCTGAGACGGTTAGCAAAGTGTCCCAATATGAGACGGTAACTGAGACACTATCCGAGACACTTTCTGAGACGGTTTCTGCAACACTTCCTGAGACACGTTATAAGAATATAGAATATAGAGAAGAGAATATAGAAAAAAATAAAAAGAGTATAGTCCCTCAACAAGTTGAAGGACCACCGCACACTCCGTATAAAAAAATTATTGAATTATATCATACATATTGTCCTTCACTTCCTAGAGTAAAGGTTTTAAATGAAACTAGGAAAAAATATATTAAAGCACGATGGAAAGAATACCCAGATTTGAAATTTTGGGAACAGTATTTCCAAAGTGTTGAAGAATCAGACTTTTTAACAGGAAGAGCAGATTATGGTAATAGAAACCCTTTTATTGCTGATCTCGAATGGTTAATGAGACCAAATAATTTTGCAAAAGTTATTGAGGGGAAATATAACAACAGGGGAATTGTAGGAACTATTGATGAGGAAATAAAAAGCCTTCTGAGGAGATGATTATATGGCTGTTACTTATGCGACTTTTATTGATGAAATAATAGCAAAAGTAAAAAAGCTTGAAGAATACATACAGCAATTTCCAAGGCATGAAGCGGAAAAATACTTACAACAAGAGGTTGAAGATAATAGAATTTTCGGATATGTAAATAATCTGGTTAATAAAAAACTAAAAAGACTAACCTACATGGATATGCTGCAAGTAAAGGATTATTTATTAAAAGAGAAAAAATGCAAAAGTTGTCATGTTATATCGTTAAATTGTAAAGATTACGCGAAATATTATCTAGACACTTATAACGGACAATTAATAACAAGAAAGTTAATTTGCAATAAGTACATGCATAGATACTATACCGCAGAATTGGAATATATCTTAAAACACAGTAAAGATGAAAATAAATTAGTGAGAAGTCTAACTAAAAAGTTTAATCTGAAAGTTGATACATCTACAACTGAAAAATTTCTTGAGAGCTTTTTACATAATGTGAATTTATATGAAAAAGAGGAAGTTTTGGACTATTTGAAGGGTGAAATCATGGCTTATTCATATAATAGAGTGACTCTATTAGGACGTTTGACAAAAGATCCAGAAATAAGATTAGCTGCAAATGGAAATGGATATGCGGTATCTACTATGGCTGTTGATAGTGGAAAAAAGAATGAAAATGGTGAATATGAAGCAGATTTTTTTAGAATAAAAGTTTTTGGCCAAAAAGCTAATATATTTGAAAAATATCTTAAAAAAGGTGATTTAGTTTTAATAGAAGGTAAGTTAAGTTCGAATTCATGGCAGGATGAAAAAAACGAATGGCATAACATAACTGAGGTAATTGTTTTAAATTTTGTGTTTATGCCTAACAAGAAGAATGAAACATCTAGCAATGGAGATGTATTAGAGGATCCGGAAAATTTAGATATTGCAAATGATGATTTTCCTCAATTTTTCCCTCTTGACGAAACAACAAAATAGGGAGGGATAGTATGGATTCTGAATTAAAATCAGATAGTGAAATAAAAAAATTTTCAAAGTTTTTAATGGCATTTATTACGTATAATCAAGATTTAAAAAATTCGAATTTTAATAAGCAATATGAATTGATAATAAAAGCTTTGTTCGAGATATATGAAAGCGTCGAAATTTGTAAAACACAAAGAGGATTTAAAGTAATACTTAAGAAAGGTAAAAGGTCATATAGTCTTTCAGAAAAAAGTTTAGATGCTTTGTTCTTTAATTTACTTAGGTATATTCCGTACAAAATAGGTAAAAAATACTGGGGGTGTGATAATGTTATTAGCATTTTTTTTGACTTTTTCTGTTGGAGTTTTTACTGGCTTTTTTATATTAGCTTTACTTACAATTTCTGCTAGAAATGAATTAGAAGATGATATCTTGAGACTAAATTATAAGTATGCTGAAGAGTTAGAAAGGAACGAAAAATTAAAGAAAAGATTAAAAGAATTAGAAACTAAGAACGCGAAACTCTTTACAGAAAATATGAGATTAAGAAGGGATAAATTTGAAATTAGAAATTGAAATAGAAGGAATTCCGCCGAGTGTTAATCATGCATATAGAAAAAGAGGCAGGGGACACGGACTGTATAAAACGCCACAAGCAAAAGAGTTTCAAAAACGTGTTTATTATATAGCTAGAGAAGCTATGCGTAAAGCAAGATGGACTATGATACCAAAAGATAGAAATTTTTATTTAATGGAAATGCATTTTCACTTTAAAAATTGGAGACATCCAGATCCTAATAATCTTCTTAAAATTCTCATAGACAGCTTTCAAGGAGTTGTATTTGAAGATGATAAAAACATAGATACTAAAACAAAATCATTTGTTGATGGGAAAGATAAAACGATTGTTATTTTTTACAAATAGGGAGGGAATAAAGTGATTAATGAAGATTTACATCTTGAATTATTACTTAATCAAGAAGCACTAGAAAATGTACAAAGAAAAAAGAAAAGTGCATAAATACAATAAGAAACTATGAAGATGCACTTAAAAATGTTAGGAATGAAAAAGCCAAAAAAATGTTCAAGAACAGTTGAAAATATTACATTCTGATTTATATCGATTGATTAAAATAGAAAATCAAGCAAAACAAATTTAACGAATATAAATTTTGAATTAAATAAGGAGATGAGAACTTATGAAGAAATATAGTTTTTTTAATTCCAGACACTTAAAACAAGTATATGTTGAAAATTTATCTGATGCAATATCTTTATTAACTGTTTTAAATTCAAAAAATCCAGTTTTAACTGATGAGTTAGATAATGTAATTCAATTATCCAATATTCACGATGTAATTATACACGTGGAATTCAAAGCTGATGCAAAAGTTTTGAAAGAGGGTAAAAAGAAACCTGCGATAATATAAAGGTGTGTGATATTGAATGAATATCGTTTCTATTTTTGAAGAAATTCAAATTACAGAAGAAGATATAATTTTGATACTTCAAAAGTATAAACTCGCATTGCAAAAAATTATGGGAAACAGGTTAATCTTGATTTTTATGATGACGAAATACATGTTCAAGAAAAATTCAAAAGTGAAGAATTTGGAAAAATTAAAAGTTTTGGTGCTTTAAAAATAAAGGATTTTAACGCAATGATAAAGGATGGAATCCAAAAGAATATGTGGATGCATTGGTAATAATAAAAGTTGTAGAAGAATGGTTAGAGCTTTTAACTTCTCATGAGAAAGAAGTGATTTTTTGGAGATATATAAATCACGATTTTGAAAGAACATTAAATAAAAAAATGAAATACAAAACATTGTCTTATGCAGAAATAGCAAAAAAGATGAATTTAGATAGAAAATGTATTTGGAGAATTGAGAAAAAGGCTTTTAAAAAGATATTAGCATAAAAATTTAATAAAAAATATGGTAGAATATGTTTTGAATAGGAGGGATAAATTTGAAAGATAAAGTTGAAAAAATGGGGCAAGTATTTACTCCTAATAACATTGTAAAAAAAATGGTTGATTTAATTAAATATGGTAAAAATATTTTAGAGCCATCTGCTGGGAAGGTGCATTTTTAAAAGAACTTAAAAATAGATTTCAAAAAGATAATATTGTTTCGATAGAATTAGATGAAAAATTGCATTAAAAAATAATTATAAAACAATAATTATGGATTTTTTTGATTATCCTATTTATAACAAGTTTGATACTATTATAGGTAACCCACCATATGTAAAATATAAAAATATTTTGCCTAGCACCCAATTAAAACTGAAAAAATATAATTATTTATTTGATAACAGAACAAATCTATTTTTATACTTTATTTATAAATCTTTTTTGCATTTAAAAGAAAAAGGCGAGATAATATTTATAGTACCTAGAGAACTATTTGATTTAACATCTGCTTTAAAGTTAAATAGTTATCTTCATGAGAATGGTACTTTTACCCATATTTATACTTTTGGGATAAAAAAATATTCGGTAATGATTTTTCTCCAAATGTAATAGTATTTAGATATGAAAAAAATAATATGTCTCATAAAACTTTATTTAATAATGAAGAAAGGTATCAATATTGTTCTAAAGGTTTCATTTATTTCGTTAAAGAAAAAAAATATACTATGCATTTAAGTGATATAGCTTATGTGAAAGTTGGAGGAGTAAGCGGGAATGACAAAATATTTGAACATGAAACTGGAAATATAGATGTTGTATGTTCTTATACCCAAAAAACCGGAAAAACAAAAAAAATGATATACAATATTATTAATGATCATTTGTTGAAACATAAAAATCAATTATTGAATAGAAGGATAAAAAAATTTGATGATAGTAATTGGTGGAAATGGGGAGAGATTTTTATGTTTCAAATGATCCTAGAATATATGTAAATGCAAAAACTAGAAATCATCAACCTTTTTTTATCCATAAATCGATATATTATGATGGTAGTATTTTGGGAATCTTCCCAAAAAATAAAAATATAGATATATATGAATTAAAAGATATGTTAAACAAATTAGATTGGGAAGAGTTAGGGTTTGTATGTGATGGCAGATACATATTTACACAAAAAAAATTAGAAAATGTTATATTACCGGAATATTTTAAAAAATTTATATAAATGAAATATATATTTAAATTATTTTGTTTATTTTTTTTAGAAATAATTGGTAGTTGAAGAATTATATATAAGGAGGGAAGTATGGAAATTCTTGATAATGTAGTTGAATTTTTAAAGGTTGAATTTTTAAAGAATGAAAAACTAAAGTCTTTAGTTAGTAGTGGACGTGACGGTAGGTTTCGCTCTGAGGAAGTTATTGAAGAAAGTGTAAAATTGTTAAAAAATAAATTGACACATTTTCCTAATTGTGAGAATTATTCTGTGGAATATCCCACAAAAAAAGATGATGGAAGTTTTAACCCTAGAGAATGGTATTCTGTTAAAATAAATGACTTATATATTAGTATTAAGACTTCATTTTTAAAATCAGCAGATAATGTAAATTCGAAAAAAGGATTTTATTATGCATTAACTGGTCAAATTCCCGAATCTGATAAATGGAATGAATTTCACAAATCATTATTTGAAAATCTTGGTAAAGATAAAGAAAAAGATTTTTATTTTATTATTATCGATAAATCTGATGCAAATAATATTTTTTGGACATCGTTCAAAAGGTTAAGAAAAGTTCATCCAAATGGGAACAATCTACCCTTTCAAGTTAACTGGAGAGAAAATTTAAAATTAATAGAAAGAACACATGAAGAAGCAGTAGACTTTTTATTATATTATTACGAAAAATCATTGATAAAATCAACAGTTCCATTTGCATCTTTTGTTACTTATAAAGAAAAAAGTTGACAATTGCCACAAAATGTGGTATAATTAAATAGAATGGAATACTATACTTAGTGGAGCCGAAAGGCTCTTTTTTTTATTTCGACAAACATCGACAAGTTTCGACAATGTTCGACAGGATATGGTGTTAATGGTAGCATACCACACTTGGGATGTGGTGGTACAGGTTCGAATCCTGCTATCCTGACCAGTTTCTTCCCTCCTTTGAAATAAATGCCGGAAAAGTGCCGGAAACTGCCGGATTAATGCCGGATAGTGCCGGAAAGATGCCGGAATTATCCTACCTCTTGCTGACTCGTACGAGCGGTGTTAATGAGGTAGGATTTTTTTATACTTATTATAATAATTTTGATTAGTATAATACTGGTTAGTATAAATTATGATAACGTACTACAGATAAGGATACAGTACGTGTGGAGGTTGTGAGGGTGGGTATAGATAAACTCCATATTAGAGAGGAGGTCGTCTATCTAACGCAGGGGTTTGACGGGCGCCCCTGCTTTTATTTTAAAAAGAGGAGATGAGAGAGGTGAGGTAAGATGAAGAAGAAACTGAGAAAAACTGAAAGAAAAGGACTTTCAAGAAAACAATTAAAAGCAATTGAAATGTTGATCGATATTGAAAATAATTATACTCACAAAGAAATATATACTCAGTTAGAAATTTCTCATGATACGTTTTATAAATGGCTAAAAAATCCGTTGTTTATTGAAGAATTGAATAAAAGATCAGAAGAATTTTTTAAACGAAGTTTATATAAGGTCAATGCAGCTTTATTGAAAAAAATTGAAAAAGGTGATGTATCAGCTATGAGGCTTTATTTTGAGAAACTAAATGAATTCAAAGAAAAAATAGAACTATCTGGAAGTGTAGAAAATAAAATAGATTCAAAACTTGAAGAACTAACCGTTGAAGAATTGAGGGCGATAGCCTATGGTAATCCAATTAAAAAATAGAGCATTAAAAATCTTACTTAAAAAGAGTTATATCGATTACTGTGAATATACAAATCATGGTTATAAAAGATCCAGAGTTCATGAGTATTTAGCAAGTGTTCTGGAGAAAGTTGAAAGAGGGGAAATAAAAAGATTAATGGTGTTTATGCCACCGCAACATGGGAAATCAACTACGATATCGGACACTTTTCCTTCATGGTATTTGGGAAAGCATCCAGAAGAATCTGTTATAGCTGTTGCATATGGAGATGATTTAGCATATCGTTTTGGAAAAAATAATAGACAAAAGATTAAAGAATTTGGAAAAGAAATATTCAATATAGAAGTTTCTAAAGAAAAAAGTTCAATGACAGATTGGTTGATATCAAAACATAATGGCGGAATGCGTTCTGTTGGTATTGGTGGATCTATTACAGGACATGGTGCAGATTTGCTTATTATAGATGACCCTTTTAAAAATAGAGAACAGGCAGATTCGGAGACTTATAGAGAGAAAGTCTGGAATGAATGGCAAAACACATTATTAACTCGTGTTCATCCTAATGGAAAAATAATAATTATTATGACGAGATGGCATGAAGATGATTTGGCTGGAAGATTATTAAAAACAGAAAAAGAAAATTGGTATATTGTAAGTTTGCCAGTTGTTTGTGATTCTGAAGAAGATCCGTTAAACAGAAAATTAGGTGAAACATTATGGCCAGAAGGTGGATATGATAAAAAGTGGGCCGAAGAAAAGAAAAAGTCAGTTGGAAGTAGGACATGGGAAGCATTATATATGCAAAGACCGTCACCTTCAGAAGGTGGAATACTTAAACGTAATTGGTGGAAATGGTATAAACAATTACCTTCGGATATTGATGAGATGATTCAGTCGTGGGATATGGCTTTTAAAGATAAAAAAGAATCTGACTATGTTGTTGGTCAAGTTTGGGCAAGGAAAGGTGCAAATAAATATTTAGTGGATCAAGTAAGAGCAAGAATGAATTTCCCCGCTACGATAAGAGCGGTAAAAACATTAAGTTTAAAATGGCCACAAGCAAGATTGAAATTAGTTGAAGATAAAGCTAATGGCCCTGCAGTAATTGCAACATTAAAAGATGAAATTCCCGGTTTAGTACCGGTAGAACCCAGAGGCTCAAAAATCGCAAGAGCTGAAGCTGTTAGCCCTGACATTGAAGCTGGAAATGTGTATCTGCCAGAAAATGCACCATGGATTCATGATTTTATAGAAGAATGTGCAGCATTTCCAAATGGTGCTCATGATGACCAAGTTGATGCTATGACTCAAGCTTTGGATAGATTAAAGCATAATACTCAAACCTATATAGAAGAAGAAATGGAGTGGTGAGAATGAGATTTCACGACAAAATAGATTTTAAATTGTTAGATTTGATGTTTAAAGATGAATTTGAATATGAACAAGATGATGTTGATTTTTTATATAATTTCATTCCAAAATTTATTATTATATCAATTGCTCTTACAATGCAAAAAAAACTTTCTCTTGTTGGTGATGGAAGTGAAAAAGATAAAGTAGATCAAATTTGGGACGTTTGGGAAAATAATAATATGCAAACTTTGAAATATGAAATTGCAAAACATTTTTCTTGTATAATCAGGTCAATTTAGAAGCTGTTCTTGAAGATACAACTGATAAGATTTCAGGGACAAAAATAATACTTCATCACCCAAGCGCAGTTTCAATTGAAAAAGTGGCAAATGAAATAGTAAAAGTTGAGATTCAAAGTGAGATTTTTATTGATGGTAAAAAAGTACAAACAAAAAAGATTCTTACCGAAGATGAAATAATAACCAAAATAGATGATAAAGAAGAGAGAAAACCGAATTTATATGACGGAATTCCTTTTATAAGAATTGATAATGAAAATTATAGGATTATAGGATTAATCAGATTACAAGATAGATTGAATTTATACGAATCATATCTTGATGTTCTTTTTGATTTACATGCAGATCCAATTCTTTACGATGATTTAGGCGAATCTTTTATGGCAAAACAACAAGCAAATAAAGAAACTAAAATAATTATTAGCAAAGATAAAAGAAAAATAAGGAAGTTTTTGCATTATCCAAGAGATTCTAAAGGATTAAACATTCTTGAATCAAATGGTGCAATGGCTGAAAGAATACAAGTACAACAAGATAAAATAAATAAGACAATCGAAAAACTTTTCCCTGAAATTGTTTTAATGGATATTTTAAAAGCAGGGGACAAATTACTGGGCCAGGTTTAGAAAAGAAATTAATAGAAATAAGCTCACATATTAATTTAGCTCGTGGTTCTTTAAAAAATGGATTGGAAGAATTAAACGAATTAATAAGTTGGTTAATATTTGATCAAAAAATAAAAACACAAGTAGGTTTTGAACCAATAACTCCACGTGATTTTGATGATGTAATAAATGAAGTTACTAAAGCTTCTGGTATCTTAAGCAAAAAATGGCAATTGGAAAAATTAGAGAAAGAAGGAGTGATTGATAACGCTGAAGAAGAAATGAAAAATCTTGAGAAAGAAAATCAAGTTAATCCATTAGGTTGGTGAAAAATAAAAGCCTGAAAAGGGCTTAATTTTTATTAGAAAGGAGAGATTAAATATAAAGTTTTGATATTTTTGCAAATTTAGTAGGAGGATTTAAAATGACAAAACAAGACTTTGAATCTAAAATTTTGGAATTAAGAAAAAATTATTTAAATACAGCAATAAATGATCTTGAATATAAATACAGATCAGAATATGTAAAATTATTTAAAGAACTTTATTATGATTTAAACAATAGAATAAAAAAATATAAAGATGATATGGGAAATATTAGAGCAATTTATTTAAATCAAATAAAAGAAGATTTGAAGAAAGAAATAAATAAGTTCTATAAAAGATACAAAACTACAACATTAAATCTTTTAGAAGAATCAAGTTTCAGAGCTTTTGAAAACATGAAAGAAATTTATTTTAAAGTAGGAATGGAAAATTTAGTTGAACATATAAAATGGAACAAAAATATTATGGATTATTTGATTTCTTACAAAGCACAAGACGGATTAACTATTTCTGAAAGATTATGGGGTCATTCAAAACAAATAAGAGATAAGATATTTGATTCATTAAAAAAGAATATTCTTGCAGGCGAATCTGTTTGGGATACAATGATGGAATTACAAGAGATAAAATCGCCTAAAATAAAAATTCCAGAGTATTTAAAAAAAGAGTTTGAGAAAATGTCCTATAAAAAGATAGAAGAAGTAATTAATTTATACACAGTAAAAAAAACAAATTATCTAACAAGACGACTTGTAGAAGCGGAAATTGAAAGAGCATATAGAACAACCACATTGAAACTTGCTGAAAATAAAGAATGGATTAAGGGAATGAAATGGAATCTTTCACACAAACATAAATATGGAGTGTATGATTGTAACTGTGAAAAGAATGCGACACAAAATGCTTTTGGGCTTGGAAGAGGTGTATATCCAATAAAATATTATCCACCAGCTCCAGATCATCCATGGTGCAATTGTTTTGAAACTGAAGTTTTTGATGAAAAAGTTCTGGAAGATTATGGTATAATTGATAAAAAAGATAAAAATGTGAAAAATAAAGAGTTTGAAAAAATACCTCCAAAAGAATATATCAGTAAAAAATATAACATAAAAACAAAATTTGGCAAAACAGATGAAGAGACAATAAAAACAATAAATAGTGCGTTTGATAAAATGCATAATGAATTTGGAGATTCGATGGATAATATTCTTGATGAAATTTCTTTTGGTAATTTTTCATCAGCTTATGCAAAATACGAATTAAAATATCAAGATGATGAAGTCTATAGAACTTTGAAAATTTCAAAAATATTTAAAAACAAAGATTCTATTTTAAGAGCATTAGAAAGAGATATAAAAGCAAACTTTCATCCTGAAGGCGCAAATTCTGAATTTATAATTGCTCATGAAATTGGGCATGCCCTTGAAATGAAAATAACAAGAAAAGAAAAAAACTTTTTTAATGTTTGGAAGTCTAATAAATTAGCAAACAAAATTAGGGATGAAGCATTAAAAAATTTAGGAATTGATCCAACGGATTATAATAAAGTTTATAAATATATAAAAAATGAATTGGGGAAATATGCAACAGAGGATTCTCATGAACTTATAGCGCAAGCAATAGCAAATGGAGTAACATCTAAGAATCCTTCTAAACTTTCCTTGGAAATTTTGAAGATTATTAAAAGGGAGTTGAAAAAATGAAAAAAATACCAGAATGGGTTACTGAAGAACAATACAATGAATTTGAAAAATGGATAGATTACGATGAAAATGGTTGGGTTTTAAAACCAAATGCCCCTCAATGGGTGAAGAAACTTTTTAAAGAGTTGACTGAGCCGGATGTAATATTAGAAGATTCTGAATAAAATTTTGAATATAGGAGCCTTTAAGGCTCCTTTTTTTATTACCAAAATTAAATGGAGGTGAAATAGTGAAAGGTAAAGATTTAGATTTTAACTTTGATTTACAGTTGTTTGCAGAAAGTGGTGAAGGAGGTGAAAATGGAACAGAATCACAAAATAATCCCACAAATGAGAATGCACCAAATAATGAACCTACAAAGGATCCAGAAAAAAACACAGAAATTGAAGCATTGAAAACACAGATTTCAGAGCTAACTAAGATTATTGAGGAATTAAAATCAAACAAGAAAACTGAAACTGAACCCAACAAAAACAATGAAAGTGAAGAAACTGATCCTATGAGTGAAATTGAAAAGTTGAAAGCCGAATTGGCAAAAAAAGATTTAATCTATCAAACTGAAAAGCTATTAGTGAAGGAAGGATTTGCTGATTATGCAGACTCACTAATGCCAATAGTTATGAAAGATGATGTGAAAACCACAGAAAAGAATATAAAAACACTTAAAACTGTAATTGAAAAATTGACTCAAGCTAAAATTGAAGATTTAAAGAAAGGAACTTCTATAAAAGGGACAGCTTCAGATGATTTAACTCATATTGATAAAGAGCTGGAAAGTATTTTAAACTCTGATAATCACGGAGTAAAAATTGAAGATTTTTGGAAATAAGAAAGGAGAGTGATTTAAATGCTTAATCAAAAAGATTATGCTGGTAGTGTAGCATTTTTGGTAAGTGATCATTTTGTAATGTTAGGTTGTGTAATTGATTCTTCAACAGTAACTGCAGATTCAGATGGAGATAAAATTTTAAAAGCTGGAACAGTTTTAGGAAAAATAACTGCAAGTGGAAAATTTGGGCCATATGATTCTGCTGCAGCTGATGGAAGACAAACAGCAGTTGGTATTTTAGTGCATGATGTAGATGTGACTAAAGAAGATGAAATGGCTAATTACGTAATTCACGGTGTTGTGCAAGAATCAAAACTTACCGGTATTGATGCCACAGCAAAAACACAATTATCACATATTATCTTTATATAAGGAGAGTGATATAACATGAAAACTATTTCTAATCTTTTAGAATCAAAAACCTTTTTAAATTACATGTTAAATAGACCAGGAAGGAAATTTTTAGGTGATGCAATTTTTCCAAGAAAAACAATTGATACATTGTCTTTTGAATGGGTTAAAGGTGCAAATAATCTTCCGGTAATGGCTAGAGTTCAACCATTTGGTGCTGAAGCAGCAATTATGGGGAGAGATGGAGTATCAACAGTATCTGGTAAAATACCTGTTATAAAAATTAAAAGAAGCTTAGATGAAGAAGAGTATATTAAATTAAAGAAATTCCAGAATAGAGGATATGATATTCCAGAAAGTGTAATAAGAAAGATTTTTGATGATGTAACTGCAGTATTTGATAGTGTTGAGAACAAAATAGAATATTTAAGAATGCAAGCATTATGTAAAGGGCAACTTGATTTTACAAATGATGGATTTGTATATTCAATTGATTATTTAATGCCATCTGAAAACAAACCAACTGTTGCGACTCTTTGGAGCGATACCACAAATTCAGATCCAGAAAATGACATTTACACATGGGTATCAATGGTTATTGAAAAAGGTGGCCCTCAGCCAACAAAAGCTGTAACATCTTTAAAAGTTGTAAATTACTTATTGAGAAATGTTAATCTTAGAAAAGCTATTTTTGGAGTTAATTCTGATAGATTACTTGATTTAGGAACTTTAAACAACTATTTTAAATCAAAAGGGTTACCTTCCATAACTCATTATGATTTGCAGGCAAGAGATTTAGCTGGAAATACAGTAAGATTCTTTGATGAAAACAAATTTGTATTACTTCCTGGAAATGGAGTAGCAGGAGATACACTTGTTGGTCCAACCGCTGAAGCATTATTAGAAGATGCAGGTAAGAAAAAGAAAGAACTTAAAGGTATAACAGTTGTACAATGGGAATCAACAGAACCTGTTTCATTATGGACGAAAGCTGCAGCTGCTCAAATTCCATCTATGCCATATGCTGATTATACAGTAAGTGCTACAGTTATAGCTTAATATAATCCGCTCTGATGGGCGGATTTTTATTTTTAAATAATGGATAGGAGGTTGGAAAAATGAAATATAAGGTATTAATTCCATTGACGTTAGATGGGAAAATTGCAAAAAAAGGAGAAATTATAGAGTTAGATAAAAAGTATCCAGTTAATGATTTGATTAAAAGAAAAGTTATTGAGGTAGTAAAAGTTTCAAAAAAGAAGATGATAATAATGACAAATCTGGAAAGAATGAGAATTGAGTTAAGAGATAACAACAGTAAAGTTTTTTCTGATTCTGAATTAGAAGCTTGGCTTGGTGATCATGGATTAAATAAAGATGATTTATACGTTGCAGAAAATAAAACCTATTTAATGCTTGCTGTTAGAGATGCTTTAAGACAACTGCTTAGAGATTGGGATTCGGCAAAAACAACAACGAGAGGTGATTATCAAGAGAGTTATTCAAAAACTTCATTGATACGTGAAATTGAAAGAATAACAAGAGAATATGAATGGGATATAGTTGCAGGAGAGATGAGTTATGAAGATTGAAATTGTTGGTGATAAGAAATTAAATAAAAAATTAAAACAATTAGGGAAAAATCTAGGGCCTTCTGGAAGAAGGAAGGCCTTCGGTATTGCAACCTCTTTATTGGTTAATTATTTAAAGTTCTTGTATGATAAAGAGTTAAATTCATCAAAAATTAAAAATAAAGTTTTTACAGAAGTTTCTACAGAACATGGAAAGATTTATACTGACCAAATACATGCAATATTTTTAGAATATGGAACTAAAGCACACGATATTTTCCCAAAAAGGAAAAAAGCTTTAAGTTGGTATATTGGACCCAACCCTAAACCACAAGGATATATGGGAGATAAAAAATACTGGGCAGTAGCTAAACATGTAAGACATCCAGGAACAAGAGGAAAATATTTTTTTGCAAGAACATTGAAAGATAATAAAGAGAAGATTTTGACAATCTTTAAAAAAGGAATGATGGAAGATGTATAATGATTTATTAAATTCAATAAAATCAGATTTAGAAGGAATGACGTATAATAACAAAAATATTTTTCAGAACGTAGGTATTGGAGCTTTGAAGGCCGATGATTATTTATCTTCAGCTTCAATTTTTTTAGATTCATCTAATCATCAGCAAATGACTTCATTGAGATATGAAATTAATGTAAATATTGATATAGTGTGTGTGTTTTCAATGAGTAGAGGCGAAAATTCGGAATTGTTTTTTCAAGAAAAATATGATATTGTAGAAGTTCTGGAAAAATATTTTAAGCAGAATTATCAGTTGATGAATACAGAATTTACTTCTGATGATGAACATCTTTTTGTTATGTTCAGAATAAAAACAAGCGAGGTGAATAATATATGAGTTATACAGGTGCAAAATCAAGCGTATTGTTAGGAATAGAGAGTTCGTTCGCGACTGAAGCAACGTTGAAATATAAGTTGCCTTTTAAGAGTGAAAGTTTAAACCATAAAATAGAAACAGCAAAATCAGAGGCATTATTAGGGGTTAGAGGAACAAAAGCATTAGCACCAACTAAAGAAGGTGCTGAAGGAAATCTTGAATTAGAAGCATATCCAACCTCAGCAGGTTTAGCTTTTTACCTTGCATTAGGAAACGCTTCATTACAAGATCCAGATTCAACACCAAGTTCAGGCGATGAATATACAAAAATTGTTCCGGTGGATTTAAGCTCAGACATACCCTCTGCAACAATTCAAGTGGATCATTCAGGACAAAAAATGAAATACCTTGGTATGAAAGTAAATTCATTGAAATTCAGTGGTGCAGTAGGTTCAATACCTTCTATTAGTCTTGATTTTGTTGGAAAAGAGGAAGTAGTAGGTGCTGCAACGGAAGGAACAATAGTTGATGTAGATGCACAACCATTTTTCTTCAAAGAATTAACCTTATATACAGATGATTTTCAAACAACAACTGACCTTTATTCAAGTATTGAATTGAATATTGCAAATAACTTAGATACTGATGATTACAGACTTGACGGAACAGGAAAAAGAAAAACACTTGAAGCTGGAAACTTAGAAATAACAGGATCCTTAGATATTATTTTTGATGCTTCTGTTGTTAGTGGTGAATATAGTAAATTTAAAAACTTCCAGGACGGAGCTATAGGAATTAAGTTAGAAAAAGCAACAGGAGAAAAATTGACTATATACTTACCAAGAATTAATTTCTCTGAGATGACACACGATGTATCAGGACCTGAAAAAATAATGTTTAAGGCAAACTTTACAGCATTAATACCAGCAACAGGAGATATTATTGAAGTTTCAGATTATCAAAATACCAACGGAACATACTAATAATTAATAGAAAGGGTGAAAGTATGGGATTTTTTATTGATGAACAAAAGACTGTAAAAATATATTTTGATGACAAAATGAATATTGCAAAAAAAGAAACTGATAATTGGATAGAAGTGAAAGCTGAACCTAATTTCTATTTGTTAGAAGAAATAAAGAAAGCTATAAAACCAAAGACAGTTAAAATGAATGCAAAAACAAATGAAATAGAACTTGATACTGAAAAAATGGGTGAGGTTCCAGTAGATTTATTAGCAAAATTAATTTTGAATTGGAGTGAAAGTGAAAAACCAACACCACAGATTTTAAAAACGAAGGTAAATCCAAAAATCTTGCAGAATCTTTGGAACAAGTTATTGGAAATGTATGAAATTGGTGGTTCTGATGTTATTGGAATATGATAATGAGTTGTTTATTTTTCGTGAAGATACAATTAGAACATTAGAATTGAGAAGGCAAGGCAGGGTAATAGAAGCCTTGCCTTATTTATTACAAAGTTGGACGTTAAAAGATGAATTGAATTTTAGAAATATAATACGTTTAAAACCCGAATTAATCGAAAATATTTTAAATAAAGCAATCGAAGGTTATTTGATTATAACAAATATAGACAGATTAAAATTAGAAATGTTTATTAAAAGCACTTTTATTAGCAGTGAAATAAACTTTTATGGTTTTGAGGAGAACGAAATAGAACACATAAAACAGTGTCTATTAATAAAAAACAATTTATTTGATCATAGAGGAAATATGATTAACTTTCCAGAGGGTGGCAGCTTTTTAGATCAAAATGCAAAATATATGTATTTTTTGAATATATATAGAAAAATTTTGATAGAAAAAATTAACGAAGAAAACAATAAAAGGCGGTGATATAGATGGCTAATACCGCAACTTTGAGTATATTAATTCAAGCTAAAGATTATGCTTCTCAAGCTTTAAAAACAATTACAAAATCTGTAAATACATTAGAAACTGCGGTTGATAAAACAAACAAAAAATTTAATCAATTCAAACAAAATTTTGATGATATAGCAAGATATGTAAAATATGCATTAGGTGCAATAACAGCAACAGGAACAGCTATTGTAGCTTTTTCAAAAGATACAGAAAAAGCGATGGCAAATGCTTCAACGATGTTTGGAGTAACAGCAAAAGAATTTGAAAAACAACTTGGAAATAAAATTACTACAATAGCTCAAAAGTATGGATTTTCTTTAAAATCAATGTGGGAAGCAACATATGCATTAGGTAGTGCAGGAATAGAATTAAAAGATGTTCCTGCAGTTTTAGAACAGGTTGCAAAAGCAAGTGTAGCGGGGGCAACTGATGTAGAAACAGCATTCACAGGTGCAATAAAGCAAATTAAAGGTTTCGGTTTGAATATGCAAGATTTAACAAAGGTTTATGCAGTACAATTTCAGGCTGTAAAATATGGTTTGTTGAATTACGAGCAATTAGCTCAATATATCCCTGAAATTTCCGCATCTGCAAGAAGTTTAGGAGAAAACTGGATTTCTGCAACAGCAACATTTGCAACCTTGACAAAATATATGCCTGATGCTTCTCAAGCAGCTAATGCACTTCAAAACGCATATGATGAATTAACTCAAAAATCAGAGCAATTAACAAAAGCAGGGATTAAATTATATGAAAATGGTAAATTTATAGGATTTGTAAATGTATTAAAACAGTTAAGGAATCAGCTGAAAGGCAAAACAAATGAAGAGGTAGCTAACTTTATTAATCAATTACAATTATCAGATACAGCAAGGCAAGCAATTGTAAATTTGATAAATAATTTTGATGATCTTGAAAATATAACGAACTTAGTTACAGATGATGTTTCAGCTTTAAATGAAATGTTTATTAAACAAACTTCTACCTTAGAATTCCAAATTAGAAAATTGCTTGTGGTTTTGGATAATTTGAAACAAACAATATATAATGCATTTAAAGGTGTCTTAGGTGTATGGATCGAAAAAGCTATAAGGTGGTTTCAAGGATTAGCAAAATGGATAGATGAGAACAAAGATAAATTTGTAGCACTAATAACAGCAGTAACAAAATTATTAATAGCAATAGTAATCTTTAATATGATGCTTAATGTTTTAAGTAAGCTTGGTAGTGTAGTAAGTGCATTAGTAAATCCATTTACATGGCTATTTGGAATATTAGTTGCATGGTTTGCATCTTTGGATAAAGCAAAAAGAATAGAAGTTATTCAAGCGATTATAAATGGAATAGGTAATGCAATAAAATGGTTAGGTAAACAATTTAAATTAATTCAAGAGCAAGGATTTTTCAAATGGCTTATAGGATTATTAGGTGGAGCTTTAAAAGCAGTATTAAATTTTGCTATAAATGCAACTGTAACGAGTTTTGAATGGTTAGCTGGAAAAACAGTTGAAGGATTTATGGCTCTTATTGAATTTTTTGCGTGGTTAGCAAGAACAACAATTTCAGGATTTGCTGCTATAATCGAATTTTTTAATCCTATATTCAAGAAAGTAATAGAAGGATTTACAGCTGTAATTCAATTCTTTAATTGGATAGCTAAAAAAATGATAAATGGATTTACTGCAACAATTGAATTCTTTGTTTGGATAGCTGATAAAGTGATTGATGGCTTTTTGGTAGTAGCTAATTTTGTAGAATATGCATTTGAGAAAAGTTTTGAAGCAGTAGTTTATTTTTTAGAAAATTTAGACAAAATATCAGCATGGATATTAAATGGAGCAATAACAGTAACAATTGATTTTTTAGAAAATTTGAGCAAAATCTCAAGTTGGATCCTTAATAATCTAATTGAAATTGCAGCTAAAATTACATTTACATATATCGCATTATACGATTGGATCGTATCAGGAGTTAGAGACTTAGTTGTAAATGTAGCTTTTAATATTGCAGAAGGAGCAAAGAAAATTTGGAATTTCTTCTCTGACTTGATAGTTAATGCATGGAAAAAGACAATACAATTCACAATTGATTTGATAAAAGGGAAAAATGAATTTGAAGAAACAAAACCAGTTAATCCTGAAGCACCAAAAGAAATTGGTAGTAATCCTTATATAATAACAGGAGAAACAACTACAAGCTTAACAGGAAGTGCTATTTCTACAACTACATTAGCAACAGACAAAGCTTTGAGTTTTGGACAATATGCATTGAGAATGGGAGCTATATTTGGTGGTATAGGAGCTGGTGTTTTAACCAGTAGTGCATTATCAGCAACATTCATGGAACAAGCTTTAAAATATGCTTTATTAGGAGCAGGGTTTGCAGAAGGTGGATACACAGGAAACGGCGGAAAATATGATGTTGCAGGAATAGTGCATAAAGGGGAATATGTAATTCCTGCTTGGTTAGTAGAAAAATATCCGCAATTGATAAGTATTTTAGAACAAAAAAGAATAAAAGGTTACGCAGATGGTGGAAGTGTAGCAACAACAATATCAAGTTTTTTAGGTGGAGATGTATTGGGAGAAATTGGAACTAATGTAAAAACTGTTGCAGATATAATACCAGAAATAATTAATTATATTTCTAATTACATACCAGAAGTTAAAGAAAATCAAGATTTAATAACAGAAACTTTAAATAAAATGCTTGGAATCCAAGAAGGAAATGATAAAACACAAAAATCAATGTTGCAACAATTAACAGAAGATCTCAAATTAGCTCAAACATTATACCCAGAAACCAAAGCTTATTATGACTTCGAAAAAGGTCAAGCTGGATTTTTAACTCAGATATTTAAAGGCGGTTTCGATGTTCTAACCGGAAGCATTGGAAATGTTGGCGGTATAATAGGTGAAGGTATAGCAAAAACAAGTTTTGGACAAGCAGTAATTAATGGAGTTAAGAAAACTGAAAACTGGGTTGCGAATAAAGCATCAGGTTTTGCAAGTGGTGCAGGTAATGTTCTTGGTGAATTAGGTAATCAAATCAGTGGAGATGCAATATTTGGACCAATATTAAATGGACTAAGCAATATGTTTAGTGGTTTATTTGGTATGTTAGGAAGTTTATTTGGACCTATAATTCAAGCAGTAATGAGTTTAAGTAATGTTGTAGCTTTATTAAATCCAATTAATACAATTGTAGAAAGTTTAATGGCTGTAATTGGGCCTCTAATTAATGGAGCATTACAACCTTTCGTAAATATATTAAAAGCACTTGGGCAAATGTTAGGAACATTATTAGTTCCTATTTTACAACCTTTATTTGCAGGATTACAAGCGTTTGGAGCAGTTTTAACTTGGATATATAATGCTGTATTAGTTCCAATCGGAAGAGGATTTTATATTGTTTTTGGAATGATCGCAAGTGCTTTTAATTGGTTGTATAATATAGTTTCAGATGTAATTAAGGGATTAACTTTTGGTGTTGTTGATATAGGAAAAAGAACAGTAAAAAGCATGGGGCAAATCATTAAAGAAGCAAATGAAAAAATTGCAAAAGTTGATTTGAATGTAGAGCAAAATGTAGAGAATTCCTATCAGAGTCAATATACTTCTACAGTGCAACGTTCTGCACCAGAAGTTGTGAATCAAACAATTATTGTTAATGCAAATGACAGTTTTATCTTTGATAGCGAAAGCAGTTTTAAAGAGTGGTTAGCCAAAGCAGCCCAAGAATTATTCGACAATGGAACATTGAAATTTGCATAAAAAAATCCCCTCTTTTGAGGTATAATTATCTCAAGGGGGATTAAATTGAATTCTAAAGAAAGGATTATATTTTGGGTTGTAGTATTTATTACTGTGGTTTTTAATTTATTAGGATTAATATATTTTCTTAGTTTTTATGGTGGAACAAATGGTTTCCTGCTGTTCATAATTGCAAAATTTAAAGATAATTATGATTGGATACTCCCTTCTTTAACATTAATATCCTCTTTAATTATTTTATGTGGAGCGAATTTAAAGAGCATAAAAGAAACAAAAAAGCTTCAAAGCCTCAAATTTGGATTAAACTTTCACCTAAAAATGCAAATGTTAGTTTTTGGAAAGAAGTTGAAATTATAAACTTATCAGATAAAGCAGCTTTTAATGTAAAAGTTTCAATTGACAAAAAGAATGATTTTTGGGAAATGTGCGAAAATTCTGGCTACAAAGAATTAAATATAATAGAAGAATATCTTGTAGAAAGTACTATAGATTATGAGAAATATGATTATAATTATTATTTTGATTTTATATCTAAAAATGACAAAAAAAGTTTTATTATTTCTCCACTTTTGACTTTTGTGCTTTTAAAAGCGTTTCTTTATGATTTGATAAAAGAAGAAGATTTATATTATAAAATTAATATAAAGTATAATAATGAAGAATATTATGAATACGAAGAAGACTTTAAAATATTTTTTAGATTGGAATCTATAACTATTTATAATGAAATGTATTATAAACTTTTTAATGAAGAACCTTTAATTCAAAATTACACAATTGAAGAATATTTCAATCATGATGAAATCATTAAAAACAAAAAAGAGATATTAAATAAAATAGGAAATATAGATCCCAATTTAGTGAATTTTGAATTTAAGATTCTTGAAGTAAAATAATAATAAATTTAAAGAGCCTTAATTGGCTCTTTTTTATTTTATACGGAGGTGAAATTATGGTTAGAAGTTCAGTAAAACCTTCTGAAATTCAAATTATAAGTGTTACTGATGATATTAGAAAATCAAAAACAAGAGTAAAATATGCTTTCAATTACAATATTCAAGAAATTCAGGAAGAAGTTCCAATAATTGATGAACAAGGAAATGAAGTAATGCAAACTCAAACAATGTACGAATACGAGCAATTTATTTTTGAATCTGAATTTGATTTGTTCATGAAAAATATTATTCCAGAAGTTTTAAAAACGATGTATGCAGCAAAAAAAGATGAAATAATGCAAAACCTCGCCTTAGCTAATACTGAATTACCAAAAGAAATAAGTGTTGAGGAGGTATAAATCATGGCTTTGATAAAAACACCATATAATCTTATCTATAATGATGATGGCAGTCTTTGTGTAACTTTGCGTGATGACGATATACCATTCGAAGGTGTCAAGAGTTTTGCAGTTGAAGAAGGGACGACGAATTATTTTATTTATCCTCTTACTCAAGAATATTATGGAGGTTCTTTACGTTCTGCTAGAAGTTATTATACTACTAATGGTTATAAAATAATAGCAACTGACCAACCACTTTCTGGACCTTTGCCCGGTTGTCAAGTTACTGCCACAAATACAGAAAAAATAAGTATTTCAGGCTGGACTGACCTTTCTCTTGTAAGAATATATATAGCAGGTTATGATTCTACTGGTTCAAATATATGGCCACAATTTCTTACAAATGTAGCACCTGATACAAAAGGGTATTTCTCTATAACAATTGATTTAAGCAGTGCTCCAAGTTCTTTGGCTTATATTAATGTAGGAATAGGTTCTACATCAACACCTTCTTATTGGATAGAAAAAATTCAAGTAGAGAAAAAATCATTTTCAACAAGTTTTGTTGATGGGACGAGAGCAGAAGGTAAAACTATTTTACCTTTTGGAATAAATAAAAACTTTGTTATAAGTTTTTGGGGAAATTGGAGTATGCAATGATAAAAACAAATCATTGGCAACATTTAGTAGATACAGGAGAAGTTTCTACTTCCACTTCAAAAACTACATTTGAAATTTTATTTGGCGGGCCAGAATCATCAAGTGGCACAGGTAATGCTGGCAAATTAGGTATTAGCATACGTCCAACAGCAGGGACGCCAATTACAAGATATTGGAGCAACCCTGCCGTTTTTTCTACGGATATTGAAAAAGAATGGCATTATTACGTATGCATAGTAACTGATAATACAGTTAAACTATATTTTGATGCAAATGAAGTTTTAACTGGTGCATATGACCCTACAAATATGGTTATGAATGATTTAACTTTAAGTGGTTATGTAGGAAATTATGATTCAGGTACAGAACATGAAAGAAATGTTTTAATATCTGACCTCTACATTGGCGAATATAATCCTAATGTTTGGACTCCCGAATTCATTCAGGAACTTTACAACGCAAAGAAGCCATTTGCAGTTCCAGCTAAGATGCCCATTATTTAGAGAGGGATTCTAAATGTTAAAGCGGAATAATTAGAGTTTTATAGGAAATATCATGGAGGGTTTTAAAACCCTCCATTTTTTATACGGAGGTGAAACAATGTATTCTACTCACGATAGTTTAATTTTTAACAACCGCTATCAAACAACAACAGTATATATGGTATATGGGATGTATAATGATTTATTAGCTGTTTTTACAAACTTAAAAGACGCACAAGAATATAATAGAACGCATTTATATGGAACTGGAGAAATAAGAATAGCCAAAAATATAGTAGTTAAACTGTAAGGCGGTGATAACAAATGTTCGAGCCTTTGAGTATAGATCAAAGTTATTTGCAATATATTAGAGATGCAACAAGATACAAAAAAATACTTTTTTATGCGAAGATAGACGGAACTAATTGGTATGATTTAAGCGATTACGTGCAACAAGTTAAAACAACAAATCGTATTCAATTACTTTCAAAACCTGTATTCGATGAAGCTAAAATAATAGTCGCTAACCTCAATAATGAATTTACTCCCACGCAATATAATGATGTTTTTGATGTTTCCGTTGGAAAAATAAACGGAACAGTAAGCGATGATTATTTGAATAAGATATGGGAAGTAAAAATATTAGTTCAAGTTACTAATGGAGTTACAACAACAGATATACCTATTTTTTACGGTTGGAAACCAGCACACGGTATCAAAGAAAAACACAAAAAAGCAGAAATACAGATAAAAGATTTGCTTTGGATTACATCGCAAAAAACACTTGAAAATCCTCTTTTATATACTGCAATGACTCCAGATGCAATAATTGCTGATTTATTAAATAGAGCTGGAATTAGCAGTAGTTACCACGATTTACAAGCACTAACAACTGCGTTTGATGTATTTTTAGCGAAAGAAGATAGGACAATTTGGAGTGTAATACAAGAAATTGTAAATGCGACACAAGGAAGAATTTCGGTAAGTCCTGAGGGAAAAATAAAATATAGAACAAGAATAGAAAACTTTGTAGAACCAGCAACAGCATTAAGCATTGACGAAAATAATTTTGCTAATTATGAGATAACAAAAGAGAAAAAATATAATCGTTTTGTTGTAGAAAGTGAAGGTTATGAGATAGGAACCGCAAATACAGAATTATTAATTGATACTGAATTGCAAGGAGATAATGCGATAATTAAAGCAAGTGAACAAGGAACATTTGAATTAGAATACACAAGTGACTATGGAAAAGATTTTGATACATATGTAACCTTAACAGTGAAAAATGGTGATGTAATCGTTGATGACAAAGGAAGTTTTGCACAAGGGACAGCGACGGATATATTAGAGTAGATGAATTAACAGCATATCCTGATAAATTAGTTTTGAAAATTACCAACTTAGCTACAACAGTGGATTACACAATTGCATATGTTGGGTTTAAAGGAAGACCTATAAAGAAAGTAAGTTTAGACAATGTTGTACTTCCAAATACAACTAATGAACCTGATTCAGAATTAAAAATCAAATCTTATTATTCAAATCAAAGTATGCTTTCAAATGTCGCTGATGTTGCATATTCTAACTCAGAAAAGAAATACACTTTAATCTAAAAATGAATGAATTTTATCCAGATGTTTATGCAGGAAACTTAATTGATTTATCTATTTCTAAAAAAGGTATTTCAAGTGGAACTTTCATTGTTAACTCTGTAAAGCAAAACCTTTCAGCAAATAAATTTGAAACTGTATTAGATATAACAGAATGGAAAAATATAACCTTTGATATAAACAATAAAACAATTACGAAAACAATTACAGATAATGCAATAACTAAACCTCCGGAACAGACGCAAATAGAACAAATACAAGGCGATGTGCAGACCTTGCAAGCTCAAGTTGATCAGGTTGATAATAGAACAAATTATATAGACGGAAATCCACCAGCAGATCCTACTGGATTAAGTTTAACAACAATAAACGAGAACGGATTAAGTTTTATAAAAGCATCATGGGATACAAATACAGAATCAGACCTTATCGGCTATGAATTAGCTTGGAGTTACGATGGAACAGACTGGAATTATATAAAAACATCAGAAGCATTAGTGAAGTTCGAAGTTGCAGGAAATAAAACAATATACGTAAAATTAAGAGCTTTAGATGCAGAAGGTAAGAAATCAAACTGGACAACAGTTTCTCAAATAACAAGTGCAAAAGACGAAACGCCTCCTGCGATTCCAACAGGATTAACAGCTACAGGATTATTTCAAAAAATACAGGTTTCATGGAATGCAAACTCAGAAGAAGATTTCAAAGAATATGAATTACAAGTAGCAACTGATAGCGGATTTACACAAAACGTAATAACAATAAAAGTTTCAGCAACACAATTCACATATGCGGGAAATACAAATACAACATATTATTTCAGAATCAGGGCTATCGATGAAAGTGGCAATATAAGTAATTGGAGCACAAGTGTTTCAGCAACAACCGCAAAAGTTTATGATGCAGATTTAGAAAGTCAGCGTTTAAATGATGCAGAAACTGCTATTGCTCAAAATCAGGCAGATATAAATACTCTAAATAATACAACAATTCCAAATTTGCAAACTGATATAAATAATAATAGAACAGATATTGATACTTTGAATAATACAACTATTCCAGATTTAAATGATAAATTGAGTTATAAAGCATTAGCTTTACCAGCAGGAGTTATAGCTTATTGGACTAATTCATTATTGGATGATATTCAAGGTATTAAACCTGTGGGATATGATTATGTTAATCTTGACAGCATAATACAGGTAGTAGAAGATAATATTCCAAATGGAACAATAACAGAAACCAAAATTGCAGATGATTCTATATCCACACCCAAATTAAAAGCTAATTCTATATCTTCAGACAAAATAATTGCAGGAGCAATTACTACAGAAAAGATAGCAGCAGGTGCAGTAACTGCAAATGAGATAGCCGCTAATTCAATATCAGCTATACATATTCAAGCAGACGCAGTAGAAGCAGAAAAAATAAAAGCAGGATCTATAACTGCAGATAAAATTGCAAGTAATGCAATAACAACTGATAAATTAGATGCAAATGCAGTTACAACTGATAAGATAGCAGCAAATGCCATTACTGCTAATGAAATAGCAACGGGAGCAATAACAGCTGATAAAGTTGCAGCAGGAGCAATTACAACGGAAAAATTGAGTGCCTCTGCAGTTACCGCAGAAAAAATAGGAGCTGGTGAAATAACGGCAACACATATTGGAACAAATGAAATAATAACTAATAGTGCAAATATTGCAACAGGTGTAATTAAAGAAGCGCATATAGCAGATGCGTCTATTGCAGAAGCTAAAATAAAAGACGCAGCAATAACAAATGCAAAAATAGCAGACCTTGCAGTCGATGACGCTAAAATTGCAAATATAGATGCAAGTAAAATTACAACAGGGTATCTTGATGCGGATAGAATTGAAGCTGGTTCGATTACAGCAGATAAATTAATATTAGGAGTAGAAACATCACTTCCAAAAGGAGCAATTGCTTATTGGGTTGATAGTTTAGTTGATGTAATCAATTATACAGTTCCAGTTGAATATACGGAAGTTGAAGAGAGAAGTTATGCAAGCGAATTACCTTCTGGAACAGCTATAATAAAAAGGCTACATACAAATGAAAAAATTACAGTTGGTGATGAAAATGAAGGATATGGTATTGATGGACAAGATGGGTTTTTAAAATATTATCAAGGACAGTCTTTACCCTTTGTAAACATATATGATGTTGGAACCCTTTCAATAAAGAATGGAGCAACAGAAGCAACAAGAACATTTCCTACTCCATGGAAAAGTGCGAATTATGAGGTTTTATTGTTCCCGTTACAACATAAAATTTATGATAATGACTGGGTAGGAACAGAAAGAGTTTTAAAATACGGAATTAAAGATAAAACAACCAGTGGATTTACAGTTTATTGTTATGAAGAATTTAGTAATGATGTTTATGATACAGAAACAACTATTGGAGTTACAAGTGTATATAATGCCACTCCATTAAGTGAAAGAAGTGGTGTACAGAATGTAACTCCATTAGAAAAAAGTGATGGGAGTTTATTATACTTCGATAAAACAACTGTTACTGCAGAGCGACAAGATATTTGTTATTTCCCAATTGCAGAGCAGACATTTTCTCTAACATGGCCAAAAATAAATTAGTGGTAGATACAAGCTTAATTCAATTACATACTGAAGGATTATTTACAAAATTAAATGGAACACCTTCTCCACCAGCAGTTAATTTTGATAGTACTGCTATTAGTAGAGTAAAAAGTTTTACAGGTGATTATTTTATATTATCAAATAGAACTCTTACAATTACAGATATTCCTAATGGAAATTATAAAATTAGGAGAAAAGTAAAATTTAATGCAATAACAGGACCATTTAATTCTTCTGCGGAAGATTTTGAATATGCATCACTTGAAATAATTAGTGAAATAATTGAATTGATAAATACTGACACAAACACTGTGGTTTATAGTCAAGAATATCCATTTTCTCAATCTTCATCAGACAGGATAATTAGTTGGAGCTTAAGTGGAGGATATATGGCAGGAGAAAGCTGGGCTGCATGGTTATTCTCAAGAGAAACTGGTACATGGGAAAATCCTTCAAGTACAAATAAAATAACGATATACAAACAACCAGTTCCAGCCTCTTTAGAGGCAGATATACAATATATTGTATTTGTAAATGATTAGGAGGTGGAATTTTGAAAAGAATATTTATATTACTGATGTTTATTTTGTTAGTTATTAACTCTTTTTCTTGGAAAGTTGGATTAAGTTATTTAATGTTTGAAAGTCCTAAAATCACTACTCCAGCATATTATCTCAGCAATGATTTTAATTTTGATATTTTTAATAGTGAAATTGAATTGATCTATTTTATGCAGCCTAAAACAGATGATTTTGCTGAATATTTATTTTCACCTTTAGGATATTTCAATATCAAAATAGATAACTCTGTAAATATAGGTAATTTCAATCTGAAGTATATTTATAAAAAATCCTTTGGATTAGAATTTTCACAATATCCTTATTGGAATAATTTACAAATACATGAGTTTAGGATTGAATATGAATTTTAATATATAGCTAACAAGAACCCTTCGGGTTCTTTTTCATTCCCTCGATTTGTAAGAAAAAATGCTTCACATTTTTATAAAAAAATAGTATAATAATAATACAATTAATACCGATAAATGTATTGAGGGGTGAAAAAAATGAATAAAAAAGAAAAACAGATAAATGCTATTATATATATCTTAGAAAAATATCCTAATATTGGGCGAACCAAATTAATGAAAGCAATATTTTTTATGGATTTAATATGGTATAACAAATATAAAGAAACTATTTTTGAGGATAATTATATCAGAATGCCTAATGGTCCAGTTCCATTAACCGCTTATAAATTAACAGATATTAAAAAGGCTAATCCATATATAAAAATTAAATTACAAAAAACAACTTCTAAACATAAAAAATATGATTTTTTCCCATTGATTAAAGCTAATATGGAAGATTTCTCTCAAGAAATGATTGATATTTTGGAAAAAATTATTTCTTTTTTGCAGAAATATGCTGCTACAAGCATATCTGAATTTACGCATAATTTTCGTTTATGGTCCTCTTTAGAAGATGGGGAAAAAATTCCTAAAGAACTTTTTAATCTTGACGAATATGAAATAAATCTTTTAAATGCTAAAAATGCATTAAAAAAGCAAAAAAATTTTCAATTCAAGCACATGAAATAAAAGGGAGTTACCAAACGAAAAAATTTCCAATGAAATTGCGAATACGCAATCTTATTTGTTAAATAATTGAGGTTGATTATGAAAAAGAGTAATGGATCATATGGATTTGGACAAGTATATTTTATGAATTTAACTCCCATACAAGTCCATCTAAAACTACTATGAAAAATGATCACAGAGTAATTATTGTTCAAGATGATAAAATATTCTCTGCCTCATACTCCAATATAATAGTAATTCCAACGACATCTTTTGAGCCTAAGAAACATTGGGATTCTCAAAATAATAGATTAAAATATGTAACTCATCATTTATTGCATAAAAGTCAATATTCTGAATTAAAAAGAGATACAATAGTAAAATGTGAACAACTTTTTACTATTGAAAAAAGATTTTTAGATAGATACTTATTTACTTTAAATAACGATGATATGGAAGAAATATTAAAGCGAATAGCTTTAGTGTTAGGTTTTAATAGAATATAACCTTAAAATTCAAAGAACCCTTCGGGTTCTTTTTTTATTGCTTGGAGGTGGAACTTTTGAATTACAAAGATTGCCCTTATTCTGATGAAATAAAAGAATTAGAAAGAAAAATGGAAGAGAGGATGATTGAAGATGTAGAACACAATTTAACACTTTTACAATTAAAAGAAATGATTGAAAAATTGACAAAAAAATTTGATGAATTTGAGAAAGAAATGAAAAATGGATATATACCCAAAAGAGCTCAAGAATGGTTTTATAGTAGTGTTGGCAAATGGTTAATAGGTCTTTTAGCAGGTAATTTTTTACTTTTATTAACTTATTTAATAAAAATTTTGAGGTGAGAAAATGATATACGATAATGAATTTGATTATGAGGCTAAATTAATATTAGCTGTATTTGGGGAATGTGAAAACTGTTCATATTTTGAAAAAATTCTTGTTGCGTGTGTAGGTTGGAATAGGTTTCGAAAAAGAAAATTCTTTAATGGCATTGAAAAAGATTTTCTTGGATATAAAAGGAATATAAAAATAGATAATCCTTTGTCCAGAGAATCATTTATAGATACAGTCAAAGCAGTAAAAGATGCAAGAATATTAACTCATGAAATGAAACCTAAGTTTTCTGAAATTTATTTTTTTAATCTACATGGACAATTACCTAAAACAAGACTTGAAGTTAAAGAAATTTTCTTTAAAAAAGAAACAAAACACCATTTTTTTACTATAACAAATTTCTAAAACAAATGAAAAGAATTCTTAAAAAGATATAGCACCTATAAGTGTGTTATTTTTTTATTTATATGTAATTAATCATAAAAAGCTGTAAAACACCTGCAATACTCTAATTTTAGTGAAGAAGTTAAATTTATGGAAGATATTATGAAAAAAAGGGATTATTCCCTTTGTTATTAAATAGCCTTATTAAAAACTATCCAGTTTTTCTTTCATCATGAACAAATTCTAATATTTCATTAAAATCAGTTATTTCTAAAGCTTTCATTATTTTATCTAAAGTATCAAAATTTATAGAATGAGTATCGTTTTTTATTAGTTTATGTAAGTTTGGATAACTTAAACCAGTTTTTTGAGATAACCAATATAATGATTTATCCCGTTCTTTTAGAAGTTTCTTAACCTTGTGTTTTATCATACAAAAACCTCCAATATACTATCCTAATTATATATTATACTAAAAATATATTTTTTATTCAATATAAATCAAAGGTTATATAGTCTTGACAATATATAAAAAAGAGAGTATAATAAAAATGTCGGTTCACCGGTCACACTGGAAACCGGTGGCAGAGAGTGGACCTCTGCAAAACCGACAAATATATTATATCACACTGGAGGGATATTTATGGCAGATTTAGTTAAATTTAATTTTAAAAGTAATGAAGTGAGAGTATTATTAAAAAATGGTGAGCCGTGGTGGGTAGGAAAAGATGTGGCAGAAGTCTTGGAATATGAAAAGCCAAGTAAAATGTACGCAAGACTTGATGAAGATGAGAAAGAAACCACGAAGCTCCAATTTGGAGCCTCGTACCAAAAAGCAATTATAATCAATGAATCAGGACTTTATAATGCTATTTTAGGGAGCAGAAAACCACAAGCAAAAGAATTCAGGCGATGGATTACTCATGAAGTATTACCTTCGATAAGAAAATATGGAAAATATGAAATCGGAAGTAAAAAGAATGAATTTGAAAAATTATCAAGAATGAAAGAAATAATTTCATTAAGAAAGCAAAGAGAAAATAGGTTAAGGGCATTACAACTTCAAAAGTTTTTAAAAGAAAATGAAAATCTTGACGAATTATCCAAAAAAACAATTGAATCTGAAATTTTAAAACTATTGACAAATAAAAGAATAATACCGCTTCCACCATATAATCATAGAAATGATAGTAATAAATTTTTAGTTGAAAATGATTTAATGGAACCAACATATAAAAAAGGAGATATTGTCTATTATGAAAAGAAAGAATATGAACCTGGGAATGATGTTATTATATATTACAACAGAAAAAAGTATTTAAAAAGGTGTGCAAGAAATAGATATGATGGAAAAATCTTCTTTTATAATCTTCAGCCAACAATTAACGGAGTAGAAGTTGTCTGGGAAAATGAATGTACAGTTTTAGGTGTAGTCACAAGCGTTCAAAGGGAAATATTCACTGAATTTAAAAATTATAATGAATATATTTATACAAAAGAGCCTTAATTGGCTCTTTTTTTATATAAAACATTGAAAGGAGAGTGAAAGTATGGAAACTATTGTGTATGTATTGGTAGGTATTGCATTTGTTTTAGCAAATTTATTTCTTCATTCAAAGAAGATGGAAAGTAAAATCAAAATCGTAAGAAAAATTGTAACCCATGTTGTTGAATATGTAGAGCAAATTGGAAAACTGAAAAACTTACATGGTGAAGCTAAAAAAAACATGGCAATGGTTATGGCCAAAAAAGCTTTAAGTCAAATGCATATTAAAATCTCAGATGAATTATTGGATACCATTATTGAAAGTATAGTATTTTATCTCAATCTTCAGAAAGGAGTGAAATAATGGATATGAAAGACTGGAAACTTTGGATCATATTAGCTGCAACTTTAGCAGCAGTAATTCTTGGATTTGTATATCCGTATCAACCACAGAGACAGGAAGTTTTACAACAATATCAAAACATGCAAGATAATGAAATAATTGATGTTGTAGTTCAAATAGAAGATAAAAATCGAGCACTTCAATATCTTGCAATGAAATATGATGGATATACAGTAATTGAAGAATATTATTTAGACAATAAGAAATCTTGGTTTTTTAGATTGGAAAAAGAAGGTGACAATAAATGAATAGTGTTGAATTAAAAGTTGGAGATGTTCTACTATTAAAAAAAGAAGATGCTCCTGGAATATACACCTTTCTTAAACAATTCCTTGGAAAAAATATAGCTGATATAATTGCAAAAATTGAAGGACATGAATATATACACTCTGAATTATATGTGGGTAATGGCTATGTTCTTGCTGCATGGTTTAATGGCGTGCATCTGATAAAATACCCTCTTAGGATTTTAGGCAATTTTGATATATACAGACATGAAAAAATGGATAATGAAAAAAGAAGTGTAATAAAAAGAAATGTAGCAAAATATTTCAATATGAGATACGATTTCGCTTCACTCATTCTGAATGGGCTTCCAGAAATTCTTAGTTTGGGGTTTGAACCTTTAGAAAGATACTTAGAAAAACAACTCCCATATTCAGATCCTAATAAAATGATTTGTTCTGAACTCGTGGCGAGGATGTATAAAGATGCAGGAATAATAATAGAACCTGATCCAGAATTCGTTACTCCTGATGATATTGCACAAGATGGAGAAATGAAAAAAATTTTTTAGCTTAACAATGGTCTAAAAGTATGAATATAAAACAAAATCCCCGAATTAACGGGGATTTGCAGACCGATATTCATTTCGAATATGGCAACACATTATAGTGCTCAGTAATGGAGGCAACGGTGGGATTTGAACCCACGAATAGCGATTTTGCAGACCGCCGCCTTAGGCCCCTTGGCTACGTTGCCTTAACCGTGATTATTATACCATAATTATTATTAAGGTATATAGAAGAAAATATAAAATTTGTTTAAATTTATTCCTTTTTTCTATAAAACATTTGTATTCCTATTTCATCCAAATTTCTGTTTTCTTCTCTTTGAAATTCTATTTTATATTCTTCAAATTTTCTTTCTTTTAATTTTTCTAATATGATTCTTTCCTTACGTGCTTCTAAATATTTTTTTCTTTTTTCCTCCTCAATAGCCATCTTTTCTCTATAAATCTCACCTAATCTTATTTTTTCCTTTTCTAAAGATTCCAAATAAGATCTCCACTGTTGTATTTCTTGAATAGATACCAGATTATTAGAAATCTGATATATAAAATTCTTATTTTCTGTTTTTATTTTATTATTAATATCAACAAGATTCTGCTCCGCTCTTATCCTTTCAGCAGTAGCTTCTAAAAATATTCTTTTTGCATCTTCTTCCAGACGTTCCTTCAAATTTTTTAATCTTTCGAGATTAAAATGAAATCTCATATAATCACCATTTTATTTTAATCCTAATTTTTCAAGCTTATAATATAAATTTCTTACTGTTAACCCCAATTTTCTTGCTGCTGCCGTTTTATTCCCCTGACATGTTTTTAATGTTTCTATTATAATATATTTTTCATATTCATCCAATAATTCTTTAAGCGTTCCATTTAATTCATTTTTTCCCTTATCCATAGCTTTTAAATCTGGTAAATGCATTGATGTAATAATAGTATCAGATTGACTCATATTCATTAAAGCTCTATCTAATACATTTTCCAGTTCTCTTATATTTCCCGGCCAATCATAATCTTCCAATATTTTTATAGCATCTTCTGAAAAATCATATACTACCTTTTCATGTTTTTGATTCAATATATGTAATACCTGTTTTGCCATCTTTGGTATATCTTCTTTTCTTTCACGCAAAGCTGGAACTTCTATTGTTACAACCGACATTTTATAGTACAAATTTCTTGAAAATTTACCTATAGACATTAATTCTTTTAAATTTTCTGGCGTAGCAAAAATTATTTTTCCAGATAATGTTATTTTTTTATTTTTATAATATACTTTTCCTTCATTTAAAAGCTCTAACATCAATTCCTGAATCTTTGGACTCATTAAATGAGCATTATCTATAAACAATGTTCCATTCTCTATCATAGATAATAAATTTTCCTTGTTTTCAAATAAATTCTCTAGTTGCTTCTTTTCATCTTGAAGCAATAAATTAGTTGAAATAAATGGATAATTTCTTCTTTTACTATAATTATGAATAGCCTGAGCCAATATTTCTTTTCCAACACCAGGTTCTCCATATAATAAAATATTTACATTTGTATTAGCTGCTTTTTTGGCTTGAAATATAACATTTTTCATTATTTCAGATTCAGCTACAATATCTTCAAATGTATATTTAGCTTCATCCTTTTTCAAAAGCCTTTTTGTTGCTTCAAGCTCCCTGAGCAATCTCTCAATTTCAGAAATATCGTGAATAACACCTACACTACCTTTAAATTCACCTTTAACAAATATTGGATTTACATTAATTAATACCTCTTTTTTATTTGTAGATAATTTTGTTTTTACATTTAATATTGGTTTTTTCTCTCTTGCACATCTAATATGCATACTTTCATGACCTTCTGCAATATCATATGTTGCTAATTTACCTATTACTTCCTTAGGTGTAAGACCTGTTACTTTGGTATACGCCTTGTTCACCATAACGATTCTTCCTTCTTCATCAGCCACAGATATTGCATCATATGTTGAATCAATTATCGCCCTTAAAAGAGAATCTAATTCTCTTAAATTAGTTACTTCTTCCGCTAACTTTTGTATACTTGTCACATCTCTAAAAATAGCTGCTGCTCCAATTATTTCATCATTTTCATCCCTTATAGGAAATCTTGAAGTAACAATTATTTTCTTCCCCAGATTTTGAATTCTATCTAATTCTGGTATTCCGGTTTTTAAAACAATATGCAATCTAGTATCTGTTACTGTATCTGTAACTTTAGTATATAACGCTTTCTCTTTTGGAATATTTAGTATTTTAGATGCTGAATTATTTAAAAATATAATATCTTCATTTGAATCAATTAACATAACAGCTTCCTGAATATCATCAAGAATCCTCATAATCATTTCTTCATTACTCACTTTAATCCCCTCTAATAATTTATGTTCTTGGACCCAGCCATTTAAATCTAATTCTAACATAGTTTCAATAACTCTTTCATATTCACTTTTCTTTAAAATCCTATTTATTTCAGGATATTCTTTTGTTTTATACACTGGAACATATTGATCCATAAGACTTATAAGAATGTTTTTATCAAGTTTTGAAATAAACTTCAAAGCATCTTTTGCCTCGTCAATATTATTAGGTAATACTAAAATTCTTATAATTAACCCTCTTTTCATTACATTATTCTCAAAAATATATTCCCCACCCATTTGCTTATACATCTCTTTAACTGCTTTTTGAGCATATTTCCAATAATCTGGAGTTTTAGAATATCTACTTGCCGCATATTCTGTTGTATATCTTATATCAGCTAAATATATATCAACCACTCCATCTAATAGTTTTAATATTTCGATGTTTTCATATGAGGATGTATTCCATACAATAGGTATTTTTAATCCCTTTTCAACAGCTAAAATCAAAGCATCAAAAATAAATGGTAAATAAGGTGTTGCTGTTACTAAATCTATATTTTGCACTTTCTTTTCATTTTGCAACCACAAAAATTTATTTGCTAATTCTTCAACTGAAAATTCTTTGCCAAAACCCTTTTGAGAAAAATTAAAATTTTGACAATAAACACACTTCATTACACAATTGCTAAAAAATACCCCACCAGCTCCCGTATTTCCTACTAATGGCGGTTCTTCTCCTTTGTACAAAACAAATTCCGAAATTCTAATTTCATCTCCAACTCTACAAACTCCTAATTTTTCATGTCTATTTACCTTACATTTTTTCGGACATAAATCACACGAATTTAGTTTTTCATATAACAAATCACGCCTTTTATGTAATTCACCAGTTTCGTATAGCTTTATATATGCTGGAATATATGACATTACAACGAAAGACCTCCATCTATTCTTATTACCTGGCCTGTAACATAAGATGAATCATCAGAAGCCAAAAATAATACTACTTTAGCAACTTCTTCTGCAGAACCTAAACGTTTTAAAAGTATTCTTTGTAATGCCGCTTCTTTAAATTCTTCGCTTAAATTTTTTGTCATATCTGTTTCTATAAATCCTGGTGCTACAGCATTAACTCTTATTTGTTCACCTTTCATCGTTAATTCCTTAGCCCATGTTTTTGTCATTCCTATAACTCCAGCTTTACTTGCTGAATAATTTGTCTGCCCAATATTTCCGTCCAGACCAACTACACTTGAAATATTAATAATCGAACCCTGTTTCTGTTTCCTCATAATTTTCGCTACAGCTTTTGTAACCAAAAATACGCCTTTTAGGTTCACATTTATAACAAAATCAAACTCTTCTTCTTTCATCAGCAATAACAGCGTATCTTTTGTAACTCCTGCATTATTAACAAGCACATCTATCCTTTTAAATTCCTTAAATATTTCCTTTACTGTATTGTTTATCTCTTCACTTCTTGAAACATCCACTTTATAACCTTTAAACTTACCTTTATTTAAAACATTTAATTCATTCTCGACTTCTTTTAATGCTTCAATATTTCTTGCAAAACCTAAAACTATTGCTCCTTCTTCAACAAATTTTTTACTAATTTCTTTCCCAATACCTCTATTTGCGCCAGTAACTATACATATTTTATCTTTTAATTTCATACCTTTCCCTCCCAACAATTTTTGTATAATTATATCATTCAATTCTTATAATTGAGCTTATAATACAAGTATATTATATCATAAATTTTTATTAGTATCATCTTTTGTGATATAATTGAAATGAAGGGAAGTGACCAAATGGAGTTAGAATTTATAGAATATGCTAATGAAATAGAAAATATTTTAGAAAGAAAATTGGAAGACTCCGAAAAAGAATTATTAAAAAAGGCATACTTTCTAGCAAAAGAGGCACATAATGGTCAAATGCGTGCGTCTGGAGAACCTTTTTTTGAACACCCAAAAGCTGTTTCAAAAATATTAGCCAAATTAAAAATGGATATTGAAAGTATTGTATCAGCTTTATTACATGATGTTGTTGAAGACTGCGATGTCCCCATAGAAAAAATCACCAGGGAATTCGGACCTGAAATTTCACGTATAGTTGATGGCGTTACTAAAATTAGCAACTTAAAACTTAATGAAAAGCTAAACAAAGTTGATATGAAATCTTTAGAAAAAATAGAAACAATACGTAAAATGCTACTTGCAATGTCAAATGATATCAGAGTTATTATAGTTAAACTCTCTGATAGATTACATAATATGCGAACATTGCAATATGTTCCCCATAAAAAGCAAATAATAAAGTCCCAGGAAACGCTTAAAATATATGCTCCAATTGCACATAGATTGGGTATTCATAAAATGAAAGCAGAATTAGAAGACTTATCCTTTAAATACTTATACCCAGAAGCATATGAAGATTTAAAAAGGAAATTAGAGGAAAGAGTCTTAAATGTTCACAATAGGATGGAAGAATACAAAAAAATAATTTCAGAACAATTAGAAAAACATAATATAAAAGCTACTCTTCAAGGCAGAACAAAACATTTATATAGCATATGGGAAAAAATGCTAAGAAAAAATAAAAGTTTTGATGAAATTTACGATTTCATTGCGCTTAGAGTTATAACAGAATCTCCAACTGCCTGTTATGCTGCAATGGGTGTTGTTCATTCTGTTTGGAGGCCTGTTCCGGGAAGAATCAAAGATTACATTGCTGTTCCTAAATCAAATGGTTATAGATCTATTCATACTACTGTAATTACTAATAAAGGTGAAACATTAGAAATACAGATTAGAGATTGGGAAATGCATGAAGAAAGCGAATATGGTTTAGCTGCACATTGGGCTTACAAACAGGGAGTCGATGCAAAAAAATTATATTTTGTAAAGAGATTAATGGACTTACATAAAGAAATTGCACAATCAGCTTTTAATTTAAATGATATAGAAGAGGAGCTAAAAGCGCATGAAGTTTTCGTTTTCACGCCAAAGGGAGAAATAATTCATTTATCTTATGGAGCTACTCCTATTGATTTTGCGTATGCAATACATACAAATGTTGGTAATCATTTTGCAGGAGCTAAAGTAAACGGAAAAATAGTTCCTATAAGTTATGAGCTCCAGAATGGTGATGTTGTTGAAATAATTGTTAATAGAAATACCTCTGGCCCAAGTATAGATTGGCTAAAATATGCTAAATCCTCCAGAACAAAACATAAAATAAAAAGATATTACAGATTAAAAAATGAGAAAAATCTTGAAGAAAAAGGTAGAGACAAATTAAGAGAAGTTGCAAAAGAATTAAATATGTCTATAGATAATCTAATACATGAAATAAAAGATAATCAAACTTTCTGTGAAAAAAACAAGATAAAAAATGAGGAAGAATTATATATAAGGCTGGGTTTTGGTGATGTCAATCCAAAAGAAATTTACAAACTTTTCGAAAAAAAGAAGAACCTAAAGGTTTTGAAGAAAAATTCCAATCTCAAAAAATTACCTATAAAAGAAAAGGAATTGGGGTTATAGTAGATGGGCAGGAAGGTATCGATGTTTATTTCGCAAAATGTTGTAATCCTGTTTTAGGTGATGACATCGTTGGTATTGTTAGCAGAAGAGGAATTGGAATACACAGAAAAAATTGTATGAATATTAAAGAAGTTCCTATATCAAGAATCGTCAAAGTATCCTGGGTAACTGAAGATATTGAAAATTCTAAGTTTGTCACACATTTACTTATTGAAATGGAAAATAAAACTATTTTAAATGAAATAAGAAAAAAATAAAAATGGAAAAAGCCAATATTGAAATGTATGAAACTTCACGGAAAATTGATAGGATTGATTTAAAAATGCGATTATCTGTTAGAGATGTTCAACATTTAATGAGAGTGTTATCTTCAATAAAAAACATAAAAGGAGTTTATAGTGTAAGGAGGAGTTAAGTTGAGAGCAGTTGTTCAAAGAGTATTAGAAGCTCATGTCGATGTAGAAAAGAATACCGTTGGAAAAATTGGTAAAGGAATTTTAGTATTATTGGGTGTAGGTCATAATGACACAGAAAAAGATATTGAATGGTTGGCAGATAAAATCCTTAATTTAAGAATTTTTGAAGATGAAAATGACAAAATGAATTTATCTTTATTAGATATTAAAGGTGAAATATTGGTTGTTTCTCAATTTACATTGTATGGTGATTGTAGAAAAGGAAGAAGGCCTTCATATTCAAATGCTGCTAAACCTGAAAAAGGAAATGAATATTATGAAAAATTTGTCAATTATATAAAAGAAAAGTATAATATTAACGTTGAAACTGGTGTTTTTCAGGCAGATATGAAAGTTCATCTTATTAATGATGGTCCAGTAACTTTATTATTAGATTCAGAAAAAACTTTTTAAAAAATTTGGAGGTGTTAATATGAAAGAAGTAGAAGTAACAGTATTTGTATATTCCGAACATCCATTTGATGCTCATATCAGTGCAGAAGGAACAAAATATGGAATTACTCCACAAAATATACATAAATTATATAGAGGTGAGGAAAAACCCGCAAAAGGTGTAGTTATAAAATTTAAAATGCCTGATGGCACAAAAATATATGTAAGAGCTGAGGGTAATATATGAGAAATTTGTATCTAATTGATGGTAGTGGAGTTGCTTACAGAGCTTTTTTTGCTCTCGATCAAAATCTTAAAACTACATCAGGTATTCCTACAAACGCCATTTACGGTGTTACTAAAATGATTTTAAAAATATTAGAAAAGTATGTTTTAAAAGATGAAGATGCAATAATTTTTGTAATGGATAAAAAAACAGTTACTTATAGACATAAATTATTAGAGAGTTATAAGGCCAATAGACCTGAAACCCAAAAATATTCAAGGATCAAATACCATATATTTTGGAGATAGTGAATGCATTGGGAATAAAAACAATTGCAGAAGAAGGTTATGAAGCAGATGATGTTATTGCCACACTATCTTTAAAAGGCCAGGAAAATTTCAATCAGATTTATATTTTATCTTCTGATAAGGATTTAATGCAATTAGTAAATGATAAAATAAAAATGTTAAGAATAGGACGTGGAATCACCGATATCAGAGAATATGATATAAAAAAAGTCTATGAAAAATATGGTTTTGGTCCAGAAAAAATTCAGGATTTTCTTGCATTAACTGGAGATGCTGTTGATAATATTCCTGGAGTAAAAGGAATTGGCGAAAAAACTGCCACTAAATTGATAAAAGAATTCGGTTCTTTAGAGGAAATATACAAAAATGTACGAAATACCACAAAATCCATACAAAAAAATTAATCGAAGGAAAAGAAATGGCATTTTTAAGCAAAAAACTGGTTCAACTTGTTACTGATGTTCCTTGGATATAAATTGGGAAGAATATATATATAGAGGATTTGACGAATCACTCGAAGAATTGCTTAATGAATTTGAGTTTAAATCAATAATAAGAGAATTGGGTTTCAAAGAACAAAAAAAGGTATTAAAAATTAATACGTTACCAGATATAGATGATTTATCTTCAAAAGGAACATATGAATTATTAAAACCAAAAGATTTAGAAAAATTTTCGATATTTTAAAAAACAGGATATTATTTCTTTTGATTTAGAAACAACTTCTATAGATCCTTATCAAGCTGAAATACTGGGTATCGCCTTATCATTTGAACCTAAAACGGGATATTATATAGATATTTCCAAAGAACCTCAAGAAAATAAAATTAAGATGTTAAGAGAATTATGGGAAATTTTAAAAGACAAAAATTTGGTAGGCCAAAACTTAAAATATGACCTTTCTGTAATGAAAGTAAACGGTTTTGAATTAAAGGTTCCATATTTTGATACAATGATTGCAGCATATCTTATTTCTCCTGATTCAAGGCGTTTTAATATGGATGATCTGGCAAAAAAATATTTAAACTATGAAACCATAAAATATAATGATGTAGTTAATGAAACTTTATTTGCTAATACACTTAAAGATGTTGATTCTGAAAAAGTTGCTGAATATTCCGGTGAAGATGCTGATATCACTTTGAGGTTATATCATGTTTTGCGTCCAAAAATATATGAATTTGAATTAGAAAAAGTAATGTTTGAAGTCGAAAATCCTTTAATACCGGTTTTGGTTAAAATGGAATTAAACGGAGTCTACTTTGATATTCCATATTTAAAAGAATTAGAAAAAGAATACACTCAAATCACCAATAACATATTAGAAGAAATTAAAAATATTGCTGGATACGAAATAAATCCAAATTCTCCAAAGCAAATCAGGGAATTATTATTTGAAAAACTCGGATTAAAACCTAAGAAAAAAACAAAAGGTGGGCAATATTCGACGAATGCTCAGGTTCTTGAAGAAATGAAAAATGATCATCCTATTATACAAAAAATATTGGATTATAGAAAATACCAGAAATTATTATCCACCTATATACAGTCAATACCAAAATTAGTTAACAAAAAAACTAGAAGGGTTCATACCTCTTTCAATCAAACTGGAGCAGCAACTGGAAGGTTAAGCAGTAGTGAACCAAACCTTCAAAATTTACCTATCAGAGAAGCCGAAGGTGAAAAGATACGTAAAGCTGTTAAAGCTGAAAAAAATGGGTATGTTCTTTTAAGTGCTGATTACTCACAAATAGAATTAAGGGTATTAGCTCATATGAGTAAAGACCCTGTATTAATAGAATCTTTTAAAAATGATTTAGATATCCATACGATAACTGCTTCGAAACTTTTTGATGTCCCGGAAAATCAGGTAGACCATAAAATGAGACAAATTGGAAAAATGATTAATTTTTCTATTATCTATGGTGTTTCTTCATACGGACTATCAGAAAGAACAGGGGTTTCCATTAATGATGCAGGCATATTTATAAAAAAATATTTTGAACTTTATAAAAATGTTGAAAAATATCAACAACAAATATTATTAGATTTAGAAAAAAATGGATATGTTGAAACATTATTTGGGCGAAAAAGATTTTTAAATAATCTAAGATTAAATAAAAATGATTTAAAGAGGATGGCCATAAATACTCCTATTCAAGGAACAGCATCTGATATCATGAAAATAGCAATGATAAAATTAAATGAAAAATTACCAGATTATGCTAAAATGATTCTTCAAGTTCATGACGAAATTGTATTAGAATTACCCCAAGATAAAGTTAATGAAATTTCTCAAATCGTAAAAGAAACTATGGAAAATGCTGTTGCCCTGGATGTTCCACTTAAAGTTGATATTAACGTATCTGAAAGGTGGACAAAGTGAGGCGATTTTTATGAAAAAAGTTTTTTTAAGTTTATTTTTATTATTATATGTTGCTTATTTTGGATATACGAGTTTTAACTTTAGTTTTATTTTCACTTTTGGTAGTACTCAAACTACTTATAGTCAGTACGTTAAAATACATTATATTGATGACTCTCAGATATCAACAATAACATTTAATTTTAAAAAATATCCACAAACCATAATTATAGGTAACGAAGAATATACTGTCTTTTCAAAAGAACAAAAATTTATTACTGGATCTGGAAAACTCAATATAATTTATAACAACAAAAAATACGAATTTTTATTGGAAAATGAAAAATTAGAACTTGGATTAGATCATGAGATTTTTCCCTATGTAAAAATTTTATATTACACAAAAAATATTTCTCCAAATAATGATTGGTATAATGATAATCTAAAAATTACATTATATTCAAATACATATGGATTCATTGAATTATTTGATAAGAAAAAAACTATTTCTCCAGGAAAAAACGAAATATATTATCCTGTTGATTTATCTGATGGTCCTTATACAAAAAAACTAATTATATATAATAGCGCAGGAAAATATGAAAAGGATTTAACCTTTAAAGTGGATAGAAGCAAAAAAACAATTACAAAATATGTTGTCTTATCTATTTTAGGATTATTTTTAGGATTCATACTATTCAATTTGTGAAGGGGTTGCGGAATACTAAAATAGGGCCACATGGCCCTATTTGTTTTTGGTTAAAAATTTCTCAACTTCTTCTCGAGTGGGAATGGAAGATTGTGCTCCTTTTTTTGTTACAGAAATACCTGCGGCGGCTGATGCAAATTGTATAGCTTCTTTTATATTTTTATTTTCTTCCAAAGCAACAGCTAAAGCACCATTAAAGACATCTCCAGCTGCAGTAGTATCAATAACATTTTGGATTTTAAATACCGGTATTTTTAAAATCAAATTCCTGTTATATAGTATAATATCTTTTTCTCCTTGCTTTAATATAATATTTTTTATTCCTAAATTGAAGAAGTTTCTTAATATTTTTTTCAGATCTTTCTGTGGGTCTAAATCAAAAAACTTCTTTGATAAATATTTAAATTCTTCCTCATTGGGCGTAAAGTAATCGACATATTCAAAAATTTCTTTTTCGATATTTTGAGCAGGAGCAGGATCAAAAATTATCACTTTCTTCTTTGACTTTAAAGCTTTTGCAATATGTAAGGATGTCTCAAAAGGAATTTCATTTTGTAATAAAAAATACTTATATTCCTTTAATATATCAAGTTTACTCTCTACTATTTCAGGTGTAATAAATCCATTTGCTCCTTCATAAATTATTATTCTATTACATCCATTTTTCGTTACTTCAATATATGCTCTTCCTGTAGGTAAGTCCGTATAAATATAACCTTTAATATTTAACCTATCAAAATTACTTGCTAATTTCTTTCCAAAATCATCATTTCCCAACGCTGTAAAAAAATACACATCGTCTTTTGACAACTTTGCCGCTGTTACTGCTTGATTCGCTCCCTTCCCTCCAGGAAAATATTCAAGAGATATAGCTTTTTGTGTTTCACCAGGATTTGTAAATTTTTCCACTGTTAAAACGATATCAATATTTGAACTGCCTACTACTCCTATCATTTTTTAACCCCCTAATTATTTATATACTTAATCAATTTCTGATATAACATATCTAAATATATAACCGAATATAGTATTGAGCCTCTTATTGTGACCAAATCCCAATCTGAAAAATACGTTTCTTCATTTCTGTTATTCCCCAAATAAAAATAAGAAATAAGATCAAAATTTCTTTCTCCTTTATCACCATCACCAATATTATTATTTGTAGAAGATATATAAAGAAAGTCAGAATCTATTAATATATGCGTAAGTCCAAAAGATAATGCGTATATATTATCTCCATCTAATTCTGCTCTAAATGATCCTGGAAAAAATCTTGATTCTTGCATTATAATTGCTAAAACTAATTCAACTGGTATATGTTTAAGAATAACTTTTTCTGGATATAACTCTGAACCTGTATAATGCAATCTATTCAATTCGATATTTGAATGAGTATATGCATAAGCAACATCTACCAAAAATTCAGAATATTTTTTTATATCAATATCAGATAAACTCTTATCTGGATAATAATAATCAAACCATTTCCTAAAAGTCGAAGAAGAATTATAATATTCTTTTATTTTATTATATACCCTCTCTACCAAAAATTCTCTTTTTTCATAAGAATTTATTATATTAGGATTTAATTTTAAAAAATCTTCTGCTGATTGAGTTGGTATTTTTTTATCGTAATAATTAATCAAAAATACACTTGAAGAATTATCTTTAAAATTATTTTCTGTAATATTTTTAATATAATTTTTTATTATTGGATCATAATGAGGATCATCTGATAAACTTTTAGATTTTGTAGTGTTATATATTTCCCCAGTAAAATATTTATAAAAGAGCAAAACGTTATCATCATAGGTATAGGAAGATAAATTAGCAGTCGCTTCTAAACTTTCAAAAGAAGAGCCACCTCCCTTATTATATCCAGTAGCAATTAATCTTATTAATTCTTCTTTTTGCTCTTGAGTTAAATCTGAAAAATTTGTATCCTCAATATATTCTGGAGTTTTTATACATGCTGAAACAATCAAAATAATGCTTGTAAGCATAATATAAAAAAATAACTTTTTCATTTTTATCATCTCCTTTTTATTTATTATAACATAAATATGCATATCCAAGCATACTCAATTATACTTACGCATACTTATAATAAAAAGGAATAATCATGAAATTTTCTTCATACTCGCTATTTTTTCAAAAATTTTTCATTTTGAGAAATGACAAACAAAATGTATAATAAACATAGTTAGTTCAAATAATTCAAAGGAGGAGATTAATATGCCTGTTAATTTAAAAGGAAGAAGTTTATTATCTTTAAAAGACTATACTCCAGAAGAAATAAAATATTTATTAGATTTAGCTTTTGATTTAAAATCAAAGAAAAGAGCAGGTATTAGAACAGAAACATTAAAAGGTAAAAATATAGTTTTAATTTTCGATAAAACTTCCACAAGAACAAGAACTGCTTTTGAAGTCGCTGCTTTAGATGAAGGAGCACACGTTACTTTCTTAACCAACAGTCAAATGGGTAAAAAAGAATCCATTGAAGATACAGCTAAAGTTTTAGGAAGAATGTACGATGGAATTGAATACAGAGGTTTCAAACAAAAAGTTGTTGAAGATTTAGCAAAATATTCTGGTGTTCCTGTATGGAACGGCTTAACAGATGAAGCACATCCAACACAGGGATTGGCTGATGTTATGACAATGATGGAATTTATCCATAAACCATTAAATCAAATGAAAGTTGCATTTATAGGCGATACAAGAAACAACGTTGCTAATACTTTAATGAGAATCTCTGCTAAATTAGGAATGCATTATGTAGCAGTTGGTCCTGAGTCATTAAAACCATCAGATGAAATGATGAACGAGGCTTTAGAAACCGCTAAAGAAACAGGAGCTATAATTGAGTATACATCTAATTTAGATGGTGTTAAAGGAGCCGATGTTATTTATACAGATGTATGGGTATCAATGGGTGAAGAAGATAAAATGCCTGAAAGAGTAGAATTATTAACTCCATATAGAGTTGATATGGACTTGATTAAAAGAACTGAAAATCCAAATGTTATTTTCTTACATTGTCTCCCTTCATTCCATGACTTTGAAACAATTGTAGCAAAAGAGGCTAAAGAAAGAGGCTTAGACATTAGAGAAGTTACAGATGAAGTATTTAGAAGTAGACATTCGAAAGTATTTGATCAGGCAGAAAATAGAATGCATACGATAAAGGCTATTATGGTAGCTACACTATAAAATCTGACAGGGGGAAAAGAATGAAAAAGTTAGCAGTTGTTGCTATAGGCGGAAATGCTATGAATAGACCTGGTGAAAAGCCTACAGCAGAAAACATGTTTAAAAACATTAAGGTTACAGCATCATATCTTGCAGATATGATAGAAATGGATTATGACATTATTATCACACATGGAAATGGACCACAAGTTGGAAATCTATTATTACAGCAGGATATAGCTAAAGATACAATCCCACCATTTCCAATGGATGTTTTGGGAGCTATGACGCAGGGATATTTGGGATATATGATTGTTCAAGAATTAAAGAATGTATTGAAAGAAAGAAAGATTGAAAGGGATGTTGCTGCAGTAGTTACACAAATAGTTGTTGATAAAAATGATCCTGGATTTCAAAATCCAACAAAACCGGTAGGTCCTTTTTATAGCGAAGAAGAAGCAAAGAAAATGATGGAAGAAAAAGGTTGGATTTTTAAAGAAGATGCTGGTAGAGGTTGGAGAAGAGTTGTACCTTCACCAATACCTTTAGATGCAATAGAAAAAAATACAATAAAGGATTTAATTGAAAAAGATGTTATTGTTGTTGCAGGAGGTGGCGGTGGAATACCTGTTATTATAGAAGAAAATGGTGAAATAAAAGGTGTTGAAGCCGTTATCGATAAAGATAGAGCTTCCGCATTATTAGCAAAAATTTTAAATGCTGATGAATTTATTATTTTAACTGCAGTTGAAAAAGTTTATTTGAATTTCAACAAACCTGATCAAAAGGCTTTAGATACTATTACTATTACAGAAGCAGAAAAATATATTGAAGAGGGACATTTTGCAAAAGGTAGTATGTTACCCAAAATAGAGTCTTGTATTTCATTTGTAAAAGATTCAGGAAAACCAGCTTTAATTACTGATATGGAAAAGTTAAAAGATGCTTTAGAAGGTAAAACTGGAACAAAAATCATACCATAATAAAATTTAAAACAAACCATTGTCTGGATTGTGAATCTCTCCCTCTCCCCACAATCCAGACCTTTTTATTTGGAGGTGAAATTATTTATATTTTTTTAGATTATGATGGCACATTAATTAAAAATCCTGAAGAGGAATTTCAAAATTATTATTTCAAATCTTTTTTGGAATATTCAAAAATAAGCGATAAAAACGTCATTAATATTATCCTGGAATCAACTGTAGAATTAATAAAGAAAAATGATGATAAAGAAAATAATTTAGACTACTATTTATACTTAATGTCTAAAAAAAGTGGAAAAGATGGAAAATATTGGTATAATTTATTTTTTGATTTTTATGAAAATGAATTTCCAAAACTAAAAAAGATTATAAAACCACATGATGAATTACTATCTCATGTTAAAAAAACTTCTCATAAATTGATATTTGCTTCAAACCCTGTTTTTCCCAAAATAGCAGTTGAAAAAAGACTTTCTTTTATTAATATGGATTTTGACGATTTTGAATATGTATCTTATATGGAAAATTCACATTTTTGTAAACCTAATCCAAAATTCTTCAATGAGATACTTAAAAAATTAAACATCGATCCAAAAGATTGTATTATGATTGGTGATAGCGATTTCGACAGAGCAAGTTTAAAAGCTGGAATAGAATTTATTCATATTAATGAAGACTTAAAATGGAAAAATATATTATAATAAACAAAAAGAGCAGTCAATCGACTGCTCTTTTTGTTTATGGTGGCGGCGAAGAGACTCGAACTCTTGACACTGCGGGTATGAACCGCATGCTCTAGCCATCTGAGCTACGCCGCCATAAAAAAAATGGTAGCGGGGGCAGGATTTGAACCTACGACCTTCGGGTTATGAGCCCGACGAGCTACCAGACTGCTCCACCCCGCACCGCGTAGTAGAGAAAATAAAAATGGTGCCGAGGGTGGGACTTGAACCCACACGAGTGTCTCCACCCAACGGATTTTAAGTCCGCAGCGTCTGCCAATTCCGCCACCTCGGCAACCTTCTTCGGTTATTTCAACCGTGATTATTTTATCATTTTTTATCCCTTTTGTCAATACCTTTTAGTTACAAGTTTTTTAGGAATTTATTGGTATTTTCTAAATATTATAAATAATCTTTCAAAATAAAATTTTATTTCTTTATCTTGCTTTTATGTTTTAAAAATAGTATAATATCGTTGGTTATTTTTATTTTGGGGGAATTTTATGAAAAAGTATCTTCTTTCTCTGATAGGCTTAGCATTATTTTTATTAATATATTTTATTAGTTTTTATTCGAATAATATAGAAGGTTTTAAATTGAATACCTGGTATGATGAAAAAGGAAATATACTGCAAGTTCCTATAATAAAAGAATTAAAAGGCAAAGACATAATTTTGAAAACTACTTTTCAAAAGGTAACTATGATTATATAATATTCCCAGAAATTTCTGGAAATTACGCAGAAATATATTTAAACGGAAAAAAATAGGTATTTTAGGATTTAACAAAAATAATCTTTTTAATCTTTACCTTAAACCTTTTTTAATTCCTCTAAATGATTTAAAAGAAAAAAATGAATTAAAAATTTTAATTTATGATCTTTATAAAGGTGGAATAAAATAACTCCTGTATTAATTGATAAAAGCAAACTATACAAATTCAGAATATTGCATTTTGTTAATTATGAAATAATTTCTGCTATTGGTGGAATAATTTTCTTTTAATCATTTTAATTATAAGTTATATTTTTTATTTAGAAAAGGCTGAAAAAAGACATTTTTTCAATTATCTCATATCATTATCTTTTCTTCTTATAGGAACACGCGATTTTTATTATTTTCTTTAGGAGATGAGCTTTCTTATCTAATTATAAAGAAAATATTTTATATTTCAACGCTATTGAGTTTTATTACTTTTTTAAATAATATAGATTTTAAATCTAATAAAAGCAAATATATAAATATGTTTATCAAATCATTGGCATTTATTCCTATTATATTTTATCTAATTTCTAAAGATTATTATCAGTTAATGAATTATTATAACCTGTTCTCATGGATTCCGGCATTTTTATTGATATACATCATTTTTATTTATAACAAAAACAATAAATATACTATACTCTTTTCTTTTTTGGTCTTAACTATAATTAACGATTTAATTTTAGCCAATCATCCAATAAAAAATACTAAATTTTTATTATCATATGGTATATTTTCATATACTGTTTTTGTAGGACTATCTTTAATAGATGAAATTAGAAATGCACATATAAAAATTAAAGAAATCTCTCAAAAAGTATTTATAGATCCTTTAACAGGTGTCTATAATAGATATATATTAACAAATATAGAATTAAATGAAAATGATGTTATTGTTTTCTTCGATTTAAATGATTTAAAAAAAATAAACAATAAACACGGACATAAAACAGGTGATGAAGCTTTAATATTCCTTGCTAATACACTAAAAGGATTTTTAAGAAAAGATGATTATATCATAAGACTTGGCGGAGATGAATTTGTTGTTATTATGAGAAATTGTAATATTTCTAAATCAAAAGAAAAATTTGAAATTATTCAGAAACATTTAAAAGAATTTAGAATATCTTTATCTATTTCTTATGGTATAGTTCAATATAAAGATTCTATAGAAAAATCATTAAAAAGAGCCGATAAATATATGTATAGAATGAAATCATCAATGAAGAAATCAAAAAGTTATAAATATAAATAAAAATGGCTCCTTTTGGAGCCATTTTCGATATGGTGGCGGCGAAGAGACTCGAACTCTTGACACTGCGGGTATGAACCGCATGCTCTAGCCATCTGAGCTACGCCGCCATAAAAAAAATGGTAGCGGGGCAGGATTTGAACCTACGACCTTCGGGTTATGAGCCCGACGAGCTACCAGACTGCTCCACCCCGCACCGCGTAGTAGAGAAAATAAAAATGGTGCCGAGGGTGGGACTTGAACCCACACGAGTGTCTCCACCCAACGGATTTTAAGTCCGCAGCGTCTGCCAATTCCGCCACCTCGGCAACCTTCTTCGGTTATTTCAACCGTGATTATTTTATCATTTTTTATCCCTTTTGTCAATACCTTTTAGTTACAAATTTCTAAATTTATCCCCTTCAAAGTTAATAATAAATTCTTTTGGTGTTGAATCAAAGATGATTCTTCCTTCTTTTAATACAATAATTCTGTTACATATATCAAGATATCTAAATAGATTTCTTGTGGCAAATATTAATACTCTGTTTTGATTTATATCACTTATAACATCTTTTATCTTTTTTAATAATACATCATCAATGTGATCTAAAATAGAATCAAACATAAAGATATTAGGATTTCTTGCTAAAGATATGAAAATCAACAATGATAATTTATCTGCACTTGACCAATTAGATAAATCATTATAATATTTTAAGCTTTTCAAATCAACAAATTTATTCATTAAGTCTAACTTCTTTAACAACGATATATGCTCATAAGATAACGAATGAGGACTGACACCTAAAGACACTTTCAGCAATTCCTTTAACGATATATAGTTTAAATTTTGCAAATATTGTGGTTCTGTATAAGTAATATTGCTTCGTAAATATTTTTTTTCCTGTTCTCTAACATCTTTTCCTCTATATTTTATATCTCCTTTTCCATATACATTACTGAACAATTCTTCATTTAAATGCACAAATGCCCTTAAAAGGGCTGATTTACCGGAATTTCTTTCGCCATATATCAAAACCGATTCATTATTATATAATTTTAAATTAATGGATTTCAACACTTCTTTATTATTCATATATAATGAAAAATCTTTTATCTCGATTATTGGTTTATCTTCTTCATAAATCATATACTTCACCCATTATTTTTTAACTCTTCTTTTTTACTTTTAGCATTCACGTTTTGAATGGAATTGAAGAATCGTTTTTTAGTAAAATCCTTTAATTCTTCCTCATTCTCAATTTTTTTTATTTCCTTTAAAAAATCATACTGAGATAATGTATTTATTTTAGCATTTTTATATTCCATCAAAACACCTCCTTAATAAATAATAATACAAAAATATATACATGATTTTGAAAAAATATTTATTTTACCAACACACTTTGTAAATTTTTTATAATTTTCTCTCTTATTAAAATTTTTCACAGGAGAATTTTGAATATGATTTCGTCTATGTGAATAAAAAATAAATATTATATCAGATTTTTCATTTTTATCATTCTCTTATTAATACCCTAAAAAAGTAGTTGACAAAAATAAAAGTTATTGTATAATATGTAAGGCTTGCCGAGGTGGTGGAATCGGCAGACACGCATGGTTGAGGGCCATGTGGGAGTTTATCCCGTGCGGGTTCAAGTCCCGCCCTCGGCACCATAAAAAAAGGAACCATTACGGTTCCTTTTTTTGTTATATAAATTTATGATTTTTTGTATTTATGATTGAGTAACACTACTATCCCACCTATTAACAATACATAATAATAAGTGGTCAATCTCCATAATACGATTGTTGAGCTTACTCTTTCAGGAGTTAAAATATCTGAAAATAGCAAATAAAAAATACTTTCTGCTCCTCCTGAAGTACCTGGCGTTGGAATAATAGATGAAGTCACCTGAGTAATTAGCGATTTAAATACTATCTTCAACGTTAAATCTTTACCAAAACCCTTTAGAATTACTGGTAGCACTAAAAATGAGCACGAAAATTGAATCACACTTAAAATAAATATTAAAACAATTTTTAATACTTTTCTGGATTCCATTTTAAATACATCAATAAATGTTTTTACTTTAAAAATTATTTCATCTATATGTTTTTCGGGATTTTTTAATAATCCCACTTTTTTCAGAAATTTTACAAAAAACAATGTTGTATTTATAGCAGCTTTTTGATTAATAACATAAAATAATATTAAAAAAATAGCCAATGAATTTAGCAATATTCCTAATGTTATCCCCAAAGTTACACCATATGAAAAATGATAAATAGAATATATTACTGCTATCAAACCCAAAAATGCCATATTTATTTGAAAGATAAACGTTTTAAAAAGTATCATTGCTGTAGCCTGTCCTGGATCAATCCCATATTTAGAAATATACAAAATTTGAAATGGTTGCCCTCCAGTATAAAATGGAGTCAAATAACTATAAAATTGTCCAATAAGAGTAAATTTTAAAGAATGTTTAAATGACATTCTGTTTAATAAAAATTTTATTATTAAACTCTCAATAATCCATTTTATAGTTATTATAAATAAGCCTAAAAATAAAAACAAATAATTATATCCTAAAAAAGACTGGATACTACTTGTAAATCCTTTTATTCCTGAAATTAGAATAAAAACCGTAAGTGTTGCTACAAAAGCAAATAAAAAACCAAATATATACTTCTTTTTCATTTTAATATTTCAACTCAAAACCTTTTGTTTTTAATTTATTACTAATCTCTTCCCTTGAAACTTTCTCATCATCATAGGTTAATTCAACTGCACCAAATGCTCTTTCAATTTTAAATTTTATAATACCGTCAATTTCCTTTAAAACTTCTTCAATAACCTCAGCATCTTTCTCTGTTTTATAACCTTTTATCATATACATGTTAAAAGTTTCTGCCATATCACTCACCCCTTTTTATGTTTTTTAATATATCTCCAATATTTATTTTTCTTCCATTATATGCATCAAAAAAATTTATAGCTTTTTTTCCAGGAAATTGGATTTTTTTTACTTTAATAGTTCCATTTCCAGTTGCAATTACAGCACCATTTTTATCAATATTTAATACTTTCCCCGGAAGTTCGGTTTGCATGCTATCTAAAGATGCATGGAACAATTTAATTATTTGTCCATTAAGTTCGGTTTTAGCACCAGGAATTGGGTCATACGCTCTAATTTTATTAAAAACCTTGTCATTAGTATCATACCAGTTAATATATGTATCTTCAACACTAATTTTAGCCGCATAAGTTGCTTCATTATCATTTTGATAAATTAATCTTTCGGTGTATTTTTCAAAGTTACTTAAAAATTCTACCAAAGATTCGCTACCAATTTTTGCAAGTCTATTATATAAAGTCTCAAAGTTATCCTCTAAATAAATTGGCGTTTCTTTTATATAAGCAATTGGTCCTGCATCTAATTCTTCAACAATTTTAAAAATGGAAATACCTGTTTTGCTTTCTCCATTTTCAATAGCCCGCTGTATTGGAGCTGCACCCTATATTTTGGTAATAATGAAGCATGAACATTCCAACAACCGTATTTGGGTAAATTTATTACTTTTTCCTTTAATATTTTACCATAAGCTACAGTGATTATTATATCAGGTTTTAAATTTTGTAATTCTTCAAAACCAGATTTTAAATTTACACTTCTTGGTTGAAAAACAGGAATATTATGTTCTTGAGCTATAATTTTTACAGGTGTAGGAAGAACCTTTTTACCTCTTCCTTTAGGTTTATCTGGTTGTGAAAATACACCAATTATATTGAATTTGTTATCTATTAATTTTTTTAAATGTATAGCAGCAAAATCTGGTGTCCCCATAAACACTATTCTCATTTTATTTCAACTTCCCCTAATTCTTTAGCTATTTTTTTTCCTTCTTTCATTAATTCTTTAATTTTCCCTTTTACCCTGGCTTTAGAAGCAGTGCTTACTTTATCAATAAACAATATACCTTCAAGATGATCATATTCGTGTTGAAAAATTCTTGCGGTATATTCATGTAGTTCTTCTTCGATTATATCCCCATTTTCATTTGTATATTTTACTCTTACTCCTTCTGGCCTTTTTACATTTAAAAATATTCCCGGAATACTTAAACATCCTTCCTCAAAAGTAGTTTCTTCCCCTAAAAATTCTATTATCTCCGGGTTTATAACCTTCCTCAATTGTTTTCCATCATCCATTATAAAAAATCTTTTACTTATTCCAACTTGTGGAGCTGCCAATCCAACTCCATCTTCTCTATACATCATATCAGTCATAATTTCTAATAATTCTAAAAAGTCTTCATCTATTTTTTCAATTTCAGTAGCTTTTTTTCGTAAAACGGGGTCTCCAATTAATCTAACCTTTAAATCCATCTTTATCCTCCTTAAATTTTTTTAATTTTTTCATATATTCAAAATCTGTCAAAAATGACTTTATTGGTGTTATCGACACATAATTTTCTTTTAAAACAAAATAATCCGAATCTTCTTCATTATCATCCTCAATTATTTCACCTAACATCCAATAATATGTATTTCCATATGGATCTTTTCTTGGTTCAAAATAGTCACGATATCTTCTTTTGCTTTGCCTTGTTATTTTAGAGCCTTTTAATTCAGAATAGTCAACGTTAGGAACATTTATATTCAAGGCACTAAATTCTGGCATATCAATAATCTCATTGTTTTCTAAGAAGTTAAGAATAAATTTTGCTGCTGTTTCATAATTTGGGTTTTGATAATTTGCTGAAGAAACCGCTATTGCTGGATAACCATTCAAAGAACCTTCTAGTGCACCTGAAACTGTTCCAGAATACAATAAATCAGTTCCAAGATTGGGACCTTTATTTATACCGCTTATTACCATATCGAAATTTATATCTTTATATATAGCTTCTAACCCTAATTTTACACAGTCAGCAGGTGTTCCATTAACTGCATAACCTAAAAATTCATTATTCAAAAATATTTTTTTTGCCCACAGCGGATTTCTAATAGTAATAGCATGACCTGTAGCACTTCTTTCAATATCTGGTGCAACAACATAAACATTATGTTTTTTTTCCAATTCTTTCTTTAATATAAAAATTCCTGGTGCCATAATCCCATCATCATTTGTAACAAGAATATTCACAATATCACCCCAAGTTTACAATTTGTGAAAATTTTAATTGAATTTATCCTATTTTACTATATTATACCATTCAAAGTTTAAAAAAGGGGATTAGTTGCTTTAAACTTTGAAGAAATATGTTCAGATAAAATTAATGCCATAAATTTAATAGAAACTGTGATTTATCTGTCTTGAAATTTAAAAAAAAATATGATAATATCCTTGTGCATTTTTTTTTAAGTTTATGATATAATAATTATAGTAATTGAAATTTTTTAGGAGGTGCTTTTGTGAAAAAGATCGTAGTAATGACCGTATTCTTTCTTATTGCATTAAGTATATTTTCACTTAATATGGCTAATATAAAAGCTGATTATGCAAAGTATATTAACGAATATACGAGCCATTCGGAAAATTTCAAATGGTTTTTTAATGAATTAAAAAACATGGGATTATACAAATTTTATAAAACTCAAATGGTTGGAAGTGCTGAATATACTGATAGGCCATCTTACATTTCAAAACATCTTTCCTCAATAGCTGAAGAACATCGCTTTAATTCTCTAGAAGAAGAAATCGCATTTGCCGGATTTCTCGCTTATGTTCAAAGCGATCTAGCAGGAAAAAACTTAACTGAAGAAACTATCAGATCCTTGCCTGCTTTTTATTTAGCATTAGAAGAATATTCCTCTTATTTACAAGACACTGGATTTCTTTATATTAAAAACGCTATTGCATATTCTTTAGGCTTAGTAAAAGATTCTCCAAATAAAACATTAACAAAAACAAGAATGAAAAATAGGCGTGCTAAACTGGAATCTCCGGAATATTATATATATGAAGGAAATCCAGATGAGTTTTTTGATAATATTATTTCGAAAAACAAAGATACTTTGGAAGAAGGTATAAAAGAAATTTCTCAAATGAAAGTAACTGGTGAGGATTTAGAAATTGAAATAGACGATTTAGCATCTAAAGTTTTATCCTTTGTACCTGGAACTATAAAAAACGATACTCTACAAATAATAAATATCTTTTTAAACAATGCAGAAGTTAAAAAAAGCAAGGAATGGATTAGATTTGTTATATACTTTGCTCTGATATTAATAATTTTCTTTTTAAGGAAAAGAGAATTATATAAATGGTTATTTATGGGTATTGCGATTAGCGAATCTGTATATATATTAAATTATTATAATTTCTCAAAAGATATGATTACATCATTTATTTATGGTGCTTTTTTACTTTTAGCTTTTGCGCTTATATTAATAACTATGTTCTTTAAGGCATTTGGAAGAAATGTTCCTTTAACCAAAAGAATAATAAATATATCTTTAATCACAATAATACTAATATTAATGAACATACCTCTTTTCAATAATATTCAAGAAATAAAAATGGAAAACAATCCTGATTTCCATGATTCAATAATGCAAAAAACATTGCTTAATGATGTTTTATTGTATCCATATTCTTTTGTACATAAAGATGTTGCTTATATTGATTCACAATTATCAGCCGAATATTCTGATATTAAATACATTTATAACTCCGCTCTAAAAAAATTCTTAGTTGATTCTGGAAAAAATAAAATTTTAGACTATTTAAATTATGAAGATGGAAAAGTTAAAATTGACTTATTAAAAGAAGGCTTATATCTTGAAAATTATGAAGTATATAATAAGCTAACCGATAATCTAAGAAAAGTTTTAGAAGAATTTGAAAAGAACTCCCAAAAAAGAGTTAAATATATAGAAAAAGGATTAAAAACTTATAACGCACATACTGAAAATATTTTGAAATATTCTGATGATAAATTTAAAACATTATTCCAAACAAATTTAGAAACTAAATTAATAAAATCAAGCATTTTGGCTAATTATAAACCAAATTTACTATCAGTTTTTTCATCTAAAACAAATGAATCTATTAATATAAAACCTCTTATTTCAGATTGGGGAACAAAAATTTTATTATTATTGGTTTTAGGATTTTTATATTTTTATCTAAACGAAAAATTCCTATTTAAATTAACAGGATTAACAATAATGACAATAGCATCTTTATTAGCATTTGTAAAACCTCACACAATTCATATATTATCAGAATTCAAATATCCTGTTTTAAATGCTCAAACATTTAGTGTAAATATAATATTTGGGTTATTAATGTTATTATTTACCGCTTTAAGCGGATTACAAATTATCAAATTCTATAAAGGGAGGTAAGGTTATGAAGAAAGCTGTACTTTTAGTTTTATTGATGGCATTAGTTGTTTCTTCATTTGCATTCAAAGTTATCATGGTATCTGACGTAGGGGGTTTAGGTGACAAATCATTTAATGATGGAACATGGGCTGGTATTTTAAAGGCAAAAGATAAATACGGTATTGACGTTCAAGTTATTCAATCAAAAGAACAAAGTGACTATGTTGATAACTTATCAAATGCTGCAAAAGAAGCTGACGTTGTTGTTGCTGTTGGATTCATGATGAGTAATGCTTTATTTGATGTTGCACCTCAATATCCAGCAACAAAATTCATCGGTATTGATATCGCTCCTCCAGAAGGTGGAAAAGTTCCTAAAAACGTTCAATTATATTTATTTAAAGAACAGGAATCAGCATTTTTCGTAGGTTACTTAGCTGCAGCTATGACAAAAACAGGTAAAGTTGGTTTTATTGGTGGTATTGCTATTCCTCCAGTTGAAAGATTCAGATATGGTTATATGGCTGGTGTAAAGGCTTATAATGATATTTACGGAGATAATGTTGAAGTTGTAGTAGGATATACAGAATCATTCACAGATGCTGCAAAAGGTAAATCAATGGCATTAGCACAATATGCAGAAGGTGCAGATATTATTTTCGCAGCAGCAGGTGCTTGTGGAAATGGGGTTATTGATGCTGCAAAAGAAAAATCATTAAAATTGTATGGTATAGATGCAAATGCTGATTTAGCAACAGTTATCGATAAATACTTTGAAAAAGGCGAAGGTTATTTTGCTATTGGTGTTGACTCAGATCAAGATTACATGGCACCAGGATATGTATTAGCAAGTGCTTTAAAAAGAGTTGACAACGCATCATATTATGGTGTAAGAGACGCATATAGAAACAGATTTAAAGGTGGATTACAAGTATTAGGTGCATTAGAAGATGGTGTAAGTTTATCTCAAATGAAATATACAAAAGGTTTAGTTCCTGCAAGAATATTAGCAGAAATTGAATACTTAAATTATGCAATTAAATCTGGATTATTAGTTGTTCCTGATAACGAAAATGATTTAAACAACTTCTCAGCAGATATTGAATTTCCATTCTAATTTAATCTAAATTTAGGGCGGGGTAATCCCGCCTTATTTATAAATTTTAAACATTAATAGTTTGTAAATATTGAAGTCCTTCAATATTTATAAGCTATTAATGTTAGGAGGTGTAAAAGTTGAGTATAGATTTATCTTCCATAAATAAAAAGGAATATGCTGTTATAATGAAAGATATTGTAAAGCAGTTCCCAAAAGTTTTAGCTAACGATCACGTTAATTTTCTAGTTAAAAAGGGAGAAGTCCACTCAATTATAGGTGAAAATGGTGCAGGAAAATCTACTCTTATGAATCAATTATATGGACTATACACACCAACATCAGGAGATATTTTTATTTTTGGTGAAAAGAAGGTTTTTAGAGGACCTGGAGATGCTATTAGATCTGGTATAGGTATGGTTCATCAGCATTTTATGCTGGTCGATACATTAACAGTAGCCGAAAATATTGTTCTTGGCTCAGAACCAAAAAGTGGTATGGTTTTTGACCTTAAAAGAGCTCGAAAAGAAGTAAAGGAACTTTCAGAAAAATATGGTTTATTTGTAGATGTTGACGCAAAAATTGAAGACATACCTGTTGGAATGCAACAAAGAGTTGAAATCTTAAAAACCATATATAGAGGGCAGAAATTCTTATTTTAGATGAACCTACTGCTGTTTTAACTCCTCAAGAAACTGAAGAATTATTTGGAATTATCAGAAAATTAAGGGAAGATGGAAAAACAATTATATTCATTTCACACAAATTGCATGAAGTTATGGAAATAAGTGATAATATTACCGTTATGAGATTAGGTAAAGTTACCGGTAATGTTGCTGCTAAAAATACAAATGCAAGAGAATTAGCAAATATGATGGTTGGTAGAGAAGTTGTATTAAGAGTTGAAAAAAGTGCAAAAAAACCTGGAAAGGTTGCTGTGGAAGTTGATAATTTGTGGGTAAAAGACAATAGAAATCTGGATGCAGTAAGAGGTATTAGCTTTAAAATAAGAAAAGGTGAAGTTTTAGGTGTTGCCGGTGTTGCTGGTAATGGCCAAACTGAATTAGTAGAAGCTTTAACAGGATTAAGAAAAATAGAAAAAGGTAAATATATATATAATGGTGAAGATGTTACTAAAAAAACCGTTAGAGAATTGAGAGAAAGAAATATAGGACATATTCCAGAAGATAGATATAAATATGCTATGGTGAAAGAATATCCTAATTATTATAATTTAATTCTTGGAAAACATTATAAAGAACCTTTTGCAAAAAATGGATTTTTAAATCATAAAGTTATCAATAAAAACGCAGAAATATTGATAAAAAGATTTGATGTTAGACCACCAGATGGAACTATCCCAACTGGTAACTTATCAGGAGGTAATCAGCAAAAAGTTGTTATTGCTAGAGAAGTTAGCTTTAACCCTGAATTTATTGTTATTGCTCAACCTACACGTGGATTAGACGTTGGAGCAATTGAATATGTTCATAAAGAAATATTGAATTTAAGGGAAAAAGATGTCGCAGTGCTATTAGTATCAATGGAATTAGAAGAAGTATTATCTCTTTCAGATAGGATAATTGTAATGTATGAAGGAGAAATAATGGGTGAAGTAAAACCAGATGAAGTAACAATTGAAGAACTTGGTTTAATGATGGCAGGACATAGAATAGAAGATATCAAACTTGAAGAAAAGTTGGCACATGGAGGGGATCCAATTGAAAAATAAACTCTCAAAAAATGCAATGAATATCTTAGTACCTGTTACTTCGGTAATAATTGCTCTATTTATTGCAGGAATTGTTATACTTTTAATAGGTAAAAATCCTTTAAGTGCTTATTGGGTAATGTTAAAGGGTGCTTTTGGAAACAAGGCTGCATTAGCTGCTAATATTTCCAAAATGATGTCACTTGTTTTAACTGGTTTAGCTGTTGGATTTGGATTTAGAGCAGGTATATTTAATATAGGTGCTGAAGGTCAATTAATGATGGGAGCAATTTTTTCAACAATTGTGGGACTTAACTTAGGAGGAGTTTCACCTGTATTTGCTATCCCTATTACAATGTTAGCTGGTATTCTTGGTGGCGCTTTTTGGGCATCTATTGCAGGTTATTTAAAGGCTACAACAGGTGCTCATGAAGTTATTACAACAATAATGCTTAACTGGATAGCTGTTTATTTAACAAATTATTTTGTAGCTGGTCCATTAGCTGTTGGTCAGGGAGTTCCTAAATCGCCTGAAATTGCTCAAAGTGCTCAATTACCACCTTTAATGACTGTTCAGGCTACAACTTTACCTTCTGGTATTATTGTTTCAATTATAGCAGCAATATTAGTTTATATATTATTGGAAAAAACAACAACAGGTTATGAACTTAAAGCTGTTGGATTCAATCCTTATGCTGCTGAAGCTGGAGCAATATCTTTAAGCAAAAATATTGTTTTAACTATGGCTATTAGTGGCGCCTTAGCAGGATTAGCCGGTTCAATGGAAGTTATGGCAATCCATCATAGAATTTTTGGCGACTTTAGTGGCGGTAAAGGTTTTGACGGTATTTCCATCGCTTTAATAGGTCAAAATAATCCTATTGGTATTATATTTGCTGCATTTTTGATTTCTTCCTTGAGAACAGGATCAAACGCAATGCAATTTGCCAAAGTTCCAGATGATATTGTTACCATAATTCAAGGTATTATTATATTCCTTGTTGCTGCTGATAGAATAGTTAGAACCTTTATATTGAAATTTTCATCTCCTAAAGGTGGTGAATCTAAATGAATGTATTCCAGGCTGTTTTTTATAGTTTATCAACTCCTATTTTTTATAAATTAATGTTAATAAGTGCAACTCCTTTAATATTTGCTGCTCTTGGTGGAGTTTTCAGTGAAGTAACTGGTGTAACAAATATTGCTTTAGAAGGTATTATGAAAATAGGTGCTTTTACAGCTGTTGTTTTTACATTTTATACTGGTAATCCATGGTTAGGACTTCTAGGAGCTATTATTGCTGGTGTGATGTTAGCATGGTTACACGCTTACGTTTCTATTAGATGGAGTGCAGATCAAATTGTTAGTGCTACTGCTTTAATTCTTATTGCAAGTGGTTTATCTGCATTTTTGATGGAACCTATATTTGGTCATTCTGGACAGACAGATTTTGTTGCTAAAATTCCTAAAGTTAAAATACCAGCTATACAAAATGTTCCATTTTTCGGTCAAATTTTTGACGAAATGAGTATATTTGTTTACTTGGCATTTATAGCTGTGGCATTAAGCTGGTTTTTAATATATAAAACACCTTTAGGATTAAGAATGAGAGCTGTTGGTGAAAATCCAAAATCTGCAGATACTTTAGGTGTTAATGTCTTTAGAATTAGATATTTTGGTGTATTAATGAGTGGTGTTTTGGCTGCTTTTGCTGGTGCTTATTTAAGTATTGGAGAATTAGGTCAATTCCAGGAAAACATGCCAAGTGGTAAAGGTTTTATTGCATTAGCTGCCATGATTCTTGGTAACTGGAATCCAGTAGGTGCAATGTGGGCTGCTTTATTATTTGGTGCATCAGACGCCTTAAACATTCAATTACAATCTATTCTTGATATACCACCAGAAATGAAAGCTTTACTTAACTTATTACCATTCGTAATTACTATAATTGTTGTTAGTGGATTTGTTGGTAAAACAAGACCACCAGCAGCAGATGGTGTTCCTTATGAAAAAGAATGACCTTAAAAAGCCGAGGGAATCGGGCTTTTTAAAATATAAAATTAAAAATAAATTTTGAATTTTTATTTATCCGGTTGCTTATAGCAACCGGATTTTTTATTGTATTTTAATATTTTTTATGATATAATTTGTTCGTAATACTAACAATAAGGAGGCGTCTTATGACTTTAACTATCTCTTTGGCTCACTTTCTTGCAGATTTTTTTAATTCTTTTTTTAAACCATTAGGACCTTATTTTATAAATAAATTTAATATTGACAGTCGAACATTTACCACATTAATTACTTTAATTGGTGCATTTTCATCTATTCTTCAAGTATTCTTTGGTCTGTATTTTGATCGAAAAAAAAGAGATGGCGTTTTTGTTGTTATTTTATTATTTATAGAAATCTTATTAATTTCTTTACTGGATTTGTAAATAGCTTTTATATATTGCTAGTTTTAATCTTCTTTATAAGGCTGTTTAACTCTGCTTTTCATCCAGTTGGAGCCAGCTTTGCTGGTAGATTAAATAAAGGAACTCATGTAGCATGGTTCTCTGTTTTTGGAACCTTTGGGCAGCATTAGGCCTATATTTATTACAACATATATTAAATTTTTAGGCATTAAAAACTTATATATTGTGGGTATTATTAGTGGTTTATTATTAATATTTTTCTATAAAAAATTATGGAAATATGAAAACATGAAATATCAGAAAAAAGATTTCCTTCTTTAAAAGAAACAATAGTATTATTACCAGTATTTTTAATGGTAGCTTTAAGAGGATTTATAATGAATATTTTTCATACATTTGTTCCTATATATCTCAGTCAAAAAGGTTCTGGATTAATTATTGGTGGAGCTACATTAACTATAGGTATGATAATAGGTATGTTTACAAATTATTATGGAACATATTTAAGAGATAAACTTGGAATAAAATTTATTAATTTTATCGGTTTTTGGGTATGGGAATATCTGGTATATTTATGGTATCTATAAATTCAGAAATATTTAGAATTATTTCTTTTTCTGCATTTGATGCTTTTGGTTTCTTAACAATGTCAGCCAATTTGGTTGAAGCACAATTTTTAATGCCAAAAAATAAAAGTTTTGCATCTTCAGTTTCCATGGGTTTTGCATGGGCTATAGGTAATTTTGTCTCAAGTGGGTATTCAGCAGTTTTTGGAAATAAGGTAGGATTTGTACTATTCAGTGTAAGTGTATTTTCAATATTCCTTGGTATTATCTATCCTCTAATGTATAAAAGAAAAAGTATTTAATTATTTTGTAACAACGTTGAAATTTATTATTCCTTCAAATATTATATACTATAAAAAAATTAGGAGGAATTTTATGTATTTCAATGATGATTTTGATAATTTTGAAGAAATTGATGATTTTGATAAACTATTTGAAAAAATGAACACGGTCGAACAACAATGCCCCACATGTATACAATGCGGATATTGTTGCAAACATACTCCATGTTATTATGGAAAATGGAATGAAGAAAAACAACAATGTGAATATCTAACAGAAGACAATAAATGTAGTAAATACGATGAAATTGTTGAATATGAAAATAGTATAAACTTAAAGGTAAAAATGTTTGGAAGTGGATGTTGTCTTAATTATTTAAATCCCGTTAGACTAAAAATATTACGTGAAAAAAAGTGAGCAAATTTGCTCACTTTTTTATATTAATCGTCTTACTAATTTTATAGCATCTTGTGGACAAACTTCATGGCAGACATAGCATCTAATACACTTTGAATAATCAATAAATTTATTATTGTCGATATCAATAGCCTGTGCTGGGCATCTATTCTCACAAATTTTACATGCAACACATTTATTTTTATTAATTTTTGGAACCCTTTCAAAGATTCTTGTAAGATTTGTTACTGTCTCAAAAATTGGAGCAGTTAAAGGTAATTTTATTTTCCCTCCTTCCCAATCGCTTTCTAATTCATAATGTGGAATTAAACCTCTTTTCATTGCTTCTTTTGTAATATAAACATACTTTTCTTTTATATTTAAAGCTTTTATTATTGCGTGATCTAAAACATAAGCATTTTCTGAAACACCTATAACATTAAACCTTTTTATAAAACCATTAGCTGGACCATTTCCTTCCATACCAAGAATACCATCAATAACATTCAAAGTAGGATTTACAATGTTATGTATATCAATTAAAACATTAGCAAAATTTGTATTTGTTTTTGCTCTAAAATGCCATGCGGATTTTTCCTTACCTACAACACATCCAAAGGTATTTTTTACTGCTAAAGTCATAATCATTTGCACATGTGTTTTTAACTTTGCAACATTAATGATTTTATCTGCTTCCAATACCTTTTTTGAAATCATAATACCTTTATAATTTTCTCCATCTACTTTAACTGGCTCATCTAATTCAACCAATGGAACATCATATTTTTTGCATATATCATAAATACCATTTGCTTTTGCCGCCTCTAATGCGGTACTTGTTGCAGGACTATCTCCTAAGTATGGTTTAGTACCAAGATCAAGCAGAAATTTTAAAATTACTTCAATAATCTTTGGATGAGTTGTTATCCCTGTTTCTGCCTGTCTTGGAGACAAAAGATTTGGTTTAACCAATACTTTTTCACCTGTTTTGAATTTATCGGAATATTTTTTCAAAAGAGGCAATAATACTTCTTCAGCCTTATTATAATCGGTACATCTTTTTAAATATACATTCATTATTTCTCACCTCTTATTCTTTCAAAAAAGTTAGTGTTTTTCTCAGGATATATTTTCTTAATAAAAATGATGATAAATGTCCTGTTGGAATAGAATACAGTTCTTTTTTCGCATTTATAATATTATATAAATCCATAGTAGAATTTTTTGGTATAAAAATATCAAACAAAGCTCTAAACATAATTGTTGGTGTTTTAATAAACTTTGCGAAAGTCATTGGATCATATTCGAAACAAGCAATTGGGGCTTTGTCTAATTCAATATCTGGTTTATTTAAATTCTTCAAATATTCTGGATATTCATTTTTATGATAGAGCAGACACTTTTCCGGGTTACATTCTTTATTTTCTTCATATTGAACCCTCAAAACACCAGTTACAAAGCTCTTCCACGTAATATGATAAAAATTTCCACCAGTAACAGCCAAAGACAATCCCTTAATATCATTTCTTAAAGAAGTGGCTATTGTTGAAACCATACCTCCAAAACTGAAACCCATTAAATATAAATCTCCTTTAAATCTTTCCTTTAAATAGTTTAACGTGGTTAAAATATCTACAACCGAATGTTCAAAACGGGATCTTAAAATATAGTTATCTGTCGTTGACAAAAACAACTCACCACTTTTATGACCTTTTGGTGTTCTATCAAAATGGTATGGCAAAATCATTAAAGCACTATTATAACCATTTCTAGCAAAACTCTCTGGAAACCATTTTAAGTATTTCAAATTTCTTGTTCCTAATCCATGAATAAATAATAATGTTTTATTGGAATTTGCATTATAAATATATATGGGAATTTTGGAAGATTCAGGATACTCACATGGATAATTAGATTTTAAAACTACAACATTGTCAAACTCTTTCAATACTTTTGGATTATTATCATAATTTTTTGCAAATATCATGTTACACCTCACAAGTTATAGTATTTGTGATAATAATAACTACAATATATAGAAAAATTTAAAGAAAAATAAAGATAAGATACATATTTTTAATATATAATATATTATACCACTTTTGGAGGGGATTATATGGAAAAAATTGCAGAATATTTTAAAGATAAAAATGTCAGAATAAACATCGAAGGAAATATTGGAAGTGGAAAGACAACTTTAGCAAATGCCATTTTTTATAAAATTAATGCTGATGAATTAATACTGGAAGAGTTTGAAAACAACCCATATTTGCCATTATTATATAAAAATGAAGATGTTGGTTTTCAAACTGAAATGTTTTTTTTGGTATCAAGATATAAGCAATACCATAAAAATACATCTTCAAAATTGGTTGTTTCAGACTATGATATGTTAAAAAACAAAATTTTCGCAGATATAACAATTACTAAGCCCAAAGAAAAAGAAAAATTCCTAAAAATCTATGATATATTAACAGAAGATATATCAAAACCAGATGTATTAATATATATAGATACAGACGTTGATACTGTAGTTGAAAGAATAAAAAAGAGAAATAGGGATATGGAAAAAACAATTGCCAGAGAATATCTGGAAATGGTTGATAAAGGTTATAAAAAATATTTTTCCAATTTAAATGACTATATATACATAGATGGAAATAATTTTAATGTTTTTGATGAAAATCAATTAAAAGAATTATTAGAAAATATAGTAAATTATTTGGAGGGGAAAATATGGGTAAAATGATAGTTTTGGCAGGAAATGTGGGGCAGGGAAATCCACTTTTACAAAGGTATTATCAGAAAGATTGGATTTTACACCATATTATGAATCAGTAAGTGATAATCCTTTTTTAGAAGATTTTTATAAAGATCAAAAAAAATGGTCATATCATTTACAAACATTTTTCTTATTTCACAGATTTAACAGCATAAAACGAATTATAGATTCTGATGATAATGCCATCTTAGATAGATCAATATATGAAGATGCAGAAATATTTGCCAGAAATTTATATAATAATGGAAAAATGAGTGAAAGAGAATTCCAAACATATAGACAAATATTTTATACCATGCTCGAATATCTTAAAAAGCCAGATTTATTAATTTATATAAAAACAAGTGTAGATACCGTAGTAAAAAGAATCAAAAAAAGAGGAAGAGATATGGAAATGGCTGTTCCAATAGAATATTGGAAACAATTGGATGATTTATACAGAGATTGGATAAAGGATTATAATCAATCAAAGGTTTATATCGTTGATGGAGATGAAATAGATATTGTTGAAAATCCAGACTATATTGACAAAATAGTTCAGGATATATCAGAATTGTTAGAATTAGAAAATGTAAAATAAATAATATGAATAGCCGCATCACGCGGCTATTCATATTATCTTAAAATTAATCCAAACATTTCTTTTATAATGACAATATGGTTTTTTGCCAGTTTTTTCATAATAATCCTGATGATAATCTTCAGCTAAATAAAATTCTTTTGCTTCTTCTATAAAAGTTTCTACAGTATATTTTTCTTCTAAAATCTTTTTCAATTTTTCAGCAATTTCTTTTTGTTTTTCATTAGTATAAAAAATAACGCTTCTATACTGAGTTCCAACATCTGGCCCCTGCCTATTATACTCAGTAAAATCATGTATTTCAAAAAAATATTTAATTAGTTCCTCTTCAGAAATTTTATCTTTATCAAAAACAACTTTAACAGTTTCTGCATGTCCTGTTCTTTCTGTACATACATCTTCATATGTAGGATTTTCCATTTTTCCACCCATATAACCAACTTCTGTATCAATAACGCCATCTAATTTTTTAAATAAATGTTCTACACCCCAGAAACAACCTGCAGCAAAATAAATAATATCTTTATTCATAAATATCACCTCTATATTTATTATAAAATCAAAATATGTTCTTTTTATTTCTTTAATTTGAATATAATTTATCCTATTTTGTGTGTTATAATCAAAATAGAATATTTCAGGAGGTGGAGAAAATGAAAAAATGCGGAAGAGATGTATTAAAATCAAACTGGAAAATGTTAGAAGTTGAAAAACCAGATAGAGCAAAAAAAATACCTATTCCTCCATATATTAAACCATATAGTGAAAATAGTGAATTTATAGATCTTATACCGCCAGAAGACATATCTTTAGGCAAAGTAGATTTAAAATCCGTTCTAAATAATAGAAAAAGTAGAAGGGTTTTTGAAGATAAGCCATTAAATTTAGAAGAATTATCTTATTTATTATATTACACACAGGGTGTAAAAAGCATTTTAAAAAACAAAGTAACCTTTAGAACAGTTCCTTCTGCAGGAGCAACACATCCATTAGAAACATATTTAATAATTTTTAATATTGAAGGAATTGAAAAGGGAATATATAGATATATTCCAACAATACATAAATTACAATTATTAAAAAAAGGAGATTTTTCAGAAGATGTAATTAAAGCAACATTAGGACAAACGTTTATTGGAAAAAGCGCAGTTGTTTTTGTCTGGACAGCTATTCCGTATAGAACAGAGTGGAAATATTCATTTGAATCACATAAGACAATAGCAATTGATGCAGGACATACATGTCAAAATCTTTATTTAACTGCAGAATCTATTAATTGCGGCACATGTGCAGTTGCAGCATATGATCAGGAATTAATGGATGAATTAATTGGTGTTGATGGTCAAGATGAATTTGTCGTATATTTAGCACCAGTTGGAAAAATAAAATAGAACAAATATACTCTCTTAAAAATCCAGGAATATTTTATTCCTGGATTTTTTATTTATATTAATTAATCTAAGATATATTAATAATATGTAAAAAAAATTTATTTATATAACTATCATATTTGATTTGTTCTTATTAAGTGATATAATTTAAATAAGAGGTTAAAATATCAAAAATAACTACAGTAGTTTTTATGGAAGAGAAATAATTATATTTATATTTTCAATTTTATCCGCATTTTTTATGATAATTTCATAAAAAGTGAAATAAAAAATATCTTGAAGTTTAAATATAATTGGGAGAGCATTAGAATTATTACTAACAAAGCTTAAATAAGAGGTGATATCTTGCTTGGTTTTATTACTAAATTAATTATAGGATTTATGGCTTATAATTTAATTTTAGTAACTGCTTTCGCCTTGTTATATTTATTTTTAAAACCATTTGATAATCTTAATAGCAAAATTTATTATTATATTATTATAATTATATTTTCTTTATTATTCCTATATTTATGGACTTTATGGTCTGCATATTGTAGTACGTTAGTTATTGTTTACTCAAATTTTAGCACTCATAAATGGTTATATATTATATTAGGATATTTAGGTATTATGAGTATATATAATTTGGATTTTGAAGATGATTATTTTAGCACTCCAAAAGGAGAAAAATATAGAAATTTTATAATTATTTTCTTTAGAATATATTTACTTTTTTCATATATAGTATTTCTTAAAAATAATGATTTGGCTAAGTTAGTATCTGGAGATTTATTCAAATATTTTGGATTGTAAATAGCAAAACAGTGGGTTCAAGCAATTACGATTATTAATAATTGGGGGATAATTTATGAAAAAGAACATTTTATTAAAGTTCATTATTTGGGGAATATTAATTTTAGATTTAATTTTTGTTTCTTTTTTATTTTATAAAATAAGTGTTGAAGATGAAGGATTATTCAATTCATATATAAGTCTTTTTTTAAATTATATTCCACCATTAATAACAATTTCTCCATTTATTATTAGTCAACTAATTAATGCATATAAAATAAAAAAACAAATGAAACCCATATTATTTTTAAAAATTCATTCTCAAGAAAAAGAAAATATAAACTTTATGGTATTTAATTATTCTAACAATCCTGCTTTTAATATTGAGGTAGAGATTTTAAAGAACAAGAATGTTGTAAATGCATTAAACAGCTTTAAAAAGCGAAAAAAGAAATTTGAAAAAGCTTTAGAAAAGTTATATAAAAACACTATTTCTCAAGATAATAAATATTTTATTGATGTTGTCGCTAAAGATTTTCCTCATAAATATATTCAAATTAGTATGAGAGATTTGCTAGATTATTTAAAAGCATATTTATATGATTTAATCAATGAAGAAGATTTATTCTTTCCAATTAAGTTCACATATCATAACGAAGATCAAATTATTTTCAAGGAGTTGTTTAAAATATATTTCGAATTTGAATTTTCTGGTAAAAATAATACACCAAATAAAAAAGAAATAATTCATTTAATAGAAAACGAAAACATTTCTTTTAATTTAAAAATAAAAAAAATTTTGAAGGTTGAGTTAAATATGTAGAAGAGGTTTGTAATGATTATATTGAATTTAATAAAAAGATATTAAAAATAATAAAATAGTGGAATAGCTGAGCTATTCCACTATTTTATTAATTCTTTCTATGAAGAAATCTCTGTCTATTGGGGTGAATATTTCTTGAGGGTAAAGATATATGTTGGCGAATATTTCATCAATTGGGTCAATTACTAATTTTATATTTGTGCCATTTATATAATCCACAATTTCTTTAAGAAGTTTTATAGAATCTTTGTTATCTGTGTTTATTTTGAATTTCCATGTTTCTATTTTTTCTCCTTTTATTTCAAGGACTTCCATTTCAAATTTTTCCACAAAATCACTCCTTCAATATGCTGTATACTTCATCTATATTTTCTTTGAATGTAGCTATTATTTCTCCTTTTGAAATATCAAAATCTTTTTGAGATATGCTATATATTTCCATCCCGGATTCTTTAGCAATTAATACACCTGCTGCTAAATCCCATGACCCTAATCCGTATTCCCAATAACCATCAATTTTCCCTTCGGATAACATACACAGTTCTCCTGCTGCACTGCCTAAAATTCTTACTTCATGAATATGTTTTTGAACTTTAGCTATTGTTTCATATGCTTTTTTGAATAATTCTTCTTCATATGGCCAACCAGTTACAAACATAGACTCTGATAATTTTTTATAATCATTTCTGTATAATCTTACTCCATTTAAATATGAACCCTTATCTTTTTTGCATAATATAATTTATTTGTTTCTGGTAAATAAACAACACCGTATTTTACTTCACCATCATCCATCATTGCTATCGAAATGGAATAAAAATCCATTCCATGTACATAATTTAAGGTCCCATCAAGTGGATCAATAACAAAGACTTTTTTTCCGTGTTTTAATATCCTCTTATCGCCATTCCATGTTTCCTCAGCGAGTATTATAGCATCTGAAATTTCATTTAATATAGTATCTACAATTAATTTTTGCGATTCTATATCTGCTTCGCTTACCAGGTCAGATGAAGACTTTTTTGTTTTAACGTTCTTTAATTTCTTCTTTTTTGTTAATAATATATCCCCAGCATCTTTTGCAGCTTTTATCATTACCTGCAAAGTATCCATAATATCACCCGATATTTCCATTTTTATTTTTTGTGAATAAATGTGAGCTAATCTTGTTGGTTCAGGTATTTTATATTTAGAAGTAAATTTTAGTGTTATTTCCTTTGATTCTTCAATGGTAACATAATTACCTGGAGAAACAAATACAGGTTTTATCTTTTCTCTTGTTCTTAATACCACACCTATTTTTTCTTTATTTTTGCCGTATAGATAAGAATAACAGCCTTTTTTAATACATGGTTCATCATATGTACCGTATAATCTTGATTTTGCTATTCCTATTGTAGGTATGTTTATGAAAAAAGAGCCATGTGTTGCAATTCCCATTTTTCTTGGATGTGCTATTCCCTGGCCATCGAAGAATACTAAATCAGGTTTTGTGTTTAATTTTTTCCAGGCTTCTAAGAAAACAGGTAATTCCCTGAATGCTAAAAGTCCTGGAATATATGGAAATTCTATTTTTTGATAATGATATACCAAATCTATTAATTTAAATGTTTCATCAATAACCACAATTATAGCAATACCAAGGTCATTTAAAAAAGATAAATCTACTCCTGCAACAATTTTAGGAGTTTTTTTTAATGGGAATAATTCTAATTTTTCTATTAAATTCTTTTGAATTTCAATACATTGTTTTGGTGTTAAATTATTAAAATCATGTATATTATATATTTTCATTTTTTATTAAAACAACTGCATATGCTTCAATGCCTTCATTTTTCCCGCCGATGCCCAAGCCATTACCCGATTTACCTTTTATGTTTATCTTAGATTCATCGATATTCATTAATTCTGCAAGAACCTTTTTCATTTGTTTTTTGTATGGATTTAATTTTATATAAGATAAGAGGTTATTACTGTGGAGTCTATATTAATTATTTCGATATTTTTCAATTTCTCCATTGTTTTTTTTAGCAGTATTTTACTGTCGATATTTTTATATTCTTCAGTTTCAGGGAATAATTCTCCTATATTTTCCATTCCCATAGCTCCTAATAATGCATCAATAATAGAATGAATAAGGACATCCCATCAGAATGTCCTTTTAATCCTTTATTAGAAGGTATTTCAATACCACCTATATATAGTTTTTTATTTTCTTCAAAAGGATGAACATCATATCCAAATCCTATTCTCACTATTTTAACCTCACTGGCATAACGATATACATGTATGAATCATCACCAACTGGTTTAATCATTGTTTGAGAACTTTCACTTGTAATGTTAAATTCGACTTCAGATGTACCTATATGATCTATTGCTTCTCTTAAATATTTTGGTGAGTATGCTATGATTATATCTTCACCTTCTTTTTCTATTTCTAATTCTTCAACAGCTAATCCAACTTCTGGAGATTTAGCAGTTAATTCCATAATGCTATCTTTTATTTCCATTTTTACCTGATCATTTTTTGCTGCAATTGAAACCCTTTTTAAAACTTTTAAGAACAAGTCAGTTGATGTTATAACCTTTGTTTTAAATGCTTGAGGAATTATTCTTACGTAATCAGGAAATGTTGCATCAACGACATTTAATATAATTTCTATGTTATCATCATCTAAGAAGAACAATACTCTTGCACCATCGAAAAATAATTCAACATTTTCAGTTTTAGAACTTCTTAAAACATTTAGTAATTCTTCCATACTCTTCAAAGATAGTAAAAACGATGGTGGGGTGTTAATTATGTCCATAGACAATTCAGACAAAGCTAATCTATATCCATCAGCAGCAACTAATGTTAAATATCCACCTTCTCTGAAATCCCAGTATATCCCATTTAGATTTCTTGATACGTTTTCAGAATCTCTTAATGCACAAAATATTACCCTTTCAATCATTGACAACAATTTTTGTCTTTCGAAGGTAATTATTCCTTCTTCAACTTTATTCGGCACTATTTCAGGAAATTCTTCTGGATCCATTGTAGGTAATAGGAATTCAGACTTTCCTGCTATTACCTTTATATTTTTATCTTCTAAATATATATCAATACTTTCAAAACTTAAATTTTTAACTATATCCATAAAGTTTGTCGCATCTATAACAAATTCAGGTTTTATTTCTTTTTTACCACTTCTTCAAATAATACTTCATTATTATTATTTTCCTCTATAGTTTCAGTTTCATTTATACTTTCATTTTCTTCTGTTTCAGGTTTAGGTTCAAATAAATCGTTAGTAACTTTTTCAACCTTTTCAAAAATTATATTTTTAATAACCCATGAAACGCTGTTTGTAAATCTGTTGCATACAAATGCAAATCATTTTCTTTGACAGAAAATTTAAAGCCGGAAAGAACTGGATTGGTAGTTTTTTTTGCTACTGCTTTAGATGCCATATCCATTAGTGAATTTAATTTACTTCTTTCTACCTGTAGTTTATATATCATTTTTAAGCCTCCTCTATTATATTTTTTCTTATAATCTATTTTACAATAAAAAGGGCATAAAAATCAAGTTTTTAACAAAATTAAGGTATAATATATTTAAAACTAATGATTTAATTTTATTAAAAGTATATAATTAAAAGGGAGGAATATTAAATGGCTGATCGTCCAGTAATTTTAGGCATAGAGGATACAGAGCAAAATATCCAGAAAATACTATTTTAGCTTATAAGAAAGCTTTGGAATATGGTGCAGATGGTGTGGAATTAGATGTTCAATTATCAAAAGATGGTGCTTTGATTATTCATCATGATGATAATTTTGAAAAAATTACAGGAAATAAAACTAAAATCAATGATTTAACCTCAAAGGAAATTAAAAAAATAAAAATTGAAGGAGAACCTGTTCCAACTTTAGAAGAAGTATTTATAAAACTTCCTGAATATGCATATATAAATGTTGAAATAAAAGATGTTAAAGCTACAGAAATGGCTTATAATACGGTAAAAAGTTTTAATGCTCTTGAAAGAGTGTTATTTTCTTCTTTCAATGTAGAAGCTCTTAAAATCTTAAGAAATATAGATAAAAATATTGATTTAGGACTTTTAATTGAAGAAAAAGAGATGATAGAGAAGATTATGCCATTACACAAAGAATTAAATTTTTATTCACTTAATTTGCCAGTTGAAGGTATAGAGATGCTGGGTTTAGAAAATTTTAAAACTTTTATTTCAAAATATATGGAAATAGGACTTCATATCGTTTTTTGGACTTTAAATGATATAAAAACTCTTAAATGTTAGAAGGGTATTTTGATGGATTAATCACAGATAATGTTGAAACTATGGTGGAATATTATAAATAAATTAGAATTATATCTTTAAAACAATCCGAGAAGTATTTACTTCTCGGATTGTTTTAAAATATATGAAAATTCTACTTTTACTTTATTAATCCATAAATCTGATGATAAACTCTTATCATCACTACTACAAAAAGTCCAGAAAATAACCCTTAAATATTCTGCTTTTTTATTTTTAATAATATCTTTAATGTCAAAAGATATTTCAAATGGTTTATAAACCGAAGCATATAGTCGGTTTATCCATTTATGTTTTTCAAATGGATATGCATTTGTTCCCCAGGCATAAGCAACTCTACCAATTTCTTTCTTATTTTCATCAAGTACAACAAAAATAATTCCTGCAATTGCATATTTATCTTTTGATAACCTCAAGGATTTTGTTGTAAACCCCATAATATCTGAAGAAAAGAAAATCTTCGTATTATTAGAATAAGGCAACTTAAAATCTTTATATAAATTATTTTCTGTATAACCATCCTTATGTATTCTTAACCATTTTTGGTCATCGACTTTATCTACATATATTAAGCTTCCTTCTTTTCTTCTTCCACCAATTTTCCAATCTTTATAATTTTTTGACATTTCATACTCATAATTAAATTTTTCTTTTATAATTTCTACCTTTACAAGATTACTTTTTGGAATTTTGATCAAATTATTTTTTTGTTGAATAGTAAAAATACCCTTTTGATATTGAATCAAATCTCCGGAAATAATTTTTCCATCCTTCAAATAGAATTTTTCTCCAAAGGCAAATAAACTCATAATAAGAATAAATAATATTAATACACGTTTCATCTTCCTCTCCCCCTTTCATTGATATAATTAATTATATCATATATCAAAAAATTTCAGGTCTTCTTTAAGAATATTCATAGCTATATCTTTGTCAATGGTTGAAATTACTCCAATTGGAGCAAAAATATAATTTTTATCATATCCTATTTTTTTGATATCTTTTGGCAATAATTCATGAGGATATTTCCTATGTTGCCATACAATAGAACTCATTATGTCCTTATTAAATCTGGATCTTGTTAACACACCACCTGTTCCAAAAATATACTTTATTGCTGTTAAATCTTTCCCCTGGGCTATTGTTTTTCTTCCAAGTGGAGTATAAATATGCTTTTTCTTTCCGGCGTGTCTTCTAATACCTTCAATAAAACAATATTCAGCTAATACCGACATAAACCTTTCATTTTTTTCACTTTTTGGATATGGTGATATTTCTTTTACAAGTTCATCATAATTTTCAAATTTTTCTCTTAAGTTGTTTTCGCCGATCAAATCTATTACAGTATGAGCATTTACAAATACTCCCATATCTCCTTCAACAGTTCTTTTAGCTACTGGTTCAGGAGCAATCATTATACTTTGTATTTCCGGATCACCTTCTGTTACTGAATCAACATCGGTAGTTGCACCACCAATATCTACCGTCAATACATGGTCATACATTTCACTCAATAATTGAGTGGTTCTCATAACTGCTGCAGGTGTGGGAATAATATTTTCATCAACATATTCTTCAATTTTCTCCATTCCGGGTGCATGAATTATATGTTCCGCGAACACTTCCTGTATTATTTTTCTTGCTGGTTCAACATTTAATTGATCTACTTTAGGATACACATTTTCTGTAATATATAATTTTTTATTTGATAATATTTCTTCAATTTCATCAGCAACGGCTACATTTCCTGCATAAATAATAGGAACATTTATAGGTAAATCTCTTAATAATTCTGCATTATGAATTACAGTTTCTTCTTCTCCATAATCCACACCACCAGCTAAAAATATAAGATTAGGCTTTATTTCCATTATTTTTTTTAAATGTGATTTTCTCATTTTACCTGCAGTGATGTATTTTATAACTCCCCTGCCCCAAGAGCAGCTTCTCTTGACGCTTTTACAGTCATATCATAAACAAGACCATGAACAGTCATTTTTAAGCCACCTGCTGCAGAAGAGGTGGCTAAAAATTTATTCCATGATATTTTTCACCTAATTTTTTTTCAATTATTTTTAGTGCTTTTTCAATACCAATTGTTATATCGCCTTCATTAATAGTCGTATAATGCTCTCCCTGAGATAAAATAATGGGTTTTTTTGAATCGATTTTATCAAATACAGTTACAATTGTCGTTGTACTGCCTATTTCTGCGGTTACCAAATCAACCTTCATTATCCCACCTCGTTAATGTATTCGAATAATCTATTTAATCCTTTCTCTAAAGTTTCTATAGAATTAGCATATGATATTCTTATAAATCCTTTCGCACCAAATCCTCTACCTGGAATTACAGCTAATTTTTTAGTTTTTAATAACTGATTTGCAAAGTTTAAATCATTATTATCATATTTTGAAATATTAATAAACAAATAAAAAGCTCCGTAAGGATATACATATTCTAAATCTGATTCTTTCATTTTTTCAATAACATATTTTCTTCTTTCATTAAATTTACTTATATAATAATCTATATTTACATCAAAAGCAGCAAGAGCACCATATTGTGCAGGTGTGTTTATATTGGATGATATATGACTTTGTATTTTCTTAATTTCTTTTGTTATATATTTTGGAGCTACAGAATATCCGACTCTCCAACCAGTCATTGACCATGTTTTAGAAAATGCATTTATAATAATAGTTTTTTCTCTCAATTCCTGTATTTGAGTTGGTGAAAAAAATTCCCCTTCAAAAACTAATTTTTCATATACCTCATCACTAATTAAATAAATATTTTTATCCTTTATCAATTCATATATTTCAAAAAATGTTTCCTTTGGATATACTGCGCCTGTTGGATTATTTGGAGAGTTTATTATAATTGCCTTTGTTTTTTCACTTAAATATGGTTCAATGTCAGAAGCCTTTGGAATAAAATTATTTTTAAATTTCAACGGAACATGTATAGGAATTCCTCTTGCTAATTTGATTTGTGCTTCATAACTTACCCATGATGGGTCTAAAACTATTACCTCATCACCTGGATTTAATATAGCTAATAATGTATTATATAGCGCCTGTTTCCCACCATTTGAAACCACAATATTTTCTGCATCATAATCTGTTTTTCTTGAAGTATTAATGAATTCAGCAATTTTTTCTCTTAACTCTAAAATACCTGCGGAATTAGTATATTTTGTTTTTCCTTCTGTCATAGCTTTATAAGCACTCTCAATAATTTCTTTAGGAGTTATAAAATCAGGTTCACCTGCTGTTAATTTTACAACATCATATCCAGCTTTTTCCATTTCAATTGCTTTAGCATTTAATTCCAGAGTAATAGATGGTTGAATACTTTTTACAATTTTAGAAATCAAAATAATCCCTCCATTTATAAAGTGTCATTTTTATTTTACTCTATTATGAAAAAAATTTCAATATCAAAATTACCTCATTTTTGTTAAAAAATGTACATCACTTCGTGGAAAAACACTTCATATTATAAAGCAAACAATTTTTCTCCAAGTGAAAAAATTCATGATTCTTATTTATAAAATATAGAAATATAATAATAAAAAATAAATGAGCAATTAATTGCTCATTTATTTTCATTTATTCATAATATTCTATTTCTAATCCTAATTTTTCTAATTTTTCAAACAACTTTTCATATCCTCTAAAAATATGGTCCACATTATTTATAACTGTTTCCCCATCTGCTATTAAAGAAGCTATCAATAACGCTGCTGATGCTCTTAAATCTGTTGCTTCTAAAGGCGCACCAGATAATTTAGCAACGCCTGTTATAATAGCTGTATTGCCTTCAACAAATATTTTAGCTCCCATACGGTTGAGCTCATCGACATGATTAAAACGAGTTTTAAAAACATTTTCTGTAATCGATGACCTTCCTGGTATAAGACTTAAAAGAACCATTAATTGTGGTTGTAAATCCGTTGGAAATCCCGGAAATGTTGCGGTTTCCACATCTACAGGAGATAATTCTAACTTCGAAATTCCTTCTATTTTTAACTTATTATTTTCCATAACATAATTGATACCAATTTTTTCAAATATATCCAATAATGAAAATACATGTTCTTCAATAACATTATTTAATATCACTTTTTTACCTAATATAGCTCCTAATATTGCATAAGTACCGGCTTCTATTCTATCTGGAATAATCGTATACTCGGTTCCATATAACTCTTTTACGCCACATATTTTTATATTAGAAGTTCCATGTCCTTCGATTTTAGCTCCCATTGATATTAAAAAATTACATAAATCAACAATTTCCGGTTCCTGAGCACAATTGGTTAATATTGTCTCAGTTCCATCTAATAATACTGCTGTTGTAATAAGATGTTCTGTTGCTCCAACACTTGGGAACGGCAAGGAAATATGCACTTTTTCTGGTGCTCCTATAAATTTTGAATGTGTAAAACCATGTTCTATTTGTGATTCAATGCCTAATTTTTTTAATCCTTCAAGATGAAAATTAACAGGTCTAACCCCTATTGAACATCCGCCGGGTAATGCAACTTTTGCATAACCATTTCTTATGGTTAACGGCCCTAAAACATTAAACGATGCTCTCATACGTCTTACAGGCCCATATGGTAAAACTGAATTCATATCTGAATACCTTTCAATAGTTAAAGAAGATTCATCCCAATTTATTTTTTTTCCAGCATTTTCTAAAATTTCTATCATGGTGTTCACATCAGCTAAATTAGGTATATTATGAAGTATTATTTTTTCATCTGTTAATAACGTGGCTGCTAAAATAGGTAAAGCAGAATTTTTTGATCCTGATATTGTTATTTCACCATTCGCCGTCTGAGGCCCAAAAACTTTAATTTTCCCATAGTCTCTATCTCCAATCTGTGTTCCATTTCTTATCCTCCAATCTAGATCTAATCAAAAAATTTTAATATCTCCTCCGTCGATGTCAAATCCTTTGGTAAATAGAAAGAATAAAATTCTAATGTTTCAGGTAATCTGGTAAAATTCTTTAATTGATATTTTAGTCTATCTGAAATTTTAAATAATATTTCTTCATCTATATCCGGAATTATAATAGTAAATGTAATTTTCGAATATCTCATTACAAGATCTAATGGCAGCCTTACGTTATTTCTCAAAATTTTTCCTATTTCCATTTCTGGACCTTTATGATATTCTCCTTTGTAATCAAGATCTTTTAATTCCGGTATTTTTATTATTAACAACCCATAATTATTTCCACTTTCAAATGCTTTTTCCAACAATAAAAAGAAAACTTTATCGAAAAATTCTCTTGAGTAGACTCTACTTGCCGGATCTATAAATTTTCTCTCAATGAATCCTTCTACAAAATCACTATACGCATTTACTTCTTCTTTCGTGAATTTATTATATTCTTCTAATAACCTGTTTGTTTCATTTATTATTTCTTTCATATTTTTTATTTCTTCTTCAAGTTTTTTATTATTTCCTTCAATTTATTATTCTCTTTTTCTAACATATTTACCTTATTTTCATATTCTCTATTCATTATTTTTATCCCCTTTACCAATCCCAATTTTTTTTCGCCGAATATATTGTAATTTTTTTATTTAAAAAATCATCTATCTTATTTTTAACGCCTTTCGAAAAATAAATTATGCTTTTTTCTTTACTATTTTTTGGCAATTTTCTATAATAGACTTTATAATCGTTACCCATCCATCCAGTAATAATAATAGAGTTTTCAAAGATTTTGGATACTATTGCTTTTATATTTTCTTCCGGCGAAATCTTCCAACCTAATTTCGGCAAATAAGAATCGTTTAAATATACCTTTTTATTTATTTTATCATAAAACATATAATTTTGGTTATCAAAATCTGAAAAGTAATTAATTCTCCGCCTTTTTGTTCAAGAGAATTTTTTATATCATTGTTAAAATCTTTTTCTAAATATATAATAGGAAAGATACCAGAAGCTTCAAACCCTCTAATCATAGTATATAATATCTGAGATACAATATACGGAGAACTTGCTATATAATCTAAAAAATTTTTAGAATCTTTTTTTAATGTTTTTAAATTGCCAAAAATTATAAAATCGTATCCTTTATCTAAAAGATAACTCCCTAATTCCTCACTAAATTTATAAATCAAGTCATATGAGTTTAATGTCCTAAAATAAAATAATCCAGCTCTTCGTTTATTTCTTGCAAATTTAGCCAATAGCCATTTAATATCTCTTTATTAGGAGAATCTTTTAAAGATGTATTAATGTATCCAATGAAATTTTCTTCTTTAAATACTGGAATTTTTTCTGAAAATAGTAGTATAGAAAAACTAATAACGAGAAATATCAGATAATATCTTTTCAAGAACAATGGCAACACCCTCTTCATTGTTTGATGGGCTATATATTTGGCCACAGATTTTACTTTTTCTGAAGCATTATTCATTGCATATGAATTTTTGACAAAGATAACATTGAAATATCATTTTCACTATCTCCAAAAATATAAGCGTTTTTTAAATCAATATTATATATTTCTGAAAGTTTTTTAAGTGCTATTCCCTTTGAAGAATTTTTATTTAAAAAATCCAAATATATGTTAAAAGATCTCACAATATTTAATTTATGTTCATATTTAGAAATCATCTTTTTCTGAAAAATATCCAATTTTTCTTTTTTGGCTACAGTAAGCACCTTGGTGGGACCATTATAGCTTTTCAAAATATATTCTTCCAGATTATTCGCTATTTTATAATCAACACCAGAATGCCTTGAATATTGTTTTATTTCCTCATTATCATTGTCGCCTATTAACTCATCATTTAAATATATTTGAACATGTATATTTTCATTTTTAGCTTCTCGAATAATTTCTATTGCATCATCTTTTTCAATATCTGATTCAAAAATTACTTCACCACTATGGGATACAACATAAGCACCGTTATATGATATAATGGGAATCTTATCTAAAAAAGGTAAATATTTTTCTATAACTAACTTTGTTGATTTATACATTCTTCCACTTGCAATTACTATAAAATAGCCTTTTTCATGAATGGTTTTGATAGCATTTATAGTTCTTGATGTTATTCCTTCTTTAGAAGTTAGTAATGTGCCATCTAAATCAAATACAAATACTTTTTTGTTCATTATTTCCCTCCAAGAAATTATAACATAAAAAATTAAAAAACAAAAAAATGGGAATAAAATTCCCATTTCTGGTGGAGTCGATGGACTTGAACCACGACCTCTACCGTGCCATGGTAGCGCGCTCCCAGCTGCGCCACGACCCAAACCATGATTATTATATAATAAATTTTGTTAAATGTCAATATACATTATTTTTAATTTCTATATAATCAATAACTTTATCTACAGGTTTTACATTATGAATATCATAATTTTTTGACTCACCTACACTTTTAACTATAATTTTTATTTTATCTTTTGTTAATTCTAAAACAACATATTCCAAAACTCCATATACAACCTTTTTGGTATATGGAACAAATTTTTTTCTCATACCCTTATCAAATGGTGCGCCACCACCACCTGTAGTAATATAGACTATACCATTTTTTTCAAATCTTTCGTAACCATGAACATGACCATTAAATACAATTTTTACATTATATTTTTCAAATATTGGTCTCCATATTTTTTCTAATTCTGTATTTTGTTTTCGCCAGATATATGAAGAATTATTCCAGAAAGGATAATGGTAAAAAATAATACTATATTTTTCTTTATTTTTTCTAAGTCATTCATAAGCCACTGTGTTTCTTCTTTAAATAATTTAGAATTCAATGAAACTATTGAATCCAGAACAATAAAATGATAAATTCCATAAGAAAAGCTATACCATCTTTTGTTATAATCACCGCCACCCTGCGGCAAATCAAAAGCCTCGTAATATGTTTGGGAATTTTTTTCATGATTACCTAATACGGATAATAAAAAGCATTTATACCTTTTATAACATTAAAAAATTATTCCAATATCTTATATCATTTCCATTTTCTACCATATCTCCTACATTTAAAACAAATTCCGGTTTTTCTTTTATTATTTTTTCAACTAACATCCTGTGAAGTTTATCATAATATCTGGTATCTCCATATACCACAATTCTAAACTTTTTTACATTATTATTTTTTGTATGAAAATATCCTTTATAATAATCATCAGTAGTAATAACTTCATAATAATATTGTGTATCTGGTTTTAAATCTTTTAATTTTAAATGAATTAAACCACTCTTTATATTGTTAAATACATTAATTAAAACATTTTCTTCATATAATTTGACTTGAATATTTTTATCTAATGTTTTAAAATTAATAGTAGCATATGTTTCACCCTGATTTGTTAAATATGGAGGCCATACAAACTTTGCTAATAATAAAGTTGAAAAAATAACGTATATTAAAAATAAAAAATAAACCTTCTCATTCTATCACCAACCTATACAATAAAATTTTTAGGAGGATATTATGAAAAAACTATATATATTTATTTTTCTTTTTTTTATTTTGTGGATTTTCCCTATTGGTAATTTGATATCCCAATTTTTTGATTTTAACTCTTTTCTATCTGTATTAACAAAAAATAGGACATTAAGAATACTGAAATTTACATTTTTACAATCATCTTTATCTGTTTTATTTTCCTTTTTAATTGGTATTTTTCCCGCATTTTATGTTTCTAATAATAAAAATTTTTTAAGTAGGTTATTAGAAGACTCATTTTTTATCCCATTCTTTTTTCCACCAATTCCTACTATTATAGCTTTTTCACTATTATATGGTTCAAATGGTATAATGAACAAATTATTTCATATTAATATTTTATACACTTTGACAGCTATAATTTTGGCCCATTCTTTTTATAACTCTCCAATATTCGTAAAATATATATCTGACTCTTTAAAGGCTATTCCAAAAAACTATATCGAAAATGCTATTATTGATGGCTCAAACAAATGGAATATCTTTAAAAAAATAACATTTCCACTTATTTTTCCATCTATTTTAAAAGCATCATTTTTAGTATTTACATATTCTTTTGTTAGTTTTGCTATTGTTCTTTCGTTAGGTGGAATAAAATATTCAACATTTGAAGTAGCTATTTTCACTACCTTAAGGAGTTCTTTAGATTTTTCAAAAGCTTTAACATATGCAATAATTCAATTTTTTGTTTTATTGATATTAAATTATATCATATCAATACCAAAAATTTATGAGTTACACATTGAAGAGAATTATAAATATAAAAACAATATTTTTATAATAATATTCTCCTTTTTTTATTTATTATACGAATATTCTATTGTTTTAACTGGAACATTGGCCGGTTTTTTTGATTTTATAAACGTCAGATTTACACTTAAAGGATTTATAAATCTTTTTTCAAAAGATTTAAATTCATTTTATCCTATAATAAAATCTTTTTATTATACTTTTTTGATATCATTTATTGTAAGTATTATATCCATAATATTCACATATATTATTTTAAGAAATATAAAAAGTCACGATCAAATGATATTTTCAAACATTTTTATACTTTCATCATTGGGAATATCCTCAGCATTTCTGGCAATGAGCCTTTTAAACTTAAATATTAATTTTTCAATTCCATATCCAATACTTTTAGGTATAGGATATACAATTATCAGTATTCCATTGGCTTATACGTTCATGCAACAAAGAATTTTATCATTTGACTATTCATTAGTCGAAGCATCAAAAATGGATGGTGCAAGTACATTAAAAACATTTCTCTTTATAGAATTACCTCTTTTAAGAAATACATTATTATCTGTTTTTCTCCAAATATTCGCTGTTGTTTTTGGTGAATTCACAATATCATACACAATGCAATCAATTGATTATTTCCCATTAATCTCAAATGTAAATTATTCCCTTTCAAACGCACGATATTATTTAGAAAGTCAGGCACTGGCATCCATAACTATAATTATAATTTTTATAATCTTTAATATTTCTACATTTTTAAACAAAGAAAAACATTAATTTTTTGAAGAAAAAATGAAAATATGATATAATACCAAAAAAAGAATAAGGAGTGTTTATATGGATATATTATCTTTTAAAGATAAAGTTCTCGAAAAATTAAGTGATGTAGAAAAAAAACTTGCCGATACTAACGTAACTTCTGACCTTGAACAACTCCAGCATTTAGGAAAAGAACATAATAGACTTTCTTCTTTAAAAGAACTCTTTGAAAAACTGGAAAGCGCTATAGAAGATAAAGAAACATTAGAAGAATTGAAACATGCTGATGAAATAGATGATGAGGAATATACTACAATGCTTGAAGAAGCTGAAAAAAATATAAAAAAATATAACTTAGACATATTGAGTTTATTAATTCCGGGAAATGAAATCAATGAAAGAAATATAATCATGGAAATTAGAGCAGGAACAGGTGGTGAAGAAGCTGCATTATTTGCTTCTGATTTAATGAGAATGTATTTAAGATATGCAGAAAATAATGGCTGGAAACATGAAATAATGGAGTTAAGTGATACCGGAATAGGTGGAACAAAAAATGCTGTGATTAAAATAAAAGGAAAAGGCGTTTTTGGAAGATTAAAGTATGAAAGCGGTGTTCACAGGGTACAAAGAGTTCCTGTAACAGAATCTGGTGGAAGAATACATACTTCTACTGCTACTGTAGCGGTTTTACCAGAAGCTACCGATGTCGATGTAAAAATTGATTCAAAAGATTTAAGAATTGATACATATAGAGCAGGTGGGCTGGAGGACAACACGTTAATAAAACAGAATCTGCTGTAAGAATCGTTCATTTACCAACTGGAATAGTTGTTACATGTCAAAATGAAAGATCTCAACATCAAAACAAAGAAGCTGCAATGTCTATATTAAGGGCTAAATTATATGAAGAAGCTTTAAGAAAACAACAGGAAGAATTAACTTCTAAAAGAAGGTCTCAAATAGGCACCGGTGAAAGAAGTGAAAAAATCAGAACATATAATTTCCCACAAAACCGCGTTACTGATCATAGAATAGGCTTTACCTCTTATAGGCTAAATTTTATTTTAGATGGAGATCTTGACGAAATAATAGATAAGCTTATTGAATGGGACCTGGGAGAAAAATTGGAAAATCTTGAAATATAACAACAAAAAGAGGGGGAAAGCTATGAAGATTTATCTGGATATATTTTATAAGCTTTCATGGATATTAACAGCAATGACGGGTTTTGCTTCTGTTACGACTACTCAAAGGGTCAATGTATTTTTTCTTTTTTTCTTTACATTAACTACATTAACACAGTTAATTGGTACTTATATGCTTTCAAAAGAAAAAGATGGATTGAAAATTTTTACTCATTATTTTAGTATTGTTATTGTAGCAATGGCTTTTTTAATCTCAATTTCTTTAATAAAAATGAATGTTATTGCCTTTATTTTATATTTTATTATTTATAATTTAATGTTATCATTTGTTTTAAACAATTATTTTATTTACTTTGAAGATAAAAATCATCTTACAAAGCTCATTAAAACTTTGAATTTAAATTATTTTGATTTCTTTGATACCCAAATACATATAAAACTATTTAATAATAAAAAAGCTATAATACCTGAAGGAGTCTCAGCTGTTGGACCATATTCTCCAGCTCTTCAAAAAGAAAATGAATTATATGTGTCTGGACAAATTCCAATAAACTTTGAAACCGGAGAAATACCTGAATCATTTGTTGAACAATCAAAACAAGCTATGGAAAACTTAAAAGATGTATTGAATGCTGCAGGATTTTCTTTTAAAGATATAGTACAGGTAAGTGTATATATAACGGATATGTCTAAATTTGGTGAATTTAATGCTATATATGAAACATATTTTAAAAAGCCATATCCTGCAAGATTTGTTGTTGAAGTTTCAAAATTACCTAAAGGCGTAGATGTAGAAATAGCCTGTATAGCGAAGAAATAATATTAAAGGGGTGATATATATGGATATGATTAAAATCATTCTTCCTGATGGTTCAGAAAAGGAATATAAAAAGGGAATTTCAGCTGGAGAAATTGCAAGAGAAATTTCAGAAGGATTATTTAGAAAGGCTTTAGGTGCATTAGTAAACGGCGAATTATATGATTTAAACAGACCAATAGAAAGTGATTCAACTGTAAAAATTATTACAGATAAAGATCCAGAAGCACCTGTTATATTTAGACACACTATTGCTCATATTATGGCACAAGCTGTTGTAAGATTATATGGGAAAAATGTAAAATTGGCTATAGGTCCTGTTATAGAAAATGGTTTTTATTATGATTTTGATTTAGAAGAAAAAATATCAGAAGATGATTTACCAAAAATAGAAGCAGAAATGAAAAAAATAATAAAAGAAAATTTACCTATTGAAAGATTTGTAATTTCAAAAGAAGAAGCAAAAGAGCTATTTAAAGATCAACCATATAAATTAGAATTATTAGAAGATATTGAAGATGAAACAGTTACATATTATAAACAAGGTGAATTTTTTGATTTATGTAGAGGACCCCATTTACCTTCTACCGGTAAGATAAAGCATATTAAATTATTATCGGTTTCTGGAGCATACTGGAGAGGAAACGAAAAAAATAAGATGCTACAAAGGATATATGGAACAGCATTTGCTAAAAAAGATCAATTAGATGAATATTTAAAAATGTTAGAAGAAGCCAAAAAAAGAGATCATAGAAAAATAGGTCCGAAATTGGAGTTATTCATGTTTGAAAATGAATTAGCTCCAGCTATGCCTTTCTTCTTACCAAGAGGAGCAAAAGTTATAAATGAATTATTGGAATTTTCCAGAGAGTTACATAAAAAATATGGATACGAAGAAGTAATTACACCATTAATCATGAATATTAAATTATGGCATCAATCTGGACACTGGGATCATTACAAAGAAAATATGTATTTCACAGAAAAAGACGATGTTCAATATGCAGTAAAACCAATGAACTGTCCTGGTCATATATTAATTTATAAATCTAAAGTATATAGTTACAGAGATTTGCCAATTAGAATGTCTGAATTTGGTAAAGTTCATAGATATGAAAGAAGTGGAGTTGTTCATGGGTTATTCAGGGTTAGATCATTTACTCAGGACGATGCTCATATTTATTGTACAAAAGAACAAATTGAGGATGAAATTATTAAAGTAATGGACTTCACAAACGAATTATATAGTGCATTTGGTTTTGAATATGAGGCTGATTTAAGTACAATGCCTGAAGACCACATGGGAGATGAAAAAACGTGGGAAGTTGCAACAGAAGCATTAAGAAAGGCATTAGAAAAATCTGGGATTAATTATAAGATTAATGAAGGAGACGGAGCTTTTTATGGTCCAAAAATTGACTTTCACATTAAAGATTCATTAGGTAGAAAATGGCAATGTGCAACAATTCAATTAGATTTCCAGATGCCAGAAAGATTTGATATTCATTATGTAGATAATAACAATGAACTGCAAAGACCTGTTATGATTCACAGGGCGATTTACGGATCTATAGAAAGATTCTTTGGCATTTTAATTGAAAACTTTGCTGGTGCATTTCCAACATGGTTATCTCCAGAACAGGTTGCAATTATTCCTGTTTCTGATAAATATATTGATGCTGCAAAAGAACTATATGAAAAATTAGACTCTGAGGGATTAAGAGTAAAATTAGATGCTTCAAATGCAACCGTGGGATACAAAATTAGAAATGCTCAGATGCTAAAAATACCATATATGATAGTTATCGGTGAAAAAGAATTAGAAACAAAAAAATATAATGTAAGAACCAGAGAAGGAAATACTGTAGAAGATTTAGAATTAGAAGATTTCATAAAAACAGTAAAAGAAGAAATAAAAAATAGAAGTTTGAAATTAAGTTATTAAAATATTAATCAATTATTAAGCAGCGATATAAATATCGCTGCTTAAGTTTTTATTCTGCTTCAAGGGAAGGAGTAAAATCCATTTGATCTATTTTTTTTGAAAATATAGCAATATCTAATATTATCAATAAACTTATTGTCAAGAATATCCAATGAACTTCCACTCTATCTACAAGCATACCTACAACAAGCATTCCAATCGGAGTTGCTGCCTGAAATAATACTCCAAGAGCAGAAAAAATTTTTGATCTATTCTCATTCGGAATTGTTCTCTGGAAATACACGCTTATAGGGGTATTTATAAAAGCATTTGTTATTCCCATAACCATTAATAAAATGCCTACTGCTAAAAAAAGTGCCCATATACTATTAAATATATTTCGAATTTGTGGAAACAATACTATTGATATTAAAGTATTTAAAAAAACCATTCCATATATCCCGTTTTTAAATAACTTTTTACTTTCTCGTTTAGAAAAAAATATAGCTAACAATATATTTCCTATTAATATTCCTAATGTCCACATTGTTTCCAATAAACCATATTGTTGAGCTGAAAATCCTAACACTTCCCTAAATGTATAAGGAAATAAAACAGCAAACATTGGATTAAATAAAAGATTTAAAAATATTGCCATAAGTATCATACTTCTTAAAACATAATTATTAAAAATATAAGCTATTGATTTTTTTAAATCACTAAATATTATCTTTGCATTTATTTCTGATTTTAAATCACTGATTTTTCTGTAACTTATAAACATCTCACTAAAAGCAGATAAAACAAATGATATTCCATTTAAAATAAAAACCCATTGCATTCCTAAAAGTCCATAAATAACCCCACCTAAAACAGGACCAGCAATCATAGAAGCGCTACTAATACCTTCAGTTATAGAATTCGCTTTCATTAAATCTGATTCTGGAACAATATCTGGAAGCATTGCGCTTGTAGCAGCTCCAAAAAAGCTATCAAGTATAGATATTAAAACTTGAGTTGAAAATAATATAGTTAAATTTATTTTTCCTATGTAGGTTAAATACGCAAGAAATATTATTATTATTCCCCTGACATAATCCATAGAAATCATTATATTCCTTCTATTATATCTATCTCCCAAAACCCCCGCAAAAGGTGCCACTATTAGAGCAGGTATCATACTTATCATTGCAAATAATCCCATTTTTGTTCCAGAACCAGTCAGATCAAGAATGAATAACGGCATTGCCACCATTTGAATTCCGCTTCCTAATAAAGAAACCATTCTTCCTACAACAAAGAGTATAAAATTCTTCTTTTGAATTTTATTCATATTTTCACTCCTTAAATTTGACATCTTTTTAATTCAATTAAGAGTTCTTTTATATTTTCCATTTCATCAAATCCTTTGTAATATGATTCTTTTCTATTTCTAGATTCTTTTTTAATATTTTTAACATATACCCACCCTTTCGTTTTTTTTATATTATACTTTAATATTTTTAAGTTCCCTTTTACATTTTTTAGTATATCATATTTTTTTATTTATGTCAAGTGTTTTTTTAATATTTTTTATATCAAACTTAAAATTTTTAATATCAAACAAAAAAATTGTATATTCTCTCAAAACTAAATCAATTTTATGATAAAAAATAAGCCGCAGTAAATCTGCGGCTTATTTTTTTATTATCCTCTCAATTTTAGCTGTTTATTTGCTATTGTTTCATTTAGTCTTCTTACTGGAGTATTTCTTGGTGCTTCTTTTAAGATTTCTGGATCAGTTTTTGCTTCTTCTAATATTTTATGCATTACTTCTACAAAGTTATCCAATTCCTCTTTAGATTCAGTTTCAGTTGGTTCAATCATCATTGCTTCATGTACAATTAATGGGAAATAAATTGTTGGTGGATGAATACCATAATCTAATAACCTCTTTGCAAAATCCAATGTTTTTACACCATATTCTTTCAAGAAAGATCCATCTATAACAAATTCATGTTTACATACTTCATCATATGCAATATCAAATTCTTTTTCTAATCTCTTTCTTAAATAATTAGCATTTAAAACAGCCATTTCACTTGCAAATTTTAATCCTTCTTTTCCCATCATTAAAATATAAGTATATGCTCTTACCATAACAGAGAAGTTTCCATAGAATGTTCTCAATCTTCCACAACTCTTTGGAATATCATAATTAAAGAAATATTTTCCTTCTTCATTTATATCAACAATAGGCTTTGGTAAATAATCTTTTAATTTTGCTTTTACGCCTACAGGTCCGCTACCAGGACCACCCATTCCGTGTGGAGTTGAGAATGTTTTATGTAAATTCAAATGAACGATATCAAATCCCATATCTCCTGGTCTAACCTTACCCATAATTGCATTTAAATTTGCACCGTCATAATATAATAATGCATTATGTTCATGAGCTAATCTGGCAATTTCTAATATATCTTTTTCGAACAATCCCAATGTGTTTGGATTGGTTAACATAATTGCAGCAACCGTATCGTCCATTACTTTTTTAAACTCTTCTAAATCAACTCTTCCATCAGCTCCAGATTTTACTTCTACTACATCAAAACCCGCCATTTTTGCAGACGCAGGATTTGTGCCATGAGCAGAGTCAGGCAATATTACTTTTGTTTTATTAGTAAATCCATTATCTTCTATGTATTTCCTTACTATAAGCATACCTGTTAATTCACCATGAGCTCCTGCTGCAGGTTGTAATGTAACTGCATCCATTCCTGTTATTTCGCCGAGATAATTTTGTAAATTATACATCAATTCTAAAGCACCTTGAACATGTTCTTCTTCAAGATATGGATGAATGTAATTAAATAAATTTGCCATTTCTTCGTTTAACATGGGATTGTATTTCATTGTACATGAACCTAATGGGTAAAATCCACTATCTACAGAATGGTTTTTTCTTTCTAATTCATTATAATGTCTTACAACCTCTAATTCATTCACTTGAGGTAAATTTGGAGCTTCTTTTCTTAATAATTCATCTTCTATTTCAATTTTCATTTCTGGAACATCTAATTTTGGTAGAGAAAATGCTGTTCTTCCCTCTTTAGATTTTTCAAAGATTAATTTCATCTATTTCACCTACCTTAGAAATCAAATAATCTATTTCTTCTTTTGTGTTTAATTCAGTTGCACAGAATAAAGCATCATTTTTCATATCTTCAAAGAAATATCCTAAATTAAGAGGTCCAATGAATTTTTCTTCATATAGTTTTTCATTAAATTTGTCAAGATCAAATTTTGGTTTTATAACAAATTCATTGAAGAATTCACCTTCGAAAATAGGCTCAAACTTTTCTGATTCAATTAATTTTTTAGCTAAATAATGAGCTTTTTGATAGCTTTGATAAGCAATTTCTTTTAATCCTTCTCTTCCTATAATACTCAAATAAATAGATGCTATAACAGCCATTAACGCATGGTTAGAACAAATATTGGATGTGGCTTTGGCTCTTCTTATATGTTGTTCTCTTGTTTGTAATACCATTACAAAACCTCTTTTGCCATCAGCATCTACTGTTTCACCTATAATTCTACCAGGCATTTGCCTTATGTATTTTTGTTTTGATGCGAAGAAACCAAATGTAGGACCGCCAAATGACATGTAATTTCCTAATGATTGTCCTTCGCCAACTACAATATCAGCACCTAATTTTCCTGGTGCTTCTAATAATCCTAATGCTATAGGATAAGCATTGACTATTAATAATACCTTTTCAGGTAAAATTTCTTTTATTTGTTTTATATTTTCTATAATTCCAAAGAAGTTTGGATATGATATAACAACAGAACTTGTATTTTCATCGATTTTTGATTTTAAATCTTCTAAATCTATTCTTCCTGTTTTTTCATTGAAGTTTATTAAATCAATTTCTAATCCTTGAGATTCTGTGTATGTTCTGGAAACTTCTATATACTCAGGATGTATTGATTTTGCCACCAATGCTTTATGCTTTTTATTTACCCTTGAAGCCATTAATATAGCTTCTGCAACTGCTGTTCCACCATCATACATTGAGGAATTAGCTACTTCCATTCCCGTTAATTCGCAAATTGCTGTTTGAAATTCATATAATGCCTGTAATGTTCCCTGTGAAACTTCTGCTTGATATGGCGTATATGCTGTTAAGAAGTTTCTTTTTGTAGCTAATTGATATACAGCTGATGGAACATAGTGTTTATATATCCCGGCACCTCTAAACATTGCATAATCTTCTAAATTTATAGTTCTTTTTGATAATTCTAATAATTCTCTTTTTACTTCTATTTCAGATTTTGATTCTGGAATATTTAATTCTCCTTCAAATAACTTAGGAATATCTTTATATAATTCTTTTATATCATTAATTCCAATTACATTCATCATTTCTTTTATATCTTCCTCTGTATGCGGAATATACGGAAATCTTTTCACCTATTTCACCTCACTCTTAAAATTTCAAAGACCCGGAGAACCGGGTCTATGATTATAATGAGTTTTTGTATTCTTCTTCTGTTAATAAACCATCTAATTCACTTTCGTCAGAAAGTTCCAATTTAACTATCCAACCTTTACCTTCAGCATCTTCATTAATAATTTCTGGTGAGGCATCTAATTCTGTATTAACTTCAATAACTTTTCCTGATACTGGAGAGTAAACATCACTTGCAGATTTAACTGATTCAACAGCACAAAGAGCTTCGCCTTTTTTTACTTCTTTTCCTTCTTCAGGTAATTCAACAAATGTAACATCACCGAGTTCTTCTGCTGCGTGTTCTGTAATACCTATTGTAGCAATTTTGCCTTCTACTTCAACCCATTCGTGTGTTTTTGTAAATTTCTTCATTTTCATACCCTCCTAAGTTATTTTCTTGTTTTTACACTACCTCTGTAAAATGGTGTTTTTATTACTTTTGCTTTTACTCTTTTCCCTCTAATTTCAACTTCAATTTCTGTATCTTTTTTATAATACGGCTTATTTAACATTGCCAATGCAATTGGTTTATCTAATGTTGGTGAAACAGTTCCGCTGGTTATAAATCCCACTTCTTCGTCACCAACAAATACCTTATAACCATGTCTTGGAATTCCTCTTTCTAACATTTCTATACCCTTTAATCTTCTTCTAATTCCAGTTTCCTTTTCTTTTAATAATACATCTTTACCTATAAAATCTTTTTCCATATCTACAGCCCATTTAAGCCCGGCTTCAAAAGGTGTAATATCATCGGTCATATCATTTCCATATAATAAATATGTAGCTTCTAATCTTAATGTATCTCTTGCACCTAATCCTGCAGGTCTTCCATCATAATGTGAAATCAATTCCATTAATTTTCTCCACATTGGAACTGCTGCTTCTTTATCCAAATATATTTCAAATCCATCTTCTCCAGTATAACCAGTTCTGGATATTAAACATTGTATTCCATTTATTCTTCCTTCAGTGAAATTATAATATGAAATTTTTTTCAAATCAACCCCTGAAATTTCTTGTAACATTTCTTCTGATTTTGGACCTTGAACTGCAATTTGAGCTATTTCATCAGAAATATTCTTTACTTTCACATCAAAATTTTCTGCTTGTTTTTTTATCCAATTATAATCTTTATCAATATTTGAAGCATTTACAACTAATAAAATATGTTCGTCTGAATATTTATAAGCTAATAAATCATCTATAATTCCACCATTTTCATTTAACATAGGTGAATAAACAATTTCTTCAGTTTTTATTTTTTCTACATTGTTTGTTATTAAATAATTTACAAATTTTACTGCTTCTTTACCTTTTATATCAATCTCACCCATATGAGATACGTCGAAAATGCCAACATTATTTCTTACAGCATGATGTTCTTCTTTTAAAGAAGAATACCATACTGGCATTTCCCAACCGCCAAAAGGTACCATTTTTGCACCTAATCTCACATGTTCATCGAAAAGTGGTGTTCTTTTTAAATTTTCCATTAATCTGCCTCCTTATTTTCTAAAATTTCTTTTGCATTTTCAAAATCTTCTTCATTAACATATACATTCATAATTGTTCCATTACCAAAAAATTCTCTACCTATGCCAATTTCTTTAGGTGCTTTTAATAATGCATTTATACCTTCAGATTCTAATAATTGTTTTATCATTTGAGCTTCAAAATCATTAACATGGGATTTTAAAATTTTCCACATACTTTCACCTCTTTTCCAATTGTATTATACATCTAAAATTTGTATTTATAAAGAAAAGAAATTTTATAAAAAACGTGGTATAATACCAATAAATGGCAATAAATGAAAAAAATTTCATATATTCATAGATTTTCGCGTTTAATAATATAAGGAGGGAGAGTTTTATGCCTGAAATTAAAAAAATAGGAATTATTACCAGTGGTGGCGATGCTCCAGGAATGAATGCTGCCGTGAGAGCTGTTACAAGAACTGCTGCATCAAAAAACATAGATGTTATAGGTTTTTATAAAGGATACGCCGGAATTTTAGATAAAGATTATGTTGAATTAACCTACTCTTCTGTTGGTGGGATTATGGAAAAAGGTGGAACAATATTAAGAACTGCGAGAGTTCCTGAATTTAAAAATCCAGAAATTAGAGCTGAAGCTGCTAAAAATTTAAAAGAATTAGGCATTGATGGATTAGTTGTCATTGGTGGTGAGGGTAGTTTAACCGGGGCTAAATTATTATATGAAGAACATAATATTCCAGTCATTGGAATTCCAGCATCTATTGATAATGATATTCCTGATACAGATATGGCTATTGGTGTAGATACATGTTTAAACACAGCAGTGGATGCAATGCAAAAATTAAAAGATACGGCTTCCTCACATGAAAGAGCATTTATTGTTGAAGTTATGGAAGAGGTTCAGGATATATTGCATTAATGTCAGGTCTTTCTGTTGGCGCAGAAGCTGTAATAATTCCAGAAGTTCCTGTTGATTATAATGAACTAACAGATAGAATATGGCAGGAAAGAAAAAGAGGAAAAATAAATTGTATAGTAGTTGTGGCGGAAGGTGCTGCAAGTGCTTATTCTGTTGCAAGACATTTTGAAAATAAAATTGGTTATGAAACAAGAATTACTATATTAGGACATATTCAAAGAGGTGGTTCTCCTACTGCATTCGATAGAATTTTAGCTTCAAGAATGGGATATTCAGCGGTTAATTTCTTATTAGATGGAAAATTTGGAACAATGGTTGCTTTGGAAAAAGGACAAACTGTAACGGTACCTCTGGAAAAAGTATTAAGTGAAAAGAAAGTTCTAGACCCACAACTAATTGAATTAGTAAATACATTATCTTAAGGAGTGATTATATGAGAAGAACAAGAATTGTTGCTACTATAGGACCAGCTACTGAATCAGAAAAAATGGTTAGAGAATTAATAAAAGCTGGTGCTGATGTTTTAAGATTAAATACATCACATGAAAATCCTGAAGTTCATCAAAGAAGAATTGACATAATAAAAAAAGTAAGAAAAGAGTTTAATAAACCTGTAGCAATTTTATTAGATTTAGCGGGACCTAAAATTAGAACAGGAAAATTCAGTAAAGACGAGGTAACTTTACAGGAAGGTCAGGAGTTCATATTAACAGCTGAGGATGTTATAGGAGACGAAACAAAAGTTTCAATAAATTATAAAGGATTACCAAAGGATGTCAAACCTGGCGATTTAATTTTAGTAAATGACGGCAAATTAAAATTAGAAGTTATAGAATCAGATGGTATAAATATAAAGACAAAAGTTAAAAATACGGCAACTATTACCCATAGAAGAGGCATTAATGCTCCTGGAGCAGATATTAGAATTCCTGCACTAACAGAAAAAGATAAGGAATATATTAAATTTGGTATAGAAAATGATGTAGATTATTTTGCTTTGTCTTTTGTAAGAAAACCTGAAGATGTTAAGGAAATGAGAGAAATTCTTAATTCCTTAAATGCAAAGGATGCTCAAATAATTAGTAAAATCGAGACAAAACAGGCTATAGATAATGATCTTGAAAAAATAATAGAATTATCAGATGCTGTAATGGTTGCAAGAGGAGATTTAGGTGTTGAGGTAGAAGCAGAAAAAATACCTGTATTACAAAAAAGAATTATCAGTATAGCAAATAAAAAATCTAAACCTGTAATCACAGCAACTCAAATGCTTGAAACAATGATAGAAAATCCGGTTCCAACAAGAGCAGAAACTACAGACATAGCTAATGCAATTCTCGATGGAACAGATGCGGTAATGTTATCAGGAGAAACTTCAATTGGTAAATATCCATTAGAAGCAGTAAGAGTTATGGATAGAGTAGCAAAGGAAACAGAACCATATATCAATCATTATGGAGCATTATTTTTTGATTTTGATGAAGAAGATTCAACAACAAATGCTATTTCAAAAGCAGCAAATGAAATTGCTATATCAGCAGGAATAAAGACAATAGTAGCAGTCACAGACAAAGGATATACTGCAAGAGCTGTTTCAAGATACCGAGAAAATGTTAATATTATAGCTGTTACACATTCAGAAAAAACATATAACAGATTAGCTCTTGTTTGGGGAGTTAGACCTATGATTGTAAATGAATTTGTAAGTACAGATACTATGCTTTATATAGTAAAACAGAGTTTAAAAAATGAAGGATTGGTTCAATCTGGTGAAAAAATTATTTTCACTGCTGGAATACCTTATGGTTTTTCAAGTAAAACAAACTTCTTACATATAACTGAAATAAAATAAAATGGCGGAGATTATTCTCCGCCATTTTATTTTACTCTGGATTTTTTAATAATATTATTCAACACAACAACTCATTTTGGTTATATCCCTTTTAAAATCCTGTGCTCCCAATTTTATTATTTCAGATAACGTTGGAAATATATGAACTGTATCTATAATATCATCTATTTTCATTTTATTTTTCACAATCATCGTTGCTTCATGAATAATATCAGCTGCAATAGGAGCCATTAATTGAATTCCTATAACTTTTTCACTTGTATTTTCAATAACTATTCTAATTGCACCTCTAGTATCTTTTATAGCGAGTGCTTTTGGTAAACTTTCCAATTTTACAAAATTACACCTAAAATCTATGCCTCTTTTTTTAGCTTCATTTTCAGTTATTCCAATACTTGCAAATTGTGGATCTGTAAATATTGCGTATGGAACCATATCATAATCAATTCTTTTCTTGTCTTCTAAAAACATATTATTTACAGCAAAATTACCTTCTTTGGCAGCCACTGTTTCAAGCATAGGATTACCTATTACATCTCCTGCTGCCAAATATCTTTATCTGCTTGGTAATATTTATCAACTATAATTTCTTTCTTTTTTCCAATTTTCACTTTTGTATTTTCCAGACCCAATTTATCTGTATTCGCAATTCTTCCGGTAGCTACCAATATTTCACTAAATTCTATTGTTTCATCATCATTTATTAAAATTCTTTTATCTACAATTTCATTTATTTTTACATTTCTAATGATTTTAATTCCTCTCTTTTAAAATAAATATTCATCATTTTTTCAAAATCATTATCTACTCCACCCATTATATGTTCTGTGGCCTCAAGTATTGTAACTTTAGAACCAAATCTCGAAAACATCTGGGCAAATTCCAATCCTAAAGCACCTGCTCCAATAACAACCAATTTCTCTGGCACTTTCTTTAATTCAAGCGCAGTTTTATTTGTTAAATATTTAACTTTTTCTATACCTTTGATTGGAGGTATAAATGTTTTTGAACCAGTTGATATCAAAAACTTATCTCCATATAACTTCTTTTCATTCACCATAATAGTATTATTATCTACAAATTTCGCTTTTCCATTAATAAATTCAACATTTTTTAAATTATCAAGAACCTTTTTATATTTTTCTTCTCTTGCTTTAAATACTAATTTATTTTTTTCTTCAACTATTTTAGAATAATCTATTTCTATTTTAGCGGATATTCCTGCAAAAATATTGCTTGATATTTTATGTATTAAATCCGCTTTATATAACATATGCTTTGTTGGAAAACAGCCAACATTTACACATGTTCCACCTATTTCCACGTTTTTGTTATCATTAATCATCAAGACTTTTTTATTTAATTCATTTGCTTTCATTGCAGCAGCAAAACCTGCAGCTCCACCACCTATAATAATTAAATCATATTTCATAACCTCTCCTCCTTACCCCACCCATATAGGTATCATCAATTAAATTATAAACCTTTAATATTTCATTTAAATAACATTATAAAAATAATATAATAAAAATCAACCTCCAGTTTTGGAGGTTGATTAAAAAACTTAATTATTTATTTAAGAAAAATTCTAAATCTTTTTCTACTGTAGTTATTGGAGATAAATCAAATTTTTCAACAATAACTTTTGCTACATTAGGTGATAAAAATGCTGGTAGCACTGGACCAAGCTTAATACCTTTTACACCTAAATATAATAATGCTAATAATACAGCTACTGCTTTTTGTTCATACCATGCTATATTATATTCAATTGGTAGTTCATTAATATCATCTAATCCAAATGCTTCTTTTAACTTTAATGCTGTTACTACTAATGAATAAGAATCATTACATTGACCAGCATCTAATACTCTTGGAATTCCATCAATATCTCCTAAATCAAGCATATTATATCTATATTTTGCACAACCTGCTGTTAAAATTACATTATCTTTTGGAAGTTTTGCAGCAAACTCTGTATAATATTCTCTTTCTTTAAATCTGCCATCACAACCTGCCATTACAAAGAATTTCTTAATTGCACCTGACTTTACTGCTTCAATAACTTTATCAGCAACTTGAGCTACCTGTTCATGAGCAAAACCAATAACTATTTTTTTACCTTTTCTTTCTGGAATTGGTCCTAATTCTAATGCTTTTTTTATTACAGGTGAAAAGTCTTTTGGTTTTCCATCTGTTCTATTAGGAATATGTGTCAATTTGTCAAATCCAACCAAACCTGTTGTAAATACTCTATCCTTATAACTTTCCTTTGGTGGAACTAAACAGTTTGTTGTCATTAATATTGCTCCGCCAAACTCTTCAAATTCTTTATTCTGTTTCCACCATGCACTACCAAAATTACCAGCTAAATGTTTATATTTCTTTAACTCAGGATATGCATTTGCAGGTAACATTTCACCGTGTGTATAAACCATAATACCTGTACCTTCTGTTTGTTTCAATAATTCTTCTAAATCGAGTAAATCATGACCACTTACCAATATTCCAGGTGCATTATATGTTCCTGTATATACCTCCGTAATTTCCGGGTTTCCATATGTAGATGTATTTGCTTTATCTAATAATGCCATTGCTTCTACTGCATATTTTCCTGCTTCCATTATTAATTCCAATAACTCATCAACTGTAATATCTTCTCTTAATGTCTCAACTAATCCTTTTTGTATAAAATATAAAATATCATCATTGGCATATTTTAAAACATATGCATGATCGGTATATGCAGCTATCCCTTTTAATCCATAAGTTAAAAATTGTTTCAATGATCTTATATCTTCATCTTTATCTACCATAACTCCTTCTTCTGCACCCTTTAATTCATATATCTCTGCTCCTCCAGGTTTGTACCATTCTGCAGCTTCTGGAACTTTTTCATCAAAAGGTTTTCCTTCTTTTGCAACATATGCATCGAGAAATTTATGTTTTACTCTATCTCTTAGTTCAATAGCTCTTTCTATAAATTCAACCATTCTTTCAACTGAAAAATTAACATTTGTTATTGTACTGAATAATGCCTCAGCAACATATAAGTTTGCTTCATCATCTTTAACCCCATACTCTTTCGCTTTTAATGCCCAGTAAGACAAACCTTTTGTTACCCAAATTAACATATATTGTAAATTTGCCACTTCTGGCGTTTTTCCACAAACACCCCTAATAGTACACCCTACACCTCTTGCCGTCTCTGAACACTGATAACAAAACATACCCATATTCACACCTCCACAGTTTTATTAGTTTTCATCATAAATCCTTTTTTCACCAGTAATTTCCTGAATAGGTTTTATATCCTGGGTTACTTCCAGAGTTCCTAAATATTCACCTTTTTCATTCCTTACTGCAAAATATCTAATATATACATATTTTTCTCCAACTTTTAACCAAAAATCTGCGTGATCCCTTTTTCCAGACTTGAAATCTTTTAATATTTTATTTACTATATCTATACTTTTTGATGGATGACAGTTTTGTACTGTTCTTCCAATAATTGCTCTACTTCTTACAAAAATCCTATCTTTTGTTTCACTAAAATATCTAACCTCATCATTTTCATCCACAAAAGTTATATCAATAGGTAAAGTATTTAACATACATTTTAATTGTTCAATGGTTAATTCTCCACTTGGCAATTTAACCTTTCCTTCAGTTAATTCTTCAACGTCTTTTTTTTCAATATTTAATGGTTCTGGATCAAAACAACAATATCCAATTTCATCAAATTGATGCCTGATATCAATCCATTCTTCATCATCTATAAGTTTTAAAGCCGTGGGAAATAATACAGAATGTTCTTTATGTACATGATTCATAAAAAATTCCAATAATGCTAAAGATATATTGTATAACTCTTTTTTAGCTTCTTCAAAATTCTTTTTATCTTTTATTTTTATGAGCTGTTTTCTGAATTCTCTTACTTGATCATGTTCTTTCCACATTATTGCTGGTGGTTTAGTTATTCCATGTTTTTCAATGTATGGAAATAAAACATTTTCTTCTTTCAAAAAATAATTTTCTGCAGCCATTAAATCGTCAAAATGAATATTTAATTTCATAAATAATGGAAATGCTTCTTGAATTGTTTTTTTATTTAAAACCTGTTTTGCAATATCTCTAATTTTTTCTGCTGTTTTTATTATATATTCATGTTCTTTCATTAATATGTAAATAGGGTGCCATGATTCTACATCGATTTTTTCCTGTTCTATATATTCTTTAAACAATCCTAGATGAACATCACAAACTGATTGTATCTGTTCAATTGATACACCTTCCTGATCCATTAACTCCTGCTCAACTATTGCTATTTCTTCTGCAGATAAATTCTTTATTACACTTTGAAGCTCTTTTTTTAATTTTTCATTTTCTTTTTCACTATTTATTCTTTTTATCAAATTCTTTAGATACTCTTTTTTATTAAAAAGTTCACTCATATTATCTCCTCGCTTTGTGAAAAATATTATTTATTTACATTTAAATTATAACCTTTTTTATCCTATTTGTCTGTAACCCAGGTTACACAATAACGCTTTTTTATAATTTTTACAATCAAAAAATCCTCTTGTAAAAAACAAGGAAATTCAAACTGTTGAAAAAATAAAATAAGAAAAAATAATACGAGCGAATCCTAAACATTTCGCGGAGCAAAGAGTTTAAGAATTTTCACCGGATGAGTGTATATTATTTTGATTGTGTTATTTTGCATTTTACTTAGAAGCAAAAAATCCTCTTGTAAAAAACAAGAGGATTTTTAGAGACTGTTTATTGTGTCTTTGTTTAAAATATATATTTTATTACCTTCTTTTTTTATAATTCCTTCTTGCTCTAATTTTGAAAATGCTCTTGATAATGCAGGTCTTGTAACTCCAAACAAATGAGAGAGTTGTTCAATTGAATAATCCAAAACTATTACATCATCATCTTGAAAACTTCTTTTTTCTTTTATATAAAGAAGAATTTTATCTTTTAAATTGTTTAAAGTTATAAACCATAATTTTTGCGAGATAAAATTAAATTTTGTTCCAAGATATGTTATCAATTCTTTTAGAAAATCTTTATTACCTATACACAAATCAAATATTTTTTCTTTTGGTATATAAGCTATTGTCGATTTTTCCTCTGAAATAATATCCACTGGAATTCTTGCATCTTTTGAAAATGTTGCTCCTACTGCAAGCAATGAAGGGGCCTTCATATCTTCGATTTGAATTACTTTCCCATCTAATTCAGTCATTTCAGCTTTTACTTTTCCATGCAATAATATCATTACTTCACTTATTTTTTCACCTCTGGATTTTATTAATGTATCTTTTTCAAATTCTTTTATAATCATAAAATTTTTCTCTACTAATTCTTCAATTTCTGATAATTTTAATTTTCTAAATATTTCTAACTTTGAAAATTGGCCAACCAATGGATGCATAATATCACCTCATAATTTATTATATAGTATTTCGATTAATTTTGTCAAATTTTTTTATTAATATTAAATGTGATAAAATAAAATTAGACTATTAAAAGGAGGCATTTGTATGCATATACTAACTGCTGAGGAGATGAAGAAAATTGATGACTCCACTTCAAAGGAATATGGAATTACTTCTGAAGTTTTAATGGAACAAGCTGCTATTTCAATTTATAATGAAATCACAAAAGAATTTAATAAAAATACGCATTTTTTATTTGTTTTAGGAACCGGAAATAATGGTGGAGACGGATTAGCTACTGCAAGATTATTATATAATGATGGATATAAAAACTTAAAAATTGCTATTATAGGGAAAAATCAAAGTGAATTATTCAAAAAACAATTAATAACTATAAAAAAATTTGGATTTGATAATTTTATTGAAATTAATAATGATTTTAAAAATCATGTTAGTGTTGCAGATTGTATAATTGATGGTTTAATAGGAATTGGATTAAAAGGAGAACTAAAAAAAGAAACGCAGGAAATAATTGATATAATCAATTCAAAAAAGCGTGGAAAGATTATCTCTATAGATATACCTTCTGGAATAGATGCAAATACGGGAAAAATACTTGGAAATGCTATTAAAGCAGACAAAACTATAACCTTTGGAAGTTATAAACTTGGACACATTTTCTTTCCAGGAAGGGAATACTCAGGTTTAATAACAGTAGCTCCGCTTTCTTTTCCAAAAAAATTATTTAGTATTTCCCACAGAGAATTAGTAACCTCAGACATGGTAAAAAAGCTTTTACCTAATAGACCTAAATTTTCTCAAAAATATGATTTTGGTAATGTTTTAATTCTTGCTGGTTCAGCAGAATTCCCTGGTGCCTCTGTATTATCTGCTATTGGTGCTCAAAAAATTGGAGCAGGATTGGTCAGATTGATAACTCCATGTTCTTTATCTTCATCTGTTTTAGAACATGAACCAGGAATCATATACAAGTCACTGAATAAAGATAAATTTTCATTAAGAGATATTGATATAATTTCAAAAAACATAAAAAAAGCATCTGTAATAGTTATAGGTCCTGGATTGGGACGTTCTAATGAAACAATGCAATTTGTAAGGGGTGTAGTTGAAAATTCCAGAACACCTATTGTTGTAGATGCCGATGCATTATATGCTGTTGATGCGTTAACATTACGAAAGAATATCGTTTTAACCCCACATGTTGGAGAAATGCAAAGAATTGTAAGAACAGATGAAATAGAAATAAGACAGAACTATGAATATACTGAATTTTTTGCTAAAAACAAAAAAGCAACTATTGTATTTAAAGACGCTACAACCATAATTACAAACGGCGAAAAAACTTATTTCAATATTACCGGAAACACTGCTTTATCAAAAGGTGGAAGTGGAGATTTATTGACAGGAATAATAGCTGGATTAATAGCTCAAGGATTAAATGTTATGCAGGCAAGCATTATAGCTTCCTATCTATCTGGAAGAACTGCTGAAATAGTTAGCTCTGAAAAATCTGAATATTATACTACACCTCTTGATATTGCTAAGAATTTATATAGAGCGTTATTGGAGGTTATGAATGATTAAACGGAAACTTCTTCAACAATTAAAACAAAAACAATTATTAACCCAAAAACAAATTCAGGCATTAAATATTGTTCAAATGCCATTAAATAAACTTGATAATGAAATAAATAATTTTATTTTAGAAAATGTTTTTTTAAAATTTGAAGAAGAAAACTTTAGTCTATATAGCCTGGATTATATGGATTATCTTTTAGAAACAACTACATATAAAAGGAGTTTTTTGGAAGAAATAAAGCCTATATTCCTTGCCATTGTTCCCGATGAGCTTGAAACAATAGCAGAAACTTTATTTGATTATCTTGATAATAATGGTATACTAACTATTTCAAAAAAAGAATTCATAAAAAAATATAAATTAAAGAAAAAGGATTACGATTTATTAATAGAAACACTCAAAAATCTTGGACCTTCTGGATTTGCAGAAGAATCTCTTGAAAAAGCTCTAAAAATCAGAGAAAAAGAAGGGGAAAGCGGTACGCCTCTCTCCAGTTTAGAAACAAATGAAAATATTGTATATATAAATTCAAAACCGGATATTGTATTTTTTAAAGAAGATAATAATATAAAATGGGAAATTAATACTCCTAAAATCCCAGAGATTGATGAAGTCTACTTAAAAAGTTTAAAATCAATAAAAGAAAAAAATTTAAAAAAATATATAGAAAAAGAAATGGAAAAATTGTATATTTTAAAAAATGCGATTAAAAAAAGAAAAGAATATTTAAATAAGCTAGCTGAGTTAATGGTAAAAGAAAATAAAATCTTTTTAGAAACTGGCACAAACCCCAAAAGGCTTGGAATACGAGCTGTAGCAAAAATTCTTGATCTTTCGCCATCAACTGTCAGTAGAAGTGTATCATCAAAATATTTTGTCAATCTAAAAAAAACAATATTACCTTTTTCAAGTGTTTTTAATACAAAAGAATCTCAAAAAAATGAAAAGGAAATTATTATTAATTTTATTAAGGAACATATGGAAATATCAGATAATAAATTATCCAAACTAATTGAAGAGAAACTTAATATAAAAATTTCCAGGAGAACTGTAAATAAATATAAAAACCAATTAAAGAGGGCTGATACAATGCAATCATTTATTATGTCTGGCGGAGAACCAAAAAGTTCCTTAAAATTTTATAAAAATATTATTGATAATTCTGATATTTTAATTGCTGTTGATAAAGGTATTGAATTATTTAAAAAAATTGATATAGAGCCTGATTATTTAATAGGCGACTTAGATTCTGCATCTCAAGAATCAATAGCCTGGGCAGAATCTAATGGTGTTGAAATAATAAAATATAGACCTGAAAAAGATTTCACCGATATTGACCTTGCTATTGATTTTGCAATTAATAAAAATTCGGATAATATTATTATTTCAGGTTTTTTAGGTGATAGATTAGATCACATTTTTGGTGCATTATTATTATTAAAAAAATACAATACTTATATTATGTTCAAAGAGGAATTGTTAGAAATTTCTAAGATCTCAAAAAATTTCGATAAAAAAGTAAAAATTGGTGAAATATGGTCTATTTTATCCTTAACAGAAAAAACTGAAGGAATATATCTTAAAGGTTTCAAATATTCTTTGAAAAATGGTACATTATTTTTTAACAATCCTATAGGTATTAGTAACGAAACTATAGAAGAAAATATAGAAATTTCATATAATAAAGGTTGTCTTATGTATTTTAGATGGAAAAATGGCGTTTAACGCCATTTTTTATTTGATTCTAAAAAATTTTTATATTTCCAATAACTTTCTTTAGGAATCCTTTTTAAATTATTATTTCTATCTATATAGATTAAACCAAATTTTAATGTATATCCTTTTATCCATTCAAAATTATCCATTAATGACCAATAAAAATAACCCTTTATTTTTATACCTTCTTGAATAAGTTCTTTCAACTTTTCAATATGTTCCAAAATATATTCAAATCTTTTTTTATCATTAATGTCTCCATTTTTATCTGGTATATCTTCAAGATCTATTCCATTTTCTGTAATATATATATCTTTTTTTCCATAGTTATAATATATTTCCTTAGTTATTTTTTTTATTCCTTCAGGATAGATTTCAGCACCTCTTTTTGAAAAACTTCCATTTTCAGGTTTAACTATTCTAAAATAGAATAAATTTTCTTTATCATACTTAACAATCAATCTTGAATAATAATTCACTCCCCAAAAATCTATTTTTGAAGAAATTATTCTCATATCTTCTTCAGAAAAATCTGTAATATATCCTTTACTATATAAAATTTTATACATTTCTTCAGGATATTTAGATTTAGATATTGGATTATAATACCAACCGTTAAAAAATTGATATGCTATTTTTGCTGCATGAAAATCCTCTCTTTTTTCCGAATATGGGTATATTGGAATAGCTGAATTTGAAATTCCTATTTTACCATTTTTTATAATATCTCTAAATATTTTAACCACTTTACCATGCGCAAGTAATAAATTATGAGCTACTTTATATGCCTTTTTATAATCCTTCTCTTTTTTTGGTGGAAAAACTCCATCTATATATCCTCTTTGAACTATTCTTAAAGGTTGATTTAATGTAATCCAATATTTTACTTTTTTACCATATTCTTCAAATAAAAATGAACTATACTTACTAAAAATATCTGAAAATTTTTTTGATTCCCATCCACCATATTTTTCCACAACATATAACGGAATATCATAATGAAATATAGTTATAAATGGTTCTATATTATATTCTAATAATTTATCAATAATTTCATGGTAAAAATCTACTCCTTTTTGGTTTATTTCTCCAATACCTTTTGGAAATATTCTACTCCATGAAATGGAAAATCTATAAGCATTTACATTTAATTTTTTCAAAAATACCAAATCTTCTTTAAACCTTTTATAATAATCACACGCTATTTTACCTGAAGAATTATCTATAATATTACCTTTATTCTTAGTAAAAATAGTCCATATAGATGGACCTTTACCATCTTCAATATCACTTCCCTCTATTTGATATGCTGAAGTTGCTACTCCCCAAAGAAAATCATTTGAAAAATCTTTTTTTGAAATTCTCATTTAACCTTTTAATCCTGTAGAAGTTATGCCTTCAATAAACTGTTTCTGCATTAATAAATATACAACCAATATAGGAATTACAGAAACAACTGCTCCTGCAAGTAAGTAATTCCACTGCGCAGAATACTCTCCCTGAAAATTTATTAATGCTAATGGTAAAGTAAACTTCTCAACACTATTTATATATATCAATGGACGTAATAAATCATTCCAATTTATCAGAAATGAAATAATAAATAATGCTGACAGTGGAGTTCTTGACAAAGGAACAAATATTCTCCAATAGACCTGAAAAGGTGTTGCTCCATCAATTACTGCAGCTTCTTCAAGTTCCATGGGAATATTTTCATAAAAGCTACGCATCAAAAATATACCTGTAGTTCCTATTAAAAATGATGGAACAATTAACGGTAAATATGTATTTATCCATCCAAACCATTTCATCAATAAAAATTCCGGAATTATAACAACCTCAACAGGAACCATAATAGTAGCAAGTATCAATCCAAAAAGTAATTCCTTACCTTTAAAATGCATTCGTGCAAATGCAAAACCTGTAATAGAACATGTAAATAATTGTCCTAATGCTGCAAGTGTTGCAACAAAAAGACTATTTAACGTGTATCTCATGAAATTAAATTTGGTGAAAATTTCTTTATAATTATCCAGCGTTGGTTTTTTAGGAAAAAACTCTGGTGGATATTTATAAACAGCTTGTAATGGCTGCAATGATGTTATAAACATCCAATAAAAGGGAAATATCATAACAATTGCTATTAATATCAAAAGCAAATAAAATAAAATTTTAGAAAAAAATGTGTTTTTTTCCATATCATCACCTCAATATCGGTATTGTACCCATTTTGATTTATACTTAAAATTAATATACGTTATTGTTGCAACAATTGCAAGCAATACCATGGCTATACTGGAAGCTGTTCCCATTTGAAATAACTCAAAAGCATTCTGATAAACGTAATATGATAATGTAGTAGAAGCTACACCTGGTCCACCTTTTGTCATAGTATAAACTATTTCAAAACTTTTGAAAGAATCTATTGTAGACATTATCAAAACAAAAAACATTGTTGGTGTAATTAAAGGCAATGTTATATATTTAAATTCAGTAAATTTCGTTGCTCCATCAACTCTTGCAGCTTCTATTAAATTTCTTGGTATATCCTGCAATCCAGCAAGATATATAATCATATAATAACCTACTCTTTTCCAGGCATATACAAAAGCTACTACAAACAAAGAATATCTCCCATCAGAAAGCCACGATGGTGGATCATCTATTCCCAAAGTCCTTAATGTGAAATTTATAAATCCTATATCAGTACTAAAAATCCATTGCCACACAATACCAATTGCGACGGTTGAGGTAATAACCGGTGCAAAAAACATAACTCTAAATATAGTTGTACCTTTTAATCCTTTATTCAGCAACACTGCCAGTAATAATGAAAACACAACAATAGTTGGTACAAAAACCGCACTAAATATTATTGTATTTTTAAATATTGTCCAAAATGTTGGTGAGGTAAATAGATCTATGTAATTTTCAATTCCTACCCACTCTGGCGATCCAAATGGACTCCAATCAGTAAAACCCATTATTAAGGCTAAAACTATAGGTCCAAGCCTGAAAACAAAAAGTCCTATTAAAGCCAGAAAAATAAAAAGATAGGGCACATACCATTTATATCTCATCATTCCCTCCTCACTTTATCAAAAATGCGGTTTCCTTTAACAGGAAACCGCTATATTAATTATTTCCTATATGCTTTTTTAAGCATGCGGTTTATCTCTTTATCTGCTCTTTCATAAAATGTATTAAGATCTATTTTCTCGTTTAATAAATCATCAATTAAAGCACTTAATCCTGAACCTTCTGCACTTGCATAACCTCTCCAGAATTTCCAATATTTTGTAAAGAAATGTTTTGCATTTTCACCATAATCCAAGATTATTGGTTTATGAACAGGTAGCTTACCAGCTGATGCATATTCATTCCATTCATATGAATTTGCTTCACCTTTATAAAATGGAACTTTACCTGGATAATATTCTGCTGCTTTTCTTTCATTAATCAAGAATTTTATAAATTCCCATGCTTCTTTTGGATGTTTTGTATTTGCAGAAATTGCTAATCCATCAGCCCATGCATGCATTACATTTTCTTTCCAATGTGGCCCCTTGGGAAATAGTTTATATCCCAATTAAAGTTTGCAGGTATATCTTCTCTCATAAACTTAATATTCCATGTACCTTCGCTAATCATTGCAGCTTTTCCTTGTGAAAAAATAAGTTTTATCTTTTTCTTATCTAAATCATAATCCTTTGGATGTGGAGATACTTTATGAACATGTACTAAATCATATAAAAATCTAATTGTTTCTTTAGCATTATCATCTGGATCCCATCTCATATTTTCTCTATCAAGATAATCACCATCATTTTGTAAAATCCAACCATCAAAAACAGCATATCTACTAAAGAATGCATATCCCCAAATATCTATCTTTCCATCACCATCTTCATCAATTGTCAATCTTTTCGCAGCTTCTAAAAATTCATTCCATGTCCAATCTGGTCTCGGATAAGGAACGTTATATTTATCAAATAAATCCTTGTTATAATATATAACACTTCCAACCCATGCAAATGGAACACCATAATACTTTCCTTTAATATTAAAACTTGATTCCATAACACTCCAGAAATAATCATCTTTACTAAAATCTCTGTTTACAAAATCTGTTAAATCCATTAATGCACCTTGATCAGCAAGATCTTCTACGCTATTTGGATGCATAGCCATAACGTCTGGCATTGATTTAGCAGCAGCCATAGCAGCTAATTTTGTCCAATAACTTCCTGGATCTAATGCTGTTAGTTTTACTTTAATATCTGGATGTAATTTTTCAAACTTATTAATCATTTCTTGCTCTTTATCCCTGAAGTTTGGATCCCAGAACCAATATTGCAATGTTACTGCACTAAATGCTGTTGAAACAATAACAACAAACAATAAAAACATAAAAATACTCTTTTTCATAAATATCCCCCTTTTTAAAATAAAAAGTTTTCTTTATTTTATTATCTCATAAATATGGAATTAATACAATATTAATAACTATGGATTTCATCTAAATATATGGCATAATCAATATATAACTCCTTTTATCAATATTTTTCATATTTTTTATTTAATGTTAATATTGGTATAATTATTTAATGAAATAATATTTAATAATATACTTAAATTAATGTAAGGGAAGGTATTTATGAAAAAATATATAATTCTAATATTTTTATTCTTGATAATTTTCTCTTTTTCAAATGTCAAAATTACACAAGAAAATGTTGTAAATGAAAAAAATATCCAGATTTTCCTGAATATGCTTCTTTCTTTAATGTTGCTTCAAAATGGGCTATTATCCCTGGATTAAAAGAAAATTATGTTCCCCAGGGATTATGTTATTTGCCAGAAAAAAACTGGTTTATTTTATCTCATTATAATCGAAATAAAAAACCAAGTATATTATCAGTAATTGATTGTAAAAATGGGAAGATGGTAAAAACTTTAGAAGTTTATTATAATGATGGGACACCATATACAGGTCATGCTGGCGGAGTTGCTGTAAGCAAATCAAATCTCTGGATTTCTTCAAATAGTTATCTCTGGAGAATTCCATTACAAAACATAATCAATGCAAAAAATGGAACAAAAATCAAAATAATAGATGGTTTTAATACCGGAACCCGTGCATCATTTGTAGAATATTCAAAAGGCATATTATGGTCTGGAGAATTTTATCATGCAGGAAATTACCCAACAAACTTTTCTCATCATTTAAATTCACCAGATGGCAATATGCATTATGCCTGGATTGCTGGATTTAAGCTAGATCCAACAACTGATAAACTACCTGAAAATAAATCAAACAAGCTTAATTCACCAGTAACCCCGGACATAATTATTTCAATACCAGATATTGTACAGGATATTGAATTCCTTAACGATGGTAGAATTGTTTTGAGTCGTTCCTACGGGAGGAGAAATAATTCGTCCTTACAAATATACTCATCAATACTAAATAAACCAGGTCATGCAATAATTCAGATATCAGGAAAAACTATTCCCTTATGGTTTCTTGATAAGAAAAACATTGAAAAAGAGATTATTATACTTCCTATGTCTGAAGGAATAACTCAAAAAGATAATTCACTTTATATCCTTTTCGAATCTGCAGCTACTAAATATATCTCAACTGGCAAATATCCTACAGATCATATATGGAAATTAAAATTAAACAAGAAAAATTTTTAAATATATATAAACTATATAAGCAAAAAAACCAGCTTTTGAACTGCCCCTTGTCAAGTAGACAGGTAATTTAATTAAAATTAAGCGAGAACTTAAATAATTTTGTGTAAATAAAAAGAAAACCTCTTGAGACCTTAAATAATTTTGTGTAAATGAAAAAAAAATAACCCTCTTCTTGGTATGGTAAAATAAAACCAAGAAGAGGAATTATACAAGATGTTACATATTATTGGTCCGCGGTGTCTTTTATATGTTCTGTATTAATATAATTCTTTAAATCAAATATTTCTATTAGTTTATTTATTATATTTTTTACTTCACTTTCACTAAAAGAATCAACCCTCCCCAGATTCGCAATAGTTTTTTGTTTTATTTTCCCATTTTCTCTATAGTTTTCAACAATTCTTAAATATTCTACACCTTTACTATTTTTAACAACTCTTAAAAACATAAATATCACCTCATGATTTCATAATACCGTTACATATTATATGACAAAAATATTATGAAAACAAAATATATCTTTATTAAATGGTTTTTGTACTTGTTTTAATAAGCTACCAAATCTATTTTGAATATCCTTTAAAATGCCATTTTGGAGCAATTCGTTTAAAATCATTTAGCAGTGTTTTCAACCATGGGCGTTCTATAATTCCATTAGAAACTAAATATTCGTTTATTTGATTATTCGAAACATTGTGATTTATATACACAAATATATCTTTTATTATATCAATTGTATTTATTGTATCCATATTTATCATATTTTGCATTAGTAACATATGTTTTAATTCACGCTCTAAACGTTCAATTATATTATTTGAATAAAACCCTTTATCAACCATTTCTCTTATATAATCCGCTGAAAAAATTTTATAATCATTTTCTATATATTTTTTTCTATAATCCAGTATTTCTTCAAAAATATCATATGCTGCTTTATGAACTATATAATCTACTCCATTTCTCTTTACTATTGCTAAATCTATAATCTCAGGTAAATCGTTATTAGTTTTTTCAAAAAATTCTAAATCTTTTTCTGTTATTGGAACTTCCAGAATATCTTTATATTTTTTTCTATTAATTATCTTTAACAATTTTTCTTTTTCTATAACTCCATATAAAAAAACTAAATTCTCTATAAAATTTCTTTTGTTTTCTAAAATCTCCATTTTTTCAAGGAAATTTTGTTGCTTCTTTACATATTTTTTTACTTCTTCATAAAATATAAAATGTGTAAATGCTTTTTTCATTCCAATATATCCCATTCCTGTATATTGTAATAACTTAGCTATAGCAAAATCATAGACATTCTCTAAAAGATATGACCCCTCTTCTTCGAATATATCATAAAAATATCTTACCTCATACAAACAAAATACCTGTTCTATATATTCCGGGAGCTTTTGCAACATTATATTTTTTAGTTTTACTATTGAGAAATTTTCAGGAACTTTGTATGTATCTTTTATTACATTTAATTCACCTGGAGATAAAAGTTTTAGTCCTTTTTCTATATTAATATTATTTATTATTTTTCTCTTTAACATACTTTTTACAAATTTCTTAATACTATTATTGTTTACGAATTCAGAACCAGCATACCAAAAAGGTGTTTGTTCAAGGATTTTAGCTTTAATATATGTTTTTTCTTCATTTGTAAATCCCTGGCCTAAATATGATTCTTTTATAAACATATCAATTGCTTTTGTTATTCCTTTTATTCCTTCAGATTCATATGCTGTTTCTAAATATTTAAGTAAATAATCTTCAGAATCATAATAATATTCCCCATTTTCTTCAAAATTTTCTCGCATTGTAAATACATTTTTCAATTCTTCATTTAATTCTTCAATATCAAAGTATTCTGGATCATAATCTCCAATCCATTCAAGAAAATCTTCATCTGCATTTGCAGGATCGTTTAATGCTTCTAAAACAGAATAATATCCCCACACTCCACCACAATCTTCTAAAGGACCTGCTCTTTTACCATCAATACATTTTCCTGAGTTTGACAGTATTTATTTCAATAAAATTTGGAAAAGCTGTATTATTCTAAAAAACAGTTATTGTTAATTTTTTATTAAATACAAAAGTGTCATTACACCCCCTAAATTTTATATTTTTCTTTGAATTCTGTATAGGGTGAAATTATTTTTGGTACAGGAATATTTAATGTATTTAATATTCTTTGCCCTAATTTATTTAAATTCATTCTCGCTACAAGATGTTGCTTTTGTGTTTTAAATTCAATGTATTCCATATTTTTAATAGCTTCTCTTATTTTTTCATGAGAGTATTCAACATTATTTTTTTCCAGTTCTAATTCTAGTGTTCTTTGAATTATGTAAGATATGAAACTCATTACAATATGTCCTTTTATTCTTTTTGGTGTCCAATGAAATACCGGTCTTGTTTCAAGATAATTTTTTAATGTTCTAAATGTTTCTTCTACTTTCCATAATGTATGATATTGTTCTAATATTTCTTTTGGAGATAGTTTTGTGTTTGTTATTATTCCATAGTATCCATCGTATTTTTCATCATTTTCTATTTTTTCTATGTCCAGTATATAATTTTGTTTATTCTGTTCTTTTAAATATTTTTTCGCTCCTCTTTTACTTTTTGAATCTATATTTCCTTCTTCTAACATTTTTTTCGCTTTTTCTATTAATCGTAGTCTATCTGCTCTGTCTTTTTTGGCTCTTTCTTCTGAATATATTATGAGTAATCTTTTATTTTCATATTCTACTTCTCTATATTTTATTCCTTTTGCTATTTCTATGAATTCTCCTTCAAATATATTTACTTTTTTTAACTGTTTTATTGATTTTCCTACTATGAATTCATAATTAGAATTTTCTACTACTTCTATATTTTTTTTACTCATCATTCCTCTATCTGCTACTACTATTACTTTTCCTAATTGATATTCTTTTTTCATTTTTTCTATTGAATCTTTAAATGTATGCCCTTCAAATGTATTTCCTGCATATATATCAAAACTAACTGGCATTCTATCCTGATCTATTGACATCCCTAATACTATTTGTGATTCATTAAATTTCTTATCTTTTGAATATCCCATTTGTAATATTTCATTTGTTTGTTGTGTTTCAAACGCTAATGTCGTTACATCGTAAAATACTAAATCTACCGTTGTATTAAACAAACTTATCCTTTGATTATACATATGTTTTTCTATCGACTCTTTATTATCTGCCAATATATCCAATGTTCTGTATAACCAGTGCAGCATTACATCTTTTTCTTCCAGGTCTTTTTCTTTTTTAACTTCCACTTTGTTATATCCAAAATACTCTAAATTATTAAATATTCCCAATTTACTTTTCGGTTCTACTATTCTATTCATCACCATTATTTTTAGCATCTCTTCTGCATTGTATTTTATTTCTTTATCCAGTCTTTCAAAATATCTTTTCATCTCATATCTTTCGAATATCTTATTTACTATTACTTTGGCTCCGTAATTCTTTTTATCCGGTGCCTTTTTTATATCTTCTGTATCAATATAATTTTTTAAATCAAATATTTGTATGAGTTTATTTACTATATTTTTCGCTTCATTTTCGCTAAAAGAGTCAATCCTTCCTAAGTTTGCAACAGTTCTTTGCTTTATCTTACCATTTTCCCTATAACTTTCAACAATTCTTAAATATTCAACACCTTTGTTATTTTTAACTACTCTCAAAAACACAAAAATCACCTCTTGATTTCATAATACCATTACTTATTATACCACAAAAATATTATGAAATCAAGAATATAACGCTATTGTTAAAAATATTTGTGTCACTACAAAAATTTTTCAACCCCAATTTTCACCCTTTTCATCGTCGCAAACCCGCATTCTACCGTTTCGATTTTTCAAAAATCTTGAATTTGCTGTCAAACTCAGGTGCATTTGCAGGATCGTTTAATGCTTCTAAAACAGAATAATATCCCCACACTCCACCACAATCTTCTAAAGGACCTGCTCTTTTACCATCAATACATTTTGGATATTCATCCTCTACATTTTCTTCTTTTAATACTTCGATGTTTATTAACCAATTATCTCCAAAATCATATTTATACTTTATTTTACTTTTAACTTTTAATTTTTTTCTAATTTTGTTTTTTATCAATATATTGTTTTTTAATAATATAAGGTGGTATTTCAAATTGTACTTCATATTCATCTTCTGAAATGATTCTTACACCATTTGTAAGTTCAAATTCATAAAGATGATAATCATCCCAATTAAATGCTAATTGTATAATCTGATGCAAATCAAAAAAAGTAAAATTTTTTCTCACCGAAATTATTCTATAAATTTCTGGTTCTATATTTTCTAATTTAATTTTTAAAACAAAGTTATTTCCCATATTCTTCTCCTCTCCTTTAAAATAATCTTTGTTTATTCTATTTATATTGAAAAAAATATCTACAAAAATTTTTGCTATACTTTACAGATAACATGCATCTTCTACATCTTCTAATATCCAATTAATTATTTTACCAAAATCTCAACATTCTTTTTATCAAATGCAATTGCTACTTTTATTATTTTTTCTATTCCATAACTTTTTATTTCTTTTTCATATCCTTTTTCTTCTATCTGTTTTATTCCCATTTCTGCACTGTTTTTTAAATCTTTATCAAAATCTATACTGTATTTTTTGAATTCAAATATTATTCCCGGTTCTTTTTTTTCTTTGGGTATTAATATTACATCTGCTCTTCCATATCCCGCTTCTCTGTTACTTTTTACTATGTATTTTTTGCTTAATCCCACTACCATTCCAAGTATTAACCCATGATAAAACCTTTCCGGTTCTTCTCCACTTATGTCAAAATAACTTAATGTTTCTTCTACTATCCTTTTGAATTTATTTGCAAATTCTTTGTATTTCCCAAGTATTATATCTAATATTATATTTTCCAGATTTATTTTTGTTTCTTTTATTATATCCACCACTGTTTTTTTGAAGAATTGTAGTGTTTCTTTGTTTGTTATTCTTAAACTGTATCTTGGTTCTCCTTCTTCTCCTGTATGTTCTACCCAGGTTAAGTATCCTGTGAATAGAAATAATGTCCATATGCTTTCTTCTGTGCTTTTGTCTAAGTCTCCATATACTAAGTTTTCGTCTATACTGCTTTCTATTGTTTTTCCTTCTATTAATTCTTCTATTTTTGTTTTTACTTCTGCTGTACTTTGTTTTATCAACCTTTTTATTAATTCATTTCCACTACTGTTTATCCAGTAATACGCTATTTTTCCTTTATTTCTTGCCAGGTTTATTATTGAATATGGATTGTATATTTCCATTCCTCCAAAGTTATATCCGTTATACCATTCTATTACTTTTTCTTTTTCATATTCCAATCCATAGTATTTTAATGTTTCTTCTACTTCTTCCCAGGTTAATCCAAATTTGTCATTGAATAATTCACCCAATACCGTTGAGACATCAAGATTATTTACTCCTGTGAATATGCTTTCTTTTGCTACTCTTGTTATTCCTGTTAATACTCCTTTTTCTAAATACTCATTGTCTTTTAATGCATTTCCCAACATGTTTCCCATGAAATTTATGAATTCTTTATAATATCCATTTAAGTATGATTGTTGTATTGGTGTGTCGTATTCGTCTATTAACAGTATTACTTTTTGGCCGTAGTAGCGGTATAAATATTCACTTAGTTTTTTTATGCTATTTTCGTATTTTACATTATCCGCTATACCTCTTGCTATTTCTATATAATCTTCTTTTTCAAATTCTTCCAGTATTTCCATTATCTTCTTGTGTTCTCTATATATATCTGTTATAGTATATTTTACTGCTTTTATTATCTCTTCATAATTATTCTGTTTTAAATCTTTAAAGGTTATATATATTACAGGATATTTATTTAAATACCTTTCTATTATCTCTTTTTCTTTCCATATCTTTAGATTTTCAAATAAATGTTTGTTATCCTGGTCATTTCTGAAAAAATATTTCATCATGCTCATATTCAATGTCTTTCCAAACCTTCTTGGTCGGGTTATTAATATTACTCTTCCACCGGATAAAATTTCTTTTATTAATAAACTTTTATCTATATAATACATATCTTCCTCTATTATACTTTTAAAATCACTTTCTCCTATCGGTAATTTTTTTAATTTCATCAGTTTCACCCCCGCAATTAAATTATATCATATTTTAATAATAAAACTTTTCACAATTTATAGTTTAAAATTACATATAAAAAAAACCCAGCTTTCGCTGGCTTTTAATTATGGCTCCGGCGGAGGGATTCGAACCCCAGCCTAGTGGTTAACAGCCACCCGCTCTACCGTTGAGCTACACCGGAACAACTCCAAAACATATTATAACATAACTTTCAATAGAAATCAAGAAAAATTTTTGCTACAAATATTAAATCTTGTTTTATTTTGCATAAATAAGTTTTGATATTTCTAACCATCTTATTCTTTTTTCTTTTATAGAATAAACAAAATGAGCATAACCAATCCTATCTGCATGGTATATTCCTGATATGCTTATTACGCCTTTTAATTCATAAATTCCATCATGACCGAAATCAAATGGTTCTAATTCTCCTATTCCGCCTACAAATAATTCTTTGAATTTACCAATAAATTGCCCATATTTATTATAGGTTTTTGTTTTTATATATTCATCTTTTCTATCTGATAGATCTATATATGTATATGCATTTTTATATTTAACCAGAGCTTTGAAATTATCCATGAATGCAGTCTCTAAATCTAATATTGTATCATCTGAACTTAATAATTTTCCATTTGTATAGGAGTAAATGTAATAATAAAGATAATTTCCGCTTCCTCCAGAATATCCTTTAACAAAAACATCTAATTTTTTGTCTCCGTCAAAGTCATAAAATTCCATTTCTGGATTATATGCTCCAAAACCTAAATTAATAGAAGTAGAATAATTGGTTGAATTAGAAATATTTAATGTTAGTCCATCGATATAAATAGAACTGATATATGTTCCTTCTAAAGTAATTTTTTCATTAATACCATCGCCATTTAAATCAATACTTTTTTGATCGATAATTTCTGAAAACATAAGAATAGAAATAATGAGAAACATAAATATTAATGTTTTTTTCATATTAGTCACCTCCAAAAAAATGATTGTATAGTTTTATAGACAATTGTTCCTGTTTATGCCAGTAACCAGCAAGTTTTTCGTTTCTGGATAAATCGCCTAATTTTTTATAATATTTCCTATTCAATTTACCCGGGCCTACATTAAATAATGGTGTGCCTGGTAATGGCATAAATGTATGTGAATGTATAACAGCGTTGTATTTTTCTGTGATTTTATCCATAAATTCAAATGTTTTCTTTATATCTTTTTCAGTTTCAAATGGAAAACCAAATATAAAATCTACGTATGGAATGAATCCATGTTCTTTGAGTAATGATAAAGCTCTTTCTACAGTTTCTAAATTATGTCCTCTTTTTATTTCTTGCAATATATTTTCACTACCGCTTTGGGCTCCAATTATTATCATTTTATTATTCACATATTTTTTTATTGTTTTTAATATCTCAGGGGTAACAGATTCCGGTCTTACATCTGATGGAAATGAGCCAAAATAAATTTTTTCCATTCCTATTTTTTTCAGATTAAATAATAATTCTTCTATTTTTTCTACATCAGGAATTACACCGTTTTTAGAGCCATATCCAAATGAATTCGGAGTAATAAATCTTGCTATTTTTCTATTGTGTTTTATACCTTCTTTAGCGTATTCTAATATGATATCAATATTTCTATGTCTTACAACTCTTCCAAAGAGATTTGGTGTTTGACAATAACCACATAAGAATGGACATCCTCTGGTGATTTCCATAGGCATAAAATGTTTGTTTTTTATCGCATACGGTGGATAATGGTTTAAATCTACCATTTTTTTAGAATATATAATTTTTTCAGTTGAACCATTTTTCAAAAAATTGGTGAAGGTTTCTTCACCTTCACCAACAAATATATGGTCAAATCTTATTTTTAATGTTTCTTCTGGCATAGCGCTTGGATGTGGTCCACCTGCTATAACGGTAAATCCTTTTTCTTTTAATATAGGAATTTCCTTTTCAACGTCAAAGATATCAAAACTCATGAAAGAATATACAATTAATGTTTCTTCTGGATTGTATTCTAATATCTTATTAAAGTTTTTTTCTAATATTGTTTCTATATTTATTCTTTCTTTCTCCATTGCAGCAATTAAAGCGACTATTGAATATCTATTGGATTTGAAAAGTCTAAATATTATCTTTTTCAACTGAATCCTCCTCGACTTTTTTCTTTGGCAATATATCTCTTAATCCAGAAGCGAATATTAAAATTCCTATTATTATTGCAGATGATGCAGATACATTTATATATATATATGTTCCTATTGCTATAGCGTTTAAAATCCATGCAAGAGCTATAAATATTTTTTTGTTTTTGTAATTATATAATGATGAAAAAATAGTTGATAATAATACTAATAATATGAACAAATTAATATCAAAACTTCTTATTATTCCAAATACTGAAAGTAATAATCCTATAAATAAATATACTATTGTAAGTTTATCGTATTTTTTTGATAGAAAGGAGAATATCGCTGTGATTAATCCTGATATTATAACTAAAATCATAAAAAGCATATTTGGTTTTAAATAATAAGCGGCCAGACCTGATAAAAGTAATGAAAATGCTACGGAATATATCATTTATTTCACTCCTTACATTTTATCCACAACGTTTATACCTAATAAGTTTAATCCTTTTCTTAAAACTTCACCAGCTAAGTGTGAGAGTAATAACCTTGATTTCAATACATCTTCTGATTCTTTTAATACTGGTAGGTTGTTATAGAATGAGTTATAAGTTTGAGCCAATTCAAATAGATAATCTGCAATTAAATTCGGTTTATAATCTTCTGCAGCTCTTAAAACTATTATTGGTAATTGAGTGAGTAATAATCCGAGTTTTCTTTCTAATTTTTCGTTTATTAATAAATTCGCATCATCCATTGTATAACCATTTTCTTTTGCTTTTCTTTTTAATGATTGTATTCTTGCGTAAGTATAAAGTAAGTAAGGTGCGGTATTTCCATCAAATGCCAACATTTTATCCCAATCAAAGATAATATGACTTATTCTATTTTGACTTAAATCAGCATATTTTACTGCACCAATACCAACAACTTCTGAAATTTGCTGTTTTTCTTCTTCTGTTAAATTTGGATTCTTTTCTTCTATAATTTCTCTGGCTTTTTCTACTGCTTTGTTTAATAACTCTTCTAATTTTATTACATTCCCTTTTCTTGTGGAGAATACTCCATCTGCAAATCGCATTAAACCAAACCAGATATGTTGATAATTATCGTCCCAACCTAATTTTCTTGCAATATTAAATACCTGTTTAAAATGTGTTTGTTGTCTTTCATCTGTGACGTATAATATTCTATTTGGATTGTATGTTTCTCTTCTGAATTTTATACATGCTAAATCAGAAGTTGCATATAAGAAAGCACCGTCTTTCTTTTGTATTATTGCAGGAGGTAAATTTTCTTTTTCATCGAAAAATACAACAACGGCTCCTTCGCTATATGTGGCGATACCTTTGTCTAATAACATTTTTACGATTTCTGGCATGATGTCATGATAATGTGATTCACCATAATATGTATCAAACTCTATATCCATTCTTTTATATATTTTATTATATTCTCTTAAGGATAGATCGATAAATTCCTGCCATAGTTTTCTATTTTCTGGATCTCCGTCCTGCAATTTTTTAAGTTCCTGCCTTGCTTCTTCTAATAAATCAGGATTTTTTTCTGATTCTTTTTCGAATTTTACATATATTCTTTCCATTTCGCCAATTGGATCTTTTTCATAATTTTCTTTATCCAACCAGAGTCTATAAGCAACAATTAATTTTCCAAATTGTGTTCCCCAATCTCCTAAGTGATTGTCTCCTATAACGTTATAACCTAAATATTTATATATTCTTTTTATCGAATCACCAATTACAGTACTTCTTAGATGACCTATGTGCATGGGTTTAGCTATGTTTGGTGACGAATAATCTATAACTACTGTTCCTTTATCTTTAATAAATGAAAATCCGGTTCTTCTTTTTCTATTTTTGTAAATAATCAATTAAAAATTCATTTTTTACATAAATATTTATAAATCCTGGTCCTGCTATTTCTATTTTTTCTATAATATTATTTTCTGGAATATTATCTATAATTTCCTGGCTATTGTTCTTGGTGCCTTTTTTAAATTTTTTGCATTTATCATTGCAAAATTAGTCTGAAAATCACCAAAATTTTCATTTGCTGTTCTTTGAACTACTGGATTTTTTATTTCAATATCAGGGTATATCTTCTCAACAGACTTTTTTAATAACTCTTCTAAAACTTTTTCTATAAGTTTCATAATTCCACTCCCCTTTCATTACTGTTTTTATTATTATAATTATAACATAGATTTTGTTAAAAAATAATAAATTAATATAATGGAATTTATTCTTTTTTGTTTATTTTTATAGCAATCAATAGTTAAGATTGCTATAAATTTTAGTAACTTATATATTATAAGTAATTATAATTGTTATTATTAACTAATAACAGAATTATGTTAAAAAAATATTTCAATTGAACATTTTTCCTTTTTTTGGAGTATAATATATACGGAAATCAAAAGATTAATTAAGGAGGTAGATATATATGGCTGAAAAAGAATATGTAGTTGGTATTGACCTTGGAACAACCAACTCAGCTATTGCCTGGATGAAACCAGATGGAAACGTTGAAGTTATCCCTAATGCTGAAGGTAAAAGAACAACACCTTCAATTGTACATTTTTCAAAAGATGGAACGGTTATCGTGGGTGAACCTGCAAAGAGACAAGTTGTTTTACATCCAGAAAGAACTATAAGATCAATAAAAAGGAAAATGGGGTCAGATTATAAAGTAACGGTTGATAATAAAAACTTTACTCCACAACAAATAAGTGCTTTTGTTTTACAAAAATTAGTTAGAGATGCAGAAGCATATTTGGGTGGAAAAATCAAAAAAGCTGTAATTACTGTTCCAGCATATTTTAACGATGCACAAAGACAGGCAACAAAGGAAGCTGGTGAAATTGCAGGTTTAGAGGTTTTAAGAATAATTAATGAACCTACAGCTGCTTCAATAGCTTTTGGTTTAAACAAAGTTCATGAAGATAAAAAGATTGTTGTATACGACCTTGGTGGAGGTACATTTGATGTTTCTATCTTAGATGTTGGAGAAGGAGTTATTGAAGTTGTATCCACATCAGGTAATAACCACCTTGGTGGTGATGACTTCGACCAGAGAATAATTGATTGGTTAGTTGATGAATTTAAGAAAGAACACGGTTCTGATATTTCAAACGACAGACAGGCAATGCAAAGATTAAAAGAAGCTGCAGAAACAGCAAAAATAGAATTGTCAACAAAATTAGAAACAGAAATTAATTTACCATTTATTACTGTAGTTAATGGACAACCAGTTCACTTACAAAAAACATTAACAAGAAAGAAATTTGAAGAATTAGTAAGAGATTTAGTTGAATCAACAAGAGGCCCTATCGAAACAGCATTAAAAGATGCAGGATTATCTGCTCAAGAAATTGATGATGTATTATTAGTTGGTGGTTCTACAAGAATTCCTGCAGTTCAAGAATTGGTAAAGTCTATTTTCCAGAAAGAACCAAGCAAAGGTGTTAACCCAGACGAAGCTGTTGCAGTTGGTGCTGCAGTTCAAGCAGCTATTATGACAGGTAACACAGAACAGGATTTGGTATTGGTTGATGTTACACCATTATCATTAGGTGTTGAAGTGAAAGGTGGTTTAATGGAAGTTATTATTCCTAAGAATAGCAAAATTCCTATTAGAAAAAGCAAAGTATTTACAACAGCTGCAGACTTTCAGTCAGAAGTAGAAATAGGAGTATTCCAGGGTGAAAGGCCTCTTGCAAGAGATAATTTCTTCTTAGGAAGCTTTAAATTAACAGGCATTCCACCAGCACCAAGAGGAGTTCCACAAATCGAAGTATCTTTTGATATAGATGCTAATGGTATTGTTAATGTTTCAGCTAAGGATTTAGGTACAGGAAAACAACAATCAATGGTTGTTACAGGTAGAAATAAATTATCATCCGAAGATATTGAAAGAATGATTAGAGAAGCTCAAGAATATGAAGAACAGGATAAGAGAAAGAGAGAAGAAATCGAACTTAAGAATCAGGCTGATGATTTAGCATATCAAGTAGAAAAATTAATCAATGAAAATAAAGATAAGGTACCAGAAGAGCAAAGAACAAGATTAGAATCATTGATTAGCGATGTAAGGGATGCAATAAACAACAATGATATTGCTAAATTAAAGATTGTAATGGAAGACTTGAAAAATGAATCAATGAAATTAGGACAATTAATATATCAACAAGCACAACAAACAGCTAATGCTGGTGCAAATCCTAATCCAAACCCAGAAGATACACAAAATCCAAATCAATAATTTATCAAAAAAGCTGGATTCTTTCGAATCCAGCTTTCTTATTTTGTTATATATAAGAAATTTTTTTGTTACTTTTCTTTTGTATAATAGCTGAAATATTTTTCACGGGGGTGGGGACATATGTACAAAAGAAATATTAGTATTTATCCGATTTATCGTTTTTTCATTAATTTTAGAATTATAGGTCCTATTGTTGTTCCCTATTTACTCTTTAAGGGTTTAAATTATTCTCAAATTATGTTATTACAGAGCATCTATTCTATTTCTGTTTTTCTATTTGAAGTTCCTACAGGAAGTCTTGCAGATAAGGTATCAAGAAGACTTTCTCTTTTTTTATCTGGAATTTTCGCAGCATTAGGCTTAACTCTATACATACTTTTTAATTCTTTCTGGATTTTTGCTATAGCTGAAATTCTTTTCGGTATAGGATTAACATTATCAAGCGGAGCAGATTCTGCATTACTTTATGAAAGTTTAAATAAATTAAATAGAAAAAGTGATTTTCAAATTATAGAAGGAAAAAGTAATTATTACTTATTTTTAGGTCATGCATTTGGTTCTATAATCAGTGGTTTTCTTTATTCATATAATAAGTTTTTACCTTTCTGGATAAGTACACTTAGTGTTGTTATTGGTTCGATTACGGCGTATCTTTTTATTGAAACAGAAAGAGAAAAAAGCAAACATAGTTATACAATACATATTTTTAAGAGTTTTAAAGTAGCTATAAATACGCCTCGCATTATATGGGCATTGTTATATGCAGTTTTTTATGGGTTTACGTTTAGAGTAGGGTTCTGGCTTTATCAGCCATATTTTTCACAGGTTAATATTGAAGTTAAGTGGTTTGGTGTAATATTCTTTGGTTTTAATATTGTTGCAGCATTAGCATCAAAATATTTGTCTCCAAAAATTAAAGATATTCGACCAAGAAAGGTATTATTAACCCTGATGTCTTTAATAACTTTAAGTTTTATTTTACCTGTGATTTTTATATCAAAGTTTGCTATAATTTTTTTATCTTTACAACAAATAGTTAGAAGTCTTTATAGACCAACCATGAATTTTTATATTAATCATCAAGTGGAGGATAAATACCGAGCAACTGTAATTTCTATGATAAGTTTAGCAGCAAATTTAAGTTTTGCTATATTATCTCCATTTGTTGGAATGATATTAGATTATAAAGGAACCATTTTTACGTATATTTTGGTTGGAATTATTTCTTTATTCGGAACTATAGAATTATTTTTATTAAGAAAAAAGCAAAAAAAATTAAAGGAAAAAATGAACGCTTCTATATAAACGAAGCGTTCATTTTTTAAGGAAATATTTTATTCCATTCTTTTTCGTAGTTTAATACTTTTTTTAAATAATCAGAAGTTTCTTTTCGTGTATTTGATAATAGATAATTATATAATGATTTTAAATCCATTTTTTCTAAATTCAAACCTCTTACTCTTTTTGAAATCGCTATTGGCCCCATATTGTAACTTGCTATAACCATATATTTTCTTTTTGCATAATCTTTTTCGAATTTAAAGTATCTTGCATGTAATAAATATATGTAAGTAGACCCATATAATATATTTTTTTCTGGATTATACAATTCATTTGCCAAGGTCATGGGATTAGGTTTTCTATTATATAGATAAATATATGCTTCTGTAGCGGCATATCTTGGAATTAATTGCATTAATCCAAGAGCACCGCTTCTTGATTTTGCTCTGGGTAAAAATGAAGATTCCTTTTGAATAATAGACAATATAAAAGGTCTTGGAATTCCATATTTATTTTTTATATTATTTACTATAGGTATATATTGTTTTGCTTTTTCTAAAAAAGGATTCTTTATTATTGGTATTTTAGCTGTATAAATAACTTTATCTTTTTCCTCTTTTTCTTTTTTTATTTTTAGGTTTTCCAGATCTTTCTTGCTTATTAGATTATCCAAAATAGGTTTCTTTGTATATTCATCTTTTGTTTCAACTGTTTTTTTCAGTTGTTTTTTTACTTTTTCTTCCACAGTATTCTTTGATTCATTTTTATTCACTATTACTTTAACTTCAATATAACCATTTTTATTTTTTTCATCCCTTTAAATGTAACAACAGAAAAGGATTTTAAATCATTAGAAAAATCATACCATTTATCTGGAGTATATTCAAATGATTCTCCCAGATTTCTTCAAAATGTTTCATAAATGATTTTTCTTGCTTCAAATATTCTTCATAATATTTATCCCAGTCTTTTTGACTTTCTTCATATAATTTTCCCCATTGCTCATTCATATAATTCAAATGTTCATTCCATTCCTGATTCATTTCTTCTAAATACTTATTAAATTCATCAGAAAATAGATTATTTTCAATATTCATATTAAAGTTTGTATCCATATTCACATCGATATCTGGCATTTTAAATGGATCATTATCAGCTAATATACAAATGGAAATAATAAAAAATAATAAAATAACAAAATTTTTTTCATATCCCTTCCCCATTTTGTTCAAAATATAATTTTTAATTTTATTTGATAGTTCTAATATTATTATATTATATAAATTTATGCCAACCACATATCCTATAATAGTTATTGTATAGAAAAAGAAATTTTTTTTTAATAGCTCAGGAACTAAGAAATTAAAAAAATGAATAAAAAGAAAAATAGAAATTATGGCCATCATAGAAGTAAAAAAATATCTGTATTTTTTAGAGTATGTAAATACAATAACAGGAAAGAAAAATAATATTATTAATGGAATTACCTGAATAAATAAACCCAAAAAACTATTAATAAATAAAAATCCCACTATAAAAATTATAGAATAGTATACATTATTTAATAGTGGGATAAATATAGGTATTGATAACGGAATAATATTTGGTGCAATATTGAAAAATTTCGAAGTTAAATACAATATAACAGAAATAGCCAGAAATAAAGATGTTTTTATATAATTATTTTTTAAATACAAGGGCAAAGATCTCCTCCAGCACACTCACAACAGGTATCGGCTACAGCAATAGTACCTATACATTGTAAACACTCTGTGCAATCATCATTTCTTCTGTAATATCCTGCTCTGAATTTGTTTAATTCTTCTTTACTTCATCATTATTTTTGTATTCATTAAATTTTTCTTTCCAGCTAAATTTCTTTTTCATAACTTCACCACCTTATTCGAATATCAATTATATTATAACATAAAAAAATGGTGGCATAAAGCCACCACAATATTTTTGATTGAATGATTAATATTTAGAAGGATTTATAAAGTATATTGCTACACCAGCTACACCTAACACTATACCTAACCAGCTTAAAATATTTGCTTGATTTGCAGTTTTTTCAATTTTATCTACTCTTGCTTTATCAACTATAGAATCTGACGTTGCGTATTTCTCTAATTGTGTTTCTAAATCTGATTTTGTTACATAATTTCCAAGTTTAGCATCTACATCAGCTGCTACTGCATATTTGCTTAAATCAGTTTTTAATGCATAATTTTTCAATGCAGCATTTAAATCACCTAATGTTGCATACTGTTTTAAATCTGCAAATGTTGGATATTCTTTTAAAACATCTTTTGTTACATAATTATCAAATTTTAATCCTAATTCTTTTATTTTCTCTGAATTTGTATCTACGGAAACTTTCACACTTTCAATATTTGCACTTAATTCATCAATTTTTGCCATATTTCCTTTTAATGTTGTTAATTCTGTTTCAACTGATGCAACTCTGCTTGCTAAAGAATCGATATTTAAATTTTCTAAGTCTGATAATTTTGCGTAATCTTTTAAATACTCTGCTACTTTAGTATCAATAGCTGTATTTACTGAATCCATATCTGCTTTTGAAGCTAATTTTGATTCAAAAGTAGATATTTCTGATTTTACAGAATCTAAATCAATCGCACTTACTTTTGTTTCTAAATCTGCTAATTTATTTGCTAAAACGCCTATAGATTCTATTGCTGCTTTATTAGAAGCAACATCTTTTTTTAACGCTTCTAAATCAGCTGATAATGATTTTAATGCATTTAATTCATTTTCTAAAGATGAAATTTTTTGTTCAAATGTTTTGTTTGATTCTAATGCGGCTACTTTCTTTTCAACGTTATCAATTTTTGAACTTAAAAAACTGATAACATCGTATGCACTTTTTAATTCATTTATTGATGCTTCTAATTCGTTAATTTTATTATCTAAAGAAGTTGTGTCAATGTTTGCCATTGCATTTTTTATCATTGCATTTACTTCATCTTTTGATAATCCTTTTGATTGTTTGGATATTTGTTGAACCTGTTTGTCTAGTGCAACTACTTTTTCAGCTAATGTTGCAAATAATTGCTGTTCTACATATTTTAGTGCTCTGTCTAAAGCTACTGTAAGTTGATATCTATTTACCTGAGATAATCCCTGATATGTTCCATCTGGGAATCCTTCAATAATTCCTAATGAAGATAATCTTTCAATTGAATCGAATGCCCAGTGATTAACAGGAACATCCTTATAAGTTGTTGCTGCGAATGAAAACACAGCTAAAGCTAATACCATTAAAATGATTAAAAGCTTTTTCATCCTAACACCTCCAAAAAATTTTTATTATTCTCATACTCTCAGTACTATTTTACCACAAAATTCAAAAAAAATGGTAAAATAAATTGGTATTTTTAGACACATTTTTATGATATACTTAAATAAACTTTTTCAAAATATAGATGATACTAATTTTATTTTCTATATTATTATAACAAATTCCTTAAAAATATATAAATCTGGAGGTGTTCAAATGCGTTTAAAAAGAACTCATAAATGCGGTGAATTGAATAGTAAAAATATTGGAGAAACCATTATATTAAACGGATGGGTGGAGAGAATAAGAGATTTAGGTGGTATTAAGTTTGGATTATTAAGAGATAGATATGGAAAAGTGCAATTTGTCATTGATCCAGAAAATAAAGAAATATATGATATTGCTAAAGAAATTGGCAATGAATACGTTATTGCAATAAAAGGTATTGTTAGAAAAAGACCTGAAAAAGCTATTAATAAAAATATGAAAACTGGAGAAATAGAAATTCTTGTTAATGATTTAGAAATATTATCAGAATCTGAAACACCACCAATTTATGTTAATAAAGATGAAGAAATTTCAGAAAATTTAAGACTAAAATATAGATATCTTGATTTGAGAAAAGATAAAATGAAAAACAATTTATTATTGAGGCATAAAGCTTTACAAATAACCAGACAATATTTTTCTGAAAATGATTTTATGGAAATAGAAACTCCTTATTTAACTAAAAGCACTCCCGAAGGTGCAAGAGATTTCCTTGTTCCATCAAGATTAAAACCTGGTTCGTTCTATGCTTTGCCACAATCTCCACAATTATTCAAACAATTGTTAATGGTTTCAGGTTTTGATAGATATTTCCAAATTGCAAGATGTTTTAGAGATGAAGATTTCAGAGCAGATAGACAACCTGAGTTTTCTCAAATCGATTTTGAAATGTCATTTGTTGAAATGGATGATATTTTAACATTGACAGAAGGTTTATTAAAAAAATTATTTAAAGAATTGGTAAATTACGAATTAGAACTTCCTCTGAGAAGGTTTACATATGATGAAGTTATGGATAAATATGGTTCTGATAAACCAGATACAAGATATGGTCTGGAAATTCAAGACTTTACAGATAGATTTGAAAACACAGGAGCTACTTTTATTAAAAATGCAATTGAAAACGGAAATAAAGTTAGAGGTATTGTGTTAGAAAATAAAGCGGATAAATTTTCAAGAAAAAGGATCGATGAATATACAGAATTTGCAAAGTCAGTTGGTGCCGGCGGATTAATATGGGTAAAAAATGAAAAAGGCAATATTAAATCCTCTATTAAAAAAATTGCAGAACCGGAATTAAAAAATTGGTTGAAGACAATATTATTAAAGAAAATGATATTGCATTCATCTTGGTTGGAAAAAGAGATGAAATTAATAAAATCCTGGTCATATTAGAGTTAAGTTAATTAGAGAAGAGATGAATAAAAAGACGGTTTTGATGTTTTATGGATTGTAGACTTCCCAATGTTTGCATGGGATGATGAAGAAAATAGATTAGTTGCAGAACATCACCCTTTTACAATGCCGAAATTGGATGAATTTGAAAAGTACGCAGATTCTGATCCTTTAAAAATAAGAGCTCAATGTTATGATCTTGTAATTAATGGTTATGAAATGGCAAGCGGAAGTATCAGAGTTCACAGAAAGGATTTACAAAACAAAATATTTGAATTAATTGGTTTAAGTGAAAAAGAAATAAATGAAAAATTCGGATTTTTAATTGAAGCATTTAAATATGGACCGCCGCCACACGGAGGTGCAGCAATTGGGTTTGATAGATTAATAGCTATTATGGCTGGTGAAGACTCAATAAAAGAAGTAATTGCATTTCCAAAAACAGCAAGCGGTTCTGATCCAATGACAGAAGCACCATCAGCTGTTTCTGAAAAACAATTAAAAGAATTAAAGATTAAATTGGATCTTTAAGGAGGATAAAAAATGAATTATTTCAAAGTTGCTATTGACGGACCTGCCGGCTCCGGAAAGAGTACTATTGCAAAAAAAATTGCCGATATATTCAATCTATATTATTTAGATAGCGGGGCATTATATAGAGCTTTTGGTTATTACTTGAAAAAAAATAATTTTGATTTAAATAATGAAAATGATATAATAAATGCGTTGAAAACTTTTGACATAAAAATTATAGATGGAAGTTATTATCTTTTTGACGAAAAATTAGATTTTCAAATTAGAACGCCAGAAATTGGGAAAGCTGCTTCAATAGTCGCGAAAAATCCTCATGTGAGGGAAAAAGTAAATCAAATTTTAAGGAATATTGCAAAAAAACATGGTGTTGTTATCGATGGCAGGGATATTGGAACCGTTGTATTACCTGATGCAGAAGTAAAAATATTTTTAACTGCTTCTATTCGAGAAAGGGCCGAAAGGCGCTATAAAGAATTAATAGAAAAAGGGAAAAATGTAAAATTAGAAGATATTTTAAAAGATATTGAAAAAAGGGATAAAGCAGATTCCACAAGAAAAATTGCACCTTTAAAACCAGCCGATGATGCAATTATAGTGGATACAACAGGAAAAAACATTGAAACTGTTGTAAATGAAATAAAAAATATTATATTAAATAAAATAAATGTGGAGTGAATTGTGTGGAAATAAGATTGGCTTCAAAAATTGGTTTTTGTTATGGAGTGGAAAGAGCTTATGAAAAAGCTTTAGAATTAGCTAAAGATAATAAAAAAGTATATATTTTTGGAGACCTTGTTCATAATAACGAAGTAAAGAAAGAACTTATGTCCAAAGATATTAATTTCTTTTATTCTTTAAAGGAATTACCTCAAGATTCAAAAGAATCTATATGCATAATACGTGCACACGGCATTCCAAAAAAAGACAAAAAATTTTTAAATGAGCATTTTTATAAAACAATAGATTTAACATGCCCTATTGTAGAAAAAGTGTTTAATTATGCTCGTGAAATGCAACAAAAAGGATATTTTATTGTTGCTTATGGGAAAAAAGAACATGCTGAAATGATTGGTTTAAAAGGCAATATAGATGAAAATAAGATTGAAATTATAAAAGAACCAATTCCTTTTAAGCACAATAAAATTTGTATTATCACACAAACAACTATGGATTATCATAATTTTAAAAATTTTGCTTCTAATATTGCACAAATATCAGAATATAATGAATTAATTATAAAAGATACAATTTGTTATGAAACAAAAATAAGAGAAAATGAAGCAAAGGATATTGCAATTTGGGCAGAATTTGTTATAATAATAGGAGGAAAACATAGTTCAAACACGAGAAAACTTTATGAAATATCTAAAAAATATAATGAAAATTCTATTCATATAGACTCAGTTAGTGAATTAAAAGAGATAAATTTATCCAAGTTTGAAAAAATAGGTATCTTAACGGGTACTTCTACACCAAATAAATCTATCAATGAAGTTATTGAATTTTTAAGGAGGGGTTTTTGATGGTTGGAGATAAAAGTGAATTTGAAAAACTTTTAAGCGAGGAAACAGAATTTCAAATAAAAAAGGGGATATAATTAACGGCGAAATTATTTCAATTAGTTCCGATGGTTTATTTGTTTCAGCGGAAGGAAAACCTTTTGATGTATATGTTGGAAAAGATTATTTATTAAATAACATTAAAGAATACAAATTAGGAGATAAAATAACTGTTAAATTATTAAAAATCAACGAAGCTGAAGGACAGGCTTTTGGTTCTGAAAAAGCTGCAAAAAGAGATGCTATTATCGATGAAATAGTAGAAGGAAAAATTGTTAAAGGTAAAATTATCGAAAAAGTTGCAAAAGGATATATTGTTGAATTAGAAAATGTTATCAATGCTTTTTTACCTGGTTCTTTATCCATGTTAAATCCTCATTCTGATTTTCCAAGAGAGGAAATGGACTTTCTTGTATTAAAAAATGAAAAAAGAAGAAAAAGAATTAATATCGTTGTTTCAAGAAAGGGCTTAGTCGAGAAATATGTTGAAGAATTTTTTAACAATCATCATTTAAACATGATTGTTGAAGGTAAAATAAGTGGTATAAAAGAATTCGGATTATTTGTTAATTTGAATCCTTACGTGACCGCTTTAGCTCCAAAAAGTGAATTATCCTGGGACAAAAAATTTGATCACACAAAAGTTTATAATATCGGTGATAAAATAAAAGGTGTTATTGTAAAGCTTGATAAAGAAAACAAAAAAGTTTCAATTTCAGTTAAAAGATTGAAAAATGATCCTTGGGAAGAAGTTGAAAAAAAATTCCCTGTTGACTCAGTTGTTACTGGTGAAGTTGTAGATATTTTCCCCTTTGGATTCGCCATTAAATTAGATGAAGGTATTGAAGGTCTTGTACACGAATCAGAAATATTCTGGACAGGAAAAGGCAGGATTGAAGATATTGTTAAGGTTGGTGATCTTGTTAAAGTTAAGGTCATTTCTATTGATAAAGATAGAAAGAAAATTACATTAAGTTATAAACAGGTATTAGGTGATCCATGGGAAAATATTGAGGAAAAAATCAATGAAGGGGATATCGTTGATGGTCAGGTTGAAAAACTTTTACCAAACGGAATTATTGTAAAGTTAGGTAATAATTTAACAGGATTTTCTCATGTCTCAGAATTATCATGGAATTTCGTGGATAATGTTGAAGATTTATTTAATGAAGGGATAAAGTTAAAGTTAAAGTATTGCATATAGATAAAGAAAATCGAAAAATCAAATTAAGTGTAAAACAAACAAAGGAAAATCCATGGAAAAGAGTATCAAATGAATTAAAAACAGGCGATAAAATTAATGGTAAGGTTTTAAAATATGTTGGAAAAGGTGCTGTAATACTTGTTGATGATTATGAAGTAGAAGCATTTATACCTAAATCAAAAATTGATTTAAGTGAAAATGAAAGTATAGAAAGTGTTTTGAAAATTGGAAGCAGTGTAGAAGGTGAAATTCTTTCTATTGAATTTGAAAATGAAGAACAAAAAGGAAGTATGGTTGTAAGCTTATTAAAATAATAGAGGTGAAATAAATGAAACCAGTTGTGCTAATAATTGGAAAACCAAATGTAGGTAAATCAACTTTATTTAATAGGTTGATTAAAGAAAAAAAAGCTATTGTAATGGATTATCCAGGAGTTACCAGAGATCAAATATTTAGTGAGGCACGCTACGATGGGCGTGCCTTCACCTTAGTTGACACATGCGGTATTTTTGAGGAACCTGCGAATGAACTGGAAGAAGCTGCAAAGAATAAAGTTTTGGAATCCTTAGATGATTCTGATTTAATACTATTTATTGTTGATGGAAGAAATGGATTAACCGCAGAAGATCATTATCTGGCAAATGTTTTGAGAAAGGTTAAAAATAAAGTTTTGCTTGTTGCAAATAAGGTGGAATCATATGATAAATTTGAGATCAATATTTTACCTGAACTTTATACTCTTGGTTTGGGGATCCTATTCCAATTTCCGCAGAACATAATAAAAATCTGGATGAGTTAATTGATGAAATATTTGAGAAAATTCCCCATTATGATGCGAAAGATGAAAATCACGAAGACGTAATACGAGTTGCTTTAATTGGAAGAGCTAATGCTGGAAAGTCCTCTTTGTTTAATGTTATTACCGGTATTGAAAGAGCTATTGTCTCAGATGTTCCTGGAACAACAAGAGACAGTATAGATGAATTGGTGGAAATAAATGGACAAAAATATTTATTTATTGATACAGCAGGTTTAAAAAGAAAATCAAAAACAAAATATGGTAGCGTTGAGATGTATAGCACTGTTAGAACTATTAGAGCTATTGAAAATTCCGATGTTGTAGTTCTACTTATAGATGCGGTTGAGGGTATTACTCAGCAGGATAAAAAGGTGGTTGGAACAGCTGAAAATAGAGGAAAAGCTACTGTAATAGCATTCAACAAATGGGATCTTGTTAAATATCATGATAAAAGAATAGAAGAATATTTAACTTTATTTGAAAAAGAGTTATATTTTGTAAATTACAGCCCTGTTATTTTTACTTCTGCTGCAAAACATTGGGGAATTGAAAAATTGATGGATGCCATTGATACTGCATATAAATCTTATACAAGAAGAATTCCTACAAGTGCATTAAATGCAGCATTAGAAAGATTTATGATGGTATCTCCACCACCTGTTAGAAAAGGAAAGCGCATAAAAATTTATTATGGAACACAGGTTGATATAAAACCACCTGTATTCACATTTTTCAGTAATATGCCACATCAAATTCCTAAATCATATCAAAGAGCTATACAAAACATGATCAGAAGATATATTGATCCATTTATTGGTTCTCCGATATTTATAAAATTTAAAAACAGAAGTAAATAACGAGGTGATTATATTGACAGCTTTTCTATGGATATTATTCGGCTATTTATGTGGTTCCATACCATTTAGCTTTATCATTGCACGACTTAAAGGAATTGATATTACCAAAGTTGGAAGTGGAAATGTTGGTGGTACCAATGTATTGAGAAGTGCAGGTGCTTTTTACGGCGTTTTAAGTATGGTGTTGGATCTCTTAAAATCATTTATACCAACCTATCTGGCTTTAAAATTCAGTGGAAATATCGCGTATTTTGTGGCCTTTTTTTCTGTAATTGGTCACATTTATCCGATATGGTTAAAATTTAAAGGTGGTAAAGGTGTGGCCTCAACTGTTGGAACTTATTTTGCATTGAATCCAGCTTTAGCTTTAATTTTTTACTTATTATGGCTCCCTTTAACTCTAACAACAAAATATGTATCCCTGGCCTCTATTTCAACATTATCAATAATAGGGATATTAAGCTTTATTTACTCACCAAAACTCGGAATATTAAATATACTTTTAGCTTTATTAAGCATTTATAAACATAAACCTAATATAGAAAGATTATTAAATAAAACTGAAAGGAAAACTGACATAGTAGAAATATTCAAAAAATCATTTAAAAAATGAAAAGACTATTAATCGTATTCATATTATTATGTTCTTTAGCTTTTTCACAAACTTTAACAGAAAGCGAAAAAATGGCTCGAAAATTGTTCTCAGAGAGCCTAAATGATTTTTTTTCTGGAAAAAAATATGAAGCACGTTTGAAATTAGAAGAAGCTATGACAAATCAAATTTATTTAAAGGATGTTCCATATTTCTGGTATTATGCCGCAAAACTTGATCTTTTATTAGGAAATGTGGAAAAAGCTAAAGAGGATTTGAACAATATTTTGTTCTTTTCCCCATCAAACAGCGAAGCTATTTCTCTTCTAAATTTTATTAAATCTTTAAATAATATAGAAAAAAAAAGTTCTCCACAATTAAAAATTAAAGAACTTAAAAGAATTGAAAATATTATAAATGCTAATGAAAAATTTTTTACTGCTAATGATTTTATTGTAGTAGATTCTTTTGTATATTTATTGGACATACAGAATAAATTAATCTATTACACAAATCTGGATAATTCATATGAAAACTGGATAAAATTCTCAACTGCTATTGGTAAGGATTTTATACCTTTTAAATTATATTATGACAATAGAACCGATTATTTTTATGTTTCTGGAAATACAGGACTTTATGTGATAAAAGATTTTTCAAAACAAAAAAACTTTTATTTTCAAAAATTAAATGATTATAGTAATCTTTTACTAATAACCGTAGATAGAATAGGTAGATTATGGACTTATTATGCACAGAACAACAATATTTTAATTTTTGATTATAATGGAAAACTTCTAGAAAAGATATCTTTAAATAATAAATATATCATAACTTCGGGTAGCTACAGCAATAATAACATAAGTTTATTAGATATCAAAAATAAACAAATAATTATTTATTCTACTATTTCAAAAAAAATTATAGAAATTATTCCTCTAAAAAATAAACATTATCCTTTAAAAATTATTTCTCTTCCATACAATATTTATTTAATTTCTTTTATGAATGATGGAACTTATTTATTTCAAAATAATAAATTCACCAGGTTATTTGATTTCCCATATTTAATGAATTATAAGAATGGTATATTGCTAAAATTTAACTATAAAAAATATGAATTAATAATAGATCGTGTTGACTTCATATCTGATGCTGTACCATACTATGTATTTTTATATGGAATTGATTTTAATATTCCAAACATGACATTAAATTTAAAAATAAGTACTATTGCACCTGAAAGTAACTTAATAGACTTTATTGATAAGAAAATTTATATTACTGATTCTGAAGGAAGATATGCATTTACTTATAAGAAAAAACTTGAAACGCCTTATTTTTATAAGTTTGATAATATGGAACACTTGTTTTTAGAAATGTTGCCTCTCTTAAAAAATGATTCTATCATTATTTTAAATGATGAAGAAAATTCTAATTTTGAAAAATACATTAATATAAAAAACATTACCCCTTTTATATTTACCAATATGTCTTTATATGTAATAACAAGTAATAATGTTAGTGAAAAGGTTAGAAAACTCATAAATTTAACTGGTGGATGTGTTGTTCCAAAAGATTATCTCAATGTCTTTGAAAATTACATAAATAACAATAAAAAAATAATACAAAACATTACTTATAAAATCTTTCCTCCTATTGCACCGGGCATTAGACCAGTAAAGATTTATTTACAAATAGATAGTAAAATAATAAATGATACTATGTATTATTATTCGGAAGGTGTTGGAATTGCAGAATAAAAGTGCTTATTATTTGAAATTAGGAAATAAATATTTAGGTTTAAATAATGTAGAATTAGCGATAAAAAACTACCTGTTAGCTTTAAATGAAGATTCAGAAAATCCGCTTATATACCATAATCTTGGAGTGTGTTATTTATTAAAAAATGATTCAAAATCTGCTCTGGAATATTTTAAAAAGTGTATAGAATCTGGATTTAAAACCGAAGAAACATATTATTATTATTTAAAAACATTGTTTGACTGTGGAAATTATAATGAATGTCTAAAGATCGAGGTCAATGAAAAATTTTTTATTGATATGAGTTTAATTAAGATAAAAGCCGCTATGAAAATAAACAAATATGATTATGCAAAAAATATAGTAGAAAATCTGAAAATAAACGGTTTTTCAAGTCAGGAATTAAATTTGATGGAAAAAATAATTAATTTAAAAAACATATAGGAGGTCTTAGTCGTGAAGTCGAAAACATCTATTTTTTTAATTATTTTATTTGGGATTTCTCTTTTTGCAAATTATACAATTAGAACGGGAGATGTATTGGGATTATGGGTTTTTGGATACCCTGAATATTCTAACCAAAAAATATTAGTAGGGCCTGATGGACAAATTACTGTGCCACCAATTGGGAGGTTAAATGCTTATGGTAAGACGATAGAAACACTTGAAAAGGAAATTAAAGAAAAAATAAGTACATATATAAAATCTCCAAATGTTACCTTAGGAATAGTTAATTATGCACCTTTTGAAATACAAATTATTGGTAATGTAAAAAAATCTGGTATTATACAATTACCAAAACCTGAATTAACATTAACTAAAATTATTTCGCTAAGTGGTGGTTTTGCTGAACCATGGAAAAGCACTTATGCTATTGTAAAGTATCCAAATGGTAAAGAGGAAAAATATGACATTACCAATCTATTTAAAGGTTTATTGTTGGAAAAGGACCCTGTAATACCCGAAAATTCAACTATAGTTATCCCTTTTGAATATAACACAAATATTACTGTTTATACTGATTTTGGAATAAAAAATATACCTTATTTTAATGGAATTACCTTAAAGGATATTGTATCTAATTCTAATATTAATCCTCAAAATTTTGAAAGCTCTATTATTGTATTAAGAAATAATAAAATCTTAAATTTTTCTTTTGAGGATTTAAAAGATAATAAAAATATACTTCTTGAAAAAGGAGATACTGTTATATTCAATAAATTAGAAAAATATGTTTATGTTTTTGGTTTAAATAAAGGTGGAAAAATTGTATTTGAAAAAGATGAACCATTTACATTAAAAACATTGATGGCAAAATTAGGTGTTGAACCAAAATATATAACTTACACTATTTATGATAGGGAAAAAGGAAAACTGGACAATGTTAAAGAAAATTTTGAATTAAAGGTTGGAGAAATTGTCGAATTCGAGTCTATAGAAAATTATGTTTACGTTAGTTCAAACGTAGGTGGTGGCAAAATTCTATTTGATGTAAAAGAAAATTTCGACTTAAACACATTAATGGGAAAAATGGGTATTGACAAAAATGATTATACTATTGAAGTATTTAACCCAGAAACTGGCTTAACAGTTGATGCGACACAAAATTTTTCTTTTGTTAAAGGTATGATAGTAAAATTTACTCCTATAGAGAGATATGTTTATGTTGCAAATAAGGGTAAAATATTATTTTCTAAAACTGAAACTTTTGATCTTGATACTTTAATTGGTAAATTGGGTATTGATAAAGGAATGTCTAAAATTAAAATTTTTGACCCTGATTCCAAAGAAACTTTTGTTGCTGATAAGAATATTCCTTTGAAAAATAATATGTATATCGATATTCTTCCTGTAGAAAAATTTGTTTATGTTGCAAATAAAGGTAAAATTTTGTTCTCTAAAACTGAAACTTTTGATCTTGATACTTTAATTGGTAAATTGGGTATTGATAAAGGAATGTCTGAAATTAAGATTTTTGACCCTGATTCCAAAGAAACTTTTGTTGCTGATAAGAATATTCCTTTGAAAAATAATATGTATATCGATATTCTTCCTGTAGAAAAATTTGTTTATGTTGCAAATAAAGGTAAAATATTGTTCTCTAAAACTGAGACCTTTGATCTTGATACTTTAATTGGTAAATTGGGTATTGATAAAGGAATGTCTGAAATTAAGATTTTTGACCCTGATTCCAAAGAAACTTTTATTGCTGATAAGAATATTCCTTTGAAAAATAATATGTATATTGATATTATCCCTATTGAAAAATTTGTTTATGTTGTAAATAAAGGTAAAATATTGTTCTCTAAAACTGAGACTTTTGATCTTGATACTTTAATTGGTAAATTGGGTATTGATAAGGAAATGTCTGAAATTAAGATTTTTGACCCTGACTCCAAAGAAACTTTTGTTTCTGATAAGAATATTCCTTTGAAAAATAATATGTATATTGATATTATCCCTATTGAAAAATTTGTTTATGTTGTTGGTGATGTTTCAAAAACTATTTATTTTGATAAAAAAGAAAATATTGATAAAAAAACTATTTTAGCTAAGCTCGGTCTCACAAACGATAAAGTTGAAAGTTTCGAATACGATAAATTAGAACCTGGTAGTATTATAAAAATCAAAATTAAAAAGAATTATGTTTATACTTCAGGTGCTTTTAATTACACTGGAAGATTGGATTTTGATATATCAGAACCAATTACTTTATCAGCTATTATTTCAAAAGCAAGAGGATTTAACAATGAATTTAACGGAGAATTAATACTTGTTAATAACAATACAACAAAAACACTTACTATAGAAGAAAATAAAGTATATAATGATATTATCGAACCTGGAACTATGATTATGGCAAAAACTTCCAGAAGAGATGTATATATTTTGGGCGACGGCGTAGTAAATGGTGTTTATACTGCAAAGCTTAATGATTCTTTGTGGAATGTTTTATTAAGAGCAGGTTATGTGCCTTCAGATAAATATGAAATTGAAGTTAAGTATAATAAAAACATCAAAAAATATGATGGAGTAGAAGCAGAACAAACACTCAATAAAATGCCTATTTCTGGTGAAGTTTATGTAAATGTAAGAAAAGTCAAAAACGATAATGTTTTAATTTATAAAAATGGTTCTGTTAAAGTTATTACACCCAAGGCAAAAGATTATGTCACTCTTATAGATATATTTAGCAGCGTTAATGGTTTTTCACCTTCTAATGAAGGTACAATTATGGTATATAATAATAAAAAGAAAATCGCTGAATATAATTCAACAGATGTTATTAATAATCCTTTAGCAAAAATTCCTCAGGGATCATATGTAAACTTTATTCTAGATGTAAACTTAAATTATATTACAGTTTTAGGTAATACTTCACCAAGGAGTATAAAAACAGAAATACCAGTACCTCTAACAGAAATACTTGGTCAATTATCCATTGATTGGAAAACTCAAAAATATATCAATTTATACAAATCAGATGGAAAATTTGTAGAAATAGACTTAGATAAGGTAAAAGATTTAAATACTATATTAATAGATCCTGGAACTGTTGTATATGTTCCAACAACACATAATCAATTTGTTTATATTTTTGGTGAAGTATTGCATCCTGGCATGATTCCATATACAAAAGGATTGAATGTTATAGAAGCTTTATTTAAGGCTGGGGTAAATACACAAACTGCAGAATTATCAAATGTATTTTTATTTACTGATGGACCTAATCAGCCACCAATTGTATTAAATTTAAAAGATTTCTATAATGGCGGTAATGTTCCTGATAGTATGAATAAATTACTGGAACCTGGAAATATTATTTATATTCCAAAAAATATATTAACAAATGTTGTTAGTGTTATGAGTACAGTAAGCAATTTTATGAGTTTCTTCAATACTGGATATACTACTTACAACAATATTAACAATATCATTACTGGAAAATGATAAAAATCCCCGTCCGGGGATTTAAACCTTTAATCGGAGGTGGTATTAATGGCAGAATTGACCCCCAAAGAAATTGTGAAAGAATTAGATAAATATATTATAGGTCAAAATGAAGCAAAAAAAGCAGTCGCAGTTGCACTAAGAAATAGGTATAGAAGACTTAAATTACCAGAAGAAATTAAAAAAGAAATAATGCCAAAAAACATATTGATGATTGGTCCTACTGGCGTTGGTAAAACAGAAATTGCAAGAAGATTAGCTCAAATTGCTAACGCTCCTTTTATAAAAGTTGAAGCTACGAGGTTTACTGAAGTGGGATATGTTGGAAAAAATGTTGAATCAATGATAAGGGAACTTGTAGATGTATCTATAAATATGGTAAGAAACGAAATGATGAAAGATGTTGAAGAAAAAGCTGAAGAAATGGTTGAAGAAAGAATTCTTGACGCTTTGATGGGTGTAAAAAAGAATAAACAGCCATCTGCTGGTAATTTTATGGAGCTATTAAATATGTTTGGTCAAAATCAACCTAAAAAAGAAGAACCTGTTCAGAACACAAATGATTATCAGAGAAGAATTGAATTAAAGCAAAAATTAAAAAACAAGGAATTAGAAAATATTGAAATAGAGATCGAAGTTGAAGAATCTCCAGCACCTATGTTTGCTGGATTAGGACCTGAATTTGAGGATATGGGAATACAAATTGGTGAAATGTTTTCAAATATGATGCCTAAAAAAACTGTAAAAAGAAAAATGAAAATCAAAGATGCAAGAAAGGTTCTACTGCCTATGGAAGCAGAAAAGTTGATTGATAAAGATAAAATGATTCAAGAAGCTATAGATAGAGCACAAAATAGAGGAATAATATTTATTGATGAAATGGATAAAATAGCAGCTAAATCTGGAGGCTCAGGTCCTGATGTTTCTCGCGAAGGGGTTCAAAGAGATCTATTGCCTATAGTGGAGGGAACTACTGTTGTAACAAAACATGGACCTATAAAAACAGATTACATGCTATTTATAGCAGCAGGCGCTTTTCATGTAGCAAAACCATCTGATTTGATCCCTGAAATGCAGGGAAGATTTCCAATTAGAGTTGAATTAGATGCTTTAACAGAAAAAGACTTTGTTAGGATTTTAGTTGAACCAGAAAATGCTGTTACAAAACAATATAAAGCTTTATTAGAAACAGATGGTGTGAAATTAGTATTTACAGAAGAAGGAATTAGTGAAATTGCAAATATCGCATTTAATCTAAATGAAAAAATAGAAAATATTGGTGCCAGAAGATTATATACCGTGGTTGAAAAGGTTCTTGAAGAAGTATCTTTTGAAGCTCCACTTGGCTCAGAGGTAGAAATACAGATAACTAAAGAATACGTAAAACAGAGAATTGGGACCCTTGCAGAAAATAAAGATTTAAGTGAATTTGTCCTTTAGGAGGATTTTTATGCATAAAATATTGATTATTGAAGATTCGCCTGAAATAGTAATTTTATATGAAAAAATGATTAATAATTATCTTCAAAACATTGATCATATCAATACAATTCTTTATACAACACATGAATTAAAAGATTTTTTAAACAATGAAGAGAATTTTAAAGAAAGATTTTCACTAATATTGAGTGAAATAGAGCTTCATGGTGAAAATATAACAGAGTATCTGGAAGTACTAAAAACATATCAACCAAAAACTCCTTTATATATTGTAAGTAATAAAATGAATTTAAACTCCATTAGAACCATTTTTAAAATTGGAGCAACTGATTGGATAGAAAAACCTATTGTTCCTGAAGAATTTTCTATTATGCTTGCTGAATCTGTATTTAAAGGTGAGACATTTGAAAGTAGATATAGAAAATTAAAAAATGAATTAGAAACGTTTTCTGAAAATAATAATCTTGAATTTTTCATTTTAGAGGATAAAATAAGCAAATTAATATTTGACAATCCCAATAGATATGAAGGACATCTTTTACTGGGTTATTTGTACTGGAAAAAATTAAAGAATCTAACTTTATTAAAAAAACATTATAACGCCGCATTGGCTCTTGCTGAAGGAACTATTAAAGATAAAGAGTTGCAAAGTATTATTGCAAAAATTCTGGAGGCTCATAAAAATGAAAAATAAAATAAAATATATAATAATAATTGGTTGTGGAAGACTTGGTTCCGAATTAGCTCGACGTTTTTCAAAAGACCATAACGTAATCGTTGTAGATAAATTACCAGAAGCATTAGAACGTTTAAAAAAATATAATTTTACAGGATTTTCCATGGTCGTAGATAGTTCGGATATTGCCATTTTAGAACAGGTAAAAGCTGAAAAAGCAGATTTGATATATATTGTAACCCCTGATGATAATTTGAATTTTATGCTTGCTAATGCCTGTAATACATTTTATAAATCAAAAAATTCTGATCTTGAAATAATAGCAAGGGTTAATGATCCGCATAAAAAAAGTCTTTTTGAAAAGGCAGGTTTAAATATTTTCTGCCCAATAGAACATGCTGTTGACGAATTAGTTGGAAACGAAGGTGTAAAAAGTGAAAAATAAAATATTTTATATTGTAGAAGGAGAAAACATTGCATATTCAATTGTACGAAATCTATTATATCAGGGACATTATGTGTATTATATTTCGTCCAATCAAAAAACAATAAATAGAATACTATCCTTAAAAGCATATTATTCTAATTTAGAAGGAATATTACATGATCCCACTGAAATAACTTTTTTAGAAAGTTTGGATATGGCTCCTAATAGGATAGGTGGAGTTATTTCTTTATCAAGTGATGATGCGTTAAATTTTGTTGTTTCATGGCTTGTAAAACAGTTATATGAAGATATCCGTGTAATTTCTCTTGTCAATTATCCAGAAAATGAAAAATTATTTTTAAAAAATCATATTGAAACTGTAAGTATAACAAATTGGATTGAAAAATTAATTGAGGCTTCTATAGAATATCAAACAAATTTAAGTTTTTTCAATCCATACGCTGATAAATTAGCTATTATTGAAGTTAGAATAAAAAAGCAGGATTATGCTGCAAACAAGAAATTAAAAGATTTACGAATGCCAGAAAATTCAATTGTTAGCATGTTAATAAGAAAAGAAGAAATTTTTGTTCCTCAGGGAAATACAGAAATACTTCCCGGAGATAAATTGGTTATTTTTTCACTAAAAGACAAAGTTCCACAGGTGAAACTCAAACTTTTGAAAGGATGAAAACATGCCAAAATATCTTTCTAATTTAAAATATCGTTATAAATTAGTTTTTAAAAATACAGGATTAATGCTTGTAGCTTTTGGCATTGGATTAATAATATTTGGAGCTTTCTCAATCTTTTTTAAAGATTTTAGTTCGTTTTATAGTTTTTTGGAATCAGGCTTAATAAGTATATTTACCGGTGTTTTTTTTATTTTATTGAGCTGGAATGTTAAAAATTATGCTATAAATATTCAAGATGCTATCGTTATTATATTTTTAGTATGGACATTATCTATCTTTTTCTCCGCATTGCCATTTGTATTTTCTGGTATTTTAAATATTCATCAGGCAATTTTTGAATCAACCAGCGGATGGACAACTACTGGTTTAACGCTTGTTGATGTTACAAAAATACCAAAAATATTCTTATTATGGAGAAGTTTAATGCAATATTTTGGTGGTGCCGGGTTTGCTTTAATTATGGTTATTGCAACTGGTGCATTAGGTGTGGGGTTGTATCAGGCTGAAGGTAGAACGGACAATGTTGTTCCAAATTTAAGGGATTCAGCAAAAATTATTTTTGGAATCTATTTTTCATGGCTTTAATAGGAATTCTACTTTTAAAATTCGTTGCAGGTTTATCATTATTCGATGCTTTTAATCATACATTAACTGCTTTAGCTACAGGTGGTTTTTCTACTAAAATAAATAGCGTTGGTGAATTTAATAATATTAATGCAGAAATTATTATTATGGCATTAATGATTGCAGGTGGTACGGGCTTTGGAGTACACTATGCAGCTTTAAAAAGAAGAGATTTATTTAAAAAAAATCCAGAACCTAAAACCATGTTTTTTATATTAATAATATCAATTCCTTTAATATTATTTTTTACAACAAAAACTTTATATGGTTTTTGGGTGGTTTGAGGCACTCTGCATTCCAGGCTATTTCTGCCTTAACTGGAACTGGTTTTTCTACTGTTTCCTTTGACAACTGGAATAATTTTGGTCTTTTAATTATGACTATATTGATGATATTGGGCGGTATGATGGATTCAACATCAGGTGGTTTGAAACTTTTTAGAGTCTTTGTTATATGGAAAATCATTATCCATCAAATAAAAAATTATTTTAAACCAGAAGGAAGTATTTTTCATATTGAAGTATATAAAGGCATTTCAAAAAAGAAAATATCTTATGATACATTAAAAGATGTAATTGCTGTTGTATTCATGTATTTTTTAATCTATACTATAGGTGTTTTAGTTTTATTATCTTATGGATATTCGATGGAAGATTCTATGTTTGAATACGCTTCTGCACTATCTGCAGTTGGTTTATCAGTGGGAATAACAACACCTAATTCTCCTTTAGGTGTAATCTGGATTGAAACATTGGGAATGTATCTGGGAAGACTTGAATTTTTTGTAATATTCTTTGCTGTCATAAAAATATTTAGAGATATAAAAGATATTATACAAATAAAAATTTCAAACTTTAGAGGAGGTGAACCCTTTTAAAGGGTAATATATGGGTCAGTATAAGAAATTTAAAGGAACACAAGATATTTTTGGTGAAGAATCAAAATACTGGTATTTTATTGAAAAAAAATCTAGAGAAACATTTTTAAAATATGGCTTTAAAGAAATAAAAACTCCAATAATAGAACCAACTGAATTGTTTAAAAGAAGCGTTGGTGAGAATACTGATATTGTTCAAAAAGAAATGTATACTTTTGAAGATAAAGGAGGGCGCTCTGTTACATTAAGACCCGAAGGAACTGCTTCAGTTGTGAGAGCTTATGTGGAAAATTCTATGATTAATCTAGGATCTCCTATAAAACTCTATTATATTGGTCCAATGTTTAGATATGAAAAGCCTCAAGCTGGTAGATTAAGACAGTTCCATCAAGTTGGTATCGAAATTTTTGGAACAGATACCCCCATTTCCGACGCAGAAACCATTATTCTGGCAGATGAATTATTAAAATCTTTTGGACTAAAAAATTATAAAATAAAGATTAATAGTATAGGGTGTGAAAAATGCCGCCCTAAATACAGAGAAGCATTAAAAAAATATTATAAACCCCTACTTCCAAATATGTGTCACGACTGTCAAAAACGATATGAAACAAATATTATGAGGTTACTCGATTGTAAAATTGATAAGGAATACGCTAAAGAAGCTCCTATTATTCTTGACCATTTATGTGATGATTGTAAAACACATTTTAATAAAGTTATTAATTATCTTGATTCATTGGAAATAAAGTATGAAATTGATTCAAGGATTGTTCGAGGATTGGATTATTATTCAAAAACAGCTTTTGAAATTGAACATACGGATTTAGGAGCACAATCTGTCATATTGGGTGGTGGAAGATACAATTCTTTAGTAGAAGAAATTGGTGGAAAAGAAACTCCTGCTATAGGCTTTGGAATGGGTATAGAAAGGATTATTCTTGCATTAAAAAAGGAAAATGTAGAAATTGATAACCCAGAAAAAATTGATGTATATATTGCCTATGCTGGAGAAAATACCGATATAGAAGCATTAAAACTGTCCAAAATGTTAAAAAATGAAGGATTAAAAGTATTTTTAAACCTATCAGAAAGAAGCATTAGAAATCAAATGAAACATGCAAATAAAGTTAATGCTCATTTTGTCGCAATAATTGGTGAGAATGAATTAAAAACAGATACTGTAACTATTAAAAATATGACTACTGGTGAACAGTTTGAAGTTGAAAAATTCTGGGTACCTCAAATTTTAAAAGAAAAATCTTTATTGGAGTGATTAAATGGTTTTTTTAAATCCTTTTATTGTGATTATAGGAATGATTATGTATATCATACCTTATTTATGGCCATTAAGCTTTGCAATCACTATGTTTATATACCATATTTTATTAAAAAACAGAGATGAACATATAAAAAGATTAAAAGCATTATTTAAATTAAAGGATATTGATCTATCTCCCTTGAGTAAGTTTAAAGAAGAAAATTCTTTAAAAATGCTTTTTGGATATCTTATTTCTTTTACGGGTTTTTCACTAATTTTTATAAAAATCTCAAATCAATTGGAAAAGGTATATAGCCAGATATCTTCTATTGAAGAATTACAAAATTTAGAGTATGCTTTACCAAAATTTGATTCGTTTTTATTTTTCTTGTTTCTATTTTTCATCTGGTTTACTTATACACGTTTAATAAACAAAATAATAAAAGATCAATTTTATGTTCAAAACATTGAAATTCAAAAAAATTTAATTGATAAACCAATTTTAAAATATCGTGATTCTAACTTTGTTATGTTTCTTAGAATAATAACCTTTAACTTATATGAATGGTTTTTACTTATTTCCTTGATAAAAGAAACCAATTCTTTATATATTGCCGATAAAACCTATAAAAATATTGAGGAAGCTACTACAAAAGAAAAATACGAAAAAATGCAAAAAAAAGAAACTTTTTTTGAGTTACCTGCTCCTGATAAATTTAATACAAAAGAAGAATTTTTAAGTTATGTATATTCAGAATTATCAAAATTAGATACTGTTACCAGATTAAAAAAGATAGATGAAATGCTTCAAAAAAAGCTATTAACGAAAGAGGATGTAGAAAAAATCAAAAAACTATTCTAATTTTTACAAAAAGTACACAAAACTTTTACTTGACAACTTGCTAAAATATTAATATAATAATACCGATTTTATTATCTAATGTAATGGCTGTCTTGTGAAATCTAATAGGGAGGTATTAATATGACAAGAGACGAACTTTTTGAAAAAGTAAAAGAAATTATTGTAGAAACATTAAACGTTGAAGAAGAAGATGTTACTCTCGATGCATCATTTACAGACGATTTAGATGCTGATTCTTTAGAACTCGTTGATTTAACAATGGCTTTTGAATCCGAACTTGGTGTAACTATAGAAGATGAAGAGTTAGAAAACATCAAAACTGTTGAAGATGTTATAAATTCGTTGGCTGAAAAATTAAATATAGAAGAAGAATAATGACCTTTATAAGGGAAGCTTTCGCTTCCCTTATTTTATTTGTTATAATGAATAAAATAATATTTAAAATAGAAAAGGAGGATAATGTATGGCAAAAAAATATATTGTTGTAACAGGTGGTGTATTAAGTGGAATTGGTAAGGGTATCGTTTCTGCTTCTATTGGAAGAATACTTAAAGATTGTGGCATAAAAGTTAATTCTTTAAAAATAGACCCCTATTTGAACGTTGATGCTGGCACAATGAATCCAAATCAACATGGAGAAGTTTTTGTTACTGACGATGGTTATGAAGCTGACCTTGATCTTGGCCATTATGAAAGATTTTTGGGTATTGACATGAAAAGATTTAACAATATTACAGCTGGCCAAATATTTAAGAGTATTATAGAAAAAGAAAGAGAAGGTAAATATCTAGGTGCTACTGTACAAATGGTACCTCATGTTACCGAAGAAATTAAAAATAGAATAAAAAGTATAGATACCGATTTATTAATGATAGAAATCGGCGGAACTGTTGGGGATATTGAAGGTGAAATATTTTTGGAAGCTGTAAGAGAACTTTCATTAGAAGAAGGCATCAAAAACTTTTTCTTTATACACGTTACATTTGTTCCATATTTAAATGTAACCAATGAATTTAAAACAAAACCTACACAACAATCTGTTCAGTTGCTTAGAAAAATTGGTATCCACCCAAATATGCTAATTATTAGAACTGAAAAAGCTATTGATTCTGGAAGTCTTGATAAAATTGCATTATTTGCAGGTATAAATAGAAAATATGTCATTAATTTACCTGATGCAGATAATGTTTATGAAGTCCCAGAAAAATTATTTAATCTCGGAATACAAAATATAATTGCAGAAAATTTAAACTTAAATATACAAAACAAATTAAACTGGAATTATCCAAAAATCTTTTCGCCAGTCAAAATTGCTATGATTGGAAAATATCTTGGAACTGATGATGCTTATAAAAGTATTATTGAGAGTATCTTTCTAAGTGGTGCTGAAAAACCAGAATTAATTGATTCACAAATAATAGAAGAATTATCAGAAGATGACGCAAAAGAATTATTATCAAAATATGATGGAATAATTATTCCTGGTGGTTTGGAAAAAGAGGAATAGAAGGAAAAATAAAATCAGTCAAAATTGCAAGAGAAAATAATATTCCTATTTTCGGTATATGTCTTGGTATGCAGATTATGGTTATAGAATTTGCAAGACATATTGGAAAACTTGAAAATGCAAATTCTTCGGAATTTGATCCTCAAACGCCATATCCTGTAATTGATATAATGGAAGAACAAAAAGAAATATTGAAATTGGGTGGAACAATGCGTTTAGGTGCCCAAGAAACAAAAGTTTTAAGAAATTCAAAATTATATGATATATATAAAACCGAAATAATTTTCGAAAGCATAGACATAGATATGAAGTGAATTTAGAAAAATTCGAAAGTTTATTTGCATATCCAGAAGAAAAAGACGCCTCAGATAAATTAATAATATCCGCAAAATCCGATTTTGTTGAAGCGGTAGAATTAAAAAATCATCCATTTTTTATTGGGTACAATATCATCCAGAATTAAAGAGTAAAGTTGGAAAACCTCATCCAATATTTAAAGCTTTCGTTGATAAATTAAAAGAATTAAAGGGATTAAAATGAGTTTTTTTACATTAATAATATCAATTATAATTCTTTTTTTGTTATATATATAATAGAAAAAAAGTTATTTTTGAGAAATCTTTATTACTGAAAATAATTATATTCAGCTCAATAATACCCGTATTTAAATTACATTTTTTAGAAAAAATACCATATATATTATATTTTATCTTTATCTTATATGGTATTATATTGTTTTTTTTGCCTGAAAAATGGGTAAAAAATTCTGGATTTTATATTCATATCAATAAAAAAAGACTTTTTCTTATTCCATTATCCGCCGCAATTACTGAAGAAGTTTTTTTAGAGGAATTTTAAATGAATTATTATTAAACATTATAAATAATATTGTTTATGTTTCTCTTATTTCATCATTAGCCTTTGCATTAATTCATATTTTCAACTTATTAAATGGTATTGAAAATAGAAAATATTTTTTAATAACTTTTCCTTTAAGATTTGCTTTTGGACTATTTTTCTCTTTTATTTATTTCGAATATGGTTTATTAAATTCTATTATATTACATTTTTTAGTAGATTTCCCAGCGCTCTATAGGATTTACAAAAAATAACTTTTTAAAAAATTTAAATACTTTTCTGTAGGTTGATATCTTTTTCTGTTTTTACTATATTTTTATGTTATAATAACACGAGAAAAATACTCTGAATATGATGTTAGAGGTGTTGTTATGGATTATATTTATGTAAAAGGCGCAAGAGAACATAACTTAAAAAATATTGACGTTAAAATACCTAAAAACAAACTTGTTGTTATATCAGGTTTGTCTGGTTCTGGAAAATCCACTTTAGCAATGGACACCATTTATGCAGAAGGTCAAAGACGTTATCTTGAATCAGTATCTTCTTACGCAAGAATGTTCTTAGGCGAATTAAAAAAACCAGATGTTGAATATATAGAAGGCTTATCACCAGCTATTGCTATTGAACAAAAATCTGTATCTCATAATCCTCGATCTACTGTGGGAACTGTTACTGAAATATACGATTACATGAGGGTTTTGTTTGCGAGAATGGGTAAACCTTACTGCCCAAAATGTAATATTCCAGTGGAAAAATCCTCTATTGATGAAATAATTGATAAAGTATACAATGAATTTGATGACAATTCAAGAATATATGTATTTGCACCAATTGTCAAGGAAAAAAAGGTGAGTTTAAAAAAGAAATAGAACAAATGAAAAAAAATGGATATAAACGTGTTGAAATAGATGGGGAAATATATGATTTAGAAGATATATCTTTATTAAAAAAAAGTTATAGGCACACTATAAATTTATTAATCGATAGACTTAAACTAAAAAAAGAAAATTTTGAAAGATTATATGAAGCAATTGAATTATCTTTAAAAGAGTCTGATGGTTTTGTTGAAATAAGAGAATTAGATATCAATGAGAAAACAATTAAATCAAAAACATATAGTGAAAAATTAGTTTGTCCAAATTGTGGATTCAGTTTTCCAGAAATAACTCCAAAATTATTTTCCTTTAATAGTCCTTATGGAGCCTGTCCAGATTGCCATGGACTTGGATTTAAATTCGAGTTTGAACCTACTTATATTTTAGACCCTGATAAAACTATATATAATGGAGCAACAAAAAGTGGAAAAGATAGTTACTTAATAAAAACATTAGAACGTGTTATTTTGCATTATAAGGATGATCCAAATAAAAAAATACGTGATTTAAAACCCGAAACACAAAACGCCTTATTATACGGTTCTAAAGATAAGATTTCTTTTGAATATGTTACTCCAAATGGAGTATATACATTTAAAAAACAATTTGAAGGATTATATAATATGTACGAGAGGAGATATAAATCTACTGACTCAGATGAAATGAGAAATTATTATCAAAATGAATTTATGACAATGAAAACATGTCAGACTTGTGGCGGTAAAAGATTGAAAATAGAACCTTTGAGTGTACGGATAAATGGCAAAAATATACAGGAAATCTCTGATATGCCTATAGAAAAAGCAAAAGTATTCTTTGAAAATATTGAATTAACTGATTTTGAACATAAAATCGTTGGCGAATTATTAAATGAAATAAAAAAACGTCTGGGTTCCTTACGGATGTTGGTCTTGGTTATATTTCACTCTCCAGAAGTGCTAACACACTTTCTGGCGGAGAGTCCCAAAGAGTAAGATTAGCCACTCAAATAGGTTCTGGATTAACAGGTGTCACATATGTTTTAGATGAACCAACCATTGGATTACATCCACGAGATAATGAAAGATTAATAAACACATTAAAAAAATTAAAAGCTCTTGGAAACACCGTATTGATTGTAGAACATGATGAAGAGGTCATAAAATCTTCTGATTACATAGTAGATCTGGGACCAGGTGCAGGTATCAATGGCGGTAAAGTTGTATACAGCGGTTGGATTAGAAATTTATTAAAAAATCCAAAGGATTCTTTAACTGGTCAATATATAACAGGAAAGAAAAAAATTGAAATAATTAAATACAAAACAAAAAGAGTAGAAAAAAATGCATCTTTAAAATTATATGGTGCTTCACATAATAACTTGAAAAATATTGATGTGGAATTCCCACTCGGAAAGTTCATTGTTGTTACTGGCGTTTCAGGCTCTGGAAAATCTTCATTAATAATGGACACATTATATCCAGCATTAATAAAGGAATTACGTGGTGCAAAAGTAAAACCAGGTTACTACAAAAAAATTGAAGGGCTGGAAAATATAGATAATGTTATAGCAATAGACCAATCTCCAATTGGTAGAACACCGCGTAGTAATCCAGCAACTTATACTGGAGTTTTCGATTTAATAAGAGACTTATTTGCAGCTACTAAAGAAGCCAGAATGAAAGGTTTTAAAAAAGGAAGATTTAGCTTTAATGTTAAGGGAGGACGTTGTGAAGCATGTAATGGAAATGGTTATCTAAAAATTGAAATGCAATTTTTACCCGACGTATATGTTACCTGTGATGTTTGTAAAGGTAAAAGATATAACAAAGAAACATTAAGTGTAAAATACAGAGGAAAATCTATTGCTGATATTCTTGATATGTCCGTAGAGGAAGCTTTAGAATTTTTTCAAAACATTCCACGAATTAATAATATTCTTAAATTATTAAGTGATGTTGGTGTAGGATACATCAAACTCGGGCAACCTGCAACTACTTTATCCGGTGGGAAGCTCAAAGAATAAAACTAACCTCTGAACTTAGAAAAAGATCTACTGGAAAAACTGTGTATTTTCTCGACGAACCAACAACAGGCTTACATTTTGAAGATGTAAAAAAGCTAATTGAAGTTTTACATAAATTGGTAGAGAAAGGTAATACAGTTATTATTATTGAACATAATTTAGATGTTGTAAAAAATGCAGACTATATAATAGATCTTGGCCCGAAGGCGGGAAAATGGAGGATTTATTATTGCTCAGGGTAGCGTAGAAGATATTATTAATGCAAATACATATACTGGTCAATATTTAAAAAACGCAATAAAATAACCCTGCTTTGGCAGGGTTATTTTTATTCTTGAACTTCAAACATATCTTTTCCAACACCACACATTGGACATACCCAATCTTCTGGTAAATCATCGAATGATGTTCCTGCAGGAATACCTGCTGTCGGATCTCCCTCTTCAGGATCATAAATATAACCACAAACTGTACATACATATTTTTTCATAAATATCCCTCCATTTAATTTTATTTTGTTTAATTTTGTAATGGTTCCAAAAATATTATACTATTTTTTTTTAATTTTGTCAAGAGAACTAATAAAAAAATTAAATATTCTAATCACAATTTGTTTATATTTTTTAGATTGTGGTATAATAAATAATATAGATGAAATTTCACATTGGAGGTTAAAGTATGTTTGATGAAGTAAAAGACACACCTGTAATTATTTTAAATGGATTTAATAGTGAAGAAATAAATAAAATAATGAAAGCTATCAAAAATGTTGATGGATTACCAAGAATTATCTTTGCTACCACTACAAAAACAAATGTTAATTGGAAAATTGGTGATTTAATAAATGAATTAAAAAATGAGGATTTTGAAGTAAAAAAGGCTTTAAAAAAAGCCTTAAGCAAACAAGAAAAGGATGATTAAATGGAAAATTATTTTTATTATAATAATCCCGATGAAAGCGTTCATTTAAAAGCAGAAAGAGGATATCCAAAATTAGGAGCCACGGTTGATTCTGGCGGGTTAATTTTGCACTATTTACAAAAAATGGTAAAAATGTATCTTTAGAATTATATCAAAACTTCTATGATGATAAACCTTCACATATTTTCCCCTTGATCCTGTAAAAAATAAAACTGGAAATGTATGGCACATATATATTCGCGGTATAAAGCATGGGCAGTTTTATGGCTGGCGTGTTGATGGAATATATGATCCTATAAATGGATATAGATTTAATAAATATAAGCTACTCTCAGATCCGTATGCCAAAGCCATTTCAGGCTCATATAATTGGGATGAGGAAAGTGTTTATGGTTATGATAAAAATTCTTCGCAACTTGATCTATCTTTTTCTACTATAGACTCTGCAAAAAGTCCTACAAAATCAATAGTAATAGATGATTCTGTCTATGACTGGGAAAATGATGTTCATCCCAGAATTCCCTTAAAAGATTTAATAATATATGAAATGAACATAAGATTATATACTATGAATCCTAATTCAAAAGTCATATCTAAAGGCACATTTAAAGGTATTGTTGAAAAATTGGATTATTTAAAAAGTCTGGGAGTTAACGCTATAGAGTTAATGCCTATTTTTGAATTTAATCCTAATTCTATAATTAGAACAAACCCTATTACTGGAGAAAGATTGAAAGATGTATGGGGATACAATCCTTTAAGTTTTTTTGCTGTAACTGGAAATTATTCAGATGGTTTAAAAATAGGAGAACAGGTCTTTTTATTTAAGGATTTTGTAAAAACACTTCATAAAGAAGGATTTGAAATTATTTTAGATGTTGTATATAACCATACCGGCGAAGGTAATGAATTAGGACCAACATTATCTTTTAGAGGACTTGATAATCCCATTTATTATATTTTAAGCAAAAATAAAAGATATTATGAAAACTACTCTGGTTGTGGAAATACTTTTAATTGTAATCACACAGTAGTTAAAAATCTTATTATTGACAGTTTGAGATATTGGGTAACAGAAATGCATGTGGATGGTTTCAGATTTGATCTGGCATCTATATTGGGAAGAGATACAAATGGAAATTGGATAGGAGACCTTTCTTTGTTAAAAGATATAGCTGAAGATCCTATTATTTCAGGTTCTAAATTAATAGCAGAAGGTTGGGATGCAGCAGGCGGGTATTTTTTAGGCTCATTTCCGGAAGGTTGGGCTGAATGGAATGGAAAATTTAGAGATGCTGTAAGAAAATTCATTAGAGGTGATAATGGTTTAGTAGGGAAATTGCCTGTAGAATTGCTGGAAGTGAAGACTTATATGGAAACAAGTCTCCTGTTGCAAGTGTTAATTTTATAACTTCTCATGATGGTTTTACAATGTGGATCTGGTTTCTTATAATGAAAAACATAATGAAGAAAATGGTGAAAATAATAATGATGGTGCTAATGATAATTATAGTTTTAATTATGGAATAGAAGGCGAAACAGATGATGAAAATATACTTAATATAAGAAAAAGACAAATCAAAAATTTCTTCACTATACTTATGATTTCTCAGGGTACCCTATGATATATATGGGAGACGAATTTTGTAGAACTCAATATGGAAACAATAATGCATATTGCCAGGATACTATCAAAAATTGGGTTGACTGGAAAAGAAAAGAAAAATATGAAGATATTTTTAGATTTGTTAGTCATTTAATAAATTTCAGAAAATCTCATCACACTTTGAGAAGAGAACATTTTTTCACTGGAAAAGATTATACAGGTGACGGTATTCCAGATATTACGTGGCATGGTGTAAAATTATATCAACCCGATTTTTCATATAATTCAAAATCATTGGCTTTTATGATTAGTGGAATAGATTTTGTAAATCAAGATGTTCCACCAGATAATGATATTTATGTTGCCTTAAATTTTTATGAAAAGGATTTGGAATTTGAATTACCAAAACTTCACAATAAAAATTGGTTTCGTGTAATTGATACATATTTTAATTCTCCAAATGATTTTCTTGATTTTCCAAAAAAGTTACTAATTATTACAAAGTCAAATCAAAAAGCATTATCGTTTTGATTTCTAAATAATTTATTAAATTTACACTTTTCCTTTTTTTGTGGTAAAATATAAGTAAGAAATTTATGGGAGTGATTAATATTAAAGCTGCTATTTTGAGCACAGGCGATGAAATTGTCGAGGGAGATATTTTAAATATTACAGCAAAAAAAATTTCAAACATATTATATTCAATAGGTTTTGACATTTCTTTTCATATTAATGTTAATGATAAAAAGGACAATATTATATCATCTCTAAATTTTCTTTCAAAAGATAATGATTTAATTATAATTACTGGTGGATTAGGTTCCACAACTGATGATATAACAAGAGAAGCCGTTTCAGAATTTTTAAATGAAACCCTAATATTTGATAAAAAAATTTTTGATAACATACATATAAGATATAAAAAATTTGGGAAAATTCCAAATGATTTAATAAAAAAACAGGCCTTCGTATTTAAAAATTGTTTAATTTTAAAAAATGATATCGGTAGTGCTCCAGGATTATATATTGTAAAAAATAATAAACATTATATCTTATTACCAGGACCACCAGATGAAGCTATCACAATTTTTAAAAAATCTTTAGACTATATTACTTCTAAATTTAATTTAAAAAAAGGGAATATTTATAAAATTCAATTTTATAATATTACTGAATCGCAATTAATGTCTATATTGGAAAAGAAATTAAAAAATATTAGATATTCAACGAAATTAGAGTTACCAATAGGGCCATCTTTAATTTTTAAAGATAGCAAAGAAAAGATAAAAGAGGCTATCGATTTTATTCATAACAATCTTTCTCAATATATTATTCCAAATAACCCAACCAAAATTATTTTAAATAAATTATTATCTGAAAATAAAATGATTTCTACAGCAGAATCATGCACTGGTGGGTTAATAGGAAAAATTATAACTGATATACCTGGTTCATCAAAGGTTTACAAAGGTACTATTGTTACCTATTCTGATGAAGTAAAAAATAAGATTTTAAACGTTGATAAAAATATTTTGAAAAATTTTGGAGCTGTTAGTGCAGAAACTGTAGAATTGATGGCAAAAAATGCGGCTGATATTTTTGAAACTGATTATTCAATTTCAGTAAGCGGCATTGCTGGTCCAGAGGGAGGAACTCCGACAAACCTGTAGGTACAGTTTTTTTGGATTTTATAACAAATTTTATGATAAAATAATAATAGAAAAAAGATTTTTTCCGGCAACAGAAACATAATTAGAGAAAAAGCTGCATATTACTCGCTAATAAGATTATTAAAACTGTTTTTATAGGAGGTTTTTTTATGGGAGAAATGGATGTTTATTTAAATGTATTTATTGAAGAAGCTAATGAAAATTTACAGAGATTAAATGATGAACTTTTAGAACTTGAAAACAATCCAGAAAGTTTAGAAAAAGTAAACGAAATATTCAGGGTTATGCATACCTTTAAAGGTATGGCTGGAACTATGGGATTTGATAAGATAGCAAAAGTATCTCATAAGATGGAAAATATTCTTGATAAAATTAGAAAAGGAGAAACTAAAGTTGATACCGATTTAATAGATCTCCTTTTTAAAACACTCGATGCATTAAATGAAAGTATTGTAGATATTTCCAATGGTGGAAAAGGGAATTTGAAATCATTGGATGATTTGATTTCTATCCTCGAAAAGTACATTAACAATTCTGAATCAAATACTGAAAAACAGGTTGAAAAAAAGGAAAAAGAAGCAACTAATGATTCTGATAAACTTTCACACCTTGATGATATTACAAGAGAATCATTAAAAAATCTTTTCCATGCGGCAAAAGAAAAAATTTAAACTTCTTCTTGATAAATGTTAGGTTTGATAAAAATGTTCAGTTGAAAGCTGCTAGAGCTTTTATGGTATTACATAAAATTGATGATTTGGGTGGAGAAGTAGTTTATACAAATCCTTCTTCTCAGGACATTGAGGATGAAAAATTCGATTTAGAAATAGAACTTGGTGTAATTATCAATGTTTCTGCTGATGAATTAAGAGATAATATATTGGGTATTTCGGAAGTGGAAAGTGTTGCAGTAAACGAATTTGAAACATCTGATTTTGAAAAGCAAGAAAAGAAAGAGAATTCAGAAAATACTATAACACAACAAAAATCAAATGTTACTGTTGAAAATTCAACAAATCAAAAAAAGAAAATACAACTTCAATCTGTAAGAGTTGATATTGAAAAATTGGATCAGTTAATGAACTTAATGGCAGAATTAGTTATTTCCAGAAGTAGGATAACAGAAACATTAAGAAAATATGAGATAAAAGATGTCGATGAAAGTTTAGCAAATTTAAGCAGGATAACCCTTGATCTTCAGAACATTGTTATGAAAATAAGAATGATTCCAATTGCTTTTGTTTTTAATAGATTTCCAAGGGTTGTAAGAGATACTGCCAAAAAATTAAACAAAGAAGTAAATTTGATTATTGAAGGTGAAGATACTGAACTCGATAGGACTGTTGTAGATGAAATTGGCGATCCTTTGATTCATTTAATAAGAAATTCGATTGACCATGGTATAGAACCAGTTGACGAAAGAATAAAAAAAGGGAAACCAAAAATTGGTACTATAAAATTATCAGCATGGCACGAAGGTGATGGTGTTGTAATTAGCGTTGAAGATGATGGAAAGGGATTAGATAGAGAGGTTATTGCTAATAAAGCTATTGAAAAAGGGTTAGTCGATCCATCTATGGTTTCAACAATGAGTGATGAAGAAATCTTTTCTTTCATATTTTTACCCGGATTTTCTACTAAAAATAAAGCTACAGATTTATCTGGTCGTGGTGTTGGAATGGACGTTGTCAAAACCGTTGTCGAATCTTTAAATGGAAGTGTAACTATTTCTTCTAAAAAAGATATTGGAACAAAAATAATTATCAGATTGCCTTTAACTTTATCTATTATCCAGGTTTTATTGGTAACAATAGATAATTATGTATACGCTATTCCAATTGCTAATATTGATACAACACAAAAAATTACAGATGGAGACATAAGAATTGTTCAGGGTAATGAAGTTTTTGTATTAAGAGGCGAAGTAATACCATTAATTAGATTAAGAGACGTATTTAATATGCCTAAAATTGAAGATTCACTTACGGAAAAAGTTGTTATTGTAAAAACTGCTAATAGAAAATATGGTGTTGTTGTTGATAATCTTTTAGGGCAAGATGATATTGTTATAAAATCTCTTGGTAAATATTTAAATAGTGTGAAAGAATTTAGTGGCGGTGCTATATTAGGTGATGGTAGAATTGCTTTAATTCTCGATATTACAAACTTAAACGAATTATGATGAGGTGATACTATGCAAAAAGAAATTTTATCATTTGAAATTTCCAACCAAGAATTTGGAATTGACGTTGAATATGTTGAAATGGTAATTGAAAAAGAAGATATTACTCCAGTTCCAAATTCCAGGGATTTCATAGAAGGTATTGTAAATTTACGTGGAAGAATCGTTCCTGTATTTGATTTAACGAAAATATTGGATCTTGATATTGATGAGGATTTTGATTTTGATAGTATAATTATTATGAAGCATGAAAAAGAGGAATTAGGAATATTAGTAAATAAAGTAAATAATGTAATTTCATTTAATGATGAAGAGTTGGATATATTACCTGCCAAAAGTGGCAAATTTATAGGAAAAGTTAATGGTGTTTTAAAAATAAATAATAGACTTATTGTGTATTTAAACCTCGAAAAATTATTTGAATCTATAGAAATATAATAAATATAATATTTAAGTGGAGGTGCTTTTAATGGCGTTAAAAGTTTTGATAGTTGATGATGCTGCTTTTATGAGAATGTTATTAAAAGATATTATTACAAAAGCGGGGATGGAAGTAGTTGGTGAAGCTGCCAATGGTCAAGATGCTATTCAAAAATACAATGAGCTAAAACCAGATGTTGTTACAATGGACATTACTATGCCTGTAATGGATGGAATACAGGCTATAAAAGAAATAAAAAAGCAAGATCCAGCTGCTAAAATCATCGTATGTAGTGCTATGGGTCAACAAGCGATGGTTATTGAAGCTATACAGGCTGGTGCAAAAGATTTTATTGTTAAACCATTCCAGGCAAATAGAGTAATAGAAGCTATTCAAAAGGTATCAAGGGGTGATTTTACGCCCTTACTTTTTCATCGACTCAAACAAATTTTATGACAAGTTGGACATTATGGGTGTTTTTTCTAATTTTTTTCTTTTTACTCTTTATTCTATTATTATTGTTTATTCAAAGAAAACTTATAAATAAAGGTTTGCTAAATAGTCCTTCTGTTAGAATTGTTAAAAAATTTTATATTGATAGGAATTTAACATTAAACATAATAAAAGTATTAGATAATTATTATCTTGTCCTGACAAACAATAATTCCATATCTTATCTTGACAAATTGGACTATGAAAAACTATCTGTTCTTTTAAAAGGGAAAAAAGAATTTTTTGATACTTTTATCGGAGCCTTAAAAAGGGAGAAAAAAACAGATGAAGAAATGCTTTAATAAAAAATTGTTTTTCATTAGTATATTTTTATTTTTATTTTTTGTTGGGTCAGCTCAAGATCCACTACCAATACCTGAAATTTCTATCAATATTGGAGGAAATGTCCCAGGACCCAACACATTAATGCCAACATTAGAAATATTATTACTATTATCTGTATTAACTCTTGCACCATCTTTTATTATGATGTTTACATCATTTATGAGAATAATAATTGTTCTATCTTTTTTAAGAACTGCTATGGGAAGCCGGCAAGCCCTCCCAATCAGGTATTAATAGGTATTGCATTAATATTAACTTTTTTAATAATGTCACCAGTTTTCAACCAAATATATCAAAATGCCATTATTCCATATACCGAAGAAAAAATAAGTTATACTCAAATGTTTGAAAATACATGGAATCCAATAAAAAAGTTTATGATTAATGAAATAGTTGCACATAAAAATCAGGATAATGTTTTTATGTTAGCATCAAGTGTTCATAAAGAAATAAAAAATATAAATGACACGCCTCCAGAAATTCTAATTCCTGCATTTGCGTTAAGTGAATTAGAGATTTCATTTAAAATGGGGGTTTTAATTTATATTCCATTTATTATAGTTGATATGGTTGTAGCCAGCATTCTTTTATCTATGGGGATGATGATGATTCCTCCTATTATGATTTCAATGCCCTTTAAATTATTACTATTTATCCTTGTAAATGGATGGGACTTATTAATTGGAGGATTAATAAGAAGTTTTCAAACTTCAGGAGGTCTATAAAATTGACATTAGAAGCTTTTATTGATGTGTTTAGAGATGGAATAACTGTTTTTTTATCAATTATTTCACCTATACTGTTAGTAAGTTTGGGGGTTGGTCTTATAATAAGTATTTTTCAAACAATAACATCAATAAATGAGCAAACATTAACCTTTGCTCCAAAAATTATTATTACATTTTTAGTTGTTGGATTGTTATTCGGATGGATTGCACAAAAACTAATGGACTTCACATATCAAATATTAACTACATTTTTTGGAATGATTTAATATGGATGTTGTTGTTTTTTTAGAAACCAAATTCTGGGTTTGGGCTATTATATTTTCTAGAATTACTGGATTAACTATTTCTGCACCAGTCATAGGTTCAAGAACAATACCTTTTTATCTAAGATTATTTTCTTCTCTGTTTATTTCATGGATAACATTGCCACTGGTAAATCTAACAATACCAGATTTACCTGTATTTTACCTAATAACGATTATGCTAATAAACTTCCTTTTAGGTATATTAATTGGTCTAATTTCTTATATACCGATAGCTGCTATTCAATTTGCAGGACAGTTTTTTGCATTTCAAATGGGATTTGCTATGGCTGGAATATTTGATCCAATAAGTGGTGAAGAGTCTCCTATTATTGGACAGTTATCTTTTTTGATAGGAATTTTCGCTTTTTGTCCTTTAAATTACATATTTTATTGTTTCAGGTAATTATTAACTCATTTCATTCTATTCCATTAATTTTTTCCATAAATACTGCTTTTCTTCCTGAAATTGTATCAACATTTGGAAAAGTTTTTGAAATTGGAGCTCAACTTGCAGTTCCAATGAGTGCGTTTATGTTATGTGTAAATATTAGTCTGGGTATTGTTTCAAGAATGATACCTCAAATAAATGTCTTTATTGTCGGATTACCATTAAATATTTTAGTTGGTTCTTTAATACTTTTAACCATTATTGGCGTATGGGTTGAAATTTTTAGCAATAATATGATGGAGATAATAAAATGGATAAATTCTATAATGAGTTTGATTTTAAAATAAACCTTCAGCTTTTCGCTGATCCAAGTAAAACAGAGGAACCAACTCCAAGACGATTACAACAGGCAAGAGAAGAAGGAAATGTTCCTGTCTCAAAGGAACTATTAACAGCTTTTTCATTTTTGGGTGTTGCAGCTGTTTTTTATGTTCTTTCAAAATATTTATTTATTGATTTAAAAAATGCGTTTATGAGATATTTAGCACTGAATACCAGTTTTTTAGATGAAAATGCATTAATGACATTAATTTTGCAACAAAAAAATCTTTTTACATTAATATCTATTTTTTTGTTCTCATCAGCTATCATTAGTCTTGTATTAGGAATGCTGCAAACAAAGTTTTTATTTTCACCTAAAGCTATGAAATTTGATCTTGGAAAACTTAATCCTATAAAAGGACTCCAAAGAATCTTTTCTATGAAAACTCTTTTTGAACTTTTAAAATCTTTAATAAAATTGGTATTAGTAGGATATATTGCTTTCAGTATTGTAAAATCCAGGTGGAATGGTATCGTTTCTTTGCCATATACAAGCATTTCATCAGCTATATCCTTCTTATATTCAATAATTATAGAAATATTTTTTAAACTTGGACTGCTAATGTTATTACTGGGCCTTTTTGATTTTTGGTATCAAAAAAGGGAATACAAAAAGAATTTAAGAATGACCAAACAGGAAGTTAAGCAAGAAATGAAAGATGTCGAAGGTGATCCACAGATAAAAGCTGCAAGAATGCGTAGGTTAAGACAAATTATAAACCAAAATATGATGAAAGAGGTCCCAAAAGCAACAGTTGTTGTTACTAATCCAACACATTATGCTGTAGCTATAAAATATGATGAATCTGAAAATGACGTTCCTGTTGTTGTAGCAAAAGGATTTGATAAGATTGCTTTTAGAATAAAAGAAATAGCCAGAGAAAACCATGTGCCTATACTCAGGAATCCACCTGTTGCAAGACAATTATATGAAAGAGTTGAGATAAATGATGAAATACCAGAAGATATGTATGAAATTGTTGCAAAAATTATTGCTTCTGTTTTAAAAGTTACGAGGTGATTAAATGGGAGAATTTGCAAGCAAATTTTTCAAACAATTGGATTTAATAGTTCCTTTATTAATAGTTAGTGTTGTTATATTAATGGTTATTCCTATTCCACCATTTCTTTTAGACTTTTTGCAAATGGCTAATATTTCATTGGCAATTATTTTATTGTTAGTCACTATGTATATAAAAAATGCTCTTGAAATTTCTGCATTTCCAACATTATTATTGGTAACTACCTTATTTAGATTGTCATTAAATGTATCTTCAACAAGGTTAATTTTATTACAAGGAAAGAATTTTCAAGGTAAAGTTATAAGGGCATTCGGAGATTTTGTTGTTGGAGGAAATTATGTAGTTGGTATCGTAATCTTTCTTATTCTTGTAATTATTCAGTTTGTTGTTATCACAAGAGGTGCAGAAAGGATTGCTGAAGTTGCAGCAAGATTTACTCTTGATGCTATGCCTGGAAAGCAAATGAGTATTGATGCCGATTTAAGTGCAGGTATTATTACAGAAGAAGAAGCCAGACAAAAACGTGAAGATATCAGACGTGAGGCTGATTTTTACGGAGCAATGGATGGTGCTTCTAAATTTGTCAGAGGAGATGCCATAGCAGGTATTATAATAACCCTTATAAATATATTAGGTGGTTTGATTATTGGTGTTTTACAACAGGGATTGGATATAGGTGAAGCTGCTCAATTGTATACGCTATTCACAGTTGGAGACGGATTAGTTGCTCAAATACCGGCCTTATTAATTTCAACTGCAACAGGTATTGTCGTATCAAGGGCTGCATCAAAAGAAAATTTAGGAAAAGATTTACTCAAAGAACTTTCATCAGAAAAAAGAGTATTATATATGACCGGAGGGGTAATATTAACTCTGGGATTGGTTACACCTTTACCAATAATGCCAGCATTATTATTAGGTGGCGGAATGCTTACTTTAGCTTATTTAACAACTAAAGGATATTTGCAAAAAATGATACCTGCAGCTGGTCCAAAGGAAGGATTTGAAACACCATCAACGACCCCAGAAGAAGGGGTTGGTGGTGCTCAAAGACCTCCATCTGGTCCTCCTTTAACATCTGCTGAAGAGGTTTCAGAAATAATACAAAGTGATGTTCTGGAAATAGATATTGGGTATGGTTTAATTCCTTTGGCAGACCCAAGTCAGGGGGAGATCTACTCGAAAGAATTACAATGGTTAGAAAACAAATCGCTTATGAACTTGGAATTGTAATAAGTCCTATAAGAGTAAGGGATAGTGTTCTTTTAAGCGCAAACGAATATATAATTAAATTAAAAGGTGTAGAGGTTGGAAGATTTGAATTATTTCCTGAAAAATTGCTAGCAATAAATTCTGGAATGGCTTCTGAAGAGATACCAGGTATTCATACAAAAGAACCTTCATTTAATTTAGATGCATATTGGATTGATGAATCTCAAAAAGAAGAAGTTGTTAATCTAGGTTATACTGTAGTGGATTCTCCAAGTGTTTTTGCAACTCATTTATCTGAAATAATCAAAAAATATGCTCATGAAATACTGGGTTCTAAAGAAACTGAAATGTTGATAGAAGGTTTAAGAATAAAAGAACCTTCATTAGTTGAAGAATTAACTCCTTTAATTTTTAAAACTTTTGAAATACGTAATGTATTAAAAGAGTTATTATATGAACGAATTTCCATAAGAAATTTACCTGCTATTTTTGAAAAATTAATGGAACTTGGTAGTAATGAAATTAAAGATATAGTGTCACTTGTTGAAGGAGTAAGAAGCGCTCTCGCCAGGCAAATATGTGAATCAATGAAATCTGGTGATGGTATTTTACATTTAATTATTCTGGATAAAAATACAGAAAATACATTAAATAATTATACTATTGAATATGGTGGAAATTATACTCTGGCTTTATCTCCACAACTGTCTCAAAAGCTTCTTGATAATATAAGCCAGGCTTTAGAATCTCAAATGATGAAAGGTTATAATCCTGTAATATTATGTAGTTCTCCTTTAAGATTCTATTTTTCAAGATGGATATTATCAAATATTCCAAATGTAAATGTTATTTCATATAATGAGATTATTCAGGAAATCCCTATTTCCGCAGATGGAAATATAAGTGTTTAGAGGTGAGCTTATGAAAATAAAAAAATATATTGTTACTACTATTCCTGAAGCAATGGAAAAAATTAGAACAGAACTAGGAGAAAATGCTTATATATTGGATACCAAAAGAATAAATAAGGGGGATTTTTGGGAATTGGTGGCAAAAAGTATATAGAAGTTACTGCTGTTCTTGATGATAAACCTGAAAGTGTAGTAAAAAATATCAAAAGACCTGCTGGACCTGGTTTTTCTAATAATACCCAGGGCAGAATCAATGAAATTAGAGAAATGGTTGAAAGAAATAAAAAATTAGATGAAAGAATAAAAAGAATGAAAAACATAGATAATTATGAAGAACAATATGCTCCGGGAAAAGATAGATTGGAACTCACCGCCAGAAATGAAATCTTAAAATTGATAGAAGAACAACGTGAAATTTCTAAACTCATCGATGAAGATGCTGAAAAATTCTATAGTAAAGAAAAAAATGAATTTAAAAATTTGAACTATAGAAAAGTTACTTATAATAAATTTCCTCAAAAAATCAATAATTTGAATTCTAATACATCTGCATATAATAATCGTATATCAAATACAAAAAATAATCCGTTAAATGATTCATCAAAAAATTCTCAAAACGAATTAATAGAAATTAAAAATTTAATAGAAAAACTTTCTAAACGGGTTATTTTAAATGGTGCCAATCCATTAATATCCGAATTGATTGAATTTTTAAAAAAACAAGATCTCTCAGATAGTATAATAGAAGATATACTAAATAACTTACCAACTGATTTAAATAAAGAAAACTGGAAGTCTGATGAAAGATTTAAAAATCTACTATTTGACACGTTTAAAAATAATTTCAAAGTCGATGTTCCTAATATTCATGGAACAATAATGCTTATTGGTCCAACAGGTGTTGGAAAAACAACAACATTGGCAAAAATTGCTGCGTTAAATAAATTAAATAGCAGTAAAAGTGTTGCAATCGCAACAATTGATCTTTATAGAATTGCAGCAACGGAACAATTAAAAACATACGCAGAGATAATGGATATTCCAGCTTCAGTTTGCTACACGCCAACCGAATTAAAAACTACAGTAGAATCACTTAAAAATTATGATATGTTATTGATAGATACAGCTGGAAGAAGTCATAAAGATGATATACAAATTGGTGAATTGAAAATGTATATTGATTCTATAAAACCAGATTTTATATTTTTGGTCGTATCAGCAAATATGAGGCTTAGAGATATGGTAGATGTATATAATAGGTTTTCAATTTGTAATCCAACACATTTGATAATAACAAAACTAGATGAAACGTCATCTTACGGTCAAATACCATCTTTGATAAAAGAAACGAATTTGCCTATAAGTTATATTACTACAGGTCAAAATGTTCCAAATGATATTGAAATACCAAATTCTCAAAAGATATTCAACCTCTTTTATGAGGAGTTGACATTATGAGTATAATAAAAGACCAGGCTGAAAATTTAAGAAAAACTTTTTCAAAAAATAGAACAAAAATAATTCTTGTTACTGGGGTAAAGGCGGTGTTGGAAAATCAATTGTAGCTGTTAATACCGCCGTAAATCTGGCAAAGATGAATAAAAAGGTTTTAATTTTTGATACTGATGCTGGATTTGCAAATGCATCTATTTTGCTTGGAGTTTCTCCAGCAGTTAGCATAAAAGATTATTTTGATAAAAAGTTAACTCTGGAAGAGTGTATTATAAAAACTCCTTATGGAATAAAATTATTAAGTACGGGAATGGATATAAAAGACTGGATATCTTTTCAAAAGAATTTTACCAGAAAAGCTATAGAAGAATTTTTCAATATTGCAAAAGAACATGATTATGTTATTATAGATGTTAGTGCAGGGTATAATGAAAATTTAAAACCATTTTATATCGCTGCAGATAATATTTTATTGGTAACCACTCCTGAACCTACTGCTATAGTAAATGCTTATACAGTTGTAAAGGCATTATCAATTTTAGAAGTTGATGGTGTGGTTGATGTTGTAATAAACATGATAAGAAAAAGATCTGAAGCTAATACGGCTGAGCAAGTTTTAAGAAAAACAATAAAAGAATATTTATTCAAAGATATTAGAAATGTTTTTTATATAAATTTTGACCATCTGGTACATGATAGTGTGAAATCCCAAACTCCAATATCAAGTTTCAAACCTTCATCACATATTGCTAATGATTTGATGATAATTGCAGAAAAAATCGAGAATACTACATCTGAGCATGAACAAAAAAGTAGTGATAATTTATTAAAAAAATTACTTTTACTATTTGGATTTTATAACAGGTGAAATGATGGATAAAAAAAATTTTATAAAAAGGATTTTCCTTGTTTTTTTCCCTGGAAATTCTATAAGAGTATATATAAAAAATGATGTTTTAAAAGCTAAAATAAAAAATTTTAAAGGAAAAGAAATAGAATTAATATCTCCAAAATACAATTTTAGTCTTGGAGAAAATGTTATGTTAGAATCGATTTTTGAAGGTGCATACTATCAAGCAGAATTTCAAATTAAGGATATTAAAGATTTTGGGAAAAATGAAATTATGATTTCATTAAACTTAATAGGTACATTTAAAATAAAAAATAAAAGAATAAGTGAAAGACATTATATATCTATTCCTGTTTTAATTGAAGATACTTATAGAGGATTAATATGGGATCTAAATGAAAATTTTCTCGGAGTCATTATTTTAAATGAATATCTCAGCATAATAAGAAAAAATCTTAGTATAAAACTATCAATAGTTGATTTTAATATTACATTTCATGGAACGATAGCAAAAATTAGACAGGAATTTTTTAATCTTAGTAAATTTATATATGAGATAAAAATATTACAGGATCCTACAGGCCTATTTGGGAAATATTTAGAACATATTGGTGGAAAAAATTTCTTCGAGAATAAAAAAATCCGGAGGTGCAACCAGATGAACAATGAAAACTTTGAATTTTTTATGTCGGCTTTTAAAGAAATTACTAATATTGGAATGGGAAATGCTGTTAGTTCTCTATCAATGATGTTAAATAAAAAAGTAGACATATCAGTGCCAAATTTAGATGTAATAAAACTTTCTGACATATTTTTAAATATGGAAGAACCTGATGAAATTTATGCATGTTCTTATGTTAAAATGGAAGGTGATTTAGATTCTTCATTGGTGTTTTTAATAGAAAAAGACTCTGTAAAAAGATTGATAAAGGAAAGTGTTGGTATTGACATAAAAAATATTGTTGAACTTGATGAAATGTCTACATCTATGATCGGTGAATTAGGAAATATTATGTTTGGTTCATATACAAGTGCTATTTCTCAATTTTTAAACATAAATTTACAGGTTACCCCCCACAGGTTGCTGTAGATACTTTTGCTTCCTTGATTGCAGAATCTATAGTTATGAGTATTACTTTTGAAGATGAAGTTATACTAACAGAAACAGAAATTCAAGTTGAAGATTGGGAAAATGTTATAAAAGGAAAAATTGTCTTTCTAATGAATGAAGAAAATAGAAATAAATTATTTGAATATGTCAAAAAAGTGTTTTATGGGGTTAAAAAATGAAAAAAATAATTGGAATTGGTGAATATGCCTCATCAAAAAGTCCTGATATATTAATAACCTTGGGTTGGGTTCATGTGTTGGTGTTTGTATCTGGGATAAAAATAAAAAAGTTGGAGGATTAATTCATGTAATGTTACCCAATTCTCCAAATGAAAATGTTCCAAAACCCGGTAAATATGCTAATTTAGGTATTCCTCTATTAATTGAAGATTTAAAAAAATTAGGTGGCTCAACCTTTACTGCAAAAATATTTGGTGGAGCTGCTATGTTCAAAGGTTCATCAATGGATGTGGGGAAGAAAAACACACTCGCTGTAAAGGAACAGTTGAAAAAAAGCAATATCAGAATAGTAGCAGAAGATACTGGCGGAAATAGAGCTCGAAGTATTGAGTTTAACCTGGATACTGGTGAGGTAATGGTTAAAAAGGTAGGCGGTGGTGAAAAAGTTGAAATTTTCAAATATTGAGCTTATCTTTTATGGGGTATTATTTTTTATATTCTTATTTATAAATGTATTCATTTCAAAAAACTTTTTTATAACCTCTGTTTTACGCTCAATAATAAGTATTGCCGTAGTCATAATTCTTAATACAACTATAAAGGCAGTGATTAATAAATAATGAAAAATATAAATAAAGATGATGTAATAAAAAACTTTTTACCAAAAATAAAATACATTGCTTTAAATTTACTATCCTCCCTTCCAAAAAACGTTGAACTTGATGATTTAATACAGGAAGGGATTATTGGTTTATTACAATCATTGGAAAAATATAACCCACAAAAAGGTGTAACTTTCTATTCCTTTGCTGTAAAAAGAATTAGGGGGCTATGCTTGATTATTTAAGAAAAATAGATTGGTTACCAAAAGATTTAAGACATAAAATTAAAAAAATGGAAGAAATTTTAGCAGAACAAAATATCGACGATTATATAGATGACAAAGAGTTAGCAAAAATTTTGGAAATATCAGAAAAAGATGTAAAAAAATTGAAGGCAGAATTACATAGAAGTCATATTTTAAGTTTAGACTCTTTTTTAATTACTAATAATGAAATAAATATTGAATCTGATAGTGCTGAAAACGATCCTGAAATACTTGCTTATAAAGATATGTTAAAAAACGAACTCAAAAAGGCTATATTAAGTCTAAATGAAAGAGAACAGCTTATTTTATCATTGTATTATGAAAAAGAAATGACTTTTAAAGAAATTGGAAAAATACTTGATATTTCAGAATCAAGAGTATCGCAAATACATTCTTCTATAATTATTAAATTGAAGAAAAAACTGGGCGGTGATTAATATGCCTGATCCTATTAATTTAAGTATATCATACATTACTAATGTTGATGTTTCTAATAATATCCAACATTTGAATAGTGCTTTAATTGCTGCAAAAACGACTGATTTAGAAGAACATGTCAAAAAAAATCAAGAAGCACAATCTCAGGTAAAAAATACAGAAGAAAAATCAGAATCTCAACATATAAACGATAATCAAAAAAACATTCTGCTGAATATAACAATCAAAAAAGAGAAAAAAAAGAGAAAAAAGAGGATAAAAAAATAGTCATTGACGACTATAGAGGTCATTCTCTGGATGTACGAATATAAAAACGGACTTAAAGTCCGTATTTTTTATGTAGAGGTGATTATTATACTAAAAGACATACTTAATATAATAAAAAAGTCAAAGAAAAGATTGAAAATCGTTATTTTTCCAGAATCATGGAATATTGAAAATCTAATTGAGGACAATATTTTATATTATCCAAATTATGACATTTTTCCTTTCGAGTCTATTGACATTTCAAATAAAATAAAAGCATATAGAATAAAAACACTTTATAATATCTTAAATAAAAATAATGATGCAATAGTATTTACCACATTTCATTCACTGAGTAGATATACAATTCCATCTGATATTTTTAAAAATGAAATACTTTCCTTTAAAATTAATGAAGACTTTAATATAAATCCATTAGTTCTTGGTTATAAAAAAACATGGAATGTATATGAGCATAGTGAATTTTCTCAAAAAGGTTTCGTTAAAGATATATTTATTCCTATATACGATTTTCCAACAAGAATAGAATTATTCGATGATGAAATTACAAGAATTAATTTTTTTGATCCATATTCTCAAAAAAGTATAAAATCAAGTAATAATTTTACTTTTGTTCCTGGATCTGAATTTATGTATAAATATGAAAATGTATATAACAAAAATCTTGAAACTTTTCTTATAAACTATAAACATAAGAGTACATCTTTTGATATAGAAATATTTGAAACATTACCGTGTATATTATATGAAAAGAAAAATACATTACTTGATTATATAAATATAAAAATTTAGAAATATTTATTATAAATGAAAAAGAAAGCATAAAATCATACTATGAAAGGGAAAAAGAAAATTTAGAATTTATTTTTTCTGATATAAAAAAAGATTTATATAAAGAATTTAGCGGTCAAAATATAGAAAAAATATTAAAATTAAAATATAAAAATATTGAAGTTGATAAACATAATCTTTTAGTGAAAAAAGTTGCCTCAAAGAAAAAAAGCAATGAACTACCTATTTTAGAATGGAAGATTTAAAAATCAATGACCTTATTGTTCATGAAGATTATGGAATTGGTATTTACAAAGGCTTAGAAAAAGTAAAAACATATTCTGGTGAAAAAGAATTAATTAAAATAGAATATGAAAATAATGCAAAAGTTTTTTTACCAATTGAAAGAATTGACAAAATTACAAAATATGTTGGAGATAAAGAATTAGTAAAAATTGATAAAATAGGTTCTTCATCATGGCAAAAAGAAAGAAAAAAGTTGAAGAAAATATAAAAAATAAATAAGAGAATTAATTAAATTATACGCTTTTAGAGAACATACGACGGGAATTTCATTAAATGGTGATGAAGAAATTGAAGAAAAATTTAAAAAAACTTTTGAATATATTGAAACCATAGACCAGGAAAAAGCTATTGAAGAAGTATTAAATGACCTATCTTCAACAAAACCTATGGATAGACTTATAGCTGGAGATGCCGGATTTGGAAAAACTGAAGTAGCTTTAAGAGCAATAGTTAGAACAGTAAGCTCTGGATATCAAGCAGCAGTTCTTGTTCCAACTACAATACTGGCTCAACAATACTATGATAATGTTAAGGATAGATTCAATGAAGTTGGAATAACAGTAGATTTAATTGATAGATTTAAAACGATAAAAGAAAAAAATAATATAATAGATAAAATAAATTCTGGAAAATTAGATGTAATAATTGGCACTCATGCATTGCTAAATAAAAATATTAAATTTAAAAAATTGGGATTGTTAATAATTGATGAAGAACAAAGATTCGGTGTTTTTCAAAAAGAAAAATTAAAAGAGCTCTCACATGGAATAAATGTTTTAACAATGAGTGCAACTCCAATTCCAAGAACATTATATTTTTCAATCACTGGTTTAAGAGATTTATCCGTAATATCTACCCCACCATATGGAAGAATTCCAGTAGAAACTTTTGTTTTTAAATACTCTGATAATATAATAAGAACTGCTATTTTAAGAGAAAAATCAAGAGGTGGACAGGTACTATATATTCACAATAGGATAAATGATCTTGAAAAAATTGAAAAAAATGTAAGAAAAATCGTTCCTGAAGTAAAAATTGTAGCTGTCCATGGAAGAATGCCAAAAAGATATTTATCGAAAATAATAAAATTATTTTATGAAGGAGAAATTGGTGTTTTAATTTCAACTACTATTATAGAAAATGGTATAGATATTCCAAATGCCAATACATTAATAATTGATGATGTAGAACGATATGGAATATCTCAATTATATCAATTAAGAGGAAGAGTTGGAAGAAGTAATAAAAGAGCTTTCGCATATTTTTTATACAAAACAAAACCAAAATCTGAAACAATGAAAAAATTAGAAGCTATAAAAAATATTTCAGGTCCAGGAAGCGGTCTTAAACTGGCTTTACAGGATTTAGAAATACGAGGATTCGGTGATTTATTAGGAATTGAACAAAAAGGTCATATAAATAATATTGGATTGCATATGTATAAAGAAATACTAAATAGAACTATAGCAGAATACTATTCAAAACAGATAGAAACTAAGGAATTTAAAGAAAAAATTAACCTTGATATTAAAGGGATAAAGATGCCTATAATAATACCTGAAAACTATATAGAAAATCCAATTGAAAGAATGAGAATATATAGAATAATTGCTAATGAGAACAACATTAATAATATAGAAAAATAAAAGAAGATATAGAAGATAGATTTGGAAAAATACCTGAAGAAGTAATTAATCTATTAGAATATACAAAATTAAGAATTATCGCATATGAAAAAGGAGCAAAAAATATAGAAATATATGATAACAGCTTAATTATAGAATATAGAAATCATCTGGATATTGATATAAATCTATTAAAAAAATATTCAAGAAGATTCAATCATTTTCCTGATGATAAGAAAATTGTTATTTATTCATCAAATCCTGAAAAATCACTTTTTAAAATTTTTAATTCTTAAACTCTTAAACTCTTCGCTCCGCGAAGGGTTTAGGATTCTATCATATTATTTTTTCATATTTTATTTTATCGACAGTCTTAAACAACCAATTGTTGCTTAAACAAATAAAAAGAAAATCAAAAAAAGCAGCCTTTTTGGCTGCTTTTTTTCCTGAGTTTGACACTATTATTATCAACAAAATTCTAAAAAGTAGAATTATTCAAAAAAATAGCTATTGTTAACTTTTTATAAAAAGAGAAATTAGCCACACACCTCCTCCTTTTTGGCTTTTCATGCGTGTTTTAGGAGATTATTTTTTTAAATTCATCTAATTCCATCATTTTTTTCGGTTTTTCTATTTTTAATGTTTTTAATATGGCTTTTTGAAAATCGTTTAAATTGGCTCTTAATGCAAATAATTTGTCTTTTAATCTTATTTCAGAGTATTCCATTTTTTTTATAGCTTCTCTTATTTTTTCATGAGAGTATTCAATATTATTTTTTTCCAGTTCTAATTCTAATGTTCTTTGAATTATGTAAGATATGAAACTCATTACAATATGTCCTTTTATTCTTTTCGGTGTCCAATGAAATACCGGTCTTGTTTCAAGATAATTTTTTAATGTTCTGAATGTTTCTTCTACTTTCCATAATGTATGATATTGTTCTAATATTTCTTTTGGAGATAGTTTTGTGTTTGTTATTATTCCATAGTATCCATCGTATTTTTCATCATTTTCTATTTTTTCTATGTCCAATATATAATTTTGTTTGTTCTGTTCTTTTAAATATTTTTTCGCTCCTCTTTTACTTTTTGAATCTATATTTCCTTCTTCTAACATTTTTTTCGCTTTTTCTATTAATCGTAGTCTATCTGCTCTGTCTTTTTTGGCTCTTTCTTCTGAATATATTATGAGTAATCTTTTATTTTCATATTCTACTTCTCTATATTTTATTCCTTTTGCTATTTCTATGAATTCTCCTTCAAATATATTTACTTTTTTTAACTGTTTTATTGATTTTCCTACTATGAATTCATAATTAGAATTTTCTACTACTTCTATATTTTTTTTACTCATCATTCCTCTATCTGCTACTACTATTACTTTTCCTAATTGATATTCTTTTTTCATTTTTTCTATTGAATCTTTAAATGTATGCCCTTCAAATGTATTTCCTGCATATATATCAAAACTAACTGGCATTCTATCCTGATCTATTGACATCCCTAATACTACTTGCGACTCATTAAATTTCTTATCCTTTGAATATCCCATTTGTAATATTTCATTTGTTTGTTGTGTTTCAAACGCTAATGTTGTTACATCGTAAAATACTAAATCTACCGTTGTATTAAACAAACTTATCCTTTGATTATACATATGTTTTTCTATCGACTCTTTATTATCTGCTAATATATCCAATGTTCTGTATAACCAGTGCAACATTACATCTTTTTCTTCCAGGTCTTTTTCTTTTTTAACTTCCACTTTGTTATATCCAAAATACTCTAAATTATTAAATATTCCCAATTTACTCTTCGGTTCTACTATTCTATTCATCACCATTATTTTTAACATTTCTTCTGCATTGTATTTTATTTCTTTATCCAGTCTTTCAAAATATCTTTTCATCTCATATCTTTCAAATATCTTATTTACTATTACTTTGGCTCCGTAATTTCTTCTTGCTATTTCTTCCATTAAATCATCTTCTATTTTTTCATATTCATCTATTTCAAATATTTTAAAAAGACTATCTACAAGTTTTGTTATATCTTTTTTACTATACTTATCTATATTTCCAAAATTTATTACTGTATGCTGTTTCACTTTTCCATTTTCTCTTTTGCTTTCCATTATCCTTAAATATCTTTTTCCTTTCACTTTTGATATTTTAGGATACATTTTAAAACATCTCCTTTCAGTGGTTGTCATATATATTATACCACCAAAAGGACTAATATATTACTAATTATAGTTAATTCTCTGTAACAAAAGTTAGCCACACAATTTTTCGACTTCCTGAAAAATACACGCCTCAAACCCGCATTCTACCGTTCCATTTCCCTTAAAATCGCCAAATTGCTGTCAAAGGCAGGTGTTATTTATTCATCAAATCCTGAAAAATCACTTTTTAAAATTTTTAATTCTTAAACTCTTAAACTCTTCGCTCCGCGAAGGGTTTAGGATTCTATCATATTATTTTTTCATATTTTATTTTATCGACAGTCTTAAACAACCAATTGTTGCTTAAACAAATAAAAAGAAAATCAAAAAAAGCAGCCTTTTTGGCTGCTTTTTTTAATTATGAAATAATTAATATATTATTTTTATATTATTATTTTTTATCCTATTGCTTCTCGCAGAGCTGTTTTTGCTCGCAAAGGGTTTAGGAAAAGTATTTTAATAATAAAATAAAAAAAAAACTTTAAACCTTTCGCTCAGCGAAAGGTTTAAGATAATTAATAAATATAATGAAGGAAATAAATTATAAATGGAATAAAAAAATTAGCATAAAATAAAAACCCCCAGTCAAAAATGACTGGGGAATAAAAAGAGGGGCGCTACCTACTCTCGCATGGATTTCCCATACTACCATCGGCCCAGATATGCTTAACGGTCGGGTTCGGCATGGATCCGCGTGTTTCCATATCTGGTATCTGCACCCCTCAAACTCATTCACATGTGCATAGTTACTTAATAAGGTCAAGGCCTCGGGCTATTAGTACCGGTCGGCTCAATACATCACTGTACTTACACCTCCGGCCTATCTACGTCCTAGTCTCGAACTGCCCTTACCTCCTAAGAGTGGGAAACCTCATCTCGGGGCCCGTTTCCCGCTTAGATGCTTTCAGCGGTTATCGGTCAGGTACATAGCTACTCAGCTCCTGCTCCTGGCGGAACAGCTGATTCACTAGCGGTACCCTCACACCGGTCCTCTCGTACTAGGTGTGACCCCCTCAAGTTTCCTACGCCCGCAGCAGATAGGGACCGAACTGTCTCACGACGTTCTGAACCCAACTCACGTACCGCTTTAATGGGCGAACAGCCCAACCCTTGGGACCTACTTCAGCCCCAGGATGCGATGAGTCGACATCGAGGTGCCAATCCGCGCCGTCGATATGAACTCTTGAGCGCGATAAGCCTGTTATCCCCGGGGTAACTTTTATCCGTTGATCGACGGCCCTTCCACTCGGATCCGCCGGGTCACTAAGACCGTGTTTCCACCCTGCTCGACCTGTCAGTCTCGCAGTCAGGCAGGCTTTTGCCTTTACACTCTCCTGTGGATTTCCAACCCACATGAGCCTACCTTCGCGCACCTCCGTTACTCTTTAGGAGGCGACCGCCCCAGTCAAACTGCCCACCTAACACTGTCCCATCATTGCTCTTCACAATCAATGGTTAGTAACCCATCATGCTGAGGGTGGTATCCCACCGTCGGCTCCACCTACCCTTGCGAGCAGGTTTCTCCGCCTCCCACCTATCCTGTACACAACATGACAAGTTACAATGTCAGGCTACAGTAAAACTCCACGGGGTCTTTCCGTCTAACTGCGGGTACTGGGCATCTTCACCCAGTCTGTAATTTCACCAGGCCCTCCGCTGAGACAGTGTCCAAATCGTTACGCCATTCATGCAGGTCGGAACTTACCCGACAAGGAATTTCGCTACCTTAGGACCGTTATAGTTACGGCCGCCGTTTACCGGGGCTTCGGTTCGTACCTCTCAGCACTCCCCTTAACCTTCCGGCACTGGGCAGGCGTCAGACCCTATACGTCCTCTTTTCGAGTTCGCAGAGTCCTGTGTTTTTGGTAAACAGTCGCCTGGACCTTGTCACTGCGACTCCCCAATGCAGTATTAACCACACCAGAGAGCACCCCTTCTCCCGAAGTTACGGGGCTATTTTGCCGAGTTCCTTAGCGGAGGTTAGCCTGCTCCCCTTAGCCTTCTCAGCTCGCCCACCTGTGTCGGTTTTCGGAACGGGCATATCTATACCGATAAGCGAGGTTTTTCTTGGCAGCATGGCTGTGACCTCGTTGGACCTACGTCCTCCCCATCACGCTTCAGCCTCCACCGGCGGATTTACCTACCAGCTTCTTCGACCTTTGCGCTTGGATGAGCGTGCCACTTGCTCACGAGGCTTCACCTTCTGCGTCACCCCTCTTATCATAGCAGTATAGATATGGCACAGGATTCTTTACCTGTTTTCCATCGGTTACTCCTTTCGGATTCACCTTAGGTCCCGGCTTACCCTGGGCGGACGACCCTTCCCCAGGTACCCTTGGGCTTTCGGGGGAAGGATTCTCACCTTCCTCTCGTTACTCATGCCCACATCCGCTCTTGTGCTTCGTCCAGTAAACCTCACGATTTACCTTCTCCCTACTGCACAATGCTCCCCTACCAATCCGCAGATTCCGCAGCTTCGGAGTATAGCTTCAGCCTCCTTACATTTTCGGCGCAGTCCGCCTCAACCGGTGAGCTGTTACGCACTCTTTTAATGATGGCTGCTTCTAAGCCAACATCCCGGCTGTCTCTGGCAGTCCACTACCTTTCACACTTAGCTATCCCTTCGAGCCCTTAGCTGGCGGTCTGGGCTGTTTCCCTCTCGACCATGGAGCTTTTCCCCCACAGTCTGTCTCCCAACCTTTTACTTACGGTATTCGGAGTTTGACAAGTTTCGGAGGTTACCCCCTACGCCTATCAGTGCTCTACCCCCGTAAGTAATAGTTGAGGCCGTGCCTACACACGTTTCGGGGAGATCCAGCTATCACCAGGTTCGGTTGGCTTTTCACCCCTATCCACAGGTCATCCGAATGCGTTTCACTGCATACCGGTTCGGGCCTCCATTGCGTTTCACCGCAACTTCACCCTGCCCATGGATAGCTCACCTGGCTTCGGGTCTGCATACATTGACTATCCGCCCTCTTCAGGCTCGCTTTCACTTCGGATCCACCTCTCCCGGCTTATCCTCGCCAATGCATGCAATTCGTGGGCACATTAATCAAAAGGCACGCGGTCACTCCTCTCAGAGCTCCCACTTCTTGTAGGCTTACGGTTTCAGGTTCTCTTTCACTCCCTCCCGGGGTCCTTTTCACCTTTCCCTCACGGTACTTTTCCGCTATCGGTCGACGGGTAGTATTTAGCCTTGGATGGTGGTCCACCCTGATTCACGCAGGATTCCTCGTGTCCCACGCTACTTGGGATAGTAATCCAGGACTTAGTTTGTATTTCGCCTACGGGACTTTCACCCTCTCCGGTTTGACTTCCCAGTCAATTCGGCTATACAAACTTCCATCCCGAGCCTCGTGCTGTCGGCTCCGATTACTTCCCTCTACCCCAGTTAGGCAACGGCAGCACCCTTTTACACCTAACTGGTTTGGGCTCCTCCCCTTTCGCTCGCCACTACTCAGGGAATCTCTCTTGATTTCTTTTCCTCCGGGTACTAAGATGTTTCCCTTCCCGGGTTCGCCCCAGCTTTCGCTGGCCTTCGGGTTCCCCATTCGGATATCCACGGATCTACGCTCGCTTGCAGCTCCCGTGGCTTTTCGCAGCTTGCCACGTCCTTCTTCGCCTCCCGTCGCCTAGGCATCCTCCGTAAGCCCTTTTTACCTTGACCTTATCTTTCACTATGCACTTGTCAATGAGCTGGTGGAGTAGAGGGGACTTGAACCCCTAACCTTCTGCGTGCAAGGCAGACGCTCTCCCAATTGAGCTACTACCCCTACTCCTTCACTACTGAACAGAGACACCCATTTCTTCTCCTTAGAAAGGAGGTGATCCAGGCGCACCTTCCGGTACACCTACCTTGTTACGACTTAGCCCCCTCGCTGACTCCACCCTCAATAACCGGCCTCCTTTCGGTTAGCCTGGCCATCTTCGGGCGTTTCCAACTCGGGTGGCTTGACGGGCGGTGTGTACAAGACCCGGGAACGTATTCACCGCAGTGTGGCTGACCTGCGATTACTAGCGATTCCGGCTTCATGTAGTCGGGTTTCAGACTACAATCTGAACTGGGGTAGGGTTTCTGGGATTCGCTCCACCTTTCGGCCTCGCTGCCCTCTGTCCCTACCATTGTAGCGCGTGTGTCGCCCAGGACATAAGGGGCACGATTACCTGACGTCATCCCCTCCTTCCTCCGCCTCGTCGGCGGCTGTCCCGTTAGGGTTCCCACCTTTACGTGCTGGCAACTAACGGCAAGGGTTGCGCTCGTTGCGGGACTTAACCCAACACCTCACGGCACGAGCTGACGACGGCCGTGCACCACCTGTATAGGCTCCCCAAACCGAAGTTCAGGGTCCCTACTATCTCTAGTAGGTACCACCTATATGTCAAGCCCTGGTAAGGTCCTTCGCTTAGCTTCGAATTAAACCACACGCTCCACCGCTTGTGCGGGTCCCCGTCAATTCCTTTGAGTTTCATCCTTGCGGACGTACTCCCCAGGCGGCCCACTTATCGCCTTAGCTTCAGCACGAACGGTACTACCGCTCACACCTAGTGGGCATCGTTTACGGCTAGGACTACCCGGGTATCTAATCCGGTTTGCTCCCCTAGCTTTCGGGCCTCAGCGTCAGGTTTACCCCAGGAGACCGTCTTCACCACCGGCCTTCTTACCTGTATCTACGCATTTCACCGCTACACAGGTAATTCCGTCTCCCTCTAGTAACCTCAAGTCAATCAGTTTCAGACGCATTCCCCTGGTTGAGCCAGGACCTTTTACATCTGACTTAATTGACCGCCTACACCCCCTTTACGCCCAGTGATTCCGGGCAACGCTCGCCCCCTACGTATTACCGCGGCTGCTGGCACGTAGTTAGCCGGGGCTTTTCCTTATCTACCCTCATCAGTCAGCCATTCCCTGCTCACCTTATTGTTCGATAAGTTCAGGAGTTTACGTCCCGAAGGACTTCATCCTCCACGCGGCGTCGCTGGATCAGGGTTTCCCCCATTGTCCAATATTCCCCACTGCTGCCTCCCGTAGGAGTGGGGGCCGTGTCTCAGTCCCCCTGTGGCCGGCCACGCTCTCACGCCGGCTACCCGTCGTCGGCTTGGTAGGCTCTTACCCTACCAACTACCTGATGGGTCGCAGGCAGCTCCTCCAGCCATGCCTTGGCACGCTTTCACCTCTCGGTCTCATCCGGTATTAGCCACCGTTTCCAGTGGTTGTCCCGGTCTGGAGGACACTTTCCTACGCGTTACTCACCCGTTCGCCACTAGTACTACTCCCGAAGAGAGCCTCCTCGTTCGACTTGCATGTGTTAAGCACGCCGCCAGCGTTCGCCCTGAGCCAGGATCAAACCCTCCATCCAAGATTTCGAGTTCGATCTCTTCACTCTCGTTTTACTTCCGCTGGGTGTCTCTGTTCACTTGTCAAGGAGCTTCATCCTTCCTTACTCTTCTTTTTCCTCCGCAGACCTCTTCGTCCGCGTCCGAGATATATCTTACCATCTTTCTGTCTATTTGTCAACTTACAGATTTGTAAAATTCGTTAATCATTTGTGAATCCATCAAAAAACTATTCTAAAAGCCATTCTACTATATTTTTCATCAAAATTCTGTTATCACCATAATCATATCCATTATATAATTTATTTCCTGGTGCTCCCGTTCCATCATCTATTGGAGATGAATCTCCTATTGCAACAAACTTTCCTTTTCTATATTTACCAGCTATTATATATGGTCCCCATGTATCTCTATTATAATAAATAATTCCTTCTATCCTTGTATTATCTATAATATATTCAGAAGTTCCTGCCCATGCACCTGTTTTTTTCACTCCTGCTGTAATTGGATGCTCTTTTATTTTTGTTATAGGAGATTCCGAATACTGCTTTTCCTTGAATCTAAACCCTAATTTTCCAACAAAATCATCCGAATATATATTCTTACTTTCAATTATATGAGTACCTTTTAAATAACCATTAAATATTTCAACTGCATCCCAGCCATCATTATTTCTATCTGCACCTATATGATCGGCGATAAAAAATACATTCCCTCCATCTTCAATGTATTGAATTATTGCTTCCTGTTCTTCCTTTGTAAATGGTATGTTTGGCTCTGGAATTACATATACATCATATTTCTTTAATATATCATAACTTATAGGAAAATCATCATCCCTCTGATTACTTCCTGTTTCATCATTTCCCCATTCTTTTACTTCAGCCCCAAAATTTTTCAGGTCATTTGCAAAATCAGAAAATCCACCATGTATCGTCCAATCTGCGTTTCCTGCAGTTTGTGAATGTGCATTATCAAATAGTATTTTTTTATTTTTTAAAATCAAATCCTGTTGATTATTTTTTCTAATAATACACCCTGATAAAAGAAAAATCGCTATCAATATTACTACTACTATTAAATGTCTTTTCATTTTTTACCTCCCGAATTTTCAAAAAAGAAAGCCCAAACGGGCTTTCTTAAATTATTTCTCTGTTACAAAAGAAGAATCTCCAACATAAATTTTAAACCCATAATTATATCCAACTACCCCTTTTACCTCATAAGTATTATTTTCTATAAGCGCTGGCATTAAAGAATATTTAACAACTTTTACGTCACTATTTCCATCATTGTTTAAATCAAAATCAAAATGTCCATAATTATCTTTTCCTAAATACTTACCTTCAAATATAACCAAATTACCCAAATTATTCATTCCAGGCAAATTATCCATTGTTAAATAATCAGCTTTATCCCATGGAATGTTTCCTTTTACTGTAGTTGCAACTTCTGAATCACTTTGTGCAATTGAAAATCTATATTCAAAATAGCCTTTGTTTTGATCTCTTTCTGTAAAGTAAGGTCTCCCTGTTGCATTAAACGTATCTTTAATCTCCAAATTAGTATTTACTTTAAAATATAATCCTGTTCCATCTGATGTTACACCATACACATATCCATAATCAGAACCGTCATAAACAACTATTACATTTTTTAAATTTCTTAATGGAACAACATCTGGATCAGCTGTATCCCAACCAGCAGTACCGTTAATATAATTTTCTTTAATTTCACTTTTTACATCACCAACAGAATATTCATTCACTGAAATATTGTCATTTGCAGGTTCTTCAACTTTCTCTTTTGTCAAACATCCTGTTAATAAAAATACTCCCATAAAAACTACCAGTAAAAATACCAATGTTTTTTTCATACTAACCCCTCCTGAATTTAGATTTTAATATTAAAATAATATTCTACTTAATGGCCTTTCGGTGATTACAAAATCAGTCCATGTGGTAAAACTCATAACAAATTTTTGTTCTCCATTTGCCCTACCATTGATATCTTTCATTGCAAAGGTTAAATCAAAATTATCCCCAATTAATTTTGCTCCATAATTTGTAATATAATCTGTTAATATTCCATCATCTAAAGAATTCCCCTGGAAAAAAACTTCTATTTTCCATGGTTTTGGTAAATAATATCCAAATCTTCCTTCAAACAACCATGTTTTATTTAATGGGCTATTTGTTGCTGAATCAACATCAAGATAATAAAGATTTTCGTTATTTTTATCCATATTGTAATATATTAAACCTTTTAGATATACTGGATAATAATTTATTTTACCGCCAGCTACAAGTTTTGGATTTGGTAATATTTCTATTATCCCATCAAAATTTTGTGGAATTTCGGATAAACTTTCAACATTTGAATTTACAGCATACCCTACACTATAAAATAATTGTGTTATCAATTTTCTACTCCATCTTATTGAATTGTATCCTGCAAATGAAACTGATAATTTACTGTATTTATTATCCTGAGAAAGATAGAACATATATTTTGTATATCTTTTATCAAGACCGAAATATGTGTAAATCGAACTATCTTCCAAGTTATAAGCTCCACCTATTTTTAAATCACCTATTGGTTTTATATAACCTCCAATTGCCATTTTCATAGGATCCAATGTATAATCTTTATCTCCTAAATCATCCCTGAAGCCTCCTAGCCTAAATGCATAATCACGTCTCATATCATATGGATAATCTCTAAATTTAAATTTACCAAACATCAATAAAACATCATAGCCTATTTTATATTGCAAATAATAATAACGAGGGAGTTTAAAATTTAGAGTTTCATCATTTATATCAAGTGATAATACAGAAGAATTTAAGGTTACATAATCATTAAATCTCAACATCAAATTCTGAGTAATTCCAACATCAAAATAAGTTATAGGAAAAACATCAACATAATTTTGTGAATCGTCAAGGTTCATCGTATAAATCCCCAATACCGAAAACTTGGTACCGCTAAAAGCTGCAAATGAAATTAGAACAATAAGCAAAAATACCCCTAAAAATACTTTTTTCATAATAATACCTCCCAGAATATTTGTTTAATAAAAATTTATGATATAATATAATGTTCGATAAGTTTAACATAACATTATAACACAAAACATACGGAGGTGTAATGTTAAAATGTATAAAAAACTCACTTTATTTATTATTATTTTAGTCCTATCTTTCCTCATCATGTCATGTTCTAAACAAACAACAAATAATCAAGATATTGAAAAAACTTATTATGTAAGTAGAGTAATCGATGGCGACACCCTAAAGGTATATTATAATGGTGATGAGGTTTCTGTAAGATTAATAGGCATTGATACTCCTGAAACTCACAGTGGCAATAAACCATTAGGAGAATTAGGAGATAAAGCTTATTGGTTTACAAGAAACAAAATTTATACGGAAAATGAAAAAAAATCCTATGTTTACCTTGAATTTGATAATGATAAATATGGTAATTATGATCGCTTATTAGCTTACGTTTATTACAAAGGGAAAGATGGAAAAATTCATTTTCTCAATAAAGAAATAATGGAAAATGGCTATGCCAGACCTTTATTCTATTCTGACACATCAAAACACAAAGATGAATTTATAGAAGCTTATAAGAAAGCTTTTGAAGAGAGAAAAGGAATTTTTCAATTTTATGATTCAAAAAATAGAATAATAGAAGATAAAAATTTAACAGATTCTGATATTGGAAAGATTAGAAATGTAAAATTTAAAGTTTCAAATGTTTCAAGCTCTGGTTCTTTTTACCATGTATATTCTGAAAATGGAAATTTTTATATTAGTATTAGAAGAGATGAATATAATGCTTTTTTGATAATTTAAATTTATATGATTTAAAAGGTAAAGAGATTATGATTTATGGTGAAGTATGGAAGGAAAATGGCAAATATGAAATTCTTGCAAGAGCGGCATTTGAATTTACCATTATAAATTAAACACTAAAATTTATGGTCTCTCAGACTGTTGACAAAATAAAATAAGAAAAAATAATATGAGCGAATCCTTGAAAATTCCCGAAAAAATGTGAATGGAACCGGTCAATTTTGCACGGATGCAAAATTGAGCGAAACCGAACAAGGATGTGAGTTTGAACGACCGGTGGGAATGAACATTTTTGAGGAATAAGAATTTTCACCGGATGAGCGAATATTATTTGAGTATTTTATTTTGTACTTTGTCTACAAACTGAGAGACCATAAAATCTATGGTCTCTTTTAATTTATAGCAATGTTGTGTGGGGATTGAGGTAAAGGTACATTTTTTTGTTATGTTTTCTTATTATTTCATATATTTTTTCATGATTTATTTTTCCCTTTATTATTATTTGATATCTATATTGCCCTCTTAGTTTTGGTATTAGCGGCTCTGTTGGTTCCATTATTTCTGCTTCCAATTTTTCCTTTTTTAGTTTTTTATAAAAATCCTCTGCTTCTTTTAATGCTATTTCTGGCTTTGAATTTGAAAAAATTATCATTAATAAATCAGAATGTGGAGGGTAATTGAATTTTTTTCTATTATTCAATTCATATTCTACAACTTGATCATAATTATGTTCTTTTATAAACTCAAAAAAATTATTTTCAGATTTAAAGGTTTGAATTATTACTTTCCCTTTTTCTTTTCTTCCAGATCTTCCTGCAACTTGTATTAATAGAGATGCTGTATGTTCTTGAGACGTGTATTCTGGAAAATTTAAATACCTATCGCTATCAAGTATAACAACCAGTTTAATATCTTCAATATCCAGTCCTTTGGTTATCATTTTTGTCCCTACAATAATAGCAGAACCTTCTTTTTTTATTTCTTCAAAAGCTCTTTCCAGATCTTCATGTGTTTTTATTATTTCTCTATCCATTCTAATTATCTTTTGATTGGGGAAATATTTTAGTAATTCATTAACAACTCTTTCTGTACCATATCCTCTTAACTGCAACTCAGGATTACCACATACAGGACATGCATTTGGAACTTTTTTTTCACTTCCACAATAATGACATTTTAATTTGTTTTCATATCTATGATAGGTATATGAGACGTCACAGTTTTCACACTTTAATACATTCCCACAATTAGTACATATTAAATAATTGGCATACCCTTTTGTTGGAGAAAAAATTAAAACTTTTTCATTGTTTTTAAGTATTTTATTTATTTCTTCCAGAACTTTTTTTGTAAAAATCCAGCTTATTTTTTCCGCTTTTTTCATATCAATTATTTCAATATCAGGCATTTCAGTAAATACTCTTTCTTTTAATTCTAAAAGATTAATTTCTTTTTCATATGCTTTTTTCATTTCTCTTAATGTTGGCGTTGCAGAAGATAATATTAACTTTACTTCTTCTATTTCAGATCTTAAATAAGCCACCTCTACCGCATCATATGAAAGTTGGTCAAATTGATATAAAGATTGATCATGTTCTTCATCAATAATTATCATACCTATATCTTTTAAAGGAATCCATATTGCACTTCTTGTCCCGATAATAATATCAATATTTCCATTAACTGCATCATACCAGGTTTTTATTCTTTTTATACTATTAATATTGGAATGATATACCCCTATGTTTTTATCAGGAAATCTTTTTTTTACCCTTGTTACTGATTGTGGAGTTAATGATATTTCTGGAAGAATTATCATGATTTTTTTATTTTTATTCAAATATTCTTCCATTACTTCAAAAAATATTTCTGTTTTTCCACTGCCTGTAACACCATATAATAAATCTACACTGCTACCTTTTTTTAATAATTTTTCTTTTACCTCTTTTTGAGCTTCTGTTAATTCAACAATAAATGGTTCTTCATTAATTTTAGACTCTTCTATTAAATCTACTATTCCCTTTTTTACCAATGTTTTTAAAACCGTTGATGATCTTGAAATTATTTTTTTCTCATATAGCTCTTCTTCATATACATTCTCATCTTTTTCTAAAATATAATTAACAACTTTCATAGCACTTGCAGATAATCGTTCGTTTAAAATTTCTATAAAGTCTTTTTTTAATATTATTATTTTGTTATTTTCTTTTTTGGGTTTTACTATATGAACTGATAATTCCACAATATTGTTTTTTACCATTTCCTTTAAAACTTTATTAGCTTCTCTTTTTGTTTTAAAATGTTTATAGTATTCATTTAAAAATATCGGTTTATTAATATTGCTTAAAGTAGATTTTGGAATTATTTTTATTTTTATTCTATCTGAAGAGGTTGGTGGAAACAAGAGTTTAGCAACTTCACTAAGAGGCATCAAAAATTTTTTGGAAGTTTTTTTAGCTAATTCTATATGATTTTTATTTAATAATGGTTTTTCATCAATTACTAATTCTATTTCTTTAACTTCATAATCTTTTTTATTAGTTTCAGAAATTATTACCCCTAATTTTTGTTGATTTCTAAATTCAATTAGCACCCTCTGACCAGGTGCTAATTTTTCTTCATATGAATATGTGAAAGTATTATATGTATATGTCCCAAATACTGCAATTTCATAATAATACATATAAATCACTGCCTTACTAAAATTTTAATGCTTAATCCAGATATTTTATCTATTGAGTTAATTTCTTTCCCTGTAAAATAATCCATATATTTACCTTTTAATTCCATATTTAACTTCACAGGTATTTTTCTTGAATTTGTTATTACTATAATTTCGTCATTATCAGTATACCTTTTATACACCAATGCACCTAATTTTGTTTTTAAAACTTCATATTCACCATATTTTAATGCATTATGATTTTTTCTTAATTTTATTAATTTTTTGTAGTAATTATATATGTCCATATTCCAGAACTCTTTATCCCATGGAAATGGCTTTCTACACCATGGATCCTTACCTCCTGTCATTCCTATTTCATCGCCATAATATATAACAGGAGCTCCAACAAAGGTCATTTGAATTCCAACAGCTATTTTTAGCCTATTTATATCCTCATTTAGTTCAGTAAATATTCTTGTAGTATCATGACTATCAAGCATATTCCATAATGAATTTAATATCTGTGGGGATACTTTTCTAAATACAAATTAGTATTTCTCACAAAGTTTGAAGCATTTCCACCTTTTACATAGCCAAGGGTTGCATCTCTAAAAAGATAGTTCATAACAGTATCAAATGCCGGATATTCAAAATATTTAGAAGAATCTTTCCAATATTCACCACTAATTATCGCTTCATTATTAATACCTTTTACCAAAGGATAAAAGAATTTATCCCAAAATGATTCTTTAACCTGATCCGCAGCATCCAAACGCCATCCATCAATTCCGTATTCCATCCATTTACCTATGACTTTTGTAATATATGCTTTAACTTCCGTATTATCAAGGTTTAATTTTGGAAGATCTGCATATCCCCACCAGGACAAATAACTATCAGCTGATTTTGTTACAGGAAATTTTTTTATAAAATACCAATTTAAATATTTTGATTTTTTTTGATTTCTAAAAATATCCTGCATTGCGAAAAATTCATCTCCCGAATGATTAAAAACTCCATCTAAAATAACTTTTATTTTATTATCTTTTAATGCTTTTATCAGCCTTTCAAACACTTTATCATTACCAAAATGCGGATCTATTTTTAAATAATCTTTTGTATCGTATTTATGACTTGAAAGTGACTCAAATATAGGATTAAAATAAATTGCTTCTATTCCCAGATCATTTAAATAATCTATTGATTTTATAACTCCTTCAAGATCCCCTCCATAAAAACCATTTGATCCCAAAGAAGATGATGTATACGGTCCATACCAATCATATGTATATTTAGGATCATTGTTTTTATCACCATTTTTAAATCTTTCTGGAAAAATTTGATAATATATTGCACCTTTAGACCATTCTGGAACATTTAAATAATTTATGATAGGTTTATCAAAATTAAATTCAAAATAGCTTTTTTCCGGATATTCTAAAGATACATTACCATCTTTTATTAAAAATTTATAATTTAGCACATTTGCAGGAGTTTTTAAATGAAATCTGTATAATTCATTATTCTCATATGTAATCTTTTCTTTTTTAAAACTTTTGCATTTCCAATAAAAATAACATCCTGAACGTCATTTTTTTGTACTTCCAGTAATAAGTATATCTCCCCTGGTTTAACTGGATTAATATATTCTCTTTCTTTTTATGATTTATTAATCCTATTTTACCATCACCAGGAGATGGAATATACATTTCTTCTTTTTTTACAACTAATAAAGAATAGATTTTCCCCTTATAATACACTGTATTTAAATTTTTATAATCCAAAATTTCTTTATTATCAACTAAAAATAAATATTTATATTGTCCTTCTTCCAAATCAAAAACTTTTTTCCATAATCCTGTATTAGTTTTCTCCATTTGTTCTGGAATATTGTTTGTAAAATCTCCTATTATAGATACTTCTGATGCACTTTGAGTATAATAAATAATTATTTTTTTAGAAAAAGAAAATATAGATATAAATATAAATATAAATATAATTAACAATATTTTTTTCATTATAATCCCTTTCATAAATCACTTTGTTTTTTTTATCTAATTCTCCTTTAGAAAATTCTTTATTTTTATAAAACATTGAATATACGTTTGTAGATTTAAAATCATAATTAATCATCTTAAAGTATAATTTTTTGTTTACCTGCCAATCTTTTCTTTTATTTTCTAAATCCCTTTCAATATTTTTTATAATAGATATATAATTGGAAGGTGTTGTTATTACAGGATATTGAATTTTTTCTCTCATTACTGACAACAATTTTTTACCTTTTTCATTAAATCCTAAAACCCTTAAATATTGTGGTCCATAAGTATTTGCTTCTAAAATTAATTCATTATTTATTTTAAAAAATATACTCAAAAGCGTTCTTTTTATCCTTGTATATGTAAATCTTTTGGCTTTAACCAAATGATAAAATTCATCAATTGATGTACTTTGTTTTGCTGCTTCTATTATTCTTTGTTCTAATCCTTCATTTATACCATATAATTCTTTTAAATCATCTCTTTCAAGGGTTCTTAAAAAAGAGAGCAAAGGGATTTCAAAATCTTCAATAAATATAGGCGCTTTGCCGAGTTTTTCTTCCCTTTTTATTATTTCAAATGTTTTTGATGGCACTGAATCCTTTATTAATTCATATTTTTTTTCTTTCCATAATTTTCTAATTGCAGTAGCACTTGAAAAATTGCCTTTATAATTTTCATCATTATAATCTGCGCCCTGACGCTTTATAGTATGAGGAATAATATTAGACTTATAATATTTTAAAGCTTTTAAATACTCTAATCCTAAAATATCATTCGATTTTTCTATTATAAGAATTTGATCTTTAGATAATATTTCATTTTTCTCAAAATATTCAATTAAAGCATATTTTCTTGCATTTGGGAAGGAATATCCCTTTTTCAAATATTTTTTTAACAACAACTGATAATCTTCTGGTTGTTTATATAATGTTTCTGCTATTATATCTAAAGTTTGTATATCTGCAGATTCACTTCCAAATACTATATCTGTTACAACATTTGTTCTATCTAACAAACCTATCGACCCAAAAGCAAATCCATTAGCATCCTGAATTGAATATAAAAACGGAAGTTCAAAAACTATATCTATTCCAATATTCAAAGCTATTTCTGCCCTGGAAAATTTGTCAATAATAGCCGGTTCTCCCCGTTGAACAAAATTTCCACTCATAACAGCAACGGTATAATCGGGTTTTATAAGCTCTTTAGCTTTTTTCAAATGATACAAATGTCCATTATGAAAAGGGTTATATTCAACTATTACCCTAATACTTTCAAATTCAACACTCCGTTCTTGGTTCTTCATGATTTTTTAATATTTTGGATTATTTTGGTCATCCACTACAACTATTTTTGGATTACTTTTCTCTTCTTTCGAATATAATCCATAAGCCATAATAATCACTTTATCTCCTAACTCTACCATTCTTGCAGCTGCACCGTTTAGTCCTATTATCCTTGAACCTCTGGACCTTTAATTACATAAGTTTCAAATCTTGCTCCGTTGTTTATATCAACTATTTGAACTAACTCATTTTCTTCTATATCAGCTAATTCCATCAGTTCCTCATCTATTGTAACACTACCTCATAATGGATATTTTTTCTGTTACAGACGCTCTATGAATTTTTCCCTTTAAAAGGATTCTGAACATATTTATTACCTCCTAAATTTAATTTAGAGAAATCTGATTTTATTTTATCATCAAAAGTTGTATTTTTGATGATAAAATGTAGAATTATTTCATACAATTTTTCTCTCCAGATATTTTGTGGTATAATTATTCCAAGAATACAAGATAAGGGTGATTTTATGTCGAGAACTGTTTTAATTGATGGTAGTGTATCATATTCATCAAATGCACAAATTATTCATAGCAAAATTTTAAAAGATTTAGTTATAGAATTTTTAAAAGATTTAGAAGAAAGAAATGAAAGTTTATTAACGTTTTTTACGCTATTCCTTAAAAATGAGGATGCTGTAGAAATAGATGAACGTTATGATTTAGATCAAATTGTAAAGATGCTTTTTGCCCTATCAGCTGAGAAAATAGATGAAATTGACGCATCTCCTTTTTACAGTTTTCCAAAATTAAGTGATAAAAAGGAGCAAATAGTAAAATTTGTTGAACGTATATACAATCTTTGGAGAAATAAGCATAGATTTATGATACAAAAAATAAATTTGTTTCTAATGGCATTCAAAAAATATATAAAGAAATGATGCTGGTAAAAAATAATACAGATTTCAAAAGCCTGATTACTAATTTTTATAGACAGATATTAATTAATGTATCCGATGATAGATTAAAAGTTTTAAGGCAATTACCAAGTGGGGCACAGGTTGCCTTTTCCATCGATAGTCCTAATTTCAAAGATAAGGTTTTAAATGGTGATCAAAATTTATACAATATTCCATTTGTATGGGGTGTTGTTTTTGAACCTCCTGTAATATTTTATACCAGATCAAACAAAAGAAGAGGAATATTTAAGGTTATCGACTCACCTATTTTAGATAAAATAAATATTGAAAATCCGAATGATTGGTTTGCATTTCCAATACATGTAGGTAAAAAGTATATTTTAGTTTATGTATATAAAGAATTTTTAGCTATGGCTGCAGGATTAACAAATTTATTTGAACTTGCAGGATTTGGTATCGTTCAAAGAAAAAAACCAGATGGCATTTATTTTTATGGTATGGAAGATATTTATTTTGAAAAACCTGAATATAAAAATGGGTTATTTATAAAGAAGATGACGGAACATACATCGGATTATTAGGAAGAGACGATTCAGTTGATTATTTTGGATATATGAAAAAAATGATATTAACTATTCATAATTTGAAAGTTATTGATGAAGGTAATTTACCAATACATGGTGCTTTAGCCGAAATTGTTTTAAAAAATGGGAAAAGAGCAAATGTTATGTTAATGGGAGATAGTGGTGCTGGAAAATCCGAAACATTAGATGCTTTAAATAGATTATCAAAAGAAGTTTCAGAAGTTAACATTTTAATTGATGATATGGGATCTTTAGAAATCGATGCTAATGGAAACGTAGTCGCTTTCGGAACAGAAACAGGCGCTTTTGTAAGATTGGATGATTTACAACCGGGATACGCCTATTCAGCAATAGATAGAAGTATATTTATGAACCCAAATGAAACAAATGCGAGGGTTATAGTTCCATACTCTAACTATAAAGAAATTATTAAACCTACAAGAATAGATTACTTTTTATATGCAAATAATTATACAAAAGTTGAAGATGATAATTATATCTCTTTTTATGATGATCATAAAAAGGCTTATGAAGTATTTGCAAAAGGGGCAAGAATGGCAAAAGGTACCACTGCTGAAGTTGGTTTAACATATAGTTATTTCGCAAATCCATTTGGTGCAATCCAAAGAAAAGAAAAACACGAAATTATCGCTCAAAAATTCCTCGAACAAATGATAAAAACAAATGTCAAAATAGGTGAAATAAAAACACAGCTTGGTATCGCTGGTTTTGAAGATTCTGGACCTGGTTATGCTGCCAGAGCATTATTAAATTTAATCGACAATCAATAAAAATAAGATTAAGATTTATTATTAAATAAAAAAGGGACCTTGCGGTCCCTTTTTTATTGCTTATGGGGATTGTAAAATATTTAAAACAGATGCTGCATTTAACTGGCCAGTTTGACCTAATAACATGGATGTCATTTGTTGCAAATTTTGATTTCTCATATATTCTGCCATTGTTCTTGCCATATCTGCTCCTGCTATTCTTTCTTCACCTGCTCCAGTATTTTCAGCTGTATTCAAAAGATTCTCTGCTGCTTTACCCAATCTATTCACATATGAACCAATTTGTGTTCTTGTTCCATTTACCTGATCTAATGCATTTTCCAATGTATTTAATGCATTTTCTGCTCCTTCCTGAGTGGTTAAATTAATATTTTCTAAATTAAGAGCGTCTGGTCTCATATCCTGAATTTCTACATTTAAATTGTTTTTCCCTGTTGTATCCAGCGGTAATTCTGCATTGAATTCACCATTTAATAACTGTTGATTATTATATTGTGTTCCTCTTACAGTATCTGTAATTCCCTGCTTTAATTGATTAAATTCTTCTTGAATTGCACTTCTTGCTTCTTCTGGTAAAGTGTCATTTGCTGCTCTTGTAGCTAACTCTTTCATTCTTCCAATGTATCCTGAATTGACGAAACTCCCTGATCTGCTACATTTAATGCCCCAATCCCATCATAAATATCCTTACAGCCTGATATGCCGATCTAAATTGTGTATTTAACCTTTGAGCTATCGTAAACCCTGCAGGGTCCACTGCAGAATTAATCAATCTATTTCCGCTTGCAAGCTGTTGAGATTTCAGTAGTAATAAATTGGATAAATTGGATAATCTGTTCGTTTGATTCAAATAATTATTACCAATTCTCATTAGGGTTCCCTCCCTTTATATAATATCCTCATATTTTTTAGACTAATTTGCTATAAAAAAGTTCAATTTTTACTTTTTATTAACGAACTTTATATAAAAAAAGTTGTCTAAACATTTATAAGATTAATATTATTTTAAAAATAAATTAAAAACACAGGGGTGAAAATATGGGAAAAAAATTGTTTGTTTTGATTTTATTGCTAATTTTTTCATTTTTTCTATTTTCATGTGATAGACTACAACCTGCTAAAGAAGGAACTTTAAAATTTATAGTAAAGGATAAAATATCAAATGAATCTATTTCTGGAGCGCAAATCAAAATAACTCAAAATGGTGCTTTAAAGGTTTCAGCTCTTACAGATGAAAACGGAGAATACGATTTCACTTTAACAGAAGGAGAATATAATTATGAAGTCACAAAATTGAACTATTTTCCTGAAAATGGTGATACTAAAGTATATCCAAATGAATCGAGAACGATAAATGTGTTATTAGAACCAACAGAAAATAATCCACCTACTTTTATAGGTTATATTTCTCCTGTCGATAATCAAATCGTTAAAACACAAAAAGTCGATTTTAAATGGAATGCAAATGATGTAGAAAACGATACTATATATTATAATATTTATCTCAAATACGTCGGCAATAGCTTTATAAAATTAAATGACACTCCATTAACTGAAAGTGAATATTCTTACGAGCCACCTATAAAAGGGCAATATCAATGGAAAATAGAACTCTGGGATGAACCGAATATTGATCATAAAATAATGGTGTTTGAAGCACCAACATTTGATTATGAACCAACTTCTGATTCTACAATAAATCACAAACCAACTATAACACTAATATCTCCTGTTAATGGTAAAAAGTTAGAAAATTCAGAAGTAACATTTTCCTGGAATGCTTCAGATCTGGATAAAGACCCTTTAACATTTGATTTATTCCTTGGAAAATCCGAAACTTCATTTAATAACATAGTTTCAAACTACAACAATTTAAGTTATATTTATTCACTGAATTCTACAGGAACATTTTACTGGAAGGTTTTGGTCTCTGATGGAAAAGAGTCTTCTTATTCAGATGTTGCTTCATTTGTTTATAATCCTCCAGAAAATAATGTTGCTCCTACAATTACATTATTATCCCCAACGGATGGTGCAACTTTTGATACCAATGAAGTTGAATTTAGCTGGATAGCAATAGATAACGATAACTCAATACTAAATTACAAACTTTTAGTTGGTAAATCTGAAACAAACATGAAAGAAATAATTTCTTTTGAAGATAATCAGAATAAAGAATTATCTTATAATTATAAACTTCCTGAACCAGGTGATTTTTACTGGAATGTTGAAGTTTCCGATAAGGTTAATCCTCCAGTAAAAAGTGAGACAAGAAAAATTACTATTTTATCTCAAAACAAACCACCTGTTATAAGCGATTATCATAAACCGGATATTCCTACAGTTGTGGGGACAGCTGTTTCATTTGAATGGAATGCATATGATCCCGAAGGAACTCCTTTAACATTCGATTTTTATATTTCTGATGTTAAATCAGATGTGGAAAATCTTGCTAAAAATGACTATACTGCAACTGATTTAAGCAATAAATACTTAGAAAATCTTGAACTGGATTATTCATCCACATACTACTGGAGAATAGTTGCAAAAGATGGTATGTATAAAGTATTAGGGCCAGTATGGAGTTTTGAATTCGTAAAGAAAGAAGAAGGGGAATTACCAGACATTTACTTTGATCCTATAGAGATAAATACTCCAATCAATTCAGCATCATCATTTAAATTAAAAACTTCTTTCACAGACAATATTTATGGATTTGATATAAGGTTTGGATATAATCCTGAATTTATTGATATAAATGAAGATGATTGTATTATAAATGACATTTTTAATGATAATAATAAATTCCTTCCTATTAAAAAGATAATTAAATATCCTGATCATAACGAGTTTATTTTCAGTGTAATTTCTTTAAACGGTAATTTTGTGTTACCTCAAGATATTATTACAGTTACATTCAAATTAGCAGAGAGTGGAGAAACAGAGATAAAATTTGAAAAATCAACATATATGTACGGTCCTAACGAACCAGAGATAAAATTTACAGTTGGTGGCCCTATAACAGTCACCATATCAGAGTAAGGGGTGAGACTATGAAAAATAAAAAAATATTTTTAATATTAATTATTATTGCATTGATTTTATCTTCATGTTTCAATTTCAAAAAAACGAATATCATTGAAAATAAAATAGATTCTATCATTATAGAAAAGATTAATGATGAATATGTTATAAAATCTAATATCAAAGCAGATTCTTTTGATTTTACAATAAAGAACATTAATAAAGAAAATATATATATACCACCTGACTTTTTAAAAATTATAAAAAAGAATAACAACGGATTAAATGTGGCAATTTCTTCTTCAAATTTAATAAACCCGGGTACTACACTAATGAAAATAAAGAATAAAAAACCTGACATTAAATATGTTGAAACATACAATAGATATGTTATTGCAAAAGAATTTGATGAAAACATGATGTATGATAAAGGGATTTCCTTTGGATTACTCGGTGACTTTAATTTTGATGGTAAAGTTAGTATAAGTGATTTTTCAAGTTTTACTGCTTTTTATGGTCTGGAAAGAAAGGACTTTTACGGAAATATGAAAGATTTTGATTTGCTGGATATTGGACCTGCAGAAAACTTTGCACATAAAGGTGTATGGAATAATGTATTTGATTTAGCAAAACCTGATGGAGAATTAGTTTAGCAGATTTTTCTATTTTTGCCGCAAATTACAATATCAATATTTTAACTACACAATCAACCATTGTTGTTAATAATTCTACCCATCCAGGCGACATAGAAGATGATACAGAAATGAACGTTGTTTCTGGACTTATGAAAATTCATGATATCTATTCAGAAATATCAACTTTCATTTCTGAAAATAGTGATTTAATAAATCTTTTAACAACAGAAAGTCCTTCACCAACAGCACTATTGAAGTACATCATAAATATGTCTGATGCTACAGAAACAGCACTTTTAAATATTATAGAAGATATAAATGATTTTTCAAATCTAATAGGCAGTGTAAAAGATGGATATTTATATGATGATATTAAGTATGAAATAAATAAATTTGATTGGGATGGAGATGGAGAGATTGAAAATACTACTGCTTTGAAATTTGATATATTAACTCAGGATGGAGCAAATATAACTATACCTTTTTATGAACTTTTTACTTTACCTGATCCACCAGTTTCAATCAAAATAAGTCAAAACGGTGGAGATGCCATATTTGATTATGAAATGTTCTTTGGGAATATAGATGAAAACTATAATCCAATATTCAATGACAACGATTATCTCTTAATCGACGAAGGAACTGCTGCAGGAATGAGTGTTTTTAGCAAAATATTGGGAATTATTGGAAAAGCACTGTTTATATATGATTTAAATAATCCTTCAATAAATATAAAAAATGCCATAAATAATGATGAAAATTTAGAGGAATATATTTCCAATCTTATACTTGATTTAATGAAAAATCCACCACCTTTTGATTCACAAAAAATAACCGGTGAAGAATTGAAAAATCATATTTTTGGGGATATGTTAACATTTAAAGATAATATAAAATCTATAGATCTTATTAATCAAATTAAAAATGATTTATTGTCCTTCCATGATTTAGTTAGAATGATATTTGAGGATAAAATAATGGACTATATCGCTCAGAAACATGATGTTACTTCTGGAAATACTCCTCCTGTTCCAAAATACGATTTCGATATGTCAATGGATTTATTGGGTGAAACAGAAAAAATGTCCAATTTTATAAATAACCCTTCTGAAGGTATTGAAATACCTATTGGATACAATGAATCTTTTACATTACATCCCGGAGTATTTTTTAATAATCCTGATGATTTCTCAGATTTAAATGTTTTCTTACCTGATATTTCTATTGTTTCAACATATGATTCTACTAATCTTTTAATAGAATTACCAGATCCAACATTTAAAGGTCTTGTTGATGGATTAGATGCTACAATAGAAATAAATACGGAAGAATTTGGAAAAGAAAATTATTTCATTCATCAAGAAGAAGATATCACTATTGTTGGAACTTCGGTCACATTTAGATGGCACCCTTCATCAGAATTAAACGCAACCATAACATATGAAGTAATAGTTGATAAAAATGAAGATAAAGTATGGGATTATATTGAAGATAATATACCTTCTTCAGATTTAATGGTCTTCGCAAAAACATCAAATATGCAGATTACTCTCCAATTAGAGGAAGGCGATTATTTCTGGGCAGTGATAGGATATGCTGATTTTGGTAATGGAAAGATTGAAAAAATATACCCGGAAAATCCGTTCTGGTTCAGTGTATTTTTAAAAAATATATATTATTATATAGATCTTCTAAATCCAGCAGATGAGGCAGATTTTTCTGAAATACCTACAACCATAACCTTTGAATGGCAGGCGTTTAAATCAGAAAATGGTGAAGATAATCCTGTTGATGTAGATTACTATATATTCCATATTGAAAAACTTGATGGAATGGGTTCATACACAGAAAGTGAAGAAACAGATAATTCCACAACTGTTGAAATAACTGAAGACGGCAAATACGGGTGGTGGGTTGATGGTTATTACACCGATCCGGAAACCTTTGAAACAATTGAAATACATAGTCAATACTATACATTTAAAGCTGGTAATGTAATTGAAACCACATACTTTTATCCAATTGACCCGTATGACTTTATTCCAGCGCTTCCAGGCGCCAATTCGATTGAAGTACATTTTGCATGGGGTGCAAATAATCTACAAACTGAAAAAGATAGTAATATTTTTGAATTGTATTATAGAGAAGAAGGAACGGATACATGGTCATCAACAACGAATATAAACGTATACTGGCAAGATGATCAGGGTAATTATGAAGCAGAAGCTTTCGTTCGTGGATTTACGCCTGGAAAATCGTATGAGTGGAAAGTTAAAGCTTTTATAAATGACACTGAATTTGTAGAAAGTGAAATATGGTATTTCTATATTGAAGAAAGTTCCTGGTTATCAGAATTGCATCTAATAATGCCACTTGATGGCGAAGAAGCAACAACCAATAATATTCAATTCACATGGGGAATGGACCCAAACTACGATGGTGATTTCTTCCTTCATGTTAAACCTGTGGATACATGGGAAAATACGTATGATACCTTAATTACACCTACAGACTATTCAACAGGAACTGATCCATACACAAACGAAATGACCTTTAATTATAGTATGACTTTACCTGATGGAGCCTATAAATATTGGGTATCATTAGAAAATGTTCCAGAAGAAGACTATCAGGATACAGAACATAGATGGTTCTTTATTAATATGTCACCATATGATGTGTTACTTGATTATCCAGAACAGAATGCAAATTTTGATTATTATACAATATGGTTTAGTTGGCATGTAGCACCACCTTCTCCATTGGAAAATGAGGAAGAAACATATAATTCTCCAGAAAATCTAACTCTTGAAATCATAGATTCAGAAAATAATATTGTATTCAGTCAAAGTGGTTTTTCAGGAGATGATAATATTAGCGTCGATTTCGATAATCCGGGCATCTATTATTGGTACATAAAAGATGAAGAAGATAATATTTTAAGTGCAGTATTTTCATTTGAAATTATAGATGTCTGGCAGGAACAACAGGAAGAGAAAATAAATTTATTCAATCCTTTAAATGGTGAAATCTTTGAAACTGATAATACATTTGAATATATTAATTTTAACTGGGAAGATTTAGGTGAAAATATCGAATATGAATTCTTTTTCAAATCTGCAAAAGAACTCGTTGTATCTGACAACAATTATCTGGAACCATTTGATTATCTTTATGAGCCTTATTATAATTTAGAATTGAAAAAAGGACCTTATATATGGAAAGTGGAGAGTTACGATGCCACACAAACATATGTTTCTGATGTAAGAAGTTTTAATATAGCCTCATCAGATCATCCTTATTTAACAGTTAATGGTCCTTCTGCTGGAGAAAAAGCCGGGCCTTTAGATACTATAACCTTTTATGCATCCAATACAATCAATCCAATAAATTATCATATTATACTTTTCAGCCGATGGGGTGAAACCTGGACAGATCCCGGGTTATTCGAAGAATCGCTTGTAGAAAATCCAGAAATCCCTTTAGAATTTCCATTATGGGTATTATTCAGAAGGGATGAACCTTATGATATTTATTATTATGCTATAGTTGCAGATGACGGAAATGAAACTATTATTTCACCTGTAAGGTCTTTCTATTATGAACCTATATTAAAAGATAATTATGTATTTTTCGACCCAGAGTATTTAAACTTATCTACTTCTCCAGAAACATTTACTGTAAACACTCAAGGAGCAAATTTAACCGATATCCAGGGCATCGAAATTCATTTAAGAGTTGATAATTATAATACAATTACTTTTGAATCAAGTAGTATTTCTATTCCGGATGTAGAAAATTCATTTATAAAATCAGAAATCAAATATGATGAGTGGAATGATGAAGAATTTGAAGAAATTATTATTTCTATAATCTCACCAGATATGGATTTATCCGATACACAAATAGCAAGTTTTTCAATAACTTCCAATGGCACTTTTGATTCGGCACATATTAATATTACAGATGCTTCTATTATCTTTAAAGAAAATAGTTCTCCAGTTCATCTTGAAAACAATAATTATCTTGAAATCTCAGGTCAATAAGGGGTGGTGTGAATGAAAAAATATAATTATCTATTTATTATACTTGTTATAACAATATTAATATTTGCCAGTTGTATACGAGAAAATAAATATTTGAATAATGAAAATGAGAATTTAAACATCTCAAAGGTTATTGATATAGACTTTAACAATAACTTTGCTGTTGTCACCTCAAAGGTGACGGCAGATTCTTTCGAATTTCTACTCAGCAATGTAAAGGCAGATCAAATTGATATTCCATCATTATTTATGAGTATTGTAAAAGAAAAAGATGGAAACCTTCTCGTTGCTATTTCAACCAGTAATTTTGTATCCAGAGGAGATACTCTTTTAACCATAAAATCAACTAATTTTAAAATTGAAAAAATTGATTATTATTCTAGAAATACTATGACAAAAGAAATGAATAACTATGATTTTAACCCTTATAACTGGAAATGGGGAGGCCTCTTAGGTGATTTTAATCTTAATGGTGAAGTTGACCTTACAGATTTTGCTTCCTTTGTATATTATTATGGCAAAGAACCCTGGAATGAAGATGTTCCAGATGAATTTTCAAGGTTTGATATTGGACCTGCTTTAAATATTGCAAAAAAAGGTATATGGGCAAATATATATGATTATAAATCTGAGGATTGGAACATAAATATAATAGATTTTTCAATATTTACTGCCAATTTTGGATATAATATAAATGAGCCCGAACCAGATCTAATTGAACTTAATTCAACGACAAATTTATCTATAATTCCAACAGCATCACTTAGAAATATCGGAGAAGTTTTTATAAATATACCAGATCTTTTCCATAATGTTTCAAATATACTTTATGAAAACGAGGATTTTATAAACTCACTAATATATTCTTTGAATGATATGAATATATCTGAAATGTTACTTAATATAATAAATATGCCAGATATACTGGAAAACTCTCTTCAGGAGTTATTAGAACGAATTGGAAATTATTCAGAAAAATTAAACCTTGAAGATTATATGGATAAAAACTTAAAATGGGAAATAAATAATTTTGACTGGAATAATGATGGTTTAATCTCTGGCAATACTGAACTTCATATAAACGCAACTGTTACATATATAGATAACCCTGAACCGCAAAGAGTAAGTCTTGGATTATATTCTGATTTAATACTTGGAGATTTATCTAATATAGAAAATTTAGAATTTATAGGCATAGATAATTCTACACCAGGTGATGCTATTTTTGATTGGGAAATAATTTCTGGTGAAGTTACTCCAACTGAATTTAACAACTATACTCCAATATTTGATGACAATGATTATTTAGTAATTGATGAAGGTCTGGTTTCAACGCTATCCTTTATATTCAAAAATATTTATGCACAAGGTAATATTTTATATTTATACAACTGGAATTCACCCTCTGCAACTCTAACAGAAATATTAGAAAATAATGATACTTTTGAAGCATCTATGATGGAATTGCTAACAAAACTCTCAAAAGATGGTATCATTACTTCTGAAGAACTTGAAGACAATATATTTGGTAATATGTTAGAAGCAAAAGATGAGAATTTTGAAACAAGGGTGGCTTCTATTCAGAATAGCATTATTTCGTTAAAAAATCCTATTAAATATGGACTGGAAGATTCGATAATTGATTATTTATATAAAGATCATGATTTAACCTCCGGACCTATGGAACTATTTTCAAAGTGGAATATATTCGATAATAATATTACAAGACTATTCATTACCGATATAAATTTGCCCATCCACTTGGGAGGTTCGGTACTTTTATATCCGGCAGTATTTTTCGAAAATCCAGAGGATTTTAAAAATTTAAATATTTATTTACCAGATATCACATTGGAAGGAACCTTTGATGGTGATATACCAGAAATATCAACAATGACAATAAATTTCCCAGATCCTTATTTTGGAAATTTAATCAGTGGAATTGATAGTCCTATAATAATAATAGATCCTCTCAAATTTTTATTACCACCACCGCCTCCACCAAATCAAGAAAGTTTAATTTATCAAGCATCCATTGAAGGTATTACCAGAATCCCAATTCCAGATAATGAAACAGGAATAGTTACTCCTGAATTAGCTCTAAGATTTGACGCCAACATTTCAAATCCAGATAATGTTGCCTACGTAGAAGTTTATGACAACAGCAATTATGATGAATACATTACTGACTTGATGCGAATGGATGAAAGTGATTACTTTTATAATGAAACTTATTTTAATCCTGAAGCTAGTATTTATTACGAAAATGATGATTATACTATTGAAGTATATGATTTTAATGGCGTACTAACTGATTTCAAAACTTTATATTTAGGAAATATTTATCCTATTGACACTTTCGAAATAACAGAACCTTTTAATTATGATACTTATTATTTTGGAAACAATGTTATCCTTAATTGGTTTATTCCTAATCCTTTACCATATTATGAAGGTGCAGAAATAAACCTTGCTAAATTCGATCCAGCTACAAATGAATTTGATTGGAAACACAGAATTAGGGTTGCTGACGATTATGATTCTAATACTCCAAACTTTAATATGACCGATCTATCTTATGAAATCCCAACAAATCTATTTGATACTCCAGGAACATACATTATTGAACTGGTTATTTATAATTGGTCGGATAATACATCTTTTGAATATCATGTCATGGTTAATATACAATAACAAATCCTCCGCTTCTGCGGAGGATTTGTTATACTTTTCTTTTGTATATTATAATTTGAATTCTGTCAGATACGTCTTCTGATGTATCTGAGATATCAGCTATTCTATGCACTAATTTTTTCAATTGTATTTTCCTGCCTTTGACAGCAATTTGGCGATTTTAAGGGAAATGGAACGGTAGAATGCGGGTTTGAGGCGTGTATTTTTCAGGAAGTCGAAAAATTGTGTGGCTAACTTTTGTTACAGAGAATTAACTATAATTAGTAATATATTAGTCCTTTTGGTGGTATAATATATATGACAACCACTGAAAGGAGATGTTTTAAAATGTATCCTAAAATATCAAAAGTGAAAGGAAAAAGATATTTAAGGATAATGGAAAGCAAAAGAGAAAATGGAAAAGTGAAACAGCATACAGTAATAAATTTTGGAAATATAGATAAGTATAGTAAAAAAGATATAACAAAACTTGTAGATAGTCTTTTTAAAATATTTGAAATAGATGAATATGAAAAAATAGAAGATGATTTAATGGAAGAAATAGCAAGAAGAAATTACGGAGCCAAAGTAATAGTAAATAAGATATTTGAAAGATATGAGATGAAAAGATATTTTGAAAGACTGGATAAAGAAATAAAATACAATGCAGAAGAAATGTTAAAAATAATGGTGATGAATAGAATAGTAGAACCGAAAAGTAAATTGGGAATATTTAATAATTTAGAGTATTTTGGATATAACAAAGTGGAAGTTAAAAAAGAAAAAGACCTGGAAGAAAAAGATGTAATGTTGCACTGGTTATACAGAACATTGGATATATTAGCAGATAATAAAGAGTCGATAGAAAAACATATGTATAATCAAAGGATAAGTTTGTTTAATACAACGGTAGATTTAGTATTTTACGATGTAACAACATTAGCGTTTGAAACACAACAAACAAATGAAATATTACAAATGGGATATTCAAAGGATAAGAAATTTAATGAGTCGCAAGTAGTATTAGGGATGTCAATAGATCAGGATAGAATGCCAGTTAGTTTTGATATATATGCAGGAAATACATTTGAAGGGCATACATTTAAAGATTCAATAGAAAAAATGAAAAAAGAATATCAATTAGGAAAAGTAATAGTAGTAGCAGATAGAGGAATGATGAGTAAAAAAAATATAGAAGTAGTAGAAAATTCTAATTATGAATTCATAGTAGGAAAATCAATAAAACAGTTAAAAAAAGTAAATATATTTGAAGGAGAATTCATAGAAATAGCAAAAGGAATAAAATATAGAGAAGTAGAATATGAAAATAAAAGATTACTCATAATATATTCAGAAGAAAGAGCCAAAAAAGACAGAGCAGATAGACTACGATTAATAGAAAAAGCGAAAAAAATGTTAGAAGAAGGAAATATAGATTCAAAAAGTAAAAGAGGAGCGAAAAAATATTTAAAAGAACAGAACAAACAAAATTATATATTGGACATAGAAAAAATAGAAAATGATGAAAAATACGATGGATACTATGGAATAATAACAAACACAAAACTATCTCCAAAAGAAATATTAGAACAATATCATACATTATGGAAAGTAGAAGAAACATTCAGAACATTAAAAAATTATCTTGAAACAAGACCGGTATTTCATTGGACACCGAAAAGAATAAAAGGACATATTGTAATGAGTTTCATATCTTACATAATTCAAAGAACATTAGAATTAGAACTGGAAAAAAATAATATTGAATACTCTCATGAAAAAATAAGAGAAGCTATAAAAAAAATGGAATACTCTGAAATAAGATTAAAAGACAAATTATTTGCATTAAGAGCCAATTTAAACGATTTTCAAAAAGCCATATTAAAAACATTAAAAATAGAAAAACCGAAAAAAATGATGGAATTAGATGAATTTAAAAAAATAATCTCCTAAAACACGCATGAAAAGCCAAAAAGGAGGATGTGTGTGGCTAATTTCTCTTTTTATAAAAAGTTAACAATAGCTATTTTTTTGAATAATTCTACTTTTTAGAATTTTGTTGATAATAATAGTGTCAAACTCAGGTGGTTATTTATAATTGGTCGGATAATACATCTTTTGAATATCATGTCATGGTTAATATACAATAACAAATCCTCCGCTTCTGCGGAGGATTTGTTATACTTTTCTTTTGTATATTATAATTTGAATTCTGTCAGATACGTCTTCTGATGTATCTGAGATATCAGCTATTCTATGCACTAATTTTTTCAATTGTATTTTTTCTGCTAATGGTATATCCAATGAAAATATCTTTCTTATAACGCTTCTTTCAATTATATCTGTTTCATGTTCATAATTTTCCGTTTTTAAAATCATTTCATTTGCCTTTTCAAAATTTTCAAACATTTCCTTTGCAGCTTCTTTTACTGCTTTATATGTTACATGTGATTTTTCGACTAATTCTTTTAAATTTGGCAATATTTCATTAGGAACCCTTAAACTCTGTAATTCTATTTCATCTGCTACACTTTCCGCTTTATTCGCTATTCTATCCATTGACTCTATTGTTCCTAATAAGTCTCCCCTAAAATTTGGCAAAAACGCTCCTGAATACATCTCTTCTTCTGCCTGCCTTCTAATTCTATCTGCTTCAGTTTCTGCATTTCTTACATCATCAGAAAGTTTCCTTATACTTTCAAGTTCTGTATCTAAATTTTTTATTAGTTCCACTAACTTTTCAATTGTATTATCAACAGCATCTAAATGTTCGTCAAATAATTCGATAATTTTTTTTCTTTTTTCCAAAAAATAAACCCATATGAACACCTCCCGCTTACATATTTATTTTAAAAATGCCTTTTAATATAAAATATATTAATGCTGTTATTAAACCAGCTGAAATCGGGTATTTACCCATGCGCTTAAAATTTTTAACAATACTTTTTTATTAGCTAATCTTGAACCTCTTGCATATCCGGCACCTATAACCGCTCCTACTATTGCCTGAGAAGTTGAAACTGGAATCCCTAGCAAAGCATAAATCCAGACAGTTATTGATTCACCTAATACTGCAATAAGTGCAGAAAAATAATCAAGTTCTATTATTTGTTTTCCTACTGTCATCATTACTTTATAACTATAAGTTAATACTCCAAAGGATATCGCCAAACCACCTACTAATGCTGCAGTACTCACTCCAATTGTACCTGCAAAAACACCTGTTATATTTGCAACATTATTTGCTCCCAATGAATATGCTCCATAAGCACCTATTATTAATGTAGCTATTTGTATACTTCTTTCCTTAATATATATAGATTTTATTTTATTAAAAGGTATTGAAAGTATCTTATAAGAAATAAAACCAAATATCATACCACCAATTGGAGTTCCTACCCATGCTAATATTAACTTTAGTATTATGGCCCAATTAACTCCACCTTCAATCAAGCCAATTGCCATTATCGAACCAACTATTGCCTGAGAAGACGAAACTGGAACACCAAAATATGTCATAATTGTCACCGTTACTGCCGCAGAAAATACAGAAATAGAACCAGAAATCATACTCTGAGTAGTAACATTGCTAATTGTTT
>NZ_QHLX01000009.1 GCF_004135675.1 Marinitoga lauensis
ATGTATATTCAGGATTAAAATCAGATAATTTTAAAGTCTTTCTTTATCAACGGACCTGCTTTTTTCTTGGTTGATTGATCGGCAGGTATAAAAGTAAATTCTGCAGTTATCTTTCTAGAAAGAATATCAGATAAAGTATTGGAAACCAATGAACCATATTTTCTAGCAATAAAATCTTTAACAAATAGATTTCCAATACCTATTATTACTTTTTTTTCCTGAATATCTAATATTTGGGCAGAGGTAAACCATTGTTCCCATGTATTGTGATTAATCCTGGCTTTAAGTAGTTCTAATAACTCTTCGTTAGTCACACCAATTACCCCCTGACCAAAAAAATAAAAAGAATGTTTAGCATTATATAGAATATCAGATTTAACATATATAATCAAGAAAAATTTTTATGAACTTTGTTGAGATTTAAAACTTAGTGAACAAAAGAATTAAATAAACATAAATACCATAAAAAAAGGATTTTAGCATAATCCTAAATTTAACCATTTTAATATTTTTTACTTTCATTAAGAATATTTCTATTAAATGAGCTTTTATTCTCGATTTTGTGAATAGGTTAAAAAATAAAATTAATAAAATTAAAGAAATTTTTTAACAAATAAATTAATAATTTCTTCTAAAAATTGGAGTCTTCTATAGTAAAAGGTTCTAATTTATGACTGTCTATATCTAGCTCTCCAAATACATTTCCATCATTATCCAATATTGGAACAACTATTTCAGATTTTGTTTTTTCACTACAAGATAAATAATTTGTTTCTTTTGTGACATCTTGTACTACAAAGGTATTTTTTGTAGAAGCAGCTTGCCCACAAATACCGCTTCCAAATGGGATTTTCACATGCTCAGTGGGTTTCCTAGATAGTGACCTAAATTTAACATATTTTTATCGTTTTCATCAGTTAAATAAAATCCAACCCAGTTATAATAATCAACATTTTTATATAAAGTCTCAACAATTTTTTTCATAACCCTATCTTTGTCATTATTATCATATATGTATTTTTCTATTTGTGAGAGTAATTTAGCAAAAAGAGCTTTTTGGGATTAATTGGAGTATTATTGATAAAATTTAAAATTGCTTCTTCAATAGTTTTTTTGATATCTTTCTTATTTAAAAAATGATAAAAGTTATCAATCAAAATTACAGTACCATAATATGTTTCAATATAATAATGTGAATTTAATCCTAAAAGTCCCATTATATAAACTACAAAATCTCCTCTTTTCAATTGAAAATGTTCAGCATTTCTGGATAATTTCATAACCATTTCTTTTTTTATTTCTAGAAAATTATTTTCCCAATCCTGCTTAAACATATCAAAATCTTTTCTTCTAATCTTAGCTAATATTTCTTTTATTTTTTCATCGTTTAAATTTTCTTGTTTTTCATATTCCCTAACAATTTTGGGCCTGTTTTGTTTATACTCTTGCCATCCTTCAAACCAATAAATTTTGTCTTTGTTTAGTATTTTTAAAAATTCTGGAGTTAAGTCCTGTAAAATACTTCTCATATTATCCCTCCTCGAGATTTTGTTATTATATAAAAATTGAGAGATTGCTAAATATATGATTATTTTACCATTTATTTCTTACAAATATTTTTAGATTATATTTGCTTAATAATTTTAAAAGTAGTATAATGTTTTTGAATTTAATATTGGGGGATTAATTTGACTATAGCAAAAAAATTGTATAATAAAGTATTAGAAAATATTACTGATGACATTTTTATCGAAGATTTTGTAATTGGTATTGGAGAGACTGCTGTTAAATTAAGTGATGGAAGAACAGGTTTTGTAGCGACAAACCGAGAAGATACTTTAGGGAAATGTGAAGAATTTTACAAATGTATGGGGTTAGATGGAAAACCTGAAAGTAAGGCAGAAGTGGGTATGAAAGTAAAGGATTTATTAGAAGTTGGTATGTTCTCAGGAGATCCATTGTTAAGGTCAGTATCATATGCAGCAGTTAATGCTGTATTTAACAAAAATCCTGAAAGATTTGTTAATGGAGACACATTAAAATTAATGGAATTTAATAAAAAGGATATTGTAGGTATAGTAGGTGAAATAACTCCATTTGTAGATGCATTAAGACCAAAAGTATGGGATGTTTTAATATTTGATAGGCAAAGAAGACATGATCAAATATTGCCAGATTGGGCTATTATTGAAATGTTACCTAAATGTACTGCTGTAATTATTACAGGAACAACAATAGTAAATGGAACAATAGATTATATATTAAATTATGTGAATACGGATAGGGTTGCAATTGCTGGACCATCAACAATAATGGTAGAAGATGTTTTTCCAGTAAAAATATTATCTGGTTCGTACATAGAAGATTCAGAAAAATTATTTGATTTAATAAAAAAAGGCGCAGGCACCAGAACTTTATTTAGAAGTGGAGCTGCGCGCAAAGTAAATTTAGTATTATAAATACTTATCTAATTCTCTCAACGAGTAAATGGAATCAGGATATTCAATATTCTGATTCCATCTTTTTATTAATATCGATTTTATTCCAAAATTAATTCCTCCAATAATATCAACATTATAATTGTCTCCAACAAAAATAACCTCTTCTTTGTTTAATTGCATTTTATTCAAAGCATACTCGAATATTTTTGGATCTGGTTTATATAATTTTGTAGAATAAGATGTAAAAAGATAATCATATGGAAAAGTTTTTTTCTCTAAAGCAGGAATAACAAAATCATCATCTGCATTAGACAAAATTCCTATTAATAAACCTTTCTTTTTAATTTCATTTAAATAATCTACATCATCATATGGCTTTAAATTAATAAACGTTTTATACATTTCTTCTATATACCATTCTGCAGAATTTTTTAAGCCTAAAATAGGTTTTAATTCATTAAACATTTTTTTGTAATATTCTCTTTCTGCCTTAAAAGGTTTTAAATGGTAATCTTTAAAAATTTTATTATATGTTTCTCTAATTTTTATTTCTAACTTTTCAACCAAAATATTAACTTCTTTTGAAATAATTTCTGCGATAGGTAAAAATAGATGATTAGCATTTATTAAAGTACCATACAAATCAAAAATAACACCTTTTATCATAAAACACCTCCAGAAAAAGTTGTTCAATTAATATATTGTTCATTTTAATTATATCATATCAATTATCTAAAAATTTACTAAATTATTATATACTTCATATCAAACTATGCTATAATTATAACGAAATAACTTTAACTGGGGAGGGAGTAAAATGTATGTAGACAGACAGGAATTTTTGCAAAAATTAATTACCAAAACAGATTCAAAAATAGTAATGTTAGTAATGGACGGTATTGGAGATACAGTTGTTAATGGAAAAACACCATTACAGGCTGCTAAAACTCCAAATTTAGACAAAGTTGCTACAGAATCTGATTTAGGTCAAACAATTCCAGTGTTACCAGGTATTACACCAGGATCTGGACCAGGACATTTAGGATTATTTGGATATGATCCTATAAAATATCAAATTGGTAGAGGTATATTAGAAGCATTGGGTATTGATGTAGAAGTAGGAGAAAAGGATGTTGTTGCAAGAGGTAACTTCGCTACTATTGATGGAGATATAGTAGTTGATAGAAGAGCAGGAAGACCAGCAACAGAAGAATCAAAGAAAATAGTTGAAAAATTAAATGAAAATATCAAAGAAATCGATGGAGTTAAAGTGCAGTTTTATCCTGGAAAAGAACACAGATTTGTTGTAAAACTAACAGGTGAAGGGTTAGATGATAGAATTGAAGATGCTGATCCACAAAAAGAAGGATTGCCAATAAAATGGGCACATGCAACACATCCAGAAGCAGAAAAGACGGCAGAAATATTCACCAAATTGATGAAACAAATTAAAGAAGTATTAAAAGATGAACCAAAAATAAACTTTGCTTTAATTAGAGGGTTTTCAAAATATCCAAATATTCCAAAATTCCCGGAAGTATACAAAATGAGAGCAGCAGCTATAGCAGTATATCCAATGTATAAAGGGTTAGCTAAATTAGTTGGAATGGATATTTTAGAAGTTGATGGTGAAACTCCAGCTGATGAATTTGAAACATTGAAAAAACATTGGACGAATATGATTTCTTCTATGTACATATTAAAAAAACTGATTCATATGGCGAAGATGGAAATTTCGATGCAAAAGTACATGTAATAGAAATGGTAGATGAAGCATTACCAAAATTATTAGAATTAAATCCTGATGTATTAGTAGTAACAGGAGATCATTCAACTCCTGTAGCAATTAGCGGACATAGTTGGCATCCAGTTCCATTCATGATTAAATCACCATATACAAGAGCTGGATTATCAAAAACATTCGATGAATTTGAAGCAGCTAGAGGGTCCATGGGAACAATATATGCTGTTGATTTAATGAGCCTGTTAATGGGTAATGCAAGAAAATTGGAAAAATTTGGAGCATAATGCCATTTTTTGTAAATTTATTTTTTAGTTCCATAGTATTAATTCTTATTATAAAAGCAAAAATGATGACTACAGCCATAATTTTTATGGCTGTAGTCTTTTTGGCTTTAAATATAAACTAAAGACAAGATTTTTTTTCGTTTTAATTCTATCTATGATATTCTTAAACACTTTAAATTTTCACACCATACCATCAAATTTAGAAGTTGGTATATTAGGTACAATAATAGATAAAACAAACAATTTCTATATAATAAAATCAGAAAAATATTACGATACTTCATGGAAAAAACAAATGAAAAATTATATTTTTCATATAACAATTACACAACCGATCCTTTTAAAATAGGTAATAAAGTTTATATAGTAGGCAAAAAATTCAATGATAATTTCGAAACTAAACACATGGCTAACTCATCAAAAAAATCAATATATTCATTAAGAGGTTTCTTTAAGAAAAGATTATATAAAAATTTTTCATATAACAATAATGAAATATTATTTTCTGTCATTTTTGGAGGATTAAGAGGGAAAAATGCAGAAAATTTCAGAAATACAGGATTATTACATCTGTTTGCTGTATCGGGTTTTCATGTTTATATAATATATCTTGCATTATACTTTTTATATTCACAAACCACAATATACATAATCTATAGAAGAATGTTAACAATAATATTTTTGTTTTTTTATCTAATCACAACTGGTTTTTCAGATTCTGCAACACGAGCAGTAATGCTTATTTCGCTAATTGAATTGACAAAAATTTTGGGTTTAAATATAGATTCAAAAAACTTATTAGGTCTTGTAGGTGTAACAAATATATTGTATAATCCAACTGTTGTTTTTTCTCCAGGATTTTTAATGAGTTATTCTGCTGCGTTATCGATATTATTAATTATAGAATATACAAAAAATCCGCTTATTATATCATTTTCAGCATTTCTTGCAGTCCTTCCATGGAGTATATTATTCTTTAAAGGATTTTCAATAATAAGTCCTTTGATGAGTATAATCTTTGTTCCTATAACTTACTCTTTAATGGGAATATCGATATTATTTCTCTTGTTTCAAATGCCTGATATATTAAATAAAATGATAAATACTTATATAGAATTAATAAAAACCTTTTTAAGATATATAAGCAATTATATACCTTATATACATTTGAATGTAAAATTAAGTATAGTTTTTTATATCCTATCTTTCTTTTTATTAATAATTTTTCATTATATTATACATAAAAAATATTCGATCAAGGAGGAATTATAATGTCTGGAAAATTCATTTTAATAGTAGGTCCAATGTATTCTGGAAAAACTTCGGAACTTATATCTTTTATCGAAATATATACATTAGGTAGAAAAAAAATAAAAGTATTTAAGCCTATAATAGATGACAGATATTCATCAGAGTATGTAGTATCACATACAGGAACAAAGGTTGAAGCAGTACCTATAAAAAAATCTAAAGAAATGTATAAATATTTAGATTTTGATGAAAAAGCCGTATTTGTAGATGAAGTTCAATTTTTCGACGAAGAATTGAAAGATGTAATATTAGATTTAATTAAAAAAGGAATAAATGTTTATTGTTCAGGATTGGATTTAACATATAAAAATAATCCTTTTAAAACAACAATATTATTATCTGCATATGCAGATGAAATAATAAAGAAAAAGGCAGTTTGTCATGAATGTGGTGAATATAATGGCACAATATCTTTTAAAATAGTAGGAAATGGTTCTGAAATCGATGTAGGAGGATTTGAAAAATACATAGCAGTGTGTAGAGACTGTTATGAAAAATTACTTAATGAAAAAGAAAAATAATAAAATTGCACATACAAAAATTCATCAAATTCAATTAACGAAATCGAAATATTGTTAAAATTCTAAAACATTGATTGTAAAAGCAAAAGAATTCAAATAGGTCCGGGAGCATTTAAACAAAATGCAATAAAATTTAAATCCGGACCTATTTAAAAAAATAACAAATTTCTAAAACCAGTATAAATAAAGGAAACCTGAAAAATAGACTCGAGAAATTGGCTTCTAAAATAGTGAATATAAAAGACATTTGAAAGAGATAAAACAGAATTGATCTTAGAATTAAAGCTATTATTTGTGAATAAAATAATTATGTTATAATAAAAATATAGAAAAAATGAAATAATTATATAAAACCCTTAGGTAGGAGTGATTTTTTTGAAAATACTACATACATCTGATTGGCATTTAGGAAGAAGACCTGTTGGTGGAATTGGAGAATATTCAAATATTAGATATGAAGATTATTTTAATGCTGCTGAATACATTGTAGATATAGCAATAGAAAAAAAGATAGATGTTTTCATTATAGCGGGAGACTTATTTGATAGAAGTTCGTTATTACCAGATATTTTATTTAAAACAGAAAAGATACTTGAAAAGCTAAGAAATAATAATATAAAAACATTACTTATTGAAGGGAATCACGACAAAATATATACTCATGAAGATTCATGGATAAAATATCTTGAAAATAAAGGTCTGGTAATGGTTCCTGAGTTTAAGAAAGAAAATGAGAAATATATATTTACTCCAATAAAAATAGAGGATATAAATTTCTATGGAATTCCATATCAAGGAGTAGTTATAGATGAAGTGTTAATAACACTATCACAACAATTAGACAGAGATAAAAAAAATATCATTATTACACACACAGGTATTGGAGGAAATTTTATACCAGGATGTACTAAATCTGGAATTATTGACTTTTTTAAAGATAAAGTATTATACATGGCAGGAGGTCATTTGCATTCATATTCTCAATATCCTAAAGATAATCCTTATTTTTTTGTACCAGGTTGTCCGGAATATTGGGATTTAAATGAAAATGGCGAAAAAGGATGCATTATTTTTGATACTTTAACAAAAGAACATGCATTTTTTGAATCAAAAAAGAGAAAGTTATCATCATATGATTTGATATATTCTGATACTTTTTTTGATGAGTTAAACAAAATTCAAATAGAAAAAAATGAAATAATTAGATTAAAGATTATCAATGAATCAAATAAATTAATAGAAAATGAAAAAATAGAAAAAATATTAAAAGAAAAAGGCGCTTTAAAGGTTGACATTCTGGTGAAATATAAGATTGAAAAAGATTTTGTTAATTCTGAAGAATTAGACATAAAAGATATAGAAAAAAGGTTATTAAATCATGGAAAAATATATATTCTAAAAATGCTGAAAAAACAACAGAATATTTAGAATTATTGAAAAATAATATTGAAAATGAAGAAATAATATATGATTCCTTTGATAATTTCTTGAATATATTGCTTGAAGGTGATTCGAATGAAAATAAATAAAATAATATTAAAAAACTATAGAAATCATAAAAATTTGGAAGTTGAATTTGAAAAAGGAATAAATTTATTATTAGGTAAAAATGGATCCGGAAAAAGTTCCATTTTTGAAGCGCTAGGAATTGCCCTTTTTGATATAGAACCAAGAGATAAAAATTTAAAAAATGCAGTGAATAAGGAAGAAAAATCTGCCATTATTACAGTTGGTTTTACAGGAAATGATATGGTTGATTATATTGTAGAAAGAAAAATAGGAAATCAAAGCAAATATCTTTTAAAAGAAAAATCTGGTGAAATTATTGCTGAAAAAAAAGATATAGTTTTGAGTAAAATAGGGGAATTAGCTGGAATTAAAGGTAAAAATACAAAAGAAATATTTAAGAATGTTATCAGTGCATATCAAAATGATCTGGTAAATATATTTAATCTAACAGGTGCTCAAAGAAAGGAATTATTTAATAAAATATTTAATACGGAAATTTATGAAAAGATTTCTTCTGTTTTATTAAACGTTGAAAGAAAGTATGATTCAGAAATTAATAAGAAAGCGTCAAAAATAGAACTTTTGGAAAGTCAATTAGAAGAGTATAAAGGATTAGACGAAGAGATAGATATAATATCAAAAAATATTGAAATGTTAGAAGAAGAGTTGAAATTAAAAAAAGCAAAGATGCAAAATTTTGAAAAAGCAAAAAAGAACATAAATACGCAAATTGAGAAAGTAAATGAATTAGAGCAAAAAATAAATAAGTACGAAACAACAATAAAAAGTAAAAAAGAAATGAAAAATAAACTGGATCTCGAAATAAAAGAAGCAGAAAAGGCTAAAGATATTGTTAAACAAACAAAAGAAGGTTATGATTTATATATAAAAATAGAAAAAGATATAGAAAAAATATCAATATTGGAAAAAGAATTGATAAGAAAAGAAAAAGAAAAATCGAAGTTAGAAAAAGGATTGAATGAATTGGAGAAAAAAAGAGAGAAATTTATATCAGAGAAGAAAAATTTTTTTGAAAGAAAAAAAGAAAAAGAGAAAAAAATAAAAGAGTTAGAAGATATTATTTTAGAAATGAAACCAGAATTAATTCTAAAAAAGGAAAGTTATAATAGCTTACTAAAAAATATAGAAGACTTTGAAAAAGAAAAAGAAAATTTTGAAAAAGATTTTGAAAGTTATAGAAAAATAATTCAAGAAATAAAGCAATTAGAGGAAGAAATAAAAAATGAAGAAATAATCAAAGAAAAAAATGAAGAATTTGTAAAAGAGAAAGAAATATTGGAATTAAAGTTGAAAAAAATAAAGAATGAACTCGATATAAAAAGTAAATTAAAAATAGAACTGGAAAAATTAAAAATGAAATTAGAAAATCTTGAGAAGTCAAAAAGTCAATTATCAGATGGAAATTGCCCTATATTGAATGAAAAATGTTTAAATCTCGAAGAAAAAGGTGGAAGTACAACATATTTTGATAGTAATATAAATCAATTAATTGATGAGATAGAAAAAAGGAAAATGAATTGAAAAAATTAGACAGACTGGAAGAAGATAAAGAAAGTTTAGAAGAAAAACTTTTTAATTTAAATAATGAAATTTCCTTTAATAATCACAAACTTGATGAATTATATAAAAAGAAAGACAAATATAGAATATTATTAAATGAAAAAAAGATATTTCAGAGAAATATAGGGATATTGATAAGCAGAAAAAGGAGTTGGAAGAAAAAAATAAAAAACTAATTGCTACAGAAAGCAAAATGGCAGAAGAGATAAAAAATTATAATGATAAAATTGAAGAAAAAATAAAAGAAAAAGATAATATCACTGATGAATTAAATAGCATTAATCAAAAATTGGAATTTTTAAAAAAGGAAATAGAAAGAAATCAATTTAACGTAGAAACATTAAAAAAGAAATTAGAAGATTATTCTGATATATCAGAAAAACTTGAAAAAGTCAGAAGAAACAAAGAAGAATTTGAATTCAGGAAAAAATCGTATAAAAATGAATACGATGAGTATATAAGAAATAAAAAAATGGCAGAAAAATTAGAAACATTACTCGATGAATTAAAAAAAGTTGAAGAAGATATAGAAAAACAGGAAGATATTATAAAAATATTATTAGAAGAAAGAAAAAATTTGAGGATTTAAATGAATTAAAAGAAAAACTGTCTACAACTGAAATAGCAATAAAAAATCTAAATAAAGATGTAGCTGAATTAAATGAAAAGATTGGTAAATCCAGAAATGAATACAAAAATCTATTAAAAAAATTGGATGAAAGAGAGAAAAAAAGAAGTGAAATAAAACAATTGAAAAAGGAAAAAGTAATTTTTGAAAAAAAGCACCAACTAACGAAAGAATTTAGAGAAAAAATGAAAACAATGGGAAAATACGTTAGTACAGAATTTACAAAAATTATTTCTTCTCATGCAACAGAAAATTATAGAAAAATGTCCGGAAAAAACGAGATTATTATCTGGGATTCTGAAAAAGATTATCTCGTGGTTTTAAAAGATGAAATAAAGGGTGAAAGAGAATTTTCCATATTATCTGGTGGAGAACAGGTAAGCGTGGCTATCTCAATAAGAACTGCACTGGCAAACTTTTTATCGAAAGCAAATTTTTACATTTTAGACGAACCAACGGTAAATCTTGATGAAGAAAGAAAAAATATGCTAGCTGAAAATTTAAAAAATATGCTTAAAGAAATAGAACAGGCGTTTATTGTAACTCATGATGGAGCATTTTCCGAAATGGCAGAAAATGTTATTGAAATATGATAAAATCGGCGTTAAAGCCGATTTTATCATTTTATACTTATTTCAAATCTGTCGATTACTTTGTTATATTTTTCCAAATCTCTATCGTTATTTTTGTTTTTGACCTTTGCAACGGTTTTTACAGTAAAAATTATTTTATTATCTTTTACTTCAGCCAGAACGTAATGTAATGTTCCATAATTGATTTTTACGGTAGTAGGTTCTAAATTTTTTTTGTGTACCAGTTCTAAAGGTGCTCCACCACCACCTGTTATAACATAAATGATACCATTTTTTTCATGTCTTTCATATGAATGAACGTGCCCGTTAAATACGGCTTTTACATTATATTTTTCAAATATGGGTCTCCATAATTCTTCTAAATGTCTTTCCATACCGTAATTATATCCTTCGCAATTATTCCAGAAAGGGTGATGATAAAATACTAAAATGGTTTTATCCGAAGATTTTTTTAAGACATCTATTAACCAGTTTAACTGAGACTTTTCAAGTTGCTGAGTACCAACTGCATTTGAATCCAGAAAAATAAAACGTATTTTTCCATAATCAAAATAATACCATCTTTTATTATAATCCCCACTGCCTTTTGGTAAATAAAAAGCCTGGTAGTAATAAGAATTATTTCTTTCGTGATTTCCTAATAAAGGATAATAAACAGAATTTTTTGCTAAATTCGATATTTCATTAAAGAAAGAATTCCAATCATCTAACCAATCGCCTTTTTCAACTAAATCGCCATCATTAATTACAAATTCCGGATTATCATTTGCTATATTATCCGCTACTAATTTATGTAGCTCATGATATGTTCTTGTATCACCGTAAATCGCAAACTTAAGATTATTTTCATTAAGACTTTTGGTTTTAAAATGTCCTGAAATAACAGCATTTGTTTTTATATAATAATTTTCAATATATAATTTATAATTATATTCTTTGTTAGGGTTCAAGCCGGTTATTGGTATGTGCTGGATTGATAAAGGAATATTAGCTAAGACTGTTTTGATATTTTTCTTTCCATCAAAAATTTCTATTTTTGCTGTAGATGGAATAATGGTTTTCCAGTTAAATATAACAGATGTTTCTGTATGATTTGTTAAGTATAATGGCCATATAAAATCGTTATTATTAACTTCAGGAATAACTTTTATAATATTTTCATTATTTTGATATAAAGGTATTTTCTTTTCTTTAAATCCTTCGCATTTTAAAATAGCATAATCTCCTTCTTTTACATTAATAAAAGAAAAGTTGCCTTTTTTATCTGTATAGGTTAAGGATATTGGAGTGTTATCTCTATTATACAAATATATGGGAATGTTATCTTTTTTATTTAAATTCGAAATTATTTTTCCAGAAATAGAGTTGCTTGAAGAATATATATATTTTCTAACTTTTTCTATATCTTTTGTAATATATAATAAACGTGAAAAATTAATACTTTCATTTGGTTTTAATTTAATGGGTTTATATATTAATGCACTGAAATTACTTGTAAACATTGAACGAAAAATCTGAAAATTAGGATCTGGTATAAATGAATATGAAATAAAATCCTCCTGCAATAATAATTTTTTCCCATTTTCATTTGTTTTAATTATTTTTGGAAATAATTCATTGAATGAGACAATATCTTTTATCAATAATTTAGAATCTTTGTTAGAAATGTTTTTTATATTATTTATTATTTCTATATAATTTTTATCTTCCTCAAGTTTGTAAATTGTTGAAAGGTGAAATGGACCATAATCATTATTTGCTACCTTAAATTCAATATAATTTTCATTTTTTCTTATTTCAATCTTATGTGCATTCAATATTTTATTCTGGACATAAATTTTATAATTATCCAGTAAATTTCTTTTTATATCATTGGTATAAGCTTCAATAATTCTTCCTGAAAATTCATCATTTCTTTTTTCAGAACCTATAATAACAGTTATTTTATTATTTTCTAATAAATAGTCTCCATATTTAGCCTTTGAAAAATGAGGTAAAACTTGCAAAGTGTTTTCGGAAATCTTTTTTATTGTAAGTTGAGAAAAAATGCTAACTGAAAGTAGAATAATTAAAACAACAACGTAAAATCTTTTTTTCATAAAAATCCCTCCATCTATTTTTTTGAAATATCATCTGCAGCAGCTTTAGCTGATGAAAAGGCCCACTGAATATTATAACCTCCAGTATCTCCATCAACATCTATGATTTCGCCAATAAAATATAGGTTTTTAACTAATTTTGACTCCATGGTTTTGGAATTTATTTCTTTTGTATCAATACCACCTTTTGTAACCATTGCTACATTGAAATCTCCTAATTTTTCTATGACATAAGTATGATTATATAAGTAATTTATAATTTTGTTTCTAACCTTTTTAGGTAATGCATTGCATTTTAGTTTGTTGTTTATTTCTAAATTATGAAACATTATTGAAATGAATCTTTTTGTAAGTTTATACCTTTTTCTTAAGGTTTCATATAAAAGCTCATTTTTATTTTTATTTAAGACATTAAAAAAATCATTTCTAAATTCTTCTTCATCCCTAAAAGGTACAAAAGATAATTTAATTATATCACCATTATTCAAATATCTGGAAGCATTTAACACAACAGGTCCAGAAAAACCTTTATGTGTAAATAACAAGTTTCCTTCAAATTTCATATTATTATTAGTTTTCAAAGTTACTATCATAGATGTTCCTGCTAAATCTATTAAATTAAAGTCTTTTATTATTAAAGGAGTTAATGCAGGTTTTGGATGTATGATATTATGTCCAAATTTTTTTGCAAAATTATATCCATCGCCTTTGGTTCCTAAAGCTGGAAAAGATTTTCCACCTGTTGCAAGAATTAATATTTTTGTTTTAATAATAGCGTTTTGAGTTTTTATTATAAAAGGTTCTTTGTTATTATCCTTTTTTATATCTAAAATATTTATTCCTGTTTTTATTATGATGTTTTTCTTCTTTTCTATATTTTTTAGTAGCCAATTCAAAACGGTAAAAGATTTCATGGATTTTGGAAAAATCTTTCCTTCTTCGGTTATGGTATATTCGAAATCAATATCTTTTAATAAGTCAATATTTGAATAATTATATAAAGCCTTTTTTACAAAATTCTTTTTATTTCCATAGTGGGTAATCAAATCTTTTAAATTATCGTTGTTTGTAAAATTACATTTTCCTCCACCGGAAACAAGGAGTTTTTTTCCAAACTTTTCATTTTTTTCTAATAGTAAAACTTTTTTATTTTTAATGTTTGAAGCACAGAAAAGACCTGATGGACCTCCACCTAAAATTATAACATCATAATGCATATTTTCCTCCTATAGATAAAAAAAGACAGTACAAGACTGTCTTAAAATTAAAATTTAGTTTAGTAAATTTTCTATTATAGATTTATAGAAATTTATGATATTATTATATTTAGAAGCAAATATATCTACCATAACTTTTTTATTTTTTAAATTTTTATATATGGGATTTTTATAATCATAATTTGATATTAAAATTTTATCGTTCGTAATAGTAGTGTTTTTATTATAAACTTTATAATCTATTCCGTATCTTTCATAAAAATGAATGAAAATATTATTTATATCAATTATGCTAATTTTTTTATTTTGTATTTCTTTAGAAAATGCATCTGATAAATCAATTATTTTTTGTGTGAAATTCAATAAATTATCTCTGTATTTAGAAGCATTATCAGGATCAATATTTTCTAATTTCTTTTCTATTTTATATGCGATAACAATTGAATATAAAGGATCAGACCATATAAAAGGATTTTCTTTGTATGGGTAAAATAAAACACCTTCAGATAAAACAACCTTATTTACAGCACTGTTTATTTCTATTTCGTCATTTAAAATAATTATTAAATCGGTATTTTTGAAATCTTTAGATTCGATTTTTAAATTTTTAAAAGTGTCATAAGTATTATAAATATTGTATATAATTGAGTTTGGGGCTAATTCTCTTGTTATTAGTTCTAGTGGTTTGATAGATGTTATAATGTTTAAAGAAAATGCTGAGATTGTTAAAACTAAAATAAAAACGACTATAATTTTTTTCACAACAATACCTCCATTCTATAATCAAATTCAATTATAGCATAATTTTCGGTGAAAACAAAAAATAATTTATAAATTTTATACTAAAGGAGTGTGAAATATGAAAATAACAGGTATAGTTGATAATTTTAAGGTTCATCCATTATTAAAAAGAGATTGGGGATTATCTATTTTAATAGAAAGTGAGAATAAGAAGATACTTTTTGATACTGGAGCAGATTATAGAATTTTGGAACATAATATAAAGCACCTTGGATTAGAAAATAAATTAAAAATTATAGACGATCTTTTTTTAAGTCATTATCATGATGATCATACGGGAGGTTTAGATTTCATATTGGATAAGTTTCAAGTGAAAAAGACATATATACCGTTAAAATTTCCAAAAGAATTAATAAAAAAGTTAGAAAACAAAACCGAAATTATCATATGTAATGAACCTACGGAAATTGAGAAAAACATATATTCAACAGGTACATTTAATGAAAGTATTCCAGAACATTCAATGGTATTAAAAACAAAAAAAGGGTTGGTAGTTATAGCTGGTTGTGCCCACCCGAAAATAGAAAATATATTAAGTTTTTCTAAAGAAATTTTTAAAGAGAAAATACATGCTGTTATAGGTGGTTTCCATTTTTATAAACAATATGAGGAAAAATTGTTTGTTAGATTGGATAAAATAAAGAAAACAGGAGTAGAATATTTACTACCTTCTCATTGTACGGGCATAGAAGCTATAAATGTTATGAATATTGAATTTAAAGGTAAGATTATTAAATTTGGTGCTGGAACAACATTAGAAATATAAAGCGAAACTTTTAGAAGTTTCGCTTTATATTTTATAATATCAATTTATAAAATATAAAAAGAAAAATTTTTGAATTTATAAAAGTTAACTTGACATATTATAAAAAATAGTTTATAATTTTATATATAGGGGTGATAATATGGCCGGAGTGATATTATTAATTTTATATGGATTAATACTTATTTTTTTCGGGGCTAAAATTTTTTGGGCGTTTTTCTTTATAGGACTGGGAATTTATATTTTATACACTTATTATAAAGCATTTAAAAGAAAAAAAATTCAAAAAAAACTATTAAAAAGGTCTATTAAAAAAATTGTTGAAGAAAATGATCCAGAAATAGCAGCAGAACTTATCAGCAGGAAAATAAAGTATCCCGTAGGAACAAAATTCGTAATAAGTGTAAAGTCTGAAGAAACTAATGTGAATCTGATTTTTCCATTGGGAGTATTAATAGCAACAAAACCTTTATTATATTCTTTAAAACCTTTAATTAAAAAATCTATTGAATCCAAATTTAAAAAAGAAGGAAAAGAAATTAATTTTGATGTGAATTTGATTATTAATGTAATAATAGAATCTATAGATTATTTATCGGATTTTTATGGGGATTTTATAGATGTTGATACAGATGGAGGAAAAACAAAAGTAAAAATATATGTTGCTTAGGAGATGGTAGTATGTATAAAGCACCTATTATATGTCCGGTTTGTGGTAATAAAATGCATATTGAAGTATTAAGATGTGATAATTGTAAGTCGAAACTTGAAGGGAACTTTGAAATGAACGAATTTGCTTCTTTAAGTGATGAAAACATAGAATTTTTACGTCTTTATTTATTAAATCGTGGCAATCTTTCAAAAGTATCTGAGATACTTAAGTTATCATATCCAACGGTTTTGAATAAGTTTAATAAGTTGTTAGCTGATCTTGGTTATGTTTCAAAGGAATATATATCAGATGAAGAAAAAAATAAAAATATTGTTATTGAGAAAAAAAGAATTATTGAAGATTTAGAAAAAGGCTTAATAAAACCAAAAGAAGCTATTGAGAAATTAAAATTATTAAAGGAGGCAAAATAATGAGAGAAGAATTGATAAGAGTATTAAATATGGTGAAAGAAAGCAAAATAGAAATTGAAGAAGCAGCAGACTTAATAGAGGCTTTTTTTGATACAAAAACTGAAGAAAATAAAAAAACAAAATCAAAGAGAAAATTGGTTATAAAAGTAGATTCTGCAAAAGGAGACAAGGTGAATGTAAAAATACCTCTCGGATTAATAAAAATAGCTAAAGCTATGATACCGTTGGGGTTAGCTCAGCAGGGAACGAAGATGAGTAAAGAGCAAATTGATCAAATTATAGAAGCTATAGAAAATATTAATTTTGATGAGTTTGAAGGTGAAAATATAGTAGATGTAGATTCTGAAGATGGAGATGTTGTAAAGATTTACATAGAATAAAATAATTTCAAAATAATAAATTACTCAATTTTTTAATTATATTTAAATTTTCAAATTGTACTTGACTAATAATATTTTTAATGGTATAATAATCTTGGTTTTGCCGAGATGGCGGAATTGGCAGACGCGGTGGACTCAAAATCCACTGAGGGTGAAACCTCGTGTGGGTTCAAGTCCCACTCTCGGCACCAACTTCACCGGCTTTTTAAAAGGCCGGTTTTTTTGTTATAATATTGATGAATTTAAAATGGAGGTGGGATAATGCCAAAAGTAGCTTTTACATATGAAATACCTGAAATTGCAGAAACAAAATTAAAAGAAGCTGGTTTTGAAGTATGGGTTAATAGAGAAGAAAGAACTTTAAATCATGATGAAATAATTGAATTAGCAAAAAACAATGATGCCTTAATAACCTTATTAAGTGATAATATTGATAAAGAGGTTATTGATGCTGGAAGAGGAATTTTAAAAGTAGTTTCTAATTATGCAGTAGGTTATAATAATATAGACGTTGAGGCTGCTAAAGAAGCGGAAATTTATGTAACAAATACACCTGGCGTTTTGAGTGATGCAACCGCAGATTTAGCCTGGGCACTTCTTTTTGCTGTTGCTCGAAAAATTGTTGAAAGTGATAAATTTGTAAGAGAAGGAAAATTTGTTGGTTGGAGACCTAAATTATTTTTAGGATATGATATTAAAGGAAAAACGTTGGGAATAATTGGTATGGGAAGAATTGGAAAAGAGATGGCAAAAAGAGCTAAAGGTTTTGAAATGAAAGTATTATATTATAAGAGAAACAGATTATCTAAGGTTGAGGAAAAAGAGTTAGGAGTTGAATATGCGGAACTTGAAACTTTAATAAAAGAATCAGATTATATTTCTTTACATACGCCATTAACAAAGGAAACATATCATCTATTAGATGAAAAAGAATTTTCTATGATGAAACCAAATGTTATTATTATTAATACAGCAAGAGGTCCCGTTATTAACGAAAAAGTTTTGATTAAATATTTAAAAGAAGGGAAAATAGCTGGAGCAGGTTTGGATGTATATGAAGAAGAACCAAAAATTCCACAGGAGTTAATAGAACTAAATAACGTAGTATTAACTCCACATACTGGAAGTGCTACATTTGAAACAAGAGATAAAATGGCAGAAATGGTAGCTGATAATGTAATAGCAGCATTGAAAGGAGAAGTACCACCCAACAATGTATATTGATTTAATGAAATTATATGATCTGTTAAGTAATGAATATAAAATATCTGACGGATGGTGGCCGGGGAATAATAAATTTGAGATAATGTTAGGTGCTTTATTAACTCAAAATACCAATTGGGGTAATGTTGAAAAATCGTTAGAAAATATAAAAACAAATAGTTTAATGGATCCAGAGAAATTATATAATTTATCACTTGAAAAATTAGAGCATTTAATTAAACCTTCAGGTTTTTATAAGATGAAAGCCAAATATGTTAAAAACTTATTGGGATGGTTCAAAAATTATGAATTTTCTTTTGAAAAAATTGCTATAAAAAACAAAGATGAATTAAGAAATGAACTATTACAAATTAAAGGTATTGGAAAAGAAACAGCAGATTCAATTTTGCTATATGCTTTTGATAAATTATCTTTTGTTATAGATGCATATACTAAAAGAATGTTTGCAAGATTAGGATTTAAAATAAAAAACGATTATGACACATATAAATTATTTTTTGAAGAAAATATACCTGAAGATTTACTTATTTATAAAAATTATCATGGTTTAATTGTTGAACATTCAAAGTACATATGTAAAAAAAATCCTATATGTCAAAATTGTTTTTTAAAGAGTTATTGTAAATTAGATAGATAAAGTAAATGATTTGTTGATTTTTTATGAAAAATATAATATAATATAATATAATATTTATAATAATAAAATATATTTAAGGGGCAAATTTATGAAAAAAATAGTTTGTACGTAAAATTAGGGTACCTATAGTATTTTTTGTATTATTATCTTTAATTACTTTTGTTTCAACAAATTATATTACTAAGCTTCAAGCGGAAGATGGTTTAGTAATAAATTTAGCTGGAAGGCAGAGAATGTTAACTCAAAGAATGACAAAAGAAGCATTAACATATTATATTTTAAAAGATGAAAAGACCAAACAAAGTCTTTTAAACACCATCAAGATTTTTGATACTACATTAGTTGCTTTAAAAGATGGTGGTAAAGCACCATTTGATTTAGCTTGGGAAAAAATTGTAATACTTCCAACAGCACCGGAAGAAGTAAAAATACAACTTGAAAAAGTGAAACAGCTGTGGGATACTTTTTATTCAAATATGAATAAATTTATTGAAACTGATGATAAGGAGGCTTTAGACTATATTTTAAAAAATAATATACCTCTATTATCTGAAATGAATATAGGTGTAACATTATTTCAAAAAGAATCTGAAAAGAAAGTTTCACTTATGAAAAATTTGCAATTATCTTTTTTTATAATAAGTATTTTAATAGGATTATATGCTTTTTATATATTAAAAAAATCCCTTTCCCTTTAAAAGATCTTGAAAAGATAGCGGAAGGAGATTTAACAGTCACATCTAATATCAGATCTAATGATGAAATAGGAATTATTGCAAAAAAAATGTACCATTTGGTTGGTGAAAAACTAAGACCTACTTTTGAGTTTATAAAAAGAAGTATGGAAAGCATAAATATTTCTGCAGATAATGTGTCTGGAAGTGCTCAGGAATCCAATGCAATTATTGAAGAATTTAAGGCATCTTTTGATATGATGGCTGAAGAATCAAAATTCATGGAGCAGGAAACAGATAGAACAAATGAATCTATTAAAGAAATTTCTCGTTCAACTGATGAAGTAGCAAATTCTGCAATAGAACTTGCAAATGTTGCAAGTGTGTTAGAGAAAGCAACAAATGATGGTAAAGATATTATGAAATCATTAGAAGAAGCTATATTAAATGCTGCAAATGAAACTCTGAGAACTATTGATGAAATTAAAGAACTAGAAAATTATGCAAGTAAAATTACAGAAGTTATCGAACAAGTTTCTAATATAGCTGAACAAACAAATCTCCTTGCGTTGAATGCTGCTATTGAAGCTGCAAGAGCTGGAGAAGCAGGTAAAGGTTTTGCAGTAGTTGCTGATGAAATAAGAAAGTTAGCAGAAGAAACAAGAAAAGCTACAGATGAAATTTCTGGTATTCTTGGCTCAATTAAAACGAATGTAGACAAATCTACAAAACAAATATTTTCTGTGAAAGGAACTGTTGAAAAAGTTACAGAAAATTCTTCTGTTTTGAATGAAGAACTTAACAAAATCTTAGATCAAACATCTATTCTCTCTGAAAGAGCCCAAACATTAGCAGCATCAGCTGAAGAACAAAACGCATCTTCTCAAACTATAGCTGAGGCATTTTCTAATGTTAATGAATCGTTGAATAGGTATTTTGAAAATGTACAAACTATGCGAGAATCGAGTAGTGAAATTCAAAATATGGCAGATAATTTAGCTGAAATTGCTTCTGATTTGCAAACGAGTGTTGAACTTTTAAACAACGCGCTATCAGACTTTAAATTTTAATTAAAAATAGGACTCATAAAAAATGAGTCCTATTTTTTTAATGATTACATTCATGATCTGAATTATGTTTATGAAAATGTTCTTTTACTTCATATTCTCTATCTTCTAAAATATTGTTTTTTAATGCTTGAATTATCTCTTCTACTGTTCCTTCAGCACCTCTTATTACTTGTATTCCTAATTGCTCAAAGAACATTATAGCTCTTCCGCCTATTCCTCTGGCGATAAGTATATTTATACCTTGTTCATTTAAATAATGGGGTATGTCTCCAGGTCCATGTTCTTCCAATGGATTTTTAATAATTTCTAACTCATATTCTCCATTTTCTTTTAAATTAATAAAACCGAAATATGGTGCATGTCCAAAATGCTCACTGATTTTTGATTTTTTTCCATTATTTTCAATTAGTGGAATTGCTATTTTCAATTTTCTCACTCCTTTCGTATTCTTGAAGAAATTCTTTTAATATTAAAATTCTTTTTTTTATATTTTCTATTATTTCTTTCAAATACTCTAATCCAGTTTGAGTAATAAAAAAAACTTTTTTTGGTGGTCCTTCTTCACTAGGTTGAATTTTGGAGTAAACCAAGCCAAAACTTTCCATTTTTTTTAAATGTCTGTATATAACTGTAGGTTCGTTTATTTCAAATCCTAATTCTTTTAATTTGTTCATCAAAAAATAGCCATGACCTGGTTTTTCTTTTAAAAATAATAATAAATATCCACTTAACAAATCAGCGCCTTTAAACCTTGGACATTTTTTTTTCATATTATTACCTCCACTATTTATTATACACTAATAGTGACAAATTGTCAATAGTTAATTTGATTACGATAATATAAATATTTAAATAATATTCAATAAAACGGACCGATAAAACTTTTATTTTAATATATTAATGATATAATTATAATTTAATATTAATAAAAAGGAGGGGAATATGAGAAAAATATTAGTTATGTTATTTTTTGTGTTTGTTATTAATTCGGTTATATTTAGTTTTGAACTATCAGGAAGTTATTTGATGGAATTATCTGGATATGAGAGAACTTTTTATGGCATAAGCATTACTTTAGGAGATAAAGATATTATGGGATTAGAATTAGGAGTTTTTTCGCCTCCTGATATTGTTGAAGCGGGTGAAATTACTTATCTTCAGCCAACAACCTTTCTTTTGTTGCAATTGCCTTTAAAAAATCTAAAGATTTTTGCAGGAATAAGTCCTATTTTTCAATATTATGATAGTAAATTTTCTTTATATTCGTATACAATGTATCTAACTAAAGCTGGATTATCATTGTATCTGGGTCCATTAGTTTTTACTGGAGGAGCTAATACAATAATAGATCTTTCATTCCAACAAACTTTTGGAATATATAGTGTATACGGAGAATTAGGCTTAAGATTCTAAGATTGGGGGGAGAAAAATGAAGAAATATATTTATGTAATTTCATTGTCAATAATAACAATATTTATATTCTTTTCATGTCAAAAAATTGATCCGTTGTTAGGAAATAGTAATATTAGTGGACTTACTAAATTAAGTAATACTATTAACTATGAAAACATAAAAATTTCTATTGAAGGTTTAGAAGCCGCAGGTGAAGGTTTTAGTCCAATAGATACAATAGCTACATTAGGTGACACATTATCTGATAAAAATGGAAACTTTTTGTTAGAGAATATACCAGCAGGAAATTATATTATTAAAGCTGAAAAAGAAGGTTATTTCCCAACGAAGCAATTTATTGAAGTATCAGATAATTCGGAAATAGAATTAAGTGAGCCGTTAATTTTATATCCTTTAGAAGATTATGGAACATTAAAGGAAATGTAAAATATATTGATAAATCAAATCATACAGGGATTTTATTGGAAATTAGAACACCTGAAGGAGAACCATTACCAGGCATGTATACTTTTTCTGATATTGATGGAAATTATTCATTTGATTTTATTCCGATAGGGAATTATGTTGTTTATGCCCATGATCCTTCTGAGAATTCTGAATATTCCGCAGATGCTGCTCCTGCCTTTGACAGCAATTTGGCGATTTTAAGGAAATGGAACGGTAGAATGCGGGTTTGAGGCGTGTATTTTTCAGGAAGTCGAAAAATTGTGTGGCTAACTTTTGTTACAGAGAATTAACTATAATTAGTAATATATTAGTCCTTTTGGTGGTATAATATATATGACAACCACTGAAAGGAGATGTTTTAAAATGTATCCTAAAATATCAAAAGTGAAAGGAAAAAGATATTTAAGGATAATGGAAAGCAAAAGAGAAAATGGAAAAGTGAAACAGCATACAGTAATAAATTTTGGAAATATAGATAAGTATAGTAAAAAAGATATAACAAAACTTGTAGATAGTCTTTTTAAAATATTTGAAATAGATGAATATGAAAAAATAGAAGATGATTTAATGGAAGAAATAGCAAGAAGAAATTACGGAGCCAAAGTAATAGTAAATAAGATATTTGAAAGATATGAGATGAAAAGATATTTTGAAAGACTGGATAAAGAAATAAAATACAATGCAGAAGAAATGTTAAAAATAATGGTGATGAATAGAATAGTAGAACCGAAGAGTAAATTGGGAATATTTAATAATTTAGAGTATTTTGGATATAACAAAGTGGAAGTTAAAAAAGAAAAAGACCTGGAAGAAAAAGATGTAATGTTGCACTGGTTATACAGAACATTGGATATATTAGCAGATAATAAAGAGTCGATAGAAAAACATATGTATAATCAAAGGATAAGTTTGTTTAATACAACGGTAGATTTAGTATTTTACGATGTAACAACATTAGCGTTTGAAACACAACAAACAAATGAAATATTACAAATGGGATATTCAAAGGATAAGAAATTTAATGAGTCGCAAGTAGTATTAGGGATGTCAATAGATCAGGATAGAATGCCAGTTAGTTTTGATATATATGCAGGAAATACATTTGAAGGGCATACATTTAAAGATTCAATAGAAAAAATGAAAAAAGAATATCAATTAGGAAAAGTAATAGTAGTAGCAGATAGAGGAATGATGAGTAAAAAAAATATAGAAGTAGTAGAAAATTCTAATTATGAATTCATAGTAGGAAAATCAATAAAACAGTTAAAAAAAGTAAATATATTTGAAGGAGAATTCATAGAAATAGCAAAAGGAATAAAATATAGAGAAGTAGAATATGAAAATAAAAGATTACTCATAATATATTCAGAAGAAAGAGCTAAAAAAGACAGAGCAGATAGACTACGATTAATAGAAAAAGCGAAAAAAATGTTAGAAGAAGGAAATATAGATTCCAAAAGTAAAAGAGGAGCGAAAAAATATTTAAAAGAACAGAACAAACAAAATTATATATTGGACATAGAAAAAATAGAAAATGATGAAAAATACGATGGATACTATGGAATAATAACAAACACAAAACTATCTCCAAAAGAAATATTAGAACAATATCATACATTATGGAAAGTAGAAGAAACATTCAGAACATTAAAAAATTATCTTGAAACAAGACCGGTATTTCATTGGACACCGAAAAGAATAAAAGGACATATTGTAATGAGTTTCATATCTTACATAATTCAAAGAACATTAGAATTAGAACTGGAAAAAAATAATATTGAATACTCTCATGAAAAAATAAGAGAAGCTATAAAAAAAATGGAATACTCTGAAATAAGATTAAAAGACAAATTATTTGCATTAAGAGCCAATTTAAACGATTTTCAAAAAGCCATATTAAAAACATTAAAAATAGAAAAACCGAAAAAAATGATGGAATTAGATGAATTTAAAAAAATAATCTCCTAAAACACGCATGAAAAGCCAAAAAGGAGGATGTGTGTGGCTAATTTCTCTTTTTATAAAAAGTTAACAATAGCTATTTTTTTGAATAATTCTACTTTTTAGAATTTTGTTGATAATAATAGTGTCAAACTCAGGAACAAATCAGCGCCTTTAAACCTTGGACATTTTTTTTTCATATTATTACCTCCACTATTTATTATACACTAATAGTGACAAATTGTCAATAGTTAATTTGATTACGATAATATAAATATTTAAATAATATTCAATAAAACGGACCGATAAAACTTTTATTTTAATATATTAATGATATAATTATAATTTAATATTAATAAAAAGGAGGGGAATATGAGAAAAATATTAGTTATGTTATTTTTTGTGTTTGTTATTAATTCGGTTATATTTAGTTTTGAACTATCAGGAAGTTATTTGATGGAATTATCTGGATATGAGAGAACTTTTTATGGCATAAGCATTACTTTAGGAGATAAAGATATTATGGATTAGAATTAGGAGTTTTTTCGCCTCCTGATATTGTTGAAGCGGGTGAAATTACTTATCTTCAGCCAACAACCTTTCTTTTGTTGCAATTGCCTTTAAAAAATCTAAAGATTTTTGCAGGAATAAGTCCTATTTTTCAATATTATGATAGTAAATTTTCTTTATATTCGTATACAATGTATCTAACTAAAGCTGGATTATCATTGTATCTGGGTCCATTAGTTTTTACTGGAGGAGCTAATACAATAATAGATCTTTCATTCCAACAAACTTTTGGAATATATAGTGTATACGGAGAATTAGGCTTAAGATTCTAAGATTGGGGGAGAAAAATGAAGAAATATATTTATGTAATTTCATTGTCAATAATAACAATATTTATATTCTTTTCATGTCAAAAAATTGATCCGTTGTTAGGAAATAGTAATATTAGTGGACTTACTAAATTAAGTAATACTATTAACTATGAAAACATAAAAATTTCTATTGAAGGTTTAGAAGCCGCAGGTGAAGGTTTTAGTCCAATAGATACAATAGCTACATTAGGTGACACATTATCTGATAAAAATGGAAACTTTTTGTTAGAGAATATACCAGCAGGAAATTATATTATTAAAGCTGAAAAAGAAGGTTATTTCCCAACGAAGCAATTTATTGAAGTATCAGATAATTCGGAAATAGAATTAAGTGAGCCGTTAATTTTATATCCTTTAGAAGATTATGGAACATTAAAGGGAAATGTAAAATATATTGATAAATCAAATCATACAGGGATTTTATTGGAAATTAGAACACCTGAAGGAGAACCATTACCAGGCATGTATACTTTTTCTGATATTGATGGAAATTATTCATTTGATTTTATTCCGATAGGGAATTATGTTGTTTATGCCCATGATCCTTCTGAGAATTCTGAATATTCCGCAGATGCTGCTCCTATAATAATTGAAAAATCTATGAATACTGTAGCTCCAAATCTTATTTTACGTAAAGTAGCTGAACACGTTATAATTTTTCGTGATGTATCAGCATGGGGAGTTTCAGACGCAATTCCGAATATTTTAAATGATATAGGTTTTACTAATGGTTTAGGTTTACATCAATATGAAATTAAAAGCTCTTCTGATATTAGTAATTTAATTTCTTTTAATCCTTCATGGGCAATAATAATTGAAGGGATCAAACAACAAATTTCTATGATATTTATAAAGCAAATGCGAATAAATTTGATACCTTTGTTGAGAGCGGAGGAACATTGTTCTGGATTGCGTGTGATAATGGTTGGAATGGAGGAGATTTTACAGGAACACTTCCAGGTGGTGTAACCTGGAGAGATAATTATGATAACTATAATGATATAGTAAATGAAACACATCCATTATTAGAAGGATTTCCATTTGAGCGTTCTTTGGAAGGGAATTATGCCAGTCATGGTGGCTTTGATAACTTAAATATTGCAGATATTCAAAATTTAGTAGTATTTATTAAAGAAAATAGTACTTATGAAAAATATCCCACATATATTGAATATAGATATGGAAATGGAAGAGTTATTGCTTCAACATCACCTCTTGAATTTTATGTTGAAAATAGTTATTCTGATAGTGATTGGTATATTTTATTGTTAAGAAGGTCGATAGAATATGTATTTAATCTTCCTATTAGTCCAGTTGAGTGATATATTTAATAAATATTAAAATATTTTAAAACCTCAGTTTTAGTACTGAGGTTTTTTTATAAAAAATGATATAATTATAATAAATAAATATTATATAATATGAAAAGAGGGAAAGTATGAGAATAAATATTTCAAATAGTGGATTAAAGTTATCAAGAATTATTCAGGGAATGATGAGAGTAAATACATGGAATATGACAAATGATGAACTAGAAAAATTTATATTAGAAGCTATGGATTTAGGAGTTACAACCTTTGATCACGCGGATATTTATGGAAGAAATCATTTATGTGAGTCAATATTTGGAGAAGTATTGAAAAGAAATCCAGGATAAGAAAAAAATAGAAATTATAAGTAAATGTGGGATAAGGTATAATAAAAATGAGAATGCTGTGGTTGAAAAGTATTATGATACCAGTAAAGAACATATAATTAAATCCGCGGAAGATTCTTTAAAAGCTTTAAATACAGATTATTTGGATTTGTTTTTAATACATAGACCAGATCCATTTATGAATATGGATGAAATTGCGGAAGCTTTTTATGAATTACATAAATCTGGAAAAGTATTGTATTTTGGTGTATCAAATTTTACACCTCAACAGTTTAGTGCTCTTCAATCAAAGATGAATTTTCCTCTGGTAACAAATCAGATAGAAATTTCTCCGTATAATTTAGAACATTTTAACAGCGATAATATCTTTTTTTTAATGGAAGAGAATATAAATCCAATGGCTTGGTCACCATTAGCCGGTGGAAAGATTTTTGATTCAAAAAATGAAAAAAGCAAAAGGATATTAGAAGCATTAAAAAAAGTAGCAAAAGAGTTAAACATTGATTCATTAGATACAATAGTATTTTCATGGTTGTTAAATCATCCAGTTGGAATATTTCCAATTTCTGGTAGTGGAAAGATATATAGATTGAAAAATGCAGTAAAAGCCTTAGAAGTCAAATTAACAAGAGAACAATGGTTTGCTATTTATGAAGCATCACTTGGTCATAGAGTTCCGTAAGGAGGGATTTTTTTGAATATAATCGACCAGAAAGTTGTGGAAAAAAGAAGAAATTTAAACGATATAATAGAAGATTTGAAATTTGTTTTGAAAACGATTAAGAAAGAAAATGCTCTTGAAGAGATTGAACAAAGATTAAATGAACCATATACTTTTATGATAGTAGGAGAAGTAAATTCTGGAAAAAGTAGTTTTGTTAATGCGCTATTAGGAAGTAAGGATCTTGCAAAAGTGTCACCACAAACGTGCACAGACAAAATAAATGTAATAGAGTACTCTGAAGAACCATATGAAAAAGAATTATTGGATAAATACATAAAATATATAGGACGGCCAATTGATATTTTAAAGAATATTAGAATTGTCGATACACCTGGAACAAATAGTATGATTGTTGAACACGAAAAAATCACAGAATCATTTATTCCAGAAGCAGATTTAATTATATTTGTTTTTCCAGCTAATAATATTGAAGCTGGTAGTGCGTGGAGTTTTTTTGAAAAAATAGCAAAGAAATTTCAAAAAAATATAATAATTGTACTTACAATGAAAGATATAGCTAAAAAAGAACAAATAGAGATTAATTATCAAAATGCTAAAGTAAGAGCCAAAGATAAAGGAAAAGAAACTCCTATTTTTATAACCTCTTCTGACATGGAGTTTGATGGGAAAGAAGATTCCGGATTTGAAGAAATTAGAAAATTCATTTTAGATACAGTAACTGGTAGTAAAAAAGAATTTGGAAAATTGGAATCTCTTGCCAACCAAATAAAAGCGTTATTAATGGAAATAAAAGAAGATTTTTATAAAAGAAAGAAAAATTTACAGGAACAAAAAGATATTATAAATATAATAAATAAAAATATTGAAATTTCAAAAAAGAATTCGCTAAATGAAGTAGAATTATGGATAAAAATTATATTAGAAAATTATAGGAATATTTCAAAAAAGGTAAAAAATAAATTGGAAGAAGAAATTACATTATGGAAATTATTAAGAAGATCATTTTCAAAGAAAGAAAATTTAAGGAATTTAGAAGATGAAATTAAAAGTCTTTTTATTGATGAACTTTTAAGAACAACAAAAGAAATATCTTCTGAAAGATCCGTGAAGTTTATTAATAATGTAAAAAATATGTTGAATAAGAATCTGGAAGAATTAAAAGAAATAGAGAAATCTATTGATTTAAAAAATATTTTTTATGATTTTGGTGAACAAAGAAATAAATTAATTGATAACACTATAAACAAAATTGATGAATATATAAAAAATGAAAAATTTATGGATTTAATAAAAGAAGAGAAATTAAAATCTATAAATTCTACAATATTTAGCGGAACTGGTTTATCTGTATTGGGAATTATTTTAATGGCTTCAACACAAATATCTATTTTTGATATTACTGGAGGTATTATAACCGGTCTTGGAGTTATGACTGGAACTGTTTTTGCAGCATTTAAGAAAAATAAGATTATAAAAAAGATAGAAAAGAAATTTGATGAAGGTGAAGAATTAATAAAGAATAATTTAGAATCAAACCTTTATGGCGTAGTTGAATTGATCTATAATGATATAGCATCATTATTTTCAGAGTTTGAAGCAAATATAATAACTGAATATGAGAAACTTGAAGAATTAGATAAAGTTTTAGACAGATATTTAGAAAGATTAAAAGAATTTACAAAATCATTGGGGGATAGTATGATATTTACATTAACAATGAATCCGTGTTTGGACAGATATTTATATGTAGATAAATTAATTCCAGATGATACGATTAGGGTAAAAAGAATCAAGGATTATCCTGCGGGAAAGGGAATAGATGTTTCACGTGTAATAAAAGAATTAGGTGGTGTTTCTGTAGCCATTGCCCTATTAGGAGGACATAATGGTAGAAGAATTGAAGAGATGTTAGATGAAGAAGGAGTTATATATTCTTCAATAAGAATAAGTTATGAAACAAGAATGAATATTATTTTGGAGGAAAAAACACAATATAGAATGAGCATGCCAGGAGAGAAAGTAAAAAAAGAAAAACTTCAAAAAGTATTTGAAGTTCTTAATTCTTTAGTTCGTGAAAACGATACTGTTGTAATTTCAGGTAGTTTGCCAAAAGGTGTATCGCCTGATTATTACACGGGATTGATATTTTCACTAAAGCAATGGGGCGTAAATGTATTTTTTGATTCCGATGGAAAAAATCTTAAAGCAGGATTAGAAGCTGAACCATATTGTATAAAACCAAACACCCATGAATTATCAAGGTTATTGGAAAAAGAAATAGATGAAAAAAATAAATTAGAAATATCAAAATATGCCAGAGAAACATTGGAAAAATACAAACTTCAAGAAATTTTAGTGTCAATGGGAAAGTATGGAAGTGTATATGCTAATTGGGATGAAGCATATTATGCATATCCTGTTGAATTAAAAGTTGAAAGTGCAGTTGGAGCAGGGGATTCATTTCTTGCTGGTTATGTGATGAAATATGAAGAGGATAAAATGGAAGCGTTTAGATTAGCAAATGCTGCTGGTAATGCTGCTGTATTAACTCCTGGTACAGAATTGTGTAGAAAAGAAGATACAATGAGATTATTACCTCAAATTAAAATTGAAAGATTATAATGGAGGGATAAAATGAAATATTTAAAATATAACATTGGAGATAATGTTGATTTTGAAATTGTTGAGACAAATGGAAATATAATAAAAAGTGAAAATTTAAAAGGTAAATGGGTGGTATTATACTTTTATCCAAAAGATAATACTCCTGGGTGTACTACAGAAGCAAAGGATTTTACTAATTTATTAAATGAATTTAAAAAAAATAATGCAGAAATTATAGGAGTAAGTCCAGACAGCATAGATAAACATAAAAAATTTATAACAAAGTATGATTTGAAAGTGAAACTTGGATCTGATGAAAATAAAGAATTATTGGAGAAATTTGGTGTTTGGCAAAAGAAAAAAATGTTCGGGAAGGAATACTATGGAGTTGTTAGAACAACAGTATTGATTGATCCTGAAGGTAAAATTGCATATGTATGGGAAAAAGTTAAAGTAAAGGGTCATGCTGAAGAAGTATTAAATAAGATAAAAGAATTACAGAATATTGGAGGTTGATGAATGTCAAATATTTGTGATGTATTCGGAAAATGTGGAGGTTGTACATATTTAAATATTGATTATAAAGAACAATTATCTCAAAAGACAGATGAAATACTTAAAGTTTTAAAAGATAGCAATATAGAAATAAAAAATTATGAAGGTGTGTTATCTTCTCCTGCTATATATCATTATAGAAATAAAATGGAATATTCATTTGGAAATGAAGTTAAAGGGGACCTTTAACAATTGGATTAAGAGGTAAAGGGAAATTTTATGATGTATATTCGGCTAAAACATGTAAAATAGCTCCAAAAGATTTTGGTGAGATAATAAAATTTTCCGAAGAGTTTTTTAAGGATCTTCCATTTAGAAATTATAGAAAACATGTTGGTTATTTAAGGCATCTTGTAATGAGAAAAGGATTTAAAACAAATGAAATTTTATTAAATATTTCCACTTCATCTGAAGACTATCATTCATATGTAGAAAAATGGGCAGAGGAAGTGTTGAAATTAGATCTCGAAGGTACTATTGTTAGTATATATCATACTATAACTGATGCAAAGTCTACTGTAGTAAAACCTGATGAATTAAGGAAATTATATGGTAAAGATTATTTTGAAGAAGAAATACTTGGAATAAATTTTAAAGTTGGGCCTTTTTCTTTTCTACAAACTAATACTTTAGGATCTGAAGTATTGTATAATAAAGTATTAGAATATTTAGATGATAATGCTAAAACGGGATTTGATTTATATTGTGGCGCTGGAACTATTACATTATTAATGGCAAAAAAATTAGAAAAAGTAATAGGTGTAGAAATTGTTAAAGAAGCAATTAAAGCGGCTAAAGAAAATGCGAAGGATAATAATATTGAAAATGTAGAATTTTATTTAGGTGATGCAAAAGATGTTGTTAAACAACTCGAAGATAAATTAGATACAATTGTTGTAGATCCACCAAGGGCAGGACTACATAAAATGTAATTAATTTCATTATGGACAATGAATTTGATAATGTTGTTTATGTATCATGTAATCCAGTTAATTTTGCAAGGGATATGATCTATTTAAAAGATATGTATGAGATAGAAAAATTTGTATTTGTTGATATGTTTCCTCACACAAAACACCTTGAATCAGTTGCTAAATTAAAAAGAAAGTGGTGATTTATGTTTCCGTTAAGGGATATTAATCCAAGTAGTAAAAGGCCTGTTGTTACTATAGCATTGATTATTATTAATGTTATAATTTTTCTTTTTGAAGTATTTTTGCCATCTGATTTGAGAGAAGCTTTTATTCAATATTATGGTTTTGTTCCAGCAGAGCTAACAAAAGCTATTGTATATAAGTCAATTGGATATTTTGGGGTGAATATTTTTACTATATTTACCAGTATGTTTTTACATGGTGGTTTTATGCATATAATTGGTAATATGTGGGCTCTCTGGTTGTTTGGAGATAATGTTGAAGATAAACTTGGACATTTTAAATTTTTGATTGTGTATTTTATAAGTGGTTTTATTGCATCTTTTACTCATTATATCTTTAATTTTAATTCTCCAGTAGCTGCCATTGGTGCTTCAGGTGCAATAGCAGGAGTAATGGGAATTTATTTTATATTATTTCCGCTTGCAAAGATTCAAACATTGTTTATTATTTTGATTTTTCCATTTTTTGTAAACATTCCATCTTTTATATATATTGGCATATGGTTTTTATCTCAAATATTTAATGGTGTTTTAACATTGTTTGGTCCAAATTATGGTTCTGGAGTAGCATGGTGGGCTCATATTGGTGGATTTATATTTGGTTCATATATTGCGAAGAAATATAAAGAAAAAAATTATTATACATATTATTATTAAAAAATAACGGCTAGCATATTGTTTAGCCGTTATTTTCATGTTATAATAGTTCTGTATGCTAATTAAAGGAGTGGATGTTTTTGAATATAACTTTAATGGACAAATTTATTTTATTTCCATTAATCTTTTTTGCAGGATTCGTTGATTCCATTGCAGGTGGTGGTGGATTAATTTCTTTACCAGCATATTTGTTTATAGGGCTTCCGAGTCATAATGCGTTAGCTACTAATAAATTATCTTCGAGTATTGGTACTATTATTAGTGTAACAAGATATGCGAATAATAAAGCTATTATTTTTGAAATTGGATTTTTTTCTGTTATTTTTTCATTTATAGGTTCTTTTTTAGGAGCTAAATTAGCAATGTTTATTCCGGATAATATATTAAAAATTATACTTTCAATATTGATACCATTAGCTGCGATTTTAATATTTTTCCGACATAATAAGGATTCTTCAGATAAAGTAATCGATTATAAAGCAGTTAAAACAATAATAATATCATGTTTAATAGGTTTTTTTATTGGTATGTATGACGGCTTTTTTGGACCTGGAACAGGAACATTTTTAATTATTACTTATGTTTCTTTTTTATCTCTTGACCATGTAAAAGCATCAGGAACTGCTAAGATAGTTAATTTAGCTTCAAATATCAGTGCCTTAACTGCTTTTATTTTAGGTGGAAAAGTATTGTTTTCAATAGGATTACCTGCTGCAATTTTTGGAATAGCAGGACATTGGGTAGGTTCTGGATTAGCCTTGAAAAAAGGAAGTAAAATAATAAAACCCGTTATATTAATAGTATTAATACTTTTATTTATAAAAATAATATCAGATATTATTTAATGGAGATGTTAGATTTTTGGAAATCCCTTATTTAATAATTGATTTAAAAAAAATTAGAGAGAATACCAAAAAGTAATTGAAAAATGTAAAGAAAAAATATCGAGGTTGCAGCCGTAACCAAGGTTTTTTCTGGTGATATAGAAATAGTTAAAAATATTATTAATTGTGGAGTCGACATTTTAGCAGATTCAAGATTGCTTAATTTAAAACAATTTCAGAGTTTTAAAATAAAAAAGATGCTGATTAGAATACCTATGAAAAGTGAAATAAAAGATGTAATAAATATACAGATATTTTATTAGTCTCAGAGTTAGAAACAATAATTGAACTCAATAAATATGCAGAATTAAATAATAAGATATATGAAATAATATTAATGATCGATGTTGGAGATTTAAGAGAAGGTATTTATTTTAAAAATTTTGAAAAAATCAGATATTCTGTTGATAATATCATGAATTTAAATAATATTCATTTGAAAGGGATAGGAACTAATTTTTCATGTTTTGGTGGAGTACGTCCAACTAAAGAAAAATTTGATATTTTAATTGATATAAAAAAAGAATTAGAAAAAATTTTCAAATCAAAAATAGAAATAGTTTCAGGTGGAAGCTCTGGAACACTTTCCATCTTTAACAAAGTAGAAATACCCAAAGAGATTAATCAGCTAAGATGTGGAGCAGCAATAGCTCTTGAGATTGGCCTTGATGATAAACCATTTGAATACTTACATCAGGATACTGTGGAGTTTGTTTCTAAATTTGTTGAGATAAAGTCGAAAAAAATAAATGGTAAATGGAAAAAAATCGGAGTATGTCTGATTAACACTCCGGGATTAAAAACAGAATATTTTATACCAAAGGATAAAAATATAGAAATAATTGATATAAATAATGATTATTTAATATTAGACATAACAAAATCTAATAAAGTTTATTATTTAAATAATAAAATAAAATTTTATTTATCCTATGGCGGATTGCTTCTTATGATGGGATCTCCATATACAAACAAGATTTATATTAATAAAGAACTATAAATATTTAGCAGCCATTGTTATGTAAGTCATGGCTAATAATCCTTCAAAAATGACCTTATAATCTTCATGAATTAATTTAACTTTTCTTCCATCTATCCTTTCTACCAAAGGCATAGATTCTACCATATCTGCTCTTAATGTATCGGAAAATTCCACTATCATTTCAATAGGTTTTTTAAATTTTAAAATAGTTAGATCTTCTTTTTTTAGATTTAACATCTTTATAGCAGCATCTTCGATCTCATTTAATAATGTTCTCATAGGTTTAAACTTAGCAGAAAATCTTCCTATAGAATTTTTTGTTTTAACATAAACCAAATTATTAAAATATCCATTTAACTGTTTTTCTAATTTATCATCTCCAACAACCATTGCTAAAGGTACATTATATAATCCTCCAAATGCTGCATTTATTAAAGTTTCATTCATATATTTGCCGTTTATCCATATATTGTGTATAGAAGAACTTGAATATGTATGATCCATTGTTGAATACATTTCACCAACACCTGAATGATATCCGAAAAATATCATTCTATCAAAAGAATTATCTAATCCATTCATCATATAATATTTTCTAATACCACCACTTATTAACTCAACATTTGGAAATTCCTTTGTTATTTCCCAGGGTATATTGTCTCCCATAGCATGAGAATCAGATATGACTACCTCATGTTCTTTTAAAGATTTTAATAAAGATCTTAGTTGTTCCATAGCATAAACTTGCTTATAGTCTTTTCCTTTTGTAACATCTTTCCATTGAGTTACACCAGCTAAGCCCTCAAAATCAAAAGAAATATAAATTTTCATAATATCTCCTCCCCGTTAATATGTGATTTGATTATACAATATATAATTGAATTTAAGATAATAAAATAAATCAATTATCTCTAAATAATTGAACATCTACTTTTAATTATAACTCCTAATTACAATTATGATATAATATAATAAAAAAGTTTTGATTGGAGGGATAAAAAATGATAAAAATAGTTACTGATAGTGCTGCAGATTTACCAAAGGAAATAATAAAAAAATATGATATCACTGTTATCCCTTTAAATATAGATATTGATGGAAGTAAATATCAAGATGGAGTAACAATTTCTGCAGAAGAATTTCAAAACAAAATGTTAAATATTAAAGAGCTTCCAAAAACTTCGCAACCATCACCAGAATTGTTTAAAGAATCATTTGAAAGGTTAGTTGAGGAAGGTCATGAAATACTTTGTTTAACAATTTCATCTCAATTAAGTGGAACTATTCAAGCAGCAAATTTAGCCAAAAACCTAATAAAAAATAATTCAAGAATAGAAATTTTTGATACGTTAGGAGCTTCTTCTGGTGAAGGAGTTCAAGTCATAAAAGCTGCTGAGCTCATATCTAAAGGATATAGTTTAGATGAAATCATTAATGAATTAAAAAAATTAAGAGAAAGAATAAAAATATTGATATTACTTGACACTTTAGAAAATATTGTGAAAGGTGGACGTTTAAGTAAATTTAGTGGAACTATTGCAAAAATTTTAAATTTTAAAATAATCTTGCATAATAAAGAAGGAGCAGTTGAAATGCTTGAAAGAGTAAGAGGAAGAAAGAAGTTTCATTTAAAGGTACTGGAGATACTGGAGAGAGAGAAAGAAAATATTTCAAATGGTATTGTTGGAATTACACATGTAAATAATAAAGAAGACGCTGAATACTTCAAAAATTTTATTCAAGAAAAATATAATCCAAAAGAAATATATATTAATTACATGGGATCAACATTAGCAACGTATGCTGGAAATAAAGGTGTCATTATTTCTTTTTAATTCCCCTTTCGGGGAATTTTTTTGTTGACAAACAAGGTTAATTTTAATATAATAAAAATAATTAGCTTAACAAATTTTTTAGGAGGGGTAATATGTTATATATTTTAGTATTTTTAGCCGGATTATTTAGTGGTTTTATTAATGTCATAGCTGGTGGTGGATCGCTAATTACATTGCCAGTTTTGAATTTATTAGGATTACCTATTGATGTAGCAAATGGTACAAACAGGATAGGAATAATTTTTCAAAATATAACTGCAACAACAAAATTTCGAAAAAATGATGTTCTTGATCTTAAAAGAGCTATTTTTTTAGCGATTCCTGCAACTTTCGGAGCATTAGTTGGAGCTAATATAGTTGTTAATATAGACAAAGCTTTGTTAAAAAGTATAGTTGGTTTTATTTTAATCGTTATGAGTATTTTTTTAGTAAAAAAGCCTGATATATGGACAAAAGAAAGAAAAATAAAGAAGAACAATATTTTAAGCTTTATAGTGTTTTTTTAATAGGTATATATGGGGATTTATCCAAGCCGGTGTTGGTTTTTTCTTAATGTCCGCATTGGTTTTATTAGAAGGCTATGATTTAGTAAAAACAAATGCTGTTAAAGTATTTTTGGTGTTAATATACACACTCTTTGCTTTTGTAGTTTTTGTAGTAAACGATCAGGTTAATTATTTAGCTGGTTTTGTTTTGGCATTGGGAGTATTTCAGGTGGATATTTGGGAAGTACTTTTTCAATAAAAAAGGGTGCAAAATGGATTCAAAGAATTTTATTCATTGTATTAATTATTATAGGTATATATTATATATACAATGCAGTTGTAAAATGATATGGGGGATATGTATGAATTTTGATTTTTTAGAATATCCATTTAATTCAAAAAGGACCTGTGTTTTTTCAAAAAATGGATGGTTGCTACAAGTGAACCTTTAGCTGCACAGGCAGGATTGGAAATATTAAAAAAGGTGGAAATGCTATAGATGCTGCTATAGCTACAGCAGCAGCTCTAACAGTTGTTGAACCTACCTCAAATGGTATAGGTTCTGATAATTTTGCTATTATATGTTATAACAATAAAATATACGGAATGAATTCAAGTGGGTATTCACCAAAAAATTTATCTATTGAAGAATTAAAAAATAGAGGAATAAATACGATTAATCCACATAGTTGGGAAGCGGTAACAATACCAGGAACTCCAGCCGGTTGGGATTTATTGTGGAAAAACTTTGGCAAATTAGAATTTAAATCTATTTTTCAGCCAGCGATAAAATATGCGGCTGAAGGATATCCTGTATCTTCTACTGTGGCTTATTATTGGAATAAGGCAAATCAAACATATAAGAAAAAATTAAAAGGAGAAGTTTTTAAGTATTGGTTTGAAACCTTTGGTAAGGAAGCTCCTAAACCTGGTGAAGTTGTTAAATTGCCATATCATGCTAAGACATTGGAATTAATTGCTGAGTCAAATTCACAGGAATTTTATAAAGGAATTTTAGCAGAAAAAATGGTGGAATTTTCAAAAAAGAGTGGAGGTTATTTTGATTATTCGGATTTTGAAAAATTTAAAAATGAATTAATTAAACCAATAAGCGTCAAATACAAAGACTATGATATATGGGAATTACCTCCAAACGTTCAGGGAATAATTACTTTAATGGCTTTAAATATATTAAAAAATAGAGATTATACTAATGAATATGAATTATATCATAATTCTATAGAAGCATTAAAGTTAGCTTTTATAGATGGAAAAGAATATATAACAGACATTTCGAAAATGAAAAATAGAGTTGAAGATATGCTCTCAGAAGAATATGCAAAAGAAAGAGCAAAATTAATTATAGATAAAGCAATAGAACCCCAACCTGGAAGAATCCCTTCTTCAAATACAGTTTATTTAGCGACTGCAGATAAATGGGGGAATATGGTTTCTTTTATTCAAAGTAATTATATGGGATTCGGATCAGGAATAGTAGTTCCAGAGACTGGTATAGCACTTCAAAATAGAGGACATAGCTTCTCTTTAGATAAAAATCATATAAATTTTTTAGAACCATTGAAGAAGCCTTATCATACAATTATTCCAGGTTTTATTACTAAAGATAACAAACCAATAGGTCCATTTGGAGTAATGGGTGGATTTATGCAACCACAGGGTCACTTGCAAGTTTTAATAAATTTAATTGAAAAAAATCTAAATCCTCAGGCAGCATTGGATGCTCCAAGATGGCAATGGATTGAGAAAAAAACAATATTAATTGAAAAAGATTTTCCCACACATATTGCTGAAAAGTTAGAAAGAATGGGACATGAAATTAAAGTATCTTTAAGTTCAGGACCGTTTGGTAGAGGGCAGATAATAATAAAAAATAATGATATCTATGTTGGAGGAACTGAAAAAAGAGCTGATGGTTATATAGCAATATACTGAAAAATATCTACATTTATTAAAACGATTATAATTTTCACTATTAAGAAAAGAGGCTGGTACAAAAACCAACCTCTTTTTTAGTCAGTTTTGATTACTTATATCAATATTTAATTCTAAATTAGCACTGTTTATAGTAATATTTTCTGTTGCATCAGGTGTATATGAACTTAAATCTAAATCAATATTTTCATCTGGTAAGTCAATGTTACTTGTATATACATTTATAATATAATTTCCATTTTCATATTTTCCAAGGCAAAAATTACCATTATCATCTGAGAAAGATATTCTTAATATTGTTGAATCATCACTTATAGTAACAATAGCTTTTGAAACAGGTTCAGAATTATTAATGATATTTCCTTTAACTAAATATAAATCATCAGCAAGTCCTCTCCTGAAAGTTGGCTTTAAAACAGGTGAAAGCATATATGTATCATTATTTTTTATTTGATGCAAAGATCTTACAACATCAAAATCCAATACCAACTCTCCACCTTCTCCAATATTTATATCAACATTAGGTATTAAAATTTCTTCTTTTTTAAGAGTAACGGGATAATTTGTCCCGGAAATTGTAACTGTTGCATCTGTAACTGTCATTTTTAAATTTACAAGAGTAGAGTTTTCTGGAATTTCAAAACTAAATAAAGATGTTTCCGTTCCTGCTAAACTTAAAATATCATATTCTTTTTCAATATATATAGGGGTTGAGTTTATAGTTTCTCCGTCTTCTGTTTTATAAGTATATGTGAAATCTTTGATATATACCCATAAACTATCAACATCACTTACAGGTCTATCTGTTAAAAGAACCTTTACTGTTGATTTTGGTACATTTGCGTCATCATTTATACTAGTTATACAACTGGTTAATGAAAAACTCAAAATTAATACTACTAACAAAACATATGCTATCTTTTTCATACAAATCCCTCCTTAAATTGGTTTTGATATATTTTAGAATAATTTTCATTTTCATGATACAAGATAAACCTTAAAAAATCCTTAGAAAATTAGTAGGCGTATTTTTAAATTTGTTATGTTGCTATATTATTTCAAAAAAGCCCCGAAGGGCTTTTTTAAGTTTGAATTATTTTCTTCCACCTCTGTAACCATTTCCGGATGCGTTTGACATTGTAGTTGAATTGTTTAAAATATCCTCGAATTCATCCATTGAAATATATTGTGGTGAGTATGTTGCATTATATCTGTCAAGTATTCCTACAAATGCTCTCATATGATTTTCTGATCCCTGTCTCAAATTTTCATATACTAATTTTATATCTTGATTATCAGTTTCTTCTAATAGTTTGTCTAAATCATATATATCTAAGTCTTCGATAGTAGCTCCAACTTTTAATGCATCTATAGCTGATTTGTTTCCTTCTGCAACTAAATCATAATATAATTTTTGTAGTTCTTCATTTTTGAAAACACCTACTGTATAATCTGTTATAGGATCTTCTATTTCATATTTATCTAAAATAGTTTTAACTGCATTCATATGTGTTTGCTCAGATTGTGCAATGTTATAAAATGTTTGAATTCCCCATGTGTCATATAAAGTTAAATAAACGTCTCTTGCTAATTTTTCTTCTTCTCTCATCTGTAACAAACCATCTATTTCGCTTGCGGACAATGTTTCCGTTGGTAATGTTGCAACTGCAGCTGCTGGGTTATTAAAAAATCCTCCTGCAAATGATAATACTACTAATAATAATGCCATAATTCCTATTAAAATTCCTTTTTTCATAATACCGCCTCCTAATTTTCTATTAATTTTCTTTTTCTTAAATATTCTTCCTCATCAATTTCACCTTTTGCAAATTTCTCATTTAAAATTTCTAAAGCTATATTTTTTTCTTGACTTGTTTTGGGAATATAATAATCTTGATTTTTTCTTGAACTGCTTTTAAATAATAAATAAAATACTGTAAATATCAATATTCCCATTATAATTAATCCAATCCATCCATACCATCCGTAACCTAATCCAAAAAAACTACCAAATGTATGATATCCTGGATATGCATAACCTCTCATAATATCAACCTCCTCAATCTATTTCGTTTTTCACATTCTTATTTTGACATCTATATAATAACCTATTAAACTTAGAACAACCTTAGAAAAAACTTAGAATTTCCTTAAAGATTAATAGATATATTAATATCTTCTATAATTTATTTAGATAAGAATTTTTTGATATAATACAAATACAATATTAGTAAAATTGGAGGCGATATTACGAACGACTATTTATCAGGAATAATCGTGGCATTAAATTTTGGAGATATTGATTTTGAAAAACAAATAGAAGAATTAAAATTATTATGCGAAAATATTGGTATTCAAATTATCACTGAGATATATCAAAAAAGGAGTCATATGGATAAAAAATATTATGTAGGAAAAGGAAAATTTTATGAGTTATCAGAATTAGTTAAAGCATATAATGTAGAAGTTGTTGTTTTTAACGATGCCCTTTCTAATACTCAAAGAAAAAATATTCAAGATTATCTGGGGAAGATATAAAAATAATAGATAGAAATGAAGTTATATTGGAAATCTTTAGAAGAAATGCAAAAACATCGGAAAGTAAATTACAGGTAGAACTGGCTACTTTAACATATGAATTACCTAAATTAATAGGACTTGGTAAAGAACTCTCGAGAATTGGTGGAGGTGCAAGAGGTACAGGGACTGGAACCAGGGGTTCTGGTGAAACGTTATTAGAATATAGAAGGCGTAATATAAAAGATAGAATAAACCATTTAAAAAAGCAATTGAAAGAAATTGAACATGTAAGAAAAATAAAAAGTAAACAAAGGAATGAACTATATATTCCAAAACTTTCTATTTTGGGTTACACCAGTGCGGGAAAATCTACATTATTAAAAGCATTATCTGCAGATGAAAAAATATATGTGTCAAAAAAATTGTTTTCCACTTTGTCAACATTATCAAGAAGAGTCCAATTCCCTTCAGGACTATCCGCTATTTTTTCAGATACAGTTGGATTTATCAGAAAATTACCTGTAGAACTAATAGAATCATTTAAATCAACACTAGATGAAATAAATTATACAGACGCAATTATAGAATTAATCGATGCCAGTGAGGAGAATTTTGAAGATAAAATGTTAGTTGTAGATAATATAGTAAGTGATATTTTAAGAGAAAATATACCGAGGTTTGTGGTATTTAATAAAATTGATAAATTGAATTTTGATAAAATACAACATATAAAAATGTTATATCCAGAGGCTATATTGGTTAGTGCAAAAAGTAAAGAAAGTGTTCATGAATTTTTGTTGCAACTCGAAAAAAAGCTTTTAGACTTTAAGGTGATAAAATCTAAAAAAATATTTGTTGAATATCATAATATATGGAAGATAGAAAAATTGAAAAATAATATAGGAATTAAACGGCAAAATCAAGTAGACAATGGTTATGAAATTGAAATAATAGCCAAAGAAAATTATTTAAATAAAATCCTAAAAGAAATATTGAATACTTAATTCTGAAAAATATTTTTTTTATTTAAATTTGCCACAACAATACCAAAAAGCAGAATTATTGCTCCAAATATTTGCTTTGTTGTAAAGGTTTCATTTAATAATAAAAGCGACAGAATTGCGGAAAAAATTGGCTGAGCTAAAAACAATATAGCAGTTAAATTACTGCCGATATTTTTTTGATGTTTTAACTGTAAATATATTACAACTATGCTTCCGATAAAAGCAGAATAAACAATTGTAATAAAAGAAAAGATATTGATATTCATAGGGACTTTGAAAATAATTGAAGTTAGAAAACTAATAATCGTTACAGTTAAAAACTGATAAGTAAGTAAATCTTTTTCATTTATTTTTTTACTGAATTTAGTAATCAACACTATATGTAAAGCAAAACTTATAGCGCATATTAACATTAGAAGATCTCCAAAATTAAAACCATATATTCCTCCTGAAAGAAAGTAAGAACCTATTATTGAAAAGACAAAACCGGCACCCTGATATTTATTTATTTTTTCTCTGTCTATTATATATGCAAATAATGGAATCAAAATTATATATTGTGAGGTAATAAACCCGGCTTTTGTAGCTGTGGTAAATTTAATACCTACTATTTGAGTTATATATCCAATAGAAAGTACCAATCCGAGAATAAAAGAGTACAGAAAATTTCCTTTTTTAAATAATAAAAAGGAAAATATTGTGGCTATTAAAAATCGTAGAAAAACATAGGTTAAAGGATTAACGTTTGAAAGTCCAATTTTCTGTATTGGAAAAGTGCTTCCATCAGTATTGAGGCTAATAATATATATATCATGGATTTTTTCATAATATCACCGTAATAATGTATTTTTAAGTATTATATCATAAAAATTCTGTTATAATATATATGTAGTATGCATATATATTATATAGAATTGGGGTGAAATAATGGGAAATGTATTTGGACCAGTGCCTTCAAGAAGATTGGGAAATTCTTTAGGGATAAATTTAACACCATTAAAAACATGTAATTATTCCTGTGTGTATTGTCAATTAGGAAAAACAACAAATTTTACTAACGAAAGAAAAGAATATATACCTACAGAAGAAATTATAGAAGAATTAAACGAAACTATAACAAAAACTCAAATTCCTATTGATTATATCACCTTTGTAGGCGATGGTGAGCCAACATTACATTCAGGAATAGGAGAGATTATAAAATGGATAAGAGAGAAATATGGTGACAAATATAAAATTGCAGTTGTGACAAATGGATCTTTATTTTACCTTGAGGAGGTTCGAAAAGATTTAAAAAATGTCGATGTAATTTTACCAAGTATTGATGCACCAGATGAAAAAAAGTATAAATTGATAAATAGACCGATTATGAAGATAGAATATAAGAAAGTTTTAGAAGGATTAAAAATGTTTGTAAAAGAGTTTAAAGGAAAAGTATGGATAGAAATAATGTTGATAAAAGGGCTAAATGATTCAAGGGAAGATATCGATAAAATTGCTGAAATTATAAAATCCATTGATCCAATACCTGAAAAAGTATTTATAAATGTTCCTGTAAGACCACCAGTAGAGAAATGGGTAAGAATTCCTGAACAAAAATCTATATTATATGCATTAAAAACAATCCCTAATTCGTCATCCATAGCTTTTAGGGAAGAAGGGGAATTTGATATTAGTCGATATTCCAATTCATATGAAGCAATATTAGACATAACCTTAAAACATCCATTACGTATTGAACAGGCTAAAAAGATAATATCAGAATTCAATGAAAACACAGAAATAGTAGTAAATAAATTAATCAAAGCTCTTAAAATTGTGGAGTATGACAACGAAAAATACCTGATAAAATGGTAAAAAAGTGAATTTTCTACAAATCCTTCGTGAAGTGAAGCGTTGACATCTTGAAATTTATTCTTTTTTATGATATTATAATTATGTTTATAAAATAAACAAAAGTTAGGTGATAAAATGACTGATAGAGAAAAAGAAATATTGAAGCTTATTGAAGAAAATCCATTTATTTCTCAAGAAGAAATTGCATCTATTTTAAATATCGCAAGGTCGTCGGTAGCAATTCATATTACAAACCTTATTAGAAAAGGATATATTTTAGGAAGAGGATATATTATTAACAACAATAATTACGTTTTAGTAATTGGTGGAGCAAATATTGATATTACTGGATTTCCTAAAAATGAAATAATATTAAAAGATTCTAATCCCGGAAAAGTAAAACTATCATTAGGTGGAGTTGGAAGAAACATAGCAGAGAATTTAACTCGATTAGATATAAATGTAAAGTTTGTAACTGCTATTGGAAATGATATTTATGGTAAGAAAATTTTAGAACACTCAAAAGAAGTAGGAATAGATATGGGAAGTTCATTAATTTCTGCTAAAGCTCCAACATCTACATATTTAGCTATTTTAGATAAAAATAGAGATATGGAAGTGGCTATTTCAGACATGGATGTATGTAATGAATTAACAATAGACTTTTTAAAGTCGAGAAAAGGTATAATTCAAAATAGTGAAGTATTGGTTTTAGATACAAATCTGCCAGAAGAAAGCATAAAATTTTTATTAGAAACGTATAAAAAACCAATATTTTTAGATACGGTTTCGACTACTAAAACAAAAAAGGTAAAAAATATTATTGGTAAGTTCCATACTATTAAACCAAACAAATTAGAAGCAGAAATTTTATCCGATATTGAAATTAATAATGAGAATGATGCGAGAAAAGCATGTGATGTACTAATTTCAAAAGGTGTAAAACAGGTGTTTTTAACAATGGGAAAAGATGGAATAATATGTGCTAATGAAAATGAAAATATAAAAATAGATATTCCAGAAATTCAAGTTGTTAACGCTACTGGTGCAGGAGATGCCTTTAGTGCCGCATTAGTATATTCTTATCTAAATGATTTTGATTTAGAAAAAACTGGGAAATTTGCTTTAGGCGCTTCATTAATTGCATTAAAATCAGAAAATACTATTTCAGAAAATTTAAGTGGTGAAAATATAGAAAAAATTATAAAGGAGCTGAAAATATGATAAAAGATTATCTGGTAATATCAGAAGAGGTAAAAGATGCATTGGATTCAAATAAACCAGTTGTAGCACTGGAATCAACTATTATTTCACATGGAATGCCTTATCCGCAAAATGTTGAAACTGCATTAAAAGTGGAGCAGATTGTTAGAGATAATGGAGCAATTCCTGCGACAATTGCTATAATAAATGGAAAATTAAAAGCTGGATTAAGTAAAGAAGAAATAGAATACTTAGGAAAAAAGGGCAGAGAAGTTATAAAAGTAAGTAGAAGAGACATACCTTATGTGGTTTCTAAAAAGTTAGATGGAGCTACAACAGTTGCTGGAACAATGATAATTGCATCTTTAGCAGGAATAAAAGTATTTGCAACTGGTGGTATTGGTGGAGTTCATAGAAACGCACAGGAAACATTTGATATTTCTGCCGATCTCCAGGAATTGGCAAATACAAATGTTGCAGTAGTTTGTGCTGGTGCAAAATCTATCTTAGACCTTGGTTTAACCTTAGAATATCTTGAAACTTTTGGTGTTCCCGTAATTGGTTATCAAACAGTAGAATTACCAGCATTTTATACAAGAAAGAGTGGATTTAATGTAAATTTCAGATTGGATTCACCAGAAGAAATAGCAGACTTTTTAAAGGTAAAATGGGATCTTAATTTAAAAGGTGGGGCTGTTATTGCTAATCCAATTCCGGAAGAGTATCAAATGGATTATGATGCAATAACAAAAGCTATTGAAGATGCCTTAGCAGAAGCGGAAAAATTGGGTATTAAAGGTAAAGAAACTACACCATTCTTGTTATCAAAAATAAAAGATATTACAGGTGGAAAAAGTTTGGAATCAAACATTCAATTAGTGTATAATAATGCGAAATTGGCTGCGCAAATTGCATCTTATTTGTAAAAAAGTTAAATTACCCTTAACTTTTCCTGAAAAATATGATATAATAATATCAGAACTAAACTTCAGGGAGGGATAACATGGCTAAATATATTTCAGATAGGATTGATTTAGATTTGATATTATTAAAACCAGTAGAAGATTTAAGGGTAGAAAAAATTTCTTTAGAAGAATTAAAACATGGGATTAAAGATGGGTTTGAAAGTCATATAAGATGTGAAGAAAAAGCAAAAGAAGTAAGTGAAAAATTAGGTATTGAAGTAAAAGCAAATGAAAATCCATATAAATTAAATAAAGATGATACCTTATATGTTGTTGGCGAAAAGGATTTTTATAGAGTAAAATACATATATTAATATTAAAAATTAATGGTTTCGGTGTTATCCGAAACCATTTTTATTTTCAAAAAATAAATAACGAAATTTAATTGACAGGACAAAATAAATGTAGTATAATTATTATGCTAAATAGTATTATACTATCTAGTATTATACTTTATAGTATAATACTAAAATAGAGGTGATAATATGAAATTTTACAACAGAAAAAAAGAGAAAGATTTTTTAATAAAATCTCAAGCATAAACAAAAAGCTATTTATCGTTTTATACGGTCGTCGAAGAATAGGTAAAACCACATTAATAAAAGAAGTTTTTAAAAATAAAAATAATACATTTTACTATTTTATTGAAATGAAAAAAGAAGAAACGTTATTAAAAGAGTTAAGTTTAAGTATTTCTAAAAGTATATATGTAAAATGGTATGATCTTTTTTTGGAGTTATTTAAAAAATTTGATTATGTAATATTTGATGAATTCCAAAACCTTTTTAAAATAAATCCCGAAATATTGTATGCTTTTCAGCATGCATGGGATGAAAATATAAATACTACAAAATTAATCATACTTGGTTCATATGTTGGTATGATAAAAAAAATATTTACAGATGAAAAAATGCCAATGTTTGGAAGAAATGATTATCTATTAAGAATAAAAGAATTTTCTTTAAAAGAGTCTATTATAATGCTTAAAGATTTCGGATATAACATCACAGAAGCTTTAGAAATATATAGTATTACAGGAGGTATTCCAAAATATCTATGGCTATTTGAAAATAAAAAAAATTTAAAAAAGTTGATTTTTGAAATATTTATAGATGAATTTTCACCTTTAAAAGAAGAAGCAAAAAATATTTTAATAACAGAATTTGGTTCTGAGCACAAATCTTATTTCTCTATTTTAGAAGCATTATCTGGTGGTATGAAAAGTAGTTCTGAAATTTCTGACATTTCTGGTATTCCACAGACCAATTTGCCGAAATATTTAAATGAATTGACGAATATATATGAAATTATATCCAAAGAAAAATCGTTGTTTTCAAAAAAAAGTAAAAACATTAAATATGCTATAAAAGATAAGTTTTATAATTTTTATTTTCAAAATATTTATAAGAATTTCTCACTAATTGAATTTATGCCAGAAAAAGCATTAGAAAAAATTTATAATAATTTTCAAACATATATGGGGTTCCAATTTGAAAATATATCAAAACAGTTTATTTTTGAAAATCCTGAAATATTTGGGTTTACACCAACAACAATAGGAAAAAATTGGGGAAAAGTTCCATATAAAAAAAATGAATCTTATGATATAGATATTGTAGCTTATGATGAAACGAATGTTGTTTTTGTAGAATGTAAATGGACTAATGAAAAGGTTGATGTTAGTACTTATGATAAATTAAGATTAAGAAGTGAATATATAAATACAGGAAATAGAAAAAAGAAATATGCCATTTTTTCTAAAAGTGGTTTTACAGACCAATTGATAAATATGAAAAATTCTAATAATGATTTATTCTTATTTACTCCGGAAGATATAGAAAGAATATACAATATATAATATAATTGATGCATAATAATGAAAACAAAAAATAATATCTGGCCATTTAAACTGGCCAGGTTTATTTTAATTTTTATACTTTCAAAAACTTCTCAATAATAGAATCAAGAAAAGCTCTTTCATCATCTTCAAAAGAGTAATATCCTAAAGCGACGCGTTTATAACCAAGACCATATTTAATTGCAAAATTTTTGATTTTACCTTCAGGATATGGAGTAATTGGCCATTTAATATCATATCGAACGCAATTTCTCAAAAACATATCAAATATCCTCATTTCCTCATCACTGAGCTCAAAATAATGAAGAATAAAATCTTTGATATTCTTCACCTTTTTAAAAAGCTCAATGATGAGTTTTTTTCTTGCTATGTAAAATAAACTACCCTTGACAGGAAACGTATCTTCAGTAAAATGAGAATTATTATAAAGGTTATTTATCAGAATTTCTTCATGAAAATCTAATAACATCAAGTTAAAAAAATACATCTTCTCATAATCCCTTGAAAAGTATTTAATGATTTTATCTTTATCTCCTTCAAAAATCAATTTTAAAATACGACTCTTTGTAAAATATGGTTTTTCTATTAATGCTGTATATGTTGAAAAAAATAATTTAGGAATTTTATTTCTTGCAATTGTTTTGAATTTTACTATATTATTGTTGAAATTCTTTTTAAGATGAATCTTATAAATTTCATTATTTATAGCAAAAGGATAATTAGAATTAAATGAAAGATTATAATCATCAATAATCTTTTTTAATTCGGAAGATTTTTTTGATGAATGATAACATTTTCTTTGAATTTTTTTTAATATAAAATCATTCAAGTTTTTTGTTAATTCGTAAGTTTTTATATTATCACTAAAGATAAATTTATTGAATTTATCATCAATTTTAAAATCAGGATATTATTATGCAATTTATAAATATTGTCAGTTATCTCAAAAATTTCTATATTATTGTTCATAAAATAAATCTCAAAAATAGTATCAAATTGATTATACATCTTTGGTAAATCTTCAAAATAATAACCAAGATAATACTCTAACAAATTCGCTATATATAATGCTTTCTTTTTATCAACATTTCTTATCCACCACGCAGCATTATTTAATCCAGAACACATCATTGTAGGATGAGGAAATTCTTTAGCTAAAATATATCCTTCAATAGCCTTCTTATATGCTTCATCATATTTCTTTTCATCTCTAAACTTCCTTGCTTCAGAATATTTTAGTAATGACATCTGAACATAACTTTCATTATATTTATTACTGCATATATTTATATCACCTAAATCATCATTATAAATGGAACTTAAATGTTTTAAACCTGGAAAAATTAAATTTCTAACATACTCTGGAATAACAGAAAAATTTTTTTTTCAAATAAAAGTATTCTTTTTTAGCGTACTCTTTTTTATCTAAAATAATAAGAATTTTTATCTTTTCAAATCTTGTAAGTTCTTTTAGTATTGTTGTTGTTGTTGAAATAATAATATTTGCATATTTAAGAGCAATATTATGTTTATTTTTCCATTTAGCTTTTAATAATTCAATATATAAATTTAAATGACTTTTTTTATCTAAAATTCCCATAACATAATTAAGGATAGGAAGAGAATATTTACCGTATTCAACAATACTAATAATTTTTTTTAAAGAAATTGCTTCCATTTTAATCACCTTGTATAACTATCTTAATATGATTGTTTCATAAAAATTCAAAATAAGTTAAAATTAAAAACCAAGGAAAAATCCAAAATGAAAAAACATGAAAAAATTTTTTGAATTTATTAATATAAGAGAAATACAAAAAATATTACATAAATGTAAAAGAAAACGAATTAATTAAAAATTAAAAAATTGCAGTTTCTAAAGCATTGATAAATAGCGGATTTTTATTTTGGTTTTGTTTAACAAAACCATAAAATTTCATTGATAAAATGAAAATTGTGGAGGTGAAAAAGTGAAAAAAATCATATTATTAATATTAATAATGTTTTTGTTTTCTATAATTATTTTCAGTGATGAAAATAATGAAGATATTTATTCTACCGATTCAACCAATCCTCAAATTCAAACTGAAGTTTCTGAATAAAAAACAGCTCTATGCTCAATTGTTTCATTAATATTATAACATATGATACTTTTGTAATACAATGTGGTTTTATAAACTAAAATCAAAATTTTTCAGCCGGCTGATTTTTCTTTAGTGCTAAAAATTATGGGTAAATTTTTATAGGTAAATTAGAAAGGGGAAGATGAATGGTATGGATTGAAAAAATCGAAGAAAAGAAAAAAACTGAATTTTGGTGCCCTTGCAAAGGACCTATATGTTTATTGGATTGCTGGTGGTTATGTACTTGTAATGGTCCAGGAGGATGTTATGAAGCATGTACAATAGTTCAATAACTAAATGTTTTAAAGAATAAGAAATAAAATCCTAGGAATATGAAAAAAGATAGTTATTTTATAAAATTTAAAATTATCATAAAATGGATTAATAATACTAATTTCAGAAATAAAAAACTTTGGGAGGTGAATGTATGCAATGGATCGAAAAAAATAATGATTATATGCTTGAATTTGAATTTTCTTGTGCAATTTTAAGACTTATATGCCCGTGTTTTGGAGAAAGTTGTTTGTTTAAATGTAATTGTCAAGGAGATAATTCATGTCATGAACGAAGGTAGAGAATGAAATAAATTATTTATCGGTATCTTGGTATGGTGGAGAACCGCTATTAGATTTAAAAACAATAAAAGAATTATCAAAAGAATTTATAAAACTTTGTGAAAATAATAGTATAAAATATAATGCATCAATAGTCACAAACGGATATTTGTTAAATGCAAAAATAGCAAAGGAATTAAAAAAATTAAAGGTAAAAACAGTTCAAATAACAATAGATGGGCCAAAAGAAATTCATGATAAAAGAAGACCTTTGATCAATGGAAAAGGTAGTTTTGATACAATAATAAACAATGTAAAAGAAGTAAAAGATTATTTTGAACATATAAGTATAAGGATAAACATAGATAAAACAAATGAAGATAAAATAATTGAATTATTAAAATATCTAAAAAATGAAAGGTTAACAGAAGGAAATTGCAGTCCGTATCTTGCATTTGTAGATGTATCAACAGAAGTATGTAGAGATATAGAAATAAACTGTATTGATATAAAAAATCGTTCAAAATACATGGAAGAAAAAGTAAAAGAAGCATATGAAGAAGGTATAAATATTATAAAATATCCAACTCCAATGTATTCACAATGTGGGCAGTAAAACCAAATAGTTTTGTAATAGATCCAGAAGGATACATGTATAAATGTTGGCATGAAGTAGGAATAAAAACATTAGCAATAGGAAATATAAAAGGAAATGAAAAAAATAAAAATTTTGATAGATATTTAAAATGGAATACATTTAATCCTTTAAATTATGAAGAATGTAAAAATTGTAAGTTTTTACCATTATGTATGGGTGGTTGTCCTGATAAGACATTGTTTAAATATAGAGGAATAAATGAAGAAAGCTGTACAATGTACAAATATAATCTTGAAGAGATGCTAAAAATGCATCTAAAAGCAAAATTGAAAAAAGGTTTTTTACCAATACCAGTAAAATAAGGAGGGATTTCTATGTCATGGATAGAAAAACCAAAAAATCCAGAAGAAAAGATTTGTTGGTTCAAATGGTTAGAAGGCTTCTTTGATTGGTTTAGACACACTTTTCATATTTTTGAATGTAATTGTGAAGGTGAAGGTGTTTGTTTAGAAGTAAAGGAGTGAAATAATGAAGTGGATTGAAAAAATGAAGAATATTCAGAGGAATTCTGGTGTCCTTGTAAAGGACCTGATTGTTTAATACACTGGTGTAATTTATGTATAATTTTATGTGATTGTAAAGGCGAAAATTTTTGTAAAAGGAATTTTAATTAAACTGGTGAAATTATGAAAATAATAAAAAAGTTTTTGTATTTTCTTGCAAGAGACATATTAATATGGAAAAGCTATAAAACACAGGCAGTGTTGGGAATACTGAGTGGATTTCTGGGATTATTACAATTTGGATTCATGGGCAGGTTTATAGCTCAAGGTAATTACTTCCCCATGATTGAACAGTATGGCGGAAACATACTTGCATATTTCATATCTGGAAGTGTATTCATGAGTTATACCACTCTCTCCCTGACAACATTTAAGAATGTAATAAGACAGGAGCAGGTAATGGGAACAATAGAATATCTGCTTCTGTCTGAAACGCCATTATGGGAAGTGTTTATATACACCATATTTTCAAAATTGGTATTTACAATATTAAACACAGGAATAGTCTTTATATTTTTAATATATACATTTGACGTGGAAATAAAAATGAATATAATAGCTTCAATAATACTATTAATAATAACAATGATAAGTCTAAGCGGAATAGGACTATTAAGTGCTGGATTCATTGTAATAACCAAAAAGGGAGATCCAGTAAGCTGGATATATTCATTTCTAACAGGAATGTTTTCAGGAATATATTATCCTGTAGAAATACTTCCAAAATGGTTAAGAGGAATATCCTATATATTACCAACAACATATGCAATGGATGGATTAAGAAAAACACTCATAAAAGGATATAGTTTATATCAAATAAAAGAAGATATAATAATATTAATAATAATGACAATAATAATATTACCAATAGGAATATACTGGTTTAAAAATAGTTTTGATAAAGCCAGGAAATATGGCACAATATCGCAATATTAGGAAGTGAAAAAATGGAAACAATAATAGAAATAAAAAATCTGACAAAAATATACAAAAATAGAATAAAAGCATTAAAAAACATAAATCTTACAATAAACAGAGGAGAAAAAATAACAATATTTGGACCTAACGGAGCAGGAAAAACAACATTAATAAAAACAATAGGAATGTTTATAATACCCGATGAAGGAGAAATAAAAATAAAGGGATATGACATAAAAAAAGAAGTAAAACAAATAAAAAATTAATATCGATAGCAACATCAAATGAAAGGTCATTTTACTACAGATTGAGTTTAGAAGAAAATCTAAACTTCTTTGGAATGTTAAATAACCTAACAGGAAAAGAATTAAAAAAGAAAGTGGAAAAAGGATTAAAAGAGATGGGACTATACGAAAACAGAAAGATTAAATATATGGAAGCATCAACAGGAATGAAGAGGAGATTAAATTTAGCAAGAGCATTAATAAAAGAAGCGGAAATATATTTATTGGATGAACCGACAAATGGAGTGGATATAGAAACAAAGATAAAGATATATGAAATAATGGAAGAATTATCCAAAAATGGAAAAACGATAATATTGGCGAGTCATGATGTTAGTGAAATAGAAAAAACGGATAGAATAGTGGTATTAAAAAAGGAGAAATAATAACAGACAGAAAAACAGGAGAATTACTGGAAAAAACAACAAGAAAGAATGAAGAGCGGTTACTGGAATTAATAAAATAAGGCGAATGCCTATGCTTCACTAATATTCTTCGCATCTAAAATAGATTTTAAGTATCTCTCAATGAAAGGAGTTGAATATGGGTAAAATAAAAATTATTTTTAAATTTGTATCTTCAAGATTTGGAAAGAAAATAAAACGAAATGTGCTTTTTATAATGTTAATTTCAATTATAGTGAATATTCTCACTATAATATTGCCATTACTTCAAAAGAATATAATAGATGCAATTATTAAAAATAATATTGAAAACGGATTAATTCTTGTTTTTCTTGTATCAGGATTAACCATTTCTATAATATATATAATAGAATCATTATTGTTAGAAAATCTATTCCTGAGTTTGACAGCAAATTCAAGATTTTTGAAAAATCGAAACGGTAGAATGCGGGTTTGCGACGATGAAAAGGGTGAAAATTGGGGTTGAAAAATTTTTGTAGTGACACAAATATTTTTAACAATAGCGTTATATTCTTGATTTCATAATATTTTTGTGGTATAATAAGTAATGGTATTATGAAATCAAGAGGTGATTTTGTGTTTTGAGAGTAGTTAAAAATAACAAAGGTGTTGAATATTTAAGAATTGTTGAAAGTTATAGGGAAAATGGTAAGATAAAGCAAAGAACTGTTGCAAACTTAGGAAGGATTGACTCTTTTAGTGAAAATGAAGCGAAAAATATAGTAAATAAACTCATACAAATATTTGATTTAAAAATTATATTGATACGGAAGATATAAAAAAGCACCAGATAAAAGAAATTACGGAGCCAAAGTAATAGTAAATAAGATATTTGAAAGATATGAGATGAAAAGATATTTTGAAAGACTGGATAAAGAAATAAAATACAATGCAGAAGAGATGCTAAAATAATGGTGATGAATAGAATAGTAGAACCGAAAAGTAAATTGGGAATATTTAATAATTTAGAGTATTTTGGATATAACAAAGTGGAAGTTAAAAAAGAAAAAGACCTGGAAGAAAAAGATGTAATGCTGCACTGGTTATACAGAACATTGGATATATTGGCAGATAATAAAGAGTCGATAGAAAACATATGTATAATCAAAGGATAAGTTTGTTTAATACAACGGTAGATTTAGTATTTTACGATGTAACGACATTAGCGTTTGAAACACAACAAACAAATGAAATATTACAAATGGGATATTCAAAAGATAAGAAATTTAATGAATCACAAATAGTATTAGGGATGTCAATAGATCAGGATAGAATGCCAGTTAGTTTTGATATATATGCAGGAAATACATTTGAAGGGCATACATTTAAAGATTCAATAGAAAAAATGAAAAAAGAATATCAATTAGGAAAAGTAATAGTAGTAGCAGATAGAGGAATGATGAGTAAAAAAAATATAGAAGTAGTAGAAAATTCTAATTATGAATTCATAGTAGGAAAATCAATAAAACAAATAAAAAAGTAAATATATTTGAAGGAGAATTCATAGAACTAGCAAAAGGAATAAAATATAGAGAAGTAGAATATGAAAATAAAAGATTACTCATAATATATTCAGAAGAAAGAGCCAAAAAAGACAGAGCAGATAGACTACGATTAATAGAAAAAGCGAAAAAAATGTTAGAAGAAGGAAATATAGATTCAAAAGTAAAAGAGGAGCGAAAAAATATTTAAAAGAACAGAATAAACAAAATTATATACTGGACATAGAAAAAATAGAAAATGATGAAAAATACGATGGATACTATGGAATAATAACAAACACAAAACTATCTCCAAAAGAAATATTAGAACAATATCATACATTATGGAAAGTAGAAGAAACATTTAGAACATTAAAAATTATCTTGAAACAAGACCGGTATTTCATTGGACACCAAAAGAATAAAAGGACATATTGTAATGAGTTTCATATCTTACATAATTCAAAGAACACTAGAATTAGAACTGGAAAAAAATAATGTTGAATACTCTCATGAAAAAATAAGAGAAGCTATTAAAAATATG
>NZ_QHLX01000004.1 GCF_004135675.1 Marinitoga lauensis
AAATTCAAGATTTTTGAAAAATCGAAACGGTAGAATGCGGGTTTGCGACGATGAAAAGGGTGAAAATTGGGGGTTGAAAAATTTTTGTAGTGACACAAATATTTTTAACAATAGCGTTATATTCTTGATTTCATAATATTTTTGTGGTATAATAAGTAATGGTATTATGAAATCAAGAGGTGATTTTTGTGTTTTTGAGAGTAGTTAAAAATAACAAAGGTGTTGAATATTTAAGAATTGTTGAAAGTTATAGGGAAAATGGTAAGATAAAGCAAAGAACTGTTGCAAACTTAGGAAGGATTGACTCTTTTAGTGAAAATGAAGCGAAAAATATAGTAAATAAACTCATACAAATATTTGATTTAAAAAATTATATTGATACGGAAGATATAAAAAAAGCACCAGATAAAAGAAATTACGGAGCCAAAGTAATAGTAAATAAGATATTTGAAAGATATGAGATGAAAAGATATTTTGAAAGACTGGATAAAGAAATAAAATATAACGCGGAAGAAATGTTAAAAATAATGGTGATGAATAGAATAGTAGAACCGAAAAGTAAATTGGGAATATTTAATAATTTAGAGTATTTTGGATATAACAAAGTGGAAGTTAAAAAAGAAAAAGACCTGGAAGAAAAAGATGTAATGTTGCACTGGTTATACAGAACATTGGATATATTAGCAGATAATAAAGAGTCGATAGAAAAACATATGTATAATCAAAGGATAAGTTTGTTTAATACAACGGTAGATTTAGTATTTTACGATGTAACGACATTAGCGTTTGAAACACAACAAACAAATGAAATATTACAAATGGGATATTCAAAAGATAAGAAATTTAATGAATCACAAATAGTATTAGGGATGTCAATAGATCAGGATAGAATGCCAGTTAGTTTTGATATATATGCAGGAAATACATTTGAAGGGCATACATTTAAAGATTCAATAGAAAAAATGAAAAAAGAATATCAATTAGGAAAAGTAATAGTAGTAGCAGATAGAGGAATGATGAGTAAAAAAAATATAGAAGTAGTAGAAAATTCTAATTATGAATTCATAGTAGGAAAATCAATAAAACAGTTAAAAAAAGTAAATATATTTGAAGGAGAATTCATAGAAATAGCAAAAGGAATAAAATATAGAGAAGTAGAATATGAAAATAAAAGATTACTCATAATATATTCAGAAGAAAGAGCCAAAAAAGACAGAGCAGATAGACTACGATTAATAGAAAAAGCGAAAAAAATGTTAGAAGAAGGAAATATAGATTCAAAAAGTAAAAGAGGAGCGAAAAAATATTTAAAAGAACAGAATAAACAAAATTATATACTGGACATAGAAAAAATAGAAAATGATGAAAAATACGATGGATACTATGGAATAATAACAAACACAAAACTATCTCCAAAAGAAATATTAGAACAATATCATACATTATGGAAAGTAGAAGAAACATTTAGAACATTAAAAAATTATCTTGAAACAAGACCGGTATTTCATTGGACACCAAAAAGAATAAAAGGACATATTGTAATGAGTTTCATATCTTACATAATTCAAAGAACACTAGAATTAGAACTGGAAAAAAATAATGTTGAATACTCTCATGAAAAAATAAGAGAAGCTATTAAAAATATGGAATACATTGAATTTAAAACACAAAAGCAACATCTTGTAGCGAGAATGAATTTAAATAAATTAGGGCAAAGAATATTAAATACATTAAATATTCCTGTACCAAAAATAATTTCACCCTATACAGAATTCAAAGAAAAATATAAAATTTAGGGGTGTAATGACACTTTTGTATTTAATAAAAAATTAACAATAACTGTTTTTTAGAATAATACAGCTTTTCCAAATTTTATTGAAATAAATACTGTCAAACTCAGGAGATTATTTTTTTAAATTCATCTAATTCCATCATTTTTTTCGGTTTTTCTATTTTTAATGTTTTTAATATGGCTTTTTGAAAATCGTTTAAATTGGCTCTTAATGCAAATAATTTGTCTTTTAATCTTATTTCAGAGTATTCCATTTTTTTATAGCTTCTCTTATTTTTTCATGAGAGTATTCAATATTATTTTTTTCCAGTTCTAATTCTAATGTTCTTTGAATTATGTAAGATATGAAACTCATTACAATATGTCCTTTTATTCTTTTCGGTGTCCAATGAAATACCGGTCTTGTTTCAAGATAATTTTTTAATGTTCTAAATGTTTCTTCTACTTTCCATAATGTATGATATTGTTCTAATATTTCTTTTGGCGATAGTTTTGTGTTTGTTATTATTCCATAGTATCCATCGTATTTTTCATCATTTTCTATTTTTTCTATGTCCAGTATATAATTTTGTTTGTTCTGTTCTTTTAAATATTTTTTCGCTCCTCTTTTACTTTTGGAATCTATATTTCCTTCTTCTAACATTTTTTTCGCTTTTTCTATTAATCGTAGTCTATCTGCTCTGTCTTTTTTGGCTCTTTCTTCTGAATATATTATGAGTAATCTTTTATTTTCATATTCTACTTCTCTATATTTTATTCCTTTTGCTAGTTCTATGAATTCTCCTTCAAATATATTTACTTTTTTTATTTGTTTTATTGATTTTCCTACTATGAATTCATAATTAGAATTTTCTACTACTTCTATATTTTTTTTACTCATCATTCCTCTATCTGCTACTACTATTACTTTTCCTAATTGATATTCTTTTTTCATTTTTTCTATTGAATCTTTAAATGTATGCCCTTCAAATGTATTTCCTGCATATATATCAAAACTAACTGGCATTCTATCTTGATCTATTGACATTCCTAATACTACTTGCGACTCATTGAATTTCTTATCTTTTGAATATCCCATTTGTAATATTTCATTTGTTTGTTGTGTTTCAAACGCTAATGTTGTTACATCGTAAAATACTAAATCTACCGTTGTATTAAACAAACTTATCCTTTGATTATACATATGTTTTTCTATCGACTCTTTATTATCTGCTAATATATCCAATGTTCTGTATAACCAGTGCAACATTACATCTTTTTCTTCCAGGTCTTTTTCTTTTTTAACTTCCACTTTGTTATATCCAAAATACTCTAAATTATTAAATATTCCCAATTTACTCTTCGGTTCTACTATTCTATTCATCACCATTATTTTTAACATTTCTTCTGCATTGTATTTTATTTCTTTATCCAGTCTTTCAAAATATCTTTTCATCTCATATCTTTCAAATATCTTATTTACTATTACTTTGGCTCCGTAATTTCTTCTTGCTATTTCTTCCATTAAATCATCTTCTATTTTTCATATTCATCTATTTCAAATATTTTAAAAAGACTATCTACAAGTTTTGTTATATCTTTTTTACTATACTTATCTATATTTCCAAAATTTATTACTGTATGCTGTTTCACTTTTCCATTTTCTCTTTTGCTTTCCATTATCCTTAAATATCTTTTTCCTTTCACTTTTGATATTTTAGGATACATTTTAAAACATCTCCTTTCAGTGGTTGTCATATATATTATACCACCAAAAGGACTAATATATTACTAATTATAGTTAATTCTCTGTAACAAAAGTTAGCCACACAATTTTTCGACTTCCTGAAAAATACACGCCTCAAACCCGCATTCTACCGTTCCATTTCCCTTAAAATCGCCAGATTGCTGTCAAAGGCAGGATAAATCAAATGTATCAGAAAAATTCATAAGACATCCTTCAGAAGTTCTGAGTATTAATCAAATAGTTACTGTAGAAATTTTAGATATCGACAAAGATTTAAAAAGAATAAACCTGAAATTAAGATCATAAAAATGCTGAGGGTCATCCCTCAGCATTTTTTTTCTTTCTTCATTTCATACATTAACGTATCCACTTTTTTTAGATTTTCTTTTAAAGATATTTCTTTATCCAATTCCATTATTCCAAAAGATATATTTATTGGAAATTCTGAAAGCTTTAATTTTTCTTTTATTCTATTCATAATTTTTTTTGAATCTTCTATATAGGTATTTGGAAAAATAATGATAAATTCATCCCCACCATATCTTGCAAAAACATCAGATTCACGTATATTTTCATTAACCACTTCAGAAAATAAAATCAAGCACATATCCCCATAATCATGTCCATATACGTCATTTATTATCTTAAAGTTATCTATATCTATAAAACTAATTGTTATAATTTCATCATATCTTTTGCTTCTTTCATAAATTTTCTTTAAATATTCTTCCAGGAAATTCCTATTATACGCTTTGGTTAAATGATCCTTTATCGACATTTCATAGTATTTCTCTTTTTCTAAGTATAATTCTTTGTATAAATTATTAAATCTTATAACTGATTGTATAGCATAGGTTATTTCATTTAACAATTCAAACTCTAATTTTGTAAATCTGTTTGTTTTAGGTCTTTCATATAAAATCGCACCATATACTCTGTTATTTTCATCTTTCAAGGGAACTCCATAAACACTATATGATTTAGGATTATTACCTACATGATGTATTTTATATCCATCTGGCAATTCATATTCTAAAGAATCTGATATATATATTTTTTTATTATTATCTATAATATATGAAGTCAATGTTTTATTACTTCTTAAAAATTCTCTGCCTGTTAAAACTATATTATCTATAATCCCAAACTCAATATAAATTTTATTTTCATCTTTCAACGTTGCTATAGCTATTTCTTTAATAATATTATATTCTTTTAAAATGTTAAATATTTTTTCGTATATCCTTCTACTATTAAAATTTAATCTTGATAATTCTTTAAAACTTATCTCACTTATTTTTTTTGATATTTCAAGATATTTATAATCAAGTAATTTTATTTCATTTGTTACATCTAAAACAGTTATTACATAATATTTTTCATTCTCTATAATAAATCCTTCAAAACCAATTTCTATATATCTTCCTTTAAATTCTTTTACGTCTTTAAAAGAAATTTCATTATTTGTAGTATTTTGAAATATATTTATGTAATCCATCAAATTAGCTAACTTACTTATATCTGGTTTTATTTTCAAATATTTTTTATAATCAAAATAAATATCCAATGGCAGATCTTCTTCTAAATCCACATCAAATAATCTTGCTATATTCTTAAATGGCATATTAAGATATTCAACTTTTCTATTATGAACTATTAATATCCCCATATTTTCATTTTCAAAATATTTTTCAAATATAACGTTTTTCACTTTATCATTCATAGCCATCCCCTGAACAATAATAACCATATATTCTTATTTATATTTTTATTTTATATTCATTTTTTTACAATTCAGTGTTTTTGATGACAATAATTTTAATTATTGATTAGCGGGAGATTGCCTATTACTTTATATCAAATTTCCATTAGAAATAACATATTGTGGCTTTTCATGATATCTGAACGCTTCTAATATATTATTTTGATTTAAAATTACTAAATTAGCTTTATTGCCTATATCAATTCCAAAATCTTTTATTCCCATACTTTTAGCGCCATCAATGGTTATCATATTATATAATTTTTCCATATCTTCTGTTGTGGTCATCCATAACAAATGCGAAGCCAAAAATGCAACTTCAAGCATATTATTCCTACCATAAGGATAATATGCATCTGAAATATCATCCTGTCCTAAAGCTACTAATGCTCCTTCAGTTAGTAATTCCTTTACTTTTGCATGAAGAGGTCCTGTATGTGGATCTGTAATCACACCAATTTTTGCTTTTTTCAATAACTCAATTAATTTCATTAAATAGGGCGTTGAATACATAGACATAGCTCTAGCATGATGGGCTAACACTCTTCCTTCCCAACCTTCCTTTATTGTTTTTACTGCAAGCATTTCCAGAGTTCTTAAATTCGGATCTCCTGCATCATCAACTAACATAGATATAGGTTTATTAAATTCTTTTGCAATTTCAAACATTTTATCTATATGTTCTTTTTCATCACTTTCAGTTAATTCTATCCAGGGAATTCCTCCAACAATATCAGCACCTAATTTCATTGCTTCTTTAATTAGTTCATATGTTCCAGGCTCTTTTACAACACCATCTTGTGGAAAAGCCACAACTTCTATATACAATTTATCTTTAAATTCTTCTTTTGCTTTCAATAATGCTTTTACTCCTATTAATTTTGCTTTACTATCAACATCTGCAAATGCACGAATGTGCAATACCCCATTTTCAATAGCCATGTTTAATGCTTTTCTAACGTTTGGGAGTATCCATTTTTCGTCATATTCTTCTTTGACTTTTGCTGCAAGTTCAATAGCCGTCATAGCCTTTCCCATATTCTCTCCATGATAATCCTTTAACGCATTTTCTGACATTTTCATTAGTGTATATACCTTACATAAGTGCAAATGTGGATTTACAAAAGATTCTGTTACCAGATTTCCTTTTGCATCTATAACTTTTTTTGCTTCTTCAATTATAGTATCTGAAATTTCTACAATTTTTCCATCCTTTATACCAATGTCTTTTGGTTCTTTGTAATTTCTTAATTTTGCATTTTTAATCAAAATATCAAACATTTTAATCCCCCTTAGAAAAAATGCGGCATACAAATGCCGCATTTATTTATAAGCTATTTATAACCTTTTTAGAAATTTCATTATGTCTTTCTATTAATTTTGGTAACTCTTCATCGAGTATTTCTCCATCTTTTATTCTAATCTCTCCGTTTATAACGTTTAAATCAACCTGTTTTCCATCACACATTAAAACTGCTCCAAGCGGATCATCAAGACCTCCTGCAAACTCTAATCTGTTTAAATTAAATCCTATAAAATCTGCAGCCTTCCCTATTTCAATACTTCCAATGTAATCATCCATTCTTAAAACCCTGGCTCCACCCATAGTTCCCATTTTCAATGTTTCTTTTACTGTTAAAGCATCTGCTCCATATTTTACTCTTTGCAATAATAACGCATTTCTAATCTCAGCTATCATATTATTTGTATCATTACTTGCACTTCCATCAACTGCAATACCAATTCTAATTTTGTTCTTCATTTTAGTAACAGGCGCAATACCAGAACCCAATCTCATATTTGATGAAGGACAATGTGCCATACCAACATCGTTCTTTGCTAATTTTTCTATGTCGCTATCATTTAACCATACTAAATGTGCAAACCAGGCTCTTGGATTTAACCAGCCCAATTCCTCCATATAATCTACAGGCCTTTTACCAAACTTCTCAATACAATATTCTTCCTCATCTAATGTTTCTGCAACATGAGTATGCATTAATACATCGTATTCTTCTGCAATTTTAACGGTTTCTTTCATAAGGTCTGCAGTAACAGAAAATGGAGAACAAGGTGCTAAAGCAATTCTAAGCATTGAATATTTTTCCGGATTATGATATTTTTCAATAACTCTGATACTTTCTTTTATTATTTCTTTTTCCGTTTGTACAACGCTATCTGGTGGTAGACCACCATCTTTTTTACTCATTGACATACTACCTCGCGTAGGATGAAACCTTATCCCAGTTCTAATAGCTCCTTCTATTTCAGCATCTATTGCTTCATTTAATCCATATGGATATAAATACAAATGATCTGTTGTTGTGGTAACACCAGTTTTCATCATTTCATAATTTGCTATTATAGAACTTATATAAAATCCTTCTCTATCTATAAATTTCCATCTTTCATATAAAAATACCAGCCAATCAAATAATTTGGCATTCTGAGCGCCTTTTACATTTCTTGTTAATGATTGATACAAATGATGATGTGTATTTACAAAACCAGGCATTATAAGCATATCTTTACAATCAATTATTTCATCAGCATCTAAATTCGGATTTCCAGTACCAATATCTTTAATTACGTTATCTTCTATATATATGTAAGCATTTTCAAGCTCTGTATCTTTATTATCAAAGGTTGCAAGATACGCTATATTCTTAAATAATCTTCTCATTCGTCAAGCCACACCTTTCTTAATGTTGCTTTATGTTCTTCTCTATATTGTTCTAATAATTTATCCATTTCTTTTACTTTTCTTTGATGTTCTTCCCAATAAGCCTGCTCTTTCTGAGCATTTAATTCTTCAAGGGTTTTTCCCTGCTGTTCAATCCATGTGTAATATTTTAAGTTATGCCATCTTTCCCTATTGTATTTATCTCCTTCAAATATTCCTGATGTTTCTTGATATAAGAATATTCTTTCAACTCTTGATTTTGCCTCCGCTCTATCTAATTTACCGTAGGTTTCTGTCATTTGTTCCATTACAGAATGGTATCGGTCTATATTGTCAGTAGCCACTACAAAGATATTATCGTCTGCTTTTAAATTATAGAATTTTGCCATTTTTATTGCACCAATTACATTTGCAACACCAGAAATTCCAAATTTATCAGAAATATATTCAACCATTTCTGGATCTACGAATTCTTTTAAGAATTTCTTTCCTTCTTCGTCTGTTAATACCTGAAGCATTTTCTTACTATCAATATCATCAACCAAAACAACTGCATCATTATTCATAACGTTATGAATCCATGTTACGTGTTTATCCCCAATACCCTGAATATCATGTCCTCCATATCCATTTAATGAAATTGTTGGACATTGAACAGGTTCCATAGCAACTACTTTTGCTTCAGGAAATTCCTGTTTTACTCTATCGCCACTCGCAATTGTGCCAGCAGAACCTACACCAAGTACAATAGCAGCAACTCTTTCATTACCTATATGATAACGTCTTACTGTTTCTATCATAGTATTTCCTGTTACATAATAATGGAATCTATAATTCGCAAAAGCTTCAAACTGGTTTAAAATCCTTATATGTTCCGGATCAGCCTCATATAATTCCTTTGATTTATCATATATTTCTTTTACATTAGATTCACAGCCAGGTGTAGGTATAACTTCAGAACCATATTTTCTTATAATTTCAAATCTTTCTTTACTCATTTCCTCCGGTAACAACACAAGAGAATCATAATTCATTCTTGAACTAACAAACGCACCACCTATCCCGTAATTTCCTGTGGATGGCCATACCAATTTATGAATTGATGGATCAACCTCATGAGTTATTGTTTTTTCCATTAAAACTGAATAAGTCGCACCTACTTTATGACTTCCAGATGGAAAATCTTTAGCATATAATACTATTATGTTTGCTTCTACTCCTGTTAATTCCTTTGGCATTACAAAATACCTTATTTCATTATTTTCATCCTTCCATGATATATTAAATAAATTAATTGGATGAAGCGGATCTTTCTTTTTCATTTCTAAAGCTCTTTCTCTAATCTCTGGATCGATTTTTTCTGGATGTAACATTTCTTCATAAGTTGGACCTACAATTGGCACTCTTTTCATTCTATCAATACCCCCTATAATATAATATCTTCCATTGATATTGGAATTTTTGTTATTCTCTTTTTATTGCATTAGAAACAGCATTTGCTATAGATGGCGGAGCACTCATTAATGAAGGTTCTCCTATACCTTTAGCTCCAAAAGGCCCATGAGGAAATTCCTCTTCCACAACATCAGGAATTATTTCTGGAATATCTTTTATTGTTGGAATTATATAATTATTAAAATTATCTGTAATTATTTTCCCATCCTTTTGTTTTATTTCTTCCATTATTGCGTGACCCATTCCCTGAACGGCACCACCCTGAATTTGTCCAATAACTCCATCATAATTAATAGCTTTTCCGATATCATGGGAAATCCACATTTTTTTCACATCAACTTTACCTGTCATCATATCAACTTCAACTAATGATAATTGAGTGGAGTATGTATATGTAACATAGGCCTCACCAACACCGTTTTCCATATCAAAATTAAGCTTTGGTGATTTAAACCATCCCGATTCATTTAATTTAACATTTGCATCATTACACATCTTAGCTATCTCTTCAAAAGAATATTCTTTACCTTTTATAGTGTATTTTCCCAATTCTATTTTTATTTCATTTTCACTTACATTAAATTTATTACACAAAAATCCAATAATATTCCTTTTTATTTTTTCTGCAGCATCTTTTGCAGCATTTCCACTAAATACAGTTGTTCTTGAAGCAACCGTTGGTCCGCTATCCTGAACTATAAATGTATCTGTTTGTAAAACGTTTATTTTATCCAATTTCTGACCTAAGATTTCTGAAACAATCATAGAAACAGCTGTTTTTGCACCTTGCCCAATCTCTGTTCCTCCAAACATAATATTTATAGTACCATCTGGAAATACATGAACTTCAGAATTGGATGCATCTAAATGTTGCCCACCTGCGCCTAAACTTACTCCATATATAATATGTGACCAACCTAATCCTCTCTTTTTATATTATTACTTTTATTAAACTCTTCTATTTCTTTTTTTAATTTTTCATAGTTAGATAATTTTTTTATATTCTCCAGAGTTTTCTTGGCACCGACTGAATACTCTAATTTATGGCCTGTAGAGGTTTCATCTCCTATATCTAATGCATTTTTATATCTAATTACCCATGGATCAATTCCTAATTTTTCTGCAGCTTCATCCATTACCGATTCAATAGCAAAAAGAACCTGTGGAGAACCAAATCCTCTAAATGCACCGCATGGTACTTTATTTGTATATACTCCATATACATCAACGTGAACATTCGGAACTTTATATGCTCCTGCAGAATGAGTTAATGTTCTATACATAACTATCGGTGATAACGTTGAATAAGCCCCATGTCAAGATATGTTTCGCTTTTCAAACCTATTAGTGTGCCATCTTTTTTAAAGGCCGCTTTATAATATGATTTTGAAGGGTGTCTTTTACTCGTTTCCTTAATATCATCTTCCCTTTTATATATAATTTTTACTGGTCGTTTTGTTAAATAGGATAGTAATGCAGCTTTGGATGCAATATATGAAGGAACATCTTCTTTACCTCCAAACCCCCACCTGTTTCCATTTGAATAACGTCAACTTTATTAAAAGGAATATCCAGAATTTCTGAAACATCTTCCTGAACATAGAATGGACATTGCATAGAAGCATAAATTTTCATAACCTCTCCATCATAATATGCAACTGCTCCCTGGGTTTCAAGATAAGCCTGCTCCTGATAATCTGTTTTGAATTCTCTTTCTATAACTAAATCTGCATCTTTAAATGCTTCATTTATTTTGCCCCTTCTTATTTTTTTATGAAATGCAATATTGGTTTCTTCATTATTTACTTTTATTTCGTTTTTTATAGCCTCATCAATAGTCAACACTGCTGGTAATTCTTCTACCTCAAATTTTACCTTTTCTATAGCTTCCTCTACAGCTTCTTTTGTTTCTCCTGCTATTAAGGCTATTGCATCATGTTCAAATCTAATTTTTTCACCTACTGGAATTAGAAATAGCATATCCTTAGTTACAACTCCAAATCTATTTGTTCCAGGAACATCTTTATATGTAGCAACTTTAACAACTCCAGAAACTTTTTCCGCTTCTGAAATGTCTATACTTTTCAATATTCCATGAGGAATATCGGAATATACTACTCCTGCGTATAGCATTCTATCAAAATATATATCAGGTGTGTATTTGGATTCACCATAAGCTTTTTCTTTTCCTTCAACTCTTTTTACACTCTTTCCTATTACTTTCATTTTATCCCTCCAATATTGACTGATTATAAATTCTATTTTAAATTTTACCTTATTTTAGTCTTTTTTTAATAACTCGTTTTAAAAAGAAATACTATCTTTTTTAGACATAACTCAGCATAAAACCGCCAAATCACTGTTTTTCAAGAACATATAAAAATACATTATTTTCTTCTTTATCTTCTTCTATAAACCCTTTATTTAAAGCAATTCTTTTATCTATTTGCCCTTTAGGAATCATATATGTCATATATATTTTGTCAGTTTTACTAAATAAATCTATAGAAAAATTCAAAGCTTTTTCATAATTTCTAGAAATAAATGATATAGAAAGCGTATTATATTTTTTCATATAACTACTTAAAATTATTAAAGATTCTATATTTCGTTCTTTTTTTAAAATATATATTTCTTCTCTATCAAATAATTTTTTCAATAAAGCTTCATCCAATTCTATAAAAATCCAATCAAAAGACAATATTTTTGAATATCTATATTCCCTGGAATTTAAAATATATGATTTTACTTCTTCAAAATTTTTTGCAATTTCAAAGCGTTCAAAATTTTTAGTTTCAATTTTGTTATTTTTGTTATTATAGTATATCCATTTGAATTCCTTATAAACCCTAAAACCATAATTTTCCATAATATGTCTACTCTCTATATTTTGATAATATGTAGAAAACATTATTTTTTTATAACCTTTTTCTTTTGCTAATTGTAAAAAAAACTCCGATAGCTTTTTCCCATATCCTTTGTTTCTATAATTCCCGTGAACTCTTAATCCCTCTAACCAGAATACTCCCTTTTTTAATTCTTTCATTCTTCCACAACCAATAACTTTTCCATTCTCTTCAATTACATAAAAGTTACTATTTTTATCATTCACCCATTCATCAAAAACTATAGGAATATAATCATCCTCCCATGCATATTTAGAAACTTCAACTAAATCCTTTTTATCCTTTTTTTCTGCTTTTCTTATAATCACAAAAATCCCCCTATGTATTTTGTTATTATTGAAAATAATCTCTATTTATGATAAAATATTTTGGATTATGTAAAAAATTCTCACGAAAGAGGTGTAATATGGAAGCTAAAATCGGATATCAAATTTTTCCTGACAGATTTTATTCATATTATAACAGAGGAAATGTGAAATGGAATACTCCTATTATTGCTGAAAATTATTCTGCTCATACTATGTATGGTGGTGACTTAAAAGGAATACAGGAAAAGATTGATTATCTTAAAGAATTAAATGTGGATTTCTTATACTTAACACCTATTTTTGAAGCTAATAGCAATCACAGGTATGATGCAAAGGATTATTTTAAAATAGATCCTATTCTCGGCGATGAAAAAGATTTAAAAGAACTCATTGATGCTTTACATAAAAATAATATAGAATTGTGTTTGGATATTGCTTTAAACCACATGAGCAATGAAAGCAAATGGTTCAAAAGTGCCTTAAAAGGAGGAAAAGAAAAGAACTTTTTCAGGTATGAAAATGATGATTTTACATATTGGCGAGATCATAAAACTCTGGTAGAGCTTAATTTAGAAAATCATGATTTACAAAAATTATTATGGCAAGATGAAAATTCTGCAATGAAAAAATGGATGAAATTAGGCGTTGATCATTGGAGACTTGATTGTGCATATGATTTAGGTTTTGATATTTTAAAAGACGTTGTTAAACACATAAAATCACTTGGAGAAAATCATTATATAATCGGAGAAGTCTGGTCTTATCCAAAGGAATGGATTCAAGTTATGGATGGCATAATGAATTATTATTATACAGTAATAATAAAAAATATGTTAAATGGTTCATTAAAACCAAAAATTGCTGCAGAAATACTTAAAAAAACTATAAAAGATAGTGGTATGAAGATTTTAAAATCATGGAATATGCTTTCATCTCATGATTCACCAAGGATAAAAAATCTTTTTGGTGATAAATGGAAATTAGCAATTGTAATGCAATTCACATTACCTGGAAGTCCATTGATATATTATGGCGAAGAATTAGGAATGGAAGGCGGGCATGATCCTTTTTGTAGAGGAGCTATGCAATGGGAAAATGTTAAAGAAGGTAATAAAACACTTTCATTTTATAAGAAACTAATAAAATTATTTAAAGACTCTGAAGCTTTAAGAAAAGGATGTTATTATGAGGTTATTTCAAATGATGAAGATATTTTAGCTTATTATAGAAAGTATAAAAGCATAAGGGATGGAAAATTAATTGTAATTAATCCAACAAATAAAGATAAAGAGATTCAACTTTATTTTGAAGAATCACTATTGTTAGATGCAATGCATCTATTTGATCATTTTAGTGATAATGAACTTTATATAGAAATGGGCAGTGTAAAAGGAAAAATACCCGCTAATTCGTTTGGGATTTTTCATATGAAGCCAAAAGAATATAATACATATTCTGCTTATAAACGGTTATAAAAATAGTTCCAGGAGTTCCTGGAACTATTTTTTTACCCTATTTTCAGCTGCTACTATTCCCTTTTCAGTGGTTTCGACTAATTTTTTCAAGTCAAGATTTGGATTAGCTTTTAATTGTTTATACATATATCCAATTGCCTGCATATCTAATTTAGCATAAAAAAGAGGTGACCCTTCTTTCTCACTTCTATTTCTTAATAAATAACTTGGATGAAATGTTGGAAAAATATATATTCCTCCATACCATTCTTTAAACTTTCCTCTGTGTTTTGTTATTGGAACTACCTGTTTTAAAAAATAATTTAAAGCTGTTGACCCTAACGCTACTATTATTTTTGGTTTTATAACAGATATTTGAGCCATTAAAAAATGACTGCATTTTTCCATTTCTTCACCTGTTGGAACTCTATTCTTTGGTGGTCTGCATTTTACTACATTTGTTATATAAAGATTATCCCTTTCAACTTTTGCTACTTCTTTTAATAACTTATCAAGGAGGTTACCTGCTCTTCCAACAAACGGTCTTCCCTGCAAATCTTCATTTGCACCGGGCCTTCACCCACTAACATTATAGGAGAATCAGCATTTCCCTCTCCTATAACAACATTAGTTCTTGATAAGCTCAAAGAACAACTGTCACATTTTTTTATTTTTTCTCCAATTAATTCCAAATCTTCAATTTTAGACATATTATTCCACCTCTTCAAAAAAATATTTTCAATTAGCCTCCTGTATCTCATTTTTTCTTAGTTTTTTTGAAAATAAACACCTTTTTCTTTTTGTTTTTCAAAAGAGCTTGTTCCTTTGTTATTTCATTTTATTTATCTTAAATTTTTATTTTTGGTTATTACCCCAAGTTGTTATTTGCCATAGTTTAATTTATTTTTGTGATTTTAATTATTTATTTTCACTCACCATTTTTTCTCCCAAACTAACCCTCTTATGTCCAACTGGATTACTCTTTTTTGAGTATCCTAACGTTCCTTCGTCCTATTTGAGGCATGGTGAGCCTGCTTTTTCTCGTGTCCAGGATTTTCTCCTAATGGAGTGAATCTGCATTTTTCACCTATATATATACTTTTTCTGCTTCATATTTCATTTTGCTTTTTGCCAATTTGAATATTATTCTTATCATTTTTAATCCTATTGCTATTAATGTTTGATTCTTTTTTAATGGATTCTTTTTCGTTCTCTTATTTTTTTATATTTCTCTTTCATTTCGTTATTATGTTTTAATATACTTTTCGCCATTAAATATATTATTTTTCTCAGTAACGGTCTTCCTCTTTTCGTTATTTTTGTTTTCCCTTTATGTTCTCCTGAACTTACTTCATACAGATTTAATCCTGCTAATTTCCTTATTTCTTTCCAGCTTTTAAAGCTGCTTATTTCTCCTATTTCTCCTAATATTGTTGCTGTTATTATTATTCCTATTCCAGGGATGCTTTTTATATATTCTCCTATTTCTGTTTTTTCTATTAATTTTTCCATTTCCCTTTCTGTCTCTTCTATTTGTTTGGTTAAAAATTCTATTTCTTCTATTAATAATTTCAACTTCATTTTTGCACTTTTTTGTCCTTCTGTTACTCCTATTGATATTTTTGCTGTTTCATATAACTTTTGTGCCCTTTTTTTCCAATCCTTCCCTGCGTCGCTTCTTTTAATACTTTCTCTATTTTTTCTTTTCCCGCTTTTTTTATTTCTTCTGGAAATGGATATTTTTTTAATATCGCTATTGATCCTTCTGTAAATATGTTTTTATACACCTTTTCATATTCTGGAAAGTATTCATCTATCACTGCTATTATTACATTTTTTGCGTTTTTCCTTTTTGTCACTAACTGATCTCTTGTTCTAGATAGCACTCTTAGTTCGCTATATACTCCTTCTGGTAAATACATTTCAAAATATCTTCCATCTCTTATTAATCGCGCTATTATTCCTGCATCTTTCCTATCGCTTTTTTCCGGTGAATTGTCATCAAATTCTTTACTCTTTTTTACATGATATGGATTTACTCCTACTAAATAATCTACTTCCTTACTTAAATTCATTTGCCACGCTAATGCTTTCCAGTAATGTCCCGATGGTTCCATTCCCAATATTACTTTTTTTAATTTATTTTTTTCTCGTGTATAATGTTTTCATATAATTACTAAATATGATAATTCTTTTTAAAAAAACATTTTATTCATATGTAGATTTTTGATCAAACAATATCACAATCTGGAAAATATCGAAAAAAGGAAACAGCCATTTAAGGAGTATATTTGCATTATAGGCACAAAGAATATTAAAACTTGTTCCACAATATAAAGCAAAATACAAATCACTAATACAACGAAGAAAACCTAAAAAAGTTGCATTAACTGCAATAGCGAGAAAGTTAACTGAATTAGTATATATGCCGTGGAAAAATAACACAATATTTAATTATGAATATTTAAATTTAAAGACAGCATAATTATATTTTTTCAAGTGAGATAATATCAAGTATTAAATTAAAAGTTTAAATCCTCAATCAAAAGTACTACAGCGTTAAATGCTGCAAAGAATAATTGTGTTTTAAAATATCAAAAAAAATTTTAACATAATTTTTTGTTTTACCTCTTGACTTTTTAGAAAATACAACGAACCACAATTTTAAGAATAAAATTACCGCTGCGTTTATGGAAGAACTAAATATTATTCATGAATTTGGATACAAAAATAATCCTAATCCTCAGGCATACATTGAGTCTTTTCATTCTAGCGTTCAACATAAATTCGTTGAATTCCTTAAATTTAATTATATTGATGATATTTATAATTATTATATTTCATGCATTTATTTTTACAATAATTTAAGACCTTATGGTTCTTTATATTATTTTACTCCAGACTTTGTTTTTAATCTTTTTTCTGAAAAAAATACCAATGATTCTAATTCCGAATATTTTAAATCAATTAAATTTAATGATTTTATTGTTTATGTAAAAAAATGAGTTTTTCTTATTTCTTCTTCAATTTCCATGGGACAAACCAAACTTGCGTTAGCAGGCAAAGAATTCTACACGGTACACCAACAAAATTCATTTTATTACCTCAAAATCAATTTTAACTTTTTCATTCATAACAATTTGATGTATAATTTCATTTAATCTTTTTTTTAATTTTTTAGCAGATAAATCAAGTTGTAATATACCTGCTTTTTCATTCCATTTAGCATCTTCTTCTAAGAAATTATTAAGATTTAAGTCTGTGGGATAATCAACAAAATTATAGTAAAGCTCAGCAACCTCTTTTTGTTTTGATTCTGGGAAGTTTGGAAAAGGAATCGTCAAAAATTGATATATTTTGATTTCTTTCATTTTTGAGCCAACAGATAAGTTTGCACAGTATTGTCTCATCAATTCAGTATTCATAAAAGCTGTCATAAATTGTAATTGTTGGATTGGGTAATCTACAACACGATAAATTCCCTGGTTATGATGGCCTTCACCAAAAATATTAAAATCATAAAATAAACTAATTCCTACATACTCTCCTCTTCCACCTTTAGAAGTTCTATTTATCAGAAGCATAGCACTTTTGTTAAGATTATTTTTTGTAGGCATTGATATTGTTTCTAAATTAATAATATGACCATAATCTGAGATTTGAGTAGGTGTTAGCCATTTATATTTTAAGTTGTCTTTGTTAGAGATTATTCTTTTCTTTGGAGTATTTCCCCCAAAAATTTTTTCTTTATCAATAAAATAAAATCCATGTATATAGTTTTTTACAATAAAATCTATATATCTAAAATTCTCAGAATAAATCCCTGCATCAATTCTCGTTTTGCTTTCAATCTCTCCGATATGTGGCAATTTATACTCAAATTTGTTTGGCTTTTGATTTTCTAAAAGCTCTTTTTCTATCTTTTCAAGAATTAATTTATGTTTTCTTCTGATTTCTTTTTCTTTATCTATTATAGATTTAGTTAAAAGTTCTACATATTTTATTATTTCATCTGCGTTTATTTGATTTGGGAATGGTATTAAGCAATCTAAAAATAATGTTTTTGCATGTTTTATTGTAGCGCCGCGAGATGCTAAAAAATTTAGTTGACTTTTAAAAAAATCATTTTTCATAAATGCTAATAAATAATATTTCCATTTAGAAATAGGTAATCTATAAATCCCTCCAGAAGGCATATAATTAGATAAATCTTTATCTAAAATAACAGCTTCTCCAATATTAGAATCTTTAGATATTAAAATATCTCCTTCTTTTAAATTATAATTCTTAAAACTTTGAGGCAATATAGGAACAATACTTTCTTTATCATAATTTGGTAAAAAAGATGTTGGTTGTAAAGATTTTGTTCTAATAAAGAAATATTTTGAGTTATAAATATATGATTTTGAGCCAACCTCAAATCCTTTATCTTTAGGTTTTAATTCTCTATCTAATAAATCTTTAACTTTCCTAACATTTTGATTCTTAAATTCCACTCTTTTAAACAATGATGGAGATAACGTAAAACCTTTATTTTCAATTTCATTTATGCTTAAAACTTTTGGAATAATAACATATGATGCCATATTAATTCTCCTTTAAAAATAAATTTTTTAATGTTTCCTCTTGGGTAAGAGCCCATTTTCTAAATTCTTTAATAGTTTGTGTAAATTCCTCATCTAAAACAGGTCTTCCTTCTTTATCTTGTACAACCTCAAAGGTTTCTTCATCTATTTTGTAAATGGGCTCAAAGTATTTTACTCTCTTTTTTGTTTTTACTTCATAACCTACTTTTTGAATATCTTTAACAAAGACCTCATACTTTTGCTCTTTTAATTTCTTCAATTCTTCAGGATTTGGTTTATAAGCAACTATTAATGTAGTATTAACCCTGTATCTGCAAAAACATTTGGGGTAAATCAAATAAAGCAACAATCCGCATTTTATCAATTAACCAGTTTCTTGCTTTTTCCCATCTGGCAATAGAAGCAATAGAATTGGATAAAACGATTCCCAATCTTCCATTTTCTTTTAAGATTCTATATGCATTCTCTAAAAATACAAGCCCTAAATCTATCCAATTCCCGTATCTTGCAATATGCCATAACTCATAAAGTTCAGCTAATTTCTTTTCTTCTATTGTTTTTGGTTCCCATTTCCTATCTTCTCCAAATGGAGGATTTGTTAATACAACATCAAACTTCATTAACTTAGTGTCATCTCTCCAATTATCCCAATTTCCTTTATTATGTAAATCTGGAATCAATTCTACTGGCTCATTTTTAATAGATATCTTATGGGTTATTGAGCCTTTATCAGAAATATGATATAACTTAGCGTTTCCGTCTCCATTAAGAAGCATATTCAGCTGGGCAAGCATAATCATTTGTTCATCATTATCTATTCCATAAATGTTATTATCATCCAATTTACTATTTGAATTCACATAAGAAACAGATAAAAAGTCTGCAATTCCAACAGTAGGATCGATTACAGTTTCGCCATTTCTCGGATTTACTATTTCAACTAAGAAATCGATTAAAGGCAAAGGAGTGATAAATTGCCCTTTTTGTTCTTTTGAAAAAGCACTTGCAAAACGATAAAATATTAATTGATATAAATCGGTTTTGTGTGATTTTACAAAAGAGAAATCCTGAAATTGCTTTACTGTTTCTACTAATATTTTCACATGTGCATTATTCTTAAGATTTATTTTCTGTTCTTTTAAGATATTGTAGTATGTGCTTTGAGCATCTTCGAATAATTTTTGTATTCTTTTTAAAAAAGGTTCTATTTTTTATCATTTAAATTTGAGTAATTAGCTTCCTCGTTGGTAATATAGAATTTTAATTTTTCTCTTGAATTTTTTTCATTTCTTTTTTCATCAAATATCTTTAAAGCAAGAATCTGTATAAGTAACTCATAACCTTTTTGATTAACCATACTTACTTTGTCCATTGCCCTCAAAATATTGGACATTGCATCATTAAGTTGGGTAGAATGCACACCAGAAATCTTTCCAAGATCATCTATATTTCTATTTGTTCTATCTATCTCAGATGGTCTATTCACCTGATTAAGAATCTCTTCAAACGAAGGAATGTTTAAATATGGATCAGTCAAATGTAACGATAAATCTTTAGTTGTACTTTTTTCGCCTTTTTGATTATAAGATTCATCATATCTCAGTATTTTACCATTCTTTTTTTGGAAAATATAAAGTCTTTCTGTATCATATAAAAATCCTATACAAAAATCGGCTTCGGACTCTTTCATATATGCTTTCAATTGTTGATTAAAAACAGTTTCAATATCTTTACTGTCTTCTTTCTTAAATTCTATTACTCCAATTAAATGTTTTCTTAACCAGTCTAAATCGTCCTGTTTTTTTTCATCCCAAAATCTTTTGTATATTTCAAACCAATTTTTATCATCAAAAATAGCACCATCTAATTTAATGGGTGCAGAATTTTTATTTCCTTTAGGCAAGGAAACTTCACAACCTAAATAATCCTTAGAATAAAGACCAGAATTAACTAATGCATAAAAGAACTGCCATTTATAAAATTCTTCATTAGGCTCTCCTTTAATATTTTTTATTGAATACTCTTTATTCAAGTCCATACCAACAGGAATAAACGACTTGAACTTATTCTTAGCGAAATACTCTTTGTTAAATTGCTCTTTTTGTACTATGAAATTTGTTTTGCACATTTTTATTCCTCCTCAGAAAATATTAATATCCACACCTTTTTCTTCTGTATATCCAAATGACTTTTCCGGAATATCTGTAATAAAAATTTTAATTCAAAACTTTTTAAAGAAAATTCAGGCAATAATTTCAAATCACCTTTAAAATAAACTGACCAACATACCAGTTGCTTATTTATTTCAAATTGTGTAAAATTCCATACATTATTTTTTACATCATAAATAAAAGAAATTTTAGCCCAATCGTATTTAGTCGAGGTATCATAGCCTATTCCTGTCTTCAAATATTCATTTTTAATATCATAATCAAGATTTAAAATCAACGATTTTTTTGCCCTTTGGATTTATATTTCAAATCATAATGTATATTTTCGTAATTATTAAACAAATTAAGGTTTCCCTCGTATTTCCCACCTTTTGAATCATAAAGCGAATATTTTGATTTTATTTGAGGTATGGTTTCCTTAAATGTTGTCTTCTTTAAATAATAATCAAAATTTATTTCTATTTTATTTTTACCAAAAATAATTTCATCTTTATTATTTATCACTTTTATTGGCATATCCTCATTTTTATGATCATAATCAAACTGATAATTATGTTTTATTAACCACACTTTCAAAAACCATTGAATTTTGTATTTATAAATTCAAATTTTTCTTTCTCAAGCGTAGTTTTAGTATTATTTTCAAAGTTTAAAGGGCCATATTTAAACGTGTATTTCGATGTTAAAAAATGATTAACAAATTTTTCTTGAGGTTCTTTCATAAAATCAAATGTTCTATTATACCTCAAATCAAAATAATTATTTGTTTTTAATAAATTTAAATTAAACTCTATACCAGCAAAGTCGGTCAATTTGTTTGTATGTGTTGCAGGATTTGATACCCACTTTGGTTCATTTACCAATACTCTATAATATTGATAATCTGAAACACCATATTGAAAAATTAAAAACTTACTTTTAAAATTAGCTTTTAATCCATAAGCATAATAATTATATATTTTATCAGGGAAACTATTCCTAAAGGCAAATTTTAATTCCGGAGTTAGTGTTGTATCCAGATATAATAAATTTTTATTATATTTTAAAGGCTTATAATTATCTGAAATCTCATTTTTAAAATATAAGTTGTAATTTTTTAATTCATTTTTCTCATAAAAACTCGAATAACTAAGCTTTATAGTATTTTTTTTATTTTTATTAAAAATCTTTGAATCTAGAGACGTATTTATTGATATGCTTTTTGCATTCCATGATTCAAAGATTTTTGTAGCAGGACCGGTAATATTCACTCTTGTAGAATTTAATTTTAAAAATGTTTTTTTATATTTTTTTGTCAAAGATGGTGTTGTAAGATTTAAAAAATTTATTTTCATAATTTGTTTATCTTTCCATGAAAAAGATGAAGAAACGGAGAAATTTCCCAGATCTGTCTTTATATCTTTAAAATTAAGAGAAAAAGTATCACTATTTGATGAAAAGCTATGTGATAGAGATGAATAAAAATTTAAATATTCTAATTTTTTAGAAAGGTTTATTTTCAAATCAGAAAATGTATTATTTTTTATACTATTAGAGATGGCTAATGTTCCTAAAATAAAGGGTATTGAATATGTATAACTTAAAGATTGAGAAAGTTTATCTTCTTTAACATTTCTTGCATATTCCTGAGAAAAAGATAATGCTGATTTATTTGAAAAAGTATGATTAATTTTAACAGAAATGGTTACTGTATCTTCTTTAAAAGCAAAAGCAGCAATAAATGGAGCTTCCTTTTCACCAGAAAGACTTTGAAAATAAAAAGGAAAATAAAATACAGGTATACCAAAAAATTCAAGCGTAACATCACGTGCTACTAAAAATTCTTCCGGATATATTGTAACATGTGAAGCTTTAAAATAATATGTTATACATTCCTTACATGTTGTCATTTTAACGTTCTCTGAAAATACTACATTTTCATCTGTTTTCTTTTCAGAAATTTCAGACCAAACTCTTACCTTTACATTTTTCTTCTTTTTGTTTTTAAATGACTCAATTGAATATGTGTTATTCAATACAACATCTTTGCTTTCAAAATTCACTTCCATCGCTGAAGCTTCAATTGTTCTTTTATTAAATATATAAGTTACATTTCCAAATAAATTTGCCTTTAGTATTTTATTTTCATTATCCAATACTCCCAATCCTTTGTCTGAAGTTATTATAGAATCTTTATATTTTATAGTTGTGCTGCCTTCAAATGTAATTTTAGTTCCTTCAAGTGTTATATTTGGAGATTCAATATATACTTTTTCTGAAAATCCATTTATGCTTAAAATAATTAATATAATAATAGTACCAAATACTCTTTTTAATGGTTCTATTAATTTATACGCAGCCCTTGTATCCAACAATACAAATAATATTATACCAACGATGCCAAAAACAACATTTGGAATCCACGGAGCAAAATATGGATCAATTATTTTTTCCTTTCCAAGAGCACTTAACCATGCCCTGAACCCTGATATAAAACAACCAGAACAAATGTTGAAATAACACTCCATGACTTACTTCTAAGATTGATAAATAAAGATAAAGCTACTCCTAATAATGCAATAACTATTGGAGCAAAAGAATTAGAAAACTTTTCCTGATAACCAACAATTAATGCTGAGGCATCTCCACCCAATTTTTGAGTTATCTCTATTTTATGTTTTAACTCTTTTGTTGTCATATCATTCGGACTTTTTGAAAATCTTAAGTATTCTTCAACATTTTTTGAAATATCTAATTCTAACTTTTTAAATGTTATATCCAATTTTAGTAATCCATCATCAGTTAATCTAAATATACGCCCATTTTCCATATACCATTTATCTTTATCTTTAAATGCTTTTTCAGCATGAAATACTGTCGTTTTAGAATAATCTACTTCATATAATAATATTCCATATAATATCCCAGAATCTTTATCTATCTTTCTTACATACAAATATTTCTTATTTTTTCTACTTCTACAAATTTATTCATTTCAATATTTGCTTCAACATTTTTATATACATATTTTGATATTGCTTCCTTTGCTTTCATATTGGATTTAGGAACGATTGTATCATACAATGAAAAAGTAACCACAGCAAGAATCATAGCCAGTACTAAAAAAGGAATAACTATTCTTTTTGATGGAATTCCAAGAGATTGTAAGGCTATGATTTCATTATCGTTAGATAATCTGGACAAGACCCAGAATATAGAAAAAAGTATTCCTACTGGAATACCCATAACTAAAAAATATGGTATGTGGTATGCAATTAATATAAAAAGTTTATCAATTCCTACCTTATTTCTTACGATTATATCTGAAAGTTGATATAGTAACTCAACACTTACAAAAACTATAAATCCTACTAATCCCATAAAAAATGGAGCTGTAAACTCTTTTGATATATATTTTATTAACTTCAGCATTAATTATTCCCCAAAGAATAAAAAATATTAAATCCTTCTTTATTACATTTATATCTGTCTCCTGTAAGGATAAATATCGAATATTCAGCTATGTTGGTTGTTAAATCAGAAAATTTTTCTAAATTTGATAATATTTCTATATTTGCCATAATAGATCTAAAGTTATCCTTTGTTACTTTACCCATCAAATTTCTTTTAAATGCACTATATAAACTATCCACTTCTGTATCTGTTTTACATATCCATTTAGCAAGATCTATTGATTCTTTTATCAAATATGAATTTTTGTTTTCAACTATATTTGAATATAATCTCAAAGATTCACCAAGCATATTTTGTGATATCTCAAATAAATCTTCAAATTGATAGGGATTAATTGAATTGGGATAGGATAACAAATCAATATTATTTTTAGCCATTGTTTCACACATATCTGCCATGCTTTCTAAAATCCCAATTATTTTATTTCCCAAGAATACAATTTTAAAATATTTCCCATACAAATTGTTAATAGCCAGTATTTCCATAGATTTATACTCTAATCTGGCTTCAATAAAATCAACTCTCATATCCTGTTGAATTATCTCTTTGGATAGCTTCACATTTTTTTCAAAAAAAGCATCTTTAAACTTTAAAAACATCCCTGAACAAGACGTCCCATTTTCAATATTTCATTATGATAGGATATAACCTGTCTTTTGGTTTCCTCAGATAATAACTCTATCATATAATTCTCCTTCCAAAACCAAGCTTATTATTTAACACTTTAAAAAAAGAATAATCATTTTTTTGAGCTAAAGTTACTTTTTTCTCAGAAGAAGAAACTACTACTGCCATTCCTGCTTCTATCCTATGCACAATATCTCCATCTACTGTCACATAAGCATTACCTGCATCTATATGATGAATTACAATTTCAACATAATTATCCGGAGAAATCACAAGTGGTCTTATATTTAACGAATGTGATGCCAGAGGGTTTATGGTTATAAGATTTAAAGTTGGTTCAACAATAGGTCCCCCATTGATAACGCATATCCTGTAGAGCCTGTAGGTGTGGATAATATAACACCATCACCTGAATAATTTAACACGCTTTCCCCTTTTATGAATATTTCAAGATCTACTGTTCCTATAGGCTGGCTTTTTTGAATAGTTATATCGTTTAAAGATATTAATTTTTTACCGCCAACATAACATTCCAACAAATATCTATCAGAATAATGTAAATTATTGGAAGCAATATCTTTCGCAGCTTGCTCAATCTCTGTATTATCATATGCTGTCATAAAACCTAATGTTCCAAGATTTATCCGATGATTGGCACAGAATTTTCTGCAGAAAGTTCTGCTACTCTTAATACTGTGCCATCTCCACCAAGAACAATAAAAATATCAGCTTCCTGATATAAAGAATTATCTGCCAGAGCAGAACCCGCTGGCATTATTTTAAGAATTTCTATATCATTATTATGAAATATATCAAAAAATTGTTCTTGAATCTCATCTTTTCTGGCTTTTAATGGGTTAAAAAATAAAATTGCTTTCATTCTATCACCTCAAAACTCTTGCCAGGTCAAACAATGAAGCAACTACAAAATTATCCAATAATATTAATAATAATATAGCCGCAAATGGTGTAAAGTCAAACATCCCAAAAGTTAAGTTAATATATCTTCTTATTGGCCTTTCTATTATTTCTGAAACAGAGTCAAAAAATTGTCTGATTGGGTGATGATAATTAAAGGATATGAAGCTAAATATTGCTGAAATAATTATGGAAATCTCGAAAAAATTTATTACTATTCTTAAAACAACTGCTAAAGCATAAAACAAATTTGCTAATATAAACAATTTTATCAACCTCCTGTATTATAATTTCTTTTTCCAAATATACTTGATCCTATTCTTAACATAGTAGATCCACACTCAATAGCAATTAAATAATCATTGCTCATTCCCATAGAAAGTTCTTTTAAATCTGGATATAACTTTATATATTTATCTCTTATATCTTTCAATCCACAGAAGACATTTTTTATAATCTTTTTATTATCTGTATATGGTGCCATTGTCATAAGGCCTACAATTTTTACATTATTATAATTCTCTGCAACCTTTAATAGTTCTTCTAATTCATTTTTTGATATTCCACCTTTTGTTTCTTCACCAGATATGTTCATTTCGATTAATATCTTCTGAACTTTATTATGTTTTTTTGCTATTTTATCTATTTCTGCAATTTCTTTTTCTCTATAAACTGAATGTATATATTCTGCAATGGGAACGATATATTTGACTTTATTTGTTTGAATTCTTCCTATAAAATGCCAGTTAATTTCATAATCCTTTAATTCCTCGGCTTTTTTCCTTAATTCCTGAGCTTTATTTTCTGCAAAATGTTTAATTCCATAATCATATGCTTCTTTTATATATTCAACGGAAAATGTTTTAGAGACTGCTATTAATAGTAAATCTTCATAACTTCTATTTACTTTTTCTGTATGGGTCTTAATTAATTGAGTTATTTCTTCGAGATTTTTCTTGATAAACTCCATTTTAATTCCCCCATAATGAATATAATTTTTTATTGTTTTCTCTGGAATATCCAAGATGTTTTAACGCTTTTTCAGTAACCACTCGTCCTCTATGTGTTCTTACCAGAAATCCTTTTTGAAGCAAATATGGTTCATATACCTCACTAATACTATCCGCTTCAATACCAAGAGAAGCTGCTAACGCTTTTAAACCAACAGGTCCTCCTTTATAAAATTCAATTATTGTTTTTAAAATTCTTCTATCCATATCATCTAAGCCTTCTGTATCAATTTCCAGCAATGTCATTGTTTTTTCTGCAGATTCTATATCTATTATTCCATTATTATTTATTTGCGCATAATCCCTTACCCTTTTTAACAATCTATTGGCAATTCTTGGAGTTCCTCTTGAACGTTCTGCTATTAATAAGGCTGCATCTTCTGTAATTTCTACATTCAACAGCTTAGCACTTCTTGTAATAATATCCTTTAATTCTTCTGGAGGATAAAAATTCATTTCCATTATTATTCCAAATCTACTCCTTAACGGTGCTGCTATCAACCCTGTTCTTGTAGTTGCACCAATTAAGGTAAAATGATTTAAATCTATTCTTATAGATCTCGCACCGGGACCTTTACCAATAACAATATCAAGTTGAAAATCTTCCATAGCAGAATATAATATCTCTTCAACAGATCTATTAATTCTATGAATTTCATCTATAAACAATACATCACCATTTTGTAAATTTGTCAAAATAGCGGCTAAATCTCCTGCTCTTTCTAAAACTGGTCCACTTGTAATTTGAATATTTGCTCCCATTTCATTTGCAATGACATTTGCTAGCGTTGTTTTTCCAAGCCCTGGAGGTCCTGCAAGTAAAATATGATCAAGCGGCTCTTTTCTTTTTTTAGCCGCATCTATAGTTATTTTCAATTTTTCTTTTACTTTTTCCTGACCTATATATTCATTTAATCGTTGCGGTCTTAAATTAATAATAGTACTTTCTTCCGTTTTTTCAGTTGGATCAAGAATTCTTTCATTCATATATTAATACCCTCCATTCTACTTTTTATATTATAACATATATTTATTTTAAAAACATAATTGAAGATTATCAATAAATTAAATTATTTTAACCACCAATTATTGTACAACAAAGTAAAAACTCCGGGCAAAAACCCGGAGTCAAACTAAAAAGCTACAAATCAGCAAGTAAGCGTCTGAGCGAATTTTATTTTTAATTGCATTTTAAATATTTTACTTTATATCTATTATCTTTTCTATTTTCATTCCAACAAATTGTATTATTTGAGTAATTAAAATTAAAATAATCAAATCATACATCAAAATATCCAATCTAAACCTTTGATATCCATAATTAATTGCCATTGCACCTAGCCCACCTGCACCGACCGCACCTGCTATAGCAGTATAGGTTACAAGATTTATTAACAATAAAGTTATATTAGCGACTATTTTCGGCAATGTTTCTGGGATGAGAATTTTTGCTATAAATTCAAAATTATTCATACCTAATGTATGTGCAGTATCAATCATTTCTTTTGGCAATGACTTAAAAGTGCTTTCACTTAATCTTGCCATAAATGGTATAGCGGCAATAGTTAAAGATACTATTGCTGATTTAGGACCAATTATTGTTCCTACTATTAATTTCGTTAATGGTATAACCAGAACAATTAATATAATAAAAGGTATAGATCGAAATATGTTTATAATTACATCAAAGATCCTGTATATAACTTTTGATATTTTAAGTTGACTAATAGATGTTAAGTATAATATTATCCCTAAAGGAATTCCAAAAATAACGCTTAAAAAGCCTGAAAAAAATGTCATATATACTGTTTCTAATGTTGCTTTAATTAATTCATTTAAAATATTCAAAGTCTTAGCACCTCCAAAGCATAAACATGTTCTTTTAAATCATTTATAAATTCATTTGTTTTTTCTCCTTCTATTTCCAGAATTAGTTTCCCAAAAGGTGCATTTTTTAAATCTTCTATTTTTCCATATAATATATTGAAAGTTATGTCATATTTTTTAGAAATTTTATTTAATACAGGTTTTCCAACACTTTCCCCATAAAAAATAACTTTTATTATCTTTCCATTCTTTAATTTTAATTTGCCATAATTATAATTGATATCCCTATAAAATTCTTCATTCAATTCTTTTTCAAATTCAGAAAAAAATCTATAAACTTCACCAAAATAATGAACCTTACCATTTTTTAGATATAAAATTTTATCACAAATTCTTTTTATTACATCCATTTCATGCGTTACTATAATTGTTGAAATTTTCATATCTTGATTTATTTTTAATATTAATTCAAGAATTTTTTCAGTAGTTTTAGGATCAAGCGCCGATGTTGGTTCATCTAAAAATAAAATATCCGGATTGGAAACTATTGCTCTTGCAATTGAAACTCTCTGTTTTTCGCCACCAGACAAATGTGCTGGAAATGCATTTTTTCTATGTTCAAGTCCCACTTTTTTTATAACATTAGATACTTTTTTCTCTATTTCATTTTCCTTATTTAAAATCAAAGGCAACGATATATTTTCAAAAACCGTCTTTCTTGATAATAAATTATAATGTTGAAATGCCACACCTATTTTTTTTCTAAATTTCCTTAATTCTTTCCTTGATAATTGAGTCAAATCAATATTATTAAACAAAATTTCACCCTGAGGTTTTTCAAGAAGATTTAAGGCTTTCAATAAAGAGGACTTCCCAGCTCCAGAAAGTCCTATAATTCCTAATATTTCACCTTTTTCTAATTTAAAACTTATATCTTTTAGTACATAATTTTTTCCATCATATGTAAGATTTAAATTCTTCACTTCAAGCAATTTATTCACTCTCCTTAAAAAGTTGGAACTACAGCCCCTTTGTATTTTTCAATTATAAAGTTTTTCACCTTTTCAGTTTGAAGTATTGAAATTAATTCTTTAATTATTTTATTATCTTTATTTTTCTTCTTTACAGCTATTATATTTGCATATGGTGAATTGGCATTTTCTATAAATAATGCATCTTTTAATGGGTTTAATCCGTTTTCTATTGCATAATTTGTATTTATTACAGCTCCAACCACAGAAGCATCTTCCTTATATGTTCTTGGCAAATATGCAGCATCCAATTCAACAAAAGTCAAATTATATTTATTTTCTTCGATATCATTAATAGTAACCTTTACAGAATTTGTATTTTTTAACTTTATTAACCCATTTTCTTGTAGTAGCAATAATGCTCTCCCTTCATTTGTTGCATCATTTGGAATCACTACTTTATCCCAGATTTAAATTCTTTTATTGACTTTTTAGAATAAAATCCCATAGGTTCAACATGAATTTTTGCAATTGATATTAAATCTTTATATCCTTTGTTTTTTGAAAATTCTTCTAAATAAGGTATATGTTGAAAATAATTCGCATCAATTTGTTCTTCTTCCAAAGCTATATTTGGCTGTACATAATCATTAAAAACAACAATTTCCAATTTATACCCTGTCTTTTTTTCAAAATCATCCTTAACAAATTCAAGAATTTCTGCGTGAGGAACAGCTGTTGCACCGATTTTTAACACCTTTTCTTCCTTTGAACATCCCGAAAACACTGATACTAATGCTAACAATAGTATGAAAACTCCTAACTTTTTCACTACAAACACCTCCTGATAAAATTTAAAAAAATAAGGCCGGTTATTTTCATAACCGGCCTTCTCAATTAATTCCACTCAGCACGAAAACAGAGTGGCATCAATCTTCCATGGAGAAGACCTTACATGCCACATCATCATATGTACTTTATATAATCTTTCTAAATTTTTAATTAATTTCATAATATCACCCACATATAATTTTTTTGTATTTTAACATATGTGTTTTTTTATGTCAAGTAAACAAAAGATTATTAGAGTAAATAAAATGTAAATTAAAAAGAGCTGAAAAGTCAGCTCTTTTTATGGATATACTCTATACAATGTTCTTGCAAACGGAATAGCTTCTCTAATATGTTTCAATCCACAAATCCATGCAACAGTTCTTTCTATTCCAAGTCCGAACCCACTATGTGGTACAGAACCAAATTTTCTTAAATCAAGATACCATTGATATTCTTCAACTGGTAAATTATTTTCCTTTAATCTCTCTACTAATACTTCCTCTTGCCAGATCCTTTCAGAAGCACCTATAATTTCTCCATATCCCTCTGGAGCTATCATATCATCACATAATACAACATCTGGATTTTCTGGATCTGGTTGCATATAAAATGCTTTAACTGATTTTGGATATTTTTCTATAATTACTGGTTTATCAAAATCCTCTGCTATCATCGTCTCATCATCTGCACCTAAATCTTCACCCCATTTAATGTCTGAGCCTTTTTTGTTTAATAATTTAATAGCTTCTGTATATGTAATCCTTGGAATGGACCTTCTATTTTTTCCAATTTAGATATATCTCTTCCAAGAGCAACTAAATTCTCTGATGCATTTTCAAGCACTTTCTTAACCACATAAGAAACAAGATTTTCCTGTAATTGCATATTATCCTCATGGGTATAATATGCAACTTCTGCCTCATTCATCCAGAACTCTATTAAATGTCTTCTTGTTTTTGATTTTTCTGCTCTAAATGTTGGACCTAAATTATATACCTTTCCTAATGCCATAGCTGCTGCTTCAAGATATAATTGTCCTGTTTGAGCTAAATAAACCTTTCCATAATCAAAATAATCTATTTCAAATGTGTTTCCTGCACTTTCTCCTATTGAACCTGTAAATATAGGTGTGTCTATTAATACAAATCCATTATTGTTGTAAAATTCTCTGATGGCTTTAATAATTTCATGTCTAACCTTTAAAATATGGAATTGTCTTCTTGATCTTAGCCATAAGTGCCTATGTTCCATTAAAAAGTCTATACCATGTTCTTTTTTAGAAATTGGATAGTCTTCAATTGGATTATGTACAATTTCAACATCATCAATATGTAATTCAAAACCAGCAGGTGATCTTTGATCTTCTACAACTGTGCCTCTAACTATTAATGAGCTTTCCATTTTTAATTTTTTTACTTTTGCATATTTTTCTTCGCCTAATGTACTTTTTTCAACTACACCTTGAACAAAACCTGTTCCATCTCTTAATTGCAAAAATGCGATTTTACCGCTTGCTCTTTTATTCCATAACCAGCCTCTAAACTCTACCTTTTGCCCTATATATTTTTTCATATCTTTAATATATACCCATTCCATATTTCTCCTCCCAAAAATTCAAATTTTTATATATTATATCATATTATATGTTATAATCCGTAGAAATTTTTACATTCAATTTTCTGTATCTTGCTTAAATAAAATATTTTTAATGTCTTCTTCTTTGATATAATATACATTTCCTACTTTATAGCTTTTTAGTTTTTTCTCTTTTATCCAACGTCGTATAGTTTCCGGATGTTTATTCAACATACTACCAGTTTCTTTTAAAGTAAAAAATTTTATACCTTCTAATTCAATCATAAAAACCCTCCTTTATATAATTTTGTATAGGCAACTCAATATTATTATATATTTTTACACATAAAAAATCAAGGTTTATTTTCTTTCTTAACATAATCTTAATAAAAAGATTTACGGTATTTATAAACTGTATTTATGTATTTAGCAATAGCGAAATATGTATTATAAGCTAATTTCATGTGTTAAGGTGGTAATCCACGGTTACCACATGTGGTAATCCACAGTTACCACCTTTTATTAAGGTAGTAATTCTCAATTACCACCTTTTAAACAAAAAACATGAAGGTGGTAATCCACGGTTACCACCTTCAAAAAAACGTAACATTATAAAACTTTATCATTTTTAGCAATTTCATAATTACCTCTCCAGGTATCAATGACAATACATTCATATTTATTTAGTTGTTCCATAATCTTCTTATCAACACCGTATTTTCTTGCAGTTTCGAGCTCATTAAGTTCAAAGAATTTAAATAAAATAAGGATATGAGCTTGTTTAATAGCCGCTTTATTTATATCACTAAACTGCTGGGTAACAAAAATAATATCAATACCTCGTTTTCTTGCAGTTTTAACGAGTTTTTCTAATTCAATAGGATTCTTTTTGAGCGGATAAAACATATGAGCTTCGTCTATTAATAAAACTATATTTCCCTTATTCCATACAGAACGAGAAAATCTATTTACAAAATTGAACAGCAAAGTATCGTCTATATATTCAGTCTCAATAATAAGTCTATCAAAAGAGGTTATAAGCTTATCAGTATTAATTTTATCAGCTATTTCATCGTTTAACTGTAATAACTTCATATTACCGAGTTTAAGGTGATCATGCGAATTATCCAGGACGAATAATTTCTTTTCTTCAGCTAATTCATTAGCTAATTTTCTTGCAAGATAACTTTTACCTGATCCTGATTTTCCAAGAATAGTATAAATCATTCTCCCACCTCTGGTAAATTTGGTAAAGCTGGGATAATAAACCCATTTCCTATAATACCGATTGCACCAAGGATAAGAACCATTTTAGGGCTCATTTTTTTAATAGAGAGTGTATTAACAGCATCTTTAAATCCTAACATTTTCAAATAAGCCATAGTAGATTGCTTATATCTTTCGACGAAAGTAGGATCATTAATTTTACGTATATTAGCGATTTGAGAGCCTACAAATTCAATACCCATTTCAATAGTCATATCATCGAACTGAAAATTATCGATAAAATCATTTTCGTTTATAGTTTCATCTGTTTCTGTATCTTCCATAATTTCCTGAAAATCATTAACAACAACATCATTTATATTCTCCATATTATAACCCCTTCTAAATTGTGCAAATGGATCTATTTTTTCCTGGACAACAGGTGCAGGCATAACCTTATTTTCAATAACTGGTGTAGAACTTCTTTGCATTAAAGCAATAACAAAACCGGCAAAAACAGCAATAGCAAGTGGTTTAACTATATCCAGGATATTGTCATTTTCTTTAGGTTGTTCTTTTTTTTCCTCTTTTTTTTCAATAACGGGTTCTGTATAATTTTCATACACAGTTGCCTTTGATTCTCTAACAGCCTGTCTTAAAATAACAGGCACAGAAGTTTTATTTACTTCCATATCCTCTATCACCTCAGTTTCATTTATATCTTCCTCAACGTATCTTTTACCTTTCAAAGTTTCTTTCAACCTATCAATTAAGTATTTTTTCTCTTCATAATACTTTGCAGCGATTTCCTGAGCTGCTTTAATTTTTTCCTCATAAGTTTGAGCTGATCTATCTATATTTTGAAAGAAAAAAGAAGGTAATTCTAAATCATCGGCATATTTTTCAAGTTGTTTCAAATGATGTTGTACTGAATTCTTATGCAAATCTAAAGCACTGGCAATTTGGCCAAAAGAAAGGTTATACCGTCTCATAAAATAAATACTAATAGCCTCTAACTCATAAAACTTCAAGAAACTTCACCCCCTCAATATTTTAAAAATGATAAATCCTATTAAAAAAATTCCCAGTGATCCAATCAAAAGACTTGATCCTGCACTTTGGCCAACGAGTTTTAATTCATCTGCATTTTTAGCGATAATATCAATTACACGTATTGTAATTACTTCAACTGCGAAAGTGCCAGCAAAAATAGTAACTAAAATGGCAAAAACCCACTTAGCGGCTAACTTAACATCAGTGGGATTATCAAGTCTATATATTTCCCCTTTTTTCAAATCCAATTTTTTAGCGTTATTAGTGGGATCTAAATCCATTCTATACATTATTTTCAAACCATCGTCATAATCTTTTATATCCAGGATATTTAAAGATTTCATAATCCAACCTTTTTTTCTAAATTCAGAATCTAATTTAAAATAAATATTATTATTAGCGGCATAAACATTAGCGACTGACTTAACAGGTAATATAACATCGAGAATTAATTCCATATTTTCACCTCGCAATACTACATATAGTATTAATAATATAACCACATACTAAATATACCATAAAAGTATACTTATTGTCAATGATAAACAAATGAATATCATGTCAGTTTAACGTCATTTGATGAAAACTTTAGATAAATAGCCGTAGTATTCAAACTTGAATGACCTAACAATGACTGAATAACGTTTATAGGCACACCTTCATTAATTTTTGATATAGCAAAAGAATGTCTTAGCTTATGAACGCTAACGTCCTTTTCAATACCAGCCTTTTTAGCTGCGATTTTAATTTCTCTTTGAATAGATCTTTTACCAGGTAAAATATCTTTAAAGTTTTCAAATAGATCTTTTAATTTCTTATCAATCTTCAAAACTCTTTCCTTATTACCTTTACCCAAAACACGTAATATATATGTATTTCTATTTATTTTTTCAAAATCCAGGTTATATAGCTCTGATAATCTCAACCCTGTTTTATATATAAACTCAAAGATATAGCAATAAGGTTCTCGAGAATTTTTAATAAGCTTTTTAATTTCTTTTTCAGTTAAAAAACGTGGTAAAGCGTTATAACGAGGGGGTTTTAAATGCTCCCAGAATTTCTTTTTAATTTTCCCATTATCGTATAAATAATTTAAAAATGAGCGAACTATAGTAATTTTTCGAGCTATAGTATTTGGCTTTTGATTTTTAATTTTCTCCATGAATAAATTTAAACCCTGCATTGAAGCAGGGTTTTTAACTTTAGAAAATTCATTTAAAACCTGGTTATAATTTTTCAAAGTAGTTGAATTTACATTTTTTATCAAAGATAATTCATTTAAAAAATTCTCTATTTCTTTTTTAATACGCATTACAATCACCTGTCATAAAATGTATATTTTGTGAAATTTGAATTATTCATATAGATCGATTTTATCTGTATCAGTTAGCCAGGTATCTGGTAAAATTGCTGGATCATAGGATAATGTCAATGCTTCTGGGTCATTATTTATTACTGTAATTTCGTGATTTGTGAATAATATAGAAACGTTGTTATAATTTGGGTTTGTAATTCCACCTTTACCTTTTATTTCCTCTCTTGAATATTCTTTAACATCTTTTATATAAAACAAAATTTGTTTATCTGATTTTTTAAACATTATTGCATTCATACTATTTCACCTCCTGCTATAATAAATTGTTTATATTTTTCACATTTGCAGTAAGAGATGTTCCGAATGTTCCACTTGATAAGTTTGCAAACGCTCCATTACTCATTCGTATATGATATTGATTATTATCAAATACGTTATTGTTTAGTCTAAAAATTGAAGTATGTAAATCAATTCCAAATGTATCATTAATTCCTGAATCAATAAAATTTTTAAATTGACAATTTGAGATATAACCCAGACCATAATATACAATCAACCCTTTTGAATTATTATAATCAATACTTTTTCCATCAAATACTACGTTGTGGACATTAATCTTTGAATTATACCCATCAATGTATATACAATATCTATAACTCCCCATACCATATGGTGAAATTTTAAAATTCTCAAAATCGAACGTTTTTGTATAAACATTTTTAAAAAATAAATAAAATTCATCTAAGTACGTATCATCTGCATTTGCTGTTTCCCTTGGATTAACAATCTTGTAATAAATTTATCAGGTATATCAATTATTTCTGAACCATTTATTGTATGTGTCCCTTTTTTTATAGTTACTATTAAAGAACTGAGATATTTTGGAAGAGCGTTAAATAATGCTGTAAATGTTTTATAAGGTTTATTATAACTACCGTCTGCTGTTGAATCATCACCATTTGTTGGATCAATATATAAAGATAATTCATCTGTTTTTATTCTATTATTAATATCATCTATATCTGCTTTACTCGCAATATCTGCCATGTTTATAACAGGCAAATTTCCAAAAGGATTAAAACCCATATTCTCACCTCGCTAAATTATTTTTCCTAAAATATAACTTAATGCTGCAATAGATCCGAATTTTAAAAAAGTATTAGTTTTCTCTTTATTTTCATATTCTGAGTTTCTGTATAGATGATTTCTAAGCTCGTTTATTGCTTTAGTTGGTGTTGCAACCTGTATATTATACTTATAGTCATTATTATCAAAAACTTCAGCCCTTTTATATTTGTAATAAATAAAACCGTCTTTTAATTCAATACCAAGCATTACATATGCATAAATAGGGAAGTAAATATCCTTTAAATAACTCAATATCCCCTTTAAAGAATTTGCATAAACATAAGCCTGGTAATCTGTAAGGATCTTTTCATTAATAACGCTTGTTGCATGAGCTCCAGTGATGTTTTCCTTATCGCCAAAAAACATAACCATCAAATTTACATTTTCCACCTTTTCACCAAGTGCAATAGCAACAGCATTATAAAACCTGTGTATATCCTCACAATCACCTTTCATAGCATAAATAGTTGCTCTTGCTGTTTGCATTAAATCCTCATGTTTTTGAGATAATAATTTTGTTGTAAATTCATCATCTGAATACCGCAAAAGATAGAATAAATAAGGAATATCGTTTAATGTTTTAATAGGTATATTATATTTTTTCAATTGTTCTAAAAATGCTTTTGTAGTTTCTATTTCATTTAATCCTGTTTCTACATCTAACGGTTTAGTTTTTATAAACTTATCCTCTACAATTTCCTTTAAATCTTTAAGACTCCACATTGTACCAACTCCAATGCAATTAACTTGCCCTTTCTAAGATTAGAAATATAAATTAATGTTTCCTTATCCTGTTTATTTACACTATTTAATTCAAACCTGTTTTTTGCACTCATTAATCCATAATGATATAAAATTGCAAGCCTTTCAAAATCACTTAAATACTGATAAAATTTCGTATTTTTATATTTTTCAAGTTTGGGTAAATCGATCTCTTCCAGCAAGTTTAAAAATTTGCATACTATTTCTGTTGAAGTTACTGGATCAAATATATTCAAATTCTCTGCTCTAACTCTTTTAATAGCCCATGGTGTCATTTGATAAAGCCCAACCGCATTAGTGGCAGGGTTACGTGCGGCTGGGTTAAAACTACTTTCTGCAAAAGCTAAAGATAATATGTCAAGGGGGGATAGAGTTTTACGCTGGCCATTATTTTTAAAAGTGTTCTTATTTCAAGCATTTTTAAATTCTCCCACTTTTATATTTTTTACTTGCTTTTTTTATTGCATTTTTCCAGGATATTGCACTATGTTTATATATTTTCTTTGCTTCTCTTACAATTTTCTTTAAAGCATTAGAACCTTTATTTGATTTTCTTTTTCTTCTCTTTTTAGCCATTTTCTTAACCTCCTGTTAAACTGTATTAGCCTTTTTAAGCGCTTTTTAAAAGTTTCTGTGATAAATTACATACCTAAAAAAATACACCATCCTTAAATCGTCATATTTTAGAAGCTAAAAACTGCACTATTACTGCGTTTCAAAATATTCAATATATACATTAATCGGTGAAGCATTTGCCAGTGGTTGAAAGGTTATTGCTCTTGCTACAAGCCTTACAAAAGTCGATCCTGCAATTTCTTTTGGATACTCTTTTATTGTTACCGTTCCACCAAATGCAACAGGTAAAGGTTCAAGAGTAACAAAAATTTGCCAGTTTGTTAGATCACCGAATACCTGAAAACCTGAAATAGCAGGTATAACTCCATTTTTTTGATATGTTTTTGCTGTTGTTCCGTCTAATTCTTCAAAGTCAAAATTATTACCACCTTGAACACCACCAGTAAAAAATTCAGGTAAATGTTTTATATTATCGTTTATAATCCTGTAATTAGTATTTGCATCAACGTATATATTTTCTTTTAAAACTAATATTTCAAGTGGGGCTATATCTGCAGGACAAGAAATATAAAACTTTTCAAAATTTACCAGGTTAATACTTTCAATATCCTGTAAAGGTATTTCCTGGCTTAATGTACTATCAAATTTAATAGTTGCTTCTTTGGGTGTTTGTAAAACTACAATTCCAGTACCTTTTTCTCTGTATTCCTTGTCTATTAATTCTTTAGAAGTATCTATTACAATCTTTTTTATAACTTCTTTCATTAAATCACCTCGATTATTTTTGCTACCTCCGTTAATAATCCTGCTGCGTCATCTGCATGATCGATAATTGAATAAATCACATCTGCTAATACTTCAAATGCTTTTTTTGTAATGCCTCTTAATTCATCTGGTATCTTTTCTTCATGTTCATCATAGAATGTCAAAATCTCTTCCTTTACACTTTGAGCTATTTTTTCATCATTTTCATCAATCTTTTTTCTTATTCTCTCTAAAATATCTACAAGCATTTGTTTTAATGCACTTTTTAAAAACGGTACAAGACTTATAATCATAGGTACAATAAATCTTAAATTAAACATTTTCTCAGTCCTTTCTTACAAATAATTTATACATATCCTCTCTGAGTTTATTAATCGCCTCGGTATTACGATCTAAACTTTTTTTAATTTCACGTACTGTGTAATATAATAAAAATGCACTATATGCTGTGGGTAATCCTACATTGCTTATCATGCTCATTAATTGATCCATTAAATCACTTCCTTAAAAGCAGGAATCCTCCAACTGCTGCAGCTCCAGCAAGAATAACAGGTAAGAAATTTGTTTTTTTCTCTGTTCTTGTTGGTACTGCGGCTTTTCTTGCAGTATCTCTGATTTTTCCACCTGTTGGATCAACTGCCGCTGCAACTTGAAAGGTTTTTCTTTGAACTGTTCTGGGAATATATGATCTTGAAACTCTGTGTGTAGGTTGCGGTGTTACTCTATGAACTGCAGAGGTAACTCTGTGAATTGAAGGTCTTGAAACTGCTCTATGTACAACAGGTTTTGGCTTTGACCTTGGTTTAGGTCTGGGTTTTCTTTTTTTCCCAAACATAGACCCCACTACACCGCCAACGGTTTTTGTTACTCCATCAACTACACCACCAACAAATTCAGCAGCACCTTTAAAGAAATCAAATGGCCCCAGCTTATAGGTATAGTCTTTTTTGCCTGTTTAATTTTTTTTACATGTGACACTTTTACTGGTTTAGGCCTTATTACAGGTCTTTTTACATGTGGTCTGGGTTTTCTTGGCATTACTCCTGGTCTTCTCATTCCTATACTTCTTGGTGGTTTTTTTATTCTTCCTGGTGTTAATCTTGTATATTTATGTTGCCTCATTCTCATCTAATCACCTCACTTATTCATAAGCAAAACTATTAATAATACACCTGCAAGCCCTAAAATAGCGAATAACATTGTATTATCATTTTTCTTTTCTTCTGTTTTTACCACTATTTGTTGTGGTTGTGGTCTTGGTGCTGGTGCAGGTGCGGGGGCTGGTTTAGAACCCCATTTAATAAATTATTTGCAAATCCTACTACGCCTTTTGCTGCATTAAAGATACCTCCTAATATATCCATGCGTTTCACCTCGCTTATAACTTTCTTTGATGTTCAAGCACCATTTCTATACTGTATCCCATACTTGCTGCAATTTCTTCGAATTCTGCTTTGTCAAATTCAATAACCGGTATTTCAACAAATGTCAATGGGTTGTCAAAATCAACTGCAACTGGTGCATTTACATATACTTGAAGCATGAAATCATCAAGTAATGCAATGTATGGAAGATAGTATGAACTTTCAAAAATTTTTTTGCTGTTTAAATCTCCTAAGGATCCTTTCATGAATGACTTAATTTCTGTAGAGGATCCGAGCGGTGCTTCCCATGCAATTTTGTAATATCCATCTAAGAATAAATAATAGACTTTTAATGTTCCTGTTATTCCTGTTTCTGAACTGGTTAATGTTATTTTTTGTTTATGCTATCTATGGCTTTCACGCCCAATGTATGTACTGTTCCGTTTCCTTCATCAAGTACGGCATATACTGATTTGCTTAAGTCATCTGTATCAACAACAGCGATTTTACCTGCAACTGTTACGTTAAATTCAGTAGCGCTAATTGTGTAATTAGCTGCTTCATGTTTTGAAGCTAATTTCATTCTAAATGGTCTATCACTGTCAATTTGATATATTTTTTGTCCTGGTACGTCAAATTCCAGGACTTTTGAATCTTTGTTTACTACATTTGCATATTTTTCAAAGTCATTTAAAAATAAGGTTTTTACTGTATTCATTTACATCACCTCAATATTCTTCATAGTCTTCATATTCTTCTGGTATATCCACTTCATAATCTGCTCCTAATAGATCCATTTCTTGTACTTCTGATGTTGTTAATTCAACTGCTGGAATTTCTATTTTTGATTTTGTTAAATCAAGGGTTATGTCTGAACTTACTTCTACAAATACTTCAAATTTTTCTAATTCTTCAAATAATAGGTCGTTTTCAACAGGGAATGTTAATGCTTCTTGATATTTTTCGTTGTATTGATCACTTTCTGTTATTTCTCTGTATGCTCTGTATTCTTTTTCTGCACTCAATTGTGTTGCAAGCATTTCTTTACTACTTTTACCTGCAAAACAAATTTTTGTGTCTGCTGATAATTCGTTTCCTGCTGCGTCTCTTAATTTCATTCTTATTGCAGGGTTATTTAATATTACAAATGCACTTTTTCTTGGCGGTACTATTTCCAATATTTTTATAGCCTGTCCGGCTTTTAAACTTACTGTGTCTGAATAACTTGCCCATTCATCACTTAATGAAAGTACTCTTTGATTCATATTTTCTTACCTCCTCTTACTTCTTTAATTTTTTTGTCATTTTTAATACTACAAATAATATTCCTGCTCCCGCTGCTGCTCCTGCTGCTAAATCCTTCCAGTTTGTTTTTAAGTAATCTACTAATTTATCCATACTTTCTACCTCCTTGAGTTTTTTTGTCGCTTTTTGTGCGATACAGTGTTATTTTGTTCTTTTTTGTTGTACAAATTCAAGATGGTAAAAAGCACATATAATAACAAAAAGACGGTCAAATTTTGATACTAATTTGACCGCCTTTTGTACAAATAATAATATATTTTCGTACAAATTTGTACGATTTTTTTTATATTTTTTCACAGTTTATAACAAGTCATCACATTTTTTGTCCGCTAAAATTTGAGCCTCTAAGCTTATTGAAGTACAAAAAGATATAGTTTTATACATAATAAATAAAAAAACGGCTTATTTTGGCCGTTATTTTTCATATATCACCATATTTTTACCCAGGAACTTTATTATTTTTTCATTCGCTATATATTTTCTTGATTTTTTGTTTGATAGTTTGTTGTTTTCTACTTCTATTATTTCTTTTATTAATATTAAGGTTTTTCTGTCTATATATTCAATACTTTTATTGTATTCTCTTTTATATTTTAATATATAAAATATCCTTATTATTATTCTCGCCGCTACTTTCATTACCGCTTTATAGTGATTGTTGTATTTATATGTGTAGTAATATACCGCTCTTTTTATGTTATTATCCCCGCTTTTTTGCATGTTTCTTAGTATGAATAGATACATTTTTGCTTTAAATACTTTGTGGGATATTATTTTTTTCGTCCTTTTTATGCTCGTTCCCGATTCTTCTTTTGCTACTCCAAAGCCTAAGAACTTTTTAAATGCTTTTACTGTTTTAAATCGTTTTATATCTACTATTTTTGATACTATTATACACGCGTCATAATATGAGAATTTCGGTATTGTCATTATCGCTTTTATCTGTTCTTTTATGAATTTATGTGAATCTACGTATTTATTTATTTTTTCTTCTAATAATTCAATGCTTTCTTCTATGTTTTTTATCCTGTTTACCCTTAAGTGTATTAATTTGTTTTCTGTGTTTAATGCATATTTTATTAGCTTCGCTTTTGTTAGATCATGCGTTTTTTCGTCTATTACATATAATTCTGATCTAAGCCTGTTAAATTCTCTTGTTTTCGCTTTTAATAAGCTTTCCCTTTCTGAAATCATTAAGTTAAGTTTTTTCGCTATTATATATTTTTTATCTACTTTGTATTTTGTAAATTGCTTTTCTTGCGTGTAATAATATGTTTCAAGTATTTTTGCGTCTATTGAGTCGTTTTTTTGAAATCTGTTTCCTTTGAATTTTGCTATTAAATATGTTGGTACTACATATACGTTAAATTCTTTATATAATTTTTCTATTAAAGGTATTGAATATACTCCTGTGGGTTCTAATAATATATTTTTTATTTTGTTTTCTTTTAAATGTTTTTTAGTTTGTTTATTTCTTTTGATGAAAACCTTTTTACTTTCTGGTTTATGCTTACATAATGCATGCTTTTTCCTACGTCAATGCCTGCTACCACCCCGTGTTACCCCCTTTTTTTGAGCTAAAATAAAAGCCAGTTCCTTGCCACTAATCCGTTAAATATACTTTTATTACCAATATACCCTTACGAGCTTTTGGAACTGGCTTTTATATGTCCTGGCACTCCACTAATTTAATAAAATCGTTGTTTCATTATAACATTAAGAGTTACCAGGACTATATCAATTTTAAACTGTATTCTTTTACTTCTTTTGCATTTTGTATAATAATTTTTTCTTATGTGGTCTTTTACAAACGTATTGTCCGTATTAAATATTATTTCTCTTGTTTCTTCTTTTATATCTACATTTAAGAATCCTGCATATAATTGTAATTCTGAATACATTTCATCTGTTAAGATATGCTTTAATATTTTATTTTTTCGCTTTCTTTTTCTATTTTTACTTTTTCCTGTTGTTGTATCTTTTTAGCTTGTTCTTCTCTTATTTTTTCTTTGGCCAACTCTCCGAAATATATTTTTGTCTTGTTGTATTTACTTTCGTAGTATATTAATCCTTCTTGTTTTAAGGTACGAAATATTTTTATTACTTTTGGTTTTCCTATATTTACTTCTTTTGAAACTTTATTTATAGTAACATTATCAATAGGATTATTAAAAAAATTTTCATTTAATTTAAATAGTAAATAATTATATATTCTACAAGTATAAACATCAAAATGTTTTTCTAATGCTATTTTCTGAAATTCAATAAATAGTGTTGCAACATTGAATGTTTTAGTAACTTTGTTTTCTTTGTACAACTTCCCCACCCTCTTGCACTATACGTCTTTTTTTGCTATAATTATTATGGGACTCATTGGCGTGGGATCCCAATGTGCTGGCGGTTGGCATACTTGTGTGCTGATCGCCTTTTTCTATTTTATATACTTCATATATCAGATCTAATATACTTTTTAATAATTCTGGATCCTTTATTTTCTCTGCTATTCTTATAACTCGCATTAATGCATTTTCATATCCTGTTATATATCCTCTTTCATACTCGGTTCTCATTCTTTCCCCTCCTTGTAAATTTATTTTTCTTAGGGTATAATTTAATTAAATAAATTTAAGGGGGCTTATATATGGAAAAAGTAAAAGATAGGTTTTATGGTGCATTATTTGGTTTAATTGTTGGCAATGCATTAGGTGCTCCTATAAAAATATAAACGTTGATACGATAAGTGATTTTTCAGGTGGAGGTATATATGATCTCGATGTAGGAGAATGGACAGATAGTGCTTCAATGGCATTATGTCTTGCTGAATCTTTGATTGAAGATGGTTTTAATTTAGATAGTCAAATAAAAAATATTTAAAATGGATTGATGATGGTTACTTATCTTCAAAAAGTAAAGCATTCGGCATAGATAATCAAACAATGGAAGCTCTTATTTATTATGAAAAAGATAATAAATTTCCTGAAATCACTAAAAAGATTCAAATAAACCGTTAGCTCGATTGTCTCCTGTTCCATGTTTTTTAAAAATTCTTTTAAAATGCTGTTTATTATTCCGGTCAAAGCTCATATACTACACATAATAATATATATTCAATTCATTCATGCAAACTCATGGGCGGAATTATTCAACAAGCAATTGTTGGAGAAAATAAAAGATTCTTAATTGATGAAGTGCATAAACATATGGATCTGATATACGATGTAAAATTAAGAGTTGTTGATATAAAATATAAAACAATGGATCAAATAAACTCCACATCTTCTTCTTTAGACTCATTGGAAATTGCATTATGGTCTTTTTATAATACCAATTCGTTCAAAGAGGCCGTTTTAACAGCTGTTAATTTCAAAGGGATACAGATACTATTGGTGCCATTATAGGACAATTAGCTGGTGCATATTATGGTTTTGATAATATACCAAAATTGTGGACTTTAAAAATAGCAAAAAAAGATACTATTCTCGATATTATAGAAAAACTTTATACTATTTCAAACTGAGACCTAAAGCTTTCTGCAGAGCGGAAGGTTTTAGGTTAATTTTTTTTGTTTTGTTATATATATTTTCTAAAACCTTTTGCAAAGCAAATCTTCCTAAGCCTTTCGCGTAGCGAAGAACTTTTGCGAAGCAAAGTTCTTCGCTACGCGAAATGTTTAGGTCTTTTTTTATTTAGATATAAAAAATTTATTTTTTTGTAATTTTAAATAAAGAAAAATTTTTATATAATATCAGTATCTTATAAAAAGGAGTGGGATTATGAAAATAGGTTTAATGCATTTCAGAGTGGGTGAAACTGATGGAGTCTCATTAGAAATGAAAAAGTGGAAACTCGTATTAGAAAAACAGGGCCATGATGTGCATTTTATTGCTGGAACATTGGGAAAAGAAAATGGAATAAAGGTTCCTTTATTAGCATACGAAGAACAAAGAAATTTAATAATTAGACAAAGAGCATTTCAATCTTTAGAAGATTGGTCAAAAGGGAGATTAAAAGAAGAAATAGACAAATTAGCAAATGATATATATAATCAATTAAATGAAAAAATGAAAAACTTTGATATCGTAGTTGTAAATAATATTTTTTCTTTAGCACATAATTTATCTGCAGCAATAGCTTTAAATAAATACTTTAAAGAAAATAATATGAAAGTTATAGGTCACCATCATGATTTTTACTGGGAAAGAAATTTTTATTCTGCTCCTACTTCAGAATATGTAGAAAAAATTTTGGAAAATATTATGCCACCAAGAAATATAAAACATATTGTTATAAATTCCATAGCTCAGGAAAGTATCAAAAACTTTAAGGGTGTTGAAAGTATTATTGTTCCAAATGTTTTTGATTTTGAAGCAAAACTTTGGAAAAAAGATGAATATAATAAAAAAATATTAGAACAGGTTGGTATTAAAGAGAACGATATTATATTTTTACAGGCTACAAGAGTTGTAAGAAGAAAGGCTATCGAATTAGCAATCGATACATTATCAGAAGTTCAAAAAATATAAATAAATATATTGGTAAAGAATTATATACAGGCAAAAAAGTTACAGAAGATACAAGAATTATATTATTATTACCTGGCTTAGACGAAGAACCTTCATATAAAGAATTATTAGTGAACCATGCAAAAGAAAAAAATATAAATACCATTTTTTGTAATGAATTATTAGAAGAAATTAGAGATGAAAAAAAGGCTCCTTTTCACTATGGGATTTTTATGCTATTAGCGACTTTATAACCTATCCAAGTGTTTTAGAAGGCTTCGGAAATCAATTTTTAGAAGGATTATTTGCAAAAAAGCCCTTCTTGTTTATGAATATCCTGTATATGAGAAAGATATCAAAAAAAATGGATTTGATATAGTAAGTTTAGGTAATAATGCAAAATATATAAATAAAAAATACAAAGTTGATAATTTTGTTATTAAAAATGCAGCTAATGAAATTTTAGAAATATTATTTAATAAAGAAAAAGCTGAAAATATTATCGAAAAAAACTTTCAACTAGGAAAAAAGTTCTATTCATATCAAACTTTGGATTCATCATTGAAAAAAATATTTAATTCATAAAATTTTTAGATTTTTATATCTAATCAAAAATATATATTTAACATCTTTTTTAATTAGCCATAATGTAGAATATTCTGATTGATAAAAAAATTTTTTTGTTGTATAATTAAAAAGAAAATTTTCTTTTTAATTATTTTGAAAAAAAAGAATTCTCTAAAGGGGGTATTTATATGAAGAAATTATTAGTATTGATGTTGGTAGTAGTATTAGTATCTGCCGCTTTCGCAAAAATTACATTCTGGACAACCGAGGTTGAATCAGACAGAATGCAAAGAATCAGAGCACTAGCAACTATTTTTAAAGCACAAACAGGTATTGATGTTGAAGTTGTTCCTGTAGAAGAAAATGATTTATTAAAACAAATCCCTATTGCTAAAAACGCTGGAACATTGCCTGATCTTTTAGAAGGTGGAATTGAACCAATGATATTGTTAGGATCTCAAAATTTCTTAGATGAAGATTTAGCAACAAAAATTATAAATGACTTTGGTGATATTTATAACGGTGCTGCAAGAATGTTAAGCAATGGTGCTGGAAAGTATTATGGAATCCCATTCACTGCATGGGTACAGGGAATATGGTATAGAAAAGACATGTTCGCATCTCAGGATTTAGGTGATCCTGTAACATGGTATAACATCGCTTTAGCTGCTAAAGTTTTAAATAACCCAAAAAAGGTGTTTATGGTATTATTTTACCTAAAAAAGCTGACGCTTATGCAGAACAAGTATTTACAGAAGTTGCTTTAGCGAATGGTGCAAGACCTATTGATGAAAATGGAAATATAACATTCAATACTCCTGAAATGATTGAAGCTTTCAGATTCTATAAAGAATTGGGAAAATATTCAAAACCTGGTTTCACAACAGTTTTAGATGCTTTAAAAGGTTATTTAAATGGTGAAACAGCAATGATTTTCTACTCAACATATATTATGGATGATATTGCTGTTGAAGAAGTTCAAAAAGGTAGAATAAACAAGTTTAATCCTGAATTAGTAAAAAATACTGGTTTTGCTAATAAAATGATTAACACAAGACCTACATCATATGGTCAAGTTGTAGCTTTAGGAATAACAAAGAATGCTAATAAAGAAGAAGTAGAAAAATTTGTTAAATTCTTAATGGCAGATAAAAACTACGTATATTGGGTACATATGGCTCCAGGCGGAATGAACCCAACAAGAAAATCAATTGCAGAAAGTGACGCTTTCTTAGATAATCCTGTATTAAAGAGATATGGAAAAGCTAAAATTGCTGAAATTGTTGGTGCTTTAGATTCTGTTGAAAGATTTGAATTTATTAAAGGTAAAGTTATTACAGATATGAGTAAGTTAAGTGCAAATTTTGTAATCGGTAAAGCTATTAACTATATGTTTGCTAACGATTGGACACCTCAGCAAACAGCAATGTGGGCACAAAAAGAAGCAGAAAAAGTTTTAGGTAAATAATTATTCTTTTTCATAAAGGGGATTCCAAATCCCCTTTTTTTAAAAAGGAGGTTTAAAGATGGCTGTAATGTCGCTAAGAGAGAAAGATGCAAGGTTTGGTTGGAAATTAGTACTACCAACGGTTATAATTATAGCTTTGTTAATTTTATACCCCGTATTTTATAATATATATTTAAGTTTTTTTGAGGTATCAATTTCAGATGCCCCAAACAAATTTGTTGGACTACAAAATTATAAGGAAATTTTAACTGATTCATCTTTTTGGAAATCTTTTGGTATTACCCTTTTATTTACATTTACAACTGTTATAGGAAGTATTCTCCTGGGGTTAGGTGTAGCTTTATTAATGAATAGAGAATTTCCCGGAAGAGGTATTGTAAGGGCATTATTGTTATTACCATATGTTACACCGTTGATAGCAATAGTGTTTGCATGGAAATATATTTTTTTGCCAATCGATGGACCTTTAATGAAATTTTTAGCATATTTTGGAATGGATCCAGGTAATGATTTTGTAAACAATCCAAATAATGCTTTTTGGGTTGTTTCAATATTTAATATCTGGAGAAATTTTCCATTTGTTTATTTAATGCTATTATCAAGATTACAATCAATTAATTCGGACTATTACGAAGCTGCAGAAATAGATGGAGCTAGCAATTGGCAGAAATTCGTTCATATAACTTTACCAGAGTTATACTTTGTTATTGCTTCTGTAGCATTATTAAGAGGAATATGGAATTTCTATAAATTTGATGAGGTATACCTTATGTCTAAATTTGCCAATACCTTGCCTATATATATATACGAAAAAGCTTTCACTGGAGTTCCTGAACAGGGTGTTGCTGCTGCTATAGCAACCATTTTATTTGTTATTATGATTTCATTAATAGGTATATACGTAAAGAAGGTGTTAAAATGGTAAAGAAAAAAAGCTTTTTAAGAACTCTTGGATTTTGGACTTTAATTGCTGCTTTAGTCATTTTTGTTACATATCCGTTTGCCTGGATGGTATCTGTATCCTTTAGATATGACACTGATGCTTTTGAACCCGGAATCATCCCCAAAAGGCCAACACTTGATACATATGCTATTCTTTTAGGATTCAAGAAATCAGTTCGTGAAGAGTTGAGTAATGAACAACAACAGTTGTTGGAAATTATAAAAACTTTACCTGAAGAGCAACAAGCAGCTGTATTAGCTCAAATTAAAGCTCAAAGAAAAAAGAATCTTTCCCATTTTTAAGATTTTTTAGAAACAGTTTGTTATTAGCAGGATTAAGTGCTTTTGTGAGCTTAATATTATCCATATTTGGTGCTTATGCGTTTAGTAGAATAGATTTTAAAGGAAGAGGATCAATACAACGTGGTGTATTAATTGTATACCTTTTTGGAGGTACAATATTAGCTGTTCCTTTATATCAAATTTTCGTTAAAATCGGTTTAACATCATCAGGAATATCTTCTGCTTTTGCTTTATTTGTTATTTATATTGTTCAAACTATACCTGTTTCACTTTACATGCTTGGAAATTATTTTAGAACTATACCAAGATCAATAGAAGAAGCAGCAATTATTGATGGAACGAGTAGAATGGGAGTTATCACAAAAATAATAATTCCTTTATCTTTACCTGCTATAATTACTGTATATATATATGCGTTTATGATTGCATGGAATGAATTCTTATTCGCATCTATATTTGTAAGACCATTCCCGGAATTTTATACATTACCATTGGGATTAAACGAAATATTCAATTCTGAACATGCAATATGGGCAAAAATGATGGCAGCTTCAGTAGTTACTGCTGTTCCTGTTGTTATAATGTTTATGATGATGGAAAAATATTTAACAGGTGGATTAACCGCCGGTGGTGTAAAAGAATAAGAGGTGATTTTTATGATTATTAACAAAATTAAGGGAATTTACAACTCATTAACCAAAAGAGAAAAAAAAGTAGCTGATTATATTATCGAAAGAGCTCCGGACGTAATTCACTATAGTATTACTGAATTGGCTAATTGGTCTGAAGTAAGCGAAACTACAGTATATAGAGTAATAAAAAATTGGGATTTACAGGATATCAGGATTTTAAAATTACACTTGCTAAAGAATTATCGGAGCCATCTTTTAAAGAAACTGGTGAAGAAGATCTTTTTTCTAATTTTCATAATAAAATTTGCAATAGTTTAAATATTATTTACAAAAATCTAAACAAAGATCTTTTAAATAAAGTCGCTGATAGAATATTACAATCTGAAAAATTAATATTTTTCGCTGTAGGTAGATCTTTTCCTGTAGCCCTTGATAGCTCTTTAAAATTTGCTGCTCTGGGATTACCTGCTGCAGCTTATTCGGATCCACATATGCAGGTAATCGTAGGTGCAAATTTAAGCGAAAAAGATACTGTTATATCAATTAGCCATTCGGGATATATTAGAGATGTTTTTAAATCCACACAAATTGCAAAGGATGCTGGTGCTTATACAGTAGCAATAACCTCCGGAGTAGATTCACCATTAAGTATGGTTGTACATGACGTGATCTATACCACACCAAGCGATCCTTCTGAAAATGAATTTACACATGACAGAATTGGAGAAATGTATATTATTGAATTATTATACAATATTGTTGTTTCAAAAAAATTTAGCGATGAACATTTTGATAAATTAAAAGATGTTATAAAACCAAAGAAATTTTAAAAGAGGTGTTTATAATGAACAAAAAAATATATGAAAAACTAAAGTTTTTATATTCAAATGAAGCAGAAGAAGTATATAATAAATTGATGAATTTAATAGAAAGATATAAAATTTCAGATAAAGATATTGATTTAACAGAAAAGGATGTTATTTTAATTACATATGGTGATTCAATAAAAAAAGAAGGAGAAAAACCTTTACATACTTTACATAAATTTTTAAATGATCATGTTAAAGATATTATTAATACTGTACATATACTTCCATTTTTCCCATATTCATCAGATGATGGTTTTTCTGTAATAGATTATAAAAAAGTAAATCCAGAACTTGGTAATTGGGAGGATATTGAAAGATTATCAAAAGATTATAATTTAATGTTTGATGCGGTGATAAATCATATTTCCAAGCAGAGCGAATGGTTTAAAGAATACTTAAAAGGAAATCCAAAATATAAAAATTATTTTATTGAACAGGAACCTGTGGAAGAATTAAAAAAAGTAACAAGACCCAGAGCTTTACCATTATTGCATGTATATGAAACAAAAGACGGAAAAAAATATATCTGGACTACATTTAGTGAAGATCAAATTGATTTAAATTATAAATCTACAGATTTATTCCTGGAAATAGTTGAAATATTATTGTTTTATGCTAAAAAAGGAGCGAAACTAATTAGATTAGATGCAATTGGATATTTGTGGAAAGAGTTAGGAACTACCTGCATCCACTTAGAACAAACACATAAAATGATACAGTTATTCAGAGATATACTTGACTTAACTGCAAAAGATGTAATTTTAATAACAGAGACAAATGTACCACATAAGGAAAATATATCTTATTTTGGCGATGGATATAACGAAGCACAGATGGTATATAATTTTTCACTTCCACCTTTAGTTTTACATTCTTTTTATCAAAGAATGCTTATTATATTTCACATTGGGCAAACACATTAGAAACACCAAGTGATAAAACAACGTTTTTTAATTTCTTAGCTTCACATGATGGAATAGGCTTAATGCCTGCAAAAGGCATATTAAAAGATGAAGAGATAGATTATTTAGTTGAACACACCTTAAAAAATAAAGGATTAGTTTCATATAAAAGTAATCCGGATGGTTCAAAATCACCATATGAATTAAATATAAATTACTTCGATGCATTATACGAAGAAAGTGAAGAAATGGAATTAAATATACGAAAATTTGTTTCTGCCTATGCAATAGCATCCGCAATGAAAGGAGTACCGGGTATATATATTCATAGCTTATTGGGATCCAGAAATTATTATGAGGGTGTAAAAAGAACTGGAATGAATAGAACTATCAATAGGGAAAAATTAGACTATGATAAACTTGAAAAAGAGATAAATAACCCTGAGTCATTAAGACATAAGATTTTTAACGCTATGAAGAATATGTTAAAAATTAGAACCGCACATAAAGCCTTTAATCCAAAAGCAAAACAAAAAGTTTTATTCTTAGACGATAGAGTATTCTCTTTTATCAGAGAATATGAGAATGAAAAGCTATTAGTGTTAACAAATGTCTCAAATGAAAAAATAACATTAGAATTAGAAAATACTCTTTCCGAAAGTCCAATAGACTTATTATCCAATAAATCAATTGAAGTAAATAATAATAAATTAATTATTAGATTAAAACCTTATGAGACTCTCTGGATAAAATAAATTAGCCCAAATAGGGGCTTTATTTTTATTTGAGAAGGTATACTTATAATTTGTAATACCGCCAGAGATATGATAAAATTTTCCTGAAAGGCGGTGTTAAAGTGAAAAATATTACAGATTTTTTTAAAGAACAAAAAATAAATTTTGACACACAAAGATTATATAAAAACAATAATCAAAAAATTGCAGTAATGTGTTATGCCGAAAATGAAGAAAATGAGATATTAATGCTTGAAAGAATTAAAGAACCTTTTTCAGGATATCTTGTTCCCCAGGAGGTAAAGTTGAAGAGAATGAAGATATAATAAAAGCCATTAAAAGGGAGTTCATGGAAGAAACTGGCTTTGAATTGAAGAATATAAGATTAAAAGTTTTTACCTCGGAAGAAGGGCCTAAACATTACAATTGGATATTGTTTATATTTTTAGCAGATATAAAAAGGATAAATTGAACTATTGCAACGAAGGAATATTAAAATGGGTGAAAAAAGATAAATTATTAGAAGAAAATCTTACCGATATTGATAAAAAGATTATTCCATATTTATATGAAAATGAAGGAATATACTTTATAGAAATTAATTATAACGAAAACAAAAAAGCAGAAATCATAAATATAGACAAAGTACAAGATAAAATAATAAAATAATATTCGCTCATCCGGTGAAAATTCTTATTCTTTAAAAATAGACTAAAAATAAAACTCATTCAGACGCTTGATTGCTTTTCTGAAAAAATCATTCATTCTCAGCCGCCGCTCAGATTTTACATCCTGCAAAAGCTTCGCTCAAAAAAACGTCCTGTTTTTTTGTCGGCTTTCATTCATGATTTTTTCAGGCAATCCGCGAGTCTTCATTCGTTTTATTTTTTTATTCTATTAAATATCTTTTGGAATTTTCAAGGACTTGCTCATATTATTTTTCTTATTTTATTTTATCGACAATCTGTACAGAATTGTCAGGTTTAAATTATATTTCTCTAAACTCTTTAATTCCAAGTCTTACTGATGCTATTATTAAAGCAGATAATAGTATTAATGCTCCGATTATTTGTTTTATCGTCATTGTTTCTCCTAAAAACAGATATGCAGATAACATTGCAAAAATAGGTTCTCCAACGAAAATAAAAGCTGTTGTATTAGTTGAAACAACTTTCTGATATTTTAATTGAATTAATGTTGCAAAGGTGGAAGCCAATGCCGCTGTAAAAAAAGCCGTTCCTATCATTGGAAGAGTTATGTTTACAGGTTTTGTAAATGCCAATACTCCATTTAATACAGCAACAACTAAAAATTGATACCCTAATAATGATGTTTCTTCTACTATTTTAGAGTATTTTGTAATATATACCATCGATAATGCAAAGGCTACAGCACATATAAATGTAAGAATGTCACCTAAATTAATTCCATGAATTCCACCCGATAAAAAGTATGAACCAATAGCTGCCAGAGGTAATGCAATTAAATGATTTATGCGTGGCTTTTCTTTTTCTACTAAATAAGAAAATAATGGAGTCAAAACTATATATAATGAAGTAATAAAACCACTTTTGATGCAGTTGTTAATGTTAACCCAATTGTTTGGGTAATAAATCCTAAAGCTATAAATAAACCTATTATGGCACCATACTTAAAATTTTGTTTCTTCCAGATTAAAAAAGATAACAATGATGCTATTGCAAACCTAATTGTTAGAAAAATATATACATCGTCTCCTCCAACTGTTACCTTCACTAAAGGAAATGTGCTTCCCAGATAAATGTAACAAGTAATAACAAAAAATATGCTTTAAACATTTTATCCCCCATTTAATATTTCGTATTACTAATTATTTTATCATTTTTCTTTTTGGATGTCAAAAAAATGTTATAATAGAAACAAGAAATAACGGGGTGAAATTATGGCATCAAAAGTTTATTTTACTGATTTAAGAACAAGACCTGGTATGAATCTACTTGATAAATTAGAACGTTTGGTAAAAAAAGCAGGAATTGAAAATATAGATTTTAAAGAAAAATTTGTCGCTATTAAAATTCATTTTGGAGAACCAGGAAATCTTGCATATATAAGACCTAATTATGCTGCAAGAATTGCAAAGATTATCAAAGAATTGGGTGGAAGGCCTTTCCTAACTGATGCTAATACTCTATACACCGGAAGAAGATCAAATGCATTAGACCATTTAGAAAGTGCATATGAAAATGGTTTTAATCCATTAGCTGTGGGCTGTCATGTTGTTATAGCAGATGGAATAAAAGGAACTGATTATACTGAAATCCCTATAAACCTGGAATATTGTAAAACCGCAAAAATCGGAACTGCTATTGTGGATAGCGATGTAATTATTGCTATGTCTCATTTTAAAGGGCATGAACAGGCTGGTTTTGGCGGAACATTAAAAAATCTCGGAATGGGGTGTGCTTCACGTGGTGGAAAATTAGAGTTACACTCTACCTCTCAACCAAAAATTGTAGAAAAAAATTGCGTTGGTTGTGGTATTTGCGTTAAAAATTGTGCTCACGATGCTATTCATTTAAATGAAAACAAAATTGCCTATATTGATTATGACAAATGCGTTGGTTGCGGGCAATGTGTTGCGGTTTGTCAATATAATGCAGCTCAGGTTGTATGGGATGAATCTTCCGAGATTATGAATAAAAAAATTGCAGAATATACATATGCAATTGTTAAGGATAAACCTGCTTTTTATATCAACTTTATTATGAATGTCTCTCCAGATTGTGATTGTTGGTCCAATAATGATTATCCATTAATTCCTGACATTGGTATTGCTGCTTCATTTGATCCGGTTGCGCTGGATACAGCAAGCGTTGATTTGGTTAAAAACGCACCTGTTTTACCTGGAAGTAAAATATACAAAGATCACACACATGATTTTGTAGGGGAGGATAAATTTAAATTTGTTCATCCAAATGCAGATTGGGAAGCTGGATTAAATCACGCAGAAAAAATCGGTTTGGGTACTAAAGATTACGAGTTAATAGAAGTAAAATAAAGCAGCCAAAAGGCTGCTTTATTACATTAATTTATGTTCCCCGTATAATAATGGTGTATCAGTTTTTAATATTTCTTGATTTATAACTTCACCAATATATATTACATGATCACCAGCATCGGCTTTATTTACAATTTTACATTCAAAAAATGCTACAATATTTTTAATCTTTGGAATTCCGTTTTTTGTTAATTCGAAATCCACATTTTCAAATTTATTAACATTTCTGCCACTTTTACTACCAAATAATTTTGCTAAATCTTTTTGTTCTTTCGATAATATACATACACCAAATTTATCAATATTTTCTAATAACTCATACGAATATCTTTGTTTTCCAATAGAAATTGCTATCATTGGAGGTTTTATGGATACCCTTGTAATCCAAGCAACCGTTATTCCATTTAAAGTACCATTAGAGTTTATAGTAACAATTGAGACAACATTATATATTTTCCCCAATGCATCCATATTTTCTCTCCTAGTTTCAAAAGTATCTTTCAGCATTTTTATTAGTTATTATCTCCCATCATATTTTTTAAAGTTGTTTTTATTTCGTCTACCGCTTTTTGAGATTCTGCTTTTATTTTTTCATCATTTGTAGTATCTATTATTTTTTCAAATGCTCTAAGCATTTTTTCTAATTCAGGCTGTATTACATCTTTAGGTTGTGAAGAAATGTATTGTTTTATATATTGATAATATGTGTAATTATATTCAAAGGAAATTTGAGGATCATCTGGATTTAATTGATATAATCTTATCAATGTATCCATATCTTTATTTTTCATATACATCTCTTTAAGTATGTTGAACTCTTTTGTTTTTAATCCTTCTTCATATTTTTTAGTTGCTTCTATATCAATTGGCTTTGTAAATAATTCCGGATACATAATTTTGGCATAATACAAATTTTCTAAATCTTTTTTCAATGCCGTTTTTTTATCTTTTACTTTCTCATCTTTAATATTTGATAATTCTGATTCAAGAGCATCAATTTTATCACTTATTTGTTTATCTGTCATATTAATATATTCACTGTTTTTATATTTTGAAATAAGAGTGCTTAATTCAACCATTTCTGGTAAAGTGCTATCCAATTCCTTAACTAAACCCAAATAACTAATTTTCCATAATTCTGGTGCATTCGGATTTGATCTAATTGCATCATATAGCTTCTTTTCAATATCCATTTTATCTTCTAAAGTTTTTGCCTTTTCAATTCTATCTTCATATATTAGAGGTTCATATTTTATGGCATAACTAAAATCTTTTGAGTAATTCATATACCATTTATATAATTTATTATTTTTTATTTCATCTTTTAAAGAAGCCATTAATTTAGAATCATTCTCAATATCTTCAACGGAGTTATATACTTTTTTCCCTTCAACTTTAATTATATGATAGCCATAATTTGATTTTACTGGACCAACTATTTCCCCAACTTTTGCATTATATGCTGCATTGAAATATTCTGGAACAATTTGACTTCTTGTTACCCAATCCATTTTCCACCATTTTTAGCTGATTGTGTATCAATAGAATACTTTTTAGCTGCATCCTCAAATGAGATTTGACCACTTTTTATTTCTTTTAATATCTTATTTGCTGTAGCTTCATCTGTAACCAATATATGTTTTGTTAAAACTTTTTCATTTTTTTCTTTTATGTCATTAAAATTATTTTTTACATAATCATCTAATTCTTTTTCAGTTACTGTTCCAATTGTTGAATCTACATATTTATAATATTCTCCTGTAGATAAAGCATCTCTTAAATATTGTTTAAGTTTTTCTTCTGAACCAAAATAATTAATAATCTGCTCTTTTGTTTGAGGATTGCTTAAATATTGGGAAGCTAAGTCTTCCACTTTTTGATTTATTTTATCCATATCTATAGTATATCCGTTTTCCTTTGCATAATATTCAAGAATCTTATAATTCAATATATCTTTTATTGTTGATAACATATAATATGGTTCCTTCATCTTATCATATTGCTGACCACTCTGCTGTAAGGAATTAATTCTATTCATATATTCAATTTCAAACCTTTTGTCATCTAAAGAATAGTTTTCCAAAACCTTACCATCTTTTGTCAAATACCCAACTATTTCTGAAAAAGCAAAAACACTAAATACAACTAATAGTAAAACTAAAACTATTTTTCTCATACTACACCTCCAAATTTAGATATCTATTTTTGATTTAAATTTATTCTCGTTCATTTTTGAAATAGGAACTACATTAAATAAACTTTCATTAAAACACATTGTTAAATCCTTATCTAAGCCCATTTTCTTCAATTTTTGTGCGTGAATAGAATATTGTAATATTCTTGTGTGAGGTATATTTGCCAGATTAAGAGCAATATATGATTCATCATTAAAATATGTAATGTCCTGTTTTGATAATACATTTAAAATTCTTCCTGCAGTAAATGCATCTTCCAGAGATACCTTACCATCCGTTCCACTACAAATTATTCCTATATCATCTATTTTCTTTGTGATTAAATATTGCAAAACAGCTTTTAAATTTATTAATGATGCCGCAATAGTTATTCCTTTAGAATTAGCTAATAATAACGATTTAGAACCGTTCGTAGTACACAATATAATTTTTTTATTTTTAAAATATGCTGCATTTTTTAATATTTCAGAAGGCGAATTAGAATAATCAAAACCAGAAATTTTTAGCGCTCCTCTTTCACCCAATAATAATGTATTTTCTTTCTTTAATTCAAAAGCTTTTTCTGGTTCAGATACTATAGTAACGCTCTCACATCCAACAGACAGCGCTGTAGCTATAGTAGATGTAGCTCTTAATGTATCAATAACTATATAATATTTATGATTTTCAATACTTTCTTCTGGTAAAAAATAGGTATATAACCTCATAATTCTTCCTCCACAGTTTTAGGATGAATTAATCTCTCTAAATCCAAATGCCATGTTTCATTTAAATTCAATAATCTTATATATTTTTCTGTATATTCTAATGTTGTAACGGATGCATTATCTAATATAAAATTCCTATGCTGGTTAAGGGTAAATTTAATACCCAGCAAATTACAGTTCTTAATAATAAAGCATGTGAAACCACAACAACATCATCTTCATTTTCATTGATGATTTTTTTTAAAGCTCTTACTCCTCTTTGTTGTATTTCGGCGAGTGATTCAACACCTTCTACAAATGCCCAGGGATCTTTTGACCATGTTTCAAATTCCTTTGAAAACTTATTTTTTACATCGTTAATATTATATCCATTCCATAATGAAACCTGTGCTTCTTTTAAATCATCGATAATTATTGGTTGAATGTTAATGTTCTCAGCTATTGGCAACGCTGTTTTATATGCTCTTTTTAATGGCGATGAATAAACTTTTATATAATGTTCCCTTTTAAACCTTCCAGCAAGATTATGTGCTTGTTTTAAACCTATTTCATTTAATTCTATATCAACATTCCCCTGCCATTTCCTATGTAAATTCCAATCTGTCATACCATGGCGCACCAGATATAATTTCAAAAAATTCCCTCCTTAACCTATTAAATATTCTATCATATTTCTGTAATTTTTGTATACATATTTTTAATTTTTCCTTTATCATATTCTCCGGGCGTATTTTTCACATGAGATGATAACATTACTTCATTAACAAATAGTTCCAATTCTTCATTTGTAAAATCAATATTAAATTCATATACTCCCATATCTTTTAAGAATACAAAGAATTTATCTAATGTTCCAAATATATCTTTAATTATTTTTGTCTTTTCTGGAGAATATTTTTCTACTTCTTCTGCTATTAATGGTAAAAACATAGCTGTAGCTTGACCATGTCTTATGCCTTTATGAATTGTAATTCTATATCCCAATGAATGTGGAAGAATCGTTCCTGTTTGTGCTATAACCATCCCAGCTAATGTTGAAGCAATTGCCAATTTTTCTCTATATTCTATATTTTCTAAATCATTTAATACTTTCGGTAAGTATTCATATATTAATCTAATAGATTCTTTAGCAAGCATATCTGATAAAGGTGTAGATTTTTTAGAAAGAGTTCCCTCAACTGCATGAGATAAAGCATCAACTGCTGTTGTGAGCGTTAAAGCTTTGCTAATCTTAACCATATATTTTGGATCTAAATAAGAAATATCAGGGAAAATTAATTCACTCTTGAAACCACTCTTTCTACCATTTGGTTTTGTCAAAACTGCAAATGGTGTTACTTCACTTCCCGTTCCAGCAGTTGTTGGTACGGCTACAATAGGTAAAGCAACATCATAATTATTCATATCAAACAAATCATCAGGTGTTAGCTCTGGATTCGCTGTTAATACAGCTATAGCCTTTCCAGCATCCATTGGGCTACCGCCACCTATTGCTATAACGAAATCGCATTCATTACTCAAAGCAATCTCTTTTCCTTTTAAAACCATTTCATACGTTGGATTTTCTCCAATCCCATCATAATGAATATATGGAATTTTCAATTCTTCAAGAACGGATATTACATCGTCTAAAGCTCCTGTAAGCTTTGCAGAATTTTTACCTGTAACTATAATCGCTTTTTCACCTAATACAATCTCTTCTTTATGTTGAAAAATTATATCTTTACCATAATATAATTTTGTTGGCATATAATATAACATTTTAACCACTCCCTTTCACATATTTTGATTCTTATAAACTTCGTTTTTATAAAAATACATTTAAAAAGACTAAATTGATTGTTTATAAAAAATTTTTTATTTTATACTACTTCTATTATAATAAAAAAATTCATAAATATCAAATACTCTTAATTTTTATTTTTTATTGACATATTATTATTTTATTGGTATAATAATAGCAATAATTTTATAATAATACCCCTGCATGTGAAAAAAATAATTTTCATAGAAAGGAGTGATATTATAGTAATTTCAGAATCCTGGATTTTTTTCATTTTTGTTTTTAGTATTTCATGGTTTTCATGGTTATGGATAATATTATTAAATTGGAATGTTTTTACTTTTCCTGCAATACTTTTTGGAGCTTTAGGACTATTAGGACCGGCTATTGCTGAATTTATTTTAATTTATAAGAAACATAATAAATATGAATGGAAAGATTATTTATCTAGAATATTTGATGTTAAACGAATTGGCGCTGTATGGTATTGCATTATTTTATTCACATTTCCTTTAATAAATATCACTGCAAATATTTTAGCAATGTATTTTAATAAAAGTCCTTTACCCAAATTTGAAATAATAGAAAATTTCATATCTAATCCTTCAAAATTTTTCCCATTTATTATATTTATCCTTATTTATGGTCCTTTACCTGAAGAATTAGGTTGGCGTGGTTATGCTCTTGATAAGCTTCAGGAAAGACATAGCGCATTTTTATCCAGTGTTATTATTGGTGTTTTATGGTCAATATGGCATATTCCTCTTTTTTTATGAAAGGTCAATGGCAGCATGATGTATTAAAATTTGGAACTATTGATTTTTGGATTTTTATTTTTAGTCCTATTATATTATCTTTTTTATTTACATGGATATATAATAATACAAATAGAAGTACTTTATCAGCTATACTTTTTCATTTTATGTGCAATTTTACGGGATATATTATTCCTCTCTCGTCAGCAGGAAAAATCTACAATTTTTTATTGATTTTTGTTCTTTCAATACTGATAATTATTATATACAAACCAAAAACTTTAACTTTCAATAAAAATATATATTATAAATATCGAAGGGAGACTTAAGCATGTATTTACAAAAATCATCTATAACACTTAATTATAAAGCTATAGAACCTATGTTGAATGTTTTTCAAGCAATACGTAATTCTAATAACATAAATACTATTAAAGAACTTCTCAAAAAAATTTTATCTACATCTGAATATCAAATTTGTGAAGAACAATATAGAATAGAAAAAAAACAAATCACTTTAGATGAATTTAAAAATTTTATATTAAGCTTTTCAAGTAATTCCAAAGAGACTCAAGATAATAAAAGATTATTATTTTTAAAAAAATATTATATAGATGCTATTAATAATTTAGAAAAATACAAAAATGCTTTAAATAAAATTAAATTTATATCCAATGATGATATAAAAGAAGCTTTAAATATAGCTCTTTATTGGCTGCCAGGTAATATAAATTTGGATGTCGAAGTATTAATTTTATTCGATATTGGCGGTGGAGCATGGGCTTATAAATCAAAATCTGGAAAATATTATACCGCTTTTAATATATTATTCTTGTTAGATGATCAAGGACATTTTGACAAAGATATGTTTCTTTTAACTTTAGCCCATGAATTGCATCATCTTGGAATACCACTTAATACTTATCTTAAGTCTATTAATTATGAAACTTTATCTGACACACATCCTTTAAAACTATATTCTGATTTTTTTTATTCAATTATAAAAGAAGGTATGGCACAAAAATTTTGCAGTAATGCCCCAACAAATTTTTCTCTAAAGCCATATCCTGAAAAAAAATTTGCTGCATTAAAAAGAGTAGAAAAGACGTGGCTCTGTTTTATGAAAGAGTTCAAAGATATTCATAAACACGCAATTCAAGACTTACAAAATATTGTTGATGGAAACATAACTGATATATCTAAATTTTGGAAAGATTATTCAAACTACTGGACATGGAAAGCAGGGCAAATTGAAAATAAAGACATTAGCTTAGGTAGAAGATACTATTATGGTTCTGAGATTTTAGGATTAATTAATGCTGGTATGGGAAGAACTGCTTTATTTGAGGTTATGTTTGATTTTAGAAAACTTTTATTCCTTTATAATAAATCTTTAAAAAAATTACATCCTGATTTATACGATAAATATAAATTTCCGGAAGCCCTGGTTGAAATGATTAAAAATTTATGAATTTAGGAGTTCATATGAACTCCTAAGGAAGAACATTATTTTATAACTCTGTTTAAAATTTCAATATATGAATATTTCTTATTTTGATAAATAAAATATTCTTCGTTATGAAATGAAATATTTGAATTTTCCAGCAATTTCAAATTCTTTTTCTTAAAACCTATAAAATTCGATTTAAATTTTATAGGCACAACTAAGTCAGGAAAATTTTTCATAATATCTTCTGCTATCTTTGTTCTAACAAGATCTCCAAATGAATCATGATATGGACCTGCCACTACATTTTCCCTTTCTTTTCCATATAAACAAATCCCTAATCTTATAACTTTTTTCCCGGATGCCTCAATAATTTCTGTCATTTTAGCTACCTTATCAATTGCAATATCAAGTGTTTCAGGAATATATTCTCCATTTTTATACATTTTTTCAAGGGTTGAATTTTTCAATACTACCGTAGGATGTATTCTAACGCTTTTTGCTTTCAGCATCGTTGTTATAATAGCAGATGTTATATCTTTATTATATGAACTCTCAGGTAATCCTGTCATTAAATGAACTCCATAATCCATATTATGTTTTTCCAACAAATCAATTGCATTCCATACATCATTTAAATTATGTGGCCTATTAGCAGCGTTTAAAATATCATCAAAAAATGACTGTATGCCTATTTCTATGAAATTAATTGTATAGTTTTTTAATATATTTATTTTTTCTTCTGTAATCTCTTCTGGTGATGTGGAAAAACGTATACCAAAAGCTTTTTTCTGATTAATTTTTTTTTCTGCCCAATTTAAATAATATTTCATTTTTTCAGTTTCCATACCTGTAAATGTTGCCCCGTAAAAAGCAATATAAGGATTAACTTTTTCTGGAAAATAACTAATATATTTTTCAAACGTTTCATCTAAATTTTTTATATCTGGTTTTTCCCTTATACCTGTAGCAGAATATTCATTACAAAAGACACATATTTTTTTACATCCTGCATGTGGAATAAAGATAGGAATGATATATTCTCTCGACACACTTCCACCTCTCACACTTACACAAATCCGGCGGCCTAGTTCCCGCCGGATTCAATATATTATAAAAATAAAATATAAAAAATGTATCAAATATTATTTTACAATTTATCTAAAATCTAAACCGGTGGATACTAATCCACCGGTTTTATATTATTATTACTTTTCTAAGCCTATTAATTTTTTTACAAAATTTGGTAATGCAAAAGATGCAACATGAATTTCTTCATTGTAATATTTTAATGTATCTTTCTTCTCAAAATTTCTAACCTTTTCAGGATCGAAATCTTTTAATGGATCTAATACTTTTGAAGCAAATGTATAACTCCACATTCCTGATGGATATGTTGTCATGAATCCCATGTATACTTTAGTTACAGGAAATGCACTTTTAATTCTATTATATGCAATTCCAACCCATGCTCTATCATAGAATGGATCTTCTGTTTCAGCAGAGAACACTCCATTTTCTGTCAAAGCATTATTACATGCTTTATAGAAATCTTCTGTAAATAAGTGTCCTCCTTCTCCAGCAGTTGGATCTGTTGAATCTACAATAATTACATCAAAATAATTTTCAAATTGTCTTACATATTCAGCACCATTTTCATTTACTATTTTTAATTTTGGATTATTAAATTCTACGCTTGTAGTTGGTAAATAATTTCTTGCTGCTTCAATAACCATTGGATCAATTTCACATAAAATTACTTCCTCAACTGATGGATGCTTTAATACTTCTCTTGTTGATCCACCGTCTCCTCCACCAATAACCAATACTCTTTTTGGATTTGGATGAATAAACATTGGTACATGAACCAACATTTCATGATACATAAATTCATCTACTTCTGTAGTCATTGTAATTCCATCTAAGGAAAATACTCTTCCCAATTCAGGGTTTTCAAAAACATCTACTCTTTGATATTCACTTTGTCCAGAAAATAATATCTTGTTCATTTTCATAAATAATCCTACATCGCCACCTGTATACCATTCCATATATAATAAATGTCTTCCTGGTTCCAAATTCTTTTCCATTTCTATCCCTCCTTAAGCTTCCACTTTATGTGGTGAATTTTCATCTATTCCTATTTCTTCATAAACGCCTCTTAAATGTTCTATTGTTTGCGCTCTTTGAGAATTAAATTCCCTTTTTAAAAATTCAAAACTCTTCCATGGATCCACATGATCTCCACATGTATAAATATCAACTGAAGCATAACCATATTCAGGCCATGTATGAATAGCAAAATGTGATTCTGAAACAATAACAGCTCCACTTACCCCATGGGGCAAAAATCTGTGGAAAGTAGATGTTACTATAGTTGCTCCCGATTCTATAGAAGCCTTTTTCATTAATTCTTCTATTTTATCTACATCGTCTAAAATATCTTTATCACACTCATAAAATTCTGCTATAATATGTCTTCCTAATGATTTTGCCATTTACAACCCTCCCATGGTATTTTTATTGTATTTCAATCCATAATACTCTGGCTTTTTTCTTTTTACTGGAATTCTTTATATAATGTATTTTATCTGCCTTAAAATAAAAAGCATCTCCTGTTTTCGCTTTATATTTAACATCATCCAGCCATAATTCTATATTACCCTCTAATATGTATCCAAATTCAGAACCTTCATGATAGTTCTCCTCTTCTGTTTGAGCCATTGGTTCAAGCTCTACAATTATTGGTTCAATCTTTTTTACTTCAGTATCAGTCATTAACAATTCTTCTTTTATACCATCAGGAGTATCATATATTGGAACTCTTTCATTTTTTTTGTATATAACCTTTTTTTCTTCAAAATCAGAAAAAAACTCTTTAAGATTTGTTCCTAATGCTCTTAAAATCATTTCCAAACTTTCGAGAGTCGGAGAAGTTAAATCTCTTTCTAATTGTGATATAAATCCTCTCGTTAAATCCGCCCTAACGGCTAATTCTTCTTGTGTTAATCCCTCGAAAGCCTTAATTTTTTCAGCTTTTCCCCTATTTTCATAATATCACCTGTATTTTTAAAGTATCTTTTATGTATTTTATATTAAACTTATAAAATATTTATAGAAAAACACTTATAGAAACATTATTCTTTTATGCTCTTTTCAAAAAGACATTTTTCCACACTTCAATGAACATTATAATAAACAATACGTTTATTATTATAATCTTTTTTTCTTTCATTGTCAACAAATGTTCTTATCAAAAACGTATTTTTAATATTAAAGTTTTTTTACACCTGTGCTTTTGTTTTTAAAAGAAATTAATGTTATAATTGAATTAGACGATATTAATTATGAGCTATGTCAGGAGGTATGTTTTTATGGACAATATAAAAATTAAGGTAATTTATGAATCAGATAATCAAACATTTGAAAGAGAATTTTCAAAAGATCAGTTTAATAACTTTAATGAATTAGTTAATTTTTTTCAAACAGAAAAAGTTAATTCGGTATTAACCGGGATGAAGATAAACGGAAAAGAAATTCCTATGAAATTTTATGATGAAATCAAAAATGCTTTTTTTGAAGGTGGAGAAGAAATAGTACTGACATTTGATGATTTATATGGTTTAGTAAAAAAACTGCTTTTAGAAGGTGAGCAATACATTTCAAAAATAGAAAATTCTTTGAGTACAATTTCAAAAGAAGTTATGTTAAATACCAAAGAAGGTCATAAGATGATTAAAGCATTAGCAGAAGGATTACAAGCTATGAATACAATATTATCTCAGGCATCAAAAGTTTTAAATAAAACATTTATAACTGACGAAGAAATGGAAAAGCAAAAAAGTATATTGGAAAAAATTACAGAATCTCAAAGCATTTCTGATAATGTAGAAATCTCTGATATAATCGACTATGAATTTACCGAATTGTTAGATATCTTTAAAAAAGCATTTGAAAGGGCTATAAACGAAATCGATTAAGCGAGGTGGTGAGCTTTATGTATCAACCAAACAATTTCCAAAATGCTAATAACAGATATGTTGAAAGCATGGTAAAAACCGCAAGCCCTGCAAAATTAGTTGAATTACTATACTTAAACTCAATAGAAAGATTAAATAGAGCCATGAATATGATTAAAAACAAAAAAATAGCCGAGGCTCATAATCAGATCGTAAGAGTTGAAGATATAATTATGGAATTAAATCTCTCTTTGGATATGGAAAAAGGGGGCGAAATTTCAAAAAATTTAAGAGCATTATATAATTATATGTATAGGCGTTTATTAGAAGCAAATTTAAATAAAGATATTGAAATATTAGAGGAAATAAAAATTTTATTAAATACTTTATTAGAAGCATGGCGTGAAGCAATGAAGCAGGCAGGAGATATAATTAAACAGCAGGTTAATCAGCCTACAAGAAAAGGATTAGATATTTCCACATAATTTAAACTGGCTTTGTGCCAGTTTTATTTTTTTGTGATATAATTGTAATGAGAAGCAAAGGGGGATATTATGGAATTTAAAAAAGCAAGCGAAATTCCTAAAGTTGCTATTGTAGATTTAGTTAATCAAACATTTAAAGATTATACCGTACCAATTAATTGGACAATAACATCTTTTGAATATGATGTTAGAGAAAATTCAATTTCATTAGAAGATTCATATATTGTCTTTGAAAATGAAAAACCTATTGGTTTTTCTTTGGTTTCCATAAGAGGTACAAGGGAAGAATAGACGCTTTTGGTTTTTTAAAAGAATATAGATTAAAGGGATATGGCTCAGAACTACTTTATTATACACTTGAAAAAATGAAATGGAAAGGCATTACAAAAGTAACTCTAGAAGTTGTAGACACAGAACTTAGCGCAAAAAAATTTTATAAAAAACATGGATTTAAAGAAAAAAGGATATTGGATAGTTTTATCAAATACCTGGATAAAACTAAAGAATCAAAATTCAAATATGTAAAAACAGATTATAAATATATACATGATAGAGCTGTAGAAGCCTTGCATTATATTGGAAGAAACCCTAACTGGCAAAGAGAACCAAAAACATTGGAATTATCAAAAGATAGGTATCAAATGGAAAGAATCACACAAAAAGGTTTTACTATTGGATATGTTGTATGGGAACAACAAAAGAAGGCGCTTTTATAGTTGATATTTCTCCTATTATCGATATTACAAGATATGATGAAATTTTAGAAGATTTATTAAATAGGTTTGCTGAATTGAATTTTAAAAATGTTACTATAGTTTCTTTACCTGAAAACGATCCGTTGTATCCACTAATAGAAAAATATAATTTTAATCCTTTTTTAAGACAGGTAGAAATGGAGAAAAGAATACATTAAAAAGCGCAGTTTTTTAACTGCGCTTTTGCCACTCTCTTCTCAATATACCCATTATGATTTCATCATGATATTTTCCTTCTCTAAAAATTTGTTCTCTTAATACACCTTCAACTTTAAACCCAACTTTTTCATATGATCTTATTGCTCTTTTATTAAAACTAAAGACATGTAATTTAACCTTATTTATATTCATTTCATCAAATATAAAATTCACTAATAATTTCATTGCTTCTGTTCCATAACCATTATTCAAAAAAGGTTTTCCTAAAAAGATTCCACAGTTGCTACGGAATTTTTCCAATCTACTTCATTTATTCCACATCCACCTATATATTCACCATTCTCTATTAATTCAATTGCAAAATCATAATTCCCTTTACCCATTGGATTTATATTTTCATACCATTTTTCTTCATCTTCTTTTTTAAAAGGAAATGGAATCCCTGGTGTTAAATTCTTTTTTACTTCATATTCATTAATATACTTTAATGCTTTATCTAAATCATCTTTACGATATGCTCTTAATCTTATTAATTTCCCCTCTAACATGAAATCCCTCCCTAACCGTTTTTAATAAAAATACAAATATTTGAGAATATTATAACAAATTATATCTCCTAATGTCAATTATAAATATTGATTTATTGAAGTTGGTATGAAATTAATAATAACAAATTATAAAATTTCATAATAAATCGAGAAAAGACTCGAAATTTGCCTGATAAAATCATGAATGTAGCTGTTAAAATCCTAAGGATGGGATTTTAAGCGAAGCAACACACGATGTGTTGTCTGAGCGACAGCTGAAAATGAATGATTTTATCAGATCAGCAAATGAGCGTCTGATCGAGATTTATTATGCAAATTTTATAATATGTTTTATTTTAATAAATCAATATTATTAACAATACAGGATTATAATATTAAAAAATATTGTAGTATTATATGTTATAATATATCAGAAAAACTTTGGGGAGTGGTTTTATGATTTTTGATACTATTGCAGCAATATCTTCACCTTTAGGAACAGGAGCTATTTCTGTAATAAGACTAACCGGAAAAAACGTTTTACAGGTTATAACTGATCTCTTTAATATCAATAATCCAGAACCAAAAAAAATGTACTATGGTTGGATTAAAGAAAAAGAGGATGTTATAGATGAAGTAACATGGGTATATCATAAAGGTCCAAAAAGTTATACTGGTGAAGATATGCTTGAAATATTTGGTCATGGTGGGATCTTAGTTACAAGAAAAATCCTGAATATTATTTTATCAAAAAATGTAAGAGAAGCATTACCTGGAGAATTTTCTAAAAGAGCCGTTATAAATAAAAAAATGGATTTAGTAAAAGCCGAGGCTATTAATGAATTAATACATGCAAATTCCGAGTACGCTTTAAAAGCAGCTGCAAACCAAATGGACGGAAAACTTTCAGAAAAAATACAAATGCTAAAAAAAGAGTTATTCAATATTGCTGCAAGAATTGAGGTAGAAATGGATTATCCTGATGACTTTGAAGTAGATAATTTTGAATTTCTTAATTCTCTAAACTCTATAAAAGATGAATTAGAATATTTATACGAAAATGCTGATAATGGTATCTCTGCCATAGAAGGAATAAAAATGGCTATTGTCGGAAAACCAAATGCTGGGAAATCTACATTATTAAATGCTTTACTAAGAAAAGACAGAGCTATAGTAACTGATATCCCTGGAACTACAAGAGATACCATAGAAGAAAATTTGAATATTCATGGCATTTATATAAAATCAATAGATACTGCTGGAATAAGGGAAACCGATGATGTTGTAGAAAAAATTGGTGTAGAAAGGTCTTTAAAAGCCATTGAACAGTCAAAGTTGGTATTATTTGTATTGGATAATTCAACTGGAATAGAAGATTATGATATAGAAATATATGAAAAAATTAAAAATCTAAATAAGGATATTATTATAGTAATAAATAAATCCGACCTTAAAAATAAAGATAATTTTGAAATCCCATGGAAAAATCATGATATTGTTAGAATATCAGCAGCTACAGGAAATATTAAAAATCTTGAGGACTTAATCTATGATAAACTAAAAAATACAGTTACTACAAATGAATTTACACTTACAAACGAAAGACAAAAGCGAGCTGTTAAAAAAGCTATTGATTCTGTAATAAAAGCTATTGAAGGAATTGAATTGGGTCTTACAAATGATGCAATAATGTTTGATGTAAGAAAGGCTATTGAGGGCTAAATGAATTAACAGGTGAAGATTATACAGAAACATTATTAGACAACATATTTGGAAATTTCTGTGTAGGAAAGTAGGTGTGAATTATGAATTATACAATATTATCTATTTTATTTGGATTAATCCCTTAGCTCAATTATTTATCAAAGGATGGCTATTTTTTGGAATTTCATTAATTGCATTTATTGTTTTTTATCAAATATTAAAGTCAAAAGGAAAACAGGTCTTTTCATTTTTATCTGCTACAATAATAGGAAGTGAAGCCATAGCACTACTTTTTGGATTTACGAATTTCTTTATTCTCTTTTATCTTTTAGTTGTTTCTGGTATCTTTTTAGTTGCTGCTAACGAAGAAAAAAAGGTGGATATATTAAGAGAATATATAAATACAAATAATATGAATTCTCAAAAATGGGACTATTACCATTTATTTTTTGGACGTGGAGAAATTTCTTCTATAGAAGAAGTAGGAAAATTAATTCCTTCTATTCTGGCAATAGGAGAAAATAATATAGCATATTCTGTAAAAATGCCTAATGGAGACTATTATAATCAAATTATTCCAATTAAAAATATAAACTCATATGATCTTTACGACATTAAAGGTAAACAGGAATTATATTATGTAAAAATACAGGACTTATTCCTGCCTAATAGAAGATTAAGAACTTTGCATAAACCTTATTTAGAAAGTTTTTGTTTAACTATTTCAACAAAAGATGGAGAGCTTATATCCTTTTATGAAGAGCCAGACATACTCCAAAAAATAATAATAAAATTGGATGAAATATAACTTGTAAAAATCTTGAAATATTTTTTTACTTGACTGGTAATGATTTTTGTGGTATTATAATTCTCGGACATCTGATGAAGATGAATGAGTCGGAGCGTAGCGCAGATGGTAGCGCGCCGGTCTTGGGAACCGGAGGTCGCTGGTTCGATCCCAGTCGCTCCGACCAGAAGGTGGCGAACTTTCATGTGCGGCTGTAGTTCAATTGGTAGAACACTGGCCTTCCAAGCCAGGGGTTGCGAGTTCGAGTCTCGTCGGCCGCTCCAGCGCCCATAGCTCAATAGGATAGAGCATTGGATTTCTAATCCAAGGGTTGGGGTTCGAGTCCCTCTGGGCGCGCCACCTTTTTTTATTTAGAGATGGTGGCATTAGTTCAGTGGTAGAACGCCTGACTGTGGATCAGGATGTCGTGGGTTCAAATCCCACATGCCACCCCAACAAAAGAGGAACCAAGTTTATTGGTTCCTCTTTTTTTAAAATTATATTTCGTTTATACGAAAATATTGGAGAGTGAAATATGCTAAAAAATTTATTTAAGAATAAAAATTTTATTTTAATAGTTATTTCTGATGCAATTAATAGGTTTGGGGATTCTATTGATAAAATTGTTTATCCATGGATGGTTTATGAAATTACAAATTCAACACGTATTATGGGAATTCTGTTTGCAGTTAATTTTATTCCTCAAATAGTTTTTCTTATATTAGGAAGTAATTTTATTGATTCTTTATCTAAAAAAAAATATTGTTATTTTTGGCAATATAATGCGTGGAATACTTGTCTTTTTTACAGCAATTCTATTGTTATACAATTCAATAAATACTTTTTACATATTCGTATTTTCCATAATCAGCAGTACTTTAGGCTCTATTATAAAACCCGCTAATAAAACATTAATACCTTTAAGCGTTACAAAATCTAAATTATTAGATGCTATCTCCTTTTCAAATTTATTAATTTCTATAACGGATATAGCGGGTTGTTGTTTGGAGGTTTTATATCTGTTTATTTCAGTCTATATATAGCTTTTATTATTAATAGTTCAACTTTTTTTATTTCTTCTGTTTTATTATCCTTCGCCAGGATAAATGAAGTACTTGAAAAAAATTATTCAAAGAAAAAACTTCTTTTTTTGATACCTTTAAATATATAAAGAATAATGAAATATTATTTCCAACCATTTTAATGGCGTTTATTATAAATCTATGTATAACACCATTTTATATATTACAAGTTGTATACGTAAAAGATATTCTAAATCAAAACACCATTTATATTAGTTATATGGAAATATCATCGTTATTTGGAATAATAGTGGGGAGTTATATAGTACCTAAAATAGTAAAAAACAATAAAAAACTTAATATTATTTTTTTAAGTATTATATTTTTAAGTATTACATATGCTTTATATTCACTTCCAAAAATACTGGATTTTATAAATAATATATTATTTATATACATAATACTTATAAGCTTTTTCTTTGGGTTTTGGGGCCTTTTTCGACAATTCCATTAAATTATTATATCCAATCGTCTTCCCCTAAAAACATGTTAGGAAGAATTAATTTATTAAAAAGTTTTTTAGCAAGATGTTCTGCTCCATTATCAGGAATAATAATATCAGTCTTATCAAACAAAATAAGTATAATAACATTATTCTTAATTTTGTCAGGTATTATGGGATTTTCAGCAACAATATTTTATTTGAAAAATTATAAAACATTTAATAACGAAGAGCATATCATCAATGATTTGATATAATATTTTTATACTATCAAAAAATTAAAAGTTTAGAACTTATACAAAAATTTTATCGTAGCTATATAACAAAAAAGGCGAGATTTGTTCTCGCCTTTTTTGTTTATTTCCAACTATTTAAATATTCTATTTGTTCTGGCGTCAATTCATCTATTTCTATCCCCATAGACTTCAATTTTATCTTAGCAATCTTTAAATCAACTTCATATGGAACCGGTCTAACATCTATTTCTATTTTTCCTTTATTTTCTTTTAAATATTTTGCTCCTTCCAATTGCAATGAGAAAGATAAATCCATGATTTCTACTGGATGACCATCTCCATTTACCAGATTAACCAATCTACCCATACCCAATAAGTATAATTTATTTCCATTTGGCATTGTATATTGTGTAACTCCTTCTCTAACTTCTTTTTTATCAACATTTATTCTTTCAAGATCAGCAACTTTTACTTCTATATCAAAATGCCCAGCATTAGCCAATACTGCTCCATCTTTCATTTTCAAGAAATGTCTTTCTACAATAACATCAGTATCACCAGTTACTGTAATAAAGAAATCACCTATTTTTGCAGCTTCATCCATTGGCATTACTTCAAATCCATCCATAACAGCTTCAATTGCTTTTATAGGATCAACCTCTGTAACTATGACCTTAGCTCCTAATCCTTTGGCTCGCATTGCTACACCTTTGCCACACCAACCATATCCAGCAACAACTACATTTTTACCTGCAACTGTTAGATTGGTTGATCTAATTATTCCATCCCATGTTGATTGACCTGTACCATATCTGTTATCAAAGAGATATTTCATATAAGAGTCGTTTACATCGATAACTGGCACTTTTAATTTTCCATCATTTAATAATGCTTTATATCTCTTTATTCCTGTAGTTGTTTCTTCGTTAATACCCCAAATGTCATCCAATAATTCCGGGAATTTTTCTACTATTCTTACGCCCAAATCTGCCCCATCATCTATTACTATATTTGGTTTTATGGATAATACTTTATCAATATTTTCCCAGTATAATTCTTCCTCTGGTGTTCTTTTAGCATATACATTTACTCCATATGTTTTTAAAGCTTCTGCAACATCATCCTGCGTTGATAACGGATTACTACTTGTTATTGCTACATTAGCACCCAATTCATGTAATACCACAGCTGTATATGCTGTTTTAGCTTCTAGATGGATACTCATAGATATATTTATTCCTTTAAAAGGTTGTTCTTCCATATACATTTCTTTTAATGTGTTTAAAACTTTCATGTGTTGTTTTACCCATTCGATTTTCATTCTTCCAGATTTAATTAAATCCATATTATCCCCTCCAATAAGTTTTGTATAATTTTATTATATCATATGAACACAGCTTTATATAAATATATTTTTTTGTCACCAACCACACAATATGCTTCTAAAGGATTTATTTTTACATCATCAAATACTTTTTTGCTAATATTTTTTATTTCACCTAAAGAAAATCCCGGATGCGTATCTTTTAAATCATCCAATATTTCAACATGTTCATGTTTTAATATATCTATTATTATTACCTTCCCATTTTTCTTTAAAACTTGTTTCATGCTTTTTAATACTTTTTCAGGTTCTAAAAAATGATGAAAAGCTAAAGTGGATATAATGATATCAAACTTCTCTGGTTTTTTATCCTTATAATATTCATTTGAAATTCTTATTGACTCTTTAATTTTTTCTGCAACACCCCAGATAGCTTCTATATTCCTCTTTTTCAACCTATTTAGCATACTTGGAGTTAAATCCAATGCATGAGGTAAAGAAATGATATTTTTTTCATTTAAACTTTTTATTATTTTTTCAGTGAAAAATCCCGATCCAGCAGCAACGTCAAGAAACGATATCTCTTTTTTATCCAATTCAATTATTTCTGATACTATTTCTTCTACCATAACATTTATACATTTATCGTTAAGATATGATTTTACAATTTCATCTCTTGAAGGAGCTTCTTCTTCAAAATGTTTAATCTGCTCAATGAGTTCATTTATTACTAATTTATCATATCCTAATTTTTCAAAAAATATTTCTACTTCACTCAATGTTGGCATCATTTTCTCACCGCCTTAAATCCTTTTTCAAAGTCTTCAATTAAGTCCTCCACATTTTCTATGCCAACTGAAACTCTTATCAAAGAATTTTTAATACCTATTTTTATCCTTTCATCTTCAGGAACAGCTGAATGCGTCATTAAAGCAGGTAATTCTATTAAAGATTCAACCCCACCCAAACTTTCAGCAAGTGAAAAAAGAGCTAAATTTTCAACGAATTTTTTAGCCTCATTTAATCCACCTTTTATTTCAAATGATAACATTCCTCCAAAACCTTTCATTTGTTTTTTAGCCAGCTGATGTTGTGGATGAGACTTAAGACCTGGATAATATACTTTTTCAACATTAGAATTTTCTTCCAAATACTTTGCAATAATTAAAGCATTTTTTTCATGTTGTTCCATACGTATTGCTAAAGTTTTTATTCCTCTCATAACGAGCCATGAATTGAATGGCGATAATATAGCTCCTATCGAATTTTGATGAAAACTTATTTTTTCATATAATATATCATTATTCAACATTACAGCACCACCAACAACATCTGAATGACCATTGATATACTTTGTAATACTATGTAATACTATATCGGCTCCAAGATCCAATGGATTTTGAAAATATGGGCTGGCAAATGTATTATCAACTACTACCACTAAGTCTTTTTCTCTGGCTAATTTAGAAATCTCTTCAATATCAGCAAGTTTTAATAACGGATTTGTTGGTGTTTCAATCCAGATCATTTTTGTGTTGTTTTTAATGGATTTTTCAATATTTTCTACATTTCTGAAATCAGTATAACTTACTTCAATACCAAAACGATTCAATACTTTATTAAATAATCTTTTTGTTCCTCCATAAAGATCATCAAAAGCTATAACATGATCACCCTGTTTTAATAAAGATAAAATTATAGTAGTTTCTGCTGCCAATCCAGAAGAAAATGCCAAACCATATTTTGCATTTTCAAGAGAAGCTAATTTGTCTTCCAGGCTATTTCTGGTAGGATTTCCACTTCTCGAATAGACATATCCTTCTTCAACTTCATCAAGTGATTCTTTTGCAAAAGTAGTTGAAAGATGTATGGGATAAATCGCATCTCCATATTGAATGTTTTTAGGATTTTCACCAACATGTATTGATTTTGTTAAAAATTTCATTTTAACACCTCCAAAATTTTTTCGTCATTTGTTTCAAAACCATGTTCAATTAACCAATCATCATTGAAAACTTTAGTCAAATAGTTTCTTCCACTATCAGGAAAAATCACCAATACCTTTTTGTTATTTATATTATTCTCCTTTAAATATTTTATTGTCCCATAAAGTGCTGCCCCTGAGGAGCCGCCAACCAGAATTCCTTCATTTTTTGACAAAAACCTCGTCATTGAAAATGACATCTGATCATTTACAACTACTATATCATCAATAGCCTCTAAATCTATAGTTTCCGGAATAATATCTTCACCAATACCTTCAACAAAATAAGAATGGGCATGTTTTAATGCTTCTTCTAACTTCACTCCTTTTTTTACAAGATTGTAAATAGAACCCACAGGATCTACTCCTATTATTTTTATTTCACATTTTTCTTTCATAAACGAACTTATTCCAGTAATTGTACCCCCTGTACCCATTCCGGAAAATATAAAATCTATTTTTCCGTTAAATTGTTCCCAAATTTCTCTTGCGGTTGTTTCATAGTGAGTTTTTGGATTATTTTTATTGTAATATTGATTTGGTATATATGCATATATATTTGGTTCAGTTTTTTCATTTAAAATCTTTTTTAATTTATCAATTTTATTTTGGTCAATAAGTTTTTGAACATAATCAACTATTTCCTTTATTTCATTAATTTCTAATTTTTTATTTCTTTTCCACACAAGATTACGTAATATTTCAGCAATTTTATAATAAGAATTTGGAGAGTCAGGGGTTACCTCTGTAGGGGTTCTAACAACAAAAGCACCATAAGCTTTTAATAAAAACTCTTTTTCCATACTTATTTTAGAAGGCATTGTAAAAATTAATTTATTTCCTTTACTCAGTGCATATAAGGCTATTCCTACTCCTGTATTTCCAGAAGTTGGTTCTATTATAATGGTATCTTTATTAACTTTATTCTCATTTTCAGCGCTTTTTAACATGTATACGCCCACTCTATCTTTTATACTTCCACCAGGATTAAAATATTCAATTTTTGCATATAATTCGTTTTTCAAATTAAAAAATTTTTCTATTTTATTTAATCTTACAATAGGAGTTTTTCCTATTAAATCTAAAATATTTTTAAAAATTTTTTATTCACCATGAAATAACCTCCTTTGTGAATTTGTTCTCAAATCAATGTAGACTAAAAATATCCGATTAACCAAATTATACCAAATAGGATAAAAAAAGTCAAGATTAAATTTTTAATGTAAACAAATATTAAAAAAAGACTTCTGATTCCAGAAGTCTTGATTTTCAGGCAAAGTATAAAATAAAAGCTCCCAAAGGAGCTTAAGCACTTTGCGAAGCAAAGGGATTTGAATTCCTTATTATTAAGTAATTTTTTCTAAATATTTTACGTAATGAAGCGTTAGCTTTCGCTTTGCGAAAATCTAAGGTTTAAAGAATTTTATTATTAAATATTTTACTCTAAACACTTCACTTTGTGAAGTGTTTAGAGTAAAGGATTGTCTATAACATATTCCTCAACAAGTTCTTTATAATCATCAAGCCAATATGCATTTGGATTTCTTTTAAACACCATGAACTTTCCTGCATTATTTGGATCATGTGCTCTTTGATATCTAAAAATTATATGTTCCTTTGTAAGACCAGCAACTTCAATTTTACCTGTTTCATGTGACATAGCAAATCTTGCTCTTTTTGCAAGTCCTGATATATTCATTATAGCTTTAAGAAATATCTGATATCCTTCTTCCACAGGAACAGCAAATGGCTTATTACCAGCAACTGGTCTTCCCTGGAAAACATAATATGGTGGAACTCCTATGAATGACAATTTTTTAAACAATTCCATCAAGGTTTTCCAATTAGCATTTACTCCTTTTATTAATGGAGTTTGATTTGCCAAAATCGCACCTGCTTTTAATAACATATTTACAGCTTTAATTGCAACATCAGTAATTTCATTTGGATGATTAAATTGAGTCATAATATATATTTTCTTTTCATTTGTAGAATATTTTTTTATCATTTCAATTAATTCTGGATCTTCAATAATTCTATACGGATTAAAAGCTACCATCTTTGAACCTATTCTGATTATTTGAACATGTTCTATTTCTCTAATTTGTTTTATAATATTTTCAAGTTTTTTAGTGGATAATAGCAATGGATCTCCACCTGTTAACAGTACATTGGTTATCTCTTTATGTTGTTTAATGTACTCTAAATCTTCACTTACATCTCTAACCACTTCTGCACCAACATTTATAAATAACCTTTTTCTGAAACAAAATCTACAAAATCCACCACATACATCATTTACCAAAAGCAATGCGGTATCTCTATATTTATGTTGTAATCCTTTACTTATGGTATAAGATTTTTCATTTGAAGCGTCAAGTCTTCCCCATTCTTCCAATTCTCCAATTTGTGGAATGATAAGATTTCTTATTGGGTCATCTGGATCATCCCAGTTGATTAAACCTAAATAATAATCATTTGCTCTAAACTTATATTTTTCTGTAACCTTTTTTAATTCTTTTTTTTCTTCCTGACTTAATTGTTCTACTTTATCAATATCAATTATATACTTTACACTCAATTCTAACACCTCCCTAAAATTAAATAAAAAGAATTGAATATTGAATATAAAACAAAAATAATGCGAATGATGGTTCGCAGATTACTTAAATGAGTATTGAAAGTTTTCTATTTAAAGACGTATAGAAAGTATTTTTGAAGCATTAATATTATATCATATTTCTCCACATTCTCAAAAAAGATGTATTTTAATATTCAAATATAACCTGAGGTTTTTTCTTTGTGGGGTGTTCTGTAATTATACAATCTATATCAAAAATTTCCTTCATTATTTTCTCTGTTATTATCTCTTCCGGTTTTCCTGAATATTTTATTTTTCCTTCTTTGAATATATATATTCTATCAGAATATAAAGATGCCAGATTTACATCATGAAAAATCGATAAAACACTTTTATTATTTTTCACTGATTCTTCTTTTACCATTCTAACCAATTGTTGCGTATATCCCGGATCTATTTGCGAAACAAATTCATCTAATAATAATATATCGGTATTTTGCACCAATGCTCTTGTTAACATTACCCTTTGTTTTTCACCACCACTAAGTGTATTGTATACTCTTTCCTTGAATTTCAATGTATTTGTCTTTTTCATAGTTTTAATAATGATATCTTCATCTTTAGAAAATAACGTTTCATATGGAATTCTGCCTGTTGAAATAATATCTTCAACAGTAAAATCAAAGGATGTAAAAAATTCCTGTGGAACAACTGAGATTTTTTTAAATAACTCTTTTTTTGAATAATTTTCTATTTCCTTATCAAATAATATTATTTCTCCACTTTTTTTCTTCTCTAAAAGCGTCAATAATTTTAAAACTGTTGTCTTCCCTGAACCATTAGGCCCAATTATAGAAACAAATTCACCCTTTTCAAGATATAAATATTCAATTTCAAGATTGAAATGATTATTATATGAAAACATGAGATTTTTTATTTCCAATAATTTCATAATCTATTTCCTCTTTTCATAATGATTATAAAAATAGGAGCCCCACAAGAGAGGTTGTTACCCCAATGGGTAATTCAGTTGGTCTGAATAAGTAGCGTGAAAAAAGATCAGCAAATCCTAAAAATATACCTCCATATATCATCGATCCAATTGTTGAATAATATATATTTGGACCTGTTATTTTTCTAACCAGATGTGGAATTATCAATCCAACAAAACCTATTATACCAGCTTTTGAAACCACAACAGAAACTGCAAAAACATTTATTGTTAATACTATTAATTTTATTTTTTCTGGATTAATACCAGAAAAAATTGATATTTCATCTCCCATTGCAACTACTTCTATATGTTTTTTAAAAATAAAGTTCACTGCTATTTGTAACACCAAAAATATAGTTAATATTATTAAATCATTCCATACAATATTTCCAGTGCTTCCCATGAGCCAGAAATTCACATGTAAAAGATTTTGCCAGAATAACACTGTAAATAATGTCGAAATAGAATTAAACACAAAACCAACTATAACACCACTCAAAATCAAAGAAACAACAGGTATTTTTTTCCCTTCTTTGGCAAGGGAAAAGGTTATAATCGTTGCTATTAAAGCAAAAATAAAAGCAAATGTTTCTATTCCAAATGGTAAGTCTATTCCATATACACTCTTTAAAGCGGTATATATTACTGCTCCAAAGCTCGCTCCTGAAGATATACCAATAATAAATGGGTCGGCAAGTGGGTTTTTTATTATCATTTGAAAATCATTACCAGCTATTGCAAGTATTGCTCCTATTAATAAAGTACCTATTACCCTTGGTAATCTTAAATTGAATATTATTCTATCATACAATGGATTATCTGAATTATTTGCAAATGCAAGAATTACATTTTTAAAGGGTATTTTTACCGTTCCTAAAGATGTAAATAATATTATAGATAATATAATAAAAACTATTCCCAATAACAGGGAAAAAATCGGGAATTCCCCCCGATTTTAATTTTTTCATTTATTTTCACTGAAGAGTTTATTAATCTCTCCCAATAAGTCTATTAATCCTGTGTTTGGTAATGATGCTTTATTACCGTCAATTATAAATACCTTTTTGTTTTTTACAGCATTAACATCTTTAAATTGTTCTGCATTCATTATTAAATCATATGCACCCTTATCTCCTGGATAATATGCTGGAACCAAAATAATATCCGGATTTTCTTTAACAACAAATTCCGGACCAACTGCAAACCAACCGTTATTTCCTGTATATGGTGCTGTTAAGTTAATACCGCCTGCATAAGTGATTAATTCATTTAAATATGAACCTGTTCCACATGTCCACATTTGAGAAACACTACCATATGCGGATAAATACATAACTTTCGGCTTTTCTTTCCAGGAAAAAGTATTTTTTGCTATGTTTAACATTTGAGCTCTTAATTTTTGTGCATAATCCTGAGCTGTTTTGTCTTTTCCTAATATAACGCCTACAAGTGTTAAATCTCTAAACATCTCATTTAATGTTGTTGGATTTATAACAAAGGATTTAATACCAAATTTTTCTAATTTAGAAACCTCACCTTCCTGAAATCCTCCAGTTAATAATACAACATCTGGATTCAATGATACTATTTTTTCTACATTTAATGGAACCATATTTCCTATTTTTTCTACATCGGTAATATATGAATCAAAATCCGTTACTCCAACCACTTTATCCTTTGCACCAAGTTTTACTACAAAATCTGAAATAGCTGGTGCTGCTACTACAATTCTTTCAACTTTCTTTTCAAAGGTTACCACTCTTCCTAAATCGTCAACCAATGCCACAGGTTGAAAGGCAAACAAAGATAATGTCAATACCAATAATAACGCCAAAAATACCTTTTTCATCTATAATCCCTCCTATAAAAAATCTATTTTCCATCTTCTTTTCGCGAGAAGATGGAACAAATCCCTTTAAAGCAGGTCTCCCGGCTCATGGCTCATCCTACTCCCAACGCCTTCCCAGAGAAATGTTTCCAGTGGCATAGTGTTGGTTTCGTCCCCATTCACGGTGGCGCGACCGCAACGGATTTTCACCGTTTTCCCTCACACTTTAAAGGAATTTTTATTTAATTGTCAATGATATTATATCATGAAAAATCCTTCATGTAAAGAAAATCCCGGGAAAACCCCGGGGAATTGATAAACACATTAAATTAATTAGTTACTAAGTTTCCAAAGTTAATCCATTTATAATCGCTCGTTAGACCTGGTGTATAAGGTGTTGAATTATTATCATATAATACTACAACTCCATTATCACCATCTGCTACTAATGTATAATAATTTGCACCTGCACCACCATTACCTACATAATTTACACTATATCCTGCACCTTGAGTATCATATTCACTTGCTACATAGTCATTATCACCATCTGGATCATTACCTGATGTATGTAAAGCATCAGCATTTGATAATGTTGTTGGATCTGCTACTCTAAATACAACAACTCCTCTATTTCCTGCTGCTAATGTATAATATCCTGCTACTCTTAGATTAATACCTGTAATTATAGCATCATCGAATCTTACGCCACCTTTAAGTGTCCAGGTTAATGCGCCAGCACCATCATATGAATAATTAACAACGGTTAATCCTTGAGTTCCATCTGCTACATATGCATTATCATTTGCTGTGTCTACGTATAAGTCAAATGCTGTTCCTGATGTGTCATATCTATCCTGAGCGTGGTCTGAATCTGGTAATGAAGGACTGTTTGCTGTAGAAATATCAAATAATACTATACCAGCTTCTCCATCTGCTACTAATAATCCTGGTTGTGCTCCAGCTGTAGTTGTATCATAATCATCATCATAACCTATTGCCATCATTACACCAGCGTTACTTGAACCTGTACCAGTATCTATAAATGTATTTACATAAACTGGAACTCTTGTGTTTGCCTGTGTCGTTATATCAAATACTGCTAAACCTTTAGGACCATCTGCTACATATAGCCATTCATCTCCACTTAAATCAAAACTTCCATCTACAGCATATGGATAAACATCATATGCATAACCGTCTGTATCTATATTTCCTATTAATGCTATATCTGCTGCATTTTCAAATGGTGTGTCATTTGCATCTGCATCTGCATCTATTACTGCAAGACCTTTAGGACCATCTGCTACATATATAAGATATTCTTCAGCACCTGCTCCATCATCATGAGCAACATAATAAACAGACCTTGCATAACCTGGAGTGTCAATTGTATCAATTAATGTTGGATTTGCTATATTTGCTAAATTAGCTCCTGCATCATATACTTTTACACCATTATCACCATCTGCAACTATCAAATATCTATTTCCTGTTACGAAAGTATCCCTTGCTACCGAACCTAAATCAAAACTACCCGTTAACGTTAATGCATTTATATCTATAATATTCAATCCATTATAACTATCTCCTATAAATCCTGTTCCTCCATCTATAATTATCCCCTTTGCATATCCTGCTGTATTATATCTTCCTACATATGCCAATGAAGAATTACCTAATTTTACTACTCCATTGGAACCATCTGCTACATATACATAATCACCTAATGCATCCACTGCTTCTGCATAACCAGCTGTATTATATGATGTACTTACGCTTGGATTTGTTTCATCACTAATATCTACTTTATATACTCCATCTTCTCCAGCTGCTACATATGCATAATTTCCATCTACAACAACATCTAATACATTTGAAATATCGCTTAACGTTCCTACGATTGCTGGATTTGTTACATCACTAATATCAACTATTACCATTCCACCAGAACCTGCTGCTATATATGCTGCCGTTCCATCTACCGTTACTGACTTTGAATCTCCATTAATTGCAAGGTGTGACTTTAATGTTAATGTAAATTGTCCTGATGGATCATCATCGTCACCATTAGCATCATCCGTAGTACCTGGATCAAATTGTGCTATGTATAATCCTTGTGTTCCTGATGCTACTAAAATATAATAATTTCCTCCTGATGTATAATAAGCTACACCTTTCGCCTCATCTCCTACGTAGAATGGATCTAATTGGTCATCTAACTCAAATTGAGGTGATGTGTTATCATCATCATAAAATGCTACCTTTAACCCTTTATCGCCATCAGCTATTGCTACATAACCTTCTGAATTAATATCAAATTTTGCTACATCATATACGTAACCATCTGTATCTATTACATTATCTGATGGTCCAGCATCCTGTTCTATGCTTGGATTTGCAGGTGTGCTTACATCAATTACAAATACTCCTTCATATCCTCCTGCTACAAATATTTTATCCAATGTTACTGTTGAGAAACTATATGTCGTACTTGAACCAGGAAGCTGAGTTTCTCCACCCTTTCCATCTTTTGCGACTACTTTCCAATAATATGTTGTTCCTCTTAATAAAGATAAAGCTGCTGTCTGTGAATTAGTTAAATCTGTAGCTATTTTTGTTGTTGAATCTAAATTATTTACCAATGTTTGATCTGTTCCTAAATATACATCATATGTAACGCTATCTCCATCTGGATCGGTTGCGTTATCAAAATCAAGTGTTGTTGTTATAGAAACATTATTTGCTCCATCTGCTGGTGTAGGAGCAGCACCTCCAAATACTGGTGGTGAATTTTCTGTTGGTAAGTTTTTACCATAATTTCTTGCAAAAATTATGAAATCATATAAGTCTATTTTACCATCAGGAAAAGCTATACTATAGATTGAATTTGTTTGCCAATCAGAAATAGGAGCTATTTCTGAAGGATATATATCAAAATCCGCATCATATGCTGCATCACCTAGTTGAGTATCATAATGATCCAAAAAGATTAAGAAATCATCAATATCAACAGTATTATCTCTTTCATCACCTGTAGTATCTGGATCATCAAAATCACCTAATAATATAGGATCATAAACTACTATGTCTCCACCATATGTATCAGCAGAAACTGTATTCAAACTGTGATCTAACAAAGTAACATCTAAGCTCGTATTACCCTGACCTTTAGGATTAACATCTTTTGCAATAATATATATTCTTACAATATCTTCGTCTTCAATAGTTAATTCACTACCATTTTGTGTTGTAAAGGTTATTTCTAAATCTCCTGGATTATTTATTGGATCTGAAAGTAATGTATTTACTGCTGCTGAATTCAATAATTGAACTCCATTATTTCCTTTTGATGTATCAATATCTATTAAAGTGTTTGGATAATATAAATGAATCTGAAAACTTTCTACTCCTGAGATATTTTTTGCATGAATCACTATAGAAGCTTCATCACCTGATCTTAAAGTAGTTGCATCCGAAACGCTTAAACCATCAGAATACGGAGCACTTGCTTTTGTAATAACCTTATTACCTGCTAACAATGCTGCTTTAGTTTCAATTTGTGTTTTTTCTACATTTAAATAATTTCTTTTTACTGAAAACAGTTTTTCACCTTTAACTATATCCTTTTGTGCTTTTGAAAACATTATAACTGTTTTGTTAGGATACGTTTTTACCAGCATCAATGATGTGTTTTTATTATAAATAAATGCGTCTTTTGGTATTCTTGTATTGAATTCCATCTCAATAGCTGATGCATTTACCTTTGAATAAAAATCATAATTTGCAGTTAAGTCTACACTTATATGATTTGTATTCAACATTTCTACCGGGACTGTCTTAAAGCATCCTACCAAAACAAATGCCACCAACAGCAAAATCCCCATAAATAAGAATCCTTTTTTGTTCCGCATAATTTCACCTCCGTGTATTATTTATTGGCATTAATAAAATCGACCAAAAAAAAAAAACTTTATAAATATTAAAAAAATATATTAAATTTAACTTTATTTTATTGTTTAGACTATATAATCTCTCTATCGGTTCAAAAAATGTGTTTTTAACAAGTATAAAATATTTTTGTTTAGCAAAGAATTAGCAAATATCATCTCAAAAAATTTTATAAAAAATAAAGCCACATTTGACAAATGTGGCTTTATTTTTTATTGAATAGCAATAATACCAATATCGCTAATATCAACATCTAATTCTTTACCATTTGAATCTACAATTTTAGTATTTGGCGTAAATTCAACCTCTGTATTACCACTATTCCCTATTGCGGTAAATGTGATTTTTAAAATATCACTATCATTGATAGTAAAAGGTGAAAATGATAATGTTGTTATTTTTATTTTGCCATTATTGATATTAATTATTAAACTTCTTCCCTGTAATTCACCAATTGCCTGAATATTATTTTGTGATAGTGTTAATTTTGTTTTATCATAACTTATTTCTATATCGAAGGCCTGAACATTTTCCAGCTTTTGACCATGAATAATAAGATCTCCCTGACCTCCAGATTGTATTGTTACATCTTTAAAATACAATTTTGGTGTTAATGGACCTATTGATTCCTTTACTGTAAATGAATAAGTATCACTGCTATTTTCTCCACCCTTTCCATCTTTTGCGACTACTTTCCAATAATATGTGACTCCTAATTCCAAATCAGATATAGACAATGATGTAGTTGAAATATTTGTTCTATATGGTGATGAGAAATTTTGAGTTTTGTCTAAATAAACGTCATATGTCAATGAGTCACCATCAGGGTCTGTCGCATTCCACACCAGAGTAACATCTGGATCAATATCTGTCGCATTATTCGGCGGTGATAATAATTGTGGTATATTTGGTGGATTATTTACTTTTACTGATGTAGTAAATGAGTATATATCACTTGATGTTACCCCACCTTTACCATCCTTCGCAACTACTTTCCAATAATACGTCTCTCCTGGTTCTAAGTTAATACTATATGATGTTCCTTCATAATCTGTTTCTTTAGGTGTAGATAATATTGGTTCTTTTTCAATATATATATCGTATTTTAAAGCATCTCCATCCGGGTCAGAACATGACCACTTCAAACTAGCATTTATAGGTATATTTTCACTATTATTTGCTGGTTCTAGCAACGTAGGTTTAAGAGGTGGATTATTTTCACCAACAACTTCTTTAACTGTGAAACTCCACAAATCACTTTTTGAGGTATTTCCATAGTCATCCTGTGCTTTAACATACCAATAATATGTCCCTGGTTTTAAATTGGATATTTGATATTCTTTCTTTGTAAGCCTTTGAGCTTTTAACTCCTGACTTACACTATCTCCAAAATAAACATCATAATATACTACATCGCCATCTGGATCTGATGATTCCCAGGATAGTGTAACATTAGATAAAGCAATTTCACTCTTGTTTTGTGGATAAGGATTATACGGTTTTAAAGGTGGTCTGTTAGAAGGCATTATTATATTTTTATTTATATTTCCAGTATGTTTTTTATCCCCTAAAGAAATGGGCCATGGTGAATTGCGTAAAAATTGTGTTTCTCCATAAATCCCGTATAAATAACCATCTATGGTGCCAAAAATTATAACTCCATTACTATCTATATTTGGAGAATATTTTATTTTACTATATTCATCATACCATTCCAGATTTCCATTATAAATGATAAATTTATTTTTTGTCGTTATATACTTTACTTTATCCATTAAAATAAATGAATATGGTATATCTTTTAATTCTATGATTTTCATATCATCGCTTTTATAATAATATTTGTATAATTTGCCCTCGTGAGATCCAAAGATTATAGAATTATCCTCTGCAATAAGTATAGATCCTGATATTTTCTCATTTATATTTTTTTCAAATTCTATATTACCAAAGCTATTAATAGAATAAATTTTATTCTCTTCTGTTGCAAAATATATATTATCATTATTATCCATTGAAAGCTCAGTAGAAATTATTCTATTAAAGCTTTTTTTAAATATTTCTTTTCCATTTGAATCCAAACAATATAGATAATTGTTTAATCCAAAATATATGTTATCATTATTATCTACCACTATATTAGTTGTAGGCATTCCATTTAATTGTTTTTCCCATATTTCATTACCAAAAGGTCCTAATTTATATATCTTACCTGTATCTGTTATTACATATATTTCACTATTACCACTTAAAGCAACTGGTTTTGATATGCTACTATCAAGTTTTATAGAGTTTGATAAACTACCATCTGAATTAATAATGTATAATTCTCCATTTTCATTACCAATAATTATTTGATCTAAAGGATTTAAAACAACTGGAGATTTTATAAATCCATTCGTTTCATATTTCCATAGTTGTTTTCCATAAGGATTATAAGCATATACATTTCCAGAACTGGTAGAAAAATATATAGTGTTATCTTCAGATATTGCCGGAGAATATATAGTTGCTCCTTCAACTTTAACTTTAAATTTTTCCTCCGCAGGCGCAGGAATTGTATAAAAACTATACATATCACTTTCCGATTCCAATTCCCCATCATTTGCTACAACTTTCCAATAATATTTTTTACTGTTTTCTAAATTAACTTCATATGATGTTGCATTTGTTGTAGCAATCAAATTTAAATCTCCATCTTCACCCAAATATATTTTATATATTAAATCATCATCTTGTGGATCATCACATTCCCAGGTTAACACAACATCTTTTGGAATTTCTATGCTTTGATTTTGTGGATAAGTTAATTCTGGCTTTTCTGGAGAAGAGTTATTTCTCATATATGAATCTCTATTTTTAAAGATGTTTTTCCCAAAAGCTGGCCATGAATCATTCAATATATTCTCATCTTCAATGGAAATAGAATACAATTTATCTTCAGAGGCAAAATATAACAAACCATCATTCAACAAAACATCCGTTTTTATTTCTCCAAAATTCTTCAGGACTATCTTATTTTCATTTTGAGCTATTCCATCATTTAATACTGCAATTAAATTCTTATTGCCAGTTATTAATAATGTTTTTGTATAAATATTATTCAAAATATATGTATCTACTAAATTCCCTCCTTTATCTATTTTAAATACTTTGCTTTTCCCACCAGCATATAAATAATCTCCATCATATACAATATCATTTTCTATGCTTTCTGATAAATTTAATTCCCAATTTTTATTTCCTTCCTTTGTATAAGAATATATTTTATTTCCTGTAGCAAAGTACATATTATAATTTTCATCATTTGAAATTAGAGTTGTAATCTTTTGAGAAAATGTTATTTCTTTATATATTCTACCTTTTGGTTTCGTAATAATTATTTTTCCAGAATCTTCATAATTACCAGATATAATTAAGTATCCATTTTCGATTATTAAGATAGGCCCGTTTGGTATTATATTATACTCTCTACTCCAGTAAAGAGTATAATCTTCTAAATTGTATACATATACACTTCCATCTTCAGTTATTATATATAAATATTCTTGATTTTTATAATCTTCATCCGCAGTAATTCCTACAATTTCTCCAGGCACTTTTATTGTATTAATAACTTCAAATTTATCTAAATCTATTATTTTTAATATCCCGCCATTGATAGGAACAAACATTAAATTCCCAAAAATAACACTATTTGGCATTATATTACTTATGTCAATTGAAGAATCTTCTATACCATTTGTATTTAAACTACTTATTTTATCTTTATTCACAATTATTAGTTTATTATTATATATAAAATATTCTTTATTTCAGAAATATCTTTTCCCATTGAAGTGTCGTTGGTTCTTTCTTAGTTTTAAAATATATTTCATCACTTGCTGTTATACCGCCATATTCATCTTTTGCTACTATTTTTAAATAATAATTGGTATCATAATTCAAACTAAAACTATATTCTTCTGAAGAAACGTCTGTAGCTATTTTCGTATAATTATTAGAATAATTTCCCAAATATATATCATATTTTAAAGCGTCCCATCCGGATCAGAACAATTCCATTTTAATATAAAATCCTTAGGAACTATTGAATTATTTAAAGGATAAGTGATTTTCGGCTTTTCCGGAGGCTGATTAACATCTTTAACAATAATATTTAAAAATCCACTGGAATTGTCTTTTGTATCTGAAACAATTATTTGCTCTTGAATTTTTTTACTTAAATTGAAATGTTTTACAAAATTATATCCTGGTTTAAATATATATTTATTTCCTTGAATGCTGGCTCCGTTGTTTGTTACTATACTATATTCAAAATAATCATCTTCCATATCTGATACAAAATTACTTAGATCTAATTCAAATGTTTCATTTTCTTTTACTATAAAATTTTTTTGAGGAAAATCAACAATTGGTGGTGTATTTGATAATGTTTTGAACATCCATGTTTCTGAAGTAGTAGATGATCCATATGTATCATAGGATACTACTTTCCAATAATAGGTAGTATCTAATTTCAATTTTTTTAACGTATAATCTGTCTTAGTTAATGATGTTGCTACAGGAGTATTAAGAGGTGTAGCATCATCTAAATATAAATCATATAAAACAATATCTCCATCGAAATCCAAGCTTTTGTTCCATTGGAATTTTATATTATATGGATAAACTGAATTATCATTATTACTTGGAGATATTAAAAATGATTTAATTGGTTTAGTATTTGGTTTATATGTTTCAAATTGAGAATTTTTTTTAACTTTTTCACCATTTTCATCAATTGCTTCCAACCACCATTCGTATTTTACTAAATTCTCTAAGTTTTTTACAACATAACTGTTTCCTGCCAGGTTCTTTTCTTCCTTAACAAGTTTTCCATTTGAAAATAAATAAAAATTATAATATAATGTTTTTCCTTCTGGATCTTTAGCCGTCCATTTGAAGGTTATTTTATCAGGATTAACTTTTTCACCATTTGATGGACTCATGGTTTCAATTATAGGAGGTTGATTTTGAAATATACACCCATGTAGAAAAAACAATAAAATTAGTATTATTAATAATTTATATATCTTTTTCATAAGATTTCCTCCTATATATTTGACTACTCAAAAGTTCATTTAGTTCTTAATAATATCTTCGTATTATTTTTCTATAATGATTAATTATTTACCTAAACACACAAGAGCTAATGCTCTTGTGTGTTTTATTTTAATTTATTATACTCCTTCTATTTACTATAACAAAAGCACCCGATTTGGGTGCTTTTGTTATAAGTTTATATTTCCTCTTCAACTGGTTCTGGTTCTTTGCCAGCTTTTGCTATTGCTATAAATCCTTCAATTATAATCCATAATGCAATAATAAGTGTTGCAACTGTGATAAATATCAACAATCCATTATTTGAAGCTATAAATTTCTTTAAATTCATGAACGTTGCATATAATGTTATTACCATCATGAATAACATTGGTAATCCTGTAATCCAGATTGGTTTCCTTTTCTTAGCAAGATAAACTGTACCTATTAACAATGCTAAACTTGCTAATAATTGGTTCAATGCACCAAAAACTGGCCATAATATTAAAGCACCTTTACCCCCATCTGCTGACAATGCTAATGCCATTGCTGCTAAAATAACAATTGCCGTAGCAATATATCTATTTTTTAATGGTTTTACTACTACTTCTTTATTTTTATTTGAGAATAATTCCTGCAATGCAAATCTTTGAATTCTTGCAGATGAATCCATTGTTGTTCCAGCAAATGAAACAATAAATACAGCCATTATTGTCTTAGCTAAGTCTAAAGGAATGCCGTAAGAATTCATCAAATTTGCTGAACCATTGATAACTGCTGATAATTTTGCACCTAAACCACTTGCTGCTGCCCATGATGCATAATGTGATGTAAATGCTTCTACTCCTCCACCATTCATCCCTAAACCTGCAGTTACAGCAATTATAACTATAGTTGCTAAAACGCCTTCTAAAATCATTCCACCATAACCAATTGGAAGAGAATCTGTTTCTTTTTCCAATTGTTTTACTGTTGTTCCTGAGGCAGCCAAACTATGAAATCCTGAAATAGCGCCACAAGCTATTGTGATGAATAAAATTGGGAATAATGGTGGTGCATCTGGAACTGTTTGGAATGCAGGCGCAACAATTTTCGGATGACCAACTAAGATACCCAATACCAACAATGCCATTGCAATCAATAATTCATGTGAGTTAATATAATCTCTTGGTTGTAATAATTTATGTACTGGTAAAGTTGAAGCAAGGAATACATAAACCATTAAGATGTAAATCCATGTAACTACAGAAATACCTTTTATTGGCATAAGAACCCTATTGCTATTGTTACATACATTAAAATAACAGCTATTATTGAATATACTGTGTCATTTTTACCTTTGTTATAAACCATATAACTTAACCACATTGCTATAGGTATTTCCATCCATACTGGAAATACTGATTGTGGATACATTTTGAATAATAAAGCTACAATTAATCCAAAAACAGCTAAAACTATCCACAACAAAAATTGTATCAATATTAAAAATATTTTTGCTGTTCTTTCATTGATTAAATTACCTGTTAATTCACCAATAGTTTTTCCTTGATTTCTGGCTGATACGATTAATGATGTGAAATCATGAACTGCACCCATAAATATGGAACCAAAAAATACCCATATAAATGCTGGAACCCAACCCCAAATTACACCTATTGCCGGACCAACAATTGGACCTGTTCCTGCAATTGTTGTAAAATGGTGCCCTAATAAAATATGTTTTTTAGTAGGAACATAATCGACGCCATCTTCAAATTCCTTTGATGGTACTGGATTTTTGTCATTTAGCCCAAAAATCTTTCTTGCAATCCATTTACCATACGTGTTATAAGCTAACCAATAACCTACAAAAGCTAAAATTGCTAAAAGCAATGAATTCACACAGAATTCCCCTTTCATAATTTTTTGTGTATGATTAGTATATCAGTTGATATATTAATTTAACAATTAAACATACAAAAAAATGACCTGAACGGTCATTTTTTTGTATTAAAAGATATGTATTTTTCTTGACATCATATATTAAGCATATTTCTGACATCTTTCATATGAGTTTTTCCAATAGGAATAATTTTATTATTCTTCATTTGAAGTGAATTCAAATCTTTTATGAGCTTATCTATATAATTAAGATTTATAATGTATGATTTATGTATCCTGAGAAAATTATCTGGTAATTCTTTCTCCAATTTATTTAAATTCTTAAAATGTTTTAACACATATTCTTCATTATTTGTTCGAACCAATATTTTCTTTTCGAAATATTCAAAATAATATACCTCTTCAAAATCCAAAAATATTATTTCATTTTTATTTTCAACAGCAATTTTACTTAATTTTGTATCTTTAAAAGCTTCTTCTATTCTATTAACTGTTTCTATAAATCTTACTTCCGAGACCGGTTTTGTTAGGTAATCCAATGCTTTAACTTCAAATGCATCTACTGCATATTCGGAATAAGCAGTAACAAATACAATTTTATATTTTTCAAGATATTTTGAAGCCTTAATACCATTCATTTTTGGCATTTCAATATCAAGGAAAATAACATCAATATCGTTTTTTAGTTTGCTTTTTAAAAAGTCTTCAACACTTTCAAAACATCCCTTTATTTCAAAAGGACTCATTTCATTAATTAAATCTTTTAATGTTTCTCTTGCATAGTATTCATCATCTATTATAGCAACATTTATCATATTAGCTCACCAACTTTTGAATTAATTTTTATCTCTATCGTGGTTCCACTAAATAAACCGTTTTTTATATTAAATGTATAATTATCCTCATATAATGATTTCAATCTATTTTCTATTAAAGAAAGTCCTTTACCTCTATTTTTTAAGCTTCTAAAACCCTTACCATTATCTTCCACATATATAATAACTTGACTATCTTTTTCTTCTATTACGATTTTTATCAATAATTTATCATCTTTCATCCCATGTTTTATCGAATTTTCTACTAAAGGCTGTAATATAAATGGTGGGATTAACTTTTCTTCTAATTCTTTATCAAAAATTATTTCATAGTCTAATTTGTCTTTAAATCGTAATTTCATTAGTTCCAAATAGTTAATAGTAAAACTTATTTCTTTTTTATTGTTACCAATTTCGAGTTTTCGTAAAGTGTGTATCTCAACAAATCAGATAAATTATCTATAAATTTATTAACCTTTCGAGGTTCCTTTTTAGATATGTATTTTATAGCATTTAAGGTATTAAATAAAAAGTGAGGACTTAAATTTGCCATTAATTCTCTTAATTTTTCTTCTGTTGCTAATTTTAAATTTTTATTCATTTTTGAAATAGATATTATTAAAGACAAAATTTGTGCAAGTTTTTTACCAAAAATAACATCAGAATTCTTTATGGTATTATTTTTAGAATAATATAATTTTAATGTTCCTATTAAATCCCCATTCAAATCTTTTAATGGCACTATTAAAGCAGAATAAAGAGGGCAATTATCTTTTTCGCAATTTATTCCTTTTTTCCCCACCACTTTCAAACCTTTTTCATTTGCTATTACCTTTTTTGTTGCTCCTGTTTTTATTTCAAGCCGGCAAAGTGATGGTCATCACCTATACCAACATGAGCAAGAATTTTTCTTTATCTGTTAAAGCTACTGCTTCAAAATCTGTGTTTTCTAAAATAACTTGAGCTATTATATTAGCACTTTCCTCATTAAAACCTATTTCTACAGTATTTAAACTCTTTTCCATTATAAAAAATATTGAATTCATAGCATTTTCTGCAGTATATTCAAGTTTTTCTTCCATATTTAGAATCATAAAATTTAAAAACGATACGCCAAGAGCATTTGTTATTACCATTGGAAATAATATATTAAAAGTTATATCATAAGCAAGAGTAAAAGGTTTTACCATGATTAAAACATAGGTTAAATGAACTATTTCAATAATCGCTGTATAAAAAAGCGTTCTAAAAAAAGTAAAATGTTGTCTTCCATAGTATTGGGATATTACTCCACTCATAATTCCTGCAGTTAACGTTCCAAAAAAACATGGAATTGCTGTAATACCTCCTAAAAAACTCTAAATATTGCTGAAATTAATGCTGCAATAATTCCTCCAGGAATCCTCCCAACATACCTGCCAGAATAACTCCTATATCCCTATAATTTACTATAGCACCATTATATTTAACACCAAAAAGTGTCCCTAAAATACCAAGTAATCCTCCAATAATACCGAGAACAATTTTATTTTTAGCAACAAGAGTTTTGCCAAAAATCTCTTTTATAAAATATGTCTGGAAAATTATATACGTTATTACCAGTATCAAAGATACTCTTTCGAGTAATATTAAACTAATATTTCCTAACATGGGTCTCTCATCATCGCCCTATCTCCAAAATCTCCTAAATCTTTTAACTCTGAATCTTTAATTTCTTTAGCCTTTCTTTTAGCTTCTTTATAAAAGTTCAAGGTTGAATTTATTTCTATATAGTCCCAAGTTCTTCTATCATTTCTTTAGCTTTTCCCTGTGGCCTTTTGAAACAAATACTATAACTTTTTCATATTGTCCTTTAACCTTTTTTATACTCCTAATATCTACAACTCCTATTCCAAAACCATATAATATTAATGTTTTCATATCTTTCCTCCCTTATAAATTTGACATTAAATATGCATATACTTTTGTATCTGCTATTAAATGTTCTATTTTTATATATTCATTTGGTTGATGCGCCATATGATCCATAGTTCCCATACAACTGCAGGCAATCCTTCATGTCTTAAAATAGCTGCACAAGTACCTCCACCTATTCCACCAACAAATGTTTTTATATTTCTTAATTTCTCTACACTTTCTTTTAATTTTAATACCATAGGATGATCTGCAGGTGTTGGTTTTGGTGCGTTTTCCATTTGTGGAATCTCGATGTTTATCTTAACTCCAAATTTCTTTTCATATTTCTCTTTTATTTTATTTACATCATCTAATATTTCATTTAAATCGTATTGTGGCAATACTCTACAATCAAAATATAACACATCCGTTCCAGGAATAGTATTTACATTATCAACATTATGTTCTTTTTTGTTGGTTCAAATGTTGAAATTGGAATTCTACCAAACATTTCATCTACAGCATTATATTTCTCATGCAAAAATTCATCTAATTCTTTTGCAAAATATATTGCGGCTCTATGTGCATTTTTAGCAACATTAGGAGTAGCTGCATGAGCCTGTTTCCCTTCTGTAATTATTTTTAACCATAGGATAGATTTTTCAGCTATTTCAATAAATGAACCTTCATTATTTCCAGAATCAGGAACATAATACCAATCATTTTTATTAAAAATATTTTGTTTTAACAAATATTTTATTCCATAATCACTGCCTGTTTCTTCGTCAGAAACAAAAACAAGCCCTATATTATCTTTGGGTCTGATATTTAAATCCATTATTGATTTAACTCCAAATAATGTAGCAATTAACGAACTTCCATTATCTTCTGACCCTCTTCCGTAAATCTTACCATCTTTTATAATAGGATCAAAAGGTCATGATCCCATAATGACAAGTCTCCTTCAGGAACTTTGTCCATATGTGTAATAAACCATATTGTTTTTTCAGGATTTGTTCCTTTATATATAGCAACAATATTTGGTCTAAATCCATATTCCACAGCGTCATCTGGAGCATCATATCTTTTAATCTCATCAAATTTTAATGTTTTTAAATAGGATTCCAACCATTCTGCAACTTCTTTTTCTCCAGGACCTCCACCTCTTGGATTAACCGAATTTATTGATACAAACTTTTTAATGCCTCTATTACTTCATTTTTTATACTCTCCACATGATTTATAATATCCATTTGATTTCCCCTTTAAATTATTTTTCTATATTTTCTCTATAATATAATCCTCAATATTTCTTTTTCAGAATTTATATTTATTCCTATAAGATATATTTCTTTTCCTTTGTATTTTTCATAGTATTTCTTCTTTTTATCTGAGCTAGCGCTTCTTCTGCACTTTTGTCCAGTTTTGCTTCGAATATATATACTCTTTCATTGAATTCTAATACTACATCGCTTCTTCCAAGGTTTGTCATTTCTTCTGCTCTTACATTTAGACCTGCTATTGCCAGTATTGCAAATATCAATGAGTGATAATATCTTTCTTCTTTTTGATGTAGATTATACGGTATTGCACTTATTACTTTTTTTATTCCTTCTATTAATCCTTCTATATCATTGTCATATATCTTTTCATATATTATATTTTCTGCTTCATCTAATCCTTTTAATCCATAGTTTGCTTCTAATATTAATCTTGAGAAACTACTTTTTACTTCTATATTTGGATAGTCGAGTATATATTTCTTTTTTAATCCTAATTTTTTTATTCCTTTAAAGGTTAAATATCCTGCCTGCGTGAAGAATACATTTGCATTTGCATCTTCTATTTCTCTTGTTGAGAAATCCATTGCACTTACTGTGTCTTTTACTAAGTCTTCATAGGTTATCTTTCTGTTTTTTATGTATTCGTATAGGAATGATGGTGAGCCGCTTTCAAACCAGTAATTTTGAAATTCTTTTCTTCAAAGAACTTTAATATTGAAAATGGATTATATACATAATGTTCTCCATCAAATGAAAATCCATTATAATATTCTTTTAATCCTTTTAGTAATTCTTCTTCACTTATTCCTATTTCTTTTGATGTTTCTTTTATATACACTTTGAAATAATGTTCGAGTTCTTCCTGTGTATATCCTAACATTTGTGAGTATTTTTTGTTTAACGATATATCGTTTAAATTATTTAATGCAGAGAATACTCCTGTTTTTGTGAATTTTGTTATTCCAGTGATGAATACAAATTTTATATATTCATCATTTGATTTTATTGTGACATAGAAATCTCTTAATATTTCTCTATATCTTTCTGCTTTTTCTTTATTATTTATATTATCCAGTATTGGTTTTTCATACTCATCTACCAGTATTACTACCTTTCCTTTTTTGATAACTTCATTATTAATTCATCAAATGCAAATTTGTAATCATCTTCTTCAATGTCTACTCCGTTTCTTATTCCTTCTTTTTTTATTATTTTTGTTAGACTTTTTTTGAACCTCTCTTCATTATCTGTTGCTGATGATAGTATGTCTAATCTGATAATTGGATACTCTTTAAATTCCCATTTGTCGTATATATAAGTATCTTTGAATAATTCTTTTTCTCCTTTGAATATATAATACAATGTTGATAGTGTTAAGCTCTTTCCAAATCTTCTTGGGCGGGATAAAAATATTGGCACTTCTGAACTTATCAGGTCATATATATATTTCGTTTTATCTACATATACATAATTTCCTTCTATTATTTTTTTATAATCCTGCACCCCTATTGGTAATTTTTTCATCAATTCCACCTCCTCATGCCATAATTATACCAGAACTTTTCGCTTCGCAAAAACACATCGCTCCGCGAAGGGTTTTTGATTAGATTTTATAATAAAAATTTTTATTCCAAAAACACTTCACGAAGTAAAGCGTTTTTGTTTTTTTAATAAATAAAATTATAATCTTAAAACCTTTTGCCTTGCAAAAGCTTTTAGGTCTTTTTATTATTAAATAAAATTTTCTAAACCCTTCGCATAGCGAAGAGTCAAACTGTCAACAAAATAAAAGGTCCGGATAACCGGACCTTTTTTAAAGATTATTTACCCATATAGCTGAAATATACAGATGCTCTATAACCATCTCTAAATATGATAAATCCTATATAATCACCTTTTTTAACCCTTGATGAAAGTTTTTGGAAGTCTTTAATAGAATTTAATTTTGTCCCTTTTCCATTTACATACATTTCCATTATTATATCGCCTTTTTTAATATTTACATATTGAGCTTCTGAACCTTCTTTTACATCTTCAACCATTACACCATACATATCCTTGGGTAATTTGTATTCATTTAAGTCTTCAGGTGTTAAATCTCTTACTTTTAATCCTAAATAATAATCTTCTGTAGCTTTTGCAAATTCTTCTCTTTCAGCTAAAGTAATATCATATGTAATTTCTTTACCTTTTCTATTAACAACTACTTTTATTGTTTCTCCAGCAGGATATGTTTTTACAATATATACAAGTTCGTCCGCACTACCTATCTCTTTATTATCTATTTTCACTATCACATCACCTGGTTTAATACCAGCCTTTGCGGCAGGAGAACCTTTTTCAATATCACTAACAAATGCCCCTTTTGTTACTTTTAAACCAAATGTTTTAGCAAGTGATTCCGTTACATTTTGTATATAAACGCCCAAATAAGCTTTTGATACTTTACCAGTATTTATTAATGCTTCTGCAAATCGTTTTGCAAAATTAATTGGAATTGCAAATCCTAAATTTTGACCTTCTGTTGGATTAACTATAGCTGTATTTATACCAATAACTTGAGCATGTATATTTAATAATGGACCACCACTATTACCAGGATTGATAGCGGCATCTGTTTGAATTAAATCTGCATAAGAACCATTACCATCAGGTTTTGGTATTTTTCTATGAACTGCACTTACAACACCTAAAGTTACCGTGTGTTTAAATCCTAATGGGTTCCCTATTGCAATTGCCCATTCACCAATCTGAATATTATCAGAATCTCCTAATTCTATTACTGGTAATTCGTCTTTTGTTTTAACCTGTAAAACGGCAATATCTAAGTCTTTATCTCCACCTACATATTTTGCTTTGTATTTTTTCCCATTTAATGTTGTAACTGTTATTTCATCTGCATTTTCAACAACATGATAATTGGTTAATATATATCCTCTTTTATCAAAGATAAATCCTGTTCCTAATGCTTTAAACTCTCTATCCTGAGTCCATGGTGATTCACCAAAAAATCTTTTATAAAAATCCTCAAAAAATGGATCTATTGAAGCCTTCCTATGCCCTACCGCTTCAATATTAACTACAGCAGGAGCTGCTTCTTTTACAACTTTCACAACTGGTGACACATAATCAGGATTGACAAAGGCAAAAGAAGATACTACCATCAGCAATAATGACATCATTACTACTACCGTTTTCTTCATTCCTACCACCTCCATTTTATCATCTTTTTCAAAATATTTTTGCTCGCTTTCCTTAGAATTTCCTTAGAATATTTTTAAATTAATCTAACAATATTTTGTTAATTTCATAAAGTATTTCGTGATTTTCTTCTAATGTTCGTTTTGTTATATCTTTGAATTCAAATTGTTCTTTTATTTTTACTGGTTTATCGTTTAATATATAAACCACTTCACCAAAATTTGCTACTTCAAAAGGATCATGAGTTACCATAATAATAGTAAATTTATTTTTTTCTGAATATTTATAAGTTCTTTGATTATCCTATATTTATTGGATAAATCAAGTGATGAAAATGCTTCATCCATTAATATGATATCTGGTTTATACGATATCGTTCTTAATATATTTATTCTTTTTTTCATCCCACCAGAAAGTTCATCTGGATATTTTAATAATACGTTTTTCTCAAGATTTAATAAGTTTAAATATTTTTCTAACTCTTCCATTAGTATGGTGTCATTTATTAATTTTATATTTTCATATATATTAAGCCACGGAACTAATCTATCATCCTGAAAGATATATCCGATTTTGCCTTCAATAATTATTTCTCCATTATCTTTTTCCAAAATTCCAGCTAATATATTTAAAATCGTAGTTTTTCCTATTCCGATTCTCCAAGCAATACATTTATTTTTTCTTTTTAAAAACAATATCAAATCCAGATAATATGACGTTATCTTCAAAACTTTTGTTCAAGCCTTTTATGATAATATCCTGTGACATTTTATTTAAATTTTTCACTGAATCTACTTGATTCGTATAATTATTATTTCTTATTTCTTTTTTCTTCTTGTATTAAATGCTGAAATATATTTCAACACTTTTTCAGAAAACATTCCTAAAATTGCTAGTATTATAGTATATGCAAAAACTCTTTCTGTATTTAATGCTATTTTAGCAAAGGAAAGGCTGACTCCCAGCCCCTATCTCCTGCTAAAAACTCTCCAACTATAACGGCCTTCCATAAACTACCTGATATCATATTTAATGTGGACTTTAGAAAGGGAGTAGAGAAGGTATATATATTTTTAAAAAGATATTTTTTTTGCTTACTTTAAAAACCTTAGCCATTTCTAACAACTTTTTATCTGTTGAAGCAATGCCTTCGGATATATTTAATACTATTATAGGAAAGATTACCATAAAAGCGACGAAAACAGGAGTATAAAAACCTATTCCAAACCATAACATTGCTATGGCAATATATGAAACCACAGGAGAACTTTGAATAATCATTAAAAATGGACGAAATATTTCAAAAAACGTTTTACTTAATCCTGAAATAAATCCTATTGGAATGCCTATTATCATAGAAATAAAAAAGCCCATTATTATTTTTAAAAATGTATTGAGTAAGTCAAGATAAAAAGTCGTCTCTCCAAGAAGGTTTAACATTTCCAGAAAAACATTTTGTGGAAATGGTATTAGAAGATTATTATTAGTTATGAAAGATATTATCCACCATATGAATATTAATAATATTATCCCTATTAAGGTATTTTTTTTCATATATCCCCTAATCAAAAAATTCCTTTATTTTCTTGGAAACCTTTTCATTTTTTATTATTTCATTTATCTCTTCCCATGAAGCTTTTGAAATATTCTCTAAAGAACCAAAATGATTAATTAAAAGCTTTTTCCTTTTTGGCCCAATTCCCGGTATATCATCTAATCTTGATTTTTCAAATCTTTTTGCTCTTAATTTTCTGTTGAAGGTTATTGCAAATCTGTGTGTTTCATCCCTCATAAATATTAACATCCTTAAAACAGGATGATCCAGCGAAAGATGTAAATCTTCAATATCACCAGGAAACACTATTCTTTCATCTTCTTTTGCAATACCCACAACATCGACATCATCTAATGTATACCCTATTTCTTTTAAAGCCTCAACTGCGGCATTTACCTGACCTTTACCTCCATCAATGAATAATAAATCTGGTAATGGATGTTTTGTGTATCTTTTTCTAATTACTGTTCTTATTGATTCAAAATCGTTTGGTTCTTTAAATTCATCAAGCCTATATCTTCTATAATCCTCTTTTTTGGGTTTTCCATTTTCAAAGGTTATTAATGAAGCTACAGTATACATTCCCTGTAAATGTGAAATATCTATTCCTTCTATTCTATATGGTATTCTTTTTAACGATAGTATTTCTTTAGCCTGTTTCAGGGTGTTTCCGAGGTCTGTTTGTTTCTTCACTTCTTCTTCCAAGTTTCGTGATGCTATTACGTATAATTCTTCACTTTCATCTTTTAAGTTTTTTATCTTTTTTAATCCATTTTTTGTTAAGAAATGGTCTATTTCCTCATCTATTCCGTTGATATAATCTTTTATCCAGATTTCTTCAGGTACAATATTTTTTCTTATTACATAATATTGATGTATAAACTCATTGATACTTTCATCTATGGTAAAGGTTAGTTTTGATATTATATATCCCTGTCTTATTATCAACAATACCACTATTGGATATTCTTCATCCTTTGCAATAATATCCACATTTTTATCTTTTATCATTTCAACTCCAATGGGAATAAATAATTTATCTAATTTAAATAGCAAATCTCTCAACTGTGCTGCTTTTTCAAAATTCAATATTTTAGCATATTGATGCATACTTTCTTCTATATATTTTCTTATTGATTTTATATTTCCTTTTAAGAATCTTTTTACTTTATTCACTGATTTTCTATATTCTTTTTTATCCACTTCAATATAACATGGAGCGTAGCATTTTCCAAGGTGAAACAAAAAACATGGTTTTGTTTTTCTATCCAGTTTTCTTTCGCATGTTCTTACTTTATATACCCATTGAATTATTTCAATAATATTTCTAACCATTCGAACATTTGAATAGGGTCCGTAGAATTCCGCTTTTTCTCCTTTTTTGGTTCTCACTAATTTCACCTGAGGATAATCCTCTTTTGTAATAGCAATATAGGGATACACTCTGGCATCCTTTAATAATATATTGTATTTAGGTTTATGTGTGAAAATCAAATTTGATTCTAAAATCAATGATTCATCTTCATTTCTAACCACTATATAATCTAAGAACTCCGCGTCTTCTACTATCTTTTTTACTTTTTCATTTTTTGTTGATTTGAAAGATTAAAATATGAGGATATTCTATTCTTTAATTTTTTTGCTTTTCCTATATATATTGGTTTAGAATCTTTGTTTTTAAAAATATATACTCCAGGTTCATTAGGAATATCTTTTAAAACATTTCTATCGAGCATTTTTTCTCCTCTTTTTATTTTCATACATATTATTATCTGCTTTTTCAAACATTTCTTCAAGAGTTATATTATCGTTTTTATTCTTCACGCATTTTCCTGCAGAAACGGATATATTATATATCTTTAAATCATTTTTTACCTTTTCATCAATGCGTTTTATTATATTATCTATAGCTTTTTCAGAACCTGAATTAACCAGTATAATAAATTCATCTCCACCATATCTTATAGCCAGATCTGATTTTCTTACTGATTTATTTATTATCTCTCCCACTCTCATTAAAACATAATCTCCTGATTTGTGGCCGAATTTATCGTTTACAGGTTTGAAATTATCCAGATCTAACACTATTATGCCAAAACCTTTTCCTATATATTCTTTTAATTTAATTACTTTAGGTATAATCTCAACATAATATCTTCTATTTAACAACCCAGTTAAGGAATCAGTAAATATATACTTTCTTCCTCTCAACATATCTCTAAATGAAAGAAGAAGTATTGCACTGAACAATATATTGTTTGTATAAAAATCATTAAAATTAAATAGAATTAACGTACTAAAAATATAAATTGATATATCTGTAATAGGTGAAGTTATGTATAACCCAAATCTAATAATTAATATAGCAAGAACTTTTATAAATATATTAAAAGCAAGAACATAATTTCCTAATAATATATTTTTTGTTATTGATAAAATCCCAAAAAAAAATAATATAAATATGACTATATGAGTTCTTATGTCCCTATAATAAACAACAGATGCAGTTCTCACATTCCGCCTTTTCAATGCTATTCCACACCCTTTCTCCAATAGGGTTTTTTGTCCCCCTAAGTATGATGCTAACTGTAAATGTAAGCATTTTATGCTTTCAAAATTACTTATTCCCCCAATACCAATATTTTCCAATCTGTTTTTTACCCATTCAGGTTCTTTCTTTATCTTTTTATTTCTTTTTTCCTTTTCTTCAATGTGTGCTTTTATATATTCTTCTCTTAATTCATCGTTATTTTTTATTTCCTCTTCCCATTCTTTTATTTTTCCAAGAACTTCTAATTTCCCAACTTCTTTGATTAAATGAGGACACGTTAGCCAATAAAGAGTTGGGAAGGGTTTTCCATCTTTCAATGGATAACTTTCAATTACCTGGGGAAAGCCATATGAACATCTTTTTGGAATTGATATTATTTTATTTGGTTTTCTGTTTATTTGTTTTTCTACAATCTCTATATCCTTTTTTGTAGGAGTAGTGATATCCATCCTGCTTCTTCCTCTCTTGATATTATATTATATTCTTTCTCAAAAACTTTATGAACCATTTCTTCTTCTCGTTCCTTATTTATCCCTGATAATATTAAATACCCATTTTCATTTAATATTTTCTCTAATTTCTCATCATCCATTAACCTTAATAATATTGGAACCACTATATTTGCTATGATTATATCGTATTTTTCTTTTTCACTTATTGCTGAAAGCAAATCCGATTGTTTTACTTCTATATTCATTTCATTTAATTTAAACGTTTCTTTTGCCTTTTCTACTGCAAGAATATCATAATCCAACGCTAATAATCTATTTGCTCCATATAATTTAGCTATTATTGATAATATACCTGTACCTGTTCCAATATCTAAAACATCAGCACCATTATTAATAACCTTAACCAAATTCTTAGCAGCTAATTTAGTTGTTGGGTGTAATCCTGTTCCAAATGCAGTTCCTGGAATTATTTTTATACTTTTTACACCTTCTGGTATTTCATATTTTTTTTCAGGATCTGGAATTATCCATATATCCTTTATAAATTCAAATGGTTTTAATGATTCTCTCCATGGTTTTAGCCATTCATCTTCTGTAATATCTTTTTCAGATATTAATTCTAATTTATCTTTTAAATATTCAATAATATTTTCTTCTGGTTCCTTTTTATTAATATAAACCTTCACAACTTTCTGGCCTTTTGTTGGTTTGTCTACATAATAATTTTGAAACTCATTAATTGAGAAAAATGTCTCTATCTCATCTTCTAATTTTTCTGGCAAAACAAAAATATATTCAACAAATTCCATATTCATCACCTCAATAATAAGTATAACATCTTCATATAAAAATATATATAACTGAGTATGAAGAAAAAACAAAACCATAATATTTAAAACAATCCATCTACTAATGCAGATGGATTGTTTTATCATACAAATATGTAAAAATTCTAAAACTTTTATTGAACGGTTGCATTATTAATAATTGAATCATACTCTGTCAATCTGGTATAATCTTCATAAATAGTTGTAGAACGAGTATTTTTTACTGGATAAAGAAAAAACAGAAATTTACAATTAAACATAGTTCTGCTCAAAAAAGAGTTACTTTTTTGAGCCCATAAAAACTATTTATGGGCTCTTTTTATAAAACAAAAATTATTAAAGGTCTCTCAACTAACTTCGGGAAGATCCAATATCGAGTTGCAAAATACACACATCCTCCTTTTTTTCTAATTATACCAAATTATATCTATAAAAAACAAGCTACAGCATTTGCTGTAGCTAATTATTTATAATTTCATGAACTTTCTTGTTTTTTGAGTCACCCATATAAAAATGTTAATAAATAAACCTATTAATATATACAATAAAAATATCTCGTATATTAAAAATTGATTTTTTATCAAGGTAAAATTCATAATAGAATTAAAAAAAATTACTCCCAACGAAAATATTGATATAAACAGGATACTTTTATATAAAGAACTGATAAAATAGCTTATCAAAATTAAAGATATTAAATATAATGATAGGCTTTTTTCAATCCCAAATATAGCAAATTCAAAAAATATTCCAATAGAAATTAGTAAAATACTTATATGACTATTATTAATTCTTTTGTATTCAAAGCATGTAATGAAAATTGGCCCTAATAAAATCAAGAAGCGAAATTTTAAGGATAACCCAATCATTAACCATATTAATAATAAAATTGGGTAATATCTATAAAATAAATTTCCAGATTTTCTTTTCAAAGTAATAGTGACAATACCAAATAATACTAACAAAAAATTACTCAGTGATAACATCATAATCACCATTGACATTATAATATTTTTTCTCAAAATAATCCAAAATAGAATTATAAATATCTTGCGCTTTTTCAATTACTTTATTCCATGTAGAAGCCACTATAGTATCAATTTTTTCAAACACATTTGTTTTTAATTCATTCAAGGCATGATCAAAATAATCATACGTTATAAGTATAATTATAGTTCCCGCGGCCCTCCACCAGAAGAACTTCCACCATTTGCTGGAGTTAATTTCACTGGATCACCATATAACCTATTATTTCCCAGAGTATTTTCCAATTTACTTATCTTTAGATCGCTTGAGAAAGAAATACTTATCATAAAGATCATCAAAATATTTAATAAAAAGATACGTTTATTCATACAATCCCTCCTGATTTTTAGATTTTTATCTGGCGCCAGATATATTTATTTTTAATAATAAAGGTTGAACACAAGATTGTTGAGAAAATGGTATAACATAGTTGAATATATCGTTTTAGTTTTTTTAAATAAATAATAGTCTAATATTGCAAATATAAAGATATTTATTTTTCCATCTAACCATGTATATTGTTCATGAACACTGGCAAAAATAAATGCTGAAATAAAACAAACTATTTTATTGTTTTCAAACAAAATTTCTAAAAACTTATCACTATTAATCTATACAATATTTCTTCGTATAGAGGAGCCCAAGTTATAGCCATTAAATTTATTGAAGAAAAAGCTTTGAAATCAAGGTTTTTAATCTTCAAATATATTCCAAAAAGATAGAAAAGTAATATAAATAAAAAAATTTATTTTTAATAATAATATAAAAATTATTAGCTTTGAAATAGGATTTTAAAGAGTCTTCTCCTATTATTTCAATATATACCATTAGAAGATATAAGAGAAACATTACAGCCCAAAAATATGAAATACTGGAAGTAATTCCTACATAGGTTATTGCAATAATATGAAAAAGTATTATTCCTTTTATTTTATATGAATAGCTTTCTATATTGTTTGATATAAACATTTATATCTCCTTTCTATAAAAGATTTATTTTGAATATACTATCAAATAACTTAAAACTTTATTTCATAAAGACACATTATATTACAAATAATAAGTTATAATATTAATAAACCAATTGAAGATAAAATTTTTTACTCAGTAATATCATTTTGAATTTGAGGATTGATTGAATTTGATTTAAATGGTAGAAAAAGTATGATTAATATTGCATTTGTAAAATGTGGATTTTATAACTTTGATATCCAAAAAATTTCAAATATACTACAATAAAATTTGTTTTAATTTTCAGTTCATAATAATTTTATCAAAAAAAAAAAAAAAAAAAAAAAAAAAAAAAAAAAAAAAAAAAAAAAAAAAAAAAAAAAAAAAAAAAAAAAAAAAAAAAAAATAACATTAATATGAATTCAATGTATTTTTTCTTTTCTTAAATTTAATAAATTTACAACTTTATTATATCATATGATATATTTTTATTGTTAATTTTTATTATATACCTGTTGATTATTAATCATACATTTAAACTGCCAAAGTTATTTTGTTTTTATAGCAAGAAAATACATTATCATCGAGATTTTTAAAAAGGTGAAGGATTTTAAGGCAAAATCAAAAATTTTGCAATTAAATATGGTCTTGGTCAAAAAAGAGTTGCTTTAAGATATTATGCTTTTAAAGATAATGAAAGAGCTTTTCTTGATGATATTATTGAAAAGTTTTTAAGTGTATAAAATAACCCTGGTCAGTTTAAACTGCCAGGGTATTAGAATGTTAATACAATCATAAAAAATTTTGTTATTATGCAGTTTTTCTTGCTTTTGCTCTAATTACGCAATCATCTATGGTAACTTCACCTTTTATTACACCTTGTGCAAATAATTTACAATTTTTATATCCACATGCTCCACAATTCATGTTTGGTAAATCTGCAAGAACTTCTTTTTCATTTTCATACATTATCTCTTTATCCTGAATTTCCTCTATTATATCTTCTCTACTTACCAATTTTTCCATTATATATCCCATTATTAATATGGCAGGAATCGTCAATGCATATCTTGTCAAAGCAAAGGATAATCCAAGAAAACTTGATTCAACCATAAACATAACAACCTTAACTACAGCCATGAACTGATGATAATAACAAGATTTGCTATACTTGCACCTTTTAAAAATAAAGCCTGTGCTACAGGAAAAGCTGCATAAATTGGTCCTGCAGAGATAGCTCCCGTAAATATTGATAAAAGCTTACCTTTTATTCCAGACTCTTTACCAAAGTGTCTCATTATAACTTCCGATGGAACCCAAACGGTTATTAAAGATGAGATAATAAGTATTGGTGGCATAACTTCTATCATTTCTATAAGAAACCCTTTTGTCATTTCTAAACCTTTAAAAAATATTTCCGGTTTTACAAAAAATGCTATGGCATAAAGAACTATACTAATAAATATTAATTTGTTATTTTTAATTAAATCTTTTATTTTACTCATAGTATCACCGCCATTCCTGAAGCAATAAGTATTGCAGCTACAAAACTTATCCATAATCTATGTAATGTGAATTTCTTTCCAAAATATTTTATTTCTATTGGCATTGTAGCAAAACCAACCATTGTTAATGTTGTTATAAATGCTGCTATTGCTGTTAAATTTGCTCCACTTTGATAAAGTGATTTTGATAACGGAAATGCAATAAATGCAGGAATTATAGTCAATGCTCCTATAACTGCTCCATATACTGTACTTAAAAACTCATTAGAATTACCAAGTAACTGCTTTATCAATTCAGGAGGCAATATCGCCAGCACCAAACCTACCAGAGCCATAACACCTATTATTTCGACAAAGGTTTTTACCAGAAGATTCTTTGACAACACCAAACTTTCCTTTGTCTTTTCCTTACTTTTAAAAATTGACCATGTTAAAAACAAAACTGCAATAGCGATTAATATCACTGTATTCATACATCGACCTCCTTTAATATTATTTTTTATTCTATCCTATTATAATAAAATAAAAAAAATAAAACCGTGATTTCATTCACGGTTTTATTTAAACATCCTTAAATTTATTAATTTCACATGATTTTTATCTATTGTTTTAATTACACCTTCATTTTCCAATTCTTTAATTTTTTTAGAAACAACCTCTCTAACACTCCCAATATCATTTGCTATTTTTTGTTTTGATTTAAAATATATAATATCTGAATTCTGCTGTTTTCTTAAAAGTGAAAAATATTTGATTATTCTTTCTTTTATAGACCTTATAATTAATATATCCACAACATTTGAAAGATTTAATAATTTTTTCGATATTTCATTTAAGTATAAAACAAGAAATTCTTCATTTTCTCTAAATAATTTAAGTACCCCTTCTCTTGAAATTTCTAATATCTTAGAGTCTTCTTCTACTATAATATATGATGGATAATTTTCACCAGAAAAAATCAATCCTTCTCCAAAACTTTCATTTTTATTCAAATATTTTAATACCTGTTCATTTCCCTCAGGAGTATATTTAACTACTTTTAGTTTCCCTTTTAAAATAATACTAATTTGTTTTAATTCTTCATCTGGAGAATGAAAAACTTCATTTTTTCTTATTTCTATTATATTCCCATATTTTTCCAAAATTTGTTTGTTTTCGTTTAATAATTTCTGAAAAAAAATATTTTCCAAGCTTTCACTCTCCCTTACACTTTAGAATCAAGAATTTTACCCCATGTTACTCCACCAGTATATACTAACCTTCCTTCAGAATCATACGAAGTAAAATATCTAACATATACCTGGGCCATTTTGCCTTTAAACATTGCTTCTTTTATTATTTCTCTTGCATGTTGACCTTCATGAGAACTAACAAACAAATATGAAGCACTTTCAGGAACTGCTGTTGGATATTGAAATGAAACTGCTGAATCTGGAGAATTATCCTGTAAATATATATTGTTATCTTTATCATTAAAAGTTTGTTGTTGTACTTTAGTTTTTTTATCTTTTTGTGATGATTGTATAATATTAATTATACTTTTCTTATTTAGCTCTCTTGAAGATACTTTTTTTTCAGCATTTCTTAATTCTCTTTCTGCCTCTTCTATGTTTCCTGATTTTATTAAATTATCTATATTACCAACTTTTAACAACAAAGAATTATCTTTGTTGTTTATGGCCTTTAATAATATTCTTCTTAATTTAGATTCTAAGTAAATACTTCTAGTATCTGTTGAAGGTAAATAATTACCAATCCTCATTTTTTCACCTTCTAATAATATTTTACTACTAAATATTTCTACTTCAAAATAATATCCCCCTATTCTTAATATTTTTTTTTATAATTTTTAATCTAATAATGTTTTAATTATTCTGGAGGTGGAAAATATGACAAAATTTGTAGATACCACTTTAAGGGATGGGCAGCAATCAATAATAGCTACAAGAATGAAAACATCAGAATTTGAACCTATTTTAAATAAATTTGATGAAATTGGTTTTCATTCGATGGAAGTATGGGGTGGCGCTACATATGATTCCTGTATACGTTATTTAGACGAAGATCCCTGGAAAAGGTTGAAAATTATACGCGAAAAGTTAAAAAACACACAAATACAGATGCTTTTAAGAGGACAAAATATCGTGGGATATAGAAATTATGCAGATGATGTTGTTGAACTTTTTATAAATAAAGTAGCCGATTATGGCATGGACATTATCAGGGTTTTTGATGCATTAAACGATATTAGAAATTTGGAAAAAAGTATTGAAATTGCCAAAAAAAGAAATATTCACGTTCAAGGAGCTATTTCCTATACAATAAGTCCTGTACACAATCTTGATTTTTATATAAGCTTTGCTAAAGAGCTAATAGATAAGGGTGTGGATTCTATAGTTATAAAAGATATGGCAGGTTTATTAACTCCTAAAATGTCGTATGAATTAGTTTCAGCGTTAAAGAAAAAATTCAATGTCCCAATTGAACTACATTCACATAATACCGCAGGTATGGCTTCAATTGCATATCAAGCAGCTATTGATGCTGGTGTTGACTATATTGATACTGCACTCAGTCCATTTGCAAACGCCAGTTCCCAACCTGCTGTGGAACCTTTTAATTTTGCACTTGGTGAACCATTAAATTCTGATTTATTATATGAATTAGCTCATCATTTCTGGAAAGTAAGAGAAAATCACAAAGATGATGATATGAGAATGGTATCCATTGATTCAAGAATCTTAAAAGCACAAATCCCTGGCGGAATGTTCTCAAATCTGGTTTCACAACTTAAAAATCAAAAAATGTTACATCTTTTAGATGATGTTTTAGAGGAAGTACCAAGAGTAAGAAAAGATCTTGGATATCCGCCATTAGTAACTCCTACAAGTCAAATAGTTGGCGTTCAGGCTGTTTTAAATGTTATGTACAAGGAAAGATATAAAGCTATTACAAAGGAAGTAAAAAATTATTTAAAAGGAATGTACGGAAGACCGCCTGCACCTGTTGACCAGGAATTATTGAAAAAAGCTTTAGGAGATGAAAAGCCAATAACCTGTAGACCTGCAGATTTATTGGAACCTGAAATTAATAAAGCAAGAGAAGAAATATGTGCTTTAGCGGAAAATTATGAAGACTTATTAACATATATTTTATTTGGTGAAGTGGGAAAGAATTATTTGAAGAAAAAATATGAAAAAGAAATTCAGGTGGATTTCGAATTGGTTGAAGAAAATGAAGAATTTTCTGAAGACGAAAGTGTATATCCAGTATAATAAAATAGCTCGAGGATTACTCGAGCTATTTTATTATTGGCAATGAAAATTCACCCAATAGAATGCTGTTATATCAACATTTATAGAAAAACTTAATGTTGGTTTTTTTGTTTTGAAATTATAATTATAATCCACACCTGCATTTATTCCGTCAAATCCATACTTTCCATCCATTATCGAAAAATATGGATACCATATTTTTTTGATATTTTAACCCCTGGAATAAGATTTCCGCTTGTATCATAGTAAATATATGGCTCGCTTTTCATAGAAAAAATATCAAAAGCCTTTGAATATTGAAAATAGTATATATTATTACTATATCCTAATATGCTATTGCCTTCATAATAATTTTGATTATTTATTTTGTATGGACTGGTTATTATAGAAATCCCAATTCTTTTTGCTTTGATTTCAAAATTTTCTAATCTTATTTCACCATTAAAGGTTAAATAATTCTTTCTCTTTAAATGGAATTCAACGTTTTTTGAGATATTTAAATCAGAGTGGATAGTATTATTTTGATACTTAAAAATTCCAAAATTTTGAGTATAATAATCAAGATAAAATCCAAATACAGGGCTAATATTATTAAAATCGGTTAATGCTCCTACTCCTATTCCATAATTTAATCCTTCACTTAAAGAAAGGAAAATCCCGCCAATTTCGTTATTTTCTGCATATGGTAATATGAAATTATATTTTAGTGGCTCAGTATACTTTTCTAAACTACCTGCTTTTTCTAATTTATAATTAATGCTTAATTCATTTCTTTTTATATTTAATATTTTTAACGGTGTTTGATTTATCTTCATACTTGATAAATGATAACCTTTAGAATCATAATATAAAAAGTATAAGCTCTCATTCAATATTATAGGATAAAAAGCTCCATATATATGATTGGTTAATTTAGAAAGTTGGTGATTTTTTAGGTTTAAAGCATAAATATTGAATATATGATCCTCGTAGTTAGCAGAATAATAAAGTATATTATCTTTCAAAAAGAGATTCATTTCTATATATTCATCATTTGTTAATTGAATTAGTTTTTTGTATTTAAATCAATATAAAAAATATCATTTTGATTGTTTATAATTCCAGAAAAATATATTTTATTATCTGAATAATAAAAATCATTTATTATGTATTTTCCATAATTCAATATTTTTTCTTTTTTAAACGTATTTAAATCAATTATAAATACTGCAGTTAAACCTTTATTTATTTTTGTATATACAACCTTTCCCCCACCTGCAAAGGCAAAATTGGTTACTCTTTTATCTATTAATGTGTCGCTAATTGGACAATTGCATTTCAAATAAAGTGAATTAACATATTTTTCGTTTTGATTGGATATTAAATATAATATTTGTCCTTTTTTTGAAACATCAAACTTCCTAATATCAGGTAAAATTAATTCGTTATTTTTATATATGCCACTTCTTGAATTTTTGATTCCTTATAATAATATATATCTTTTCCATCTGTTTTCAAATTTGAAGTAAAATGATATGAGTTATCTATTTTTTTATATTCATCTGTATATCCTTTATTTAATAATTCCAGATATTGGTTTTTATACTTTACTTTTATATATAATAAAAAATCCTCCCATTTTTCACCAGTTATTCTTTCAAATGCTGTACTAATAGTACTAAAGAATAAATGAGAATTCATTTCTTTTATTATTTTTCTTAAGATATTTTCACCATATTTTTCTGAAATTTCTTTCGTTAAAATAGTTCCATACATATAATTAAATCCTGCTGGTGACCAGATATCTTTATATGGTCCTGCCCAAGTGAATATCTTGGATAATCAGGACTCAATATTTCAGCTTTTAAATACATATTAAACAAATCACTCTGAAATCGGCCTTTAAAGTATTTGCTTTCCATATATATTGAAAGTCCTTCATGTAAATAACTTGGGTTCCAATTCATCATAAGTGTTTTTTTAATAATTTCACTTGGAATCCATGAAACATATTGATTTAAAGCATTTCCATAAAATACATGATTTAGTTCATGAGAAAAAACAAAATTTATCCAATCATACACATTATTAGATAATCCCATTTTAGCATTTGGAGAATTAACGTATAATCTTATTACATTTAAAGGAGGTACTGCAAAGGAGTTAACAAAATCCACATCATCAAAAATATAAACTGTTATTGTTCCAGGATCTGTGTCGTAAAAATCCGAATAATCTTTATACAATAATTCTGATAATTCCTTTAATTCAATGTAATAAGAATACAATTCCTTTTCAAAAACAAACTTAAAATGTTTTGTCTCTTCTATATACGCTTTTTCAGAGAAATCATATATTATTCCTGCAAATACGGAAAAGGATAATAAAATCATTGTTAACAAAAATACTTTTTTCACCGCTATCACCTCAAAATTAAATTTATATGATATAATTTTATTATAAAAATCACAAAAAGGAGTTATTTTTATGAAAGCTGTTATTATAGATGGTTATGTTGATGAACCCGCAATTTTAGGCGTACCACCATATGTTTCACCATATATCAGGTATGCCGCAGGAGCATTATACTATCACGGTATTGACGTTGATTATTATACCATAGATCAGGTCAGAGAAGGTCAAATGTGGCAATCTTTTAATCACTATGAATATTTAATTATTATCGCCGGTCTTACTGTGCCAGGACATTATCTTGGAGGAACTCCAATTTCTTTAACTGAAATAAATAAATTATTTTCTCTAAACAAAGAACCATTAAGGGTTTTAGGGGTCCTATTGTAAAAGGCTATACTTTAAGTGGGGTAAATCCGCTATAAAAGTAGAATCAGAAAATATCGATTTTGTTGTAGAAGGAGATATTGAAAAATTTCTTTTTACCTATCCAGTATCAGATGATTTTACGTTAAAAGATAGATCAAATTATGATTTGATTTCAAAAATTGCCCCTTAGGAGCAGAAATATTAAAAAAACATCCCGTTATCCAGATATTATTGTTGAAATGGATGTTTCGCGTGGTTGTGAAAGAACAAATGGATTTTGTTCTTTTTGCACCGAACCATTAATAAATGGAAGGTATAGAGAAAGGCCTTTAAAAGATACGTTAGAAGAAGCCAGGTCTATATCAAAAATCGGAGTTAAAAATTTTAGATTTGGAAGAGCAGCAAACTTTTTAGCCTATGGTTCCTTACTAAACAATGGAAATCCAAATATAGAATTATTTAATGAACTATATCAGGAGATGGCAAAAATAGCAGAGATCATTCATACAGATAATGCCAACCCTGCTTATATAATCAAACACAAAAATGTTATTAAAAAACTTTTAGAAATTATTGTTAAATATAACACAGCTGGTGATATATTATCCTTCGGAATTGAATCCTTTGATAAAAATGTCGTCTTGAAAAATAGAATAGATATTTTACCAGAAGAATCTTTTGAAGCTATAAAAATAGCAAATGAAGTTGGAAATATCAGGGATAAAAATGGTGTTCCAAAATTATTACCCGGTATAAACCTTTTGTTTGGTTTAATTGGTGAAACAAAAGATACTTTTGAAATAAATAAAAGATATTTAGAGAAAATCATGGAGGAAGATTTACTTGTAAGAAGAATAAATATTAGACAGGTTATGGCTTTTCCGGGTACATTAATATATAATGTAAAACCAAAACAACATAAAAGAGATTTTATTAAATTCAAAGAGTTCATGGAAAAATATAATCACGAAATGATAAAAAAAGTATTTCCTGTTGGTACTATTTTAAAGGATTTAATCATCGAAGAAATAAAAGGTAAGGTTTCTTTTGGAAGGCAACTGGGAACTTATCCTATAAAAACAGGTATTATTGGAAATTTAAATTTACTTGAAAAGGTTGATGGTATTGTTGTAGATCATGGTTCTCGTTCTATAACTGCCTTAAAATACCCTTTTGATATTAATAATGCGAGTTTAGAAGAGTTAACAGCTATTAATGGAATTGGTAAAAAAAATGCAGAAAATATTATACTTCAAAGACCTATATATAATCTTGATGATTTAAATATTTCTGAAGAGACTAAAAAAATCATAAACTTACTCAGGGGGTGATTTTATGGGAAAGATCAGAGTATTGGGAATTTATATTCATGACAGAAAAAAAGAAGCAGGCGAAGTTCAAAAACTATTAACGGGTTTTGGATGCATTATAAAAACAAGACTTGGATTACATGATGCTTTTGATGATGATTGTAGCGACAGAGGCTTAATCCTATTAGAACTTGCTGGAGATCAGAATTTATGGAATGATTTAGAGGAAAAACTTTCAAAAGTTGAAGGAATTACTGTAAAAAATATGGATTTTGAATTTTAAAAAAAGAAGGCAGTTCGATGAACTGCCTTCTTTTAAAGTTTATAAACTTTATTAAATTTGTTTTCTATATATTCCATAAAGTATTTTGGATTCAATGGCTCTCCTGTTACCATTTTTACCAATTCTCCTGGTTCATATATTTTACCTTTTGAATGTATATTTTCTCTTAACCAATTCAAAGCACTTTCAAAATTACCCTCAGAAATTTCTTTATCCAACATCGGCATATCTTCTTTCATTTTTTTATAAAATTGTGCAGAATATAAATTTCCTAACATATATGAAGGGAAATATCCAAATGAGCCATGGGCCCAATGTACATCTTGCAATACACCTTCACTATCTTTTTCGGGAACTATACCCAGATATTCTTTCATTTTTTTATTCCATATTTCAGGCAAATCTTCAACTTTTATTCTATCATTTATTAAAGCTTCTTCAATTTCAAATCTAAGCATAATATGCAGGTTATATGTAACTTCATCCGCTTCTGTTCTTATAAAACTTCTTTCTACAAAATTCACTGCTCTAAAAATCTCTTCGGGTGTATTTTCCCTAAATTCAGGAAAAATATCAACAAGATCCTTATAAAAATAATTCCAGAATTCTAAACTTCTACCTATGATATTTTCCCAGAATCTCGATTGACTTTCATGAATTGCCATAGAAGCACCATCGCCTATTGGTAATCCAGAGAATTCTTCAGGAATTCCCTGTTCATATAAAGCATGTCCTCCTTCGTGAATTGTGCTATATAATGAGTCATTTAAGTCCTTTTCATTGTATCTTGTTGTAATTCTTACATCATGTACACCTATTGTTGTTGTAAATGGGTGCATTGCCACATCCATTCTTCCTGCATCAAAATCGTATTTCATTAATTTTAAAGCTCTTAATGATAACTCTTTTTGTTTTTCAATTGGGAAATATCTTTTCATTATGGAATTATCCGGTTTTTCTCCTTTTTCCAATTTAGCAAGATAATCAACCAAAAATTCTCTTAATGGTTCTATTACTTTTTTTAACTCTGATGTTTTTAATCCAGGTTCATATAAATCTAATAATGCATCATATCTATTTTCCTCATATCCTAAATAATCTGCCATTTTTTTGGTTAACTCCACAACTTTTTCAAGATGTGGTTTAAAAACGTTAAAATCATTTTGAGTTTTTGCTTCTTCCCATGCAGCTTGTGCTTTAGAGGAGGATATATTTATTTCTTTAAATAATTCTGTTGGTATTTTTTTGAATTTTTCATATTCTTTTTTACCTACTTTTACTATAGCAGTATCAATTTCATTCAAATTTTCTTTTTCAGCAGCATTCAATAACTCCCCATCTCATCAGAAACTGACATCTCAAATGCTTTTCCTGAAATTTCGCCAATAACTTCTGCTCTTTTTTCTGCAGCTTTCTTAGGCATATGTGTTTCAAAATCCCACTCTAATAAAGAAGATGCAGTATTATACTTTGAAATTAACAAATACTTTTCCTTTAGTTTATCTATATACATTATTTACCCCCTTTATGCTGATTGTCTAATTATTAATTTAGGCTCAATAAATTTTCTTACTTTTACATTACTTTGCATTATTTTTATAATGTTGTTTATCCCCATTCTTGCTAATTTATCCAGTGGTTGTTCTATTGTGGTGAGTCTTGGTTTAAAATATGTTCCTATTTGAATATTATCAAAACCTATAACCGGAATATCTTCTGGAACATTATACGATAACTCCTCAAGTGCCTCAATTGTTCCAAGGGCCATCAAGTCCGTTTGTGCAAAAACAGCATCTATATTTTTTAATATTCTAGCATTTTTCTTAATTGCTTTTTTCGCCGCTTCAAAGGTAACATCTATATCCAATATATGTTCTTCTACAATTCCGGCCTCTTTTAACGCTTTTCTATATCCTTCAGTTCTCTCTTTAAATTCATAATTAATACTCAATCCTGATAAAGTTAAAATATTTTTATATCCTTTTTCAATTAAATATTTAGTCGCTAAATATCCCCTTTTTCCTGGTTGGTTCTAACATAATTAATAATCGATGTATCCATAAAATTTTGAGGTACATAATGCAAAAATATATAGGGAAATTCCTTTTCCAAAATAAATTCGACATCTTCTCTTGAAATAAAAGGATTCATTAACAATAAACCATCTACACTTCTACTTTGAATCATCTTTCTTATATATTTTTTTTCTATTTCATATTCAATCCTTACATGATAACCTTTTATTTGTGCTTCTTTAATTAATTTACCCAGCAAATTTGCAAAAAATATTTCTCCCCTTATATCATCAAAAAATTGAGGAATTATTACACCTATAGTATTGGTTTTTTTTCTGTTTAAATTTCTGGCTGCTTCATTAAATTCAAATCCCAGCTCTTCTGCTATTTTCTTTATTTTTTCTTTTGTTTTTTTAGATATATTTGGATAATCGTTTAAACTTCTGGAAACAGTTGAAGGACTAACTCCAGCTATTTTAGCAATATCCTTTATTGTAATCATATTATCAACCACCTCTATACTTTTGCAAACGGTTTATTTATGATATAATAATACTACAACTTTATTTTTTTGTCAATTTTATTAGCCATAATCGGAGGTGGGTAATTTGAAAAGATTGTTTGGAACTGATGGCATTAGAGGCTTGGTAAATGAAGAATTAACTGTAGATCTTGTTTATAAAATAGGAAATGCACTTGGAAGAATGTATAGTGGAAAATACAAAAAATTATTAATAGCAAGAGATACAAGAAATTCAGGAGAAATGATTGAAGCTGCACTATCAGCTGGAGCTCTATCTGCCGGTTTAAATGTTGAATTTTGTGGAGTAATTACAACACCAGCATTGGCTTATCTTACTAAAAGCGAAAAAACATTAGGGGTTATGATCTCTGCGTCTCATAACCCTGCTAATTATAATGGTATAAAAGTTCTGGCCGAAGGCTTTAAAATTTCAGATGATGATGAAATAGATATAGAAAATTTAATTCTGGAAAGGGAACCTGAATATGTTCCATACGGTGAAATTGGAAAGATGACTTCTTCACATTTAAAGGATAAATACATAGGATATATAATTTCTGAATATGAATTAAATAATATCCCTTATAAAATTGCTATAGACGTTGGTCATGGTTCTACAGGTGCTCTAATAGATAGAATATTCGACACCTTTAATCTAAAATATGATGTATATTTTAATGAACCCAATGGTTTAAATATCAATGAAAAATGCGGTTCAATTCACCCAGATGTTTTAGCTAATATTATCAAAAATGATGGTTATGATCTTGGAATATTATTCGATGGTGATGGAGATAGATGTTTATTTATAGATAAAAAAGGTAATCTAATCGATGGAGATAAATTGATGGCTATTAATGCGTTAAAATTAAAAGAAAAAAATAGATTAAAAAACAACATGGTTGTAGCTACTATTATGAGTAATCTAGGATTAGAAAAATTCCTTGAAACACATGATATTAAACTCTGCAGAACAGCTGTCGGAGATAAATATGTCCTGGAAAAGATGTTATCTTCCAATGCTAAATTGGGAGGAGAACAATCTGGTCATATAATTTTTCTCGATAAAGCTACCACGGGTGATGGAATAATAACAGCATTGGAAACTTTAGAAACTTTATTATATTTCGGACAGGATATCACTAGTCTAACAAAAAAGATACCTGAATATCCTCAATTATTAAAAAATGTTTCTGTTAAAAATAAAATAGCTGTTATGGAAAATAAAAAATTGAAGAAAGTTATTGACGAATACACATCTCTCCCAAATTTCAGGCTGGTCGTAAGGCCTTCAGGAACAGAACATAAAATCAGAATAATGGCAGAAGGAGAAGATAAAAAATTGGTTCATACTGTAGTTAATGAACTATATGAAATGATTGAAGAAATAGATAGATATTAAACAAATAAGCGCTTTGCGCTTATTTGTTTAATACTTTAATTATTGATTTTATTACTTTATCAGAATCAAAAGGTTTAACAATATAATATGAAGCACCTTTTTCTACTGCTCCTGAGTTTGACAGCGATTTCATGATTTTTGAAAAATCGAAACGGTAGAATGCGGGTTTGCGACGATGAAAAGGGTGAAAATTGGGGGTTGAAAAATTTTTGTAGTGACACAAATATTTTTAACAATAGCGTTATATTCTTGATTTCATAATATTTTTGTGGTATAATAAGTAATGGTATTATGAAATCAAGAGGTGATTTTTGTGTTTTTGAGAGTAGTTAAAAATAACAAAGGTGTTGAATATTTAAGAATTGTTGAAAGTTATAGGGAAAATGGTAAGATAAAGCAAAGAACTGTTGCAAACTTAGGAAGGATTGACTCTTTTAGCGAAAATGAAGCGAAAAATATAGTAAATAAACTCATACAAATATTTGATTTAAAAAATTATATTGATACAGAAGATATAAAAAAGGCACCGGATAAAAAGAATTACGGAGCCAAAGTAATAGTAAATAAGATATTCGAAAGATATGAGATGAAAAGATATTTTGAAAGACTGGATAAAGAAATAAAATACAATGCAGAAGAGATGCTAAAAATAATGGTGATGAATAGAATAGTAGAACCGAAAAGTAAATTGGGAATATTTAATAATTTAGAGTATTTTGGATATAACAAAGTGGAAGTTAAAAAAGAAAAAGACCTGGAAGAAAAAGATGTAATGCTGCACTGGTTATACAGAACATTGGATATATTGGCAGATAATAAAGAGTCGATAGAAAAACATATGTATAATCAAAGGATAAGTTTGTTTAATACAACGGTAGATTTAGTATTTTACGATGTAACGACATTAGCGTTTGAAACACAACAAACAAATGAAATATTACAAATGGGATATTCAAAAGATAAGAAATTTAATGAATCACAAATAGTATTAGGGATGTCAATAGATCAGGATAGAATGCCAGTTAGTTTTGATATATATGCAGGAAATACATTTGAAGGGCATACATTTAAAGATTCAATAGAAAAAATGAAAAAAGAATATCAATTAGGAAAAGTAATAGTAGTAGCAGATAGAGGAATGATGAGTAAAAAAAATATAGAAGTAGTAGAAAATTCTAATTATGAATTCATAGTAGGAAAATCAATAAAACAAATAAAAAAAGTAAATATATTTGAAGGAGAATTCATAGAACTAGCAAAAGGAATAAAATATAGAGAAGTAGAATATGAAAATAAAAGATTACTCATAATATATTCAGAAGAAAGAGCCAAAAAGACAGAGCAGATAGACTACGATTAATAGAAAAAGCGAAAAAAATGTTAGAAGAAGGAAATATAGATTCAAAAAGTAAAAGAGGAGCGAAAAAATATTTAAAAGAACAGAATAAACAAAATTATATACTGGACATAGAAAAAATAGAAAATGATGAAAAATACGATGGATACTATGGAATAATAACAAACACAAAACTATCTCCAAAAGAAATATTAGAACAATATCATACATTATGGAAAGTAGAAGAAACATTTAGAACATTAAAAAATTATCTTGAAACAAGACCGGTATTTCATTGGACACCAAAAAGAATAAAAGGACATATTGTAATGAGTTTCATATCTTACATAATTCAAAGAACACTAGAATTAGAACTGGAAAAAAATAATGTTGAATACTCTCATGAAAAAATAAGAGAAGCTATTAAAAATATGGAATACATTGAATTTAAAACACAAAAGCAACATCTTGTAGCGAGAATGAATTTAAATAAATTAGGACAAAGAATATTAAATACATTAAATATTCCTGTACCAAAAATAATTTCACCCTATACAGAATTCAAAGAAAAATATAAAATTTAGGGGGTGTAATGACACTTTTGTATTTAATAAAAAATTAACAATTGTTGTTTTTTAGAATAATTCTGCTTTTTAGAATTTTATTGAAAAAAATACTGTCAAACTCAGGAAAATAAAAAATTGAAGAAAGTTATTGACGAATACACATCTCTCCCAAATTTCAGGCTGGTCGTAAGGCCTTCAGGAACAGAACATAAAATCAGAATAATGGCAGAAGGAGAAGATAAAAAATTGGTTCATACTGTAGTTAATGAACTATATGAAATGATTGAAGAAATAGATAGATATTAAACAAATAAGCGCTTTGCGCTTATTTGTTTAATACTTTAATTATTGATTTTATTACTTTATCAGAATCAAAAGGTTTAACAATATAATATGAAGCACCTTTTTCTACTGCTTCCAAAACACGCATCTTATGACCAAGAGCAGTTACCATAATAATTTTAGCCGAAGGATCAAATTTTAATATTTCTGTCAACGCTTTTATCCCATCCATAATCGGCATTGAAATATCCATCGTAACAAGATCTGGCCTATGTTTTTTATAGATTTCAACTGCTTCTCTACCATCTGAAGCTTCATATATATCAAAATTCAACGGTTCTAATATTAATTTCAGCTGATTTCTAATAAAAGGTGCATCATCTGCTATAAGGATTTTAGGCATTATATCACTTCCGGAACAATAATATGAAATTTAGTTCCTTCATTATATTCACTCACCACTTTTATTACTCCTCCTAACTTTTCTACTTCTTTTTTAACAATACTTAATCCCATTCCTCTACCCGAAAGTTGTGTGACTCTTTCTGATGTTGTTATATAATCCAAAAATATAATATTCAACAAATCTGCTTCTGATTCATATTCAATATCTTTTATTTTGGCGATTTGTTTTAATTTTCCGATGTCAATCCCCTGTCCGTCATCTTCAATTATTATATTTATTTTATTGTTTTCCTTATATATCTCTATTCTAATATTTCCGCCCTCGTTCTTTCCATTTGCTATTCTTATCTCAGGCATTTCTATACCATGAACAATAATATTTCTAAAAATATTAATCAATGATTTTATGAAATCAAAATATTTTTCAGGATCAATTAATATTTCATCTTTTGAAATAATTTTCGGATTATTTATTACTTTACCAAGTTTTTTTGCCAGATCCTTCGAATATGAAATATACGGATATAATAACTTTCTTAAACTTTTATATCTTAACCTTTTTACTTCTTTTACTAATTCACTATTTTCATCAAGTATTTGCTTCATTTTATGCTCTAATTCATATATCTTTGATTTTGGTATTCTTAATATATCTTCTTCAATTTCATGCCCTAACTCCTCTTTTAATTTATATATTTCCTTTTCAAAAACGTCATATAATTCAAAAATATCATTCTGATTCAAATTATTTTCTAAAACTTTATTTTCTATATTATGTAAAACTTCTGATAATTTATTCAAATGAAATTGAGAAAATATTCCTTTAAAATTATGGACATTTCTATATAATTCATTCTTATCTTTTTTCAAAATATCTTCTAACTTATCAAGCATCTTTTTAAAGCTTTTTATATTATAAACAAACGCCTCATAATTTCTTACAATGTATACAATTTTCTCTAAATTCTCTTTTTCTTCATTAACTTTAATCCTCAACTCTTTTTCAGACGTAATATCTTTTAAAATCACCATTACAACATCTTCATGTTCTATATACTTAAAATTAACTTTATAATAACCATAATTTATTTTAACCTCTGAAGGCAAAAAGGAAAGGTAAACTTCTTTCTTAATTTGTTCTTTTTCATTAAATAAATCGTCAAAAATCCTTTTTATAAACTCTCTATCATAATTTAAAAACATTAAATCTATAATATTTGCCCCTTCTATGTTTTTTCCAAATATTCTATTGCACTCTTTACTATATTCATTTCCAACTATCAAGTTCTTATCAAAGCTAAAAAAACCTTCTCCTGAATTATCCAGTAAAATTTTTATATCTTTAGTGCGTTTTGATACTTCTTTTTCAAGCTCTTTATTCCAATTTTCTAATATTTTATTTTTCACTGCTAGTTCCAGATTTAGCTCTTTAATATTCCTTAAAATCATAAAAACCATCGAATTTATCAAAATAAATATAGACCACTGTATTAACGGTCTTTCCCATTTTATCAATCTCAAATCACCTAAAAGTTCATATATTACAAAACTCGAAACTAACAAAATAGAACCAGAAAAAACATATACTTTTGAATCTTTTAAACGATATCCTATAAAAATATTATGAATCATAATAATGATGTCTAAAAGAATCACAAAGTAAAGAGGTAATACATAAGCTACATAATAATTATATTCAAATCCTTTCATCATCTGAATTAAAGTAATAATTGCAAAATAAATTATATGAAATGCTAATAACCACTTAATAACTTTTTTTGTGGAATAGTCAAATACATTATAAAAAATCCCATAAGCCTATTGGGGCAATGTATTTCCCAAAATCCATCATATATGCCCAAAAAACGTTATTATCATAAAAATATTTAAATGTTTGTGTTTGGCCAGAAATAAAAAAACCTATACCAAGTGAAAAAATACCTAAATAAATAATAGACCTTCTTACAGAAGAATCCCGTTGGAGAATAAAAAAATAAAAATATAATATTATGGATATAACTAAAACAAAAAAGCTAAAAATTACTAATAATATTTTATCCAGTTCCACAAAAATTTGGTGAGTTAATAATTCTAATTCATTACCCAATAAAAATTCTCCAAAAAAACCCACATCTCTTCTTTTAGATGAAACTTTTATAATTAAATATTTATTTTGAAAGTTATAAGGTATTTTAAAAATACTTTTAGGGCTAAAAAAGCTTTTTGCAAATGTGTTATATATTAAAGTTTCTCCTATTTGCATACTGGAATTATCAAAAATTCCTGTTAAATACACTGCAGGATTTTCTAACTCTATATCTGGAAGTTTATAACGCAGATATAACATTTCACCTTTATTTTCTAACGGCACTCCAGGAGTATTATATTTATGCCATTTTGTTTCGTCTTCCCATTTGTACTCCCAACCATCATATAGTTTTATATAGGTTAAAGCCATTATTGAAATACTTATATAAAACATAAAAAATATTATTTTTTTCATCTCATCACCTCAGAAAAATTATACCATATTTCTGTACTTTTTTCGATTTATATGTTATAATTAAAATGAATACATAAATTAAATTATTATTAACTATTGAACAAAAGTAATTTTACAAAAGTCAAAATAGTATCTTTTTAAAAATCACAGGGGTGTAAAAAATGGAGAATTTCAAAAAGTTTATTTCTTTATTTATGATTTTAATGATTTTTATTGTATCGTTCGCGACAGTTAAAAGTGTAACTATAAAAACTAAAAATATTGACACATGGGATTTTAATGTTTCTACTGATTATGCAATAATAACTCCAGGTATTATATTAAATGGAGATTTATTTAGTGCTATAGTAAAGAACGATACTAATCCCGCCACCATTTTCGCAGATATTACATTAAGGGTTTTGACTGGTGAGTGGGAAGGAGATTATTTAATTATCAGATTTGGTCCTATTGAACTTAAATCAGGAGAAACATTTATTTTAAAAAATACCGAAGTTCTGGATTATCTCGATAAAGTATCTTTAAAAGAAAATAACATGACGCATATTTCCGATTTAAAAGATACCTCTGATTTTTTAAACTTAGAGCTTGCAGAAGGAAAATACTCATTAAATATTAACATTATTGAATTAGAAAATGGAGAAGAAGTAGAAAAAGGAGCAAAAACTGCCAATATTGCAATAATAAAACCTGATCCTATTGAATTTGTAAAATTGCCAGAAGGAGATACACTTTATCCAACTATTAAATGGAGTCTCAGTAGGGTTCCATGGTATTCAGAAACCAAAAGTATATTGGAAATTGATGAAAATGGGAAAAAAATCTTTTCAAGAACATTTAAACATAACAAACCTGATCAAAATAACCTTGATTTAAATATAAAAGGTTACCCTACAGGAAATAATATTGAGGATGGTATATTTACTTATAGCATTACAGGAGAAGATAATGACCCCGTTTTCAAACGTGGAAAAACCTATACATTTAGAGTTATAATGAAAGACTCCGGAAACAATGAAATATCAAAAACGCTCGATGAAAATGTTACATTCAACATTTCTTACCCGGATATGGTTTTTCCTGTCGGCGAAATAGACAATGTTAAACCTATTTTTGAATGGTCTTTTGAATATGATTCAGAGGTCGCTTACTATTTATTAAAAATAGATGGTATTGGAAGTTATAAGGTTTATGGAGCTCAAAGTTTTGAATTACCTCAGGCTTTAGAATGGGGAAAGAATTATAAGTGGAAAATTATCCCCTATTACGAGGATAATACTCCTTTCTTTGATGATACCGAAATAGATTGGGTAGAATTCTCAACCCCACAAAATAATCCTCCTGAAGTTTCTATACTAACCCCAACTGATGGAGATTATTTAATATATAACGAAACATATACATTTGAGGAGAAGCTATTGATAATGATCCAGAAGATGAAATAGTTAAAACATGGTGGAAAATAGAAGGTAAAACATATGAAGGTAATTCAATTACTTTCACTCCAAAGAAAAGATATATGGATACTCCTCTAAAAATTGAATTTTTTGCAAAAGATAAATATGATCATGTTGCTCAAACAGAAGTAAACGTTTTTGTTAAACAACCGAAATTAAAAATCATCGCTCCGGCTAATAATTCAAAATTTGCTGCAGGTGAAAGTATTGAATTTAAAGTAATATCACAGGATTTAGATGATGATATTATATGGTACGATAATGGAACAGAAATTGGAAGAGGAGATTCTTTTGAATATACTTTTAATGAAACAGGAGAACATTCAATTGAAGCCATTTCTGGCGATTATTCTGACTCTATTACTATTTTCATAGAAGCATTACCTGTATTAACAGGCGAAGAAACTGAATTTGAAACATATATAAATGAACCTATATCCTTAAACGTTAATTATGAAAACTTAAATCCAGAAGAAATACAATGGCTTTTGAATGGAAGAATTATTGGTAGTGGAGCTGAATTAGAGTATACTTTTGATCAACCTGGTGAATATACAATTATTGCAAAATACAAGGATTTATATATTGAGTTTTATATCAAAGTAAAAGCCATACCTCAAATCCGTATTATAGCGCCTTTAAATAATGCAAAAATAAAAGCGGGAGAAGAAATCACACTTAAATCAGAAGCAAAAAATACAGAAGAAGATATTATATGGTATTTAGATGATGTGGAAATTGGAAGAGGAGAAAAGATTAATTATGTATTTTCTAATGATTTTGAAGGTATACATACATTAAAGGTTGAATCCGGCATTGCTTCAAATGAAATTACAATTGAAATTTATGTAGAAAGATCTGTAAAAATAATCAATCCAGAAAGTAAGTTACTTGTTATCGATATTAATAAAACATATTCATTTAAAGCAGAAAGAAAGAATATAGAGGAAGAGATCCAATGGTCCATAAATGATGAGTTTGTTGGCAGAGGAGATACACTCGAATATACTTTCACAAATAGTGGTGAGTTTATAGTTAAAGCAGAAGCCGGTGGATTTTCTGATGAAGTTACGGTAAAAGTCGTGGGAGAAAAATATTTAATCATAAAAAATCCACTCGATGGTGCAAAATTCGAAATAGGAGAAAATATAAAATTCAGTGTAGACGCGAAAAATGTAACAGATGATATTATATGGTATGCTAATGGAGAAGAAATAGGTAAAGGTATTGCTATAGAATATGCTTTTAATGAAGCTGGAAGTTATGAAATTACAGCTAAAAGCGGAGAACTTGAAAATACTATAACAATAGAAATATTGTTACCAGAAAATCTCAAAATCACTTCTCCAGAAGATGGAGCTGAATTCTTTATTGGAAAAGAAGTAGAATTTGTTGCTGAAGGAGAAAACCTAAGAAGTGACATTCAATGGTTTGTAAATGATGTTTTAATAGGCAGTGGTGATTCAATTACTTATACCTTTAATACTGCTGGAAAATATGAAATAAAAGCAAAAACAAAAACGGTTGAATCAACTATTAGAATAAAAATTCTGGAATCACAAACATTAAATATAATTTCTCCAAAAAATGGTGATATGTATAAAGTAGGTGAAACAATTAAACTAAAAGCCAACACCAAATATGATGCTGCAATAGAATGGTATGCTAATGATGATTATTTGGGAGAAGGTAATGAATTCGATTTTACCCAGAAGAATCTGGAAAATATGAAATAAAATCCGTTGCAGATAATCTTGAAAAAACAGTCGAAATTTATGTATATAAACCTATAGGAAATCTGACAATTAATGGCCTTGAAAAAGATATTTTCTTTGATGATGAAACTATTGAATTAAATGCCTCTTACGATTATGATGAAGAAATTGGGATTAAAGAAAGAAAATGGATTCTTGATGGAAAAGACATTTCTAATGAGGAAAATGTAGTATTTTCAGACCTCAAGCCAGGTCCTCACACTATATTATTCAAAATTTGGGACAATATGAATAATTACGCTGAAGCAAAAGTAACATTTAACGTTGTGGAACGGTTAGAAATTGATATCCTTTCACCTGAGGAAGATGCTCACTTTAATTTAAATGATTCAATAAGATTAAAAGTTGGATTATTAAAAGGAAATTGGAATCAGATAAAAGAAATCAACTGGTATTTTAATGGCAATAAAGTTGCTAATGGGAAAGATGCCCTTGTTTCAAATGTAGGAGAAGGTGACATTGTAGTTAAGGTTGAAGTTATTGACATCCTTGATGAAGTATATACTAAAGAAATCAATATAAATATTTCTGATAAGCCAGTACTTGAAATATTAGAACCAAAAAACAATTCAACCTTTAAATATGGTGATGAGATAAAAGTTGTTGGTAATGTATACCTTACAACATTAGAGGGAAGAAAAACATTGGATACAAATGATATTATCTGGTATTTAGACGGCAGCGAAACAGGAAATGGTGGCGTTATATTTATTGAAAGTCTGGAACCTGGTGACCATACAATTCAAGCAGAATATAAAGATTTAATCTCTGAAATAAATATAAAAGTTTTAGAACCAGCTAAAGCTGAAATATTAGAACCAGAAGAACTTACTTTCAATCCAGGTGATACATTAGTAATAAAAGGTAAAGGTGACGGAGTTTTAACATGGTATCTAGATGGAAATGAAGTTGGAAGCGGAAGTATCTTAAATTTAGATACTAAAAATATAACTTCAAAATCTCAATTAACCTTAAAAGCTATGTTTAATGATCTGGAAAGCGAAGATTCTATAACATTATTACCAAATTCAAAACCTACAATAAGTTGGGATACTCCAGAAAATGAAGAAAAATTTGTTTCAAATGCAAATATCGCCGTTAATGTAAAAGTAGAAGATAACGAAGATGGATTATTATCATATGAATTATATGTTGATGGAACAAAACTCGGTGAAAATATTGATTCCTTATTTGCTGGTTCACTGACCCCTGGTCCTCATACTTTAAAAGTTTTAGCAAAAGATAAATTGGGCGTTGAGGTTAATGAAACAAGAAAAATAATTATTAATCAGAAACCTAATCCAACTATTATTTCTCCACAAAAAGGACAGGAAATAACTGCAGGAATGTCACTTATACTTGAAGCGATAGTAAAAGATGACGAACCAATAAGCGAAGATAAAATCATCTGGATGATTGATGGAGAACAGGTTGGCAGCGGTTTGAAATTGGAATATACAAAAATATTGCCAACAGGGAACATTTTATAGATTTATATGTTGAAGATTCAATGGGAGAATATGTACAATTATCCTCAGACATAATTGTTGTTGAAAAACCAAATATACGAATTATCCAACCTGTAGATGGTTCAATAATAAATAGCGGAAACACTCTTGTATTACAGGCAGAAGCATTCAAAGGACCAAATCTACCATACGAAGATGACAAAGTAACCTGGAAAATAGATGGAACAATTATTGGAACAGGAAAAAGATTAGAAGTAAGCACAAATGCTTTAACCTCAGGCGAACATGCTATTACAGCTGTTGTAGAAGATGTTTCTGACACAAGTAGAATAATAGTGAACACTCCACCAAATATAAATATTACTCAACCGTTGGATGGAAGTATATTAAGCACAAAAGATCTTATTATATTCAATTCTTCAATAAATGATCTAGAAAATAATGTAAAACCAGAAAATATTAAGTGGTTCATTAATGGAGAAGAAAAAGGTACAGGCATTTCATTTAACGCTGGAACTCTCGCAGCAGGCGACTATAGAGTTACCGCAAAAGTCACTGATGATAATGGCTTGTCAAACGAAAAGACTATTTCCATAAAAGTTATATCTCCATTAAAAGCAAATATCACATCTCCAGAAAATAATTCTGGTTTTTCACAGACAGATATAATCAGCTTAAAAGCCAATATTTCTGGTGGATTAGAACCATATAATATAGTATGGACAATAAAACAACCAAATACTTCTGATAAAATATTAGATGGAAATAATTTAACTTTAAATGCATTTGACCTAAATCCAGGAAAAGCTTTAATCAATTTTGAAATAAAGGATTCTTTAGGAAATGTATACACTGAAACAAAAGAAATAACCATCTTTGAAAAGATAAAAGTTAAAATAGTAAAACCAGAAAATGGACAGGTATTTGTAAAAGGACAGGAAAATATAAATGCCGTAGCACAATTATTTAACTCAGAAGGGAAAAATGCAACAATTGAATGGTTACTTAATAATCAAAAAGTTGGCGAAGGAACCGTTCTAAATCTTGACACTAAAGATATACCAGAGGGAAATTATACATTAAAAGTTGTTGCCAGAACAAAAACAGAAGAAGATAGTGAATCAATAAATATTGCTATCAGGGAAAAATTAAAAATTAAAATACTATCCACATATGATGCTATTAAATCCCATGAAGAAGTTGAATTAAAAGCTTTTGCACTTGATCCATTGGATGGAGATATTGAAAATATAGAATGGAATTCCAATTTACAGGGAACATTAGGCATTGGAAAAGATATAAAAGTTAAATTAATCCCTGGAAATCATATAATAACTGCTATCGCAAAAAACTCAAAAGGTAAAACAGCAAAAGATACTATAAATATTTTAAGTCTTGGTGAGATGAAAATATCCATTGAATCGCCAAACGATGGTGATATATTTACAGGAGCTGTAAAAATACTATTTAAAGCAAAAGTAATTGATGCAGATGGTTCTGAAATTTCTCCAGAAAATATTATCTGGATCTCAAATATTGATGGTCAAATAGGCAATGGTATTGAAATAAATAAGAAATTAAGCGCTGGAAAACACGAAATAACGTTAAGTGCTATGAGTAAATATAATGGCTCAGTAACAAAGAAAATATCCATCCAGGTATTGGAAGAAGCAAAAGCAGAACAGAAACTCGTAATAGATGTTGAAGATGGCCTTTTAGTAATTCAAAATCAACCAGTTGAACTAAGTGCATATAAAATAGGTGTAGAAGGCGATATAATCTGGACATCAGATATTGATGGTGAATTGGGGACAGGCGATACAATAGAAGCTATACTTTCAACACCTGGAGAACACGAAATAACAGCCAGTGTTGGAGATATATCAAAATCTGTAAGAGTTAAAGTAATTCCATATGAAGAAAAAAGAGAAGTTATAGCAGTTGTCATCGGATTAAAAGGGGTAGCTTCAACCAGATATAAAGATAATACAAATGATTTAAAAATCTTATCCCCTCTATATAATGGTGATACTTTAATAATTTATAATGACACTGAAATAAAGTTAGCTTTCAAAGACGGAGCACAAAAAACTTATACTATAAATACAAACGAAGGTGTTAAGTTTGAAGATAGAAGAGAAATTACATTTAATGAGTGAAGGGGGATAAAAAATGAAAAATAAACTATTAATAATAATCTTTATATTAATAATTTCAATGATTACATTTTCTCAAGAAGTGATATATAAAAAACAGGTATATGAAGGACAAAATGTAAAAATTGATGTAAATTTCAAATCAGGACAAACTTTTAGTGAAGCAAAATTATTCTTTAAAGTTTATGATGAAAGAAAGTTTAATATATTAAAACTAAGAACTTTTCAAAGTTCAGCGGAAGCTGTCATTCCGGCAGCTCTGCTTACTACTACAAAATATAATTTTTACATTCAATTAATAGATGATAAAGGTATAGTACAAAGATTCCCGAAGGATTTGGAAATTATTATCAATTTGAGGTATTACCGGACACTTTAAGCCCTAAAATAAAATTTATATCTCCTTTAAATGGACAAAGATTTTTTGATAATGAATTAATACCAATTGCTATATTATTGGATGAAAACGAAACAGGTATAGATCCTAAAAGTATTGTTTTTAAAATAAATGATAAACCTATAGAAAATTTTAATCTCGAAGGGAATTTATTGACCTATAAACTTACCAACGCACCTTTTGGTGAATATAATATATTTGTCAAAGTTTCAGATAAAAAAGGAAATGCTTCGAAACCTGTTGAAATAAAAGTTATGATGAAAGAAAAGGGGCCACCTTTAGTAGAATTTACCTTTAATAAAAGTTATGAATTAGCCTCTGAATTTAAATTTGAAAGTGCAATATCTACATCCAATGAACTGGTGGAAACAAATATTCTTGATTCTTTAGATATGAACTTTTCTCAAAATATCAATTTAGGTGCAAATCTTAGATTCTGGGTATTTAACTTTGGATTTAGAACTACATTATCTCAGGAAAGCACCGATATAACCCAATTATTCAAAGATTTTACAGGGCAGCTTAATTATGATGTAAAAGATGCTATGAGACTATTAAATCCTATGAATATGGACGATTACTCAAATTATGAAATACCAAGAAATATTGACGTAACTAATAACTTAAATGTTTATTTAGATCTGGCATTTTTCAAATATCAATTTTTTGATAATCTTATAAACTTTAACCCATTAACGGTAAATAATTATAATGTGAGAGGACATTATGCTAAATTAGATCTTTATCTGGCTAAAGCAGAAGTTGCAGTAGGAAACAGTGATGTTGGTATATTTGAAACATCTTATCCTCGTTATTTTGCAGGTGTTAAACTTGGAGCAAATCTATTTGAATTATTAAAAGCAAACGTTGACGTTTCTGTAATATCAGATTATCAGGGAACACAGGATAATAGATATATAAAATCACTTTTTGAACTTCCTGATACAGTTACACCAAAACAAAATATCTTGATTGGTGCAAATACATCTCTGAATTTATGGCTACTTAAAATTAATGCAGATCTTGGTGTGGATTTATATATTGATGATTCTTCAAATATTATAAGCATTACAGACATGGCATCAAGTATTGCAGATATGGCTGGAGATCCAACAATAAAAGATACTGTTGAAGATTATGTCACACAAATAGAAGATGTATTTCCAAAAACATTTGATTATTTCCCAATATCAAATGGTATATTATCAGCTGTTACAGATAAATATCTTTTAGGAACTGCTATTTCTTTAAACGGTGAAATTCCAATGTTAGGTCTAAATTTATATTATTTAAAAGCAGATAAAAATTATAAATCGCTTGGTGTTTCTGCACCATCTAATGTAATGAAATATGGAGCTAAATTTAAAAAGAAATTATGGATTCTTGATTTAAAGGGAGAATATGAACTTAAAAAAGACAATACCTCTTTAGTTGGTCTGGATGAAGTATTAGGAGTAGCATTGGGATCCCTGGATACTGCAACATTAATTGATAAAATTAATCCTATAAATGATATTTTGGGTAATGAAAGTGCTCCTGCATCATCTACTAAAGATGACTTAAGAAATATAACCGAAAAATATAAATTAAATGGTAGTTTAAAATTAGGTATATTAGGAACATTGGGAGGAGAGTATTCTGTTGAACATCAAACAAATAATGCTCAATTTTTGATTGATAAGAGTGCAACAACAACTATTACATCAGATGATAAAAAAGATAAAACAATCACTGCATATTCTGTCTCTTTAAAGAATTTAGGTTTTAAATTGGATAGTTTTTCATTGAAATTATCCTTCGATGCGGGCTTAAAAAATGTTGAAGACAAAATTGATAACAATAATAATGGAGTTTTACTAACTTATGGTGCAAAAGCCAACATGACATTAGGACCTATAGGTCTAAATGGAGCATACAAACAAAAACAGGAAGAAGATACTACTACAATAGAAATGGGCGGTGGCTTAAAAACAAAACTTTTCCAGATTAATTATTCAAATATAAAGAAAAACGATAATGCTACCAATGAATTATTATCTGATACCAATAAAATAAATACCAAAGTTAATTTCAAGGTTAGTATTATATCAATGCAGGTAGGTGCCCAATTACAATTGCCTGATACATATTCTGATCAGGAAGGAAAAATAAATGCTTATATGAAATTTGCTGTTTCATTTTAATTAATAAAAAATAAAGCCATCTCATTGTTTAATGTGAGGTGGCTTTATTTTTAATATTTTTATCTATGTTTTAATTCGGACTATTTGTGTTATAATTAAAACAAGAAAGTATTCTAATTGTAAAAACTCATTGAAAACAAAGGAGTGATACTATGAAAAAGTATATTGTTATTGGATTATTGATAATCCTAATATTATCTTTATCCTCATGTATAAAAAGTGTAAAAGTTAAAACGAAACCCAAATTAGGTGTTCCTGTAGCAGCTACTACTATGTCTTTAAATGATTTCGTTAATTTAGAGGACAACATTAAGTCCATTTTACCAGAAGCTGAAATTATTTCATTAGATGGCACAAAAACCATTCATTATGCTACGGGTTTAACGGTTGATTTAAGTCAATCATTTAAAAAATTTGATGCATTCAGTACTTCCGTATATCAGGAATTAACTATTCCAGAAATTGATGATATTGATCCTATATCTGTTGATATTCCATCTATACCCTCAATTGATCCTATTAGTGTGGATGTTCCTGATTTTAACTTTACTCCTCAAAATATCAATGTATCTGTTCCTAATATAAATCCTGCTAATGTAAATCCAGATGTTACCGTTGGTGAGATTGATGTGGAAACTGCAGGTGTTCAATTACCAACTATTACTTTATCAATACCTGTTTTGGGTAATACTAACGATGGAACTTCAACTAAAGCCACAATAGATGCAAATGGAACATTCTCAAAACTCACTTTCTCAACTGGTTCTCTAACATTAGATGTTTCAAATAATGATGATGGAGCCACTGTAGAAGTTGACGGAATTATTGAAAATACAGATAATACATTTTTAAGTAGTAATATTTTAACATTAAACTCAAATTCTTCTGGAATTTTATCCTTTGATTTAACTGATAAAAGTATTTCAGATAGTGCCACTATAACATTAAGAGCTACCATAACTTCAGATTCAGGTGATGGTTCTAACAATCTAATAGCAGATAAATTAAATTTTTCATCAGGAACAAAAATTAAATCTGCAGAAGGTATTAAATTCACTACAGCAAAATCAATTTCTCAAAATATAGATCCTAATATGGGAACTACAGATTTTTCAACTATAACTATTGATGGAACATTTAATATAAATATTGATTTACCCATTGAATGGTCTAATGTAAAAACAGAATTTGAAGCTACTATTTTATATAACTATGGTTCTAAAAGTATTGTTTTAGCTAATAAGTCATTTACAACTTCAGATAATTTATCTTTTTTAAGCAAATCATTACCGCCAAATGGAACCTTTGAATTTACTATAGATTCTACTTTTACTAATACTGATAATGAAAAAGCTAATATTGATTTTACAAAATCTCCAACAATAACTGTTATTCCTGAAATAAGTATAAAATCAATAGATGGAATTAGCCTTAATAATACACAAAATATAGATTTACCAGACGACATAAAATCTGTAATCTTAAATGGTGGAGAAATTACAATTTCTATAACAGATACGGAGGTAAGTTCTATTAATGCTAATTTTGAATATTTTAATGGAACAAATGTTGTGAAAAAATCATTTATTATATCAAATGGAAATGCTATTCTTGATATGGACGGATTAACTTTGACTGGAGAAGGAACAAAAGACGCAACTATTACTATAAATAGCATTTCTCTTAATTTTGGAAGTTCTGGATTAAGTGTAGATAATATAACTGCAAAAGTTGATTTAACTGAACCCGCAATATCTAATGTTGAATTAAAAACCACTATAAAACAATCTATTAGCATTCCAAATAATATAGAAAACGTTAAATTTAAATCAGGAAATTTAAATGCTTCTTTAAACACAGGAAGTTTTACAAATATAACAGGAGTTTTAGATACCGGATTTGAAAATATTGATTTAACAACAAAGGATGGAACTATTAATGTCGACTTAACAGGAAAAATGTTATCCGGAACAAAAGATGCAACATTGAATATTTCAGAAATGTCTTTAGATTTTACATCTAATCCATTATCCTTTGGAAACACTTTATCTGTTTCTCCCACATTGGATAACTTAAAAATTTCCGAAGCAACAATCACGAATAATATCAATCAAAGTGTAAATTTGCCAGATAATATAAAGAAAGTTATATTTGGTTCTGGTAGTATTGAAATTACACTGGATGATGTAAAATTCACAAGCATAAATGGAACATTAACTTATGACTCTACTGAAACAGCATTAACTATATCTCCAGAAGGAACTGCCTTGATAGATTTAACCAATTTAGAATTAGGTTCCCTGGTGCTAATATTTCTATCGATAAAATTGGAATAAAGTCTGATTTAGGAATAAATTTAGGTGATACCATAAATGCTAATATAAATATTAAAAATCCCAAAATAAGATATGCGAACATTTCCACGGATCAAGATCTAAATATTATAAATACACAAACTGTAAAATTCCCATCAGAAGCTAAGGATATTCTTAATTCAGTTACTTTTACCGGAACATCAAATATTAATATTGAATGGAATAATAAACTGCCTATTGATATTAACGTTAATTTAAGTGCTCCTGAACTATCCATTAGTGACTCTTTTGTTATGAGTGGTTCTAATTCACATTTGATTTCTTTATCAAATAAAACTATTGATTTGAATAACCCTATCAATTTTAACTTTGAAGCATCTCCTACAAATTATGACGAGATAAATAAAATTATTACAATAGATATAGATAATCCATCAAATTATCTGACGCTCGGTAGTACTTATACATTATCAGCAACTATCTCTTTAGACTATGAATTAGACGCATCTATAAAGCCATTTAATATGGAAATTATACCTCAAGATGATCCTTTAAATTTTGAGATTCCTATTTCTGATGATGTAACTTTAACATTAAATGATATCGATATACCAGGTTTTAACGCTAAAGTCATTGGAACAATTCCTGAAGGAATTGCTAACTCAAATAATTCTATAACTTTAAGAGCAACTTATACAGGAAACAATACCTCAAGCTCTACTAATACCACTATTTATTTAGATAATACAACTATAGAGAAGGATATAACAGATTTCTTAAAAGCTGTATTAAAAGGTAAAGACGCATATATGGATATGATTTCAAACGACATTACAGCATCATTAAATGATCTAAGTAATTTTGTATTTGATTTCAAAATCGATTTAACTCTACCTTTGAGTTTTGAAGTTTTAAACAATGAAAATTTACAATTATTAGAAATAAAGGGAGAAGATGATATATTAGGTAGGAGTCCTGATTCTAATAAAGCAAATCTCCCTATTGACCTTGTAATAGGTGAGCAAGGAAAACTGGTTCTACATCTAAAATATAATAATCAAACAGGTTTAACCCCTGGATTAAAAATTATTGGAAGAAATAAATCTGGAAATATACTTTATCAAAAAATCATTGAAATTAACAATGGAGAAAATGAAACATTTATAGAATTTACAAAAACAGATATTGATAAAATCATAAATAATAATCCATACTATATTGATTTTATTGGATACATACCAACCAATAAAATGCAATATTTTAAAGATAATGGAACTTTAAAGATAAACGCATGGGTTGAGGTTCAAACAGATGTAAATACTGAACTATTACAAGGTGGTGAGTAATATGAAGAAAACTATTTCTATCTTATTTATATTAATTGTTGGTATTTTTGTTTTTTCAAATCCAACTGTAAATAAGCCCTGGAATTATTCGTTTAATCCTGCTCTATTGGATTTTGGTACCAGAAACTTTATAGATATTGGCGGAAATGTGGATTTAGATTTAATACAACCATTTTTTAATTTTGGCGATTTATTCAAAGAAGATGTTATAATAGATTTTAACGAAATATATAATAATTTAGATGGAAAAAATTTAAATATTTTATTGGATGCCAATGGAAGTGCTTATGGAAAAATTTATTTATGGTTCTTAACATATGCTAAGACTATCAATATTTCCTCAAAAACCAAAATTTCTATCCCAAATGACTTAATAAAGTTCATTTCAGAAGGTAATGTAGTTGATGGAGAATTAATTAATCTTGCAGGAAATGATGGTATTTTTAACTCTGATATTATTTTTGAAAGTAATAATTATATTTCTTTGCAAACTAAAAATTCCATTTTCGGTATATCTTTAAGTAATTTTTATCCTATAGCCTTATTAAGAAGCAATATAAGTTTTGAAAGTATTAATGATATTGAGAATGCTAAAACAAATATAAAATACAGTATTTCTGGAAATATTTATAGCTCCATGCAATCTTTTGAAGCAATTAATACAAAACTTAATCCAAATTATACTTTTGACAACGGTGGAAAAGGCTTATATGAAGATTTTATGAATGCATTAGATAATTTTTCTGGACTTAAAATAAATGTTGGATATATAAATAAAAAAGGTAAATGGGGAGTATCTTTAAACGACATAGTTATAAAACCTGCAGAAGTAAAATATCAATATACATTTGATGCTACTGGTGCTATTGAAATTGAAAATATGGAGGTTCTCACAGATATAGCAACACCAATAATAAAGTTATATGATGATTTTTCAAATAGAATATTTCCTGAAATTTCAGGAGATTTACCAATGAATGTATCATTCTTTTATACACTTCCTATAATATTTAACCCAACTCCACATATTCAATATTATTTTGATAGAGGATTATCATGGGTATAAACTTTGATGGAAACTTATTATTTATACCATTCTGGTTAGATTTAAGTAATAAGATTGATTACTGGTCTTTAAATACAGGTTTTGGAATAAATTTATATATATTAGATGCAAATTTTTCTGTTGAAAGTAATGCTTTAATTTTTGAAAATATTTTTAAATTCAAAAACTTTTCCTTTAAATTAAATATTGCTGCTGGAATCTAACTAAACAAACTTGCTGTTAACAAACCCGCCCGTTTAACGGCGGGTTTGTTTTCCTGAGTTTGACACTATTATTATCAACAAAATTCTAAAAAGTAGAATTATTCAAAAAAATAGCTATTGTTAACTTTTTATAAAAAGAGAAATTAGCCACACACATCCTCCTTTTTGGCTTTTCATGCGTGTTTTAGGAGATTATTTTTTTAAATTCATCTAATTCCATCATTTTTTTCGGTTTTTCTATTTTTAATGTTTTTAATATGGCTTTTTGAAAATCGTTTAAATTGGCTCTTAATGCAAATAATTTGTCTTTTAATCTTATTTCAGAGTATTCCATTTTTTTTATAGCTTCTCTTATTTTTTCATGAGAGTATTCAATATTATTTTTTTCCAGTTCTAATTCTAATGTTCTTTGAATTATGTAAGATATGAAACTCATTACAATATGTCCTTTTATTCTTTTCGGTGTCCAATGAAATACCGGTCTTGTTTCAAGATAATTTTTTAATGTTCTGAATGTTTCTTCTACTTTCCATAATGTATGATATTGTTCTAATATTTCTTTTGGAGATAGTTTTGTGTTTGTTATTATTCCATAGTATCCATCGTATTTTTCATCATTTTCTATTTTTTCTATGTCCAATATATAATTTTGTTTGTTCTGTTCTTTTAAATATTTTTTCGCTCCTCTTTTACTTTTGGAATCTATATTTCCTTCTTCTAACATTTTTTTCGCTTTTTCTATTAATCGTAGTCTATCTGCTCTGTCTTTTTTAGCTCTTTCTTCTGAATATATTATGAGTAATCTTTTATTTTCATATTCTACTTCTCTATATTTTATTTCTTTTGCTATTTCTATGAATTCTCCTTCAAATATATTTACTTTTTTAACTGTTTTATTGATTTTCCTACTATGAATTCATAATTAGAATTTTCTACTACTTCTATATTTTTTTTACTCATCATTCCTCTATCTGCTACTACTATTACTTTTCCTAATTGATATTCTTTTTTCATTTTTTCTATTGAATCTTTAAATGTATGCCCTTCAAATGTATTTCCTGCATATATATCAAAACTAACTGGCATTCTATCCTGATCTATTGACATCCCTAATACTACTTGCGACTCATTAAATTTCTTATCCTTTGAATATCCCATTTGTAATATTTCATTTGTTTGTTGTGTTTCAAACGCTAATGTTGTTACATCGTAAAATACTAAATCTACCGTTGTATTAAACAAACTTATCCTTTGATTATACATATGTTTTTCTATCGACTCTTTATTATCTGCTAATATATCCAATGTTCTGTATAACCAGTGCAACATTACATCTTTTTCTTCCAGGTCTTTTTCTTTTTTAACTTCCACTTTGTTATATCCAAAATACTCTAAATTATTAAATATTCCCAATTTACTCTTCGGTTCTACTATTCTATTCATCACCATTATTTTTAACATTTCTTCTGCATTGTATTTTATTTCTTTATCCAGTCTTTCAAAATATCTTTTCATCTCATATCTTTCAAATATCTTATTTACTATTACTTTGGCTCCGTAATTTCTTCTTGCTATTTCTTCCATTAAATCATCTTCTATTTTTTCATATTCATCTATTTCAAATATTTTAAAAAGACTATCTACAAGTTTTGTTATATCTTTTTTACTATACTTATCTATATTTCCAAAATTTATTACTGTATGCTGTTTCACTTTTCCATTTTCTCTTTTGCTTTCCATTATCCTTAAATATCTTTTTCCTTTCACTTTTGATATTTTAGGATACATTTTAAAACATCTCCTTTCAGTGGTTGTCATATATATTATACCACCAAAAGGACTAATATATTACTAATTATAGTTAATTCTCTGTAACAAAAGTTAGCCACACAATTTTTCGACTTCCTGAAAAATACACGCCTCAAACCCGCATTCTACCGTTCCATTTCCCTTAAAATCGCCAAATTGCTGTCAAAGGCAGGGCAACACCAATAATAAAGTTATATGATGATTTTTCAAATAGAATATTTCCTGAAATTTCAGGAGATTTACCAATGAATGTATCATTCTTTTATACACTTCCTATAATATTTAACCCAACTCCACATATTCAATATTATTTTGATAGAGGATTATCATGGGGTATAAACTTTGATGGAAACTTATTATTTATACCATTCTGGTTAGATTTAAGTAATAAGATTGATTACTGGTCTTTAAATACAGGTTTTGGAATAAATTTATATATATTAGATGCAAATTTTTCTGTTGAAAGTAATGCTTTAATTTTTGAAAATATTTTTAAATTCAAAAACTTTTCCTTTAAATTAAATATTGCTGCTGGAATCTAACTAAACAAACTTGCTGTTAACAAACCCGCCCGTTTAACGGCGGGTTTGTTTTATAAAATCATATATGATTCTTGCTGTTAATCCCATATTATTTTATCTTTATACAAATAGAAATATGTTTTATAATACCCATTTCTCCAGTTATAATTTTTGCCATCTGGAATAAGGTGATATGGATAATCATCAGGAGGATCCATTCTTACATTAACCTTATATTTTAAGGGTTCTGTTTTAATAAAAAATTCTAAGGGAACAAAAAATACCTCTTCAACCTCATCTCTATTGATTTTCATATCTTCTTCTTTAAAACTTTCAATATATATTAGAAAAGGATAGATTACAAAATTAAAAGGTGTTGCAAAATAATCAAGTTGGGCTATTTTTTTGACTTTAGAAAGATTTATACCTATTTCTTCTTCCAATTCTCTTAATCCTGCAAGGTATTTATCTTCATTCTCCTCAATTTGACCTCCAGGCAAACTTACTTCTCCTGGTTGACTTAAATTATACGACCTTACTTCAAATAAAATATGTAATTTATTATTTATTTCAATCAAAGGAACCACAACAGAAAACTCTTTAAAATCTTCAACAAAAGAAGGTTCCTTATTATCAAATATTTTTTTTATTCGACCTATATCCATATTTTCCTCCTGAATATTTATTGTATTTATATTATATCAAAAAATAAGGGCATACCGTAATGGTATGCCCTGAATTATCCTCAATTGATCATGGATAAATTCCTCTTAATCTTGTTGCTGTTGCAACTCTTTCAATAGCAATAATATAAGCTGCTGATCTCATATCTGTGTTGTATTTTTCCATTGTTCTAATTGTTGACCAGAATGCATCTTTCATTTTTCTGTGTAATGCATTTCTTACATCTTCTAATTCCCAGAAGTAGTATTGTAATCCCTGTACCCATTCAAAATAAGATACTGTAACACCACCTGAATTAGCTAAGAAATCTGGAACAATTAAAACACCTTTTTCGTTTAAAATTTCATCTGCTTCTGGTGTAATAGGACCATTAGCACCTTCTACAATCAATTTTGCTCTTACATCTTTTGCATTCTTTTCTGTAATGACATTTTCAATAGCTGCTGGAATCAATATATCAACATCTAATGTTAATAATTCATCATTTGTTATGTGCTTGAAGTTACCATCTTTGTAATCAATTAATCTTGCTTTTCTTGCAGAAATGTAATCCATAATATCTCTAATTTCTTCTGGTGTAAATCCATCTTCCTTATAAACTCCTGTTGAGCTATCAGAAAATGCTACAACTTTCATTCCTAATTCTTCTGCTGTCAATAATGCTGCATAAGAACCAACATTACCAAAGCCATGAATTGCAACTGTTAATTGGTTATTTGGTTTATTAATTTTTCCTTTATCTCTTAAATAATTTGTTGCTTCTTCAACACAAACTCTAACTCCTCTACCTGTAGCTTCAGTTCTTCCCTTTGAACCACCAATATCTAAAGGTTTACCCGTTACTATACCAAGAACTGAATGTCCAACATTCATAGAATATGTATCCATGTACCATGCCATTATTTGTGGATTTGTATTTACATCTGGTGCAGGAATATCTCTATCTTCACCTATAATAACCTGAATTTCAGAAAAGAATCTTCTTGATAATCTTTCTAATTCGCCATCTGATAATTCTTTAGGGTCTACAGTAACGCCACCTTTACCTCCACCATATGGGATATCAGCAACAGCAGATTTCCATGTCATCCAGAAAGCTAATGCTCTAACTTCATCGAGTGTAACATTTGGATGGTATCTAATTCCACCCTTAGCAGGTCCTCTGGCAATATTGTGTTGAACTCTATGGCCTGTAAATACTCTTATTGAACCGTCATCCATTTTTACTGGAAAATTAACTGTTAACTCTCTTTTTGGTTTTGATAATACAGCTTGTAAATTTGGGTCTAAATCCATTACTTTACATGCTTTGTCAAATTGTCTCAATGCATTTTCAAATAAGCTCATATCAGCACCCTCCTCAAATAAAATAGCTTCATTTTAATTTTAAAATTTTTTACCAAATAAAACAACCTTGGTAACAGTAACTTCTGGGCATATATTAGTATTTATTTCAGATTAGATATAAAAATCTCTTTGGATTATATAATATGAAAAATTTTTCACGAAAATTTTTTCTTATTGACATCGATAATTTTTTAACTTAAAATCCAATAAAAATTGAAGAAAATATAAAATTATTGATTATGAATTAATATAAACAAAAATAACTTGTTTTGTAATTTAAAAATTTATTTGATATAATGAAAGTGATAAAATTCCAAAAGGAGGAATAAAAATGAAAGTACTTGTTATCAACTCTGGTAGTTCTTCAATTAAATACCAGCTATTAGACATGACATCTGAAAGAGTATTATCAAAAGGATTAGTTGAAAGAATTGGGATTAGCGGTTCAAGAATTGTTCATAGAGTAAATGGAGAAAAACATATTTTAGATCATGAAATTCCAGATCATGAAGTAGGTTTAAAACTCGTATTAGATTTATTAACAGACGAAAAATATGGAGTATTGAAAGATTTAAAAGAAATAGAAGCTGTAGGGCATAGAGTTGTTCATGGTGGAGAAAGGTTTGCTTCTTCAGTTAAAATCACAGATGAAGTATTAAAAACTATAGAAGCTTTATCTTTCTTAGCTCCCTTACATAACCCTGCAAATATAATGGGAATCAAATCTGCAATGAAATTATTACCAGGTGTTCCTCAAGTAGGAGTTTTTGATACCGCATTTCATCAAAAAATGCCTGCAAAAGCTTATTTATACGCTATACCATACGAATATTATGAAAAATATAAAATTAGAAGATATGGATTCCACGGAACAAGTCATAGATACGTATCAAAAAGAGCTGCTGAAATTTTGGGAAAACCATATGATCAATTAAAAATAATTACTGTACACGTTGGTAATGGTGCTTCTGTTGCCGCAGTGAAAAATGGAGTTTCTGTAGATACATCTATGGGATTCACTCCTTTAGAAGGATTAGTAATGGGAACAAGAAGTGGAGATATTGATCCTGCAATTGTAGAATTTTTAGAAAAGGAAGAGGGTTTATCAGCAAAAGAAGTAGTTAATATTTTAAATAAGAAAAGTGGAGTATTGGGATTAACTAAAGGATTTAGTAGTGATATGAGAGATATTGAAGATAATGCTATTGAAGGAGATCCTGTATGTAGATTAGCATTTGATATATATGAATATAGAATAGCAAAATACATCGGAGCATATGCTGCAGCTATGAATGGTGTAGATGCTATAGTATTTACAGCTGGTGTTGGAGAAAATTCACCAATCATGAGAGAGGAAATTATTGAAAATTATCTTGGATATTTAGGTATTTCAGTAGATAAAGAAGCTAATAAAGTTAGAGGAGAAGAAAAAATAATCTCAACTCCAGACTCAAAAACAATTGCAATGGTTGTTCCTACAAATGAAGAATTAATGATTGCAAGAGATACAAAAGAAATTATTGAAAAAGGATTAGATGAATTAAAAATATAAACTATAGCGGAAGGCTTTAGCCTTCCGCTATAGTTTATAGACGAGAATAAATATTTTATTATAAAAAAATAACCTTAAACCTTTCGCTCCACAAAATGTTTAGGATTCGCTCATATTATTTTTTCTTATTTTATTTTGACGACAGTCTGTATCGGAAGGCTAAAGCCTTCCGTTGTTTTTTTAATAAACCCTTTTTCTTTGTGAAAAGTTTAGGTGTATAATATAATTAAGAGGGATTCTATTGGGGGTGAAAAAATGATAAAAACTATTAATTTAAAAAAAACTTATAAAAATGAAGGTGTTGAAGTTCATGCATTAAAAGGAATAAATCTTGAAATTAAAGATGGTGAAATGGTTTCAATATTAGGACCTTCCGGATCTGGAAAATCCACACTTTTGAATTGTTTGTCTGGAATAGATAAGCCAACAGAAGGTAAAGTGATTATTGATAATATTGATATTACTACATTGAAAGACGATGATCTAACAACATTCAGAGCTAAAAATATGGGGTTTATTTTTCAATTTTTTAATTTAATACCCGTTTTAAATGCTGTCGAAAATGTAGAATTACCCTTGCTGGTCCTTGGGTATAACGAAAAAGAAGCCAGAGGAATGGCAGAAGAAATGTTAATTGAAGTTGGATTAAAGGATAGAATGAAAAATTTCCCAAATATGCTCAGCGGTGGCGAGGCACAAAGAGTAGCTATTGCGAGAGCACTTGTGACAAAACCCAAAATTGTCTGGGCGGACGAGCCAACTGGTGCTCTTGATACCAAAACAGGTATAAGCATAATGAATTTAATCAGAGAATTAAATGAAAAAAATAATCAAACCTTTGTAATTGTTACTCATGATCCACGAATAACCGAATATACCCGGAGAATTTTAAAAATGGATAGTGGCATTTTAACAGAACATGAAAATTTGGGGTGATACTATGTTTATGTGGATTATATTATCTATTGCATTATTTTCAATAATTTATTTTTTTATCAAAGCATCTTTTCATTCACATGTATTAAAAATTTCATTTAGAAATATTTTTAGAATAAAAAGAGAATCATTTTTAATGATTCTTGGGTCAATGATTGGAACTGCTTTTATTATAGGCTCATTAGGAATGAATGATTCATTTAAAAATTATATATATAAAAGTGTTGATTTGTATTTTGGTGAAATCGATGAAGTTATTAATTCAAAAGTGAGCATTAATTACAATGATATTGAACCTTTTATATGGGAATTAGAAAAAGAAAATTTAATTGATGGTGTTTTACCTATTTTTTTCAAATTATATCCTGTAACTAAAAAAGGAAATATTAGAGGTTTAAAGATTTCAGAATTATCTCAAGCAAGCCTTGTAGGAATGGATTATACCTTAATTTCAAATTTTGGAGAAAATAAAGTTGAAGTTCCAACAGAATTTTTAAAATTAAAAAATAATGAAGCAATAATCACTAAAAGATTAGCAGAAAGATTAAAAGTTAAAGAAGGAGAAGAAATAGAGATAATCACGGGAGCGTCTCCAATAAATATATTATTTCCTAAAAGGTTTAAAGTAGTTAAAATTATTGACTCAAAAGGAATATTCAATTATAGAGGGATCGATGCTAACAATGGTATCGGGACTGTATTTATTAATTTAGCTGCTGCAAGAAGTATAACAAAAATCCCCTCAAATAATTATTATCAAATTTTAATTTCAAATAGAGGCGATTACATAAAAGGAAACAAATTAACCGAAAAAGTGAAAAATGTATATGAAAAGATGAAAACAAAAGGAGAATTTATACCGGTTAAAGACAACCAAATAAAAGCGATAGACAGAGGCGGAGTTTCTTATATATTTCTGGCACTAAGTTTATTTGCTATTATTTCTGGTGGAGTATTAATCATCAATATGTATTCTATGTTAGTAAGTGAAAGAAAAAGAGAATTAGGTGTTTTAAGAGCTATTGGATTTAAAAGAAAAGATATAAGAAATGTTATATTCTACGAAAGTATATTTTATACTATATTCTCAATTCCATTTGGTATAGCTACTGGATTGTTAATCTCTCGTTTTACTTTTTCAAAAGTTACCTCTCTTTTCGAATCATTATCTTCATTTGAAAATATTATCGGTGAAATTCCTTTAATAGATTCATATTATATTTCTCCCAATTCCATAATAATTGGTATTGCTGTTGGAATATTGCTCCCTTTAACAATAACATTCTGGTATTCACATTCTATTGGAAAAATAAATATAGTTAATGCCATAAAAGACCTCGAAGAAGAAAAGAAAAAAGTAAAATTTGAAAAATATAAATATAAAATTGAAAATGGTTTTGCCATCGTAATTTTTATTATTGCCTTATTTTTAAAATAGATAGTTTTACTATCTTGGGAATTAAAAGCTTTTTAATTTTAATTTCCGCTATTATGATAATTACTTTTAATTTAAAATATATCGAAATTTTTTTGCTTAATATAATTAAATTAAAAGGTAAATTTGTCCCCATATTGAAAATAGCATTCTCCTACCCTATGAGAAATAGAAAAAAAACTGGTGCCATTATTACTCTATATGGAATGGTTATATTTATCATAGCTATTTTAACTATTTTACCTTATATCCAACAGGAACATTTAAAAAGTTCAAAAGACACGTTATTTGCAGGATTTGATGGAGTAGTTGTTGAAATGCCAACAAATATTTTCCCAATAAAAGTAACAAAAGAAGAATTAAGCAAAACTGATGGAATTAAGGATGTTGGGGAATTTTATTTTTTAAAGGCGCATAATAAACAAAAAGAAGATTATGCCATTGTTTTTGGCTCAAAAGAGTTCTTCACAAAAAATAAAATAAAAATAAAAAGTGCAATTGATGAATTTAAAAACTTATCTAATAAAGAAATATGGTTAAAAGCTTATAACAATCCAGAATATGCAATTATCCCGGAAAGGTTAACCGATCCAAAATATGGTTATAATTTTGAATTAGGAAAAACTTATACAGCTTTTATTACCTCTCAATCTTTCGGCCCAAATCAAAATGAAACAATTATAGGCACAATAACTTTTAAGATTATAGCTATAACCTCTAAAATAAGTGAATCACTTGCAATGGGACCAATTATGAGTTTAAATACCCCTGCCATAGAAAAATTAAAAAAAGAGGCTATTCATGGATATTTCTTTTCAATACTCCCGGATAAAAAAGCTGATGTAATTAATTACCTTAAAAGTAAAAATCAATTTTATATTTTCGTTGATGATTTGCTTAATCTTGGCTTGAAAACATCTCAGGGAATGGTAAGCATATTTAATTCATTTTTATATTTTGGCCTAATGGTTGGAATAATTGGAATTGCAATTACTATGATGAAAGCTGTAAATGAAAGAAGAAGGGTTATTGGTATGTTAAAAGCTATAGGCTTTACAAAAAATATGATATTTTTATCATTTTTTATTGAATCTACAATAGTTATTTTACTTGGAATAATTATTGGCATATCTTCGGGTACATTTACAAGTTATTTAATTTTTCAGCGTCTATTTGCTGATAGTGGCGCTGCTTTTAAAATCCCTTATGGAAATCTATCATTAATGGCTTTTGCTTTCTATTTAATTTCAGTAATATTTATTTATTTACCATCAAAATCTGCTTCAAAACTTTCTCCAAATGAAGCTATGAGATCATTGGATTAAAAATATGGGGATTCCCTCATATTTTTAATCCATTTTAATAATAAATTTAGTTCCAACCATCCATTTTGAATCAAATTCAATTTTATAATTTGCTAATTCACACAAATATTTAACAATAGCTAAACCGAGGCCAGAACCTTGAGCATATTTTTTTGCATCTGTACCTCTAAAAAATCTCTCAAAAATTCTATTTTTTTCCTGTTCCCTTATCCCAATTCCATAATCTTCAACTACAATTTCGCTTTTTGAAATTTTTACATAAACTCTTGAATTCTTATGAGAATATTTAATAGCATTTGATACTAAATTTCTTAAAATCGTATATATTATAAAAGGATCTCCCTGCATAAATTCTAATTTAGAATTAAATATTACTTCTATATTTTTTTCTTTAATTTTATTTTCAAGGTCCATAATAACATCCCGGAAAATTTTTTCAGGTTCAAATAGCTCAACTTTAATCATATAATTACCAAATTCAGCCATGGAAAGCATTGTTAATTGGTCAAGAATTCGTTCTATTCTTGATATAGCTTTTTTAGCCTTTCTTATAGGAGCTTTTAAGTTGCTTTCTCTACTTAAATCTTCTATCAAAAACAAATTTCCTTTAGCCACCGATAATGGTGTTCTCAATTCATGCGATAAAGACGTAATAAAATCTGATTTAACCTGTTTTATAAGCTCTTTTTCTGTTTTATCTTCAATAACTATAGTTGAGTCATCTTTTAAAAAGGTTATTTTACAAAATTTACTTGATCCATGAAAAAAATATACTGTTGTTTCGATAAAATAATCTTTCTTATTGATTAGGCACGAAATAAATTCATCTATTTCATTAAAAGTAAAAACACTTATTATTTCTATATTTTCTTTAAAGCCATGTAATTTAGCTATTTTATTTGCTCTCTTAATTTTAGAACCATCTAACTCTATAATCATTTCATTAATATAATCTAAAGTATTAAAAATCATATTAATCACCTATTTCATCAGCAGATTTATTAAATTTATATCCCAGATTTCTAATGGTTTTAATCCAGTTTTTTCCAATTTTAGATCTAATCATACTAATATGAACATCAACCACTCTATCTGTAATAAAATCATCTTCATACCATATTTTTTCAATTATATTATTTCTGGTAAATATCTTATCCGAATTTTTTGCAAGTAGATATAATATTTCAAATTCTTTGGCTGTTAAATCTATATTTTTCCCTTTATATTTTACAGTATAGTTATTTGAAAAAATTTCCAGATTCCCAAATTGAAGCTTTTCATCATCATTTTTTAATCTTTTTAAAAGAGCTCGAACTCGGGCTATAACCTCTCTTGGGTTAAATGGTTTCGTAATATAATCATCAGCGCCATTTTCTATTCCGTAAATTTTATCTCTATCTGTATTTTTGGCAGAAATAATTATAATTCCAGTATTTTTGTTTTTTGCCCTAATGAAAGGTAAAATATCTACAGATTCACCATCAGGCAACATAATGTCCAGTAGAATAATATCTACATTATTATTGTTTAAAAAATTATTCATTTCATTAATTGACTCTGCCTCATAAACATAAAATTTTTCTATTTCCAAATATGTCTTTAAAATATCTCTAATATCTTTATCATCTTCAACTATCAGAATGGAAGGCATATTTTTCCTCCTATATTAAATTAGTTATTTTCTCTCCTTTTTCAATATATACAATTTCTTCACATAAATTAGTTACCTGATCCGAAATTCTCTCGATATCCTTGCAATTAAAGCATAAGGGATAATAAATTTTTCATCATACTTTCCTTCTTTAAATTCTTTTAAAATATCTTTTCTAATTTCCATTTCTAAATTATCTATAATATTATCTTTTTTCCAAATTTCAATAGCTAATTCTATATTTCTTTCATTAAATGCTTTAAAACCTCTTTTAGCATTTCCAGAGATAACCCAATCATTTTTAGCATATCTTCATTCAAATATGGTGTGAAATTTATTTTCTTAAATCCAAAAACTTTTTGAGCTATATTACAGGATAAATCTCCTATCCTTTCAAGATTATTTGAAAATTTTATCATTGTAATTATATATCTTAGTTCTTTTGCCAATGGGTTATATCTTGCAATAATTTGATATACTTCATCTTCTATTTTTCTATTTATGTCATCAATTTTGTCATCTAAATCTATTACTCTCTTTGCTAATTCTTCATCATTTTTTTCTAATGATTCTATCGACATATTGAATGAATCTAATACAAGAGATAACATTTTAGATATATCTGCTTTTAATACTAATAATTCATTTTCAAAATGATGGACACTTTGCATATTATAACCTCCATTATCCTATTCTTCCATTTAAATAGTCTTCAGTTAATTGATTTTTTGGTGATTTTATAATCTCCGATGTTAAACCTGATTCTATTAATTCTCCTTGATACATAAAATATATATAATCGGATATTCTTATCGCCTGAGGTAAATTATGCGTTACTATAATTATAGTATAATTTTCAACCAACTCTTCAAGTAATCTTTCAATTCTTTGTGTGGCAATCGGGTCTAATGCTGATGTTGGTTCATCTAATAATATAACTTCAGGATCAACTGCGATAGCTCTTGCAATAACTAATCTTTGTTGTTGCCCACCAGATAATTCATAGGCAGATTTGTGCAATTCATCTTTAACTTCATCCCATAAAGCCGCTTGTTTCAAAGATTTCTCCACTATATTATCTATTTTAATTTTATTTTTCATTCCATGAATCCTTAAACCAAATGCTACATTCTCATATACTGACATAGGAAATGGTACTGGTTTCTGAAAAACCATGCCAACTCTTTTTCTATATATTGTTAAATCCAACTCTTTATCATATATATTTTCATTTTCAAAAATAATTTCTCCAGAGATTTTATAAGATGTGATTTCATCATTTATTCTATTTATACTTCTTAATAATGTGGATTTTCCACATCCTGATGGACCAATAATAGCAGAAATTTTATTTCGTTTAAAATCTATATTTATATTTTTTAAAACCTGTTTTTCACCATACCATGCATTAAAGTTATTCACTCTAATTATAACATCATTCTTAATAATAACATCATTTTGCATTTAATTTCCTCCTTATTCTAAATGCTATTAAATAAATAATAAGTATAAGCAACATCAAAAATGAAGATGTTCCTTTCGCCATCCATTGAGCATCTTTTCCATAAGCCATCGCCACATTATATATATGTGTGGATAAAGTCATTATAGGGTCTTTTATTGATTTAGGCATATGTGTTGAATAAAATACAGCAGCTGTTAATAATACAGGAGCGGTTTCTCCCATAACTCTACCAGCACCGATTAATATAGCTGTTATTATCCTGGTTCTGGCTGCTGGTATTAATACGTTATATATAACCTCAGTTTTTTTTGCTCCCAATGCATAAGCAGACTCTCTCATGGTATCTGGTACTGAGCTTAAAGCCTCTCTTGTTGCTGAAGAAATAATAGGCAATGCCATTACAGATAATGTTAATGCCCCAGAAAATAGAGATGTCCTGAGTCTAAGAGCAATTGAAAACAAAGCTAATCCAAATAATCCATACACAATGGAAGGAACTCCAGATAAAGATGTAATAGCTGTATCCAATAATCTTCCAATTTTATTATTTCCATATTCAGACAGAAATATTCCTGTTAATACACCAAAAGGTATAGAAATTATTAATGTTGTAGTCAACAAATATATAGTTCCAATAATTGCAGGTAAAATCCCACCTTCTGTCATCATATTTTTAGGAAATTGGGTAAAGAAATCTATAGAAAAATATTTAATCCCATCAAATATAACAAATGCAAAAATAAATACTATAGTAAAAAAGATAATATAACTAATTATTCTGAATATAAATGATATAATTTTATCCTTTTTCATTTACTCCATCTCCTTGAGAGCCTTTTAGAAGTTAATGTGAGAATAAACGATATTGTTAAAAGAGATAATCCCGATACAAATAAAGCAGAATAATGAATACTACCTATTTCAACTTCCCCCATTTCACTTGCTATAGCTGCTGTTAAAGGTCTCACGGGATCAAAAATGGAAAAAGGAAGCATATTTGCCCACCAGCCGCCATTAAAACAACCATTGTTTCTCCAATAATTCTATTTACAGTCAATATAATTGCATTAAAAATCCCTGATAATGCAGCCCTGGATACAATTTTAAAACCTGTAGTAAATCTTGTTGTTCCTAAAGCCAATGCTCCTTCTTTAAGATTTTTATCTATAGAGCTCATTGCTTCTTCCATTAAAGAAGCCGTGTAGGGCAAAGAAAGAATAGTTAACCCAATAGATGCAAGCAAAATATTTTCTGAAGACCATGCTCCTATTTCAAGCATCCATGGAGAAATATATATTATTAAAAACATACCTATAATAACTGAAGGTACTCCAGATAATAAATCTATTGCTCCTTTCATCATTTTTTTCTCAAAATTACCTGCATAATCATACATAAAAAAAGCTATAATATATCCCAAAGGGATAACAATTAAAGAAGAAAAAATTGTTAGTAGAATTGAATTAATTAGCATTGTTAATATCCCATATGCTGGTGGGTCATAGGTAGGAAACCAGTCAAAACTTGTAAAGATTTCCATACCAACTTCTCTTAAAGCTGGTATGGATTCTCTTATAACAAATCCAAATATTAATATTAATGCAATTATCCCGGATAGAGCAACACTTTTTATAATAAATGTATTAATTGTATTTTTTAATTCTCTCAATCGACACACTCCTTTTTAGAATCCATATGCTGCTATATAACCTGCCCTTTCTGCTAATTCCTGTCCTTTTTTAGATAACCCAAAAGTTATATATTCTTTGATAACTCCTGTTTCTGACCATCCGTTTGTTACGTCAATAAACATATATAATGGTCTTGAAATTGGATATATTGATTTTAAGACATTTAACTTTGTTGGTTCAACTCCTTCAACTTTTAAAACTTTTACAGAATTATTTACATAACCAACACCAACATAAGCAATTGCATATTTATTTTTTGATACCTGCTCAATTTCAAATTGAGTAGATTCAACCATTTTTATAGTTGGAGCCATTCTAGCACCTTTTAAAACCTTTTTTTCAAACGTCTCAAATGTTCCAGATGCTGTATTTCTCGAATATATAACTATTCTTTTTTTAGGAAGATTTGGACTTACCTGATTCCAGGTTCTTAATTTTCCGGTATAAATACCTTTTAATGTTTCTAATGATATATCATTAATTCCAAGCTTTGGATTAACTATTATAGCAATTCCATCGTATGCAATAACTATTGGTGCAAAATATTTTCCTTCTTCATTCATTTTTTTTATTTCTTTTTCTTTTAAAAATCTGCTAGCATTTGCAATATCTGTTGTACCATTAAATAATGCAGCAATTCCCGTTGATGATCCAGCTCCTTCAAGCGTTATTTCTAAATCCGGTTTTTCTTTTTTTAATTCTTCTATCCACAATTGGGCAATTGGAAAAATGGTGTTAGAACCTTTAATAACTAATTTGGCTGAAAAAGATATGACCATAACGCTCATTAATAAAACCACTAATAATGCTTTCTTCATATTCTTACCTCCATTTTTTTATTTTGACATAATGATTATATAATTCTATATTTTTCTCTATATTTATAAATATTAAGAAATATTAAGAAAAAGGAGGTCCCTTTATCCAGGACCTCCTGAGTTTGACCATATATAATAAAATATAATTATTATCAGGCGATTATACCTGCTACTTACTTTTAAAGAATTCTATATTACTTGAAACTCCAAATAAAATTTTTACTGTACCAAAATCATATTTTATACCGCCATAGATACCAATATATTTAAAAAAGAATACATTATCATATTTTTGTGTTCCATATATACTTATAACTGGCAAACCATAATTTGTTCCACTATCACCTAAAGAAATTGGAAGATTTGTTTCAAAATTCACTGCCGATCTATCATCGATCTTCATAGTAACCGCCATAAAAGGATCCAGTTCATAATTAGTAATACTTTTATCTTTTTCATAATCATAATCTTCGTTTTTAGAAAATGCAGCTCCTCCAGAAATTCTTATCTTTTCTCCTGTATATCCAAACACACCATTTAAAATATAATTATTATCGCCATAAATATACCCATAACTTAATGCAATGTTAAATGGAACTCCTGAAATATTTTTTAATCCCATTTTTAAATAGCCATTTCCTTCATTCTCTGATGCTCCTACCTCCATGAATCCAAAAAGTCCATATCTAATAGCAATATTACCATATGAAACAAGTTCTAATTGCATATTACCTTCATCGACTATTTCAGGAGATGGATTTAATAATGGCAAAGAAAATACATTTAAAGATAAACTTAATATGCATAAAATCATTAACAAATATCTTTTTTTCACTCTTTTCACTCCTTATCGTATTAAAATTTTACAGTAAATGACAAATAATAATCTGTCGTAATAAAAGGAATATTTATATCTTTAAATGGATCTTCTTCATTTAATATAGCAGTATATATAGAGGTTAAACTGAATGAATTATATATATAATCTGTAGCATTGTATCCCTGCAAGAATTTTAAAGATCCATCAATTAGAGTTATTCTATAGCCAAGTTCAACACCAAAAACATCCCCTGAGTAAAATCTTATACCTCCTCTTCCAATAGAATAAAGTGAATCTTCTTTTGCTTTTTTATAAACTGATCAAAATCAGGATCATCTGGATCAGGATTTACATTTACTGCAAGTAAATATCCTCCTTCAATACCTCCAAATAATTCTAAATTATCCATTATATAATATCCTAATTGAGAAAAACCCCTTATAGTTATAGCATTTAAGCCTAAATTAAATGGTTTATCGTCAATATCATTAATTTGCATAGCTATTCCATAAAGAGAAGGTTGAAAATGTGTTTTCAGTGAAAAATTCCCAAAATTGAAATTATTATGATTATAACCATTTAAATAATAAATATATAAATATCCATTATCTGGTCTTTCATTGCCAAAATATGATGGTAAAACAAAAGGATCTATAATTCCTCCATTTAAATCTAATACTATATTTTTTTCTAAATAATACCTGAGCCCCAAATTATATACACCAAGAATATCCAATAACGGAGCACTTGATATTTCTATGTTGGAAAACGAAAAACCAATATTCTCAAAATTCACAAAGAAACCTTTCTCATGTTGCGGAACAATATCTGATTTAACTGAAAAAACAAATGTACTAATCAAGATTAATAATACTATCATAATTTTTTTCATATTATCGCCTCCTTACTCTTATTATACACCTAAAAGTATAGATATATACTCTTAAATTAGTATATCTTTTTTTTCGAATATCTTTTCCGCAATTATTGTAATAATAATACCCACTACTATAAATATAACAGAATTTTCAATATATATTTTTGAATATTTTATAGTATCTCCTAAAGGTATATACTTAAATAACGTTAAATTCCTTATCCACTCATATTTTTCATCAACATTCCCCAGCATATCACCAATATACATGATCAGGAATATTCCCATAACTGTAGAAATGGTGATAAAAGATTTTTGAAATACAACAGAAAATAATATTGTCAATGCTCCAAAAAATATTTCAATAACATATAAATATAATGTAAATCCAGCTAAAATCTCTGGATTATAATCATAATTTACATATATACTAAATAACCATAACACCGCAACACAAAAAATAACAGCAAATAATGTATAATAGATAAATAACGCAAGCGCTTTCTTTATAAATATCTTATTTCTTGAATACGGCTTTGTTAAGATATATTCTATTGTTTTGGACTCAAATTCATCCACAAAAACATTAGCCGCTAAGGTAACTGAAAATATCGCAGCGAATATTTCAGCCATAATCATAACCTTTGCACTAAAAAAACCTTCCGGGGTAATAAAATTCTCACTAATATTAAAAATTTTCAACATAAATTTTGGAAATGATTTAATAAATTCTTGTAATGATGCAGCATCTTCCATAATTACATCAACAAAAGGAGCAATCATAGCAGAAAAAAATAATAATACTATTAACCAGATTAAAAAGGGTTTATAATTAAACTTCAATTCCTTTCTTAATAACATAAACATCCCCCTAAATCATTATATCCTGCTTCTCAAATATTCTTTGAGAAAGAAAAAATAGAATGAAAGAAATAAAGATTATTATTATTGAGCTTAAAAAATATATATTACCATTTTTTAGCGTATCTTTAATAGGAATATAATAGAAAATACTTAATTTTCTAAATAATTCTGTATTTTTAACCCCTTCAGTAATAGTATATCCAAAATACATAAAGAATAATATTCCCAATGATATAGAATTAGTTAGTTTTCTAGTTTTTACTAAAATGGAAAGTAAAGCAGCAATTGAAGCAAAGAAAATTTCAACAACCAACAAATATAGTGCAAAAGCAAATAATATATTATTATTATAATCACTTTTGACAAATTGATTGAAAAACCAGAACTCAGTTCCTAAAAAGACCAAGAATAATATTAATATATTTATTAAAATAACATAAACCTTATTAAAAAATATTTTTTTTCTGGAATAGGGTTTAATCAATAAATATTCTACTGTCTTATTATTATATTCTCCAGCAAATAATTTACTCGATAACATAGATGCATATAGACCAAAAAAAATAAACATAAATGTCATACCTTCGGTACCCAATAATCCTTCTGCTCTAAATAACGTTTCAGGATCCATATTAAACGCATCTAAAAAAGCTTTTGGCATTCTCTTTATGAAACTAACATAAGTAGCGTTTTCATCAGATATTAAATCAGAAAGACCAATAAACATTAAATTAAAAACGGTTATAACTATTATCCATATGAATAAACTTTTAAAATTGAATTTAAATTCTTTCTTAATTAAGTTCATATAAACACCCCTACTTATATAACTCTAAGAATATATCTTCCAATGCAGGGTTTTTAATTTCTATATCCGAAAACTCTGTTTTTACTAAATCGCTCAAGAACTCTTTTAATTCTAAATTTTTTATATCAAAAATATATGTATTATTTTTGGAATTTGAATATTTGTATTTTTTTAAATCCTCGATAAATTTCAAATTATACACACTTATAATTTTCCTGGATATATCTCTTAACCCTTCTATAGTCCCTGATTTTACTACAATTCCATCCTTTATCATCGCAAATGCATCACATAACTTTTCAATTTCTGATAATATATGAGATGAAAACAAAATAACTGCTCCCATTTCCTTATGTCTTTTTATTAAACTATAGAATTTTTGTTGTATCAATGGATCCAAACCATTAGTTGGTTCGTCTAAAATCAGATACTTTGGCTTATGAACCAGTGCTTGTAATATAGCTATCTTTTTCTTATTACCAAGAGATAAGGCTTTAAATTTTTTATTCACTTCAATACCCAATAATTCAATAATTTCTTTTTCATATTCTCTGTCAATATTTTTGTAAAATGATCTATTAAAATCTAAAAACTCTGATATTTTCATATCACCATAAAAATTAACCTCACCAGGAATATATCCTATATTTTCTTTTACAAAATCAACCTCAAATGGCATCTTCTTTCCTTCAATTAAAGCTTCTCCATTATCCGGTTTTAAGAAGCCGGTTAAAATTCTAATTGTAGTAGTTTTCCCTGCACCATTAGGTCCTATTAAACCAAACATTTCTCCCTCTTTGATCTCAAATGATACATCTTCAATTCCCCTATGCTTACCATAATATTTTTTAAATTGGTAATTCTAATCATTTTTCCCCTCCTAATCCATTCTCAATGATAAACATAAAATTATTGAGAATATTTTAACTTTCTTTATAAACTAACATAACTTGTTAGTTATAGTGTATAATAAACATGTTACAAAAATATAAATTAATATTTTTATGATAAAATTATAATAAGAAGATAAAAAGGGAGGAGAAAATAATATGAAGAAATTTCTTATTGGACTTATATTGTTAATTTCAATATTTTCATTTTCAGAAGATTTGATAAACCAAAAAACACATGAGGAATATTCAAAAATAGCTTCTATTTTATCGGAGGATATTTTAAACAACGTTAATGGCAACATTGTAGTTAATATTACCAGCGAATCTTCTTCTATGAGATATTATGAGGATTATAAAAATGAATATTCTGGATCTAATATTGTATTTCTATCACAAAAAAGCATCCCTTTTTTGAAATATTCACCAACTGCTTTTCTATTTTTTACTTTTTCCATTTTTGATGTCATAAAAAATCTTAACTCTGATACGCTTTATTTTTCGTTAATGATTCCGCTTGGGATTGACTTTTATTTTCTTACAAATCCAATATCTTTGCTTGAAAAAAATAAATATATAGATTCCATTCTATTAAAAAATCTTGTAGAAGAAAATGTTTTAAAAAAGAAAAATATTGAAATCTTTTCAAATAAATTCAATGAATATGATTATAAAGTGAATATTTATATTCACAACATAACTCAAAATATAATTACAAACAATTATGGTATAGCTTCTTCAAAAGAATATAATTTAGATTATGTAATAACAATGGAAATTTTAAACAAAAATAATCAAAAAGTATTTCAAAAATCGTATTCAAAATCTGAAATAATTGATAAAAAAGAAAAATTTAATATTTTGGGATTTTTAACGGATTTAGCCCTATTCGGAACTGGTTTAATACTATTATATAACACAAAATAAAACACTCAAATAATATTCGCTCATCCGGTGAAAATTCTTATTCCTCAAAAATGTTCATTCCCACCGGTCGCTCAAACTCACATCCTTGTTCGGTTTCGCTCAATTTTGCATCCGTGCAAAATTGACCGGTTCCATTCACATTTTTTCGGGAATTTTCAAGGATTCGCTCATATTATTTTTCTTATTTTATTTTGTTGACAGTCTGACAGGAGTGCTTTTGCACTCCTGTTAGTTTATAGTAATAAAAATATCATCCATAATTTTAGGATCGGTTGGCTTTCCACCACCAAAAACCCATTGTCCTCCTTCAGGACTTAATGGTCTCAATACCGATTCAATTCCATCATAATCATATGTTGTTATATAAACATTCCATCCTTTTAAATTATCAGTTTCAAATACAGATAATGGAATAGTGAAACTCACTGTTGCTAATTGTTTATTAACTTTTATAGTAGGAACTGGTGTTATAGGTTTCCCCATTGTATCTTCATTAGCTCCTTCACTACTATGGGCAGAAACTACCCAACCAGTTAAATATAACTCATAATCCCAATCCAATCCTTCTGGCATCTTTGCATTTTGGTTTGGTAATACTGTAATACCTTTCTTATCTGGATTATCAAAAAATATTTGAAAAGTCACATGATCAAAACCATTTGCAGGTGACCAGCTATCTGTTATTTCTTTCATTATTAAATCCACCTTTAATTGAGTCCCAATCTGTTGTATTCTTACTGCTTTTATATCTTCCTGATTCTTAAATGTCGTATCCAAAGGATATCTATATGTACCAAATGGTCCTTTATCATCACCTAAAGCATCTTCAACATAAGCAAGTTCTTTAGATGGAATATCAATAATAATATCATAGGTTTTTGAGTAGTTATTAAAAATTGGTGTTTTTCCATATACTTTTGCAAAAATTTTATGCTTTCCAGGGGTAAATGATGCTATTTTTACTGGAATCTCCCAGTTTTCATTTTCTTTCATATTTAATTTAATTGCAGCATATGGTTTTTCTTCACCATCAATTATTAATTTTATACTTTTCGCATTTGAAGCTATCCCTTTTATTGAAAAATCTGTTTTAAATTTTTCACTATTTTTTAAATTTAATATATTCACAGAAACTTTTTTTGTTTTAAGTTTTTTCGTATTATCTGTAAACTTATAAATAGCTACAGATTTTCCATTCAGAAGAACATTTAAAACACCTTCATATGTAATGTCCTTCCCAAGCATATTCAATGCAAAAATATTTTTAAGTACTTTGCCTTTTTCTATTTTAAGATCTATTCCTGTTGCATATTTTCTTTTTGCATTTGTATTTAGCATAACAAGATATTCATCTTTTTCATAACTCACTGTATATGCTAATACTCCAGGCCCTAATTCATCAACAAAAACAACATCAACATTACCATATCTAAAGGCTTTATTATCTTTTCTTAACTTTATTAATTCCTGAATGAATTTATATAGATCACTATTTTTATCAAAATGATCCGTCCCATTTGAAGCAAATCCCTCTTTAAACATTGTTGCTCTTGTCTCTACAAAACCCTGTTCTGTACCATAATAAATCGTTGGTATTCCCGGAATAGTAAATATTAAAGTTAACGCTTGCTTTAAATCATTCTTAGTTGCACCTTTTAAAAATCTATCCATATCATGGTTATCAACAAAAGTCACCAATCGCTTTGCATCATAATATTTTTGTCTTTCGTTTAGTCTGAAACCAAGATAAGATGTCGGTTTTCCTTCTTTAAAAACACGTTTTATATCTGTTAAAAGAGGAAAATCAAGCATAGAATTATAACCATCATCAAAATACTCTTTTAAGGTTTTTTCACCAATATTATCAAAAGGTTTTGGAGTAATCCATGCTTCACCAAAAACTATAAAATTATTCTTCCCATATTTTTTAGCCGTTGAATAAATTCCATCATCATCATTTAAAAATTTCTTCCAGAATTCATGAGGTACATAAATTGCTGTATCTATCCTAAAACCATCTATACCAACTTCTTTAATCCAGAAATTATATGAATCTTTTAATGCATCTATAACTATAGGATTTTCTGTATTTAAGTCATCAAGATTTGCAAACTCCGTATTTTGTTTATCTGGATTTTTTATTTCTGACGGATAATGATATATTTCTAGTTTTCGTTGTTCCGGATCATTATAATCATTCATATTAAATGGATATTGTGTTGGTTTATTTGTGGGAATACTTTTATCATTTAAATAATACTTTCCATCTTTATAAATAAAAAAATTACCCACATGATTAGCGACTATATCTTGAATCACATAAATTCCTCTTTTATGGGCCTCCGTTATTAACTTTTTATATAGCTCTATATCTCCAAAATGCTCGTCTATCTTTTTGAAATCTCTTGCCCAGTAACCATGATAGCCTCCATAATTCACATAACCATCCCACCATTGATTAGCTATTGGAGGAGTTATCCATATCGCTGTTACGCCTAAATCTTTTATATAATCCAACTTAGAAATAATACCTTTTAAATCACCACCATTATATTTCGAATTTACTGGACCTGCTTCAATACTATTTTCCGTTAAAACATCATTGCTATAATCACCATTAGAAAACCTATCAATCATTAAAAAGTAAATTACCTGATCTTCCCAGTTTATATTATTTGCAAAATATCCTACAGAAACAAACAGAAATAGCAACAATAGTATCTTTCTCATTTTATACACCCCTTATTTATATTTTTTACTTATTTAGTATACCAAAATATATTTACTTTCAAATTAAAGATTTCAGTAATTAAAGAGATATTTTATCTCTTAATAAGCTTTAATTCTATCTAAAAAAGCAAAATAGATAATAATAAGTTACTATTTTTTCTTAATATATTTAGATTAAATAGATAGAAAAAGAATGTTTTTGATTTCTTAAATAAAAAAATCTTTTCTTAACTTGACAAATAGAAAAAATAATATATAATAATACACGGATTGAGCGTGACCCGCTAGCTCAGGCGGTAGAGCACTTGACTTTTAATCAAGGGGCCCTGGGTTCGAGTCCCAGGCGGGTCACCAGTTTTTTATATCTCTGCCATCGCGCGAGTGGCGGAATTGGCAGACGCGCTGGACTTAGAATCCAGTGGGATTTACCCGTGTGGGTTCAAGTCCCACCTCGCGCACCAAATATCCATATAGGCGGAAATAGCTCAGTGGTAGAGCACCTGCTTGCCAAGCAGGGGTCGCGGGTTCGAATCCCGTTTTCCGCTCCATAATAAAAAGAGTTCCGAACCGGAACTCTTTTTATTTTATATTTCCATTATATTCACTTCTTTATCAGTTGGATCTATTAATGCCACTGTAGCTCTTCCTGTTAACCAACCAGAGCCTTCACCCGGATTTACCACGATGGTTCCATTATCATTTCTCCTATTTACTATCTCATGAGTATGACCAAAAAATACAAAATCATATAATCCACTTTCTTCCGCAGCTTTTAAAGCATATGGCTCATGCATTATTAAAACTTTATATCCTTCGAGGTTTATTTCACGCGGTCCTGGTAAAATTCTTTTCTGAGCTCTTTCACTCAATAAAAGTTTTTCACCATCATTATTCCCAAAAACACCGTAAAATTCTATTCCTTCTTTTATAATATATGGTAAAACAAATGGTGCTACAAAATCTCCACAATGAAAAACAGCCGTAATATTTTCCCTTTCTATGATTTTTTCTATTTCTTTCATTTTATGCATATTATCATGCGTGTCCGATATAACCAACCACATCATTCTCACCTCCATTTTATTTCCTCTTAAAAATATTATAACACGCTTTACCGTTTATTTCATTTTACTATTTTTTAATTTTTTTATGTTATAATTATTCAAAATTCGTTTAGCGAACTAAAGGAGGTCAAAAAATGAAAAATATAAAAAGAAATTTTTATGCTTTTATATGGCATGCTATCTTCCTTGCAATAGCCAGTTCCTTTATAGAAATAAATACTGTCATTCCTTCATTAATAATTAAAGCTGGTGGCGGAGAGATTGTTTTAGGTATAGTTACTGCAATTACAGTTGGAGTCCCATTATTAGCACAACTTTTATTTGCCAGTTTTCTTGTATCTAAAAAAAGAAAAAAACCTTATTTATTAACAGGAATATATTTGAGAATTTTTTCATTACTTGCTATAGGACTTATATTAGTTTCACCTATTTCAAATACAATACTTCTAAATTTAGTTATTCTAATTATTTCAATTTTTTCATTTAGCGGTGTTTTCGCAGGTGTTAGTTATACAGATTTATTAGGAAAATCTATTCCAAAGGATCACCAAAGAAAATTTATGAGCTATAGACAGATTTCACGAAGTTCCTTTGCTTTGCTAAGTGCATTTTTAGCAAAATATATTTTAAACAACCTAAAATATCCTAAAAATTATTCTACCATGTTTTTAATTGCATCTTTTTCTTTATTTATTGCATCACTTGGATTCTGGGCAATTAAAGAAATAGAAATAGAAACCACAAAACAATTCCCATCTTTTATTGAAATAATTAAAAATATTCCTAAAATCCTATCCCGCGATAGAAATTTATTAAATTATGTAATATTTAGCAATTTAACAGGTTTCGGATTGATCATCATTCCATTTTATATATTACTTGCAAAAAAATCATTTCCGGAAGCCTCCCATATGGTTGGTAATTTCTTATTATTACAAATGATTGGTATTGTTGTTGCCAGTCTTTTTTGGGGCAATATGTTACATAGAAAAGGATATAAAAAAGTATTAATATATTGTATTATTTTGGGTAGTATATTACCATTTTTAGCATTATTTTTGAGCAAAACTACACCTATATTATATTCAATTACTTTCTTAGTAACAGGCTTTACTTTAAGCGCAAGACAAATGAGTTTTGAAGGTGTTTTAATAGAAATCAGTGATAATGAAAACAGAGCTTTATACGTCGGTATATCTGGAGCATTAAATATAGTAACTGCTCTTTTACCGCTAATAATAGGGGCTATTATTAAAAGTATTGGTTTTACCTTCGTATTAGTTTTTGTTAGTATAATGATATTTTCCAGCCTTATCTTCTTAAATAATATGAAATTGGAAAATTAATAAAGCATTGCTTAAGAACATTAGAGAATTAGAAAATTCTAATTCTCTAATTTTTTTAATATTTTTTTAATAAAATCAACATATCTGTTTTATAGATATATATGTAAATTATGATATAATATAATTGTTGGAATTAATTATAAAATTCACGTGAAATTTATAACTTTGGAGGTGTTATTATGAAATATGATATTATTGTGATCGGGGTAGTGCAGCAGGTTTAATAGCTGCAATGACATCAAGAAAAATATACAAAGATAAAAAAATACTTGTAATTAAAAAATTAGAAAAAGAATTAGTTCCTTGTGGAATCCCTTATATTTTTCATACACTTGGCACCGTAGAAAAAGATTACATGGGTATTGAAGAAAAGTTTAAATCAAATAATATTGATTTAGAAATCGATGAAGTGATTGATGGTAATGTTGAAGAAAAAAAACTAGAAACAAAAAATGGAAAGGTATTTGAATATGACAAATTGGTTATAACAACAGGGTCTACTCCATTTGTTATACCAATTCCTGGTCATGATTTAGAAAATGTAATGACTATACCAAAAAATTATAAATATTTAGGGAATGTACAGGAAAAACTCAAAGATGCTAACAATATAGTTATTATTGGCGGTGGCTTCATAGGAGTTGAAGTAGCTGATGAAATTAAAAAATCCGGAAAAAATGTTACTTTAATTGAAGCTAAAGATTACTTATTACCGGCATCATTTGATGCAGATTTTGGAAATATAGCAAAACAAGAAATTGAAAGTGATAATGTAAAAGTGTTAGTTAGTACAAAGGTAAATAAAATAGAAGGAAATGGAAAAGTAGAAAAGGTTATTTTAGAAAATGGCGAGGAAATACCTGCTGATATTGTAATAATGGCTACAGGTTATAAACCAAATACAGATTTAGCTAAAAAAATGGGTATAAAGGTTACAGAGTGGGGATATATTGAAACAGATGATTATATGAGAACATCTGCAAAAGATGTTTTTGCTGCTGGAGATTGTGTTCAACACAAAGATTATTTTACAGGAAAACCTTCAAGATTAATGTTAGCTTCTGCTGCAGTATTTGACGCAAGAATCGCTGCTTCTAATTTATATAAATTAAAATTATTGAGAACAAATAAAGGATCATTAAATGCTTATTCAACTATGATTGGTGGAAAAGCATTTGCTGCGGCCGGTATAACTGAAGCTGTTGCAAAAGCAGAAGGATTTGATATTATTGTAGGTAAGGCAGAAGTTGTTGATAGACATCCAGGAAAATTTGCTGATGCTTCAAAAATCACAATGAAATTAATCTTTTCAAAAGAATGTGGTTTATTATTAGGTGCCCAAATTGTTGGCGGAAAGAGCGTTGGAGAAATAATAAATATTATCAGTCTTGCTATTCAAAAAGAAGTTAATATAAAAGATTTACTCACTATGCAAATCGGAACACATCCATTATTAACTGCCGCTCCAACTGTATATCCTCTTGCAGTAGCCGCAGAACAAGCTCTATCACAAATGTAAATAATAATGCTCCCATTTGGGAGCATTATTATTTATGAATACCTCCTTTAAAACTTATCCTTGTTTATCCAATTTTTTACTAATTGAGATATTATAATTATACCAATAAACACTACAACAAAAAGAATCGATTCCATTTTTTCCTCCTTTTTCTATAATTATCTTTTATTCTATTGTTCTACCCAAACAGAAACTGAACCTCCGTTTACTTTAAATTCTGCCCATCCATCAGAATTTGACCATACTTCCTCACTTCTGTTTCCTAAATAATCTATAAATTTTGCATTTTTCTTTCCAACATACATCCATTTACTTCCACCAGGACCATCTGTTAATATTACAGCCATAGCTTTTGGATGTTCAGCATCTCCTAATCTTGTCCATCCAATTATGTCCCAGTGATCTAAATAATCATATTGTTCTCCATATGCATATAATTTTCTTGCTTCTATTAATTTTTTTATAATGTCATATTGAGCAGTTATACCAGGAGCACCATACATATCTCCATAAAAAACACAGGGATATCCATCTTTTCTTAATAAGATTATAGCATATGCTAATGGTTTAAACCAATCCTCCACCGAAGAATACAATGACTGACCAGGTTGCGTATCATGATTTTCTACAAAGGTTACAGCTTTTATTGGATTTGATTGTACAAGTGTTCCAGTAAAAATATTTCTCATATCATAATATCCACCTGCATTTGAAGCATCATGGAAATGCTGATGCAAAGGAACATCGAACAAAGACATTCTTCCTTCAGTTTTTGAAATATAGTTATTTAATCTATTTATATCTGTACTCCAATATTCACCAACAGTAAATAATTCTTTTCCTGTTGTATTTCTCATATAGTCCAACCAGTCATTGAAAAAATCAAACTTTATATGCTTTACAGCATCTAATCTAAATCCATCAATATTTGTAAAATCAACATACCATTTTCCCCAATTCTTTAGTTCTTGAACTACGTCTGGATGATCCATATCTAAATCTGCTCCCATTAAATAATCATAATTTGCATTTTCAGTATCGACTTCCCAATCCCATGCTTTTCCTATTCCATTAAATCTAAATATTGCGCTTTCCTGAGTACTTTGATCCCAATCCACTCCATCAAAATAATACCATCTCCATTTGAAATCAGAGTATTTATTTCCTCTTCCTGGGAAATCAAAAACAGTCCATGCTTCGATATTTCTATTTTCAAGCTCCAAATTTCTGTCATTCCATGAAACTTTGGTTGCATTAACCCATTCTGTGGCATCTGCCCCATTCTATGATTAAATACTACATCAGCATAAATCTGCATATTATACAAATGTGCCGAATTTATAACATTTAAATATTGATCTTTGGTTCCATATTTTGTTGCAATACTTCCTTTTTGGTTAAACTCTCCAAGATCATACATATCATATACTCCATATCCTACATCACTTTTACCTGCTTGCCCTTTATAAGCAGGTGGCAACCATAGTGCCGTTACTCCCATAGATGACAGTTCTGGAATCTTTTCAGAAAGTTCTACCCATAACCCTCTTTGTGTAGTTTCATCATATTCTGGCAAATACCATTGAAATCCCTGCAACATTACTCCATTTATAGGACTTGTATATTTTTTTACCTCAATATAATGTGTATTATCATAAAATGTTATCTTATATGTGGTATATGATTCTACTTCATAATCAGATTCAGGATAACTTTCACTCCAATCACCATAGTGATCTATTTTGAACCTTGGAACTCCATATCCATCACCATTATTAAATGTAATTATAATTTCCCATGTGTTTGGCGCAACTTTTTTCATTAATGTTGTTCCCCAATTATTCGGGGTTCCTCTAAAATATGCCTGAGCCCATTCACCTTTAACTACAGTAGCAGAAGCGGTAGTTTTTCCAGAATTTCCATCAACTTGTTTTACACACCCTGTTAATAATAATAAAGTCAATAAAATAATAACCAAAACATTCCTAAAAAAACGCCTCACTTTAGCTATACTCCTTAAAATATAAATTATCCCCATTCCATCATACATTATACTATTTGTAATATAATTTTAAAAATATAGAGATTAGAAAATATATTTTGAAAATAAGATAAAACAAACTATAATTAATAATAATTAAATATTTTAGATTTTAATAACAAAAAAGCAGTATTTATTGATTAAAATGTGCATAGATCAGCTATGTAATACCACAAATACTGTAATATATTTTTAATTACAATGACTACAAATATATGTTATAATAAAACCGACAAAAAATATCTTATTTGATAAAAATTAAAAAAATCACAAGGAGGAATTATTATGAAAATCGCTATTATCGGATGTACTCACGCAGGAACAGCTGCTGCTATAAACTCATCAAAATTATATAAAAATGCAAAAATTACAGTATATGAAAGAAACGATACAATTTCTTTTTTATCATGCGGTATCGCATTACATGTTGAAGGAGTAGTAAAAGATCCAAAAGGATTATTTTATTCTTCTCCTGAACAATTAAGAAGTTTAGGGATTAATACAAAAATGAGACATAATGTAAAAGAAGTTGATTTTGAAAATAAAAAACTTATAGTTGAAAATCTAGAAACAAATGAAGTCTTTTATGACTCATATGACAAACTAATTATTACTACTGGCTCATGGCCAATAATTCCAAAAATTGAAGGAATTCACATGGACAATATATTGTTATCAAAAAATTTTTATCATGCAGAGGAAATAATTAAAAAAATGGATGATGTAAAAAATGTTGTTGTCATTGGTGCAGGATACATCGGAGTAGAATTAGTTGAAGCATTTAGAGAACATGGTAAAAATGTTACTCTAATAGATATTGAAGATAGAATATTAAGCAGATATTTAGATAAAGAATTTACAGATATTGCAGAAAATGCATTAAAAGCACACGGGATCAAACTAGCTTTAGGTGAAAGGGTTATTAAATTTGAAGGTAAAAATAATAAAGTTAAAAAGGTTATTACAACTAAAAACGAACATGCAGCGGATTTAGTAATTCTATCTATGGGTTTTAGACCAAATACAGATTTATTTAAAGGTAAATTAAAAATGTTAGAGAATGGTGCAATTATAGTTGATGAGTATATGAAAACAAGCGAAAAAGATGTATTTGCAGCAGGAGATTCCTGTGCAGTGTATTATAATCCATTAAAAAAATATGAATATATCCCATTAGCTACAAATGCTGTAAGAATGGGAACAATTGCAGCATATAATTTAACAGAAAAAAGGTTAAAGCATTTAGGAACTCAAGGCACATCTGGAATTAAAATATATGGTAATAATATAGCTGCTACAGGACTAACAGAATCTATAGCGAAATCTCAAGGGTTAGATGTTGAATCAATAATAATTACAGAAAATCATAGGCCAGAATTCATGCCAACATTTGAAAAATTAATTTTCAAAGTTATATATAAAAAGAAAAATGGAAAAATAGTAGGGGCTCAAATATGCTCAAAAGCAGATTTAACCCAATCAATAAATACGATGTCAGTTATAATACAAAATAAAATGAAAATGAAAGAATTAGCATTTATTGATTTCTTCTTCCAACCACATTTTAATAAGCCGTGGAATTTTTTAAATACTGTAGGCTTAGAATATATCCAGAAAAAGATGGCTTGATGCCATCTTTTTCTGTGTTATTTAGATAATAACGTTTTAGCTTCTTCCAATGTTGGTATTTTTCCTGAAACAACAATTTTTCCATCTATGGCTACTGCAGGTGTAGCCATAATCCCTCTTAATATAATTTCATTTATATCTGTTACATAATTTAATTCTACTTCTTTATTCAATTCCCAATAGCCATTTGAAAATTTTGTATGTTTGTTTACATCTTGGACATCCAGAACCTAAAACTTCAATTTTCATAAAACCAACCTCCCTAAATTAAATTTCCATATATTAATCCCATGATGTTGAGAAAAAAATAACGAGAATAAAATAGGTAAAAGCCTTTTTCTTTCCCAATAATTTTGTTAAAACAATCATATTTGGTAAACTTAACGTATAGCCTGCCATAAATAAAGCTAAAGCTGGACCTTTCCCCATACCCAGTGACATTAATGACTGAATTATTGGGACTTCTGTTAAAGTTGCAAAATACATCAAAGCACCAAAAATAGATGCAAATAAATTTGAAAAAAATCTATTTCCACCTAACAAAGCTTGAACTATATCTTCTGGAAGTGAAACAGATATTATTCCTGCAATGAAAACACCTATGAATAAATAAGGTAATATTTTTTTTGTAAAATCCCACGTTTCATATATATAATTTTTTCTATGTTCTTTATCGAAAGTAAATGCAAGAGCAATAGAAATAATAGCAAATATACTCATTACTATAGTTTTTATTAATAATGGAATTTTCAAACTTCCTGTGATTAAAAACAATAATTGGAAAATCAAAAATAGAAGAGTTTTTGACCAGGGAATTTTTTCACTTTCTCCTAAAGAAAAACCGCCTTCACCTGTTTCTTTAAATATACTTTGCATAATAAGGCCTATTAATATAGCTGATATTATTGTTGCAAATAATCTAAAAAAGGATAAATTCCATCCTAAAACGGTTCCTGTCAAAAATATAGCTGCAATATTAATTGCAGGACCTGTAAATAAAAAAGCCATTGCCGGCCCAATCCCTGCACCTCTTTTATAAATCCCACCAAAAAGAGGAAGGATAGTACAGGAGCAGACTGCAAGAATTCCTCCAGATACTGCAGCAACAGGATAAGCAATTATCTTTTTTGCTTGAGGTCCTAATAGTTTTAATATTGCATTCTTACTAACAAAAACAGAAATAGTTCCAGCAATAAAAAATGCTGGTACTAAACATAATAACACATGTTCTCTGGCATAATTATGAAGCATCTCAAAACCACCAATTAAAGCCTTATGAACGCGAATATCATTAAAAGGAACAAAATAGAAAGTTAAAAAAATAACAATTATTGCAAAAAAAGTTTTGTTTCCTTTTTCAAAGCTCCCACCTCATTCTTTTATAGTACATTTACCATCAATTATAGATACTTTTTCTGATCTTTTAATATCATTTTCAAATTCGTTTTTTAAATCATCTAATAAAACTTTTAAAAATGAGTATTTATCTAAAAATTTATTGTTGATTTTATATGTTGTAAATAACATTTCTTTTGAGGAATGAGTAAATTTATCAATCTCATTTTTGAAATATGTCTCGAAACAGTTGATTGAGGTAATTGCAGTATAGCTGTTAATTCACATACACATCGAGGTTTTAAGTTTAATAGGTTTAAAATTCTTAAACGTGTTTTATCAGCTAAAATTTTCATTAATTCTTCCATGAGGCACCTCCATTTTTTAATCCGGATATCCGGATATATTATAGTAATTTTAAGTTAAAATAAAAATAGCATAATGTGAAAATTATATCACAAAAACAAACACAGATATTTTGTTAATTTTTATTTAATAAAAGATATATAATTAATAGGAATATAATTAAAATTATGTAATAAAAATTTATTTGCAGCAGAGGATATTTTTCATATATTAAGATATTTTGACAAAATAATGTTTAATATGATATAATAATTAAAAATCTATTAAAGGAGGGAGTTTATGAAAAAGAAGCTTATTGTACTTTTTATCATGGCGGTTTTTTTGTTAACAGCTGCAATAGCTTTTGCAGCAGGGGAGATAGTGCAGAAGTGAATTATGGTTTTTGGTCTGTTATTCCTCCATTATTAGCTATCATTTTAGCATTTGTTACAAAAGAAGTTATATTATCATTGTTATTAGGTGTTTTTTCGGGTGCTCTTATTAATGTTTTCGCTACATCAAGTTCAGGTTTCTTTATGAAACTTGTAGAAAGTTATACAAAAACATTAGAGTATCCAGTAAACGCTTTGGCTGATGGTTGGCATGCAGGTATTATTATATTCACATTAACAATAGGTGGTATGGTTGGCGTTATTGCAAAAATGGGTGGAACAAGAGCTATAGCTAATGCTCTTGCTAAAAAAGCAAAAACAGCCAGAAGTGCCCAGGTAGCTACAGCATTAATGGGTGTTGTTGTATTCTTTGATGATTACGCTAATACATTAATAGTTGGTCCTACAATGAGACCTTTAACAGATAAATTAAAGGTTTCAAGGGAAAAGTTATCTTATATCGTTGACTCAACTGCTGCACCAGTTGCAACAATGGCAGCAATTTCAACATGGATAGGTTATGAATTAGGTTTAATCGGAGATGCTTTTAAATCATTAGGTGTAGAAGTAAATCCATATAATGTATTCTTCCAATCAATTCCATATAGAATGTATGGTTTATTTGCATTATTTATGGTATTCATGGTTGGTATTATGATGAGAGATTTTGGACCAATGTATGAAGCAGAAAAAAGAGCAAGATTAACAGGAAAGGTTTTAGCTGATGGTGCAGAACCAATGTTATCAACAGATTTTGAAAAAGACCTTGAAAAAGATAATATCCCATTAAAAGTTTCAAATGCATTAGTCCCTATCTTAACTTTGGTTATTTTTGCATTTGTAGGATTATGGTATTCAGGTGGAGGAATGGATAATCCATTTACATGGGATGGCATTAGAGATGCTTTCGGTAATGCAGATGCTTCTGCAGCATTAATATGGGCTTCAGTATTAGCAAGTATCGTTGCTGTTGTTATGGCGGTATCTCAAGGAATAATGACATTGAGAAAAGCTCTTGAAGCATGGGTTGAAGGTGCAAAATCATTGGTTATCACTACAATTATTTTGATTTTGGCATGGTCTATAGGTTCAATAGCTTCTGATCTTGGAACTGCTGAATACTTGGTGCAGGTTGTATCCTCATCATTACCTGGTTGGTCAATTCCTGTATTAGTATTTGTTATGTCTTCTATTGTTGCTTTCGCAACAGGCACATCATGGGGTACAATGGCTATTATGTTACCTTTAGCTGTTCCTCTTGCAGCAGCATATACAAATAATGAACCTTCAACATTGGTATTTGCAACCTTGGGTGCTGTTTTAACAGGTTCAACATTTGGTGATCACTGTTCTCCAATTTCAGATACAACTATTATGTCATCAATGGCATCATCTGCAGACCACATTGATCACGTTAAAACACAATTACCATATGCACTTACTGCTGCATTAATTGCCGCAATTGTTGGTTATATTCCAGTTGGTTTAGGATTACCTGTATGGATTTCATTAATCTTAGGTTTTGCATCAATCTGGGCAGTTTTAAGATTCTACGGAAAATCAACAGATCCAAAAGACTTAAAAGCTTAATAACAATAAAAAAGGAATGGCTTCAGCCATTCCTTTTTTATTATCATCCCCAACACTAATATACCTTTCCAATGATTTTTTGAAAATTATATTTGCTAATAAAAATAATAAAATAGCAAATATAAAATATTTTATCATAAATACTTTTTTTATTAAGCTTTCTACTGGAACATTTGCGAAAAGACTTACCGGAATTACTATAAAAACATATTTCCAGAAAGACGTATAAATATTTTTAGGTAAATATGCATATGAAAAAAGGGTATTAATAGTATCTTCAAGTAATTTTACATTTACAAAAATAAAATTCAACGAAGTAATTATTAATTGAAAAGAATATCTTATCAGAACCATGATAATGATGTTTAAAATATATATTATAAAATCTGATATATGCCAATTATAAACATTTAATATAATATATAAATTAGGTATTAGGGTAATTAAATATAAAGAGTCCATATTTATTATAGATAAAATCCATCCAACATTCCTGGGCATTAAAATATAATTATCTAATTTTCCCTCTATGATTAAATTACTTAAATTGAGAAGCGATGAGCCAAAAAAAGTATAATATATTGTTTCTACAATAAAAGCAGTTCCGATTAATAATAACATTTTTTCATTTGATATATTAATATTGAAATTACTCTTTATTACTGAAAAGAACATTATTGTTATTAATAATTCATAAATCCCCATAAAATCATTAATATAGTATCTTTTAAAAATAACATTCTAATTTTTATCCCATTAATAAAACTTTGTACAAACATTATCAACCACCTGCTGTTTCATATTTTGAGATTGCATAATTGTAAACCATATTTGAGATAATAAATATTATTAATATCCAGAATAATAATTTTAAAAAATTGCCAATATCTATTACACCATTTGCAAATGCCTCACCAGGAAAATTCACTATATAATTAAATGGTAAAAATTCCAAAACCATTTTAATTTTATTCGGAAAAAATTTAATAGGAATTATACCGCCAGAAATTATTCTAAATAAACTATATGACCAGAACGAAAGAGAATCTCCTTTTTTTAACCAAAAAGCACTTAAACTAAATAAAATTGAAATTAAAGAAGATAGAATAAGAGAAAATGGAAAAATTACTAATAAAACCACTAAATTTTTAAGAGGTATATTGAAAATAATCGAAAATATAAAAATAAAAGGCAAAGTTAAAAATATGTTGTATAATGGGTATACAATTTCTACAATGGAAAAATAGAGAATTTTATTTATAGGCATTAGAATTAAATTATCAAATTCACCATTTCTAATCAAATTAAAAAAACCGGGCTTTATTACCGGAATTATATGAGATAAGAAAAATGAAAGAGAAAAATAATATCTGATTATCCTATCCTTCTCTCCTATTCCGGATTGTAAAAAGAGATATAAAAAGAAGAAATTAATGATATTTTGAAAAATATATAAATACCAATTAAGTTTGTATGCTTTTAATTTTTTCATCAATAATCTACTATATTCTAAATATTCCATTATACTAACTCCCTTAATATATCTTCAATTGTAATATCATTTATTTGAATTGATTTTATATTTTTTAAAGAAATATCTGGAACTTTGAATTTATTTATTATTTCTGATTTTGTTGTTCCATCAGAAAATACATAATCAACTTTTTTTAGTTCTTTAAAGTGTTCTATTTCACTTTCCTTGAACCTTCTCAAAATTTTACCTTTATCAAATATTATTAATTCATCTACAATCTCAGATAATATATTTATTTCATGGGTTACTATAAAAATAGTTTTTCTCTCTTTCTTCTGCATTTTTAGAAATTCTATTAATTTATTTTTTGAATCAACATCTATTCCAATAAAAGGTTCATCTAAAATAATTAATTTTGGAGAATGAATTAATTTAGCCAGAACTTCGCATTTTACCCTTTCACCAAAAGATAATAATCTAACAGGTTGATGAATTTTGTCTTTAATATCTAACATTTTTCCAAAATATTCGACTTTATTCATAAAATCCTTTTTATTTATTTTATAAACCTTCGCTAAAAATTTATAGAAATCAATAGCGGGTAAAGAATAATCAAGAATTCCTTTTTGAGGATTAACAAAAGAAATTTGTTTTAAGAATTCTTTGTTTTTTTTATGAGGAATATAGTTAAATACTTTTACTTTTCCATTTGTTGGTTTTATAATTCCAGCCATCACTTTTAGGAAAGAGCTTTTACCAGAACCATTTTTCCCAACAATACCTATTGTTTTGTTATCAGGTATAGATAGATTAATCTCTGACAAGATGGTTTTATCTTTTATCTTCAAAGTAACCTCAGAAAACTCAATCAATATTCATCACTCCTACAGATTTAACCTTTTTCATTTTTTAAGAGGCATAAATTTTTCTTTTTATAAATGTTGAATATTGAGATTTTAATATTTTTTCAAGACTATCATTAAAAATGATATCAAAATTTTCTCACTTTTTCAATTTTAATTTCAATTCTCAAAATAATTTAATTTATTTACATGAAAGATACAGTAACTGAAATCTCATTTTTTTAATATTTTTATATCGATTTTATACTATAAAGGCCATCTGCTTGGATTAGAGCAGATGGCCTTTAGTAATTATTACACATTGTTTATAAAAAATAAATTTTAAGGTACTAAATTAATTTTTCCACCAATTGGACTATAAAATTTACAGAATTTACAGAAATTAGGCTCTTCGATATCGTAGCAACCAATTTCTAATATTCTTATTTTTCTTTTCTTTTTCATAGTCTTGCCTCCTTATTCAAAGTATTTTTTCTAAAATATACATACTTTTTAATTTTTTATTTATATAAAATATCAATAAAAATGAAAGAACTATAATTAAACTATAAGATTGCCATAAAGGAAAAATCATATATCTTTTATTTAGTTCTGTTCTTATTATATTTAATATATGAACAATTGGATTTATGTATAATAAACTTTTTATTATTATATTGTTGCTTTTTATTTGATAATAAACAGGGGATATTATCATTAAAATATAACTAACAAGTGGCATCAACCCCATTAATGCATAATAATTTCTTACCTTTAAACCTATTGCAATTGATATTAAAATAACCAAAAAATTTCCTAGCAACAGAGGCACTAATGTTTTGAAAATTATTTCCATTATATTATCTGCTATAAATAAATATGATATAAAAAATATTGGCATTGTTAATAAAAAATAGGTTATTCCCAGTGAAAATATTATTATTGTTTTTGAAACTGAAAAAGTTGTATATAATTCAATAACTTCAGCTTGCATTAAATTTGAGACTCTTAAAGACAATATTCCAAAATATGCACCTATCATCATTGAGATCATAAATCCGCTAACCAAATAATCCATATTTGTGCTTTTATTCAATAAAACAATTATTAAATAGGAAAATGGAATTAAAAACATACTTACAAATATTTGAAATTTAAACATTCTCATTCCTTTAAATTCTAATTCTACTCCTGTTTTTATTTTATTCCATATTTTTAACAAGTTCATACACTCCTTTTTCAAAGGATGGATATTCAATATTTAAATATTGAATATCATTATATTCTTTTATTTTTTCAATAATACTCAAAGCTTCTGATAATTCGGAAAAAAACAATGAATAATTGTTCCCTTTGGACATGTGAATAATATTTTTATCTTTTATTATTTTTTCTAACTTTTTTGGATTTACTACTGATATATTTAATTCAACAGGAGTTTTGACTTTTCTATTTATTTCCTCAATTTTTCCATTATATATAATTTCACCATTTGTAATTATAATTACTTTATCAGCCAAAATTTTTATTTCATTCATATCATGGCTAGATAATAATATACCTTTATTCTTCTTATATTTCTTTATTAAATTCCAGATCCTTTCTTTATTTATTATATCAACCATTGATGTTGGCTCATCTAATATTACTATATCAGGATCTTGAGAAAATGCTAATGCTATCATTATTAATTTTTTTTGTCCTCCTGAAAGAGTATAATTATATTGTTTTCTTATACTTGTTAATCCTGTTTCTTGAAGGATGTTTTCTGTCTTATTATTAATATCTTTTGAATTTAATCCTTCAAATTTCAAAGGAATCTTTATACTTTCTTCAACAGTAAGAGAAGGAAAAAAAACAGGCATTTGCGGAACATAAGAAATTTTCTTCACTTTATCATTTATAATAATATTTCCAGACGTTGGTTTTAATAATTTTAAAATCTGTCTTATTAATGTTGTTTTTCCTGCACCATTTGGACCAACCAATCCAATAATTTCATTTACATTTAATTTAAAACTTATATTTTTATTTGCTTTCACTCCATTAGGATAAGTTTTACATATATTTTCTATTTTTAATAATTCTTTCATTTATTTTACCTCCATGGAGTAATTACTTATAACATACGCTTTTATTAATTTTTGTATATTCTTATTTAAATATTCTAAAAACTCTTTTGCTTCATTTATATTATTATCATTTATATTCATTCTAAGAGTTATTTCTCTTTTTTGATAATATTTTCTGGTACCAGAAAAAGTCTGCTAGCAGCCAAATAGAAAATTTTGATTTAAATAATAGAAAAAGTATGATTAATATTACGGTTTATAAAATGTGAATTTTATAACTTTTATATTCAAAAAATCTCAATAGATTAAATTTCATTTATTCACAACAAAATTCGTTTTAATTTTTAATTCACAAGAATTTTATCAAAAAAAACATTGATGTAAATTTAGAGTGAATTTTATTTTTCGTAAATTTAATAAATTTACTCTTTTATTATATCACTTGATATATTTTTTATTGTTAATTTTTTGTTATATAAATATTAGTTGTATGTTTAAACTACTGAAATCAGTTTATTTTATATAACAAAAAAGCTCATCACTGAGCTTTTTAAAAAAGAAAAAATTTTAAAGTAAAATTAAAAATTTTGCAATTAAATATGGTCTTGGTCAAAAACACGTTACTTTAGGATATTACTCTTTTGAAGATGATGAAAGAGCTTTTCTTGACTCTATTATTGAAAAATTTTGAGACCATAAAAATTATTTATGGTCTCTTTTTGCAAAGCAAAAATTATTTTTTCTATTTTTTATATAATAATTATTCCTAAAACCCTTCGCGTAGCGAAGTGGCTTTTTCAATAATATAATCCTCAATATTTCTTTTTTCTGAATTTATGTTTATTCCTATAAGATATATTTCTTTTCCTCTGTATTTTTCATAGTATTTCTTTTCTTTTATCTGATTTATCGCTTCTTCTGCGCTTTTGTCTAATTTCGCTTCGATTATATATACTCTTTCATTGAATTCTAATACTACATCACTTCTTCCAAGATTTGTCATTTCTTCTGCTCTTACGTTCAATCCTGCTATTGCCAGTATTGCAAATATCAATGAGTGATAATATCTTTCTTCTTTTTCATGTAGATTATACGGTATTGCACTTATTACTTTCTTCATTTCTTCTATTAATCCTTCTATATCATTGTCATATATCTTTTCATATATTATATTTTCTGCTTCATCTAATCCTTTTAATCCATAGTTTGCTTCTAATATTAATCTTGAGAAACTGCTTTTTACTTCTATGTTTGGATAGTCAAGTATATATTTCTTTTTTAATCCTAATTTTTTTATTCCTTTAAATGTTAGATATCCTGCCTGTGTGAAGAATATATTTGCATTTGCATCTTCTATTTCTCTTGTTGAGAAATCCATTGCACTTACTGTTTCTTTTACTAAGTCTTCATATGTTATCTTTCTGTTTTTTATGTATTCGTATAAGAATGATGGGGATCCACTTTCAAACCAGTAATTTTTAAATTCTTTTTCTTCAAAGAATTTTAATATTGAGAATGGATTATATACATAATGTTCTCCATCAAATGAAAAGCCATTATAATATTCTTTTAATCCTTTTAATAATTCTTCTTCACTTATTCCCATTTCTTCTGATGTTTCTTTTATATGGTCGCTAAAATACGTTTCCAATTCTTCCTGTGTATATCCTAACATCTGTGAGTATTTTTTGTTTAATGATATATCGTTTAAATTGTTTAATGCAGAGAATACTCCTGTTTTTGTGAATTTCGTTATTCCTGTTAAGAATACAAACTTTATATATTCGTCTTTTGTTTTTATTTTTTATAAAACTCCCTTAGAAATCTTCTTACTTTCTCTGCTTCTTCTTTATTGTTTAGAGGTTCTAATATTGGCGCTTCATATTCATCTATTAATATTACCACTCTTTCTTTATGTTTTTTGCTTAATCCAGTTATTAAGTTTCCAAACATCGTTGGTAAATCATCTGTTGTTGGTTCTATTTCCTGTTCTTTATATAATTCATTAATTTTATCATATAATGATTTAATAAATTCTTCATATGAGCTCAGATTATTATCAGACATATCCAGTTTTATTATAGGATACTCTTTAAATTCCCATCTATCATATATATATGTATCCTTAAATAATTCTTTTTCTCCTTTGAATATATAATATAATGTTGATACTGTTAAGCTCTTTCCAAATCTTCTTGGCGTGATAGAAAATAAAATTTTCCACTTGTCATTAAATCATACAGATATTTTGTTTTGTCTACATATATATAATTTTCGGTTATTAACTCTTTATAATCCTGTACCCCTATTGGCAATTTTTTCATCGTTTCCACCTCCTCCTGCCACAATTATATCATAACAAAAATGGAGTTCATTGAACTCCATTTTGTTAGAATATCTTTAATCTGAAACTTTGAATATCCTCATCTGTACTTTCATATTCTTCTTCATCAACTTTTTTATATTCCCAATCAAACAGGGTTAAGAATATTTTCCCTTCTCTGCATTCTGTAAATAATGATGGAACTGTATCTTCTTCATTATCAACACTCATTGCTTCAACTATAAACGAATATGCTTTTGCCTCTGTAATATCTGCTACTTCTTTTAATAAAACTTCAGCATCTTCAAATTCTTTTTCACTTCCAAAAGAAAATGGAAATGGAATTGGAATATCTTCCACATCATTATCATATTCTCCCAGCATTTCTTTTAAATCATCTGCGTAGTCTGCATCATATTCTGCCACTTTTTCTACTAACTTTTTCATTTTTTCATCATTTAATGATGCCATATCATTACAGTTGGATGGATGTGGTCACCATGAAAAATACCATCATTAGCTCCCTCAATAGCTGCTTCATGATAATTTCTACATTCTGCCATGTTTCTCACCTCAAATGTTATTTATATAATTGATTATATAATAAATTATTTAAATTTAATATATTTTATTATGAACATTTTGACCAGCCACATGTTTTACAGGAAATACATCCTTCTATCATTAATAGTGAGTTTTTACTTAAACAGGTGGGACAATATGTATTTCCTTCATTATCAATATAATATCCTTTTGTATATTCTAATTTATTGGCATGAACAAACTTTTCAACCTCTTCCTTACTTAAAGGTTTTCCTACGTGAAATACCTCTATATCTTTTTCTTCCATAAATCTTTAAAATCTTCAAGAGCACTTTTGATTTCTTTCGATATACCCTTACAATATGAACCTTTTACTTTGGATAATTGTTCCAAGATTTCATCTACTGAAACACCTGATCTTAATGCAATAGATGATAATCTACCAATTATTTCCGCCGTTTCTGTTCCATCTGATAAGAAGATTTCTATGGCTTCTCCATTATCATCAAATGATACTGTAATATAAACAGTTCCTTCAGGAATTTTAAATTTTCTGGTTACGCTTTTTAAAGTTTCTTTTCTTGGCCTTGCCCTTAATTTATGTTTTTCGTCTAATACAAAGAATGTAACCTTTTTATCTTCTTTTTTAGCTTTTGTTAGTACCTGAGTTTCTAACGATCCATCTCTGTAAATGGTGATACCTTTTAGATTTAATTCCATAGCTTTTTTATATATTCCTTTTATATCTTCAACTGTAGCTTCTTTAGGTAAATTTATTGTTTTAGAGCATGAAGCATCTAAATAACTCTGGATAACATTTTGAGCTAAAAGATGATCCATTCCAGATATATCCATTGCAGTTACAAAAACCTCTTTAATTTCTTCTGAAATACCTTCAATGGTTTGAATCGAGCCTTTTTCAATAATTTCTGCTTCTAATTCACTATTTAAAGAACCATCTAATTTTTCTTTTAAAATATTATTTATATATGTTAATGGTACTCTATTACCTTCTTTATCAGTCATATATCTAATGTATGCAAGCATAAAGTTTGGTTCAATACCACTTGACGTATCAGCAATATTTGAAATAGAACCAGTTGGAGCTACAGTATTTACCTGAACATTTCTTTTATATTCTTTTGCTTCACCAAAAAAATGTTCTTTTATTAATTGATTCCATTTTTTTATGTTTTCTGAATAATCGTCTTCTAACATTGGAAATGGGATAAATCCATCTTTATATCTGGATTTCGTAAATAATGGGAAATTACCTCTTTCTTTTGCAAACTCTGTGCTGGCAAGATGAGAATAATATGCAAATTGTGCCATTGTTTCTGCCATAAATCGTCTACCTTCTTCAGAGTTATATGGCAGGCCTTTTTTATACAATGCATCAGCTAACCCCATAACTCCAAGACCTATAAACCGTTGTTCTTTTGAAACTTTATCTATTTTTTCTAATGGATAAACGTTAATATCAATAACATCATCCAAAATCTTGCAGTCCAATATATTAATTCTTTAAATAATTCATTTGTTTCTGAATCTGGATTTCCCAATTCTATGAAATCATTTACTTTTGATAAGTCAATAGAGCCCAAATTACAACTTCCATACGGCGGCAAAGGTTCTTCCGCACAGGGATTAGTAGCACTGACTGGTGTTTCATCACCCAAGGCATAATATTTATTATGCCTTCCAAGAAAAAGCATTCCAGGATCTCCTGATTTCCATGCATTATTAGCCATTAAATCAAATAATTCTCTTGCCTTTATTGTTTTTTTTATATTTGAATTTGGATGAGATAATTCTATTTCCTCATCATTTTCTAATTTTTGCAAAAACTCCTCAGGATTATCAAAATTAACTGATATATTGAAATAATTTAAAACAGATTTCCCATCATTATCTTTTTTAGAATTAATAAAATCTATTATATCAGGATGATCATATCTCAAAACAGCCATTTGAGCTCCACGTCTTGCCCCACCCTGTTCTATTGTAGAAGCGGTAGTATTAAAAACATGCATAAAACTAATTGGCCCTGATGATTTTCCACCTGTTCCTGCAATAGAACTTTCTTTTGGCCTTAATACAGAAAAATCATATCCTACTCCCCACCATATTTTTGTATTAAGGCAGCATCTTTAACTGCATCAAAAATACCTTCCATTGAATCTTCAAGCGGAACAACAAAACAGGCGGAAAGCATATTATGTCTTGACCTTGAATTGTATATATTTTTATAATCTTCAAAAGTCATATCTTCAAGATTTTTTTTGAAGATTTCCTGGTCTAATGTTTTTCCAGCATTAAATAATGTGGGACTATTAGGGAGAAAGACACGACTTTTTAATAATTTAAAATAAATATTTTCCACTTTTCGGATTTTTTCTATATCTTCTGTATAAAGTGTTTCTGCACTTGCAATATATCTTGATACCCTTCTTGCAATATCTTCCCATGTGTGTTCTAAATAATTTCCTTCACCATCCTTTAATAAATATCTGTCTCTTAAAATTCTTTCGGCATTATCTGAAGGTTTAATATCAGAAAAAAAATCTAAAAAATCTTCAAGATTATACAATTTTTCCACAACCGTACCCCCTTAATTTCATTTCCCATGTACCATTATACCACAACATATAGTACCTTAACGAATTATTTACACTATAATTTGTGAAAATTTTTAATATTCATAAAATAAAGCAAGAGTCGGTAAAAATACCGACTCTTGTTTTATTTATTTAATTAATTAATTAATTAAAATATTCTCTCACTGCAAAGGATGCTGCGATTGCTCCATCAGCAGCTGCAGTTATAATCTGCCTTAATTCTTTTTGTATTACATCACCTGCAGCAAATACCCCTTTTACATTTGTTTCTCTATGTTCATCAGTAATTATATACCCATAATCATCTAAAGCGATTTTATCTTTAAATAATTGAGTTACTGGTAATAATCCAACAAAAACAAAAACTCCATCAACGTCAAAATTAGTAACTTCACCAGTTTCTCTATTTTCAAGCACTAATTGTTGAACTTTTTTATCTCCTTTTATTTCTTTAACTACAGAATTCCATATAAATTTAATATTTTCTGTATTGAATGCTTTATCCTGATAAATTTTATCTGCTCTGAGTTTATCTCTTCTGTGGATTATATACACTTCTTTTGCAATTTTAGAAAGATATAATGCTTCTTCTACTGCAGTATTTCCTCCACCTATTACAGCAACCTTTTGATTTTTAAAGAAATGCCCATCACAGGTTGCACAATAAGAAACACCCCTGCCAGCAAATTCTTTTTCGCCAGGTACACCTAATTTTCGTGGTGTTGCTCCTGTTGCTATAAGTACAGTTTTAGATTTTACAATGCTTCCATCATCCAATGATATTATTTTTTCATCTTTAGAAAAATCTACATTAATAACTTCTCCGTAATGAAATTCTACACCAAACTCTTTAGCATGTTCTCCCATTTTTTCTGCTAATTCTTCACCACTAATAGATTTAAAACCTGGATAATTTTCAACGTATTCAGTAAGGTTTATTTGACCACCATCTAAATCTTTTTCTATTATTAGAGGCTTAATTCCACCTTGTACTGCATATATACCTGCAGCAACACCAGCAGGGCCACCACCAATAATTACCATATCATAATATTCTTTCAATTGCTTTTTTTTAGATGATCCAAGATCAAAAAACATTATTATCCCTCCACAGCTTTTAATACTTCTTCAACAAAGTTTGGCTCTGGATAAGCACCAATGAATTCACCTTTTACTACCCATTCTCCATTTTCAAATACTTCAATTACTGTATGAGGAACAGAACTTACATTATGTTTCATTGAAATTTCATAAAATTCATTTGCTTCAACCATTTCACCATTGATATTTTCATTAATCATAGCTGCTTGATGTGCTGATAAAACAGCTCTTGGACAGTATGGGCATGTTGGTGTAACGAATACTCTTAATCTCATTTTTTTGTTTATAGTTTTTAATTTATTTACTGTATCTTCTGACAATTCAACTTCACCATTTTTAGATAATAAAATTAAATCCTGTAACAACGTGCTGAATTCATGTCCAGAAGGAATACCATAGAATCTAACTCCTAAGTCTGAGCCGTTTGAAGCTAAGATTACAGTTGCTGGAGCTAATGTCTTGTCTATATTATATTCTTCAGCTATTGGTGAGTCAATATGATGTACATCTAAATCTATATTTTCTACGCCTTCTTTTAATTCTGTGTATAATTGTTTTGTAACATCACAATATTCACAATTTTCTTTTTCAAATAATATGATTCTAACTCTACCTTTCATTTCTCCTAATAAATCTCTCACTTGTTCTAATGTTTTTTCATCTAATAATTTTTCCACAAAAAACACCTCCGGTTTTATATATTTTCTTTTGCCTTCATAATAAAGTTTTTTAATATTACAATTTGCTCTTCCATCTCTATAATAAAATTTTTAATTCTTTCATGCCCTTTCTTTGTAACTTTATAAATTTTTCTTGGGGACTGGAAGTTGTATCCCAATCAAATATTATCTCAGCTCTTTTTTCCAATTCAGATAAAGCTCTATATACCCTACCTTTTTGCCCAATTCCCTCAGGAATTGTTATCCCCATTTCACAAAGCCTGTTGGATAATTCATAACCATAACTGGGTTTTTCAGCAATCAAAATAAGCAGAAGGTCACATATTAATTTTCCGCTTTTATTAAATACCTTACATTTATTAGTCGACTCCATATTCAGACCTCCAAAATACAACAAAAAAAGTCAAGTTTTTTATCCACATTCATATTATATACAAAATGTATATATTTGTCAACTAATAAAGGTGAAGACTTTGTTTTTATTATATTAAAATTAAGTATAAAATTAAAAGCCTCCGATAACGGGGCTTTTAATCGGAAAAAGCATTGTAAATGTCTTTAATATCAGCGGAATATTTTTTTAAAATTTCCAGTAATTTCGGATTAAAGTTTTCTGGTGAAGTTCTATCGTCACCATTTAGAATTATTTTCAATGTTTTTTCGTGTGAAAAGGCATCTTTATAAGGTCTTTTTGAGCGTAATGCATCATATACATCAACAATTGATACAATCTGTGCTTCTATAGGAATTTCGTCTCCTTTTAAATTAAAAGGATAACCTCCTCCATTATATTTTTCATGATGGTATAAAGCAATTTTTAAAGCTGTTTCAAAGTACGGATCATTACCCAGAAGCCTTTTTGCATAAATTGTGTGTTTTTTCATAATTTCAAATTCTTCATCTGTTAAACGTGTTTTTTTATTTAAAATTTCTAATGGAATAAAAATTTTCCCTATATCATGTAAAGGAGCAAATTCTCGAATTTCTAATATTTTTTCATCTGATAAACCTAACTTTTTCGCAACAAATGAAGCTAATTCTCCAACTCTGTATATATGCTGTCCTGTGATGTCATCATGAGCTTCAGCTACTAAAGCTAATTTATTTGCAAAGTTTAAATAGGCATTTTTGATCTTATCAATATTTAATTTTTTTGAGAGAATAGATTTTGCCAGATTAATAAAAGATTGGAATATTTTTTTATCTTCATCGTCAAAACTTTCATTACTGTTTTCCGCTATATCCAGAGAAAAATTCAAAATTATATTTTTATCTATATATGCTGTTGCAAGCATAATTTCCTTAACATTTTTTACGGCTCGCGAAAATTTTTTTAGAGTGTTTTCGTCAAAAATAGATTCATTAAATTTTCTTAATTCATTACTTTTAAAAATTTGGATTTTTTCTTGTGTTTGTATCATATATTTTCTCTTTAATTCCAGGGATTTCAATATATTAATATCATATCCAGCTACTGAGAGAAATTGCCATCTTTCTCCTTTTCCGATAGAAATGCTTCCATAATTGGCTTTTTTTATAATTTTCAAAGCATTTTTAAGTAAATAATCAAAATACATTTCCAAGTTTATATTTTTTTCTTCTAGATTATATATAAGATTAATGACTTCCTCTAACTTTTTATTTGCATCAAGTAATTCTTTGTTTTTTTGTTCCAATTTTTTTTGAGATTTTATAATTTCAGTAATATCAACCCAGAGAACCAATAATCCTTTTTCATTATTATTTAATGGAATTGATGTTTTATAATCTTTAAAATACAAAATTTTATCTTTTATAACTAATTTAAAATTATCAACATATCCTTTTTTTTCATCAGATATTATTTCAATATCTTCAATAACAGAATCTTCTAATAGCTTTTTATTATTATTATCAAATATTTCTAACAAATTTTTTCCAATTAAATCACTCTTTTTCATTTCGAGAAGATTGGCTAAAGCATTATTAGCAAAAATGATTTTTTGCTCTATATTTTTTATATATATTGGATTTGGCGAAAGATTAACAATTTCTTCTATAAGTTTTTTTGAATTATTCAGTTCTGTTATTTTCGCTTCTAATTCCAAAAGTGCATTTTTAAGACTTTTTGTCCTTTTGTCAACTTTTCTTTTTAATAGTTTTGAATAAAAATAGAATAAAGCAATAATTATGGAAACAGTAATAATTCCGAATACTATACTAATTTTTAACCATACCGGAATTTTTTCTCGTATAACTGGTTCAAAATATTTATCAAATGTCTTATAATAAAAAGACGTATTGTTTTCTTTTAGTTTTACTATATTTTTATCAAAAATATCAAAAATTTTTTTAAGGTTATCATCTTTTTTATACATGATAAATCCGCCAACTGGTTTGAAAATAATAGATGTTTTATTTACTTTATAATTTTTTTCCTGATCAAGACCAAAAAATCTCGGCACAACTCCAGCATCAATCTTTTTTTGATTTAAATTTTCGAAAATATCTTTATATGAGTCAAATTCAATAAAATCTGCCTTAATTTTAAAACTATTCAAAATATCTTTTATTCCAGCATTGCCTTCATAAAAGATATCTGTTTTCATAACTCCAATTTTTAAGCCTTTTAAATCAAGTAACGAATTAAGATGTAAATTATTTCTTGTGTATACAACAGCCCACTCAAAAAATACAGGATCTTTATTGAAGTAAAAATTTGCAGCCCTTTCTTTCGTATACCCTAAAGGTGCAACAGCATCAATTTTTCCTTCTTTTAATTTTTCAATTAAATCTTCCTGTGAGTCTATAATAATATTTAAAGGTATATTATTCTTTTTTGCAATGTAATTTAATATTTCATTTAAAAATCCAGTATTTTCATCAATAACAATAGGTGGGGCTTTATACAAGCCAATCGTTATTGAAAGAGAAAGTATGGGAATTATTATAATGATTAAGAAAATAAAAATTTTTTTCATGCTATCCCTTCTTAATATATTATTTTATTTTTACCTTTATTTTTTGCAGTATAAGCTTTTTTATCTGCTTTTTTTATTAAAATGTCGATATTTGTTTTACTACTATCTTCAATTCCTACACTAAATTTTAAACCCGTACTGGCAAGATTCTTTTTTATCCTCTTTATGATATTTCTGGCTCTGAATTTATTAATATTTTCAAAAATTATTACGAACTCATCTCCCCATATCTATATGCTTTATCATTCGAGCGAATTGAATTTTTTAATATATCCGAAAAATCTTTTAATAGTAAATCTCCTTTTAAATGCCCATATCTATCATTTATTTTTTTAAAGTTATCCAGATCAATAAATGCCACAGAGATCAGTTTTTTTTCTCTTTCATACATTTGAAGGTCTTTATTCAATTTTGATGAATTATATAATCCGGTTAAATAATCTGTTTCACTCAATTTTTTAATTTCTTTAAAATGTTCTCCATGAACAAGTATCATAGAAATAATTTTTCCTAAAACAGACAATATTTGCATATCTTCTGTTGTTGGTCTTAATCCATCTTTAGGGCTATCACAGGATATATAACCAATGAGCTCATTGTTTTTATTTTTTAAGGCAATAGCAAGAAGATCGTTTTTATTCCACATATAATCCTTGCTATTTATATTATTTGCGTTTATATTTTGTTCAAATAAAAATAATCATTTTTATCCAATCTTTCAGCTATATTTGGAATAAAATAAACTTCACCATATCTATAGTTATCTTTAAAAACTTCATTTATAATTTCTGAAGCTTTTACTTTTCTAGCTTTTAGTTTTTTGAATTCTTCACTTGAGAAACCTGAATAAGAAACTCTTTTAATTAAATCTTTTTCATAATCAAATTCTGATATTAGAATGTATTTATATCCAAATTTTTCATTAAGAAATTTTGCAGCTTCTTTTAAGATAAATTCTTTTGACGCTTTTATTGAATATGAGTATAATAAATTTGAAAATTCAAGCATTATAGCATTGAAACGGTTTAGCCTTTTATTTTTTATTTCTTCTTCTTCTTTTTCATATATGTATTTGGTTATAAAATAATAAATTCCAAGAAATAATAAATTTTGAAATAAAAAATAATATTTTACTATTATATTTTGACTCAATAAATATAAGTATATACTTGGTAATGAAGCTATAAAAAAGATGTATTCAATAATAAATAATTTTATACCGAAAGTTTTAATATCCACCATCAAAGAATTTATAATTTTTGATAATGATATATATAAAAACAGTTTCGTATAGATATTTAAATCGAAAAAGTTAACTATTACATATGAACTATAATACATGAAAAAATAAACAAGAAACTTTCGAATCCTTCTTAAAGAGTTTATTTCATTTAATCGAAATAAGGTTATTAAAGATGCTGCAAAAATATATTGTGGCCCATATAAATAAGCAATTAAAAATCCTGGCACATTGGATACAAGGCGATTGTGGTTTTTCCACTTTACATCTATATTATCTGAAATAAATGTTATTAAAAAAACTATTATTAAATTTGAGATTTTAAAATTAAAATGAAATGGAAAATAAACAAACAGCAAAATACCAATCAAACTATCAAAAATAATTTTTTTTATGTAACTACGGTTATGCATTTTTAAAAATCCCCCCATTAAAAAATCACTTTTTAATAACTTCATCATCAAGAGCTTCTTCTATTTCATCAAATCCGTATAATCTGGTTTTTATTTTTAAATCTTCTATATTTAATATTTTTATAACATTCTTTGCCAATAAGAACTCAAAAGGTAACCAGGTAACATGACCAGTAGGAATAATATAACGCTTAGCTCCATGAAATTCATTAAAAAGCATTTTTCTGCTTTTTTTAGATAAAGTTTTATCGAAAAATGCTTCAACAAAGGTTACTTTTTTAGGATTTATTAAATGTGCATAAGATAAAGGATCTATTTTAAATAATGGGTGAATACTTTCAGAATTCATTAACTCATCCAATGACATTTTTCGAACCTTTTCAAATTGCGCATTATATATATCGAAGATCTTATCAGGATTGTGAAGATCATAATCATCTTTAAATCCTTTTTCTATTAATCGCTTCACAAATTTTGTGGCAGGAGAATTATATAATATTTCTGGCAAATGCCCTCCTGTAGTCATTAATAAAAAGTGTTTCAATTGCGGTTCTAATGCTTCAACAATAGTTCCAACCATTCCTCCCAAACAATATCCTAATAAAATATGATCTTTTTTCCATAATCCTTCTTGTTTTAAAAAATCTATAGTTGTTAAAGTATCTATTACCCCATGTTCCCAGAATCTGTACATTACTTTTAAATCAGGCCATAAATAGCTTCTACCACTAACAGATTTTTTATCAACCCTTGTATAGTTTCCAGGTAATATTAATATAGTTGTATTTATTCCTACACTGGCAAGTCTTCTGGCCATCCATATCATATATTTAACATTTGCACTTCCAAGACCATGCAAAATTAAAGCAGAAGCATATGTTTTATCCTTTGGCATAAAATTATATAACTCAACAGTTTCAGTTCCTTCTGCAGGATTTCTATATAATGTTTTAAATCGAACATAATTACATCTATAATGCTTTCCTTTGAATATAAAACCGGAAATATAATCAATCTTTTTCTTTTCATATGAAAAATCAATCTTCATTGTTCACCAAACTCCTCATAAATTTTACAGTTTCATTTAAAATCTTGATAGTCTGTATATCATTATTTTCAAATTCGAAAGCATGATCTCCATTATTATGAACAAGTATTTTTACTTGAATACCCTTTTCTTTTAATTTTTTAAATAATTCCACAGAAGAAGAAAAAGGAACTGTTTTATCTTTCTTTCCGTGTACTAATAACACTGGTTTCATATTTTCGTTAATCCAGAAAATAGGTGAATAATATAAATATTCTCCTTCTTTAGTCGGGGTTGGTAATCCCTTTAATGTTGCAGCAGTAGCAACCTTAGCAAAGACGGATTTCACATTTTTATCAAATAAATGTTTTAGATTAGCAGGCGTATAATAAGATACAACACCTTTAATTCCTTCAACATTTTTTTCATTCTTTACAAAGGTATTATAAGCATAGTATAATAATGTAAGATGACCTCCTGCTGATAATCCCATTAATATGATATTATTTTTATCCAATTTTAATCTATAGCAATTTTTTTAATATAATTTAATGCATCTGTGTAATCTGAAAGTATTTCATTCATTGTATGTGATATTCCGAGTCTATAATCTATTGAAACAACAGCAAATCCTTTTGATGCAAGAAATCTACACCATGACACGTTATTTTTTTGATTTCTAAAACCAGAAACCCATCCGCCACCGTGTGTAAAAAAGACAATAGGAAATTTTTGTTTTTTGATTTCGGAAAGTATATATCCAGCTTTAACTCTTTATTTTCGATTTTTTTATAGGTATATGTATATGGACCGTCAAAATCTGATGCTTCTATGGAAGTTTCCTTAAAAGTAAATTCAATATATATAACCCAAACCAAATAATAAAACCATATATTAATGCAATTGAACCCACAAAAGAGATAATAATATAATAATTAAAGCATAAAACTTTTTAAACTTTTCTTTATTCATATAACCTATCACCAAATTTCTGTTTTGTTATATTATACCTCAAAATAATAAAAGGAGCAAATAAGTATGAGTTTTGGAAAAATTTTAAAAATAATAGAAGAAAAAGATTTTATTGAACACAGCAAAAATATCAGAAAAGAGGTTTTAAGAATTAATAAGTGGTTATTAAAACCGAGAGAATTAAATATGAGAAAAATGTTATCAGTTTTTAGATTTTTAAGCAAAAACGCAGAAAGAAAAATTTTAAATAAGCATTTAAATGATTTACAATTTCTTCTTATTCATATTGTCGAAAAACCAAAAGAAAATAGAATAAAGGATTTAAAAAATATTATGGTTTATTAGACAAAGATGTGGAAATGATAAAATTTTTAATGTACCCTAAAGATTTTCCTCCAGGAGGATATGAGGAAAAATTAAAAAAATATGGAATAGAATTATATACACCTAAAGTAATCTTTAAAAAATTGCCATTTAAAGATTATATTGATCTATATGCTTTAATGACATATGTTCCTCTTGATGAAAAGAATCCGTTTATACAAAATTTATTAGATGAAATACTAAAAATAGATCCATTGGAAGATAAAAAATCATATTTCAAAAAGATATTGGATATATATAAAAGTTTAAATGAGTTCGAAAAACATTTGTTGAATATACAATTGAGAAACTTTTCATATTATCATTATAAATTACTCAATACTGATTCTATAAAAGGATTGGTTATAGATGGCAGTAATGTAATAAGATATGAAAATAAAAATTCATTACAATTTTTAGTGGATATATTAGATAATATGTTTTTGGCAAAACAACCTTTTTTCCTATACATATAGTTTTTGATAACAATATAGAATATTTTTTAAATGAAGAAGATAAAAAGGTTTTAAAAGCATTATCTGAGAAAAAAAGAGTATACTTTAATTCACCTGCCGATGAAATGATAATCTATATTTCAAATAAATTTGACTATTATATATTATCAAACGATAAGTTTAAAGAATATGATGTAGATACAAATAAATTACTGAAAATAGAGGATTTTAAATTTGACAATTAATATATCAAGTGATATATTAATTATAAATTACAAAAAGAAAGGAGAAACTTTATGAAAAAGTGCATGAAAGATTTATTGAATACACAAAATTTTACACAACTTCAAATGAAGAATCAGAAACATGCCCATCAACTCCGGAACAATTAATCTTTGCAAAATTTTTAAAAGAAGAATTAGAAAGCATAGGAATGAAAGATGTAGAATTAGATGAGAATGGTTATGTATATGCAACACTTCCTGCAAATATAGACAAAGATATTCCTACTATTGGTTTTATTGCACATATGGATACTGCTCCTGCATTAACAGGAAAAGATGTAAAAGCAAAGATAATAAAATATGAGGGTGGAGATATCATATTAAATAAAGAAAAAAATATTGTTTTAAGCCATGATGAATTTCCAACATTAAAGAATTATATAGGACAGGATATTATCGTAACAGATGGAAATACATTACTAGGTGCCGATGACAAAGCAGGCATAGCAGAAATCATTACTGCAATGGAATACTTAATAGAACATCCAGAAATCAAACATGGAACTATAAAAATCGGATTTACGCCAGATGAAGAAATTGGTAGAGGGCTGATAAATTCAATGTAGAAAAATTTGGATCTGATTTCGCTTATACCGTAGACGGTGGAGAAATAGGAGAATTAGAAGCTGAAAACTTTAATGCTGCTACAGCAACTTATACTATTCATGGTAAAAGCATCCATCCTGGCACTGCAAAAAATAAAATGATTAATGCTGCATTAATAGCCGCAGAATTAGCCATGATGTTTCCTGAAGCTCAAACACCACAACATACAGAAAAATATGAGGATTCTTTCATGTAGTTCATATTTCAGGCGATTGTGATAGTGCAAAATTAGTGATAATCGTAAGAGATCACGATAAGGTATTATTTGAAAATAAAAATGGTTATGCGAAAAAAATGCAGAATTATTAAACAAAAATATGGTGAAGGTACAGTAGAACTTGATTTAAAAGATAGTTATTATAATATGAAGGAAAAAATTGATCCAGAAATTATAGAAATAGCCAAGCAGGCCATGGAAAATGTCGGAATTAAACCAATTATAAAAGCCATCAGAGGCGGAACTGATGGCGCAAGATTATCATATATGGGCCTACCATGTCCAAATATTTTTACCGGCGGTCATAATTTTCATGGAAGATATGAATATATTCCAATTCCATCTATGGAAAAAGCAGTAAAAACGATTATTGAAATAATAAAAATTGTATCAGAAAAATAATGTGGCATATGCCACATTATTTTTCTATTATTCGCCAATTCCTTTTTTTTGCAATTCTTTTTAATCTAAAATCCGGTGAAACACAAACGGGATTCCCAACTTTTTCCAATAAAGGTAAATCAGATATAGAGTCGCTATAAAAATAAGCATCATCTAAATTAAAGTTATGTTCCTTGCATAATTTTTCAGCTTCTTTAACCTTATTCTCTTCATACATATAAGTTCCCATTTCGCCAGTAATAATACCTTTTTTTATAATAGTTCTGGTACAAATAGCATCATCAAAACTTAAATATTCTGCTACTGGCATAACAATAGAATCTGGCGATGCGGAAATAATAACGAGATAAGCATTGTTTTTTCTATGAATTTCAATTTCTTTTTTCATACTCTCTCTTATATGAAACTTTCCATTTTCTTCAAACCACTGTCTGGCAAAACCAAAGGCTTCTTCTGCACTTTGACCAGCATATTGAGCAGCTGTATCCCTCATCATCTTTTCCATATCTTTTATTTCAATACCAAGTTTATAGAATAAAGTAAATAAACCCATTCGGTAATATTTCCACCATGTGAATTTACCGTGTTTTATTTCATATTTATAATAAAGCTGTGGGCTATATTTATCAAGTAATGTTCTATCTAAATCAAAAAAAGCTACGTATTTTTTCATATGTCCCTCCTGCAAAAATATATAGTTATTATATCATATTTTATAGTTAATAACAATTCTTTTATAAAGGATATTATCTAATTAAAATTGAAATATTTACTATATTTTAATATTTTATTTACTAAAATTATCACATATTTTATTATAATATATTTAAAAAAACTCACAAAAGATATTTTTCGCAAATATGCGATAACAGGGAGGATGGGAATATGAAAAAAAGATTAGTTGTTGTGATTATTCTTTTGGTTGCATTTTTTGTCACGGTTTTTTCTATTTTTTCCAGTAAAGGAACTAATGCAATTAAGTATAAGAAAATTGAGTATAACAGTCTTACCTATTATGATGAAAATACTCATATAGTTTATTTAAACAAAGGAAATTTTACAGTAGATGATAATGGAATCTTATATTATGTTGTCCCTGCTTTCAACATTACAAAAAACAAACATCAAATTCTTGTTTCAAAATTAAATGTATTGTCAAAGAAAATAACCTATGACTTTTTAAACGAAAAAATTTTTGAAAAAACAAATGATTATGGAATTGTATCAGGAGCGCTAACTATTGACAATGGAATATTATACTATAAAGGAATTAAGGGAATATGGAGTATAAAAAATGAAAAGATTAATTTTTATCCCTTTTCCGAAAACATATTAATTAATTATGCCAATGGAGATTTTGTTCATACAGATGATGGTTTCTGGATTATAAGTGAAGTTGTGTATAGAGTAGGGAGTAAATATAATTTATATAAATACAGTAAAGAAAATGGAAAATTAGTAGTGAAAAACAAGATAGAAACGGAAGAAAATATATTAAATATAACTAAATATAATAATGAAGTTTATATTTTTTGCCATAATGCCGATAACGGAAAGTTTAATTTGTATAAAATAAAAAACGATTCTTTAGAAAAGGTATATACTATTTACGGCAATAGATTTCAGAGTACTGGTTATTATACTATTGCAAATTCCAGCAAAAAATATTATTTTTATAGTGTAAAATTTATATCCATCATAGACAATAAAATTTATTTGAAAGGTATGCTAAAAAATTCAGATGAATATAATTTAATTGAAATAAATTTAAATACAGGTAAAGAAAATTATTATGATCTATATCCAAACTACCAACTTGATTATGCAGCAGATATTCAATATACCATGAAAAAAATCAAAGGAAAATATTACTTATTCATAAAATCTAAAGATGATGATCCTGATAATTTAAAAATATTTTCTATAATTAAAAGATAAAAAAGTCTAAATTTTATATACTATAACAAAACATTTGAAAAGGTGAGATAAATGAAGAAATTTGTCTATTCATTATTAATAATTTTATTAATTCCAATATTATATATATTTTATTTATTTATACCATTGCATTACGGCATAGATAATATAAATAATAAAAATTTTAAAATAGAAAAAGTTGGTAATCTCAAAATATTATATCTCTCGGGAACACACTCGGAAATTGGTTATCAGCATGGATTAGCTTTAAAAGAAGAAATCAGTAAAATGAGAAATCTTTTATCTAAAGAACTCGAAAACAAAAACTTTTTTGAAAAAATTGTTATTAGATACACTATGAAAAATTATTTTAGAAGTATTCCTTCAGAATACAAAAAAGAAATGTCAGCTATAGCAAAGGCCAGTGGAGCTTCACTTGATACTATCCTTTTATTAAATATTTATGATGAATTATTTAACTTGTATGGATGTACCAATGTTTCTGTCTGGGGTAAAAAAAGTGTTGATGGTAACATAATCCACGGAAGAAATCTGGACTATTTTCTTTCTGATAAACTATGGAATCTAAATGTTTTATTTGTCTATAATGCAACTGATGGAAATAATTTTATTTCATTAACATGGCCCGGACTTATTGGAGTTCTCACAGGAATGAATAATAAGGGAATTTCTCTGGGTTCCATGACATCAGTTTCTATTAATCAACAAACAAATGGTATCCCAACAGGAATATTATATAGAATAATCATGGAAAACGCTAAAAATATATCAGATGTTGAAAATATATTGAAAGCAAACAAAAGAACAATAGGGAATAACCTTATGATTTCAAGCAAAAACGATAAGAAAACTGTTGTATTCGAATTTGATTCAAAAAATCTTGAAAGAGTTGAAAGTAAAGAATGGATTGTTTCAACAAATCATTTTACTACCTTGAAAAATAAAGAGGAAGATTATTCAGGTTCAATATCAAGAAAAATAATTGCAGAAGAATATTTAGAGAACAAACAAAATATTACTTTAAGCAATATTGTAGAAACTATGAGAAATCTGGATACGGGCAATATTGGTAATCAATCAATATGTAGATCAGATACAGTTCATAGTGCAATTTTTTTACCAATAACAGGAGAAGTATATATCGCTGCAAATGACGGTATATATGCCTCATTGGGAAGATATTTCCACTTTTTATTTAAGCAGGGAAAATTAAAATATATTGATTATATAGATTATTCAGATGAATATTTTAGTTTCTTAAACAACTTTTTTTATTATAAATATCAAGTAGAAGAAATGGATAATAAAGAAATCATGCATTATATAGAATCATTTACAAAAAACAGGAAATTTGATGATATGGACATAATTAAGATTATTCAGTTTTATAAAAATATCGATTTAAAGGAAAAAATATATGAATATATTGAGAGATTAAAAAGACATTTTGAAAGCTATCAACAAAAAATAAAAAAGATGAATAAAGATATTGATCCAGTTGATAGATTTCTACTTCTCAATCATTATGATGCCAGTTTGTTTTTTCTCGTTGAAGGATATAAAATAATTGGTGATATGGAAAACTTAAAAAAATACTGTGAAATAGGTATAAATGATGGTATTGATGGAGAATCAAATGCATGGTATGAAATGAAATTTAAAGAATACTATAAAAAATATTTTTCACACGAAACATAATGAAAGTATTTTAATAATTTAAGGAGTCGATATATAATGTTTAATTATTGGTATTATTGGAAAAATGTTGATTTTAGATTTAGATTAATAATATTTATAATATTATTAATAATTTTATATTTCCCATCAAAATTAATATACAACTTATACTTTAATCCTTTATATTTACTTGAAAAATATTACGATGCAATGAGAGTAGCAACGTATCAGTATAATAGTTATCTTGAATATGCGTTTGATGTTGATAATGAAATATTGAAAAAAAATTTAAATGAAATGATTGAAAAAAGAAAAAAATAATATTAAATCCAGAAAAAGTTGAAAATTTAATGAGAAAATATTATATTGATTTAGAAAAAGATGAAGCGCCTATACTTGATATTTTATCTTCTTTAAAATTTGGAGTTTATCGCAAAAATATAAAAATAACAAGATATGGATATGAGGTATATATATTAAATCCACTTGAAGAAAAAATAAAATATCCAGAAAATTCTGAGATTACATTTTATATTGTAAGGACATTGAAAGGATTAAAAATTGATTGGATAAAATCTGTTTATAATTATCAAAAACACAAATGAAAAAGTGCAATAACTCTCAGGTATATAAAATGAGTACATTAGTAGATAAATAGAAAATACAAAAAGAGGGATGGTGGTAAATATGAGAAAGAGAGTTTTAGTAGTATTTATTATTGTTGTATCTTTTATTTTAACCTTTGCAGATTATGACGTTTTAATTCCTTCTGCTAATAATTTTATTAAAACCATGGAAGTAGAAAATTATAAAATTAAGTTTTTATACTCAAAAGAAATTGAAAAATATATAAGCATCGATAAGTTTACATTTAGCAAAAATGGAAACATTGTATTGTTTGATAATACGGGTAGAAACAATCTATATATATCCAATTTAGAAAATTTAGTCAAATGGAATGTTATTACATTAGATAAATTTCCAATACCTTCATATGACTCCACTTTTCATTTTGTAACAAATGGCAATTCTGTAGTATTTTTTTATAATAATCATAAAAATAATAACTTAGAAATTTATCAATATTCTTTATCTGAGAAAAAATGGAAGTTAATAAAATCTTATTTGAATTCATCATATTTTGATATGTATCCATCAAAAATCAATGATAATTTTTTATCTTTTGTTATACAAAATAATAAAAATGAGATAGAACTTCATCTTTTAAATATAACCGATAAAGAAGACATTATGATAAAAAATAATATTACTGGTGAATATAAACTGGATGTAAATACAAAAGGAGATGTTGTTCTTATAGATAATATAAAAATTGAATACTTTAATAATGAAACAAAAGCAATAAAAGAAATAGATTTAAATAATAATTATCCAGAAATAATAACAAATCCACCATATTTTGTAACCTTTATAAGTGACAGTGATATTGCTATATACAGTAATAATAAATTAATAATATTTAATACTGAAAGCTGGAAAATAAAAGATGTTATATATGAAATTCCAGAAAATATCGTTGGTTTAACTGGATTAAATGATGGTAGTATTTTAATAACCCTTTATGAGTATAAAGGAGAATAATGTTTAATACATACAAAATTGCTATAGTAAGAATCATAAATGATGAGTTATATATATCTTATGGATTAAAGAAAATAAAAATGGTTACGATGGGGTATGGCATTAAGGAGGATGGGAATATGAAAAAATACATTATAAGTATTTTCATAGTATTTTTAAGTATTACACTATATAGTCAGACGACAGTTTTATTTAAAACTATTAATATCAATAATATCGACATAGGCAAATATAAAAATAAAAAATATTTATTTGATAAAAAACTGGTATTGATAAAGGGTATAGTCGATGAAATTGGAGATATATATGCTATAGTTGAGGATCAAAATCCATCATTAAATTATAAAAAAGCATATTTCTTAAAAACAAACATATTTTTTGAAAAATTAGAATCTTTCTCAGAAATTAAAGAAAAACTGGATACAAATAATCTTGAAATGATAGTTGAAAAAGAAAATATATATTTTAAAACTTCAGATGGAATATATGTGTATGACAAAAAAGGAAAACTAATAGAAAAAATGACGTATGATTCTAATAAAGAAAATACAGCAAATGAGAAATTTATAAAAATCAATAAAAATGAATTTATTAGTATAAATTTTCCTGTTTATAATAGACCAGAGTATTATATATATAGATTAAATTATAATGGAGAAAAACTGGAAAGCACTATATTAGTAAAAACTCATGAAACAATACGCAATTTATTTAAAGATAATGATAATATATATGTTTTCACACATGACACAAAAAAGGATATTTACAATATATATCTTTTAAAAGATAAAGAACTTAAAAAATTACACTCCTTACCAGGATATAAATTTAAAACAAGTGGAAAATTTAAACCAAATAATAGTGATTATGAAGTTTCGTTTCATAGTATAAAATCAATAGGAATAATCGATAAAAAACTGTATTTCATAGTTCAATTAAAAAATTCAAAAAACAAAAATTTATTGTTATTTGATTTGAAAAACAAAAAGAAAAATACCTAAAATATAATATAGATGAAGAAGATTATCCAAAAAATTTGATAAAAATTAATAACGCAAAATATTTTATTTATAATGGAAAGATATATGATGGTTACGATTTTAAAATATACAAATTAAAATGAAATTATTAATACAGGATATTTTTTCAACTAATTAGACTATATAAATAGGAGAAATTATTATGTATGGTATGAAAAATCCTAAAAATTGATTGGATAAAGTCTGTTTATAATTACTCTAAAAATATAACCGAATAATATAACCAACTTATTGTTTTTCTGATATAATAGAAATAAAGCATAATACACAAGGAGTTGTTACTATGTATAATAAAAAATTCGCTGGAAACAAAGATTTCAAAATTTTGAGAAATCTTATAATCTACTAAAAAAATATATTAATATGGAAAATATGGATGAATTAGATAGAGCAGGAATTATACAATTTTTTGAAATGGCTTTTGAATTATCATGGAAAGTCCTGAAAGATTTTCTGGAATATAACGGATATATTGTAAAAAGTCCAAGAGAGGCAATAAAATTATCTTTTCAGCTTGAACTAATAAATAATGGTGAATTATGGCTAAAAGCTTTAGAAGATAGAAATTTAACTGTTCATACTTATGATGAAAATACTGCAATAGAAATAACAAAAAGAATTAAAGATGTTTATTTACCGGAATTAGATAAGTTTTATGAAAATATGTTAAAGGAGTTAAATGAATGAAATTTGGACTAAATGAAAAAGAGCTAAAAATTATAATAGATTTTATAAAACAAATTCCAGAAATAGAAGAAGTTTTGATTTTTGGAAGTAGAGCTATGGGAAACTACAAAAAAGGATCTGATGTTGACCTTGCAATTAAAGGCAAAAATCTTACACGAGATTTATTATTAAAAATTAGTTATTATTTAAATGAAGAAACATTTTTACCTTACTTTTTTGACATACTTGATTACAATAAAATAGATAATCAGGATTTAAAAAAACATATAGATATTTATGGAATTACCATTTATAAAAAATAGACAGCCAGAAGCTGTCTATTTTTTATAATATTCCTTTATTGATTTTACAATATATTCTTGCTCCTCATAGGTTAATTCAGGAAATATTGGCAATGCCAGTGTTGTTTTCGTTGCTCTTTCGGTAACCGGAAAATCTCCTTCTTTATATCCAAGATATTCAAAACATTTTTGCTGATGAAGTCCTTTTGGATAATAAATTGATGTCCCTATTCCCTTTTCTGTTAAAAACTCCCTTAATTCATCTCTATTTTTTTCTTTTAGAGTAATAACATATTGATGATATACATGTGACTTATCTTCAAAAACTTCAGGATATTCCAGAACATCGACCAGATTATATCCTTTAAATAATTCATCGTAATTCTTTGCAATATTTATTCTCTTTTCTATATATTCATCAAGATGTTTCAACTTTATTCTCAAAATAGCAGCCTGAACTTCATCAAGTCTGGAATTAAATCCTACTTCATCATGATAATATTTTTTGCTGCTCCATGAACTCTTAGTTTTCTTACCCTATTAGCAAGTTTTTCATCATTTGTAAATACCATTCCTCCATCGCCATATCCACCAAGATTTTTTGTTGGAAAGAATGATGTAATACTCAAATCACCTACAGAAAAACCTTTCTTATCTTTCCATTTTGATCCTATTGATTGAGCACCATCTTCAATTATATAAACACCATATTTTTCCTTAAAATATTTCAATCTATTTAAATCTATAGTTTTACCAAACAAATGGACAGGTATAATAGCCTTTATTTTTTCCTTTTCTGGATGATTTTTCAATATTTCTTCTACCTTATCAAGATCCATATTATAATACTTTTCTTCAACATCTACAAAAATAGGCTTTGCACCATTTCTTGTAATACAACTTGCAGTTGCAAAGAATGTATATGGCGTTGTAATCACATAATCTCCTTTTTTTATATCTAATGCTTTAACAGATAAAAACAATGCATCTGAACCATTTGCTACGCCTACAGCATATTTTGTTCCGGTGTATTTTGCTAATTCATTTTCAAGTGATTTTACATGAGGGCCTAATATAACCTTTCCTGTTTTAAATATCTCATCTAATGTACTTAATACTTCATTTCTGATTGTTTCATATTGTCTTGTCATATCAAATAAAGGTATTTTCATTCTTCATTCCCCTTTCTCAAGAGATACATTTCCATTTTCATCAATATTGAAAATATAAATATTTGATAATTGATTTTCTCTTGCATTTTTTAATATATCCTCTGAATGTCTGAATGAAGCTATTATAATCATATCGTAATTCATATTCTTCACTTCTTCTGGAGAATATATATTAATACCATGAATCTTATCTCCCTGCTTTGAAATCGAATCATCTATAAATCCTATAACATTGATATTTTCACCTGTTAAAACCTTTAAAACAATACCACCCACTACCCGGCACCATACAATAAAATATTCTGATATCCCATATCTTCAATCTTATCCAATACCTTATTAAATGACTTTTTTGTCTCTGAATAAATTTTTGACACTTCATTTATAAAAGAAACAGTTAGAAATTGCAATCTTTTTTTACCTTCATATGTAATTTCATAGTTCATATTTCTTCTATTTCCACCGGTTTTTATTATATACTTTTTATCCTCAAAATCCTTTAAATATCTATTAACCATAGAAGGTACTATTCCAACACTTTTTGCTATCATTTCCTGAGAAACTCTTTCATTTTGCGATATTATCTGCAAAATCATTAATTCTCTAAAATTTGGAGATGGATTAAAAAATGTGTAGTCTTCAAAGTTAAACATATTTTTCACCTCTTTTTCATTCACTGAGTGAATTATATCATTATCTTTATCCAAAGTCAACAAAATCAAAATAAGAATTTTATATTAGATAATTTTTCTCTGTTTTTTAACATTAAATTCAACAAAAATAGTTGACATATATATGTATAAGATATATAATTAGATTGAAAGGTATATATATAATACATATAGGAGGTGAGTGAAATGGCATATTACGACGATTATGGCTACGGTAGAGGCTATGGAAGAGGTTTCGGAAGAGGCATGGGTAGAGGATTCGGTGCAGGTTTCGGAAGAGGTATAGGACGTGGCTATGGAAGAGGTTTCGGATATGGTGCAGGTAATTATGATGATTATTATAGACCCTCAATTGAAGAAGAAAGAGCTATGTTATTGGATTATAAAAGATATTTAGAAGAAGAATTGCATTTCATAGAAGAAAGATTAAGGGAGCTTGATAGACATTCTCAAGGAGGTGACAGATGATGCCAGGATTTGACGGAACAGGACCAATGGGAACAGGACCAGTTGGTAGAAGATTGGGACCATGTTCAAATCCAGGATATGTTGCACCAACTACTCCAAGATATGGTTGGTTTAGACCATTTGAAAATTTTTTCTATGGTTTCAGAAGAGGATTTGGAAGAGGTTATTTTGGGGGTTATGGCAGAGGTTTCGGTCGTGGCTATGGTAGAGGATTTGGAGCAGGTTATGGAAGAGGCTTCGGTAGAGGCTGGTGGTAAATAATCTTATTTGAGGGTTGCCGAAAGACAACCCTCATTAAATATTATATATATTTTATGTATATATAGTGGTATAATATATATCGAAAGATAAAGACAGGAGGAAGGAAAATGCGAATAACAATATTAAGTGGTAAAGGTGGAACTGGTAAAACAACGGTATCCACAAATTTAGCTTATACCCTTTCAAAAGATATAGAGTTCAATTGTTGGATGTTGATGTAGAAGAACCAAATGATCATTTATTTTTTGATATAAATTTCGAAAAAGAGGAAAGTGTAGATATTTTACTTCCAGTTGTTGATAATAATGCCTGTATAAAATGTGGAGAATGTGCTAAAGCGTGTCAATTTGGAGCTATTTCTGTTTTCCCAACAGGAACAATGGTTTTTGAAAGCTTATGTCATGGTTGTGGTGCATGCGCTATGGTCTGTCCGGTAAATGCTATTAAAGAAGAACCAAAAAGTATAGGTAAAATTCAATTAGGCAGAATAAATGAGAATCTAAAATTTGGTATGGGCTTTTAAATATAGGAGAACCTTCTGGTGTAAGAATAATTAGACAGTTAAAAAAATATATAGATGAATCTGCTGATGTTGTTTTAATTGATTCACAACCTGGTACTTCATGTCCTGTAGTTGAAAGTTTAAGAAATACAGATTTTGCTATTTTAGTAACAGAACCAACAACATTTGGATTACACGATCTATCATTAGCTGTTGATCTTGTAAAAGAAATGGGAATACCAGCAGGTATTGTAATAAACAGAGATACAGGAAAAACTAATATGATAGACGAATATGCAGAAAAAGAAAATATACCTGTTATATTAAAAATACCATTTGATAGAAATATAGCAAAATTGTATTCTGAAGGAAAGATTTTTGCCCAACATTTACCAGAATGGAAGAAAAGTTTTTAGACGTTTTTGAAACAATAAAGGGGATGGTAAAATGAAGCAATTAGCTATAGTTAGTGGAAAAGGTGGAACCGGTAAAACAACATTGAGTTCCTCTTTTGGTGCATTATTAAATAACGCTGTGCTTGCAGATTGTGATGTTGATGCAGCAAACTTAAACCTTATGTTTAATGGTGAAATAAAAGAAAAATACGATTATTATGGCGGTAAAAAAGCAATTATTGATCAAAATAAATGCGATAAATGCGGAATTTGTAAAAACATATGTAGATTTGAAGCAATAACCTTTGAAAACGGAATATATGATGTTGATCCATATGCATGTGAAGGGTGTAATGCATGTGTTATTGCATGTCCTCAGAATGCTATTAGATTGGAAACAGCATTATCTGGAGAATATTATTATTCATCAGTAAACGATGAAAAAGATATAGTTCATGCAAATCTAAATCCTGGTGAAGAAACCTCTGGTGGATTAGTAGCAGAAGTTAGAAAATTAGCAATGAACAAAGCACAGGAAAAGGGTAAAGAAATTGTGTTAATTGATGGCGCTCCTGGCATTGGATGTCCTGCTACATCATCTATAACCGCCACTGATTATGTTGTTATAGTAACAGAACCAACATCATCAGGTTTGCACGATTTAAAAAGAATAGTAGAAACAGTAAGACATTTCAGAAGAAGATTTGGCGTTGTAATTAATAAGTATGATCTTAATCCTGTTGTAAGTAAAGAAATAATAAACTATTGTATAAGCGATGGAATTGAGGTACTTGGAGAAATTCCTTTTGATGAAACAGTGGAAAAATCAAATCTTGAAATAAATCCTGTTGTAAATTATGAAAATAGTCCTGCAGCAAAAGCCATAAAAGAAATATTTGAAAAAGTAATGGAAAAATTATAATATAAAATATATTGGAGGTGTTAGTATGAAAATGGCAATACCATCACAGGGAAAAACATTAGATTCATTGAGTAATGACAGATTTGCAAGAGCTGAACTTTTTGTTATTTATGATTTGGATAAAAATGAAATTGCAGAAATTGTGGAAAATACTGCTAATGATGCCCATGGAATGGGGCCAAAGGTTTCTCAAATGTTAGCAGAAAAAGGAGTTAATGTATTAGTATTAGAAAGTGTCGGAAAAAATGCTTTTGATGTTTTAAAAGCTGCAGGTATCGAGGTATACTTAACAAAAAAAGATACATTAGCAAACATAATTGAAAACTATAGAAACGGAAAATTAGAAAAAGTAGAAAATGCAACACATTGAGGAGTTGAGATAATGAAGATAGCATTTGGAACAAAAGATGGAATACATATAAATGATGAACATTTCGGGCATTCATATTTATATGTTGTATATGAATATGATGGTGAAAACTTTAAAAAAGTTGAAGAAATAAAAAATCCATATTACGACACACATATGCATGCAAAGGCTGAAGAAATAAAAGAATTTTTAGGTCATTGTAAGGTTTGGGTTGGTAACTCTATGGGAAAAGGTTCTATGATAAAACTCGATAAATGGGGTTATAAACCATTAATAGTTGAGGCAAAAACGGTAGAAGATGCACTAGAAGAAATTAGATTTATGTTAGCTGGGGAAGTTGAATAACTTTCCTTGGAGGTGATAGAAATGCCATGGGTAAAAGAAAGTGAATGTATAAAATGTAAGATTTGTGTGAATGTATGTCCTGTAGAAGGTGCAATTACATTAAAAGATGATGGTTTCCCATATATAGATAATAATATTTGTACAAGATGTGGTTTATGTATGGAAAAGTGTCCTAAAGATGCAATAAGGCCTAACTCTGAAAATCCAGCAATGAGAGGAATGGGTAGAGGTCATGGAATGGGACGCGGTCTCGGCAGAGGAATGGGTAGAGGTTTAGGTAAAAGGGGATATTAAAAAATAAAAAGGGGTGATTTTTCTTGAAATTTGGCAAATTTGAAACGAAAAATCATATTTTTATGGCACCGATAAAAACCGCTTTAGCTACACCAAAAACAGGATTTATCACAGATGAACAGATAAAATACTATGAAAGAAAAGCAAAGGGTGGAGTAGGAACTATAGTTTTAGAACCAATTTCAGTTTCACCTTCTGGAAAAGAACATCCAAAACAAACTATGTTAAATACAGACGAACATATAGAAGGTCTAAAAAAGTTAGTGGATACATTACACAAATACGATACAAAATTGGTTGTTCATTTAAACCATGCAGGAAGAGCGGCTAATCCTAAAGCTTCAGGTGAAGTATTAGCTCCTTCACCAGTTAAATGTCCATCTACAGGGCAAACACCAAAAGAATTAACTAACTATCAAATTGAACAATTAATTTATGCTTTTAAAGAAAATGCCTTAAGAGCTCAAAAAGCAGGTGCAGATGCTGTTGAAATTCAATTTGGTCACGGATATATCGTTCATCAATTCTATTCAGAAAGATTAAACAAAAGAACAGATGAATATGGAAAAGATAAATTTAGATTTGCTAAAGAATTATTATCTGAAGTAACAAAAGAACTTGAAATTCCTTTATTCCTTAGAATTTCCGGAAGCGAATTTGTGGAAAACGGTATAACAAATGAAGATTTATCAAAAATTTTTGCATTAGCTGAAGAATTTGGTGTCTCTGTTATTCATGTGGGATGGGGAAACGCATGTGACTCTGCACCATGGTATTACAATCATATGTCATTACCTTTAGATGTGATGGATAATAAACTAAGAGAAATAAGAGAGTTAACCTCATTACCAATTATAGCTGTTGGTAGAATGCATAAAGATGAAAGATATAAAAAATTAATTGATGAAAAAATCATAGATGGTGTGGTTTTCGGAAGACAAATGATTATAGATCCTGATTTCCCTGAAAAAATATTATCCGGCTCAGATGAATATATTAGATGTGGAAGCTGTTTACAGGGATGTTTGGGAAATGTCAAAGCCGGAAAACCTATCGGTTGTATTGCAAATCCTGAAATTCATAAAGAATTTGTAGTTGAAACTAACTCCAGGAAAAAAGTTGCTATTGTTGGTGGAGGACCAGCAGGATTATTTACAGGATTATATTTAAAGAAAAAGGGTTATGATGTAACAGTATTTGAAAAGAATTCCTATTTAGGTGGTCAATGGGTATTAGCTTATAGATCACCAGGAAAATTATCGATGAAGGATACATTAGATGATTTAATAAAAAAGGCCGAAAAAGAATTAGAAATAAGATTAAATACAGAGGTTTCAACAGAAACATTTAAAGAAAATAAATTCGATTCTATTATTGTGGCTACTGGAGCTTACCCATTTGTTCCTCCTATAAAAGGTTTGGAAGAGTATATTACGGGTTTTGATTTCTTTGATGGCAAAAAAGCCAACGGGGAGAGGGTATTAATTATTGGTGGAGGCTTAATAGGTTTAGAGGTTGCAGAAGAACTGGTAAAAGAAAACAAAAAAGTTACAGTGGTTGAAGCATTAGACCAGGTAGGAAGAGGAATGGAAATAGTAGCAAGTAAGTTATTCCAGAAAAATTATGCACCAAAGATCAGCATTTATACAAACACATTGGTAAATGAAATAAAAGGTAAGGAAGTATTTGTTAAAACAAAAGATGGAGAAGAAATTTCTTTAGGTGAGTTTGATGATATTGTAGTAACTGCAGGCACAAAATCAGAAAACAAATTATATGAAGAATTATCAAAAGAATTTGATAATGTTTATTTAGTTGGAGATGCTGCAAAAGTCGGTCAAATAATAGATGCAACACAAGACGCTCTTGAATTAGCAGAAAAAATATAATAAAAACGGCTGCTCTGTTAGCAGCCGTTTTTTATATCACATGATATATTAATTATTAATTTAATTTTTGAAAAAATAAAGTAAATATTTGATTTTGTGTTGACTTTTTTTTTTTTTTTTTTGATAAAATCATTGCGAATTGGAAACTAAAATAATTTTTGTTCTAGTATAAATGAAATTCATTCTGTTGGAAATTTTACTAATATTAAAGTTAAAAAAATCACATTTATCATACTTTTTCTATCTTCCAATATATTATATACTGACTATTATTATTCATCAACAAATTAAAAATAAATTTCTACAGTATTCGTCCATTCTTTTTTATTTTTATATATTATTTTATTTTTAATTGTTGGTGACTATTGTTTAAGTTAAACCAAAAGAAAGGAGGGATGAGATGAATAAAAAAATTAAAATTATTTTCAAAAAAGTGGACAAAAAAGAATATTCATCAAGTGGTGCAATAGTGTCAAAATCTCATGGACACTAATTTTAATCGCCCGAACCAAAAATATTGGTTCGGGATTTATAAAGAGGTGTATATATGTTAGAAAAAATAATAAATAAAAGAAACTATTTTATGTATATAAATAAAATTACCATTTCTATAAATATGCTTTTCTTTTTTTATTTTATGATTCATGATAGTTTAGAGATTACGATGCCATTGTTTTTTGAAAAATATAAAATAAACATAGTTTATTTAGGAATATTAATATCAATTAGTAAAATATTGAGATCTATTATTATTATACCAATTTCAAATATAAGAATGGATAAAAAGATAAAAATATTATATTTTGTATTATTTACCAATATTTTATTAAATGTTTTCTCAATCATATTAAAGAATGTGTATCTTATCCTCTTTTATTTTTTATTTTTTCTTATTTCTACAAGTGTTTTTAATGTAATTATAAATCCTATCCTGGCAATAAATACACCAGAAGATAAATTAGGAATCACTTTTGGTATAAGGGACGTGTTTTTATATATTGGGTGTTTCACAGGATTATTAATTACAGGAAAAATTATTGATATAAGCAGTAATTATAATAATCTTTCTTTTATGTATATTATTCTATTTGTTTTCTTAATATTGAATTTAAAGAGTATACAAAAATTAAATGGAGTTAATTTATCATATTCGGAGAATAAAAAGAATAAACACTCAGCAAATAAATTAGTAAATATATTTAAGATCGAAAAAAGATTTCTTTATTATATTGTTGTTAGTACAATAATAATTCTTGGAACAAGTAGCCTGACATACATGCCATTAATTGGAAAAGAATATGGAATAAGTGATAGTGGAATATATTATATATTTTCATCTTCAATATTTTTTTCTGCTTTTATGTCTTTAATAGGTGGAATAATAATAGATAAATTTAATAAGAAAAAAATATATATAATAAACACATTTTTATATTTAATAGTATTATATTTATTTAGTATAAATAGCAAAATTCTGTTTGTTATAGGTATTTTAATTACTTCAATTCAAATGGCATTTGCAAATATCAATAGCACATATCTTTTTGAAACGTTTTCAAATGAAAAAATTGAAAAATATTGGGGAATAATAAGTGTAGTTTCTTTAATCTCTTCAAGTATGGGAATATTTTTATCTGGATATTTATGGGAAATAAATCCATCGATTATGTTATTATTTTCTTTTCTAACAACTTTTTTAGGATTTATTTTAACGTTTAAATTACCAGTAAAAAATGATAGGATGTGATTTTGTTGGTTGATTTAAAATTTCATGATTATATGAATATTATAAAAAATTATCATCTAACAAAAGAAAGTTATACAGATAGGAATGTTGAAAAAATCTTCATTGATACATATTTATTCGAACTAATAGAAAAATATAAAGTTTTTCCAAAAAAACCATTATGGATAGGATGGAAAACAACTCCAAAATGCAATCTTAATTGTATCCATTGTTGGGCTTTAACTAAGGGAGAAGAGAGAAATACAGAAGATATGTTAAAAGTCATAGATAAATTTCATAAAATGCAAGTTATTCATGTTACATTGAGTGGTGGGGAACCGTTTTTGAGAAAAGATATTTTTGAAATATTAAAATATTTGAAGAAAAAAAGAATTTATATTGAAATTTTTACAAATGGAATATTGCTTAATGAAGAAAAAATTGAAAAATTAAATAATATTTTAGATAAAAATACCGATACAATTCAAATAAGTTTAGATGCAGCAACAGAAACAACTTTTTTTTATCAAAGAAAAACAAAAAAATTCAACATAGTTGTTGATAATATAAACTTATTAAAAAAACATAATTTTATTGTGAGAACTAATTTTACAGCTACACATATCAATGTTAATGAAATTTTTGATGCATATGTTTTAGCTAATAAATTAGGAGTAGATACTTTTAGTGTAAGCCATGTTTATGAATTAAATCGAGGAGAAAATTTATATAATAAAGTTGAATTAAACAGATTTATAAACGAAATAAAGAAATGTTTAAGATATAGAGAAGTAGCCAGAACAAAACTACGTTTATTTTTACCTATTGAGTTTTATTCAGAAATTGCACAAAAAATAGAATCTAAAAATAAGAATTCTGTTATCATAGATAAAGAAAGTTTAGGGAAATGGTTTATAAATGCAAATGGTGATATTTACCCAGAAGTAACTTTGGAACTCAATGAATTAAAATTTGGAAATATATATGATGATTCTATAGATGCAATTCTAGAAAAAGCATATGTAGTAACAAAAGAATTGTATTTAAGAAATCTTGAAAAACAAAAATGCAGTTATTGCAATATGCTATCCTTATGTCAAGGTGGTGAAATTGGAAGAGTATACAAAAAATATAAATCCTCAAATTATCCTGATCCAAAATGTACATTCCAGGAGGCTAAAAATGATTAATATAGAATTACTATCAAAATTTTATCAAGAAGAATATAAAATAGTAAAAGAAAACAATGAAATAAATTTTGATGCATTTATTAATAATGAGATAAAACGGTATAAATTAAAAAAATTAAGTTTTCCAACTTTAATTGGTATAAAAATAACCAATAGATGTAATTTTAATTGTCCGTTTTGCTTTAGTTCTAAAAAAAATCCAAAAGATCTTTCAGAAAAAGAACTATTACACATAATCAAACAATTAAAAATATATAAACCTCATTCTATATATATAACTGGAGGAGAGCCATTTTTAAACTCAAATATTTTCTATTTATTAAATGAATTAAAAAAGTTAAACATAAAATTATCAATTCATTCTAACGGTTCATTGATAGATGAATATATAGCAAAAAAATTATCAGAATTGCTTGATGAAAAAGATAGTATTCAAATTAGTTTAGATGGATACGATAATGAAACATTTAAAATTACAAGAAATAGTAATTTATTTAAAAAAGTAATTAATGGAATCAATCTCCTTGTGAAAGAAAATATATATGTAAAAATAAACACGGTTGTAACAAATTTAAATGTTAATTATCTTGATAAAATTTATGAATTAAGCTCAGATCTTGGAGTAAATGAAATTTCCTTTTCTCCATTGTTAAATATTAAAAAATCCGAAAAAATATATTTACCTTCAGATGATTTGCTTTTAAAAATTTTTCAAATGTATTAGAAAAATATTATTCTACAGAAAAGAAATTAATAATATCTCAAGATCCAATAGCGGTTCCATGGGGAAATGAAATAATAAAAAAATTTAATAAAAATAGTAATTTAGTTTGTCCTGCAGGGAAGACGGCTTTAGAAATAGATAACTACGGAATGTTTTCCCATGTCCATATTTGTATAAAACAGAATTTTATACAGGTAATATTTTTCTTGAAAATTTATTAGATATTTGGAATTCCAAAAAATGGGAGATATTTAGAAAATTAGAATGGTCAAATAACAATGAATGTAAAAAATGCGAATTTTATAATAATTGTAAAGGTGGTTGTATTGCGGCAGCATATATAAATAATAGAAATTATGATCCAAGATGCAATAAAATGAAAGTTAATAATAATTATTACTATATAGAGAATAATTAAAAATATTTCTTTGAAGGGTGAAAAAGTGTATATAATAAACAAAAATATATATTATAGATATGAATCAGAAATAGATGATGGAATAATATATATATATAATTATGAATCTAAAGAAATTATTAAGTCAAATTATATAACATATTTAATATTACAGGCTATTGATGAAAATAAAGATGAAGATGAAATTATTAAAAAGTTAAAAAAAGAATATAACGATTATACTTGGACAGAAATCAAAAACTATTTTGATACAATTATTAAATATCTTTTAGAAAATAATATTATAAGAGTATATGTATAACTTCAGGTTGTTCTTAAGATATTGGAGAAGAAATATGTTTTTTGAATAATTCCGCTTTTTAGAATTTTGTTGATAATAATAGAGTCAAAGTCAGGATAATAAAACAAGCCATAGCAAATACTGTGGCTGTTTTTATACACATGGACTGTTCGATACTTTTTATATATATCCTATATCTGAAATTAGTTTATTTTACATGCCAAGAAAAGCTCATCATTGAATTTTTAAAAATGTGAAAAAATTTAAAGATTTTATTCTATTTATTTTATATAAATGGAATCAGATATTTTTCAAAAGATATTGAATTTAAGAAATTACTATATAATTTAAAGTAATTTTACAGGGAGGTGGCTTTATGGGTATTAGAATGGATGCTATTTATGAAGGAAATGTTAGTGGTTATGGACAGGTTAATCACAGGAGCACCAATTTCTGGTGCAATATCCACAAATGTAGCATCATGGGTGAAATAAAATGAGCAAAAGAAATCAATATGGATTATTAAAATCTATTCTTGTTGTAATATCATGGGCAACACTTATAAAATTTTTAGATTCAAAATTTTTAAAAAATTTGATATCTATAAAGGAACTTATAGGAGTTACTATATTATTTATTGCTACATTAATTATAATGTTTGATTTGAAAGAGAAATATTCTATAGAGAATAAATTATTGGGAAAACGTTTAATTATATTATTTATTATATATAACATTTATATACTATGGGGTTCATTTAATTTACTAATTCCAGTTGTAACGGTATCCATTTTAGCATTTTTTGAAAAGATCAAATAACATATTATTTTTAATCCTTAAAAAAAATAATAATGAGCAATTGGAGTTGATGTTGTAAAATGGTAAAAAAAATAATTATTGCATTAGCGATGGGAGCTTATCCTTATATATTTTTATTATTATCCAATATGTCACATAATTTTATTATGCGACAAAAAAGTATACAAAATTACTTAATATCTTCTATATTATTAGTTTTTTCTTATATTCTATATTCTTTAATAAAAAGTAAAAATACTCAACAAAATAAAAAGATAGATTTTTCTTATTTTATTATTTTTTTCAGCATTACATATTTTCTTATCTGGAAACATTTTATAGTGGTGTTCATTTTTATTACTGAACTAATAAGGCTATTTATAAAACACAAAAATTCTCATTAGGAATTATAGAGAATAAATTACCAATGAAACAGTAATCTAAAAAAAACGGCTGCTCTGTTAGCAGCCGTTTTTTATATTACACCACTAATAGCTTTTACAGGACACCTACTCTGACACAAACTACATCCAAAACATTTATCTTCATCTACTATTACCTGTTTATTTTCCTTATCCACTGTAATAGCCCAATATGGACATACCATTTCACAAAGCTTACAGAAAGTACATTTATTAAGATCTATTTGTGGATATTTTGGTTCAAATACTACTTCTTTTTTCTTTAAACCTGTCTTTTTAACCTCATCTATACTATTAAATCCATATTTTTCAAGAGCTTTTGGAAGTTGATCAACTATTGTTTTATATAATTGTTTCCCTCTAATTAGTGCTGCTGATAGCATTTGAACTGCATCGGCTCCTGCTAATAAATATTCTATAACATCATCGGCTGAGGCTATTCCACCAACTCCAATAACTGTAATTTCTGGAACCGCTTCTTTTATTGTATTTACCAATGCTAATCCAAGATTCTTTATAACAGGACCTGAAATCCATACCTGGCCTTTATCATTACCAATTAAATTGGTTCTGTTTTCTATATCTATTAACATAGTTGGTCCTAAAGAATTAATAGCTACAACACCTGTTCCACCATTTTTTAAAACCATTCTTGCAAATTCTACTGGATCAGGAATATGCGGACTCATTTTCATAAAGATTGGTTTGTCTGTATTTGCCCTTATAGTTCTTACTGTTTCTGCAATAGTATCTAAATTCTTTCCTACATAATGTGTTGAGATTTCGAATGCATCTGCAAATTTATCCAATTGAGGAATCAAAATTTCCATATCTTCTTTTGTATACCCTGCGCTAACAATTAATGGTATATCAAGTTCTTTTTTTAGATTTGGTAATATTTCATTTATCCATTTTTCTGGTGGCAATTCAGACCATAATTCTGCATTAACTATATAATTATTTGTACCATATATACATGGCCTTGGAACTTCTGCAGCCTTTGTAGAAATGGTTTTTGTAACCATTCCACCAACACCTAATCTTGCTATATATAACATCTTTTCATCATCACCAACAAGCGGTCCGATGCTGGCATTAAAGGATTTTTCAACTTTATTCCTGCAAATTTTGTACTTAAATCCATACTTTCCCCCTCAAAGTCTATCCCACAATTTAGCAGCAACCTTTTTTGCTTCATTATAAATTCTTTCAACTTCAAATTCTACTTTTCGGTCTTTCATTAAAAACTTACCATCAACAATGGTATCTATTACATCTAACTTATCCCAGATACCAAAAAACACATGTCCAAAAATATTACTTTCACTTAATGGCGTAAATGGAATGTAGTTATATGAAATCATATCGGCTTTATACCCTTCTTTTATCCTTCCAATTTTTATATTTAATAAATCTCCGGCAAGATAATATACATTATCAATATTATTTTTTAAATCATCAAAGTTAAAAAATGTTGGATCTTTATATCTATATTTTTGAGTAAAATAGAGATTTAAATATTCCCTTGTTATATTAAAACCAAGACCATCATTACCTATTATTGTTTTTATTCCTTTTTCCTTTAATAATTTATAATTTGGCAATCCCACTGCGTTATTCATATTTGATGTTGGATTTAACGCTACAAATATATCATGTTCTGATATAATATTTGCTTCTTCTTCATCTATATGAACACAGTGAGAAAGAATAGAGTTTTTTGTTAATAAATCAAACTCTTTTAATCTCTCAACTACTCTTTTCCATAATTTTTTATAGATTCTTCCTCATCTTCCAGGCTCTCTGCTATATGTATATGTATAGGTGCTCCATTTAAATTTTCTGATACTTTCTTCAATGTATCATCGGATAATGAAAGGGATGCATGAAGCCCAAACATCCCAGCATACTTTTCAGAACGTTCTTTTAAAAATTCAACATTTTCTTCTATACATTCATTAACATTAAATCTGTCACTGGTTTCAAAACAGAATATCCCCTTAAACCTATTTCATCACATGTTCCTTTTTTTAATTCATCTAATGTTCCTCTTATAGCTGTTCCACTGGCATGGTGATCTATAAATGTTGTAATTCCATTTTTAATGAATTCAATACCACTAACAAGACCACTATAATACGTCGTTTCTAAGTCTATCTTTGAATCCATTCTCCACCATAATTGTTTTAATATATCTGAAAAGGATTCAGGATTGAATTCAACGCTCATTCCCGAGCAAAAGTAGAATATATATGTGTGTGACCATTAACAAAACCCGGCATAACCAATTTCCCTTTAAAATCAATAATCTCTTCATTATTTCTTTTTTTAAAATCATCCATACTTCCTACTTCAAGGATTTTATCATCAAACCTTATATATTGATTTTCTTTGTAATTTTCATAATCAAAGATATTACAATTTATTATGGTTTTTACCATATTATTTCTCCCCTTTTAATATATGAACCTTTAACCCTTTTGTTTAGAACTCCATCTTTTACAATAAACTTCCCTCTTGATATTGTCGAAATAATCTTTCCTTTCACTCTGAAATCCTTATACGGTATATAATCTGATTTTGAATGATGTTCTTTTATTATCCATTCTTTCTCTGGATCAAATACAACAAGATCGGCATCATATGTTGGCAATATTTCTCCTTTATTTTTTAATCCATAATACTTAGCAACATTTTTTGTAAATTTGTCTATTATCTTTTTTCCAAACATTGAATACATTAATACAAATGAAAATTCAACTCCACCTATACCCATAGGCATACCATTCACTATATCTTTTTTCTTTTCTTCTACATTAAAAGGACAATGATCTGTTCCTATTGTGTTTATATAATTTATGTTTTCTATGAGCAACTCTTTTTCTTTCTTACTCCTCAATGGTGGAGTCATTGTATATAAGTAACCTTTTTCTGTATTATATATATCTTCAGTAAAATAAAAATAATGTGGGCAGCTTTCAATAACGAGATTTTTCCCCAGAATATGATTAAACTTTTTCTTTAACTCATCTAATGTTTTCCCACTGGTAAGATGCACTATATATAATTGTGCATTATAATACTCTGCCATTTCTGCTAATTTTATTACTTCTGATAATTCAGTAATAGTTGGTCTATACTTTGAATGGTCTTTAACCTTAATTTCCTCATTTTCATATTTTTTTATAATCTCATCATTTTCTGCATGAACAGATATTACTATTCCATAATGCTTTGATTTTTCCAACAATTCTGCTATATATCCATCATATGTTCTTCTATTTGAAGAAGAATATGTGGTAAATAATTTAATACTTGATAATCCCAATTGTCTTGCTTTTTTTAATATTTTTTCTGGTTCATCTGTTGGATTTGCTATTGTAGCATGAAAAGCATAATCTGTTAAACTACTCTTAGCAAGATTTAATCTATCTTCAAAAGCCCTTTCTAATTCTTCTGCTGTTCTTACAGGATCTAAAAAATCTATATATGATGTAATTCCACCGTATGCAGCAGAAATAGACCCTGAATAAAAATCATCAGCAGAAATATAATTTCCTAAATCAAGGTGAAAATGTACATGTGGATCTATAAAACCGGGAAGTAAATACTTCCCGGAAATATCATAATATTTTTTAGCTTCCAGTCGCGATCTGCTAATATCACAAATCTTTCCGCTTTTTATATAAACATTAGCTTTTAAAAACTTCCCTGATATATATACCGCACCATTTAATATTCCAAGATCAAACATAAAATCACACCTTATTATCTTCCACCCATTAATAATGTCATAACTGCTTTTGCTGTATGCAATCTATTTTCTGCTTCATCAAATATTATTGAGTGTGGTCCATCAATAACAGAATCCACAACTTCCTTTCCTCTATCTGCAGGTAAAGCATGCATATAAACAGAATCTGGTCTTGTTAATTTCATTTTTTCTTCATCACAAATCCAGTCTTTATGTTTTGCGGTTTCTGCTTTAATTTCCTCAGGATCATCAGAAACAAAGAAGCCGCCCCAGTTTTTAGGAATAACAACATGCGCATCAACAAATGCATCTTCCATTTTATGTGAAATATTCAATTTTCCACCATATTTTTCTGCATTTTCCTGAGCTTGTTTAACGATATCTGGCATTAAATCAAATTTTTCAGGATATGCAAGGGTTACATCCATACCCAATCTTGTAAATAATAATATTTGTGATTGTGGAACGGATAATGGTTTTAAATGACTTTCTGCATATGCCCAACTAATACCAACCTTTAATCCTTTTAAATTCTTTCCAAATCTTTCCTGTATTGTCATAACATCAGCTAATACCTGGAATGGATGATAAACATCATCCTGCAAATTCATAACAGGAACCTGTGAAACAGAAGCCATTCCTCTTAAGTATTTATTTCCCTTTCCAAATTCACATGCTCTAACTGCAATTCCATGCCCATTCTTGCTAAAACTCTTGCCGTATCTTCTGGGTTTCGCCATGAGATAATTGCATAGTGCTTGGATTTAAGAAATTAGCATGACCTCCAAGTTGAGCTATACCTGCTTCCATTGAATTTCTTGTTCTTGTTGATTGATCAAAAAATATTAAGAATAATGTTTTATATAATAAATATGGTGTTGGAACGTTAGAAGCCATTTTGATTTTTAAGTCTCTTGCTAAATCTAACATCATTTCTATTTCTTCATTTGTAAAGTCCTGTGTTGTTATAAAATGTCTACTTTTTTCTGTTTTAAAGAATGCTGACATACCTATCTCCCCTTATTTAAAATATTATTTAAGTTTTTCTACTAATGTTTTTGGAAAATTAGCATAAAATGCTGCTGCCTTTACCAGATGTTCTATTTTTACTTTTTCATTAGGTGCATGTGCATATTTCTCATCACCAGGGCCAAAACCTACCGTAGGAATACCATATACACCTGCTGTTGCTATACCATTAGTACTGAATGTCCATTTATCAATTAATGGTTCATTACCAAATGTTTTAATATATGTTTTTTTAGCTGCTTGAACAACATCTGAATCTTCTTCAACTACCCATGTTGGGAAATATTTTTCAACAGGATATTCAATACCGGTATATGCAGGTTTTGAATATGTTAACTCAACAATTTCTGCATCTATGCCTGTTTTTTTGAATATTTCTCTTATTTCTTCAAATGCACTTTCTTTTGTTTCTCCTGCTGTTAATCTTCTATCAATATGAATTACACATTCATCTGGAACTGCGTTATGCGAAGGTGATTTAAAGAATATTTGCGAAACAACTATTGTTCCTTTGCCTAAAAATGGATCATAATGTAAATTCTCATTTAACTTTTCTATTTCATTTATAATCTTTGCCATTTTATATATCGCATTATCTCCTCGTTCAGGAGCACTGGCATGAGCAGATAATCCCACTGTTTTTATTCTGAATTCTATTCTTCCTCTATGCCCTCTATATACATTTAAACTTGTTGGCTCAGTTATAACTACAAAATCTGGTTTTAATTTATCTTCTTCTACTATATATCTCCAACATAATCCATCACAGTCTTCTTCCATAACAGTACCTGTTACATAAACAGTAAAATCATCAAGAAGATTTAATTCTTTTAATATTTTCATACCATATACCATGGAACACATACCTGCTTTCTGATCCGATGCACCTCTTCCATATACCCATTCTTCATCCCAATCACCACTAAATGGGTCTTTATCCATAGGTCTGGATTTCCTACTTCAACAGTATCAATATGAGCATCCATGGCAATAATATGTTTTCCATTGCCTATTCTTCCAAGAACATTTCCCAGACCATCTATTTTCACTTCATCAAACCCTACTTTTTCCATTTCTTCCTTGATTACCTGGATAACTTCTTTTTCCTGACCGGAATAACTCTGTGCTTTTATTAATTTGCTCATAAACTTTACAATATCTTCTCGATATTTTTCTGCTAATTCTAATGTTGTCAATCCTATCCCTCCCTATTCAAACTTTATAAAATTATATAACTTTTACTTTAAAATTAAAAACCCTTACAACTTTCGTTAACACTATTTTAGCAATTAGAATTTCAAATAATGCCAAATATCTCTTTTATTTATAAGATTTCTTATTAATTTTACTTTGAATTTTATAAATAATCAGATATATAAAAAACTGGTCAGATTATCTGACCAGTTTTATACTTTTGTATTTTTATAATAATCACAATATTCCTTAATAGGACATTCTTCACATTTTGGATTTCTTGCTTTACAGGTATTTCTACCATGAAAAATCAACCAATGATGTGCCTTACCCCACATTTCTTTAGGTATAACTTTCATCAAATCCTCTTCTGTCTCTTTTACATCTTTACTATTTGCTAAACCAATTCTATTTGAAACTCTAAAAACATGCGTATCAACTGCAATAGCATCTTCACCAAATGCTACACTCAAGATCACATTCGCTGTTTTTCTTCCTACCCCTGGTAATTTCATTAATTCTTCCCTTGTTTTTGGGATATTTCCATTATACTCTTCTACCAATATTTTACAGGTCTTTATTATATTTTTACTCTTTGTTTTATACAAACCCACACCCTTTATGTATTTTTCTAATTCTTCAGGCGTAATATCAGCAAAATCCTTCGGTGTTTTAAATTTTTCAAATAAAATAGGTGTTACCTTATTAACCTGGTTATCCGTGGTTTGTGCAGAAAGCATTACAGCTATTAATAATTCAAAATTATTATTGTATTTTAATACCGTTTGTGGGTTCGGATATGATTTTGATAGAATATCCAATATTTCTTTTACTTCTTTTTTCGATTTTAATTTTTTCATTTTTTTAGCTCCTTTAAATATTATGATATAATAAAAGTAACAATGTTAATAAAATTTATATTAAAGGGGTTTTTTTATGAAACTTATTAATTCCGCTATAAAATTAATAGAAAAGGGTGAATATGATAAAGCAGAAGAACTATTATTAAAAGCACAGGATAATAGCAAAAAATATAACCTTCTTGGGTTAATACAATTTAATAAAAATAACTTTGAAGAAACCGAAAAACTTTTTAAAAAGTCCCTCAAATTAAACCCTATTGATGATGATACGCTCTTTAATTATGGATATTTATTAAACCTGAAAAATAATTATTTAGATGCATGGCGATATTTAATGCGTATTCATCAAAAAGACTGGGCTGTTTATGATATTCTTGGTGATATTGAAACAAATAATAGAAGCAAATCACTTGGATTAAAATATTATACCATAGCTTCTTCTCTTGCTCCTAACCCTTCTATGTCTGAAAAATTAGAAATGGCTAAAAAAACATTTTATAAAAATATAAAAATAGCCTTTTTATGCTTACCTTCATTAGAAACGTTTATAAAACCTATATATGAAAATTTATCATATATCTATGATACCAGATTAATTATCTCAAATAACGGTGAAGAATTAAAAAAAGCCGCAGAATGGGCGGATATTATATGGCTTGAATGGGGCAATGAAGTTGCAAATTTTGTAACCAATAATGTTGATTTGAAAAATAAAAAGGTCATATGTAGAATACACGGTTATGAGGTATTCACCGATATTCCAAAACAAATTAAATGGATGTTGTTGATCATGTTTTCTTTGTAGCAGAACATAAAAAAGAATTATTTTATAAAAGATTTGGAAATATAATTGACTCCAAAAAAGTAAGCATATTGAGAAATGGAATTGATTTAAATAAATTCAATTATTATCCTAAAAAAACACATGGCAAAAATCTTGTTATAATAGGCAATATTAATTATAGAAAAGGATTTGAGATATTATTAATGACCTTTAATGAATTAATAAAAAAAGATGCAGACTATAAGCTTTATGTTCGTGGAAAATTTCAGGATTTAAGGTATAAAATGGCTATTGAAACTATGATAAAGGAAATGAATCTGGAAAAACATATTACCTTTGTTCCACGTGTTGAAAACCTTGGAAAATGGTTAAAGGATATGGACTTTATTCTGTCTACTTCCATAGAAGAGTCTTTTCATTATACTGTTGGTGAAGCGATGGCAATAGGTTTAAAACCAATTATTCACGCATGGAAAGAAAGTCGAAAAATATGGCCTGAAGAAAATATTTTTAATGATGTTGAGGGATTTTTAAATTTAGTTTTAAATAGCGAATATCACTCTGAAAAATATAGAAGATTTATAGAAGATAATTATCCTGTTGAAAAGCAAATGGCACAAATAGAAAATATACTTGAAATTCTGGAAAAAGATATAAAAAAAGAAAATTATATTTTTGAGGAAAAGAAAATATTGAGATTTTCTTTTTCAAGTTCATCTGAAAAGAAATATATATGGTATGTTATGAATGAATTTGCAAGATTTCAATATGGTGGTGGAGAAAGAGTTATAGCCTCTTTTTCAAGAGAAGCGAAAAAATATGGATATAAGCTTATCTTTATTTCCAATAATTATTCAAAAAAATCACTTGATATTATGAAAGATCTTGATTTTAAAGGAGAAATATTAATTATAAATACACCTCTTTCAGAATATCCGGAAGATGTAAGAAAAATTAGGAATTTTGAGAAAGAATTAAACGATATAAAAAAGATATTCCCACCAGATCTTGTAATAGGTCATCCTGTTACAACGAGTATATGGCTCGAAAAAATACGAAATAAATTAAATTTAAACATCAAACATTATTTAACCACTATAGTAAACTTTTTCATTGGAAATACCGATAAAAATATTGAATTTTATAAAGGAAATATTGATAATATTTTATTCATTGATGCTCTCACAAAAGAATATCTGGAATTAAGATTAGGAATTAAAAACTATAAGCCAGATAATTATTATCATTATGTTGGGGTTCCTTATTTTAGTATAAACAAATTAAAAAATATAAAATTGAATAATAATTTTGATAATAACATAAGGATAATAGCCTATCCTCGTCTTGTATATACAAAATCCTTTGTTTTAAATGCTGTTGAAGATATGGCTAAACTATTAAATAACGGATATAAATTTTATGTAAATATCGTTGGCAAAGGTGGATTTAGTAATATAATCAAGGAAATTATTAAATTTCACAGAGTGGAAAAATATATGAAATTAATACCAATGGAAAAAATAGATTTTAGATTTGTTTCTATTCATGATTTAGCAATCAATACCGGAGTTTCTGCAAGCGAAACATCCTATCTCGGTATTCCAACAATTTTTGCAGATACCACGCCATGGTTTAATTTTATAAATGGATATACTGGGTATATAAATCCAAGGGTATTCTTGGAAAAGATTTTAAATTGGAAGACCCTACTTTTGATTTTTATAAATATAATACATATTTTGATATTATAAAAAATATTCTTGATAATGATAATCCAAAGAAATATTTGCAAAATATTGGAAAAGAACTAAAAGAATATACAATTAAGGCTCTTAATTTCTACGATGAAAAAGAAGTATTTAAAAGTATATTAAAACATTCAAATCTATTGAAAGGGGAATTGTTATGAAGGTCGTTATTCTTGCAGGTGGTTACGGTACCCGTTTAGAAGAAGAAACCACGAGAATTCCAAAACCAATGATTCAGATAGGAAGAAAACCCATTTTATGGCATATTATGAAAATTTATTCTTATTATGGATATAATGATTTTATAATCTGTCTTGGTTATAAAGGATACATTATAAAAGAATACTTTATGAACTATCATAAACACATGAGTGACATGACCATTGATCTTTCCAACGGAAATATTGAAATACATAATTCTTATACTGAAAATTGGAAAGTTACACTTGTAGATACTGGGCTCGACACAATGACAGGTGGAAGAATTAAAAAAGTAAGAAAATACATCGGTAATGAAACCTTTATGCTTACATATGGTGATGGTGTTGGTGATGTAAATATTAAAAAGCTAGTGGAATTTCACCGTAGTCACGGAAGATTGGCTACTATAACTGTCACTCAACCTATTGGAAGATTTGGCGTTTTAGATATTGAAGAGAATAATGTGGTAAAGTCCTTTATAGAAAAACCAAAAAGCGATAAATCAAAAATAAATGCAGGTTTTTTTGTTCTTGAACCAGAAGTTATTGATTATATAGACGATGAATATACTGCATGGGAAAATGGTCCTCTTGAAAGATTAGCTAAAGAAAAAAATCTAATGGCATATCAACACGAAGGTTTCTGGAAACCTATGGACACATTAAGAGATAAGCATGAACTGGAAAATCTATGGAATTTCGGAAAAGCTCCATGGAAAATATGGTAAGGAGGCTATAATATGCTTTTTGAAAAACCGTTATTTGTTTTTGAAATGGCTAATAATCATCAGGGTAGTGTGGAACATGGAAAAAGAATTATTCTTGAAATGAAAAAAGTTATAAAAGAATTTGAAGATATTTTTGACTTTGCATTTAAGTTTCAATATAGAGATTTAGATACATTTATTCATCCAGACCATAAAGATGATTTTTCTTATAAATATATAAAACGATTTACAGAAACACGTCTTTCTGAAGAAGAATTCCTTGAATTGAAGAAAACCGTTGAAGATAATGGTTTTATATCAATGTGTACTCCTTTTGACGAAAAATCCGTTGAAAGGATTATAGATCATAATTACGATATTATAAAAATTGCCAGTGCTTCATTTACGGATTGGCCATTACTGGAAAAAATTGCACAATATGATAAGCCAATAATAGCATCAACTGCCGGGGCTTCATTAAACGATATAAAAAATGTTGTTTATTTTTTCAAGCATCGAAATAAAAAGATAAACATTATGCATTGTGTTGCCGCTTATCCTACACCTAAAGATAAACTGGAACTAAATCAGATTGACCTATTAAAAAATGAGTTTCCTGAGATCAATGTGGGATTTTCCACTCATGAAAACCCTGATAATTTTGATGCAATAAAGATGGCAATTGCTAAAGGTGCATGGATATTTGAAAAACATGTCGGTGTGGAAACAGAAAATATAAAATTAAACGCCTATTCGGCCAGGCCAGACCAGGTTTATAAATGGTTACTATCTGCTAAAGATGCGTTTATTATGAATGGTGTAAAGGGAGAAAGATATAAATTTCCAAAAGCAGAACTTGAAGCATTACATAATCTAAGACGGGGAATTTATGCAATAAGAAATATAAAAAAAGGGGAAAATATTACATTAAATGATGTATTTTTTGCAATTCCTCGAAAGGAAGAACAATATGCTGCAAATGATATGTCAAAATACAAAAATTTTGTTGCAACTGAAGATATAAAGAGAAATGCCCCTGTAACAAAAAACAATGTAGAGATAAAAGATCTATATCCAGAGATAAAAAAATATGTAAAATCCATACTTGACATTGTGAAAAAAAGTAATGTTGTAATACCTGAAAATAGTTTATGCGAACTTTCTCATCACTATGGTATAGATAAATTCAATGAATATGGAGCAACCATAATTGAAATAATTAATAGAGAATATTGCAAAAAGATAATAATATTATTGCCAGGTCAAAAACACCCTACACATCATCATAAACAAAAAGAAGAAACATTTAATGTTTTATATGGTGATTTCACAATAAAAATAGATAATGACGAAAAAACGTATAAACCTGGAGATGTTATTGTCGTAGAAAGAAATAAAAAACATTCTTTTTATAGTAAGAATGGAGCAGTTATTGAAGAGATCTCCACAACACATTATAAGGATGATTCCTTTTACGATGATGAAAAAATCCAGAATAACAAGCATAGAAAAACAAGAATATATTTAACAGAAGATATATTATCTTATTAATGGTGATATGATGTATAAGAAAGAGCTAGAAAAACTCTTTATAAAAGAAAATATACCCAATAATAAGAAATACGCTTTTCATGAAATCATAAAAAATAAAAATTAATTCTATATGGATGTGGAAGTGGATGTATAACCTTTTTTACTATCGTTATAAATAGATATAAAAATATAAAAGTTGATAGGATTATAGATATAAATCCTTCAAAAAAAGAATACAATAATATTCCTGTAATTATTCCAGAAGAATTATATATAGATAATCCAGATAATTATGTAGTTATTATTACTGTCGGAAAAGAAGAATACTATAAGGATATATTCAATACATTAAAAAATTTAAAATTAAATAATATAATTCTTGCAAATGATATTTATGAATATCATTTGCATTTTGCAAGCTATGAAATAGAAAAAAGTGGTTTTGATTTTTATCTAAAAAATAAAGAAAAAATATTAAAAGTATTCGACTATCTAGAAGACGATTTGAGTAAAGAAATATATATAAAATACCTTAAAACACATATATATAAAATCCACAAAAATTACCCTATGACACTGTTGAAAATCAATATTTCCCTCACGATATAAAATTAAATTATAACCGATTGGTAAATTGTGGTGCTTATACAGGTGATACTATAAAACAATTAAATCAAAAAGTTGGCAAGGTGAAATCTATCGCCTGTTTTGAACCGGATAAGAATAATTATTCAAATTTAATTAATTATCTCCATGCTAATAAGGAAAATATAGCAGAATATATAATAACCTTTCCATGTGGTGTGTATTCTAAAAATGAAATACGTTATTTCTCTGAAGGAGATAATACAAATAGCCGTATAAGTGAAAATGGAAATACCGCTATACAGGTAATAAAACTCGATGATGCTTTATTAAATTATAAACCAACACTTATACAAATGGATATAGAAGGGTCTGAATTAGAAGCCTTACATGGTGCGGAAAAAATCATCAAAGAAAATTATCCTGATCTTGCAATATGCGTTTATCATTCTCCAGAACATATATGGGAAATACCTTTATTTATAAAATCATTAAACAAAAACTATCAATTATATTTAAGAAATTATACAGGATATATCAGTGAAACAGTATTATACGCTGTAAAAGGAGATTAATTTTATGTTTAAACCATTACAAACAAATAAAGGGTTAGACATTAATTCATTAATAAAAATAGTAAAAAATAAAGATATATATATATGGGGAACCGGACAACTTGGAAGAGCTTTAAAACGCATGTTAGAAAAAAATAATATAGAAGTTTCTGGCTTTTGTGATTCCAATAAAAATATGAGTAATAAAATAATCGATAATTCAAAAGTATATTTTATTGAAGATATAATAAAAAAAGTACAGAAAAAAAGGCTTTTTTAATGCTTGCCGCTGCACAGCATAGACATGAAATGGAAAAAGTGTGTATAGATAACAATCTAACCAAAAATGATGATTTTATTCCCTATATAAAATTGCAGAGACCTGAAGCAGTGGTTGAAATATCGGGTAATTGCAATTTAAATTGCGATTTTTGCCCTCAAGGTAATTTAAAAGTAAAAAAAGGCTTTATGCGTTTTAATACCTATAAAAAGGTTTTATCAAAATTAATTTCAGATATCCCAAATCTATTTAATGTCCAACTCTCTTTATGGGGCGAACCTTTATTAAATCCAGAAATTGATAAAATCATTATCTTATCAGAAAAATATGTTCCTGTATCTATACAAACTAATCTACAATATACAGAAAATATAGAAAAATTAATTAAAGCCAACCCAACACAGATAATAATTTCCGTTAGCGGATTTGAAGAAAATTATCCGAAATATTATGGAAATGCTTCATGGGCTATCTTTAAAAATAACATTGAACTTTTATATAAGCTAATAAATATTTATAAACCTAAAACACAAATCTCATTCTTATTTCACTTATACAGGGATAATAGAAATGATTTAGAAAAAATAAAAGAATACCTAAAAAGATATAACTTTAAAGTATCCCCATCATGGGCATATTTAAATCCTTATAATCATCTGCTTTATTATCTTGAATATAATATAATAAACCATAAAATCAAAAGTGTTCTGGATAGTCTGGCATGGGATTTTGAAAAAATAATCCCAATTATAAAAAGTGAAATCGGAAAACCATGTTTATGTCAAAGATTATTTCCAATAATAAACTGGGATTTATCTGTATTTCAATGTCATTTATATTATAATAAGATACATAATAATTATCTTGATATTTCATATAATAAATTATTAGAATTAAGACATAATCAACAAATTTGCAAAAAATGTCAGAAATATGGATTGCACAGATTAGATATCGATATTTTACTAAGAAAATATTCAGAAGAAATAATACTCAGGAGGTTAGATAATGAATAATTTTATATTCCAAAATCCAACAAAGATAATATTCGGGAAGGATACAATTGAAAAAATTGGAGAAGAGTTAAAGAAAAACAATATGAAAAAAATATTAATCCATTATGGTGGAGGGTCAATAAAGAAAAATGGTGTCTATGATAGAGTAATATCATCATTAAAAGAAAATGATATAGATTTTGTGGAAGTTTCTGGAGTAAAGCCTAATCCAAGACTTTCAAAAGTGTTGGAAGGTATAGCAGTGGCAAAGAAAAACGATATAGACGGTATTCTCGCTATTGGTGGTGGAAGTGTTATTGATTCTGCAAAAGCTATTGCAGGCGGTTTTTATTATGAAGATGATATCTGGAATGCCTTTGCTACAAAAAATAGATTCAAAAAGGCTTTACCATTATTTGTAATTCTAACGCTTTCCGCAACAGGATCTGAAATGAATGGAAATGCAGTAATAACAAATGAAAAAACAAAACAAAAATGGACTACTTCAGGCCTTGTATTATATCCTAAAGTAACGATTATTGATCCCACGGTACAATTTTCATTACCTGAAAAACAAACTATAAATGGTGCCGTCGACACAATAAGTCATGCAATGGAATATTACTTTGATGGCACAGAAAATAATGAAATACAATTGCAATTAGCGGAAGGCATAATAAGAACAGTAATAAATAGCACTGAAATACTTCTCAAAGATCCTGAAAACTATGAAGCCAGAGCAAACCTTGCATGGAGTGCTACTTTAGCATTAAACGGACTTCTTTCAACTGGAACAAAAGGAGGAGACTGGGCAAGCCATGAACTTGAACATTCTCTTTCTGCGCTTTTTGATGTTGCTCATGGAGAGGGATTGGCTATTATATTCCCGGCATGGTTAAAATATAATTATAATCAACATATAGAAAGATTTGATAGATTTGCATTAAAGATATTCAATATAGATACTGGTAATCATGCAATTGATGCTAAACTTGGTATAGAAGCTTTAATAGAATGGTATAAAAAAATTGGACAGCCTACAACCTTAAGTGAAATAGGTGTTACCGAAAAGGATATAGAAAATCTCGTAAAAAATGCAACACAAAAAGAATATATTGGAAGATTAAAACGATTAACCGAAGAAGATGTAAGAAGTATATATAAACTAGCCTTATAGATTGGGGGAAAATCATGTCAGAGTATCGTTCAAAGGTTCACGTAAATTATCACATATATACAGTTAAAGATGCAAAGGAAATGTTTAAAGATAGAGACCTTTATATCTGGGGTGCGGGACAAAAAGGTAGAGGTTTTTTAAAGGCTTTACAAAGAAATGGTTTTAAAATTAAAGCTTTTCTGGATAGTTCTCCTTTGCTTATTGGTACAACATACGAAAATATACCTATACTAAATCCAATGGATATTCTGGAAAATAAAAAGTTATTAAATAATGCATTTATACTTACCGCCAGTGTTGATAAAAAAAATAAAGAAATGTTTAAAATCTGTGAAAATTATGGCTTAAAAAAAGGTAAGGATTTCATAAACATTCAAAAGTTTACTCCATATTATCCGGTAATAGAAATTTCCGGAATATGTAATCTAAGATGTATTAGTTGCCCACGCGGAGATTTCAGAAATAGATTTAAAAAAAGCGGATTTATGAGTGTTGATGATTATAAAAAAGTAATAGAAAAATTAATAAAAGAAATGCCTTTTTTATACCTTGTTGATTTATATGTATGGGGAGACCCTCTATTACATCCTGAATTGGATAAAATAATAACAATTAACAATGAATATGGTATCGCCAGCGGAATTTCAACAAATTTGAATTATGGAAAATATCTTGAAAACATAATAAAAGCCAGACCACCCCAAATAAGAGTCTCTGTCTCTGGATATGGGCCAGAACATTATGAAATAACCCATACTGGAGGAAAATGGGAAACTTTTTATAACAACCTTTTGAAATTACATAAATATATAGAAGAATATAAAACAAATACAATAGTAGAAGTATATTTTCATGTAAATAAAATAAATATTGATGAATACTATAAAGTGAAAGAGCTATGTGATAGACTTGGATTTAGACTAAATTCAACTATATCAATGGTATTTCCTGATTATGCATTAGAATATGTTGAAACAGGAAAATTGCCAGAAAATGCAAAAAAAGGTGCAGAGTTAATGCTTGTATCGCTTGATGAAATGTTAGAAGATGCACGGCAAGAAAAGGAAAAAGACTGTCTTTTAAAAAGAATAGTTCCTGTAATAAATTGGGATTTATCTGTAATGCCATGTTGTAATTACATTTATAGAAATTTGGCAGATAACTATCTTGAGATATCCTTTGAAGAAATCCTTAAAGCAAGAGAAGAACATCCCTTATGTAAAACATGTCAAAAACATGCTTTACATAGATATTTCAACCCATTATATTATACAGAATTAGTAGAAAAAAAGATAAAAGAGCATATAAAAATAACAAAAGGTGAGAATAATGCATAAATGTCGAATTTGTGGAAGCAATACTATACCTTTATTAAAGATGCCAAATATGCCTTCTCGTTCTCAATTTTTCCCTACAGAAGAAACACTTAATCTGGATAAACCAACTACTTTAAATATAGTTCAATGTAGTGCATGCGGGCTCATTCAACTTAATAATGAGCCCGTTTCATACTATAAAGAGGTAATTAGAGCTACCTCCGTTTCAAAGGAAATGAGAAAATTTAGAATACATCAATTAAAAAAATTCATTGAAAAATACAGATTATCCAGAAAAAAGGGATAGAAATAGGCTGTGGAAACTGTGACTATTTGAATATATTAAATGAATTGGATATTGAAGCATATGGAATAGAATTTTCAGAAGAAAATATAAAAATATGCAAAGAAAAGAATTTAAAAGTTTTTAAAGGTTTTATAGAAAATGGAAATTATAAAATACCAGAAAATCCTTATGATATTTTTTTCATTTTTAACTATCTTGAACATATACCACAACCCACTACCTTTTTAAAAGGCATATGGAATAATCTCACAGAAAATGGAATGGGAATAGTGGAAGTCCCAAATTTTAATATGATTTTAAAAGAAAAGATGTTATCTGAATTCACTATCGATCATCTTTCATACTTTACAAAAGAAACATTAAAACTCACATTAAATTTAAGTGGGTTTGAGGTGCTTGAAATAAATGAAATCTGGAACGATTATATATTATCTGCCGTTGTAAAAAAAAGAAAGTTAATTGATATAGAAGATTTTAAAAACTTTGAAAACACTTTAAAAAAGAATATTTTTAATTTTATACAAAAAAATAACGATTTTGCAATCTGGGGTGCGGGACATCAATCCTTAGCTGTTATTGCCATGACTGATTTATATAAAAAATGTAAATTTATTATAGATTCTGCATCATTTAAACAAAACAAATATACTCCTGCTACACATATAAAAATAGTTTCACCTGAATATTTAAGGAAACATCCTGTTAAGTCGATATTAATTATTGCAGGGAGTTATTCGGATGAAATTGCTCAAATATTAAATAGAGATTTCCCAGAAATAAAAGTTTATATATTAAAACAAAATCAGGTGTATCACTGGCACAATTCGAAATAATTTCCTGATTATTAACCACTGGAGGTGCATTTATGGATAAAAAAATTGATTATAAGGTTCAGGAAACGGAAAGCTTAAAAAGAAATATTTTAAAAGAAACAAAACCATATGTATATGAAAAAATAATGAAATTCGAAGAGAAAGTAAAAAGAGGAGAAAGTATCGCCATAATACAATTTCAATATAATTACGCATGTAATTTTGATTGTGTTCATTGTGGTATTTCTCAGTTAAGAAAACCGGGAGCACGTAGTTTTACCCCAAAAGACGTTGAAGAACTTGCAAGGCAGGCAGATGAAATGGGACTCGCACATTTTGTAATTACCGGCGGTGAACCTCTTGTTTTTCCTGATTTAGATGATGTTATAAGAGCTATAGATCCGCAAAAATTTTACATCTCTCTTGACACAAATGGATGGTTTTTTGATGAAGAAAAAGCTTTCCATTTAAAAGAAATGGGCGTTGATAAAATTCAATTGAGTTTAGATAGTCTCGACGCAAAAGAGCATGACGAATTTAGAAGAAAAAAAGGGTCTCATGAAAGAGCTCTACGAGCTATAGATGCAGCAAAAAAAGCAGGGTTAAATATCATAGTTCAAACTGTCGTTACAAAACAAAGAGTTCATTCTGAAGAATTCGAAAACTTTTTAAAATTCTTAAATGCAAAGGATGTTGGCGTATTCGTCACCTATGCTAAACCTGTTGGAAATTGGGAAGGAAATTATGATGTATTAGTTACAAAAGAAGATATGGACTATGTAAGACAATTAGAAAAAAAATATAATGTATTTACACATTTAACTCCTGGTTATGGCCTTGATCTTGGGTGTATAGCTGTAAAAAGAATGATCTCCGTTACTCAATATGGTGATGTAATGCCATGCCCTTACATTCATACTTCTTTAGGAAATGTTTTTGAAGAACCGTTAAAGGATATTATAGAAAGAGGTTTAAACATAAAATGGTTTGGTAAATATGTTGATACCTGTCTTATTGCCGAAGATAAGCATTTTATTGAAGAATATGATTCAAAAAGAATTTATGGTAATAAACCTTTACCTGTACCATGGTTTAAAGTATTTGATGAAAATGATTATATAAAAAATGAGAAAGAATTAAAAGCAGAAAAAACAAAAAATGGTTATCTACGATGGAGGAAATAATTTATGAATAAACTCCCTTTATTAGAAGACCTTAAATTCATAATAAAAAAACTAAAAGATGATATATATAAATTAAAAAATGAAAATATATTTATTACTGGCGGTACTGGTTTTTTTGGCAAATGGTTTCTTGAAACATTATTATACGCTAATGAACAATTAAATCTTAATATACATATTGGTGTATTATCCAGAAATCCAGAAACCTTTAAAGAAAAATATCCATATTTCATCAATAAAAATATTACTTTTTATAAAGGAGATATAAGAGATTTCAGGTTTCCAAAAGAAAATTTTTCTTATATTATTCATGGCGCAAGTGCTTCTGCAGAAGGCTGGTTCCGTGGAGAAAGTCAAATATCCAGATTGAGCATAATAACTGACGGCACAAAAAGAATTCTGGATTTTGCTAAAGAACAAAAAGTTAAAAAATTTTTATACATGAGTTCCGGAAAGGTTTATGGAACTCATCCTCTTTTTTATGATAAAATCCCGAAGAATACTGCGGAAATTTATGTTTAAACGATCCCAACGCCGCACTTTCTATTGGAAAAAAAAGCGCGGAATTTTTAACCCTGCAATATTCCAAAGAATACCATTTTGATGTTGCTATAGCAAGAGGTTTTGCTTTTGTTGGACCTTATTTACAATTAAATCTTCATTATGCAATAGGTAATTTTATAAAAAATGCCATAAACAACGAACCTATTGTTATAAAAAGCGATGGTTCCCTATACGATCTTATCTATATGCTGGAGATGCTATTATATGGTTTTTAAAAATACTATTAAACTCAAAAAACATGAGTATATATAACGTTGGTTCAGAAAAACCTTATACAATAAAGGAAATTGCTGAGATTATTTCTCATTCAATTCCTACAAATGTCCCGGTAATAATAAAAGGACAGAAAAATGAGAATAAAATAGATAAATATATACCTTCCGTTGAGAAAATAAAATCAGAACTTAATGTGGATGAATATACTGATATATATACCGCAATAAAGAAAACTATTAGATTTTATAAGGAAAGAGGTTGATAAAATGAAAAAATTATCAGACTATGTATTTGATTTTATTGCAGACCTTGGTATAAAACATGTCTTTATGCTCCCAGGTGGAGGATGTATGCATCTTGTTGATTCCCTTGGTAGAAATAAGAGGTTAAAATATATAACAAACTTAAATGAACAGGCCGTATCTATAAGCGTTGAATCCTATGCAGAAGCTAATAATAATATTGCAGTAGGATTGGTTACAACTGGACCAGGTGGAACAAATGCAATTACTGGTGTAGCTGCAGGCTGGGTAGATTCCATTCCAATGTTAATAATATCCGGCCAGGTAAAAAGAGCTGATATGATCAAAGATTCTGGCGTAAGACAAAAAGGATTTCAAGAAATAGATATTATTTCCATTGTAAAACCTATTACAAAATATGCCGTTACCGTAATGAATCCAGAAGAAATTCGTTATCACCTTGAAAAAGCTGTTTATCTTGCAAAAAATAATCGTCCAGGACCTGTGTGGATAGATATACCTCTTGACGTTCAAGCAGCTATGATAGATGAAAAGAATCTAAAAGGATTCATTCCAGATAAAGAAAAAAAGATTGATAATAAACTTGAAGAAAAGGTTGATAAAGTTATTGATATGATAAAAAAATCTCAAAGACCAGTAATTTTAGCAGGTAATGGTATAAGACTTGGAAATGCTGAAATTTTATTTCAAAAAGCAATTAGAAAATTAAATATACCTGTATTATTGACATGGAAAGTTATTGATTTTTTAGATGAAAATGATCCTTTAAATTTCGGAAGACCTGGAGCTATTGCTTCAAGATATGCTAATTTTATTCAGCAAAAATCAGATCTATTTATTTCAATAGGGCAAGATTGGACACAGGCCAAACTGCATATAATCATAAAAATTTTGCTCCAAATGCTAAAAAATAATAGTTGATATTGATATAAATGAGATTAATAAATTGGATATGGATATAGAATTAAAAATACAGGCAAATGCTTATGATTTCTTAGAAATATTAAATAAAAAAATACAAAATATGCATTTTGAAAAAAAAGAAGAATGGCTTAACTTTTGTTCGTATTTAAAAAATAAATACCCTATTATATTAGAAGAATATTATAAAGAAAAGGATTATGTTAATCCATATGTTTTAATTGATGTTTTATCAAAAAAATTAACGGAAAATGATGCTATTATTCCAGGTAGTTCTGGTGTGTGTAGCGAAATAACTATGCAATCTTTCAAGATAAAAAAAGGGCAAAGAGTTTATAATAATGAAGGTTTTGGTTCCATGGGATTTGGATTACCTGCTTCCATAGCAGGAGCAATTGCTTTAAATAGAAGAACTGTATGTATAACAGGTGATGGTGGAATTCAAATGAATATCCAGGAACTGGAAACATTAAGAAGATTAAACTTAAACCTTAAATGTTTTGTACTTGATAATAATGGATATGGTTCTATTGTTAATACTCAAAATAATTATTTCAATGGCAATTATGTTGGTAGTAATGAAGAGAGCGGTTTAACATTACCTTCCATGGAAAAATTGGCAAACGCTTATGACCTAAAATTTTATGAATTAAAAACCAATGATGATTTAATTAAAAAAATTGACGAAATATTGGAATATAATGGACCTGTAATATGTAATGTAAAAATCCCTCAAACATTTACAACCATGCCAAGAACAAAATCAAAAGTAGAGAATGATAAAATTATTACCCTACCAATGGAAGATTTATGGCCATATTTAAATAGAGAAGAATTCAATAAAATAATGGAATTTTAAGGAGGAAAATATGTCTTATAAATATCTCTTTTTCGACATGGATGGAACACTTTTTGACACATCAGAAGGAATAATATATTCAATGAAAAAAGCCTATCAACTTAATCATCTAAAACCATTGGAAGAATCAGAAATTGTAAAATTAATAGGTCCCACACTTGATGAAATAATGAACATATTATTTAAAGACGATTCAGAAATAAAAACTAAAGTACGAAATGATTTTCGACAAATTTATGCCACCGAAGGTGTTTTTAAACTACAATTATTTCCAGATGTAATTAAAACACTGGAACAATTACTCAATAAAAATAAAGAAATGTATATTATAACCTCAAAACCACTTATTTTTGCAGAACAAATATTAGAAAAATTCAACATGTCAAAATTTTTCAAAGAAATTTCTGGTGTTCCACTTGAAGGAAAAATCCCACCCAAATCCGAAAGATTAAAGGATTTAATAAAAAAACACAATATCCCTATAAATGAAAGCATAATAATCGGAGATACTCAAAGCGATATAAATGCAGGAAAATATAATAACATCGATATTATATGCGTAGATTTTGGTTTTTGTAAAGATATAAATTATCTCAAAAAAAATTGTTCATATGTTATAAGCTCTTTCAGAGAGATTCTTAATATAGTAGGTGAATAAAATGAAAAAATTCTACAAAAACAAAAGAGTGTTAATAACAGGTCATACAGGTTTCAAAGGTTCGTGGTTAACATTATGGCTACTAAAAATGGGAGCTGAAGTAATAGGGTATGCTTTAGATCCCTACACAGAAAAAGATAACTTTGTTCTCTCAAAATTATCGGAGAAAATTATAGATATTAGAGGAGATATAAGAGATTATGATAATTTAAAAAGCGTATTCAATAAATATAAACCAGAAATAGTATTTCATCTGGCTGCACAACCACTGGTAAGATTATCATATGAAATTCCCAGAGAAACTCTTGAAACAAATATAATGGGAACAATAAATGTATTGGAAGCCTTTAGAAATGAAAGAGAGTCAAAAATATTAATTAATATAACCTCCGACAAATGCTATGAAAATCAGGAATGGATATGGGGATATAGAGAAAATGATCCAGTTGGAGGATATGATCCATACAGTGCAAGCAAAGGGGCAAGTGAAATCGTATCAAATGCATATTTAAAATCTTTTTTTAACCCAGAAAAACCCAACGAACAAAAAAAGCAATAGCAACTGTAAGGGCTGGAAACGTAATTGGTGGCGGAGATTGGGCTAAAGATAGAATAATACCTGATTGTATAAGAGCACTGGAAAAAGATATTCCAATAGAAATAAGAAGTCCTGATTCAGTAAGACCATGGCAACACGTATTAGAACCGTTAAGTGGGTATTTATTATTGGGTTCAAAAATACTGGAAAATCCAGAAAAATACAGTGGTCCATGGAACTTTGGACCTCATTTAAATTCAATAATAACTGTAAAAGAAATAGTAGAAAAAGTAATAAAAAATTATGGAAAAGGTAGTTGGAAAGATATATCAAACAAAAATCATCCACATGAAGCAAAATTATTAAATCTTGATATCAATAAAGCAAGATTTTATCTCAATTGGGAACCAACACTGAATATAGAAGAAACAATAAAATTAACTACCGATTGGTATAAAAATTATCAAAAGAAGATGTATATAATCTATGTATAAAACAAATAGAATATTATGAAAGTAAAATAAAGTGGCTGGAGGAATAAAAATGGAAGAGTTAAGAAAAGAAATAATAGAACTCACAAAAAATATGCAAAAAATAAAATAAAAAAAGAATTTATTCCCGGAAAAACAATGATACCCTTTGCAGGTAGAGTATTTGATGAAGAAGAATATATAAATCTGGTAGAAGCATCATTAGATGGATGGTTAACAACAGGAAGGTTTGCAGAAAAATTCGAATATGAGTTTGCTAAATTCTTCGGTATAAAAAGCGTTATTCTTGTAAATTCCGGATCATCTGCCAATCTTCTGGCATTAACCGCATTAACTTCAAAAAAATTAGGAGAAAGAAGAATAAAACCTGGAGATGAAGTAATAACAGTAGCTGCTGGCTTTCCAACAACAGTAAACCCTATAATACAAAATGGAGCAATACCAGTATTTATAGATGTAGATATACCAACATACAATATAAAGGCAGAAGAGATAGAAAAAGCAATAACAGAAAAAACAAAAGCAATAATGATAGCACACACATTAGGAAATCCATTTAATTTAGATATTGTAATGAATGTAGCAAAAAAATATAATCTCTGGGTAATAGAAGATGTATGTGATGCAGTTGGATCAACATATAATGGGAAACTTGTAGGAACATTTGGGATATAGCAACTGTAAGCTTTTATCCAGCACATCATATAACAATGGGTGAAGGAGGAGCGGTATTAACAAATAATTTAGAATTAGAAAGAATAATAAAATCATTTAGAGATTGGGGAAGAGATTGTTATTGCGAACCTGGAGTTAGTAATACATGTGGAATGCGTTTCAAACAACAATTTGGCACATTGCCATTTGGATATGATCATAAATATGTATATTCACACATAGGATACAATTTAAAATTAACGGATATGCAGGCTGCAGTTGGTGTAGCTCAATTAAAAAAATTACCGGAATTCATAGAAAAAAGAAAAAGGAATTTTAAACTATTAAAAGAAGGATTGAAACAATTTGAAGAATATCTAATATTACCCGAACCAACACCAAATAGTGACCCATCATGGTTTGGATTTCCAATAACAGTAAAAGATAACGACATATTTTCACGATGGGATATAGTAACATATCTTGAAAAAAATAAAATAATGACAAGGATGCTATTTGGCGGAAATCTTACAAGACAACCGGCATATGAAGATGTAAAATATAAAATTCATGGTAATTTAACAAATACAGATATAATAATGAATAATACATTCTTTATAGGGGTATATCCAGGAATAACCGATGAAATGATTGATTATATTATAGATACATTTAATAGTTTTTTTAACCAGTAATTCGCTTTGCGAATTACTGGTTTTTATGTTATAATTGAATGTACTAAAATAACGGGGTGAGATGGTGTTAAGTAAAGAATTAATTAACGAAATTATTGGAACCGTATTAAAATACGGGGGCGATTTTGCAGAAGTGTTTGTAGAAAAACGATATAGTAACTCATTTGAAATGAAAAATGGTAATTTAGAAAACGCTTCTTCTGGAAATACTTTTGGAATAGGTATAAGAGGTTTTTTAAACACTCAGGCAGTTTATGCGTATACAAATGATTTGAGCAGGGAAAGCTTATTAAACGTTGCAAAAAGAGTGGGAGAAGCTTTAGGTGAAATAAAAGCAAAAGATTTAACATTAAATCTTACTGAAAGAAAATTTGAAAATAAACATGTTGTTTTGTTATATCCAGAAGATATAACAAAAAAGAAAAAAGTTGATGTGATGAAAAGAGCATATGCAGCTGCAAAAAATTATTCAGATTTAATAAAACAGGTTGTTGTAAGATATTGGGAATATAATCAAAATGTATTAATTGCTAATTCTGAAGGTATTTTTGTTGAAGATAATAGAGTTAGAACTCGTTTAATGATTTCTGCTGTTGCAGAACACAATGGTGTTATGGAAACTGGATTCTATGGCCCTGGTGCCGGTATGGGCTTTGAGTTTTTTGATAGAATAGATGTTGAAGAAGCCGGAAAAGTAGCTGCAAGAACAGCTGCCAAAATGGTAAAAGCGGATCCTGCTCCTGCTGGAAAATTTCCGGTTGTTATTGCAAATGAATTTGGTGGAGTTATTTTCCATGAAGCTGTTGGTCATGCATTAGAAGCTACATCTGTAGCAAAAGGCGCTTCTGTTTTTGCAGGAAAATTGGGTCAAAAGGTTGCTGCAGAATGTGTATCGGCTGTTGATGATGGAACTATTCCAAATGCATGGGGTTCAACGAATGTAGACGATGAAGGGACTCCAACAAGAAGAAATCTTTTAATAGAAAAAGGTGTATTAAAAGGTTATATGATTGATAAATTAGGCGGAAGAAGAATGAATATGGAACCAACAGGTAGTGCAAGAAGACAAAATTATACATTTGCTCCAACATCAAGAATGACAAATACATTTATTTTACCTGGTGATAATTATCCAGAAGAAATAATTGCAAATACCGAATACGGTATATATGCTAAAAGAATGGGGGCGGTTCAGTAAATCCTTCAACAGGAGAGTTTAATTTCGCAATTAATGAGGGTTATTTAATAGAAAACGGAAAAATCACAAAACCTATTAGAGGCGCAACATTAATTGGAAAAGGTTATGAAATAATACAAAAAATAGATATGGTAGGAAACGATATAGCAAGAGGTCAGGGAATGTGTGGTTCAATTTCTGGTAGCATTCCTGCAGACGTAGGACAACCAACTATAAGGGTTTCTGAAATAATCGTTGGGGGCGAAACAAATGAAATATAATGAATTTAAAGATAAAATATTCAAATTAGCGAAAGAAAAAGGATTTGAAGCTCAAATTTTATATTCTAAAAATTATGAATTTTCATTAAGACTTGCTAATGGTCAAATGGATGAATATAAAGATGCAAATAGCAGTTCAATATCCTTAAAAGTATTAAAAGATGGAAAAGTTGGTTCTGCTTCAACCACTATTTTTGATAGTCCTGAGAAATTATTGGAAGAAGCTATAACAAACTATGAAATAATTGATTCCGAAGAGGAAAACCTCTTTTATGATGGTTCAGGAGAATATTTAGATATTAAGTCATATTATGGAGACTTCGAAAAATTAAGCGTAAAAGAAAAAATGGAAAAGCTGAATAAAATGTATGAAATTGCTTCATCTGATGAAAATATCATGATGGTTCCTATGACTGTTTTAGGTCATCAGGTAAGAGAAATATCTATGGCAAATACTCTTGGTTTGGATAAAACATATAAAGGTGATGGGGATATGCTTATCTTTCTGTTGTTGCTAAGGATAAATCACCACGTTCAGGATTCTGGTATGGCCTTACTACAAAACCAGAAAATTTAAATATTGAAGAGATTAGTACGAAAGCCGTAGAAGAAGCTAAAGCAAAGATAGGTGCAAAATCCGTAAAAAGCGGAAAATACAGAGTAATATTTAGAAAGGACGAATTTGCTTCATTGCTTTCTACAATGTTAATACCTATGATTTCTGCAGAAAATGCACAGAAAAACATGTCTCCTTTAAAAGGAAAAATAAGAGAAAAAATTGCAAGTGATATATTAAAAATAAAAGATGTGCCATTCTACGAAGGTTCATTATCAAATGCCGCTTTTGATAGTGAAGGAGTACCAACAAAAGAAAAAAATATTATAGGAAATGGCGAATTTAAAACATTTTTATATAATTTAAAAACAGCAAAAAAGGAAGGCAAAAAATCTACTGGCAATGCTTCAGGAGGAGGTATAGCTCCAATAAACTTATTGGTTGAACCAGGAGAGAAATCATTTGATGACTTATTAAAAGAATTGGATAATGGAATTATAATAACCTCTTTAGAAGGATTACATTCAGGTGCTAATCCGGTTTCTGGTGAATTTTCATTAGGAGCTCAGGGATTAAAGGTTGAAAATGGTAAAATTGTTGGTGGAGTAGAACAAATTACTGTTTCTGGTAATTTCCTTGATATTTTAAAGAAAGTAGAAGCTGTGGGAAATGATATGTGGATTTCCTTTGGTGGAACAATTTCACCTTCTGTCATCATCTCTGAAATAGATATCGCAGGTAATGAGTGATTTAAATAAAAGGATTGTAGTGGATAACCACTACAATCCTTTTATTGCATTTTTTATTCTATTACATGCTATTTCTATATTTTTCCTTGATGTTGCTATGTTCATTCTCATAAATCCTTCTCCACCTGGACCAAATGTACTTCCAGAATTCATCCCAACCTTAGCTTTCTTTTCTAATAATTCTTTTAATTCATTTTGAGATAATCCTAATTGTCTAAAATCAAGCCATACTAAAAAAGTCCCTTCAGACTTTGTAACTTTCACTTCTGGAATATTTTTCTCAAAGTATTCTTTTACATAATTATAATTGTCCTCGATATATTTCATAGTTTCTTTTAACCATTCTTTACCATATTTATATGCTGCGTTTGCTGCAATAATACCTGCTATATTGTGTAAATACAATCCAGAACGTTGTATCCAATTTTTAAAAATTCTTCTTAATTTATCGTTTTTTATAACCGTAAAAGCATAATGAAATCCAGCAATATTAAATGTTTTACTTGGAGCCATTAATGTAATGGTATTTTGTGCTATATCCTCTGAAATAGAAGCTATTGGTATGTGATTTACATTTTCAAATGTCAGGTCTGCATGTATTTCATCTGATATTATTAATACATCATGTTTCAAACATAATTCACCTATTCTTTCCAATTCTTCTTTGCTCCAAACCCTTCCAATTGGATTATGAGGACTACAAAGGATAAACATCTTTGATTCTTTCAATTTTTCTTCAAAATCGTCAAAGTCAATTTCATATCTATTATCTTTCAATACCAATTCGTTTATAACTAATTCTCTATTATTATTTTTAACGGAACTCATAAACGGAGGATAAACAGGGGTTTGGATTAATATTTTATCCCCGGATTCGTATACAATTGAATAGAAAAATTTAATGCCGGTATTACACCATGTGTAGATAATATCCAGTTTTTATCAACTTGCCAATTATGCTTGTATTCAAGCCAATTTATAATGTTCTCTTCTAATTCTGTTGGTTCATATGTATATCCATAAACACCATGATCTATTCTATTTTTTAAAACTTTTATAACTTCTTCAGGTGCTTCAAAATCCATATCTGCAACCCACATAGGTAATACATCTTTATCTAAAAATAAATTTTTATTCCACTCATACCAATCCCATTTAATAGAATATGTTCCTCTTCGATCTACATATTTCATCACTATCCCTCCCGAAAAATTATAGTCATAATATATAATATCACATTTTTACACAAATCATCCAATATGTTGCAAATTTGCACAAATAAAGGTTTTTGATAATTTACAACACAAAAAATAAGAGTATACTAAAATTACTTGAAGATTTTGGATGAAGGAGTGATAACATGGGCAGCTATCAATTAAAATATCATGCAAAAAAACCTGAAGGAATAGAAAACAAAAAAGCATATCTCGTTGGTTCAGGAATTGCAACATTAGCAGCAGCTTTTTTCTTAATAAGAGATGGCCATATGGATGGAAAAAATATCACCATATTTGAAAGGAAAAACGTAAATGGTGGAGCATTAGACGGTGCAGGAAACCTTGAAGATGGTTATATAATTCGTGGCGGTAGGGAAATGGAAGAACATTACGAATGTACATGGACTTATTTGGTGATATTCCAACATTAGAAGATCCAGAAAGAACTGTTTTAGATGATATGAAAGAAATCAATGATTGGGATCCCAATGTTTCAGCAAAAAGGGTAATTCAAAATAGAGGAGAAGAGGTTGATTCATCTACTTTAGGATTAAAAGATCATCACATAAAACAATTAACAAAACTATTTTTAGCAAAAGAAGAAGATTTAGGTGACTTAACTGTAGAACAATTCTTTACTCCAGATTATTTTGAAACAAATATGTGGTTATTATGGCGTTCTATGTTTGCTTTCCAAACATGGCATAGTGTTGTTGAAATGAAAAGATATATGGAAAGATTCATACATTTATTACCAGGAATGACAGAATTAAGAAATATATTATTCTCAAGATATAATCAATATGACTCATTTGTATTACCTTTAGTAAAATGGTTAGAGGATCATGGAGTAAAAATCGAAAATAATACATTAGTTACTGATTTAGATATTGAAATTTCTGGTAAAGAAAAAGTTGTAACTGGAATTCACTTAGTTCAAAATGGTGAAGAAAAACATATAAAAACTACGAGAAACGATTTGGTGTTTGTAATCAACGGTTCAATGACAGAAAATTCAACACTTGGAAGTATGGATAAAGCTCCAGAATTAAATAGAGAATTAGGACCTGTATGGAGTTTATGGAAGAACATTGCTGCAAAAGATCCATCATTTGGAAGACCTGAGGTATTTTATGAAAATATCGATAAAACAAAATGGGAGTCATTTACTGTAACCTTTAAAGATTCAAAAATAGCTGATATTATTAAAGACCTTACAAATAGAGATCCTTATTCTGGAAGAGTTGTAACTGGTGGAATAATTACAATAAAAGATTCAAATTGGGGAATGAGCTTTACATTAAGCAGACAGCCTCACTTTGCTAACCAACCAGATGATGTATTGGTATTATGGGCATATGGTTTATTTGCTGATAATGAAGGTGATTATATTAAAAAGAAAATGAGCGAATGTACTGGTGAAGAGTTATTAAGAGAATTATTATACCACATTGGTGTAGAAGGAGAATTAATGGAAGAAATTGTTGATAGTGCAATAGTTATTCCTGCAATGATGCCACATATTACAAGTCAATTTATGCCACGTGTTAAAGGAGACAGACCAGAAGTCGTTCCAGAAGGCAGTGTAAATCTGGCATTTCTTGGACAATTTGTTGAAATAGAAGGCGATTGTGTATTTACAGTAGAATATTCTGTTCGTTCTGCAATGATAGCGGTATATAAATTATTAAATCTTGATAAACAGGTTCCAGAAATTTATCCAAGTAAATACGATATTAGACATATTATCAATGCAACAAAAACATTATATGGAAATAAACCATTACCAGGAGAATTTTTTGTAAAAAAATTATTAAAGGATACCTCATTAGAAGGATTATTATAAATTCAAGGGCTCGCAAGAGCCCTTGAATTTATACGCAAATAAAATATTAAAAAAATAATCCTAAAATCCTTCACGAAGTGAAGTGTCTATGAGCCATTTTCAAACTTCTTTAATGATCTATATATATCGCCTTCTATTATTTTACTTAACTTTTGAGTTAAAGTTTCTGGATCTTCAATCATTTTATGTTTTATCCAATCTATTATTACACCGGTAAGTGCTATTTCATAAAATTTCACAACATCTTCTTTCGATCTTTCTGAAACATTTAAATCCTTAGAAATATCCTCTACAACATCATATATTAATTTCGCGACATAATCATAAAGATGGTCTTCAAGACGGTTCCTGTCTATAGAATTATATGCATTTAATACTACCCTTTTATTTTCCTTTAAATAATTTAAAATACTAACAAAGCCCTTTTGCCATGTATCATAGGTCTTGTTTTCACCAAGTATTTCTTTTACTTCTGTTATAAATGTCCATTCTAATAATTCATATATATCGTGAAAATAATAATATAATGTTCTTCTATTTACCCCACAATCATTAACCACATCATTCACCGTAATTTTCGATAAAGGTTTTTCTTTCATTAATTTTTTTAATGAATTTGCAAGTGCTCTTTTTGTTATTTCCGACATAATCCTACTCCTCGTTATTTATTATCACTTAAATTATATCACAACATTTTTATCATGTGATATATTAATTCATAGTTTAAAATTTGAAAATATATGGTAAATTTTTTTATTTGTATTGATTTTCACTTTTTTCTTTAATATAATATTATTTGGGATATATGAAAATCTAAATTATATTTCAAAAAAATTATCAGGAGGGATAGAATGGAATTCACTTTAACAAGCATTATTAATATTTTGAATTTAATCTTTTCAGTTGTTATTTTATTTGTAGTAATAAAATTATCCTATGTTGTAATGAAATACCCTTAAAAAATAAAAATGATAATTCTGGAAAAATACAAGATATTAATAAAAATGGTAAAAACTGAAAATACAATTTAATAAATATTGATTTAATGATCCATATTTCTGAGTAATAAATGCTTTTTTATAATTTTTAAAGGGAGAATTATGATGTTAATACTAAGTGATTTATTATTAGTAATATTTATTATCATGATTTTTATTTTAAAACAAAAATACAAAAAATTTTTTTACAGATATTATCCAATTTTATTATTAATATGGATAATACTTGGACTATATTTGAAATTTCATTTTCTTATATTATTAGGCCCTATTTTTATAACATGTTTCGAATACAAAAAAATTAATAATAATTATACAGGAATTTTACTAATCATTATAGGAATATTCTCTGGTTTTACTATATTTGAAATTGAGAAAAGTCTATCATTATACATAGTCTCTTTAATTTTAATAAGCTATTTTATTATTTCACTATATAAAAGTGTAATAGCTGTATCTCTTTTTTCTTTGAGCTTTATTTTTTTAAATTCCATTTTGAAATTTACCTCGATAGAAAATCAATATTTAGTATATGAAATATTCTTATTGTATTTATTAATAAGCTTATTCAGTTATATTTTTATGCTGATAACTCAAAGAATAAATCGAAAGAGTAAAGCATGAAATCATTAATAATTTTGTGTAAATAATAAAAACCTCTGCGATTTTGATATGATACCTCCAGAGTAGACAGTGTAATTAATTAAAAATACACTGAACTACGAGGAGGTATCATATCAGATTTTCGCAGAGGTTCTTATTAATCTTGCATTTCTTTTAATTTTTTAGCAATAAATGTTGCAACATGTGCTCCTTTTGTTCCTCTTCCAAATCCTGCATCCATTCCGTTTTCCTTTGCCATATCATCATTTAATTGAGTTCCGCCAACAATAATCATTAATTTATTCCTTACACCTTTTTCAATAGCCAATTGATGTAATTTCTTCATATTTTCCACATGAACATCATTATGTGTAACAATCATGGAAGCCAATATAGCCTGTGCTCCGTATTCTATAGCAGCATCTATCATTTTTTCTGGTGGAACACTGGTACCAAGGTATTCATATTTAATTCCATATTTTTCTATACCGCCGTGCTTAATATCTAATATTTCCCTTATACCAACATTATGTTCATCATTTCCTACTGTACCAGCTACTACCTTTACTTTATGTTTTGCAAAGAATTCAAATAATTCATCATCTGACATAACCTCTGGTTTTTGAGGTAATACCAATTCATCTTTCTTTATTGCAAATGGAACCTTAGCCTTTAATTCAACATATGTTGCTTCTGTTGGATGAAGAACTGTTTTTGAAATAACCTGTGCATCTTCAAGTCCCATTCTTTTACAAATTTCAAGTGCTGCAGCTTCTGCATATTCCTCTGATTCAGGAATTGTCATATCAAGTTGAATATAACCGTCATAGCTCCATTCAACCTCTGGTTTTATTAAATTATTTTCTCTATACTCTCTTATTTTATCCAATCTTTTATATACATTATCTTCATCATCTAATTCATCTATGTATTGAATTTTATCAGGGTTACATAATGTACATCCACCTATTAAATCACATGGTTTTTCTAAACCTTCTGGTAAATTATTATATCCAAAGTGATGACAAACCGGTGCCATATAATCCTTATCTCTTGGAACTACAGTTCCTGCTCCAATGCCGCCATCTTTCTTTCTTACTATACCATCGCCCATTCTTTCAGGATATTCTCCATTATCAACAAACATTCCATTTTCTACTGCCTCAAAGTATCCGCCCATTTCAACTATTTCTTCAAGCATTAATATAGCTCTCATTTTTAACTCTCTTACTTTTTCTCTTACATTATCCCAATTTACCTGAACCATTTCTTTTATTCCATCAAGTGCTATTAATGTATGTTTAGCAGTTTCTACCCCTCTAATAGAATTAATATGCCATGGAACATTTCTTCCTTCATCTGGAGTAATTGTTGATTGAATATCTGCTTTTGTTAATCTGGAAATTAATGTATCCAATACATGTATTCTTGTTGCGTCAAATAAGTCTGATTCAATATATCTTGTATTCATTTGAGCTCTGAATTTATAATCCTTAAATAATTCTCTTATTGTTAGAGCATATACAAAGTTTAATCTGAATTCTGGTGTTGGTGAAACTATTGGTGGAACTGTTGATAATGCTATATTTTCTTTTTTCATTCCTGCTTTAACTGAATACAATGAATTAATTGCATGTTGTACCAATAATTCCGGCATAACCTTCCATGCAAACTTTGCTGATGCATTTGCATTATGAGCACCATCTATTTGAAGCATGTCAACAGATGCCATGATTTTCTTTGCAACTGCAGCATCAACAAATGATCTAATCATGTTAATTCCTCTATATAATACATTATATTGAGGGTCCTGGTGAGCTCCGTTTACTCCTTCTTCTGCAAATAATACTGCAACTTCTGGACCTGCAACACCAGAAACATAGCTATGGAAATTAATAGGTCTTCCTACTTCTTCTTCTATTAAGTCTAAAGCCTTTCTTGAAGCTCTTAATTGTTTTCTTGTTATAGGAATTCCACCTATACCTTCTGGAGTTCCTTCAATTAAGCCATCCATATGACTTTGACCCAATGTTCTAATAACCATTATATGGTCCGCACCATGCCATGCAGCCATTCTCATTCTTCTAATATCTTCTTCAAATCTACCTGAAGCAATTTCTGATGTAATAACTTCCTGAGGTTGTGGATCTATATTTTTGAAATAATGTGCCGCTGGTAAAGCTACAAAATTCTTTAATGGTTTGCTTATTTCATAATATTCAAAATCACCAATTTTTGTCTTTGGAGGTAATTTTTCTCTCCATGTCCAGCCTTTTCTTTTTGGTCTGTATTTATCTAAATCCTTTAAAATTTCTTCTACATCTAATTTTTTATTAGGCTCAAGTTTCATTATTTATCGCCTCCATGAACAAAGATTCTTTCTACGTCATCCCAGTATTTACCCGCTATCAAGTCTCTTCCTGCCTGTATATAATCAATATTATGCTCTTTAGCTATTGTGTATACAATATTCCCTGCACCTTTTCCTAAGATATGTTTTTCAAAGAATTTATCAACTAAAGCTTTGGCTTCCATTGAATTAAAACCCATTCTTAAAAGTACAGATCTTTCTACAGAAGGTGATGTATGTGTTGAAGCTAAATCTATTAATGGATCTACAACTTTTTCCACTAAATCCCAGAAATATTTATCTAGTTCTTCATCTGTCATATTCATCAAATGTTTAGCTCTTTCTTCAAAATCTGATTTTCTTGGTTCCATTACAACATTACCTCCTTAATAAGTTTTTCAACTTCTTCTTTGGTTATTCTCAAATCTTCTGCTATAAATTCTTTTTCTTTTTCTGTGTATTCGGTTTTTCCATATCTTTTTTTAAGCTCTTTAATGTAAGACTTTCTTAATTTCTCTAATGGATATTTTATTACCCCAATTTTCGATGGATGATCTGGTAATACAATATTTTTTCCAGGAATATCTTCTTTAATTGGATCACCAAATTTAATTTCAATGCCGTTTTCTTTTGCAAATGTCAATTGTGCAGAAGGCAGCTTACCTGCTCCTGTATATTCAGTTTCATTTACAACTATTATCTGATCTTCATTCATTTCCATAGCTAAAGCAAATGCTGCAGCTAAAGATGTATTTCCAGCAGGTCCTCTTTGCATTCCTTCTATATTCGCAAGCATTTCTGTGATATAGAAAACTTCACCTTGAGTAACCAATACATATTCATCCATATATCTTAATGGCCTTGCAGCATTTCTTGGTACATCTGATCTATCAGGAAATGTAGCAAAAGGTATTCCAAAGCCGGTATGACCTGTTGTAAAAGATTTTTTATTAAAATCATTATCTGATGCCATATGTAATCCATGCAAATCCACACTGGCACCTATGATTTTGGTATCAGTTGCTCCTACCTTTTTAAGACCTCTTGCTGTTCCTGTTAAATTACCTCCACCTGCATGTGTAATTACCACAGCATCTGGATACTTTCCAAATTGCTTCATAGATTGTTCTGCAATTTCATATCCAAGAGTTTCAACTCCTGCAATTCCAAATGGAGTATATAATGATGCATTAAAGTATTCTGTTTCTTCGAGCAATACAAGAAAATAATAGAATAATTCTGGCCCACTGTTAATTGAACAACTTCTGCGCCATATGCTTCACATGCCTTGCCTTTTCAAGGATTTCTGGTTGTCCAATACCCTTACTATCATAACATTCCTGAACTATTATAGATTTTAATCCTCTTTTTGAAGCCTGTGATGCAACTGCTGCACCGTAATTGCCGCTGGTTGCAGCCATAACTCCCTTATATCCATTATTTTAGCTCTATATGCACTAACAGATGCTCTTCTATCTTTAAACGAACCTGATGGATTTGTTGCTTCGTCTTTCACAAAAATTCTTGCACCTTTTCCTTTTGGTGCAATTTTCTTAATTAGTTTATTTATATTTTTTAATTCTACAAGTGGTGTATTACCAACACCTGTTTCAAGCTGAATGTTTCTAATTTCATCGACACTATATCCAGCATCTTTCATCATTTCTTCATAATCAAAGGCTATACCTTCAACTTCATATTTTGTATAATCAACACCTACTGATTTTTTCATTATTTCATTTTTTCGTGCCATTACTGCATCATAACTCATATCTCTCATCTTTGATCACCTTCGATCATTTCTCTTAATTGTTTTCCTACCTGTAATAATTCTATTACTGGCTTTCCAAAATTATGTTTGTACTCTGGATAAATTTCTTCTAATTTACCTTCAACTTCTCTTCCAACAGGTGTTTCTATTTTTACACTATCTCCTATTTTAGCTTCATCATTTAATAAAAAACCCTTTATACGAATTTCCAGAGGGACACGTTTTGTGTCCTCTGGAAGATTATTTGCTCTTTGTTCCGGAGTTAATCCAACAAAGTATATTTGAACCCAGTCACCTTTTTTTGCGATCATATAATCATCTCCTATATTGTTAAATCACCTATTAATGCTCTTGGAACAGGTAAATCTGCCATTGATAATAATCCTGATTCTGCTTCAATAACTGAAGGAATCATATTAGTTGCTACAGCAATTGTACCTTTTCCTCCAGGAATTTCTGGTTTAATGGATAAATTAAGATTTGGATCTCCAATAATTTCAATGTAATCTCCTGTATCTACATTTTCTAGTTCTGGTCTAACCTGTTGTGGATGTTTTAATTCGATAACCAATTTTCCATTCATATATGCCCTTGCTATATGGTTACATCCTGCAACCATTCCAGGTTCAACTCTTACATACTTTGTTTCTCTTAAAACATTTGAAACTATTGGTTCCCTTGTTTGTTCAATTTTATCAATATTCCAACCTAAAGCATCTGCAATCATATATATTGATTGTTCAAACCCTATGTGTCCAACGATTTTTCCTGTTTTTAAACCTTCTTCAAACTCTTCTACTGTTGTTCCAACACCCTGTGTTTCCATAACTGTTGGACCAAATGGTGATAAATCATTGATTCTTGCTGCTTTAATTTGTTCTACGTTTAATGCAGCACCTGACAATGCTAAAATCAATGTATCTAATACAAATCCTGGATTAATACCTGTTCCTAAAACAGAAACACCATATCTTCTGGCAAGGTTATCCATTTCTTCGGCTTCATCTGGATGTGTATAAAATGGATATGCCATCTCTTCTGCAATTGTTATTACATTAATGTGTTTTTTTATAGCAATAACTATTTGCTCTTTTACAACTTCAACAAATGAATTTGTTGCTATTACAACTAAATCTGGATTGGTTTCATCTAACATTCTTTCTGGTGAATCATAAACCTTTAATCCAATTTCTCCTATTTCCAACAATTCTCCAACATCTTTTCCAACATATCTCGTATCATGAACTCCAACTAATTCCAATTCGTACTTTGATAAAATATTTCTTGCTATACCGCTACCCATTGCACCAAAACCCATAATGCTACTCTATACATAGTAACGCCTCCTTTAGGAAATATTAATATTATTTTTTTCTTACTTACGAAAATTTTAGAATTTTTTCACTTATGCTTTTTAAAAATGTAATTTTATACATTTTAATTTTATGAAATTTTTTTCATATAGTCAAATACGCATACTCAAACATACTAATACATGAACGAGTATACTCAATATGATTGGCCTTATATGATTATAATCCATAATTTTAACGATTTTTGGAAAAAAATAAAAGGTGATGCTTATGCATCACCTGATTCTTCTACTTTAATTAGCAAGATTGCTCCGATAATAAATAATATAGCAACACTTAATACTCCAAACCTGGAATTTCTTGTAATTTGCGAAAAAAAACCTACTAAGAAAGGGCCTATTATTGCTGCAAATTTTCCAAAAATATTATAAAATCCAAAAAATTCTGCTGATTTTTCTTTTGGAATTAGTTTACCATACAAAGATCTACTTAAAGCTTGAATTCCACCTTGAGATGTTGCAACAAGCATTGCAAGTATCCAGAAATCTACAGCCGTTTTAAGAAAATATCCATATATTGTAATAAATGTATAAACAGCTATACCAATAAACAACATACGCTTTACATTCCATTTTTGAGCTAACTTACCATATATTAACGCGAACGGAAAAGCTACAACCTGAGTTGCAAATAATGCCAGTAATAATTGAGTTGTTCCTATACCAACATCTTTACCATAAACTGTTGCCATTTTTATTATAGTTCCCACACCATCTATATAAAAGAAATACGCGAGCAAAAATAGAAAAATATTTTTGTAATTTTTTATTTCTTTAAATGTTTTTATAAGCCTTTCAAAACTATCTTTTATAGGCGTTTCGGATTTCTCAATATAATATTCTTGATGAACATTTTTAAGTAATGGGATTGTAAATATTGCCCACCATAACGCAGTTATAATAAAAGCTAAACGAGTTGATGTTAGAGTACTTGATAAACCTATAATTTGAGGTTTCATAATTATAGCCATACTTATAATAAATGGAATTGTACTGCCTATATATCCCCATGCAAAACCGCTGGCTGATATCCAATCCATTTTTTCATCTGTTGTAACATCAATAAGCATGGAATCATAAAAAATATTTGCACCAGCAAATCCAATTGCTGAAAAAATGTATATGATTAAACATTGAAGCCAATCTCCTTCACCAACTGTTGATAATAAGAAAGTTGAAATTATACCAACTAACCAAAAAAAGGTTAAAAATCTTTTTTTTACGTTTTTGTAATCAGCAATTGTTCCAAGAATAGGGGCTAATAGAGCAACAATTATTGTAGCTATTGTATTGCCATATCCCCAATATGCTGTGGAAAGATATCCTTCAATATTTTTTGCTGCAACTTCTTTAAAAAAGATTGGAAGAACTGCTGTTGTTACAATCAATGTATATGCTGAATTAGCCCAGTCATACATAACCCAACTTTTTTCTTTTTTTGTCATTTTACCCTCCTGAAATATAACAATTAAATATTCATATGTATAATAATTTTCTCGTTTTTAAATTCGAAATTTTTTAAAGCTATGTTTCTGGTAATGATATTTTCTGGAATATATATATAAATCTTATTCTTATCGATTTTCATATATTTTGGTATTTTTTTTGATCAATAAAGTTCAATGGTAAATTATGTTCAAACTCATATATTCCACATAACATTTCTGGAATTTTTGAAATCCTTATTATATATTTAAATAACAAAACTCGTATAACTATAGAATTATCTTTAAAGGATATTTTTGTAGACAGATTAAATATTTTTCTTATAAATTCTGATGATGAAAATTTTATTATTCTATTTAAAATATCTACAATAAAATCCCTATCTATACTTATTTCCAAAATATCTACTCCTCATATTTTAATGTTAAAAGAAATTCTTTATTTTTTACTTCAAAAGATTCTATATTTAATGCATTAAATAATGGGCTTATATTTTCGGGATACTTTATTTTTGAAAAATTAATACCAATTTCATTATCTTTTGATTCAAATCCATCTATAAATTTTGAAATAATAGAAAATATACCTTCCAGGATTTTTCTGACACCTTCATCACCAGATAAAATAAATTTTAAAGATCCATCTGCTAAAGATGATGGTTTTTCTTTTAATTCTATCAAAGAATCAAATAATGCATTTTTATTAAATATGTTCACTTCTATCTGAAAATGAATACCGTCTTCCCGCATTTCTACATTCAAATTTTTTAATCCTTTAATTGATGCATTTTCTTCAATTAGTTTGTCCACCAACCCATTTATAAAGCCTTCATCTAATTTAATACTCATTTCAGACATATTTTCACCTCACAGAGTTTCCAATTCTTCCATTAAAGAATTGTATTTCAATTGATCTTCCGAATAATAACCCGCCAGTATTTTTATAACGTTTTTAAATTTTTTTTCATATTTCATAGGATTTTCTAAGTATAATTCTTTATACACTTCATACGATTTTTCAAAATACTCCTTTGCTTTTTCATCATCCACTTTTTCACTATACAAACGTCCAAGATTAGATAAAATCATGGCTTTATCTTCTTTTGAAATTTTTAAGTTTCCCTGTATTTCATATGCTTCTTTTAAATATTTTTCTGCTTTTTCCAGATTTCCTGAATTCATTTCTAAACTCCCAAGATTATTTAAAGCGTAAAAAAGTTGTAAATCATATTTTCTATTTGCTTTTTCTTTTAATTTTTTTCTAATTTCTAAAGATGCTTCAAAATATTTTCTGGCAAGATCTTTTTTGCCAGTTTCTATATACATTGTTCCAAGATTATTTTGAATTACAGAAGCATTAAATTGCATATCAAGAGATTTACTATTTTCACAAATATTTAATGCTCGCAAATATGCTTTTTCTGCTTCACTAAATTTACCTATTTCTGCATTTAAATTACCCAAAATATAATAAATCGCATAATGATTTTCTTCAGAAATTTTTTCTTTTAATTTTTCTACTAAATTTATTAGCGAAATAAGAATACTTTCAGAAGAAGATACATATGATTTAATTTCTAGTATAGAATTTAATATTGAACTTGTATCTCCAAGGGCTATTGATATTAAATTTTTTAATAATACAACAATTCCTTCTTCTACCATTTTAATTTTTGAATCATAACGCTTTAATTCCTTTTTTAATGTTTTGTTTTGTTGCTTTAATTCTGTTATTTCTTTTTCATATTCTTCTAATTTCGTATTTAATCTTGACTCCAATGAATTCATTTTATTTTCCAAATTTAAATTTGATATTTCCAATTCTGGCATTATTATTTTTTCTTCTACTTTCTGATCAAGTTTTTCCAGATCTTCTACGTTCTCAATATCTATTTCTTCTGATACATAATCTTCTGAATTTTCTGAAAGTTCTTCTTCTATTTCTAACTCAGGGATTTCTTCGTTATTTTCTTTAGTTTCTGCCTCTTTATTATTCTCATTTTCTTCTTCTATGTCTAATTCTGGGATTTCTTCTTCTATTTCTAACTCAGGGATTTCTTCGTTATTTTCTTCAGTTTCTACCTCTTTATTATTCTCATTTTCTTTTTCTTCTTCTTCTTTTGCTTCTATGTCTAATTCTGGGATTTCTTCTGTTTCATCTTTACTTTCAACTTTCATGTATTCCACGGTTTCATCTAATTTTTGAGAATTCATTTCAGGAATTTCTTCTTCGATTATTGTTTCTTCATTTACCTTTTTTTCCAATTCTTCAGCTAATTTTTCAACATCTGCAACGTCTGGTTCTTCTGATTCAACCATTCCTAAATCGTCCAAATCCGTTATCTGTTCATTGAGCCCTTTTTCTTCAATACTTTCCGAACCAGCTTTTTCAGAAGCTTCAAGAGAATCCAAATCCATTAATTTATTAATCTCCTCTGCATCATTTAATAATTCCCCTAAATCTATTTCCTCTTGTTCACCCTGTTCTTTTTTTTCTTCTTCTGACATTTTTCTCCCCCAATCAATTAATTTCCCACTTTTTTAATTTTGAGAATAACGTCATTTTCGCTATACCTAATATATTAGCCGCTTGAGTTTTATTATTCTCTGTGAATTCCAGTGTTTTTAATATATATCTTTTTTCAATTTCTTCCAGAGTTAACCCAAGTGGTATTTTTATATATTCCAAACCTTCTGATTCTTTTATATTTTCAGGAATAATTGTTTTATCCAGAATATCTTTTGTTGCAATAGCCACCATTGAATAAATAACATTCTTTAATTCCCTCACATTTCCTGGCCAGCTATGTTTTAAAAGGAGTTCTAGAGCATCTGGATTTATTCCCTTTATATTTGTCCCAAATTCTTCATTAGCTTCATGAATAAAAAAATTAACAAGTTGTGGAATATCTTCTTTATGATTTCTTAAAGGTTCAACATTTATTTGAAAAACTGATAACCTAAAATAAAGGTCTTCTCTAAACTCTCCTTTTTCAACCATTTCTTTCAAATTCCTATTTGTAGCTGCAATTATTCTAACATTTATTTTTTTTGTTTTTGTTGCACCTATTCTCTCTACTTCTTTATTTTCTAATACTCTTAATAGTTTTACCTGCATATTTTTTGGCAACTCTCCTATTTCATCTAAAAATAAAGTGCCATTATTTGCCATTTCAAATTTTCCTGGTTTAGATTGTTCCGCTCCTGTAAAAGCACCTTTTTCATAACCAAATAATTCACTTTCAAATAATTCCGGTGGAATTGCCCCACAATTTACAGCAACAAATCTTTCTCTTCCGCTAATCTTATGAATAGACTGAGCTATAATATCTTTTCCGGTACCACTTTCTCCTGTTATTAAAACTGGTATATTTTTTTTTGCTATTAAATTTATTTTTTCTTTGATCTGTTCGATAAAACGTGATTTACCTATTATTTCAGGATATTCATTTAATTTTTCTCTTAACTTTCTTATTTCTTTTTTTAAATTAACTGTTTCAAGAACCCTGTTAACTTCATTAATCAATACTTTTAAGTCAACTGGCTTCTCAAGAAAATTGTAAACTCCTAATTTTGTAGCTTTTACTGCATCAGCGATATCGCCATGTGCTGTAATAATTATTATTTCACTGGTATAATTTTTTAATCTATCTATCAAATCCATTCCATTTACATCGGGTAATCTTAAATCCAAAATCACTACATCAGGGATTTCATCTTTTGCCAGATCCAATCCCTCTAATCCTCTCATTGCACAAATTGTATTATAATTAAATTTACTTAAAAAATCACACATTGTTTTGTTCAATACCTTATCATCTTCAATTACTAAAATCTTAGGCATTTTCCTCTCCTTTTGTTCTTTTTAAGTTTGAAAATATTCCTAAAATTAATCCAAGCACAAAACTCCATACAGCTGCAAGGGTAATTTGCCATTCTACAGGTAAAGAAAAAGTAACTGTATGTGCTGGAACCCAGAACCATAATAATGTAAACAACGCTCCTTTTAAACCTTCTGTTGGAACTTTTAATTTAGATATATTCTCCAGAAATCTATGAATAATAACTAACCATGGACCAAAAAAAGCATTGGTAAATAATGATTTGAAAAATGCCTGATATATTTTCCCGGAAGGTAAATAATGATGTTCAACTAATTCATTTACAAATCCATTAAAACCAGTAAATGCAAACTTTATAATGACCCCTAAAATTGCCCATACAAATGCTGAATAAATAATCTTAAATACAGATATTTTGCTTTTTGTTAGCAGTTTCGCTACTATTTCCCCTGCCGTTCCTAAAATAGCAAATTGAATCATTGCTGCAATTAATGGATTTTCCATGCTATAACCTCCTTTGTTTTTCTGTATTAATTATAACACTTTTTATTGTTCTATGGCAATTTATAAATTATTTTTATAATTTTATTGTCTATGATATAATAAAATTATATATTATATGCTGATAGGAGGGGGAAAATGGAAGAAACCATTGCTTCAACAATTTCAAATTTCATACAACAAAATCCAGAATCATTAAAAACATTATATTCATTTTCTGATTCATGGTATATTATTTTACCTATATCTATTATTTCTGTTTTATTTGCCAGAAAAGCTTCAAAAATTATTTTTTTCATTCTTGGTTTTTTAAGTAGTTATGTATTCATAATACCTTATTTGATTCAATTTGATTTTATAAAAGAACTCTTAAAGCAGGTAAAAAATTATCAAAATGTATCCTTTCTCATATTTTCTATTATAGTTGGAATATTAACTTATTCACTTTTTAAATCTTCCGCACAAATTGCTGGTTTCATATTAGGAGGAATCGTTGGTTTTGAAATTTCTGGCATTATATTAAAATTTTATCCTGAAATTTTTACTAAAATTGATTTTCTGAAAAATATTAATCAATCATATATTCCATGGATTTTTTCTATAATTATAGGTTTAATTATGTCTGTTATAATAACAAAGAGTTTTGATAATGTTGTAACCATTTTAACTATTTTAATTGCTTCAACAATATCTGCATTTTTCTCTGTTTTCGCTTTAGAAAATTCATTATCTCTAAAAATAGGGGAAAACACATTATTAAAACAAAACATTAATATTAGTAATGTTGAATTAACAACTATTGCTATTTTTTCTCTTATTTATATAATTCTTGGTTTTAAATTTAATTTTAAAAAATCTAATAAATAAGGAGTGTTATCAATGTATGTTATAGGAATTGCTGGTGGAACAGGTTCTGGAAAAACTACTGTAGCTTATAAAATACGAGAAATTCTTGGAACACAAAATTGCGAAATACTACCCATGGATAATTATTATAGAGATTTAAGTCATGAAACACTTGAAGAGAGAAAACAACATAATTACGATCATCCAGATATGATCGAAAATGAATTAATGTTTGAGCATCTTAAAGATTTATTGGCTGGAAAAAGTATAGATTTACCAGAATATGACTTTTCACAATTTACCAGAGTTGGTTCAACAAAATTCGAACCTAAACCTATTGTAATAGTTGAAGGTATATTCGCTTTATATTATGAGGAATTACGAAATCTATATGATTTAGCAATTTATGTAGACACTGAAAATGATATAAGATTTATTAGAAGGTTAGAAAGAGATATAAAAGAAAGAGGAAGAAATCTGGATTCAGTAATAAAACAATATACAAATACAGTAAAACCTATGCACGAAGCATATGTAGAACCAACTAAAAAATACGCAGATATCATTATACCAGAAGGCGGTTTTAATGAAAAAGCTATCCAGGTTGTTGTTAATTATATATTCAGAAAAATGCTGAAATAGCCTAAACTCTTCGCTTTTCGAAATTTTATTGTATTTTAATATCTAAACTCTTCGCTTCGCGTAAGTTTTGCTTCGCAAAAATTCTTCATATTGTGAAGTATTTTAATAATAAAATCTTTAAACCTTAAAACTTACGCTTCGCGTAAGCTTTGCTTCGCAAAAATTCTTCATATTGTGAAGTATTTTAATAATAAAATCTTTAAACCTTAAAACTTACGCTTCGCGTAAGCTTTGCTTCGCAAAAATTCTTCATATTGTGAAGTATTTTAATAATAAAATCTTTAAACCTTAAAACTTACGCTTCGCGTAAGCTTTGCTTCGCAAAAATTCTTCATATTGTGAAGTATTTTAATAATAAAATCTTTAAACCTTAAAACTTACGCTTCGCGTAAGTTTTGCTTCGCAAAAATTCTTCATATTGTGAAGTATTTTAATAATAAAATCTTTAAACCTTAAAACTTACGCTTCGCGTAAGTTTTGCTTCGCAAAAATTCTTTGCTTTGCGAAGAGATAAAAGAAGAAATAGCCTCTTAGAGGCTATTTCTTCTTTTTGGAAAGTGCTATACTCAATGCTGTAGTTAGTTTTAATATATTCTCATTAAGCCCTTCTATCCTATAACTTAGCGTTGTTGCTATTTCTTTCATTATTTTATAACCTATATCCGGTCTTTCTTCCGCAAGTTTTTCAAAATCTTCTTTTGAAATTTCATATAATTCACATTCGCTAAGAGCTTTAATAGTAGCAGAACGTGGCGAACCTGTTACTAAAGACATTTCACCAAAAAAACTAATCTTTTCCGCATCGAGTATTGCCATGGATTTTTCTCCTTCCTCCCAATGCTGAGAACCTATCTTAAGGGTTAATTGGTGAGTAATTTGAACCTTTCCACTCTTAAAAATATACATTGTATCCCCTTTTTCTCCTTCAACAATAATTGTTTCTCCTGCTTTATAATTTACAGGCTTTAAAATTTTCGAGATTTGTAATAACTGTTCATCATTTAAATTTTTAAATATAGATATATTTTTTAAAAATTCCTCCATAATTATCACCTACTTGATAATAAAAACATATGCATCATTTTCTGTAATAACATACTCATCTCCTGGATTTAAATTTAATTCGTAATTCTCTTTTTTTCCTTCTTCAAAAAAGTCTTCTTCGGCTTCTTCAAATTTTTGCCTTATGAAATTATCAATAGAATTATCCGAAGATAAAAAATCATTTATAGTGAATTCTTTTTTCATACTTACAAGCCCTATAGCAAGAGAATTTTCCTCTTTTTTTAAAAAGTCAAATAGCTCTTCAAAAGTTTTTCCTATATAATTTCTAGGTAGTGGTATTAATTTTACTCTCATATTTTCTAAGGAGGCTATCTCTCTTAATAACATATGATATGCTGGAGACAGTAAAGCAGCCGATAATAAAATAGAATTAAATTCATTTCCTAAAATAACATCATCTGCTCCTGCTCTCAAAATATATTTAGCCTTTTCTTCTTTAATAACTTCTGCAAATATTTTAGCATCATTGTTTAATGTTCTGATTAATAATATGCTGATTAATGTTCTTTCATCACATTCTTCAAGACTTCTGCCACCATATGTATCAGATAAAATTATTATATATTTTGCATGTGAAATATTCGCCCTTTTTAAAACATTTTCTTTTGTAAAATCACCATGAATGAATTTAATGTTTAATTCTGGAAATTTTGATTTGAAATTCTCATAATCCTCTTCTTCTGCTTGATTAACTAAAACTAAATTATAATCTTCAAGTTTTATAAACCGCCCCATTGCTTCCAGTGTTTTTTCAAGATGATTATTCCAGCCCAATATTACTAAATGATTTTTAAATTTCACTTTTCCTAACCCCTTTCGCTCTTTTATACGCCATTCAACCAAAAGAGATGCAATACTACCTGAAATAAGAGAAAATAATGTTACTCCTGAAATAATAATTATTATGCCTATAATTCGTCCTGCAAAAGTTTCCGGGACTATATCTCCATAACCAACTGTAGCTATTGTTACAATTAGCCACCAGAAAGCATCAAATAAACTTTGAATTTTCGGATTTTTTCCAAACTCTGCAATATATAACAATAACCCTATTAATATAATAAAAATCAATATAAATAATAAAAATCTATTTACAGGATCTCTAAAAATATTCTTAAGTTTTCTATTCATCACTTTCACCTTTTATTTTTTATTTGTTAATATTATTATAGCACACAATTAGTAATAGATTCTCTCAATAATACTAAAAAGTTCGGAATGAGAATTTTTGAGTAAATTATATTTGAAAATTAATATATCACGTGATATAATAATTAATAAGAAATTTAAAATGGAGGTAAGAGAATGAAACTTCAAGGAAAAATTGTTATTCTTTTTGTAACAATTCTTTTGATTGCATTAGCATCTTTTTTCACAATAAGTGTTTCAAATTCACAAACTTCGCTCAAAAACAGTTTTTTAGCGAAGCTAATTGTAGCAAGAAACCTAAAAATGGATTTTATAGATAATCTATTAAAGGAAGCAGATTCTGATTTAATGTATATTAAAAATTTTGAAAAAATAAAGGATGCATTCTTTACTTCTTCAAATTTATTAGAAGATTTTCAATCTTCTATGAGTATGGATACAATCCTTTCCACACTTAGAAGTATTTACATTGAAAACAACCCATATAAAGATAAATCAAAATTATATGATTACTATTATGATGAAAATTTCAAAAAAGATAATTTTGATGATAAAATCATGAGTACTTTCTATGATTATAGCGTATTACATTCTGAATTACAGGCTGATTTCAGGGATTTTATAAACATTAAGGGATACAAAGATATGTTGTTAATTTCTCCAAAGGGTATTGTGGTTTATTCTGTTAATAAATATAATGATTTTGCCACAAATTTAAATAATGAAAATACAGCTTTATCCAGGTTATATAAATTATTAAAAGAAAAAAATGATAATGATGTTCATTTTTCAAAGATAGAAAATTATTATGGAATTCCAGCCTTTTTTGCTGGTGTGAAAGTCGAAGATGAAGATTTCGGACTATATGGTTATTTAGTGTTCAGGATTTCATTAGAAAAAATGAATAAAATACTGCAGGATAAAAGTGGTATGGGAAAAACAGGTATTACGTATATTGTAGGTCCTGATAAACTAATGCGAAGTAATTTACAAGATGAAAATACAATACTTAAACAAAAGGTCGAAACAGATTATGTAGATAAAGCTTTAAACGGAAAATCTGGTTGGGAAATATCAACTAATTTCAGAGGTGAAAAAGTATTAGTTGCATATGCACCTTTTAAATATAAAGAATTAAATTGTGCACTTATATCTGAAATCTCAACAAAAGAAGCATTTCAATCATCGGAAAAAGTAAAAACAATATTGATGATAACCGCTTTTATTATATTAATTATATCTATAATAATCTCACTGCTGTTTGCAAAGAAAATATCAAAACCATTGATGGAATTAAGTAAGAAAGTAGATAAATTCGCAACAGGAGATTTTACAGTAAAGTTTGAATCAAAAGGGAAAGATGAAACAGCTATAATCGCGAACTCATTGAAAAACATGGCCAATAATCTAAGCGAAACAGTAAAATGGTTATTAGAAGCAGGTAAAAAAATAGAGAATTCATCAGAGATATTAACAACAGTATCAGAAAAGACAATGAGTGCAAATGATGATGTATTAGAAAAAGCAAGAGTAATAGAAGACAATGCAGAAAATGCAGCAGCAACGACAGAAGAATTAACCTCAGGTGTAAGTGAAGTATCAACAGCAGCACAAAATGTATCAGCAAATGCAGTGGAAATAGCGCAGGAAGTGAACGAGACAACACAGCTAACAGAAGAAGGAGAAAAATCAATAACAGAAATAACAAAAATAATAGATCAAGCAGTAGAAAAATCAAAAGAAACAGAAAAGACCGTAGAAGTATTGGCAGAAAAAGCCAAAAACATAGGAGAAATAGTAGAAACAATAACAAATATAACAGAACAAACAAATTTATTAGCATTAAATGCAGCAATAGAAGCAGCAAGAGCAGGAGAAGCAGGAAAAGGATTTGCAGTAGTAGCAGATGAAATAAGGAAGTTAGCAGAAGAAAGCAAAAAGGCAACAGAGCAAATAGCGCAAATATTAACAGAAATAAAAGAAGGGGCACAAAATGCAAACAAAGCAACAGAAGAGACAGTAAAAGTAATAAATGAAGTAGAAAACAATGCAGATAGTATAAAAGAAAAATTCCAGAAGATATTGGAAAGAGTAGAGAATATAAATCAAAGAATAGAAGGATTAACCGCCAGTGCGGAAGAACAAAGTGCATCAACAGAAGAGATGGCGGCAGCGAGTGATAAAACCGCACAAATGATTCTTGAAATATCCAATGAAATAACAGAAATAACAAAAGAAATAGAAGAAGAAAGTAAAGAAATTGGAAATGTGAATGAGAAAGCAGAAGAACTGGAAAAATTGGTGGATCAATTAAATGAAAAACTAAATCAATTTAAGATATAATGAAATCCCCTTCGGGGATTTCATTTTGACTTTTCTCTAACCACAAAATGGATAATTCTTTGCGTAGCAATGTATATGAATTTGACCATTTTATGTTATAATTATATTTAAAAGGGGTGATATAGATGAAAGTATGGGAAACTGAAATTTTTGGTAGAAAATTGATTATCGAACATGGAAAGATGGCAAAACAGGCACATGGTTCTGTTTTGTTAAAATATGGCAAATCAGCTATTTTAATAACAGCAACAGCTTCAAAGGAAGCAAAAGAAGGAATTGATTTTCTTCCGTTAACTGTTGAATTTCAAGAAAAATTTTATGCAGTTGGAAAAATACCTGGTGGCTTTTTAAAAAGAGAAGGAAGACCTAGCAGTGAAGCTATTTTATCCTCAAGACTTATCGATAGACCTATAAGGCCTTTATTCCCTAAAGATTTTCATAACGATATACAGGTTATTGTTACTGCATTTTCCATGGATAATGATGATAGTATCGAAACATGGGGAATTACTGGTGCTTCTTTTGCATTAAATTTATCACCTATTCCATTCGATGGAATGGTTGCAGGAGTAAGGCTGGGCTATGTTGATGGAGAATTTATTATATTCCCAACACAAGAAGAATTAAAAAAGAGCAAAATGGATATTGTTGTAGCTGGAACTAAAGAAGCTATTACTATGGTTGAAGGTGAATCTTTAGAGGTCTCAGAGGAAGAAATGGTCAAAGCCTTGCTATTTGCACACGATGCTATTAAACAGGTCATCGAATTTCAAGAAAAGGTTGTATCTGAGTTTGAAATAGAAAAGTGGGAAGTTACTCCGCCAGAAATCCCGAGGGTTTTGTCGAAGATTTTGAAAAATTAATCGATGATGAAGAATTAAAAAAGAGAATCCTGGTTAAAGGTAAAAAAGATAGAGATGATGCTATTGATTCATATAGAAAAGAATTGTTGGAAAAATTCCAGACTGAATACGTTGAAAAATGGATAACGAAACCTATGAAAAATATAAGAAATTTATTTTTGAATCCTTTGATAATAGAATTAAAAAATTGATGAGAAAAATGATTATTGAAGAAAATATCAGAGCTGACGGCAGAAAAATTGACGAAATAAGACCAATAACCTGTGAAATTGGCTTATTTGAAAAAACACATGGTTCTGCACTTTTTACAAGAGGAGAAACTCAAAGTTTGGGTGTAGTAACTCTTGGAGAACCTATGGATGTTCAAATTATTGATACAGTTTTTGAGGAAGGCGAAAGAAGATTTATGTTACACTATAACTTCCCACCATTCTCCACCGGTGAAGTTAAAGGATTGCGATTAAGCAGACGAGAAATTGGCCACGGTCATCTTGCTGAAAGGGCTTTAAAAAATCTAATCCCTTCCGAAGAAGAATTTCCATATATTATTAGAGTAGTTTCTGAAATTTTAGAATCAAATGGTTCATCTTCAATGGCCACAGTTTGTTCGGGCTCACTTGCTTTGATGGATGCTGGTGTTCCAATGCCAAAACATGTTGCTGGAGTGGCAATGGGTTTAATTTTTGAAGAAGATAAATTTGTTGTTCTAACTGATATATTAGGTATGGAAGATCATCTTGGAGACATGGACTTTAAAGTTACAGGCACAAGAGACGGAATTACTGCATTCCAGATGGATGTTAAGGTGGCTGGAGTAACAGAAGAAGTTCTAAGAGAAGCTTTAGAAAGAGCAAAAAAAGCAAGATTGCATATATTAAATTTAATGTATGATACAATTCCAGAACCAAGAAAAGAATTGTCACCATATGCTCCATTAATTAAAACAACTAAAATTCCTTTAGATAAAATTTCTGAAGTAATTGGACCCGGTGGCAGAATTATTAAAGGCATCCATAAAGATTATGATGTTGAAGTATCAATAGATGATGAAACAGGATTAACAAAAGTTAGTGGACATAATATCCATAATATTGATGAAGCTATAAATTATATACAAAACCTAATAAAAGAAGTTAAAAAGGGAGAAGTTTTTGATGGAAAGGTTTCAAGAATTGAAAATTACGGATTATTTGTCGAAATTCTCCCTGGAAAACTTGGTTTATTACATATGTCAAATTTAGGAAAAGATGCTAAAGATATATTAAAAAATATTAAAATCGGAGATATAATGAAAGTAGAAATAATTAGTATCGATGATAACGGAAGAATACAATTAAAAAAATTCGGTGAAAAAACAGCTCCACGAAGAAGCAATAGTAACAGGCATCACAGATCATCTGAAACTTCAAAAACGGAGGAAAAAAATGATTAAGAAAAGGTCGCTCTCTAACGGTCTGGATATCTTGCTTGTACCTCGAAATAACGTAAGAAGCGTATCCGTTATAGCTGCAGTTAGAGCGGGGTCATCTCATGAACCTGAGGATTTAATGGGAATATCACATTTAATAGAACATTCTGTTTTCAGAGGAACATATAACAGAAATATGGAAGAAATAAAAAGACCTATCGAAGAATTTGGTGGCTCATTAAATGCATTTACTGGAAAAAACTTAACGGCATATTATGCTAAAGTCCCATTAATCGCTGCAAAAATTGGCGTGGAAATTATAATGGATATAATATTTAATGCTAAATTTAATGAAGAGGATATAGAAAAAGAGAAAAAAATCGTTTTAGATGAAATTGCAATGTATGAAGATGAACCTGTAGAGAACACTTTTGAACAATTGCATAAAATAATGTTTTCCAATGAGTTTGCATTTCCTGTATTGGGAACCAAAGAAAGTGTTTCAAACTTAAATTCTTCAAAGCTAAAAAAATATTATTTAGAGAAATATACACCTGACAATATTGTTTTGACTCTTGTTGGTCCAGAAAAAACTTTAGAAAATCTTTTATTGGATATAGAAAAATTAATTCCTGAAAGAAAAGGAAAAAAATGCTCTTTTAAAAGTCCGATATTTAATAATAAAATCAGCAAAATAGAAAAGAGTAAAGAAGAGCTTTCTCAAATTTATGTTGCTTATTCTTTCAGGGCTCCTTCTAAATTGTCTGAAGATTTTTATAGTGTTGCTATTATGAAAACATTTTTAGGCAGTGGAATGAGTTCTCTTCTATTTACAAAAATTCGTGAAGAACAGGGTCTGGCTTATGAAATCACAGCTGATTATTCTGCATATAATAATAATGGTGTTTTTACAATATTTGCAGCAACTGTTCCAGAAAATTTTGAAAAATTAAATTCATCTATTTATGAAATTATAAGGAATATTAATAATAACAATGACTTAGAAAATTGGATAAACTATGGTAAAAAGAGGTTATCCGGAAGATATATGTTAGAAACTGAAAATGGCTTAAATTTTGGCTTTTTAGCCTTAGATTATTATCTTTCTTTTGATAAATTAATAGACATTGATGAAATAGTAAAAAAAATAAATTCGCAAGAAAATAAAAATATTATTAATGTTGCAAACAATATATTTGATAATGTACCTTATATATCCATTGTAAAACCTAAATAATAAAATACGGGGTTGGGATCTTGAAAACAAAAATAAAAAACTTACAACCTGGAATGATCGTAGGGGAAGATATTTACAATTTAAAAAATAATTTAAATTTAAAAAAAGGTCAAAAATTGGATAAAAATACAATTGACCTTATCCTTAAAAGTGATATTACTGAAATAGAAATTGTTGACTCAAGTCCTTCAATAGGATTTACTCAAAAAACATTTGAAGAATTGCCAAATATAGTAGATGAAATGGTTTATAACAAATGGATTAATTCAATAAGCGATTTATTCCACCATTTCACAAAAGAAGAAATATATGTTTCTTTAAACAACATTACAGAAGAAATATACAAATCACTAGATGTAAAAGAACATTTTATTTTAAATTTTATAAACTCATTTGGTAACGATAGTTTAACCTATCATTCTTTGAATACTGCTATTATTGTTTCAATTATTGCAAAAAAAATAGAAATACCATACATTATGTATAAGCAGACCGTAAAATTTTCTTTAATTCATGATATTGGCTATGCTATGTTAGATGACAGAGTTATTAACGACTTTGATAGTGAAGATAAAAATGCACTTATTCATAATATCGTTGCATATAAAAAATTACAAGATTTAAAGGCTACATTAAACCATGAAATATTAGAAAGTATCCTTTACCATCATGAGCGATATGATGGTAAAGGAAAATTTCATTTAAAAGGGGAAAAAATTCCTCCACTTGTTAGAATAACCCAGGTGGCAGATGCATATACGTCTTTAACAGAGCTTGGGTATACTCCATATCAGGCATTATCCTGGATATTAAAAAAGTGTGGCTTTATATTCGATCCGTATTACGTGGGACTTTTATATGAAATCACAGGATATTATCCTACCGGAACAAAGGTAAAATTAAGTGATGGTTCTATTGGTGTTGTATTAAAAAGAAATGAAATTGAATTTTTCCCTGAAGTCCTTGTAAATAATCAACCAATTAAAACTGGACCTGATTCAAACATATATATAAAAGAGGTGATCGAATGAAAATAATACCTCTAAATAAAGCAAAATATGGCATGATAATCGCTATGGATATTAGAGATACTACTGGTCGTGTTATCCTTAAAAAAGGTACTGAAATAAATGAATCTATCATATATTTATTAAAGAAAGCCGGAATATTTAACATTCCTGTAAATTCTGTTAAAGTCGTAAGCGATTTAAAAAAAGAAACGGAAAAACATGGCGTTATAAGTAAAGAAAATCTGGATTTAAACTATAATAAAGTAAAAGATTTGTTCAAAAATTTAGAAAAGGATGGCCATATTGATATAGATGCAGTAATAGATATTGCTTCATCAATAAAAGACGATCTGGAAAATAACTATTCTGATAAATTATTTGTACCATTAAAGAAATTAAAAGATTTTGATGAATACCTTTATTCCCATTCTTTAAATGTAATGATTATAAGTTCTTTACTAGCGATTGAAAATAAAATAATTGGTGATGAATTATTGAATATTTCTATTTCATCTCTTTTGCACGATATAGGCAAAACTAAAGTTCCTATAGAGATTATGAATGCACCAAGACCTTTAACAGGTGAAGAAATGAATATTATGAGAAACCATGTCTTATATGGAAAAGAACTAGCTTTAGAAAATAATATAAAGGAAAAAAATATTATTGGTGGTATATATGAACATCACGAAAGATATGATGGTAAAGGATATTTAGAAGGGAAAAAAGGGCCATACATAACCAAATTTGGAAGAATCATCGCTATTGCAGATGTTTATGATGCATTAACAAGTACAAGAAGCTATAAAGGGCCATGGACTCCTTATAAAACAATTTCTTTTATTTTAACAAATGTTGAAAAACAATTTGATGGAACATTTGCTCAAGGACTTATTAATGCTTTTGGGATTTACCCCAGTGGAACGAGAGTTCAACTTAGCAACGGACAATTTGGAACTGTGATTGCTTCAAATAGATCAAATAAAATACGCCCTTTGATAAAAATAGATCATGGAGACGTTGTGGATTTAAGTGAAGAAAAATCTTTAAGAATTACCAAAGTATTGGATTATATCTATATAGAATGAGGGGGAATTTTATGAAATTTTTTCCTTTAAATAAAATAAAATCTGGAATGATTGTTGCTATGGATATAAAAGATTTTAATGGCAATATACTTTTTAAAAAGGAACAATTCTAGATAATAATAAAATAAGTATAATTAAGGATAATGGTATTTTTAAAATCCCGTTAATGAAGGGGAAAAAAGAAAAATCCACAAGTGATGCTGCTCATGTACATAGTTTTATAAGCAAAGAACTCCTGGATATGAGTTTCAAAAAGGTTAAAGACATTTTTGAAGAATTGATGAATACTGGAAGAGTTAATATGACCAAAACAGAAGAAGTTGCATCAAATTTAACTAAAGAAATGCAAAAAATTTTTCTGATAAGTTATACGTACCTTTAAAAAAATTAAAAACATATGATGAATATTTATATTCACATTCATTAAATGTAATGATTCTTGGCTCTTTAATAGGTCTGGAAGAAGGACTTACAGGGATGAACTTACAGAATTAGCTCTAAGTGGTTTATTGCATGATATAGGTAAAGTTAAAATTCCTTTAGAAATCTTAAATGCTCCAAGAAAACTTTCCTCTGAGGAGTTTGAGTTAATTAAAAATCACGTATTATACGCAAAGGAACTTTTGGAAAATTCCGGTATAACAAATAAAAAAATTATTGACGGTGCATTAGAACATCATGAAAGATATGACGGCAGTGGATATATATTTAAGAAAAAAGGAAACGAAATCTCTTATTACGGAAGAGTTTTAGCACTTGCTGATGTATATGATGCTTTAACAAGTAAGCGAAGTTATAAAGATCCATGGACTCCTTATAAAACTTTATCGTATATATTAGCCCATGTAAATAAACATTTTGATCCAGTATTTACTCAAAATTTAGTAAATTCACTTGGACTTTTTCCACCAGGAATGAAAGTTATGCTTAACGATGGGTCAGAAGGAATTATCATAGCAACAAATAGAGCAAATAAAATGAAACCTATTATAAAAATAAATGATTATATTGTTGATTTACTTGAAGAAAAAAATTTAAGAATCACAAAAATAGTTGCCTATGAATATATTGAAGAACAAACTACTTAGAATACTCTTTTAACTCAATTTCTAAATATTTTTCTTTATCCCTAAACAATACCGTTTTATTATTTAACTCAATAATTATATTCTCATTAAATCTCGAAAATATAGATCTTAATTTTCGAGGGATATTTCTATTAAATATTTATGTTTAAATTTTAAACCTACTTTCCATGTAATTGTTGTATTTTTATCCTTTGCTAAAATATAAGAATCTTTTCCTAATATCAAATATATTCTTGTATTTGACGGCAAAGATGTATATATTTTATTCAATATTCTTTTTAATTCTTTTAAATTTATCTTTTGAAATTCCAGAACTTCTTTATTGAAATTTATTTTTATATCTACCGGATTTATAGAACTGCATATATTAATGTTAATTCCCTTTCCTTTAATTAATATAGCCTCCCCATTTAAATATAAATTTATCTCTTCATCTGCTATTAAAGAAAGAGATTTTATTATATGCCTGATAGTAACATATGGAATTCCTCGTGAAATATTTATCTTGGATTTTCCAAAATAAGTATATGTTCCCATATTATATCCGTGAAAATATCCCACAATTCATCTTTTCTATTGGAAAATATATTTATCAAATCACCTTCCATTGATGTAACACTGCAGAAATCAAGATTATTTATAAATTTTTTTAATTGTATTTTTGATAATAATGCAGGATTATTTATATTAAAAAAAGGTTTTTCTTCATTTTCACTTTCGATATTTAAAGACATATTTTCCAACTCAATTTTTAACCCTTCATCCAGAGCTAACATTCTAACAAATGGGCTTTCTTCTTCACGTAATCCTTTTAATAATCCTTTTAAATGTTGAATAGGTATTTTATAAACTTTTTTAAACGGAAAAAACTCCTTTGAAAAAAACATATCTGCTACTGCACATCCATCAGTCATGGATACCTTTAAAACTTTATCAAAATATAAATATATATACCTATGAATAGGTTCAACGTTGCCACAAAACTTATCTGCAAATTCCACAACTTTTTTTAATCTTTTAGTAGGTATCCAGCCTTCCATATTAACCCTCCGATTCAAATTCTTCTTTAGTTATAGGCGTTCCACCAATTAAATCAAAATTCAAAAGCCTGTATGCATTATCAAATTCTGCAATCAGCTGTATCCTATGTGAACATTTTGAACCTATATATTCTTTATTAATTATATAAGCTGCTTTGCCTTCATATGAATTTGAAAAATCATATCCTTTTCTCAAATAACTTCTAAACTTTTCACCACAATTATTGCATTTAAAATATATAATCAATGCATTTTGTTCATTATAAAATGGATTATTTATTATATCCTTTTCTTTTTTTCTCTTTTTAAACCAAAACATAAAATCACCCTTCCACAATATTATACCAAAAACACTTCGCTACGCGAAGGGTTTTTGGTTAAATCTATAATAAATAAAAACTTTTCATATGACCTTCCGCGAAGCGGAATGTCTCTTCGCTACGCGAAGAAGTTTTTGGTTTTTCATTTATAATAAAAATTTCTATTCCTAAAATACTTCACAAAGTGAAGTGTTTTCGCTTCGCGAAGGGGTTTTTGGTTAAATCTTATAATAAATAAAAATCTTTTCATTTGACCTTCCGCAAAGCGGAATGTCTCTTCGCTACGCGAAGAAGTTTTTGATTTTTCATTTATAATAAAAATTTCTATTCCTAAAACACTTCACGAATAAAAATTAACCCTTCTACAAAGTGGAAGGGTTAATTTTTCATAGGTGTTTATTACTCTTCTTTAGTTTTTATTTCACCTTTTCCAACTCTTATATTCAATTTTCCATCATCTAAATCAATGATTACTTTGCTTTTTGGTGGAATTTCACCAGCGATTATCTTATTAGCTAATTCCATTTCTATTTCTCTTTCTATAACTCTTTTTAATGGTCTTGCACCGAATATTCTATCATATCCTTTTTTAGCAATATATTCTTTTGCATCTTCTGTAATCATTAATTCCAAATCTTTTTCTTTTAATCTTTCTTCCAATCTTCTCATCATAATACCTACTATTTCTTTAACTTCTTCTATTGTTAATGGTTTGAATACTATAACCTCATCCAATCTATTTAAAATTCTGGTCTGAAATATTTCTTCAATTCTTCTCTAACAACCTTTTCTAAATCTCTTTCCTGACTTTTCTTTTCTTCATCGCTTATAAATCCTAATTTACCTCTATTTTCTAATTTATTTAATATATTTTCTGAACCTATATTACTTGTCATAATAATTATTGTATTTCTAAAATCTACCGTATTTCCTTTTCCATCTGTTAATCTTCCATCATCCAATACCTGCAATAATATATTGAATACATCTGGATGAGCTTTTTCTATTTCGTCAATAAGAATTACAGAATAAGGTTTTCTTCTTACTGCTTCTGTTAATTGCCCACCCTGTTCATAACCAACATATCCTGGAGGTGAACCAATTAATCTTGAAACCGCATGTTTTTCCATATATTCAGACATATCAATTCTTATTAATGCTTCTTCTGTATCAAATAATACTTCTGCTAAAGATTTTGCCAATTCTGTTTTACCAACACCTGTAGGTCCAAGAAGAGGAATGAACCAATTGGTCTTGTTGGGTCTTTTAAACCGGCTCTTGCTTTTCTTATATGCTGAGCAACCTTAACAATAGCTTCTTCCTGACCAACTACACGTTTATGTATTTCTTTTTCTAAATTAAGTAATTTTTCTCTTTCTTCTTCCAACATCTTCTTTGCTGGAATACCTGTCCATTTTTCTATAACTTCTGCAATTCTATCTTCATCAACTATTACTTCTTCATCTTCTTTACCTTTTTCCTCTTCATATTGCTTCTTCAATTCTTCAATTTGTTTTTCTAATTCAAATAAGTCTTTTTTCTTTAAAGCTGCCTCTTCGTATTCACCTTTTACAGTTAAATCATTTATTTCTTCTTCTAATTCCTTAGCCTCATATTCTAATTTCTTAATATTGGACAACTTTGAACTTTTTTCAAGTCTTGCTTTTGCTGAAGCCTCGTCTATTAAATCAATTGCCTTATCAGGTAAAAATCTATCGGTAATATATCTGTGAGATAATTTCACAGCTGCAACAACTGCACTATCATCTATTTTTACGTTATGATGTTTTTCAAATGTTTCTTTTAAACCCTTAAAATTGCAATCGCATCTTCCTCACTTGGCTCATCTACTTGAACTGGTTGGAACCTTCTGGCTAATGCTTTATCTTTTTCAATATATTGTCTGTATTCGTCAAGTGTTGTTGCACCAATAACCCTTAACTCTCCACGAGCTAAATCCGGTTTTAGCATATTAGCTGCATCCATGGAATTACCTTCTGCCTTACCTGCACCTATTATTGTATGTAATTCATCAATAAATAATATTATCTTATCTCCCTGTTTTTTCACTTCATCGATAACGTTCTTTAATCTCTCTTCAAATTCTCCTCTAAATTTAGCTCCTGCTAATAATCTTCCCATATCCAACTGAAGAATTTTTTTCTCAATTAATGCATCTGGTACTGCACCTTTTATAATCCTTTGTGCTAAACCTTCAACAATAGCCGTTTTACCAACACCTGGATCACCAACTAAAACAGGATTATTTTTTGTTTTTCTACTTAAAATTTCAATTGTTCTTTGAATTTCTAAATCCCTACCAATAACTGGCATTAATTTCTTTTCTTCTGCCATTTTTGTTAAATCAATAGTAAATTGGGCTAAAACATCTGCCACATTTTCCTCTGATCCTTCCTTGGTTACCTTTATATTTTTTAATTCTTCATATATTTCTTCTGTAGTTAACCCATACTTAGAAAACAATTTTGCAGAATATGACGTTCCTTCAAGCATTATAGCTAACAACAAATGTAATGTGGTAATTAATTTATGTTTTGTTTTTTTAGCTTCCGATTTTGCAATTTCAAAAATTCTTTCCAATGTCGGAGATATATAAATTCTATTATCTCTCACACCGCCAAATGAATATTGTACATTTTCCTCCAATTCACTTTCAATATTTTCACGAATTGCCTCAACATTAATCGTTTCAAATAATCGTTTTACATATTCATCATCACTATCTAAAATAGATAAGGTTATATGCTCTGGCGTTACCACATTAGTTCCATAACCATTAGCAAGTGTCCTTGCATTATCTATTATTTCCAGAGCCTTTTCTGTAAAGTTTTTTGGATTCATCATTTCCAACACCTCCTGATATATCTTAACTTTAATTTTAATTTTTATTTTTAGCATTTGTAATAAATAATTGCTAATTATAGTTTAAAAAAATATAATTGATTTTCACTTTGCAATTTTTTAGACTGTATTTTCATAAAAAAGTTCAAAAAATTTTTTAGTTTTTAGCACTCTTAATATTTATTTGCTAATACAACGTTATGATACTACCTTATTATTTCCGGTTGATTAACAAAATATGTCGATCTTAAAAATAATTTCAAATGGAATTTTTTCGATTTATAAATAAAAACATAAAAAAATAGGCAGGTTATAGCCTGCCTACTCAGACTGTCGACAAAACAAAATGAGAAAAATAATATGAGCGAATCCTGAGATTTCCGCGAAGCGGAAGATCTAAGGTTTAAAATTTATTATTAATATACTTTTCCTAAACCCTTCGCGAAGCGAAGAGTTTAAGAATTTTCACCGGATGAGCGAATATTATTTGATTATTTTATTTTGTACTTTGTCTACAAACTGAAAGCCCTATTATAGGGCTTTTAATTTATTGACAAAATATAATATTATTTAGATCTCAAAAATAAGATCATTTTTTGTACACATCTCATCGGTTTTAGGACCATAAGAAATATATGGAATTTCTACACCTGTTTTTTCCTCAATAAATGCCATATATTTCAAAAAGTTAATATGATTTGTATCAGGCCAACCTTTTAAAGTTTCATAAATTGGTTTAGCTACAAGAAAATCATAAGAAGATGCCGGAACCTCTCTTATTTCACCATTAATATCATATGCCACACATACTTTTATCTCATCAAAACCATTTAATACATCTGCTTTAGTAATAACAAACTTTGTTAATCCTGATCTTATCTTAGCATATCTTAAAGCAGGTAAATCAAGCCATCCCACTCTTCTTGGCCTTCCAGTTGTTGCTCCAAATTCATTTCCTTTTTCTTGAATGATTTTTCCACCATCTCCAAACTCTTCTGTTGGAAATGGACCTTCTCCAACTCTTGTTGTATAAGCCTTTATTACACCCAGAACCTCATCTAATTCAAAAGTAGAAAAACCAACAGAAGATACACCGTGCGCCATTGTTGCACCAGAAGTTACAAAAGGATATGTCCCAAAATCAAGGTCTAATAAAACCCTTGAGCGCCTTCAAATAAAACAGAAGTATTTCTAAAAACATCCGCCATATCTATTGCTGATGTAAAATTCACATTCATTTTTTCCAATTTTTTCTTTTGTTCCATTAAATAGTCAAATATTTCTTCCACTTTAAACTTAAATTTGTTTCCAAAAATATTCCTCTTTAAATATATAACCTCTTCTAATCTATTCTTTAACAATTTTTCATCAAATAAATGATATATCTTAAATCCTTCTCTTGAAACCTTATCAGTATAAGAAGGACCAATTCCTTTTTTAGTCGTTCCTATAGGGTTTTTTCTTAATTTTTCTAAAATTCCATCCTCCTCTTTATGATATGGTAAAACCATAAAAGCTTCTAAATCTATATAAACCTTGGAAGAAAAGCCTGGAAAATCTTTTTCTAAAATTTCCAATTCTTTTATTAACTGTTCAATATCTATTACCATCCCCGCACCAAGAAATGCCTTTGAATTACCTTCTGGAATCACAGAAGGTAATAAATGATTAACATATTTTTTTCCTTTATAGTAAATAGTATGTCCTGCATTCGCACCACCAGAAAATCTTACAATCCATTCATAATTTTTAGAAAAATAATTTACAACCTTACCTTTACCTTCGTCTCCCCATTGTGCTCCAACAATGGCAACCCTTTCCATATCTTCACCTCCAAAAAAGTAAAAAAGCCCCATTATAGGGCTTTTATTGTTATTATTAACTTTCGAAGAAAAAGATTATCTTTCATATTAATAACCTTCCTTATCTTTTTTACAGAGGTATTATATCATAATTCATATAAACATTCAAATTATATTTTATTTCTCATAAATAACAACATAAAATTCATCTTCTAATTTTTTGTCTTTTTTATCAAGAACAACATTAATATATTCATCTTTTATATTTTTATTATATTCCATAGTATTTGGATCATTATTAAGCAAATAATCTATCTTTTCTTTATCTAATTTCAACACTCTATTTTTTATATTTACATCAATATTCTTTTTTACAAAATCCTGATATTTTATATCATTCGTTCTACTATACACAAAATACTTTAATATAGATAAAAAAGTATCTTTTTCCACGAAACCAGGAAGTTGCGCCAGAGGTTCTCCTTTGCTATCGAAAAAGAAAAATGTAGGCGTTCCTCTTACTCCGAAAGCACCAAATAATTCTATATATGTTAACATCTTTCCTTTAAACATCGCCTTTTTATCTTTTTCTGCATAAATTTCTGCAAAAACAAATTCAGTTCTCAACCATTCCTGAACCTTATCATCGGTTAATACCTCACTTTTAAATTTTTTACAATAATAGCAGCTTTTAGACGAGAACATAACAATAACATTTTTATCTGTAATCTCTCCAAGTTTTAATGCGATATTGAAATCATCTACAACAAATCTTTCTAATTTTATAGCAGAATAGGTTATAATTGTAAGCATTAATATTAACAATACCATGAATTTTTTCATATTCTCACACTCCCTGCAATATATTAAATTGTCCTAATATGACTATTATACCAATAACTATCAATAAAACACTACCAGTTATCTTTAAATATTTTTCCCATTTTGGCGTTCCAAAAGAAATTTTTGAAATTAACTTACTTACAAAACCACTCAAAAATAAAAAGGAATAGATATTCCAAGAGAATATAAAAATAGCATAAAAGCACCTTTAAAAACATTTGATGTTGTGGAAGCAAATGTTAAAACAGCCGCCAAAACAGGACCAGAACATGGTATCCAGATAAAAGAAATTAAAACACCTATTAAAAAAGCACTGATAAATGACGTATTTTTATGTTTTAACATATTAATCTTCTGTCCTTTAAAAACAGATTTATCCATTAAATAAAAAATACCTAATAAAATAATAAAATACCTGCTATAATATTAAATATATATTGAAATTTTGATAAAAACGTTCCAACCAATCCCGCCAAAGCTCCTAAAATTGAGAAAAATAAGGAAAGTCCTATAAAAAATGCAATACCTCTTTTCAAAGTTAATGCGGTATTTTTTAAATCTGGCATTAAAATGCCAAAAAACAATGGAACAAGAGGTAACACACATGGACTAAAAAAGGAAAGAATTCCTCCAAAAAACGCACCAAAATAACCAATTGTTGGTTGAACAACAGTTCCAAGATTTTCCATATTCCCCTCCTTATTTCTATTTTTATAATTATAATTATAACAAATATTTTTATTATTAACAAAATAAAAAATATAGCCAGACTGTTGACAACGTATTAAAAAAATAATATGAGTGAAGGCTTGAATTTCCCCGAAAAAAATATGAGTGAAATTAGTCAATTTTGCATGGATGCAAAATTGAGCGAAACCGAACACGGATGTGAGTTTGAGCGGCTAATGGGAACGAATATTTTTTGAGGATATAGAAAATTCACCACCTGAACGAATATTATTTTTAAATACTTTATAGGTAAATAAGTTTGTCTACAATCTGGAATATAACTTTTTTATTTTATCTATAAATATTATCCATTTTTCAAAAATAAAATTTAGAGGTGAAATCATGATTCCAAATCTTTTTAATATATTAAAAACACTTGATGAATTAAAAAGTTCCATTTCTCCCGAAATATATAAAGAAGCAAAAACATTATATAAAAAGTTAGAGGACTTCTCAAATTATGGAAGCGCTCCAAATCTGACTTTTTCAGCTATAATTCCAGAAAATGGCAACAATTATAGACCAATATTCATGATTAATGTAGACTCATTAGAAACAAGGTATGTATGTACATGTCATTCTCTAAAGGAGCCGAGATTATGCAAACATACCCTTGCTTTAATCTTTGCAATTGAAGATTATTTAAAATCATTTGGTGATTTTAATGAAAATTATCATATAGAAAACAACTTTGAAGAATATCTTGGGATAATAGATTATGGCGAAAGCTATTATTTAATATATCCAGAACGTAGCTATACTATGATAAAAATAGGTTATAAAAAGGGAAATAAGATTTTATTAAGAAAAGACCTTGACTCATATGAAAAAATGTATCGATTTTTAAAAACAAAGGTTCCAGACGATGAAACACCCATAAAAAAATTAATAATACCCATTCAAACTTCAAGAAAACCAGGATATATATTAGCATTAAGTAACTTTGCAGATTTAAAAAGATAAAAAGCGAAAAAATCGTTCTATCAAATAAAAAAAATATTATATGGAATGATGATATTACACTAAAACTCTTTGTGACCGGTAATTTAGAAGAAAAAAGTGGAACCGTTGAATTATTACCCGATTTAGATAGAAAAAAAATCGTTCTTAGCACACATGATATGGCCTATTTTGAAGATAATACATTATCTCTCATTAAAGCAAAAACAAAAATAAGATTTCCATATTATGGAAAAATCAAAACAAATATAAAATTTAAGGATAAAGACTCCTTAAAAAGTTTATAAAAGACTATCTAATTAAATATGAAAGATATGGGTTTGAGATAGAAATAGGTGAAAAACTAAACATAAAAAAAGACATCTTTGTGCCAAAATTAAACCTTTATATAAACTTCTTTGACGATGTTTTTCATATAAAAGGAAAGTTCATGTACGGTTCAGAAATAAACTTTTACGATGATTATAAATACAGAAACATCGAAGAAGAAGAACGATTGATAAATTCATTAAAAAAATATGGTATTGAACTTGACGAAAAGGGTAAAACAACATTAGACATCGATACATTCTTTAATTTTATAGAAAACGATATCAAAAAGTTAGATAAAAATATAATTATCAAAATGAATAAAAACATAAAAAAGCAGGAAATAGAAAATATTCAAATGAAATTAAATCTAAAAAATAACTGGTTTGACGTTGAAGGAGAAATCATATTAAAAGACAATAAAAAAATTGATTTATCAAACATAAGAAATAGAAAAAATAATTTTATCGTTTTAAAAGATGACACGTTTATAAAAATTCCGCCTAAAATTATGGAAAAACTCGAAGATTTAAAAATAAAAAAGAATAAAATTGAAATAGAAAGTTATAACATTTATTCCATCTTAAATAATAAAGAAATTAAAATAGAAACATTAGATGAAAACACAAAACAATTTATAGAAAATCTTAAAAAATTTGAAACCATAAAAGAATATGAAGTTCCAGAATTAAAAATCCTATGAGGGATTATCAAATAAAAGGATATTATTTTCTCAGATACTTGCATGAATACAAATTTAACGGCATTTTAGCCGATGATATGGGATTGGGTAAAACCGTACAAACAATAGCATTAATATTATCTTTAAAAAAGAAAAGTAGAAAATTCCTGATTATAACCCTCGTTCTGTTGTGTATAATTGGGCCTATGAAATAGAAAAATTTTCATCAAACCTTAACTATTATATTTATCATAATAATCAAAAAGATATACCAGAAAATACAGATATTATATTAACAACATATGGAACAATAAGAAATTCTATTGATAACTTTAAAGATAAAAATTTTTATTACATTATACTCGATGAAGCACAATATATAAAAAACAATGAAACCAAACTATATAGATCAATAAAAAAGCTAAAGTCCTATTACAAACTCGCTTTAACAGGAACACCATTAGAAAACTCTTTAAACGATTTATACAATATCTTTGATTTTCTAATGCCAGGGTTCTTCGGAAAAAGAGAAGAATTTAATAGAAAGTATAATTATGCAAATAAAGAAAGTATAAAAAAACTAAACGAAAAGATTTATCCTTTTATATTAAGAAGAAAAAAAGAAGAAGTTTTAAAGGAATTGCCTCCAAAAACCGAAGAGTATATATTCAATGAAATGACACAACATCAAATGAAGATATATCAACAAATTCTACAGGAATACAAACAAAAAATTGCAATGTCACAGGGCACATTAAATTTCAGTGTATTAGAAGGATTACTTCGCTTAAGACAGGTAGTAAATCACCCCAAATTGCTTGGAATTAATATAGAATCGTCAAAATTCAACGAATTCAAAAAATTTATAACAGAAGTATTGGAAGAAAAGCATAAGATTGTGGTATTTTCACAATTTGTAAAAATGATTAAAATAATGGAAGAATGGTTAAAAACGGAAAATATACAATATCAAAAAATTACAGGCCAGACAAAAAAACGAGTGGAATTTATAAATGAATTTAATAACAATGAAAAAATAAAAATACTTCTTGTAAGTTTAAAAGCTGGTGGGACAGGGTTAAATATTACAGGAGCAGATTATGTTGTGCATTATGATCCCTGGTGGAACCCGCAGTAGAAAATCAGGCTACAGATAGAGTGTATAGAATTGGACAAACAAAACCAGTATTTGTATATAAATTCATAACCAAAAATTCCATTGAAGAAAAAATATTAAAATTAAAAGACGCAAAATTGGACTTATATAATTTAGCCATAACCGAAGAAAATCATTATTAAAAAAACTTTCTAAAGAAGATATTATGAAATTATTTGAATAAAGATGAAGCAATGAGATGCTTCATCTTTATTTATAGATCTATTTATTAATAATAGATTACCTTAATCTTTAACTTAACTCTTATGAAACTTGAAATAATTAAAAAATTATTGTATAATATAACGTTAAATGTATTAATAATAAAAATTAAACTGTTAGTTAAACGAACTCATATCAAAAAAAGGGGGCAAAGGATGAAAGTTGGAAAATCTCTGTATTTATTGATTCTCAGTGTAGTGTTATTATTAGCTTTGACTTCTTGTATCACAAAACAACCTGTTCCATTAACCGTATCTGTTACAAAAGCAGTTACAGGAATTAACGGTGTAGTTCCTGTGAAAACGCCAGTATCCATTCAATGGTCAGTAGGAGGAGTAGATAAATTTACTGCAAAAATCGTAGTAAGTAAAGATGGAAATGCTATTTTTGAAAAAAGCGGAGCAAATTTAACAGAGGCTACGGTACCAGAATATAAATTATTAGATCTTGGAGATTATTCTTATTATGTTGAGGTTACTGCAGGAGAGCAAACTGTAAAAACAAAGGACTTAACTTTTAAAGTAGTTCCAAGCGTAAAAGGAGTTAAAGTATTATCACAAGATAATACTTCTATATTAAAAGATACTTCTAAAGTGATAAATTGGGAAGTATTATCCTTTGTTGATGATAGAAATTATGAATTTAAAGTGATGTTAAAAAAACCTGGAGATACTGATTTTTCCTTGGCTGGAACAACTACTTCAAAATCTTTTGTCTTTGATAATTTATCCAAAATTGGGAATTATAATTTCAAAGTCGTTGCTGTTGAATTAGGGTATATTGAAGTTGAAAGTCCTGTATTTTCTTTCCAAGTAGCAAATGAATCATATACAGGTGAAAATCACTTCCCTGAAATAGGCAATCCAATGCCTGAAAATAATATGTCAAATGTATCGTGGGATTATTCAACATTTGATAATGGTGCTGTAGTTAAACTATCATGGTTAGCTACAGATGTTGATAACGATAATTTAGAATTTGATGTATATGTTGAAAATACTTTTGTTGCTTCAACTACATCTACAAATTTATCTATATCTGGATTCTCTCCAGAAAATGTTGTTAATTGGCATGTTGTCGCAAGAGATTCTAAAGGTTTTGAAACTACAAGCCCTGATTGGACATTTACGCTAAAATCTAATACTTCGCCTGTATTTGAAGGTGATGTTTCTTCAACAATAGTTAATGATACTGTTGTTAAATTCATGTGGAATGCTAATGATGGTGATAATGATGAATTAAAATACACAATTTACTCTGGAACTCCTTCTGCTTCTACTATGTTAGAAACGAGATATGCAAATTTCTTTAACACAGAAAACAAAAATGGAAACTTTATTGTTGTTGCAAAAGATCCATTTGGTGGATTAGCAGAAAAAGAATTCACATATAGCGCACCAACTTCAAATATTATAGAATCAGCTACCGTTGTAGTTTATGTAACAGATGCAAAATCTGGCCCTGCTGTAGCTGATGCGAAAGTTACAATTAACGGAGTAACTGCTACAACAGATGATAATGGAATGGCAATATTTACATTATCATCTGTTAATAATGAAACAACATTAACCATTGAAGCAACAAAAACAGGTCATGCTTTAACCAAGGTTGAAGGTTTGAATATAAAAGCAGGAGAAAACAAAAAAGTTTATCTTACTTTAAGAAAAGCTACATTAAACCCAGATCCTGATACACAGGAATATCCAGAAGTAGAATTCCATGTATACGATTATTATTCATATATCGGAGGAGTTTTAGATGAAATAAGTTTAAATTCCTCAGTTGTTACTAGGCCAATAGTTGTTACTGTCGCTGCAGCTCCAAAATCTAATGATCATATTAATATAATTTATACGTCACTTGGAAAAACTCCGGGTTCTGGTTTCATGACAGGAGATAGAGGCTATACATCAGGAGCTACTAAAGTTTCTTTTGCATTTAATACACTTGATTATAACGGATTAACCGATTTACACGTTACTGTATACGATTCAAATGATAACCAAATAGAAATAGTAAAATATTTGAATATTTTGAATAACAAAGATACTTTAATGGATTATAACCCAATTAAATTATCACTTTATAATGTAAAAGATTTGATTTCTTATACAAGAAGACAAGAAATTGGCTTTTATAGTCATAATGACAAAATAGAAAATAATAATTTAATTCCTTCAATTACAAAGAAGTTTGATGATATTAATTTAGAATCTGCCCCAGAAAATTCGAATTTATGGATCGATGTTAGATGGATGCCAATAGATTATTATGATAAAGCACATCTTTACTCATGGCCAAATGGTTATAATATTTATAGATCTTTTGATGGTTCAAACTGGGAAAAAGCAGGATATGTATCTCAAGATTACATCTCCTATTTACATGAAGCAAAAAAATTAACTGCTTATTTAGCTGTCTTTAGAGACTATTCTCCAGAATTAGAGCCTGGAAAATCTGTATATTATAAGATTACATCTGTATATGATAACGGAGAAACTTCTGGTATTGTTTTAGGACCTATTTCTCCACTTGGTATGTTTGATGTTGAATTAACATATCCATCAATGTTAGCAACAAACGTTGCAAGAGAACCTATTTTTGAATTTAAACCAACTAACTATGATGATTCTTTAAAAGATGCTTATTTTGAATATGCTTTATGGATATATGATTTAATTCAAAACGAACAACATCTTGTACCTATCTATTTTGATGAAGATGGTAAGGTTAATCAACAACTTTATGATGCATATGGACCTTATCCTTTATCTGTAAATTATGCTAATCAACAATGGATGTTAATTAACAGCAATGGAAATTTCTTATATAATGAACCACTTCAACCAAACAGAACATATTCATGGGCTGTTGATTTAGCATATGCTTATAAATTTACTGATACAACATTATCTTTATCAATTTCAATTGATCAAGGATATGGAGCTGATCCATTTGGTGGAGTCGATGCTGATGCATTTAATACATTTACAACCTCAACTGAATTATATGATTATTACTCAATACCTGAAGCCCAAGAAAAATATTATGATACATATTTATTTGGAACAAATATAAAAGGACATGTTGTTAGCGCATATAGTAACTATATTTATTTAGAAGACTCAGATACAGGAAAAGCTATTAAATTAAAATTCAACTCTTCTAGTGAAATATCCAATGTAAATATTGGAGATGTCTTAATTGTAAAAGGAGATATGTATGAAGATACATACGGAAAAAGTTTCGCTGTAAAAAATGTTAATATTTTATCTCAAGAAAGTGATAATGAATTATCTCCTATGAATTTAACACCTGATTTATTGGCAGAAGATATTTATGGATTAAACCCATATGCTGGTGCTTTAGTCAGCACAACTGGAACTGTTACCAATATAGACAAATACGGCTTAGACCTTGTCTATGATACAGATAGTGGAACTGCTTCAATTTATGTATATAAAGGTGGATCTAATAATATAACAAGCGACGCTACAATTGGAGATTATTTAAATGTAAAAGGTATTTTGAAATATTATTATAAATGGGAAATCAGTTTAAGAAGCAACGATGATTGGTCAAAACAATAATAAGGAGGGGAGAATATGAAAAATTTAAAATATATTTTAATTGCATTATTATCTGTTCTATTTCTTTTTGCAAGTTGTCAATCTTCTATATTGAACACAGATGAAAAAACAAAAACCTCATCTTCAAACGATGTAGTATTTGGAGAATTCAACAATGAAGAAATCTTTGAAGGTAGAATACTTGTAGGATACAAGGATAAAAACGCTATAGAAAAAATAAAAAATACTTTAAATGGTGAAGTTTATATAGAAATTCCAGAAATTAATGTTGTTGGTATAAAATTCAATGGAACAGTAAAAGATGCCTATTTGAAATTAAAAACTTTAAAATTAGATGGTATAAAATACGTTGAACCAAGTTTCAAAAGAGAGTTAATTGATCCAAAACCAGAAATCGTTGATGATTCTATTACTAAAGATATTGATGGAGTTAAAGAAGATAGTTTATGGGGTATGGTTAAAATTGGTGCAGAAGATGCATGGAAGGTTGCAACAGGAACAAATATTATAGTTGGAGTGGTTGATACACCTATAGACGCTCAACATCCAGATTTAGCTGGGCAATTTGTGACTGGTTTTGATCCGGTGACTGGAAATTTAATAATGCCAGATGAAGATTATGACGCAGTTCTTGGAGGTCCTGGTGATACAGGTGATGATCATGGAACACATGTTGCAGGAACAATTGCTGCTAAAAAAGATGGAAAAGGTGTTGTAGGATTAGCATATGGTGCAAAGATTATGTCCATACCTATATTCCAACCAGATTATGTTGGTGATGCATATGTAGCAAGAGGAATAATATGGGCTGTTGATCATGGTGCTCAGGTATTATCAAATAGCTGGGGTGGTGGAGGTTACTCTAAAACATTAAAAGCTGCTATTGATTATGCGTTATATTACAACGTTGTTTTTGTAGCAGCAGCTGGAAATTCACATACAGATCAACACTGGCATTATCCATCATCATATCCAGGAGTTATTGCAGTTGCAGCATCAAATGCCCGAGATGAAGTTACTGATTTTTCAAATCATAGTGATACTATATCTGTAGCGGCACCTGGTGCAAAGATATTATCCACAATTCCAAGACATTCAGCACCTATTTATGGTCTTTACAATGAACCTTATGATTATTGGGATGGAACATCCATGGCAACACCACATGTTTCAGCTTTAGCTGCATTATTAAAACAATTACATCCAGATGCAACACCATATCAAATCAAAAAATGATAGAAAATACTGCTGATGATATAGATGAAAGTGGTTGGGATCATGCTTCAGGATATGGAAGAATAGATGCTAAAAATGCTGTAGAAATCTATCCATCAACTGCAACATTACCTGCAACTGGTAATACTGTTATAATTCAATGTGTTGATACTACCATGTATCAAAGTTATCCAAATGTATACATATCTTTAGTGAAAAAAGATGGAAAAGGCAGTAATTATTATATAAAAACTCAAGATTATTATGGATTTGTTGCTGGCGTTCTTCCACATATTGAACCAGGAGATTATGAAATGTATATATATGGTCCAGATCCTATGGATTTTGATTCTCCAAACTTCAGAGAAGAAGAAACATTTACCATAGCAACAGATGTTTCATTAAATCCATCTCAAGATAACTATATGATACCAATAGTCTTTGATTCAACCTTTAAACTCGATTTAGATTTAGATGCAGCCATTACAGGAGGAGCTACATTGATTGCTGAAGATATAAATAATTTATCATTACCTTCTTATATGGCTACATCTACATATAATTATTCTATCGGAGAAGAAGCAACACATGTATCTTTCGACCTTTCAAATCTAAGCGGACAATTTAGATTAATGGTATATAGAGACGTGGTAAAAGACTCCTCTCCAATTACAATTAGTGGTACAGCAACCATCAATGGACATGATGTCCCTGTTGTTGGAGTAATACCAGAAGGACAATCTAAAGGTTTTGTTGAAGATGTTAGATTTATAGAATATGTTGACCCAGGATTAATTCCATGGACAATATTCTAATATAAAAATATCCCCCTGAAAAATTCAGGGGATATTTTTATATTTACATCATTATCAAAATCTTATTAAAATCACCATTCCTAGTAATGCAAAAGGATATGTTGCTCCATAACCAACTGCAACCTCTTCTGAATCATTTGCATCTATTGCTGCTCCTAATCCTGGAGTGCTTGTCATACCTCCACAAATTGCTCCTGATAATATTATCCAGTTTATTTTTAATATATATTTACCAAAAATAAAACCAAGTATAATTGCTATTATTGCTATAATAAATGAATAAAGCATAAGATACATTGTTGTTTGATTTAAATTGTTTAAGGTGTTATATCCTGATTTTAACCCCACAGATGATAGGAACATTAACAATCCTAATTCCTGCAAAACCTTTAATATTCTTTTATCCATTTTAAAATTTAAAAATCCAATCTTACCAATTGTCCCTAAAAAAAGAGAAGATAATAAAATTCCTCCTGTCATTCCTAATTTAAAAATAATAATACCAAAATTTAAATTAAAATTCCCTATCAATATTCCAAAAATAATTACAAGAGAATAGGCTAAAAAATCAAATCCTTCATTTTTATTTTCATCAAACTCCATTTCCTGCAATAACTTTTTCTTTTCTTCTGAAATATCTATTTTAAATATCCTCGGTAATAAGTACATAGAAAATATAACTGCTAATACACCAGGTATATAACCAAAAGAATACCCTGATATAATCTCTTTCTCAAAATCAGGTGCTGTTTCTAAAGCCGTTGCCAATCCGGGAGAACTCGTCAAAGCTCCAGAAAACAAACCAACAAACTCATACTTATTTCCTGTTTTCGATAATATATAGGTTATTAAAAAACCAGAGATAGTAATAAAAAATGCCATAATTAAAAATTTAAATCCATATTTTTTATAATATATTTCAAATCCTTTGATGCTATCAATCCAACAGAGGAAATAAATAATATCAAAGAAAATAAGAAAAATTGTTTAAAATCCGTATTCATTCGACTTATAACAGCTGATTCGTTTAAAATATGGCTGGTAGCGTACCAGCCAAGAAATAATCCACTAAATAAGGCTCCAGAATTCCCCAACCTAAAATTTCCTATTTTTATTTTACCTATCAATATTCCAAGAAAAATTGATAAAAACAATAATAAATACGAATTCATAATATCCTCCTTATTTTCATATTAGTTCTGGAATATTTTTTATTACTTTAACTCCTAATTCTTTTAATTTTTTCTCTTTGTATTCAATACTACCTTCATAACCCTCCAAAATAGCACCAGCATGTCCCATTCTTTTACCCTTTGGAGCTGTCCTTCCTGCAAAAAATACCTTTATATCACCTTTATATCCTTTTTCCAATGCACTTTCAACGCCTTTTATTTCATCATTACCACCAATTTCACCGATTATAACAACTTTTTTATTTTTTCTTTCATTATATAATCCATAGCTTCTGCAACAGAAGTACCTATAATTGGATCTCCACCAAGCCCTATACCTATTTTAATACCAGTAGAGTATTTAGATAAATAGTCAGAAATTTCATACATCAACGTTCCACTTCTTGAAATAATTGCAATATCCCAGGTTTAAAGGCTCTTTCTGGCATAATTCCTATTTTTGAAACACCTGGTAATATTACACCTGGACAATTTGGCCCTATTATCCTTACATCATTATCTTTGGCAATATGATATATATCAAGCATATCCTGTTGTGGTATGTGCTCTGTTATTATTATTATCTTTTTATTCCAGCATTAATTGCCTCAAAAACTGCTTCTTTAGCAAATTTAGCAGGAACAAATACAACTGATGTATCAACCTTATACTTCATTACAGCATCATACATATTATTTAATACTTCTACACCATGTAATTTTTTTATTACATTATTTTTGAAACACCACATAATATTCTTGCACCATAATTCAACATCTTTTCTGTATGTATTCTACCATATTTTCCAGTAATTCCTGAACACATATTCTTTCTTTTCCATTAATCATTTATTCTCACCATCCTTACCGCATCTGGTATCATTGAATACATATCTTCATAATAACCTATATTATTTTCTTTTAATATTTTTTTGCCAGGTCTTCATTTGTTCCTGTTAATCTAACATATAATTGTATTTCTGGATTTTCACTCTTAAATTCCACAAGGCCATGAGCTATTTCATCACATTTTGTTATACCACCAAATATATTCAATATTATTCTATTTATTCCATATTCTTTTAATAAATTTAATGCCTGTATAGTAATGTCTTTTTCGGCACCTCCCCAAGATCTAAAAAGTCCGCAGGTTCTCCACCGGCTAATTTTACTGCATCCATTGTTGCCATAACAATACCTGCACCACATCCTATTATTCCAATATCTCCATCTAATTTAACAAAGTGAAATGGATATTTCTCTTCTACAAAGTCCTGTGTCCACTCCTGTCTGAATATTGCATTATCATCAAGATGCATTACACTATCAAGTGCATATATTTCGCCATTTATCCTTCAACTAATGGATTTATTTCTAACAGAGTTAAATCTTTTTCTCTGAACAACTTTCTCAAATTCGGTATAATTTTTTTTATATTTTCCGGTAGTATATTTTCATAGTTTTCAAAATTAGTTTTTACTATACTATTTTTGTTTTCTTCTATGTTGACACCACCATTTTGCGAATACAATATAATAATATCTTTTTCTTCTCTATCGAGAATAAGTGAAATATAATGTTCTTTTTCAAAGGGGATCATTTCTTCCACAAGAACACCATACGGTTTTTCACCTTTTATTTCCTTAAATAATAACTCACGAATATTTACTATAAACTCTTTTCTGGTATTGGCAAATAACACACCACCTGCCTTCATACGACCTCCAACCAGCACCTGGGATTTTAATACTGCAGGAAGAAATTTAATTTCTATATCTTTTTCTTCCTTTATTAAATAAGATGTCGGTACTTTAACACCATACTCTTTTAAAAAACTTTTCCCTAAAAATTCATGCACTTTCATAAGGCCACCTCCTATAAAAATAAAAATTCTATCCCACTTGCCCTCGCAAACGGATTGCTCTGGAATTAAAGGCAGGTCTCCCGACTTCTGGATCATCCTACTTCCAGCGCCTTCCGGTTCCCAGTGGCATTTTGCTGGTTTCGTCCCAGTTACGGTGGCGGGCCGTGACGGATTTTCACCGTCTTCCCTTTTAAGATTTCTCACCTTTAATTCCGGAGGTATTAACTTTTTGATTTTACACTTTATTCTATCATATAGATAAGCATTTTATCAATCTTTATTTTTTATATATATTCACCTATTATATTCAATGGAATTTTAATTATCTCTTCTAATCTCTCAAAATCTTCTCTTTTTAATGTAATTAAAGCACATGTTGCTGGACCAGCACTTTTATTTAAATCTATCTCTATATTATCTTTCATTTTTAAAGATAATTTATTGGTTTTTTCTATTTCTTTTAATTCATAAAATATACCTTTTGAACCAACTGGAATTATTTCATGAATATATTTTGTTTTCTGATATTATTTAATATTTTTAAATTAATAATTTCGTTGCTTTCTAAAACTTCATTTCCTAATTTTGGTAAACCTGCTAAAACAACTATATCATTTTTTTGAGTTTTATAATTAATAAATTTCTCTTTTCTCCGATAACTGTAATTCCCATTCCTGTTTGAACAACTGGAAAATTTTCTTCTGTACTACCTGTAATGATTTTATTTTCATTTATTCCTAATTGTTCCAAAGCCTTTTTTATTCCTTTTATTATCTCTTTTCCCGTGTCATTCAATTCAACAGATAAGGTATCTATTACAGCAATTGGAAAAGCACCATATGAAATTATTTCTGCTAAGGCCACATGTGCTGTAAAATATCCAACTATATCTGGTGGAACCTTTATTATATCCATTTGTTTATTACCAATACCGCCAGATGAATCACATGCAATAGCTAATTCTTTATTGTCACAAACATTAATTATTGTCAAATCTCTTACTTTCTTTATTTTTATATTAGCACCTCCATTTCAATTATTCCACCAGGTCTTATATAACCTGTTTTTCCATTGTTGAATATATCATTTATCACACTTATAACTGCACCATGAGTTATTATTAAATATTTTTTATCTTTATCAATTGTATATATAAACTTTTTTATTCTTTCATAGAAAGCTTTATAACATTCTCCATCAGGAAAACAATAATTTTTATAATCCCCAATCCATTTTTTATATTCTTCAGGATATTCTTTTTTATCTCTTCTATATTTTTACCTTCAAATTTTCCAAAGTTTATTTCTCTTATCTTATCATTTGTTATAACCGTTTTATTCAATACTTTTGATATTTCAATAGCTGTATAATATGCTCTTTTTAATGGGCTTGAAATAATAATATCTATATTGATAGATTTTAATTGTTTTTTTAACTCTTTAATCTGTTCTCTCCCATGTTTTGTTATTGGATAATCGAGTTTTCCGCTAAAAATTTTTTTCTTATTTGCCTCTGTTTCAACATGACGTACTAATATTATTTTCATAATACCCTCTAAACATGTAAATAAACATCAAAAAAAATAATTGTGAAAATTCTATAATAAGTCCTATTGTATCTCCTGTCATACCATCTATCTTTTTCTTTATCTGCTGAGTAATAAATACTGTACCTAAATATGTTAGCAAAATGGGAAAAATAATAAATGGTTTATAAAACAATAATATAGGAGATATAATTAGAAACGAAATAAAAAACGTTTTTAAATTACAATTATCTATGAAGAGATTACCAAGGCCATTTTTTCGAGAATATTCACTTATAGCTGCTGCTAAAATCCCGGAACTTCTTCCAACTGCTGGCATTAATATCATATATATATAATCAGTATAATAACTAAATATAATATCAGAAAATAACACCATAATCAATCCTAAAACTCCAAATGTACCAATTCTACTATCTTTCATAATTTTTAATATTTCTTCTTTACTTCTATTGCTAAATAAACCATCAAAGGTATCTGCAACGCCATCAAGATGAAGTCCGCCTGTAATCCATATATAGAAAATCCAGCTCAATAAAACATATATTATTTTGTCAACAGGTAGGAATGAAAATAAATACATTAAAAAACCGATAAACAATCCCAAAGCAGGTAAATATATAAATCCTTTAATAAATTCATTTTCATCATATTCAATATTTACTTTAATGGGTATTCTTGTAAAAAAAGTTATTAATAATATCAATGATTTCATGATTTCATCCTTTCAATTTTAAAGGTATTCCAGAAATAGTAATATATACTTCATCAGAATTTCGTGCCAGATATTGATTGATTCTTCCTGCAATATCTCTAAAAATATTCCCTAATTTATATGCAGGCACTATTCCCATTCCTACCTCATTTGTAACTATTATTGTATTTTTATTATTTTTCTTAATCACTGATATAAACTTTCTAACTTCATTAAATATAGTATTTTCTATTTCATCAATTTTATTATAATTTTCATTTTCAATATCATATTCCAGAAGTAAATTTGAAACCATTAATGTCATACATTCAAATATAATAGTGTCGCTAGAATGAAATAACGGGTCTTTTTCTAACAAATCAAAATCTTTATATCTTTCAATTAATTCCCACTCCTTGGGTCTTGCCTCTTTATGTTTATTTATTCTTATTTTCATACCCTCATCAAATGGGATTGCTGTAGCTATGTATAATATGTTCTTTCCTATCTTTTTAGCATATTCCTGTGCATAGGTGCTTTTTCCACTTCGAGCACCTCCGGTAATTAAAATAATCAAAATATCCCCTCGCTTTCTTTTAATATATTTTATCAAAAATAGAATAAAAATAAAAAATAATATAAGCGAGTATTATTTTGTTTTACGAAAGTTTTTTGTCATACATTTTAAAGAAAATTTTGATATAATATGAAAAAATAGGATTGGAGGTGCTTATGTGTATAATCCAGAATTAATCAGAAATATAAGTATTATTGCACATATAGACCATGGAAAAACTACACTTGTTGATAGAATTCTTGAATTAACAAAAACTGTGGAAAAAAGAAAGATGCATGATCAATATCTTGATATGATGGATATTGAACAGGAAAGAGGTATAACTATTAAATCACAACCTGTAAAAATAATGTATGAAGCTGAAGATGGCAATACATATGAAATAAATATAATTGACACTCCTGGTCATGTTGACTTTACATATGAAGTGTCAAGGAGCTTAGCAGCATGTGAAGGAGCCGTATTATTAGTAGACGCTTCTCAGGGCGTAGAGGCACAAACTGTGGCGAATACTTATCTGGCTTTAGAAAATGATCTCGAAATAATCCCTGCAGTAAATAAAATTGATCTTCCAAATGCTAATGTTGATGAAACTCTTGAAGAGATTGAAGATTTAATAGGTATACCATCCGAAGATGCTTTAAGAATATCCGGGAAAACCGGTGAGGGTGTAAAAGAATTACTCGAAGAAATAATTAAAAGAATTCCTGCTCCTACTTCTAAAGGTAAGGCAGAAGATAAATTAAAAGCATTAATATTCGATGCAAAATACGATAAATATAGAGGGGTTATTGTTTATACAAGATTATACAGTGGCTCTGTAAAACGTGGAGATAAAATCAAAACAATGTCAAACAATGAGGTTTATGAAGTTGTTGAAGTTGGCGTATTCCATCCAGAAATGCAGGAAACAGACTCTTTATCCGCTGGCGAGGTTGGATATATTATTGCAGGTATAAAAGATGTTGAACTTGCACGTGTTGGTGATACAATAACCAGCGCTTCTGACCCTGTTGAAGAACCTCTTCCAGGTTATAAAGAGGTTAAACCTATGGTATATGCCGGAATATATCCTGGTGTACCGGATTATTATGAAGAATTAAGAAAAGCTCTGGAAAAACTTAAATTAAATGATGCTGCACTAACCTTTACACCAGAACATTCACCTGCTTTAGGATTTGGCTTTAGATGTGGATTTTTAGGATTATTACATATGGATGTTGTTAGAGAAAGAATAGAAAGAGAATTTGATCTTGCTATTATTTTAACCGCTCCTAATGTTGTATATAAAGCTAAATTAAAAAATGGTGAAGAAATAGAAATACATGATCCAACACAATTCCCAGACCAGGATCTTTTAGATGAAGTTTATGAACCATATGCTAAATTGGATATTATCACTCCTCCAGATTATATGGGAGGATTAATGGGTGTAGTTCAAAACGAAAAAAGAGGAGAATTCTTATCTGTATCAAATGCCGGTAAAAATAGAGTTGTCCTTCATTTTGAGGTTCCGTTAGGAGAAATAATATTTGACTTTTTTGATAGAATGAAAGCTATTAGTAGAGGATATGCATCAATGGATTATGAAATTGTTGAGTTTAGAAAATCTGATCTATTAAAAGTAACTATACTGGTTAATAAAGAACCTGTTGAAGCTTTATCTTTTATAACCCATAGAAGTAAAGTATATGAAATGTCAAAGAAAATGGTTGAAAAGTTAAAAGATTTAATTCCAAAACATCAATTTGAAATACCAATACAGGCTAAAGCAGATGGCAGAATTGTTGCAAGATCAACAATAAAGGCATTGAGAAAAGATGTATTGGCAAAATGTTATGGTGGAGATATTACCAGAAAAATGAAATTACTTGAAAAACAAAAAGCCGGTAAAAAGAGAATGAGACAAATTGGTTCTGTAAGTATCCCACAAAATGCATTTTTGGCTATTTTAAAAATTAATGAAAATGAAAAATAATCTGGAGGAATAATATGCCTATTGATGGATTGCTTTTAAATAAATTGATTAGAGAAGCAAAAAGCTTTAAAGGACAAAAGATAAGGAATATATATCAACCTGTACATGATGAGGTTTTGCTTCAACTTCAAAATGGATTTTTGTTATTTGTCCTTAAAAATCCATCATATTTAATAAGTTTAGATACAAAACCAAACATGCCAGATACACCACAAAACTTTTCCATGTTTTTACGAAAAAGGATTAAAAATGCAAAAATAGTGAAAATCGAACAACTTGGTCTTGATAGAGTGGGTTATATAGAATTATCAGTAATAGACGAAACATTTGATTTAAGAAATTACAGATTATACTTTGAATTAATGGGAAGGAATTCAAATATTTTACTTGTAGATGAAAATAATAAGATACTGGATGCTTTAAAAAAAGGAATAACCCTCAAAGGAGTATAATGCCAGGAGCGGAATATATCCCTTTCTTTAAAGAAGAATATGTTAATATATTAAAACATGAAACGTTTGATTTTGATATTGAACAACAATTAATGGGATTTTCTAAATTGAGCAAGAAATTATTTTATGAATATATTGAAAAATATGATTATATGTCTTTTATTTCTGAGTTTATGGATAACATAAATGTATATACTTTTGATTATGATGGAAAAAAGGAGATTTTAGCCTTTAGACCGGTAAATTATGAAAGTATTATGTTTGAATCTCCATCTAAGGGATTACTTAATTTTTTTGAAACTCAAAGTATTAATTCCCGTTTCTCTGAATTAAAAAAGAAACTTGAGAAAATTGTAATAAAAGAGATTGAAAAGTATGAAAAACTATATAAAAAACTAAAGTCCGAAGAAAAAGAGATTAAAAAAATTCCTGAGTTGGAAAAGCAGGGACGTTTATTACAGGCATATCTATATCAATTTCAAAACAAAACAGATTCCGTAACTGTTGATGACTGGGAAACCGGAAAAAAGGTTACTATAAAATTAAACCCATTAAAAACACCAAATGAAAATCTACAAATGATATTTAAAAAAGTGCATAAACTTAAATCAAAGGAAGAACATCTAAAAAAACGTCTTAAAATCACAAAGGAAATGATAGATTATCTTTATCAATTATGGCAGAGTATAGATTTAGTAGAAGATATCGAAACACTCACAGAAATCAAAGAAGAAATGATAGAAGAGAAGATTATTCATGATAATCAAAAAAAGAAAAAGAGAAAAAAGATACTCTCAAAACCCTATGAATTTAATTATAAGGATTATAAGATACTTGTTGGCAAGAATAATATACAAAATGACAAAATTACAAGAGAAGCAGATAGAGAAGATATATGGTTGCACGCTCAGGGAATTCCCGGGGCACATGTTATTATTAAAACCAATAAGCAGGAAATTCCTGAAGATGTGTTAATATTTGCTGCTTCATTGGCTGCCAAGTATTCTAAAGGAAGATATTCTTCAAAGGTATCTGTGGATTATACACAAAAAAAACATGTATGGAAACCAAAAGGAGCAAAACCGGGTATGGTATTATACAACAATTTTAAAACCTTATATGTTGAACCAACAAAATAGCCCTCAAAAGAGGGCTTTTTATTTTAAGGATTTTGCTACTATTTAATCGAAAAATTAAATAGATTGATAAGTGTGGTGATTTGATGAAAAGATTCTGTTTTTTTATTTTTATAATACTTTTTTATATAAATTTATTTTCAAATATTACTATTCCAGCAACTTTGATTTCATATGATAAAATCTTCTCTTTAAAAGATATATTTCCAGATATAAAAAACGACAGAACTTTGGCATTTTTTACAGGAAATCATTTAACATATGACTCATCTACTTTAAAAAATATAATATTATCCACAACAAACTTTGATGATATCACTTTTGAATCAACAACAATTACAATTACTTATAAACCATCTGGTGCAAATTTAACTAAAAATCCTTCAAATTCTAATACTGAAGCTTATTTAGAAAAATACTTTGAAAATACTCTGTTGGAAGATACCCGAAAAGCTACTATAAATACATTTGAAATAAGTAAATATATGAAAGATACAGAAATTTCCACCATTTTAAACCTGGATTATAGACGTTCAATGAACAATGTTTATGGTAATTTTCTGGTATTAGACGATAAAAATTTGAGAAAATATATATCCTTTAAAGCAAATGTGTCTAATTTTGACTATGTTTATGTAGCAAAAGAAAATATACCTTATAAAACACCATTAAATAATAATTTATTAGAAAAAAAATTAGTTGATATTTACTCTTTAAATATGGAAACTTTAAAAACAGAAGAACAAAATTTATTAAAATTCATGGCAAACCGAACAATACGAAAAGGAGAAATAATATATAATAATGCAGTAAAAAAAATACCTGATGTAAAAGCAGGACAGGTTATTCCTGTTGAAGTTTACTACGACGGTGTAAAAATCTTATCCTGGGTAAAAGTTTTAAATGACGCCATTATTGGTGAAATTATTATGGCAAAAAATAAAAAAACTGGTGTTTTGATAAATGGAAAATTATTTCCCGGACCGAAAATGATAATAAACATAGGAGGTACAGTAAAATGAAAAGGATTTCTATTTTTTTTATAGTTTTACTATTCCTGACTATTGGGTATAGCGATTCTTTATGGAAAAAAGCTAAAACAAAAAATCTTCTTTCTGCTCCAGAAAAACATTATTCAATTGGAGATATTATTACAGTATCCGTTTCGGAAAATCCTTCTTTGAGTTTATCCGATAATAATCCAGATCCTTTTTCTGGAGTAATGGGAACAGTCGGTGCAATCTTCAACACTATAGGAAATATAGATTTAATGAAATTTTTTCCATTAGGTGCAAATAAACCAGAAAATATTAAAGTTTCTAACAAAAAATCTTCTTCACAAAGTAAAGCCAATGTAAATCTTTATGTATCTGCCAGAGTTATTAAAGTTCTAGAAAATGGTATAATAAAAATTCATGGTGAAAAGGAATTTAAGGTTGATTCACAGAAAAAAATAATGATAATAGAAGGATATGCCAGTCCTTCTAATATTAAAAATGGAATTATTGATTCAAAAAATTTAGCAGAAGCTAAAATATGGTATCAGGGTAATACGGATTTACAAAAGGATCCAAATAATAAAACATGGCTTGCATGGTTATTATCCGGAATTTCCAATATATTTTTCTAAGGAGTGGTTAATGTGAAAAAGGGATTTTTATTGTTTTTATTAATTGTTTTTACTATATCTGCCTTTTCTGCAGTTAGACTTAAAGATATTGCATATTTTAGAGGTGCGAGAGATAACCAATTATTTGGAATAGGTGTCGTTACCGGTTTAAACGGCACAGGCGATTCCGGAAAAGTAACTTCTGAACTTTTAACAAATATGATGAAAAATCTTAATATAAATTTACAAAATTCTTTTTCAACAAAAAATTCTGCTGTTGTTTTTGTTTTTGCTGACATTCCTGCATTTTATAAAGAAGGTATGAAACTGGACGTAGTTGTTACTGCTGCGGGTGACTCAAAAAGTTTAGAAGGTGGGTTTTTAATTCAAACTCCATTATACGGCGCCGATGGACAGGTATACGCTGTAGCTCAGGGAAGCGTTTTAACTGGTGGTGCTGAAGTTAGTACAACAGCTAATCTTCAGAAAAGAAATAAGGTTTCTGGAGTTATTCCACAGGGAGCTATTGTAGAAAATGAAATTCATTCTTCCATTGTTTCTAATAATACGGTTACTGTATTACTTAGAAATCCTGACATTACTACAGCTGCAAGGACTGCATTATCTATAAATGCTCAGTTTGGTCAAAAACTTGCTAAAGCTGTAGATCCATCATCAATAAGAATAAAAATACCTGATGTATTTTCAGATGATTTAATTTCATTCCTTGCACTCATAGAAGAGGTTGAAATTGATCCTGATTCAAAAGCAAAAATAGTAATAAATGAAAAAACTGGAACAATTGTTTTTGGTGGAAAGGTGAAGGTTGCTGATTTTACTATTAATTATGGAAATTTTGTTATTTCGGTTGATAATGGAAAAGTTGGAGACAATGAAGCTACAATTTATAATTTAGTCAATGCATTAAAGGCTGCTGGTGCAACGCCACAGGATGTTATAGCTATTATTCAAAATCTTTCAGCTGCTGGATATTTATATGCTGACCTGGTGGTGATGTAAATGATTTCTTCTGTTTCATTTTATGGTGCTCCTAAAAACTATAATAATATAAAAAAAGAAGAAGTCGCTGCTGAATTAGTTGGTTCTGTTTTTTCAAAAGTATTCAAAGATATGTATAACTCAGATGTTTTTAAAAGTGATTTATTGCCAAAATCAAAGACAGAAAAGTGGTTTAAAGAAATGCTCATTGATCAATACTCGATAACCATAGCCAAAAATAATCTGAAACCACTTATAAATGAAATTTTAAAAGCTTATAATCAAAAATAAGTTTCCAATTATTTTATAAGTCATCTAGACCATTCAGTGTTTTGCTGAATGGTTTTTATTTTTAATTAATTTATGATGCGATATAATTATTAAATTTATGATATAATAATTATGAAAAATTTTATCTGGAGGTGTATTATGAAAAAAGGATTATTGTTATTACTTTTGATTTTAGTATTATCATTATCAGCTTTCGCAAATATCTATGAGGTAATTCCTCAAAATTCGAAAGCTGTAATAGTTTTAAATAATGCAAAAACAGTATATAATGATCTAAAAACTGTCCCAGCATTTGGAAAGATTTTAGATGATCCAACCTATGCTGAAACATTAATTACAGGATTAATCGATGCATATATTCAATCTTTAGATATGAAAAGTGAGGAAGTTTATTCCGGTTTTGAAAAAAATATCGGGATATTCATTATCGAACCAAAAGACAATGAATATGATTTCGGAATTATTCTTGGTCCATTAAACGATGGTAATAAATACATAGAAATTATTAGTAAAGTTATTAACACACTAATCCCTGAAGAAGAGACAAATATCAAATTTAGTTATATCGTTAAAAAAAGTGATTTACAGGATTATTTAGTAATAACCACAAATAAAGAAGCCTATGAAAAATCTAAATTAAATTTCATTCCACAAAAAAGATATAATGAAATTGGAATTTATGAAGAAATAAATACCAGCACATTAAAAGGATATGGTTTCTCACATATTAAAGATGGATATCTATACAGTAAATTTAATTTATTAGTTGATAATGAAATAAAGCCTGCTAAAATTGATATTAATAATGCAAAATTCTTTGGTTTATATTATTCAAAAACAAATTATATACCTAAAAACTTTTCTATTGATTTGAGTAAATTTGGAATTGATTTACCTGCAAACCTGATAACTTCAATATTGGAAAAATCTGAATGGGCAGAACAGACGGAACAGTGCTTTTATCTACAGATGAAGAAACTGGAGATATTAAATCTGATGCGGCAATGAGATTAAAAATAAAAACTAAAAGTTCTTTAGACGAAATAGAAAAACTATTTCCAGAAAATATAAAAAAGGAAAAATTAGGAAAAGATTATATAAAAATATCTGATACTATAAAGGACAAAACAGTTTCATTATATTTCTGGAAAATTTCTGATATATTGTACATTTCAAATTTTGATAAAAATAAATTAGATGAATATGTAAAATCATCAAAAAATTTATCCGAAAATTTATTATATAACGAACTAAAATCCAAAATACCAGAACCTAATGCTGGCATATTCTTCTTTGATTTGAAACCTATTATTTCGTTTTTAAAAGATTATTTTGGAGTAGAAGGATTGGAAGGAGAATTTGGTGGTTTGGCCAGCGCTGTTTCATCAAAAACACCTGAAGGTAAAAACATTATAGAGTTTAACTTTATAATGAAATAGAATATAAATAATACTCACTTAACATGCAACACATATGCTATCATAAACAAAAAAAGCAGCCAAAAAGGCTGCTTTTTTTCCTGAGTTTGACACTATTATTATCAACAAAATTCTAAAAAGTAGAATTATTCAAAAAAATAGCTATTGTTAACTTTTTATAAAAGAGAAATTAGCCACACACCTCCTCCTTTTTGGCTTTTCATGCGTGTTTTAGGAGATTATTTTTTTAAATTCATCTAATTCCATCATTTTTTTCGGTTTTTCTATTTTTAATGTTTTTAATATGGCTTTTTGAAAATCGTTTAAATTGGCTCTTAATGCAAATAATTTGTCTTTTAATCTTATTTCAGAGTATTCCATTTTTTTTATAGCTTCTCTTATTTTTTCATGAGAGTATTCAATATTATTTTTTTCCAGTTCTAATTCTAATGTTCTTTGAATTATGTAAGATATGAAACTCATTACAATATGTCCTTTTATTCTTTTCGGTGTCCAATGAAATACCGGTCTTGTTTCAAGATAATTTTTTAATGTTCTGAATGTTTCTTCTACTTTCCATAATGTATGATATTGTTCTAATATTTCTTTTGGAGATAGTTTTGTGTTTGTTATTATTCCATAGTATCCATCGTATTTTTCATCATTTTCTATTTTTTCTATGTCCAATATATAATTTTGTTTGTTCTGTTCTTTTAAATATTTTTTCGCTCCTCTTTTACTTTTTGAATCTATATTTCCTTCTTCTAACATTTTTTTCGCTTTTTCTATTAATCGTAGTCTATCTGCTCTGTCTTTTTTGGCTCTTTCTTCTGAATATATTATGAGTAATCTTTTATTTTCATATTCTACTTCTCTATATTTTATTCCTTTTGCTATTTCTATGAATTCTCCTTCAAATATATTTACTTTTTTAACTGTTTTATTGATTTTCCTACTATGAATTCATAATTAGAATTTTCTACTACTTCTATATTTTTTTACTCATCATTCCTCTATCTGCTACTACTATTACTTTTCCTAATTGATATTCTTTTTTCATTTTTTCTATTGAATCTTTAAATGTATGCCCTTCAAATGTATTTCCTGCATATATATCAAAACTAACTGGCATTCTATCCTGATCTATTGACATCCCTAATACTACTTGCGACTCATTAAATTTCTTATCCTTTGAATATCCATTTGTAATATTTCATTTGTTTGTTGTGTTTCAAACGCTAATGTTGTTACATCGTAAAATACTAAATCTACCGTTGTATTAAACAAACTTATCCTTTGATTATACATATGTTTTTCTATCGACTCTTTATTATCTGCTAATATATCCAATGTTCTGTATAACCAGTGCAACATTACATCTTTTTCTTCCAGGTCTTTTTCTTTTTAACTTCCACTTTGTTATATCCAAAATACTCTAAATTATTAAATATTCCCAATTTACTCTTCGGTTCTACTATTCTATTCATCACCATTATTTTTAACATTTCTTCTGCATTGTATTTTATTTCTTTATCCAGTCTTTCAAAATATCTTTTCATCTCATATCTTTCAAATATCTTATTTACTATTACTTTGGCTCCGTAATTTCTTCTTGCTATTTCTTCCATTAAATCATCTTCTATTTTTCATATTCATCTATTTCAAATATTTTAAAAAGACTATCTACAAGTTTTGTTATATCTTTTTTACTATACTTATCTATATTTCCAAAATTTATTACTGTATGCTGTTTCACTTTTCCATTTTCTCTTTTGCTTTCCATTATCCTTAAATATCTTTTTCCTTTCACTTTTGATATTTTAGGATACATTTTAAAACATCTCCTTTCAGTGGTTGTCATATATATTATACCACCAAAAGGACTAATATATTACTAATTATAGTTAATTCTCTGTAACAAAAGTTAGCCACACAATTTTTCGACTTCCTGAAAAATACACGCCTCAAACCCGCATTCTACCGTTCCATTTCCCTTAAAATCGCCAAATTGCTGTCAAAGGCAGGAGGAGAATTTGGTGGTTTGGCCAGCGCTGTTTCATCAAAAACACCTGAAGGTAAAAACATTATAGAGTTTAACTTTATAATGAAATAGAATATAAATAATACTCACTTAACATGCAACACATATGCTATCATAAACAAAAAAAGCAGCCAAAAAGGCTGCTTTTTTTAATTATGAAATAATTAATAAATTTTTTTATATTATTATCTTTTATCCTCTTGCTGCTCGCAGAGCTGTCTCTGCTCGTAGAGCTGTTTTTGCTCGCAAAGGGTTTAGGAAAAGTATTTTAATAATAAAATAAAAAAAAAACTTTAAACCTTTCGCTCAGCGAAAGGTTTAAGATAATTAATAAATATAATGAAGGAAATAAATTATAAATGGAATAAAAAAATTAGCATAAAATAAAAACCCCCAGTCAAAAATGACTGGGGGAATAAAAAGAGGGGCGCTACCTACTCTCGCATGGATTTCCCATACTACCATCGGCCCAGATATGCTTAACGGTCGGGTTCGGCATGGATCCGCGTGTTTCCATATCTGGTATCTGCACCCCTCAAACTCATTCACATGTGCATAGTTACTTAATAAGGTCAAGGCCTCGGGCTATTAGTACCGGTCGGCTCAATACATCACTGTACTTACACCTCCGGCCTATCTACGTCCTAGTCTCGAACTGCCCTTACCTCCTAAGAGTGGGAAACCTCATCTCGGGGCCCGTTTCCCGCTTAGATGCTTTCAGCGGTTATCGGTCAGGTACATAGCTACTCAGCTCCTGCTCCTGGCGGAACAGCTGATTCACTAGCGGTACCCTCACACCGGTCCTCTCGTACTAGGTGTGACCCCCTCAAGTTTCCTACGCCCGCAGCAGATAGGGACCGAACTGTCTCACGACGTTCTGAACCCAACTCACGTACCGCTTTAATGGGCGAACAGCCCAACCCTTGGGACCTACTTCAGCCCCAGGATGCGATGAGTCGACATCGAGGTGCCAATCCGCGCCGTCGATATGAACTCTTGAGCGCGATAAGCCTGTTATCCCCGGGGTAACTTTTATCCGTTGATCGACGGCCCTTCCACTCGGATCCGCCGGGTCACTAAGACCGTGTTTCCACCCTGCTCGACCTGTCAGTCTCGCAGTCAGGCAGGCTTTTGCCTTTACACTCTCCTGTGGATTTCCAACCCACATGAGCCTACCTTCGCGCACCTCCGTTACTCTTTAGGAGGCGACCGCCCCAGTCAAACTGCCCACCTAACACTGTCCCATCATTGCTCTTCACAATCAATGGTTAGTAACCCATCATGCTGAGGGTGGTATCCCACCGTCGGCTCCACCTACCCTTGCGAGCAGGTTTCTCCGCCTCCCACCTATCCTGTACACAACATGACAAGTTACAATGTCAGGCTACAGTAAAACTCCACGGGGTCTTTCCGTCTAACTGCGGGTACTGGGCATCTTCACCCAGTCTGTAATTTCACCAGGCCCTCCGCTGAGACAGTGTCCAAATCGTTACGCCATTCATGCAGGTCGGAACTTACCCGACAAGGAATTTCGCTACCTTAGGACCGTTATAGTTACGGCCGCCGTTTACCGGGCTTCGGTTCGTACCTCTCAGCACTCCCCTTAACCTTCCGGCACTGGGCAGGCGTCAGACCCTATACGTCCTCTTTTCGAGTTCGCAGAGTCCTGTGTTTTTGGTAAACAGTCGCCTGGACCTTGTCACTGCGACTCCCCAATGCAGTATTAACCACACCAGAGAGCACCCCTTCTCCGAAGTTACGGGCTATTTTGCCGAGTTCCTTAGCGGAGGTTAGCCTGCTCCCCTTAGCCTTCTCAGCTCGCCCACCTGTGTCGGTTTTCGGAACGGGCATATCTATACCGATAAGCGAGGTTTTTCTTGGCAGCATGGCTGTGACCTCGTTGGACCTACGTCCTCCCCATCACGCTTCAGCCTCCACCGGCGGATTTACCTACCAGCTTCTTCGACCTTTGCGCTTGGATGAGCGTGCCACTTGCTCACGAGGCTTCACCTTCTGCGTCACCCCTCTTATCATAGCAGTATAGATATGGCACAGGATTCTTTACCTGTTTTCCATCGGTTACTCCTTTCGGATTCACCTTAGGTCCCGGCTTACCCTGGGCGGACGACCCTTCCCAGGTACCCTTGGGCTTTCGGGGGAAGGATTCTCACCTTCCTCTCGTTACTCATGCCCACATCCGCTCTTGTGCTTCGTCCAGTAAACCTCACGATTTACCTTCTCCCTACTGCACAATGCTCCCCTACCAATCCGCAGATTCCGCAGCTTCGGAGTATAGCTTCAGCCTCCTTACATTTTCGGCGCAGTCCGCCTCAACCGGTGAGCTGTTACGCACTCTTTTAATGATGGCTGCTTCTAAGCCAACATCCCGGCTGTCTCTGGCAGTCCACTACCTTTCACACTTAGCTATCCCTTCGAGCCCTTAGCTGGCGGTCTGGGCTGTTTCCCTCTCGACCATGGAGCTTTTCCCCACAGTCTGTCTCCCAACCTTTTACTTACGGTATTCGGAGTTTGACAAGTTTCGGAGGTTACCCCCTACGCCTATCAGTGCTCTACCCCGTAAGTAATAGTTGAGGCCGTGCCTACACACGTTTCGGGGAGATCCAGCTATCACCAGGTTCGGTTGGCTTTTCACCCCTATCCACAGGTCATCCGAATGCGTTTCACTGCATACCGGTTCGGGCCTCCATTGCGTTTCACCGCAACTTCACCCTGCCATGGATAGCTCACCTGGCTTCGGGTCTGCATACATTGACTATCCGCCCTCTTCAGGCTCGCTTTCACTTCGGATCCACCTCTCCCGGCTTATCCTCGCCAATGCATGCAATTCGTGGGCACATTAATCAAAAGGCACGCGGTCACTCCTCTCAGAGCTCCCACTTCTTGTAGGCTTACGGTTTCAGGTTCTCTTTCACTCCCTCCCGGGTCCTTTTCACCTTTCCCTCACGGTACTTTTCCGCTATCGGTCGACGGGTAGTATTTAGCCTTGGATGGTGGTCCACCCTGATTCACGCAGGATTCCTCGTGTCCCACGCTACTTGGGATAGTAATCCAGGACTTAGTTTGTATTTCGCCTACGGGACTTTCACCCTCTCCGGTTTGACTTCCCAGTCAATTCGGCTATACAAACTTCCATCCCGAGCCTCGTGCTGTCGGCTCCGATTACTTCCCTCTACCCCAGTTAGGCAACGGCAGCACCCTTTTACACCTAACTGGTTTGGGCTCCTCCCCTTTCGCTCGCCACTACTCAGGGAATCTCTCTTGATTTCTTTTCCTCCGGGTACTAAGATGTTTCCCTTCCCGGGTTCGCCCCAGCTTTCGCTGGCCTTCGGGTTCCCCATTCGGATATCCACGGATCTACGCTCGCTTGCAGCTCCCGTGGCTTTTCGCAGCTTGCCACGTCCTTCTTCGCCTCCCGTCGCCTAGGCATCCTCCGTAAGCCCTTTTTACCTTGACCTTATCTTTCACTATGCACTTGTCAATGAGCTGGTGGGCCCGGGTGGACTCGAACCACCGACCTCACGCTTATCAGGCGTGCGCTCTGACCACCTGAGCTACGAGCCCAACTCCTTCACTACTGAACAGAGACACCCATTTCTTCTCCTTAGAAAGGAGGTGATCCAGGCGCACCTTCCGGTACACCTACCTTGTTACGACTTAGCCCCCTCGCTGACTCCACCCTCAATAACCGGCCTCCTTTCGGTTAGCCTAGCCATCTTCGGGCGTTTCCAACTCGGGTGGCTTGACGGGCGGTGTGTACAAGACCCGGAACGTATTCACCGCAGTGTGGCTGACCTGCGATTACTAGCGATTCCGGCTTCATGTAGTCGGGTTTCAGACTACAATCTGAACTGGGGTAGGGTTTCTGGGATTCGCTCCACCTTTCGGCCTCGCTGCCCTCTGTCCCTACCATTGTAGCGCGTGTGTCGCCCAGGACATAAGGGGCACGATTACCTGACGTCATCCCTCCTTCCTCCGCCTCGTCGGCGGCTGTCCCGTTAGGGTTCCCACCTTTACGTGCTGGCAACTAACGGCAAGGGTTGCGCTCGTTGCGGGACTTAACCCAACACCTCACGGCACGAGCTGACGACGGCCGTGCACCACCTGTATAGGCTCCCCAAACCGAAGTTCAGGGTCCCTACTATCTCTAGTAGGTACCACCTATATGTCAAGCCCTGGTAAGGTCCTTCGCTTAGCTTCGAATTAAACCACACGCTCCACCGCTTGTGCGGGTCCCGTCAATTCCTTTGAGTTTCATCCTTGCGGACGTACTCCCCAGGCGGCCCACTTATCGCCTTAGCTTCAGCACGAACGGTACTACCGCTCACACCTAGTGGGCATCGTTTACGGCTAGGACTACCCGGGTATCTAATCCGGTTTGCTCCCCTAGCTTTCGGCCTCAGCGTCAGGTTTACCCCAGGAGACCGTCTTCACCACCGGCCTTCTTACCTGTATCTACGCATTTCACCGCTACACAGGTAATTCCGTCTCCCTCTAGTAACCTCAAGTCAATCAGTTTCAGACGCATTCCCTGGTTGAGCCAGGACCTTTTACATCTGACTTAATTGACCGCCTACACCCCTTTACGCCCAGTGATTCCGGGCAACGCTCGCCCCTACGTATTACCGCGGCTGCTGGCACGTAGTTAGCCGGGGCTTTTCCTTATCTACCCTCATCAGTCAGCCATTCCCTGCTCACCTTATTGTTCGATAAGTTCAGGAGTTTACGTCCCGAAGGACTTCATCCTCCACGCGGCGTCGCTGGATCAGGGTTTCCCCATTGTCCAATATTCCCACTGCTGCCTCCCGTAGGAGTGGGGCCGTGTCTCAGTCCCCTGTGGCCGGCCACGCTCTCACGCCGGCTACCCGTCGTCGGCTTGGTAGGCTCTTACCCTACCAACTACCTGATGGGTCGCAGGCAGCTCCTCCAGCCATGCCTTGGCACGCTTTCACCTCTCGGTCTCATCCGGTATTAGCCACCGTTTCCAGTGGTTGTCCCGGTCTGGAGGACACTTTCCTACGCGTTACTCACCCGTTCGCCACTAGTACTACTCCCGAAGAGAGCCTCCTCGTTCGACTTGCATGTGTTAAGCACGCCGCCAGCGTTCGCCCTGAGCCAGGATCAAACCCTCCATCCAAGATTTCGAGTTCGATCTCTTCACTCTCGTTTTACTTCCGCTGGGTGTCTCTGTTCACTTGTCAAGGAGCTTCATCCTTCCTTACTCTTCTTTTTCCTCCCGCAGACCTCTTCGTCCGCGTCCGAGTATATATATTACCACCTTTCTTCCTCTTTGTCAACTTACAATACTGTTAATTTCGTTAATCGTTTGTGAATTCATAGCAAATTGGCTAATATTAATGTTTTTAAATTTGCGCCATTATAACAAATCTTCTTAATTTTTCAATATCTTCCTGATCACCTATTACCATTAGTGAATCTTTTGCTTTTATTTTAAAGTTTGATTTAGGATTATATTTTGCTTTTCCATTACGCCTGATTGCCATAACGATAACATCCAGAGTTTTAGATATTTCCAATTCTCCAAATTCCTTTCCAACCATCCAGCTATTTTCCGGAATTCTTATTTCCGCAAAGCCAAATGTTTCTCCAAAATCTACCTGAGTACTTTCTATAAAAGAAAGAACATTTGGTTTAGAAACCATTAATGCCATCCTTTTTCCTGTAATCTCTGGTGGAAGCAGCACATTGTCTACACCAGCATATAATAATTTTCTTACTTCCTCCGAACTTGTTGCACTGGAAACTATATAAAGAGATGGATTTAACGTTTTAGCGGTTAACGATATATAGAGATTATCAACATCACTTGGCAATGTTAATAATACTCCTTTAGCATCATATATTTTTGCTTTTAACAGAATATCCTCCTCTTTAGCATCTCCTATTATATAATTTATATGCTTATATTCTTCTTTTTCCAATAATTTGTTAATCTTTCCTTCATCTTTTTCTATAACTATATATGGTATTTTTGTTCTAATAAATTCGTCAATTATATATTTCCCTGTTTTCCCTCCACCCACTACAATATAATGATTTGTAATTTCTTCAATTCTTTTCATCATTTTAAGAATTCCCCCAATCTTTTTAAAATCACCTTCAACAAATAATGCAGTTAAAGAAGAAATTAAATATAAAACCACAGATATCCCGGAAAATATAAGAATAGCATCAAATATTATTGTAGCATTGGAAATATTTTCAGGCATTCCATAGCCAACAGTAGATAAAGTTATTGCAGTAATATAGAAAGCTTTAAAAAAATCCCATCCTTCAAGGATCATAAAACCTACAATACCTATAAAGAATATCATTATAATTATCAGAACCGAAAAAGTTACCTGTTTAAATATTCGTTTATATTCCTCCATAATATCCTCCCCTAAAAATATGGAACCGTTTTTTTATAATAATTCATCTGATTTTTTAAAAATTTAGTTTTTAAATACTTTTCTAATGGTATTTTTAAATATTTTATTATGGATTCTTCTGTTACTCCAATTTCTGACAATCCATTTTGTACTTTAATATAATCTCCTTTATTTTTTAAGTATTCTTCATTTATAGCTAAAAATATTATTTCTTTTACTCTATAATTATTTTTCAAAATGATATTATCCTTAACACTATTAAAAACAGATAACGGATTTACATGTTTTTTCAGAGAAACTCTCTCGATAGCATTATCATATTCTCCTCTGCTTTTTTATAGTAAATATCATAAAAATCGTTTATGCTAATGTTATTAGAATCCATTTTTATATAACTTAAAAACCTATATATTTCTTTTTCTATCTTTTCTATTGTATATTCATTTATATTGAATTCTTTTAAATATTCTTTTTTAAAAACTCTTTTAATGTTGGCAGCTCTTCAAAAATACTTGTATTCATCCAACCTGATGGTATTCCTTCACTTTTGTATATATCTTTTATTGTCTTCTTTTTAACCCATATATTTGAAATATTATCTTTTCTACCAGCGCTTCAAGCATTAACATATATGTATCCAATAGATCCTTTGTATATATTATATGTTGCAATCTTTCTCCAACTTCACCTTCTTTAATTTGATGTAGTGGGGAACCTTTATAATGAAACTCCAACGGAGATGTGTCTGTATTTTGCTTTTTTATAATTAGAATTAATTTTATAATGTCTATTAATAGCTGTCTTTTTTATTATTTGCTGTTAATCTAGTTGCAATAGGAATTTGCTTTAAATCTCCAACTTCCAGGTCAACACTTCCGGCAACAAATTTATATAAATAAAATGCTAACTTACTATTAAGAAAGCCTAATAATGCATATTTAAAATTTTCATCTTCTGTAAATATACTGCTTCCTTTACAATCAAAAAGAAAATTTTCTGGAAGCAGTCTGAATGTTGGACCTTTTGATGTTGTCATAGAGTAGGTAATTCCGGGTTTAAAATAATATTGTTTGTTTGGCAAACGATTTCCCATATTTTTTAAAAGGTTATAATTATCTTCGTCAAAAGCTATAACCCACCATAAATTACCAAACCATTTATTATAAGGTCCTCCTTTTGCATAAGGAACCCATTTTTTATTGTCTATTTTATGGTTAAAACTTATTTCTTCTCTTGGTACCTGCCAATGATATCTTAAAAATCGTTTATTATCACCCGTTGCTATTCCCTGTCTTACATCTGCATACTTTATCAATTTATCATATTCAAATATTCGTTTCACATCATCGTTTATCCAATAAACAAAAGGAACTCTTGGTATCTTTTTAAATTCATTCTGTTCTTCTTCAAAAACTTTTTCCGAATATTCGTTTTTATACAATTTTTTTATAATTTTTTTCAATTCATATTTTTTACTTTCATATGAAACATCATTAAGATCTATGTATATCCCTTCTGTTTTATATCTTTTGATTTTCTTAAAACATACATGGCTGTATCTACAAGTGCATCTTCAAAAACCCCGCCTAACCCAAAATGAACGAGATTTTCAATATGCATATTTTTAATAATAAATTTCCTTAACTCCTCATAACTGCTTATAAACATGAATGTTTGGGGAGTAATCATTCCAAGTAATCCATCTTCCACTAAAAAGTCATAATTTCTTTTAATAAAACATGCATATAGATTTTTTCTATAATTAAAATATTTTTTGCGTATATGTTTTTTGAGATTTGGTGTATAATCATGTGAATCTGTGTATGGTGGATTGGATATAACAATATCATAATTTAACACCAAAATTTTAAAGAATTTTTTTAATTTATCTATATAGTATTTTTCAAGACGTGTTTTTTCTTCAAATAAGGGAATTATATTCCTTTTCTGGAGATTTAATATCATTTCTCTGGATTTTTTACTTAAAATAATCAAACTACCAAGCTCTTCATATCCTTCAAGTTCTTTTTTTACATTTTCATATACTTTTTTCATTTCTTTATCTTCTATATCCTCTGGTTTTACCATCTCAAAATTTGTAGAAACCAGATTAAAATTCAAATCTTTACTATATCCATCTATCAATGCTTTTATCTTTAAGATAATCTTGGCTATTTCCACAGCTCTTTCATCTATATCCATTCCATATATGTTTTTCTCAATTATATATTTTATATACTGTTCTTTATCGTAACCCTGTTTTTCATAGAATTCTTTTAATCTATCATATACTTTTATTAAAAAATGTCCACTTCCACATGTGGGATCCAAAACTTTTATATCCTCAAGTTTTTTGGTTATATCTTTTTTCTGATATTTTATTTTGTATTTTTCGGCTATTTCAGCATCATCATAAATTTCACAATAATATTTCGTAAGCGTATTATCTACGAGATACTCTACAACCCATTCAGGTGTATAAAATTGCGACTGTTCAAAAAGTTTTGGTCTTTCTTCATTTATATTATAATATTGATACGCCCAACCTAAAATATCTTCTTTATTCCAATCTTTAACTTTTTCAATTTCATTCGTTATTTTATAAAAATCTTTTTCATCTAATTCTATTTCATAGATTTCATCGAAAAGTTCTGGAATATATTTTCTTAATTCAATAAAATCATTATATCCTTTTAAAATCGATTTTTCATTTAACATTTTTAATGCTATTACCTTATTTACATAGTTAAACGTATAATTTTCAATATATTTTTCTCTTTGAATTTCATAATTTTCTGAAAACATTTCTTTTAACATCTCAAAAATCTTTTTATCCACTACATTTTTATTCATAGTTAAAATAGTTTTTTTTGAAAAAATCCAATTTGCTCTAGCTTAAAATCAATAGCATTTCTTATTATTTTTTTACTCTTTGAATTGTATTTTTAAGGTTTTCATACATAATTATCCCCAATTACTTTTCCAGTAAAAATATCCTTAAAATATAATTTTTTTCTTCCCTATTTTCTTCTTCAGCATTCACCATATAATATTCTACAAAATTAGATGTATCCTGATTTTTTACAAATAAATACATATAATCAGAAAGCCTGTATATTTTTTCTATATTATCCAGAAAAAATTTCGTATATTTTGAATTTACTATAATGCTATTTTTTCCTTTAATATTATTTTTAAATTTTTCTGGAATATCCGAAAGTTCAACTCCTTTAATATTTCCAAGAAGAAAATCTGCAAAATATGTATCGTATTCATCATTTAAATCCGTTGGAACTTTATAAAATTCATATACTTTCCCCTGATCTGTAATCATAATATTTTTAATACCTCTTATATAAAAAGATGGAAAGGATATTAATATTGCATTATCTTTTTCTCTTACATTAAAATATCTAAACGCTCTTTCATTAAACACTTTATCCTTATACTTTATAATAAAGTTTGTTTCATCTACTTTTTCTATTTCTACATTTCCCATTTTTGTCTCTACTACTTTATCTTTAGAATATATATTAGTCCATTTTGCCTTTTCAATTTGCAATGTCGGTAATATTTTAAATTCATTTAATACCTTTTCATACTGGTTCCATGCAAGCCATATTACCACATATATACTGAACATTATTGCAAAAATAACCAGAAGAGATTTTGCACCCTTTTTTCTTTCTTCTCTACTCAAAAAATCATTATTCCCCATTTTATTACCTCCAGATTTTATAGCCGTTTGTAATAGGCATTCTTCTATCTTTTCCAAATGCTCTTTGAGTTATCTTTATACCTGGAGCTCCCTGACGTCTTTTATATTCATTTAAATCAACCAATTTTATAACATATTTTACTGTTTCTAAATCATAACCATCTTCTATTATTTCATCTATGCTCATTTCATATTCTATATATCTTTCTAAAATTGCATCTAATATATCATATGGCGGTAATTTGTCCTGATCTGTTTGATCTGGCCTTAATTCGGCTGATGGAGCTTTGGTAAAGATATTTTCAGGAATTATCCACCTTCCTTTAAAATCATTGAAGTATTCAGCTAATTTATATACCTCTGTTTTATAAACATCTTTTATTGGCGACAATCCTCCTGCCATATCCCCATATAATGTAGCATATCCTGTTGCAACCTCACTTTTATTACCTGTTGCAAGAGCAATATAACCAAATTTATTGGAAAATGCCATAACTATTGTTCCTCTAATTCTTGCCTGAATATTTTCTTCTGCTACATTTACAGGCAGGTCTTTAAAAGCAACATTTAGTTCTTTTAATAAACTTTCAAAAGTTCTTCTAATAGGAATTGTTTCTGTTTTTATTCCAAGATGTTTAGCAAGCAATATGGAATCTTCTATACTCCCTCTTGATGAATATTGTGAAGGCATTAATATACCTAAAACATTCTCACTACCAAAGGTATCTGCTGCCAATGCTGCAACAAAGGCAGAATCCATACCGCCGCTTAATCCAAGAACAACCTTTAAAAAACCATTTTTATGTATATAATCTCTAAGTCCTAATTTTAAAGCATTATATATCTCTTCATATTTATCCAGTAATAATACTTTTTTATTTGGTTTTAAAATATCGCTCTTTTTTTCTATTATTTTATCTATCTTTTTTATTTCAACACTATGTGTATCATATATGAGATGTCTTCTTTTACCCTCTCTTAAATTGGCCCTTGTTGAAGATATTGGATCTATATCGATAAACTCTATCTTCTCTTCAAACAATGGCAATGAATGCACTACCTCGCCAAATGGATTAATAACCACACTTCCGCCATCAAATACAATTTCATCCTGTCCTCCTACATGATTTACATATACCAGCCATGTTGATAATTCTGAGGCTCTGGTTTTTAACATTTCCAACCTGCTTTTTGGTTTTTCTTTTGAATATGGAGATGCTGATATATTTATTATTATATGAGCTCCCATTTCAGCTAAATCCACAGCAGGTCCATTGGGTACCCATATATCTTCACAAACGGTAATACCTATTTTTAAACCATTTTTCATTTCAATCAACAATGGATTTTTCCCCGGTGAAAAATATCTTTTTTCGTCAAATACTGAGTAATTTGGTAAATATATTTTATGATATTTTGCTTCTTCCTTTCCATTATATATTACATATGCAGCATTATATGCATCAACCTCAAAATCGAGGTTTCCCATAACGGAAATTGTATTTTTATTCTTTGAATACTCTATATAATCATTCAAATATTCTCTTGAGTCACTTAAAAAACCCGTTTTTAAAACAAGGTCTTCTGGCGGATATCCAGTTAGGAATAATTCTGGAAATACCAATATATCAGCTTTTTCTTTTTCTGATATATCCAGTGCTTTTTTTGCCTTTTCGAGATTTCCCTTTAAATTACCAACGTGTGCATTTAACTGTGCCAATCCTATTCTCAATCGCATTTTCATCACTCCATTTTTTTATTTTTGTTATTTTTATTATAGCATAATTTAACTTTAAATGAAAAATCCCCGTTTCCGGGGACAAATTATTATTCGCTGTATATTCCACCAATATTTATTACATCATTACCATAACTACCTACTTCTTTTTCTCCAGATTCGTCAAGAACTCTTAATCCACCACTTTTTGCGGCAACATATATATATTTATCATTTACAAAAACATCCGTTGGGTCTCCAGAGCCTACTGAAATAAACCTTTCCTCATACATATTTTCTGGATAAACCGCATTTATTACGGAGATACCTTTACTATTTGAACTATTATTTGCTACATATAGTTTATTATTGTACCAATAAATTGCAACCGCATTTGTATCATCGTCTTTATACTTTAATCTACTTATATATGCTGGATTTTCCGGATTCGAAATATCCATTACAACCACACCACTGGCACCACAGGTTATAAAAGCGTAACTATCATTAACTACAATATCTGTAGGATTCATAATCTCATTTGTATATGACGCTGCTAAAGTTGGGCTATTGTTATTTGATATATCATATACTACCAGACCGTTTGTTTTATCCACAATATATGCATAATTACCTTCTACATCTATCGCTTTTACTTCTGCACTTAAATCTGTTGCTACTGTAGCAGCTAGTGTAATACTTTGTGGATCGGATACATCATAAATTATCAATCTACTTGCATCTTTACTTAAAGCATATACATAATTTCCTTCTTTATCAAGATTTACTAAATTTTTTGCTATTGTTGCATTATTGCTTATTTCGCTTAAATTTGTTGGTGATGCATCATAGATATAAAAACCTTCATCCCTTGCAATATATGCATATGTTCCATCAATAATTATCGTAGCATTAGAAGTTATATTTTTTGAATTTATCTCTTCTGGATCCTCTTTATCGCTTATATCCACACTATATATATTATCCGAACTACCACTTACAATCAATGGAAGTTGTGTTACAAATGTATAGATATCACTGGTGGTACTTGCTCCATAAGTATCCTCGGCTACAACTTTCCAATAATATGTTTTTCCATATTTCAATGCTGATTTTGTGAGTATAGTAGAATTACTTGTAGTTGTTCCTAAAAGAGAAAGGTTATCTTCACTATCCCTTTATAAATATAATAGGTTAAAGTATCATTATCATAATCTCTTCCATTCCATTTTAGAGTAAGATCTTCTTCTGGAGCTATTTTTAACTTACCATTTTCTGGATTTAAATTATATGGCTTTAGTGGTGCTCTGTTTCCTCCTGTATGCATGGAATTTTTCTGGAATACTGGCCATTTTCCTGAATATATTCCACTGTTCTCAGAATCATAAATTATATACAAATTACCATCTGTTGAGCCAGCATATATTGAACCATCTTTTGCAATTTCTATATTGCCTCTTATTGGTTCATCTGAAGATGTACTAAATATCCATCTTACATTCCCCGATGAATCTAAAGCATAAACTTTACCTAATACAGGAACATATATTAATTCATTACCAACATTATCTTCTCCAATAGCTGGAACACCTGAGATCTCTATACCAAAATTCTTTATTAATTCATTTCTTTTATACAATTTACCTGTAGTTGTTACAAAATATACATTTTCACCAATAAGTGGAGAAATTCTTATATATTCTTCTGTATCCAATAATTCTGTTTTTGTTCCATCTGTAAGATCTACTTCATATATTTTTCCACTCAATGTTGCAAAATACAATTTCTTATTTTCATTATCTATAGCAGGACTTGTAACGATCTTTTCATTATCTACACTAATTGGAAAGCCTGTTAAATCCTCCAGTGTACTATTGTTCCACTTTAATCCATAGAGGTTGCCATCATATGAACCAAAATATATATTACCGCTATTATCAATTGCTACACTTGATTTTATTTTTTTATCCTTAGTTACATATGTTGTTATTTCTTCACCATTTTCTTTATCTATTACATGTAATATTCCATCATTATCGCCAATATATAATCTACCCTGCCCATCAATTGCTGGTGATGTATAAACAGGAACACCTACAATAAATTCCCATTTTTCCTCCAGATTCTCTCCATCAAACTCATAAGCATAAACCTTACCTTCCAATGTGGCAAAATACACTGTATTATTATTATCGAGCGTTGGAATAGTTGTTACTGGTGAATCAATAATAACCTCTGCAATTGCAGATTCACCTGGATTAGTTGCATTATAAACATATAATTTTCCTTCATTCTCTCCATAATCAGAGGTAAAGAATAAATACCCATCTTCAGAAATAACTAATCCTTTTCTTATTGGATTATTTACACTAATTTTATCTTTTTGCCCTCCGTCTCTAAATCCTTTTGTTGTAAATGACCAAATCTCAGAGGCTACTTCATCATTTCCATCACTTACTTTTACTTTCCAATAATATGTTGTACCTTCCTCCAGTGTACCTTTATAAGTATAACTTTTATCTCCATCTGGTTTAACCCCATCTAAAATATCAAATGAGTTCTGGTTGGTACCTAGATAAAAAGAATAAGTCATATCATCATTATCAAGATCTGTTGCTTCCCAGGAAAATTTAACTCCTGTAGTATCTTCCGATTTCTTGCCATTAGTTGGTGTAGTTAATTCAATTTCTGGTGCTCTATTCTTATTTAGCACTTTAATTGTAAAGGTTAATTGTGTTGGATTATTAATATGTTCTTCATCCCATGCTTCAATTACAACATTAAATGTTTTTGAACCTTCTGCAGTTGTAACTGTATCATAATCTGCATAATAAATAAATGTTGAACCTTCTGTTATTCCACCTATTTCATTATTTTCCCCTAAACTAAAGGTTATAGAATCACCTTCTGGATCAGTAATATAGTCTGGAAGATATATAGAAAATGTTGAGCCTTCTGTTATTTCTTGTGTCTCTATTTGCGTTACAACCGGTTTAAGATTTGATACACCTTCTGTTGTAAATGAAAATAAATCACTTAAAGATGTTGCTCCTCGACTATCTGTTACTAAAATTTGCCAATAATATGTTTTAGTTTTATCCAACTTATCATAAACCTGACTTAAATCATATGAATATTCAAAATCTGATTTATTTAAAAATTCTGTTGTTGCAATTGGAGATAAAGATGATGTTGTTTCACCAAAATAAAGGATATAAGATAATTTATCTCCATCTTTATCATTTGAATACCATTTTAATATCGGTTGAATAGAAACTTCTGTATCTCCACTTTTTGGGTCAACTGCTATAGGACTTAATGGAACATTGTTCGGTACTGATTTACCAAAATTAGCTGATAATGTTGTAAAATCTTTTAAATCTATCTTTTGTATTTCTTCTTCATAAGACGTATCTATAATGTCTTCCCAACCATCTTTTTTGAAAAGGTTATAAGATGGTGCAATATCATAAGATTCTTTATATTCAGCATCCCTTCTTCCAACCCATTATATTGAGAAAACAGTACTACATCATCTAAATCGACTATTCCATCTTCATTGAAATCTCCTAATAATTTTGGTTCTTTTAATTTTATCTGACCATCATAAAATTTAACATTTACATTTTCACCAGAGGCATTTAAAATTTTGCTTTTTTCTTCACCAGCTTCATCTTTAATAAAATAAATATCTGATATTCCTTTATTCCCTTTACCTTTAACATATATTTTTATTATATCTTCATCATTAATACTTACTTCTTCATCTGTCATCACATTAATTAAAAGTGTCCCTTTATCATTATTCGGAGTAATTGATATATTTTTTGCTCCATTAATACTATTCAAAAGAACTACACCATTATTCCTCTATCAATATCAATTTCAAAAACATCTTTGTTAAATCCAATTTCCAAATATAGTGTTTTTATATTATTCACATCTTTGGCATGTATAATTATTTCATCATATCCATCTTTATTCATTATATTATCCATTATGGATACTCCAGATTGTATTTTACCCTCAGCTACCCTAGTTATTTCCTCTTTATCTATATCTATAACTTTAAATGAAGAAAAATTCGTATTATTATATGCATAAAGAATTTCATTACTTTCAAACCCTTTTTTACCCTTTTTAGCAATCATTAATCTTTTTTTTCCATCTTTTTCATAAAACAAATGCAAAGTATTATTTGAAAATTTGAAATTGCCTTCATTTATGTTTTTTTCAAATTCAAATTCGATACCGTTAATTTCACTTTGTGTTTTAACCACCATACCATTTTCATTTTTTTCTGTTTTGATATATTTGGATAAATCAATTGTTGCGGTATCAGTTTTTAAATTATTCACTATCTTATTTTCTTTTGTTAAACAACCGTTTAGCAATAATATTATAGTGACAAGCAAAAATATGATTATAAACTTTTTACTTTTCATCAAATAGCCTCCTTTCAATTTATTATTACTTTACCAGTATCGGTATAATCAAATTTTATAGTTTCTGTTTCATCCTCACCTATTAACCTCACCCCTCAGCACTTTTAAAGAAAATTATACTGGTACCTATTTTTTTTGCTTTAAAATACAATTTAATAATATCTCCTTCTAAAATTGTTACATTAGCTCCTTTAGAAAATGCTATATTAATCACTATTGATTTTTTATCCGGAGAATATTCTTTTACTTCAACATCTTCAAAAAAAACTGGTATATTCTTTCTCAAAAAATCGACGCCTGAACTTGCCTGTGTTTCATCTATTTCTATATATTGAGGATTATATACTATTTCAATATTTTTTAATCCATTTACAGAATATAAATCTTTTGTAGAAATTGTTGCTACTCCAGTTTCACCATTTTTTAATTCCAAATCACTTATTTCTATAATAGCAGGTTTTTCTTCAGTGGTAAAGCTTACTATATCGCTTATTGATGTAGCTCCAAAGCTATCTTTAGCCTCTACCTTTATATAATATGTTGTTAAATAATCTAAAGTACTTTCTAATGTATAATTATTTTGTTTATAATTTTCAATTATTAAAGCATCTTCAGAATTATTTTCTACCTTTTCCTTAGAAGGTGAAAGATAAATTGAGTATGTAATATCTTCATCATTATCTAAATCTATACATTCCCATTCAAACTTGAGGTTAGAAATCGGTATATTTTTACTATTATTATAAGGATATTTTATTGTTGGTTTCTCTGGTGGGCGATTTTTGTTGAGCACTGTAATAGTAAATGTTGAATCTGCTTTTTCAAGTCCATCCGTCACTCTTATGGTTACATCATATTCTCCTGCTGAATCATAATCTGCATAATATTGATATATTGTCGCATCTTCTGTTGTAACAACTATTGTTCCAGGACCTGATATTAACATAAAGGATAATTCATCATTATCCTTATCTGTCGCTAATTCGTTAAGATTTATTGTTAATGTTGAATCTTCTGATATTTCCTGATCATCTATATTTAATTCTGGTTTGTTGTTATCTATTGATTTTGTTTTAAATTGGAAAATATCTGATTCTGTTGAATCATTATATTCATCTGTTGCTATTACCTTCCAGTAATATGTTGTGTTGATATATAATGTTGAGTTATATTCATCTTCCTCTGAATGACTTAATACCTTTACGCTTTCATCTTTATTTTCAACCTTTGTTTTATCATCACTAATATATAGATCATAATAAATATTATCCCATCAATATCATAGGCTTTCCAACTAAGTTTAATATCTAATTCAACATCTGTAGCATTATTAGACGGAGAAAAGGATGTAAAAACTGGCTCATTATTAATAGTGGTTTCAGGTTTTACCTCTGAATAATTTGAAACAGCTATAATGTCATCATTTTCCTCCTGTATTGCTCTGATTTTGTATGAATATGTAGTTTTTCTTTTTAATTTCGTATCGATATATGATAATTCTTCTACTGTTTTTAAGAGGCTAAAATCATCTTCTGTTTCTTCTTTTCTATATATTTCATAAGATGTGGCGTTTTTTATTTCTGACCAATTTAATTGTATTGTATCTGTTGATACATTTGATATGTTAAGCTCAGGTGTATCGAGTAATATATCTGGATCAGTTGTATAAAAGGTTATTTCTTCGCCTTTTGTTGTGTCATATCCATCGCTTACATCTATCCTCAATTTATATGTTTTGGAATGTTTTAAATCTATATTATACTCTGTATCTGTGCTTTTTTCAGAATATAATAATACATCGTTTTTATCTTTTATAAATATTGTATATTCAAGCTCATCATTATCCTTGTCTATCGATTTATTCCATATTATTTTTAAATTTTTTGGTTTTACTGTACTATTATTTTCAGGTGAAATAATCGTAACTGGAGAAGGTAGCCTATTTGGTATTTCTATAGTTTTTTCTACAGGATCTGAAATAAAATTATTTTTATAATATATAATCTGATATATATAAGTTTGATGCGGATCAAAATCATAATCCGCATATTTAGTAGTCTCATTAGAATTTATAATTTTTAATAATTTATAATTTTCATCATTTTTATTTCTTTTATATATTTCATATTTTTCAGCCGAAGTGATTTTATTCCATGATAATTCTATAAAATCATTTTTAAAACTAATTTTTAAATCTACTTTTTCATTAGTTGATTGAAAAACACACGACGTAAAAATTACTGTTAATGCGAAAATTATCAATATTAATTTTTTCATATTTTTATATCACCTCCAAATTCTCCACTTTATTTTATCGCCTCTTTTTTAAACTTTCTTTAATAAAACGGTTAATTTTTTTATTTACAAAAAAAATTTTAAACGTATTAGTTTTTAAGAATATTTTAAGCTTTTGTAGTATAATAAGTTTGAACATTCTCTCTTTTAAAATGTCTAAAGAAGAGAAAATCAATGGAGGTGGTAGATAGATGTTCTTTTATCCATTCTGGTTTGATCCAACATTCATTATACTATTACCAGGTTTAATTCTTTCTTTAATTGCTCAGATGTCGGTTCAAAGTACTTTCTCAAAATATTCGAAGGTTATATCCTCTACTGGAGAAACCGGTGCGGAATTTGCCAGAAGAATGTTGAGCTCTCTGGGTTATATGATGTAAGGGTTGAAGCGGTTTCTGGATTTTTAACTGATCATTATGATCCAAGAAATAAGGTTTTACGATTATCCGCTGCTACCTACTCAAGCAGATCAGTTGCAGCATTAGGTGTAGTAGCTCATGAAGTCGGCCATGCCATGCAACATCAGGAAAAGTATTTACCTCTGGTTTTAAGGAACTTTTCTGTCCCATTTGCATCAATTGGTTCTAATTTATCGTGGATAATATTTATAATCGGATTTTTATTTTATAGTCAAGCCTTAATTCAATTGGGAATTTTATTATTCTCTTTTGCTGTTTTGTTTACATTAATTACACTTCCAGTTGAGTTTAATGCCAGTGCAAGAGCTATAAAAACATTGCCTTTAATGGGAATGCCAACATCCGAAGTTGTTCACGTAAAAAAGGTTTTAGGAGCTGCCGCTATGACATATGTAGCCTCTGCAGCTATGGCAATATTACAACTTTTGAGAATGATAATGATTGCCGGTATGTTTGGCGATAGAGATTAAAAAAGTCCCACCCGGGACTTTTTTAATTTATATTTTCTATTTCTTTTTGAGCTTTATTTAAAGCTTCTTCAGGAGTTAATAATCCTTTTAATGCCATAGTTATATATCTTCTCATTACTTCAGAAAACTTATTATATTCTATTAATGATGGTCTGTTAATAACGTTTTCTAATTCAATTAGTTTATATTTATTATCAATTTTGTTACTATACTCTTTATGCATACTTTTATAAATAGGTATTTCATTATCAAATTGATAAAAAAATTCTTTTCTCGTTAAAATTTTTAAAGCCTTTATTGCTTCACCAATGTTTTTGTATTTCTTAAAATTGCTAATCCCTGAAAACCGCTTACTGACACAGTTTTTCTTTTTTTAGATATTTCATTGGACACCGGTATTAGTTCCAAACTTCCTTTGTTAACTATTTTGGAATATCTTGGATCATTCATATATCTTGATTGATATGTCCAATTAGTTGTAAATGCAGCATCTCCATTGATAAATATATTTAAAACATCATCTTCTTTAAATTCCAAAGATAATGGATTCATTAATCCTTCATCTAAAAGACTTTCATATACTTTAATGCTTTTAATGATTCTTTGCTATTTACATTTAAACGTCCATTATTGTAGTATCCCCCGCAAAAGCACCTAATATCCATGTGAATTCACACATTAGTACTTCTTCATTGGTCCATGAATCGACTATAGGATAGTCAAGAATCCCTTTCTCTTTAATAATTTTGCTTGATATTTCATTTCTTCTAAAGTTTTGGTGGTTCTTTAAAACCTGCTTTTTCAATATTTCATTATTTACAAAAAAATGTTGTATATTAACCAGATACGGAAATGCATATATTTTCCGTTATATTTAAATTGATTCAATATATAATCGGGTATATCCTCAAAGATTGTTTTATCTATTAAATCATCTAAAGGCAATATCATATTATTACTGCCAATTCTGGTATCCAGATCAAATCAACTAAAGCTATATCATAAAAGGATCTTTAGAATTAACTGAAACACTGATATTTCATACATGTCTTCATAAAATTTAAATGTAACGAATATATTTTTGCTTTTTGTGAATTAATATAATTAATTAGATCTTCAGGTTGATAACCAGCTTGATACATATAGGAAATTAACCCTAATAATATATTTGTAATTAAAATAATTATCACTAAAATAATATGCTTTTTTATTATTTGATTTTTCATAATTCCCCCTGAGACTTTTATATTTTTTAATTTATATTGTAATGTTCTTAATCCTATTCCTAATGCTTTAGCAGTCTTAGTTTTGTTCCCTGAATATTTTTCTAAGGTTTAAATATTAACTCTCTTCCATTTCTTCTAAAGTCATAGTAGGAATAAAATCATTGTCAGACCTATGATTTTCAACATTTTCAATAATATTTCTATATCAGATTTTTATTTCTTTTTGAGTGTCAATATAATAAATAATCTTTCAACAAAGTTTCTAATTTCTCTAATATTCCGGGCCAATCATACAACATCAATGTATTATATGCATCCCTTGAAAAATTTATCTTAGGCTTATTATATTTTACTGAGTATCTTTGTTAAAAATTCTATAAATATTGGTATGTCTTCTCTTCTTTCTCTAATTGGCGGAATATTGATATTAATAACATTAAGTCTATAAAATAAGTCCATTCTAAAATTACCTTTTTAACCTCTTCCTCTAAATTCCTGTTTGTAGCTGCAATAACTCTTACATCTACATTAATTTCTTTGTTCCCCTACTCTTCTATTGTTCCATTCTCTAAACTCTCATAATTTACTTTGTATTTCTAAAGGTAATTCACCAACTTCATCGAGAAAATAGTTCCATTATCGCCAATTCAAATTTACCAGGTTTGATTTCTCCGCACCAGTAAATGCTCCTTTTTCATATCCAAATAATTCGGATTCAACTAATCCTTTGGTATAGCGGCACAATTTACTATTATAACGGATTATCCTTTCTTTTACTAATCTTTGAATATATCTGGTAAAAACCTCTTTCCAACACTGTTTCTCCTGTTATCAAAATATTTGCATCTGTTCTATAACCTTATTAACTATATATATATGTTTTCATAATTTCAGATTGCCTATTACAAAATCTTCCTTATATTTCTTGAACTATATACTTCAGCCTTTCGTTTTCTTTTCCAATTTATTTCTTCATAGGCCTTTTCTATATAACATCAATCTCTTTAAATCTATGGTTTTTAATGAAATCAAATGCTCCGCTTTTCATAGAATAAACTGCGTCTTGAACATCTCCAAACTGTCATTATATTACCTTTAAATAAGGATTGATTTTAATATATTCGCTGATTTTTCTGTCCTTTACCATCTGGAAGTATCATATCGAGCAATGCTATATCGTATTGATTAGTTCTTTAACACTTTTAAATCATATACCATATCAACATCATATTTTTCTTTTCCAAAATTTTTAATATATATGCACTATTTTTATCATTTCAACTATTAATATTTTTCCCATATTACTCCTTCCTTAAATTCCAATATTACTTTGTACCTTCTTTTGAACTTTCTATTTTATATCCCCGTTTAATTCTTTTACTATAATGAACAATAAAAAAACCTATGCCATTTCCATATTTTTCGTTGTAAAAGCTTAACAAAAAGATTATCTTTATATTCTTCAGGAATACCCTTACCATTATCCGATATAATAACAACAATATTTTATCTTTCTTAATACATCTATTTTAATTTTTTATTCCCTCTTATTTTCCAATTCTTCTACTGCATTATTGATTATATTGTAGAACAATTGATTCAATCTTTGAGAATTAACTCTTAATAGTATATTTTCCTTCGAATCAAAATCCACTTCAATAGAATTTCCAATATTTTATACTTAATAGATTTATATCTGAGAAATAACGCTATATATTAATCTCTTACTTCCGATTCGATAATTGCCGTGAGAAAGTCATCAACTATAGTATCTATTGTTTAATTGTTCATATCAAATCACTAATTTCCTCTATCTTTTATTATCTCCAAATCCATTTTTAATATTGTAATTCAGATACATGAATTTAAAGGATTCGTATTATGTGCTGCTATACGACAAACTTTCCTTTCACTAATTTTCATTAATGAATATAATCATTCATTCTTTTTCCAGCGAAATATCTATATTAATTAATAATGCTTTGTCCAGGAATTTACTATCTCAATAAGCTTCTGCTCACCATTATATTAAAGAATATATTTATTTTAGAATTTTTAATTCCTCTTCACCTATTTCATC
>NZ_QHLX01000018.1 GCF_004135675.1 Marinitoga lauensis
ATGAAGTCGGCCATGCCATGCAACATCAGGAAAAGTATTTACCTCTGGTTTTAAGGAACTTTTCTGTCCCATTTGCATCAATTGTTCTAATTTATCGTGGATAATATTTATAATCGGATTTTTATTTTATAGTCAAGCCTTAATTCAATTGGGAATTTTATTATTCTCTTTGCTGTTTTGTTACATTAATTACACTTCCAGTTGAGTTTAATGCCAGTGCAAGAGCTATAAAAACATTGCCTTTAATGGAATGCCAACATCCGAAGTTGTTCACGTAAAAAGGTTTTAGGAGCTGCCGCTATGACATATGTAGCCTCTGCAGCTATGGCAATATTAAACTTTTGAGAATGATAATGATTGCCGGTATGTTTGGCGATAGAGATTAAAAAAGTCCCACCCGGGACTTTTTTAATTTATATTTTCTATTTCTTTTGAGCTTTATTAAAAGCTTCTTCAGGAGTTAATAATCCTTTTAATGCCATAGTTATATATCTTCTCATTACTTCAGAAAACTTATTATATTCTATTAATGATGGTCTGTTAATAACGTTTTCTAATTCAATTAGTTTATATTTATTATCAATTTGTTACTATACTCTTTATGCATACTTTTATAAATAGGTATTTCATTATCAAATTGATAAAAAATTCTTTTCTCGTAAAATTTTTAAAGCCTTTATTGCTTCACCAATGTTTTTGTATTTCTTAAAATTGCTAATCCCTGAAAACCGCTTACTGACACAGTTTTTTTTTTTTTTAGATATTTCATTGGACACCGGTATTAGTTCCAAACTTCCTTTGTTAACTATTTGGAATATCTGGATCATTCATATATCTTGATTGATATGTCCAATTAGTTGTAAATGCAGCATCTCATTGATAAATATATTTAAAACATCATCTTCTTTAAATTCCAAAGATAATGGATTCATTAATCCTTCATCTAAAAGACTTTTCATATACTTTAATGCTTTTAATGATTCTTGCTATTTACATTTAAACGTCCATTATTGTAGTATCCCCGCCAAAGCACCTAATATCCATGTGAATTCACACATTAGTACTTCTTCATTGGTCCATGAATCGACTATAGGATAGTCAAGAATCCTTTCTCTTTAATAATTTTTGCTTGATATTTCATTTCTTCTAAAGTTTTTGGTGGTTCTTTAAAACCTGCTTTTTTCAATATTTCATTATTTACAAAAAAATGTTGTATATTAACCAGATACGGAAATGCATATATTTTCCGTTATATTTAAATTGATTCAATATATAATCGGGTATATCCTCAAAGATTGTTTTATCTATTAAATCATCTAAAGGCAATATCATATTATTACTGCCAATTCTGGTATCCAGATCAAATCAACTAAAGCTATATCATAAAAAGGATCTTTAGAATTAACTGAAACACTGATATTTTCATACATGTCTTCATAAAATTTAAATGTAACGAATATATTTTTTGCTTTTGTGAATTAATATAATTAATTAGATCTTCAGGTTGATAACCAGCTTGATACATATATAGGAAATTAACCCTAATAATATATTTGTAATTAAAATAATTATCACTAAAATAATATGCTTTTTTATTATTTGATTTTTCATAATTCCCCCTGAGACTTTTATATTTTTTTAATTTATATTGTAATGTTCTTAATCCTATTCCTAATGCTTTAGCAGTCTTAGTTTTGTTCCCTGAATATTTTTCTAAGGTTTTAAATATTAACTCTCTTTCCATTTCTTCTAAAGTCATAGTAGGAATAAAATCATTGTCAGACCTATGATTTTCAACATTTTTCAATAATATTCTATATCAGATTTTTTATTTCTTTTTGAGTGTCATATATAATAAATAATCTTTCAACAAAGTTTCTAATTTCTCTAATATTCCCGGCCAATCATACAACATCAATGTATTATATGCATCCTTGAAAATTTATCTTAGGCTTATTATATTTTACTGAGTATCTTTTGTTAAAAAATTCTATAAATATTGGTATGTCTTCTCTTCTTTCTCTAATTGGCGGAATATTGATATTAATAACATTAAGTCTATAAAATAAGTCCATTCTAAAATTACCTTTTTTAACCTCTTCCTCTAAATTCCTGTTTGTAGCTGCAATAACTCTTACATCTACATTAATTTCTTTTGTTCCCCTACTCTTTCTATTGTTCCATTCTCTAAAACTCTCAATAATTTACTTTGTATTTCTAAAGGTAATTCACCAACTTCATCGAGAAAAATAGTTCCATTATCCGCCAATTCAAATTTACCAGGTTTTGATTTCTCCGCACCAGTAAATGCTCCTTTTTCATATCCAAATAATTCGGATTCAACTAAATCCTTTGGTATAGCGGCACAATTTACTATTATAAACGGATTATCCTTTCTTTTACTAAATCTTTGAATATATCTGGTAAAAACCTCTTTTCCAACACCTGTTTCTCCTGTTATCAAAATATTTGCATCTGTTTCTATAACCTTATTAACTATATATATAATGTTTTTCATAATTTCAGATTGCCCTATTACAAAATCTTCCTTTATATTTTCTTGAACTATATACTTCAGCCTTTCGTTTTCTTTTTCCAATTTTATTTCTTCATAGGCCTTTTCTATTATAAACATCAATCTCTTTAAATCTATGGGTTTTTTAATGAAATCAAATGCTCCGCTTTTCATAGAATAAACTGCGTCTTGAACATCTCCAAAACCTGTCATTATTATTACCTTTAAATAAGGATTGATTTTAATATATTCGCTGATTTTTTCTGTCCCTTTACCATCTGGAAGTATCATATCGAGCAATGCTATATCGTATTGATTTAGTTCTTTAACACTTTTTAAATCATATACCATATCAACATCATATTTTTTCTTTTCCAAAAATTGTTTTAATATATATGCACTATTTTTATCATCTTCAACTATTAATATTTTTCCCATATTACTCTCCTTCCTTAAATTCCAATATTACTTTTGTACCTTCTTTTGAACTTTCTATTTTTATATCCCCGTTTAATTCTTTTACTATCGAATGAACAATAAACAAACCTATGCCATTTCCATATTTTTTCGTTGTAAAAGGCTTAACAAAAAGATTATCTTTATATTCTTCAGGAATACCCTTACCATTATCCGATATAATAACAACAATATTTTTATCTTTCTTTAATACATCTATTTTAATTTTTTTATTTCCCTCTTTATTTTCCAATTCTTCTACTGCATTATTGATTATATTGTAGAACAATTGATTCAATCTTTGAGAATTAACTCTTAATAGTATATTTTCCTTCGAATCAAAATCCACTTCAATAGAATTTTCCAATATTTTATACTTTAATAGATTTAATATCTGAGAAATAACGCTATTAATATTAATCTCTTTATCTTCCGATTCGATAATTGCCCGTGAGGAAAGTTCATCAACTATAGTATCTATTGTTTTAATTTGTTCAATAATCAAATCACTAATTTCCTCTATCTTTTTATTATCTCCAAATTCCATTTTTAAATATTGTAAATTCAGATACATTGAATTTAAAGGATTTCGTATTTCATGTGCTGCTATACGACCAAACTTTTCCTTTTCAACTAATTTTTCATTAAGTGAATATAAATCATTCATTTCTTTTTCCAGCGAAATATCTCTTATTAATATTAATAATGCTTTGTCCAGGAAATTTCTACTAATCTCAATAAGCTTCTGCTCACCATTTATATTTAAAGAATATATTTTATTTTTAGAATTTTTTAATTCCTCTTCACCTATTTCATCTAAAACTTTTTTTCCAAAATCATTCTCTACTTTTATACTTCCATCTAAATCAAAAAATACTATACCTTCATGTAAATTATTAACTAAGTATTTTAATGTGTTTTTTTCACTTTCCAATTTCTTTATATTTTTTTCAATCTCTAAATGCATGCTTTTAAGGTTTTTAGATAAAGAGTTAATAGAATCAACCAAATCTTTATATCTATTATTTTCAGCATTCTCCATATTAATTCTTACATCAAAATTTCCCCTTGCTATGTCTTTTATGGATTTTATTGATAACTCTAAAGTTTCTATATTTTTACCAAAATAAAATAATGCAAAATATATTAAAAATGGGGAAATAAAAATCCATATTAATAATGAAATATTTAAATTTGATGATATATTTTCAAAAAAAACATCTTTAATCTTATTTTGAATAGTGTTTAATTGAGATATATCAAAAGATATAACGAATACAATATTATCTGATAATTTTTCTATTTTAGATGGATATTTTATTTTTTCCTGCCTTTGACAGCAATTTGGCGATTTTAAGGGAAATGGAACGGTAGAATGCGGGTTTGAGGCGTGTATTTTTCAGGAAGTCGAAAAATTGTGTGGCTAACTTTTGTTACAGAGAATTAACTATAATTAGTAATATATTAGTCCTTTTGGTGGTATAATATATATGACAACCACTGAAAGGAGATGTTTTAAAATGTATCCTAAAATATCAAAAGTGAAAGGAAAAAGATATTTAAGGATAATGGAAAGCAAAAGAGAAAATGGAAAAGTGAAACAGCATACAGTAATAAATTTTGGAAATATAGATAAGTATAGTAAAAAAGATATAACAAAACTTGTAGATAGTCTTTTTAAAATATTTGAAATAGATGAATATGAAAAAATAGAAGATGATTTAATGGAAGAAATAGCAAGAAGAAATTACGGAGCCAAAGTAATAGTAAATAAGATATTTGAAAGATATGAGATGAAAAGATATTTTGAAAGACTGGATAAAGAAATAAAATACAATGCAGAAGAAATGTTAAAAATAATGGTGATGAATAGAATAGTAGAACCGAAGAGTAAATTGGGAATATTTAATAATTTAGAGTATTTTGGATATAACAAAGTGGAAGTTAAAAAAGAAAAAGACCTGGAAGAAAAAGATGTAATGCTGCACTGGTTATACAGAACATTGGATATATTGGCAGATAATAAAGAGTCGATAGAAAAACATATGTATAATCAAAGGATAAGTTTGTTTAATACAACGGTAGATTTAGTATTTTACGATGTAACGACATTAGCGTTTGAAACACAACAAACAAATGAAATATTACAAATGGGATATTCAAAAGATAAGAAATTTAATGAATCACAAATAGTATTAGGGATGTCAATAGATCAGGATAGAATGCCAGTTAGTTTTGATATATATGCAGGAAATACATTTGAAGGGCATACATTTAAAGATTCAATAGAAAAAATGAAAAAAGAATATCAATTAGGAAAAGTAATAGTAGTAGCAGATAGAGGAATGATGAGTAAAAAAAATATAGAAGTAGTAGAAAATTCTAATTATGAATTCATAGTAGGAAAATCAATAAAACAAATAAAAAAAGTAAATATATTTGAAGGAGAATTCATAGAACTAGCAAAAGGAATAAAATATAGAGAAGTAGAATATGAAAATAAAAGATTACTCATAATATATTCAGAAGAAAGAGCCAAAAAAGACAGAGCAGATAGACTACGATTAATAGAAAAAGCGAAAAAAATGTTAGAAGAAGGAAATATAGATTCCAAAAGTAAAAGAGGAGCGAAAAAATATTTAAAAGAACAGAACAAACAAAATTATATACTGGACATAGAAAAAATAGAAAATGATGAAAAATACGATGGATACTATGGAATAATAACAAACACAAAACTATCGCCAAAAGAAATATTAGAACAATATCATACATTATGGAAAGTAGAAGAAACATTCAGAACATTAAAAAATTATCTTGAAACAAGACCGGTATTTCATTGGACACCGAAAAGAATAAAAGGACATATTGTAATGAGTTTCATATCTTACATAATTCAAAGAACATTAGAATTAGAACTGGAAAAAAATAATATTGAATACTCTCATGAAAAAATAAGAGAAGCTATAAAAAAAATGGAATACTCTGAAATAAGATTAAAAGACAAATTATTTGCATTAAGAGCCAATTTAAACGATTTTCAAAAAGCCATATTAAAAACATTAAAAATAGAAAAACCGAAAAAAATGATGGAATTAGATGAATTTAAAAAAATAATCTCCTAAAACACGCATGAAAAGCCAAAAAGGAGGAGGTGTGTGGCTAATTTCTCTTTTTATAAAAAGTTAACAATAGCTATTTTTTTGAATAATTCTACTTTTTAGAATTTTGTTGATAATAATAGTGTCAAACTCAGGAGATATATCAAAAGATATAACGAATACAATATTATCTGATAATTTTTCTATTTTAGATGGATATTTTATTTTTTGAGATATAACATAATTATCTTTTATATTAAAATCCGCATAAAAATTATTCTTTTGAAATATTCTATTTTGTTTTCCAATAATAGAAATAATAGAAATTGAGGATAAGTTTAATGAATCAAGAAAGTATCTATCTATTTTCATTGACGAATATACTTCAACATCATCTTTTTTAGAACCGGATATCATGTAAATTCCATTTTCATTTTCAAAATAGCCACTTTTTATTCTTTCTATATCTGGAAACTCACCTATTCTTATCTTTTTTTTATTATTAACTATAATGATAACCCCATCAATAGATGACGAGTTTATCAATTCAGTAATGTATGAATTTACTGTATTAATTAACCCATATTTTGCATAATCTATAATTCTTTGATTTTCTAATATATTATTTGAAAAATTTTTTAAATAATTATTATATTCAAAAAACGTATTTAATGCCGTTGGATATATTTTATTTACTAATTCAAATCCAAAATCATCTATTGTATTTTCTGTATAATCAGATAACTCTCTAAAAATATATTTAGTAATATATGTTTCATTAAATAATATCAATATCGTCGGTAAAAGAACAAATATTAAAATAATAAAAATAAATCTTTTTTTTAATGTCATAATAACCCCAATTTTTGCATACCATATGCAATTTTTGCATATTAATTATAATCTTTTTTTTACAAATGCGCAATTTTTGCGCAGACCTGTAAAATTTTATTAAACAGATTTAATTTAAATAATACTTAAAAATCTTAACTTTTCTTAACTTTGATATTAAGCATTAAAAAAATGGCACACTGTTGCTGATAAATATATTGGATAAATTTTAATTAATCTGGAGGTGGAGTTATGAAAAAGGTTTTATTGGCATTGTTAGTTTTATTCGCTATTTCTATTTATGCATTGGATGTTGGTATTGTTCTTCCTACAAAGGATGAACCAAGATGGGTTCAAGATGAAACAAGGTTTAGAGATGCATTAAAAGACACAAACGTTTCAGTTGAAGTTTTATTCAGTCAGGGAAATCCTGCAAAAGAAAGACAAAATGTAGAAGCATTACTTTCAAAAGGCATTAAAGTATTAATTTTATGTCCTCATGACGCAGTTGCTGCAGCTGGTACAGTGGATTTAGCTAAAAAAGCTGGCGTTACAGTTATTTCTTACGATAGATTAGTTACAAATACAAAATCTGTAGATTATTATGTAACTTTTGATAGTGTAGAAGTTGGTAGGGCACAGGGACAGTTTTTAGTGGATCATGCAACTGGAAAAAATAACCCATTATATTTATATGCTGGTGCATTATCAGATAACAATGCTTTCTTATTCTTTCAGGGTGCATGGGAAGTATTACAACCAAAAATTGCTGATGGGACATTTAGAATTATTAACTCCTCAGAAGCTAAAAAATTACAAAACAAAAAAGAGTTAACAAGAGAAGAAATGGCAAAAATCATTAACCAAATTACAACAGATTGGAGTTTTACAGTAGCCAGAAGAAAAGCAGAAGATAACTTAACAAGAGCTAGAAAAGCAGATAAGGGTACAGTATTTATTTTAGCTCCTAATGATGGTACAGCAAGAGCTATTGCTGATGCATTCAGACAGGATAGAGATGTAAAAAAATACTATGTAACTGGCCAGGATGCAGAAAAGGCTTCAATACAATACATAATCGACGGAAAACAATCAATGACAGTATTTAAAGACGTTAGATTATTGGTAAAAGATGCTATAAATTTAGCACAATTTGTATTAAAGGGCGTAAAACTAATTACTCCTAACTCATATGATAATGGTTCAAAGATGGTTCCTGCAATTCAATCAAATATTGCTGTTGTAACAAAAGATAATGTTAAAAAGGTATTAATAGATTCAGGATATTATAAAGAATCTGATTTTAGATGGTAATTTAAAATGTAATTAAGGGGTAGTGGTAAACGCTACCCTTTTTCAAGTAAGGGGTGATCTTTTTGAGTGAATATATTCTTGAAATGAAAAACATTACAAAAGAATTTCCTGGTGTAAAGGCTCTGGATAATGTGAATTTCAAGGTAAAAAGAGGAGAGATTCATTGTTTGATTGGTGAAAATGGTTCTGGTAAATCCACTTTAATGAAAGTACTTAGCGGATTTCATAAGCATGGAACATATGATGGTCAAATAATATTTGAAGGAAAAGAACAAAAATTCAATACCATTTATGATAGTGAAAAAGTTGGTATTGTTACCATATATCAGGAATTAGCATTAATTCCAGAATTAACAGTATATGAAAATATCTTTTTGGGTCATGAAATAAAAAACAAGGGTATTATTGATTGGAATAAAACTATAACCGAAGCCGAAAAGGTTCTAAAAAAATTGGGTTATACATTAGATACATCAAAAAAGGTCAAAGATTTTGGCGTAGGAGTTCAACAAATTATTGAAATTGCAAAAGCACTCAGTAAAAACGTAAAATTATTAATTCTGGATGAACCGACTTCTGCTTTAAATGAAACAGATAGTGAAAAATTATTACAAATAATAAAAGATTTAAAGAATCATGGAATTACTTCAATATTAATATCTCATAAACTGAATGAGGTATTAGAAGTAGCAGATACCATCACTGTATTAAGAGATGGATTAACTATAACAACAATTGAGAATAATAATATATCAGAAAATGTAATTATTAAACATATGGTTGGTAGAGAAATAAATGATATTTATCCAAAAAGGGATCATGAAATCGGTGACAAATTATTTGAAGTAAAAAATTGGAAAGCTTTTGATAAAAAGAATGAAAGGTATGTAGTTAAATCTGCAAACTTTTATGTTAGACGTGGAGAAATCGTTGGTATAGCGGGTTTAATAGGTGCTGGAAGAACAGAATTGGCTCACAGTATCTTTGGGAATCCCGATGATTATAAAGTTAGCGGAGAGCTATATTTTGAAGGTAAAAAAGTGCAATTTAAATCACCTTCTGATGCAATAAAATCTGGCATTGCCTATGTTTCTGAAGATAGAAAAGGTAATGGTTTAATATTGGATTTTGATATTAAAACAAATATTACCATTGCTAATTTAAAAAAGATCTTAAAAGGAATATTTGTAAATGAAAATGAAGAGGTAATTATAGCAGAAGATTATAGAAAATCCTTAAAAATCAAATCACATAGCATAGAACAGAAGGTATTAAATCTCAGCGGTGGTAATCAACAAAAGGTTTCATTAGCCAAATGGTTATTTGTTACTCCTAAATTGTTGATTTTAGATGAACCCACAAGAGGTATAGATGTTGGAGCAAAACATGAAATTTACAGCATTATGAATGAATTGGTTGCAGAAGGGGAGCATTATCATGATCTCTTCGGAATTACCTGAAGTTCTTGGTATGAGCGATAGAATCTATGTTATGCTGGTGGAAAAATCATTGGAGAATTAAGCAATAAAGAAGCTACTCAGGAAAAATTATGGCAATGGCTGTAGATATTAAGGAGGAATTTGTATGTTTGGAGAATTAAAAACTTTGCTTAAAAAGCATATAAGAGAATGGAATGTATATAGCTCTTGTAATTATTATGTTAATTTTCTCTTTCTTAACTGATGGATTATTTCTTTCCGCTAGGATATAAGTAATTTATTTAACCAGATGGGTTACATCGCTGTTTAGCAGTTGGTATGACATTGGTTATTGTTATAAGACATATAGATCTTTCTGTAGGTTTTGGTTCTGGTTTTTTAGGTGCAATTGCGGCTATTTTAATGATGCAACACAATATGCCAGTTCTTCCTACCATATTAATAGTTTTTGCTCTGGGAATTATTTTTGGTTTAATCAATGGTTTTTTATCTCATTTATTGGTCTCCCATCATTTGTTATGACATTGGCAGGGATGCTGATTTTTAGAGGCGGCTTACTTGTTGCAACACAAAAAACCGGTACAATAATAATATCAAACGATACATTTAATGAAATCGGAAATGGATATATACCTGATTTTTCCACAACGAAAATATCCACGTTACCACTCTATTAATAGGTATAATTATAATTTATTTTATATTTACTTCGAAAAAAGAAGAAATAATAAGATAAAATATAATTTTGAAGTATTATCTATACCCATATTCATATTAAAAATCCTATTAATATCCTCAATAGTAGGTTATCTTTTCTGGATATTAGCAAGTTATAATGGTCTATCATGGACATTTGTAATAGTATTAATCGTTACTTTTATTTATCATATTATGACAACAAAACGGCTTTGGGAAGATATATATGCTGTTGGTGGAAATCCAGAAGCAGCTAAATTAAGTGGAATTAGCTTAAATAAGATAACATTATTCGTTTTTGGCTCAATGGGGTTATTAACAGCATTATCTGGTATTTTATACGCATCAAGATTCCAATCTGCAACCCTACAGCAGGAACATTATTTGAACTTGATGCTATTGCTGCTGCATATGTTGGTGGCGTATCTGCAGCCGGTGGTGTGGGTAAGGTTACTAACTCTATTGTCGGTGCTTTAGTTATGGCATCACTTATTAACGGAATGAACCTATCGGTGTAGGTATATCTTTCCAATATATTATTCGTGAGCAGTTTAATTGCAGCTGTTGTATTTGATATAAAAACAAGAAGCAAAGCATCTTAAAAACCCTTCCTTTATAGATAACCCCCATTTATGGGGTTATTATTTTTAATATTAATATGATATAATTAAAAAAGATTATAAAGGGAGTTTTTATTATGAATATCGATTTTGATAATTTGATTTCTTTATATATTTTTAGATAAAAATGGAAAAATAAAAGATATTAATAATTATGGATGCAAATACTTGGCATGCAAAAAATGAAATTATAAATTTGAATATTTTGATAATTTTATTCCTGACGAGGAAAAGAAAATAGAATTCTGAACTTCAAAACATTTTTTGATGACGTAAATAATACTTTTAAAAAAAAATATATTAAAATTCATAACTCCTGAAAAAAAGAAGTGTTTTTAGAAACATATAGTTGCATTGTTTTCTCAGAGAAAAAAGAAAAAATAGGATTAATTGGCTTTGGATTTAATATAACAGAAAAAATAAGATATGAGAATTTACGAAAAAAATTGATATGGTTCATCAACTAATTATTAATTCTTATACTTGTCTGATAATTCAAATATATATCAATTTTTCCTGGAAAAAGCTGTTAAATCATTGACAATGCTGATGCTGGAAGTATTTTGATGAAAGAAAATGATGGATTATTTCATTTTGTCGCAGCAGTTAATTTTGATCTCGATGAATTGCAAAAAGTAAGTTTACCAAAAAAACTTCTTTTAGCAACAGATAAAGTTGTTATTAGAAAAAACATTATACCTGATTATAAAATGAAGATGATACAAAAATAATGTTGTCTGCTGGGAAAAATAAAAAATAAATCCACTCTAATTATTCCTATTATTATAGATGGGATAATGGTCGGAACGATAAATCTTGATTCATTCAAAAATGAAAACTCCTTAAATGCAGAAGATATACACATTGGGGAAATAATTTCAAATGAGCTTTCACAGGTTATTAAAAAAAAAAATTAGAAAAAAAACTTAAATATTTAGCTTTACATGATCAATTAACAACATTACCCACAGGGTTTATTTATACGAATATGCAGAAAATATCATTAAATTAGCAAAAAAAAAAAATATGAAATTAGCTTTTGTTTACATTGACCTGGAAAAATTCAAGTCTATCAATGATAATTACGGCCATGATGTTGGCGATCATTTTTTGTATGAATTTGCAGATGCCCTGAAAAATTCTATAGAGAAAGTGATTTTCCTGCAAGAATTGGAGGAGATGAATTTATTGTTATCTTA
>NZ_QHLX01000002.1 GCF_004135675.1 Marinitoga lauensis
AATAATTCTACTTTTTAGAATTTTGTTGATAATAATAGTGTCAAACTCAGGAGATATATCAAAAGATATAACGAATACAATATTATCTGATAATTTCTATTTTAGATGGATATTTTATTTTTTGAGATATAACATAATTATCTTTTATATTAAAATCCGCATAAAAATTATTCTTTTGAAATATTCTATTTTGTTTTCCAATAATAGAAATAATAGAAATTGAGGATAAGTTTAATGAATCAAGAAAGTATCTATCTATTTTCATTGACGAATATACTTCAACATCATCTTTTTTAGAACCGGATATCATGTAAATTCCATTTTCATTTTCAAAATAGCCACTTTTTATTCTTTCTATATCTGGAAACTCACCTATTCTTATCTTTTTTTTATTATTAACTATAATGATAACCCCATCAATAGATGACGAGTTTATCAATTCAGTAATGTATGAATTTACTGTATTAATTAACCCATATTTTGCATAATCTATAATTCTTTGATTTTCTAATATATTATTTGAAAAATTTTTTAAATAATTATTATATTCAAAAAACGTATTTAATGCCGTTGGATATATTTTATTTACTAATTCAAATCCAAAATCATCTATTGTATTTTCTGTATAATCAGATAACTCTCTAAAAATATATTTAGTAATATATGTTTCATTAAATAATATCAATATCGTCGGTAAAAGAACAAATATTAAAATAATAAAAATAAATCTTTTTTTTAATGTCATAATAACCCCCAATTTTTGCATACCATATGCAATTTTTGCATATTAATTATAATCTTTTTTTTACAAATGCGCAATTTTTGCGCAGACCTGTAAAATTTTATTAAACAGATTTAATTTAAATAATACTTAAAAATCTTAACTTTTCTTAACTTTGATATTAAGCATTAAAAAAATGGCACACTGTTGCTGATAAATATATTGGATAAATTTTAATTAATCTGGAGGTGGAGTTATGAAAAAGGTTTTATTGGCATTGTTAGTTTTATTCGCTATTTCTATTTATGCATTGGATGTTGGTATTGTTCTTCCTACAAAGGATGAACCAAGATGGGTTCAAGATGAAACAAGGTTTAGAGATGCATTAAAAGACACAAACGTTTCAGTTGAAGTTTTATTCAGTCAGGGAAATCCTGCAAAAGAAAGACAAAATGTAGAAGCATTACTTTCAAAAGGCATTAAAGTATTAATTTTATGTCCTCATGACGCAGTTGCTGCAGCTGGTACAGTGGATTTAGCTAAAAAAGCTGGCGTTACAGTTATTTCTTACGATAGATTAGTTACAAATACAAAATCTGTAGATTATTATGTAACTTTTGATAGTGTAGAAGTTGGTAGGGCACAGGGACAGTTTTTAGTGGATCATGCAACTGGAAAAAATAACCCATTATATTTATATGCTGGTGCATTATCAGATAACAATGCTTTCTTATTCTTTCAGGGTGCATGGGAAGTATTACAACCAAAAATTGCTGATGGGACATTTAGAATTATTAACTCCTCAGAAGCTAAAAAATTACAAAACAAAAAAGAGTTAACAAGAGAAGAAATGGCAAAAATCATTAACCAAATTACAACAGATTGGAGTTTTACAGTAGCCAGAAGAAAAGCAGAAGATAACTTAACAAGAGCTAGAAAAGCAGATAAGGGTACAGTATTTATTTTAGCTCCTAATGATGGTACAGCAAGAGCTATTGCTGATGCATTCAGACAGGATAGAGATGTAAAAAAATACTATGTAACTGGCCAGGATGCAGAAAAGGCTTCAATACAATACATAATCGACGGAAAACAATCAATGACAGTATTTAAAGACGTTAGATTATTGGTAAAAGATGCTATAAATTTAGCACAATTTGTATTAAAGGGCGTAAAACTAATTACTCCTAACTCATATGATAATGGTTCAAAGATGGTTCCTGCAATTCAATCAAATATTGCTGTTGTAACAAAAGATAATGTTAAAAAGGTATTAATAGATTCAGGATATTATAAAGAATCTGATTTTAGATGGTAATTTAAAATGTAATTAAGGGTAGTGGTAAACGCTACCCTTTTTCAAGTAAGGGTGATCTTTTTGAGTGAATATATTCTTGAAATGAAAAACATTACAAAAGAATTTCCTGGTGTAAAGGCTCTGGATAATGTGAATTTCAAGGTAAAAAGAGGAGAGATTCATTGTTTGATTGGTGAAAATGGTTCTGGTAAATCCACTTTAATGAAAGTACTTAGCGGATTTCATAAGCATGGAACATATGATGGTCAAATAATATTTGAAGGAAAAGAACAAAAATTCAATACCATTTATGATAGTGAAAAAGTTGGTATTGTTACCATATATCAGGAATTAGCATTAATTCCAGAATTAACAGTATATGAAAATATCTTTTTGGGTCATGAAATAAAAAACAAGGGTATTATTGATTGGAATAAAACTATAACCGAAGCCGAAAAGGTTCTAAAAAAATTGGGTTATACATTAGATACATCAAAAAAGGTCAAAGATTTTGGCGTAGGAGTTCAACAAATTATTGAAATTGCAAAAGCACTCAGTAAAAACGTAAAATTATTAATTCTGGATGAACCGACTTCTGCTTTAAATGAAACAGATAGTGAAAAATTATTACAAATAATAAAAGATTTAAAGAATCATGGAATTACTTCAATATTAATATCTCATAAACTGAATGAGGTATTAGAAGTAGCAGATACCATCACTGTATTAAGAGATGGATTAACTATAACAACAATTGAGAATAATAATATATCAGAAAATGTAATTATTAAACATATGGTTGGTAGAGAAATAAATGATATTTATCCAAAAAGGGATCATGAAATCGGTGACAAATTATTTGAAGTAAAAAATTGGAAAGCTTTTGATAAAAAGAATGAAAGGTATGTAGTTAAATCTGCAAACTTTTATGTTAGACGTGGAGAAATCGTTGGTATAGCGGGTTTAATAGGTGCTGGAAGAACAGAATTGGCTCACAGTATCTTTGGGAATCCCGATGATTATAAAGTTAGCGGAGAGCTATATTTTGAAGGTAAAAAAGTGCAATTTAAATCACCTTCTGATGCAATAAAATCTGGCATTGCCTATGTTTCTGAAGATAGAAAAGGTAATGGTTTAATATTGGATTTTGATATTAAAACAAATATTACCATTGCTAATTTAAAAAAGATCTTAAAAGGAATATTTGTAAATGAAAATGAAGAGGTAATTATAGCAGAAGATTATAGAAAATCCTTAAAAATCAAATCACATAGCATAGAACAGAAGGTATTAAATCTCAGCGGTGGTAATCAACAAAAGGTTTCATTAGCCAAATGGTTATTTGTTACTCCTAAATTGTTGATTTTAGATGAACCCACAAGAGGTATAGATGTTGGAGCAAAACATGAAATTTACAGCATTATGAATGAATTGGTTGCAGAAGGGATGAGCATTATCATGATCTCTTCGGAATTACCTGAAGTTCTTGGTATGAGCGATAGAATCTATGTTATGGCTGGTGGAAAAATCATTGGAGAATTAAGCAATAAAGAAGCTACTCAGGAAAAAATTATGGCAATGGCTGTAGAATATTAAGGAGGAATTTGTATGTTTGGAGAATTAAAAACTTTGCTTAAAAAGCATATAAGAGAATATGGAATGTATATAGCTCTTGTAATTATTATGTTAATTTTCTCTTTCTTAACTGATGGATTATTTCTTTCCGCTAGGAATATAAGTAATTTATTTAACCAGATGGGTTACATCGCTGTTTTAGCAGTTGGTATGACATTGGTTATTGTTATAAGACATATAGATCTTTCTGTAGGTTTTGGTTCTGGTTTTTTAGGTGCAATTGCGGCTATTTTAATGATGCAACACAATATGCCAGTTCTTCCTACCATATTAATAGTTTTTGCTCTGGGAATTATTTTTGGTTTAATCAATGGTTTTTTTATCTCATTTATTGGTCTCCCATCATTTGTTATGACATTGGCAGGGATGCTGATTTTTAGAGGCGGCTTACTTGTTGCAACACAAAAAACCGGTACAATAATAATATCAAACGATACATTTAATGAAATCGGAAATGGATATATACCTGATTTTTTCCACAACGAAAATATCCACGTTACCACTCTATTAATAGGTATAATTATAATATTATTTTATATTTACTTCGAAATTAAAAGAAGAAATAATAAGATAAAATATAATTTTGAAGTATTATCTATACCCATATTCATATTAAAAATCCTATTAATATCCTCAATAGTAGGTTATCTTTTCTGGATATTAGCAAGTTATAATGGTCTATCATGGACATTTGTAATAGTATTAATCGTTACTTTTATTTATCATATTATGACAACAAAAACGGCTTTGGGAAGACATATATATGCTGTTGGTGGAAATCCAGAAGCAGCTAAATTAAGTGGAATTAGCTTAAATAAGATAACATTATTCGTTTTTGGCTCAATGGGGTTATTAACAGCATTATCTGGTATTTTATACGCATCAAGATTCCAATCTGCAACCCCTACAGCAGGAACATTATTTGAACTTGATGCTATTGCTGCTGCATATGTTGGTGGCGTATCTGCAGCCGGTGGTGTGGGTAAGGTTACTAACTCTATTGTCGGTGCTTTAGTTATGGCATCACTTATTAACGGAATGAACCTAATCGGTGTAGGTATATCTTTCCAATATATTATTCGTGGAGCAGTTTTAATTGCAGCTGTTGTATTTGATATAAAAACAAGAAGCAAAGCATCTTAAAAACCCTTCCTTTATAGATAACCCCCATTTATGGGGTTATTATTTTTTAATATTAATATGATATAATTAAAAAAGATTATAAAGGGAGTTTTTATTATGAATATCGATTTTGATAATTTTGATTTTCTTTATATATTTTTAGATAAAAATGGAAAAATAAAAGATATTAATAATTATGGATGCAAATTACTTGGCATGCAAAAAAATGAAATTATAAATTTGAATATTTTTGATAATTTTATTCCTGACGAGGAAAAAGAAAATAGAATTCTGAACTTCAAAACATTTTTTGATGACGTAAATAATACTTTTAAAAAAAGAAATATATTAAAATTCATAACTCCTGAAAAAAAAGAAGTGTTTTTAGAAACATATAGTTGCATTGTTTTCTCAGAGAAAAAAGAAAAAATAGGATTAATTGGCTTTGGATTTAATATAACAGAAAAAATAAGATATGAGAATTTACGAAAAAAAATTGATATGGTTCATCAACTAATTATTAATTCTTATACATTGTCTGATAATTCAAATATATATCAATTTTTCCTGGAAAAAGCTGTTAAAATCATTGACAATGCTGATGCTGGAAGTATTTTGATGAAAGAAAATGATGGATTATTTCATTTTGTCGCAGCAGTTAATTTTGATCTCGATGAATTGCAAAAAGTAAGTTTACCAAAAAAACTTCTTTTAGCAACAGATAAAGTTGTTATTAGAAAAAACATTATACCTGATTATAAAAATGAAGATGATACAAAAATAATGTTGTCTGCTGGGAAAATAACAAAAATAAAATCCACTCTAATTATTCCTATTATTATAGATGGGATAATGGTCGGAACGATAAATCTTGATTCATTCAAAAATGAAAACTCCTTTAATGCAGAAGATATACACATTGGGGAAATAATTTCAAATGAGCTTTCACAGGTTATTAAAAGAAAAAAATTAGAAAAAAAACTTAAATATTTAGCTTTACATGATCAATTAACAACATTACCCAACAGGGTTTATTTATACGAATATGCAGAAAATATCATTAAATTAGCAAAAAGAAAAAATATGAAATTAGCTTTTGTTTACATTGACCTGGAAAAATTCAAGTCTATCAATGATAATTACGGCCATGATGTTGGCGATCATTTTTTGTATGAATTTGCAGATGCCCTGAAAAATTCTATAAGAGAAAGTGATTTTCCTGCAAGAATTGGAGGAGATGAATTTATTGTTATCTTACCGGATAGCGATGAATCAAAAGTATTAAAGGTTATAAACCGATTAAAAGAAAATCTTGACATCCCCATAAAATATGAAAATATAGATTTAAAAATAAATTTCAATTGTGGTGTATCCTTTTTCCCTGATCATGGAAATGAGGTAGAAGAATTAATTAATATTTCAGACAGAACTATGTATAAAGCAAAAAAAGAGGATAAACTAATTGAATTTTATAGAGGAGAGTAACTAAAAATGCTAAAAATCAATAATATAAAATTACCCATAGATCATTCAAATGAAGATATAAAAATTGAAATAGCTAAAAATTTGGATATTTCCTCAAAAGATATTAAAAAAATTTATATTAGAAAAAAATCCATTGATGCCAGAAAAAAGAATACAATGATTTATTTCATATATAACGTTGACTTTGAAATTGAAAATGAAGATTTATTTTTAAAATTCCCCTTTATATCAAAATCTCCAGATTACAATTATAAATTACCAATTTCAGGTGATATTCCATTAAAACATAAACCAATAATAATAGGTTTTGGCCCTGCTGGTATATTCGCGGATTAATTCTTGCAGAAGCAGGGTTTGAGCCAATAATTTTAGAACGTGGAAAATCCGTTGATGAAAGAAAAAAAGACGTTAATAATTTTTGGAAAAAAGGAATATTAAATACAGAAAGTAATGTTCAATTTGGCGAAGGTGGAGCCGGAACATTTTCTGATGGAAAGTTGAATACCTTAATTAAAGATAAAAATAACAGAATAAGAAAAATGCTAACTGAATTTGTTGAAGCTGGTGCTCCTGAAGAAATATTATATATAAACAAACCGCATATCGGAACGGATAAATTAGAAATAGCAGTAAAAAACATGAGAAAAAAAATTGAAAATTTAGGCGGCAAAATTTTCTTTAATTCAAAGGTTACAGATTTTATTATCAAAGATAATAAAATAAAAGGGTTGTCATAAATAATAATGAAAAGTTGTACTCTGATGTTGTAGTTTTGTCTATTGGTCATAGCGCAAGGGATACATTTAATATTTTATTTGAAAAGGGCGTACATATTTCACAAAAACCGTTTTCGATTGGTGTTAGAATAGAACATTTAAAAGAAACAATAAATAAAAGTCAATATGGAAGATTTTATAATCATCCAAAATTAAAAGCTGCAGATTATAAATTGTCCCATAGAGCAAAAAATGGTCGTGCAGTATATACATTTTGTATGTGTCCAGGCGGATATGTTGTAGCTTCTGCATCAGAAGAAAATATGGTTGTTACTAATGGAATGAGTGAATTTGCCAGAAATAATATTAATTCAAATAGTGCTATTCTGGTCAGCGTGTCTCCTGAAGATTTTCCCTCAAACCATCCATTAAGCGGTGTGGAATTCCAGAGAATATATGAAAAAAAGGCATTTGAAATATCCAATTCATATTATGCACCAGTTCAATTATTCGGTGATTTTTTAAAATCAAAAAAATCATCTAAATTCGGTAAAATTACACCAACATATAGACCAGGAACAATATTCTATGATTTAAACAAAATTTTTCCTGATTATATCTCCTCTGCACTAAAAGAAGGGATATTAGCAATGGGGAAAAAATTAAAAGGTTTTTCTGATTATAATTCCTTATTAACTGGCGTGGAAACACGTAGTTCTTCACCTATAAGAATAGAAAGAAATGAAAATTATGAAAGCATTAATGTTGAAGGATTATATCCAACAGGCGAGGGAGCAGGATATGCAGGTGGAATAACCTCATCTGCAGTAGATGGTATTAGAGTTGCTGAAAAAATTATTAGTAAATATAAAAAGGGATGGTGAAATTATCAAAAGCATATTTATTTTCATGGATTATCAGAATCAACCTGTTGATCCGGAACTAATAATTGAAAAGATTAAGGAGTTAGGAAAAATTGTTGGAGGAAAAGCTTATGCACATTGGTCAAAATATCCTGCAACAATGTTTTCATTTTCAAGACATGGTATTGAATTAATAGAAATGCCAGAAGATGGTTTTGAAAACAAAAAAGGAAATGACATAAAATTAGCTATTGATGCCATTGAAACCATGTTTTCATTACCTCATATTGATGGTTTTGTACTGGTAACAGGCGATGCCGATTTTGTTCCACTGGTAAAAAAATTGAGAATATATGGAAAAGAAGTTATTGTGGTAAGTAGAAGTAAAAACACTTCTAAAGAAATGGAATTATCCGCAGATATCTTCATCCCTTATGAAGAAATCGTAAAATCCGAAAAAATTGAAGATAAAGATACTATAGAAGATATAGTAGATGAAATAATAAGGATCATAGAGGAACATCAATATGAAGATGTAAATGAAAATATCATAAAAAGAATAGTTACTGGAATGAAAATAGATTATAGAGATTTTGGTTTTTTATCTTATAATGATTTTATCAATCATTTAATAAAAGAGATAAGAAATGAATTTTATTCCAAAAATGGAGAATACAGCGAATATGAAGAAAATTATATGCGATATATAGAAAGATTATTAGCTACAAGTGTTATTCCTTTAAAACTGGAACAATTAATTTCAAAAGCACAGGAAAAAAATCCATGGATAACCAAAAATTCAAAATATTCTCTTAAAGAATTGATTGTAAAAATGATTGAAGAAAAACGATTATGGAAGAATTCAAAAGGATATATTCTTGTTCCTATTCCAAGACGCTGGGAGATTAAACATGAAAAAATACTTCCTTATCCGGAGTTTAGAGACAAATTTGTAGAATATGTTTTTAAGCTTTTCAAAGAAAAAAAGGCTAATTCTATAATAGAAGCTATACATTCTGCTAAAAAAGATCTAAACCTTACAAATAAAGTCGTTGGATCATTTGGAATTGCATTAAAATTTTCTGGTAAATTTATAGGTAAAGATGGTAGTGATTATGTAAGTATGAAAACACCTGTCTACTTAAATGCTGATTTTAATGAATTCAAAATAGCTGTAGAAGCATTTTACATAAAAAGCATTTTAAAAGATGAAGATATACACGAAAAAAATTTACCCATTGCGTCAAAATATATCTATAATACAGAAAATACAAATCAATTAAAAGACGTATTGGAATACCTTATGAATCTTCAAGAAGTTTTTTATGTAAAACCTTATTATAAATATTATAAAAATCTAAACAAATAGGTGATTCGATGAAAAAGAGCTTTATCATTATATTTCTCATATTTTTAACAATTTTAAATGCAGAAAAATTAATAGTTGGTATATATGAAAACAAACCGCTAACTTATAAAGAAAACGGTGAATATAAGGGGTTAGCTCTTGATTTGCTAAAAGAAATATCCCAAAAGGAAAATTGGCAAATTAAATATCAATACGATACTTTTCCAAACCTTATAAAAAAAATAAAAAACAATAAAATAAATGTATTAGTAGGTTTAGGAAAAACCAAGGATAGAGAATTATTTATAAAATATCCTTCCCAATCTTTTTTTACAAATTGGGGAGTTATATACTCAAAAAACAATAATATAGATTCATTGTTGGATTTAAAAAATAAAAAAATAGCCGTTTTAAAAGATGATATATACTATACTCATGAAAATGGTATTAAAAATCTATCAAGAAAAATGAATTTAAATTTTGAATTTCATGAATATAACTCATATGACGAAGTTTTACAGGCAGTAAAAAACAATGTTTGTGATGCTGGTGTTGTAAACAGATTATATTCTAACAACTCATATAATATCCATAAGACTCCAATTGTATTTTTACCCGTAGAAATTTATTATGGATTCTCAAAAAACACCAAAGAAATAATAATAAACAAAATTGATTATTATTTAAGCAAATGGAAAAATGATGAAAATTCCATATATTATTCTCTTTTAAGAAAAAATATATATAAAGAAAAAATTTTCATTCCTGAATGGGTTAATAAGGTTTTAAATACAGCTATTGTAATTATTATTACTTTATTTATTAGCTTTTTAACCTTTTATGTTTTATTCATTAAAACCTCAAAAAAATTAAAACAAAAAAACGAAGAGCTGGAAGCTTATAATAGTGAATTAGCTTCTATGAATGAAGAATTAGAAGAAAGTTATATGAATATAGAAGATATTAATTTTAAATTAATAAAACTCACAAAAATAATGTCCAAATTAAAACTCACAAGTACATTTGATGAATTTTATAATGAATTATTAAGAACTGCAATATTTTTAATTCCAGAAGCAGATTATGGAAGTATTATATTTATAGACTCAAAGAAAAATCAGTGGAAATTTTTAAGTGCTTATGGACATAATTTTGAAATGCTAAAAAGCATTACTTACGCTGCAGGCCATACACCAACTAAAGAAAAAATAAAAATAATTAATAATATTGTTGAAAATGAAAGAATAGAAATGAATGATGAATCATATAAAATTTTAAAAGAAGCTTCAAAACCTATTAAACAGACGATGATTTATGAAATAAAACTAAAAGAAGAGCAATGGATTAATTTTTGTCTTGATATTGATATTAATAGTGAAAAAAGTTTTTCTGAAGAATCGAAGGAAATTTTTGAAATCTTTGCAAATCTTGCCAGGGCTTTCTGGATTGAAAAATTATCTTATGAATATATTAAAGATGCTTACATTAATCTGGCTAATAAATTAGCTTTTATCGCTGAAGAATATGATGATATCACTGGAAAACATATATATAGAGTAGCAGAATTCTCTAAATTTATTGCTGAAAAATTAAGTCTGGATAAGAAGTTAATTGAAGATATTTATATTTATTCTCCTTTACATGATATAGGTAAGCTTTTAATAGATAAATCTATTCTATTAAAAGAAGGACCTTTAGATAAAAATGAATGGGAAGAAATGAAAAAACACACTATATATGGTTCAAAGATTTTAGATGATCCTTATTTTGCTGTTGCAAAAAATATAGCTTTATATCATCATGAAAAATATAATGGCGAAGGATATCCATATGGTTTAAAAGGCGATGAAATTCCTATAGAAGCTCAAATTGTTGCATTAGCAGATGTTTATGATGCTTTAAGAAGCAACAGGCCTTATAAAAAAGGATTCTCACATGAAATAGCTGTAGAAATTATTCTAAAAGGTGACGAAAGAACAAAACCAGAATTTTTTAACCCGGAAATTTTAAATCTATTTAAAATTTTTCATAATGAATTCAAAAACATTTATAATAAACTCAATGAAGAGAAGAATTTGATTTAAATTTTGTTTGCTTTTTTGTTGATTTTTCTTTAGAAAAGTAGTATAATATTTACACAATGATTTTTATATTAACGTCTTTTTCTTTATTATTTTATTATTATATATAATATTCAATAATATTTCATGTGATATCCTAGGATATCCTAATTCCAAAAGGGGGGAAAGTGTATGAAGAAGTTTCTTGTTTTATTGGTAGTTATTATTAGTATTTCTATGTTTGCACAAGTTACTATTGAATTCTGGCATGCTATGAGTGGCTGGAGAATTCAACTTTTACAAAGTATGGCAAATGATTTTATGAAAACTCATCCAAATATTAAGGTAAATGTTCAATACACTGGCTCTTACAGAGACACATTTAACAAAACTATAGCCGCTGTTAAAGCTGGAAATCCACCACATATTGTTCAAATTTATGACATTGGAACTCAAGCAATGATCGATGGTGGTATAGCTGTTCCTATTGGTGATTTAATTGATGAAGATCCAAGTATCGATAAAGGCGCTTTCTTGGAACAAGTTACCAATTATTACACAGTTGATGGAAAAATGTATTCTATGCCATTTAATTCATCAACAGCAATTTTATTCTATAACAAAACAATGTTTAAAGAAGTTGGACTAGATCCAAACAAACCACCAAGAACATATGACGAATTAATAGAATATGCTAGAAAATTACAGAAAAAAGATGCAAATGGTAATGTTATCAGATATGGTTTAACATGGCCAACACATTCATGGTTCTTTGAACAATTAATGGCTGTTCAAAATGCTCCTTTAGTAAACAATGGAAATGGTAGAGTTGGTATAAGACCTACTGAAGCTGTATTCAATAGCCAGGCTGGTAAAAACATATTCAATTTATTCAAAAAGATGACAGATGAAGGTTTATTGTTAAATACAAAGAGAGAAGACTGGTCAGGAGCAAGACAAATCTTTATTTCTCAAAAAGCTGGTATGGTATTATACTCAACATCAGATGTTAAATTCTTTGTTGAAACAGCAAAAGAAAATGGATTTGAAGTTGGAACTGCTTTCTTACCAAAACCAAATTTAAGCGTACAGGGTGGATCAGTTATTGGTGGAGGATCATTATGGATTCTTAAAGGACATCCAAAAGAAGAAACTCAAGCTGCATGGGAATTTGTAAAATGGATGACAGAACCAGAACAACAAATAAGATGGCACTTAGAAACAGGATATTTCCCTGTAAGAAAAGACGCTTTAGAAAAATTATTGTCCGAAGGATTCTATTCACAACATCCAAATTACTTAACAGCTATAATGGAATTGTTATTATCAAAACAAACTGTTAATACAAATGGAGCAGTTATGGCGTATTCCCTGAAACAAGAGAAATTATTGAAACTGAATACGAAAATGTTATAAATGGCAAAAAAACTGTAGATAGAGCTCTTAATGATGCTGCAAAACAGGTAACTAATGCTCTAAAGAGATATAACAGAGTATTTAAATAATAATTCAAATAAACGGGCGGAGAAATCCGCCCTTTTTTAAAAAAGGAGGAATTGTTCATGTCCTGGAAAAGTAAGTTGACACCATATATTTTACTTATTCCAACATTTATTATAATAATTATATTCATTTATTGGCCAGCTGCATACTCATTTAAATTGAGTTTTTATCAAGAATCTTTTTTTGGAAATAGAAGTATCTTTGTTGGTTTAGATAATTTCATCGATTTATTTACTGATCCTGAATATTACAGGGTCATTCTAACATCTTTTATATATTCATTTTCTTCTGTATTCTTAACCATATTTATAGCTTTTTTGATTTCACAATTACTGGTACAAAATATTCCTGGAACAAGGCTTTTCAGACTTTTTATTTTTGCTCCGTATGCTATTTCACCTGCAATTGCAGGTACTTTATGGTCATTTTTATTAACTCCAACTGTAGGTTATTTAAATTATATCTTTTTAGAGCTTTTTGGTATAGATACTGACTGGCTTACAACAACCCCTTATGCTTTTATTGCTGTAATGTTAGCAACTATATGGAAAATGTTACCATTTGATTTGATTTTTTATATAGCTGGACTACAATCGATTCCAGACTCTTTACTGGAATCTTCAATGATAGATGGGGCTAATTTATGGCAAAGAATGTGGAAAATCAAATTCCCATTATTGTCACCTATAACCTTTTATTTGTTTATAATGAATTTTACAACAACTATGTTTGCTTCTTTTGGTATTATAGATATAATGACAAAAGGTGGTCCTCTTGGAACTACAACAACAATGATTTATAAATTGTATCTTGATGCTTTTGCATTCCAGAATAATGGTTCTGCAGCAGCACAATCTATTGTAATGTTTGCAATTATGGGAGTTATTACTTTCATTTACTTCCACAATGTAGAAAAATCTGTTCATTATCAGTGAGGTGATTTACTATGGCTTCAAGTATTTCAAAAAGAAAAAAAACCAATCTTATACTATCTGAAATAACCTTAATCATTATTTCTTTAATAATAATGGCACCTGTTTTATTGGCATTGAGTATGAGCTTCATGAAGCCAACTGAAGTTTATACATTTCCACCAAAGTTATTACCCAGTTCATTTCATTGGCAGAATTATGTAGAAGCTTTACAGCTGGTGGACCTGGAAGAATGCTTTTAAATTCGGCAATAGTTGCTTTTTTTATTACATTCGGAAAATTAATCACAGGTACATTAGCAGGTTATGCTTTTGCCAACTTTCAATTTAAAGGTAAAAATATTTCCTTTATGATATTATTTATTACATTATTTTTACCAGCAGAAACAGTAATGATTCTACCTCTATTTTTAATTATGAAACAATTTGGTTGGATAAATACATATTATGCTTTGATTATACCTTTCACAGCTAGTGCAACAAATGCTTTTTTAATGAGACAACACTTTTTAACTATTCCTAAAGAATTAAGTGATGCTGCAAAAATCGATGGTGCAACTTCTATGCAATATTTCTGGAAAATATTATTACCTCTTTCAAAATCTATGCTCGGAGGTGCAGCATTAATCAACTTTGTATATGCTTGGAATCTTTATTTATGGCCTTTGATTGTAACAATGGATGATAAAATGAAAACAGTACAAATTGGTGTAAAAATGCTTATAGATGCTGAAGCTTCTAATAATTGGGGAACAATAATGGCTGGTACAATGATAGCACTTGTTCCAACCTTAATTATTTTCTTTGCAATTCAAAATCTATTCGTAAAAAGTCTGGTAAGTTCTGGATTAAAGGGATAAAAAAATGCTGCATTTTTGCAGCATTTTTTTAGGGATTAAAATTAAAATAATATGTCTATTCCAAATCTTACAAATGGAGCATTTATTTCTTCATAATTCCCTTCAACAGTTGTTTCGAATCTATATCCACCATTAACTGTAATTGCAAAATTATCTGTAATCAATAATTCTATACCCACATTCGGGCTTACTCCTAACGCCATATTAGTAGCATATTCTGTATCGGAATTAAATTTAGAACTCATATATAAATCCACACCTGCCTGAGGCATTATTCTGCCAAAATTTTTCATATAACTAAATGTAATTCCTGCTGAAAAATTTATTGCTTTATCGTTACCAAAAATAAAATCAAAATACGTTCCAAATCCAAACCCTTTATAATTATCACCTATAAAATCAATTCTGCCCAAATAGTTTCCATCGAACACATAACCTCCACTTAATGTAATATGTCCTCTTATAGGTGATAAATCTGGGTTTTCAATCACCCTTACATTATCATCCACTTTAAATTTCGGTTCAACTAAAATTTCCAAAATTGCAGATTTCATTGACACTTCCCTAACAATCAACTTACCATCCTTTTTTCTATAAACATCATCATTCACCTTATATATCTTAGCAAAAGAAAACATCATACCTTTATAAATTCCTACATTTCTCCCTGCCTCGATTAAAACCATATTATTTTCAATATTTATAATATTTGCACTTATTAAAAACAACTTATTCATTCTATATACTAACGAAGATACCAAATAATCTATTGCCTGCTCTTTTGCATTTTCCCTTGCTTCATCTTCACTAACAAACTTTGTTACATTATATGAACCAAATGCATTTATAGTCTTAATTTCCAAAATTTGACTTGTTTCCACATCTATTAATCTATATGCTCCCTCAATTTCATACTCATACCAGACATTTCCTTCATCATCCTCTTTTCTTCTTGACTCTGCATCAATCACTTCAACATATACAATATAATCTGCAGCAAGATGTTTGAATTCAAATCCTTTTTTATTTGTAACTCCACTTAATACCCTTTCTACTTCATTTAAAACATTTAAATCCCTTTCGACTAATCTATATTTACCCATTTCCAATAATCTTTCTTTCAACCTATGTTCTACTTTATTTGAAAGAGTAGAATAACCTTTTGAATAAATAAGTAAGGTTTTTCTACTATCTTCAGCAAAAATAGATAATGCAAAAATTAGCAGGATAAATACAAAAATCCTCTTTTTCATAATACCACCCCCGGAGTTTAATTCTAAAATCATTATATCATATCTTTTCAAAATTTGCACTTTCTTGTGCTTTTTGATTTTTCATTCCTTTATTTTCTTCATTAATTTAACTTTATTAACATTTAACATTTTTTATTGACGCTTAATATTTGCATCAATAGCCGAAAATAATCAATTAACGTTAAATTAAAATTAATGGAATATATTCCTAATATTATTTATAGCAAAAATTTTGTATAATTATAACAAAATAAAAAAAATAAATAAGAGAGGAGAGAATATTTTGAAAAAGAATTGGAGGGTCTTCTGGGACTCGGATAATCCTTTATTTACAGAAAATTTAAAATTAGCAAGGCGTCTTTCTTCTGAAACAGGTTTATCCGAATTTTTAATAAAACTTCTTATTGTGAGAGGAATTAAAACAAAAGACGAGATTGAAGAGTTTTTATATCCAGATGAATCATCTATTATTGATCCATTTCTTTTAAAGGATATGGATAAAACTGTTGATTTATTAATTGATATAAAAGACAAAAAGGAAAAATTAGTTGTTTATGGAGATTATGACGCAGATGGGGTAACCGCTGCCGCTGTATTATATCAGGGATTTAAAGCACTGGGTTGGGATGTTGAAGCGTATATTCCAAACAGAATAGATGAAGGATATAGCTTAAATATTGAAGCAATCGATGAATTATATGAAAAAGGATTTAAAAATATTATTACAGTAGATTGTGGAACAACTTCGTTAAATGAAGTTCAACACGCAAAAGAAAAAAATATGAGAATCATTATTACAGATCATCATGAAACGCAGCAAATACTTCCACAAGCAGATGCTATTGTTAATCCTAAAAGAAAAGATGATATTTATCCTTTTAAAGGATTGTCTGGTGTCGGTGTTGCTTTTAAGGTATTACTTGCCATTCATAAAACTCTTAATAATTCTTCTTTTGATCCATTTTCTTTAATAGATCTCGTGGCTCTGGGAACAATTGCAGATATTGTACCTTTAAGATCCGAAAACAGATTTTTTGTAAAGAAAGGGTTAGATAAGTTAAGATCTAACCCCAATCCTGCTTTAAAATATCTAATGAAAGAAATTGGTGTTGTTCCTGAAGATGTAAAATCATATATCGTCGCATATAAAATTGCTCCAAAAATTAATGCTGCTGGTAGAATGGCAGATGCCATGAAAGCTTTTGAATTACTAATGACAGAAGAAAATAAAAATTTAGAAAAAAAAGTAAAACAATTACTTGATTTAAACTCAGAACGGCAAAAACACGAAAGAAGGATTTACAAATCCGCATTAAGTTTAATGGATATAAACCCTGATTATCATGATAGTAAAGTTATCGTTTTAAGTGGAAAAGATTGGCATCTTGGCGTTCTGGGAATTGTGGCCTCTAAACTTTCGAATAAGTTTAATAAACCTGTTTTATTGGTTTCAACCACATCTGAAGATAATACCGGAAAAGGGTCTGCTCGTAGTCCTCAGGGAATTAGTTTAATAGAACTAATGAAAAATATTTCCAAAGAACATGAAGACTTTTTCAAAGAATATGGCGGACATGAATTAGCCGCTGGATTCACTATAGATTCAGAAAAAATTGAATATTTAAGAGATGAAATAAATAAAATATACAAAAATATATATGGAAATAAAGAACCAGAATCAGAAATTGAAATTGATATGGAAATTGAAAATCTCTGGAACACTTTTTTTGATGACATAACCGCATTGGAACCATATGGATATCAAAACCCTGAACCAACATTTTTAATAAAAAATGTTTCTTTAGAGAAAGTAAAAATTTTTGGTGCAGAGGAAGAAAATCTCGCTGCTATTGCTAAAACAGAAAAAGGAATGATTTTTGAAGTTGTAGGATATGGTATATTATCCAATAAAAAAGATGGAATGGCTGGAAATCTAAAATGTAATCTTGTTGGCAACTTCAGAATAGAAAGAACATTTTACAATAATCAAAAAATATTAAAATTTTATGTAAAAGATATTGAATTCATCGGAGATTCATTAACCGAAAAAGGCAGTGCTGGTAATCTTTTGATTTCCTTACATGCAAAAGATAATGTACATCACTTAGCTAATTACAAATATAAAATATTATTGGACATGATAGAACAAAATAGAAATTCAATATTTGGACCATTAAAAATTAAAAATACCCTTTTAATAGAAAAAATTAAAAATGTTATATCAAAGGGAGATAAATTAATCATTATTGGTGCATCTCATTTACTACTTGAATATACATATAAAATTATTAATCAATATGTTTCCACAGAAAATATATACTACAACAAAAAATCAAAAATAGAAAATACTGTTTTAAAAAGTAAAAAAGTTATATTGGTAACAGTCCCTGCTTACATTCAAAACATTCAGAGATTAAATGATTTTTCAAAAAATCTATTGATAGATGAGCCTATATATTCTTTTGCACATCCAACTATAGCAAATATTCCTGAATATGTACAATTAAGAAAAGTCATAAGATCTAGAAATTATGAAATTAGCATTTTAGGAACTTTTTACGATGAAAGTATAAAAGAATTTTTAAAATTAAGTGGATACAGAGTTGCAAACGTAAATACAAATGTTCCTTCTTTTGAAGTAGTTAAGGAAATAAATTCAAATAAATTTAAATTAATAAGAGATTATCTATATAATTCTAAAAACTTAAATATAATAGTAAACGACATTACGCCTTACAAAACATTAAAATCATATATTTCTTCAACATATGAATATTCAGAAGATTATATTATTTATTATTCACATAAACATACATTTTTTGAAAAGATAAATATACGAGAGTTAAACAAAAAAGGACCTTCCAGGATCCTTATTTCAGAATTTGCAAATGATGGATTATCTCTCGAACAAAAAGATAGAAATTCTATCATAATGCTATATGACGTTCCAAAAACACGTATTGAATTATTGGATCTTGTTTCATCTTGGCCTCACAATAAAAAAGATAATATTATATTTGTAATGGCTTATAATACTGATTTTCCAACAAAGTTTATGTATGACTTTTCAAGAACATATCCATCAACAGAAATTATGAAAAAAGTATACGAAATTATAAAAGAAAATGATAAGATAAATATTAATATTCTTGCAAAAGAACACTTTAATGACGATATTGACTTAGTAAAAAATATTGTAGATGAACTAATAAATGCTGGTATAGTCATAAATACATCCACTGGATTAAAAACCATGGAAGATTTCAGATTAGATTTAATACATAAAAATGTTAAATCAAAAGAAAGTATCCTGGATAAATGGATACTTAAAAATTCTATTAGATTCTTTTTGAATTTCAAATCAAGAAGTTTAATTTCATTATTAAACAATCAAATTGCGGAGGTTAAATAATATGAAAAAAACAACAAAAGATTTAAACCTGTATATAAAATTGGAACAAAAATACCTGGTAAAGGTTCTGGACAAATTAAGAAAAAATAAAATTTTTTCAAAATTTTTCCCTCTTGGTGGATTTCCAATAATAGCAATATCTGAAGATGATGAAGAAAAAACCAAAAAAATATTAAATGATATGGAAGTTAGATACAAAATAGAAAAAGCAAATCCTGACATCATCGAGGAGATGTTGAAGTTTTGAAATACATAGGTATCGACTATGGCTTAAGCAAAACAGGTATTGCCATTAGTGATTCGATTTTAAAAATTGCCACGGTAAAAGGAACTTTTAATACAAATAAGCTATTGACAGTATTAAAAAACAACATATACAAAAAAGAAGATATCTTCATAGTAGGTTTACCAATCTCAATGTCTGGTAGATATTCCAAACAAACATTTGAAACCATTGATTTTTGTATAAAATTAATAGAAAATTTTAAAACAGATATTTTTCTTATTGATGAACGTTTAACTACTCAACAAAGCTATACTATGACAAAAAATTTTTTAAATGCTAAAAAGGCAAAAAAAGCAAAGGATCAAAACAGCGCTTTATTCATTTTACAACGATATCTGGATAATTCAAATCAAGGAATCAAATTAGAAAAACGCCCTATTTATAAAATTGAAAACATTGAATATAATTCAATTCTAATAAACGATATTATCATAAAAAACAGTAATATATATAACAAAGCTGATATTTTAGCAAAAGACCCTTATGTTTTTTGGTGGTATTTTAAGAGAAATAAAAAATCCACAACGCTTATTGATGACCTGAACAACGAATATGATGTTTTATTAACGGGAAGTGCTGCATTAAACAATTCTAATATAAAATTTAAAGAATTTTTAATAATGGGTGATTGAATGTCTAAATCCTTCTGGTTTATTATTTCATATTTAATCATATTTTTAATTTTATTAAAAATATTTCCTACTATAGTAGGAAGTTTGGTTATTGCTTTGTTTTTTACTATATTGATAGATGTAATTGCTTCATACCTTGAAAAAATAAAAATATCAAGAAAAATAACAGCACCATTGGCTGCTCTTCTTTTTTATGGCGCAATTGTTTATGCTTTTTATAGTCTAATTCCTATAACTATTGAAGAAAGTACAAAGGCTTTTGAAGTACTTAAAGGTATAAATTTTAATTCAATCCCTGGAAAAACCGGGGAGGTTGTAAACACATTGCTTGACACAGCAGGTAAATACTTAAATGATTTAATCATACAACTGGCCAGATATCTGGCTTCAAATATTTCAAATTATATTACAGTTGCGTTATTATTAATAGTTGCATCAGGTTACATGGCCATTGCTAGCAAAAGATTGTGGCTGTCCATTGATAAATTTTTTCCAAATTCAGAAATAAAATATACAAAAAAGTTTTTATTAAAAACTTATAGCGATTTAAGAAAATTCGTTTCTGGTCAAATAATAACAGCTTTATTTGTAGGTTTAATCACATGGTTTATGGCATTAATTCTTGGATTTCCGTATGCAATTTTTTTAGGAATACTTGCTGGAATTACCGATTTTATTCCTTATCTTGGTGTATTCATAACTGCATTTCCACTTATTCTTCTTGGATTTACAAATTTTGAATTAATCGGAATAATAAAAGCTTTAATTATTTTAATTACAGCCAACCAAATTGAAACGTGGATTCTATCTCCAAGAATTTCCGGGGAAAAGTTAATCTTAATTGGTTCCTTATTTTAATTTCAATGTTCATTTTCGGTCAAACATTTGGTGTAGTAGGCGTTTTAATAACAATACCCTTTTAATAATACTTAAAAATCTATGGGAATGTATATAATTCAATATTTAAAAAATGTATAAATAAAAAAGCAGCCTATAAGGCTGCTAAGGGTTAAACAGGGGAATTTCAAAAAGAGTTGTCTTCGCTTGATATTGGTAGTTATTTACTTTTAATTGCTATTATTTGATTTTTTTGTTATTATACAACATTTTTTCTATTTTGTCAACTGAAGGGAGATTCAAATGAAAACAGGTGATTGGCTAAAAAAATATAATATATATTTAAAGAAAAGTCTCGGGCAAAATTTTCTGGCAACCCTGGATTACGCAAATAAAATTGTTCAAAAAGCGGGAATTACCAATGATGATACTGTAATTGAGATTGGACCTGGTGCAGGAACTTTAACTGAAGCTCTGGCAAAAACAGGTGCAAAAATTTTTGCTTTTGAAATAGATTTAAGATTAAAGCCTTTATTAAAGGAAAGATTTCAAAATTATGCTAATATAAACATTCAATTTATTGATTTTTTGAAAGCTGATTTATCTAAATTCAACAAACCAAAATACGTAGCAAATATTCCTTATTATATTACATCACCAATTTTAGAAAAAATTTTTTTAGAAACACCCGATTTCCAATTAGCTACATTAATGGTTCAAAAAGAATATGGAGAGAGAATGCTTGCAAAGTCTGGAAAAAATTATAGTCCTTTAAGCATATTTGTCCAGTTTTTCTGCAATGTTGAAAAATTGATAACTGTCCCTCCACATGCGTTTATTCCAAATCCAAAAGTAGATTCTGTGGTTATAAAATTAACTCCTAAACATAATATACCAGACATCGATAAAAATAATTTTTTTAAATTTGTACATATAGCCTTTTCTCAAAGAAGAAAAACGATAAAAAATAATTTAAAAAGCCTTTTTGGGGATAAAACAGAAGATGTATTAAAAAAATGTAATATTGACCCAAAAACTCGTCCAGAAAATATATCTATTGAAAAATTTATAGAAATCTTTGCTTATACAAAATAAATATTCTGTTTTTAATTTTCTATTTATATTTTCTTTATTGATTTTACTCATTTTTTTGTTAAAATATTCATAGTCTAAAAAAAAGTCAAACTCGCCCTCATAGTTCAACGGATAGAACGGCGGATTCCTAATCCGCAAATGGAGGTTCGATTCCTCCTGGGGCACCATTATTAATCCGGAACTTCCCGGATTTTTTGTTATTAAGAATTTAAAAATTTATAAACAGGATATTTGATATTTTTAAATTAACCGTAAAAAACAATGAGGTGAGAATAATGTGGTATCCAGGTCATATAAAAAAAGCCAAAGGGAAAATAAAAACATATTTAAAAACAGTCCAGGGAATTCTGGAATTGGTAGATGCCAGAGCGCCATATGCAAGCAGAGCATATGAATATGAAGATCTATTTAAGAATAAAGAGAGAATTATACTTTTTAACAAAATAGATATTGCTGATGAAAAAATTTAAAATTCTGGGAAAAATACTATAGAGATAAAGGATATAAGGTTTTAAAAACTTCACTAAAAAATGTAAGTATCAGGAGTTTCTTAACAAAGGTTGTTTATAAATCATTCCCAAAAAAATTCAGTGAATTAAGAGTAATGGTTGCTGGTATACCGAATGTTGGAAAATCAACCTTAATTAATAGTATAAAAGGAAAAAAGCTTTAAGAGTCGGGAATACTCCCGGCGTTACAAGAGGGCTTCAATGGATAAGCGTAAACAACCAATTTATGCTGCTGGATACACCGGTATTCTATACAGTGAAATATATAACAAAAAGATTTTATATAAATTAATCTTAATTGGCTCTTTAAAACCAGAAGAAGATGAAAAAGAATTCGCCATAGAATATGGTTTCAACTTTTTTAAAGAAAAATATCCAGAAATAATTAAAAACGCATTAAAATCAGAAAATATCCCGGAAGATTATACTGAATTTTTAGGATTATTCGCTAAAAGAAGAAATTTTATTACTTCAGGAAATAATTATGATATAGAAAGAGCTATGAGCACCTTCTTAAAAGAATTGGCTGATGGAAAATATGGTAAAGTAGTATATGATTACCCTGAAGATTATGATGTCTTAAAGTGAGGTTATATTATTTTAAACGGTATTAATCTTTTTAATATTGGTATTTTAAAAGATTTAATAAAAACAAAAAATATAAAAACTCTAATTGCCTTAATTGAGGCAATAGATGATGATATTGTCCAATTGAAAATAGATAAACACAAAAGAATAATTATAGAAAACCCAAAAGGCTCATTATCTAAAAATTTAAAAATCGGTGATTATATTAATATTATTGATGAAAAAAGCGAAAATCCGAATATAACTCAGGCAAAAGAATTATTAGAAATTACTGGAAATACTGAAAAGGAAAATATCATTAAATTTCAGTTGTTAAATGATAGCGTCGAATTGAAATTAAATGGAAATATTAGAAACCCACAAATAAAAAATTTTATTTCATGGCTTGGAAAATTTATTAAGAATTTAAAATATGCAAATACTGAAAAATCAACTATATCTGTGAATAATACTAATATTTACCCGGAAAAGAGTATAAATAATTTCATTAAAATATTTATAAGAGAAATATCAAAAAGCATTATAGAAAACAAAACCTTAAAAATACCTGACCCTGAAAATAGTGCAAAAATCATAAATAAAATAATTAATAGTAATAACAGTAATAATAAAATTGCAGACAAAAATACAGATGAATCAAAAACAAAAAAATATTAAATAATAAGATTAAAAATAATAAAAACAATCCGATTAAAGAAAAAGTTTTATTTCATAATACAAATAAAAATATTTCAAAAAAAAACAGATTCCATAAATCCAATAATAAGTCAGATGTTTCAAATAAAGAAAAAGAAATTACTGAAAAAAACGAAAAATCTAAAAATAAGATTGAAGATAAAACGATTAAAAATCCAGATACAGATATAGAAAAATCAGCAAAAAGTCAGTTTCTACATAAAGCAATAAATGCCTATAAAACTTTTTCTCAATTTGAAACTATCCAGGAACCAAATTTTATTTTTTTTCAAATATTTGGAATGCCTCTTTTTTTAAATATCGAAGACGAAATAGAATATAAAGGAAATAACCAGAAAAAAATTAAAAGGATTGCTTTTTCATTCTTATCGAAAAAATTCGGTTTAACCAACAGTGTTATTTATAAAAAGGAAAATAACGTTTCTTTAAACTTTTTTATCGAGAACAATATTGAAATTTTCAAACGAAATATTAATGAACTAATTGACAATATACAAAAAGATGGAATAAACATTGATGGTTTACAAATAAATTCTTTAGAAAAAAAACTTGAACTAAACAAGAAGGGATTATATGGATAAAAAGGTTGTAGCAATAAAATATGAGGAATTTAAAGATGAAGTTCCAACTATAATTGCTAAAGGTGTTGGAGCAATTGCTGAAAAAATTATTGAAATTGCTAAAGAAAATAATATTCCTGTATTAAAAAACACAAAAACAGTAAACGAACTATATTCGCTTGATATACCTTCAGAAATACCTGAAGATATGTATTTTATTGTCGCTAAAATAATCGCATATGTTATGCAACTCAATGAGAAAAAGGAGGAAGAAAAATAATGGGACTAAAATATGCTATTGTATACCTTGATTTAAAGCCTGAATACGCAAAATTATATAATTTACCTATAAAAATGCCTGTTTTGGTTGATGATATGAAAAAAATTACCGATAAAAACAAATTACCTCTTGATGTTATTTTAAGAGGATTAGAAGCACAATATGAAGTTTCAAAAGATGATTATTATAAAAGTTATCTTGTTTATTTCTATTATGAAGCATTTAAAAATGCTTTGAATAAAGATGATTTTGAAAACGCAAACCTATATTTAAATAAAGCAAAAAAAATAGGTGGTGAAGATTACAGATTTAATTTTTATAGAGCTTTATTATTAAAAAAAAGCAATCAAGACGAATTGGCAGAACTTGAATTAAAAGAATCTATATTAAAAAATCCCAATTTTTACCTTGGACATTTTGAATTAGGAAATTTAATGTTTGATAGAAAGATATATGAAGAAGCAATTGAAGCATATAAAAATGCACTTGAATTAAATCCTGAATTTGTAATTCCACACTTAAAAATAGCTGATATATATATTGAAAATGGATTATTTTCAGAAGCAATTGAAGAATTAAATGATATATTGAAAAAAGATCCTAATTTTTCTGCAGCTTATGTAAGACTTGGCATATTGTTTAACCAACTTCAAAGATTTGAAGATGCCTTGCAAATTCAAGAAAAAGGCCTTGCAAAAGACCCTGAAAATTATGAATTATTATATAATATTGCATTTACATACGCAAAATTAGGAAGACATATTGAAGCTACAAAACGTCTGGAAAAAGCTGCTAGAATTCATGAAGAAGATTTTATACTTCATGAGTTAGCTATATCTTATAGAAATATTGGTGAATATATAAAAGCTTTTGATACTGCCAAAAAAGCGCTGGAAATATCCTCTGACAAAAATAAAGAATTAATATTGTTATTGCTGGTAAAGCTCGCTGCAATTATTGGAGATATTAAAGAAACAGAAAAATACTACAATTTGTTAAAAAATACAGAATTTGAAATTTCAGCAAAAACATTTTATATGTTTTCATTATTATCAAATGATGACATAGATCTGGCAAAAAAAATATCCTTTGAATTATATAATTATGGAATATATGGAAATATGCCACTAATCATAGAGCATATTGATAGTTACATTGATTATCTTGAAAACTGTGCAAATAAAAATTATACTGAAGCATTAATTGATTCATTTAATGAATATGGAGATATTGATAAATTAGGATTATATCGAAATTTAAAGAAAAATAATATAGAGATACTTAATCTTGTAAAAGATGATAAAAACGAAGATATTGATGGCATTGAATTATTATTAAATGCTTATTTATTAAGTGGTATAGATTATGGCTTATCCGAAAGAGTTTCAACATTACTGGCAAAATATATATGGAAAGATGGTAAGGGGCTCTTAATCTCAAGATTTTTATTAAGATATTATCAGGATAGGGTATTTGGAAATTTTAGTTCTCTGGATATATTTGTCAATGACATTATTGAAGAAATGAAGGATCTTAACTTTGAATTAGCCAGATTCATTTCAGATTATGAACTTAATTTAATTGATTTTGATGAATTATTAGAATATAATTTAACAAATCTAGAAGACATAATAATGATAATTCTTTCATATATGCATATACAACCTGCTTTAAATGAAATTTTAAACTCAAACTTTGAAGATGAAAAAATTAAAAAAATATTACTTTGGGCAAAGCAACTGGATGAATTGATAAAAATATTAAAATAATATATTCCGGGGAGGATTTCATATGAAAAAACTGGTATATTTACTAATAAGTCTTATCATTCTTTTTTCCTTTGTTGGATGCACTTTGAAAGAAGACAAAAAACCTGTAATTCAATTAATTGAACCAACCTCTGACCTCATCAATGACAGTTTTAATTTAAAATTCAAAATTTCAGATGATGTCTACCTGAAAAACTGGGAAATTTCCATTGACAATCAGGTAATTAGTGCATTAAAATTTGACAGAATTAGCGAAAATGAAATTGAGGTTAGTTCATTAAACCCTTATGAAATAAATAATATACCTGACGGAGAAAGATTAAATATTTTAATTACTGCAGAAGACAATATCGGTAATAAAACGTCTTTAAAAAAGGAACTAAAAATTGGAAGAAAACCTACAATAAAACTTATACCTTCAGAAAGTATATATGACACCGTAGAAGGTACTTTTTCCATTCAAGCTTACTTAAAAGATGTCGATGTTGCTGGTTATGAAGATTTAAGTGATTATAATTTAAGTCTATCAAATAATGATAATATGATTTATTATATAACTGCTTCACAATCAATAAAAGATGGAATACACGATAAAGAAGCTACCATTACAACCGATGTATTTAATGCTTATGATTACCCAATCGGAGATTCACTAACTTTATATATTTCTGCTACTGATAGGGCTTCAAATACAGTTACTTATGAAAAAAACATTAGAATTGGCGGAGATGCTCCAGAAATAACTATAATCGAACCTAATAAATACTCAACCGCTTCAACTAATTTAACTGTAATTGCAAAAATAACCGATGATGTAGAAATTAAAAATATTAAATTACTCGTTAACAATGTTGATAAAACTTCAGAAAGTGGATTATACATTGATTCTTTAGAATCTACTAAATTAACCATAAATGAATTTAAAAATTATTCATACGTAAAAAAAGCTTATATTAAAAATGATAAAATTGAACTATCTTCAGATTCTATTATTGAAATACAAAGTGAAGATAGAGCAGGAAATATTGTTAGTAGAGGATTTAAAATTGTAATATCAAATCCAAATTCACCAAATAAATCATTTAAAATTGTAAAAGCGTGGTGATACATATCAAAAAACTCTGGATTTTACTATTTTTTTCATTCTCAGTATTTGGATTTTCAAATATTGAATTTTTAAGTATATATCCACAAAACAATCAACAAAATATATCTCCAACAACCCTTATTTTAAAATGGCAGGTGGCCAATCAACAAAATAAAAAATTAACCTATGATCTATATTTAGGGAGTCTAAAACTCCCCTTTATATAGTGCTGATGTACCAACTAACATTTTTCCAATAAAAATATTAAAACCTTCAACTACTTACTACTGGAAAATTGTTGTAAAAGATGGAAATAAAAAATATGAAAGCCCTCTATGGTCTTTTAAAACACGAAATTTTTCTGATGGAGAATTAATATGGGTATCTTATATTAAAAACAGCGAAAAAGTCCTGTATTATAAAGATTTAATTTTTAATATATATCCTAATACCATTGAAGCCTATAATAAAAGAAAAGATTTAATTTATACTATAACAAACAATTTCTCAAAATTTTATATAAATAAAAATTTTATATTCTTACTTCAAGAAAATAAAATTTCATTGTATGATATAAACGCTGGCAAATTTATAAAAACAATTACCTTTGAAGAAAATTATACTAATTTAAAATTATCTAACGATAATGTTCTATTATATTCACAAAATATCATAGATATATATAAATTTGACAATACACAATTTAATAAAGCACTAAATCTAAATTTCAATGAAAAAATTAAAAATATTTATACCTTTAAAAATGCCTTTATAGTTAATTTAGAAAATAAAATAATTATTATCGATTACTCCGGAAAAAAACTAAAAGAATATAAAATTAAAGCTGATATAATTGATTCAAATAGCAGATTTATGATATTAAAAATAGATGATATTTTATATTTACTTTCATATAATAATCAAATGATTAAGATTGAAGATAACATAAAAAATGCTTTCTTAAATGAGAATAAAATATATATAGAAAAAAATAACGAGTTAATAATTTATGATATTCTAACTCATGATAAAAAGAAATTGGATATAAAATTTAATTACAAAACTATCCTTTTCTTTAAAAATAAAATAATTTTAGTAGGAAAAAAAATTTATGCTATTGATAGTAAAGGGAATCTAATATGGAAACATGAATTTCAAAATGATAATATCATTTCAAACATTGCTATTACTAATTATAATACTATAATATTCTCATTATTTGATAGTAAATACTATAAAATTGTCGAAATATATGACAGAGATATTATTCAGAAAGATAAATATAGAGATTTAAATTTATCGTTAAATTCAGATATAACACCTGAAACAGAAAACAACGCAGAAAACACATTAACTTCTTTACCAACTCCTCTTATTATAAATCCAAAATATGGTGAAAAAATTCAAGCCTTTAATGTTTCTCTTGAATGGGTATTACCTGAATATGAAAGCACTACTGTTACATATGAAATAGAATTAAAAGAAATAAGCAGTGGTTTAATAAAAAATAAAAAAATAAGCAATATATCAAATAATAAAATACTCTTATCTCTTGAGCCAAATACTAAATATATATGGAAAATTATAGCAAAAGACAAAGGGAAAATGACTCAAAGCAAATGGGCAACATTTTCTACTGATGATCTGAATTTTGTCTTAAAAAGAATAAAATTAAGCGGAAATCAATTGATTTTAGATTCTAAAATTAAAGATAATTTAATTTATTTTACCGGCTATACTGTAACTCAAAAAAAGAATATTTTAAAACTTCTATATAGCAATATTTCAACTAAATTTCTGAATTTAAAAGCCTGGGACTTTGGCAACCATCAGGATAAATATGGAACATCTATTAGCTTAACGGATGATGGAACAGTTATAATTGGAGGATTTTCCTCGGAAAAAGATATAAGAGGAGATATGTTATTATATTCTCTTTCTAACGATGGAAAAATTAGCTGGGAAATAACAACTGGAAGTTCTAAAAGAGATACTATTAATGATGTTTACTTCGATAATGATGATGAATATATTTATTTAATTGGAACAATTGGAACAGACAATAAAGGAACCAATATTCAATTTGCTAAATATAATCCAAAAGGTTATAGAATATGGTCCGGGAATTTGGTGGATATGAGCTTGAAATGGAGCCACATTAAAAAGAATTGATAAGTATTCGTTCTTGTTACTCGGTAGTACAAAATCATTCGGTGAGGGTGGATATGACTATTATATTATAAAAACGAATGAACTGGGTCAAAAATTGTGGGATTTGACTGCTGGAACATCGAAAGATGATTTTGCTTCTGACATAATAAAAATATCAAAAAATGAATATATAATACTTGGAACATCTTTTAGAGATACATTACAACCATTTCTGGCAAAAATTGATAACAACGGGTTTAAGATTTTTGAAAAAATAATTCCTTTTACCAATGATGTAAATTTAATTAAAGCAGTTATATTCAAAAATTCTTTTTATGCTGTTGGCTGGTTTAGAAAAAAAGATAGTTTAATCAGAAAAGGTATAATAACCAAATTTGATTTTAACGGAAATCTTCTCTGGGCAAAAACCTTTCAAATAGAAAATCAGGATACGGTGTTTACCTCTATTAATATACAAAACAATAAAATTTTCTTGTACGGTGTTTCACAATACGAAAAACCAAATTCAAGGGATATTATAATTATTCAAACTACGGAAGACTATATTAAAACCAACTTTAAAGACGCTAAATAAATGAAATTCTTTTGATTTCAAAATTTTTAATAGAAACAATTTAAAATACCCCTGGTCAGTTAAGTTGACCAGGGTACTATTTAAGGTCTCTGTACTTTATCTACAATTAACATCCACCATGCAAATTTTCTCATATTAATATCATTATAATTCCCAACGAAATAAAAGATAAAAAGAATATTGTATCTCGAAATCTCCAATTAAATTGTTTATATCTTGTTCTTCCTTCCACCCGTTATAACATCTTGCTTCCATAGCGATACTCAATTCTTCTGCTCTTCTAAGCGCAGAAACTAACAAAGGTATAATTATAGCTACTAATCCTTTTAATCTACCAGATATTTTTCTGGAATCAAAACTTGCACCTCTACTCATCTGTGCTTTAAATATTCTTTCTGCTTCACTTGCCATAACAGGAATAAACCTGATAGCAATAGTCATAACCATAGATAATTCATGAGCAAAAGATCTTTTCACTCTAAACCATATTAATACATCTTCCATAGCATTCGAAAGCGATGTTGGTGATGTTGTTAAAGTCAATACAGAAGACAGCATAATAGCAAAAAATAATCTAAAAGTTATTATTCCAGCATTAGATAAACCAGTGTCAGTAATCTTTATAAACCAAAATTGATAAAGAATATCACCTTCATAATTAAACAATTGAACAACAAATGCAAATAAAATAAGCATCCACATTGATTTTATTGATTTAATGTACATTCTCAAACCAACTTGAGATAATAGCATTAAAATAAATGTATACGCAGACATTAAAGCAACATCATAAAAACTATTTATTGTAAAAGCAAAACCTGCAAGAAAAAAGAGTCCTATCAATTTTGCCCTTGGATCCAATGAATGCATTAACGATTTTTTTTCTACATATCTTCCTATGGCTATATTTTCTGCAAACATATTACACCACCCAATAAATTTATATAAAAACAAATGCATTATTATTTTACTACATTTTTTTACTATATTCTTTTTATTTATATTAAATTTTGACAACCTATATAATAAAAAATGGAGCTTAACGCTCCATTAATTCTCTTTGGCTTTTAATTCATCTAATTTTTTCTCAATTTCTTCGAGTTCTTTATTTATTCTTTCCCACTCTTCATCAAGATTTTTATCATGTTCATAAGGTCCCATATATTTTTTTATTGACTCCTTCTCCCTTTCTAAAATCTTCTTTCTTTCTAATAATTCCTTTAAAACACTCATAAAATTCCCCCTTTTATATTTGTGAAAAAAATAATTTTATCCCGAAAGCAACTTTTTACTTCATTTAAATTTTACCATTTATTTTCAAAAAAGTCAATAATAATTTAAAATAAAACAATCTAAATAATATTCCTCATCTGATAAACTATATAGATTGATAATTGGATAAAATAAAAAAATAATGTGATGACCCCTTGAATTTTTCCGAAAAAATGTGAATGGAACCGGCCAATTTTGCATGGATGCAAAATTGAGTGAAGCCGAACACGGATGGGAGATGTATTATTTTTTAATTTTATCCTTATGAATCATTTTATTTTGTGTTTTAGTTAATATTTCTTTAAATTTTCAAATAAAAGCTCTATAAATTTTTCTCTATCCACCTTTAAAGCCCATTTTGAATTGGGTTCCTTTAAATGCCAATAATCCACAACCGTTTCACCATAAGTTAATTCACCTTTTGTTTCAACCTGAGCATAATATTCTTCAAATTCAAAAATATCCGGTTTTATTAAATAGGCTATAGTACATGGATCATGTAGCGGAGCACCTTTTATCTTAAAAATATCATAATATGTTTGATGAAAAAATTCTAATAATTTTCCCATTTTGGATACAATTTCTGATTTCATATTCTGCATTTCTTTTATTTCATCCATATATATTTTAGCTTGATGTGTAACATCAAGAGGAAATACCGTTAAGTTAAATCCAGCATTAAATACTATTTGTGCTGCCTCAGGATCCGCATAAATATTAAATTCTGCTCGAGGTGTAGTATTCCCAAACTTTATACCCCACCCATAATAACCAATTCTTTTACCAAAGGTACTAAATCTGGATAATTTAATGTAAATTTTGCAATATTTGTTAACGGTCCAACAGCTACTAAAGTTATTTCATTTGGGTTACTATATACATTTTCAGCTATAAATTCCAGATAATTCTTATTTTCTAATTTTTTTGTTGGTTCTGGTAAATTTGCACCTTCCAGACCACTCTCACCATGAATATTAGGAGCCACTATTTGCTCTCTTAATAATGGCTTTTCAGAACCTGCAAAAACAGGAATATCTAATTTTGCCATTTCCGATAAAATTAATGCATTTCGTGATGTGTTTTTTAAATACGAATTCCCTGCTACTGCAATAATTCCTAATAAATCGATTTCCTCTGCTATCCCGCTAATAATATTGCTACAGCATCATCATGTCCTGGATCACAATCAAGAATCACTTTTCTTTTCATCTTACCACTCCTCTATATTTAAAATTTTACTTTGGTTCTATCTTTTTTTCAATCCATTTAATGTATTCATAATCAAATTCATACTTAATCTCTTCAAATCTCTTTATTGGCATAACTCTCATTAGAGAATTGGTTAAAAAGGCATAATCAAAATCTTTTATATCTTTTCTTTTTATTATATCTTCTTTTACATTTAATTTAGAAATAAGAATTTTTCTTATAATTCCATTTAAAAGGCCACATTCTATTTTAGGAGTATATATCTTACTGTCTTTCACAAAAAAAATATTAGATATACTTCCTTCTGTTATTTCATTTCTTTCATTTAAAAATATTGACTCATTCTTCTTTAGGTTTAATGCTCTATTTAATTCTATAATATTAATAACATAATTATTCGACTTTATATAATTCAACGGGTTTTGGCTAAATTTTGTACTTTCTGCAAATATTACTTCATATCCTGTTTTCTTCATTTTTTCTGTGTATATTTTATCGTTTGTAGTGATTATAATATCCGCTTTATTTTTATTTTTTAAAACATTTATTTTTAAACTTCCATTTGTTATTTTATTTATTTTTATCAGATATTTTGCCTCTTTAAATATTTCTTTTTTTGAAATATCACAGATTATGTTTAAAATCCTACAACCTTCCAAAAGCCTTTCATAGTGTAAATCAAAAAATTCTACATAACCATTTATTACTTTTAATGTCTCAAACACACCCTGACCATACATCAATCCTTCATTTATTTTAAATGGAATTTCCTTTTTAAAATACTTCCCATTATAATATATCATTCCATTTTCAACCCTTCTATTAACGCTTTTCCTTTAACCAGCGATTCTTGATATTCCAATTCTGGATTAGAATCCCAAACTATCCCACCACCAAATTGAGCATAGGCTTTATTATTCTTACATACAACTGTTCTAATAACAATATTTAAATCCATTGAGTTATCAAATCCTATGTATCCAATTGAACCAGTATATACATTCCTTTGTGTAGGTTCCAGTTCATCAATAATCTCCATAGCTCTAATTTTTGGTGCTCCTGTTATTGAACCACCAGGAAATGTCGCCATTATTAAATCAATTGCATCTTTTTCTTCCTGTAATTCCCCAACTACTGTAGATACTAAATGATATACTGTTGCATATTCCTCTAAAACAAATAATTCAGGCACCTTTACACTCCCGGAACACATACTTTTGATATATCATTTCTTTCTAAATCAACAATCATTAATAATTCCGCCTTATCTTTAGTGCTATTTATTAATTCTCTTTTATTTTTTTCATTGTTCTCAACATTATCTGTTTTTGGCCTTGTTCCTTTTATAGGTCTTGTCTCCACCATATTATCTTTTAACTTTATAAACCTTTCTGGAGAACTGGAAACAATTTGAAATTCACCAGTATCTATATATGCGGCAAAAGGAGCAGGATTTATATGTCTTAAATCATAAAATAATTCTTCTGATGATTTTATTAATTCTGTTTCTATTCTTTGGGTAAAATTTATCTGGTAAACATCTCCTTCATATATATAATCTTTTATTCTTTTTATGGATTTTAAATAATATTCTTTTTCCATATTGAACTTTATATCTATATCAACTATATTGTTTTTTTCTTTATATATAAAATTCTTTGAATTTTTTATAATTTTTTTCATTTCATGATGTTTATTCTCATTTAGACTGGTTAAATAGAGTTGCTTTTTAATATGATCATATATAATAATACTATCATAAAAACCAAAATACATATCATATATATCAACATCGTCAATAGAATTTAATTTAATTTCTTCAAGGTATTTATTGCTATCATATCCTATATACCCCATTGCTCCACCAATAAAGGGTAATTCTGTATTATTTTCTATTTGATATTTTTTTAATAACTTTTTTAAATCCACAAAAGGGTTATGAGAATGATATTCTATTTTATCTGTCCCTTTTTCTATTATTACTTTATTATTTTTTACTTTAAATATTAAAAAAGGATCTATTCCTAAAAAAGAACATTTTCCTAACCTTTCTTTATCTTTTTGACTATCTAAAAAAACTACATTTTTTTTACTTGGTAATGAGTAAAATATATCCAATAAATTTAATTCAGTATTTATTTTTTCAACCATTTTTATCCCTTCCTTTAATGCCTTTCGCATATTCAAGGAAATTTTTCAACATATCCAATCCATGTTCGGTTAAAACCGCTTCAGGATGAAATTGAACGCTTTCTATGGAATAATATTTATGTTTAATTGCCATGATTTCTCCATCCAATGTTTCTGCTGTAATTTCTAGTTCTTCTGGAAGATCTTCTTTTGATACGATTAAAGAATGATATCGGGTAACCTTTAATGGATTTTTTAATCCTTTAAATACACCTTTTGAAAAATGCCTTATAACAGAAACCTTTCCATGAATAGGTTCTTTAGCCTTTATTATTTTTGCTCCAAAACTTTGAGCAATGGTTTGATGTCCTAAACATACTCCAAAAATTGGTATTTTTTCTTTAAATTTTTTTATTATTTCTAAGGATATTCCTGCATCATCTGGAGTTTTTGGTCCAGGAGAAATTACTATCATATCTGGATTTAAAGCTTCTATTTCATTTAAAGTTATTTTATCATTTCTAAATACCTTAACCTCTTCATTTAACATATTTAAGTAATGCACCAGATTATAAGTAAAAGAGTCGTAATTATCAATCATCAAAATCATTGCATCACCTCAATTATTTTTAAAAATTCCCAGCAGCTGCTGGGACTATAACTTTTCTATTATATATTCTTCTATATTTCTTTTTTCTGAACTTATGTTTATTCCTATGAGATATATTTCTTTTCCTCTGTATTTTTCATAGTATTTCTTCTCTTTTATCTGTTTTATCGCCTCTTCTGCACTTTTGTCCAGTTTTGCTTCGAATATATATACCCTTTCATTGAATTCCAATACTACATCACTTCTCCCAATATTTGTCATTTCTTCTGCTCTTACATTTAATCCGGCTATTGCCAGTATTGCAAATATTAATGAGTGATAATATCTTTCTTCTTTTTCATGTAGATTATACGGTATTGAACTTATTACTTTTTTATTTCTTCTATTAATCTTTCTATATCATTGTCATATATTTTTTCATATATTATATTTTCTGCTTCATCTAATCCTTTTAATCCATAGTTCGCTTCTAATATTAATCTTGAGAAACTGCTTTTTACTTCTATGTTTGGATAATCAAGTATATATTTCTCTTTTAATCCTAATTTTTTTATTCCTTTGAAGGTTAAATATCCTGCCTGTGTAAAAAATATGTTTGCATTTGCATCTTCTATTTCTCTTGTTGAGAAATCCATTGCACTTACTGTTTCTTTTACTAAATCTTCATAGGTTATCTTTCTGTTTTTTATGTATTCATATAGGAATGATGGAGATCCACTTTCAAACCAGTAATTTTGAAATTTCTTTTCTTCAAAAAATTTTAATATTGAAAATGGATTATATACATAATGTTCTCCATCAAATGAAAATCCATTATAATACTCTTTTAATCCTTTTAATAATTCTTCTTCACTTATTCCCATTTCTTCTGATGTTTCTTTTATATGGTCTTTGAAATAAAATTCTAATTCTTCCTGTGTATATCCTAACATCTGTGAGTATTTTTTGTTTAATGATATATCGTTTAAATTATTTAATGCAGAGAATACTCCTGTTTTTGTGAATTTCGTTATTCCGGTTATGAATACGAACTTTATGTATTCATCTTTTGTTTTTATTTTTTTATAAAACTCCCTTAGAAATCTTCTTACTTTTTCTGCTTCTTTTTGTTGTTTAGATGTTCTAATATTGGTGCTTCATATTCGTCTATTAATATTACCACTCTTTCTTTATATTTTTTATTTAATTCTTCTATTAAATTTCCAAATTGTGTAGGAAGGTTATTTTTTATAGGGTTATATCTTCACTTTTATATAATTTTTCCATTGTTTCATTTAACGATTCTATAAAATCTTCATATGTTGTTAGCATGTTATCAGACATATCGAGTTTTATTATCGGATATTCTTTAAATTCCCATTTGTCATATATATAAGTATCTTTGAATAATTCTTTTTCTCCTTTGAATATATAATATAATGTTGATACTGTTAAGCTCTTTCTAAATCTTCTTGGACGGGATAAAAATATTGGCACTTCTGAACTTATCAGGTCATATATATATTTCGTTTTATCCACATATACATAATTTCCTTCTATTATCTTTTTATAATCCTGTACTCCAATGGGTAATTTTTTCATTGTTTCCACCTCCTACTGTCATAATTATACCAGAACTTTTCGCTTAGCGAAATGTTTAAGTTTTTTTATTATTAAAACAATTATTCCTAAAACCCTTCACGTTGTGAAGTGTTTCCGCTTTGCAAAAACTCTTCGCATAGCGAAATGTTTTAGCTTTAAAGAATTTTATTATTAAAATATTTTTCATAAACTCTTCGCATAGCGAAGAGTTTGGCTTCGCGAAGTGACGCATAGGCATTCGCCTTATTTTATTAATTCCAGTAACCGCTCTTCATTCTTTCTTGTTGTTTTTTCCAGTAATTCTCCTGTTTTTCTGTCTGTTATTATTTCTCCTTTTTTTAATACCACTATTCTATCCGTTTTTTCTATTTCACTAACATCATGACTCGCCAATATTATCGTTTTTCCATTTTTGGATAATTCTTCCATTATTTCATATATCTTTATCTTTGTTTCTATATCCACTCCATTTGTCGGTTCATCCAATAAATATATTTCCGCTTCTTTTATTAATGCTCTTGCTAAATTTAATCTCCTCTTCATTCCTGTTGATGCTTCCATATATTTAATCTTTCTGTTTTCGTATAGTCCCATCTCTTTTAATCCTTTTTCCACTTTCTTTTTTAATTCTTTTCCTGTTAGGTTATTTAACATTCCAAAGAAGTTTAGATTTTCTTCTAAACTCAATCTGTAGTAAAATGACCTTTCATTTGATGTTGCTATTGATATTAATTTTTTTATTTGTTTTACTTCTTTTTTTATGTCATATTCCTTTATTTTTATTTCTCCTTCATCGGGTATTATAAACATTCCTATTGTTTTTATTAATGTTGTTTTTCCTGCTCCGTTAGGACCAAATATTGTTATTTTTTCTCCTCTGTTTATTGTAAGATTTATGTTTTTTAATGCTTTTATTCCATTTTTGTATATTTTTGTCAGATTTTTTATTTCTATTATTGTTTCCATTTTTTCACTTCCTAATATTGCGATATTGTGCCATATTTCCTGGCTTTATCAAAACTATTTTTAAACCAGTATATTCCTATTGGTAATATTATTATTGTCATTATTATTAATATTATTATATCTTCTTTTATCTGATATAAACTATATCCTTTTATAAGTGTTTTTCTCAATCCATCCATTGCATATGTTGTTGGTAGTATATAGGATATTCCTCTTAACCATTTTGGTAATATTTCTACAGGATAATATATTCCCGAAAACATTCCTGTTAGAAATGAATATATCCAGCTTATTGGATCCCCTTTTTTGGTTATTACTATAAATCCGGCACTTAATAACCCTATTCCACTTAAACTTATCATTGTTATTATCAGTAATATTATTGAAGCTATTATATTCATTTTTATTTCCACATCAAATGTATATATTAAAAATATAAAGACTATTCCTGTGTTTAATATTGTAAATACCAATTTTGAAAATATGGTGTATATAAACACTTCCCATAATGGCGTTTCAGACAGAAGCAGATATTCTATTGTTCCCATTACCTGCTCCTGTCTTATTACACTCTTGAATGTTGTTAAGGAGAGAGTAGTATAACTCATGAATACACTTCCTGATATGAAATATGCAAGTATGTTTCCACCATATTGTTCAATCATGGGAAAGTAATTATCCTGAGCTATAAACCTTCCCATGAATCCAAATTGTAATAATCCCAGAAATCCACTGAGTATTCCCAACACTGCCTGTGTTTTATAACTTTTCCATATTAATATGTCTCTTGTTATATAATTTATAAATTTCCATAACTTTTTCATTTTTAATCATCACACCAATTCCAGAATCCTTTATCTTCTCCTTTACATCCAGCATTTTGTTCACATCCTTGATTGCTACATTCATCACAATTTTCTACTTTGTCTTTTCCCATATCGCAAAATGAAAATAAACTTTCTTCTCTTGGCTCATTTACGAATTCCATTTTTTCGCCTCCTGTATGTTTTTTCTGTTAATAATACCATTTCTTCTAAATTATATTTTATTGGAAGACATCTTTCTCTGCCATATTCTATTACACCATATTTTTCTGCCAGCACTTTACCCAATATACATCCACCCATACAATATGGTAATACTTTACAATTTTTACATTCTTCATCAAATGGATCTATTGCGAGCCATATATTTTTTCTGTAATTTAATTCCAGTTGTCCGTTTTCTTTTAATTCTCCTATTTCTTTTGAAATACCACCTATTTCACCCCAGCACTTATATAATTTTCCGTCTGCATCGATTACCAGTGAATTTTTACTTGGTGCATCGCATCTTGCCTGATTTATTTTTAAAAATGGATTGAAGTTATAATATTCTAGCTTTTCTATTATATAATTATATAATTCGCTTTCCATTTTTGCAAATTCTTTTATTGTAAATGATTTTAGTTTATTATTATCTGCCATTTCACCCTGTCTTAAATCTATCTCTACTTTTAATTTATCCGCCGCTATTTTATCTATTAACATTTTTATACTTTTTATATTATGCGGAAATACATTTATTCTTATTTTTACAAAAAGCTCTTTTGCTGCTATTTTTATGTTTTCATATATTTTTTCAAATGTTCCTTTTCCATTTTTTAATACTCTTAATCTGTCATGTTCTTCTTTTGTTCCATCAAGCGTTATTATTAATTTATTTATTCCAGAATTTTTAAATTCTTCTATTGTTTTTTTATCCAATAAATATCCGTTTGTTATTATAAACGGGTCATATTCAATTTTTTCTTTTTCGCATATTTTTTTTATTTCCCAACTTAAATTTTTTATTTTTTCTTTTTCCAGTAATGGCTCGCCACCCCAAAATGTTACGCTGAATATTTTTGGCTTTCTTTCTTTTATGTTTTCTTTTATCAGTTTTATTATGGAATCTATTGTATTTTCTTTTATGCTGTTTATCTTAAATGGTTTTACGCTTATCTCTTTTGCCTGACTTTGATAGCAATATTTACAATTAAAATTACAATTGGTTGTCATTGTTATTGTTAGATGAAAGTAATCATTTGAAAATTGAAAATTTTTATATTTTGCTATTATTTCGCTTAATTCGTCTCTGTCATCTTCTATTATAAATCCGCCTTTTTTTAATATTTTTATGTCATTATCCTCTTTTTTTATAAGCTTTTCATTTAGAATTTTTTAATTTTTTCACTCTTTTCTTTTTCTATTCTCAATATTGCATTGGTCATTCCATTAAAAAGAAGAAGACTACCGTCTTCTTTTTCTATTAATGTATTATATTGCGAAGGTTTCATTTAACCACCATCTTTTTTTCAAAATTTTTTACTCTATACCATAATTTTATAAAACTTTCTGTTTCTCTTTTTTCTTCAGGACAACCTTTACTTCCACGAAGTGCAGCATTTCTGCATCCTCCATGACATAACGGTAATATTTTACATTCTTTACATTTTTTATCCTCATACCCATTATAACTATGCCATTTTAAATGTTTTTTGTTTCTAATTTTATTTTCCCGTTTTCTATTTTCCCGAATTCCATCCCTTCTTCTACTGCAACTGTACATGGATATATTTCTCCTTCGGGTCCTATCACCATATTATATACGTTGTCAAATTCACAATACATATCTCCATTTAATATTGGCAGCATTACTTTAAATCCTCTATTTATTGCCATTTCATATAATTTTGAGAGTTTTGTAAATGAATTTTCTTTTCTGAAGTCCCTTACATGTATATGAAATTCTTCATTTCTTTCTGATGCCTGGAATATCCATCTAAAATATATTTTCATTCTTTCTTTTGGAAATTTTTCCAGATAATCAAATAATTCCTCAATTCTTTCATAATTTTCAGGACCTACATTTACTCTTATTGATACATTGGTTTCTTTTGTATTTTCAAATAACATTTCTATTCCTTTTATTATTTTTTAAATGTTTTTCCTCCACCAACTAATGGTCTGTATATGTCATGTGTTTCTTCTATTCCATCAAGGGTTATCTGAACATTTTTTATTTTTAATTCGTCAAATTTTGATACATCTATATAATTCAATAAGTATCCATTTGATGACATTGATGAAAATAGTTCTGCTTCACTTTCATCTATTATTTTTTTATTTATATATTCAATTGCCTTGAAATTCATCAATGGCTCGCCACCAAACCAACCTATTGAGATTGTTTTTTTATTTTTGCTACTGTTTATTATATATTCTGCAATTTCTTCTGCTTTTTCTATTGTCATTATTTATTCCTTTTTGTTTCATAACAATATACACAATCAAAATTGCATTGAAAAGTTGGAATTATTGTAAACATCGCTCGAGAATTATCAAATCGTGCTCTGTAATTTCTCAATTTTATTTCTTCATATTCATTATATTCTTTTTCTATAATATATCCACCATATTTTAACTGTTCAAATAATTCCTTATCAACAATATTTCCTTTTAATATTTCTTTTATTTTTGAACATTTTCATGTTTTACTTCTGCTATCGCTCCTGTTCTTAAATTGACCAATACCGGAACTTTATCTATTTCTAAAAAGTAATTGTAATATGATTCTTTATACATTTTTTCCACCTGCCATGCAATTGGTACACATTGAATCTGGTGGAATACACGTATCCATACATGTTCCTAAACATGAATCGCATCCTCCATCAATACATACTCCGCAGTTAGGGTTTACTTCACCACAATTATTTATATTATATCCCATTTTTGGATTACTAATAAATTCCACAATATTCCTCCTATCTTTCTAAAATTATTCGAATTTTATTATAATTCTAAATACTTTACCTCCCTGAATTCGATACAGGAGGTAAAGCTTGTCACATAAATTTAATTATTACAACTCTTATTATGTTCACACATATCATTAAAACAAAATGAACAATTTATATTCTTTTCACAAAAATCTAATTCTTTATTTGATTTGTCAATAGGTTTATTAATAAATTCCATTTTATCTCCCTTTAAAATTATTACTTATCCAATAGGAATACAATAAGGATTAATTGGTGGACATGCATAATCTGGTTCACAACTTGGATTACAACTTTGATTCTGTTCGCATCCACCATTATGGCATGAACTACAGTTCTGATCTTTATCACAAAAATCTGTTTGATATTCATTATTCGGATGATTCAAAAACTCCATTTTACCCCTCTTTAAATTTGTTTTTTCCAGTACTGGTTAACAGCCGGCTGAAAAATTTTAATTTTAGTTTATAAAACCACATTATATTACAAAAGTATCATATGTTATAATATTAATAAACCAGTTGAGTATAGAGTTGTTTTTTATTCAGAAATCTCATTTTGAATTTGAGGATTGGTTGAATCGGTTTTATATTTATCCTCATTATCGCCTGCAAAAATAATATTTGTTGAAATTAATAAAAGAGTAATAAATAAAAGCACTATTTTTTTCATACCATCACCTCCAATTGTTATTTTAGCAATTCTAACATGGTTTTCAACTATTACCCAATGTTAACAAGCCCCTATTTATCAGGGTTTTAATTTTGCAATGAAATTACATTTCTGTTATAGGGTTTATGTAACATTATTTTGTGAATTATATAATGTGTTTTAATAGTATATTTTATATAAATAATTATTTTTATTTCACTTTCTAAAAAGTAGCGAGAATTTCAATTTTAAATTTTAGTAAATTATGTAACATTTTGGTTGGTGATAGTACATGAAGATTAATAAAATGTTTCTTAAAAGTATTATTGATATAGTCGAGTACGGAAGTTTTTCAAAACCAATTGTGAATTATATAGAAAACAATATTAACGATATTTCATTAAAATATTATATTTCTTTATTAAAATCCAAGTGGAAAAGAGATTATTATTCAGCTATCGATTATGCTAATAAAACTATTTCAACAACAACAACAACAACAATATTAAGAGAACTTGCAAGATTCGAACTTGTTTCTTTATACACTAAAATAGGAAAATTTAATTACGCAAAAAAGAAATTAATATTTTAAAAAATAATTTTGATAAACTTCCATCATATGCAAGATGTTTAATGTTACCAGGTTTGAATTTGTTCAATAAATCGCATAATATAACTGATAATTTTAAAGTTTATTCAGTCAATTACACTGAAAATGATTTGGATAGAGCTATTTTGAGTTATTCAAAAGCAAGAGATTTGATTAAGAAAGAAGAGTATTCAGAAGCATATAAAAATTTTATTGAAGGCTTTTTTCTTTCTAAAAAATTTCCTCATCCTACAATGATTTGCAATGGTTTAAATGGAGCAGCATGGTGGATAAGAAAAACAGATAAAAAGAAAGCTTTGATTACAACTGATTTATTGGAATATTATATTGGTTATTATTTTGAAGATTTATCTAAAATATATAACTGGTTTGATACCGTTTTTGAAGTGAAAAAAAGCAATAATGATATCACAATATTTGATATATCTAATATTGTTATTAAATTGAATAAATTAAATAGAGTTAAAATAAAAAAACAGTTTTTCCATTTTATTCCAGATATTTCTTCATCAACTTATAATATAACTAATGAATTAAAAAATTATATTTTAAAATATGCAGATTTAAGAGTCAAAAAAGAAATTATAAATTCAAGAAGCATATTAAAAATCATAAATTCAAAAAAAATAAATTATACTTCCATAAAACCTTATGCTATTAAAAATGAATTTTATAAACTACACCAAAAAAATTATTTAATTATTCAATAGTAAAATTTAGCAAATTAAAAAATATTATTATTATACCTTTATTTTTCTCAACATATACAGCATTAATAAAAAAACCACATTTTACAAAGAGTCGTGTTTTAAGATTGATTTTTGAAGGAGATAAAGATAAAATCATTAAATACTTCTCAGGTGATTATGAGAAGATGTATTTTTTTAATTTGATGGTATCAGATTTTGACGTGAAAGAAGCGGAAAAAAGATTATTGAACCAAGAATATTTCAAAATACTTGAACATAATGTTTCAACATTTTTTATTGGAAGAAAAAAACTCATCATTGAGCTTTTTAAAAATGCGAAGAATATCAAAGATTTTATTATTCACTATTTCAAACTCAATGATGAGGAAATGAGGATATTTGATGTGTTTTTGAGAAATTGTGTTCGATATGATATTAAATGGCCAATTATACCTTATTCTGAAGGCAAAATCAAAGATTTTGCAATTAAATATGGTCTTGGTCAAAAAAGAGTTGCTTTAGGCTATTATTCTTTTGAAGATAATGAAAGAATTTTTCTTGATTCTATTATTGAAAAATTTTAGAGACCATAAAAACTATAAACACTTCGCATAGCGAAGAGTTTTGCTTCACGAAGTGAAGAATATTTGCAAAGCAAAAAGCTTTCGCTTCATTTTATTAATTCCAACAATCTTTCTTCATTTTTCCTTGTTGTTTTTTCCAGTAATTCTTCTGTTTTCCTGTCTGCTGTTATTTCTCCTTTTTTTAATACCACTATTCTATCTGTTTTTTCTATTTCACTAACATCATGACTCGCCAATATTATCGTTTTTCCATTTTTGGATAATTCTTCCATTATTTCATATATCTTTATCTTTGTTTCTATATCCACTCCATTTGTCGGTTCATCCAATAAATATATTTCCGCTTCTTTTATTAATGCTCTTGCTAAATTCAATCTCCTTTTCATTCCTGTTGATGCTTCCATATATTTAATCTTTCTGTTTTTGTATAATCCCATCTCTTTTAATCCTTTTTCCACTTTCTTTTTTAATTCTTTTCCTGTTAGGTTATTTAACATTCCAAAGAAGTTTAGATTTTCTTCTAAACTCAATCTGTAGTAAAACGACCTTTCATTTGATGTTGCTATTGATATTAATTTTTTTATTTGCTTTGATTCTTTTTTTATGTCATCTCCTTTTATTTTTATTTCTCCATCATCGGGTATTATAAACATTCCTATTGTTTTTATTAATGTTGTTTTTCCTGCTCCGTTAGGTCCAAATATTGTTATTTTTTCTCCTCTGTTTATTGTAAGATTTATGTTTTTTAATGCTTTTATTCCATTTTTGTATATTTTTGTCAGATTTTTTATTTCTATTATTGTTTCCATTTTTTCACTTCCTAATATTGCGATATTGTACCGTATTTCCTGGCTTTATCAAAACTTTTTTTAAACCAGTATATTCCGTCATATAGTTCAATCATGGGAAAGTAATTGCCCTGAGCTATAAACCTGCCCATGAATCCAAATTGTAATAATCCCAGAAATCCACTCAGTATTCCCAACACTGCCTGTGTTTTATAGCTTTTCCATATTAATATGTCTCTTGTTAAAAAATACAAAAACTTTTTTATTATTTTCATAGTTTCACCTGTTATTTTTGCTTTTAATTACATCAAATTCCCTGATTGGTTATAATTATTTTATTTATACGCTTTATGGATAAATATGTAAATAATGCAATCCATATTATTCCATAAATAAATGCTATTTTTGATTCTGTTAGCCATATCATATCTACTATGATTTTTAATATTTTATTTTCCTGAAATAGTGTCATCAAGATATTTGTTATCTTCATTGTAACAAAGATTATTCCAACTGATATAATACTTCCTAACATTAGTTTTCCTGGCAAAAATGTGGTCATCAATATTGCAAAGGACATATATGTCAGTGTTTTTAAGATATTTATAATTATTGGAGAAATAATTTCCATTAATCCAGGAGTTTCATTAATCTCCACTGTTCCAAATGTAAATGAACCTGTTATTATTCCTGCACCAAAGGTTATTAAAACAAACGCTATAAAAAATTGCAAAATTATAAAAAGATAGAAATTACATAGTCTATTTAACATCCATTTTGTTCTGCTTTTACCACATAACAAATGCGTTATAAATGTTCCTTCTACATATTCTATATTAAACGCTATATCTGCTAACATTAACATTAATATTGGAATTAATAATTCCTGTGTATTGGATATAAAATGCATACTTATTGCTAATCCACCAGCTACCTGATCTCCTACTATTTTACCACTTGCTTTTAAAACAAAAACTGTTAATACGCCTACAATTAAAAATATCGATTGAATAATTATCCAGTGTTTGTATTTGAATAAAATTTTCATAAAATCACCTCTTTTTCTATTATTACATCAACGAGGTTTTTATAAATTTCAGGATTCGTTCCGGCAATTATACATGTTTTTCCTTTTTCTTTATAATTTTTAAGGATTTCTAACAATATATCGATTCTTTTCTGGTCAAGAGCAAGTTCTGGTTCATCCCATATCAATACTTCCGGCTCACTTATCAATGAAAATGTTAATTTTGCTATTTTTCTCATACCATGAGAAGATTTTTTGTATTTTCTATCAAAATCTATATCCCAGAATTTTTCGTATTTTTCTATTTCTTTTTTTGTATGTTTATATGTAAGACCTTTTTCTTTTGCAAAATACATTATGTTTTCTTTCAAACTCAATTCTTTATATAGCCCCATACCATCAACTACCATCCCTACACTTTTTAACACTTCTGGCTCATTATACGGTTCTTTCCCTAAAATTTTTATTTTTCCCCTTTTTGGTTTAATTATTCCTCCAACCATTTTCAATATTGTACTTTTCCAGAACCATTTGAACCTTTTATATATACAAATTCTCCTTTACTTATATTCATCGAGAAATTCTCAACAATCTTTGGTCCATCATTAAAATAAAAATAAATGCCTTCCATAACAACTGCATCCATATTGTCACCTCTTCAAAGAATATTTTTAATTAGCCTCCACAGTAATCTGAACCGTTTCTTCATGAAAAAAACTCATAATTGAGCTTTTTAAGAAAGTGAAGAATTTTAAGGCAAAATCAAAAATTTTGCAATTAAATATGGTCTTGGTCAAAAAAGAGTTGCTTTAGGCTATTATTCTTTTGAAGATAATGAAAGAATTTTTCTTGATTCTATTATTGAAAAATTTTAGAGACCATAAAAACTATTTATGGTCTCTTTTGCAAAGTAAAAATTATTTTTTTCATATAATAATTATTCCTAAAACACTTCGCATGGCGAAGTGTTTTTAGTTTTTTTATTTATAATAAAAATATTTTTACTAAAACCCTTCGCGAAGCGAAGTGCTTTTTTCAATAATATAATCCTCAATATTTCTTTTTTCTGAATTTATGTTTATTCCTATAAGATATATTTCTTTTCCTTTGTATTTTTCATAGTATTTCTTCTCTTTTATCTGTTTTATCGCCTCTTCTGCACTTTTGTCCAGTTTTGCTTCGAATATATATACTCTTTCATTGAATTCTAATACTACATCGCTTCTTCCAAGATTTGTCATTTCTTCTGCTCTTACGTTTAATCCTGCTATTGCCAGTATTGCAAATATTAATGAGTGATAATACCTTTCTTCTTTTTGATGTAAGTTATACGGTATTGCACTTATTACTTTTTTTATTTCTTCTATTAATCCGTCTATATCATTGTTGTATATTTTTTCATATATTATGTTTTCTGCTTCATCTAATCCTTTTAATCCATAGTTTGCTTCTAATATTAATCTTGAGAAACTGCTTTTTACTTCTATGTTTGGATAATCAAGTATATATTTCTCTTTTAATCCTAATTTTTTTATTCCTTTGAAGGTTAAATATCCTGCCTGTGTAAAAAATATGTTTGCATTTGCATCTTCTATTTCTCTTGTTGAGAAATCCATTGCACTTACTGTTTCTTTTACTAAATCTTCATAGGTTATCTTTCTGTTTTTTATGTATTCATATAGGAATGATGGAGATCCACTTTCAAACCAATAATTTTTAAACTTCTTTTTTTGAAAGAAGTTTAATATTGAAAATGGATTATATACATAATGTTCTCCATCAAATGAAAATCCATTATAATATTCTTTTAATCCTTTTAATAATTCTTCTTCACTTATTCCCATTTTTTTTGATGTTTGTTCTATATGGTCGCTAAAATACGTTTCCAATTCTTCCTGCGTATATCCTAACATTTGTGAATAATCACTATCTAATGATATATCGTTTAAATTATTTAATGCAGAGAATACTCCTGTTTTTGTGAATTTCGTTATTCCAGTTAAGAATACAAACTTTATATATTCGTCTTTTGTTTTTATTTTTTTATAAAACTCCCTTAGAAATCTTCTTACTTTCTCTGCTTCTTCTTTATTGTTTAGATGTTCTAATATTGGCGCTTCATATTCATCTATTAATATTACCACTCTTTCTTTATGTTTTTTGCTTAATCCAGTTATTAAGTTTCCAAACATCGTTGGTAAATCATCTGTTGTTGGTTCTATTTCCTGTTCTTTATATAATTCATTAATTTTATCATATAATGATTTAATAAATTCTTCATATGAGCTCAAATTATTATCAGACATATCCAGTTTTATTATTGGATATTCTTTAAATTCCCATTTGTCATATATATAAATATCTTTGAATAACTCTTTTTCACCTTTGAATATATAATATAATGTTGATACTGTTAAGCTCTTTCCAAATCTTCTTGGTCGAGATAGAAAATAAAATTTTCCACTTGTCATTAAATCATATAGATATTTTGTTTTATCCACATATATATAATTTTCGGTTATTAATTCTTTATAATCCTGTACCCCTATTGGCAATTTTTTCATCGACTCCACCTCCTGTTTTAATTATATCATATAAAAAATGGAGTTCAATGAACTCCGTTAGACTGTTGACACAATAAAATAAGAAAAAATAATATGAGCGAATCCTAAACCTTTCGCATAGCGAAGAGTTTAGCTTCGCGAAGTGAAGCGTTGCCTTTCGCCCCATTTATTCAGAGATTGAAACCTCTTCAATGTTTTTTAACTTTAATATTTTATCCCCTGCTTCATCAAAATCATCCTCATGAGTTATTATAAAACATATTTTGTCTTTTAATTCCTCTTTTATTATCCTCTTTATTGTTTCTTTTATTTCTTTATCTATATGTGCCGTTGCTTCATCGAATATGAATACATCTGCTACTTTTGTCAGTGCAATTAATGTCAACTTCGTATTATATTTCATCAATATATATAACACTATTATAAATTCTATTATGTTTTCCATTTCACTACCTCCGGATTAATAGGTCTCAATCATATATTTTTTCCTTATTAAGAAGAAATGGTGTCAGGTATATTATCCCTATTGTCAGTAATATTCCAAATAATATGTAGTACCATTCTGATATTATAAATATATTCTTTATTTTTTCACCCTTAAATGCAAAAAAATAAATTAATAAAAATATCGCTATTTTTATTATAAACGGATTATCTATGATCATAATACTAACTCCTAATATTGCACTTATTACTGTCATTCCTACAGGTATTGTAAGAATCAATGTGATTAAATCCGAAACTGTTGGATATATTCCTGCACTAAATGGATTTATTATCATCCCTATTGCTATAAGTAAAATTTCTATACCTACTGTAAATATAAATAAAGCTATGATTTTTCCTGCAAATATCTCTTTTATATCAAGTGGAGAAGATAATAAATATAAAAGATTCTTATTCTTTTTTTCCTCGTAAAAAGCTATCCAGCCATATATATATGGAATAAAAAAAGAAACTAATACACCTACAGTAAAATATGGATTATATAAATGTTTTTTACCTATGTGTAGTGTTACTGCCCATATTATCATTACTATAAAAAATATATTTCTTTCTTTCTTTTTACGAAAGAAAGTCTTTAATTCTTTTTCAATTATAGCCCACATTTTCTTCATCCTCCCTGACAATTGATATATACATGTCTTCAAGTGTTGTTTTTTCGTCTTCTATTCTTTTTACCTCAATTCCTTCTTTTCTAAATATTTCCAATATTTTATCAACCTTTTCTTCCGGTATAATGGTTGTTTTTTCATCAGATATATTTATGTTGTTTTCTCTTATTATTTTTTCAGGTATTTTTTGACTAACTATAATTTTTACTTTATCTTCTATTTTTAGTGCTTTTTTCATTTCTTTTAATGTTCCATCAACTACAATTTTTCCTTTCCTGAGAAATATTATTCTTGTACATATCCTTTCTATATCAAATAAATCATGTGATGTTATTATCAATGATTTGTCAGTTCCTTTAAAATCTTTTAAAAAATCCACTATGTCTCTTCGGGCTTCAGGATCGAGGTTTGATGTGGGTTCATCCATTATTACTAATTCAGGATCATGCGATAATGAATTTAATATTGCAACCTTTTGCCTCATTCCTGCTGAAAGCTTTTTTACCAATGTTTTTTTCTTTTCTGTTAATTTCCATCTATCAATTAAATCCCAGATTTCATTATTGCTCTTCTTATACACTTTCTGCCAGAATCTTATATTCTCTTCTATTGTTAAATCATCATATAATCCCGGGTGTCAAGCACCATACCTATTTTATTCTTTTCTAATTTTTTATGTTTTTTATGTCTTTTCCAAATATTTCTATTTCTCCTTCTGTTGGTTTTAATAAACCAAGTATTAATTTTATTAATGTGGTTTTTCCTGCACCATTTGGACCTATTATTCCTATTATTTCTCCTCTTCTTACTGAAAAATCCACTCCTTTTATTGCTTCTGCCCGCTATAATATCGCTTTTTTACTCCTTTGAATTTTATTATTTCCATATATATCCCTCCTCGGTAAATCAAAAATGAAATAATATATAATTTGCAACTCAATTATAATTCTTTCTATGACATTGCCATTCAAAATAATATTTCCGATGCAAAATGTGAATTTTATAACTTTAATATTCAAAAAAATCTCAATAGACTAAATTTCATCTATTCTACAATAAAATTTATTTTAATTTTCAGTTCGCAATAATTTTATCAAAATAAAAAAAAAAACAATAACATTAATATGAATTCAATGTAATTTTTTGTTTTCCTAAATTTAATAAATTTACATATTTATTATATCAATTGATATATTTTTATTGTTAATTTTTTATTGTATATTTGATAATTGTTAATTATGCACTCAAACCACCAAAGCCAGTTTATTTTACATGGTAAGAAATGTATAAAAAACGAGGCTTACACCTCGCTTTTTATACCATATTTCTTTGTCAATTGATATGTATAATAACCCAATACTACTTTTAACAAATCAAATAATATAAAAGGCAAAAATCCTATTTTCCTGCCTTTGACAGCAATTTGGCGATTTTAAGGGAAATGGAACGGTAGAATGCGGGTTTGAGGCGTGTATTTTTCAGGAAGTCGAAAAATTGTGTGGCTAACTTTTGTTACAGAGAATTAACTATAATTAGTAATATATTAGTCCTTTTGGTGGTATAATATATATGACAACCACTGAAAGGAGATGTTTTAAAATGTATCCTAAAATATCAAAAGTGAAAGGAAAAAGATATTTAAGGATAATGGAAAGCAAAAGAGAAAATGGAAAAGTGAAACAGCATACAGTAATAAATTTTGGAAATATAGATAAGTATAGTAAAAAAGATATAACAAAACTTGTAGATAGTCTTTTTAAAATATTTGAAATAGATGAATATGAAAAAATAGAAGATGATTTAATGGAAGAAATAGCAAGAAGAAATTACGGAGCCAAAGTAATAGTAAATAAGATATTTGAAAGATATGAGATGAAAAGATATTTTGAAAGACTGGATAAAGAAATAAAATACAATGCAGAAGAAATGTTAAAAATAATGGTGATGAATAGAATAGTAGAACCGAAGAGTAAATTGGGAATATTTAATAATTTAGAGTATTTTGGATATAACAAAGTGGAAGTTAAAAAAGAAAAAGACCTGGAAGAAAAAGATGTAATGTTGCACTGGTTATACAGAACATTGGATATATTAGCAGATAATAAAGAGTCGATAGAAAAACATATGTATAATCAAAGGATAAGTTTGTTTAATACAACGGTAGATTTAGTATTTTACGATGTAACAACATTAGCGTTTGAAACACAACAAACAAATGAAATATTACAAATGGGATATTCAAAAGATAAGAAATTCAATGAGTCGCAAGTAGTATTAGGAATGTCAATAGATCAAGATAGAATGCCAGTTAGTTTTGATATATATGCAGGAAATACATTCGAAGGGCATACATTCAAAGATTCAATAGAAAAAATGAAAAAAGAATATCAATTAGGAAAAGTAATAGTAGTAGCAGATAGAGGAATGATGAGTAAAAAAAATATAGAAGTAGTAGAAAATTCTAATTATGAATTCATAGTAGGAAAATCAATAAAACAAATAAAAAAAGTAAATATATTTGAAGGAGAATTCATAGAACTAGCAAAAGGAATAAAATATAGAGAAGTAGAATATGAAAATAAAAGATTACTCATAATATATTCAGAAGAAAGAGCCAAAAAAGACAGAGCAGATAGACTACGATTAATAGAAAAAGCGAAAAAAATGTTAGAAGAAGGAAATATAGATTCCAAAAGTAAAAGAGGAGCGAAAAAATATTTAAAAGAACAGAACAAACAAAATTATATACTGGACATAGAAAAAATAGAAAATGATGAAAAATACGATGGATACTATGGAATAATAACAAACACAAAACTATCGCCAAAAGAAATATTAGAACAATATCATACATTATGGAAAGTAGAAGAAACATTTAGAACATTAAAAAATTATCTTGAAACAAGACCGGTATTTCATTGGACACCGAAAAGAATAAAAGGACATATTGTAATGAGTTTCATATCTTACATAATTCAAAGAACATTAGAATTAGAACTGGAAAAAAATAATATTGAATACTCTCATGAAAAAATAAGAGAAGCTATAAAAAAATGGAATACTCTGAAATAAGATTAAAAGACAAATTATTTGCATTAAGAGCCAATTTAAACGATTTTCAAAAAGCCATATTAAAAACATTAAAAATAGAAAAACCGAAAAAAATGATGGAATTAGATGAATTTAAAAAAATAATCTCCTAAAACACGCATGAAAAGCCAAAAAGGAGGAGGTGTGTGGCTAATTTCTCTTTTTATAAAAAGTTAACAATAGCTATTTTTTTGAATAATTCTACTTTTTAGAATTTTGTTGATAATAATAGTGTCAAACTCAGGACATTAATATGAATTCAATGTAATTTTTTGTTTTCCTAAATTTAATAAATTTACATCTTTATTATATCAATTGATATATTTTTATTGTTAATTTTTTATTGTATATTTGATAATTGTTAATTATACACTCAAACCACCAAAGCCAATTTATTTTACATGGTAAGAAATGTATAAAAAACGAGGCTTACGCCTCGCTTTTTATACCATATTTCTTTGTCAATTGATATGTATAATAACCCAATACTACTTTTAACAAATCAAATAATATAAAAGGTAAAAATCCTATTTTCAATGCTTTTATAACATTAATATCCAATTTAATCATAAGTCCAGAAACGCCAAAAATATAAATAACAATAATTGCTAAAAAACCTTTTATTATATTTTCAAAAGGCAAAAACGCTACTAATGTTGAGAGTAAAAATCCTATTATATATCCTCCAGTTGGGCCTAAAATAACTGAAATCCCTCCAGCAAATCCAGCAAAAACAGGCAGTCCTATTGCTCCAGCAATATATATATTAAAACTGCTTTCCATGCTTCTTTTTTTAAAAAGTATACAGTCAATATAATACCAAAAACCTGTAATGTAAAAGGAACCCCAAAAGGTGTTGGTATTTTAATCCAAGATGTAACAATTAAAAAGGCTGTAAATAAACCCAATAAAGATATTTTGCTTTTCATGTTTCACCTCATATATCCCTATTTCTTTTATTTCTTGATTTATTCCATGCATAAAATGCCAATGCACCGACGGTTATTATAAAAGGCATTGATTGTGTTACTTCATATGGTATATTTAAGAATTGTAAAGAAAAAGACAGGGCTTCTGAAAACCCGAATAATAACGAACCAAGAGCTACACCATATGCCGATGTACCTCCTAATGCCTGTGCTGCTAAAGCGATAAATCCTCTACCTGATGTCATATCCCTTGCAAACCATGAAACATATCCCATTGAAAGAAAAATTCCTCCTAAACTAGCAAGCATTCCACTAATAATCAATGCTGTATATTGTGTTTTAAATACAGAAATACCAACAGAACGTGCTGCATCAGGTGATTCTCCTACAGATCTAATTCTCAATCCTAAAGGTGTTTTATACAACATGTATTGTATTAAAAATACAAGAATTATTGCCACATAAGTTAAAATGTGATGCCCGCTTAATATATTTCCCAAAATAGGTATATTTTTTATTATTGGTATATCTATATTCGGTAATACCAGAGATTTTAATGAGGCTGAAGATCCTTTATCTCCTGTTAATAAATAAAGTGCATATATTGTTCCACCACTGGCAAATATATTTAAGGCAATAGCAGCCATAATTATATCTGTCTTCAGTTTAAGTGAAAAATATGCTAATATCGAAGACATAACTATTCCTGTTAATAACGCACCTATTACCGCTAACCATAAACTTTGAGTAAAACCACTTATAATAACTCCCACAAAAGCGGAAAAAAGCATTGTCCCTTCAAGTGCAATATTAGGCGTTCCAGCCAATTCTGCAACTAATGCTCCTAATGCTGCTAAAAGTATAGGCGTGGTAACCCTGATTCCTGATGCAACAAAATCCCATGATAAAATAGAACTTAATACACTATTCATTTGTCTCACCACCAACAATAGCTTCTTCTGTATGTTTTGCTTCTTTTTCTATAGCTCTTTGTTTCATTTGTGAAAGGAATGCTTCTGCAGTTACCAATAATATAATAGTGGCCTGTAAAATTGCTACCATTTCCGGTGGAATATTTGTATATCTTCCCATTGTTTTTGCTCCAACCCTGATATATGAAAGAAATAATGCAGCAACTGGAACATAAATTGGATTATTTCTCGCAAGAGTCGCAATAATAATACCATCCCATCCATATCCAGGCGAGTATAACCATACAAACCTTCCATAATATCCTAATAGTTCAATAATTCCTGCTGTACCGGCTATCGCACCACTGAGTAAATGTACCTGAAAAAATGTTTTTTGTGTATTAATTCCAGAATAATAAGCAAAATGTTTATTATTACCAATTAATCTAACCTTATAGCCCCATGTTGTTTTTTTCATAACAAACCATAAGGCAAAACTCAAAGCAAGTGCTATCAATATACCGCTATGCCATCTATATCTATCATTTAATAAAAATAATGTAGCAGAATCTGAAAATTTTAAAGATACTAATTGCCCGGCATTAGGATCCCTTAAAAAGGTCTTAATGATAAATAATCCCATATATAATGCGACATAATTAAGCATTAATGAAGTAACAACTTCTGATGCATTCCATTTTGATTTTAAATAACCCGGAATTGCTGACCATGCAGCACCAACCATGGAAGCTATTAAAATTACAATAATTGGAGTTATTATTGGTATTGATGGAAAATAAATAGCTGCTCCAGTTGCAATAGCTGCACCTAAAAATAATTGCCCTTCAGCACCTATATTAAAATGTCTGGCTGTAAAAATTAAAGATACAGCAAGACCTGTAATCATAATAGGAACACTTTCATTTATCCATTGAATAAATCCTCTTAAATTAAAAACCCAATGTCCTCTTCGATGCTTTAAAACTGGAGAAATTAAAAATGTCCTAAAAGCATCGTTTGCATCTTTTATAGCTGATTTTAGTTTATCAAAAAATGCCATATCTCCTTTTGGAAATGCGGATAATAAAATAAGAATATATCCTAGTGCTAAAGCAATTGCAATTGCAATAGCTGTTCTATATACCTCATATCTTTTTGTCGACTTCATATCAAATCACCCATTTCTTCTTTAGACATTTTCTTTATTCCAAGCATATATTCACCTAAAATTTGCTCATCTATTTCTTTGATATTTTCAAAATGCGCTACAAATTCTCCGTGATAAATAACAAGTATTCTATCAGAAACTTCTAATAATTCTGTTAAATCAGAAGATATCAATAAAACAGCCACATTATTATCTCTTTCTTTTACCAATCTTCTTCTAATAAAATCTGCTGCTGCAATATCAATACCTCTTGTAGGTTGATCCGCTACGATAATTTTTGAATTAGATGTAAATTCCCTGGCGACAACAACTTTTTGAATATTTCCACCAGATAACATTTTTACTGCTGTTTTTGGTCCATCTGTCCTAATATCAAATTCCTTTATCATCCTTTTTGCAAATTCAGTAATCTTATTATATTTCAAAACACCTTTTTTAGAAAATGGAGCTCTGTTAAATCGATCGCTAATCAAATTTTCTTCTATTGTATCTTCTTTTGACACACCATGAAGCATCCTATCTGCAGGAATAAAACTCATTCCTATTTTTCTAAATTCATAAGGATTATCTGCTTCTTTCATGTTCTTACCAAAAATAAATATTTCTCCATTTTCTGGTTTATCCATACCTGTGATAATATCAACTAATTCTGTCTGTCCATTTCCTTCAACACCTGCAATTCCAAGAATTTCTCCTTCTCTTAATTTTAAATTTACTCCTTTTAACATTTTCACGCCATCAAAACGTGTATATTCTAAATTTTTTGCCTCTAAAACAATCTTTCCTGGTTTAGCTGGTGTTTTATCGATTTCAATATCAACATCTCTACCAACCATCATTCTTGACATATCTTTTTCGGTAATATTTTTAACTTCTGCTTCACCTATTGTTTTACCTCGTCTTAAAACAGTTATTCTATCTGCTATTTCCTTTACTTCATTTAATTTATGTGTAATAAAAATCACTGTTTTTCCTGCTTTTGTTAGATTTTTTAAAGCTTTAAATAACTCCACTGTTTCCTGTGGAGTTAAAACAGCCGTTGGCTCATCCAATATAATTAAATCCGCTCCTCTAACAAGAGTCTTTATAATCTCAACTCTTTGTTTCATACCTACACTAATATCCTTTACCTTTTCTTTCAAAGGAACAGGTAATCCATATTTATTCATTTCATTCTCAACAAATTCAATAGATTTTTTTAAATCTATTGAAAGTCCCTTTCGTGGTTCCATACCAAGAACCACATTTTCAACAACAGTTAAAGATGGAACCAACATAAAATGTTGATGAACCATACCTATACCTAATTCAATAGCTTTATATGGCGAATTAATATTCACTAACTCACCATTATAATAAATTTCACCTTCTGTCGGCCTTTCAAACCCAAATAATATCTTCATCAAAGTACTTTTGCCTGCACCATTTTCACCAAGAAGGGCATGAATTTCTCCTTTTTTTACCTTTAAATTTACTCCTTTGTTTGCGGTAACACCATTAGGATATACTTTCCATATATTTCTCATCTCAAGAACATATTCACTCATACCTCTCACCTTTCTTAATAATAAATTAATTACAGCAAAAATAAATTTTTGTTTTTTAATAAAACAGGGGCTATTAATAGCCCCTTTTCCAAAAAGATTATATGTCTTTTATATTATTATGGTCTTACAGAATTTCTAATTTTATTTAACTCTTCGTTACTCATTCCATATGCAGTTGGAACTTTAATTTCTCCTCTGATAATACCTAATTCTATATCTTTTAATTTTATCAATACCCATGGATCTGATTTCATAATTTCTCTAAAGTACTTATTATCTGCTAAACCTATACCTTTTTCTTTCAATCCCAATGCTTCTGCTTTACCTAAAGGCATTTTACCTTCTAAATACAATTTTATTGCTCTATACAATGAATAATCTACATTCTTCATCATTGATGTCAAAGTGTGTTTTACTATATCCATATCTTTTTCTTCATATAATAATTGCATATCGGAATCAACACCTATTGCCCATCTATCCATTTCTTTTGCTGCTGCTAAAACACCATTTCCTGTTTCTCCAGCAACTGCAAAAACAACATCTGCTCCCTGCCTATACATGGATAATGTAAATTCTTTTCCTTTTGCAGGGTCATTCCATGCTCCAACATAAGAAATTAATACCTTTATTTCTGGATCAATATATTTTGCACCTTCTATATAACCCACTAAGAAATCATTTATAACAGGTATATCCATACCGCCCAAAAATCCTATAATTTTCTTATCAGGAACAGAATATTTGAATTTTTTTGATTCGGAAACTAATGCTGCCATTGCACCTGCTAAAAATGAACCTTCGTTCTGTTTATATGTAATTGAGTAAACATTTTGAAGATTACCCTTTGAATAATCCACAGCATCATCAAAAATTACATATTTTTGATCTGGATATAATGGAGCTATTCTTTCTAATAGCTCTACCATTTGCCAGGTTCCAACAATTATAATATCATATTCTTCACTATCAGAAATATCTTCCAACGTTGGTTCCCATTCAGATGGATTATAACCCATTTCAATAACTTTTGTTTCTACACCCAATTTTTCTTCTGCCCATTTCATACCCCTGGCAGCAGAATCAAAGAATGATTTATCACCCAGTGTTCCATTAATTAACAACGCTACTTTTACTTTGCCGAATAATGTCAATGATAATACTGCAATTAATAACACTACCAAAATCTTTTTCATATAAACCCCTCCTTTTTCTAATGGTTTAATTTTACTACAATTTTATATTTTTTCCAATTTGCTTAATCGACAAATAAATCCACATATTCCTGTTTATTAACGTTAACAAGACCATTATTTGTTATTTTTAAATGTGGTATAACTGCAAGTTGAACAAATGATAATGTCATAAATGTTGCATCTATTCCTCCTAATTCCCTCATTTTCTTTTCCAGATATTCAAGTTCTTCTACAACTTCTTCCAATTCCTTATCAGCCATTAATCCCGCAATTGGTAATGGAAGTTTTGCTAATATTTTTCCATTATCTACTACAACCATTCCACCATTCATTTTTTCTATTTCTTTTGCAGCTAAATATATGTCTTCATCACTTGTTCCTATTATTCCTATATTGTGAGCATCGTGTCCAACACTTGTTCCTACAGCTCCTCTTTTTATCTTAAAACCATTTATAAATCCCACAGAAAAATTAGTTCCTGTATGCCTTTCAAATATTACTATTTTTAGGATATCCCTTTCTACATCTGGAATGACATAGCCATTTTCTATCTTTGGTTCAACGATTAATTCATCAGTTAATAACGAACCTTCAAAAATTTTAATAACTCGTATTTTTTTACCTTTATCTTTTATTTTCAAATCATTTACTGAAAGTTCTGGTAATACAACCTTACCAAACTTTTTAGGCATATCGTTATATACACCTTCCATCTTATCAACAAACTTTCCATCTTTGACAACCAATTTTGAATCTTTAAATACCATTCTAATGTTCATCTTTTTTAAGTCATCAACAACTATCATATCAGCTTTATATCCTGGAGCTACTGCTCCCATACTTCTTAAATTATAATATCTTGCTGTATTAATCGTCGCCATTCTAACAGCAATAATAGGGTCTATACCTTTTTCTATACTTCTTCTTACTAAATAATCTATATCACCATCCTTCAGAATGTCTAGGGGCTCCCTATCATCCGTACAGAAAGAAAAACTATGGTGGTTCATCATATTAACTGCACCTATTAATTCATCTAAATTTTTTGCGGCCGTTCCTTCTCTAATAAATACCTGCATACCTTTTCCTATTTTTTCCAATGCTTCTTCTTTTGTAGTACACTCATGATCAGATCTAATAAAAGCATCTATATAAGCGTTTAATTCTTTGCCTGTAACACCTGGTGCATGGCCATCTATTTTTTTATACATATGCCTTAATATCTCTATTTTTGTCAATAATTCTGGATCTCTATTAATAACCCAGGAAAATTCATAACCTCACCAAGAGCAATTATTCTATTTGGATAAGAATCAACAAATCCGACCATATCTTCAGGACCTAATCTTGCTCCAGAAGTTTCCATATTTGTTGCTGGAACAGCTGAAGGAATCGCTATATATACATTTAAAGGAATTCCTTCTGTGGATTTTATCATATATTCTAACCCATCAAGCCCCAAAACATTCGAAATTTCATGAGGATCTGCTATTACTGTCGTTGTCCCTCTTAACAATACTGCTTTAGCGAATTGTCTTGGTGACAACATAGAACTTTCTATATGTAAATGAGCATTTATAAATCCAGGTAAAAGATACATACCTTTTAAATCTATTATTTTCTTACCTTCGTTATAATCACCAATTCCTGCAATTCTTTTTCTAAACAAAGCAACATTTGTCTCTTCTATTTCACCGGTAAAAACATTCACGAGTTTTGCGTTTTTTAACAAAACATCTGGTTTTTCATTTCCCAATGCCACAGGAATAATGTCTTTTATTTTCATTCTATCCCCCAATCAAAATTAAAAAAATTTTTCATTTTATTTCATTGAATTTTATAAAAAAATATGTTATACTTTAAATAGATAAACTTTTAACTAATCAGGCGCTCCTGCTTTAAAACGGCAGTATCGTTAGGTGCTAACCGTTCTAAGGTGTTAGTGGGCGCCTTATTTTTTTTTATATTTTAAATAATCATAAATTTTAATTATTTTTCTAAATGGACTGCTTTCAGGATAATTTTTATTTTCTATTGCTTTCAAGCTTCTCTTTTTTTTATTTTTTAAAATTTCTGGATATTTTATCATTAGACTTTTTATATATTCTAATAATTCTTCTAAGTTTATATTATCAGGATTTAAATATGATATTTCCTTTACTATCCTTTTATCATTATCTTTATATTTTTCTTTTAATTTTTCCAAAGTAATATTTTCATAATCTTTTCTTCTAGATTTTTCATCTTTTGTCCAAATATCGCTAACTTCTTTTATTTTTTCTGGTAAAATGCCATTATATTTAGAAATATACTTATATATAGGAACTGAATTACTATGCCTAGACAATAATAAAGGCAAAGTTAAAGTTACAATACTATTAATATCAAAATTTCGGTCATCATATATAATATCTTTATAAATATCTTCCAATGTTATTGAATTATAGCCCTTTTCAGCTAGTTTTGTAACTCCAATACCTATTACATATTCTATATTTTCTGTAGTGTTAATTTCATTAATGTTTACTACTCTAATTTTTTCTTTTGGGTCACTATTTAAAACTAATTCATATAATTGTTCTTTTATCTGTCTTAAAACTCTTATACTAAATTTTCTTTTATTCGATAAAATCGCATTATAAATAGGAATAAAACTATTTGTTTTTATTTTTGTCATTTCTATATTCTCATTTTCAAAATTTATATAAAAAGAACTTATATCATTATTTTCTGATTCCACCCATTCAATAAAAAACAAGTTTTCTTTTAATCTTTTTCTTTTATTTTCATCAACTAAACAATTTGATATTGACTTTAAAATTTTTCTAATGTTTGGGTCATTTACGGAATACCCCATAAATATTACTGGATATTCTATAAAAATAGTTAATAATTTTGCTGCCAAATATGCATTTTTTTCATTAAATTTTTCATAATCTCTTGCAGTTATTATTATGCTCTCAGGATTTTTACAACTTCCGTGAATTTTATAAATTTCACCAATCTCCTGAATATGAGAAAACAGCAAGTCTTCTTGTCCAATATAAACTTTAAAATCTGAAAATATATTTTCCAATAATAAATCATAATTGGTTGTAATTATTCCACTGATATTTTTTTCAGAAGATGCTTTTAATAAATTTAATTCAACTTTTAAATCTTCCGTTAAATTCTTACTTTCATATTCTAATGACTTAAAATATTCTGCTACCTGTATTTTAAAAGGCGAAATCCCTTTTTTTAATAAGTTTTTATTTTCTTGAAAAGCTTTGTCAACTTTTATTTTTGCAAAATTTTTTCTAAAATCTTTTTCTATATTTTCAGCAATGAGGGGATAGATGTTTTCTTCTTTTATATCTTCATTAGCTGCTTTTACTTTATTATAATAAATTGTAAAAGCCATTTCATCTCTAAGAATTTTTTTAGAAAATATTTCCAACAATTCTTTAAAACTTGGTGCTCCTAAATATCTTCTTGTTATCCCTGAACCAATAAATAAAAATGGAGCTGCCGGAATTTTCTTTAATTTATTTTCTAAATAATTTTTTATATCCTCGTTATTCATAATTCACCTCGTAATTATACTTACTCTTTAAAATCTGTCTTTTAAAACTCCATTCATTAATGGTCTTCTTATCATTATAAAAATAAGTCCAAGAAAAATAATATTTAATATTGAAGATGCTGAAAATAAGTCCCATCTTGGGTAAGATGTTCCTGGTTCTCCTATAAGAGAATATAATTTCACCGAAAGTGGATATAATGAATCTTTATTTAAAAGCATCAAGGAAGGAATAAATCCATTCCATCCTTTCATAAATCCTATTAGCATAGAAACTAATAACGCTGGTATAGATAATGGAAAAAGAATATAAAAATACGATTTAAATTTTGTCGTATCTAACAAAGCTGTTTCTTCTATTTCTTTTGGTATCTTATCTAAATAACCTTTTATTAAAAACGTTGCCATAGGCAATGTGTGTGTAGCATATACAAGGGAAACTCCAAATAGTGAATTTAGCAAATGAAGTTTTCTAAATACTATAAACAACGCAATAATGGAATGTACCCCTCCTAAAAAATCTATAAATATCAATAAAGGCAATACCCAACCAAGATTATTTTTAGAAACAAATAAAGCAAGTGGATAGGATATTAGAGGAACAATAATAGCTGTTAAAAAAGATATTATAATTGTATTCTTTAAATTTTTATCTATATGTATTTCTGAAAATATTCTGCTATAATTTTCTAACGTGAAATGCTCAGGCAAAAACATTGTAGCTATATTATTTGTTCCAGATAAAGAGATATTGATTATATTATATAGCGGAAGAAAAATCACCAATATTAAAATAGATAACAATATATATTTTATTCCAATTTTTAACACCTTAAACTCTTTTCCAAAAAAATCTTTCTGGGGAATCACAGGTGTTTTTTCCTTAAATATTAACCAAATTAATGATATTATAGGAATAAAATCAAAACCATTCCAGAATCCTTTTATGTTTATATTTAAAATCATCATTGAAAAATCAGCGAAAACAACTAGACCAAATAATTCCCTTTTTTTCAATAAAATAAAATAAAGAAATGTTGATAAAAGTAGTACAATACCAGAATTAAATACATAAGATAATATTTTTATAGCTATGACAAATATTATGAATTTTTTTAAAGATATTGTCCTTCGCGTTAGGAAAATAAAGGCTATTAACATGACGAATATAGCAGATATTACACTATATGCAGAAATAATCCCAAAATCATATTGTGTATTAGAAATAAAATAATTAAAAACTCCCATTGTTGTCGTAATTCCAACAATACTATGCGAAGTAAACCCATCAAAAATCGGTGGTCCTCCTGCAGTCAAAAGGAAAGGAACGGTAAAATCCTTAAAATGATTAGCAAATGTAATTAAAAACCATGTTATAATAGTAGGTTTTATATATGGGATTGTGATATTTATAAGCGTGTTGAGAGAATTTGCCCCATCTATCTTTGCAGCAAAATATAATTCTGTTGGAACTTCCTGATATGCTGATATTAATACCATCACAACTATAGGTAATTCAAGCCATATACTAACAAAAACACCCCAACCAAACCCTGCAAAAATATCTGTAAATATGCTTGTATTTAAATGAAAAAATGTTTTTATTATTGAATCTGTTCCATAACCATATATTAAGGACCTCCAGATTAATACACCCATATATGATGGAATTATCCACGGAAGCATTATAATAAAAAATAATAGTTTTTTGTTTTTGGTTTTATACTCAATTAAATACGCTATTATAATCCCAAGAATTATTACTATTGATGAAATTAATGATGCCCATATAAAACTAATTTTTACAGCAATTCCCATTCCGCTATCTTCTAATACTTTTATATAATTTCGTATCCCCACGAAAAACATATTTTCTCCAAATGGAGAATTATAAAACGATGTTTTTAACATTGAAAGCATCGGAATTACTAAAACAAACACCAATAATATTAAAGCAGGTACCACTAACAAATACTTTTTATTTAGCATCCATAAACTCCTGTGCCTTTTCTACTATCTCACCATCAAATTCATCTTTTCTATTTAAAATTAATGTCATCATTGTTCTTATTCCCTGCCAATATTTTGATTTAAAATATGCAGATGTTGGCATAACCTTACCTATTCTTGCAGATTCATAAGCAACTTTAAAATATTCATCACTATCTTTTAATTGTTCAAATGCTTTTTTATTTACCGGAAATTTATATAAATCTTTACAGAAATCTATTTGATTATCTTTTTGAAGTATAAATTTAATAAATTTCTCAACATCTTTTGTTTTCTTTCCCTTTAAAATACTAAATCCTTTATAATCAAGTATAGGTGTCATATAATTACCTGCTTCTTTTATATATGGTAATGGCATAATTTTAAAATCTATTCCAGATTTTATGAAATCAGGAATCATAAATGTGCCAAAAAACATAGAAGCAATTTTTCCACTTTTAAAACCAGAAATTAACCCCTGCCTTTCTACTAAATGTGCGCTCCCACCGTTGATTGTCTTAAATATAAAATCTATTGCATTATATGTCTCATCATCATTTATTATTATTCTTCCGTTTTCTATTAACTCTTTTTTACCAAAAGCCCATTGGAATGGCGGGAACCAATATGGAGAATTTGCACCCCATGCAAGCCCCATAACTCTTCCTTTTGTATATTCTTCAACAGCATATGCATTAAATAATAAATCTTCAAATGTCTGTCCATATTCTAAAGAAAATCCAGAATTATAAAATATCTTATCGTGATAATACAAAACCTGTGTATCAAAATAAAACGGTACTCCAAAATAATGAACTTCTTTCTTAAATTTATTTGAATGACCATCGATTATATTTTTTTCAACTTTAAATGCATCAAAAGATTTATCAATTAAGGTATTAGCAATTTCATTTTTAAAATTATCCACATTCTCAATTAGATTTGCATCGGCAAGCATGCCTATTTCATCATTTTTAATTAATATAATATCAGGTAATTCTCCACCGCCACGATAAATATTAAAAATCTTATTAACGATCTTTTTTTGCTGAATCACCTGAACAGTAATATCTGGATTTTCTTTTTCAAATGTTTGGATAATTTTTTTCATTTGGTCTATGCCCTCATAATCAAACCAGATAACCAATTTCTCAGAAAAACCTATTAAAGAAATTAATATTAAAAGAAATATAAAAACTTTTTTCAACAAAACAACCCCTTTTAAAATTTTTTGTGATATAATCTTAACATATATTATACATCATATGGAGTGATTAAAAAAATGAAAATATTGGGAGTTATTTTAGCTGCGGGGCTATCTAGTAGATTTAAAGGTAATAAAATGCTTTTTAGTTATAATGGAAAACCTCTTTTACAATGGACAATTGATTTAGTAAATATCTTTGAACTAGATAAAATATTGATCGTAAACACTAAATGGGATAATTACAAAAATAATTTCAACCTATATAACTTTAAAATAATTGAAAATAAAAACTATAAAAAAGGGATTTCTTCTTCTGTTAAGTTAGCTATAAAATACGCTTTAACAAAACGTTATGATAGTGTGTTAATATTCCTTGGAGATATGCCTTTAATCCCAGAAGAGGTCATAAACACTGTAATAAATTTTGAAACAGAAAAATTAATTGTAGCACCATATTATAATGGGAAAAAAGGATTTCCTACACTTATAAAAAAAGAGCTCTTTAATGATATTTTAAAATTGGAAGGTGACGCTGGTATAAAACAAATTATTAAAAAACATCCTGAATATGTAGAGAAAATTGAGGTTGATGTTCCAGAAATTACTGTTGATTTTGACGTTAATCCGGAAAAACAAATTACTTAACTAAAATGAGGAAAAGAGGTGTAAGCATGAACGATGAAAAAATAAAAAATCAATTAGTAGAATTTCAAAAGAATGAAATTACAGAATACCATGTTTATAAAAAATTGGCAAAAAGGATTAAAGGAACAAATGGAAAAATATTAGAGGAGATTTCAAAAGATGAGTTCAAGCATTATAATATTATGAAAAAATATACAAAAGAAGATGTACAACCAAATAGTTTTTTTGTATTCTGGTATGTATTATTGTCTTATATCTTTGGTTTAACATTCGCATTAAATGCTATGGAAAAAGGAGAAGAAAGTGCTCAAATAAGTTATGAAGAGGTTAAAGAAGTAATACCTGAATTTAATGAAATTATTGCAGATGAAAACGAACATGAAAAAAAATTATTAGGTTTAATTGATGAAGAAAAAATAAATTATATCAGTTCCATGGTATTGGGATTAAATGATGCACTTGTTGAATTAACAGGCACATTAGCCGGTTTAACCTTTGCATTTCAAAATTCTCGACTCGTTGCATTATCAGGATTAATTACCGGTATTGCTGCTTCGTTTTCAATGGCTGCCTCTGAGTATCTATCGCAACGCGCTGAAAAAAATTCAACGAATCCATTAAAGGCTTCTATTTACACAGGAATTGCATATATTATAACCGTTATTTTACTGGTATTCCCATATTTCATTTTCCATAATCCACTTATTTCATTATCTTTCACAATATTTAATGCAATAATTGTAATTGTTTTCTTTTCATACTTTGTTTCTGTTGTCCAGGAAAAAACATTTAAACACTATTTCTTCGAAATGCTCACTATTAGTTTTGGCGTTATGATTATATCCTTTATCATAGGTCTCATTGCCAGACAATTTTTCCATATTGACATATAACATTTCGCTTCGCGAGGAAAATATCCGCTATGTGGAATGTTTAGTTTGTCTATAATCTATGAAGAGTTCTTGCTTCGCAAGAACTCTTCTGTTTTTATTTTTTATTTAATTATAATATTCTTCAATCTTTCGCTCTGCAAAGATCCTAAACACCCGCGAAGCGGAGGTTTATGTCAACCCACTAATTCTATTAATCCAACACTTCCGTCTTTTCTCTTATAAACTACATTAACCTCTTCAGAATCGGAATTTCTAAATACAAAGAACTCATGCCCTAAAAGTTCTAACTGCAATATTGCTTCTTCTAAAGAATACATATTCAAATCATATCGTTTTCTTTTGGCTATTTTGTTTAAAACATCGTCTTCTTCAATAACTTCAGTATTAATTTCCTTTAATGGATTCGGCGAAACATGATTTTGTAATTTTTCTTTAAATTTCTTTAATTTTCTTTCATAGGCATCAGAAACTTTATCTATAACCTCATAAAGATCCGTACCTCTTTCTTCTACTTTTAAAATAGTACCTTTTACCTTCAAATGCGATGTAGCCTCAACCTTAAAAGTTTCTCTTTCTTTTGTGATTCTAATGTCCGTGCTCATTAATAAATCATCATGCTTTTTAAAAACTCTATCAATTTTTTCCATCCTTTTAGCAAGATAATCTTCTAATGCTGCTGTTAGTTCAATGTTTTTTGTGTATAAATTGTAATCCATAAGAACACCTCCTTTGGTTGATCCCTATTATAATAATATCACTTTTTTTTAAAAAAGTCAATTTTTCTTAATACTATGATAATATCTCTTCGCTCCGCGAAGGGATATTAATGTAAACTGGAAAATTTTTATTTCCATTTTATATTTTCTATAAAATACAAATAAATTAAATATTTAATTATTATTAATTAAAAAATATTATTATTGTATTAATAATATTTAATTACTTATATTTTTATAAATTTTATTATTTACTTATTTTTAATAGTTTCTTTTTTTTTTTTTTTACTTATTAAAGGTATAATAATATCGTATTCATCCGGATGATACAAAAAAATCAAGGGAGGGTTTTTCGTGGATGCTTTATATTTAACTTCAGGTGTTAGCGGTTCTTCATCTTCCACTACTTATAATAAAATTTATGGAAATGGAAACAATCAAACAACTGTTGATGCAGGTCAAAATTATTCAGAACAACTAAATAGCGCCATTGGTATTTATGGTGCATCAACCATGTCCGGGACTGGTGGCGGAGCTGCTATTTCTGCAGAACTGATTGATTTTACAAAATAATGAAACATATTTTTGAATCCAAATTTAAAAATGCTTTTTCATTCATAACAATAGATAACGAAATATTTGATATAAATAACCTTAAAAATATTAAGAAACCATTTAGGATTAAATTTCTGGATAAGGAATTTTTGATTCCTTATCCAGGTTTTGATTTATATTTTTTTGAAAATAAATTTTGGAATAATCCATCGAAAAAAATTTTTTATACTCATAATTTTGAAGTATATAATATAAAGTATAATTTCCTATTTTTAAATTCTTTAGGGAATATAAAAAATAAAAGAATCTATTATTTAAATAAAAATTTTTATTTGAAATTCATATTTAAGTTAAATGATTTATCTATATTCTATTCTATTTTTGTTTTAATTTTTTTGAAAGGTAATAAAGATACTTTCCATTATTTTTTTGTAGAAAAAACGCCTGAAACGTATTCTATATTTAAAAAGTTCGGATTATTCCCATCATTTATTACTTTAAATGTTCATAATATTAATAAAATAAACATAATATTATATCTCAATGGTTTTGAAGTTTATAATGAAAATTTTACTTTATTTCCATTAGTATATTATAAACATTTAAAACAATATTCTCCAACACATTATATTGCAAATTACTACTTTTAAGGTGATTAAAATGAAAGATCTTTTTGATTTTCTTATGCTAATTATTTATCTATTTACTTTTATATTTTTTAAAAATTTATTTTTAACATTTGAACCATCCACATATAGATATATGTTTTCCTGTATATATCTAACTTTTGTATTTGCACTTTTTCTTTCTACTTTTCTTTTTAAAAGAATATATGTAATAGAAAAATTGAAAAAAAGCTTTAAAATTAAAAAATATTTTATTCCTTTCTATATTTTAATTCTCATAATTATTATATTTTTCCATTTAAAATATTATTCCCAAAAAGAAGAAATATTTTTTAATCTTTTAGTAGCTAGCTTTAGTGAAGAATTTATTTTTAAAGGATATTTTTATAATGCATTCAAAGAAAATAAATATAATACATTATTAATATATATAGTTATTTCAATCATATTTACTTTAAGTCATTATTCAATAGAAACTCTTCAAACCCCATACTTATTAAAAAGTTTTACTTTTAGATTTTTTTATCAAATATGTTCTCTTATTATATATAATATTTCAAAAGATATATATTTACTATCCGGAATCCACTCAATAATTAATTTTTTTGTATTCAAGGAGGGCTTTTAATGAGGAAAAAGAATTTGATTTTACTAACATTTATAATTATATTATTAATTCCTACTGTGTATATAATAAAAAAATCTTCCGTTAAAAATTTTTATAAATTCAAAAATTTTGTTAATTCTTCTTATATGTTTAAAGATAAAAATGGAAATATTTATGTTGGATTTCAAAATAACAAACTATTCTCATTTTCTAAAAATCTTAAAAAAAATTGGGAAAAAACTTTTAATTCCAACATTTTAAGTTTTTTTGCTTTAGAGGATAAACTTGTTCTTACTACTAATGATTCTAATTTATATATTCTAGATTTTAATGGGAATATATTAAAAAAGAAAAATTTTAATTATCCAGTTTTAATTTTAAAAGGGAAAATAAGTAACAATAAATTTCTTATAATATATAAAGAAGGAAGATTTTTCAGGACAGGTGAACTAAATATCAATGAAACTAATAATATGTATGTAAATGAAATTTCTTTATATATGGAAAATACAGTTAATGGTTATGAACATTTAAAAATATATCCTATAAATAAAAATAATTTTTTCTATTTCAAAAAAGAAGATAAAAAAATTTCACAAGTTTTTGTTACTTATGACGAAGACAATATGCCATATATAAAAAAAATTGTCCCTATAAAAACTTTTTATATAAAGGATAAGAAATATGAAAAATATGGATTTCCGATATATAATAATCAAAAAATTTTTTTCAGTATTAATGAATACTATTATATGCTTGATACAAAAAATAGTTCAGAAAATATTATTGACCTAAAAAATTTTTATACATTTAAAGATTATATTCCAAAAGTTAATTCAAATATTGTTGCAATAAACAATAAAACTTATTTTACATCAAATTTTGGAGATTTGTTTGAAATCTCTAATAATCCACTCGACATAAAAAAATATAAAATAAAAGCCTTTGGAGATCATAGTGCAATAAAAACTTTTAATAATAAGTTATATATATTATCTGATGACAATTTCATAATTTTTGATACAATATCAAAAAAAATTAAATTTAAAAAATTTGGAGAAAAATATAATAATTTTGTTATTATTGATGAAAGCAATGTTATACTATTAAATAACAGCAAAATTTCAAAACTTCTTTTATTCTAAATTTAAAAAATTTAAACATCAATGAATAAAAAATAATAAGAGGTGGCTTCATAGAAGCCACCTCTTATTAGATTAATGTCCTAATGCTCTTGGATCCAATGCATCCCTTATAGCATCACCAAATAAGTTAAATGCAAGAACTGTTATAAATATAAATAAACCAGGTAATAATAACCATGGATAATTTGTTAATGCTGTAATATTTTGAGCTTGTGATAGCATTAATCCCCAACTTGCAGAAGGTTCTCTGATTCCTAAACCAAGGAAACTCAAACCAGCTTCACCAAGAATATAACTTGGAATTGACAATGTCGCTGAAACTATAACATAAGTTGCAGTATTTGGCAATAAATGTTTCCATATAATCCTTCTTGAAGGATATCCTAAAGCAACTGCTGCCTGAATAAATTCTGTTTCTTTTAAACCTAATGTCATACCTCTGATAACCCTTGTCATACCTGGCCAACCAATAAATGAAAGGATTACAATAATCAAAATATACTTTACAGATGGTGACATACCTGATGGCAAAATAGCACTCAAAGAAACAAGTAAATAGAAACTTGGGATTGACATCAATATTTCTGTAAACCTCATTAATATTTCATCAATCCAGCCACCAAAATAACCAGCGGTACCACCTAACATTAAACCTATAGAGAAGGTTATTGCAATACCTAATAATCCTATCGTTAAAGAAACTCTACTTCCAAATACCAATCGGCTAATCATATCTCTACCAAATTTATCAGCACCCCATAAATATATAATTCCATCTTTAGAGGAATAATCTTCTGCTAAAAATGGTAACTTACTCTTTTCAACACCAAATAAATGTAAATTTCCTGGAATAAACCCTAACCATTTATATTCCCAACCTTTTGTGAAGAACTTTATATTGAATTTTTTGAAGTTTACACCCTCTAAATTTTCAGGGTAATATTCATAAAAATCTTCTTCTGTTTCAACTTCAATAGAATCAAGAGATACATATTCCCTGAACTCTTTTACATCCTCTGGCTTCAAATTTAACCTTGACAAACTACTTTTTGTTTTATAATTTTCTTCAAAATAATATGTTTTTGAAATACCTCTATCTTCAACACTTAAAAGAACATCTTTACCTTTTAATAAAGGTATTTGATCAACAGATAAAAATCCTTCTTCACTTCTTTTTAATATCTTATTTTTTATTCCAAGCTCTTCAAAAGTTACTAATGGTTCTGTCCTTGTTTCGGATAATATTTTATATTCTTTTCCATCCTTTGTTACTACAATTGTCTTATAATTCAACACAAATTGATAATTTGTTATAGTAGATTCGAAATCAGGATTATACTCCCCTAATTTTAAAACCGTTTCCTTTTCTGTATCAAAATTTAAATCATCATATACTTTAAAGTTTTCAAAGTATGTTGCAGGTTTAAATGTACTTTGAAAAGTTACCGGATCTTTTACCCTTTTATATAAATAAACATGTGGTCCTATATTCTTTCCTGTTTCGTCTTTCCAAAATACCTTCATTGGTGGTGCAAATTTATATTTTATATGTTGAACTTTATAATCCATAGGAGATAGAAAATCAGCAAACAATGCAAATAAATATAATATTATCAAAATCCACATTGATATTAAACCAAATTTATGTCTTTTTAAAGCTCTCCAGACAAGTTGAGGGGTGGATAAAAATTGTTTCTCAAAAACATCTTGATTTTCCTGTTTCTTAACTTCTTTATTCTCAGCCATCATTTTCCCTCCATTATCCTAATCTCAAGCGAACTCTTGGATCAACAGCTGCAAGTAATATATCAGCAATCAAATTACCTAATACAAGCAGTACAGAAGCTAACATAATATCTGCCATTATTACAAATATATCCTGTTGCAACAACGCTTCAATAATCAATTGACCCATTCCTGGCCATCCAAATACATTTTCTGTTAAAACCGCTCCACCCAAAAGTCCTGAAATTGAAAAACCCAAGGCTGTAATAATAGGATTAATTGCATTTCTTAAAGCATGTTTATAAATAACAACATTTTCCGGCATACCTTTAGCTCTCGCAAATTCTACATAATCCTGTTTCAACTCATCAAGCAATTGTCCTCTCATAACCCTCATAGTTCCTGCAAGTCCGGAAGTACCAAGAGTAATCATAGGACCAAGAACATGCCATAATATATCCAAAAACTTTTTCCATGCAGGAAATGAATCATATCCTAATGATATATAACCTCCAACTGGAAAAATCTTTCCGCCAGTTTTGGCAGCAAAGAATAGAAATAACAATGCAAAAAAGAAATTAGGTATTGATAGACCTATAAATCCTATAACTCCAACAATTTGATCTCCTAAACTATATTGATGCAATGCCGCATATATACCCAGCGGGATACCTATCCCCCAGGTAAAAATGAATGTAGTTATACTCAATAATAAAGTTGCTCCAACTCTTCTCCATATTAAATCCCACACGGGAATCTGATATGTGAATGAATCTCCCCAGTCGCCTTTCAATATATTTTTTAACCATATAAAATATTGAACAACTGGTGATTTATCCAAACCAAACCTTTTTTCCAAATTCTTAACCTGATCAGCACTTACTGCTGGATTAAGCCTATAAGAATCCAAAAAATCACCTGGTGCTAATGATATTATCATAAATGATACTATCGAAACACCAAGTAATACAGGTATGGCTAAAATAATTCTTCTAAGGATATACTTTAGCATCAAAAGACCTCCTCACATTAATTTGAAAGGGAGTGGAGAAAAATCTCCATTTCCCCCACTCCCAATAAAAATAAGAATAATAAATTATTGATCTTTCCAGATATTCCATCCTGCCCAAAGTACGCCTGCTGCTGGGTTAGGATCTGGATTGTAAATATGAACTGATTTTTTGTAAGCAATTAAGTAATTTTGTGCAACTGTATATACTAATACTTGATGTTCTGCTACTAACATCTGGAATTCATCAAATAATTTGCGTAATTCATCTTTATCAACTGCAGATACTTGCAATCTCATAATTTCATCAATTCTCTTTTCATAATCTGGAACAACATAATCTGCTTTTAATTCATCATCAAACATTTTTGGTTTTACTTCTGGAGAATAATTCCAGAAATGTAATCCACCATCTAATCTCCATACATTCCATCCTGATGCAGGATCAACAGAACCTGTTAAACCAATAATAACAGCTTCCCAATCACCTGTAGCTACTAATTTTCCAACTAATGCATTGAATTGCATTGGAGCAAAGTTAACATCAATACCTAATTTGGATAAGTTTTCTTTTAAGATATTACCGATTTCTTCCCTAACGTTATTACCAGCATTTGTTGTCAATTCAAATTTTACAGGATTTCCATCAGCATCGTAAAGTTTTCCACCTTTAAATACAAATCCACCTTTTTTAAGTTCCCTCTTAGCTCTTGCCAATGAGTATCTAAATCCTAAATCTTCAACTGCTGGATTATAGAATCCTGATGATGGTGATACAGGACCATATAATGCTGCACCTAAACCATTATATAATACATCAATTAATGTTTGTTTATCAATTGCATAAGCTATAGCTCTTCTGAAATGATCATTTCTGAACCATTTTCTCTTAACAGGATCTTTTGCATTAAAGTTGAATGTTACAAAGTTTGATCCTAAGTTTGGACCACCCTGTCTTACTACCCAACCTTTTTCTTCTGCCATTGCTCTAATTTCTGGGAATTCTTCAGCTGTTGGTGAATAAATATCTGTTTCGCCAGCTTCGAACTTTAATCTTTCTGTGTTTAAATCTTTAACAATAACATAAACTATTTGATCTAAGTATGGTAATTGAACGCCATTTTTATCTTTTCTGTAGTAATATGGATTCTTTTCTAATACAACTCTAACGCCTTCTTTATATGTCTTTAAAACAAATGGTCCTGAAGCAACTACTGATTTTAAATCTGCTAATGACCATGCTTCTTTGAATTTACCTTCTTTATAATATGGTTCTAAAACGTGTTTTGGTAATATTTCTGTCCATCCGATTGATTCATGACCTCTTCTGAATTTTGAATTATAAATAAATTGTACTGTGTAATCATCAACTTTTTTAATTGTTGGTAATGCATCATTTGAATCCATATAACCAGCATTTCCATTTGCTGTCATATCATTATCAAACCAGATTTTTTCGAATGACCAGATAACATCGTCAATTGTCAATGGTTGACCGTCTGACCATTTTAACCCTTTTCTTAATACATAAGTATAAACTGTTTTTCCATCTTCTGTAACTTTAGCAGAAAATTCCTTTGCTAAACCTGGCAATTCTGCCAAACCCTTATTGGATGAATGTACTAATGTGTCTAATACCCATCCAATGATGTCTGTTGATGATGTTTCCTGTGCCCATGCTGGATTCATTGTTTTTGGTCCAGATGTTGTACTCAAAAACAATGTACCCCTGGTTTTCCAGCAACGTCTTCAATTGCCCAATCTACTGTTTCAGCAAACACAGCTAGGGCTGTAACTAAAACGAACAATAAAACTAAAAACTTCTTCATGCTACTCCCTCCCTTGATTTCAAGATTTTGGTTCATATTTATAACAACCTACAAAATGATTATTCCCCACTTCATAATATGGCGGATATTTTTTTGAACATGGTTCGAATGCATATTTACATCTTGGCGAAAAGAAACATCCTTTTGGTCTGTTAATTGGAGAAGGAACTTGTCCTTTAATAATAAATTGTTTTCTATCTCTTCTTTTTCTCGGATCTGGAACTGGTGCTGCGTTTAAAAGTGCTTCTGTATAAGGATGTTTAAAATTATCAAAAATCTCATCTGAATCACCATATTCAACCATTCTACCAAGATACATAATACCGACATAATTTGAAATAAATCTTACAACACCTAAATCATGTGAAATAAAGAGATACCCTGCATTTAACTCTGACTGTAAATCTTTTAATAACTTGATAATTTGTGCTTGAACAGAAACATCAAGTGCTGAAGTCGGTTCATCAAGAATAATTAAATCTGGTTTTAATATTGCAGCCCTTGCAACAGCAATTCTCTGTCTTTGACCACCTGAAAATTGGTGAGGATATCTGTCAACATGATATTTTTTCAATCCAACATTTACAAGAATTTCTTTAACTATATCAAATGCTTCATTTTTATTTTTAGCAATACCATGGAATAATAGTGGTTCTGATAAAATTGACCCTACAGTCATTCTTGGATTTAATGATGAGGTTGGATCCTGAAAAACAATCTGCACTTTTCTTCTGAAATGCATTCTCTTACCTTTCAAATCCGAAAGCATAAAATCTATAAATTTATTTTCACCATTTTTAATAAGAAATTCAAAATACGTCTTTTTATATTCTGGCAAATCCCTTAAAAATTCCGATTCCGACTTTTTCTTTGTCTCTTTATTTAATATATCAATATAATGTTTTCTTAAATATTCTTTTGCTTCGCTTCTTTTCATGAAAAAATAACTGGTATCTTTATCATCAATAAATATTTCTCCATCTGTTTGGTTATAAAGCCTCAATATTGTTTTACCAATTGTAGTTTTACCACAACCAGATTCACCAACAAGACCATAAGTTTCTCCTTTATCAAGTGAAAAACTTACCCCATCAACAGCTTTAACATATCCTACTGTTTTCTCAACTATAAATCCATGTTTTATAGGAAAATATTTTTTTAGATTATTCACTCTCAAAAGCATTATTTATCTCCCTCCATTCTTGTGTCCGCAACTGGATTCCAGCATCTAACAAAATGCTCTGGTTCAACTTCTTTGAACTCTGCTAATTCTTTTCTACATCTATCTGTTGCCCTTGGACATCTTGGTAAAAATGGACACAAATTAGGAGGATCAAGCATAATAGGTGGTTGTCCTGGTATAGGTTCTAAGTCTTCTTTTTTTGCATCATGTCTTGGAATACAGTTAAGAAGCATATTCGTATATGGATGCGTTGGTTTTTCAAAAATTGTATTAACATCAGCCATTTCCATTTGCATTCCGCCATACATAACCATAACCTTATCCGCAATTTCTGCTACAACGGATAAGTCGTGTGTAATATATATCATTGCTGTATTGAATTCATTCTGCAAATCCTTCATTAATTCCAAAATTTGGGCTTGAATAGTAACATCTAAAGCTGTTGTTGGTTCATCTGCTATTAATAACTCTGGATTACATGAAAGTCCTATAGCAATAACTATCCTCTGTCTTTGACCACCAGAAAATTGGAATGGATAATCATCTATTCTTTTATCCGCATTAGGAATTCCAACTTTTCTTAAAAGTTCAATGGCTCTTTTTCTGGCTTCTAATTCTGAAACATTTTGATGATACATTATCGTTTCAATCATTTGATCAGCAACTGTATACATCGGATTTAAAGAAGTCATTGGATCCTGAAAGATCATAGCTATATGTCGTCCTCTAATTCTGGTAAATTGATGTGGCGGTAACTTGGTTAGATCTATGTATTCTTTTTTGCCATCCTTACTAAATTCATCAGTATGAAATAATATCTTACCTTCTGGTATATAACCGGGTTTTTTTATCAACCCCATAATTGTCTTCATTGTTACACTTTTACCTGAACCCGTTTCACCAACAACACCGAGAGATTCATTTTTATTCAGGGTAAAAGATACTCCATTTACTGCTTTTACCGTTCCTTCAGCTATATCGAAGTACGTTTTCAAATTTTCTACTATAAGAACTGGCTCGGACAACTCTATCACCTCATAATTTATAATTAAATTTATTGTAATTGATTATTTCCGCTAAATATATTATAATTGTTTTAAGGTAGTATGTCAAGTATTAAGATTTCTTTTTATTTCACATTATTGAAAAATTTTTCATGGAGGTGCCTTAATTTAATGAGATTGGATAAATTTTTAAAAGCAAATAGAATAATAAAAAGAAGAACTGTTGCAAATGAATTAGCAAAATCTGGAAAAATATTGAAAAACAATAAACCATTAAAACCATCGTATGATGTCAAAATCGGAGATGTTATTAACATCCTATTATACAATAAAAAAATTATTTTCAAAGTACTGCAAGACTATAAAATCGAGATATTACAGGAAATAATTGAGAATAAAAACACCTAATAATTCTTAAAACCATCCCATAACTTCTTTAACCTCTGCTTTATTTTGCTTTCAAAACCTATATTTTTAGGTGTATAAAATTGCTTTTCTTTTAATTTATCAGGCAAATACATATCTATAACAAAACCACCGAAATCATGCGGATATTTATAGTTTTTTCCATAACCTTTACCTTTCATCCATTTAGTAACTGGATTTCTTAATTTAAGAGGGATTTCGAACTTTTCGTTTATATGTTTTTTTGCTGTCATATACGCATTCAATATTGAATTAGATTTTGGTGCTGATGAAAGATATATAGTGGCTTCACCCAATGGATATAAACATTCGGGATAACCTATTTCTTTTGTTGCCTGAAATGCAGAAACTGCAATATTCATTGCCATTGGATCTGCAAGTCCTATATCCTCAGATGCTAAAATCATTAATCTCCTTGCTATATATAACGGATCTTCACCATTTTCAAGCATATATGCAAGATAAAATATTGCTGCATCAGGATCACTTCCTCTAATACTTTTAATAAAAGCAGAAATAGCGTCATATTTATCCTCTTTTGAGTAACCAAAAGAGGGAACAAGTTCTTTAAATGTTTCAATTGTTATTTCATTTATGCCCATATCGATTAATGCCTCAATTGTATTAACAATCCTTCTTATATCATAATCGAAAAAATTCTTCAAACTCAAATTTAAATTTTCTGCAAAAATTATATCATCAGGATATATATCTTTTATACGTTTTAATAAAACACTTATATCTTCAGCATTTAATGGTATTATTTCAAACATTAATATTCTCGATAATAAAGCTGGATTAATAGAAAATGATGGGTTCTCCGTAGTCGAACCCACCAATATTAAATCTCCTTTTTCCACATGAAGTAATAAAACATCCTGTTCGGATTTATTTAACCTATGTATTTCATCTACAAATAAGACTGTTTGTTTTTTAAACAATGGTGTTTCTGAAGTAGCTATAATACTTTTTAATGTCTTTGCTCCTTCTAACGCACCTGAAATCTTATGTATTTCATATTTTTTATTATCCAGCTCATTTAAAAATGCCGAAATAATAGTTGTTTTTCCAGAACCGGGAGGACCATAAACAACAAAAGATTTTATTTTGCTTTTTAAAATCCAGTTTCTTAAAATACTTTTCAATTTTTCATTGCCTAAAACATCATCTAATCTTTTTGGCCTCAATTTTTCATATAAAGGGACATTATTCACCTTCATTCCTCTCTTCACTCTATAATTAATGTTCCTATTCCAAACATATCTGGACCTGAATGAACAAGTAAGGTACTGGATACTTTCCCTGTTATTACTTCAATAGAATGTTCTAAATCTGAAACCTTTTTATAAAAATCTTTTTGTAATTTTTCAAATTCCTTAGAGGTTCCACTAATATAAATTGCGGCCATATGCTTTTTTTCATCAACAAACTTTAAAAATTCTTCATAAACCTTTATAAATGATCTTTTAAATCCTCTTGTTTTTGAAATTGTATAATATATACCTTCATCATTAATTGAGATTATTGGCTTTATGTTCAATAATTCCCCTATTTTAGCTGAAACCTTTCCTATTCTTCCACCTTTTGCAAGATATTTCAAAGAAGGTATTACAAAAAATACCTTTGATTTATTCTTATTTTCATTACACCATTTAACTGTTTCTTCAAAACTTTTTCCTTCTTCAATCATCTTAGCTGCTCTATAAGCGATTATGCCTGCTCCTATAGAAATATTTAATGTATCTATATTTTCTATTTCAACATCAGGATACTTTTCCTTTAAACTATTAGATGTTAATCTAAATAAATTATATGTTCCGCTCATATTACTTGAAATATTGAATGTCATAATCTTTTTTGCGCCTTCATTTATACAGCTTTCAATAGCATTAACTATTGAATCTGGGTTCGGTAAAGAAGTTTTTACTTCACTATCATCAAGTCTTTCAAGTAAAAATTCCTCACTAATGCTTCCTTCTTCATACTCCTTACCATTTATAACAATTCTTAAAGGTACTACCTTTATATTATATTTTTCTATTATATGTTTTGGAATATCTGTTCCAGAATCCACAATAATACCTATTTTCTCCACAATATCATCCTCCATTGCTTAGTTTTAATACACCTATACCTATTAGATCCGGGCCAGTATGAACAGACAAAGTGCTTGAAACTTTTCCCTTAAAAACGTCTATCGAATTACTAAAGGATTTTAATTTGGAAATTAATATTTCCTGCATTTTTTTTACCTTTTCTCCATTTCCACTAATAACAACACCAGCTATAAATTTATTATTTCCAATATATTTTAGAACTTCATTATACAATGCTTCAACAGATTTATTAAAACCTCGTATTTTTGAAACAGTATAATATATTCCTTCATCGTTAACAGAAATAATAGGCTTTATATTCATAATTTGGCCTAACATCGCCGAAACTTTACCAATTCTACCTCCACGAGCAAGATATTTTAATGTTGGAACCACATAAAAAACTGTAGCATTTTCTATATCTCTTTGTATTAAATTAATAATTTCATTAAAACTTTTTCCTTCTTCAACATATTGCGCGGTTTTATGCACTATCAAGGCAGAACCAATTGAGATATTTAACGTATCTATATTTGCAATTTCAATCTCCTCATTTTCCTTCATAATTCCTTCTGAAATCATTTTAAAAAGATTATATGTTCCGCTCAAATTTTTTGAAATATTTAAAGTAATAATTTTATTATATCCTTTTTCAATCATATTTTCAATTGCTAATTTTACATTTTCCGGTTTCGGTAAAGATGTTGTAATTTTTTCATCAAGATGTTCAAAAAGAAACTCTTCAGAAAATGTTCCTTCATCATATTCTTTGTTGTTAATTATAGTTCTTAAAGGAACAACTTCAATATTGTTATATTTTTTTATAATATCCTGAGGAACATCACAGCCGGAGTCTACAATAATACCTATTTTTTCCACTACTATCCCCCAAAAATTGAAATTTTTTTTGATATCTTAATTATAGCACAATTTTTACCCATTTTGGTGTATAATATAATAAAAGAAAAAGGGAGGATTTTTAATGTATGTTAAATTATGGATGAGAAATAAATTTGAAACCTTGCGAATAACCAATACAGTAGATGACGCAATAAAATTATTTTTTGAAAAAGATATTGAAATCATTTTAATAACCAGAAAAAATGGAACTCTTCTTTCATCCATACGTCGAGAGGATATTGCAATATTAAGGGAGTATAATAGTGATGATTATTTAATAGATGTTTTTGAACCTATAGAAGATTTCTTATATGAGGATGATCTGGTTGAAGATGTTCTTCTTACAATGCTAGAAACAAATTATAAAATATTACCTGTTGTTGACTATGATATGAAACCTGTTGGCTTATTTGGATTTCATGAATTAATTCAGGCAATGGTGAGTATAACAGCACTTGATGAACCCGGAACAAAGGTTATCCTTACTTTAAACGATAAACCTGGAGAATTACGAAAAATTGTTGAAACAATAAGTAATAATGAATTAAATATACTTTCAATGACCACATGCAAAATAAACGAAAATAGAAGAATGTTATCTATTAAACTATCCTTAAGGGATGTTAATACCGTTTCTATTATACTCGACAAAAATAATATTGAATATGATGGCATATATGAAGAAGCATAAGGAGGTATTAATGTGAATTTTAAAGTTATTCTGGATGGAGGTTTATTGACTATAACTGGTAGAGTTCATGGAACTTTTTCTTCAGTTTTTTTATTAGAAAACAATGAAAGAAAAATATTAATTGATCCAAGTCATATTCATGTAATTCAAGATATTGAGGCCAATCTTGATATTGCTCCAGAAGATATTACAGATATTGTATTAACTCATGTACATCTTGACCATGCTTATAATTCTATCTTTTTCCCTAATGCAACTATTAGAATTCATGAAAATTATAAAGGTAAAAATTATAGAAAATTTGGTCCTTTAATTGGTCAGGCATATCAACAAATGATTGACTCATGGGAGGGACGTGTTGAAACATTTAAAGACGGTGAAGAATTATTTGATTCAATAAAGATTATTTATACTCCTTACCATTCAAAAGAACATGTTTCTTTATTTATTAAATCTGAAAATATGGGAAATCTTTTTTTACCAGGTGATATTTGTATGACGAAAATAGACTTTTACGATATAATGAGAAATTTAAGAACAGACAAGGTTGCTGAAATTGTAAAAAAATGGACGGAAAAATCAGACTATATAATTTTTACTCATGATACACCGTACAAAATGAAAAGAGGATGAAAAAATAAGAGGGTGGTGAGAAAAGTGAATATTGTATTTGTTTCTTATGAAGTTGATCCGTTTGCTAAAGTCGGTGGATTGGCAGATGTTGCTGGTACATTGCCTAAATATTTAAAAAATAAGGTAGATAAAATAAGTGTTATAATGCCTTTTCATAAAGTAGTTGAAGAAAATATCCAGAAATATGCATTACCCCTGGAAAAAGTTGTTGATGAATTATATCCTTTTAGCCATTCTTTTAAATATCCTTTTTCTGTTTTTAAATCTCATCTGCCAGAGACCGATATACCCATATATTTAATTAAAAATGAAAATTTATTTTCAACCAAAGATGTTTATGAATATCCTAATAAAGAACACCAAACATCTTATTTCTCAGATTGTGTTCTTACATTCGTAAAAAATAATTTAACAGATACTGAAATAATTCACATTAATGATTGGCAAACATCATTAATACCGGTATATTTAAAAAACAATTATAGAGATGATGAAATTCTTTCCAGAATTTCATCTGTTTTAACAATACATAACCTCGGTTATCAGGGAATATTTTCTCCAGAAATTTTAAGTATTGCTGGTTTACCAGGATATTTATACAATATAGATGCATTGGAATTTTTTGGACAGATTAATTTCCTAAAGGGTGGCATACTTTTCAGCGATATAATTAATACAGTAAGTAAAACATATGCGGAAGAAATTCAAACAGATGAATATGGATATAAGCTTGATGGGGTGTTAAAAGTAAGAAATGATGATTTATATGGAATTTTAAATGGCATTGATTATAATCAATTTAACCCTGAAACAGACAAAACTATTCCATACAACTTCAATAAAGAAAACTTAGAAAATAAAATAAAAAACAAATTGGCTCTTCAAGAAAAATCTAATCTCCCCAAAAATGAACAAATTCCTGTAATAAGTTTTATAGGGAGAATTGTTGAACAAAAAGGTATAGATTTAATTGCTGAAATACTTGATTATTTAACATTGCTTGATATTCAAATTGTGATTCTCGGAACTGGTGAAAAGCGTTATGAAGAGCTATTAATAAAATATCGTGATAAATATCCAGAAAAACTTTCCATAAACATTATGTTCGATAAAAATTTTGCCCAATTAATATACGCAGGAAGTGATATGTTCATAATGCCTTCAAAATATGAACCCTGCGGATTAGGTCAGATGTATGCAATGAGATATGGCACAATTCCAATAGTTAGATATACTGGTGGATTGGCAGATACAGTCAAAGAATTTTCATGTGATAATGGATTGGGAACTGGTTTTGGATTTTATGAGTATTCATCTTCTAATCTATTAATAGAAATATTAAAAGCTCTTCATGTTTATAAACGAAATAATAATTGTTGGAAAAAACTCATTATTAATGCAATGAATGAAGATTTTTCATGGACAAATCGGCTGATGAATATCTACATATTTACAAAAGAGCATTAGTAAAAAAAAGATTTTAGGAGGCAATTATGCCTGAATATAGAAAAGATCCCATTACAAATAGATGGGTAATTATTGCAGCCGAAAGATCAAATAGACCAATAGATAAAATGATATCCTCTGTCTCCAAAAATGCATTTTGCCCTTTTGACAAAGGAAATGAGCACTTAACTCCACCAGAAATCCTCGCATTTAAACCTGAAAATTCCAAGCCAAATGACGAAAATTGGTGGTTACGGGTTGTTCCAAACAAATTTCCCGCTGTTACCCAGGATATTCCACCAATATTAACAAAAAATGGTATGTATTTTTCAATTGAAGGTTATGGATATCATGAAGTTATTATAGAAACTCCAAACCATGATTCCAAAATTGCTTATATGTCTGATTTTGAGGTTGAAGAAATCATATGGGCATATTTACAAAGGTTTAATGAAATAAAAAAGATAAAAAAATTAAATATATTCAAATTTTCAAAAATTATGGTAGAAGTGCCGGTGCTTCTTTATCGCATCCTCATTCTCAATTAATTGCAACTCCTATTATCCCAATATTTATAGAGGAAGAACTAAAAGGAGCTAAAACTTATTATAATATAAAAAAAGATGTATCTTTTGCGATATTATTCAGCAAGAAAAAGAAAGAAAAATTAGAATTATTGAAGAAAATGATAGTTTTATATCTTTTGAGCCTTTTGCACCACGTTTTCCATATGAAACGTGGATAATTCAAAAAATCATAATTCAAATTTTGGTAATCTGAATACTAAATTAGTAAAGGATTTCGCTAAAATTCTAAAAACTACATTATTACGATTAAATATTCTATTGGGCGACATACCTTACAACTATATGATACATACATCTCCATTCGATAATATTGAAAATAATTATTATCATTGGCATATGGAAATCATTCCACGCCTTACAAATGCAGCTGGTTTCGAATGGGATCGGGTTTTTTATTAACTCAGTATCACCAGAAAATGCTGCACAAAATCTAAAATCATTAGAGGAGGGATTATTATGAAAAAAACATTGATGTTACTATTAGTAGTTGCATTTGCTATTTCAGCTTTTTCATCATTTTATGTAAGACCTTATTTTAATACCATTAAAGAAAATGGACAGGATTATTTAACTTATTCTATAACTGGCGTATTTGAAAATCAAAACTTTGGAATTGGTTTGGGATTAAATGCATATCAAACAGAAATTGGTGGTTCTTTATATTATGGAAAACCTGGAATGGAACAATCAACAGATGTATTAAACGGATTAACAATCAACCTTTTAAAATTAAGAGTTGGTCCTTTATATTTTAGATATGGTATGTCTTTCCCAAAAACCATGGGACTTGGTATGTTAATGTATAATTATACAAACAATTATCAAAATGCGTTAGATTTAGGTATTATTACACCAGTTGCAAATGTAGAAGTTCATGCCCCATATTCTTTAGACTCAATAATGCCATTTTCCTATAGTCAAACTGCTTATTTATATTATGGAATATTGAGAACAAAATTAGGTTTTATAAATATTGAAACTTTTGCTGGAAAAACCTTGCCAAAAAATGAAGTTAAACCGTTAAGAGAGGATTTATTAGGTAGTGTATCAGCATATATTGGCGGAAAAGCTTTAAGACTTGGTGGTGAAGTTGGATATATAAATTCTTCATTTGACTCTACGTCATTAACAGGTTATGGAGCTGGTGTTGGTGGAATTTTAAATCTTGGTATTATCACACTTAAAGCATTGCCAGTTGTATATCAAATGCCATATTATAAGCTTGGTTTTGTAAATGCTAATTATGAAAAGAATTTGGAAGATGCTGAAACTTACAATGAACTATTATCTTATGATACAACAAGACTTGGTGGAATAGGTGAATTACAAATAAACCTTGGTAGTTTGTTATCTGCTAATGCAAGATTAAACTATGATTTGACTACAGAATTTGAAGTTGTAAATCCAGAATTAAACGGATCATTATATGCAAGAATTCCTTCAAAACAGTTCCCATTAATCATTGTAGGAAAATATTATAAACCTATGACAACATTATCAGAATTAAAAAATCTCTTAGACAAAAATACATCCGCAGAAGTTTCTGTTGGATATCCAATATCAAATGGTTTATTTATGCTATATACAAAATACTATGACAACGCCAATGATGAATTCAAAGATAAAATAGAATTTAGTGTTATTGCTGAATTTTGATAATTAAATGAAATTAACTTAAATTAAGTCGTTTTTTCTTAAATTTATTGTGATTTTCCCTATAAACTTTTATAGGGGAATTTTTTTATTTTAAAATTTGTGTTATAATTGAAAAGAAGTTGTTTTTAGAAATTAACGAAAACGGTTGCGCAAAATGAAAGGGAGGGTGTTAGCATGAAGAAGCTATTGGTATTATCCTTGGTTATTTTAATGGCTATTATGGGATGAGTGTAAAAATCACTATGGCAGCTGGTGCTGTTGGTAAAGAACTTGAAGTTTTAATGAATCAAATCAAGATGTTCAACAAGATTTATCCTGATATTGAAGTTCAATTGTTACCTATGCCAAATAGTTCAACTGCAAGACATGACTTATATGTTACATATTTGGGTGCTATGACATCAGATCCAGATATTTTAATGATTGATGTTATATGGCCTGCAGAATTTGCTCCATTTGTAGAAGATTTAACAAATGACTATGATTACTTTGAATTAGACAAATTCTTACCTGGAACAGTAAAATCTGGAACAGTTCAAGGAAGAATAGTTGCTATTCCTTGGTTTACAGATGCTGGTTTATTATATTACAGAAAAGACTTATTGAAAAAATATGGTTATGATGTTCCACAAACATGGGAAGAATTAAAGAAAGTTGCTGCAGATATTGCATCAAAAGAAAAAATAAACGGTATGTTATTCCAATTAAATCAATACGAAGGTTTAGTTTGTGACGTTGCAGAATTTGTACATTCATACGGTGCAGACTTCTTAGATGCAAATGGAAAAGTTATTATAGGCGACCCTGACAACCATGCAAGATTGGTAAAAGCTTTAACAATGTTAAAGAGCTTTATTGATGATGGTGTTGCTCCAAAAGGTGTTTTAACTTACATGGAAGAAGAAACAAGAAGACCTTTCCAAAATGGTGAATCAGTATTCTTAAGAAACTGGCCATATGTTTGGTCATTAGCTAATGATCCAAAACAATCAAAAATTGCTGGTAAAATCGGTGTCGCTCCATTACCAAAAGGCGACATTGAAGGCGGAAGACATTCAGCTACATTGGGTGGTTGGATGTTAGCAATTAACAGATACTCTTCAGCTGCAGAAAAAGATGCTGCAAAGAAATTTATAAAATTCTTAACATCATATGATCAACAATTATACAAAGCAATAAATGCTGGTCAAAATCCAACAAGAAAAGCTGTTTATTCAGATCCAAAATTAAAAGAAGCTGCTCCTTTCATGGTTGAACTTTATAATGTATTTATCAACGCAGAACCAAGACCTATTACACCATTATATACAGAAGTTTCAGATTCTATTCAAAGACATATTCATGACTTCTTATTGGGCAAAGTTGATATAGAAAAGGCTTTAAAAGACTTGGAATCTGAATTAAAAATGATTACAGGTCAATAATTTTTCCTAAAATAAAAGCCGGGGCAACCCCGGCTTTAAAAATAGGAGGTTGGAAATCTTGAGCACTAAAATAAAAATAAAATACAAAAAGAAAGAAATATGGTTAGGCTTCTGGTTAGTTTTGCCTGCCATGTTGGCTATCTTCATCACAGCATTCTTCCCATTATTAAAAACATTCTGGGATAGTTTCTTTTCATTTGGCTTAAGGCCTGGAATTCTAAAAAGATTCATAGGATTTGATAATTATGTAAGATTATTCCATGACGCAAGATTTATGACAAGTTTATGGAATACCTTGATATTTACACTTATTTCTGTTACTTTAGAATTTATTCTTGGATTGGCTACTGCTTTGATCTTAAATGCTAAATTTGCATTAAGGGGCCTCGTTAGGGCTGCTATATTAATTCCCTGGGCTGTTCCTACTTCTGTTTCCTCACAGATGTGGAAATGGATGTATAACGATCAATATGGAATTGTAGCCCAGATATTATATAAATTAGGCTGGTTAGCACCAGGAACACCTATATTAAGTGAAAAATGGTCTTCCATGATGGCAATAATTGCTGTAGACGTATGGAAAACAGCTCCTTTTATGGCTTTGCTATTGCTTGCGGGATTGCAAACAATACCTTCTGAATTATATGAAGCAGCCAGAATAGATGGAGCATCAGGCTGGAAACAATTTACAAAAATAACTTTACCTATTTTAAGCCCTACAATAGCTGTCGCACTAATTTTTAGAACATTAGACGCTTTAAGAGTATTTGATATTTTCTATATTATGAATAAATCCGTTGAAACATTAGCTGTTTATAACAGACATATTTTAATGGATAGAGCATTTACTGGGGCATGGTTCGGTTATGGTTCTGCCATTTCTGTTGTTATATTCCTTATAATCAGCATTTTCGCAATAATATACATGAGATCATTAAACTTAAAGTTTGAATGATCAGAGGGAGGCTTAAATATGACTTTTATTAAATCATATAAAACCAAAAAAGAATCGGAGCTACCTTATTATATATATTAGTTATCATAATGCTTATATTTTATATATTTCCATTCTATTACGCTATTAGTTCTTCAATAACACCTAATTCAGAGCTATTTTCAAAAAGTATAAAATTATTTCCCAAACACCCAACATTTAAAAATTATATACTGGTATTTACTGAAAGACCATTTTATAAAAACATACTTAATTCCATCATCGTAGCCGGTGCAACAACGATATTATCACTAATATTTGGTTCTTTTGCAGGATATGCTGTTGCACGATTAAAAATGCCTGGAAAGGTTGCAATAATGTCTTTAATATTAGCTGTAAGTATGTTTCCGCAAGTATCTATTCTGGGTGCTTTATTCCAGATATTGAGAAGTATGCGACTAATAAATACTTATCAAGGTTTAATTCTTCCATATATAGCTTTAAATTTACCGTTAACAACATGGATATTACATAATTTCTTTAAAGATATTCCTGTATCCATCGAAGAATCTGCCGCTATAGATGGTTGTTCTAAATTTATGACATTATGGAGAATAATTATTCCATTATCTGCTCCTGGGCTTGTAACAACAGGTCTTTTGACCTTTATAGCTGCATGGAATGAATTTTTATTTGCATTAACCTTTATGCAATTACCAGAAAAATATACAGTTCCTGTAGCAATAGCCATGTTCTCTGGTAAAACGTTCTATGAGCTACCCTGGGGACAATTAATGGCTGCCGCTGTTATTGTTACATTACCACTTGTTATTCTTGTCTTAATATTCCAGAAGAAAATAGTTGCTGGTTTAACCGCTGGCGCAGTAAAGGGCTGATAAAAGATCCCCTTGGATGGGGATTTTATAATTCAGAAATAGAACCCATTTTTCTAATAGATGACTGTCTTCTAAAAATTATCCTGTATATTGCAGACTGCAATCTCTCTGGTAATTCAAAAAATTTCGCTTCATATTCGTTATGATATAAAAGTTTTTTCTTTGAAACCAATGATGCTGGAATAAATAATTTTTCACCAAACTCTTCTATGAATATCATAACTACATCATCCTGCTTAAATACATCATCTTCTTGAAGTATAGAAAAAATTATCCCTTCCGCTCCAAAAACTTTACATCTTGCAGATTTCATTTTTGATTTTAAAACATTCCACATAACAGGAGTTAATTTTTCCTTTAATAGCGGAGTAATTTCATTTTTATGACCTATTAAAAATTCAAAATTCCAGAAAACCTTTAATTTGGATTTTTTTGTTTCTTTCTTTTCAATAATTTTTATAACGTAGCCATAGGGATTTTTTAATATCACCTGAGCTTTTGCTATCAGCGGAAAATCCTTTGTTGTTATTTTTATTTTTAACACTGATCCTATATTAATTTGATCTATTGTTCTTACATTAACATATAATATATCTCCAATAACTTTTTCTACCATCCCGTCATTTCAATTAATTCTTCCCTAATCCTTCATATCTTAGATTAATTGTTTTTGATTTCAAGGCTAATCCTGAAAATTTCCCATTATCAAATTCTGTATAATATATCTTTAATGCCTCAATAGCAGCATTAACAACATTTTTATCATATAATTTCCCGGCATTTTTTTCCAGATATTCAATTATATTTTCGGTTTCCTGTTTTCCTGAAAGAACTATATTTTCATCTATATAATTGGATATTATTAAGATATTATCTTCTAAAGTCAGAACCTTTTTCTTAAAATGTCCCGTCCCTGCTATATTTTCATGATGATTTAATGCTAAATCCACATAAGGCTTCATTAAAACATTTCCAAAAAACATTTCTTCAAGTCTTTTTAAATGAATGCTTATTAATGGATCTTTTTCTTTTTCATTTAATGATTCCATATGCTCTGCAAGAGCTTTTTCAGAAAACCATATATATCCAATATCATGAATAAATGAAGCTATCTGTAATCTATATAAAATATCTTCATCTAATCCCAATAAACTACCTATAATATTTGATAAATCTGCTACTCTTAAAGAATGCTCATATAAAACTTCAGAATGATTTTTAAGAAGTGTTAGGTAATTTTTCACAAAAGCGTTTATAGAATATTTTGAATATTTGTTAAAATAAACTGCATCTATATTCTTTTCAAATATAGATATAAATCTTGAGAATACATCTCTATTATCAAATAATATCTCATCTTTAGAAATTAAATAAAAAAAACCATAATTTTTTCCTTTTCTGGTAATAATATTGTTTTTATAATAAAATTATCAAAACGATTATTAATCAAAAATGAAAATTCATTGGAAAAAGTAACCCTGAAATTAGATTCTCTTTTTTCCTCAAATACATCATACATTTTTTTTGGAACTTCAAAAACAACATCTTCTGAATATTCGAAATATTCTTTATTTAAATTATCAAAAGTAAATATATTTAGAAAGCTTGTGCCTTCTAAATTCACTGCAAGTCCTATAAACACTTCACGATTTTGAAATAATGTCCTTGAAAATATATTAATAGCTCTTTTTATAATTTCAAGATTAAATATTTTAATCACCTCTTTGAAATATTATGGATTACTCCGACTTTGCTGGTATTTTTAATTTAAAAGTAATATTTCCATCATTTTCACAATAATAATCAAAAACAATATGATAATTTTCCAGCATAGTTTTAGAAATTTTAATAGATCTTTCAAAATCATCCGAATTTATCTGGCACGAACGTAAACTACAGAATATTTCAAGAATATAATACTTCTCCTTCAAATAAAGGTGAATATCAAATTCATTTTTTTTGTTAAAGCTCAAATGTTTTAATGTCATTACAATAACATTCAATAATGCATTTAAAAAAATTTTTCTTGATCCATATATGAGGGCTTCTGCTTCAAAACTTATTTTAAATTGAATATTGGGTTCTAAAAATACTATCTTTTTTTCTATTTCCTTAAGCACATCTTTTAAGTCAATTACTTCTATGCTATCATCATTATAAAATCTTAACTTATATTTTAACACTGCATTTTTTATTCTTTCAATTGATTTTTTTATTTCATTTGCCATATCCGGATGCTGTTCTTCAAAAAAGAAGGTTATAAGATTCAAAGAGGTTAATGCACTATTTATTTCCTGAATTAAATCCCATGAGACGAAGTTCATTAATAACGTTTCCTTTGCAAGGTCGGAATAATTTTCTAAAACCTTATTCAATTCCTCAGCATGCTTGATCAATAATATTTTTTCAAAAAACACTTTTATTTTTTCTACAATATCTTCATCATATTCATAATCATATTTAATTTCAAAATATCTATCTCCAACCTTTATCAATCCTTTTTTTGTGGGAACTGTATGTTCAATAAAACTTATGGTAATACCAAACTTTTTCTTCATTTTTTGAACAATCTCATTCATAAACTCCACAACAGTTGTTGTTTTTGAATAGGCTTCTACAATCAATTCCATAACATAAACATAATTTTTAAACCTTTCCTTTTCTTTATGTATTTCTTCAAGTAATATTATATTATATATGGGTGGTAATAGGTATATTTTTTCACTTAATAAATACTTTAAATCTTCTTCTACGAATCTTTCCTTTTTCTATTTAAGTTTATTATTCCAATTAATTTATCTTTGAAATAGAGAGGAAAAATTATGGAAGATATTATATCTTTCTTTTTTTCATTAATATTCAATTTTAATAAATCCTCAGTATTTATTATCACCGGTTTTTTGTTTTCTAAAACCAGCTTATCAATATTTCCAATAGAAATATTTTTTATATCTATTTTTAAATTTTTTCAATTTTAAATATTATGTCTTCATTTAAATTTAGTACAAGTAATGAACCTGAGTCAACGTCTAATTTATCAATTATTCTATTAAATATATGTTTTATATATTCATCAAACTCCTTATATGTGAGATTTGATATAAAATTCATTTTTCCACCTCACAACAGGCCTAACGATGTTTTCCATCTTTTTACCCTTTCTACATTTTCTTTAACTATACCAAGCATCTTTTCTGGTTCAAACGGTTTTTCAATAAAATCTGTAGCCCAAGAGTAAGCGCATGTAAAACATAATCAGGACTTGAATATGCCGTCATCATCACAACTGTTGTTAAAGGAGATATTTTTTTTGCCTTTCTTAATACCTCTATACCATCTAAATCTTCCATTATTATATCAAGCAAAATGACATCATATTCTGTATTCTTTATCATTTCTATTGCTTTATTACCACCTTCAGCTAAGTCAACATCATACTTTGCCTTTTCCAAAACCTTTTTTAATACATTTCTGATAACCATATCATCATCAACAACCAATATTTTTCCCATAATTATACCTCCTCAAAAATCTATTTATCTTCAAAAATTTTATAAATTCATCTGTTAAATGTGGATCAAATTGTTTTCTTCTATTAACTTTCAATTCATTTATAGCATAATTAATTGAAAATGCTTGTCTATAAGGTCTGGCTGTAACCATTGCATCAAATGAATCCGCTATAGTTATTATTCTCGATTCAAATGGAATTTCTTCACCCTTTAATCCATCAGGATATCCATTTCCATCATATCTTTCGTGATGATGTCTGATAATTTTTCCAATCTTTTCAAATCCTTCAAATGAACTCACCAATTCCTCGCCTTTTACTGGATGTTCTTTTATTTTATTATATTCTTCTTCAGTTAAGTTTTTATTTTTTAATAAAATACTCTGAGGTATAGAAAGTTTTCCTATATCGTGAAGAGCACTTGCGAGAAAAAGATCATTTATTATTTCTTCTTTTCCTATTATTTTAGCTAATGATGTTGCATAATACGATACTCTTTCAGAATGCCCCTTTGTATACGGATCATAAAAATCCACGGCTTTTAAAAATGCAAATGCAGTGTTTTTTAAAAACTTTTTTGATTATTATATAATTCTTTTGACATTAAGAATGTAGTTGCTATATTACTTATTGTTTTTATTAATTCAAGTTCATATGGTTTAAAATCGCTTTCTAACAAATCCAATATTATATATCCATGTAAAGCAAAGGTTTTCATTGGAATAATCAAACTCTTATTTACTTTTATTATTTTTTCCTTAAAAATATTTATATTTTTTATATATCTTTCATAGAAATTATTTACCAACTCTATATTTTCAAATTCTTTATTTAATATAGCCGCATTATAATGCAATTTTTTACTATGTCCTAAGATAGAAATAAACCTAAAAACTTTATCTTCTTTTTCAATACACAACCGTATTTTATTTCTGGCAATAGTTCTATAAAAGCTGATAATATCTTATTAAAATAATTTTCCATAGATATATCTAAAGATATATTAGAAATTAAATCAACCACTCTAATAAATCTATTATTTATTTCTTCAAGTTCTTTATATGAGTATTCAAGTTGTTCATAAGCTGCTTCAAGCTCTTCTTCAAGCATCCTTAATTCTTCATATTTTTTATCCTCTTTCATTCCTTAAACCAACCTTTTTTATGATCTCATCAGCTATTTTATATGATGGGAGTATTTTATGTGCTCCTCCTAATTTAATAGCTTCCGCAGGCATTCCAAAAACCACAGCAGTTTCTTCAGATTCTGCTATTGTGTAACCACCAGATTTTTTATTTTAACCATAGATTTAGCTCCATCATTTCCCATACCAGTCATTAACACTCCAATTGTTTTATTACCAAAAGCAGATAATACAGAATCCATCATTATATTCACAGAAGGCATAAATAGATGTTGTGGAGTTTTTGAAAGATGTATATTTGCACTTTTTAATCCCTTTCTTACTTTTAAATGATAACCACCACGTCCTACATATACATATCCAGGTTTTATTTCCATATCGTCCTGCGCTTCTACTACCTTTAACTCACAATTTGCATCCAATCTTTCTGCATAAGTTTTTGTAAATTGCGGTGGAATATGCTGAACTAAAAATATAGCGGCATTTAATTCGGCAGGTAGTTTTGGTAATACATCATATATAGTTCTTGGGCCTCCAGTAGAAATACCTATAGCTATCGCAAAATAATCCAAGCTTACCGATGTTGTTATTTCTTTTTCTTTTTTGGTTCAAGAGAAATTTCTTTTTCAGAAAAAAATTCTTTTTTTGCACTTTCAGAAATAGAAAACAAATAAGCGGCATAGATTTTTTTTATTAATTCATCCTTCAAATAATATAAATCATCTGGTTTTGGAATATAATCAAATGCTCCTAATTCCAAAGCTTCATAAGCTATAATAGATGTTCTTTCACCAAGCGAGGATACAACAATAATAGGAATATTTTTTTCTTCAAGAATATATTGTAATGCTGTTAATCCATCCATATTTGGCATTTTTATATCCATCAATATTACATCAGGATTTAATTCATTTGCTTTTTCCACTGCTTCAATTCCATCTCTTGCTATATCAATTACTTTAAATCTTTTATCTGATTCGATAAGTGTTTTTAAAATTTTTCTTGTAAAAGGCGAATCATCTGCAATTAAAATATTAATAGAAATAATGATCACCTCGATTTTTTATTTTTGATTTATTGCTAATATTCTTATTTATATTAATTAATTCAATTTTATTCAATACCTTTTTCAAATCAAGAATTAATATTGATTCTCCATTATATTCTCCAGCACCTTTAACAAATTCATTTTCAGATTTAAATTCTACAAAGTTCATTTGAATAATTTCAGTAACGGAATCAACAAGGAATCCAATCTTTTTCCCTTCAATTGATACAACTATCATTCTTGAAATTTCTGTTATTTTTATTTCTTTATTTATTCCAAATCTTTTTTTTAAATCTATAAGCGGTATTATTTCTCCTCTTAAATTCATAAATCCTCTGATATAATCAGGGACTTCTGGAATTCTTGTAATATCCTTTATTCTATTAATTTCAACAATAGAATTTATTTCTATTGCATATTTTTCATTTTCCACATCAAATAACACATACTTTTCTCTTTTTTCTTTTATTCTTATATCAGATTTTATCTTTTTGCTTTTTTTATTTAATTTCTTTATATCATCACTTATCATAAAACCTGGATTCAAGATCATTATAGACATATCCTTATATCTTAAAAAGCCTTGAAATTTTTTATTTTCTCTTAGAATAGATGGTATTTTTTTTATTTCAGGAAAACTCAATAAATAATATACATTATCAACAATAAAACCTGCTTTTATTCCATTAACATTCATTATAATTATTTTGGTAAAGTCAGTAATAATTGTTTCTTTACCATATAAACATTCATTTAAATCAATTACAGGCATGAACTCATTTTTAATTGAAATAATTCCTTTAACACATTGTGGCATTTTTGGAATTTTATTTGGAGTAATGTATTTTATTATCTCCTGTATTTCATTTATTATAAATCCATATTTTTCATTATTTATTCCAAAGATAATAACTTTTTTATTTGCCTTCTTTGATAATTTTTTTATTATTCTTCTATCTTTGCTTATATTGATTGTGTTTGTGTTTGTTTTTTTTATATCAATCAATTTTTCTATATCCAATAATATATAATCTTTATTTTTTTTCTTTAATATAGAATTTATATATGTGGATTTAGATTCAATTTTTTCTTCAATCTCATTTAATATTCCTTTTGTTTTATCAACGATTATTCCAAAAGGTTTTTCTTCATTAATAATAATTATTTTAGAAAATTGTCTAATTTCACCATTATAACCAAAACGTTTCCCGAGATTAATTACAGGTATTATTTCTCCTTTTATATTTATTAAGCCCTGTATATATTCAGGGAAAAGAGGTATTCTGGTTATTTTTTTCATATTGATAATTTCCTTAACTTTAAACATAGAAACACAATAATCCTGATTATATATTTCAAAAACCAAATAATTCATAAAAAACACCTCATTAAAACTGTAATTCATTAGATTGAGTCATAATCTCCTTTATCACATTTAACATTTCATTTATACCCTTTTCATGTTCAATAGATGCTCTCGATGCTTCTTCAATAGATGCAAAAGATTCTTCAACAGCACTTTGAGCCTGTTCGACTGCACTCTTTGATTGTTCAATTGCACTTGCAATTTCAGAAATTGAATGCATATTAGAACTATATTTATTCAATAATTCATTTAAAGCTTTTTCCAATTCTTTTAAAACATATATCGTTGTTTTGGCTTCTAAAGCTTCTGAATAGGCGCGTTTTTGGTTTTCATAAGTATTCTCTTCCGATTTTTTTATATTTTCATCTATTTCATCAAGTACATTCTTTATTGATTCAAGATTTTCTTCAGATGTAATGGATAAATTTCTTATATCGGTTGACACCGTCTTAAATCCATCACCATAATCTCCTGATCTTGCAGCTTCAATAAAACCATTTACAGCAAGCATATTTATTTGAAGCGCCATTTTTTCCATTTTCGATATCGTTTTATCCATTTGCCTGAAATTAGAAGATATTTTTTTTATATTTTCATAAACATTTGAGAATTTTGAACCAGTTATTCCAATATTATCAATTAATCTATTTACTTTTTCCTGATTTTCTTTTATATCTTCAAATATCTTCTTTAAAAATTCTTCATCTTCATTATTCATTGATTGTAATTTATGGGATAATTCTGCAAAATCGAAAACAATATTATTCATATTATCCATTTCTTCAGAAAAAACCGATGAAATCTTTTCCAATTGTGATAAATGAACTTTAATACTTTCTGTTCCATTATATGTCTCTTCGATAATCCCAAATAGTTCATCAATTGATGTTGCTAATAATTCCAATGTTGATTTATCCTCTGTTGAATTTAATATTTTTTCCGATACATCAACTAAATTTTGTGCAGATATACTGATATCTGCAAAAGCTCTTTCTTCTTCCTGAAGAGAAATCGATATCTCTTCAGATTCTCTTGAAACCTGTTCTGAAAGAGCTACAACATTTTCTGCAGAAGCTAAATACTTTTCTGATAAGTCCGCAAAAGTATTTATTATCTTTATTTCCTCTAAGATATTTTCCTTTATCTTATCAAAATTATTCTTTAAAAATTCAAAGGCTTTACTTATTTCCTTTCCAAGATTTTCCTGATTTTCAAAAAAGTTATTGAGATTATCAACGCTTTTCATCACATAATCCATATTTTCTTTTAATTCGTTTATATATACTCCTATATTTTTTGCATGGGTCTCTGATATTTCTGCCAGATTCCTTATTTCTTCTGCAACAACCGCAAAACCAATTCCATATTCCTCTGCCCTTGCTGCTTCTATTGCTGCATTCAAAGATAATAAATTTGTTTGATCGGCAATTAATACAACAGAATTTATTATTTCAATTATTTTTTCTGATTTTATTTTTAATCCTTGAATATTATTATTGGTTTCTTTATTAAACTCTATTGTATTGTTGATGGAATTAATAAGTCCTTCCACACTATTAATTGATTGTAATATCTGAACTTGAGATTTATCAGTTTCATATAGAATATCGTTGGCAGATTCTTTTATGCCCTCTGAATTTTTGTTTATCTGATATATTGCTGCTCTTATTTCATGTATGGAATTGGATATTTGTTCGGTTCCTGAAGTAATTTGCATCATCGCCTTCGAAAGCTCTTCCACACTTGACCCTAACTCTTCTACTGCAGCTAATAACTCTTCAGAAGAAGATGTCAGATTTTCCGCTATTGCCTGTCTTTTTAAATATGTTTGCTTCCTGGCTCTTTCCATGGCTTTCTTTCTTGCTTCCTCACGTTTCTTTTTTAATTCTTCTTCATTTATCTGTTTTAAGGTTGATTTTTTTTGTGAATCAGGAATTAACAATCTTTTATCATTCATATTATTTCCTCCCTGTTCTTATAAATACGATTATAATACCAATCCAGACGGTTTAAATATTAAAACTATTTCACCATTTCCTAAAATAGTAGATCCAAAAATGTATTCATGTTTTAAATAGTCTGGCAATGGTTTTACCAAAAACTCATTTTCTTCAACAAACTTATCTAACAATATAGATATATCATCACCATATTTATTTATAACGACCATAGGCATTAAATCAAATTCATATTTTCTTTGAACAATATCTTCAAAATCATATTTTTTGTTTTCTAAAATGCTTTTTAAATCATATACCGGTATTAAATCATCATTATATTCAACAAATAGCATATTGGAAAAATTATGTAATTTTTTCTTATTTATTTTTACTACCTGTTTTATTTCCTCAAAGGGAAATATATATTTTTCCTTTCCAACAAAAAATAGTATTCCATTGATAACTGAAACAGTATTAGGTATCTTTAAAACAAACTTTGTTCCTTTTCCTCGTTCTGTCTTTAAAGAAACTGAACCGTTTAATGCCTCTATATTATTTTTTACAACATCCATACCTATACCACGCCCTGATATTTCCGTTACATTCCCTTTTGTACTGAATCCTGGTTCAAAAATATAATATATTATCTCTTCATCTGGTAAATCTATATTTAATCCTTTTTCTTTTGCTATTTCTCTTATTTTAGTAGGATCAATACCTTTCCCATCATCAATTATCTCAATAAATACATATCCACTTTCATAATATGCATTTATTTTTATTAATCCTTTTTCTGGTTTCCCTGTTTTAATACGTTCACTAACTGTTTCTATACCATGATCTATTGCATTTCTAATTAAATGTGTTAAGGGATCCGACAAACGCTCTAATATAAATCTGTCAACTTCAATATCGCCACCTGATATTTCAAAATCTATTTCTTTATTTTGTACTTTTGATAATTCTCTTATCAGTCTTTTATATTTATAAAACAATTCTTTTATTGGGATCATCTTTAATGTTCTCATTTGATTTTGCAAATCCGTAGTAACTTTTTCGAGATTTTGAAAAATCTTTTTGTATTCATGGTGCAACTCGGTAGAAATATTCGATAATTTTTTTAATAAAAATGATGTTGTCGTTTTTAAGGTTATTAATTCTCCTACCAGATTCATAATATTATTAAGCTTTTCTATATCAATTCTTATAGTATCTGAAAATTCAGGTTTATACTGTATCTCCATTTGATTCTCTTTTGAAAGGTCTTTTTCTTTTTATCAAATACAAGATCATTAAATTCTTCTATGCTTTTTTCAACAGAATTTCTATCCTGTATTAATGCAAAATCCATTATTTTTTTTAACTGCTGTATCAAATCTTCTCTTTTCAATCGTTTTAAGGCATTCATTACGGAAAGATACATTCTTTCAAGTTGTGAGTTATTGTATTCTTCCATTTTTTCCAGATACTCGAAAAATTGAGATAATATGTTTAAAAAAACCTTTAATGCTGGGTCAATATCCAATTTTTTATTAATAGTATTATTTTTATTTTTTATTTTATCTAAAAATTCAGATATATCTGGTGATTCTTTCATTTCACTAAATGCTTTTGATAAACTTCTCAATATATCTATTCCATCGTAGATAATTTCTGTATACGTTTTATTTTGAATATTGTTTCCAAATTCAACAACATAATCTTCCAGTGCATGAGATACTTTTTCTATTTTTTGAGCATTTTCAATATATTTTTCTGGAATATCCATGGATAACAATAATCTTGACACTCCTTTAATACTATGGAATGATCTCATTAAAGTATTTATTGTACTGGTATCTGAATTTTCTTCAAGATCTATCATTATATTTTCTGCGAGATTTATATTTTCATTCAACTCTTCTTTAAAATCTTTTATCACATCATCAATAAATTTCCTGTCAAAATGCATTTTCATATTATTCATCTCCAAGGGCAATTTTTACGCTTTCTATAAGTGATTCAGGATCAGATGGTTTTACAATATAAAAGTTTGCCCCAACTTCAAATCCTTTCATTTTGTCCGTTGATCTATCCAGTGTTGTAATAATTATTATAGGAATATCCTTATAATTTTCATCTTCTCGTATTCTCTTTATTAAAGTAAAACCATCTAAATTTGGCATATTTAAATCCGTAAGAACAATATCAATATCACTTTCTCTATACAAAATATCCAGAGCTTTCGCTCCATCTTCAGCCTCATATATTTCGTAACCAGCTGACTTTAAAATGCTAGCATGATAACTTCTGGTCATTTTAGAATCATCTATTATTAAAATTTTATGCATTATCTTCCCCCTCAAAGCGGTTTTCTATATAATATAAAATCGTTTGCTTTAACAATTTGAAAAGCGCTTGTTATTCTGTTTATTGACTCAGAATGCCCTAAAAATATATATCCACCTTCGTTTAGCATTATATAAAATCGTTCAATAAGTTTTCTTTTTATATCATCAGAAAAATAAATCAGCACATTTCTGCAAAATATAAAGTCATAATCTTCATCAAGAATTTCATATGTTCTATCTTCTATTAGATTCAAATTATATAAATTAACATTTTTTCTGACAACTTCTTTTATTCTATATCTTTCATCATCAATTTTATCAAAATATCTTTCCAGATACTCTCCCGGAATATCTTTAATTGCGTATTGACCATAAATCCCTTCTTTTGCTATTTCAATCATTTTATAATCAATATCTATTGCATCTATTTTAAAGGAATACTGAAAATCAAGCATCTCATTTAAAATTATAGATATTGTATATGGTTCTTCACCTGAGGCACATCCAGCAGAAAGAACCTTTATAACTTTGTTATTCTTTCTACTTAAAACTTCTTTTAATGCATATTCCGCAAACGTTTGCAACTGCAAAAATTCTCTAAAAAAATATGTTTCATTTACTGTTATTTCACTTATTAATTTTGCTAATTCTATATCAGCATATTCACTTTTTTTAAAAAATTAAAATATATTTCCGTATCTTCCAAGGCAACTTTTTTCATCCTTCTTAAAATTTTATTTTTAAAATAATACATTCTTTTATCTTCAATATATATACCTGTTTTTTTATAAACATAATCCCTCAATTGACTAAAATCTATAATATCTATCATTCTCCCAACCCCAGCTCTTTAATCTCATCTTTAAACATATTCCTTAAATTTTCCGGAAGATCATTTATTTTTTTAATATCTCATTTTTTAAGGATTCTAAATTTTTTTGTTTTATAATTTCTATTGCCGCAATTAATCCTTCATTATTTAAATAATCAATATTTTCCTTTAATATGTCGGAAATTTCTCTATCCAATAAATCGTTTAAAATAATTAATATATTATATTTATATTCATTCAATATATCTTTTTTCATTAAACCACATAAAATATTTACAACTTCTTTTTTTAATTTATTTTGAGAGCGCACATTTGGGATATATCTGGTAAGACACTCGAGGAATTCTTTTAAAATCAATTCTTTTTTTTCTGATTGTTTGAAGAAATTTATACATTCATATATATTCTCTCTTTTAAAAATATATCTGGCGTAGGGAAGATATAGATAGGGGTTAAAATGATTTTTTAACTTTTCTTTTATTATTTTATCTGTATTATCATTTCCAATAATTGCAAGAGTCTCTATTACTGTTGAAATCAAAAATGAATTTTCTGCATTAGTCAGTTTTTCAGCAATCTTTTCTGCATATTCATTTGCTTCGAGCAATCCAAGATATTCTATTGCAGCTATTTGATTATTAATATCAGTATCTTCCAATCCTTTTGCAATATAGTGTTTTGCTTCTTTTAAACCTGTTCTATATAAACCATCAAGGGCATATTTTCTAAAGTCTTTATTCTCTGATTTCTGCAATTTTGCCAGAACTTTTATTTTTTTGAAGAACTCAATAAAGAAAGCATAAACTCCTTACGTAACAAATTTTCTTCTTTGAAAAATTCAAAAAAAAGATCATCATCTATATTATCAAGATTTAAATGCTTTAAGGTATGTATAATGGATTCCTGGATAAAGATATCGTTTTCATTTTTTAATAATTTAAATAGATCCAGAGTATATTCCTCTTTATTCTCATTGAGAATAATTTCCAATGCTTTTAGAATTTGTTTTTTGTTTGATGAAAAAAGCATTTTTTTGATTTTCATAATTCACCTCGAAAATTATATATTTTACTTTCTATTAAAAAAATAGTATAATATATTTATATATTAAAATTATATCATAATTTTTGTTATATTAATAAAGGGTGTTAATTATGAAAAGAAAAAAAATATTTATTGGCATAAAAAAAGCTGAATCTATATTAAAAGATTTAACGGGAATAGAAATTGTTATGAACTTAGATGAATTCATACAAGTCGATTTAAAAAAAGTTATTAATCAGAAATCATATACATTATACCTGGCAGCTGCAACAAAGGAAAAAAAATGGGACTTTTATTTTTCTATGCTTTCAGATGAATTCTTAAAATTTCTTGCTCTGGCTGAAAATTATTCAAAAATTGATATTATTGAACCGGAAGATGTTCTTGATACATTTTTAGAAATTGGAAATATAATCTTTGGAAACATTATAACCTCCCTTGCTCTTAACACAAATATTAAATTTTCCATCCCCGTATTATTTAATTCTGCAAAAATCAACCAATCAATAATAAATGGCTTTAAAATTAGATTCGAGGTAAAAGATACAAATATTACCGGGTATCTATTATTTGCATTTAATGAGGGGATATCAATGAATATTAATATAGAACATCTTTTACTGCCTATTGCTATTATCAATAAAAATGGAGATATACTGGATAGTAATTTTTCTTTTAGAATTTTCTTTAATAAAAAAAACTTTTTGAGTTGATAAATAAAAACTCCATTAATATAATTAAAAATACCATAAAAGAACAGGGTGTATTTTTTTATATAGAAAGAAAAAACAAAAAAATACTGAAATCCGATTATTATTTTTCTATAAATTTACATCCAATAGATGATCTTTACATCATTGAATTATCGCCAAAAATAAAGAACTAATTACAGAAAATGCTTTAAATAAAAAATTATCAATATTATATTCTCTTGTTGGATTTTTTATAAAAATTCCTTCTCTTTATTATTCACTAAAATCACTTAATGAAAATGAAGTTATTAAAAATTTTATCGAACTTTTACTTGAATACTCGCTAATTTCCAGTTACTCAACCGATGAAATTTATAAAAATAAATTTGAACTTTTTGATAATTCTATTTTTTATGATTTAAATGATGATATACCTATTAATATAAAAAATTATATTATAAAAGCCATTGAAATACATTCAAATGCCATCGAAATTGTTTATAAAAGCGTTACCTCACCTCAACGAAATTTCGATTATTTAAATATTGCAAATAATTTGATTGTTGGTATGTTTCATGAAATAAACAACCCTTTATCTATAGTTTTAATGAAAGCAGAAATGCTTTCTGCGCAATTAGATGAAAAATATCAAAAAGACATAAAAGTAATATCAGATAACCTATATAGAATTATTGAAATAACAGGATTATTTAAAAGTCTTGTTAAAGGTGACGAGATAAAAACAAAATTAGATCTTGTCGATATATTAAATGATGTTGTTAAATTCATGAGATATAAAGCAAGTCCTAATACACAGATTAATTTGCTTATAGACTCATGGAAACCCTATTACATTATTGGGAATCGTCAGGAATTAATGATCGTATTTTCAAATTTAATAGAAAACGCTATAGAAGCTATAGAAGAAGCAAACAGAAAAGGTATCATAGATATCTCCATTGATGAATTTTCAACATTTTATAATCTTATTATAAAAGATAATGGTATTGGAATATCCGATGAAAATAAAAACAAGATCTTTGAACCATTTTTTACTACAAAATCAAAAAGAGGTATGGGATATGGATTGTTTTTTGTATACAATATTTGTTTAAAACATAATATAGAAATAAATGTGGAAAGTAAATTTGGAAAAGGCACAAAATTTATTTTAAAAATTCCTAAGATAAAGGAGGATTAAGTATGGCCTGGAAAGTATTAATCGTTGATGATGAACCCGGTATAAGAGAAGTTTTAAAAGATTATATCGAAATGAATTTCGAACATACAAAAATCGAAACAGCAGAAAATGCTGATATTGCTTTAAAAAAAATAAACGAAGACCAATATCATGTTATTTTATTGGATATTGTAATGCCAGGACTTGATGCTTTTGAATTTTTAAAACGGGTTAAAGACTTAAACTCATTAATACACATAATAATGATCACCGGTAACTCAACAATGGAAAGAGTTCTTGAAGCTATTGAATCTGGAGCTGACGATTATCTTCTAAAACCATTCTCAACAAAAGAAATAGAAGAAATTCTAAAATGTTCTTTTTCAAAAATTGAACGCTGGAGACATGCATTTAGAAATTCATTCTAAAAGAAAACCCTTAAATAAGGGTTTTCTTTTTACTCAATATGAATATTTTTTATTCCTGAGTTTGACACTATTATTATCAACAAAATTCTAAAAAGTAGAATTATTCAAAAAAATAGCTATTGTTAACTTTTTATAAAAAGAGAAATTAGCCACACACATCCTCCTTTTTGGCTTTTCATGCGTGTTTTAGGAGATTATTTTTTTAAATTCATCTAATTCCATCATTTTTTTCGGTTTTTCTATTTTTAATGTTTTTAATATGGCTTTTTGAAAATCGTTTAAATTGGCTCTTAATGCAAATAATTTGTCTTTTAATCTTATTTCAGAGTATTCCATTTTTTTTATAGCTTCTCTTATTTTTTCATGAGAGTATTCAATATTATTTTTTTCCAGTTCTAATTCTAATGTTCTTTGAATTATGTAAGATATGAAACTCATTACAATATGTCCTTTTATTCTTTTCGGTGTCCAATGAAATACCGGTCTTGTTTCAAGATAATTTTTTAATGTTCTGAATGTTTCTTCTACTTTCCATAATGTATGATATTGTTCTAATATTTCTTTTGGCGATAGTTTTGTGTTTGTTATTATTCCATAGTATCCATCGTATTTTTCATCATTTTCTATTTTTTCTATGTCCAATATATAATTTTGTTTGTTCTGTTCTTTTAAATATTTTTTCGCTCCTCTTTTACTTTTGGAATCTATATTTCCTTCTTCTAACATTTTTTTCGCTTTTTCTATTAATCGTAGTCTATCTGCTCTGTCTTTTTTAGCTCTTTCTTCTGAATATATTATGAGTAATCTTTTATTTTCATATTCTACTTCTCTATATTTTATTCCTTTTGCTATTTCTATGAATTCTCCTTCAAATATATTTACTTTTTTTAACTGTTTTATTGATTTTCCTACTATGAATTCATAATTAGAATTTTCTACTACTTCTATATTTTTTTTACTCATCATTCCTCTATCTGCTACTACTATTACTTTTCCTAATTGATATTCTTTTTTCATTTTTTCTATTGAATCTTTAAATGTATGCCCTTCAAATGTATTTCCTGCATATATATCAAAACTAACTGGCATTCTATCCTGATCTATTGACATCCCTAATACTACTTGCGACTCATTAAATTTCTTATCCTTTGAATATCCCATTTGTAATATTTCATTTGTTTGTTGTGTTTCAAACGCTAATGTTGTTACATCGTAAAATACTAAATCTACCGTTGTATTAAACAAACTTATCCTTTGATTATACATATGTTTTTCTATCGACTCTTTATTATCTGCTAATATATCCAATGTTCTGTATAACCAGTGCAACATTACATCTTTTTCTTCCAGGTCTTTTTCTTTTTTAACTTCCACTTTGTTATATCCAAAATACTCTAAATTATTAAATATTCCCAATTTACTCTTCGGTTCTACTATTCTATTCATCACCATTATTTTTAACATTTCTTCTGCATTGTATTTTATTTCTTTATCCAGTCTTTCAAAATATCTTTTCATCTCATATCTTTCAAATATCTTATTTACTATTACTTTGGCTCCGTAATTTCTTCTTGCTATTTCTTCCATTAAATCATCTTCTATTTTTTCATATTCATCTATTTCAAATATTTTAAAAAGACTATCTACAAGTTTTGTTATATCTTTTTTACTATACTTATCTATATTTCCAAAATTTATTACTGTATGCTGTTTCACTTTTCCATTTTCTCTTTTGCTTTCCATTATCCTTAAATATCTTTTTCCTTTCACTTTTGATATTTTAGGATACATTTTAAAACATCTCCTTTCAGTGGTTGTCATATATATTATACCACCAAAAGGACTAATATATTACTAATTATAGTTAATTCTCTGTAACAAAAGTTAGCCACACAATTTTTCGACTTCCTGAAAAATACACGCCTCAAACCCGCATTCTACCGTTCCATTTCCCTTAAAATCGCCAAATTGCTGTCAAAGGCAGGTGATGAACCCGGTATAAGAGAAGTTTTAAAAGATTATATCGAAATGAATTTCGAACATACAAAAATCGAAACAGCAGAAAATGCTGATATTGCTTTAAAAAAAATAAACGAAGACCAATATCATGTTATTTTATTGGATATTGTAATGCCAGGACTTGATGCTTTTGAATTTTTAAAACGGGTTAAAGACTTAAACTCATTAATACACATAATAATGATCACCGGTAACTCAACAATGGAAAGAGTTCTTGAAGCTATTGAATCTGGAGCTGACGATTATCTTCTAAAACCATTCTCAACAAAAGAAATAGAAGAAATTCTAAAATGTTCTTTTTCAAAAATTGAACGCTGGAGACATGCATTTAGAAATTCATTCTAAAAGAAAACCCTTAAATAAGGGTTTTCTTTTTACTCAATATGAATATTTTTTATTTCTCTATATTTTGCTGCTTTTGTTATTTCCATTACCATATCAACTAAATCCTGTTTTTCATAGGACAAATCTTCATTATTTTCTATTTTTATTAAAATTCTATCTAAATCTTTATATGTTATACCCATTGCGTATTCATCTGTAATTCCAGGGATTAAATCTGGCGATGGTGATTTGTTTATTATTTTTTCCGGAATGCCTAATTTTTCTGCCAGTTCAAAAACCTGTGTTTTGTATAAATGCATTATTGGTTCTATATCAACAGAATCATCTCCATATTTTACATAAAAACCTGTGTTTAATTCTGTTTTATTAGTAGTTCCAACAACAGCGTAATTTAGTTGTTCAGCATGAAAATAAAGCAATACCATTCTAATTCTATGTTTTGACCTGTAATATGCAAGACCTTTTAAAAACTCTTTATCTCCTTTATTCATTAAATCATTAATATAACTTCTTTTTTCAAACTCTTTTTTTACATAATTTTCCTGAATTCTTCTTGGAACAAACCATGTTGGTGGTTCTAATTTATATACTCCCATTTTTTTTAATATTGGAGAAATTTTGATAATATTGTATTTTATCCCTAAAAAGTCACATACCAATTTTGCATCACCTATAGTATCTGGTGAAGAATCCCTTTCTGGTAATATTAATCCTTTAACCTTTTCTTTTCCCAATGCTTCAACACATAACTTACCCACTACAGCAGAATCAATACCTCCGCTAATACCAATCATAGCTCCATTATATCCATATTCTTTTATTTTCTCTTTTATAAACGATTCTATTTTTTTAATCATATAAATCGCCTCATTCATATATTCTTAATTTTATTATAACTCATTTTTATATAAAAATACAAATAATAATTTTGATGTACTGCATAAATAATTAGTATGTTATAATAATATTATATCAAGATAAAATTATTATAAGAAGGTGAACTTATGGGTATGCTTGATGTTGTGGGACCGGTCATGGTCGGCCCTTCCAGTTCTCATACACTTGGGCTTTAAAAATTGCGAGATTTGCATATAAACTCATTGAAGGAAAACCAGATGAAGTTGATTTTTATTTACATGGCTCATTTGCACAAACATATCTGGGTCATGGAACTGATAGAGCTTTAATCGCCGGCATTTTGGGATTGAGAGAATATGATTATGATATTAAGAATGCGTATGAACTGGCAAAAAAGAATAATCTTAAATTTAATTTTATAAAATCTGACCTTGGTGACGTTCATCCAAATACCGTACTTATAAGATTAAAAAAAGATAATAAAATAAACGAAATACAGGGTGCATCAGTTGGCGGAGGTGCGATAAAAATCACCAAAATCAATGGTGTTGATTGTGATTTATCTGGAGATTATAATACTTTAATTATAGTTAATAAAGATATAAAAGGCGCATTAGAAAATATTTTAAGTGTTATTCATGTTAATGTTGCAAATCTTTATTTAAAGAGAACCAACATATTGGAAGGAAGAGCCTTAACAATTTTAGAACTGGATGATAAACCATCTAATTTAAGTGAATTAGAAAAATTAGAATGTGTGATTAAATATTTTTATGTTGGAAGTGATAATCAATGATTTTCAAACATCTTTTGGACATGTGGAAAGAAACGAATATTCCTTTTGAAGAAATTATATTAACAGAAGAAATGGTCGAAACTGGTATGGATCCAACGATTATCAAAAATAATATGAAAAAACTGGTTGAAGTAATGCTTACAGAAGCTGAGAAGAATTATGGTAAAAAACACGAGAGCTTAACAGGTTTAACTGGAAATAATGCACCAAAATTACTCAATCATAAGCCAAAATTATTAAGTGATTTTAATTATGTTGCCACTATTACTGCAATATCTACAGCAGAAAATAATGCAGCAATGGGTAGAATTGTGGCATGTCCTACCGCCGGTGCATGCGGAGTTGTTCCAGCAATATTATATGCCTTAAAAAAAGTTTACAATGCCTCTTTCGAAGATTTAGTTTCTTCATTTATAATTGCTGGTGCAATTGGAAATGTTGTTGCAAAAAAAGCTACTATCTCTGGGGCAGCAGGAGGATGTCAGGCTGAAATTGGAACCGCTGCTGCAATGGCCTCTGCAGCGTTAACATATTATTTTTCAAAAGATGCTGAAAAATGCGGAAATGCAGCTTCTTTAGCACTAAAATCATTAATGGGTCTTGTCTGTGATCCTGTTGGTGGATTTGTGGAAGTTCCATGTGTAAAAAGAAACGCTTCTGCTGCAAATGTTGCAATTACTACGGCAGAAATGGCACTGGCTGGTATTGAAAGTGTAATTCCATTTGATGAAGTTGTAGATGCAATGTATAGAGTTGGGAAAATGATGCATGAAGATTTGAGAGAAACTGGTAATGGAGGTATTGCAGCAACACCCACTGCCAGAAAATTGGTGGAAGATATTAAAAAAAGCTGGAAATAATTTTTATTTTGTAATTAATTTGATATATATTTTTATAAAATATCATGCTATAATTTTATTAACAATAAAAAGTTAATAGGTGATGGAGCCCACCATAATTTCTCGTCAGAGATGATAGCCCTATAATGATAGTAATAAATTACTATCATTATAGGGTTATCTTCATTTTATAAAGGAGGTAGAAAAAATGAGAGCAACTATTAAAGATGTTTCTGCTATGGAAATTTTAGATTCAAGAGGTAATCCAACTGTTGAAGTTGAAGTCGTTTTGGAAGATGGAACCGTTGGAATCGCCGGTGTTCCTTCAGGTGCATCTACAGGTATTCACGAAGCAATAGAATTACGCGATGGTGATAAAACAAGATATATGGGAAAAGGTGTTTTAAAAGCTGTTGATAATGTTAACAACATTATAGCTCCAAAAATTATTGGATTAAGTGCTTTTGAACAAGAAACTATTGATAATTTAATGATTGAATTAGACGGAACACAGAATAAAGCTAATTTAGGAGCCAATGCTATTTTAGGTGTTAGTCTTGCTATTGCCAGAGCATCCGCTAATTACCTAAAAATACCCCTTTTCGAATATATTGGTGGAATAACTGCTAAAAGATTACCTACACCTATGTTTAATATATTAAATGGTGGTGTTCATGCTAATTGGCAGGGACCTGATCTTCAAGAGTTTATGATTTGTCCTGTAGGAGCTCCAAATTTTAGAGAAGCCTTAAGATGGGCAAGTGAAACTTACCATACATTAAAATCTGTTCTTAAATCTAAAAATTATTCTGTCGGTGTTGGAGATGAAGGGGGATTTGCTCCTTCATTAAAATCCAATTCAGAAGCTCTTGATGTTATAGTAGAGGCAATAGAAAAAGCAGGATATAAACCTATGGAAGATATTGCCATAGCTATGGATCCAGCATCAAGCGAGTTTTATGACCCTGAATCAAATTTATATATTTTAAAATCCGAAGGGAAAAAATTAACATCAGAAGAGATGGTTGATATGTATGCTGAATGGATAAAAAAATACCCTATTATTTTAATTGAGGATGGTCTCTCAGAAGATGATTGGGAAGGCTGGAAAATCTTAAATAAAAAACTTGGTAATAAAATTGAGCTCGTTGGTGATGATTTATTCGTTACCAATGTAAAAAGAATTGAGAAAGGCATTAAAGAAAATGTAGCAAATAGTACTTTAATTAAATTAAATCAAATTGGAACCTTAACCGAAACTATTGCAGCAATAAAATTAGCTTATAGCGCTAATTGGGGGCAATGGTATCTCATAGAAGTGGAGAAACTGTTGATAGCTTTATTTCAGATTTTGTCGTTGGTATGGATACAGGGCATATTAAAACTGGCGCTCCATGTAGAGGTGAAAGGATTGAAAAATATAATCAATTATTAAGAATTGAAAAGAAATTAGGAAAAAATGCAAAATATGCAGGAAGAAATGGTTTTATAAGATAAAATTTAAAGGGGGATTTTATGGATTTTAATAGTATTTTATTTAAAATATGAATAGTAAAAGTAGAAAAAAAATAAATGAAAATGATGAATTCCTTAAAGATTTGAATATTGATAGAATTATAAATTCAATATTATATGGTTGGGAGGAATACTATTTAAAATCCTTTTACTTAACCCCCTTTCAAATATAGTTGATATTAATTACAGACAGGAAATTATCAAAGAACTTGAGTGTAATAACTCTTTACTTAAAAAAATTAAACTTTTTTCTAAAATAATGTATAATATAAAATTAAATCTTGCATTGATAAAAAATCTTGAATACAAAATAAATAAGGAAGGTTGGTTCTTGGAAACTGTTCTTCTATACTGTAATGCTATTGAAATGCTGGTAAATACATTTAATTCGGAAAAAATTCAATCAGAAGGATTATCTATATTTAAAAATTTTATATTAAAATATTCAAAATCAAATTATTTCATTTCTTTAAAAACGTATCAAATGACTTAAAAAATCAACTATCAAAAATCACATATTGCCTGAATATTAACGGTTCTAAGGTTACTGTATATAAATGTGATAAAAAAACTAATTATGCTGTTAATGTAATAAAAACCTTTAAAAGATTTAAAGAAAAATGCGCAAAAGATTATACTGCTAAAATTTCATTTAGTCCAAATATGAATCATGTTGAGAATAAAATAATAAATTATGTTGCAAAATTTTATCCTGAGGTTTTTAAAAATCTCGATAATTTTTACCAAAAAATAAGGATTTTTTAAATGAGAAAATTAGAAATTTTAATAGAGAAATACAGTTTTATATTGCTTATTTAGAGTATATTGAAAAATTTAAAAAAAATAATCTTTATTTTTGCTATCCAAAAATTTCTTTTGAAAAAGAGATTTATGCATATAATAGTTTTGATATGGCATTAGCTCATCAATTAATTTATAAAAACTCTAAAATTATTACAAATGATTTTTATGTGGAAAATAATGAAAGGATTATTATAATCACTGGCCCAATCAAGGGGTAAAACAACTTTTGCACGAATGATTGGACAATTACACTATTTTGCATTACTTGGTCTTCCAGTTCCTGGAACAAATGCTAAATTACTACTTTGGGATAATATATTCACACACTTTGAAAAGGAAGAAAATAACAAAAATATTAGAGGAAAACTTGAAGACGATTTAATTAAAATAAAACACATTATGGATAATTCAACCTCTAATAGCCTTATCATAATGAATGAAATATTTTCTTCTACAACAATTGAAGATGCTATTTATCTGGCAAAAAATATTATAGAAAAAATATTAAATTTAGATGCTTTGGGAATTTATGTAACATTTTTGGACGAATTAACTCATATGGATCCACGAATTGTAAGTATGGTAGCATTAGTATCTTCTGATGATCCTTCTATTAGAACATTTAAAATTTCAAGAAAAAATGCTGATGGATATGCATACGCTCTATCTATAGCAAAGAAATATTGCTTAACTTATAATTGCTTAAAGGAGCGAATCAAAATATGAAAGTTTATCTTTTATACAAAAATATGAATTTTAATGTGGATACAAAGCTACCTGAAAATTATGATGAATTAATCGTGGATTTTAGATTGGAACCTATATTTAAAGCAATGTCACTCAACGATGATTTAGTAGAAAAAGTTTCAAAAAAAGTTATTTTATCTTATGAAAAGGATATAGATACTATATTATATAGACAAAACATTATTAAAGACTGCTTAAAAAATCCGCAAATAATTAAAGATCTATATAATTTGGCAACATCAGCAATTGAGAATAGGCAGAAATATCGTTTAGGTATTTTTATAAGCACACCTTCTTCAATATTAAACGAGTCTATAAATCTACTAAAAATGTTTTTAATCATGTTAAAAACATTAAAGAATATCGCTGATAAAAATTCAACCAAATTTGAATCTGATGGATTTAAAAATTTCTTCCAAAATATAAAAAGTCACTTAAACAACGAATTCTTTATACTGGCAGAAAAGCAATTAAAAGATTTAACATTTGAAAATGGAATATTTATTCAGGCAAAATTAGGAAAAGGCAACAAAGGAACGGATTATGTACTTATAAAACGCAAAAAAAGAAAATTTTTAGAAAAATTTCTTTCCAAAAATATTCTGTCTAAAAATTCGTATACTTTTTTCATACATCCACGTGATGATAGCGGATTTGAAACATTATCAGATATTAAAAATTATGCGCTTAATCATGTATCAAACGCATTAGCTCAATCTTCAGATCATATACTGGATTTTTTTAAACAATTACAACTGGAATTGGCTTTTTATATCGGAGTTATAAATTTATATTACAATATAAAAAACAAGGGAATACCAATATCTTTCCCTATTCCAGCAAAACAGGAAAAAAGAACATATATTTTTAAAGAATTATATGAACTTTCTTTACTTTTATCAACAAATAAAACAGTCATAAGTAATGATTTAAATGCAGATAATAAAGATATTATAGTAATTACAGGTGCAAATCAGGGAGGCAAAACAACATTTTTAAGAAGCCTTGGAATAGTTCAACTGTTAATGCAGAGCGGTATTTTTGTTCCCGCAAAATATTTTACAGCTAATATATCAAACAAAATTTTTTCACATTTTACCCGTGGAGAAGATAAGAAAATGGAAAGTGGAAAATTAGAAGAAGAACTTATACGATTAAATAAGATAATTAATAATATCGAACCTAATTCAATTATATTTTTCAATGAAACTTTTTCTTCCACAAACGAAAAAGAAGGTTCGGAACTTGCTAAAGGAATAATAAAAGCTCTTATAGAGAAAAAAATGAAAATAATTTTTGTTACACATCTATATGAATTTTCAAATTATTTTTTTAATAAAAAACTCAATAATTTTATTTTTTTAAGAGCTGAAAGAGGTAATAATGGAATAAGAACATTTAAGATTTTGGAAGGCAAACCTTTACCTACAAGTTATGGCAAAGATTTATATATTGAAATATTTAAAAAGAATGAAGAGAAAATTCTCTTTTAGCATCTTTATAACCCATATTTATTAATATTTTTGAATAATCTGGAGAAAATTCAAGAGGAAATGGAACAGAATCTGATGGTCTTATAATTATAATATTCTTTTTCGTTTTTAAAATCGTATATAATATCCAGTCTGCAGGATTATCTATTACTGGAAAAACACCTATGACATTATTATAGCCATATTTTTCTGCCAATAATGCTGGATATACATTTGAAAAAACACCTCCATCTGTATATTTTTTCCCATCTATTTCAATTGCTCCAAATAAAGGGTAACTGGCGCTTGCAAATATGTAATCCAGCATTTTTCCTTCCATTTCATTTTTTCTGAGAAAAACTGGTTTAAAATCTGTAATATTAAATGTCAGTATACCATAATCATATTTTGAATTCAGTATAGCATCTTCTGAAATTATTTTTTTTAAAAAAGTGTATAAAGGTGAAGGATCAAATATAAATGGTCTTATATTTGGATTATGATCAACTATATTTAAATCAAAAATATCCTTTTCATCAATATTTTTCCATAATCTTTCGACTTCATTTAATTTTCCCATAACAAAACCTGCTCCATTTAATGCCCCAGCTGACACACCATATACTCCATGAATTTCTATATTATTTTCTACAATATATTTTAAAACACCTATTTCATATGCACCTGCAGCTCCACCACCACCAAGGACAAGTAATGTTTTTGAAAACACTTTTAGAGTTAGTATTACAAACATAACAATTACAAATAATTTTTTCATCAGTTCCACCTCGTAGTTTATCAAACTTTCGATGGAGTTTCAAAATTTGTTTTTATAAACCATATATGTAATTTTACTCCATCTTTTTCTTCTGTTATATACTCAAAATCTTCTATTGTGTTTGAGTATATTATTAACCATCCTTCGCGTTGTCCTTTTCTTGTTATATATTCCAATAATTGTTTTTTCGCTTTTTCATATTCATTTCCTGTTATATTTGCTTTTACTTCTATTAAGTATTCTTTGTTATTCAGGTTTATTAATAAATCTATCCTTCCTCCACCCACTTCTGTTTCTGGATATACCTTCCCTTCTGCTGCTTCTACATATAAACTTAGAAATTGATCCAGATTATATTGATATACTCCTTCATAATAATTCCTTCCTTTAAACATTATCGCTCCTCTTTGTTTTATATATTTTATATATCTTTTTAGCAGTTTGTTTAAATCAAGACTACCATCTTCTCTTATATATGGCTTTATTGTATCTTTTATTGTCGCCATATAAGTTTTTTCTCCATTTATTTGTGGTTTGAAATGATTGTATAATTTTTTGTAATATAATGGCACCTTCACACAACAATATCCATTACATTCATCTATTACTCCATTTAAATATAAATATTTTATTCTTTCATCACTTATATCAAATTCTATTTTATCCGGTTCAAATAAAATCTGCATTATTAAATCTTTTTCATTTTTTGCTTTTGATATTACATTTTCTATGTTTTTATTTATATACTTTTTCAAAAAATCATATAATGTCTTTTCAAAATGTTTTTCTGTTATTATCTTTTCTCCTTTTGCTTTTTTCATTACTAAATCATATGCTAATGCATTGGTTAATCCAGGTTGCCCTCCTGCATTATGCCATATTAGTTCTTTTACTTTCTCATCAAATATCTGCCCTGTTTCTTTTTCGTGTTGATTTAATAAATCATATACCTGTTCTTTTGTAAAGTATGGCACTTCCATATGTTCTGATATATTAAACGGACTTGCATTATCTTCTAATACTCCACTTAAATATCCTACACTGATCAATATTACAGTTCTGAGATTATATACTTGTCTTTTATGATACATATTCCTTATCACATGCAAAAACTGATTCATTAACTCTCCATTGTTAAATTGTTCAAACTCGTCTATCATAAATATTATTTCTTTTCTTACTTTTTCAGATATTTCTTTTAAAATAGTTCTTATTTCATCTATTTCATCTGGTATTTTCAATTCTATTTTTATGTTATTTCTATATTCTATATCCTCTATGATATCATTTATCAATGTTTTTAAAAATTGACTTTGTGTTTTATTTGAATAACTCTCAAATGAAATAAATATAGGTAAATATTTTTCTTTTGTTTTTTCAACTATTTCATTTAAAAACGTAGTTTTTCCCGTTTGTCTCGGTGCTGATACTGTAAAGTATCTCCAATTTTTTATATGATCAAGTGCTTCTTTCATTAATTCTTCTCTTTCTACATAATAACATGTTTTTTTATCAACAGGTCCGCTTGTACAGAATCTTCTCATCATCTCACCCCGCATTTGAATTATATCACATTTAATTACAAAAACCGGGATATCCCGGTTTAGTTCTATTTTTTCCAATTTTTCATTAATTTATTTTTTCAGAAAATTAGGCAACAATATTAATGTAAACATCGAGGCACTTATCATTCCCACCCACATAATTATTGACAAATATGTATGGAATGTAAATGGTGAGAAATTTAAGATAGACAATCCAAAGGCTAAACCTAACGCATTTGCCATTATTGGTTTTTGAACAACATTAAATGTTTCTTCTATCGGATTTTCACTTCTTGTTTTGTAATATCTATATGTTCCTATCATATGAATTGCATAATCAACACCTACACCTATTGTAATGTTTGCCATCAATGCACTTTGTATATTTAGTGGTATTTTAAACAAAGCCATTACTCCAAATTCAACAATTAATGCGCCTAATAAGGGTAATATTCCATAAAAGGAAATCTTTAAGCTTCTAATCATTATAAAAATAGATATGAATACTAATACCAAACTAACTAAAATACTCTTTATTTGACTGTTTAAAACAGTTGTATTCATCTCATTAAAAACATATGGCATTCCAGTAATATTTATATTTTTAAATGTATCCTTATTTTTTAAATTTTCAATTGTATTTTTAACAAATTCAAGAGTTTTTTGTGAATTATCAATCGTTGTTAATATACCCAAATAGCTTTTCCCTGCAATTAAATCAAACAATGGCACAGAAGGATTATCCTTCAATGCATTTTTTATTATTAATACCTGAATAGGATTAGGATAAAATTTAAAATTAAAAAACTCTTTTCCCATAACATTCAAAAAGTCTTGAGGATAATTAAATGTAATTATTTTATCCTTCAGTTCTTTCTCCAGTTCCTTCATTTCATTATAATAAATCTTATCTAAAGGTTCTTTTTTAGTTTCAAAATCTACCATTACCGGTATATTAAATTGAAATACTGAATTTAATATATTATAATCTTTTCTTACTTTAGTATATTTTTTAAACATTGAAATTTGATCAAATTTTATCGTAATAGATGGTATTAACAATATAAATATCAAAACTATAGTTAAATATATAAATATCCCTTTCTTATTCCATAATTTTTTTGTAAATGATACATCAAACATATGCGTGCGTTTTCTTTTTAACTCTACGTTTCCAGATATTATGACAGGTAAAATATATAGTGTTGCAATTCCCGCAAAACATATACCAAATGATGTCCATAATCCCATTTCTTTCATCATATTAGAATTTATAAACATCATGGAAATAAAACCTATTATTGTTGTTATTGTTGTCATTATCATTGCAATTCCTGTACTTTTAAGCGTTTCTGTAACTGCACTCTTTTTATCTAAACCTCTTTCAATATATTCTATATAATGGGTTAAAAAATGCATTCCATCCGCACTTCCCATAATTATTGTAAATATCGGTACCAGAACACTTGCTATGCTTAACTCTCTACCTGACCAACCCATTAGTCCCAATGTCCATAATGCGCCTAATCCCGCTGGAATAACAGAGAATAATGCAACTTTTTTAGACCCTAACTGTAATGTAAAAATAATAAACATTATTATAAATGCAAATGGTGGTAAAAATATAACTATACTTAATAAATAATCATATAGTTTTTTGGTAAAAAATAATGTTCCTGCACCATAATGAGTTATACCGTTTAATTTTTTTTCAATTTCATCTACAACGTTTAAATTATCTGTTTTCAACGGAATAATAAATAAAGTATAATATTTCCCGTCTTTTTCTTTAAAAAATCTATCTTTAAATAATGTTATTTGACTTAATCTTTTTATAAAATTTTCTGATATATCTTCAGGAGATTTAATATTATATCCTGGTAATGTTTGTGGAAATAAACTGGAAATAAAATTTATGCCATTAATTTTTTCTAATTCCCTTTGTAAAGACCACAATTTTTTATATGTGTCAATATCATTTAGTGGATTTTTATCTGTCTCCAGCATTACTATTAATTGATCTGAAAGATTATATTTTTTTTCTATTATATTATAACTTTTCAAGTATTTTGAATCTGCTGGTAAAAATGTTTTCATATCTACATTAAATTTTATCTGGATTAATCCTATCAATGCAACAATGTTTATTAATACAAGCAATACTAAAAGTTTTTTTCTATTTTTAAATATAAATTCCACATATCTTTCCACAAAAATCATCTCCCTATATCAATTTCTTTAATGCTCCATATAAGTAAATATCAGCTATATAATCTGGATAAATCTCATAAAAGTTATCATCAAATGTTGCTCCTGTTATTTGAGGAATTAGATCTTTTAATAAAAAATGTGAAAAAATCATTCCACTTAACGCTGGCCCTATAATGTCATATCTAATATCACTATCAAAACCTTTAAATTCATTCATAAATACTTTTTTAAATATAATCTTTTTTAAATTCTCCACTCTTAAATTAACTAATTCCTTATCATCTTCAGGTATCTGGATCATAATTATTTTAAACATTTTCTCATTTTTTCTTAAAGCAAATACAAGGGATTTTATCGCCGCCCTTAATCTATGTTCCAAATCTTTTTCTTCAATATGCTCATTATCCAGAAATTCATTCATTTGAGAAAAAAATATTTCCATTATCTCCTTTAATATGCCTTTTTTAGAACCAAAATGATAATTAATCATAGAAGTACTAACATTTGCTTTTTTGGCAATTTCTCTAACCCCTGTTGCTTCAAAACCTTTTTTATAAAAAAGTTCAACTGCAGAATTTAAAATTCTTTCTTTCAATGTTGTAATATTACCACCTCCTTTTTTCAAACGAACGTTCGATTTAATTATAACTCATATTTCTCTTAAAGTCAAATAAAAAAGTTCCCTGATAAAACAGGGAACTTTTAAATGTGAATCGCCCAACCTTCTATTCCTCTAAAGGCTTCCATAATCCCTTCAGAAAGTGTGGGATGTGTATGTATCATTTTCGAAATATCTTCTGGTAATAATTCTGCATTTTTAGCCAGTAACATTTCATGAATTAATTCTGTTGCCTCTGCACCAACAATATGTGCCCCAAGAATTTCATCTGTATTTTTATCAGTTAATATTTTTACAAATCCTTCTGACTTTTCAATTGCAACAGATTTTCCAATTCCTCTGTATGGAAATATAAATTTCTTATAATCTATTTTCTTTTCTTTCAACTTTTCTTCTGTATAACCAAAACTTGCAATTTGAGGTTCAGAATAGATAGCAGATGGTATTTTATTAATATCAATAAACTTTTCTGTTTTATGTCCTACCATATTTTCTACAGCAATTTCTCCTTCTTTAGAAGCAACATGTGCAAGTTGAGGAGTATTAATTATATCTCCTATTGCATAAATATTTTCTACATTAGTCTTATAATATTCTCTAACCTTAACAAATCCTTTTTCCAACTCTATACCTATATTTCCTAATCCAATATTCTTTGTATTTGGTTCTCTACCAACAGCAACTAATATTTTTTCAACCTCTATTCTTGATTTTTTTCATTATTATCTAATTCCAATATAATACTATTTTCATTCTTTTTTATAATTTTTGATTTTGTCGATTTATATATATTAATCTTCCTTTTTCTGTACATCTTTTCTAAAAACTCAGCTATTTCTAAATCTTCTGTTGGTAGTATTCTGTCTAATATTTCAATAATATGTACATTCACTCCAAAAGCATTCATTATATATCCAAACTCAATACCTATAACTCCACTACCAATTATAGCTATAGACTCTGGCAATTTTTCAAGCATTAAAGCTCCATTCGAACTTAAAATCTGTTCTTCATCAATTTCAAAACCCGGTATTGATTTTGGTTTTGATCCTGTAGCTAATAGTATATATTTTGCAGAATATATATCTTTGTCATTAACAATTACTTCATTTTTGCTTTTTAACTTACCTTCACCGATAATTAAATCAATACTGTTCTTTTTCAATAAATACTGAACTCCTCTTGATAATGTATCTGCAGCTTTTCTGGATTTTTCAAATACTTTTTTATAATTAAATCCACTTCTATCTACTTTTAATCCCATATATTCTAATTCATTTATTCTCGAAAAGGTTTCTGCCTGATGAATCAAAGCTTTTGAGGGAATACAACCTATATTTAAACAAACCCCTCCAACTTTTCCTTTTTCAATTACTGCAGTTTTTAAACCTAACTGTGATGCTCTTATTGCAGCAACATATCCACCAGGTCCAGAACCTATAACTATTAAATCATATTTCATACTCTCACCTCTTCAAAGTATTGCCAATATTGGATTTTCTAATGTTTCTTTTAAATCTTTCATAAATGCAGCTCCTACTGCGCCATCTATTATTCTATGATCAGAAGATAATGTGATTTTCATTATAGGTTTTATAACTATTTCATCATTTACTACTATAGGAGTCTTTTTTATCATTCCAATAGCTAATATTGCAGAGCCTGGGGATTTATAATTGCTGTAAATTCATCTATTCCAAAAGATCCAAGATTGCTAATGGTAAATGTTGAATTTGTATATTCTTCTGGTTCCAATTTATTATTTTTTGCCCTGTCAATTAATTCTCTTAAATCATTTTCTACCTGTAAAATACCTTTTTTATCCGCATTTCTAACAACTGGGGTAATTAATCCATCATCTTGAGCTACAGCAATAGCAATATCCACTCTTCCAAATTCTATAATATTTTCACCGTTTAAAGTGGAGTTCACCCTCTTATGTTTCTTTAATGTATTTGCAATTAATTTTATTAAAAATGCGTTTAATGAAATTTTCTCATTTAGCATATTATTTATTTTCTTTCTGTTTTCCATAATATTTTCCATATTAACACTTACTGTTAAATAGAAATGTGGAGATGTGTATTTTGATTCAGAAAGTCTTTCTCCAATAATTTTTCTTTTATCTGATAATGGTATAATAATATCCTCATCAGTGGTTTCAACAACAGTAGAATTAGATGTATATGAAATTCCTTTTTCTACTTTGTAATTTTCTATATCTCTTTTAATAATTCTTCCACCAGGTCCAGAACCTTTTATTTTTGAAATATTGATATTTTTCATCAATGCTATCTTTTTAGCTAATGGTGAAATTTTTATTCTGTTTATATCAAAATTATTTATTTTATTATCTTTATTATTTTCCACATTTTTTTCTTTATCTTTATTATCAGCTTTGTTTTCATCATTATTATTTTCTATTTCATTGATTAAATCTGAGTAATCTTCACCCTCTTCACCGTAGATGGCAATAGCATCTCCAACAGCTGCCTTTCCACCCTCGGGTACAATGATTTTTAATATAGTTCCTTCTTCCATTAATTCATATTCCATGGTAGTTTTATCCGTTTCAACTTCACATAAAATATCTCCTTCTTTAAAAGAATCTCCTTCTTTAACATTCCACTTTACTATAGTTCCTTTTTCCATGGTAGGAGATAATGCAATCATTAATAATTTATTAGCCATAATATCTTCCTCCTAAATATACAATACTTTTTTTACTGCATTAATTATTTTTTCAACCGATGGTTGAGCTGCAAGTTCTAATTTGTGATTATATGGCAGCGGCACATCTTCTGAGGTAACTAATTCTACTGGTGCATCTAAATAATCAAATGCTTTGTTAGATATCAACCATCCAACATGAGATGCCACACTAACAAAAGGCCATGATTCATCAACAATAACACATCTATTTGTTTTCATAACTGATTTAATTATAGTTTCTTCGTCTAAAGGCCTTATACTTCTTAAATCAACAACCTCAGCATTTATACCTTCTTTTTCAAGTAAAGTAACACTCTCCATAACAACCTTTAAAGGTTTTGAATAGGTAATTATAGTAACGTCGTTTCCTTCATTTTTAATATCTGCTTTTCCAAATTCTATAATATATTCTTCTTCAGGTACTTCGCCTTCCCAGGAATACATCATTTCACCTTCTAAAAAAATAACAGGATTATCATCTCTAATTGCGGTTTTTAATAGTCCCTTTGCATCATAAGGTGTTGCTGGTGTAATAACCTTTAAACCTGGAACATGTGCAAAAAATGTTTGTGTTGCTTGTGAATGCTGGGAGCTTAAATACTCAGCAGGTCCATTTGGTCCTCTGAAAACTATCGGCATTTTGAATTGCCCACCTGACATATATCTCATCTTTGCTGCATTATTAACTATTTGATCAAAAGCCTGTAATGCAAAATTGAAAGTCATAAATTCTACTATAGGTCTTAATCCTGCCATTGCTGCACCAATCCCAACTCCTGCAAATCCTCCTTCTGTAATTGGAGTATCTTTTACTCTTTCTTCACCATATTTATCAAATAATCCCTGACTTACTTTATATGCACCATTATATTGAGCAACTTCTTCTCCATTAATATAACATTTTTATCTCTTGCCATTTCTTCATCCATTGCTTCTCTAATAGCTTCTCTCATAGTAATTTTTCTCATATTTTCACTCCTACATATACATCTGTATATAATTCGCTTAAATCCGGTTCCGGACTTTTTTCTGCAAAATCTATCGCATCTTTAGCCATTTTTTTACATTTTTTATCCATTGCTATATATTCTTCTTCATTAATCACATTCATTTCTTTTAATTTTTCTTTAAAAGAATATATTGGATCTCTTTTTTTATATTCTTCAAGTTCTTCTTTTGTTCTATATTTTGCAGGATCACTCATAGAATGTCCTTTATATCTATATGTTTTGGCTTCTATCAAATATGGAGTTCCTGATTTAGCTGATTTTATAGCTTCCTTTGTCACATCATACATTTCTATAACATCCATTCCATTTGCCTGTTTTCCTTTCATTCCATACGATTGAGCCATAATAGAAAAATCATCTACAGAAGAAACCCTTCTGAAATCAGTTCCCATACCATATTGATTGTTTTCACAAATATATACTACTGGTAGATTCCATATTTTCGCTATATTTAAACTTTCATGAAAAGAACCCTGGTGAATAGCTCCATCACCAAAATAGCATAATACAACTCCATCTTCTTTTTTATATTTTATTTTTAAACCTACTCCAGTTGCAACAGGTATTTGGGCCCCTACTATTCCATTTCCACCAAAGAAATGTTTTTCATAATCAAAAAAATGCATAGAACCGCCCTTGCCTTTAGAACAACCTGTGATTTTCCCATATAATTCAGCCATTAATGAATTTGGATCCATTCCAGCAGCTAAAGCATGTCCATGGTCTCTATACGCTGCAACAACATAATCATTTTTCATATTTAAATTTGATATTGAACCAACTGCAACAGCCTCTTCTCCAATGTATAAATGTAAAAAACCACCAATTTTTTTTAATCCGTATGATTGTGCTGCCTTTTCTTCAAATCTTCTAATTAAAATCATTTTATATAACATATCTTTTAATTTGTTTTTTTCAATATTTTCAATAGGCATGTTTATTCCTCCTCAAACTTTACTAATGTTTTTATTCCATTCATAGTGTCATAATATACAGCTTTTTCTATTATTGTTTCTAAAACTACAAAATCTCCGTCTTCCTTTAATTTCCATATGGCAACTAAATTTTTTGATAATTTTTCTAAAATTTCAGATTTATATCCTGCATCTTCAATAATTTGAACTTTACCATATACATTTACTATTTCAGTAAGCTCTGGATTTTGAAACATCCATTGAACTGCATTGTTTTTTTCTAAATCTATAACCTTTGGAAAATCCTCCATAGTTATTGCCACAACTGCATCATTATTTATACCAGGTGACATCCATCGAGTTTCAGGAAATCCATCCTTTCCTACCCAGGCTAATATTCCAGTTTTACTCTTTTCCAATAATTCTAAAATTTTTTTAAAATTTCCTTTGAATTCATAATATCCCCCTCATATCATTTGATATAGTTCATTTAAATTAAATTTACATTCGTTGTTTATATACCCATTTTCTACTAAAACCTTTTTATTACCTATATTTAAGGTAAATCGTGGTGTTTTTCCATATATCCATTCCCAGGATTTATGCTTTTCAATTAATTCCTCATTCCTAAAATATTTTGTTTGAATATATTCATATTTCATGTTTAAAAATCTGGAAAAATTCAATATAATATTATTTTTAATCATTTCTTCATCTATACAAAAGTTGATTTCTCTCAGATTAATAATTTTTGATGGTTTGGATATAGTAGCATGTGTTTCAAATATAGGATTAATATTTAAAACATCCTTTATTTTTTGAATATCAGAATTTATTAATAACGTACCATGATGCAGAAACATATTCTTTTTTATACAAAAAGCACTTCCAGAAAACTTATAATCTTTATACATTAAATCGTTCTTATAATTTTTATATGCATTTATTCCTATGCTTTTTAAAGCTTTTAGGATAATCTCAAAAATAATTTCACTCGTTAATAAATTTTTTGAAGCTATAACTGAATAATTGAGATTTCCTAAATCATGATATACCGTTCCTCCACCTGAAACTCTTCTGGCAATATTAATATCTTCTATCTTTTCAAAATTAATCTCTCTCCATGGATTTTGATGTTTTCCTATTACTATAGAATTTTTTGATTTCCAAAAAAATAGGAAAATTTCTTTATTAAAATTATTTAGTAAATTTTCTTCTATAGCAAGATTATAATAAACGTTTGTATTTTTGCTTTCAATTACTTTTAATTTCATACTTATTCCTTCTTTATAATAATTTTAATTTTATTTACATTTAAATTCTACCATTTTTATCGGAATTAAATGTTAAAAAAATATTAAAATATGTAGTCAAATGTTTTAATGGGATAAAAAATCAAAGACTCTTGTGATTGTGCTTTGTAATTTATATATAATAATTTTTTAACTTAATTAATATATCATACGATAAAATAATTAAGTAAATTTATCGAATTTTGGAAATATAAAATTAATAGCAAATTTACCACGATTTTGTTTACTTTTTGTTTTTTTTTGATAAAATGATATGTAAATTGTAGAATATGTAAAATTAGATGGAGTTATAAAAATATTTTTTATTATTGTGATAATATTATCAATATTCTTTTTTAACTCTTTAACTACTTTATATATTCCAAAATCAAATAATAATATTAATCAACAATAGCGCGCTATTTGTTGCAAAAAGGAAATAAAAAAATGATGGGAGTATGGAGAATGAAAAAGGAGATAGTATATTTTTTATATCATGTACTAATGTTGAAAAATTAGGAAAAAATGTTGAAAATAGTAATGATTTAGAAAGTTATCTATATGATAATAATGTTATTAAAACATCCGAGTATTATACTAAAGATGGTTTTTTGGTTTTCAAAAATTATTTTGAAGGTGGAAAGTTGGTAAAGCAAGAGATATTTGATAAAGAAGGTAATATAGAGTATATATTTGAAATAAAAAATGAAAAAATTTTCTCTATTAAAAATTCAAGGGACAAAAAATATTCGCTAATAAAATATATTATTACAATAATATTAGTAACTCTAAAGAATTATTTTTACCGAATAAAATATTTACTTTTGAAGATTATCTTAATACTGTAAAAAATAAAGGTGCTTATGAATCTCTGTACGATGAATTAGATCCTGGCCAATATACTTTTGGATATAGAATTGATACTTCAAAAACTGGACTTACTGATGGAGAAATGTCAAGAAGAATATTTAATGCAACATTAAATACTATATTAAATATAGCTACAAATAACATTATTAATTCTATTGCCTCAAAATTAAAAAACATCATTGAATATATACAATATACAGGAGATTTTATTTCATATCTTAAAAACAATTTTAAAATAACAAAAACAACAACTGAAGAAGCAAGACATTATACATTAAAAAAAGTATATATTATACATTACATTTCAGAAAATGGAAATTGGAAAAAAGGATGGGAAAAAGTTTTTGCTATAGCTGAACGTAATTATAGCAGTTTAAAAGTAAGAGTAGAAGGAATAACAAAGTATAAATATAATGGTACAATAGAAACACGAGAAAAACTTGATGAAACTACTATAACCAGAGAAAATCTTGATGTAAAAGATTCTCCAAATTACAATAATATTTCCAAATTATGTTTAATAGCAAAAGATAATTATTTAAATTATATAAATGGGGAATTTATTATGTATGGTACGAAAAGCCCTAAAAATCTATTTGAAATACTTATTTATCTAATATTAGGAATATTATCAGCATATTTTTTAATAACATTTATATATAATACATATTTTAATCCATTACTTATATTAGAAAAATATTATGATACAATGTATTATGCTAAAATATATTACCTTAACGCCCTTAATGATAATACATTATCTTCTAATACTATAAAGGATTCCCTTAAAGCTTATTTAAGCAAGATGATAGAAGAAAGAAAAAAATATGTTTTAGATCCAAAAACATCTGAGAAACTTATGAAAGAATATTATATACATTTAGATGACGATGTTTTAACCATAAATATAAAAATTCAAATATAAAAAAAAAAACAATGAATATATTGTACATATTATAAATGGAAATCTAATCTCTTATGATTTAGATTCTAAAGGTAATATAATAAAAAGAGAAATAGATAAAGAAAAACTCAAAAAAATAAAATATCCTGAAAATGCTGAAATAATCTTTTATATCGTAAGAACATGGAAAGGATTAAAAATTGATTGGATAAAGTCTGTTTATAATTACTCTAAAAACTTAAATGAAAAAGGACAGTAATTCTCATGAAAGTAAAGATTTACTGTTAATGAGGAGTGAAAATATGAAAAAACTATCTTATTACTTATTTTGTGTATTACAATTAACATTTTCTCAATAGTTTCTATAAATCCATTGCCTTTTATTGATGAAGGAAGTTTAAAGTTAGAGCTTTTTAATCTGACAAAATTTTCATTAAATTAGGGAATACTAAACTTCATTGAAATTGGTGGTGGAGTATCAACAGAGGGAATAGCAAAAGTTAAAATTAATACAGACTTTATTGAACAAACTCCATTAGTATGTGCAATTAGTGTAGGATATTTTCCAGGTTTTTATTCAACAACACAGGATAACTATTTTATTTTATTAGATGGAATAATTGGATATAAAAACAAAAGCATGATATTATCAAGTGGTGCAAGATTAACAATAAATTTTTCCAATGTTATATCAATTTATGATATCTCAAATTATAATACCGCCATATGGAACATAACTGATTTTGCTTCAGCAAATGTAGAAAATCTACTTACCTGGTCAGATAAAGGTATTTCATATTCCACTATATATTTATATTTAAATAGCACATTGAAAAATCTAATTTTTATCAAAATATAAATATAAGCGGTGGAATAAAAGAAGATTTATTAAATAATAATTTAGGTTTTATTTTTGGAGCATCTATTGAAATAGATATACCAGAAAATATCAGTAAATTAGAAAACTTATTAAACAAACTTAAAGATTAAAAAACACAAACAACCTTCCTTGAAATACAGGAAAAATAATGATATAATCAGAATGAAAAGTGAATAAAAAAGATCCGCAGGGAGCTACTAATCCGTAGCTGAGAGTGAGGTGGAAGCCTCTGACCCTCATAACTTGATCTGGTTAATACCAGCGAAAGGAGCGGAGCAGAGATAAAAAAATCAATCTCCTGCTTCGTGCAGGAGATTTTTTGTAAGTTATATAATAATTTTTTAACTTAATTAATATATCATATGATAAAATAATTAAGTAAATTTATCGAATTTTAGAAATATAAAATTAATAGTAAATTTACCACGATTTTGTTTACCTTTTTTTTTTTTGATAAAATGATAGACGAATAAATTAATATTTTTGCTGGCGCCAGTTATTAAAAAAAATATATTGGAGGGATGGTTGTGAAAAAGTGGTATATTTTTATTTTATTAATAGTGCTGTTTGTAACAAGCTTAAATGCTGCAAGTATTTTAAAAACTGTCACTAAATATCATTATTCTTATTTAAACAGTTCAAAGTTGGGTGAAACTGCATGGGAGTATGTAACTGGAGAAGAAAATAGAAGCTCCGTATCTGAAAATTTTAATTATTCAATTAAGTTAACAAATTCGTGGAGTTGGTCAATTGATTTAAATCTTCTAGGAAAATTAGGGTTGGGTGGAAAAAGAGAAGATTCAACAGAAATTACAAGAACATATAATGTATCAATTCCTCCATATTATGGTTGGTACTTATATAAAAAAACTACTAATACTAGATATTATTATAAATACTGGGTAGAAGAAAAAGAGATTTATGATGATGGTACTATAAAAACTATTGATAGGAGTAATGATCAGTTATTTTATAAAACTACAATCAGTGAAACTACAAAAACGGAATTAAAAGGTTTATAAAAAAATACATTCCCCATAACAGTATTTGTTATGGGAATTAGGATAGGAGGAGTAATATGAGAAAGAGAATTTTAGTAGTATTTATTATTGTTGTATCTTTTATTTTAACCTTTGCAGATTATAACATTTTAATTCCTTCTGCTAATAATTTTATTAGAACCATGGAAGTAGAAAATTATAAAATTAAGTTTTTATACTCAAAAGAAATTGAAAAATATATAAGCATCGATAAGTTTGCATCTGGTAAAAATGGAAACATTGTTTTATTTGAAAATATGGGTAGAAACAATCTATATATATCCAATTTAGAAAATTTAGTCAAATGGAATGTTATTACATTAGATAAATTTCCAATACCTTCATATGACTCCACTTTTCATTTTGTAACAAATGGCAATTCTGTAGTATTTTTTTATAATAATCATAAAAATAATAACTTAGAAATTTATCAATATTCTTTATCTGAGAAAAAATGGAAGTTAATAAAATCTTATTTGAATTCATCATATTTTGATATGTATCCATCAAAAATCAATGATAATTTTTTATCTTTTGTTATACAAAATAATAAAAATGAGATAGAACTTCATCTTTTAAATATAACCGATAAAGAAGACATTATGATAAAAAATAATATTACTGGTGAATATAAACTGGATGTAAATACAAAAGGAGATGTTGTTTTTATAGATAATATAAAAATTGAATACTTTAATAATGAAACAAAAGCAATAAAAGAAATAGATTTAAATAATAATTATCCAGAAATAATAACAAATCCACCATATTTTGTAACCTTTATAAGTGATAGTAATATTGCTATATACAGTAATAATAAATTAATAATATTTAATACTGAAAGCTGGAAAATAAAAGATGTTATATATGAGATCCCGAATGCTATAGTTGGTTTAAACGGTCTGAGTGATGGTAGTATTTTAGTAAATATTTATGATTATAAAGGAGAATAATATGTTGAAAAGAGTATCGTTTTTAATAATAATTTTTATATCCTCTTTTGTATTTGGAAATGAAAAAAAATATTCTTTTGAAAGACTTGTTTTTTCCGGAATAAATAGCTCATATGAAGTAAAAATGATAGACAATAAATTGAATAATTTAAATACAGTTAACTTATTGAAAGATATTATTCAACCCAGCTTATCTTTAACTTTTAATAGCAATTTTATTAATTTATCAACATCTATTTCTATTTCTTCAATTATTATGGCAAATTCAAAAATATTTAGATATAATCTTGAAAAAGAATATAATTCTTTGAATAAAAAACAAAAAAAGAATGAGATTATATACCGTATTTTAAATTTATATTCCATGATTTATAACGAGAAAGAATCACTTGATTTATATTTAAAAATTAATGAGATTTAAAAAAGAAAAGAAATTTAGAAAAATATAATCAAATAATAAATGAATTAGAAAATAGAATATATTTAAAAAAATTACAATAGAAGAAATGGAATTAGATTTAAAGAATATGATAGGAGCGGATACTTCTTTAAAATATTTAAATTTATGTGAAAATCCAAAATTTTTAGAAATTTTGAAAGAGATTGATTTAAATATAAGTAATGAACCTCTCAATTTTAAAATGTCTAAATTAGGATATAAATTAAATAACAACAGTACATACATTAATAATTTTTCAAATATTGCTGATTTTTATTTAGACACAAACTTTGAAACCTATGATTATGGTGTTCGTTTGAATTTATTTAAATTTTCAGGAGTAAATTTATCTTTAAATTACTCCTTTAAAAGTAATTATTTTAATCTTTCGATTTATGTCAATTTGGGAAATATAGAGGAAATGAATAATTTAAATTCTCCAGAATTTAATGAAAAGAGAGAAAAATTTTATTATAAAGAAAATATAGCCATTATGTCTAAAAAATACTTGTTTTATCAAAAAAAGTATAATGAAATAAAGAAATTATTAAAAAGTTTTAATTTTGAAACACCATCAGTAGAAAATTTGATAGAATATCTACAAATATATGAAAAATTTTCACAAGTAAGAGGTATATATATTCAAAATACATTAAAATTAGCAAAAGAAATTGGAATTTTAGATGAAATATATCAAAAATAAACTTAAAGATTAAAAAAAACACAAACAACCTCCCTTGAAATACAGGAAAAATAATGATATAATCAGAATGAAAAGTGAATAGAAAAGATCCGCAGGGGAGCTACTAATCCGTAGCTGAGAGTGAGGTGGAAACCTCTGACCCTTATAACTTGATCTGGTTAATACCAGCGAAAGGAGCGGAGCAGAGATAAAAATCAATCTCCTGCTTCGTGCAGGAGATTTTTTGTAAGTTATATATTAATTTTTTAACTTAATTAATATATCATACGATAAAATAATTAAGTAAATTTATCAAATTTTGGAAATATAAAATTAATAGCAAATTTACCACGATTTTGTTTACTTTTTTTTTTTTTTTGATAAAATTATCAGCAAATTGTGAAGACCAAAAACTAAGGTGAAAATATGAGAAAATTTTTTATCTTATTTGTAATTTTATTAACAATGTTGCTGTTGAATATTTTAACCACTTTTTATATTTCGAATTTAAATAACAATAATGTTCCTAATCCTGATATATTTTATAAACATAGTAAAAATTTAAATATTGAAAAGGAGTTCTTACAGAGTAAAGAATACACATGCGGTCCAGCAGCTTTAAGATATTTGTTATTTCTATATGGATATGACATTTCCGAAAGTACAATATCTTTAATTGCAGGAACAGAACAAAAAGGTACAACACTTTCTGGATTAAAAAAAGCTGTAGAAATGATAGGATTTGAAGGAATTGGATTAAAAGGTGATTTTGAAAGTTTAAAAAGCATAAGAAAACCTGTTATAGCATACATAAATAATAACCACTACATTGTTATAGAAAATATTAAAAGTAATAATATATATGCCTTTGATCCTCAGATTGGTTATATAAAAGTACATTATTCTGATTTTTTAAAAGTATGGAAAGGTATATACTTTAAAATTAAAACGATGAAATTAGAAGGAGAATGAAAATGTTATCTCTTGCTACAGGGTTGCTCTTTTACTTTTCAAATCCACCATTCAAAACGGTTTTCTTTATTTTTTATGCATTTATTCCATTTTTTTATTATATAAATAATCGGATTCAAAAAAGAAAGATATTATTATTTTCTGTATTAGTATCAATAATAAACTCTTCATTTATTTTTACATCGCAAATAGAATTAAAGTATAAACTGGCTGGGTTCCTATTTTTTGTTTTAATAATAACAACACTTTTTTATTTCTTTGGAATATTTGTAAAAAAAATAGAGAATTATAAATATAAAACATATCAGAAAGTATTTTTGATATCTTCATTCTGGTTATTTGAGGAGTACTTTGCAAGTAAAATATTTTATGGATTTACACCTCATCCTGGTATAGCGTTATATAATATAGGAATATTTCTGTTTTTCTCAAAATATATAGGAATGATAGGATTATCTTTTATTATAATAGCAATAAATTATTGGTTATATTATCTTTTAAAAAATAAAAAATATAAAATGTTTTTGATAATTTCTTTGTTGATTTTCCTCTTGCTTAATATAAGCTTTTTTTCACAAAAAGATATAGAAAAAACTAATCAAGAAAAAATAAAAATCGCAATAATACAGGGAAATATATCTTCAAATGAATATGAACTTGCCCAAAATAACAATAAATTAAGTTATGAGATATTCAAAAAATACATAAATCTTTCATTGAAAAGCATAAAAGAATATTCGCCACATATAATAATCTGGCCAGAAACTGCAGTTCATAGATGGATGATGCGACTACCTGATTATAGAAATGAAATATTAGATTTTGCGAAAAAATACAGGATTAATCTAATAATAGGAACACCAGATTTAACCCTACAAGATAAAGAATATAATTCCATATTCTTCATTTCAAAGAATGGAAAAATAATAGGAAAATATTATAAAAATAAGCTTGTACCATATTATGAAAAAGTATTTGAAAATGGAAAAAAATTAAAAATCATTAATATAGATGGAATAAAAGCAGGGGTTGAAATATGTTTTGAAGTAATATTTCCAAAAATAACAACCGAACTGAAAAAACAAGGTGCTGGTGTAATAATAATAGCAAGTAATAATGGGATGTTTGGTTATAGTATAGTACCGTATTTAATATCAGCACATGGAGTATTCCGAGCAGCAGAAAATAATATATATGTAATTCAGGCAACAAATTCAGGAATATCACAGATAATTTCTCCTGATGGAAAAATATTAAAATCATCAAAATTGTATGAAAGAAAAATTATTAATTATGAAATGCCAATAAAAAATTAAATAAAACATTTTATTCTGTATATGGAGAAAACATATATTATATTATATTTATAATAACAATAATGATATTAATCAACAATAGCGCGCTATTTGTTGTAAAAAGAAAATAAAAAATGATGGGAGGATGGAGAATGAAAAAGATAGTAGTATATGCTATTTTGTTGATGATATTTGTAAATATGATACCTGTAAACCTCTTTGCTAATTCAAAAGTTATTAATGTAAGAGTTTTGACTGATGATGAAATGAAAAACATTATTGGTGCTGGTAGTAATAATGGTGGTGGTAATAGTGGAGGTAGTTCTACAAGAAAAGAAATTGAGGGAGAATGGGTTAAGAGAATTTACTATGACATTTACTCTTATAATAAAATAATAAAAACCTCAAATACCGGTTGGATGGATACGGGTCCTTTACCAGGAAATTACAGTGTTTCTGATACTGTAAATTGGAGAGCTAGTGGTTCTATTAATCTTTCCCTCCCAAAACTCAAAGATATCGTTTCTGTAAATGTTGGAGCTTCATATTCAAAAAGTAAAACATATACTTTATCATTTACTTTTCCAGAATATCATAAAGGAATAGTGTGTTCAATTGAAGAAGGAAAAATCGAAAAAGGAACTATTAGTATAAAAAGAAGATTTAGTGTATACGATGGAATGACTTTAATTAGACAATATAATACATATGAAAATAAAAATTATATTGCTATTGGTCCCGAAAGACTCGTTTGGAGACCTTTATTTATTACGGGAAACACTATAAACAATCCTGGTGGAGACGTTTATAATTATAATCTTTATGTATCAAGAACTGATTTAGGCTTTTCATCAAACTCTAAAGTATTTGTTAAAAAAATATTAAGTGGTGGTAAAGATGAAAGTTATAAGTAATTCAACAATAAAAAAAATAATTATCTTCTCTTTTTTATTGATTACATGTATTCCTAAAGTTTTTTCAAGTGAAATAAAACAATTTAGTTTTGATTATATTTTAACAATATCTTTCAATAAAGAATATCAGTATAAAAACAATCATATAGTTTTATCCTTACCAAAAAACTCCTGGAAAAATGATTTTGATTTTCAATGGACAACAAATGAAAAAGGCAACATTATATATGTGTTTAAGAATTTAAATAAATTTAATAATGCAAATGTTACTGTGTATAAAATTGATATATTAGAAAATACGGTAAAAAAGATAAAATTAAATACTTTGGTTCCAGCTCCATTTCCTCCATGGATGGATATTTTAGATGTTTATGCAAAAAAGATAAGATATATTTTTTGACATTTGGTGGTATTATAGTATTTAATCAAAATTTTAAATTTAGCGACTTTTATATATTTGAAGATGTTGCTAATTCAATTATCAAAAAAATAAAAAATGAATATGAAAATGGCACGTATTTTATTCCATATAATCACGGGAATCAGATAATCATTGATAATAATGAAAATATAATTGTTAGGGATATATCTGGTGTTAAAATATATTCCTATTCTGGGAAAAAGGAAAAATTTTTTGGTGGAAAAATATATTCATTATCAAATAAATATAATATAAATGCAGATAATAATGAATATCCTTTATTATTAGAAGATGAGAAGGGTGAAATATTTATTGCTCTTTTTAAAGATCCAAATTCAAAAAATGATTATATTTTTAATACAGTAGAAATATATAATTTAAAAGGTAATAAGTTATTTGAAATAAAAATGAAAGATAGGGAGTTTTATCCTACAGCTGCTTTATTAAAAAATTATATTTATTTACTTACAATATCATCAAATGATTCAAATTCATATTTGCAAAGCTTAAAAATTGATATAAACGATCATAAAACATTATTTAACATTAATAATGAGAAAAATAATGCATATTACCGTTTCAGTGATATTAAAGTAAGAAAATTATTCAATAATGAATATATTTATATAAAAACATATAATAAGTTGAAAATTTTTAAAGAATTTTAATAAGGGGAAAATTTAGAAAAGATGTTTTTTATATGTTTAATTATTTGAAATAAGATGATAGAAGTAGAGTTAGGAGGAAGAGATGAAAAAAATTTTTGTTTTACTATTAACTATTTTTGGAATATTTATTATTGTGTATGGTGAAAATAACATTAAAAATATTTTTTTGAATTATGAAGATGCATATAAATATTATGTCTCAATCTTAAACTCAAATCATGAAATAAAAAATGAAAATATTCTAGAAAAATATAGTGATTTTTTACCATATATCTCATATAATTTTGGTTTTAATGGGGATAAAATAAGTGGAGTAAATTTAAATACTTCATCAATAGATTTCTCATGGAGTATATTTAGAGCTGATTTTCTTGATAAAACACAAATGAATAAATTAAATAAGCAAATAGCAAATTTGAATGAGGAAAATGTTAAAAAAAATAATATTTCATATTTTAAAAGTATCTTTTATAACGCCTATTACCTTCAGAATTATATAGAATTTTTGGAAAAAGAATATAGTAAATTAAACAATATTCTAACAACTACTGAAATAGAAGATTTAAAAAAATATCTGACAAAAAAGAAATTAGAACTATCATTACAAGAAAACTATGAATCATTATATAATTACAAAAATATGCTTATAAAAAATTTAAATTTAGAAACACAGAAGGAATTTAAATTAAAATATCCAGAAAAATATTATAATTTAAAAAAATTTCATGGAATTATAGAAAATGTACAATATAAACCAGTAGAAAGTTTTTTAGAATACAAAATAAGTTATATTACACAACAACAAAATAATCTGGAAAAAAAATTAAGATCCAGCAATTATTTTAATGTTAATTTAAGTGGAGGATATGATATTTTAAATAATAACTTCTCAATATCATTGAACTTTAACCTATCAGAAAATATACCATATTTAAAAATATCCAGTAATGGGAGTTATAATATGGATTATATAAACTTTAATGGCTCTATAAATCCATATCTTTTTAATAATAAAGATGATTATGAAAATTCAAGTGAAGACAATCTTCAAAATACTATTTCTAAAATTATAAATTCAAGAGAAAATTTGAAAAATGAAATACTAAAAATAGAAAATGAACTATCGCTTAATGAAATTCAGATAAAAATACTTAAAGAAGAAATAAAAAATATAAAATCAGAGTGGGATAAATTTGAGAAAGAATATCAAATAGAAAAAATACAATTAGAAAGAAAAATGAAAATTATATACTACAATTTAAAAATCGAAGAATTTCTTGAAACTTATACCCAAATAAAAAACCCAAACAACCTCCCTTGAGATACAGAAAAAATAATGGTCCTTTTTTTATAATTAAAAAACCCCTTCCTGGTTTTATTTTATCATATCAGGAAAGGGGTATTTCTTTATAGTCACACCAAAGTATTTAAGGTTTTTAGAGATATCTTTTCACTTTTCTGCTTTTAATACTGCAAGAGCAAGAGATGCGAGTTTTGATTCTGCTGTATCTGCCCTTGAAACAATAACAATTGGAGCTTTAGCACCTAATACTAACCCTGCAATCTTTCCATTTGCAAGATAAACCGCAGATTTACCCAATACATTTCCAGCATGTATATCTGGAACTACTAAAATATCAGCATGTCCTGCTACTTCACTTTTTATTTTCTTTATTTTTGCTGCCATCTCACTTAAAGCGTTGTCTAAAGCTAAAGGGCCATCTACAGTACATCCTTTTATTTGACCTCTTTTATTCATTTGTGTTATTATTGCTGCTTCCATTGTTTCTGGCATATCTGGATTTACTACTTCAACAGCTGCTAATAATGCAACCTTAGGATTTTCTATACCCATAGAATGTGCCAATTCCACAGCATTATTTATTATAGCAACCTTTTGATCCAATGTTGGTTTTATAATCATTCCACCATCAGTTACTAATTTTAAGGTATCTAAAGCTTCTGTTTCTACTAATGCAACGTGACTTAAGACACTACCTGTTCTTAATCCCCATTCTTTATTTAAAACAGCTTTTAATAATTTTGATGTTTTTATTAGCCCTTTCATAACAATATCTGCTGCACCTGAAGATACCAATCTTACTCCCTGTTCAGCAGCTTCTACTTCTGTTTTTGTATCTATAATATCAAATTCTTTTCCTAACTCTTTTAAATTTTCTTCTATTACTTCTTTTTTACCGACCAATATAGGTTCTACAAAACCTTCATCATATGCTTCTGATACTGCTTTTAATGCTTCTTTATCTTCTGCACCAACAACTACAACCCTTTTTTTGCTTACAATTTTTGCCTTTTCTATTACATCTTTTAATGTTTTCAACTTAATTCCCCTTTGAATATATTTATAATTATTGATCTCCTATATATAAATCTATTTCTTCCCTGGTAATAACCAAATCTGTTGAACCACCTGTAATTATATAAGAACTAAAATCTTTAATATTTTCATCATTAAAATCACTCTCTGGAGAAGCTACTGAAATTTTATAATTTTTCGTTAAATCAAGTTTAATCATGTTAAACCTATACATACCTTCATTATTGGTTAGTGTTGTATATAATATAGTTGAATAATCAGTATCAGTAATTAAAACTGTATAGTGTGACTTTGGTGTTTCTGTTATTTTATCATCATATACATGTCCATAAAAGGTTATGTAATCAGCAGAAGTATCTGCAACCATCCATGATTTAAATGTTGGATTAAATTCATTATCACTACTCATAGACATACCTAAATCAAGATCAATTATTATATTATAATCCCTATTTAGATTAAATTCTGATGTATCCAATTCAAGTGCGACGTTTGTAGAAACAACAGATATTTTTTTATTTCCAATATCTATTGTTGAATCGAGTGTTATTTCGATTTTTGAATTTTTTAATGTACTTTCATCAAAAACCTTTATATCTTTTATTTTCTTTAAAACTCCAGCAAGTTGTAAAAAATCTTCAGTTTGATTTGAAAGAAGTATAATTTCTGTAGAATCTGAAGTATATTTTATTTCTTTAATATTTAACTCTGCTTTTTGAATATCTGTTTTTGGTGAATCCGTTAAATAAAAAGTTATAGTTGAATTCTCTAAATTATTATTATCTATTGGATTACACGATATTAACAAAATTAAAAGCGAAATTAATATAAATATTTCTGATAATATTCTTTTCATATTTACACCTCAAATATTAAACAATAATATTTTAGAATCTGATATGCTTATTTCTTTCTTGCTTATTGTATATTCTTTTCCAACATTATTTACTGTTCTCATCATTAATTTAATAAAATTTTCTACTGGACTTATTGGAAAGTTCACATATTTTGTTTTAAAATGCATTGGTATAACAATTTCGGGATTTATTATATCTATTATTTTTTTTGCTTCGTTTGCATCTATTGTATAATATCCTCCTACTGGAATCATTATAATATTTATATCCTTTAATTCTTCTATCATTTTTTTATCCAGTATATGCCCTAAATCTCCAAAATGTGCAATTGTCAACCCATCAGAAAACCTAAATTTAAATATTATATTTTCGCCTCTTTCATGACCTTTTACCCTATCATGATATGTCTTAAATCCTGTTATTTTTATTCCTTTTGATAAATGATTCCCAGGAGTGTTAATAAGTATATAATTTCCTTTAATTAAATGATGTGCATTATGATCAAAATGCTGATGACTTTCTGTTATTATATCCGGTTGATAATCTGGTAATGGATAACCAACGGTTTCATTAAACGGGTCTGTTAATATTTTAACATTTAAATATTCAATTCCAAAACAAGAATGTCCAAACCATCTAATTTTCATCATTTCACCCCCTTGTAATTTAAATTAAAACACATCTTTCAAATTGTTATAAATCAGATAAGACTAAATAATAATGCTAGTATTAATATAGTCACTAAAATTATATCAGCATATTTCGTATAAAACGTTTCTTCTGTTTCTAATGGAACAGAAAACTTTTCTCCAACATATGCTTTTATTGGCAATGTTTCAACAATTCTACCGTATTTATCTACAATTCCTGTAATTCCAGTATTTGATACCTGAATAAATGTTCTTCTATTTTCCACTGCCCTAAATACAGCCTTTGAAAAATGTTGTATTAATGCTGTTTTCTGACTAAACCAACCATCATTTGATATAGCAACTAAAAACTGTGCTCCATTTTTTACAAAATTTCTTGATATCTCAGGAAAATAAGTTTCAAAACAAATTTGAACACTAAATTTTTTATTATTTAAATCTAAAACAGAATACTCTTTTCCAGGAGTATAATAATTCACCAGTTTAAAAAATGAAAACATTTTAAAGATATTTTCATATGGTAAAAATTCTGCAAAGGGCATTAATCTTATTTTATTATATATTTTTTCTATTTGACCATTTTTATTTAAATATATGGCACTATTATAAAATTCTCTTTTTTCACTATTCACAGTTGGAAATCCTATTATCCAATTTTTATCAGACATCTTCACTGCTTCCTGTATGATTCGAAATATTTCAGAGTCCCTAATATCTCTTATAAATACAGCTTCAGGTAATATCAATAAATCAGATTTTTCACTGTGTTCCTGAAGATAATTTGATATTTCAACATAAGAACTCCATGTATTATCTGAATATTTTACTTCCTGGGGCACATTAGTTTGAAAAACACTAACTTTAACAGCATTATCATTCATTTTTACATAAGGAAGTTTTTCTGATATTACAAAATTTACCAGATATAAACTTCCAATTATTATTACAGCATATTTTACTCTTTCTCTCTCTGAAACAAAGGCTATTATTGAATTGACAAATAAAATTAAAATTGTCAAACCTATAGTTCCTGTAAACGGTAATATTTGCAAAAAACCTATATGCTGATATAATGCATCTGATAAATTTCCGCCAGTAAAAGCAAAATCCCCAAATTCCTTCAATATTTCTGCTGCTGCATATGAAAATACCGAAAAAAATACCAGCGATTTAAAATTTATTACTCTTGATTTTCTGAAATAAAGTTCTCCCAAAAACCAGATGATATAATATGGTAATGTCAAAATTAATACCATTAATAAAAAAGATAGGAAACCTATATAGCCAGGAAATGTATTTATTACTTCTGGAATATTTTTAGATAATACCGGTATTTCCCACCACAGAGTAGTAACCATTAACGAATAGCTATATAAAAATAGCTTTAATAGCCTTTCAAACGTTCCTTTTGAATGTGAAAACGAGTATAAAAATGGTGCTACTGAAAACCAGATAAAAAATGAAAAAAGATTTCCAGGCATTGCAAGTCCTGTTAAAACCCTGAAATAACTGGCAATAATATATTCAAGACTATCACTCCTCATCAAGAAAACGGAAATCAACAGCATGAAACGTTGCCAATCTTTCATTTTTTGATTTTTTCCATACCACCTTTAATGGTGCAGCAAATTCTGGTTGTAATCTTCCCTTTTCTATCCAATATCTTGACTCTTCATTTCCATATATACCAGGATTCGCACTAATTGTTAATTCTATTGGTTTATCAACAATATACACTTCATCAATACTTTCTTCATTTTCGAGTATTTCTATAATTTCATCATATATTTCTTTTGGTGGGGATGGTTTTATATTTATCAAGGCTATATTTTTTGAAAGTGGTCCTATAATTTTAACATTAGCTATCTCTCTTTTATAATCATATCTGTCCAATATATCATGAATTATTTCATTTGCAAAAGATACAGCCCTTCCATGATAGTCCATATTAACCAATAATTTTAACAAATGCTTCAGTTTACATCCTTCTCTGTGAGCATTTTCACCAACTTTTCTTATCTTTAAATTATATATTTTTACAATTTTCCTTAACTCCTCTTTAGTTAAACCAATAATAGGGGAATAAAGATTATTCATTACTTTTATACATGTTTTTCCCAGGAGTCTGATTGATTGGCTCCAGTAGCAACTAATGAATCACCAGCGACGTCACGAACACCTGACATTTTTAATTTTCTTGTACATTGATTACAGTTTGGTCCTTTTTTCATAATCTCATATTGTGACTGATGCTTATCAGCAAAGTATATTTCCAATCCAAGGTCTTCAGCTGTCTTAAGCACTGATTCCACACTCTTAGAATATGCAAAAGGCCCAAATAATACGTTAACAAGTTTCACCTTTTCTGGTCCCAATGCTTCTTTTGCAAGAAATGCTGCAATGGTACTATCCATACCACCAGAAAAGGCCACATATAATATATTATCTTTCACTATGTTTTTATTTCCGCTTTTATCTGTTCGATTTTTAAATTTAAACTTGCATCCATCTTAATGATAACGAATCACTCCCAATCTCTAAAATTGCATATTTCCCCTCACAAAATGCACCAGGGTTAATACATCTTATTCCATTTATTATTTTATCATCTTTCCTGTGTGAATGACCATATATTAATATATCTATATTATTAAATCTATGAATTAACTTTGATGGATCACCCCAACCAGCTTGATGACCATGTATTATACCAATGTTATAATTTCCCAATTTTATAATTCTTTTTTCTGGTAAAGAAAATTTTATATCGTATTCATCAGCATTTCCAAAAACACCATAAAATATAGGTTTTTGAGATTTAAAGTAAAATATTACGTCTTCTTCTATAAAATCTCCAGTAGCTATGATATAATCTAATTGTGAATAATTTATTTTTTCCAGATTATCATATCTATTTCTACTTGGAATATGTATATCAGAAATTAAAAGTACTTTTATCATATTATCACCCAATTTATTATACCAAATTTATATTAAAAAATTTATATTAAAGTGGATATTTTTTTGACTTAAGACTTGATTAAATTTAAATTTTAAAGTATAATATATTTTGAGACGCACCTGTAGCTCAATTGGATAGAGCGTCGGACTTCGGATCCGCAGGTTGGGGTTCAAATCCTCCAGGTGCGCCAATTCTACCAATATATGCTGAAATAGTAGTAAAAAAAGGAGGTAAAATTTATGGCAGAAGTAGAAGTATTGAAAGTTGCTGCAAATTCAAAACCTATAGCTATCGCTGGCGCATTAGCTGCAATTATTAGGGAAAAGGGAAAGCAGAAATTCAAGCTATCGGGCAGGTGCTGTAAATCAGGCTGTTAAAGCTGTTGCTATTGCAAGAGGTTATGTTGCACCAAGTGGAATTGATTTAGTTTGTATTCCTGCATTTGTTGATGTAAAAATCGATAGTGAAGAAAGAACAGCTATTAAATTTGTTGTTCAACCAAGAAAATAAAAAGGGCATAATGCCCTTTTTATTTTTCCTGAGTTTGACACTATTATTATCAACAAAATTCTAAAAAGTAGAATTATTCAAAAAAATAGCTATTGTTAACTTTTTATAAAAAGAGAAATTAGCCACACACCTCCTCCTTTTTGGCTTTTCATGCGTGTTTTAGGAGATTATTTTTTTAAATTCATCTAATTCCATCATTTTTTTCGGTTTTTCTATTTTTAATGTTTTTAATATGGCTTTTTGAAAATCGTTTAAATTGGCTCTTAATGCAAATAATTTGTCTTTTAATCTTATTTCAGAGTATTCCATTTTTTTATAGCTTCTCTTATTTTTTCATGAGAGTATTCAATATTATTTTTTCCAGTTCTAATTCTAATGTTCTTTGAATTATGTAAGATATGAAACTCATTACAATATGTCCTTTTATTCTTTTCGGTGTCCAATGAAATACCGGTCTTGTTTCAAGATAATTTTTAATGTTCTGAATGTTTCTTCTACTTTCCATAATGTATGATATTGTTCTAATATTTCTTTTGGAGATAGTTTTGTGTTTGTTATTATTCCATAGTATCCATCGTATTTTTCATCATTTTCTATTTTTTCTATGTCCAATATATAATTTTGTTTGTTCTGTTCTTTTAAATATTTTTTCGCTCCTCTTTTACTTTTTGAATCTATATTTCCTTCTTCTAACATTTTTTTCGCTTTTTCTATTAATCGTAGTCTATCTGCTCTGTCTTTTTGGCTCTTTCTTCTGAATATATTATGAGTAATCTTTTATTTTCATATTCTACTTCTCTATATTTTATTCCTTTTGCTATTTCTATGAATTCTCCTTCAAATATATTTACTTTTTTAACTGTTTTATTGATTTTCCTACTATGAATTCATAATTAGAATTTTCTACTACTTCTATATTTTTTTTACTCATCATTCCTCTATCTGCTACTACTATTACTTTTCCTAATTGATATTCTTTTTTCATTTTTTCTATTGAATCTTTAAATGTATGCCCTTCAAATGTATTTCCTGCATATATATCAAAACTAACTGGCATTCTATCCTGATCTATTGACATCCCTAATACTACTTGCGACTCATTAAATTTCTTATCCTTTGAATATCCCATTTGTAATATTTCATTTGTTTGTTGTGTTTCAAACGCTAATGTTGTTACATCGTAAAATACTAAATCTACCGTTGTATTAAACAAACTTATCCTTTGATTATACATATGTTTTTCTATCGACTCTTTATTATCTGCTAATATATCCAATGTTCTGTATAACCAGTGCAACATTACATCTTTTTCTTCCAGGTCTTTTTCTTTTTTAACTTCCACTTTGTTATATCCAAAATACTCTAAATTATTAAATATTCCCAATTTACTCTTCGGTTCTACTATTCTATTCATCACCATTATTTTTAACATTTCTTCTGCATTGTATTTTATTTCTTTATCCAGTCTTTCAAAATATCTTTTCATCTCATATCTTTCAAATATCTTATTTACTATTACTTTGGCTCCGTAATTTCTTCTTGCTATTTCTTCCATTAAATCATCTTCTATTTTTTCATATTCATCTATTTCAAATATTTTAAAAAGACTATCTACAAGTTTTGTTATATCTTTTTTACTATACTTATCTATATTTCCAAAATTTATTACTGTATGCTGTTTCACTTTTCCATTTTCTCTTTTGCTTTCCATTATCCTTAAATATCTTTTTCCTTTCACTTTTGATATTTTAGGATACATTTTAAAACATCTCCTTTCAGTGGTTGTCATATATATTATACCACCAAAAGGACTAATATATTACTAATTATAGTTAATTCTCTGTAACAAAAGTTAGCCACACAATTTTTCGACTTCCTGAAAAATACACGCCTCAAACCCGCATTCTACCGTTCCATTTCCCTTAAAATCGCCAAATTGCTGTCAAAGGCAGGAGGTAAAATTTATGGCAGAAGTAGAAGTATTGAAAGTTGCTGCAAATTCAAAACCTATAGCTATCGCTGGCGCATTAGCTGCAATTATTAGGGAAAAGGGGAAAGCAGAAATTCAAGCTATCGGGGCAGGTGCTGTAAATCAGGCTGTTAAAGCTGTTGCTATTGCAAGAGGTTATGTTGCACCAAGTGGAATTGATTTAGTTTGTATTCCTGCATTTGTTGATGTAAAAATCGATAGTGAAGAAAGAACAGCTATTAAATTTGTTGTTCAACCAAGAAAATAAAAAGGGCATAATGCCCTTTTTATTTTTTACATATATTTATATTGCATTTTCCTCATAATAAAATCGAGTGATTTTTTGAACTGTATCAAAAACACCCATTTCTTCCTTCTCAATTGGTGTATCCCTTGAAATTGCAACTATATATTTTAATACTCCTTCTTTTGAATATGGAACTATATACTTAATATTAAATACTTCATAATAAGCCTTTTGTTCATCTGTAAAATTAAAGAGGTTAAAAGTTTTTCCATTTATTAATCCTTCACTCATATTATCAAATAATTCTAATTCCTCTGGTAAGCTTAATTTCCCAAATTTTTTCAATAATTTTTTATCTACTGAATATAAGCCAACTGTTGAGAAAAATATTTCAGAAATACTACTCAACAACGTTTCCATAAAATCCTGTTCTTTCATTTTTTTAGATAATAGCCTTACAATGCTTTCGATTCCTGACAATTGATAAGAAAGCCTATCTACAACCATCTCAAGCCTATATTTTTCATATATTTCTTCTTCCTTATCAAATAACATACTTAAAATTCTTATAATATTTTTATCCTCAAAATTTCCATCAAATAATATATAGGTATTAAAAGGAAATTTAAGTACATTTACATCTTCAAGTTTTAATAGCAACTCTTCAAAAGTATCATAAGTTAATCGTTCAGGGTTATAACCTTTCGCATCTAAAATAATCCATTGTCCCTTTTGTGATCTAACTAAAAGTGTTTTTTGACTATTTGTTTCTTTTTTTAGTAATTCCCTATTAAATTATAAAATGATGGTGTTCCTAAATAGGCTGCTAATTGATATACCAAATATTTATTTTCCATAATATCCATCCCCTTCTAAATATTTATTCCTTCAAAATTATCATACAGGATATTTATATATCCACCTATTTTTTCCACTTCTGTAAGAATATCTTTTGTATTAAATAAGAAATTTTGAATTGATGCACTTATTTCTTCAGCTGTTGCTGCACTTTCTTCTGAAATTGCCAATAAACTTTCTATATTTTGCGTTGTTCCTTCCAATTTTTCTTCTTCATCCTTTAATTTTACAATAAGATTATTAATTTCTGAGGAAATCATGGAAATTGCTTCACTGGATTTTTTATTTTCCATTGAACTTTTATTTAAATTGTCAGATTGACCTTTCATTTCTTCAAATTCATTGGTTAGCTTTTCTGTTAGTTCATTTATACCATTAGTTACAGAAGCTAAAAATTCTGATATATTATTAGCTGAATTTTTAGATTCTTCTGCTAACTTTCTAATTTCATCTGCAACTACTGCAAACCCTTTTCCACTTTCACCTGCTCTTGCAGCTTCTATTGCTGCATTTAAAGCCAACAAGTTCGTTTGCTCTGCTATACTCATAACAGTTGCAGCTATTTCTTTTATTTGTTCAGCTTCTTTTTGCAATTTATCGCCAAGTTTAACTAATCCTTTAAATCTATCACTCATTTCAAGAATACCTTGAGAAGATTTTTCTACATTTTTTGCAGATTTTAATATAGCATCTACTGCTTCATTTAATGATTCAACCATTTCAGATTCTCTCTCCACTATTTCAGACAACGTTTGAACATTGGAATTTACAGCTTCTGAAACATTTTCTGTATCATTACTAATTTGTATTGATGTATCTGCAACCTGTTGAGCTAAATCCTGCATTGTATCAATGAGTTCTTTTAAATTATGTGCAGATTCATTAACTGTATTTACTGCCCTTCAATTTCCTGAACATCTCCAGTTACTCCAAGTAATATTTTTCTAAATTCATCAGTTAATTCATAAAAACCGTCTGTTATTTCTGTTACTTCTTTTGCTCCTTCAAATTTAACAGGATAATCAAAGTTTCTCTTTTTATAATTATTCAATATGTCCAAAATAACTCGATGTCCTTTATTGTATTCGCTGGTACCTAAAGCGGATAAAACAAAATAAATTATTCCTGTTATAATTGCTGCTATTATATTATTATCAATATAAGTGAAGGATAACCATGAAATTAGAATTATAAAAATTGGCATTAATATAATAAATACATATTTCATTGATTTAAACATTCCTAATGAAATAATCCTGAAAAAATTCATTTTTTCTATTTTCACATATGGTTTTTCCGCTGTTAATTTTACTTTTAAATAATTAAACTCTCCATCTTTTCCTTTTTCTATAATTTCAACATCAATTTTTTCATTAAAATAATCGGACACTCCTTCAATTAAACCTAAAAAGTAATCTGAAAATTCCCTTTTTGATTTATAAATCAAGTAAGATTGTGTAGAGGTTATTGGCTGATATATAATTCTAGGTGGTAAAATCCCCAATCTTCTTGTCAATAACATATGTATTGTATCCATAGCTGCTAAAAAAGATAATGCACTTGGTTTTTTAAAAAATAATGGATACCATTTTGAAAATGTATTTATATTTTCTCTTCCTGTTTTTCTCATTACTTCTGATCTTGACACATTATTACTTTCTGAAATTTCTTTAATTATTTTCTCCAATAATGTTTCGTCAAAATCATCAAGGAGTGAACCTTTTTCTTCAGGGTTAACATTATTATCTTTTAAAATTTTACTAATCTTTTCATCGCCAAATATTTTTTTCCATGTTTCAATCCATGTAAAAACCAATAATTTTTTCATTTTTCCACCTCTTTAAAGATGTAATTTAATCTTTATATTTTTCTAATTCTAACATAAATTATATCACATTTATTAAAATTTGTGATATAATATTTTTTGAATTCGGGGAGTAGCGCAGATGGTAGCGTGTCAAATTCGGGATTTGAAGGTCGCCGGTTCGACTCCGGTCTCCCCGACCATTACAATATATTATTCACTACAAAAAATTATAAAAAATGGAAACGCTGCAACAAGCGTTTCCTTTATTTTTTATATCCTGTTATATTTCTTAAAAATTCATATCTTTTCTTTTTATCTTCATCTTTTTCAACGCCAAGAGGTGGTTGCCCATCTACTACTCCTATAACGCCTCTACCCAAATCGGTTTCCGCAACTAAAACCTGTAACGGATTAGCAGTTGCGGCAAAAATATTTACAATTTCCTGAACCTGTTTTAACCTTGAAAGTATATTTATAGGATAGCCATTTCTTATTATTAAAACAAAAAAATGCCCTGCTCCAACATTCTTTGCGTTTTCTATTGCTAAATTTACTAATTCTTCATCGTTACCATCAAATCTTATTAATCTTGGACCACTTGCTTCATTAAACGCTATTCCAAACTTCATTCCTGGAACTGTTGTAACTATTGTTTCATATATATCCTCCACTGTTTTTATAAAATGAGATTGTCCAACTATAACATTACAATCTTCTGGAAATTTAATATCAATTGCTTCAAACTTGATGTTCACTATTTTCACCTCCGCTTTTATTAATTTCTACCCAGATTCTATCTATTTCTTTATTATATTTTTTAAATACTTCTAATATATCAGAACGAAAATGAGCAGGGTTTGTTCTATTATCTCCCTCTGTAATTATTTTTACACATTTTTCGTGAGAAAAAGCTTCTTTGTAGGACCTTTTGGCTCTTAATGCATCATATATATCTGCTATTTTCACAATTGCTGCTTCTATTGGTATTTCATTACATTTAAGTCCATATGGATATCCGCTACCATCACAATTTTCATGATGATATAATGCTATATTTAAAGCAAAATCAAAACATTCATCACCTGATAATAATGTTTTTGCATAAATAGTATGTTTTTTCATCACTTCAAATTCTTCCTTTGTTAACTTTCCTTCTTTATTTAAAATTTCATATGGTACATATATCTTACCGATATCATGTAATGGTGCAAATTTTCTTATCTTTTCAACTTCCTTTTCATCCAATCCAAGTTTTTGAGCTAAAAATGCTGATATTTCTCCTACCCGATATATATGTTTTCCAGTTATATCATCATGCCCTTCAGCAACGGATGCCAATTTTTCTGCAAAATTGAAATAAATATTTTGAATTTTTTCTATTTCAAATTTTTTATCCAGGAATATTTTCGCAAGATTAACCTGTGCTTTAAATATTTCTATACTTTCTTTTGAAAAAGTATTATTCTCTGGTGTTTCTACAGAAATCATAAGGAGCATATTTCCCAATTCTACTACATATGTCATCGCATATTTAAATTCTTTTGTTGCTTCTTTCAAATTATTATACGTATTATCATCTAAATAGAGGTTATCATTTTTAAATATTTCATCATATGTAATTATTTTAACCTCTTCTCTGCTCTTAAAAATTTCTGGATCGGAAAAAATTTCCAGTGATTTTAAATTATTTATATCATGCCCAATTGCTGTAATATATTTCCATCTTCTATTTATTAAAATCGATATACTTCCATATTCTGCCTCTTTTATATGAGAAATCATATATTTTAAAATAGAATTGAAATATTCTTCCATACTTAAATCTTCATTTTCAATAAGACTGATTAGTTTGATAAATTCAAAAAATGCTTCATTTACTGACTTTAAATTATTATACATCTTTCTTATTTCTTCTGTTAAAAGATTAAAATTCATTAAAGATGATATTGCGTTGTTAATCATTATTTCATACCCGTTAGCAATTTCTTTTATTTCTTTTATATCATAATCATTTCTAATATATGGAACTTCCTTCTTTCTTATATTAATCGAAAAATTTTTCATAGAATTAGATATTTCAAAAATTGGTTTTATTATTTTTTTATTTAAAAAATTATTGATTTTATACAAAAAAAACAGTACAATCAAAGATACTATTATAAAAATAATTATTATTTTTTTTATTACTAATTTAGCAAGGTCCGATTTATTATAATCATATAAAATATATATATTATCTGTTATCTTATTATAAAAATATATATCTAATCTTGTTTTTACAATATGAAAATCATTATCATCTATTATTTTTATAAAATTGTTTACATTTTTTACTTTTTCATTATTATATATGACATCTCCATTTTTCTTAAATATGTATATTCTATCCTTTTCAGGTAGTTTTGCTATATTAATAATCCTATCTATAGCATCTCTTTTCAAATCCATTCCTAAAACACCTATAATATTACCATTTATCTTAATTGCTTTCGAAATAGTTTGAACAATTTTAGTTCTTTCAGGATCAGCAAATGATGTTGTAACTATAACATTTTCAGGATTTTTTATGGCTTTTATATACCAATCTTTTTTCCTTGGATCAAAATCAGAAGGAATGTTTATTTTTGGCTCAACTATAATATCTCCATTTTTATTTGCAAAATATACGTAAACTATTTCATCCTTATTATAAACATATATTTTTTTCAATATATCTTCTACATTATCTTCATTTATTTCATAAGATACTTTAGTCATGAAATTCTCTCTCTTTTTGAAAAAATAATTAAAATTCGAAGATATTAATTTTATTTCAAAACTGATTTTATCAATATTATTATTGATTTCTTTTCTATATGATATATATGTAAATACAGTTCCTAAAACAAAAATAAAAAACAAAAATATTATGACAATTTTTCTAAAAAAATCTTTTATGCTCATATTTATTCCCTTAATATCTAAAAATTTCCTTTTTTTTATTATAACACATAAACACTTTGCTTCGCAAAGGAAATGAGGATTTTCTACTTTTATTATAAAATAAACAAAATGGCTTCCATAAGGAAGTCATTTTGTTTGGGGATGAATATAAAATTAATCTTCTAATTTCTTATAAACAAACCACCAATCATACCCTCATAATTCTTTAATCTTTCTCCTGCTGATTTCACATCAGAAGCTGGTGGAATAATAACTTTATCTCCAATTAATTCGTTATTTGGCCAATTAGCTGGCATTGCTGCTTTTGATTTATCTGATAATTGCAATGCTTTAACAGCTCTAACAATTTCATCGAGATTTCTACCTAATTCTGGTGGATAATAAATAATTGCTCTAACAATTCCATTTGGATCCACAATAAATACAGCTCTTACTGTATGAGATGCTGATGCATGAATTAATCCTAATCTTTCAGCTACTTGCCCTCTATCATCTGCGATAACAGGATATTGAATTTCTACGCCCATTTTTTCTTTTATCCAATTTATCCAACTGATATGAGAAAATACCTGGTCAATACTTAAACCTATTAATTCTGTATTTAATTTTTTGAATTCATCATACCTTTTTTGGAAACCAACAAATTCTGTTGTACATACTGGTGTAAAATCTGCTGGATGACTGAATAATACAAACCACTTGCCCTTAAAAGCTTCTGGTAATTTCATTTTTCCATGTGTTGTTACTACCTCTAATTCTGGGAATTTTTCTCCTATTAATGGAATATTTGCCATTAATACCACCTCCGTATAATTTTTTTAATATTGTAATGATTTCAATATTATTATACATGTTTTTTTATATTGTGTCAATTAATTTCTTGTTTCATCTATGTTAATTATATTTATCTATTTTTTTCAAAAATTTTTTATTCTATTTAAATATTTTATTTTATACTTTCTATATAAAATAAACCCCAATAATGGGGTCTTTATTATTCTGGTTTATTATTCAATATTTTTTCAATTTCTTCCATTATTTCATCTGTTAGTTTTTCTTTAATCTCAATAGCTTTCATATTATCTTTTACCTGTTCCACTCTACTTGCACCAGTAATAACTGTAGAAACATTTGGATTTTTCAATAACCACGCTAATGCTAATTGAGCCATTGTTGCACCTAAATCTTTTGCAATTTCAGATAATTTTTTTACTTTTTCTATATTTTCATTTGTTAATAATCCCTTTTCTTTTAAATTATCGGCAAGTTTTGAAAATTTAGCTAATCTACTATCTTCTGGAATTCCTTCGTTATATTTCCCTGTTAAAATACCACTTGCTAAAGGACTCCATGTGGTTAAACCCAGGCCATATTTTTCATACAATGGTTTAAATTCTTTTTCAACTTTTTCCCTTACAAACATATTATATTGTGGTTGCTCCATCGTTGGTGGAATACAATTTAATTCTTTTGCTGCCTTATATGCCGCTTCAAGCTGCTCCGCATTCCATTCCGATGTACCCCAATACACAGCCAATCCATTTCTTACTATATAATCCATAGCTAATACTGTCTCTTCTATTGGTGTTTCAGGATCTGGTCTATGACAGAATATTAAATCTACATAATCGAGCTGCAATCTTTTTAATGAATTCCATGTGCCCTCTAACAAATGCTTTCTGGACAAACCTCTATCATTTGGTCCATTTCCACCCCAAAAAATTTTCGTAGATATTACTAAATCTGTTCTTCTATATTCTTTTAATGCTATACCCATCAATGATTCAGATAAACCATTTGCATATGCTTCTGCATTATCAAAAAAGTTTACTCCATGATTAAATGCTTCTCTCATACAAGCTTTTACATTTTCAACATCTAATTGATTACCAAAAGTAAGCCATGATCCAAAGGATAACTCACTAACCTTTAAACCGGATTTTCCAAGTCTTCTATATTCCATTTTCTCTTCCCCTTTAAATTTTGTTAGTTATACTAATTATATCATATATAACTTTAAAATCAAAACAAAATTTAAAGAAATTCTTTAAATTCTACTGGAAGCAGTGTATTCTCAAGTTTTCTATGATTAAAAATAAATCTTCCATCACAAACAAATCCCAAATCTTCCCAATCCACTTTATTCAACATATCTTTAAATTTAATTATATCGATATTTTTTCTTGGGAAAATACCCAAAATACTACCATCATAATAAATGGAATTATGTATAAAAAAAGGTTTTTTATCTCTTGTTTTTGTATTTACATATACTCTTGGTTTATTTGAAATATAAAAATCTCTTCCCCATTTATACCAATTATTTTCATTAAATTTCCTTATTTTTCTTTTTAGTAATTCTTTTTTATGTTTTTCTATATGTTCATTTACGATATTATAAATCATTCTTTTGGTTTTTCCTGTTCTTTTAGTATATGAACATACCACATCTATATTTCCACTTTCATGCGTAAAAATTTTATCTGCACCGCTTACTCCACCAACTTTTACAAAAGCTATATCCTTTAATTTTATTGTATAATTATTGTTTTTTAAAAATAAATAATGCCCTTCTACATTATAAAAATACCTCGTTTCTCCATTATAATTCACTTTTCTATCGAAATTATTTTTTTCATATCTCCAGATAACCACATTTGGAGAAAATTCATATCCAAATATCCTCTCATCACCAAATTCAATTACATCGGTAATTGTTCCATTTTTATACAATAAATTATTCAATTGAACGGCAGAGGTAAGACTGAAAAAATCTCTCGGAGTGATAAAGATAATCTCTCCATTCTCGCTTAAATGTAAGAAAGATTTATATATGAAAAATAAAAACAAATTTGCCCTTTTATCAAAAATATCCATTGGAAGCTTTTTTCTTGTTACTTTTAATATATCTTTATATGCAACATATGGAGGATTGCCTATTATTGTATCAAATTTTTCATTTATTGAGTAATCAAAAAAATCCATTTTTAAACAATTGGGTACTTTTATGTCTTTTTCAATTCCAACTACATTTTTTCCTTTCAATAAACGAATAAAAATACCATCCCCACAGGATGGTTCTAATATTCTGTTTCCATTTTTTATTAAATTTATCATTTTTTTTGCAATATTTTCTGGAGTAAATACCTGTCCTAACCGTTTAATCTTATAATTATCTTTTGCCATTCTTTTTCTCCTACTCAACTCAAAAAATTATAAATATATAATAAACGCACCTAAAATCAATAGTATTGTTCCTAATATTCTTATTGCAACTTTCTCCTTAAATATAACTTTTGCAAAAAAAGCCGTTATTAATGCTGAACTCATAGAAACTGGTTCTGCAATACTTACATCTATATATTTAAACATATTCAACAAAGCGATATATGAATATGCATTTGATATTCCACCACTTATTAAAGGTGATATCTTTCTTTTAATAATGGATATATGTGGTTTTATTGACTTATATTTTATCATAGTAACTATAAAAAAGTATATACTTACGATTAAATATATTGAAATTGAATAGCTCAATGAATCAACATTTTTAACAAAATAACCATCTATCGTTCTTCCTATTGCCATTAATATAGAAGAAAGTAACATTGCTACAGCACCTTTACTTTTGAAGATATTTTTATATGACTCTTTTAAATTTACATCCTTTTTTAAATAAGAAACGCCATATAACATTAAGAGACTTCCTAAAATCTTTGTAATTGTTATTTTTTCATCTAAAAATATTGCCGTAGTTATTATTAAAAAAATGACATTCATATTATATAATGGCGCAATTACCGAAGCGTCTTCATTTGCAAGAGCATAAACATATAGAAAAAAAGATAACGAATATATACTCCCGCTAAATATCGCTGCTTTTAATGACATCAAATTTATATAATTAAAAAACGGGAAAAAAGCCATAAAAGAGAAAAAGAAAAAAGCCCATGAAGAAAGAATTTCGTCTTCATGGGTTGCTATTTTTTTACCTGCAATTCTTTCATAACCCAATAAGGTTATTCTTATTATTAACCATAAATACACCATATTTATCACCCAAGTGCATTATCCAGTGTCATCATTAATAAAAATCCAACTATCAAAGAAAATGTTGCTGCTCTTTCATATCCATGTGAATGTGTTTCTGGAATAATTTCATCACTAATTACATATAACATTGCTCCTGCAGCAAAAGCAAGGAAAAAAGGTAAAGCTGGTCTCATTAAAACAATAAAAGCTGCTCCAATTACCCCACCGATAGGCTCAACCCAACCAGAAAATGCTGAATACCAGAAAGCCTGTTTTTTACTATATCCAGCTTTTAAAAACGAAACTGCTGTAGCTGTTCCTTCTGGTATATTTTGAATACCTATGGCTGTTGCAACTATTATACCATTTTTTATCATTTCTGTTGTTCCGCCACCAAAACTTACACCTACCGCCATACCTTCTGGAAAATTATGAAGGGTTATAGCAATGACAAATAACCACACCTTTTTTACCACAGCCATATTAGGACCTTCATGACCTTTTAAAAAATGTTCATGTGGTGCAAATGTATCCATTAGTTCCAACACTACAGCCCAACTATAATTCCTATAACAGTAATTGTAATACCTCCTAAATCAATTGCTGGAACAATCAACGAAAACATTGTAGCGGCTAACATAACACCTGCTGCAAATCCAATGCCATATCCAATTGTTTTTCTGTTAGTGATTTTTTCATGAAAAATATAGGCAAAGCTCCAAGTGACGTTGCACTTCCAGCTATTAAACTTGCTAATGAACCATAGATAAATATTTGACTTCCAGTTAATTCCATATTATCTCCTCCGAAATAATCATTTTATTATTACAATTATAACATAAACCCTTTTCAAAGCGAAGATTTTTTCCAAAATAGACTAAAAATAAAACTTATTCAGACGCTTGATTGCTTAAACTCTTCGCGGAGCGAAGGAGTTAAGGATTAAAATATAATATAAACTTTTTTAACCTTAGATTTTTCGCTTCGCGGAAACACTTCACTACTTGAAGGATTTAGGAAAATAATTTTATTATAAAATAAAAGAACCAAAAATCTTTCGCTCTGCGAAAAGCTTGAGTTCATCATATTATTTTTTTATTTTATAGTTACCAATTTAAATGTTTCAATAGATTCGCTCATATTAATTTTGATTATTTTATTTTGTCAACAGTTTGACTCTTCGCTTCGCGAAGGGTTCAGGATGAATATTTTTATTATAAAAAACAGCCTTAAACTTTCCGCTATGCGGAATGTTCTGGTATAATTGAAGCAGGAGGTGGAATTGATGAAAAAACTACCCATTGGAGTTCAGGATTATAAAAAGATAATAGAAGGAAATTATGTATATGTAGATAAAACAAAATATATATATGACCTGATAAGTTCAGAAGTGCCAATATTCTTATCCCGCCCAAGGCGATTTGGAAAAAGTTTAACAGTATCAACATTATATTACATCTTCAAAGGTGAAAAAGAATTATTTAAGGATACTTATATATATGACAGATGGGAGTTTAAAGAATATCCTATAATAAAATTAGATATGTCAGACGTAACATTAAAAAATATAGAATCATTTGAAAAATCATTAAATAATACACTTGATAAAATCTATAACTCATATAATATAACTCCAGATATAGATGACATACCAACAAAATTTGGAAATTTAATAGAAGAATTAAATAAAAATATAAAGAAAGAGTAGTAATATTAATAGATGAATACGAATCACCGATATTGGAGTATATAAACAATAAGGAAAAAGCAGAAGAATTTAGAGTATTTTTAAGAGAATTCTATAAAAAAATAAAAACAAAAGACGAATACATAAAGTTTGTATTTATCACCGGAATAACGAAATTCACAAAAACAGGAGTATTCTCTGCATTAAATAATTTAAACGATATATCATTAGACAAAGCTTATTCACAGATGTTAGGATATACACAGGAAGAATTGGAAACGTATTTTAGCGACCATATAAAACAAACATCAAAAGAAATGGGAATAAGTGAAGAAGAATTAGTAAAAGGATTAAAAGAATATTATAATGGCTTTTCATTTGATGGAGAACATTATGTATATAATCCATTTTCAATATTAAATTTCTTTCAAAAAAAAGAATTTCAAAATTACTGGTTTGAAAGTGGATCACCATCATTCTTATATGAATACATAAAAGGAAGAAAGATAACATATGAAGATTTAGTAAAAGAGACAGTAAGTGCAATGGATTTCTCAACAAGAGAAATAGAAGATGCAAATGCAAATATATTCTTCACACAGGCAGGATATTTAACCTTCAAAGGAAAAGAAAGATATCTATTAGAAGAAGAATATATACTGGATTATCCCAATATAGAAGTAAAAAGTAGTTTTTCAAAACTGATATTAGAAGCAAATTATAATATAGACAGCTCAAAGATAAAAGAATTAAGTAAAACGATAATAAAATCAATACAGAAAAACGATATAAAAACAGTAATAGAAGAAATAAAAAAGGTAATAAGTTCAATACCGTATAACTTACATCAAAAAGAAGAAAGATATTATCACTCATTGATATATACAATACTGGCAATGACAGGGCTAAATGTAAGAGCAGAAGAAATGACAAATCTTGGAAGAAGTGATATAGTAATAGAATTCAATGAAAGAGTATATATAATCGAGGCAAAATTAGACAAAAGTGCAGAAGAAGCACTAGCTCAGATAAAAGAGAAGAAATACTATGAGAAATACACTGGAAGAAAGATATATCTTATAGGAATAAATATAAATTCAGAAAAAAGAAATATTGAGGATTATATAATCACTTCGCTGAGTGAAGAGTTTTAGTAAAAATGTTTTTATGGTCTCAAAATTTTTCATCCGGCTGCTAGCATACTTTTTTCTGGTACCAGAAATATTATCAAGAAGGAGATTTAGGATAATATAATAAAACGCAGGGCCCTGTATAAATGATATAAAAGAGGTGTAAAATGTTAAAATTTAAAAACTATTATTATAAATACCTTGGAATTTATAAATCACAAAGTAAAAAAATTATATTAACAAAAAATAGGAGTATTGTCATAAACAATTTATACCAATATCCTCTTATTATAACTAAGTTAAATAATAACTTATTAATATCCATTTCACCAAAACATAAGAAATACCTATTACATTCAAATTTCATATTAAGTAAAAATATTAATTTAATATTTTTATATAAAATTTTAAAAAAAGGATTAAAAGAAGTAAATAGTTCTATTGATTTAATGCGAATATATACTTTTGAAAATATAGAATATATTTTTGATATGAATTTAGTTAATACATTAAACCTAAAAGAAAAAGAAAAAGAAAAATACTTTACAATTTTCAAAAATAAAAATTTTAACAAAATAATTTTAGAAAAATTATGGAATAGAAATATAAAAAATGTTTTAGAAAAGCGTTTTTTCTATATAGAAAAAAATAATGAAATTGTTTCTTATTCATATATTTCAGACATTAATTTTAATGGAGGAAATATTATAGTATATACCAAACCAAAATGGAGAAATATGGGATTTGGAAAAAAAGTAGCTCAAGCTTCTGTGAAATGGTGTATAGATAATAATATTTTACCTATATATAGAGTATCTGAAAAAAATAATATCTCTATTCATATTGCTAAAAAAATTGGGCTTTCATATAAAAAAAATGAAATTGTTTTTAAATTAAAAATAATTTCTAAATTAAGAGAGTAAAAACTAATTTAAAAAGATATAAAAGTACACAATTTTTGGTCTTACCCAAGAACAGTGGGCAACCTAAGTTTAACTAAAAAAATAAACTTTTAAGCAATGTTTCTTTTTTCTAACAATTTTAATGCTTCATCTTCTTTTTCTTGTGGTGTATTCTCTAAAAAGTCAAAGGCAGGAAAATAATACTCTGACCAACAGGTCAGAGTATTATTTTAAAACTCGTATTCTCCCTGGATAAATGGAATTGGAATATATGGTTTCATATCTCTGTCTTTTTCCCAAGCTCTTGAACCAGCTCTAATTGGAATTATCATATTTCCTGATAAAGAGAGATTAATCTTATTATCATTTAGTGGAATTCCATATTTTCCTGAGTTTGACAGCGATTTCATGATTTTTGAAAAATCGAAACGGTAGAATGCGGGTTTGCGACGATGAAAAGGGTGAAAATTGGGGGTTGAAAAATTTTTGTAGTGACACAAATATTTTTAACAATAGCGTTATATTCTTGATTTCATAATATTTTTGTGGTATAATAAGTAATGGTATTATGAAATCAAGAGGTGATTTTTGTGTTTTTGAGAGTAGTTAAAAATAACAAAGGTGTTGAATATTTAAGAATTGTTGAAAGTTATAGGGAAAATGGTAAGATAAAGCAAAGAACTGTTGCAAACTTAGGAAGGATTGACTCTTTTAGCGAAAATGAAGCGAAAAATATAGTAAATAAACTCATACAAATATTTGATTTAAAAAATTATATTGATACAGAAGATATAAAAAAGGCACCGGATAAAAAGAATTACGGAGCCAAAGTAATAGTAAATAAGATATTCGAAAGATATGAGATGAAAAGATATTTTGAAAGACTGGATAAAGAAATAAAATACAATGCAGAAGAGATGCTAAAAATAATGGTGATGAATAGAATAGTAGAACCGAAAAGTAAATTGGGAATATTTAATAATTTAGAGTATTTTGGATATAACAAAGTGGAAGTTAAAAAGAAAAAGACCTGGAAGAAAAAGATGTAATGCTGCACTGGTTATACAGAACATTGGATATATTGGCAGATAATAAAGAGTCGATAGAAAAACATATGTATAATCAAAGGATAAGTTTGTTTAATACAACGGTAGATTTAGTATTTTACGATGTAACGACATTAGCGTTTGAAACACAACAAACAAATGAAATATTACAAATGGGATATTCAAAAGATAAGAAATTTAATGAATCACAAATAGTATTAGGGATGTCAATAGATCAGGATAGAATGCCAGTTAGTTTTGATATATATGCAGGAAATACATTTGAAGGGCATACATTTAAAGATTCAATAGAAAAAATGAAAAAAGAATATCAATTAGGAAAAGTAATAGTAGTAGCAGATAGAGGAATGATGAGTAAAAAAAATATAGAAGTAGTAGAAAATTCTAATTATGAATTCATAGTAGGAAAATCAATAAAACAAATAAAAAAAGTAAATATATTTGAAGGAGAATTCATAGAACTAGCAAAAGGAATAAAATATAGAGAAGTAGAATATGAAAATAAAAGATTACTCATAATATATTCAGAAGAAAGAGCCAAAAAAGACAGAGCAGATAGACTACGATTAATAGAAAAAGCGAAAAAAATGTTAGAAGAAGGAAATATAGATTCAAAAAGTAAAAGAGGAGCGAAAAAATATTTAAAAGAACAGAATAAACAAAATTATATACTGGACATAGAAAAAATAGAAAATGATGAAAAATACGATGGATACTATGGAATAATAACAAACACAAAACTATCTCCAAAAGAAATATTAGAACAATATCATACATTATGGAAAGTAGAAGAAACATTTAGAACATTAAAAAATTATCTTGAAACAAGACCGGTATTTCATTGGACACCAAAAAGAATAAAAGGACATATTGTAATGAGTTTCATATCTTACATAATTCAAAGAACACTAGAATTAGAACTGGAAAAAAATAATGTTGAATACTCTCATGAAAAAATAAGAGAAGCTATTAAAAATATGGAATACATTGAATTTAAAACACAAAAGCAACATCTTGTAGCGAGAATGAATTTAAATAAATTAGGACAAAGAATATTAAATACATTAAATATTCCTGTACCAAAAATAATTTCACCCTATACAGAATTCAAAGAAAAATATAAAATTTAGGGGTGTAATGACACTTTTGTATTTAATAAAAAATTAACAATTGTTGTTTTTTAGAATAATTCTGCTTTTTAGAATTTTATTGAAAAAAATACTGTCAAACTCAGGAAAAAAATAAACTTTTAAGCAATGTTTCTTTTTTCTAACAATTTTAATGCTTCATCTTCTTTTTCTTGTGGTGTATTCTCTAAAAAGTCAAAGGCAGGAAAATAATACTCTGACCAACAGGTCAGAGTATTATTTTAAAACTCGTATTCTCCCTGGATAAATGGAATTGGAATATATGGTTTCATATCTCTGTCTTTTTCCCAAGCTCTTGAACCAGCTCTAATTGGAATTATCATATTTCCTGATAAAGAGAGATTAATCTTATTATCATTTAGTGGAATTCCATATTTTATTCCAGCACCTGCCAGATACAGCTGTTCATATTGATAAGGAACCACTACAATCATTCTTGCGTTTAATCCTATTGAAAGATTATTCATAATAAAATAGTCTATATTAAATCCGGGGGATAATATATAGTCCCATTGGTCAGGATTTTTCTCATCTGGTCCGAATATAAAACCAAGGGATCCACCAACTTGAATATTATCCATATTATAATAAACGCCAAAATATGGAAATATTGCTCCAGAGACTGCTATACCCAATGAATATGAAAAGGTGTTTGAAAAGGTAAATATAGAAAAGATCAAAATGATGATAATAATAATACTTTTTTTCATTTTACTCACTCCTTTCTAATGGTTTGAAAACCTAAGAATACCAGCGGAGTAACTACTAATGAAAAAGTCAATATTTGTGCGGAATCAATTTCATTTTTAAATATTAGATAGGTTAAAAGTCCTGATGCTCCAAAAAATATTATAGATCCTAAAATTCTATATCTTACAGCCAATAATGTGGCTAACAAAATTAATAACCATGGCGACATTTCAATTAGAGTTACTATTGAAAACCCATGAGATAATAATGTAAATATTACTAATATTAAAAATATAGTATATCCTGTTCTTTTTATTACTTTTTCTCTTTCAAACAAATAACCAATATACAATAAATTCTTTAATAATAATGGGAATAACGTATAGAATATTAATATTTCTTTTTCTGGTACAAAATCCATTGTTAGAAAAAATGCAGAAACACCTATCATTATGTATAATGTAATATTTGATGTCTTATACCTTAAATATCTTTCCATTTCATCAACTGAGAATATATCTTTATATATTTCTATTCCTATTATTATTAAATACATTAGCGAAAACCAGTAGTTTAATGAAACTAACACCGTTATTAAAAACAACAATGCTATTTCAACAATAAACAAATATTTTTTAAAGATAATTTTTTTCATTTTATTCACCCCCTTGAAAAATCAATGAATCTTCTTGTTTTAAGTCTTCATTTTCAAGAATAAACAAATCTTCTACCTTACAATTAAAAACATATGCTAATTTTAGTGCTAAAAGCACTGAAGGAGCATATTTACCTTTTTCTATATAGTTTATTGTTTGCCTGGAAACACCTATTTTTTTTGCCAAATCTTCCTGAGTAAAATCAAACATAGCTCTATATACTTTTAATTTATTTTTCATAAAAATCCCTCCATTTATATTATACAACTTTACTTGACATTTTGTCAAGTATTTTTGACATGAATCGTTAAAAAAAATAGAATATTTTATGAATATTCTATTTATTAGAGAATAGTATATTCATTATTTTCTGAAATACCTAATGCTGATAATTTTCCACCATATACACATCCTGTGTCTATATCTATACTAATAATATTATTGTTTTCATCTTTATGAAAATACACTTCATATTCTCCAGTTATATAGGATGTCGGAGTATGTCCATGAATTACAATATAATCTTCATATCTTTTATTCTGCATGTAAAAATCGTCTCTTATCCAGAGTAAATCTCTTTTGTTCTGTTCATTTAAATTTATCCTATATCTAACGCCACCATGAACAAACAAATATTTTTGTCCATTTATTTCTTCTATATGATATAACTTTAGTGCTTTAATAAAATCTATATATTTTTCTTCAATATTATTATTAAAACTTCTAAAAGTATATGCTGCACCATTTCTAAACCATACTCCATCTGAATATTTTCCACTTTTTTCTAAATAATCTATCATCATATCTTCATGATTTCCTTTTAAAAATACTGCTCTATTTTTTAATTTGAATAATAAATCGAGGACCAGTTTTGAATCCGGCCCTCGATCAATATAATCTCCTAAGAAAATGATTTTATCATTTTCTGGAATTTTCTGTATTAATTTTAATAAATGATCATACATACCATGAATATCGGATATTGCCCATATCATCAAAATATTCCTTTCATTATTAGAATCCAGATTGATGATACTATAACTCCATAAACAGGAGAAAATATCCATTCTTTAGATTTCTCTTTAACTATAAAAAATCTATATAGCACCCCTGCCAATATTGCAACCAATACCCATTCAATTTTAATTTTACTCAAAAAAATATATATTGCCAATCTTTCTGAAGCACCTGCGGTATCTTTTATTTGAGGATCTATAATATTATATGTTCTTTCTATAAAAGAGCCAAAGCTCGTAGCCAACATCATACCAATTAAATAATAAATAAATTCATTTGAAATATAAGAATGTGTATATGCTTTATAAAATACCAAATTTATTATCAATGCTATAACAAGATATAATAATTCTTTTTTAAAATTTGTTCCTTTGGTTCTATATATATCTATAAAAACATGATACGCTATTAATACTAAAAAAGCTACAATTCCAATTGGTGAATTTAAAGTATCAAAAGTAAATGCTAAAATAGCAATGATACTCCAGACTATATGCGTTATTAAATTATTTTTTTCTTTTAATTTTTCAGAATAAACATTGGAAAATGCATGATCTGCAATAAAATTGGATAAAAATCCATGTAATGGTATCATCTTATTTCACCTGCTTTTTAGCTACAATTGTTTCTACAAAATATTGATGAACTGAAGGGTCATCCTCTATTTCTGGATGGAATGATGCTGCTAAAATATTATTTTCTCTCACCAATACCGGTGCATCTTTAAATTCTATTAATTTTTCAACATTTTCTCCATATTCTACAATCTTTGGAGCCCTTATAAAAGTTACTTTAATATCTTTTTCCTGAAATTTTAAAACTTCTTCAAACGAAAACACCTGTCTTCCATAGGCATTTCTTTCAACGTATATATCAATTAATCCAAGTGTTTCCTGTTGTGGATAATTTTTTATGCCTTTTGATACAACAATCATACCTGCACATGTTCCAAAAATCGGAAAACCGTTTTGTGCTTTTCTTTTTAATTCTTCCCACAATCCTGTTTTTTTCATTAATTTTGAAATTGTTGTACTTTCTCCACCTGGAATTATTAAACCTTCAACTTCATTTAATGTTTCAATTGATTTAACTTTAACAGGTGTATGACCAATTTTTTCTATCATATTTGCATGTTCTCGGATATCTCCTTGAACAGCTAATACACCTATTTTCAACATTACCAACCTCTTTCTTGTAAATGAACGTCTAATTCTTCAATTTCTAGCCCTTCCATTGGTGATCCTATATCTTCACTTATTTTTGCTAATTTTTCTGGATCGTCATAATGTAATACAGCTTCTACTATAGCTTTTGCCATTTTCTTTGGATCTTTTGATTTGAATATACCTGATCCTACAAATACACCATCTGCACCTAATAACATCATTAATGCAGCATCTGCAGGTGTTGCAACTCCTCCAGCTGCAAAGTTAACTACAGGTAATCTTCCTAATTTTTTAACTTCTGCTACTAAATCTACAGGTGCTCCTATTTGTTTTGCAAAAGTTACTAATTCCTCTTCTGGCATATTTTGAACCATTCTTACCTCATCCATAACCTGTCTCATATGTTTTACTGCTTCTACAACATTACCTGTTCCTGCTTCACCTTTTGTTCTAATCATTGCTGCGCCTTCTGCAATTCTTCTTAAAGCTTCTCCTAAGTTTCTTGCACCACAAACAAATGGAACTTTGTATTCGTGTTTATTTAAGTGATATTTGTTATCTGCTGGAGTCAAAACCTCTGATTCATCAATAAAATCTACTCCTAATGCTTCTAAAATTCTTGCTTCTGCAATATGGCCAATTCTTACCTTTGCCATTACAGGAATTGAAACTGCTTCCATAATTTCTTTAATCTTTGAAATGCTTGCCATTCTTGCAACTCCACCTGCTTTTCTAATGTCCGCAGGTACTCTTTCTAATGCCATAACTGCTACTGCTCCTGCTTCTTCTGCAATTTTTGCCTGTTCTGCTGTTGTTACATCCATTATTACACCATTTTTGAACATTTCAGCAAAGCCTTTCTTTACAACCCATGTACCTTTTTCCATTTTATATTCCTCCTTTATTTATTCTTCCCAATATCTTTTTGAAATTGTTGTTAATCTTGAAAAATCACCCTTTTTTCTTCCTACCTTCGCACAATGTTTTCCATTTACTTCTACTATATCTGCAGTAAAATCTATCTTTTCCTTTAACAATTTTGAACCCACTCCATAACTATCAACTGGAACATCAAGAGTTTCAAATAATTTTATTTTTTCTGCATCAAAACCACCTGAAACCAGGATTTTTAAATCGTTTAATCCATATTTATCAAATATTTGCCTTGCTCTCCATACTAATTCTGGATTTACTCCTAATGAAGATTTATCTTTAGGAACTACACTTTTATCCCTTAAACTTCCAGAGGTATCAAATCTTACTCCCATATTTTATTTTTACCTGATCCAATAATTATTGAAGGGTCTGTTTTACCGAGTACAAACTTTTCCCTGTTATGTATTCATAGAATCTATCTACTAATTTTAATGTTGTTCCAATAACATCATTATCCCAATCTACTAACACAATTCTATTTACTTTTTCATCTATATGTTTATCAAAAGCAATTGCCGCAGCTGTTGTATCTCCGTCGTATGAAGCAATTAATGCATGCGGAATTGTTCCAAGTGATTCAATTCCCCAATAATCAGCATTTGCATCTGTAGAAACTCCAAATGCTCCCGCTTTTAATGCAGCATATCCATCTGTTGCCTGAACCCAGAAATGATCAAAACGAGCGCTAAAAAATAGTATAGGCTTTCCATTAGCTACATCTACAACTTTTTTTACAGAGGTCGCGGTTGATGTGGCTCTTGCTAAAACTCCTAATAAAATCGTTTCTAAATAACCAAAATAAGCCGGATCTCCTTCAATTGTTAAAACTGGTTCCATATCTTTTGCTTCATCACCATCATATAACGCTTTAACTTCTATTTCATTCCATTTGTCTACCCATAAGTCATTTAACAACATTCTTAAATCCCATTTTTTAGAGGTTATTTTGAGCAATTCCTCTTTATCCATTTTATGAGCAGCATTTTGAAGTGCTTTTTCGAGGGATAATATTTGATTGAATAATTCATTAGCTTTTTCTTCATTTTTATAATAACCTGTTCCAAATCTTAATATAGCCAGCGCTTCATCAATTCCCACTACTACACAATCTTTTCTGGGAAAATATTGATAAAGCACATTAACATGCCTATTATCTTTTTTTAGTACTTCAACATATCTTGTAAAATATTTATCAGAATAATAACCCATTCTTATTCTATCAATTGGCACTTTAAATACCTTTGGATGTAATCTTTTTGACATTTTAATCACCTCAAATTTAATTATATATTTAAATTTATTCTTAAATGTTTTATATTCGTTAAAGTTTGTTACATCGAACTATTTTATCATTTTCTATTTTTAACCCTTCTATTTTTAATAAATATCTTTTTAAATCTTCTCCACCGCCATATTTACCAACATGTCCATTATTCTTTATAACTCTATGACAGGGAAAGATTAAAGGAATTTTATTTTTAGCCATTACACTACCAACGGCTCTTGCTGCATTTGGGTAACCTGCTTTAATAGCTAATTCTTTATAAGAAACAACATGTCCAAATTTTACGTTTTTTAATTCTGTTAATACTCTTTCTTCAAACTCATTTTTAAAGTTTATTTCATATGGAATTTCATTTAATACATCTTTTCCTGATAAATATTCTTTTATTTTATAATAAAAATCCGCTGTATATTCATCATATACATCTTCTAATATCTCGTTTGTGAGATCAATTCTAAAAATTTTATTATTATTAATATACCCTATTATACTCCCTACAGGAGTACTTACTATAAAAGTATTCACAATATCACCTCAAATGGTAGTATACCAGAAAAATTTTTATATTCATATACTTATATCTTTTAAATATACGCAAATATACCCTAATACATCTAAAAATAAAGATATTATGAAAATTTTTTCATGGTTGTTTTATTTATAAATTGTTTTATTTTCTAAGGATTTTCTAAGGAAATACTAAGTTTTCTTTAAGGTTTATAAGTTATTATATCAGTGTCGAAAGACAATAACTAAAAAATAAAACAAAATTATGGAGGTGTTATTATGAAGAAATTTTTAACTGTATTATTAGTAGGTGGATTAATGGCTGGTTCTATTTTCGCTTTTAACGCTAGTGCTCCAAGAGCTTATCAGAGTCAAGATGTTGCTCCAATGTATCAAAATTATCAAGGTGTTCATGGTGGATACATGTTTAACGATGAAAATTTAATTACACTCAGTGGCACAATTGATTCAATTGAAGAAAATAAGGACTTTCCTGGAATGTTAGAAATAAAAGTAAAAACTGAAAATGGTGATATTGTAGAAATTCATGCTAATTCATACTTTGCAAAAGATATTGAAGTAGGAAAAAGTATAGAAGTTAAAGGTTGGGAAGTTGAATTTGCAGATGAAAAAATATTTAGACCTGTTGAAACTAAAATTGATGGAGAAGAAGTTTTGTTAAATGGTTATAGAGGTGCTGCAAGAGGTATGGGTGCTGAAACTACAATGCCTGGTTACGGGAAACCTGTAAATAATTTTAGAGGAAATAGAGGATATGCTCCTAATATGAATTATAGAAGACCTGTAAATAATTTTAAAGGTAATATGAATTATGCTCCTAATATGAACTATGGTCATGGAAGAAATCAACAATTTAGATCACCTATGAATTATCAAAATCATATGCCAGATAATTATATGCCAGGATATACACCACAAACACAGCCAATGCCAAGAGGTAGATGGTAATAAAAACACCGAGGTAAAACCCGGTGTTTTTTTTTCGACTTAGTCGACAGCTTCGACAACTTTCGTCAACCTTCGACAAAATTCAATGCATTAATCTATATATAAATACTTACTTTTTCCTGAAAGTCTATAAATCCCATTTTGTTCAATTATAATTCCTGTTTTTAATAGCTTATCAAAAATAGAATAAGCAGTTGAACGTGGTAGTTTTTTATTTTCTATTGCTTTTTTTACTATATCTTCTCTCGTTCCAGGAAATAAATCCTCATCTATCATAGATTTTTGTTTATCTGTTAAAGATATTTCTTTTAAATATTCATTCACAATTGTTTTTATTGTTGTTCTTGCAAAAGAATAATCTATTTTTTCTAATTTTTTAGATAATGCCTCAAAAACTATCTTCTGTGTTATCCAAAAAGCATCTCTTGGATTACCGTCAGAATAATCTGCTATTAAATCTATTACATTTTCATCAAATAGATAAATAAAATCCTTTATTCTTTTTATAATAATTTCTTTTATTTCGCTATTTGTAAATTCTCTTAAATATATTATATCCTTTATTACATTTTCTAAATTTCCGCTTTCATTTCTATGCATTCTATCAAATTTATATTCTCTATATATAGAATATGGCAATGAAACCAAAACTATAAAACCTTCTTTTTGCAATTCTAATTTTAAATTATCTAAAACGAGTAACACTTCTTTTTTGCTTTCTTTATCGAGTTCATCAATTATCAAAACTACTTTTTTATATTTTTTTATCAATTCATCTGTTAATTTATTTAAATATTCTTTAGCTTTAAAATAATTAAACCTTGGAATTTTTTGATTTTGTCTGGAAACACTGGCATTTCCAAAAAAACTCATACCCATTGAAAATCCTTTTATATACGATATTTCTTCTAAAACCCATTCTTTTATTTCTCTGGAAAGTTCTATATCTTTTTCTGTTTTCAAAGATAAATTATATAAAATATCATATAATATTGTATCCTGATTTTCTCTTTGAGACAAGGATATTTTTACTGAATATAAATCTGTATATATATTATTTATAACTGTGGTTTTACCTATACCTGTTTCTCCACATATGCCATATATTCCATAAGGTTGATATTTTATTATTAAATTTATCATTTCAAATTCTTTATCTCTATTTACAAGCAGGTTTTTATTTTTTTCATCTAATGGTTTATCCATAAGCCTTTCTATTATTTTTCCAAAATCCATAATTTCACCTCAAAGTGTTTACCTGTTTTATTAATATTATACCATAATTACCTTCGACTTAGTCGACAGCTTCGACAACTTTCGTCAACCTTTGACAATCTCCTCTTTGAGATAATTTTTTGGATTACTTTTAAATATTATTATGGTAATATGGAATTATATAAAATATTGTTATTAATAATCCTGTCATTCCCAGAAATATTAAATAATATCCACTATGAATTTTATCTATTATCCTTCCACCTATAGATATACCTATTATTGTAGCTATTTGCATTATTACCATTTTTAATGCTCCAATTCTTCCTCTTATTTCATTATCTATACTCATTTGAAATTTTGAATTTATTATTACATTGGATATTATAAATGATATATTAAACATAAATAATATTATCGAGATTATTAAAAATTTAATAATTTTATTCGGAAAACTCCAAAGTATTACTATTCCTAAGAATGCAATTGCAATATTCAAAATAATATTGGACAATTTGAAATATTTTGTTTTTTTATTATTTGTCATTATAAAGGTTATTAATGATGCTCCGGTTAAAGAACCTATTGTCATGAATGTTTCTGACAAACCCACATATGTCGATGAAAATCCTCCATCCCTTTTTATTATTACAGGTATAAATACTGCAAAAATTGGTATCATCCATGCAGAATAAAATATCATCATATTCAACAAATGTTTTAACTCCTTTTTAACTTTTAAATATTTTATTCCATTTTTTATTTCATTAAAAAAGGATATTTCTGATAATTTTTTCTTGTTTTCTATATTAATTTTATATTCAATATAAAATTCGCTTATGCCTGATAATATGAATGTTATACCATTAATAAATAGTAACATTTTAATTCCGAATATGCTATATAAAAACGCACCTATTGGAGGACCTGCTAGCGAAGAAATATTTGAAACAATCAAAAGATTTGAATTCGCTTTTTCAAGATATTGCTCTTCTACAATTTCTGGTAACATTGCATATGTTGAGGTATCAAATAATGTACTTATAATAGATTGTATAACTAAATACACAAACACCATCCATACACTTATAATATTACTGGCTATAAGATATGCCATAACTAAGCATAATATTCCACTGATAAAATCCATTTCAACCATTATTTTCTTTCTATTATAATTATCAGCTATAACCCCTAAAAAAGGTCTTATTAATATTTCAAAAACCATAATAAATATTGTTGCTAACCCTAGTATTGTTGCTGATTGTGTCATATCCAACAATAATAGCGGAAAGCCTATAACTTGAATTGTATCTCCTAAATCTGATATAAATCTTCCAAATATATATAATTTGAAGTTTTTATTCACATTTTTCACTTCCTTATTGTATATATTCCATTTTTATTTTATATCCTTTTTTCTTTTTTATATAACTTTTATGGAATACTACTTTTTTCAGATTATATTAATATCGTTGTGAATTTTATAACTTTATCAGTCGGTAAAATTTTAAATAAGTTTCAGTTAAATTACACGCAATTAAATGATATCATTTTTCATTACTTATTCACGATAATTTTATCAAAAATAAAAAAAAATAAATAATATTAATATAAAATTATGGTAAATTTCTCTTTTCCTAAATTAAATAAATTTACATCTTTACTATATCATATGATATATTTTATTGTTAATTTTTTAGTTAATAGGATTTCATTGATAAAAAACAACAATTATCTTTTTTTCGACTTAGTCGACAGCTTCGACAACTTTCGACAAAAATTTTACTGAATAAATTAATAATCCTGGTTATCAATGTTATGCACCGAAAAGATATATAAGTGGTAAGGATTAACAAAAATATATACTCCTCTTCCTGGATGGTAATAAAATAATAAAAAATTGATTGTTATTTTTTTGATTTTTCATATGAATAATCGACTGTATTCTAATAAGCTTTAATATTTATTTTCAGTAATTTTTGATGAAGGATTTTGGAATAAAAACCCTTTTGCAATTTTTACTGCAAAGTTTGACCGTGTATAATAATAGTATAAATATAATATAATTAAATATATATATATTAGCATTTAATTAAATATAATAGAATAATTTTTTCTGAGAAAGATAGTGAGTTTGACACTTATTTTCCCTTTAAAACTCTAAAATATAGAAACATTCTAAAAAACTGCTATTGTTAGCTTTTTATTAAATCAAAAAGTGTCAATACACTCTCTATATTTTATATTTTTCTTTAAATTCATCATAAGATGTTATTATTTTTGGTATTGGTATATTTAATACTTTTAATATATTCTGTCCTAATTTATTTAAATTTTCTTGCTACCGGATGTTGTTTTTTCTAATTCCATTTCTAATGTTCTTTGCATTATGTAAAATATAAAACTCCTTATTATATGTCCTTTTATCCTCATTACCAATCATTTTTTGCTTTGTTTTTCTTTATTTTTTCATTTTATACTTCTCAAACAATATTTCTACCGTTCCATTTCCTTAAATTTTACCTTTTTGCTGTTAAAGTTAAGAGCTTATTAGAATTTATGTTTTATTTTAGAATTTATGTTTTATTTAAATTTACATAATTTTTACATATTTTTATTTATTTTTTATTTTTTTTTAAATATTATTGAAATAATTCCCGGGAATTAAAAACTAACAACTACAGGGAGGTTAGAATATGATAACAAGATTAGACAATACTGGGAGAATTTCAAATCAAACTCAATCATCAAATGAAACAATAAGTAAAAAAACAATAGCTGATAATATTGCTGAAACATTGCAAAAAATACCTGAATCTACAAATTCTTGGGGTGATTTTGGTGCAGTTACTGCGGGTATTGGTGGAGATGGATTAGTTTTTACACCATTTAATAATTTAAAATGATAAATTTTTTTGATTGGATTTTTAGTAAAAATTTAAATTCTAAATTTTATTTAATTGATAAAAATAAAAATACATATAATTTAAACACGGTTAAAAATATATTTTTTCATTATTATCGGGTAAAATCTGCAGATGGGGAATATGCAATTCCCTATCTGTTTCATTCGTTCAAAAAAGAAAATAATATGCTTTGGTGTTCTTCTAAAAATAAAAATATAATATACAATAATCCTTTTAAAATTATTTTAAAATCTAAGGATGCAAAAATTTACCAAAATAAAATTGTTAAATACATAAACTTTGATATATATCTACATATATATTTTTATATGAATTTTAAATTAGAAAATTTTTCTATTTTGATTTTATTAAATGAAAATCATAATTTCAAACCTTTAATCGCTTATATTGACAGTACAAGTGATGTAGTAAATAATAATTTATTAAAATTTGGATATATATTTATTCCGTATAAATTATCAAGAAATACAGGAAATATAGAATTAAATATCTTCGTTAATGGAATACTTACAAAGAATTATAATTTAGATATTTTTACTGGTTCGTATTTCAAAAAATTTTATTATTTTCCTAACATTATAGACTATAAATTTTAGGAGGAATTAAAATGAATACTCAAGATTTAAACGTAGAATACAGAGAATTTTTAAAAATAAAAAAGAAAAAGAGAAAGGTATTATACACATTAATTTTTTTAACATTATTTCATATTTTTATATTTATATCTTCAATTCAGAATAGTAATTTAGGACATTCTATAAGAAATTTTTCCATGTATATCTTTGCTGGAATTTCTTTAATATCACTTTTTTCAAAAGAAATACGTTCATATTGGACTATAAATTTAAAGAAATTTCATGATAATTTTAAGGATCTCTCTTTAATCTTATTGATTGTAGCAACTCTATCAATTAAAATATTCACTAATTTATTTTTAAAAAAAACAACTAATTTTGATATTACGATATTTGTTTTTCTTTCACTTATCTCTTTTTTTATTTTGTTGTTTTACAAGAATTTTTAGCAAATTTATTTGAGAATAAATTTGTTAATTGTTTTGTTATCTCGTTTTTGTTTGCTTTGTTTTCTAATACTTTATTTACAGGAAATTATATTCCTTTCTATAATTATATGATAGGAGTTGTTTTCTCATTAAGTGAATATTTTTTTGTTGGCTATATTACTCATAAAACCAAAAATTTTTATATTCCAGTTATTTTAATGTTAATTTAAATAGTTGAAATAATAAATTAGAGGATGATTATATGAAAAAAATAATTTATGTTTTTTTAGTTGTTATTTTACTATCTTTGCTATTATTTTTAATATATCTAAAAGTAGATGTGAATATCAAAATCCAAAAAAATAATTTAATAAATGAAACTTATAAATATTTAGAAAAATATTATTATAAAGATTTAGATACAAATTCATTACTAACAAATCTTTTATCTGGATTAAACAACAAATATGTAGGATACTTAGAATCTGGAAATAAAAAGTATAATCATGAATATAGATTAGGGTTTTATTTTCATTATGATTATGAAAGGTTTGTATTTACTGTAGATTTTGTTATCAAAAATTCTGAAGCATATAAAAAGGGAATAAAACCTAATGATATGATCATTGAAATAGATAATAATAAAATAATAGATATTGGTCCATATAAAGCTGTAAAATTACTGGATAGTAAAGAAATTGTTGAGCTAACAATTGTTAGAAAAGAATTAGATACTCCCGAAAAATAATTTTAAATAAAAAATATAATACGATTCCAACTGTTGTATTCACAAAATTTAATTTTAATGAAGAAAACATAGGTTATATAAAAATAAATTATTTTGAACAAGGAAATACAGTAAAAGAAGTAAGAAATATATTACAGGAAATCACTTTAAAAAAGTAAAATATTTAATAATAGATTTAAGATATAATTTGGGCGGTGATTTTGATGAAGGAATAAAAGTATTATCGTATTTCACAGATAAAAAATATTAGGAAAAATCATTTATAAGAATCAAAGTAAAATAATATATAGAGAGTCAATACCTTTTTTTAATAACTTGAACAATATAAAAAGATTATTTTAGTAAATAAGTTTACTGCTTCAACTGCAGAATTTTTTACACAATTTTTTAAGGAAAATAAATTAGCTATTGTAATAGGAGAAAAAACATATGGCAAATCAGAATTAATAGGTTATTTTAATTTAGAAAATGGTGGAACTGTTTTTTTTCCTATTGGATATTTTGTTTCGGAAAAAGGTAAAAATATATCAAAAACAGGTATATATCCAGACATTTATGTTGATGATCCAGGTTTTGGAATATTTTTGGATTCTAAAAATTTAGAAAATGATAATGTAATAAAAATAGCTTTAGATTTTCTCTTTGAATATGAAAAAAATAAATAATATTTTAGAAATATTTTGTATATAAAATTACTTTGTCTACAAAAGAAATTTGAGGCAAACCGCCTCAAATTTCTATTTCCAATGAATAATCAATATATTTTACTTCTGTTGTTAATTTTCCCATTGATATTATATCTATATTCTCATCAACATATTCGAGATAATTTTCTTCATTAATTCCGCCTGAAACCTCTATAATTATATGTGGATATTTTTCTTTTAGTTTTCTGGCTGTTTCTTTAGCATTTTCAGATGAAAAATTATCAAGCATTATTATATCTACATTATTTTTTGCAGCTAAAAACGCATCTTCCTCATTTTCCACTTCAATTTCTATCTTTTTCGTAAATGATTTATATTTTTTTACTATGTTTATTGCATTTTCTATTCCACCATATAATGCTATGTGATTATCTTTTATCATTATTGATTCAGAAAGATTCCATCTATGCGTATCTCCACCTCCGTGTAGAACTGCTAATTTTTCAAGATTTCCAAGAGATGGAAAAACCTTTCTTGTTGCGGCAAGCTTTGTTTTTCCATTGATTTTATTAACCAAATTACTTGTTTTTGTCGATATTGCACTCATTAAAGATAATATATTAAGCATTATTCTTTCAACAATTAAAATATTATATGCGTTACCTGAAATTTTTCCTATTATTCCTTTATTTACATAATCTCCATCTTTGCTATAAAATTCGCTTTGAATGTTATATTCATTTAATAGTTTTTCTATTATTTCAATTCCAGAAATTATAACATTATCGTTTTTTAATATTATTTCACCTATTGTATTTTTATTTCTTAATTCATATGAAGCTATATCAAAAAAAGCATTATCTTTCTCTATCCAATCTTTTAATAATCTTATTTCATAATCAAACATTTTAAACCTCCATTAATTTAAACATGTTTATTATAGGAGTTTTTGCTTTTTTTAATATCTCTTCTGATAAAGTTATTTCATTTTCTTCATATAATAACGCTTCATATACATTTTTCAAATTATTCTTTTTCATATTATTACATATCCCCAATTCTTTCAAAGGATAGAACTTTTTATCTTTAAATGTTTTAGATAATTTATGAATCATTCCAATTTCTGTTCCTATTATAAATTCTTTTGCTTCATCTTTTTCTGGAAATTTCATCATTTGCCCGGTACTACCAATGTATTCACATAAATCTCGAACGTCTTTAGAAGATTCTGGATGCACTATTATTTTGGCATCTGGATATTTTTCTCTTGCCTTTTCTACATCTTTTACAGAAAATCTGTTATGAACATAACAATATCCTGTCTCTCCAGGAATTGGTATAATCTTTTTTCCTGTTTTTTCTGCAACATAAGAACCTAAATTTTTATCCGGTCCGAATAATATTATATCTGATTCTATTTTGCTTACAATTTCAACAGCATTTGCCGATGTACAGGTATAATCTGCTAATGCTTTACATTCTGCAGTACTATTAACATATAATACCACAGGTGCTTCAGGATATTTTTCCTTAAATGTTTTTATTATATCTGGAGTTAATGAATTTGCCATAGGACATGTTGAACCTTTTGTAGGAACAATAATTTTTTTGTTGGATTCAATATTTTTAATGTTTCAGCCATAAAATCCACACCAAGAAATAATATTTTATCGTTTTCTATTTCTGTTGCAAGTCTTGCTAATTGTAAAGAATCACCTGTTATATCAGCTAAATCCTGCAATTCTGGAATTACATAATTATGACCTAATATTGTGTATCCTTTTTCTTCTTTTAAGACTTTTATTTTTTCAATTAACTCCTTTCAATAGCGGTTTCTTTTATCATTTTCATCCTCCTATTTTAAAGTTTGTCTTTAAATTCTTCAATAAACCAACAATCGATAACGGTGCCAGATAACTGGTTTTTGGATTTTTTGAAGGATAATTTTCAAATTCAAATTTATAATTTCCAACTTTTGATTTTATTTCAACTATATGTATATTTCTCTCAACCTTTGGATCTGCAATTATTCTAACCCTAACTTTTTCAAAATTTCTTGCTGCCAGTGACAATGTAACTGCTACATTTACATTTTTAGGAAATCTTTCTATTGCTTCTATGGATGTTCCTTCAAAAATAATTTCTTCACTTAACAAATCTAATCCAAGACTTTTAGGTGGTTTCCTTGTTGTTAATATAATTTCATCTAATTTATCATATATCGCATTTATTAAATCTATTCCGCCAATAGCTCCAGAAACAACATATACTTTATTATTAGAACTATTTAATTTTTTCACAAAATTATATCTAAATATTTTGTCTGCAAAAGCACCTGTACTCAACACTATTAAATTTTTATTCATATCAATTATTTTCAAACCATATTCTTTTAAAGCCTCTACAGAAGCAACTTCTATTACATAATCAACATTTAAATATTTTAAATCTTTTATTTCTGCATATTCAACTTTATTAAAAAGTTCCTTTAATTTTTTCACCTGTTCTTTATTTTTATCAAAAACATATGCTTTTTCTATTACATCATCTATTTCTTCTAAAATTATTCTTGCTGAATTACCTGCTCCAAGAAAAAATATATTCATATTATCCCTCCACTTTACTATACTTTACTTTATTATACTCTTATAGTAAATATTAGTCAAGAAAATAATATAAACTACAAAATCACTTAACAAATTTTATTGCTATTTGAAATATTCCTCAACGAATAACTTAATTTATTGACATTTTTCAGATTTAGGTATATAATATATATGAATAAATATTCATATATGAAAGATGGTGGTTTTAATGAGTAAAGCAAAAAACAGTAACAAAGATAACATAGAAGTTTGTCAAACAATTGAAATACATGAAGAAATTATAGAAAAAGTTCATAAAAATACTCCTGATGAAGATACCTTAAACAAATTATCTGATTTGTTTAAGGTTATAGGAGATAAAACAAGAATGAAAATATTATATGTCTTAATGCAGGTAGAAGAAATGTGTGTATGCGATATATCTGTTGTTTTGGGGAAAACAACATCTGCAGTGTCACATCAATTAAGAGTATTAAGACAGGCTAATCTGGTAAAATATCGAAAAGAAGGAAAAGTTGTATATTATTCCTTAAATGATGAGCATGTAAAGGAACTTATTGAAGTGGGATATATTCATGCAACTGAAAAATAAACCTTTTTTGAAACCTTAAATAATTTTGTGTAAATGAAAAAAAGAACCCTCTTCTTGGTATGGTAAAATAAAACCAAGAAGGGGTTTTTAAAATGGCAAAGAGAAAAAAGCGGCTTGACTCCCGTAAGAGGAGTAAAAGATATATTAATAGCTTCAGTTGATGGATTAACAGGATTACAAAATACGTATACAACAGTTAATACAGCTGAAATACAATAACAAATAATACTAAAAACGTAAAAATTTAATAATGTTAAATCTTGCAGTAGAAATTGCAAAAGGGTTTTTATTCCAAAAAACACCATCAAAAATTACTAAAAATAACTATTTTTTATTTATTATTAACATTTAGTGCGCTCCAGATACTGGTAACTCATATGTTGGGAATGTGAGTTCATATCCAGTAATTCTCCCAATAATTCTTGGAATTTCAGTGTTATCATAAAAACCATTAAAGTTTTCTGCACCTTTTCCAAACGCATATACAGCAATAGGTGCTCCTGTGTGATCAAAAGTAGTCCATCCAATATGTGCCTTTTTACTAACAACTCTTCCAATTGCATTTGAAAATGCATAATAAGATCCAGCCTGTTCTTTTACTAGACGATCAAAATATTCCATATCTTCATCTGTTAATTCAATTCCATAATATTGTTTAACTAATTCTCTAACTTTATTTTTATCCTTATTAGCCTGTTTGGCTATAAAATCAGTATTTTTTGTAAATTGTCTTAACATTTCAACATCAAAGAAATATCCACCTGTAGAAAGTCCTAATCCACCAGTTTCATGATCAGCGGTTACAATTATTAAGGTATCTGGATTTTCTTTTAGAAAATCCATAGCTACATTAAATGCCCGTTCAAATTCGATAACTTCTTTCCATACACCAAATGGATCATTTCCATGAGCTTCCCAATCAATTTGAGAACCTTCAACCATTAAGAAGAATGGCTTTCCATCTTTTGATAATATTTCGAGAGCTTTTTTAGTCATTTCAGCTAACATTGGTTCCTTAACTCTATCTGAGGCAGCTGGAAGATGGCTTGAATTAAATAAACCAAGTACTTTATCTCCTTTATAATTCAATAATTCTTCTTTTGTTGTAATATAATCAAAACCTTTCTCTTCTGCAAGTTTAATTAAATCTTTTCCATCTTTTCTTTTGCCACCTGTTGCAACGAAATTTCTCCACCCCCACCAAATGCAACTGTAATAGGGCTGTTAACTAATTGTTCTGCAAGAGTATTCTCATCTTTTCTTGATTTCACATGACCATATACTGCACCTGGTGTAGCGTGGGTGATTCTAGAAGTAGAAATAATCCCTATTTTTACACCTTGTTTTGCAGCTATCTCTGCTATTGTCGGAACAATTGTTCCATCCGGTAACATACCTATCATTCCATTATTGGTTTTGAATCCTGAAAATAATGCTGTACCCGCAGCAGCTGAATCAGTAACATTACTATTTGCTGAGTAATTAGTTACAATTCCGATATTCTGAGTCCTCAAGAAGTTTAAAATTCTTCCTTCAATATAACTTGCCAGTAAAGCCTGATTAATACCCATTCCATCTCCTACCATATAGATGACGTTAGTAACTGCAAAACTAAATAAAGCTATCAACATAAATAAACCAAGTAATAACTTTTTCATAATCTTCCCCCCTATATAGGATTAGTAATTTTATTTTATCACAAAAAAAGCATAATATAAAACACGTAAATTGATTAGTTTTTTTAATATATATTTTGATATTCTTGATTATAAGTCAAAATATTCTAATTATGAAAATTTTTATATCTTTCATAAATAAAATAAATCAGAACAAAATTATTTTTCTGAAAAAGATAGTTTTTACTAATTTATTAGTACACGAGAAAATAATTTATATGAAAAATCAAAAAATAACAATCAATTCTTTTTATTAACCTTTTTTATCTAAAGCAAGTTTTTCTTCATTGTCAGCATATCTTTTCATTCTGGTTTCATAATTATAGATTCCTCGTTTGGATGGATATTTTTCTGCATAACCTCTTTCATACCATAATTTGTCTGCATATGGTTTCCATCCTTCTGCTAATTTATCCAATTCTGGTGCTAATTCTGTAATTGTTTTTTCACTTCCTGGATGTTGCGGTATTGCATTAAACTTTTTAACCATTGACCTGAATACTTTTGGATTATCTATAATTGGACATGGTCTGAATAAATTATTTGAATATGGTATTGTTCTCTTATATGCTTCAAAGAATGGTGATTTTAATATTTCTATTATTGATTTTTCTCTTATATTATCTACTGCAAATTGTTGGAATACACATGGTTCTGCATATCCTTTGGCATTAATATGTAAGTATTTTGAACCTGCTGCTAAACATCCATGAGTTAAGAATCCATGATTCCAGAAATCTGCTACAAATGCAAAGTCTCCACCTAATCTTTCTTTTTCTGTTACTTCAAATCTTTCATATCTTTGTTCTGGTGTTGGTACCAATTCCATTGTTGGATCCATTCCTACTGGCATAAATTGATATATCCATACATATGCAACATTATGCTCTTTTAAGAATGTCCAGAATTCATCACTCATTATTAAATCGTGATTCTTTCTTGTTGCCGTTACTGATGCTCCATATATTACTCCGTATTTTGTTAATAAATCCCATGCATTTAATACTTTTTTGAATACCCCTTTTCCTCTTCTCCAGTCGGTCATTTCTTCAAAACCTTCAACAGATATTGAAAGTGTTGCATTTCCTAATTCCGCTAATCTTTTTGCTTTTTCTTCTGTTATTAATGTACCGTTTGAATATATCATGAAATAAGAATCATTGAATTCTTCTAACATTTCGAATAAGTGTGGATATATGAATGGTTCTCCTCCTGTAATAACAAAGAAATATATTCCAAGTTCATTGAATTGTCTGATTATACTGAATAATTCATCTTTTGATAATTGATATTTGTGTCCATATAATCCTGCATAACATCCAACACATCTTAAGTTACATGCATATGTTGGACTGATAACTGCTAATTTTGGTAATACTACTTTATGTTCATGCATCTTTTCCTGTCTTACTTTTTCTCCTATTGCAAATTCATTGATAATCAAATTGTTTATAACCTTTTCTACAACTTTTGGATTGGATCTTTTAAATAAGTTTGACCAGTTAACAAGCATTGGATCTCTATTTTCTGCACCTTCTGCTAATTTTCTTAAACCACTTTTTGCTGGTTCTTTTGCTAAGTTGGAAAGTGTTCTCAAAAGTTTTGCTAAATCTTCTACTTCTGAATTTCTTACAACGTTGGTTACGAGTTTGGATGCTTGTTTTAACATCATTGTTTTCATGCTATCAAGGATTTTTTTATCTAAAATCCCCATAAAATCCCTCCAATCATGTCTTATTCAATAGTTTATTTAAATACAGCTTTATTTCCTTCCATTCATATTATTCATATTATTATTTGGAACATTTTGATTATAATTATTCATATTTCCAGGATAACCATATCCATTCATTGGATATCCATATCTGTTCATCATTTCATAATCATACGGATCAGGATAATAATCATACCATCCACCCATTCCATAACCATTCATCATGCCAGGATAACCATATCCACCCATCATTCCATAATTATTCATCATACCTCGATTATAATTTCTAAATTGATTATTCATATATCCATTGTTGTTTAATATAGTATATGCTTTATTATTAATATTAATTGTATTTACTATAATTTCTTTTATTTGTGTAAAATTGGATAAAACTATCCCATCAATAGTAACCATATCTTTCACATTGATTGGCAAATTACCATAATACATTAATAATGGCGATAACCTCAATATATAATATGTTCCTTTATCATCTATTGCTAGCGCTGAAAATGTATAATTGTCTAATTCTTCAATACTCAAACTTAATGAAATTTGAGCTGGTGTATTATTTACAATATTTTGATTAACATTACCTCCAAATGCAAATAAAGTTGATAAACTTAAAATTATTGATACTATTAAAAAAATCTTATTTTTCATATTTTCACACTCCTATTCTATTATTTTTTTCTTTCTTAAATATTCTTCTTCGGTAATTTCACCATTCACAAATTTTTCGTTTAATATTCTTAATGCTTCTTTTTTGGAATCTTCACTACTATTCTGAAAATCTCCTAATTTTTTTGCTGCATCTGGATTTTTCATAAAATACCAGATTACAAATATTATTATTAATAGAAATAAAAACATCATACCATTCACCTCACTTTTTACATCTTAAAGATTTGAAATAACTCTGGTTAAAGCATCTTCTATATTTTTTGCTATTTCATATACTTCTTCATTTTCTGCTGAACTCATTGCTACTGTTGGTTTTATCGCTGTTACTACTGTTTTTCCTTCTTTTTCATATACTATTACATTACAAGGTAAAAATACTCCTATATTTTCTTCAGCTAATATTGCTTTGTGTGCATTTTTTGGATTACATGCTCCCAATATTGCATACTTTTTAAACTCAATTCCAAGTTTTGCTTTAAATTTTTCATTTAAATCAATTCTCATTAAAATTCCAAAACCCTCTTTTTGTAATTCTTCATTCAGTCTTGATATTGCTTCTTCAAAATCATAATTTGTTTCTTTTAATATTCCATATTTCATTTTTCTCTCCTCCTTCATCCAATTATTTTTTTCTTTCTTAAATATTCTTCTTCGGTAATTTCGCCTTTTGCAAATTTTTCGTTTAATACTTTTAGAGCATCATAATTATTAATTTTTCCATACTCTCTCTTTTTTGCTTCATTATTATTTTTTATAGATTTAAAAACCAGGAAAATTACTCCAATAATTATTATCAGCATTATAAATGAAATAAAGTACCCTATCATTCCATATCCGCCACCCATAAATGGTCTAAAGCCATTCCAACCCCATTCGCACATGTAAACCCTCTCCCTTCTTAATTTGATTTTTCCAATAATATACCTGATGACGTAATTTCATTTCTCATAATAAAATTTACTGTTTTTAAAATTTTAAATATTTCTCTATGTTTTATCTCACAGAAAATATGATTTTCTTTTTTTATTTTTGTAATTATTCCTGCATCTTCTAATAATTTAATATGCTGAGAAATGCTTGATTGTGAAAGCTTTAATTCCTCTTTTATTTTAGATATATTGCATTTTCTTTTTTGAATGATTTCTATAATTCTTAATCTTATGGGACTTGATAAAGCTTTAAATATTTTTGAAGACAATATATATTTATCCATTCTCTCACTCTCCAGAAATTTAAAAAAACAAATTTTATTTCTTTTTTACTCTTAATATTCTTAATGTATTAAATACTGCTATTATAGTTATTCCAACATCTGCAAAAACTGCACCCCACATATCTGTTTTACCTAAAGCACCAAGAATAAGGAATAATATTTTTACACCCAATACAATTGTTATATTTTGCCATGTGATTTTTAATGTTTTTCTTGAAATTTTTATGGAATCTGTTATTTTAGATATATCATCATCCATAATGACTACATCGGCTGCTTCTATTGCTGCATCTGATCCAAGGCCACCCATTGCAATACCAACATCAGCTCTTGTTAAAACTGGTGCATCATTTATTCCATCGCCAACAAATGCTGTGGAAACTCCATCTTTAAATTTTTCAAAGAAATTAACCTTATCTCCAGGAAGTAATTCTGCATAATATTCATCAATACCAATTTCTTTTGCTACAGATTCTGCTACTTTTTTACTATCTCCAGTGAGCATTACTGTTTTCTTAACTCCTAATTTTTTAAGATTTTTTATAACTTCAGAAACTCCAGGTTTTATCTTATCTGATATTCCTATATATCCTGCAAATTTTCCATCAACTGCAACAAAAACTATTGTTCCACTGAAATTTATTTCTGGGGTTTTTATTTTAAATTTATTCATCAATTTTCTATTTCCTACTAATATTTCTTTACCTTTAATTTTTGATTTTATACCATGACCAGAAATTTCTTCATAATCTTCAATAGCATTTTTATCTATTTCTTTTCCAAATTTCTTCTTTATAGACTCAGCAATTGGATGATTTGAATGTTCTTCTGCATATGCTGCAATTTCAAGAATATTGTCCTCGCTAAAACCATTAAATGTTTTTATTTCAACGACCTCAAAAACACCTTCAGTTAATGTACCTGTTTTATCAAAAATTACAGTATCAAGATTTTTAAGACGTTCAAGATAATTTCCACCTTTTACGAGAACTCCTTGCTTGGATAATGCTCCAACTCCTGCAAAATAACCAAGAGGTATTGAAACCACAAGACCACATGGACATGAAATAACAAGGAAAATTAAAGCTCTATATAACCATTCATTAAATGGTGCTCCTGTAATTAATGGTGGTAATGTTGCTAAAGCTATTGCTAAAAATACGACAACTGGTGTATAATATTTAGCAAACTTAGTTATAAGTTTTTCTGTTTTAGCTTTTTTAGCTGCAGCATTTTCAACCATATCAAGTATTTTTGAAATTGTAGATTCTGCATATTCTTTTTCAACTTTTACAGTAATAAGTCCATTAAGATTTATAAATCCACTCATAACTTCATCATTTTCTTTTATACTTCTCGGAACAGATTCACCTGTTAAAGCGGAAGTATCAACCATTGAATTTCCTTTAATAACAATACCATCTAATGGAACTCTTTCACCAGGTTTTACAACTATAAGATCACCTTTTTTAACTTCTTCTGGTGATACTTTTATTTCTTTACCATCTTTCAAAAGGTTTGCATAATCCGGTCTTATATCAAGTAATGCTTTTATAGATTTTTTAGAATTATCAACGGCCATATCCTGTAACAATTCACCTATTTCAAAAAACACCATAACTCCAACTGCTTCAGGAAATTCTCCAATTGAAAATGCACCTATTGTTGCAACACTCATCAAAAAGTTTTCATCAAAAATATTTCCTCTTATAATATTCTTAAATGATCTTATTAATACTTTCCCACCAGAAATTAAATAGGCTATAACATATAATGAGATTTGAAGCCAGAATGGCTCTTTTACAAATAAAGCTGTGATAAATACGCCAAGCGCTGAAATTAACCTGATAATTTCTAACTTTCTATTAAATTCTCCTTCTTCCTCTTCTTCATTTTTACCTTTTTTCCCATTTTTATTTTTTTCATATACTTCCACTTCTGGTTCGATTTTTTTTACAAGCTTTTTTATTTCTTCTATTTTTTCTTCATCTTCAACTTTTATAGATAAAGTTTTAGTTATAAAATTAAGTTCTACACCATCAACATTCTCTAAATTCTTTACTGATTCTTCTATTTTTGCTGCACAACTTGCACAATCTAACCCATCAAGTACAAGCTCTTTCTTTTCCATTATGAACCCTCCTTTTCATTAAAACGTTTGAATAGTTATTCAAATGTTGTTTATTTTAAAAGGGAAGACTTACTTCCCATTTACTTTTTCATAAACTATTTCAAGAATATTTTTTATATATTTTTCATTCAAAGAATAATATACAACTTTCCCTTCTTTTCGATATTTTACCAGATCAGCCTGTCTTAATACTCTTAATTGATGTGAAACTGCTGAACCACTTTTATTAAGCACAGAAGAAATATCACAGACACACATTTCATTAACCTCAAACAAAGAATATAACAATTTTATTCTTGTTCTATCTCCTATAATTTTAAAGAAATCAGCTATTTTATTTAATTCATTGCTTTTTGATTTAATTACATTAGCTTTTTCTATTATTTCATTATGTGTTTCTGTTACTTCACATATATCAATATCTTTTTCCTTTATGTCAATCATATTATCCATCTCCATTTTTACTTAGAATAATTTTTAAAATTCATAATCCTTAAAAATTCCTAAACTTTTACTCTGTAAATTTAATTCAAATCTTAATTGGGTATTATATTTTTCAGCTGTATTATATGCATCAAACACTTCCATAATTTTATGATAGCAAAACCTACCATATATGCCTGTATCTTTTTATCATTCATAGCAGCTTTATAAGCTATATTATAAAACACTTTATAATCATTGTTCCACCATTTTTGATCATAATCATGATTATCATAATTTTTATTAATCATTTCTTCATTATCTTGATAATAATTATTATATATTTCATAACCTGCTGCTGCTAAAAAAGCTATTTCTGTTGTAGCAAATAATAATCCTCTTCCCCAATTTCCTGCATATGCATGTCCTGCCGATGGTATAACTAAACCTAAAAATGCAGCAACTCCTGGTTTTTTCTTATTTTTTTCATAAAAAAGAACTTTATCAGATGAAATTTTATTGTTACCTAAATAATCTATATTTTTTGAATTCTCTGTTTCAATGAAAGCAATATCCTTTTGTTTTATTGTAGCAGGAGACCCAGATTTTAATTTTATAACTACTTCTTCTTCATTAACCTTTACAACAGTACCTTCCATAATTACACCGCTTTTTAAATAAATTTTGTCCGAAAATGCCATCAAAGATAAAATTAATATCATCAGCATAACAAAACTCTTTTTCATAACAATTAACACCTCCATAAGTATTTATTTTTATTTGATTGTTTGATTAATTGAATAATTGTTCAATTGTATTATAACAAAAAAAGAATATAATGTCAACCCTTTAAGTTTTTTCAGAAAAATAATTTTTACATAATTTACATTTTAAAGGAAAAAGACAATGTTATAATATATTTGAATATTTATTCAAATATAAAAAAGAGGAGGTTTTTTTTAAGATGAAATATCATTTAATAGTAATATTTTTGTTCGCTTTATTTTTTACACAAATTTTTTCACAACTTTTTCAAATTCCCGTTGAAAATACATATATAACTTCTTCATTTGGAGAATACAGAGATACCGGGGATAAACCTCATTTTCATACAGGAATAGATTTTTCTTCTTTTTCAAAAGAAGGTCTTCCTGTAAAATCTATTGAAAATGGTTATGTTTATAAAATATGGTTAAATGAACCAATATATGGAAATACAATTTTTATATATCATCCTTCTATAAATAAAATTAGTGTTTACGCACACTTGAGTTCATTTAATAATATAGTTAAAACAATCGCCGCATCTGTAAAAAATGAATTTGGAAATAGTTTTGCTGAAATAATTTTTCCAGAAAAAGAAGTTTTGGTTGAAAAAAAGAAATTATTGGTTATTCTGGGAAGAGTGGAGAAGCACAGGTGCCCAATATACATTTTGAAATAAGAGAAATAATAAAATCTGGAGATAATGAAACCGAAATAATAAAAGATGCTCTTGAATATGTAAATTATACAGAATTAAGAACAAAAGAATTAATAATTTCAAAAATTAGAATAAACAATAATATTTATAATTTATCAGAAAATAATTTAATGGAAATCCCTTTTTATACTTTACCTAAAATAGAAATCAATGTTTCTGAAAAATTAGGGAAAAATACTAAAATAATACCAAAAAAAATATCTTTAAAAATAAATAACGAAGTTGTATACAAAATTGAATTTGATGAAATACGAGAAGATGAAATGTATTCTCCTGATAGTATTTTTGGATATGGATCTAACTTATATAATTATTGGATTAAGTTATATTCCACATCAAAAATAACTCCGATAAAAATAAATAGATGGAATGAAATCTTTTCCTCTTTAAAAGAAAGAAATTATGCTGAAATTATTATTGAAGATATCTGGAATAATACTAAAATTTATAAATTTATTCTAATTAAAAACACTAAATAAAATATAGCTGGTTTCCCAGCTATATTTTATTTAATAATTCTTCAACTGTTTCTTCTGCAATTATTTCTTCATCTTTTTTCACAAAAACTTTTGAATGACATATATTGCACTCATCAAGACAGTTTGCTACAAAGTATTCAATATCATTATTTTCCAGATATTCTATAATTTTTTCTACTCCCTTATTATTTTTACACAGTTGAATCATTTTCATACCTCCTGTTTTTATTATATGAAATTTATCAACTTTTTAATTTTAATAATTTAGCATTTATTGCAACTATAACTGTACTTAAAGACATAAAAACTGCTCCAACTGCTGGACTCAAGAGTATTCCCCATTTATACAGAGCACCTGCTGCAAGAGGTATTGCTATAGCATTATACCCTGTTGCCCATAATAGATTTTCAATCATTTTTTTATATGTATTTTGAGCCAGACCAATTATCGCAACAACATCTCTTGGATCGCTTCTAACGAGAATTATGTCTGCTGATTCAACTGCTACATCTGTTCCTGCTCCAATTGCTATACCAACATCTGCCTGAACTAATGCTGGAGCATCATTTACACCATCACCTGTCATGGCTACAATTAAATTACGGGATTGAATTTCTTTTATTTTTTGTGATTTTTCATGAGGTAAAACCTCCGCAAAATATTCATCAAGGTTTAATTCATCAGCAACCCATTTTGCTACCTGTTTATTATCTCCCGTTAACATCATACATTTTATTCCCATTTCTTTTAACTTAGCTATCGCTTCTTTTGATTCTGGTCTTATAATATCTGCTAATCCAATTGCACCTTTTAATTCGGAATTTATTAATAAATACACTACAGTTTTTCCAGCTGATAGCATTTTATTTATATTTTCATTTTCTACTTTTATATTTTTTTCTCTTAAATATCCAGGACTAACAACCATTATATGTTTTCCCTCTACTTTTCCTTCAGCACCTTTTCCAGGAATGGCTTTAAAACTTTCAACATTCATAGGATTTTTTGCAGATTTTGCAATTGCTTTTGCAATTGGATGTTCTGAATGCATTTCAACTGAAGCTGCATAATTTAAAATTTCATCTTCTGTTATATCTTCTGAAAGTTTTACTACATCAGTTACACCAAATTTTCCCATCGTTAATGTTCCTGTTTTATCAAATACAATAGCCTGAATATTTCTTGCTCTTTCAAAGGCTACTCTATCCCTGATAAGAAGACCATTCTTTGCTGAAATTGCTGTTGAAACAGCAACAACCAATGGAACAGCCAATCCAAGAGCATGAGGACATGTTATTACCATAACAGTAACAGTTCTTTCAAGAGCAAAAACAAAACTTTTATTCATTATCAATGTCCAGATAAAAAATGTTACTGCACCGCCTGTTAAGGCTATAAACGTTAACCATACTGCTGCTCGATTTGCAAGATCCTGTGTTTTAGATTTGCTTTCCTGTGCTTCTTTTACAAGCTCAATTACCTGTGAAAGATATGAATCTTTTCCGGTATTTTTTACTTTAATCTTTAAAGAACCTTCACCATTTATTGAACCGCCAATAACAAGATCATTTTTTTTCTTTGATACTGGCTTACTTTCTCCCGTTAACATTGATTCATTTACTGAACTTTCTCCTTCTATTATAATACCATCTGCAGGAACTTTTTCACCTGGTTTTACTATAACAATATCTCCTGTTTTTAATTCTTCAAGTGGTATATCAATTATTTCTCCATCTGGCATAAGCTTATGTGCATCTGATGGCATTAATTTTGCAAGTTCTTCCAAAGCACGAGAAGCACCCATTACCGATCTCATTTCAATCCAATGACCAAGCAACATAATATCAATTAAAGTAGCAAGTTCCAGAAAAATATTCCACCTTCTAAACCAAAAACAACCACACTGCTATATACATATGCTGTACTTATTGCAACAGCAATCAATGTCATCATTCCTGGTTTTTTACTCTTTACTTCATCATAAAATCCTTTTAAAAATGGATATCCACCATAAAAATAAATAAATGTTGAAATAGCAAAAAGAACATATAAATCTCCTGGAAATGTTAATAATTTCTCAACCCAAGCAATTTTTGAACCAATGGTGATAAGACCAAAACTGGTATGGTGAAAATTAACGAAATCCAAAAACGTTTTTTAAAATCTTTAACCATATGAGCATGATGGTCATGATGATTATGATGTTCATGTCCATGATCATGGTGTTCGTGTTCATGTTCTTGATGTCCATGATGTTCATGATGTTCATGGGCTGAATGATTTCCATTTTTTGGTTGTTCATCTTTCATATGATGACTATGATCCATCTTTCCTTCATTCTTTTCCATTTTCCTCCCCCTTCAATTGTTGAATTAAAATTTTTTATTTATTCTTCTATAATTTATTATACTATAAAATTTAAAAATAATGAAATCATTATTTCATTAATAAAATATTATTTTTAGATAGATTAAAAATCTGAATAAAAATAGGCAATATAGTAAGAGATATTATTAAGCAAAATAATATTCCAAAAAATAATAAAAATCCCATTTGTGAAACTAATGGATCTTTTACAAAATATAATGAACCAAAACCCAGCATACTGGTTATTGAAGTAATAATTACTGCTTTACCGGATTGTTTTAATGTTTCAATTATGCTCCTACTTTCAATATAACTGTGCATCATATGTATTCCATCATCTATACCTATACCAATAATCAGTGGAATTACAACAATATTTGCTATATTAAATTTTATACCAAAAAACATCATAAAATTAAAAAGCCATAATGTTCCAAAAAGAACAGGTGTCAGCGTTAAAAGAGTAATATTTATTTTTCTAAAATAGAATAAAACAATTAAAAAAACTAAAGCTAAAACAATAATAGAACTCCTTACCAAATCATCTCTAATATAATCAATAAGCTTTATCCAGACAAAAGTTGTCCCCGTTGAATTTTTTTCAATATTTCTAAGTATATTAACTATTTTTTTCATATTTTCCTCATCCCATGCTCCTTTTTTTATAAAAACAAAGGTTGCTATATTTTTATCTGCATCAAGATTTTTTGATTTTATATATTCTGGAATGTTATTAATAGTAATTTCTCCATTTATTGAAGCATTTTCCATACTTTTTATTAGGAAATAAAAAGTATTTTTAATTTCCCTTTGAAGTTTTTCTTTCTCAGTATCATTTAAAGAATTTAACTTTTCAACCATTTTTTTAACTTCAGTATAAATTGTTTTTTCATTAAAGTTTTTATTTTTAATTTGAAATAAAATTAAATTTGTTACTAAATTTAAAGGTACATTAGTAACCTTGGGTTTTTCTTCTATTAAATATCTATTATATAAATTTTTTAATATTGATATTTTTTCAGATTGATTTTCTGGTATTAAATACACTAATGAATCAACTTCAAAAGATTCTTTTTCATTTTTTAATTTTTCATATATTCTTTTACTCTTTTCAAGAGAATCTGAAACTAAAATATTATATTCAAAAGTAGTATTAAAATCTTTTTTAATGAATTTTCTATTTTTACCGAAGGTAAATCAGGAAGTAAATCAAAAGCATTATAATTAAATTCTATTTTGTTTCTGAATATATAAGGTATTAAAGTAATTAAAAATACGACTAATATTATAACATATTTATTCTTTGTAAGTATTTTCATATAAATTTCACTCAAAGTACTATTTTTACTTTGAGTATCTGATTTTATTTTTAAATAAGATAATATAGAAGGTAGAATAAATATAATTGATATTAAAGACATCAATATTCCTGTACCTGCAACAAATCCTAATTCATATAACCCTTTAAATTTTGATAGCATTAATGCATAAAAAGATGATGCTGTTGTAATTGCTCCTACAAAAATTCCAGATAACGTATGATTAAAAACCTTTTCAAGAGCTGTATATGAGTCATTTCCTTTGTTTATTTCATAATAAAATTTTGTTAAAAAGTGTAGCGAATAGTCAACTCCCAGACCTAATAATAAGATAGAAAAAATACTTGTAACTATATTTAATCTACCGATTATCAGGTAATTTATTCCAAGTGTCCATATTATTGCTATAATTACAGGCATTACAATATATATTGATGATGAAAATTTTTTATATGACAAAGTGAATAAAACTATTAATAATAACAATACTATTATAGAAATTATTGTTATTTTTGAGTTTAAATTTTGTTGTTGTTCTGCCATAATCACTGGCATTCCAGTAATTCCAATATTCAAAGTGGAGTATTTTTTTGTTATCGGATATATATCTTTTTTTACTTTTGAAACCATTTTTTCAAAAAAAAGCATATCATGATTCGCATTTGTTGGTCTTAAAAAAATAAGCAATGTTGTTTTTGACTCATTATAATAATATTTCATATCAAGTATTTTTAAAATATTATTCCTATTTTTTTTAATTAAATTATTAATAATACTTATCTCTTCTTCTTTTATATCTTTCTTTGTACTTAAATATAATAATAATTTTGAAAGATTATTTTTTTCCTGAGTTAACTTTAATAAATCCATATTATTCTTCAATAAATATATTATTTCTTCAAATGAATCTTTATCAAGATATAATAAGATATTTTCTTTAATAAAATCTACTGGATATTTATAATCAACATATTTCACATATTCTTTTAGATTTTTCATTTCATTAGCTATTTCTTCTGCGGCATTTTCCATTTTATTATTATTTTTACCTTTTATATAAATAATCATATTATCAAAACCGCCAAATTTCTTTGAAATTTCATTAAATTTTATTATTTCTGAATCCTTGTCTGGTAATAAAGTATATGTCCCCATATCAATGGTTGTTTTTGCAGCAAATATACCAAAAAATATTGTAAAAATTACTGAAAATACTATAATCCAAAATCTATATTTTATAATGAATATATATAAATTTTTATTAAACATAAAATATCCCCTTTAATTCAAATTCAAAAACACATCCTTTAACCTGAAAGTTAAAGGATGTGCATATTTTTAATTGTCTCCCATCATATTGTTATCCATTTCATTTTGAGATCCAGGTTCATTATAAGGATAATTAGGATAACCATAACCACCCATTGTTCCTGGATAACCACCAAAACCGTTCATCATTCCGGGATAGCCGTATCCATTCATCATCATGTTATAGCCTCCCATCATTCCTGGGTAACCATATCCGTTCATCATATTACCACCCATCATCCCTGGATAGCCATAATCATTCATCATTCCATAACCAAAATTTTTAGGTGTCATATATTCTTTATTATCAATCTCAATAGAATCTACAATTAATTCATCAATTTTCGAAAAACTATATATTACTACACCTTCAACCTTTATTTCTTTTCCTGTTTCTATTGGTAAATCATTATAAAACATAAACATTTTATCCAATTTTAAAACATAATATTTTCCTTTTTCATCAATTGCTAAAGCGATAGGTAATTGTTCATTTATTTCTACTATTTTTAAATTCAAACTAATTTCAGAAATATTTGGATAATACGAATTATTTTGATTCACTATATCTCCGCCATGTGCGAAAATTAATGATAAACTAAATACCAACATCAAACCTAATAATAATCTACTCTTCATAAAAATCCCTCCTCATTCAATTAGTTTCTTTTTTCTAATATATTCTTCTTCGGTAATCTCACCTTTAACAAACTTTTCATTTAAAATTTTTATTAAATCTTCGTTGTTACCTCCGATTTTTCTACTTTCTTTTGAACCACTATTTTTAAATAAATTCTTAAATAGGAAATATATAATTACTAAAAACAAAATCATAAATCCAAAACCTATTAAAGAACCTATTATTCCTCCATATCCATAAAATCCTGTCCAACCCCAACAAGGCATATCATTTTCACCTCCTGATAATCATTAAAATAGATTATATTTAAAACCTACTATCCAATTTAATTTAAATGAAGTATTAATAATATTATTTATATTGTCTTTTACACCTATTTCTATCATATATTTATCTTTAAATACAATTCCACTACTTAAAATAACTTCTATTTTCTTATAATCATTCAAATTTTTAAGCTCATTTTCTACTGCAAATCTAAAAGGAATATATATATTATTTTCAATATTATTTTCTCTTGTTATATTTCTAAAATATCTCATATGCATCATAGGAAAAAAATGAAAACCTTTTGTTTTAAAATCTGTATTAATAATATCTATTCCAATCTTTATATCTTCTAATTTTATATTTTTATTAGGGTATATTACAATTTCACTAAAATCTGTTTTATAAAAATTATCAACTGCTAATGGTATATTAGCATATAGTGAAAACACATTAACTCTTCCATAAATATCAAAATAACCGTTATTTTCATCATTTAAATATGGTTTATATATTTTCTCAATAGATAAATCTATAATATTACTAAATGAAAGTATTACAATATTTAATACTACAAATATAAATATTAATTTTTTCATATAAAACACCTCACATTATCACACAGCATTACTTAATATCAGTTTTTTCTTTCTAAGGTATTCTTCTTCTGTAATTTCACCATTTACGAATTTTTCATCTAATAAATCCAAAGCTCTACTTTTTTTATTTGATTCTTCTAACACAGGCTGGCGAGAATCCTCTAATCTCCTTAAATCATCTGAATGCCTATGATGTTCATCAGAATGATAATGCCTATTAAATAACCCTCTCCATGATAACCAAATATTCCTCCTCCACAAGACATATTTTTCACCTCCTATATTTGAAAAGTTTTATAAATTCCTATTTTTTCAATAATTTCTGGAACATACTTAGTTTTTGCTACTTTTCTATCATACAGATATATAAAATAATATGATATTAACATACTGGTTAAACCTAAAAGAAAAGATATAATTTCATTTAAACCCAATGAGAATAGAAGTACAGTAATTGTAACCATTGTCAGTAATGGAATCCCATACATTATAAAGGCTGCTTTTGATTCTAATGAATCTATTTTTTTATATACACAAAATCATTTTTATTTAAATTCAAGTTTTTATTATTAATTGCCTTAATTTTTCTATTTGGATCGCCTGTTAAATTACATGAACCCTTTATTGCACAAGAACCGCAATTTGCTGCTTCAAGAGCCTGTAAGTAAACATATTCTTCATCCATATCAACTATTCTCATCAATTCATTCATAACATCACCTCAAAAATTTTCTTTACTTTTTTATCATTATTATTCTATAAGTTTCTTTTTTCTTAAATATTCTTCTTCTGTGATTTCACCATTCACAAATTTTTCATTTAATATTCTTAATGCCTCTTTTTGGAATCTTCACTACTATTCTGAAAATCTCCTAATTTTTTGCTGCGTCTGGATTTTTCATAAAATACCAGATTACAAATATTATTATTAATAGAAATAAAAACATCATACCTTTCACCTCACTTTAAATTTTTTAATATTAATTCTTTTTTCTAAGATACTCTTCCTCTGTAATCTCACCTTTAACTAATTTTTCATTTAAAATTTTTATTACATTATATTCTTCATTTTTATTATTTTTGCCAATATTTTTAAACTCAAAATTCCCATTAAAAAATATCTTTTTTACTATGAAATAAATCACCACAAGAAATATTATTAGAAAAATAAAACTTATAAATGATCCTATTAAACTATATCCTCCAAAACCATATGGCCCAAAACCTGACCAACCCCAACCATGCATCATAATATCCTCTCCTTTCATTAAAGATTTGAAATAACTCTAGTTAAAGCATCTTCTATATTTTTTGCTATTTCATATACTTCTTCATTTTCTGCTGAACTCATTGCTACTGTTGGTTTTATCGCTGTTACTACTGTTTTTCCTTCTTTTTCATATACTATTACATTACAAGGTAAAAATACTCCTATATTTTCTTCGGCTAATATTGCTTTGTGTGCATTTTTTGGATTACATGCTCCCAATATTGCATACTTTTTAAACTCAATTCCAAGTTTTGCTTTAAATTTTTCATTTAAATCAATTCTCATTAAAATTCCAAAACCCTCTTTTTGTAATTCTTCATTCAGTCTTGATATTGCTTCTTCAAAATCATAATTTGTTTCTTTTAATATTCCATATTTCATTTTTCTCTCCTCCTTTTATTTTTTGTCACCCCCGTACGGGTGGGACAATTGTAGTATAACATACATTCCTTAAAATTTCCTTAGAATTCATTCATTTTCTGAAATTAATTTTTCTATATAATTTATTTCTTCCACTACATTGTTTAATTTTCGTACTACTACATTTACATTTAATCCTTTGTCTTTACAACTTTCCTTTAAACTACTCATTTTTGCACAACAAATATCAAATCCAAAATTTTTTAACTCGTCAAATAATTTATTGTCCATATCCATAATTTCCTTTAAACTCATATTTTCATTTATTTCTGGTAACATTTTATTCGCCTCCTTATAAATTTTTGCTTATATAATTCATTACTTCTTCTAATTCATTTATTTTTACATTTATTTCTTCTGTATTATTTGAATATGCAGCATTTTTGACGCAACTTTCAAGATGAGAGTTCAATATTTGAGCATTTGCTTTTTTTAATAGAGAAAGAGTAGCTAAAATTTGTCTTGATATATCTATACAATATCTATTCCCTTCAACCATTCTTATTATTGCTTCTATCTGTCCTTTCGCTGTTTTTAAAACATTTAGACTATTCTTATTATTATGCATTACCTTCACCTCATTTTTATAACCAGAGAGAGGAACACTCTCCCTGGGTTTTCTAATGGCAATGTCCTTTATGATGCATTCCTTTATGTTTCATATGATGTCCGTGATGAGTATGGCTTTCATGATTATCTTCATGATGTTCTTCAATTTCATCATTTTCTGCTATTTCTTTAACTTCATAACCAGCTTCATCTATAGCTTCTCTTATAGCTTCATCATTCAAAACGTCTCCTTCTATAACTGCCTTACCAATTTCAACTGATATAACATTTACACCTTCTAATTTTCCCAATTCTTTTCTTACTCTCTTTACACAATGCTCACATGACATACCTTCAATAATAATTACCTTTTTCATAATATCTCCTCCTTCTAGTTTTTAGGTTTAAATGTTTTTAACCTTAAAGCATTTAATAATACTGATACTGAACTAAACGACATTGCTGCTGCTGCAATCATTGGACTTAATAATGGTCCTCCAAATACATGTAATAGTCCAGCTGCAATTGGAATTCCTGCTGTATTGTAACCAAATGCCCAGAATAGATTTTGTTTAATATTTCTAATTGTGGCTTTACTTAACTGAATAGCTGTCACTACATCTTCTAAATCACTTTTCATCAGAACTATATCCGCTGATTCTATAGCAACATCTGTACCTGAACCTATTGCTATTCCAACATCTGCCTGAGCAAGTGCAGGAGCATCATTTATTCCATCACCAACCATTGCTACTATATCTCCATTTTGCTGTAATTTTTTTACTTCATTTGCTTTATCCTGTGGTAATACTTCTGCAAGTACTATATCTATACCAACCTGTTTAGCAATAGCTTCTGCTGTTCTTTTGTTATCTCCTGTAATCATTGCAACTTTAATTCCCATTTTATGAAGTCTCTTTATAGCATTTGCACTTGATGGTTTTACTGTATCAGCAACTGCAATAATTCCTTCTAATTTTCCATTAATAGCTATAAACATTGGTGTTTTTCCTTCATCAGCTAACTTGCTGGCTTCATTACTTAAACTTATTTCTATATTTTTATCTTTCATAAGTTTTAAATTTCCAAGATATATATCCATATTATCTATTATTACCTCAATTCCATGTCCTGGAATAGCCATAAATTTATCTATTTTTTTCAAAGTTAAATTTTTCTCTTCTGCTGCTTTTACAATAGCTTCTCCCAATGGATGTTCAGAACCTTTTTCAGCTGATGCTGCTATAATTAATAATTCATCTTCCTTATAATTTCCTGATGTATATATATCCGTAACTTTTGGCTTTCCTTCTGTTATTGTTCCTGTTTTATCAAAAACTATAGTTTTTATTTTATGAGTTGTTTCAAGTGGTTCTCCACCTTTTATTAAAACTCCGTATTCAGCACCTTTTCCTGTACCAACCATTATTGCAGTAGGGGTTGCTAATCCTAATGCACATGGACATGCTATAACCAATACTGAAATAAATATTGTTAATGCAAATATTTGTCCTGCTCCTGTCAGATACCATGCTATTGCAGCAACAATTGCTATTGCTATAACTATTGGAACAAAATATCCAGAAATTACATCAGCCATTTTTGCAATTGGTGCTTTTGATCCCTGTGCTTCTTCGACTAATTTTATTATTTGAGCTAATGCGGTATCCTTTCCAACTTTCGTTGCTTTAAATTTAATACTTCCATTTTTATTCATTGATCCCCAATAACCTTATCATTTATATTTTTTTCTACTGGAATACTTTCTCCAGTAAGCATTGATTCATCGACGGATGTATGACCTTCAATAATAATTCCATCAACTGGTATTTTTTCACCAGGCTTAACGATTATAATATCCCCAACTTCAACTTCATCAACAGGTATTTCAATTTCTTTCCCATCCAGAAAAAGAAGTGCTGTTTTTGGTTGTAATCCCATCAATTTTTTTATTGCTTCAGATGTTCTCCCTTTAGTTACACTCTCAAGATACTTTCCTAAAAGAATTAATGTCACTATAACACCGGCAGTTTCAAAATATAAATCATTTGCATATTTGGTATTACCTAAATAAATTTGAATTGTTCCAAAAACTCCATAAATTATTGCCGCTGAGGTACCTATTGCTATTAATGAATCCATATTAGGGCTTAATTTAAATAAATTTCTAAAACCAATTGTATAAAACTTATATCCAGCAATTGCAATAGGAATAACTAATAATAATTGAATTAAAGCAAAATTAAAAGGATTAATTTCTGGATTTATAGTTGCTGGTAATTTTAATCCCAACAAATGTCCCATTGATATGTATAATAATGGAATAGAAAAAACTGCTGAAACTATAAATTTTCTCCATAATGTTTTAATTTCTTTTTCACGTCTTTCTTTTTCAAAATCCACACTATCTTTTGAATCTGCTTCAAGTGGTTTGTATCCAGCATTTTCAATAGCCTTTTTTATATTTGATAAACGTACAATATTTGGATCATAGGTAACAACTGCTTTTTCTGTTGCAAAATTTACGTTTGCTGATTTTATTCCTTCAAGCTTGTTAATTTCTTTTGTAATTGCATTGGCACATGATGCACATGTCATACCTTCAATTGGAATAGTAACTGTTTTATCTTCAACTGGAGCTTCTACATCATACCCAACATCTTTTACTACTTCTTTTATAAGTTCTTCATCAACCTTTGTTGGATCAAATTTCAGAGAAAGTTTTTCTGTTGCAAAATTTACGTTTGCTTTTTCTATACCTTCTATTTTTCCTAGCTTTTTTTCTATTGCAAGAGCACAGGAAGTACATGTCATTCCTATAACACTGAGTTCTTTTTCAACAATTTTTTTATTTTCAGTAAGAGCTTTACTTTCACTCATAATAATTCCTCCTTTTTTATTATCCCCCACCAGGGGGGTGTTTCATCTATAGTATAACCTTTTTTTGTTACAAACAAAATACTTATATTTCTTTATGGTTTCAAAAAAATAAATATACTGTGTCTTTTGTTTTTTTATTGACATTTTTCTACTGTAATAGTATAATATTACAGTGAGGTGATTTTTTATGTGGTTTACAATAGATTTCCATTCCCATGTCCCTGTATACGAACAAATAAAAAATAAAATAAAAGAAAAAATTGTAAAAAAAGAAGTAAATGAAAATGAATTTATACCTTCTATTAGAACTTTAGCTAAAGAAATTGGCGTTAATTTAAATACAGTTGCAAGGTCTTATAGAGAATTAGAACAGGAAGGTATTATTCAATCTGTTAGAGGATCTGGATATATCGTTATTGGAATTGATAAAGATAAAATATTTGATGAGAAAATAGAAGAATTTAGAAAAATTGTTATATCTGCTAAAAATTTAAAAATAGAAAAAAGGGATTTGTTAAAGGTTATTGATGAAATTTATGGAGGTGAATAATGTGATTTTAAAAGTGGAAGGATTAATAAAAAAATATGGTAACTTAACCGCTGTAAATAATATTTCTTTTGAGATTGAAAAAGGAGAGATTTTTGGATTATTGGGTCCAAATGGAGCTGGAAAAACTTCTACTTTAAAATGTATTTTAGGTTTAAGAAAAAAGGATTCAGGAAACATATATTTAAATGGATCTGTTTCATATTTGCCTGAAAAGAAGAATTTATATAAAAGTTTTACTGTTGAAAAAATGATAGAAATAACGAGTTCTATAACCAATAATTTTTCTAAAAATAAAGCTTATGAGATAATTGATAATTTTAATTTAGATAAAAAAACAAAAATTGCTAATTTATCTTATGGTATGCTTACACAATTATATATCGCTTTAACTATATCTCAAGATGCCGATTTATATATTCTTGATGAACCTACCTGGGGTTTGGACCCTTTAATGAGAAATAATATTTTAAATTTAATCAGAGATTTATCATATAATGGAAAAAGCGTGTTATATACCAGTCATATTCTTGCAGAAGTAGAAAAAATTACTGATAGAATTGCTATTATGTCAAATGGAGAAATTTTAGAAATGGATTATCTTGATGATATTAAAAGGAATTATTCTGCCATTTCTTTACCAAAAGACAAAAAAACAAAAGGATATCTATGGAAAAAATTAGAAAATGAAAATATCTGGATCGTTAAAAGCAATGAAGGAGAACCTGTAACCATTGATGAAATATTTGAGGCTATTGTAAAGGGGAGTGGAAATGAAAAAAGAACTATATAATATGAAAATCAGAGCATTAGCAATATTAATTATTACATTAATTTTATTCTTTTCTATTGCTCCTTTTCAAAATGTTTTTCTTAATCTTTTAGATGAAAACAAAGCAGTTATTGAAAGTTATGCAAAAAAATTTGGAGCATCAGCAATGTTATCAAAATTGCATGATTGGAATTTTTATATATTCACACAATGGTTTGGTAAAAATTTTGGTCAAATGATTCCTATTTTTGCTATTATTTTTGCATTTCCTTTATTTTCAAGAGAGGTTGAAAATGGGACTATGGAATTTCTATTGGTTAGAAAATCACGCGATTATGTTTTTTATTCAAAAGTTTTTTCAAGTTTAATTATTGGTTTTTCTGTTGTAATTATTGGTAGTATTTTGCCTATTATATATTCATTTTTTACTGGAAAGGATTTCTTTTATGAATATGCATTAAAATATATAATTCATGGACTAATAGGTTTCTGGTTCTGGAATAGTGTAACTGTATTTTTTTCCATTTTTTTCAATGATCAGGTAAAACCTATTCTTTCATCTGTTGGTTTATTAGCAATAACTACTGCTTTAGGTTTTTTAAAACCATTAAAATGGCTAAACACATATAGTTATATATTAGGTGGTAAAATTCTTTCAGAGGGAAAAATAAACTGGATATATTCTGAATCATTATTTGTTATCGGTGGATTTATACTTTTAGCAGGTTATTATCTTTTCAAAAATAAAGAAATTTAAAAAGGGGGAATTTTTGTGATTGTAACTACAGTTGGATATGTTCCTGGCTATGAGTTTGAAGAAGTTTTGGGAGTAGTTATAGGAAATACTGTTCATTCAAAACATCTTGGAAGAGATATTGCTGCTGCATTTAAAACTTTAGCTGGTGGAGAATTAAAAGGATATACGGAAATGCTAACTGAAGCAAGAAATATAGCTTATCAAAGAATGATTGATGAAGCAGAAAAATTAGGAGCAGATGCAATTATTGGTATGAGATTTTCAAGTTCTGCGGTAATGCAGGGTGCTGCTGAAATGGTAGCATATGGCACTGCTGTTAAATTAAAAAAGAAAGAATAATTAAAAATTTAATCTTTTTGTTTGATTTTGTTAATATTTATTAATGTTATATAGATTTTACTTTGTAATCAATAATAAATGGATATAATCATCCATAATCATTGTTAGTTATTTTTTTCTCTTTTTTTCTTCTGTGTTATTATTAAAATTGTATAAATATAATAAAATTTCGAGAGGAGGTTATCACATGTTAATTAAAAGATTATTTGCATTATCAGTATCAGATAGTGGGAATAGTGTGCCTATTTGTGATAACCTTGCTCACATCAATCATTATTGATGATAAAGTAATTTATTTGGGCTATGGTTATCACGCCATAGCCCATTTTTTTATCCTAAGATATGGGCTATGGTTATCACACCATAGCCTTTTTATATTTTATAGAAAGGAGTGGAAAAATGACTTTTAAAAGTGTAAGGTGGAATTTTAATTAAGTAAATTATGAAAAAAGGTGAGTTTGATGTAATTATTAATTCGCAGGAGGTTATACAATGAAAGAAATTTTAAAATATGTTTTTAACCAGAAGAAGTATATTATTATTGCTTCAATTGGGATGATTGGTGGGGTTGCGGCAGAATTAATTCTGCCGTATTTAAACAAAATTGTTATTGACAACATAATTATCAACAAACAAAAAGAGTTATTGTTTATAACTTTAACCGCTATATTTTTTATTACAATTTTCAGAGCATTGATGGGCTATGTTCAAGAATTTACTTTTGATTATGTTGGATCAAAAATTAATAAAGAATTAAAATATGATGTTTTTAAGCATATTCAAAAACTGCCATTTAAGTATTTTGATAAAACAAACACTGGCGAATTAATGTCGAGATTAGGTGAGGATATTGATAATATATGGATGGCGTTTGGTTTTGGAATTGGTTTAGCAATAGAATTTTCATTATATTTTATTTTAGGTAGTACTGTTTTATTTTATTTAAATTGGAAATTAGCTTTAATTAGTTTAATATCAGCACCATTTATTGCCTATTTAGCAACAAAATTAGAAAAGGAAATAGGTAAAGCATTTGATAAAATTAGCGACCAGGCAGCTGTTATTAACACTACTGCACAGGAAAATATTTCAGGAGTTAGATTAGTTAAAGCTTTTGCCAGGGAAAAACATGAGATTTTAAAGTTTTTAAAGTTAAATAATGAAAATTATAATCTAAACATTATGAAATCAAGAATATGGGGAAAATATTTCCCAACTATTGAATTTTTAGGAAATGCTGCTTTAATACTGGTTATCACAATTGGTGGTATATTTGTAATAAATGAAAATATATCAATAGGAACTTTAGTTGCATTTAATGGTTATATGTGGATGATTGTCTGGCCAATGAGATTAATTGGATGGTTATCAAATATTTTATCTCAAGCAAATGCATCAGCAAAAAAATTGAAAAGATATTAATGGAAAAAGAAGAAGATTTTAAAGGTATTAATCCAGAAAATATAAAAGGAACTTTAGAATTTAAAAATGTTAGCTTTAAATATGATAATGAATATGTACTAAAAAATATTAATTTTAAAATTGAAGAAGGAAAAACACTGGCTATAATGGGACCTACAGGTTCAGGAAAAAGTACTTTAATATCTCTAATAGCTAGATTTTATGAAATTGAAGAAGGAGAAATTCTTTTAGATGGAATAAATATAAAGGACATTTCTTTAGATTCATTAAGGAAAATATCAGTTATATTTTCCAGGATACATTTTTATTCTCTGAATCAATAAAAGAAAATATAAAGTATGGAAAAGAAGATGCTACTGACGAAGAAATCATAATTGCCTGTAAAGAGGCTCAGGCACATGATTTTATTATGAATCTACCAGATAAATACGATACAGTTGTTGGTGAAAGAGGTCTTGGATTGTCTGGTGGTCAAAAACAACGATTAACTATTGCTAGAGGTTTATTAAAACATGCTCCAATCATTATTTTCGATGATGCTACATCTGCTCTTGATATGGATACAGAGTATGAATTATTAAAAAGTGTATATTCTAAAGAAAAACAAAACACAAAAATTATTATTGCTCATAGAATTTCTGCTGTAAAAAATGCCGATGAAATAATCTTTTTAGAAAATGGAGAAATTGTTGAAAGAGGTACACATGATGAACTATTAGAATTAAAAGGAAAATATTATGAAATATTCAAAGAACAATTTAAAGAGTTTGAAGATTTGATAAGAGATGAGGTGATTTAATGACTAAAATAAATACAGTTTTAAGAATATTTTCATATTTAAAACCATTTATTCCAAAAACAATATTTGTAATATTTTTAATGGTTATTGTTATGATAATAAATTTGATTAATCCATATTTCTTTAAAGTTGCAATTGATACATATATTGCAAATAAAGATTTAAAAGGTTTAATGAGCATTGGTGGAATATTGGTAATCTTAAACTTAATTGCTATGATTCTTTCAAGAATAAGAATTGTTGAAATGGGAAAGATTACTAATAAAATTGTTTTAAATATAAGACATGAATTATATGACCATATTCAAAAATTGTCATTTTCATTTTTTGATAGTAGACCTGTAGGAAAAATTTTAGCAAGAGTGGTAAATGATGTAAATTCTCTTCAACAGTTGTTTTCTAATAGTATAACAAGTCTGGTGCCAGAATTATTAACATTGTTATTTGTTGCTGGAATTATGTTTTATATGAATTTTAAACTGGCATTAGCCTCTATGATTATTCTACCTTTATTAATTATTGGATTATTTTTATAGAAGTTATTAGCAGAAAAAGATGGATGAATTATAGAAATAATCGTTCAGAATTGAATGCTTTCACACATGAAAATATATCAGGTATTAGAATTGTAAAGTCTTTTACCAGTGAAGAAAAAACAAACAGAAAATTTAAATTTTTAACAAATAAAATGATGAATTCTTTTGTAAATGCTGTAAAAATAAATGATTGGTTTTGGGCCATGGTCTTTACCTCATGGGGAATTGGAAGTGTATTGGTCTTTTATTTAAGTGTAAAAATGATAGATTTAAATGAGGTTACTGTAGGTACTGTTGTTGCATTTGTTGGATATATTGGAATGTTCTGGAGACCTATTATGAATTTAAGTAATTTTTATAATTCATTGGTAACAAATATTTCAGCAGGTGAAAGAATTTTTGAGATACTGGATATAAAACCAAATATAGTTAATCCAGAAAATGCTTTAATTATGCCAGAAATAAAAGGTGAAGTTGAATTTAAAAATGTATATTTTTCTTATGATAAGGATATTGTGTTGAATAATGTTTCTTTTAAAATTACCCTGGTGAAACCATAGCTCTTGTTGGTCCCACTGGAGCAGGAAAAACCACGATAGTAAATTTAATTAGTAGATTTTATGATCCACAAAAAGGAGATATTTTTATTGATAGTTATAATATAAAAAATGTGGATATTGAATCATTGCGTTCTCAAATGGGAATTATGCTTCAGGATACATTTTTATTTTCTGATACGATAAAAAATAATATTAGATATGGAAAATTAGATGCTACTGATGAAGAAATAATTGAAGCTGCAAAAGCAGTTCATGCACACGAATTTATTATGAAATTAGAAAAAGGATATGATACAGATGTAAATGAAAGAGGAGTTAGATTGTCAATTGGAGAAAGACAACTTATTTCATTTGCAAGAGCATTATTAGCAAATCCAAGAATATTAATTCTCGATGAGGCTACTTCAAATATCGATACACATACAGAACAATTAGTTCAGGATGGAATTAAGAAATTATTAAAAGGAAGAACCTCTTTTGTTATTGCTCATAGACTTTCGACAATTAGAAATGCTGACAGAATATTCTATATTGATAATGGTGAAATTATTGAGACTGGAAATCATGATGAATTAATAGCCAAAAGAGGATATTATTATAATCTATACATTTCACAATTTAAATTTTTAGAATTAGGTGCATAAAAAACCCCGGATTTTTAAAATGATATGATACCTCCTCGTAGTTCAGTGTATTTTTTATTAATTACACTGCCTACTCTGGAGGTATCATATCAATTGTCCGGGATTTTTATTTTATTAAAAACTCCTTTGGTATATTTAAAAGAGTAGTATCTTGAAAATATAATAATAAATTAACAATAAAAATATATCAGTTGATATAATAAAAATGTAAATTTATTGAATTTAAGAAAATAAAAATTTACATCGAGTTCATCTTAATGTTTTTGATTTTTTCTTTTTTTTTGATAAAATTTTTGTGAATTAAAATTAAAATAATTATGGTTTTCTCAGAAAGCTAATGAATTTAGATATAATATAAATATTGAAGATTGCATTAATTGTGAAAAAAATAATTTTATAAACATGACCCACGCTGCTTAAAATCTTCAAACAAAAAAGAAGGTGAATTATTTATATGGCAGAAAAAATAAAAGATGAGAAATTAGAAAAAAAAGAAATAAATCATTTTTTGCTCGGATTATTTAAAAAGTATTGGAAAAGACAGGTAATTGCTATTATTTTTATAAGTTTAATGGCATTATCAATATTGATTTTTCCAATATTGATAAAATATACAATAGATACAGTAATACCATCTAAAAATATTCATATATTATTTAAGTACATATTATTAATGATAGCAACTCTTTTTGGAATTTCGTTAATAACCTATTTTGGAGAAGTTATATTTGAATTTAATGCTTTAAAAGCAAAAAAAGATATTAGAAAAGAAATAATTATAAAGTTAACAAAATTGCCGTATGATTTTTTTATGAAGATAAATTCTGGAGAATTAATTTCAAAATTAATGTCTGATCTTGAAATGGTTGGAGTTGTAGTTTCACAGGTATTTCCAATTTTGGTATTATCGGTTTTACAAATAACAGGAATAATTGTAATGCTCTTTTATTTAAATTGGAAATTAGCATTAGTTCCAATTATTTTGACTATATGTTCTTTATTAATTTTAAAAATAATTAATAAAAAAGCAGAAAAACTTTCTATTCGTGAAAGAGAAGTGTTTGGAGAAATATCAAATATGTTGGTAGATGTTATAAATAATATGAAAACAATTAAATTAATGGCACATAATGATTGGATATCTAATATGATTGATAATTATCTTGACAATCATTATAAAATAAGTAAACGATTTACTAAATGGATAAAATTAACAGGTGCGTTGGGTAATTCTATAAATGGTATGATAACAGTGGGAGTATTTAGTTATGGAGGTTATTTAATAATAAAAGATGAAATAACTCTGGGGACATTAATTGCTTTCTGGACATATATACAAACTTTAATGAACCCCTTACAATTATTAATGAAAGTAAATACTGTATTAAGAAGTTCCTGGGGTGGTATTAAAAGAGTTATTGAAATAACAAAATATGAAGAAGAACATATTCCAGAACTAAAAAGTGAAAATAACATAAAATCTATAAAACTTAAAAATATTGAATTCAGTTTTGATAATAAAAAGATTTTAAATTCAATAGAATTAAATTTAGAAAAAGGAAAAATAACAGGTATAATTGGTGAAAACGGTGCAGGAAAGACTACGTTGTTTAACGTATTAATGGGATTATATAAAGCTAACAGAGGAAAAATAATATTTAATGATAATGAAAATGCAAATATAGGTCTTTTAAGAAAAAATATTGGATTTGTTGAACAGGAACCAGAGTTGTTTAAGAATTGTACGATAAAAGAGAATATATTAATGGGTAGGGAAATCTCAGAAGAAAAGTTAAAAGAAATTTTAGAAGTAACTGGAATAAATAAAATAGTATCAAAATTCGAAAAAGGTATAGATGAAAAAGTCAAAAACATAAATTTATCTGGAGGTCAAAAATAAATAATTGCTATAGCCAGGGCTTTAATAGATGATCCTCAAATTATATTACTCGATGAATTTACATCTGCAATGGATTCAAAAAATGAGGAATTAATTCACAATATTCTGATTAAATTAAAAGAAAAAGGAAAAATAATAGGAATAATAACTCATAGAGACTCTACTCTAAAAATATGTGATGAAATATATGAAATTAAAAAAGGAGAATAAATATGAAAAATACTATATTAAAATGGGTAAAATACTTAATATTAGCATTATTTTTAACTCTTGCTTTTTTGTATTTGTATCTAGATGATTTATCTATTAATTTTCATGATTTTATTATATTCTATTTTATGTTTTTTCTAATAAGTACAGTTATGAAATTTTTTAAATTATCCTTAAAAAATATTTTTATAGAATCATTTTTGTTTATGATAATTATTTTTACCTTTGGATTTATATTAAAAATACCATTAAAAGATTCATTATATATTCTTTTTTTCATGATTTTTACTGAGGGATTTGTTTATTATAAAATGAAAAAAAATAATAATATATAAATATTTTTATAGAGTTTTTTAGTTGATTTAGAAATAATAAAGCAATCAAAAAATCCCGGCCAATCGCCGGGATTTTTTGATTATTCCTTACTTTTTTCTATTTCTTTTAATAACTCTATTAATCTTGAACTATTTTGATTTACTTTTTCCCATAATTCTTTTATTTCAAATTCATGTTCTTTTAAAATTTTTAAAACCTCTGGATGAAAATCTTCTGGATTTGTTCTATCATCTCCATTAATAATTATATCCATTGTTTTTTCATGAGAAAATGCAGGTTTATAAGGTCTTTCTGAACGTAAGGCATCATATACATCAACAACAGAAACTATTGCTGCACATAACGGTATTTCTTCTCCATTTAAACCATATGGATATCCTTTTCCATTATATTTTTCATGATGATATAAAGCTATATTTCTGGCTATTTCGAACTTAGGTGATTCTCCTATTAGTAAAGACCCATAAAGAGTATGTTTTTTCATTATTTCGAATTCTTCTTCTGTTAATCGACCTTTTTTTTCTAAAATTTCTTTTGGTATCATTATTTTACCTATATCATGCAATGGAGCGTAATATCTTATTTTTTCTACTGTTTCTTCTTTTACTCCCATTTTTTGAGCAATAAATGCCGATAATTCACCAACTCTATTTACGTGATTACCTGTTGTTTCGTCATAACCTTCAGCTATTATGGATAACTGCGTGCTAAAGTTTAAATAGGCCTCTTCTAATTCATTATTTACTTTTTCTATTTCTTTATATGACGATTCTAATTCTTCATTCATGGCATTTATTTCTTCAAAAGATGACATTATATCCTCTGTCATTTTTTGATATTCTGTCATTAATTCATTTATTTCTTTAATATCACATTTTTCCATGATTTTATCAAATTCAAGGTATCGTGTTTCCTGGAATTTTTTCATATTGTCCAGCATAATTTCAAAAGGTTTTGAAATTTGTCTTGAAACTTTATGTGCTTTTTTTGAGATAATATATAAAATGAATCCCAGAGCTATAATAAACATTAAAAAATTAATAAATATGCTCATTTTAAATTTGCTAAAATCGAGTTTTAATACTATTCCTATGGGTCTGAAAAGTGTTTTTTCATCTTCATATTTCCATATACTATAAAAGTTAATACCCGTTCTTTTTTCAATTATTACTTCTTTTTCTGTATCAAAAGCTTTCTTTAAATATTCAGTATCTTCTTCATTTAGTTCTGGAAATTTATCTGATAAACCTTCAAATGAATGTGTACAAATATTTATATCTTTTATAAAGTCATATTTCTCTTTTAAAAGTGAAAGATTGTTTATTATACTTTCTATTTTTCCAATAGGTAATAATGTTTTTAACATATAAAAATTATCATTTAGTCTTAAATAAACATTTCTAATAAGGTTTTTAGGAGTTAAATCAAGTTCTATAAAATAATCAAAATTTTTTAGTTTTTTTAATTTATTCTGAATTTTTAAATCAAGATTTTTCATTTCAACTTTTGTTATAGTAGCTTCTTCACCTAATCTTTTATTCACATACATAAAATCCATTATTTTTTTATCCAGATTTTCTTGATCTGTTTTTAAATATTCTATAAACATATCGAGTCCTTTATAATATCTTGCATCAAAATCATATATTGCACTGTATAAAGAATTAAATGTTATGCTTACAAGTTGTTTAGCATTTTCTCTAAATGAATCTTCAATTCTTTTAAAATTTAAATAGCTTATTGTTGTTATTACAACTAAAACTGCTATTATACCAGTTAAAACTATAGTCATAATATTTTTCGATATTAACTGATATAGAGTTATTTTATTTTTTTTCATTTTATTTCCTCCTAAAAGGTTTGTCATATTAATTATAACATATTTATTTTATAAAACCATTGAGTTTTCCTTCAGGATTTGTGTATATTATTATTCCAGAAATAACATCTTTCTTTTTCTGATAACCAACGGATATTATAATACTATTGTTTATTAATTTTGAGTTTAAAATTCTTTCATCATATTCTTCTCCATAATAATTTTCTTTTAATAAAATACCATCAGATTTATTTAATAAAATTTCAAAACCATCAAAATCATTGTTTCTTTCTAAAGCATATCCTGAAATAATTATTTTGTTATTGAAAATATGTGCTGAAAATCCTATTGATGATCTCTTTAGAAGATAATCATTTCTCCATAATATGTTAAATCTACTATCTGTTTTTATTGTTAATACTTTCCATGGAAAATTATTAATTGTAGTACTATATCCTATAATATAAAAATGATTATCTTCTTTTAATAGAGAGTATCCATATTCATTTAGTTGTTCTTTTCCAAATTTTGCTATAGAATAGTCATTATAATTTAATTTATTGAGTTTTACCAGAAATATATCATTGTTGTTATTAGCTGTAGAATTAGTATTTCCAAGTAGATATATATAATCTCTGTCAGTAACAATATCAGTTAAAAACTCATTATTGTACCATGTAATTTTATAGTCATTCAATTTATCCAGATTCTTATTAATCTCAAGAAAATATCCTGTTTTTTTTGAATTTTCTATTATATATCCAACAACATATATACTATCATAATCATCTTTTATGATTTTTAAGAATTCACCATTTTTTTCAAAAATTTTTGATTTAATCATTTCACCAGAGTTGTTTATTATATATATAACTGGTTTGTAATCTTGCGTTCCTACTATATAAAAGTTATCATTAATGTATTCAACTTTATTGATTTTTGTTGATGATGGTATTCTTATTTCTTTTTGCAATAAAATATTTCCATTTTTATCCGTATTTAGAATAAATAGATTTTTATTAACTTTTTCATTTTGACCGAAAACATAAATCTTATTGTTAGACAAAACAACATCTTTAAGTATTAACGATTTGCCATCTGTTATTATTTTATACCATCCTTTTACCTTTAATTCTTCCTGATTTTTATTGATATTTATATTGTATATTTCTTCTTTTTGTGTATCGATGTTATCTATGTTTTTTGTTTTTAAATCTCTACTTGTGGATATATTTATAAATATAATATCTAATGAAAATAAAATAAATATTGTTATTAAAGTAAACAACAAAATTTTTTTCATATTTAATTCTCCTTTATATATATTATTTATAGGTATAGGTGCTATAGTGATGTTGTTTGTTGATAAGTAATGGGAGTCCTTTATATAACCAAATTATATTATGTTGAGAAAATTTAAATTTTTTTTGTTTTTTATAACCAATTTTGTTAGAAGTATGATATAGGTATATTTGTTCTATATTTTTTGTTATTAAAATTTTTTTGTTTTTAAACTATAAACTTCCAACGTTTATAGTTGTTATTAATGTTTATAATACAATTTTATAAACATATATAGTTGAAAAATAATTAACGAAAATTACAGTTATGAACATTTTTAGTTGTTAACTTTTATAATGTCTATTAATAGCTATTTTTATAAAATAACATATGTTGAAAATTATGAACTTTATAATACTATTATAACATAATCATATCCATTTTTATTTTTTCAACAATTCGAGATTTTAATTATCTTTTTCAGTTACAAACCGTTTAAGCTTTGATTTAAAAAGGATTTTAGGATTAATAATTATCATTAAATTAATCATGGGGTAAAAAAAATACATGTGATTTTAACTTTTTTAGTTTAAAGTTGACAGGAAAAGTTAAGAATAGATAATTCAGGAGGTTGAGAAAGTTGAAAAAAAATTTAAAGTATATTCTTATACTACCATTTTTGCAGGTTTTTGTTCAGGTTGGGATAGCTTCATCGTTTCCACAATTAACAGAAATATTTAACTCTACATTGCTAGCAAGTACCTTTATAGGAATTACTCCTTTAATATCAATTATATTTGGTTCTTTTTGGGGAAAAATATTGGAAACCAAAGGAGAAAGTAAAACATTTTTATATTCAATGGCTTTATGGAGTACAGCAATATATTTATCAGGTGTATCTTTAAAATTACCGGTATTAGCAATAATCTTTCGTGCAATTCAAGGTATAGCAGATTCAGCTTTGTTTTCTAATGCATTAACTGTAATATCAAAAGCAGACTTTTCACAAAAAGAGCAAACGAAATATTTTGGATTGGTAGAGTTTTTAGCCAGTTTTGGTGCTGTAATGGGACCGATGGTTATAGGTACAGGCTTTATTTATATGTCTCATTATATATTGATGACTGTGGGAGTTATTTTATTTATAGGTACATTATTTGTTTATAAGCAATTGCCGGTTATAGAAATACATTCAGAAAAGGTTAAAAAGCAGGTTACTAAATTCTCTCCAAGAATTTTTTTAGCTGCATTTTTTGGTATAATGACTCTTGCTGTTATCGTTGGATTTCAGGCAACAATGCCGTTATTTATAGAAAAGCATATTAGTAATCCAGTTTTTGGAAAGATTTATATATCAATATTTGCTTTATCATTGATGCTTGGAAATCTTTTTAAACATAAAATTAGTGGAATAAAGATATGGATTCCATTGGCAACATTTGCAACATTGATGCTGGCAATATTTTTAAGTACAGTTTCAATGGTTGTATTCTTGTTATTAATAATTGTTTCTGGATTGTTCCTTGGGTTATCACTTACTATGAGTAGTGAATATGCATCATACTTATCAGTTGGTTTTGAAGAAAAAGGAATGGCAGTATTTTCTGCATTTAGAATAAGTGGGAATTTCTTTGGACCATATTTATCTTTGTTTTATTCAATGGGTGGAATGAATTTCTTTATGCTGGTATTGTCTATTATAAGTTTAGTATCAACTATATTCTTATTTAATTTTAAAAAAAATTATAATGAAATAAAAGAGATATAAAAAAGTATATAAAACCCAACCTAAGCTATTTTTAATTATCACATAAATAATTTTAAATTTAAATAATGTAAAAAACAACCTCATCTTGATTTCAAGATGAGGTTGTTTTGTATATAATAGTAGTATTCTTAACTTTTTTAGCTTCGTACATGGCAATATCAGCATATCTAATTAAATCATCGATATCTTCAGAATGTTCCGGGAAAAGTGAAACGCCTATACTTAAAGAAATGCTAAAAAACCCTCCATTTTTTTCAAATTTTTTTGACATCTTATGATTTAATTTTTGAGTTATAGTATAAATATCTTTTATATTTTTATATTGAGTTAAAATCACAAATTCATCTCCGCCAAATCTTGAAATTATATCTGAACTTCTTAAAGTTTCTTTCAAAATTTTAGCCATATGTTTCAGTAATTCATCCCCTTTTTCATGACCGAAGGTATCATTTACCTTTTTAAAATTATCAATATCTATAAACATAATAGCATATTTTAAATTATTTCTTTTACCGAGAGATAATAAATTTTTAGAATTTTCAAAAAATAATGTTCTATTTGGTAATCCTGTTAAAAGATCATGTGTTGCTAAATGTTTTAATTTATCTTCCATTATTTTTTTCTGTGTATAATCTTCTATAATTGCGATTCCGCCTATAATAAAATGATCTTTTTTTAATGGAGCAAATGTTGCACGCAAGATGATGTTTTTTCCAGATATAGAAGAATTATATTCCCCTTCATAATATGATAATTTATTTTTTAAGGTATCTTTGATCATATTTTTTATAATGTTATGAGGTAAGGTGTTTAAATCAAGCCCTATAAGTTGTTCTTTAGACACATCAAGAATTTTTAAAGCAGCATTATTAGCTATTGAAACATTTAAATTAGTATCAAAAATTATTATTCCTATTGGTGAATTTTCAAAAATAGTTTGAAACATTCCAAGACTCTTATTTAACTCATTTTTAAGTTTTATAAGGCTATAATAATTTATTGTTATGTAAATAAACAAAATGCCGCTAAATATTAAAGAAAATATATCTATGAATAAAACATTTTTTTTATCTTTTAATTCCATATTAATTTTTACTTCGAGTTTTGATAGTTCGTGATTTATAATATTTTGAAAAAAATCAACAATAGAAGTTAAGTTTTCAAAAGTTTCTTTTGGATTGAGTTGATATAATTTCGGTGATTTATTTTCAAATAATTCATAATAATACAATAATTTTTTGTAATATTCTGATTCTGGAAAAGTTGAAACCTTTTTATATGTATATTCAGTATAAGAAAACCCTTTAAATTTTGAAAATTCAATAATATTATAAAAACTTTTATCCAGGAAAAAATATTCTTTTTCGGAAATATTTTGTTTTTTTATAATCGATGAGTAAATACCTCTAAACTCTCCAGCATATTCTTTTATTTTTTCAAGATAATAAATAGAAGTTAATAATTTTCCTGTTTCAGCAGTTGTTTTTTGCTTTATTGGATAATCATAATAATCAATAAGTTCATTTATTAGTTTTGTATATTCATCGAAGATATAAATATATTCCACTTTTTTTTCTTCTGAAACCTTACGTAAAGATTTTAGTTTAGATTCAATTTCTCCGAGATTATCAAAATAATGATTTTTATTATTTAAATCTTTTATTATTTGAAAATGAGTATCAACCAAATTTCTTTCTTTTTCAATATCAGAATAGATATTTTTTTCACCATTTAAATACATATTGACCATTCCGCGTTCTTTTTGAAGATAAAAAACAACAGAGGATATATTTTTGATTAAATATACAGAATCTTTCATATGATTGAGCATATTTTGTTCATTTTTTATTTGAAATAAGGAATTTATAGAAATTATTAGTATTCCAGATAAAATTAAAATTATAATTATTGAATGCGTTATTTTTGTTTTAAATGTCATAAAAAATCCCCCTGAATAATAATTCGATTATATCATAAATAAAATTAATATTTTAAACTTTTTCAATTAATTCAGCGATTTTATATACAGTGAATTTAACAGCTGGTGTTCTGTAAGGTATGGTTGTTGAATCCAATTTAACGAGCCAATCATTTGTTTTTTATAAATGGAAATATAGTATTGTTGCATAAAATCATCATCAGTAGAAACAACTCTAAGTAAATATCTATCATTTAAAAGGTCTTCATATATAGAGCTTACGGTAAACGCCATATTATTTTCTTTGATATGTTTATCTTTTAAATCTTTTAATTTTTCTATATCGACATTTTTTATATTTTTATGTGGCAATTCGCTCACTCCTTCCAGAACTCTTTTAACTTTATTATCTTCTATTTTTTGGCGATAAATAAATATTTGTTTCTTCCTTCTTTATCCCATTTTAACTCATATTTTGTTTTTATGGGTCTTTCAAAATTTTCTATTATTTCTTCAGCTTCAAAGAATTTAGAGTCTTTGAAATTATTATACACCTCTTGTGCATACCAATCGACATCTGTTGCTAACTCTATTGTTCCACCTTTTTTCAAAACATCAGCTAAGGTGTTTATGAATGATTCTATAAATATTCTTCTTTCTTTATGTCGTTGTTTTGGCCACGGACATGGAAAATTAACAATTAATTTTGAAATTGAATTTGAAGGAAATAATTCTCTAATTAATAATCTCGCATCTCCCTGAATAACACGTGCATTTTTTATGTTATTTTTGTAGAATTTTACCTGAGCTTTGTATAAAGCCGTTAAAGATGTTTCAAAACCAACAAAATTAATATCAGGATTATTTTTGGCTAACGCAGCCATATATTCACCACTACCAAATCCAATTTCGACATATATCTTTTTTTTATTTCCAAAAATTTCACTCCATTTTAATGGATATATATCATAATGCTGGGGTTTAAGAAAATATTTTAATACCCCAATTTTGTCATGCATTTTTTATCCTCCTTGCTAATAATATTTATATAATAATACCATATATACCAAAAAATATTATTATTTTAATGTAAAAATAGTCTGTATTATTTATAATTATTAGAAATTTAGATTAATTATAAAAAAGAAGTATGGTATAATATATATATAATTTAATTTTACAATATTTTTTTAAGGGGTAAAAAAATGAAAATTAAAACTAAAATGCTATTATTAGTTTTTTTAGGAATTATTGTTTTTTCTATTATTGGTTTGTTTGTAGTTAATGAAATGAGAGGTTTGAAATTAAAATGGGAAGATTATGTTAGCACGGTAACTGAAAGACAAAAAATTCTTTCAGATATAAAAGAACAATTTGGTTATGGTGGAGGAATTCATTTATTTAAAAATTATGTATTGAGAGGTAGTGAAAAATATATAGATAGATTTAAAAAGAAAGAAGAACAGGTTTTAAAAGATTTTGAAATGTATAAAAAGATTCCTGATGTAACCCAGGAAGAAATAAAATATCTTGATATAATAGAGGCTACCTTTAGAAAATATGGAGAAAATATAATTCTTGCATCAAAATTAAAAAAACAGGGTTTATCAATAGCAGAAATAGATAAAACAATAAAGATTGATGATGGGCCAGCATTAAATGCATTTGATGAATTGGAGAAAATAAATTCTGCTTTAACTCTTAATAAAACAAAAAGTTTTGAAGATGCGATTTTAAGATTAGAAATAATAATTATTGTTATATCTGTAATAATTATTCTGGTTTTAATAATTTTATATCTTTTTATTGCCAGATTAATGAAGCCATTATATAATGTAAGAGATAAATTGGAAGAATTATCTAAAAATGGTGGAGACTTAATTACAAAGTTAGAGGATAACAGAACAGATGAAATAGGAGAAATAGCAAAATTCTTTAATGTGTTTATAGAAGCATTTAGAATATCTTTAAAGAATTTCTTCAATAGATTTAGAAACAATATTACGCAATTTAATTCTATAAATACTGAACTGAGAAATTTTAATGATAATTTTGAAAAAATAGATAAATCGTTGATGAAAAATCAGGAATCATTGAATAATATTACAAGTTATGTTGAAGAACAAAATGCAAGTACCTTTGAGATTTCAGATAATATACAGGGTTTGGCCAATACAGCTGTAGAATTAAGTGGTATTGCGCATGAAATAACAGATATAGCAGAAAATGGACGAACAGGATTGGATCATGTTAATAAAACGATGAATGAAATATCCGATAATATGGTGCCAATTGTGGAAAAGGTAAAATCGGTTGCTCAAAAAGCAGAAATAATAAATGATGTAGTTGAAACAATAACAAGTATATCAGAGCAGACGAATTTGTTGGCTTTAAATGCAGCAATAGAAGCTGCAAGAGCTGGAGAAGCAGGAAAAGGATTTGCTGTAGTTGCTGATGAAATTAGAAAATTAGCTGAGGAAAGTAGAAAGGCTGCAGAAAGTATAAGAGAAAATTTAGGAGAAGTTATGGACGGAGTAAATGAAACATCAGAAATGGTTGTAGAAATGTCAGGAAATATAAATAATGTTTTATCCATAAATAAAGAGACTGCTGAAAAACTTTATGAGCTTATAGATTCAGTTGAAAAAATTTCAAATTATTCGGATAATCTTGCAGCAAGTGCAGAAGAACAGGGGCAGCTGTTGAAGAACTTTCAGCATCTTCTCAAAATATTACAGAGTTAGTTAATTCATTAAAAGAAGATATGGAAGAGATTGTAAAAGAGCAGGAATACGTTAAAGAAAGAAATGAAAATTTATTGAGCAAAGTTGAAAAGGAATCGTTTGAATTAATAAAAACGGTAAATATATTTTCAGCATTTAAATTGTTTACAAGAGAAGATTTAATTAATGAATTGGAAAATGCAAAAATTGCTCATAAAAAATGGGTTGAAAGTTTTGAATATTCAACAAATAATGATTTAAGATTATTATCTGAAGATAATCCTGAAAAATGTGCTTTTGGAGTGTTTGTTAAGGTTGTTTCAAATAATATACCGGATAAAATCAGAGAAAAATGGAATAAAATATTATCATTACATGAAAAATTACATCATTATGCAAAAGATTTTGAATATAAAAGTAAAGCACATAATGAGGCTTTGTTAAAAGAGGTAAAAGCAACTTCTGATGAATTGATGAAACATATAGATGAGATTAAAGATATACTTTCAAAATGACGAATCCCCAACTGGGGATTTTATTTTTATTATGTCTAAAAATTTCTTTATTAATAGAAAATAATTACTTTTAAATGCAATAGAAGAAAAAATAGTTAATGTTATGTAATTTGACAAAATTAGAAAAAAGGAGTAACATTATATTTTACATGCATATATATTTTTTAAGGATATATTATTTTAAAGGAGGGGTTAGAATGTATAAAAAGCTTTTTATTTTGTTGATGTTGGTAGCGTTGCTGGCTATATCTGTATTTCCAAATGCTAAAGCATTTAAAGTTATGGATAAGAGCCAATTATTGCCAGGACCCGCTGCAGATGGTAAGGTAGGGGATTATATTTTAGCTAATGAAAAGGTTGAATTTTTAATTGGAAATCTTGGCAATTATCATGGATATATGAAATCAGGAGGAAATCTTCTTGATGCTGTTTATCTTGGTGGAGAAGATCAATTTGATGAAATGCATACTTATTTTGGGTGGCCAAAACAGGCTATTTATGAAAATGTATTTATATTAAATAATGGTTCTGATGGTGGACCTGCTGTTTTAAAGCTCGTAGGACATCATTCTGATATACCAGGAATTAAAATAACCTCTACATACATGTTATTACCTGGTGTAAATTATTTAATAATGAAAACAACTTTAGAAAATCAAAGTGGAAAAGACATTGATAAAATGATTTTAGGAGATGCAACATTCTTTGGTTATGCAAGACCATTTACGTTTGGACTTGGGTATAAAGTAAATAGAATTGATACAGATTTATTAGGTGCTCAGGGTGATGGGATTGCTTATGGTGTTACTACAACAGAAACAGGAGAAAAAGGAAAATTAAGAGATATTCACATTTCTTATATTTTTGCTGATCCAGAAATAAAAACCGTTTCTATTAAAAATGGTGAAAAAGTAACTTTCCAGAGAATATTTATGGTTGGTAAGGATTTATCTTCATTGTTAAAAACATCATTTGATTTGAGAAGTGTTGATTATACATTAGTGAATGGAAAAGCTATATATGAAAATGGAAAACCAATAAAAAATACAAAAATTAATGTATACAATAAAAATGGAACATTGTATATTGTTGCATATACAGATGAAAATGGCGAATATAAATTTCCAGCTAAAGAAGGAAATTATACAGTTAAAATTGATTTATCAGGTATGAATACAGTTAAATCTCCAGAAATAGTTGTTAAAGGCGAAAAAATGTTAAATGCTTTACCTGTTATTGGTAAGTATGCAGAAGAAAATAAAGTATTATGGGGTCCATATCTATCAGATGTATCTAAAGATAGTGTATATATTAACTGGAAAACACTTGTTCCAGCAAAAGGTAAGGTTTTTGTTGATGGAAAAGTATTTGAAGATAATAACGAAAGTGTTTTACATCATTTAGAAGTAAAAGGATTAGAACCAGGAAAAGAATATACATATAAACTGGTAGTTGAAGATGGAGCTGCAAAGGGTTTAACAACAGAAGCTTATACATTTAAAACAGTTGCTAATAATCCTAAAAAATTCAAATTTGTTGTTTATGCTGATACAAGAACATATAATAAAAGACATAGATTAGTAGCTGATAAAATTGCAGAAGAAAAACCAGATTTTGTTGTTCATGTTGGCGACCTTGTAATGGATGGAAGAATTATGAGTGATTGGGATGGTTTCTTCTGGGCAATTAAGAATATGGCAGCAATTTCACCATTTTATCCAGTATTAGGAAATCATGAATATAATTCAAAATACTACTTCAGTTCATTTGTTACTCCAACAGGTGGAGGAGATTATAATGAACAATATTATTCATTTAATTATGGAGATGCACATTTTATAGTTTTAGATGCTGATGTATTATTAATGCAGAAAGATAAAGAAGGTATGGAAAGAGAAACACAATGGTTGATTAATGATTTAGAAAAGAATAAAGATGCTAAATGGAAATTTGTATTCTTCCACGAACCATTCTGGACAAATTGTACAGAATACGGTGTAGAACCTGTAAGTCCAACAATAGATTATTGGAAACCTGTATTTGAAAAATATGGTGTAGATATTGTATTCAATAGTCATTTCCATATGTATGAAAGATTTACAAATAATAAAATCAATTATATAGTAACAGGTGGAGGAGGCGCTCCATTATATTCAAAAGTAAAATCTTATGATGAAAAATATCCATTTACAACAAAGGATATAACAGGACTTCATCATTATGTAGAAGTTATTGTTACAGAAAATCAGGTTAAAGTGCTCATTAAAGGTGTTGCACAACAAACAGATAAAAAGAAAGAAGATGGATTTATTCCTGTTAATGTAATTCTTGATCATTTTGTTTTAAATAAGTATTAATCGAAAATCCGGCGATTGGCCGGGATTTTTTGATTTCATTAAAAGTTTGTTTATTATATTTAAAAGAGTAGTACCTTGAAGATATAATAAAAATGTAAATTTATTGAAATTGCTAAAATAAAAAATTCCCGATCAAATCGGGAATTTTTTTGATTAAGCATCATCGCCTAAATATTCTTTAACTTTAGCGTGCAATCTTGATTTTTTTCTTGAAGCGTTATTTTTGTGAATAACACCTTTTTTAGCAGCTTTATCAATTACAGAAAATGCTGAATCTAATAAATTCATAACTTCTTCTTTTTCTTTTTCGCTTCTATAGCTGCTAATACTTTTTTAATTGAGTTTTTAACTCTTGTCTTATAAGCTTTGTTTCTTAATCTTCTTTTTGCTGTTTGTCTCACTCTTTTTTTAGCTGACTTAACGTTTGGCACTTTGATATTCCTCCTTTATATTATTATTTTATTATAGTCCAAAAGCTGCTTTTAAATCGTTAACCTTATCTGTTCTTTCCCATGGTAAATCAACATCTGTTCTTCCAAAATGACCATAAGCAGCTGTTTTTTTGTAAATTGGTTTTAATAAGTCCAGGTTTTTAATAATTGCACCAGGTCTAAAGTCAAACATTTCAGTTACTACATTGTATAATTTTTCTTCATCGACTTTTGCAGTACCTTTTGTATCAATTAAAATTGAAACAGGCTTTGCAACACCTATAGCATAACCTAATTGAATCATAACTTCGTCAGCTAAACCTGCTGCAACAATATTTTTGCAACGTAACGAGCCATATAATGAGCTGATCTGTCTACTTTTGTAGGATCTTTTCCAGAGAAAGCTCCTCCTCCATGTGGTACCCAGCCACCATAGGTATCAACAATAATCTTTCTCCCAGTTAATCCTGTATCAGCATGTGGACCACCTAAAACAAATCTTCCTGTTGGGTTAACTAAAATTCTGGTATTTTCTGTTAATAAGTTTTCTGGAACTATAGGTTTAATCACATGTTCAATTAAAGCTTCCCTAATTTCTTCTATTGTTACATCTGGTTCATGTTGTGTAGAAATCAATACAGTTTCTACTTCAACAGGCTTTCCATTTTCATCATATTCAACTGTAACCTGAGTTTTTCCATCAGGTCTTAAGAATTTTAAAGTTCCATTTTTTCTAACTTCAGCTAATCTAAAAGCCAATTTATGAGCTAAAACAATTGGTAATGGCATCATTTCTGGAGTTTCATTTGTAGCATAACCAAACATAATTCCCTGGTCACCAGCACCAAGTTTTTCGTATGGATCTTCTTCAGAAATTTCTCCCTGTTTTGCTTCTAATGCCTTATCTACTCCATAGCGATGTCTGGTGATTGTTCGTCTATAGAAACCAATACAGCTGAAGTTTCACCATCAAAACCATATTTTGCTCTTGTATATCCAATATCTAATATTGTTTGTCTTACGATTTTTGGTATATCAACATAAGCTTTTGTTGATATTTCACCAGCAACCATTGCAACACCTGTTGTAACCAATGTTTCTACAGCAACCCTTGAAAAAGGATCTTTTTCTAATAAAGCATCCAATATTGCATCAGAAATTTGGTCTGCAACTTTATCTGGGTGTCCTTCTGTAACACTTTCGCTTGTGAAAAGTCTTTTTTTCAATTTTCTTCCTCCTTTTTATTTATTTAATATTGTAATCGATGTCCAAAGTATTATTATACCAGAAATATACCTCAATACACTTATGAAAAATTAATTTTAAAATAAAATCTATTGTATTTTAAGTTACATTTCTTTTACCAGCACTAACTTATAAACCTTTACAGTTCCCCATATATCTTCTAAGATTAATTCAGCCGGGTTTCTATCTTTTAATGTAAATGCTATTTCATTCCATCTATTAACTTTTATTGGAGTTATAAATGAAGAAGAATAGAGTTTAATCCAATATGTGAATATATTTGAACCATTGCCGTATATTATATTTGGTGAATACATTTCATCTGTTCTTATTGCATCAAATTCTATTTCGTATACTAATTCATCATTTATACGCAAAGAAATTTTTCTTGGTATAATTTTGGTATTATTGCCAATTTTTTCATCTGTTTTTACTTCTAATTTAGGTAAGGATGCAAAAGGAATTTCTGTAACCTGATCTTCTAAAAGTTTAAAGGTTCTGTTATTCGATCTAATTTCAAGTGCTTCTAATTTTCTTGGTCTCATTTCTACATAATCAACAAATTCAAGAGCATCTCTAACAATTTCAACTTTTTCATTTCCAGATTTTTTAATTTCTCTAACTTCGAAATGAACATGGGGAACTTCAGCCTCACCAGATTTACCAGAATATGCAATAATTTCTCCTTTTGATACTCTTATTTCATCTTCAGGAAATTTTATTTCTGCAAAGGTATTTCCAACTTCACTGATAACTGAATTTGCAATTTCTTCGATTAACCCTTTAAAAGAACTTAAATGAGCATATACAGTTATTAAATCATAATCTGGATGATATAAGAATACAGTATTACCATATACTTTATGATTTATCCATATTTTATATACATAACCATCCGCTGCCGCATTTACAGGATAACCAATTCTTGAAAACGATGAAAAATCTATTCCTAAATGAAAATGTGGTTTGTCTCCAGTATCTCTATATTCTCCAAATGAAGAGGTGAGATAAGAATCTTTAACAGGTGGTAAAAATCTTTGAGAAAAAGCAAAAACAATACTTAAAAGAACTATTGAGATAATAATTAGTTTTTTCATGATATACCTCCTACAGGATTTTGAATTTATAACACAATATCCAGAAGATAACAATCTTCTGGATTTAAAGATATATAATAATTATTTTTAGCAATGAATTATGATAATTTAAAAATTTAAACATCTGTTAGTTTTGATTGCCTCCTGTATTATCCTGCTGGAATAATCTAACGTATTTCATTGGAACAATCATTTTTATTGCGTGTTTATAAACGAGAGATTGTTGTCCCTTTTTTTCCAATAAAATTGTAAAATTATCAAAGGATTTAATAAATCCGGTGGTTTGGAATCCTCCTTCGAAATAAATTTTACATTCAATTTTGTTTGTTCTTAATAAATTCAAAAATCTTTCCTGTAAATTAAATTTTTCTGCCATTCCAACTCCCCCTTTTTAAGTAGTAAATTTAGAAAATAAAACTACAAATTCAATCAATAAATTCAAAAATAATTTTCTTAATTTTTTCAATTGGATTCTTTTCTATTGATAAATTTATCCATGTAGCATTTTCATATCCTCTGAAATAAATTATTTGCCTTCTTGCATATCGTCGTGTATTCCTTTTTATATAATGAATCATTTTGTCATAATCATATTTTCCTTTAATATATTCTAATACTTCTTTATATCCAATAGTATTCAAAGAATTTAAGTTTTTGTTATATCCTAAATTAATTAAATTTTTTACTTCATCAATTAATCCGTCTTCAATCATTTTTTCAACTCTTAAATTAATTCTTTCATGTAGTTCTTTCCTATCTCTGTCTAATATAATAATGTTAAATTCATAGGGGATTGGGTTTTATGATTTTTTATTAATTCAGACATTCTTTTTCCAGAAACGATATATATTTCTAATGCTCTAATACTTCTTTTTAAATCGTTTTGATGAATTCTCAAATAGCTTTCAGGATCAACATCTTTTAAAATTTCTCTTATTATTCCAGGCTGGGAATTTTCTAATTTTCTTAAATAACTTCTTAATGTCAATGAACCAGGAGATTCAAAAAATCCTTTATAAATGGAATCAAAATATAAACCAGTTCCACCGGAAATAAGGGGTATTTTCCCTCTATTTAATATATCTTTTATTACATTTAATGCATCCTGTCTGTACATATATGCGTTATAATATTGATCAGGTTCAACAAAATCAATTAAATGGTGTTTTATTTTTTTTTGTTCTTCTATTGTTGGTTTAGCTGTTCCAATATTCATATATTTATATATCTGTCTTGAATCACAGGAAACAACTTCAAAATCATTTCCAAGTTGAGTTAATAAACCAGTTTTTCCCACGGCAGTTGGCCCTAATATAACGGGTATTTTCATTTTAAATAAATCACCCCATAAAATACGCCAGAATTTTTACTTCCGTCAATTTTATCGAATTTATATTTATCCCATATAGAATCTTTAACATGTGCTTTAATAATAACTTTATCTTTTGCCACTCTTTTCATTTCTTCAATGTCAGATGGTTCAAGTTCATCATACACAGCGAATCTTCTTAAAGGGTTTAATGCTGAAGATTCAAAAACAGGATTTTCAAACATAGGATCACAATATATTATGTCATAACTTTTATCTTTTTGTTTTCTAATAAATCTTTTATAATTATCGTTTATTATTTCGATTTTCTTCTGTGCTTCTTTTAGCCATTTTATTTTATATGGATAATATTTAATACTTTCTTTTACAACGAAATAAATAGGGAATGATCCTTCCAGCCCAATTAATTTTCCTTCATTTAATTGAGAAGATATTAATAAAGCTTCACTACCAAGTCCAAATGTTAAATCTAAAACAATTTCATTACCTTTTAATTCCATATTGTTTAGTAGATAATCTTTTTTATCAGAAATAAAATTTTTCATTCTTATTTTTACAATTGAAGGATGAAAAAAGAACTCAAAATCGTCCTTTTTAACCTTTACAGTAAGATTCTTTTCAACAACAAAATAAATATTATTTGTTTTTAAATGTCTTCTATTTTTATATATTAAACCGTATTGTTCAGCGAGTTGTTTGGCTCGCTGTAGTTGTTCCTTCGATGGTTTGTGGACGTAGTTATAATTAATTTTTCCATTTTTTATTGTCACACCTTTCTCTTCCAGCATTTTTTTTATCATATCTCTTTCTTTTTCTATGGCATTAAGTTTCTTTTTTAATGATTCAAATTCACTCTGGGTTTTTTTATATTCATTACTTAATTCAGCATATATAAATACCATACGAACCATCTGTATGCCGAAATATAATATTACAAAAATTATGGCAAAATAAAGAATCAATCTGAAAACATTAATTTTTTTTTCTTTTTTCTTTTTTTTGCCGACGATAATCTTTTTTCTTTCCATTTTTTATCCTTTCAATCCTGAACGTGCGATGCCAGCTACAAAATATTTTTGCATGAATATGAATAATAAAATTATAGGAATTACCGAGAATGTAGAAGCTGCCATTAAAAGATTATATAAAGTTCCCGATTCTGTTGTGAATGTTTGCAAACCAACAGCTAACGTTCGCATTTCTGGAGATTTTGTTACAATCAAAACCCATAAGAAAGCATTCCAACTACCAACAAATTTAAGTAATGCACCGGTTATTAAAGCAGGTTTACTCAATGGTACCATTACTGTCCATAAAAATCTCCAGCTACTGCTACCATCAATCTTAGCAGCATCCATAAGTCATTGGGTATAGTTAAAAATTGCTGTCTTAATAGGAATATAGCAAATACGCTAACTATCCACGGTATAATCAATGCATAATATGTATCAAGCCATCTAAATTTACTGATAGTTATAAAATTAGGAACGAGCATTACTTCTCCTGGAACCATCATTGTAGCTAAAAATAGGGTAAATAAAATATTTTTGCCCCAGAATTCTAGTTTTGCAAAGGCAAAAGCTGCCATTGCAGCAATAATTATTTCAAAAATTGTTGTTGATGTTGCCATAAATACTGTATTTATATAATATTTTGAAAATGGAGCAGCATTCCATGCATCAACATAATTCTGGAAAACATTTGCAAATATTTGAGAAGGTGTGAATTTTACATTCATAGTTGGTTGTTCATCAAGGAACCATAATGCGTAAACATCTTTAAAGTAAATTTCGATATTTGAATAATTTCTATAATATACTTTATCAACAATGTCGGGTTTTTCTATTAATTCTACTTTTGATATAGCATCAGAATAAACTTTGTTGAATTTTTCAAGTACTTTATTATATTCATTCCTTAAGACAGATAAACTTAGAAGTTTTCTTTTATCAAGATTTTTTTCTTTTATAAAATCAATATCAAAACTGTTTAGATAAATATCTATATTATCCTGATTAATATTTTTGATTTTTGATAAACTTCTTATAATCATTAATGTTCTTGATAGGTCTTCAGCGGATATTTTTAATTCCCGTAAAACCTTATCATTAAAATCATGCTCTATATTTAGGACAAAATTATCTTTAATCTTTAATATGTCTAGTTTTGGATTAACATCTTTTCTAAATTCTTCTGGTATATCAGATGAATTTAAAGCCTTTAAAAAATTATTTTTCATAGTTTCTTTTGTTGGAACATTGAATTTTATTAATGATTTGTTTACAGAATATTTTTGAATTTTACTAAATTCATTTTCAAAGAAAGATTTGAATTTTAAAGAGTTTTTATTGTGTATAATAGCATTGTAAATATTTTTTTCAAGTAATCTATTAACATTTCTCAGGTACATATCAGTATATGAAATAAAATTAATAGTATTTAATTTTTCTATAATATCGTTAATTTCATCATTTGATATTATACCAGTTCCTTTTGAATAATTTGAAATTAATTCAGAAATATTTGTCAGATTGCTTTTTAAGTTTTCAAGATAATTTTTAAGTTCTTCCTTTTTTTCTTCTTTTTCTTTTTTTATAACGGAATTATCAGTATTTTTAATTCTGAGATAAGGTAATCTATTTAAAGAAATTTTCAAAAATTTATCAATATAATTTATAGATTTTTTGATTTCTTTATTAAGCGATTTAAGTATTTGGGCTTTTTTGAATAAACCATTTGAGGATGAATATAGACTGAAATAGAAATTTTCAAAACTTTCAGGAGTATCTTCAAGCGAGTTAATTTTATTTGATAATTCTGTTATTAATGGAAAATTTGCATTATATGTTTTTATATTATTAACTAAATTAGTTAAATCGATATTATTTGCATAGTTTAAGTCTTGGAAATTTAAGGTTATTAAGCCGCGTCTTACAGCATCATCTTCTATTGTTAAGACCTTTTTATATGGATTATAAACACTTTCACTTTGAGAAGCTCTGAATTCTGCTAAACTGACACTTCCCTGAGTTCCCAATGAAGTAGAAAGAGAATTTTTTATATTCACAGATATTTCAGATTTAAAGTTTTTTGATGTCCATTTTGGTGGCCATTGAGAAATTTCACTTCCTGTTTTAAATGAGGTTACAACCATCCATGCAAAGGGCATAGCCATAACAATTGCGCCACCAATAACCAATAAATATACTATTAGTGTTCCCATTGTATTCATAAATTTTGTCCAGGACATTATAAGACCCCTTAAGAATCGTAATGGACACGTTTTTTTCCGGCTACAAACTGTATAAATGTAAATATCAATATAATACCAAATAATACATATGCAGCCGCACTTGCCTGTCCCATTCTCTGTTCACCATAGAATTTTTCAAAAACATAATAAACTACAGTTAAACCGCTATTATTGTATGGACCGGGAGTCCTGAATAAAGAACAAATATTTCAGAAAATACTTTAAATGCACCAATCATAGAAACTATCAATATGAAAAATGTTGTTGGAGAAAGCAAAGGCCACGTAATATAGGCAAATTTTTGCCATGTTGTTGCCCGTCAACCTCAGCTGCTTCATAATAACTTTTATCTATATTTTGAAGACCAGCTAAAAAGATTATCGAATAATATCCTACCAATTTCCATATAGATATAATAGCTATTGTTGGAATTGTCCATTTTTCATCTTTTAGCCATAATATTTTATCTATACCAAAAAAAGAAAGAATATAATTTAATAACCCATTATCGTTAAATATCCATTGCCATACTAATGAAACAGCAACAACACTGGTTACAAAAGGAATAAAATATATGGTCCTGAAAATAACTTTTCCATGTATTTCCTGATAAAATAATAAAGCGATGATTAACGATAAGAAAATAGTTATAGGCATGGATAGTAGAACATAATAACTTGTATTCCATATAGCCTTTAAAAAGTCCGCTTCTTCTTTTGCCATGCTTAAATAAGTGACAATTTCAGGTATTTTAATCATTTTTATTCCAACAATATATATACCAATAAAGATTAATAGCCTTAATAACAATTTATCTGGGGTTCCTTCAATTTTTTTCATAGCTGCAATTACAACATAAGAAAAAGCAAGCCATAAGAAAATAATCCATTGTAAATTATAATTTATATAATTCCATAAAACAAAGGTTATCAGGCCAAAAATTGCATTTATAAAAACAATATTTTTAACTTTTTTGTCAGGAATTCTCCTTGAATCTAAAATGGCATTTAGTAAATAAGCTACAAAAAATACGATAAAAAAGGTACCTAAAAAAGCAACATTAAAAGTTAAGTCTACAGGATGTTTTAGCTTAAACAATTCTGTATAATTTTTAAATCCAATAAACTGAGGATTCGCTTGATTTTTAAAATCCCATTTAAAAAAACTCAATACAAATGAATATATAATAGGCCAGAAAACAAAAATCGATAAAACAATCATAGAAGGTAATATATACAAATATGCAGTTAAACTTTCTCTGGTCCTTCTCCAGGCATGTGGAGAAAGAAAAAATTTTGATACCTTCATCAAAATTGCCAGGATTAAAGCAATACTAACTCCTATAATAGGAATGAGAATTTCCGCGGGCATAGACTTTCCTCCAATCAACAAAAAATTTTTAACACTAATTTTACCATATTAATGAGATGAAAGTCAAAATTTAATTTTATTTTATAAGATATATTTTTGTAAAATTCAAAATAAATTTATATTATTTTAGTTTGTTTGCGAGTTTTATTAATTGATCCACAATTTCATCAAAAGTAGGTCTTTCAAAAGTTCCTTGCTTTAAAAAGGCATTTATATTATCAATTTCTTTTTTTGCAATATCAATTTTTTTGTTTGTTCCTTCCTTATAAGCACCAACTTCAATTAAATCTTTAGCATCATTATAAGTGGCCATAATATCTCTCACAGTATAAGCTGCGTCGAGATGTTCTGAAGTTACTACAGAAGACATTAACCTACTAATACTTGCCAAAACATCTATAGCTGGATAATGAGAAGATTCTGCCAATCTTCTGGATAAAATAATATGCCCATCTACAATACCTCTAACGGTATCAGAAATAGGTTCGTTAAAGTCATCACCTTCAACTAAAACGGTGTAAATAGCTGTTATACTACCTTTATCAGAATTTCCGGCTCTTTCCAGTATCTTTGGTAATTCTGCAAAAACGCTTGGAGTATAACCTCTTGTTGCAGGTGGTTCTCCAATTGATAAACCAATTTCTCTTTGAGCCATAGCCCAACGGGTTAACGAATCAACCATTAACATTACACTATATCCCATATCTCTGAAAAATTCCGCAACAGTTGTTGCACTAAGTAAAGCTTTTGTTCTCATTAATGCAGGTTGATCTGATGTAGACACTATAACAACAGAACGCTTAAGACCTTCTTCTCCTAAATCTCTCTCGATAAATTCTCTTACTTCTCTTCCACGTTCTCCAATTAATGAAATGACATTTATGTCAGCAGATGTATTCCTTGCAATCATACCCAATAATGTACTTTTTCCAACTCCACTACCAGCAAAAATTCCAATCCTTTGTCCTTTGCCAAGGGTTATTAAACCGTCTATAGCCTTTACACCAACAGATAAAGGTTCTTCAATTTTATTTCTAATTAATGGGTTAGGTGGAGGTGAATAAATAGAACGATATTTATCTGTAATTAAAGGTTTTCCATCGATTGGGCGCCCAATTCCATCTAATACTCTCCCTAAAAGATTTTGAGTAATTCCAATAGAAACTTTTCTGTTTAGTTTTTTTACTTTAGCTCCTACATATAATCCATGAACATCTTCAAAAGGCATTAACAATACTTTATTTCCAACAAATCCAACTACTTCACATAATGCTGTATTTCCATCTTTTAAGGTAATAGAACACAAATCTCCAAGGGACACATCTGGTCCCTTGGATTCAATAACAACGCCGGTTATTCTATCTACAATACCTTCTAAAGAAAATAAATCCAGTGAATTTAGTTTTCTATTGATATTTTCATATATTTTGTTATAATCCTTCATCGTTTAATTCTTCCTCTATAATATCGTTTACCTGTTTGAGTACATCCTCTTTATTAATAACGATTTTTCCCATATCAGTATGTATAGACATTGAAAAATCCGGTAATGTAATATCTTCTACTATTTCTATATTATCTACAGCATTAAATTTTTCAATTAATTCAGGAAAATCATTTATAATGTTTGAACTAACATGGATTTTGATATGTTCAAAGTTAACAAATTTTTCTAAAATTTTATTTAGTGAATTTTCTATCCACTTGGGAGAAGAAAAAATTTCAACATTTAAAAATTTGTTGATCAATAGTTTTAATAAATTAAATAATAAAATTCTTGTATTATAAATTTCCAGATTGATTGATTTATTAAAAGTGTCTAATAGGTTATTAAGTTGCAAAGAATATTGTTGGATAAGATTATTGAGCTCATATTCTGCCTGTTCTTTTCCTTCTTTTCGGCCTTTTTCTACTTCTTCGGCATAGGCTAAATGAGCTTCATTGATTATATTTTCTGCTTCTTCTTTTGCGCTATCTATAATTTCTTTTGCTTTTTTTTCTGCATCATCTATAATCTTCTTTGCTATATCTTCAGCAACAGTCTTTTCTAACTCCTGGGTATCTTCAGGTGATTCAAAGATAATATATTGTCCTTTAATAATCCTTCGATTAAACAATTAATTCTTCTCCTCCTCCACCAGCGATAATTATTTCACCGGATTCTTCAAGTTTTCTTATAATTGCAACTATTCTTTGTTGTGCTTCATCTACATCTTTTAATCTAACTGGACCCATAAATTCAAGTTCTTCCTGTATCATTTGACTTGCTCTTTGAGACATATTTGTAAGTATTTTATTTTTAAGGTCTTCAGAAGCACCTTTTAAAGATAATGTCAAATCACGGGTATCAACTTCTCTAAGTATTCTTTGTATAGTTCTATCATCGAGTTTAAGTATATCTTCAAATACGAACATTTTCTTTCTAATTTCTTCAGAAAGTTTAGGATCAGATTCAGATAATCTATCAAAAATATTTTTAGATACAGTTCTATCAATATTATTCATTATTTCAGCTGTAGTTTCGATACCTCCAACCTGACTGAATGGTTGTGCGGCGAATGATGATAATCTGTCTTTCATACGGCTTTCCACCTCCTTAACAACATCTGGAGTGGCCCTATCCATAATAGAAATTCTTTTGATTACATCAACCTGTAAATCCTCTGGTAATCCAGCAATAACCTGAGCAGCAGCAGCAGGTGGCAAATAACATAATACCAGGGCTACAGTTTGAGGATGTTCATTTTGCAAAACATTAGTAATCTGTGCAATATCGATTCTTTTTAAGAAATCAAAAGGTTTAACCTGTAAATTTGTAACAAGATTTTCAATGATTTTAATAGCCTGTTCTGGTCCGAAGGCTTCTTCAAGCAACTTTTTAGCGTAATCTACGCCACCTTCTTTAATAAATTCTTTTACTTTCATTAACTCAAAGAATTCATTTAAAACATTATTTTTTTCCTCATCAGATATTTTCCCAGATTGGCAACTTCTAGTGTCAGCATTTCTACTTCTTCTTCCGTTAATTCTTTTAATAGCTTTGAAGCTCTATCGGGTCCAACAAGAACTACTAAAATAGCTGCTTTCCTTAATCCACTAACGCCCGAAGAATTTTGTGCAGCCATAATATCACCTCTATAATCAATTATTGATTAATCCAATACTTAAGTATTTCAACAACGTCATCCAGACTTGAATCAACAGTTTTCGTAAGTTTTTCAAATGCTTTTTGATCTTCAGTAATCTCTGAAACTTCAGGTTCAATTTCTTCAATAGCCTTGTTGCAGCTTCTTCAAGTTTCTTTTTCCTTTCAATAAGCGTTCTTCTTGCCTTTCTTTTCTTGTTAATATTAATTATACCAATTATCAATAGGATCAAAACAAACATAAAGATAACAGAAATTATTGTAATAACAGTAATTGTTTTTGCTCTTTCAGATTGCTGAACAATTTTTTGATATTCTGCTTCCAGTTCTTTATTAAATTTAGTAAATAAAATATTTATATTACTGGTGTAGCCCAGTAGCTGTTGATATTGCACTTTTTATCTGTGCTTTTGTTGTATCATTTTCTGGTATAGGAGATTTATCAAGATCAATAAATACTGTGATAGATTTTTTTGCAATTTCACCATTTTTATCGTCAGTAACTTTTTGGTATATTTCATTGAAATCATAATTTGTAATTGTTTTAGAAGTTTTATATGTATCTGAGCCCTGATTATCCGGGTTTGCGTTGTATATGGAGGAACATTAGAATCCACTCCAGGGACGTTTGATGATCCAGATAAAGATTTTTTTCTTCAGATTCTTTTTGTTCACTAACAATCAAACCGCTACTTTTATTAACGGTTGTACCTTTCTCGATTCTTCCTCAATTTTTGCCAGTTTAGGTCTACTTCCGGTATGACAACAACTGCACCCATTCCAAAAACTCTTTGTAATTTATTTTCTATTTTTGCTGTGTAATATTCTTCAATTTTTCTTTTTAAATCAAATTTTGTAGCTGCGTCTGCAATATTACCTTCTGATATAACCTGAGCGCTTAAATTTCTTGAATTATTATCTACAACCTTAACATCCTTTGGATCTAAATTTTGAACAGCTCCAGCAACAAAATCCATAATCGCTTTTACCTGATTTGGTTCTATAGTAGCACCTGGTTCTAAAAAAAGCAAAACTGATGCAGTAGGTTTAGCCTGTTCTGCTGGTGTATAATAGGTTCTTGATGGCATAACTATATGTACTCTCGCAAATTGAATCCCTTTCATTGTTGAAATTGAACGAGATAATTCACCTTCAAGTGCTATTTGATAATTCACCTGCTTATCATAACTTGTAGCTCCAAAACTTTGTTTTTGAAGCAATTCATATCCTGTACCTGATTTCCAAGAACACCATTTAATGCGAGTTTCATCCATAATTCATATTTATTATATTTTTCAGGTACCATTATAGAACCACCAGGTCCAACTTTGTAAGGAATATTTAATTCTTCTAATTTTGAAATAATTCTTCCACCCTGTTTTTCGTCAACACCACTAATTAAGACCTGATAATTTGGTCTTAGGTTTAAAACAATCAGGAATATTAACAGAAATATAACCGTTAAAGTTATTACTGAAAATATGATTTTTTGATTTGTATTAAAGTTTTCCCAATAATCTTTAATCATTTGAAAAGGGTTCATATTTTCACCTCTAAAGACTCATATATACTCCAATTCTATATTCGGAATTGAATATCATCCCAAATTTTATATCATAAATAGAAAAACCTGTAGCAATCTGTAATTTTTTATCAATATATAATTTTAGCCATAATCCATTTTTCTTTTCGATGTTTAAGTAAAACGAATCTAGCGTTTTTAAATTATCAAGAGATAGAATATTTTGTGTCCAGGGATAACCAAGTCTCAAATAAAAATTCACATTTTTTCCATAAGATGTTCCAATAGAAAAATCTGATTTTGGAAAATACATCAAACCAACATTTAAATTTATATCATTAAATTTTGTGGCATTATCTGATTTTATAAATGAAATATTTTGTGTAGAATAAAATTCTAAATTTTTATATGCCAGACCAGAATAACTATTTAGTTCAAAAAAATTTTGTGAAACAGAACCCTGAATACCAATCAAAATAGGAGAAAAAATCTTAGTGTTTTTATAATTTTTTTGAGCTTTTTTTACTTTCTTATAATAATATAATCCAGAGGAATTTATACCATTTTTGAGAACTGAATTTGGTCCTTGATAATAAGCAGCAATTTCGCTTTTTTCCGATTGTAGCAATTTATATAAAAAGCTATGATAAGCAGACGCCCCGGTTATATTATCAATTGGATTAAATAAATTATCTATACCAAAATCCTGAGCAACAACAGGTTTTAATTGTAAAAGTCCTATTGCATGACTGGAAGATATAGCATGTGTGTAATAATTCGATTCTACATACATTTGACCACCAATAAGTGTTCTATCCTGTGCCCAGACATATTTTAATAAATCAGAAGATTTCATATACGAATATTTTCCAAGAAAAGTGTATTCAAAATTCAAAAACATGGAGTCCGTATACAACTCCATGTGTAGGCCTGGTTTATAGAAAATTTTATTATATATATCAATTTTTTGAGAAAATAATACTGCTGATATTATTAAAAAAATAAGAAAAAAAAATCGTTTCACCTTAAAGTTCACCTAATAATGCCAGAATAATCTCAGCTATTTTTTCACCTGTTTTATTGGCTATTTCTATAACCTCTTCAGCAGTTACTGGTTTCAATTCCTCAGGAACTGCTTTATCTGTAACAGCAGAGAAACCCAATACCTTTATTCCACCATGATTAGCAACAATAACCTCTGGAACCGTAGACATTCCAACTAAGTCCGCTCCGAAATTTCTCATCATTTTTAATTCGGCAGGTGTTTCAAAGGTAGGTCCTGTAATTCCTAAATAAACGCCTGTATAAACAGGGATTCCCAATTTTTTTGCAGTGGATATAGCTTTTTCTGTTAATTCTTTATTATAAGCTTCACTCATATCAGGGAATCTTGGTCCCCATTCTTCAGCGTTTGGACCAATTAATGGATTATCTCCCATAAAATTAATTTGATCAGTAATTATACAAGGATTTCCAACTTCGAAATTTGGATTCATACCGCCAGCAGCATTGGTCACTATTAAAATTTTTACACCCAATTCCTGCATAACTCTAATCGGAAAAGTAACTTCTTTCATTGTATAACCTTCATAATAATGGAATCTTCCATTCATTAACATAACATCTTTTCCTGAAATTGTTCCAAACATTAATTCTCCTTTGTGTCCTGGAGCAGTTGAAACAGGAAAATTTGGAATATCTGAATAAGAAATTTTTAATGGATTTTCTAACTTATCAGCAATTCCGTGCAAGCCAGAACCTAGAACAATGGCAATTTCAGGTTTGTTTTTAATTTTTGTTTTTATATATTCAGCAGCTTCTTTAACATTTTTTACATATTCATCGATATTGAAGTTCATAAATCCACCTCCAGAAATTCGTTTAACTTTATCATAACAATTATTATTATACCACAAAATTTATTCTACATAGCCAATGAATGGTAAATTTCTATATTTTTCATCATAATCAAGACCATAACCAATAACAAAATAATTGTCAATTTCAAATCCAGGAAAGTCTACATTTATTCCATGATCATGAGCATTTTTTATAAGAAGGGAAGTTAACTTTATTGAAGCGGGATTTTGTTTTTTTATTTCATTTATCAAGAATCTGATAGTATTTCCAGTATCAACAATATCTTCAACAATGAGAATGTGTTTTCCTTCTAAAGGTTCATTTGTCCAGCTATTAACTGTTATTTTTCCAGTTGAAGATGTTCCACCATGATAGCTTGAAACCCTTACGAAATAATATTTCATGTCGTGGTCAATGTTCTTTACTAAATCAGAAAAGAAATGTACGGAACCTTTTAATGCGCAAACAGCAATGATTTCATCATCAATATCTTTATAATACTCTGTTATTTGTTTTCCTATCTCTTTTGCTTTTTCAAGAATCTGTTCTTCTGTTAATAAAACCTTTAGTTTTTTTGGATCTATTTCCATTTTAAACACTCTCCTTTCTCAATGAAACCTCACCAGCATAAATATTTTCTATTAAGCCGTTTTCAAGTAATACTTCTAAATAATCTCCATGTATTGAAACAATTTTACCATGTTTTTCACCATTTTGCGATATTATTTTTATAAAATCTCCGTTTCGAATGTTAAGATTATTTATCCATTGTTTTGTAAAAACTGAAATCGTATCGTTTTTAAAATATTTTATATAATATTTATAATAAGCAGTTGAATTAATTTGTTTTAATAACTTTTTAAGGTTGAGCTTTTTATTTTTTTCTTCTATATAACTGGTAGCAATATCACTCAATTCATCAGGAATTTTATTATTAACATTTAACCCAACGCCAACAATAATTGCGGCAACAGTTTTACCTGTATAAACACCTTCACCTAAAATACCACATATTTTCTTTTCATTTACAAGTAAGTCATTAGGCCATTTTATAACGGTTTCAAGTTTGTATTTAGCTAAAACGTATTTTACAGCCATAGTATAAAGTCTTACATAATGCCACGGATTCATAGGTCTATTTTTGGGTTTGAACAAAACAGAAAACCACAAACCACCTCTTTGTGATATCCAATTTCTTTTCATTCTCCCGTATCCACCGGTTTGTTTTGAAGCCCAGATAACTGTTTCTGAAGGAAGTTCTTTCCAGTGTTCTTTTAAAAATAGGTTGGTAGAATTTATTGTATCAAAATATATTAGTTTATCTCCTATTATTTTTGATCACTGCCTTCTATTGGTTTAAAAGTATTTTCAATTGAGGGAAAAATGCCTTCTTTTACTTCTTTAGAATACCGTTCAATGGCTTCTTTAAATAATTCAAAACCATTTAAGTATTTTTTTAAGAATTTAGGTTCAAAATCTTTATTTAATCCCAAAAAGTCATGCCATACCAAAACCTGTCCATCGCAATATCTTCCTGCACCAATTCCAATGGTTGGAACAGAAATTGAATCTGTAATCTTTTTTGCAACAGGTTCAGTTATCATTTCTAAAACAATAGAAAAAACTCCGGCTTCCTCAATTGATTTCGCACTCTCAAGCAGAAAATCTTCTTCTGTTTTGTTTTTTCCTTTTGAAGAAATACCAATTTGTTTATATGATTGAGGGGTAAAACCAATATGCCCCATTACAGGAATTCCATAGTCAACCATTTTTTTTATTAAAGGAGCGACATTTTTGCCACCTTCCAATTTAACAGCATCAGCTCCAGCTTTTAAAATGAGACCGGCATTTTTAATAGCTTCAGATTCTGAAACTTGATAACTTAAAAATGGCATATCTCCAACAACAAAAGTATTTGGAGCCCCGTTTTTTACAGCTTTTATAAAAATCAACATTTCTTCCATACCAATTTTTATGGTATCTGTATTACCGAGCATTACATTGGAAGCAGAATCTCCCACAAGAATCATATCAATATTGGCAGCTTCTGCTATTTTTGCGCTTATGTAATCATAAGCGGTTATCATTGCTATTTTCTCTTTTTTCTTCATTTTTAATATCTTTTTTACACTCATTTCTTTTCCTCCTTTATTTTATAGAGGGTATCTATAAAAAAATCATATACATCATCATTACCAAAAATTTTTTTAAATTCTTCTTTTTCTTCCCTGATTGTTTTTAAATCATTTCTTAAAACGGGGCCGGTGAGAGCATTTTTCAATCCATGTTTTTTAATATTGTTTAAAGATATTATAGAAAGGTCTATTAAATGATTTATATCCTCTATTTCGAGATTTGAATATATATCTCTGACCAGTTTTATTAAAGCATATGAAAAATTTGAAGCAATAACAGCAGCTAAATGATATAATTTCTTTTTGTTTTGTGGTATTATAACATATTTTCCATTGAGAATATCAACTAATTTTTTGGCGAAATTTAAACCTTTTTCATTTCCTTCTATACCCCAGACGATATTTTTTATATCTTCACAATTAATAACAGAAGAAAAAGGGAAATTTGGATGTATTGAAAAATGAGGAATCTGTCCAAAAAAAGACGAATTCAGATAACCACTGCAGTGTCCAATCGCATTTATCCGGGACAAATCATATTTTTTTAATTTGTTCCAGACCTTTTCTATATTTTCATCATTGGTAGTTATTAAAACAATTCCAGTGAGTATATTATTTTCATAATCGAAGTTCTTATCGATTAAAACGGCATTTAATCCTTTTTTATTAAAACAATTGTAAAGGCTTTTTCCAACCTTTCCAGGACCAATAATATTTATATTCATATTTCACCTCACATTTATAGTATAATTACAATTTAATACTAAAATTTTTATGATATAATAATATTGCTTAAATTAATTATACTACTTTGGAGGAATAATATGAAAAAGCTATCTTTGTTATTTGTTTTGTTTTTGGGAATAACAACATTTGGAATTTTAAAAGTTGGAATAGCTTTAACTAAACCTTATGCATATTTTGAAAAAACAAATGAAGGGTATTTATTAAAGGGTATAGATGTTAATTTAGTGAAAATGATATCAAATGATTTAAACGAAGATGTTGATATATATATTACAGATTTTTCTGACTTAATAAAAAATGGATTAAAAAAATATGATTTAATAATAGGTGGAATACATATAAATGGAGAAAGAAAAAAATATATAAAATTTTCTATTCCGTATTTAACAACAGGATTAGTTATTTTAAAATTAAAAAATAATAGCACTGAATTAAAAACTTATGGAGTAAAAAATGGTTCGACGGGATACAAAAAAGTATTAGATTGGATAAAAGAAGGCAAAAAAATAGATTATATAGTATATGAAACCAATGAAGAATGTCTTGAAGCAGTTTTAAAATGCAAAGTAGATGGAGCATTTTTTGATCTGATAAATGCAGTATATTTGATGAAAAAATATCCAGTTGAAATCTATGGAGAACCTTTAACAAAAAATGATATTGGTATTGGAATTAAATCAGAAAAATTATTGGAAAAAATAAATAGGTTAATAATAAAATATAGGAATAATAATTTAATAAAAACAGGTGAATAGAATGACATTAAAATTCTGGCTAAAAAAAATATTAAAAAAAACACTGATAATATTAATATCGATACTATTTCTTGTATCGATAATTTTGGTTATATTTAATATTCAAAATAATTTGAATAAGAGAATAGAGTTGCAATACAATAAAATTAATAAAACAATAGATTTTCAAAAGAAAAGAATAATTAATAATATAAAACTGATATCAAGAACATATTCATATTCGATAGATAATAAAAGTGTGCTGAAAAATATGGTTGAAAATAATAAATCTATTGATAAAGTCATAGATTACAAACCGACATTTGATGAAATAAATGAATATTATCCTGATGATAATATGGATAAAAAAATAAAGGAGTATATAAAACAAAATCTAAAATTGCTTGAAGAAGGAAAATTAAAAGTATTTAATTTTAAAAATAATATAATATTTATTGCACCATATTTTTATTATTTAGAAAATATAGAAATTTTTGAAGGGGTTTTAATATATTATATGTCAAAAGAATATCTTCTGTCTGAAATAAAGATTGGTTTAGTTGAAAATGAATATATTAAACCTTATAATAAAAAATCTATTTTTACCCTTTCAAAGGAATTTGACTTTTATTCAGAAAAATACTATTATATACTGGATTATAGTAACGATGTATATTTATTAATAATGTTGACGATTATTTTGATGTGTTTAAGTTTCATATTATATGAAATATTAAAAATAATGTTTTTTAAAAATCTGGAAAATGAGGTTATAAAACCAATAGAAGAGTTTTCTGATTATATTAAACAATCTGGAAATTTATATGAAAAAGAAATCTTTATAGACGAATTTGATAATTTAAGAAAATCATATAATAATTTATTAATAGAAATTGAAGAGCAAAAAAATGAAATAGAGGCATCGTATGAAGAAGCAACAGCTGCAAATGAAGTTCTCATTGAAACGACAAAACAACTGGAATTTAGTATAAGCAGATTTGAGGGATTTATTAAATTAATAGGAAATCTTGCGTTAAGCAATATTAGTGAAAAAGAATTTTTTAATACCCTTTTAAAAACTGCAATTAATTTAATTCCAGGGGTTGATTATGGAAGTATTGTTATAAGGGAAAATGGAAAATGGAGATTTATCTCTTCATACGGGCATGATTATGATATATTAAAAAATATAGAAATTCCAGATAATATATTTGTTTATGTTAATAAAACACAAATTATTGAAAATATTCTTGAAGAAGATAAAGTAGCAATTCAAAATGAAGAGATAAAAAAAATTTTTAAGGCAAGTAAGCCCTTTGTAAAGAGCATTTTTTCACCATTAAAAATAAATGATTATGTAATAGGTCAAATATCCCTTGATGCAAAAAAAGATGTAAAATTTGATGATGAAGCAATAAAAGTTTTGGAAACATTTACTATAATTTCTTCTATTTTTATAAGATTAAGAAGAATATCAAAAGAAGAAGGACAGCTTCATAAAAATATAATTTTAGTTCTTGTTAAAGCTCTTGAATATTATGATAAATATACAAAAGGCCATTCAGAAAGAGTAGCAAATATAGCTACAGAATTTGCAGAATATTTAGGAATTTCACATGCTGAAATAAAAAAGGTATATTGGTCTGGTATTACTCATGATATAGGTAAGTTTTTTATACCTCAAACAATATTAAATAAACCGGGTAAATTAAATGATGAAGAATATGAAATAATAAAGCAACATCCGATAAAAAGTTATGAATTATTAGCAAGTAATCCATATCTTTCAGAATATTCTAAAATTGTAAAACATCATCATGAAAGATGGGATGGGGAAGGTTATCCTGATGGGTTAAAAGGAGAGAAAATACCATATATTTCAAGGATAATTATGCTTGCAGATAGTTTTGATGCAATGATTACAATAAGACCGTATAAAAAAGCATTGAGTATTCAGGATGCAATTGAAGATATAAAAAAGAACTCTGGAAGTCAGTTTGATCCTGAATTAGCAGAAAAATTTATAGAATATCTCAGGAGGAAGTATTTGTGAGAATAAATGTTGAACCATTTGAAAGAATGAGAAAATTTGAATATATCATTCCTTTAATATATCTAACCTTACTTATTTTTGGAATTTTTATGGTAAGAACAGCAACATATGGTGAATATATTGAAGATAATTATTATAAGCAAATAATATTTTCCATATTAGGAATAATAATATTTTTTTTCACATATTTTTTAAAAGAAAGAATTTTAAAAAGTATAATTCCTCATTTATATGCTATAACAATGTTATTATTATTATATGTTTTAGTCTTTGAAAAAGCCAGATATGGCGCCAGAAGATGGATAAGAGTAGGACCTGTTGGGATTCAACCATCGCATTTATTTCTGGTATTTACACTCATAATATTTTCTAAATATCTGGCAGAAAAGAATAAAAAGGCTTATTACATATTATCTTTTACCACTTTGATAGGTCTTGGATTAATATTTAAGCAACCGGATTTAGGAATGACATTATTTACATTCGGGTTATGGTTTTTATTGACATATGTTTCAGGTCAGCATGAAAAAACATGGAAAACATCATTATTTTTAATGCTCTTTTCCTCACCATTTGCATTTTATTTTATGAAAGATTATCAAAGAGCCAGGATAATAGGTTTTTTATTTCCAGAGAAAAATGCTGCAGGTGTTGCATATAATACATTACAGGCAATTAGAGCAATTGGATCAGGTGGTTTATTTGGGAAAGGATATTTAAATGGTTTTATGAATCTTTCCAATTTTGTGCCAGAAGATCATAATGATTTTATTATAGCGGTAATTGGTGAAGAATTAGGATTTATTGGAATATTGTTTGTTATAGGTTTGTATGCTTTATTGATTTATAGAATTTATCAATATGCTATGAAGACATCAAGAAAATTCTGGAAATATATATATTTTGGTACAATTGCAATAATATTTTTTCATGTATATGAAAATATTGGAATGAATTTGGGAATTATGCCGGTAACTGGTGTTCCATTGCCGTTAATTTCATATGGGGGAAGTCAAATAATAACATTCTCATTTTTACTGGGATTGGTTACAAAAGGTATAGCTACAACAGAAACATTTAGCGAAGAAAATTATCTGGATAATGAATAGGTGGTTTATATGAAAAAAGAAGATATATTAAAATATATAAATAATGGAGAAAATGAATATATTGAATTTAAAGAAAAAATTTCTGATGAAGCTATAAGAACATTATGTGCTTTTTCAAATTATAAAGGTGGTATTGTTATAATAGGTGTTTCGGATAGAGGGAAATTAAAGGAATAAATTTGGGTAAAGAAACTATTCAAAAATGGTTAACAGATATAAAAAATAAAACTTCTCCATATATAACTCCTGAAATATCTGTTTTAGAAATAGAGAATAAAAAAATAATAACTTTAGAAGTAATAGAATTTCCCATAAAACCAGTGTCTTTTAAAGGAAGATATTATATAAGAACAAAAAACAGAGATCATCATATGGGATTATCGGAAGTTGCAGAAATGTATTTAAGGACAAGAAACACAAGCTGGGATTATCTTGTCGAGGAAAGTAAAACAATTAATGATTTAGATGAAAATAAAATATTAAAAGTTATGAAGATGATAGAAAAAAATTTGGAAATTGATTTAGAAAATCCATTATCTTTTTTAAGAAAATATTCTTTAATTGTAGAAAAAAATGGAAAAGAATATCCAACAAATGCAGCATTATTATTATTTTCGAAGAAGGAATTGAATATGACTGATATTCAAATTGGTTTGTTTCAAGATGAAATAACAATAAAAAAATCTATTGTTATAAGAGATGATTTGATTTTACAGGTAGAGATAGTAATGGATTTTATAAAATCATATATTTTAAAAGAATATATATTTAATGGAAAAGCACAAAGAATTGAAAAGTGGCAGTATCCACTAAAATCTCTTCGAGAATTTGTTATAAATGCAATTGTTCATAGGGATTATAGAGAAGAACACTCACAATTTCAAATTTTTCCTGATAAAATAGTATTATGGAATTCGGGTAAATTACCTTATGATTTAACAATAGAAGATATTAAAAAAGGTAATCAAAAATCACATCCTAGAAATAAATTAATAGCAGAAATATTTAGAGATGCAGGATTCATTGAAAGATATGGTAGCGGAATTAAAAGAGCTATTATGGAATTAAAAATGAATAATTTAGCTGAGCCAGATATTAAGGAAATATCTGGAGGATTAGAAGTTACTATTTATAGTTCAAAGACCGCCCTAAAGACCACCCCAAAGACCGCCCTAAAGACCACCCCAAAGACGTCATATCAGATTACAAATCTGGAGAGGAAAATATTAATTAAAATAAATGAAAATTCTAAAATCACAAGAAAAGAATTAGCTAAAGAATTGAATATAAGCTTAAATACGATTAAAGAATATATAGCAAAAATGAAAAAGAAAAACTTATTAACAAGAATAGGTTCTTCGCGAAACGGATATTGGAAAGTTGAGGTTGAATTAGATGATTAAAATATTTGTAATCGGGAAACCGAAAACGAAATTTATTAAATTAGGTATTGAACAATATTTGAAATGGAACAAAAAGTATGATAGAGTTGAATTAATTGAATTACCATTGTCCAATGATTTAAATAAAATAACAGTGAAAGAATATAAAAAACAGGATAAAGAGAAATTTGATAAATACTTTTTACCAGATGTTTTTAAAGTGGTTTTAGATGAGAGAGGAAAAGAATTATCCTCTGTAGATTTTGCTAATAAGATAGAAAAATGGAGAATAGGAAAAAAGAATATATCTTTTTTTATTGGAGGCCCTTTAGGTCATCATGAAGATATACGAAAAAATGCAGATTTTTTATTATCAATTTCAAAAATGACATTTACACATGAAATTGCAGTTTTGTTGTTATTAGAACAAATATATAGAGCTTTTAAAATAAATAATAACGAAAAATATCATTATTAGGAGGTGGCTATGCATAAAAGACTGTTTAAAAGATTAAAAAATTATAATGAAGTAAGAAATTATTTTGAAACTGAAATAAAGGATAAAAGTGTTTTAGAATTTGTTAATGAAGTTTTGTTTGAAGATGAAGATTCATCATCTGGAATTATTGAAGAAAAAGATAAAGTTAGATTTATAAAATTTTATCGTTCTGGAAGTTGTGAATTATGTTACGAAGAATATATAGATGAAACTAAAAAGAAGTTAGAGAATTGGAAAGAAACTCCACCAGATTTCAGAGACGATTCTTTATTTTTAGAAATAATATTTGAAGTTAGAGAAAAATAAGCCAGAATTATTTCTGGCTTATTTGATTTATAATTGGTATTATTTCTTTTATATTATGAACAATATAATCTGCATCTTTTACTTCCTCATCTCCAAAACCATATGTACAACCAATGGATATAAAATCATTAGCTTTAGCTGCTTCAATATCTTTATGTCTATCTCCGATCATAATAAAATCATTATTTCCATTTGCTATTAAATTTAATACGTAATCTTTATCTTTCCAATTATACATTTCAGCACAATGAGGAGAATCAATATATTTATTTAAGCCTTTTTCTAATAATGCATTCATATATTTTACATTGCAGTTTGAAAGAATATATAATTTGTGTCCATTTTTTTTCAGAATATCTAAAACTTCAAAGACATCATCAAAAAAGATCCTATTAATATTTTCATTTTGTATAATTCCAGTTTCATATTTATCCAGTAGATTAATAGCTTTTTCTATAATTTTTTTATCGTCTGTTTTTAAAAGCCCTTCAAAAATTTCATCTATAGTGTATCCAATATATTTAAATATTTCAGAATCAGGAATATCAGGATTATATCCTAAATCATTTAATACTAATCTAATAGCAGGTAAAGCGATATTTCCTGTATTAACTAACGTTCCATCCAGATCAAAAACTATATTCATTTTATCCTCCTTTTTATTTTACATTACTTCTTATATTTAATTCTAAAGATTGATTACCCTGAACATAAATTGAAATATTGTCAGCATTTTCAATTTTTTAATATAGTTTCCCTTAATGTTTAATAATTTCATTGCTATACCGCTAATTGTAATTTTTGATTTTCCAGAAGATTTGATATTAAATTTGAAGGTTTTGTCAATATGATCTTTTGATCTTGTTTCATTTAATATTTCTAAATCTGCAGTTGAATTCCATGACTGACCAAGCAAAATTTCTGCTATTTCATTTTCATTTGTTTTTGAAAGTGTTGCAACCTTTTGTATAAACTCTTTACCATCTTTTTTTGTAAAAATATAAATATTACTTTTGATTAAAGGAACACCAACACCATTTTCTTTAGTGTTTTTAAATTCTCGGATAATACCCATGTATTTATTTTTAAATGACCGGAATAAAAGTTTATATTTAAATAATTAATATCATCATATTTTTTTATAGTTCCCAATTTTATTACCTTTGAAAATACACCATTAAAGGGTTCAATTTTTCCAAAATTTACAATAGCACTTTCATTAACAATTTGAGGAAGATATGGAGCAGATTCCAATGCCATGGTTTTTGTATATATTGTTTTGTTATTTACCTGTCTATCGTTAATATTAAAGTTTTCATCAATTAAAATAGCATTATATGATTCTTTTATACTACCATTTATTTTATATGTGGCAAACAAATCACCATTGCTTTTTAGATCATAAAACAAATTCCAACTTATGGGTTTGGATATTAAAATTTTTCCTTTAACGTTTTTAGCATACAAAATTTTGTGGTTTAACAAAATATCAAGATTTTTTGCTTCAGTTCGACACCACATATTCAAATATGAATTGAAAAAATAGATATAATTTAAGTTCAAAGCATCTTTTAAAATTACAGGATTTGGATTCAACATGGTTATTCTGCTACCTAATACATTTTTTAAATCATCGCTGTTTCCTATAATTTTGAAATTAATATCTTTTAATTCTGATAAAGTTATTTTATAAAAATCAGCATTTTCAACAAAAACAACATCTTCATCTTTGTGTAAAGGGATATTTATTTCATCAGTCCACGGATAATCTTTGCTTATAATTCCAATATTTTTAAAAATAAATATATCATTAGAAAATGATGTCAGAGCTATAATACTAATTATAATAAGAAGTAAAACTTTTTTCATATAATTTCCCCTTATATTATTTGTTATTATTTTTTAATTCAATGTATTTTTCCAGAGCTTTTTTAGCTATAGGAGCGGCTACTTCCGAGCCATATCCGCCATTTTCAACGAATGAAACTATTGAAACCTCCGGATTATTTGCCGGCATAAACCCTGCAAACCAGGAATGTGGTGACTTGCCGCCGGTTACTTCTGCAGTTCCGGTTTTTCCAGCTACTAATTCTTTAAAGTTTTTAAATACATGATATGCTGTTCCACCATCAGAGCTGTTTCCTGGATATGTTGTAACCTCTATTAGCCCTTTTAAAATATTAAAATATTCAATAGGTTTGATATTGAAAACAAAATCTAATTTTTTTCATAATTTACAGCTTCTTCTGATATATTTTTGACATATTTTTTAAAACATGAAATTTATAGTATTTCCCTTTTGTTGATAGTATATTGTATAATCTGAGAATACTAATAGGTGTAAATTGCATATATCCTGACCAATTGAAGTTAAAACTGTTTCTCCAATGAACCAATCTTTTCCAAATTTTTCTTTTTTCCATGAGCGACTTGGAAAAACAGAAGCAACTTCTCCTGTTAAGTCAATACCAGTTTTATGATTTATTTTAAATACATTAGCATATGAGCTCATAGTATCAATACCGAGTTTTAAACCAAGATTATAGTAATATAAATTACAGGAAACCCTTAATGATTTTACAAGATCAGTAACACCATGTCCAAAAATATTCCAATCATAATATTCCGCAATAACTTTATTTTGAGAATTTTTTAATTCAAATTTTCCATCACAGAAAATGGTAGCTTCAGGAGAAATGCCTTCTTCCAGACCTACAAGTGCAAAAAAAGGTTTAATAACTGACCCTGGAGCATACACAGATGATATTGCTCTATTAATTAAAGGTTGTTTTGTATCATATATAATTTTTTTCCAATCCTGAATCGATAAACCAGAAGAAAATAAATTTGGTTCTATGGATGGATAACTAACAAGAGCTAAAATTTCTCCATTATTTGGATCTGACATTATTACGGCACCGGGTTTTTTATATTTTTCCATTTCATCATATATAAATTTTTGTAATTTATAGTCAATAGTAAGATATAAATCCTTACCTTTTATAGGAACAACGGTTTCTAAAACCTTATCTATACGTCCTCCGGGTGTAATTTTCACAATCTGATAACCTGGTTTTCCTTCCAGAATGTTATTATAAACCTTTTCAACACCATATAAAGGAACACCTTCAGAGTTAACATAACCAATAATAGGGTATATAGTATTATCTTTATATTTTCTAATAAATTTTTCAGAAATTCTTATTCCTTTTATAGTTGAAATAAGTTTTATATTCGCTGGAGTAAGATTAACTGTAATTCTTTTTTGAAAAATTAATTTATCAATAAGCGTTTCGGGAGATTCTGTAATGTTTGAAAAAGCTTTTTTCAATAATGTAATATCTTTTTCTGAAAAAGATTCCCTATAGTTTTCAATAACATATACTTTTTCATTCCAGGCTAATAAAACACCATTTCTATCATAAATATTTCCTCTTATAGGATTCAGGGTTATAATTTTTGTACTTAGTTCTTCTACTTCCTTTGCATATTTTGCATGATTAAAAATCTGTATATAAATAGTTCTTGAAATTAAAATAATAAAAGAAAATAAAAATAGTATAATTAGTAATTTAAATCTCGATTCTGTCATTTTTACCGATCCTTCCAGTGATGATAAAATGAGTAATAGAAAGTAAAATATATGAAATTAATAACACGTAGAAATTTTTGTTTATAAAAGCCAGAAAAAACAATGGTATGGAAGAGCTAAAAAGGCTTCTTAAATAGCTTTTTTCTAAAAATTCAAAAATATGAAATGAAGAGATTGTTAAAATAAAAAAGATAATAGTCATTAAACCAATATCGTATTTAGATGCAAAATATATAACAGAATATAATAAAGCAAAAAAATACATCTTTTCTCTAAACAAATATTGAACTACTAAAAATATTATAGGAAAAGAAAAAAATAATACATCTCCCATCCATCTATCCATGAGGAAGATATTAAAGTCATAACAACAATATAAATATATGACATCATTTCACCCCAAATTCACTAAAAAGAATAATTTTATCGTCTAATTTTGTTGGATATAAATAATAAATAGTGTTAGATTTTTTATAAACTTTTCCTTTTATTATTAATGTTCTGTTTATCCAATTTGATTTTGATATGGTTAAAGTGACTTCTTCTCCATTATCAAAAACAGAAAAACCTTCTGGAATATTTATGAAAATATTTCCATTGCCACTTTCTTTTATCAATAGTTCAATATTCTTATATGAACCAAAAATTTCGTGATTACCCCATCCTAATTTTTTAATTACTTTATTATTTTTTAAAGAACTATCTACAAAACCAATAATCATTCCATTTTTAGTAAATGCAATCTCATTATTTTTCACATCTTTGCTTGTTTTTACATAATAATATTTGGTATCTTCATTTATAAAAATCCCCGGGATTAAAGATAATTTTAAATCTATATTTTCATTTTTAATCTGTATATATCTGGTATAATCAGATATAATATTATCCAAATTTTCTAAATATTCTGCATTTTTAGTTAATAATAAATAATTATTTCTTATTTCAAAAAAAACAATATCCAGAGGATAATTTACTCTGGATATAATAGAATTAATATAAGGGAATAATGTAGAGATTATTGAAATAAATAGCAATATTATAGTATAAGATATAAATTTTCTAAACATATTACCTCTGTAATTTAGCTAAATTCTCTAAAATTTTAATTTTATCAAGTACCATACCAGCTCCTCTGGCAACAGCAGTTAAAGGATCTTCTGCGACAATAACCTTGATTTTGGTTTCATGTTCGATTAATTCTTTTAAACCCTTTAATAATGCACCACCACCGGAGAGATATATACCTTTCATGACAATATCTGTTAAAAGTTCTGGTGGTGTTTCTTCAACAGTCAATTTTATTTGTTCCACAATCTTTGAAACGGGATTGCTTATAGCCTCCCTTATTTCAAAACCTTTTAATATTATATTTTTTGGAAGACCGGATAAGATATCTCTCCCAATAATTTCAATTTCTTCATTATCATAATCTTCATTGGGCCAGGTATTACCTATTCTCTTTTTAATTTTTTCTGCTGTTCTTTCACCAATAAGAAGACTGGCTTTATCTTTAACGTAATTTATAATAGCTTCATCAAGCTCATCACCGGCTATTCTAATAGATTTTGAAAGAACGATACTTCCAAGAGAAATAACAGCAATTTCCGTTGTTCCTCCACCAATATCAACAACCATATTTCCTGACGGTTCTTCAACATTTAATCCAACTCCAATGGCTGTTGCCATTGCTTCCTCAATCAAAAAAGCTTTTCCAGCTCCAGCATCTAATGTTGCTTTGTGTAAAGCACTTCTTTCGACCTCTGTAGCATCAGTTGGTACCCCAACTACTACAGTTGGTTTAAAAAAAGTGAATGATCCAACAGAGGCATTTATAAAATATTTTAACATAGCCAATGCAGTATTATAATCAGCAATAACACCATCTTTTAATGGTCTAACAGCTATTATATTAGCAGGAGTTTTACCTATCATTTTTTTTGCTTCTTTTCCAACAGTTAAAATTTCCTTAGTATCCTTTTCTATAGCAATAACAGATGGTTCGTTAACAACAATACCTTTTCCCTTTACATAAACTAAAGTATTAGCAGTTCCCAAATCTATACCAATATTCGCTCTCATTTCAAATCCTCCTGAAATTTTTTGTTTTACAAATTATACCACATTACAAGTCTTTTGACAAAATAATTTCTAAACTTTGTAATTATGAACAAAATAAAATAATCAAAATAATACTCGCTCATCGGGTGAAAATTCTAAATCCTCAAAAATGTTCATTCCTGCCTGCCGTTCAGACTCACATCCATGTTCGGCTTCACTCAATTTTGCATCCATGCAAAATTGACAGGCTTCATTCACATTTTTTCGGGAATTTTCAAGGATTCGTTCATATTATTTTTCTTATTTTATTTTGACTATTATTAATATAATTAAAGAAACAAATATAAAATATAAATGGAATAAAAAATAAAGTGAATGAAGACTCTAAATTCGCTCTATTCTTTCGCTTCTCTAAAGGATATATATATTAAAAAATAATTATAATAAAAAATTTTTTAAAACTCCTTCACGAAGGGAAGAGTTTAAGAATTATTAAAAGTTATGACCTTCTATAATTTCCGTGACAAAAGGCAATAGCAAGCGCATCTGCAGCATCATCAGGTGTAGGATTTTTCTTTAGATTAAAAATTACCTTCAACATTCTTTGAATCTGACCTTTTTCTGCTCTTCCATAACCTGTGATGGCCTGTTTTACCTGATAAGGAGTATATTCAAAAATAGGGATATTTGCTTTCTGTAAAGCCAATAAAATAACGCCTCTAGCTTCACCAACCTGAATAGCAGTTTTTACATTTTTGAAGAAAAAAAGGCTTTCAACTGCTGATTCATCAGGATTATACTCTTTAATTAAATTATTAAGTTTATCAAAAATCTCAAGAAGTCGGGCATTTAAATCAGCTTTTTTATCAGTTTCTATAACGCCAAAATCTATTAATCTAAAATTATTACCGATTTTTTCAATAATTCCAAATCCAATTCTTCCATATCCTGGATCAATTCCCAATATTCGCATTATTCACCTCATTTTTTCTTTTTCTATTCCTATCAGAATTATATCATGAAATAAAAAAAACATCTAATTTTTTTCGTCAAAATACGCAATTCCAAAGCAACTTTTGTGTTATAATTAAATTGAATTTAAGATAAATGGAGGTAAATATGAAAAAGATATTGATCATTTATTTTCTATTTTTGGTAACTATTTCATTTTCAAACATAATATGGGAAATAAATCCATCTAATTTTAAAGTAGTTGAATATAATAAATTTTTGACTCTATCATGGAATATAAACGAAAAAGCAAATTACTATAGTCTATATTTTGGTGAAAACGAAAAAGGCTTAAAATTAATATATAATGGAGAAAAAACGAAGTATATAATAAAAGGCTTAAAGCCTAATAAAAATTATTATTGGAAAATAAAAGTATATACAAAAAACGATATTATAGAATCTGAAATATTCAGGTTTTATCTACAATTGAAAAAACCAGAGATAAAAAATGTATATCCAAATTTCAAACATGATTTAGAACCAGATAATGTTATTTTTAAATGGAATCTAAATTATTCTATAAATTATACAATAACCATCATATTGTATAAAAATAATGAAAAAATCATCGAAAAAAAACTTTTTAAAAATGAATACACTATGAACTTGATTCCAGGAACGAATTATAAATGGTATATAATATTAAATGATGAATTTGAAAATAAATATACATTTGGACCATACATTTTTTCCACAAAACCTTTTAACTTTTTAATGAATCTAAAAAATACAATATACGAAATAAAAACATATGGTGAATATCTTGAGAAAAAGCCTATATATACTTTAAATAACGATATAGAATCATTTTATGAATATAAAAATTTTATTATATTAAAAACAGAAAATGGAATAGAAATAGTTCATAAAAGCGGAAAAAAGACATCTGAAATTACTGTTAAAAATATAAAGGACTATCATATAGAAAAAGGAAAAAATGAACTATTATTATATGTGGTAAATGGAGAGGGTTTAAAGGTTTTTGATATAACAAATCCTTACTATCCTTTTTTAAAAAAAGAAATTATAGGCGATTTTATATCCGTATCTTCAAATGATTTTAGTATAATTCTTTTATCAAAAAATAATCTGGTATTAATGGATAAAAACTATAAAATATATGCCAAAAAAGGAATAGAACAATTAAAAAAAATAATTTATAATGATGATAAAATGGCTATTATTGTGCTGGCAGATAAATTGATAAAATGTGAATACAAAAATGGAATGATATATTATAAAAAAGAATTAGCATTATCAAAAATAACTTCATATGATATATACAAAAATAAAATAGCCTTTTTAACCTTTAACAATGAAATATATGTATATAATATGGATTTTGATCTTCTTGATTATACTTATTTAAAAGAAAAAATCAAAACGATAAAACTATACAATAATCTTATTTATTATTATTCTGATAATTTGAAATTTATGGAGATGAATAATTCAGGAAGGAAGTGATTTTTTTGATTGCCGTAATAGGTGGGGGAATAGTAGGTACCCTTATAGCAAGGGAACTGAACAAATATGTAGAAGATGTATGGCTTTTTGAAGCAAAAACAAATTTTGGTATGGGGGTAACAAAATCTAATTCTGCGATTCTACATGGTGGATATGATGATCCACCAGGAAGTTTAAGAGCTCAATTATGTTATAAAGGGAATCAGCTATATACACAATTGCAAAAAGAACTGAATTTTGATTTAAAAAGAGTGGGGTCACATGTTGTTGCTATTGAAGATGAAGAAACCAAATATATTTATGAACTGGTAAAAAAAGCAGAGAAAAATGGTGTAAAAGAGGTTAGAGTAGTTGAAAAACTTGAATTACTTGAAATGGAAAAAAATATTAATCCTAAAGCCAAACGATCGTTATTTTGTGAAATAGCAGGTATTTTTGATCCGTGGATAGTTGCCATGCAAGCAGCAAAGTCAGTTAGAATAAATGGTGGAAGAACATTAATAAAAAAACGTCTTGTTGAAGTTGAAAAGAAAAATGGAAAATTTTTACTCAGGTTTCAGGATAAATCAGAGTATTTTGCTGATCTCGTTATTAATGCAGCTGGGTTATTCGCAGATGATGTGGCTAAATTATTTGGTGATGAAGTTCCAGAAATTTTTCCTGTAAAAGGAGAATATTTTTTACTATCAAAAGATTTCCAATATGTAAATTCAACTATTTTTCCTGTGCCAACAGGGATTTCAAAGGGTTGTCTGGTTTTACCAACAGTGGATGGTGGATTTTTAGTAGGGCCAAATGCCAATAGAGTTCTGTCCAAATATGACACAGCAACGACAAGGGAAGGACTTAATGAAATCAGGGAAAAAGGAACAAAACTTGTTCCAAATCTAAATTTCAGAAGACATCTTGTAAAAACATTTGCGGGTTTGAGACCAGAAACAGAAAAAAAGGATTTTCATATAGATGTTGGAAAAAGCGGGGCAATTCATGTATCTGGTATCAGGTCTCCAGGATTAACCGCAGCACCTGCAATAGCTAAATATGTTGTTGAATATTTAATTCAGGAAAAAATAGGTATGAATTTATACAAAAGAGAAAATTATATACCAGAAATAGAAAAAACACCACATCTGATTCATATTGATAGAAATGAATGGAATGATATTATTCAAAAAGATCCAGATGCTGGAGAAATGATCTGTCACTGTAATAAAGTGACAAAAAAAGAAATAATTGATGCTATAAAAAATGGAGCCAGAACATTAGATGATATTAAATTTATGACAAGGGCATCTTTTGGAGAATGTCAGGGAGGTTTTTGTACAGCAAAAATTTTAAAAATATTAGCAGAATATACTGGAAGAGATCCGAGAGAAATAAATCAAAATGAAGATGGATCATGGATTGTGAATGCGAAGGTGAGAATATGAAATATAAAACAGATGTTGTTGTCATAGGTGGCGGCGCAGCAGGAATGGCTGCAGCATATAGAGCAAAAAAAGAAGGGGTTGATGTAATACTTCTAGAAAGAGATGAGGATACAGGAGGAGTTTTAAATCAGTGTATTCATAATGGTTTTGGCTTACAATATTTCAAAAAGGATTTAACAGGTCCGGAATTTAAAGAATATGCAAAAGAAAGATTAGAAGATATTGAGATATTATTTGGAACATATGTACTTGAAGTAAGAAATGACAGGACAATTATTTTTGTTGATAGAAGAGGAATTCATGAAATAGAGACAAAGGCGTTGGTTATGGCAACAGGTGCCAGAGAAAGGCATTTTAATTCATTACCTGTTCCAGGAAAAAGAATAACAGGCGTCTTTACAGCTGGATTGGCTCAAAGATTTATCAATCTTGAAAATTTAAAACCTGGAAGTAAAGCTGTAATTCTTGGTTCTGGGGATATAGGGCTTATAATGGCAAGAAGGCTTACACTCGAAGGAATAAAGGTTGAAGCAGTACTGGAAATCATGCCATATCCTGGAGGTCTTGAAAGAAATGTTCAACAATGTTTGAAAGATTTTGGTATTCCATTATATTTGTCTCATACTGTTACTGCAATTGAAGGTGACAGAAGATTAGAAAAAGTAATAGCTGCTCAGGTAGATTATAAATGGGATCCTATTCCTGGAACGGAAAAGGAATTTGAAGTAGATACATTAATTACATCTGTTGGGCTTATTCCACAAACCAAACCTGTTGATTTTGTTGAAACTGATCCGGGATTTTTAGTTTCAAATACGAATCAAACAAGTGAAGATTGGATATTTGCTGCAGGAAATTGTACTGTGATATTTGACCTGGTGGATTACGTAGCAAAAGAAGGTGAAAAAGCAGGAAAATATGCAGCAATGTATGCTAAAGGTGAATATAAAAAGGGCAAAAAAGTAAAAGTAAGAAAAGGCGAAAATATAGGAGTTATTCATCCTATATATATAGATCCAACGCAGGAATCAACATTATATATAAGGGTATCAAAAGTTTTTGATAGAGCAAATATAAAAGTGTTACCATTAGACGTTGAAGTAATTGAAGATGAAGCAAGACCGCCAGAAATGATAGTGGTTAAATTAAAACCATTTGATGAAAATATAGATGAAATCGAGGTGATGGCAGATGAGCTCATCTCAAAACTTGGTTAAGGAACTTACATGTGTAAGGTGTCCTCTTGGATGTAAAGTAAAAATTGAGTATACAAAAGAATTGGAAGTCTTAAATATATCAGGTAATAAATGTCCTAGAGGAAGGGAATATGCTATTCAGGAAATAAGTGATCCACATAGAATACTTGTTACAAGTATAAAAGTAAAAAAAGGTAAATATTTACTGGCTTCAGTAAAAACCACTGATGCTATACCTTTAAGGCTATTTGATGAAGCGATGAAAATAATAGAAAAATTAGAAGTCGAGGCTCCAGTGAAAAGAGGCGATATAATAATAAAGAACTTTTTAGAAACAGGAACCAATTTAATTGTTACAAGAAGTGTTGAAAGGTTGTGAAACATGGAATCAAAAAATATGGTTATTGAAACATATTCAAAAATTTCTGACCTTGTAATGGAGCTCAGTTCGTTAAATAGTCTAAATCAAATTGAAGACTCTATACACGCAATTATAAATAAGTTAATTCCAATAAAAGAAGAATATTTTTTAAAACCAGATGGTGATAACTATATTGAAATTGACAATAAAAATATATCAGAAGAAATCAAAGATTTAGCTGCATGGGCAGCTAAATCTTTGAAAATTTCTATTTTCCCATTAGACAGTGGAGAAAATGCTTTAATATTACCTTTTTCAAAATCACAAAAATTAATGTTAGTCTACATTTGCAAAACAAATATAGAAGAAATTTCAAATGAAATAATGCTATTCTTAAATATTATGAGCTTTTTAACAGCTGCAATTATAGAAAATCTTCAGTTATATGAGGAAATTTTAAAAACCAGCGAAGTTATAGAAAAAAATAGAGATTTTTTGAATCAAATATTAAATTCAATGATTAGTGGATTAGCTGTTTTTGATCAAAAGTACGAAAAGATATTTTTCAACTCTAATTTTTCAAAATTTGAAAGTGATTATGGGAATGCGTTATTGGAATATATAAAAAGTGAATTGATAAATCTGGATGTAATTGGTGAAAAGCTGACAAAAGAGTTTGAAATAAAAAAACATTTTTTATCTATAGATTTTTTAAAGACTAAAGATGAAAATTATCTGGTTATAATTTCTGATATTACAGGAACAAAAGAACTTGAAAGATTGAAAAAAATAGATCAGATGAAAACAGAATTTTTATCGACAGTATCTCACGAGCTAAGGACACCATTGGCAGCTATTAAAGCATATTCTGAGTCAATAGTTGATAGTCTGGAAATATTGGATACAGAGACGTTAAAAGATTTTATGGAAACGATATTAAACGAAGCGGATCACCTTCAAAATTTACTTGATGAAATACTGGATTTTTCAAAATTAGAAATGAAAACTATAAATATAAAAAAAGAAAAATTTTCTATTAATGAATTAATTGAAGAAATATATATAGCAAATAAGAATAAAGCAGAAATAAATGGGGTTAAATTATATAAGGTTTTACCAAAAGAAAATATAATTGTTAATTTAGATAGAACAAGGGTAAAACAAATATTGTCTAATTTAATTGACAATGCCATAAAATATTCTGATAAAAGAAAAGATTTAAAATTTATAAAAATAACAGTAAAAGATGAAAAAGATAGAGTATTGATATTAGTTGAAGATAATGGAATAGGAATAGCCAAAGAACATCATGATAAAATCTTTGAAAAATTTTACAGAGTTGATTCATCATTGACATATGAAATATCAGGAACAGGAATTGGATTATCAGTGGTGAAGGAACTGGTAGAAATTCAGGGCGGTAGAATATGGTTAAAAAGTGTTGAAGGAAAAGGGACGAGATTCTATATAGAGTTTAAAAAAGGATAGTGATATAAATGGCACCAACAATGAAAGAAATAATAAAAAAAATATCAGAATTACCCACTCCAGATTTTATATTAAAAAGAATAATGGATATAGCTTCTAACCCTTCATCAAATACCAAAGAGCTTGAAAGTGCTGTTTTGCAATCGCCACCATTAGTTGCAAAAATTTTAAAACTCAGTAATTCGGCATACTATGCATTACCGAGAAAAATAACAAAAGTATCTCAGGCAATAAACATTCTTGGATTTAAAACGGTAAGGAATTTAGCTCTTGGGATTTTTGTTGCTGACTCTTTTTTCAGGAGAGAATTTGAATTTCTGGATTCTAAGAAATTCTGGCAGCATAGTATTAGTGTAGCAATAGCTTCAGAGCAAATAGCTCAAATAGTCAATTATCCAGATAAAGAAGAAATATTTTTAAGTGGAATGTTGCATGATCTTGGCAAAATGGTAATGGGAATAATTACACCAGAAACAGTAGAGATGGTGTTAAATGTTGCAGAATATAAAAAGGTTTCATTTTCAAAAGCAGAAAATATGCTAAATGTAATGAGTCATCAAACATTGGGGAAAAATTTATTTGAAAACTGGAATTTACCAGAAAATGTTATATATACCGCTGCATTTCATGATGATCCTGAAAACTTAAAGATTGATGCCTTTTCCATGAATGTATATATTGTTCATCTTGCAAATGTATCTATAAATTCAATATATTATGGGTATTCAGGATGTTTTGATATACCTGTTCCATCAGATGTTGTATGGAATAAGTTTGATATGAACATAAAAAAATATATGAACTTTTTAAATAATTTAGAACAAAAATTAAACGAATCAAATGATTTTACCAATTTAGACACATTTATAGGAGATACAGAAGAAGAAGAAAAAGAGGAGGACGAAAAAAATGGCTAAAGAATTTAGAAGAGAAATGATAGAATCAGAAATTTTGAAATTAATTAATATGAATATAAGCAATTTAAGGGATCCAAGGATACAAAATAAAATAATATCAGCAACAAGAGTGGAACTTTCACGTGATAAATCTTATGCAGATGTTTATGTATCTGTTTTAAATGGCGATATAGATGAAATAATAAATGTCTTAACAAAAGCAAAGGGATTTTTTAAGAATGTAATTTCAAAAAACATAAGAATGTATAAAATACCTGAAATTAGATTTCATAAAGATTTAGGTATTGAAGAAAGTATAAAAATACATAAATTATTAAATGAAATATCTAAAAATGAAAATTCAGAAGATAAAGGTGAAACCGATGAATAACGGTTTCATTTTAATTGATAAACCTGTAGGAATAACCTCGCATGATGTTGTTGAAATTATAAGAAAAAAGTTTTCAACAAAAAAGGTGGGGCATTCAGGAACCCTTGATCCTTTCGCTACTGGATTATTGATAATTGGTATAAATAAAGGAACAAGATTATTAGAATATCTTCAGCATCAGGATAAAAAATATTATGTGAAGGCAAAATTAGGTATAGTTACAGATACATATGATATAACTGGTGAAATAAAAGAAAAAAATAATGTTTTAAAAGAACATATTGATAAATTAGAAGAAACTATTTTATCATTTAAAGGTAAATATATGCAGGTACCACCAATGTATTCTGCAAGAAAATATCAGGGAAAAAGACTATTTGAACTTGCAAGAAAGGGTAAAATAATAAAAATGCCACCAAAAGAAGTTGAAATATATAATATTGAGAATATACAAATTTTTGAAGATGGTACATTTGAATTTGAATGTGTGGTGTCCTCGGGAACATATATAAGGTCGTTAATAATGGACATAGGATATAAAATTGGTGTAGGTGCAGTTACAACAGAATTAAGAAGATTGAAAGTTGGCAATTTTGATATAAGCAAAGCAGTAAATTTAGAAAAGGTAACTGAAAGAGATGTTATACCAATGATTGATATGCTATCCTTTCCAAAAGTAACATTAAATGAAATGGGATTAAGAAGGGCATTGAATGGGAATCATATATTTTTAGAGCACATTGAAAAATATGATGAATTTAAAAAAGAGGATATGGTCTCTTTAATAGATAAAGATAAAAATCTTATTGCAGTAGCTATTGCTGAAAGAAATGCTAAATTCTTAGAAACATTGGAAAGATTGGAAAGAAATGAAAGAGTATTTAAAATAAAAAAAGTGTTTAAATAAAGAGGGTGAGGATATGGAAGGAAGTCATCCTTATGTAAAATGGGCAATAGATTGTATTGAAAATTATGTAAAACATGGCAGAAAAATAAATGTCAAAGATGATTTACCAGAAGAATTGTTAACACGAAGAGCGGCTTGCTTTGTAACATTACATAAATTTAATGGTGATTTAAGAGGATGTATCGGAACAATAGAGCCAGTATATGAAAATCTGGCTGTGGAAATAAGAGAAAATGGAATAGCAGCGGCTACAAGAGATTACAGATTTTCACCTGTTACTGTAGATGAACTGGATGAAATACAGGTAAGTGTTGATGTTTTAAGTGAACCTGAACCTGTTGATTCTACAGAAGAATTAGATCCAAATATCTATGGTGTAATTGTTGTTAGTGGATGGAAAAAAGGTGTTTTACTTCCTGCTATTGAAGGTGTTGATACAGTGGAAGAGCAATTGAGAATAGCAAAATTAAAAGCAGGGATATACTCATCAGAACCATATGATATTTATAGATTTACAGTGGAAAGATATTTTTAAACAAAAACCCTTCGCGAAGCAAAGCTTCCGCATAGCGAAAACATCAGACCCTTCGCGAAGCGAAGTGTTTAAGGTGATTCCGTGAAAGAGGCAATGTTTTATGAGGAAATAGAAGATAAAATGGTTAGATGCCAATTATGCCCTCATAATTGTATTATAAAAATAACCTTACAGGAATATGTAAGGTTAGAAAAAATATTAATGGTAAATTATATTCTCTAAATTATGGAGAAATAACAGCAATTAATATAGACCCATTGAAAAAAAACCATTATTTCACTTTTATCCAGGGAACGACGTACTATCTTTAGGAACATGGGTTGTAATTTCAGATGTTTATTTTGTCAAAATTTTGAAATATCCAGGAACGTCCATATAGTATATATGAAATGAATCCACAAGAAATCGTTGATAAAATAATTAAAAGAAATGCTAAAATTGTTGCTTTTACTTATTCAGAACCAATTGTTTGGTATGAATATGTATTTGAAACAGCAAGATTATTGAAGGAAAATGATATAAAAACCGTTCTTGTTACAAATGGATATATAAACAAACAACCATTATTGAAATTAATACCATATATTGATGCTATGAATATAGACTTAAAAGGATATAATGATGACTTTTATAAAAAATTATAGGTGGAAAAAAAGAACCTGTTATGGAAAGTATAAAATTAGCATATGAAAATAACGTTCATATAGAAGTAACAACATTAGTTGTTACCAACGGGAATGATGCTGAAAAAGAACTTGAGGAATTATTTAAATGGCTTGGAAATCTTTCAAAAGATATTCCATTACATTTGAGCAGATATTATCCTGTTTATAAATATCATGAACCACCTACAAATATTGTTAAATTGAAAAAAATATATAATATAGCAAAAAAGTATTTAAACTATGTTTATTTAGGCAATGTATGGGATGAGGATTATGAATCCACATTTTGTCCAGAGTGTGGAACATTATTGATAAATAGAAGAGGTTACAATATAAAAATTCAAAATATAAATGGCAAAGGAAGGTGCAAAAGTTGCTTAAAAAAGATCCCAATAATTTTTTGAAACAGAAAGGAACATTATATCTAATAATTTTGATTCTGGCATTGGGTTTAACATTATTCTTTATATTCCACAAACCATTGCCTAAATATTATGAAAAAAAAGATTTTGCTTTGGGAACATGGGTTAATGTAGTAGTGGCCAGTGACAAAATAGATTCAGAAAAATTGGCCGATATAGCATTTAATGAAATGAGACGTATAGAAAGAAAATTTAGTAAAAACATAGAAAGCAGTGTAATATCTCAATTAAATGAAAAAAGAAGTATTATAGCAGATAAAGAAACGTTATTTTTAATAAAAGCAGCGATAAACTATGCTGATTTAACAGGAAGTGCATTTGATCCAACGGTTGGCGCAATAATAAAATTATGGGATTCGATGATATGAATAGCGAGAAACGGGTGCCAACACAGGAAGAAATAAATAAGCTTTTACCCGGGTAAGCTATAAATTTATTAAAATTGAAGGGAATAAAATTTCCTTATTAAACGATAAAACGCAAATAGATTTAGGTGGTATAGCAAAAGGATATGCCGTGGATATGGCCATTCAGAAAATCAAAGATTTAGATCCAAATGCAACAGGATTTATAGATGCAGGTGGAGATATTGGAATAATTGGTCCAAAATTTGGTAGATTTGCATGGTCAATAGGCATAAGAGATCCAGATGGTGGACCATATGATATTAAAGAAAGAGTATATTTGAAAGAAGGTGCAATAGTTACTTCAGGAAATTATGAAAGATATTTTATAAAAGATGGCGTTAGATATCATCATTTAATAGATCCAAAAACAGGATATCCTGCTAATTACTATAAGAGTGTTACAATAATTTCAGATAATGCTATGAAAGCAGATGCCATGGCAACAGCAATATTTATTCTTGGAGATAAACTGATCGGGCTGGATTCAATGACGAGATATGGAATACAGGTTTATGGAATAACATCTGACGACAAAATAATAAAAACAACAGGATTTGATTATTATTTAAAAGAAGAGAGATGAACATATGAAAAAAGATTTAATTTTTGTATTATTAATAATCATTTTAGCTTCAGGCATTATGTTGTTTCAAAAATCATTAAAAAGTGATTTAAAAGGTGTAGAAGTTTTTTGGGAAGGAAAAGAAATATTAAAAATAACAAAACCAGGTACATATGCAATATATGGTGGAGATAATGATTACAAATTAAAAGTGGAATTTAATGGTGAAAAAGTAAGGGTTATTGATGCTGATTGTCCATTAAAAACATGTGAATATACAGGTTGGGTTGATAATGCATCACAGGAAATAATATGTTTACCAAATAAAGTAGTAGTAAAACCAATTGGAAAAGAAAAAAATATAGGAGTTGACATAATTTCATGGTAAAAAATAATATTCCAAGAATAGCAATATTAACAGCGTTATCCTCTGCGGTTTATTATTTAGAAACGTTGGTTCCTTTTCCTATTCCATTGCCAGGCGCAAGATGGGGTTTTTCAAATTTTGCCATATTATATTCATTAAGCTACGATCAAACTCTCTTAAATGGATTATATATAGCGATATTTAAAAGTATTTTAGGAGCATTATTAGCCGGAAAATTTTTAAGCCCTACATTTTTTATGGGTTTGTCTGGTAGCATTATTGCAGCAATTTCAATGTATTTAATAATAAAAACAAAAAATTTGGTATAATAGGAATTAGTGAAATAGGAGCGATATTTAATAATATTACACAGGTAACAATAGGTTGGTTATTTATAGTGAAATCCATAGGGATATTCTGGTATTTACCCAGATGATATTATTTGGAACGTTTTCAGCACTTGCAAATGCTTTTGTCGTTAAATCAACATTTAGGAGTGTAAATAAATGAAAATAATATTGGGCTCAGGTTCTCCAAGGAGAAAAGAAATCCTTTCAAAGATAGGAATAAAGTTTGAGATTCGAATATCTAATGCTGAAGAATATAGCGAAAAAGAAAATCCTATTGAATATGCTAAAGAACTTAGTTTAAAAAAATCGAAAGATATAGAAATTTTTGAAGATGAATTACTAATTACAGCAGATACCATTGTGGTTTTTGATAATGAAATATTGGGAAAACCTAAAGATGAAGTTGATGCAATAAACATGTTAAAAAAATTATCTGGTAAAAAGCATGATGTAATTACAGGTATTACTTTTAGAACACTAAATGAAACATATACCACATATGATTTAACGGAAGTATTTTTTCACGAATTACCGGAAAATGTAATTCGATATTATATAAAAACGTATTATCCATTGGATAAAGCAGGAAGTTATGGAATACAGGATTTTGGAGGAACATTTATTGAAAAGATAAATGGTGATTACTATAATGTAATGGGATTACCGTTAAATAAAATCTTTTGGTATTTATATGAAAAAGGAGTTATAAATGTTTGAATTACCAAGAGAAAAATTATTAAAATATGGTCCTAAAAATTTGACTATTGATGAATTATTAGCTATAATAATAAGAAAGGGAACTAAAGAAAAAAATGTTTTTGAGATTTCAAAAGAAATTTCAAAAGAATATTCCTGAAAGACCTGTTTTCTATGGACATTGAACGACTTTGTGAAATATCTGGTGTAGGGAAAGTTACTGCCATCACATTAAAAGCAGTTTTTGAATTGGGAATAAGATTTCACAAAGAGGCATTAAAAAAAGAAGAGCTAAAACTTGATTCACCAGATAAAGTTTATGACCTATTATATGATGAAATGGTATTTTTAGATAAAGAAATGGTAAAATGCATATCTTTAAATAGCAAATTAAATCCGATTTCTATAGATACAATAAGTATTGGGACAGCGAATCATTCAATTCTACATCCAAGGGATATCTTTAAAGCAGCAATAAAAAACAATGCAATATCGATTTTAATTGTTCATAATCATCCATCAGGAGATAGTGAACCAAGTATGATGGATTATGAAATTACAAAAAAAATAGAAAAAAGCGGGATTTGTTGGGAATAAAGTTATCTGATCATGTAATTATTGGAAAATCAGAATATTATAGTTTTAAAATTGGAAGAAAGGTGATTAGAAATGGATAATATACCTGATAATTTAAAAGCTTTAATGCAATTAAAAAAGAAATTGAAAGAAAAAAACAGAAAAGTGTTGAAAGAGCAAAAATAGAAATAAAATATATTTCTGTTCCTATTGATGATGTTCAAACTATTGTAGATCTTAATTATTATGACTTTAAAAACAATAATCTTGAACTGGCAAGGCATATAGAAAAATTATTGGCTAATAAACCAAAAAGTTCCTATATTAATCAGCAAGCTGTAATTCATTTATTAAGGGAAGAATATGAAGAAGTAAAAGATTTATTAGATAATCCATCATTCCAGAAGATTACTTTAATCTGGGAATGGCAAAATTTCTTTTGAAAGAAAAAGATGCATATGAATTTGCTGAAAATGCAGTTAAAAGATTTCCAAATAATAAATATACAAATTTATTATTGGCAATGAATGCAGTATATAATGGTCAATATTATAAAGCATATATGGCAATAGAGGAAGCTGCAAAAAGCGCAAACGATCCATTGTTGTACTTTGTTATGGCATTATATGATAAGGATTATGTAAAAGCAAAAGAATATTTAAGTAAGGTATTTTTACAGGGTAAAGTAAAATATGTAGCTTCAATATATCAGGGATATTTACATTATTTATCTCAAGAAGGAGATAAATTATATCAAATGAGAAAGAATTTTGAAAACAATATTCCATGTGCTAATTGTTTATTAAGATATTCAAAATTAAAGGCTATAAATGTTCCTCCTGATTATTGTAAGTACTGGAAAGTACTTGAATCGTTTGAATATGAAACTTCTGGTAGATTCGAAACAGAGATGAATTTGCCAGAACAGGCTATCATAAGTTTTCTTGGTTTTTATAATTATAATAATGAGGAAATGGCAAATAAGAGCTTTGAAGAGATATCAGAAATGTTTGGAGAAGTAAGAATAATATTTTTCCCCAATGATTCGCATGTGAAAGGATTAAAGACATTTTCAATGGAACCTATAAAAAATGGAAAAGTAGCAAAATTAATAGGACCAGGTGTATATCAAAAACTTAAAAATATAATTCAAAGATTGGAATCAAAAGAAGGAGTAAGGTATGATTTTGCTATAGATTTACCATTCTATGAAGGAATAAAAATGCTATTTGGATGGAGAACATGTCAAATGTATTATGAGGGGGAAGAAGAATGACACGAGATGAAGCCATTAAATTATTAAAAGAACAGATAAAAAACGATAATCTTATAAAACATTGTCTTGCAGTAGGAGCTATAATGAAGGGATTGGCAAAAGAATTGGGTGAGGATCCAGAGAGATGGGAAATAATAGGTATTTTACATGATTTAGATTATGAATATACAAAGGATAATCCAGAAATACATGCTAAAAAGACAGTGGAACTTTTGGCTGATAAATTAACAGAAGAAGAAAAAAATGCAATTTTGGCTCATAATGAACATGCACCATTAAATACGAAAATGGATTATGCATTATATGCTGCTGATCCTATATCAGGTTTAGTGACAGCGGCAGTGTTGGTAAGGCCCGAAAAGAAAATAGAAGGGTTAAAGGTGAAATCTTTAAAGAAAAAATTTAAAGATAAATCATTTGCAGCTGGAGCAAATAGAGAAAATATAAAGAAAATAGAAGAAATAGGAATAGAATTAAATAGATTTTTCGAAATATCAATAGAATCAATGAAAGAAATTGCTGAAGAATTAGGATTATAAATTAAAAGTTGTGAGATTTCACAACTTTTAATTTGTAGATAAAGTGCAAAATAAAATACTCAAATAATATTCGCTCATCCGGTGAAAATTCTTATTCCTCAAAAATGTTCATTCCCACCGGTCGCTCAAACTCACATCCTTGTTCGGTTTTGCTCAATTTTGCATCCGTGCAAAATTGACCGGTTCCATTCACATTTTTTCGGGAATTTTCAAGGATTCGCTCATATTATTTTTCTTATTTTATTTTGTCGACAGTCTGAGTTGCGAGATTTCGCAACTTTTAATTTGTAAACAAAAGCACATCGCAGAGCGAAGAGAATTAAGATAGAATTATTATTATAAATTATTATAAATATAAAATCAAAAAAAACCAAACCCTTTGCGAAGCAAAAGCGCTTCGCAGCGCGAAGAGAATTAGAGATAAAATTATTAATAAAATAAAAAAACTTAAATCACTTCACAAAGTGAAGTGATTTAAGGATAAAATAATTATTAAATATTATAAAACAAAACCAAAAACCCTTTGCGAAGCAAAGTGTTTGAGAGAGGTGAAAGCTATGGATTTAAAAGGATTAATTCAAAAAGAAATTGAAAGATACAACAAAGAATTTAAAATTGTGGAGAAAGACATAAAGTTAGAACCCAAAGATGTTGCAAAATATATTGACCACACAATATTAAAAGCAACAACAACGCCAGAAGATATAAAAAGAATTTGTAAAGAAGCAAAAGATTATAATTTCTTTTCTGTATGCGTAAATCCAGCATACGTTCCTTTAGCAAAGGAAGAATTAAAAGGTTCAGATGTTAAAGTAGCTACAGTAATAGGGTTTCCTTTAGGAGCTAATCCTATCGATGTAAAAGCATATGAAACAGATATTGCATTAAATGATGGCGCAGATGAATTTGATATGGTTATAAATGTTGGAATGCTAAAAGCAGGAGAATATGATTACATATATAATGAAATAAAATCTGTTGTAGAAGCTGCACAGGGAAAAACAGTAAAAGTAATTATTGAAACATGTTATTTAACAACAGAAGAAAAAATAGCAGCATGTGTAATTTCTAAAGAAGCAGGAGCTCATTTTGTAAAAACATCAACAGGTTTTGGAACCGGTGGAGCTACAGCTGAAGATGTTGCATTGATGAAATTTGTTGTAGGAGATGCATTAAAAGTAAAAGCTTCTGGTGGAGTAAGAAGTTTTGAAGACGCAGAAAAGATGATAAAGGTAGGAGCAGAAAGAATTGGAGCCAGTGCTGGAGTAAAGATAGTGAGTGGAGAAAAATCTAACGCAGATTATTAATAATAAACTAAAATGAGGCTTATGCCTCATTTTAGTTTATAGATAAGTACAAAATAATCAAAAGGAGATGGAATCGATGAAAAAATTACCAATAGGGGTACAGGATTATAAAGAAATAATAACAGAAAACTATATATATGTGGATAAAACAAAATACCTATATGATTTAATGACAAGTGGAAAGTTTTATTTTTTATCCCGCCCCAGGCGATTTGGAAAGAGCTTAACAGTATCAACATTATATTATATATTCAAAGGTGAAAAAGAATTATTTAAGAATACTTATATATATGACAGATGGGAATTTAAAGAATATCCAATAATAAGAATAAACTTATTGGATATAGCAACAGATAACGAAGAAAGGATGAAAAAAAGTCTAACAAAAATATTAAAATTAGAAGCAGAAAGAAATGGAGTAAATATTGAAGAAGAAGATTACAAATTTGCATTCAATGAATTAATAATAAAACTATCAAAAAAAGGAAAGGTAGTAATATTGGTAGATGAATATGAAAAACCGATACTTGATAATATAAATAGCAAAGAAAAAGCAGAAAGATATAGAGAAATACTAAGGGACTTCTATGTAAGTATCAAATCAAAAGACGAATATATAAAATTTGTATTTTTAACTGGGATAACAGAATACACACTAAAAAGTGTGTATTCGGGTTTAAATAATTTAAATAGTATATCATTTGATAAAAATTATTCAAATTTTTTGGGTTTCACCCAAAAAGAATTAGAATTTTATTTCAAAGACCATATAAAAGAAACATCAGAAGAAATGGGAATAAGTGAAGAAGAATTATTAAAAGGATTAAAAGAGTATTATAATGGATTTTCATTTGATGGAGAACATTATGTATATAATCCATTCTCAATATTAAAATTCTTTGAAGAAAAGAAATTTCAAAATTACTGGTTTGAAAGTGGATCTCCATCATTCTTATACGAATACATAAAAAACAGAAAGATAACCTATGAGGATTTAGTAAAAGAAACAATAAGTGCAATGGATTTCTCAACAAGAGAAATAGAAGATGCAAATGCAAATATATTCTTTACACAGGCAGGATATTTAACCTTTAAAGGAATAAAAAAATTGGGATTAAAAGAAAAATATATATTTGACTATCCAAACATAGAAGTAAAAAGCAGTTTCTCAAGATTAATATTGGAAGCAAATTATGGATTAAAAGGATTAGATGAAGCAGAAAACATAATATATGAAAAAATATATGACAATGATATAGAAGGATTAATAGAAGAAATAAAAAAAGTAATAAGTGCAATACCATATAATCTACATCAAAAAGAAGAAAGATATTATCACTCATTAATATTTGCAATACTTGCAATAGCAGGACTAAATGTAAGAGCAGAAGAAATGACAAATCTTGGAAGAAGTGATGTGGTATTAGAATTCGATGAAAGAGTATATATATTTGAAGCAAAATTAAACAAAAGTGCAGAAGAAGCACTAGCTCAGATAAAAGAAAAGAAATACTATGAAAAATACAAAGGAAAAGAGATATATCTTATAGGAATAAACATAAATTCTGAAAAAAGAAATATTGATGATTATATTATAGAAAAAACTTCAACCTGATATCTTTCGCTTTATAGAAAAATATAATAATTTTAAAAATAACAAATACCCGGTATTCCGGGTATTTGTTTTGTTGACATTGCATTAAAGTGGAATTAATATATTTCCTTTAAAATAGCGTGGAATATAAAATTTGAGGAGGTATTTTCATGGAAATAAAAAATGTAAGCGTATCTGAAAAATTGGCAAATCCTGCTCCACTTGGTTTAATGGGATTTGGTATGACAACAGTTTTATTGAACTTACATAACGCTGGAATAATTAAGTTAAGTGTTATGATTATGGCAATGGGCATTTTTTATGGCGGGTTAGCTCAGGTTATTGCTGGAATTTTTGAAATGAAGAAAAACAATACATTTGGTGCAACAGCATTTACATCATATGGATTTTTTTGGTTAAGCTTAGTTGGTATATGGACAATGCCAAAAATGGGATTAGGAGAACCAGCATCAACAAAAGCAGTTGCATTTTACCTTTTATTATGGGGAATATTTACATTATTTATGTACATTGGAACATTGAATGGAAATAAAGCAACTCAAACTGTGTTTGGAACTCTTACAATACTATTTTTCTTATTGGCAATTGGTGATTTTACAGGAAGTGCAGTAATAAAAACAATTGCAGGATGGGAAGGAATATTCTGTGGGTCTTCTGCGATATATACAGCAATGGCGGAAGTGTTAAATGAGAAATTTGGTAAAACAGTATTACCTTTATAACTTTCGCGGAAACGCTTCGCTACGCGAAGGGTTTATGAAAATGCTTTTATTATAAAATAAAAATTATTAAATTTTAAAGCTTCTGCTATGCAGAAATTCAGACTGTCGACAAAATAAAATAAAATAAGAAAAAATAATATAAGCGAATCCTTGAAAATTCCCGAAAAAATGTGAATGGAGCCGGTCAATTTTGCATGGATGCAAAATTGAGCAAAACCGAACAAGGATGTGAGTTTGCGCGACCGGCGGGAATAAACATTTTTGAGGATTAAGAATTTTCACCGGATGAGCGAATATTATTTGATTATTTTATTTTGTACTTTGTCTACAAACTGACTCTTCGCAAAGCGAAGAGTTTTTTGTTATTATAATTTGTTATTATAATTAGAGAAAAATCAAAAATCTTCAGTTATGCGGAAGCTTTGCTTCGCTTCGCGAAATGTTTATGGATAAAATTTATTATAATAATAAAAAAACCAAAACCTTTCCGCATAGCGGAAAGGTTTTGTGTTATAATAATTATGAGGTGGATTTTATGAAAGTTATAAGAGAAACACCGTATATCTGGAGAATTGAAAAATTTGGAAATATGAAAGTTGATGCAATTGTTTTTACCAATTCAAAAACAATATATAGTCAGGAATATTATGAAGCAATTCAGCAACTTATTAATGTAGCAACATTACCAGGCATAGTAAAAGCAGCATATGCAATGCCAGATATTCATTGGGGATATGGTTTTCCAATTGGAGGAGTAGCTGCATTTAGCGCAGAAGATGGAATAATATCACCAGGTGGAGTTGGTTTTGATATTAATTGTGGTGTAAGAGTTATGACTACACCATTATATTTTGATGATGTAAAAAAATATATAGATAAATTAATAAAAAGAATATTTAATGAAATACCTGTTGGTGTTGGTTCGAGAACAAATTTTAAATTTTCTGTAAAAGAAATGAAGAATATTATAGAAAATGGCGCATATTGGGCGATTAATAATAACTATGGAATATCAGAGGATTTGAATAATATTGAAGATAGAGGTAAAATTAAATACACAGATTTCAATACTATTTCTAAAGAAGCTATAAAAAGAGGTTCAAATGAATTAGGGACATTGGGTTCAGGTAATCATTTTATTGAAATACAGAAAATAGGAAAAATATATAATTCAGAAATAGCGAGTCAATGGGGATTGTTTGAAAATCAAATAGTTTATACAATACATTCTGGTTCAAGGGATTTGGTCATCAGATTGCTACAGATTATATTAAAATATTTAGAGACAATCTAAAAGAATGGAATAAAAAAATTCCAGATAAGCAATTAATAAATGCGCCGTTTAATAGCCAATATGGACAGAATTACTTTTATGCAATGAATGGAGCTGCAAATTTTGCTTTTGCCAATAGACAAATAATGGGACATAAAGTCAGAAAAATATTTAAAGAACATTTTAATGTTGATGTGAATTTATTATACGATATAACTCATAATATAGCAAAATTAGAAGAACATATAATCAATGGAAAAAGTAAAAAGTTGATAGTTCATAGAAAAGGTGCAACAAGAGCTTTTAAAAATCAACCAGTACTTATTCCAGGAGATATGGGGACATCCTCTTATATTCTTATAGGAACAGAAAAGTCGGAATCTCTTGCTTTTGGGTCTTCTGCTCATGGTGCAGGAAGAGTATTAGGACGAAGACAGGCGAAAAAACGATTAAATTCAAAAGATATATTAGCAGAATTAAAAAGCAAAAATATAAGTATAATAGCAAAATCAAAAGGAACTATTGTTGAAGAAGCCCCGGCGTTTATAAGGATATAGATGCTGTAATTGAAATTATAGAAAAAGTTGGTATTTCCAAAAAAATAGCAAAATTAGTACCAATAGGTGTTGTAAAGGGTTAATGAAAATTAAAACGTATATTCAAGTTAAATCTTTAAAATCGTAAAGTTTTATTTCTATAATTTAATTGTAAGAAATAAACGACGGGGTAATAATATGTTTGCAAAATATGAATGTATAGAATGTATAATAGGGCAGATAAAAGATATTATAAATAAAGACTTTAAAGGGTATGATGAAAAGCAAAAATTTGAAATCATGAAAAATGTATCCCTGGAAATGCTTAAATACTCAACATATGGAAAAAAACCAATTGAAATGGCAAGAATAATTTATGAAAGACTTGGCGAATATACCGGTACAACAGACTATTTTAAAGAAGAAAAAAAGCAATCTAATGAAACATTTTTAGATGTATTTGATGAAATGTATACATTCTTAAAAGAGTCAGATAATCCTTTAAAAAATGCAGCAAAACTTTCAGCTTTAGGTAATGTTATTGATTATGGAGTAAAAAATTCCTTTGGTGAATTAGAATGGGAATTGGAAAATATTTTGAAAAATAAAGATTTTGCACTTGATGATTTCGATGCTTTTGTTGAAACACTGGAAAATTCAAAAATACTGCTATATATACACGATAATGCTGGAGAAGTAGTACTGGACAAATTATTTATAAAACTTATAAAAGAAAAATATCCAGAATTACACGTGATTTCAGCGGTAAGAGGAGAACCTGTAATAAACGATGTTACATTAGAAGATGCAAAAGAGATAGGGCTTGACGAAGTTTCATCAGAAATAATATCGTCAGGTAGTAAAATACCAGGAACATTATTAAGTGATGTAAATCAGGAATTTATGATTGCCTATAAACAGGCAGATATGATAATTTCAAAAGGTCAGGGAATTTTGAAGGTCTTAGTGGAGAAAATGAAAATATTTACTTTGTTTTAATGGCGAAATGTCCAGTTGTTTCAAGGGAATTAGGAGTTAATGTTGGAGATTTAGTATTTTCAAGAAAAAGTTTATTTGTAAAATAAGCAAAAATCCATAATCTTATTTTTTAAGGGGTAAGAAGATGAAAAAGTTATTAGTTATTTTGTTGGCAGTTTTAACAGTTGCTGCATTTGCAGCTCCTACTCATCTTGTCATTTTTCATGTGAATGACACACATGGTCATGTATGGCCATATAGTGAGTATCATAATCCTGATATTGGGGATTTGCAAGAATCGCAACATTGGTAAATAAAGAAAGAGAAGTAAATCCTAATGTATTGTTCTTACATGCTGGTGATGCTAATACAGGAGTTCCAGAATCAGACCAGCTTGATGCAATTCCTGATTTTGTAGCATTACATTATATGGGTGTAGATGCAATGGCATTGGGTAATCACGAATTTGATAATCCACTTGAAACAACATTCATGCAACAAAGATATGCAGGATTTCCATTCTTATCAGCAAATTTTGTAACAAAGGATGGAAGACAATTATTTAAACCTTATATTATCAAAAATGTTGGTGGCGTTAAAGTTGCTATACTTGGTGTAACCACAGAACAAACACAGATTTTGGAACCGCTTCACTTAAATGGTGGTAAATTCTTAAATGTAGAAGAAACAGTAAAAAAATACTTACCAGAATTAAAGAAAAAAGCAGACATAGTAGTAGTTCTTGGACACTTGGGTTATGATGGAAAATATCAACCTTTAGGTGTTAAATACACAACATCAGATCAATTGGCAAAAGATGTAAAGGGAATTGATGTAATTGTTGATGGACATTCACATACATTAATGGATAAAGCTGCATATATAAACAAAACAATAGTTGTTCAAGCAGGCGAATGGGGAAAATATTTAGGAAGATTAGATTTATGGGTAGAAAATGGAAAAATCGTAGATTATGAATGGGCTGCTATTCCAATTAATATGAAGAAATACTTAGGTAAAGATGCAAATGGAAAAGCACAATATGAATATGTAACAGAACCAATTCCAGAAGATCCATTTATTAAAATGATAGCTGATTACTATTATTCATTAGGCGCAGAAGAATTAAATAAAGTTATTGGAGAAACAAAGATATTATTGGACGGTGAAAGAACACATGTTAGAGGTGGAGAAACAAATCTTGGTCATTTAATTACAGATGCATTAATCTGGAAAACAGGAGCAGATATTGCATTACAAAATGGTGGTGGAATTAGAGCTTCAATACAACCAGGAAAAATCACATATAGAGATATATTAACAGTATTACCATTTGGAAACACAGTATATATCGAAGAATTAACAGGTAAAGATATAATGGATATATTAAATTATGCAGTTAAGATTCCATCTGGTAAAGGTGCATGGTTACACGTTGCAGGATTAACATATAAAGTAAAGGATGGAAAACCAGTAGACGTTATGGTAAATGGTAAACCATTGGATATGAATAAACTATATAAAGTTGCTGCAAATAACTACATGGCAGGTGGCGGAGACGGTTACTCCATGTTAAAAGGTAAAAAAGGATATGACACAGGATTTGTATTAGCAGATGTTGTAAAAGAATACATTCAAAAATTAGGAACAATTGAAAATTATGACAATACTCCAAGAATAGTTATGGAAAAATAATAATATAAAAAACCCCCTTCCGTTTTTCCGGAAGGGGTTATTATTATTATTATTATTTTAACTATATTAAAACAATAAACATTTTGCGAAGCGAAATATTTTTTTATTGGAAATATGAAACCGTAATAATAAAAGTGTAGGTTCGTAATAATAAAAGTATATACTATAGAAGAAATCACACGTAGTTACAAAGGGTAACACGCGAAACATGGAGGAAAAGTATGAGAGGAAAAGTAAAATGGTTTGACGCAAAAAAAGGTTATGGATTCATTTCAGGTGAAGATGGAAACGATGTATTCGTACATTTCACAGCATTAAGCATGGACGGATTCAAAACATTAGAAGAAGGTCAAGAAGTAGAATACGACATTCAAGAAAACAACAAAGGTTTACAAGCAGTTAATGTAACTACTCTCTAATAAAACCAATCAAGCCCGGAAAGGGCTTTTTATTTTATATATCGGATGGAAAGGCTTAAACTTTTCCTGGTTGACTTTTACAGAAAAAAGGTATATAATTAATATGTTCCCTTAAGGGAAAAGAATCACATCCGTAGTTGCAATGGGTAACACGGTAGAAACATGGAGGAAAAGTATGAGAGGAAAAGTAAAATGGTTTGACGCAAAAAAAGGTTATGGATTCATTTCAGGTGAAGATGGAAACGACGTTTTCGTTCATTTCACAGCAATTGCTATGGACGGATTTAAAACATTAGAAGAAGGTCAAGAAGTAGAATACGACATTCAAGAAAACGAAAAAGGCTTACAAGCTGTTAATGTAAGAGCTATCTAACAAAATAAACCAATAAGCCCGAAAAGGGCTTTTTTATTTCTCAATAACTTTTTCAACATATTTACTGGTAATGGCTTTTAATAAACAACCATAACTCATCCTGAATTTAATTGTATCTCCAAGCTTATAATCATGGTCTGAGTCAGTTAAATCGACTATAGTATGGTCACTGCTGGAATGTAAAACCTCAATCTTTTCATCAAGAGGTATCAATCCATCAGGTGAAATATCCTGTTCTCCTATAGCAAGAATAGCTTTTAATCTTTTACCTTTATCTTCAAATACGGGTTTTCTTCCAAAAGCATCAAAACCTATTTCTCCAACAGGTACTGATGGTTTTTCTTTTAATTCTATGATTTGTGCTTCTAAAATAACAGTATCCTGTCTATTTCCAGGAACATTTCTATTGTTGGTAACATCAGTTCCACAGATAATAGATTCACCAAGTCTAAAGTGATTAATTCCATCCGGTAAAGTTCCATTTTCTATTAATGGTAAAGCAGCAGAATTTCCACCTGAAATAATATCCAATTTTCTGTTTAAAACTTCTTCTATCTCATTTTTTATTTCAAGCAATATATTCATATTATCAATAGAAGGTAATACACCACCAAAGCATCCAAGATTTGTTCCTATTCCTTTTAAACATATATTGCTATATTTTTGAACCTGAAGAATTTCTTCCACAGCATTTTCATACCATACACCTTCTCTTAAATCACCAACATCAATCATATATATAATATCCTGAACCTTATTCTTTTCTTTCGCTATATCATTTAACCATTCTACGGTTTTTAATTCAGAAACAAGAGTAATATCTACATAATCCACTACTAATTCGAGTTCTGATTTCATAGGTATTCTTAAGAGCATAAATTCTGCATTAATTCCATTTTCTTTCATATAAATAATGTTTTGAATTCTTGAATCGCCTAAAGATTTAATCCCTGCATCAACCATCGCTTTTGCAACATCAAGATGAGCAGAAACAACCTTTGTAACACCGGTAACCATAATTCCATGGTTGTCACAAAGATTTTTAATGTTTTTAGCGTTATGTTTTATTCTTTCAGGATAGATATGAAGAACCGGATACACGTTTTTATTCCCCCTTTAAATCTTTAATATTATCACTATTAATTCCAAAACATTCCTTTTCAGCGTTACCATATGGCTCAATATGTATAACAATATCTCTAATACTATCATTTTTTTCTTTAATCTTTTTTTCCAATTTAGCGCATATATCATTTGCTTCTTTAACAGTCATTTCTGGTGGCAACTCAATATGCATATCAATAAATATTTTATAACCGAACTTTCTTGCTCTAATCTTATGTGGATTTTTTACACAATTACATGTTTTAGATTCAGTAATAACAATATCATATATTTCCTTTAATTCTGGAGAACTTTCCATAAATTCATTTGAAGATTCCATAAACTGTTCAAACCCAGTTTTTAAAATCATAAATGAAACCAATATAGCAATAACAGGATCCAACCACCATATCCCTGTGAAATATAATACTATCATACCTATTAAAACCGATGATGAAGTTAAAATATCATTTCTCATATTTAAAGCATCAGCGATAATAGCATTACTATTTATTTTCTTGCCAACTGATAATCTATATTTATATAATGCAAACTTTGTAATAACAGAAATAAGAGCAATAATCACAACATATAATGCGTTTTCGATTATAATTTCTTCATTAATTAATCTTTTTATTGAATTAATTAAAACCTCAAATCCTGCATATATAATAATTAATGAAACAACTTTTGTAGCAATAGTTTCTGCTCTTTCATGTCCATATGGATGATCTATATCTGGTGGTTTATTGGAAATTTTACCAGCAATTAAAGTCATAAATGAGGTTAAAATATCTGTGGCCGTATCAAGTCCATCGGCTAAAATAGCCATACTATGAGTGAAAAATCCTATTAAAATTTTCAAAAGAGCTAACAAAGCATTGGTAAATATGGAAATCAAAGAAGATCTGGTTGAAATCTTTTCTCTTTCAATATAGTCCATTACTTCACCCCATCAATGCATTTATAGATTTTTCCAATAATTCGTCATCTACATTCATTCCTAAATCTATATCAGGTTTATTTGCACCGTGAAAGTCGCTTCCAGCGGTGATATATAAACCAGTTTCTATAGCTAAATCCCTGAACATTTTTATTTCTTCATTGGAATGTTTTGGATAATAAACCTCTATTCCCATAATCCATACCCTTTTAATTCTAAAATAATATTTTTTAATTTATTATAAGATAGTTTTAAATATTTAGGATGAGCAATAACAGGGAATCCACCTGCATTTTTAATTAATCTTACAGCTTCTTTTGGTTCTATCTTTTCTTTAGGGATATGAGCTATTTTACCATCGCCTAAATATTTATCAAATGCTTCATCTCTATCTTTTACATATCCTTTTTTCAATAACACTCTTGCAAAATGTGGTCTTCCCACAACATCACCATGAGCTTCATTTATAACTTCTTCCAGAGTTATGTCAAATCCTAAACTATTCAATCTTTCAATCATTAAATTATTTCTATTTTTTCTAAAATTCTGCACTTTTTTTAAAGCAGCATTTAAATCATCGTTATCCAGAGAAATATTATATCCAAGAATATCAAACATATTTTTAAACTTACAACTAATTTCGAGACCTGTAATATAGTTAATTCCATATTTTTCTGCGTAATAAATTGCATCTTTTTGAGCATCAATATTATCATGATCTGTAATTGAATATAAAATTAAATTTTTTTCTTTTGCTTTTAATATTAAATCTTCTGGAGTATATGTGCCATCTGAAAATGTAGAATGTGAATGTAAATCCAATAACATAATTTCCCTCCTACAATAAATTAATGCGGGCATAAAGCCCGCATTATGCGAGAATATCCAACTTCTGACCCTGATACATTTCACCAACAATTCTCCTGAGTTTGACAGTATTTTTTTCAATAAAATTCTAAAAAGCAGAATTATTCTAAAAAACAACAATTGTTAATTTTTTATTAAATACAAAAGTGTCATTACACCCCTAAATTTTATATTTTTCTTTGAATTCTGTATAGGGTGAAATTATTTTTGGTACAGGAATATTTAATGTATTTAATATTCTTTGTCCTAATTTATTTAAATTCATTCTCGCTACAAGATGTTGCTTTTGTGTTTTAAATTCAATGTATTCCATATTTTTAATAGCTTCTCTTATTTTTTCATGAGAGTATTCAACATTATTTTTTTCCAGTTCTAATTCTAGTGTTCTTTGAATTATGTAAGATATGAAACTCATTACAATATGTCCTTTTATTCTTTTGGTGTCCAATGAAATACCGGTCTTGTTTCAAGATAATTTTTAATGTTCTAAATGTTTCTTCTACTTTCCATAATGTATGATATTGTTCTAATATTTCTTTTGGAGATAGTTTTGTGTTTGTTATTATTCCATAGTATCCATCGTATTTTTCATCATTTTCTATTTTTTCTATGTCCAGTATATAATTTTGTTTATTCTGTTCTTTTAAATATTTTTTCGCTCCTCTTTTACTTTTTGAATCTATATTTCCTTCTTCTAACATTTTTTTCGCTTTTTCTATTAATCGTAGTCTATCTGCTCTGTCTTTTTTGGCTCTTTCTTCTGAATATATTATGAGTAATCTTTTATTTTCATATTCTACTTCTCTATATTTTATTCCTTTTGCTAGTTCTATGAATTCTCCTTCAAATATATTTACTTTTTTTATTTGTTTTATTGATTTTCCTACTATGAATTCATAATTAGAATTTTCTACTACTTCTATATTTTTTTTACTCATCATTCCTCTATCTGCTACTACTATTACTTTTCCTAATTGATATTCTTTTTTCATTTTTTCTATTGAATCTTTAAATGTATGCCCTTCAAATGTATTTCCTGCATATATATCAAAACTAACTGGCATTCTATCCTGATCTATTGACATCCCTAATACTATTTGTGATTCATTAAATTTCTTATCTTTTGAATATCCCATTTGTAATATTTCATTTGTTTGTTGTGTTTCAAACGCTAATGTCGTTACATCGTAAAATACTAAATCTACCGTTGTATTAAACAAACTTATCCTTTGATTATACATATGTTTTTCTATCGACTCTTTATTATCTGCCAATATATCCAATGTTCTGTATAACCAGTGCAGCATTACATCTTTTTCTTCCAGGTCTTTTTCTTTTTTAACTTCCACTTTGTTATATCCAAAATACTCTAAATTATTAAATATTCCCAATTTACTTTTCGGTTCTACTATTCTATTCATCACCATTATTTTTAGCATCTCTTCTGCATTGTATTTTATTTCTTTATCCAGTCTTTCAAAATATCTTTTCATCTCATATCTTTCGAATATCTTATTTACTATTACTTTGGCTCCGTAATTCTTTTTATCCGGTGCCTTTTTTATATCTTCTGTATCAATATAATTTTTAAATCAAATATTTGTATGAGTTTATTTACTATATTTTTCGCTTCATTTTCGCTAAAAGAGTCAATCCTTCCTAAGTTTGCAACAGTTCTTTGCTTTATCTTACCATTTTCCCTATAACTTTCAACAATTCTTAAATATTCAACACCTTTGTTATTTTTAACTACTCTCAAAAACACAAAAATCACCTCTTGATTTCATAATACCATTACTTATTATACCACAAAAATATTATGAAATCAAGAATATAACGCTATTGTTAAAAATATTTGTGTCACTACAAAAATTTTTCAACCCCAATTTTCACCCTTTTCATCGTCGCAAACCCGCATTCTACCGTTTCGATTTTTCAAAAATCATGAAATCGCTGTCAAACTCAGGAATAACATAATTTCCCTCCTACAATAAATTAATGCGGCATAAAGCCCGCATTATGCGAGAATATCCAACTTCTGACCCTGATACATTTCACCAACAATTCTCACGAGTTTCCTTGTTAACCCGTCCTGTTTATAAACAATGGCATTTAGTAAATTTTCGAAATCCTGAGATGTTTGTTGGACAGTTCTGGCAGCTTGAACATGAGCCTGTTTTGAAATTTGCGGTGTATATTGATATGAAACACCGCTAACTGGACTAATCATGTTATCACCTTCTTTTAAATTAGGTCCATTAAATATATCGACTCAAATTATCTTTTTTTAATATTATTCTAAATCTTCCTTCATTCCAATAGTATTTAATATTATAGAATCTTTTTGTCGCCACTTATCCTTAACTTTTACATACAAATCCAGATAAACCTTATCATCCAGTAAAGCTTCAAGGTCTTTTCTGGCAAGCATACCAATTTTCTTTATCATTCGTCCTTTTTGTCCTATGATTATCCTTTTTGCGATTGTCTTTCGACATATATTTCCGCTCTAATATATACTAAATCTTCTTTATCAGTTATTTCTTCAACAACAACTGCAGTAGAATGAGGTATTTCCTGCGAAGTTAAATGAAATATCTTTTCCCTTACTATTTCTGAAATCATAAAAGCCAGAGGTCTATCAGTTGTCATATCTTCTGGATAATATTGTGGACCTTCTGGTAATACATCGATTATCTTTTGCAATAACTCTGCCAGATTATACCCTGTTAATGCAGAAATTTCAAATTCAGCAATAATATTTGAATTTTCATCTAAAACAGTTTTAATTCTATTTCTGGCTTCATTTATTTCTTCAGGAGTAGCAGCATCTATTTTATTGATAATCAATATAACAGGTATTTTTGATTCTTTTATTATTCTGGCAATATTTAAATCAGATTCCCTCACCTTATCAATAGGATCAATTAAAAATAATATTAAATCCTGTCCTTTTAAGGCATTTACAGCTATTTTTACCATATATTCTCCAAACTTATGTAAAGGTTTATGTATTCCTGGTGTATCCACCAGCACAATCTGAGCTTCTGGTGTATTTAAAATACAATTAATCCTATTTCTGGTTGTTTGGGGTTTGTCTGAAACAATAACTACTTTCTTTTCATTAACGCATTAATTAATGTAGACTTTCCAACATTTGGTTTTCCTGCAACCGCTACAAAACCACTTTTCATTTCATCAACTCCCTTAAACTTTCCATTATCATTGCAGTTGCTCTACAATCATCTTCATTATATTTAATAATCTTTTCTAAACTCTCTTTATGTCCTCTTAAATAATTTTTATATTCAATGAATATAGCATAACCGTTTAAATCTGTTCTCCATTGATATCCAAAAAATTTACTGATATCTTTTAAAGAATATGAAGTTACAGGTAAAGCGACATTTTTCTGGATCTTTTCGTATAAATCATATGATCTATCTTCAATTTTATATAGATATTTATACAAATGGGATATGTTTTTTGTAATCATTTGTAACCTTTTTATATCATACACATCATAATGAACAATGGTCTCTTTAGTGGAATCAATGAATTTTAAAAACCTTTCGAGATTGTCATCTGTATTTTCAACATTCAAATATGGCTTATATTTGCCTTTTATCAAAATGCCATGAAGAAAATCTAAATCTCTATACGTTTCAACATCATATACAATATATTTTTGGGGAATATTAAATCTGCTTATTATTATTGGCTTACCTGTCAATAATGATTTTAAATTATATAACGGTTTTCGAAATTGTGGAGGGACCTGTTCAATTTTATTCGATTCAACTACCTTTATAGGATTGATATTTAAATCTTTTAAAAGGTTTAAATAACTTTTTGAAATTCCAGGAACAACGGATAAATCGCCTTTTTTAATTATTTCCTTGTGGCATTGAACTTTTATTTTACAGAATTTACAATGGTTTCCTGGAGTTTTTTCTTTTGGGATTTTAAATGATTCAACCTCTTTATTAAACAAAGGGAGTTTTCTCATTATCCAGCGTTCAGAAAAATAATGAACCTTATTTTCCAGGGTAATTTCAACGCCTCTAACCTCTTTCCCCATATTTTTAAAATATAAATATACCGAAATTATATGAAAAATATGACTTAATTTTAACTTACGTGATTCCCTTAAAATCTTTACAGATTTTCTTTTTGCGTCATAACTATCATAACTTGTAACAATATCAAGCCCTTTATAATTAAATTCAATGTATTTAGTTGGTCTTTTATAAATAGGTACAAAATGTTGACATTTTTTTATATTTCGATAATTTAACAGATCCATTTTCATTTTTCCAGCTCCACTTCTATTTCCACTTTTTTAAAAACTTGCGATCAATATACTCTGTCAAAATTAGCTATATAACTTCGTAATATCACCAAACTCAAGGAATAAATTAGCAATATTTTTCAAAAAACCAAGTCTATTCATTCTTATACTTTCATCCTTATCCATAACAAAAACATTATCAAAATAATTATCAATACTATCTTTCATTTTCAACAATTCAGCAATAGCATCATCATAATTTAAATAATCCAACTTTTCTTCCATCTTACCTTTTACACATAAATACTTATCGAATAATTCCTTTTCTGCCTCTTCCTTAAACAATCTTCCGTCATATTTTAAAGAATCATGTTTTTTTGAGATATTCTGTACTCTCTGGAATGTTTTAATGAAGGCTGTAAAATCATCAGAATGAACCACTTTATTAAGAGCCTGAGCTGAAATTAAAGCTCTTAATGGTTTCTTCCAGTTAATAATAACAGTATTTATTACATCTGTTGAAATGTTTTTCTTTGAAAGATACGTTTCAAAACGACCTTTGAAAAAGTCTGCAATTTCTTCTTCAAGATATTCAACATTTATTATTTTAGCAATTTCTTTCATCAAATCATTTAAATCAAAATCCCAGTTATTTTCTATAATTATTCTTAAAACACCATAGGCTTTTCGTCTTAAAGCAAAAGGATCCTTTGATCCTGTTGGTATTTTCTTTATACCAAAAAATCCAATAATATCAAATAATTTATCAGCCAGCGATACAATTAAAGAGTTTAATTCTGTTGGTAAATTATCACCTTCTTCAACTGGCTTATAATGTTCTTCTGGAACCATGTATACATCTTCAGAATAATTATGATGTTTCAAATAAATCCTGCCCATTACACCTTGCAGTTCAGGAAATTCATACACAATATGTGTTGGGATATCTATTTTTGATAATTCAGCTGCCTTTAAAAGGTTCTTGTTTTTATAATCTAAAATATTTGAAATTAAATTAGCAATTTCTTTTATCGCATTTACCTTATCAAGATATGTGCCTAATCCTGCTTGATAAGTTATTTCATTTAATTTTGATAGATATGCATCTGGTAATGTATTTAAATCTTCTTCATAATAAAACTTTGCATCATCAAGCCTGGCATTAATTACCCTCGAATAACCATTGGTAACATTTTCTTCTTCACTTAATCCATCCTGGAAAGCTATATAATAATTGCTAATCTTACCATTCTTTTTCGCAACAAAACTTCTTTGATGATGTTTTATAGTAATTTTTATTACTTCTTCTGGCAAAGAAAGATATTCCTCATTAAATTTACCAACAACAGCACCTGGATATTCTGTTAATTGAGTAATTTCATTTATTAACTCTTCGTCTTTTTCAATCTCCAGTTCATTGTTTGTTGCAACCATTTCCAGTTCTTTTATTATTCTTTCTTTTCTTTCATTATAATCAGCGATAACAAAATTTTCTCTTAATTCAGAGAAATAATTATCTGGATGTGATATTGATATTTCACCTTTTCCAAGGAATCGATGACCATATGATTTCCTCGATGAGTTGATACCAAACAATTCAAAATCAATTATTTCATAATCAAGCAATGCCAGTATCCAGTGCACAGGTCTGATAAACTCAAAATCGCCATTTCCCCATCTCATGGGTTTTTTAAATCTCAATTTTTTAATTATAAAAGGATAAATTTCTGCAAGTGTTTCAGAAATCTTTTTCCCTCTTTTTTAATCTTTGCAAACATATATATATTACCTTTTATTTCTTTTTCTTCTATTTCATAATTTTCATTCTGTAATGATCTTAAAAACCCTTGGTAAGGTTTTGCCGGTTCTCCATTTTCATCAAATGCAACCTTTTTTGCAGGACCTTTTCTCTCAATCACCCTATCAGGTTCCTTTTCGGGTAATCCTTCTAACAATATTCCAAATCTTCTTGGTGCTATAAACACCTGTAATTTAGAATAAGATATGTTTCTATTCTTTAATTCCTCTTCAGTATATGTATATAATTGTTTAATTATATTATCATATTCACTTGATGGTAACTCTTCAACACCTATTTCAAGTAATGACTTAATCATTCTTCTTCGCCCCAATCGCATCCAGATATGTGCGGGCAGTTTTTCTTGCCATATCTCTTATTATCAAAATATATTTTTGCCTTTCATTTACACTAATAGCATTTCTTGCATCCAGAAGATTAAATGAATGAGCAGCTTTTATAAGATAGTCATATGCTGGTAAATATAATTTTTGTTCTATTAGTGCTTCAAATTCCTTTTTATATGTCTCAAATAATCCATATAATGTTTCCACATTGGCTTTTTCAAAATTAAAAATTGAAAATTGCCTTTCATTTTCTTTAAACAATTTTCCATAAGGTACATATTTATTCCACATAGTTTCATATACATTATCTTTTCCCTGCAAATACATAGCAAGTCTTTCAATACCATATGTAATTTCAAGAGAAATTGGCTTTAATGGGATACTACCCATTTGTTGAAAATATGTAAATTGAGTGATTTCCATACCATCAAGCCATACTTCCCAGCCAATTCCCATGCTCCTAATGTTGGTGATTCCCAATTATCTTCTACAAATCTTATATCATGTTCCAGTGGATCAATACCTATAGCCTTTAATGATTCCAGATATATTTCCTGAGAATCTTTTGGAGATGGTTTTAATATTACCTGATATTGATGGAATCTCTGCATTCTATTGGGATTTTCACCATATCTACCATCTGTAGGCCTTCTGCTTGGCTGAACAAATGCCACATAAAAAGGGTCTTTTCCCAATGTTCTGAAAAAAGTGGATGGGTGGTATGTACCAGCTCCCATTTCCATGTCGTATGGTTGATCAATAACACAACCACGTTCAGACCAGAAACTATCTAATTTTAATATTAAATCCTGTATATACAAGTCAATTCCTCCTATTCCAATGAAATTAACAGCGGATAATGTGGTTGCCCACCATTATGGATTTCAACCTCAAGATCAGGAAATTCTTCCATTAATTCATTAGCTATTAATTCGGCAGTTTTTAATTCTATATCCTGACCATAGAAAATGGTCATTATTTCATAACCATCATCAATTTTATCTTTTAATACCTTTAATACAGTTTCATTTAAATCAAAACCATGAGCCTTTAATTCTTTTCCAACAAATACAAGATATTCATCTTTTTTAATCTTTTCTCCAGCAATCTCAGAATCCCTTATAGCATAAGTAACCTGAATAGGAACAACACCGGATATTTCAGATTCTATAGATTCTTTTAATTCATCATAGCTCATATTATCATCAAAGGCCAATAACGCTGCAACGCCTTCCTGAATATATTTTGTTTTTATTACCAGTATCTCTCTATCCTCAACCATATCAGCTACTTTTTCTGCAGTTAAAATAATATTTGGATTATTTGGTAAAATCAATATTTTCTTTTGAGGTAGTTTTTCTATAGCATCCATAAAATCCTTAACACTTGGATTCATTGTTTGACCGCCAAATATAACAGCATCCACACCAAGGCTTTTGAAAATTTTTGTTAAGCCTTCACCTGGAGAAACTGTAACAATTCCCCAATTTTCATTGTTAGATTCAAAATTTTCTTCTTCTTTTTTAGCAGTATTTTCTATTGTCGATTCAACAACGTGTTCATGTTGAACCTTCATATTATCCACTTTTACCTTATATAATTCTCCATATTCCAGAAATTCTTCAAAAACTTTACCAGGCCTATTTGTATGTACATGCGTTTTTAAAAAATCTCCCTGATGAACCAATACAATAGAATCACCAATCTCTTCCAGAAATGCCCTGATTTTATCAATACCCTCTTTAGAAATTTCTGGATCATGTAATTTTAATACGCATTCTGTACAATATTGAAATTTAATTTCTTCATATGCAATTTCTTTTATTTCCTCAGCAGATGCTGACTCTATATCTTTAAGATTAACCTCAGTATCTCCTTTAATAGCATCTCTAAATCCTTTTACAATATAGCTGACACCTTTAGCACCGGCATCTACCACATTGGCATCTCTCAATTTTTTCAAATATTTAGGTGTTTCTTCTACAATTTCCTCTGAAATTTCATATAATTTATCCATAAATTCTTCAAAATCATCTATATTTGATAATTCAGTTTCAGCCCTTTCGGCTAATTTTCTTATCAATGTAAGCATTGTGCCTTCAACTGGTTTTATAACGGCATGATAAGCTACCTCTTTTGCGTTTTTTAAAGCTTCAATAAAATCTTTAGTTGTTACAGATTCTTTATTTTCCAATACTTCAGTGAAACCTCTAAAAATCTGAGATAATATAACCCCGGAATTTCCTCTTGCACCCATTAATAAACCATCACGCATGTTTTTCATTACATCTTTTATTTTATCTTTGTTTTTAACTCTATCAAGCCATTCACATGCTTCCAGCATACCTGAAGTCATATTAGAACCGGTATCACCATCAGGTACAGGGAAAACATTTAATGCATTTATTTCATCTTTATTTACTAACAATGTTTCAGCAGCCTTTTTGAATGCCACATAAAAGTCTCTTGCCTTTAATTCAGTCATTATAGTCACCTCTTTATGATTTTATTCCAACGACTTTTACATTTACAACTACGTCGACATCCCCAAGGCCTCTTTTATTCTATGATAGACATTTTCCTGAGCATTAGCTGCAACTCTCTTCAAAGGCAAACCGTATTCCATATAGATATATAAATTTATAGTTACTCTGTTATTTTCTTCAATTACTTCAACACCTTTTTCCTGTGGTTTTTGAAGCATAGAAGTTAACTTATTTAAAAATCCACCCTTTCCGATATCCACAGTACCGTATGATTCTAATGCCGCTCTATATACAATTTCATTAAAAACTTCCGGTTTTATAGTAACTGTTCCAAGTTCTGTTTCAACTATCATAATAACACCTCCAGAATTATTTTTCTAATATAGCAGATAAATATCCAACAGTTCTTTCATAATCGCCAAAAGTTTCAGCACTGGTTGTGTGATATAAAATTCTCACATTATCAAAACCCATATATAACAACGTATTTATACATCCATATCCGCATGCAGAAATACTATATTTTTTTATATCATCATACAACAGTTCAGGATTCAATTCTTTTAAATCTTTTATTATTCTTTCATCTTTTTTTATCGTCAGTTCATGACTTTCATAATGATTCAAATCACTTGAAGCAATTATTAATGTTCCATCATCTATAATTTCTTTTAGGGACTGAGACAACATTTTCGATGTTTCTAAACTTTGATCTCCAAGTATTATCGGGATTATTTTAAATGTATTTCCATATAAGTATTGTAAAAACGGCAGCTGAACTTCGATGGAATGCTCGTAATGATGTGCCGAATAATCACCAGTTATCTGTAATTTTGATAATAATAATCGTGCTTTCTCATCCACTTCTATTTCTCCATATGGCGTGAACCATGTTCCTTCTGGAAATACAGAAATATTTGGACCTATACCTGTGTGATTAGGTCCAATAATTATAACAGATTTTATTTTACCTTTTTTGAAGATTTCATAATATCCATATGAAGCTGTTTTTCCAGAAAATACAAAACCAGCATGTGGTGAAATTAAGCCTGTTGGTTTTATATAATTTTTTGGGATGTCCGGTAATTCTCCAAAAAACTCCTCCATTAAATCATTTAAATCACTTATTTTTTCAGGATAAAAACTCCCTGCAACCACAGGGTATCTAATCATTTTAATCGCCCCATAATTAACTAATTTGGGCCATATAAATAAGTTCAAATCATATTCTCGATTTCTTTGTTCATTACTTTTAAATAGAAAACCTATAACAGGCAAATCCTTTAAAAATGGAATTCCAGAATTTAAATTTTCTTCCTTCATTATTTTTAATCCACCTAAAATACTTACAAAATTATTTTTTAAAATCATTTTAGTATTAATTTCTCTTGAATTTTCTGCATTATATTCTGAAACAGTAGACTTTTCAGGTTCTCCAACCTTTAAATCAATATCCATATCAATTAAATCCATATTTTCTATATAATTCGCTTCTATCTCCAGCGTCAAACCGCTTTCAATATACCTGATAGAGTTTTCCTGAATAACAGGGACTCTGTATACAGATTTAAATGTTGATTTTGTTCCGGATTTTAATATAATTCGTGGCTTGGATACGAGTTTTGAATTTGATTTTGAATTAATATCATTAACATTAAAAGCAGTATCGAGTATTTCTTTATATAATTGAGAGCTAATTATTCCCTGATTTAACGAATCTATAATGCTTTTTGAAGAAATCTTTGATTCTATTTTCTGTATGGTTTCTTCTAAGATAGAAGAATCTACTATAGCAATTTCTATAGATATTATTTTTGGAATTTTCTTCTTTACAATTATAACATTTTTTTCTTTTTCAAAATAATAATCATTTTTACTTAATAAAAGTTCAATATCTTTAAAAGATACCGGATTGTATATAGTTATATTCTTAAGTTCTTCATCATTTATCAATGTATAATTATTATTTTTTGCATATTGTTCTACCAGTTCATATAATGTCAGATTTTCTATTTTTTTCTCTTTTACAGCATTTTCTTTTAGATTATTTTTAAGGATAATAATTCTTTTAAATTTTTATAATCGCTTTCACTAGCCTGTATTTTCAATACTTTTCCCGTATTGTTTTCATATATTATTTCATGATCAATATTTAAATTTTTTAGAATAATAGAAAAATATTTATACTCATCATTTTTAACAGTGAAATAATAAAATTTTTTCGGCAATATAACAGGAGAACTTTCTTTTGTTTCTTTAATATCATATTTTTCATTGAAATCTTTTATTGTATTTACTGCTTTTTCTGTACCTTTTATTATATAATTTTTATCTATCTTTTGGATTATAGTATCTTTAAAAATTTTATTAAATGGTAATAAATCCAGATTAGAATGTATTATTTCAATTTTTTCATCGTTCTTTAAATTTTTATCGTTATAATTTTTGTTAATTTTCATTTCTTTTATTTGACGTATTTTTGATATAAGATTACTTAGATTTTCAACGTTTTTTCCTTTGACGATATATATAGTGTCATCAACTTTTTTAATCGTTAAATCCAATGTATCAGTTAAATTTTCTATTGGTATATCTGTATCTATTATTGTAATTGTAGAATCGTTTTCTATAGCAACAGAAGTGGGTTCTTCTGATATTTTAATTGGTGGTTTATCGGGTTTCTTATTTGCTTCTGATTTTTGAAATATTTCATATGCCTTATTATAAAATTCTTCAAAAAGTGAAATATCTTCTTCAAACCCTGTAAGTAAGATTAAATTACTGGTAATTTCTGAATATTCAATATTAAATACTTTTATAATATCCTTTTGAGGTAAATTATATTCAAATACTTTATGTATCTTATTTTTAATGATTTCTGGAGAATCTTTAATGATGATTTTTTTCTGCTTTTCTGTTTGTTTAGGTAAAGTATTAATGATTTTTTTTACAAGTTCAATTTTATCCTTTGTTCCCTTAATTACATATAAAGAATCTTTTATTTTTACAAATTTTAAACTTATAAGGTTGAGTAAATTATTAAAATTGGGTATATTTGTTTGTAAAGAAACATAAATTTCATCATCATCATTCATAGTTGAATCATTTGAGCTTATTATTGGATAATCTATGCTATATAATGGGCTTTTAGAAATATAAACATCTTTAGTGCTGATATAATTATAATAAATACCAGTGGAATCAAGTATTATTCTGAATAAGTCTTCAGGGTAAAAAACCTTTAAGTCCAGTGAAATTGATTTATCCGGAATATCTGTCAAATAATATTGATTAAATCCCATTTCTTTTAACAATAAACTGAGTAAATCCTTTATTTTTATGCTTTTAAATTTAAATATTTCATTATTTAATGCATCTTTACCTTTCGCAGTAATAATAATTTTATCTTTTCTGGTTATTATAATATCTCCAGGAAAAATCATTGCTATTTCAATAATATCATCATATAAACTTATTTTTTTTATTGGACCTCGAGGTAAAATATAATCCTTTTTCTCAAAATTAATACCATTAAATTTTATTTTATAATTTGTTTTTGTATCATTTTCAAAAAGAGTAATATCTGTAGAAATTCCTGTAATCTCAATAATATTGTTATTATCAATATAATCAATTTTTATACCATAAGAAAAAATAATGACGAAAGCAATATAAAAATATAATAAATGATTTTTTCATCTAAGCACCTCAAATCTTTTTTCATATTCATTATATAATAAAATGCCATCATCAAAGATTTTTAATACATTATAATCTCCTATTTTCTGTCCCTCAGTAACTTTTTTCAATAACTCTTTAAAATATATATAAGCTTCTTTTTGATCGTTTTTTATAATCACACCAGAAAATTCAAAAAACTCAGGATTATGCATATTTAAACTGTTTTTCCATAACTTCTCCATATCTATATTTAAAAAATCAAATATTTTGTAATCAGAATTTTTATAACCCACATTTAATTTTGTATTCTCCGGAATATCCCTTTTTATATACAAAGAATAACTTTTATTTGAAAAAAAATCATAGTTTGATTTTAATCTGAATTTTTCTATTAAAACTCCTTTTTCTCCCTTTAATTTTGACAGGATATTGTTTAATTCTTCCTTTGAAATAGCTGTATTAACATAATTACTCTCAATATCGGAAATAATAAATTTTGGTATAAGTATATTATTAAAATTATCCTCTGGAATTAGATTAATCAAAAAAATTGAAAAAATAATTGCAACAATAGAAAATAAAAATCTGTATATCATTTTTTCAGCTCCAGTATTTTATATTCTTTATATATCAGGTCAAATGTTCCTTTTTCCTTTATTTGATATGGAGAAATGATTTTCATTCCATCTATGACTTCTATTAAAATAGTAGAATCCAAACTCCCCGGTGTATAATCAATAGCCTGAACAAACACCTTTGTTTTAATCTGTTCCAGAAAATCAAGAAAATCAAATAATTCACTATTTGCCTTTCTTGCACTGTTAATTTTTAAATTATACTCACTCATAATATTTTCATTTTTTTTAATCTGCTCGATTTTATTCAAACTTTTTTATTTTGAAAACTTACATATGAGAAAAATAGCATTATTAATGACATAATCAGAAAAATCCAGGAAATAATATTAAGAAAAAATCTTATTCTTGATTTAAACATAAACAGCATTTAGAAAATCCCCTTTTATTTCATTTATAATTTTTATTAATAACCTGTCATCAAGTTGTATTTCTTTTCCAGTTTTTTCATCTGAATATACACCGTATAAATAATCATTTTCTATTCTCTGGTAAATTATGTTATAAAGATCACCGTTAAAAGAAATATAATCACTATCGAATTTGTTTTTCTCCAGAAAAAACCACAATAAAAAATTAAGAGGAATAGTATAATCAAAAAAGATAGAATACCTGAATCTTTTGATATTGCTGGTGATATATAGATAATATATATTTTCTTTTAAAGTGACGTATTTTACCTTTTGAGTGGAAATATTATAATTTTTAGAGTTTTTTATGATGAATTTATTTCTTTCTATTTCATCAGCAAAAGCCATTATAACGCCATAATAATCAATAATGTTTATTTTTTTAGAACCAAATCCATTTTTTTTAAACCTATATAAAAATTTATTATTAAAATAAAAATTGATTACCATTGTATTCCACTCCATCTAAATGATGATGTAATAGGCAAAATAACGAGATTTGCATCTCCTATTTTTAAAGTATTGCCAGGACTTTTTAAAATTAAATTATAAAAATTAAATATTTTCGTATAATCGGAAGTTTTATATGGTATTTCCTTATATATAATTCCATCAAAATAGCTATGGGAAGAGATTACAATTTTTGTGTTTTGGTCATTAAAATCAATAGAATGATATTTTATTTGAAGAAAATAGTTCATCATTTCAATAAAATCAATCCTCTTTTTTATATCATCAAAAAAGAGGTTTTTATAACAAAAGAAAAGCTTATAAAAAGAATACTTTCAATGAGTAACATAATCAGTAATTCATATAACACAAATCCGTTCTTTCTTTTCATATTCCCAGTGAGTTTATAGTATTGAATATACCTCCATAAAAACCATAAGCAACCTCAAATATTATTATAGATATAATCATTATAAGCAAAGGTTCCAGTAATTTTTTAGTTTTCTGTATAATTTGATTTAATTCAAAATTCAATTGAGCCTCCAGTATATCAAGCGGTTGTTTCAAACTGCTTAAATCCTTTGATAATGAAATGCTGAAAACCAATTCATTTAAATCCGTACTTTTCAAAACATCTATAATATTATTTCCTTCTTCAATAAGGCTTAAAATATTAATAATTTCTTCCTTTAATTTTTTGAAGAAATAATCTCAGAGCTTTTTTCAAATGCTTCATATGTAGTGTCTCCACTTTCTATAAAAATAGACGTTGTTTCAACGAATTCCAGCAAAGCATATTTTTTGTAAAACTTATTAATAAACGGCAATTTATAAATAAGATTATCGAATCGCTTTTTATTTTTAAAAAGAAAAATAATTGTTGTAATGGTGAAAATCATAATTCCAACTAAAATCCACGAAGTTATAAAATTAAAATTTGTATGAAAATTATCTCTGAATATTGGAACAATTATAAATTGCAAAAATAAAAGAAGCGATATTAAAGCAGAAAATAATAAAATAGGATAAGCCATCATATTTTTAACATCCTGAGCATTCTTTAATCTGTTTTCATAAATACTCTCCAGACGATTGAGAACTTTTAATAGTTCATTATTGTCAGAAACCTTTGATAATGATTTTCTGAGTTCATAATCGAAAAAAGTATTCATCTCCATAGCCTTTTTATAAGGAATTCCGATTTTTATATTATTAATCAATAAATCAAGAACAATTTTTATTCTTTCTGAAATTTCCTGATTTTCCCTGATATAAAGAATAGCTTCGTAAAAATTTAATCCAGAAGATATAAACGCCTTTATCATCTTTATGAGTTTTATATGTTCTTTCATATTTAACTTTTTAAATCTAATTTTTTAACATATTTAAAGTTTTCTATTTCTATATTATCATCAATATTTTTTAAAGCTTCTATATCATTTTTTCCAAGAACATAACCTTTTATTTTTAAATTGAATTCTTTACCTTCAAAATAAAAAAGTTTCATAATATCACCTATTTTAAACATTTTATCTATATTCTACCATAAATTTATTCAAAATTAAAATCATAATTGACAATATACATATTAATATGTTATATTTATAGTACACTAAATAGTACAATAAAATGTATAATAAAGAGGTGATTTAAATGTATAATAATTTAATAAGTGCAACAGACTTGAAAAAAAATGGCGTATCAATAATATCGAAAATAATAAAAAAGACAGGAGAAGCAATAATAAGCGTTAGAGGAAAAGGAAAATATGTAATCTTGCCATTAGAAACATATAATTATTTAAAAGAATGTGAATTAGAAGCAGCATTATTGGAAATAAAAGAAGACATTAAAAACGAAAAATATCACACATCAATTGAAAAACATATAAAAGATATAAAAGAATATATAAATGAGGAAGATGACAATGTATGAAATAATATTTTCAAATACATACGAAAAAAGAGCCAAAAAGTTTTTCAAAAAGCACCCGGATTTATTGGAAAGATACATAAAAATTTTAAAAATATTAGAATATGACCCACACCATCCATCTTTGAGACTTCATAAATTAGAAGGAAAACTTTCTAATCTTTATTCTATTTCAATTAATATGAGTTATAGAATTACTCTTGAATTAATAATCGAAAATAAAAAAATAATACTGATAAATATAGGTTCTCATCAAGAAGTGTATTAAACATTTTTTGTTTTTTTAGAACTTAGGGGTGGAATGATGAAATTAAAATTGGAGGATTTTGCCATTAACATTCCAGAGCTGGATTTTGATAATACCGAAAAATTACCAGCAATTACAGAATACTTCGGTCAAAAAAGAGCATATGAATCAATATTAATGGGGTTAGAAATAAATCAAAAAACACACAATATCTTTATTGCAGGTCCGGTAAACACAGGAAGAAGAACATTTGCTAAAAACATACTCTCAAAATATTCTACAAACAAAAAAACACCAAATGATTATATATATGTCTATAACTTCAAAGATTCAATGAAACCAAAAGCAATATCATTAAAATCTGGAACAGCAATAAAATTTAAAAAAGAACTTGAAGAAACAGTAGAAATGGCATTTAATGCCATAAAAAAGGGTATAGAAAGCGAGGATTTTTCACAAAAAAGAACAAAACTTGAACAGGAATATTTAAGTGAAAGAAAAAAATATGGGAAGAATTAAAAAACAGGTAGAAAAATTAAGTTTTAAATTGCAATTTACCTCAGATGGAGCAGTAACAATACCGGTATATGAAGGAAAAGAATTGACAGATGAAGAATACGACAAATTGCCAGAAGATATAAAAATCAATATGAAGAAAAAACGCCTCAAATCAGACAACTAATGGAAAAAACAATGATTAAAATTACAGAAATAGACAAAAATTACAGGGAACAATTAAGAAATTTAGAAAAATACTGGGCATTATTTACCATATCCAGCATATTTGAAAATCTCATAAAAGAATACAACGGAAATTCAGATATTGTTGAATATCTCAATGAAATAAAAAATGATATCTCAGAAAAATTTCCTGAAATACTATCAGATGAAAATTTATTAAAGTACTATAAGAAAAAATATTCCATAAATATTATTGTAGATAATTCTTCTATTAGCGGAGCACCTGTTGTAGAAGCCACAGATCCAACCTATTCAAATCTCATCGGAAAAATAGAATATATATCCCAGATGGGTGTATTAAAAACCGATTTTACAATGATAAAACCAGGGTTATTGCATAAAGCAAATGGTGGATATTTAATACTCGATGCAGAAAAAGTAATGCGAAATCCATATGTATGGGATGCATTAAAAATGCACTGATGAATAAAGAAATAAAGATAGAAAATCTCGAAGGGAAAATGGGATTAAGTGTGGTTCACACATTAGAGCCGGATCCAATACCATTGAACATAAAAGTAATAATGATAGGCGAAGAATGGATGTATGAAATATTATACGCATATGATCCGGATTTCAAAAAACTATTTAACATAAAAGTGCCATTTGATACAGAAATAGAATTAAATAAAGAAAATGCTCAGTATTTCGCAAAATTTGTAAAAAACATCATAAAAGAAAATGATTTAAAAGATTTTACAAAAAAAGCCGTAGAAGAATTAATAAAATATTCCTGTCGATTAAACGGGAAAAATGATAGATTATCAGCAAAGTTTGGACTATTAAAAAATATTATATTAGAAGCTAATTATATATCCGATAGATACAGCGATACCATCCCTTATGTAGATCAAAATGCTGTAAAAGAAGCAATATCAAAACACGAAAATATGTTTTCATTATATAGAGATAAAATCATGGATTCAATAAAAGAAGGTCAATTAATACTCGAAACAAAGGGAAAAAAAATTGGTCAAATAAATGGATTAACAGTAATGGAAATAGACTCATATTCATTTGGTGTGCCGGTAAAAATTACAGCAAAAGTATATTCTGCAAAACAGGCAGGATTATTGGATATTCAAAGAGATGCAGATTTAAGCGGAAAAATCCATAGAAAATCCACATATATCATAGAAAATTATTTCTATTCAAAATATCATCTTGATGAACACATGGTATTCTCTGCATCAATAAGTTTTGAACAGGTATATTCAATGCTAGAAGGAGATAGTGCATCACTGGCTGAAATACTAATATTAATCTCATCAATATCAAACGTTCCAATAAAGCAAAACATAGCAGTAACAGGTTCAATTGACCAGAATGGGAATATACAGCCCGTTGGTGGAATAATAGAAAAGGTAGAAGGTTTCTATAACGTCTGTAAAATTCAGGGATTAACAGGAGAACAGGGGTAATAATTCCATATCAAAATGTAAAAAATCTCGTATTAAACCATGAAGTGGAAAATGCAATAAAAGAAAATAAATTTCACATATACGCAGTAAAAAATGTAGATGAAGCAATAGAAATAATCATGGATAAAAAAGCAGGAAAATTGGACGAACATGGAAACTTTGAAAAAGATACAGTAAATTGTCTGGTAATAGAAGGAATAAGAAATTTAAAGAAAATACATCACAATAAAAAGAGGTTGCTATGGTGGAAATAGAAAGAAAAGAGATAAATAAATTCGATGAAATCTTAATAGAATTTCTCGAAGAGCTGGATGATGTAACTTCATCAACTAAAAAACAATATACAAAGTCCATAAAATATTTTCTTAATTATTTAAGAAAACACAACATATCAAAACCCACACCAAAAACGGTAAAAATGTGGAAAACATATCTATTAAAAGACAAAAGCCCATATACAGTAAATCTATACCTTTCCGGTATAAGACGTTTCTTTGCCTTTCTTGAAGATAAAGGATTATACACAAATATAGCCAGAAATATAAAAGGAGCAAAAAGACCATTTGGACACAGAAAAGACATATTAACAGATGAAGAAATCAGGGAGATATTTGAAACAATAGACACCTCAACCATTTCAGGAAAAAGAGATATGGCAATAATAAAAACATTGGCATATACAGGAATAAGAATATATTCATTGATAAATATAAAAATAAAAGATATAGTCAAAAGGAATAAAAAAGTATTATTACATTATAAATCAAAAGGTCATGTTGGGAAAGATTCATTAATCGCATTGCATAATGATGTATATAAAGCAATAAACGAATATCTCAGTGAAAGAAAAAAAATACAAAAATACAAAGCCAATGATCCGCTTTTCATATCCTTATCAAGAAATTCATATGGAAAAGCATTAACAGAAAGAGCAGTACAGATGATAATAGATAAATACTTCAACAAACTGGGTTTAAAAGAATTTAGAGGAGATAAAAAACTTTCAGCACATTCTTTCAGACACACAGTAATAACAAAAATCGCATTAAACCATGGTATAGAAGCAGCAAAACAAATAGCGGGTCATAAAAGTATATCCACAACACAAATATATTATCACGAAGCAACTTCCGTAGCCTTAGAAGCAGACGAGCTCATTGATTTTGAGGAATAAAACAATAGGTGGTGAAAAAAATGTACAACAAAATATATTTTCAGATAATGTCAAAAGCACCATTTTGTGATGATGAAGAAAATGAAGAGCTAACAAGAATTTTAGATTCACTAACTGAAGAAGATTTAAAGGTTGTAGATGAATATGATCTACAAAGCTAATAAGAACTCCCGGGAAACCCGGGAGTTCTTATTAGAATATCACTTTTAATACTGGATACTTCTGTGTATCAGATGGAGCATCAGCAAGTGTTGAAAAATCACTATTAGAAGCACTCCACTTCAACGTTCCATCAAGATTTTCCAGATCATCTGCTTTATCAACAGCATTCTCATAATAAACATAAACAACATTGGAATTTGTGCTAAAGTTGATGTTATCAACATTATTTTCCAGATAATTATTTGCAATCAAAGCACTGATATCATTAGGAATAGTATCTTCATCATAATAATACTGAATAATAGAATTCTCCAGCACCTTCATATCGTTTATAATCTTCGTCATCTTTGCCTTCAGAATCACATTATTCACCATTGGTACAGCAAAAGTCCCCAAAATAGCAATAACCGCCAGAACAATCAACACCTCATACAAAGAAAATCCTTCTTTGTGTTTTAAAGCCATCCCCATGACCCCCTTTTATTAAATTTTGGATTTTTAATTTATTTTTCCATATAGACTACAATATTATTTATAATATACTCCTTATATCTATCAATTACCTCAATTTCACTAACTCCTTCTTTTATTAAAATAATAACATTTTCAAAATACTTTTCATATAAAATAAAATCTGGATCAGTTAATTCTGGAAGTATCTTAACAACAAAATCACCACCATCATCGCTTCTAACAATCCTAACTATATTATTTTCTTCATACTCTTCTAAAGAAAGTTCAGCATTTTCAATGCTATAAAATGTCTGCATTTCATTAAGTTTTTCTCTCAAATCATACACAATATTCTTATAATCAAATTCACCAATTCTCGTAACGCCAATCTTTTTTAAATTATTAATATAAATGAAGTTCACAATCCTTTTTATATCCTTTTCATTGCTGAAACTTTTTAAAACAAATTCAGGTGCCTTATATCTATTTGCAAATTCATAAACATCCTTAATCTTATTATCCTGATATTCTTTCATAAAAATCCCAAGTATTGCAAGAAATATTCCAAGCACACCACCAATAGCAAGTGTTAATTTTTTATTTGGTGCTACAGGTTTATATGGAATATACACATCATCGACAATTCTAATTGAAGGTTGTAAAAATTTGGTTTGTAATTCCTGAGTTTCAATAGATGATTTTAAATTATTATATTTAGTTTGCAAAATAGCAGAGTCCTTTTTCAGTAAAAAATATTCATATAACAAAGGAGATTTAGCCTTGATTTCGGAATCTATTTTTTGCATTAAAGAAATGGTAGATGACTTAACAACATCCAATAATTCCAGTTGTGTTTTATCATTTACATACTCCTTATATGTATCAATATCCGTACTTGCAAGATACTTCAAATTATTTTCCATAATACTGTTAATTTGACTTTTCAAATTGTCTTCTAAAACCTGGATTTTTGTTTCCAATTCTATTAATTTTGGATTTTGAGTAGAATTTAATTTTAATGTTTCATATTCTATTTTTAAATTTACCAATTCACTTTTTAATGGTTTTATAGATTCATTATTTTCCAGAAAAAACTTTTTCAAATCGGGATTTAAATTAACAAGATTATCCTCTATTGTTTTAATTTTTGTTTCCAACTCTGTTTTTTTACTGTCTATATCTATCAAATCAAAATATAATTTAGAATAAAGCGAAACAAAAGGGTCCAGCGAATTTTCATCAAAAATCTTATTATTAACCTGAAAATCCAGAATTTTCTTTTGTATATTTAAATATTTATCAGAAACATCTTTAAACAAATCTTTTAATGTTTTCAAATAAAAATTGGAATCCGCTAAAGCTATTTCTCTTTCATATTTAACATATTCATCATAAACCGATTGTACAATAGATGCTGCTAAAGTTGGATCCGTTGATTTATATGAAATTTTAATAAGAGATGTATCTTTTTGTGGTTGAATGTCAAGATTTTCTTTTATACTTTTCACGATATCGTATTTATTTATTTCATTACTATTATTTTTATTTAAAATTTTGCTGATAAAAGAAGGCTTAGAATTTTTTAAATAATAATCCAGCAAATTATTTTTTTCTATAACCTTTAACAAAATCTGGTCTGATTTCATCTTTTCTATAATTGTACTTATAGAATTTCCACCAGATGGCAAACTGATACCAACCATTGAAGCAAGGCTCCCATATTGAGCGAGTAAGGACGAGGTTTTGGAGGTATTTTTTGTTTCCACCACCATTTTCGCTTCATATATATCTTTTGCAAAAAAAAGATATAATCCTGTAATTAAAATGGTTATAATAAAAATAACAAAGAATGTAACCTTTCTTCTTTTAAATATCCTCAATATATCGGACAATGTTAATTCATTTTCAAAATCCTCCATAAAAATACCTCCAGTCGTTTTTATAAATTATATCAAATTTTTCCAAAATTTAGAATAGTAAAATAAAAATATGTTATAATAAGTAAAGAAAAAATATCGGGGGTGAAGTTATGGCAGTATTAATCACAGGTGGAGCAGGTTATATAGGATCTCATGCATGTGTTGAATTCTTAAATGCAGGGTATGAAATTGTGGTAATGGACAACTTTTCAAATAGCAAACCAGAAGCATTAAAAAGAATCAAAGAATTAACAGGAAAAGATTTTAAATTCTACGAAGTTGATTTACTGGATAAAAATGGAATGAAAAAAATATTCGATGAAAATAAAATAGAAGCTGTAATCCATTTTGCAGGATTAAAAGCAGTAGGCGAATCAGTTAAAATACCATTAAAGTATTATCATAATAATATCACAGGCACATTAAACTTATTAGAAATAATGCAGGAAAAAAATGTAAAAAAAATAGTATTTAGCTCTTCTGCAACGGTATATGGCAATCCTGAAAAAATACCTGTTACAGAAGACGCACCTCTTTCTGCAACAAATCCATATGGCAGAACAAAATTATTCATTGAATATATATTAAAAGATTTATATGTCTCAGACAACGAATGGTCTATAGCCTTACTCAGGTATTTTAATCCTATCGGAGCACATCCATCAGGCAGAATAGGAGAAGATCCAAATGGTATTCCAAATAATCTAATGCCATATATCACACAGGTAGCAGTAGGAAAAAGAGAAAAATTATATGTATTTGGTAATGATTATGACACACATGATGGTACTGGAGTAAGGGATTATATTCATGTAGTTGATTTAGTAATAGGACATATAAAAGCATTGGAAAAAATAATGGAAGATTCAGGAGTAAAAATATATAATCTTGGTACAGGTGTGGGGTATAGTGTATTAGATGTTGTAAAAGCCTTCGAAGAAGCAAATGGTGTAAAAATACCATATGAAATAACAGATAGAAGACCAGGTGATGTAGATAAATTATATGCAAATCCTGCAAAAGCATTAAAGGAATTGAGCTGGAAAGCCGAAAGAAATACAGTGGATATGTGTAGAGATTCCTGGAATTGGCAAAAAAATAATCCAGATGGGTATAGTGAGTAAAAATGCCGGATTATCCGGCATTTTTTTATAAAATTAACAAATTCTTATTTAATTATAAAAACAAAAAATCAAAAATGTGCTATAATTATGTTTGGGATAAAATAGTGTTGGAGGCATGAAATGAAAATAAATTCAAATTTTTTAAAACTTATTGATTATATAATATTATTAACATATAATTTATACATAACCCAAAATGTACTTATTTCTTTATTGTTTAGTACATTTATTTACCTGGGTATATATGCATTTAGAACATATGACTTTGAAAATATAGAAAGTTTAAACGATACGTTAATTAGAGTATTTGCCGGGATGATGTTAGGTTTTCTGGTAATACTCTCTTTTTATGCGTTTTTTGATGGTTATATTTTAAAACAATATTTTCTTGATAATTTTTTATTTACTATCCTGGTACTTCCAATTGTTCATAAAATTAGCTATTATATTTTAATAAAACATATAGAACCTAAAAAATATATTGTAATAGGACGAAAAAATGAATGGGAAGAATTAATGAATGAAATAGAAAAAAAGAGTTTGGGTAAATTAAAGTTTGTTGAATATATAAATCCATCGCCGGTGAAATTAAAAAAATTAATCAAAGAGCATGATGGAGTTTTAGTTGCAGATCCAGAATTAGAACAATTGGTAATTGATGAAATAAATGAATTTAAAGAAAAGGGTATAAAAGTAGAATATTTACCGGTGATTGTAGAAAGATTTTTAAGAAGAATACCTATACAGGTAGCCACGAAATTTAAAGCTCATTATGAAGTGGCTTTTAGTGAAATAAAAGAATCTCCGGCAAAAAGAATAGTGGATATATTTATCTCTCTAATTGCATTGATCGTATTATCTCCTGTTTTTTTATTAATCAGTATAGCAATATTTATAGAAAATGGTATGCCTATAATCTTTAGACAAAAAAGAATAGGAAAGGACGAAAAAGAATTTGTTTTAGTAAAGTTTAGAAGCATGTATAACAACAAAAAAACTACTTCTGAAAAATTTGCTGATAAAGAAAAAGACAGAATAATGAAATCAGGAAAAATAATCAGACCTATTAGACTTGATGAAATCCCACAATTTATTAATATATTAAAGGGACATATGTCTTTTGTTGGGCCAAGACCAGAACAACCAGGTTTTGTAAAGCAATTTAATGAATTAATTCCATTTTATGAATTTCGTCATAAAGTAAAACCTGGATTAACAGGCTGGGCACAAATAAATTATAAATATCCCACAACATTAGAAGAAACAAAAGTAAAAACCAGTTATGATCTATATTATGTAAAAAATAGAACAACATTATTGGATTTAAAAATAATAATGCAAACAATAGAAGCTATTTTCTGGAAAAAAGGTATTTAGAAAGGAGAAAATATGCTATTAAACGTTGTAAAAATGTATCCTCCAGAAATGGGCGGAGTAGAGGTAGTAGCCAAAGAAGTAGCAGAAATAGGAAAATCATATTTTGGACAATCTGAAGTCATTACTTTTAATAAAGAAAAAACATTAAAAATAGATGATATTAACGGTGTAAAAATTCATAGATTAAAAACGGTTTTTCGTAAAGACCCTCTGAGGATATCTTTTCAATATAATAATTATTTAAAAAAAGTCTCTAAAATGGCAAAAAAAATAATATTTCATTTTCCAGCATTTCAACCAGAAATGTTTTTTTTAATAAATAATATAAAAAATTCAGAAAAAATATGTTTTTATCATGCTGATATAGCTGGAAGGGGATTTTTAGGAGAATTATACAATGCTATTGTGGTAAAAACTTTCCTGAAAAAAATGGATAAAATAATAGTGACTTCCCAAATATAATAAATTCTTCGCCTATTCTAAAATCATTTAAAGAAAAGATAATAATTATTCCTTTATTTGTCGATACCAGCCATTTTTATTATAGAAAAGAAAATAAAAGAGAAGAAATATTAAAAAAATTTCCTCAACACGATAAAAATTCAAAATTAATAATGTACATAGGGAGATTGGGAAGATATAAAGGAATTGAATATTTAATAAAAGCAACAGAAAAACTTCCTTATAATTATTACACTGTAATAATAGGAGATGGACCTAAAAAAGAAAAATTAAAAGAATTAGTACAAAACAAAAACCTTCTAAAAAAGTACTTTTTTTAGATCATGTATCCTATAAAGAAATGCCAGAATATTATTCTGCTGCGGATGTTTTTGTATTGCCATCAATAGATAGGGGAGAAGCATTTGGATTGGTTGCAATAGAAGCTATGGCTTGTGGAACTCCTATAATAACAACAGAATTAGGGACAGGAACATCTTTCCATAATATAAATGGAGTAACAGGAAAAGTGGTACCACCAAAAAATTCTGAAGCATTAAGTGATGCCATAATAGAAATAAGCAACAGCGATTATTCTAAAGAAAGAATTATAAAAAGAGCAAAAGAATTTTCTCTTGAAATATTTAGAAATAATATAATAAAGGTTTTAGGAGGAAAAAAATGAATGATTCTAAAATGAATAAAGAAATACACGGCATATTTCATGCAATTTTAAAAAATAAAATATTATTTATAGGTACATTCATATTAATAATATTTTTAACTGTTGTATATTTAAAATATATAGCGGTAAAATATTGGGAAGCAAGACAGGTTGTGGAATATAGTGAAAATCTATCAACGCAGGGAATATCTGGATTAAGCATTTTAGGAGATTTAGCTGGACAATCAAATTCAAATGCATATATAGAGCTAAATAGAATGAAATCAGATGAAGTACTAAAAAAAGTAGTTGATGAATTGAATATAATAGATTTTTTAAACAATCATCTATCACTATATCAGAAACTACTTAAAGTAAAATATTCAGAAAGAAATGCGATAAAGTATTTAAAAAATAATATTCAATTTTTTCCTTCTAAAGAAAATCCAAATATAATAGAAGTTAAAATACGAACAATGGATCCAACTTATGCAGCTTCTATTATTTCTCTTACGTATAAATATTATAAAGATTATACAAGATCATTGGATATGGAAATTTCTAAAAAATATATCGAACAATTAGAAAGTAGATTTAATCAAATATCAAAAGATTTAGATAATATAAATAGAAAAATAGTAGAATTTCAGGCAAAAATAAAATTTCAGATGATAATATTAATAAATACCTTATAGATTATTATGTAAATACATATACAAATTTATTATCTCTTGAAAAACAAAAAACAGAATACGAATTAAAAAAATCTAATATAGAAAATAATATTAACAATATGGATTCAGATTTAAAAAAATTATTGGTGTTTAATTCCAGCAGTCAGTTAAGGTCATTAAAAAGCAGAATTGTAGATTTAAATATAGAGTTGGAAACAACAAAATTACTCTCCCACAATCACCTAAAATTTTGGAATTAGAAACTACATTAAAAACATTAAACAAAGAATATAATAATCTTCTTCAGCAGGCGTTAAACCAGGATAAATTAGCATTTTTAGCCAGCATAGACAGAGATTTATATAAAGAATATACAACGGTAATATCTGCCCTTGACAATATGGATTTATTAAAATCAACATATCAGGGAATACTTGAAAAAATAGATAAAGAGATAAATAAAAGAACTGGTCCTGCCTATGAATATTTAAAATTAAAAAAGGATCAAAAAATAACAGAATTAAAATATCAAATGTATTTAAATAACCTGGAAAATGAAAAATTAAAAATTACTACCTTAAAAGACAAGTTTATAATTATAGACAAAGTGTATGTTCCGGAAAGTTCTGTAGCTCCCAATAAAAAAATGGGATTAGCTATAGGATTTATATTTTCCATATTTTTTTCTATTTTTGTAGTAAATCTAAAAGAAACTTTAAATACAAAAATAGATGATATTTATAAACTAAAAGAGGTTTATGGTAATCCAGATTTTATAATTAGCAATCCAGAAGATTTTGCCAATGTTGCAATATATGCAAAGTTAAACAATAAAAAGAAAATAGGTATTTTATTTTCAAATTCAACAGACTATTTAAAGGAAGAAGTTTCAGAAATATTATTTTTTCATGGTTATACAATAATTACTGCACACAAAGAAAAGGTAATGGAACATTTTAATAAGTTTAAAAGTAGCACAGAATATCAAGCAGTTTTAATAGATAATGTTGAATCTTTTGAATATACATTATACAAAGATCATCTGGATGAAATATATATAATTGCGAATAAATATAAAATAAAAGATTTATATGAAGTATTAAATAAAAATACAAATGTAAAAGTAATATATATAAAAGGATGATAAAATGAGGGTTTTTCAATTATTGGATAAATTTCGTTTTGGTGGTGGAGAAAATCTAGCCGTTAATTATGCTATAGTATTAAATAAATTAAATATAGAAAATTATATTGTAGCAGATTATATGGATGATAAGTTTTTAGAAAAACTAAAAAATCATAAAATAAAATATCTTAATAAAAAAGAATTTAAAGAAAACACTAATGATATCTTATTCATACACACCAATAGAAATTTATTAAAAATGCATACAAAATATTTCTGGAAAAAAGAAAAACCAAAAATGTATTATATACAACATTTATTTTATTCAGAGAAAAAATTAAAAATGCTATCCAAAATGATAAATCACACATGTAAAGGATTTATTCAAATAACCCCTATTACACGAGATATGATAAAAAAACATATAAAAACACAGATATATTTTTTTCCAAATTTTTATATAAATAAATACGATGAAAAAGAAAAATTAAAAATTAGAAATGAATTGAGAAAAGAATTAAAAATATCAGATAATGATTATATAGTTACATTTAGTGGTGTATTTAAAAAAGGTAAGAATGTGTCACATATAATAGAGTTATCAAAACAGTTGAAAAATTATAAAAACATAAAGTTTTTAATCCTTGGTGATGGACCTGAAAGAGAAATAGTAAAAAATAATTTAAATAATAATATTATCTGGCCAGGATTAGTAAATGATGTGGAAAAATACTTACATATATCAGATTTATATTTCTTTCCATCCAGAAAAGAAATGATGCCATTAGCTCTTATTGAAGCAATAAATGCTGATCTTCCAATAGTAGCGTATAATACTGAATTAAACAAATTTTTATTAGAAGAAAGATTTATTGTAGATAATTTATCAGAAGCAAAAGATAAAGTATTGGAATTTTATAACTCAAACCTAAGAAAGTATTCGCATGATAATAAATTTGATCTGAACTTTGGAATTAAGAATTTAAAAAAAATACTCTGGAGCTGATTTTTTAATGCTTGGTATATTAATATTGATATTATCAATCTATGTTTCATATACAAAAAAAAGAGAATGGCACTTTTTTCTTTATAATATAATAGTTTTAACATTAATATACCTATATGGCATTCAAAATTATGAAGCGCTATATCAAGTAGAACCGAAAACCTCAGATACATATTTATATCACACAGCATTTAAAGCGTACATTTCAGATATTCACAATTATTTATTTTATCAATATCCGCTTTTTTTAAAAATATTAATTTATCCATTTCAAAATGCTTTTTTTGCATTAATAGTTCAATCAAATATTATTTTCTTCTTGTTGATGTTAATAACCAAAAATTGGAATGATTTATATTTTTTCATATTATATACGAATCATACATTAATATTTACTACAGTAAATTTCTTTAAAGATAATTATATTATTATTTTAGGGTTATCAGGAATATATCTCTTACAAAAAACAAAGAATAAGATTTATCAATCAATAATACTATTTTTTACTATTTATCTCATTGACATGGTTAGACCATTTTTTAAATTTTTCTATTTTCTCATAATTTTGCCGTTTTTAAAAAACGAAAGAATACAAAAAAAACATTTATTCCTGCTTTATTCATTAATATTTCTTTTAATTGCAGCAGTATTTTTGATATATAGTCAAACGATTTTTTCAGTATTAGACAAATTAGGTTCTTCTGGTGATAGCAGTCCAGGATTTTCAATAACGTCACCTATAAGGGCATTATTTGGGCCGACACCAATTCGATATTTATTTCATAAAAACTACTTTGCTCAACCATTTCTAGGTTCTCAGGGTTATTTATATTATTTTTTACATATATTATTTTATCTAACCTTTCCAATAATTTTAATAATATTTATGCTGGATATAAAAAAATATTTCTATTTGAATAATATAAATACAGATTCGTTATTTAGTTTTTCCATTTCCTTTTTAACCTTTGCTGTATATCAGGTAGTATATGGAAGTGCGGATATAAGACAAAGAGCTGTAATACTCACATTTTTCGTATTTTTTGTTTTAAATGAAACCAAAATAAAGATAAGTAAAATTAAAGAATATAAGTTTATATATGGTTTAATATTAGTATTTGAAGCATTGCTTTCCTATATATCATTATGAGGTGATTCTTTTGAATCTTATTTATTTTACACATTATAATTTAGAAGATAAAAATTATTATGGAGTAAAGAAAAAAATATTTTCTCAATATAAAGCATTTAATAAATATACAGATACAGGTTTAATATATTTTAATGGTTATAATATAGAGTTTTTATCATCTGAAAAGAAAATTATTAAATCATTTAAAAATAAAATAGATAAGCGAATACATATGTATGATTATCTATATAAAGTAATAAAAGAAAATAATGTAAAAAATCTGTATATACGATATCCATATACAGATTTTTATTTTATAAACTTTTTAAAGAAAATAAAAAAACTAAAAATTTTTTTAGAAATTCCCACTTACCCATTTCATGATGAGGATAAAAGATTAAAAGCAAAAATAACCTATTTAATTGAAAATTTTTATATTAATCAGTTAAAAAATTATATCGATTATATCGTGACATTTTCTGATCATGAAAAAATATTTGATATAAAAACCATAAAAATAGAAAATGGAATAGATTTAGAAGATATTCCACTCAGAATTCCAGAAAAGCATGAATATATTAATCTTTTAGGGTAGCTAAGCTCAGTAAATGGCATGGTTATGATAGAATAATAAATGGGTTATATGAATATTATAAAAAAAACCCAGAAATAAAAGTTTATTTTCATATAGCAGGTGATGGAGAAGAATTAGAAAATTTAAAAAACTTATCAAAAAATTAGAGCTGGAAAAATATGTAATATTTCATGGTTTTAAAAAAAGGAAAGACCTGGATGAACTATTTGGTAAAAGCGATATAGGAATTGGAAGTCTTGGGAATCACCGAAAAGGAATATACAAAGAAAGTGCATTAAAAAATAGAGAATATTGTGCGAGAGGTTTACCTTTTATTTTATCTTCAAAAGATGAGGATTTTCCTGAAAGTTTTAAATATATTCATTATGTTTCTCAGGATGAAACACCAATAGATATTGGTAAAATAATACAATTCTACAATAATATAAAAGATTATAATTATTTAAAAAAAATGCGAGAATATGCAGAAAAACATTTAAAATGGGAAGTAAAACTACGACCAATCATAGATAAAATTTATTAGGAGGATATAATGAAAATTATAACTATTTCCTATGGATATCCGAGTAAAGAGAATTTATATATAAATGGGTTTATACATCAAAGATTAAAAGGATACAATAAAATAGAAAAAAATGAAATTATTTTTTTATCAATAAAAGAAAATGGAATGCCTTTACCTGATGATTATGAATATGAGGGTATAAATGTAAAACATTATTATATTAAAGATGCCATAGAATTTATCAAAAAATATGATCCAGATATTTTATTAATTCATTTTTACAAATATCAATATTTTAATTTGATTAAAACCATAAAAAAGCCTGTAATAATTTGGGTGCATGGTTATGAAGCGCTTTCATGGAAAAGAAGACTATTCAATATTTTTAAAGGTAAGTCATTCATTAGATATATATATGATAATACAATACAACTAAAAAAATATAGAGAGTTTATAAAATACGCCAATAGCAGAGATGACATATATTTTGTTTTTGTTTCAAATTGGATGAAGAACATAGCTTTTAATGATATTGGCGAAATTGCAAAAAATTATAAAGTTATTCCAAATTACATAGATACAGATTTCTTTTCTTTTAAAGAAAAAATGCAGAATGAAAGAAAAAAAATATTATTAATAAGAAATTTCAATAGTAAAAAATATGCCACAGATATTGCAATAAAGGCTATAGTTGAGCTTTCAAAAAAATTCAACAAATTTAATGAATTAGAATTTACAATTGTAGGGAAAGGTGTTCTTTGGAAAAGACAAACAGCTAAAATAAAACATTTTCCTAATATTACTCTAATAAACAAATTTCTAACGCATAAAGAGATAAAAAAATTACATGACAACAATGGGATTTTTTTATGTCCGACAAGACAGGATTCTCAGGGAGTATCTATGTGTGAAGCAATGTCAAGTGGGTTGGTCCCGATAACCTCATATAATACAGCCATACCAGAATTTGTTAATGAAGATGCGGGATACTTAACCAGAAATTATAAAGAAATTGCAAATGCTATAATAGAAATGTATGATAACCCAGAAATTTTTATTGAAAAAAGTAAAAATGCTGCAGAAAGCATTAGAAAAAAAGCTAACTTTAAAAAAACAATAAAAGAGGAATATGAATTAATGAAAAAACTAATTAATAGTCAGGAAGTGTGAAAATGAAAAAATTATTATATTATCTTTATTCATTTACCAAAATAGAAAATAATCAAATTACAATACACTATAAAACAAATAGTGGATCAAATACATATTCATTATTTAAATTAATGCCAGAAAGTATAAAAAAGAAATATAATGTTTTTTTGTACAAAGAAAAACCTTTTTCATTAAAAAAAGCATTAAAAAATAAAGAATATAAAAGCATATCAGAATATACAAAAAAAATAAAAAAAATAAATTCTTCGAAATTAATATTCACAACTCATGGACCATTATTAAATAAAAGAAATATAACAAATTTTGAACTCTGGCACGGATTCCCATTAAAATCCATGGGATTAATGGATAATCATGAAATGAGAAAAAATAAGATAAAAGAAATATATAATGGAGTAGATTATATTGCCTCATATTCACAGATGTATAATGTCTTAATGTCTGCGTGCACAGGAATTCCATCAAATAAATTTATAATAACAGGAATGCCAAGAAATGATTTTTTATTCAAATCTGACGGAAGAAAAAATCTACAAAAAATATTCAATATTCAAAATAAAAAAATAATATTTTTTATGCCAACTTTTAGAAAAGGATATAATGGAGAAGAAGGCAATAAAAATTTCAATAATATTTTTGGTTTTAAGGATTTCAATGAAAAAGAGTTTATAAAATTTCTGGAATTAAACAATTTACTCTTTATTGCTAAACTCCATCCAAATGAAGAGAATAAGATAAAAATAGATATAAATGGAGAGAATTTTAAATTGCTAAAAGATAAAGATTTGGAAAGAAATAATATGGACTTATATGAACTAATAAATGGTGTGGATTTATTGATTACAGATTATTCATCCATATATTTTGACTATTTATTATTAAACAGACCGATAATCTTTACGCCGGTAGACCTTGAAGAATATAGAAAAACAAGGGTTTCCTATTAGAACCATATGACTATTGGACACCTGGTGAAAAAGCATTAACTCAGGAAGAACTACAAAAAGCAATTTTAAAATCATTTAATAATGATGAATATATAGAAAAAAGAAAAGAATTAAAAGATATAGTGCATTATTATCAGGATGGAAACTCCAGTCAGAGAATATGGGAATTAATAGATAAAATAATGATGGAGGAATGAAATGTCTCTTTTCAAAAAAGTATAAAAACATTTTCATGGACATTTTTAGGAAGTGGAATAGGATTTATATTTCAAATAATTATAGCCAGAATTTTAGGAGCCGCTGAATTTGGAAAGGCAAATGTAATTCTCGGTTTTGTAGGAACTTATTATACGCTATTGAGTTTTGGTTTGCCAACATTATTAATTAGAGAAACTGGAAAAAATCCTGAAAAATCAAAGGAATTTTTTACAGAATTATTTAATACTTACATTTTACTGGATATAATCTTTTTTCCCATTATATTTTTAACTCTAAAAAAGAGTTTGCAAAGTACAGATATTTTCAATAATTTTAATTTATCAATTATTATAATATCATTATTACTAACTCAAATAGCAAATCTTTTATATGCTTACTATATTGGAATAAAAAAACAAAATTACACCAGTTTTTTAAGGGATACTCTTCTTAGAGTAATTCGTGTAATTTCATTTTTTGTATTATATATTTTTTTGTCCAATTATATAGCTTATATATTAGCTGCAGTAATATCATTATCCGTACCTTTTATTATATCATTAACAAAATTAAAAAAAATAAAATCATTTAGAATTAAATGGATATTTGGAAATTCATGGCAATTTTATCTAATTTCTATAACCTATACGTTATATAACAATTTTTCTAAAATACTTCAGAAAGCATATGCAACAAATGAAGCCGTTGGTTATCTTTCAATAGGTATAACCCTTGGAAGTATTGGTGCTATGTTGGGTTCTGCGCTGGCTTCAGTTACAATGCCTGAATTTGCCCAAGCCTGGAAAGAAAAAAACATGGAAAAAATTGACTATGTTTTTAAAGAAGTATCCAGATGGAACTCATTTATAATCCTTCCATTAATTATATTTTTAATAACCAATTTAAATAGAGTTTTAACCTTTCTCGGAAAGGATTATTCAAATGGAACCATAATAGTTTCACTTATTCTAATATCTCAATTTATTAATTCCTTTGTGGACCAAATGGGACATTATTAAATATGTCAGGATATCAGAGATTTGAAATATATAATGGTATAGTAATGATTATTACCGGTATATCCTCTGGATATATATTTGGTTCCAGATTTAGCTGGGTATAGCACTATCTTTAGCTCTGGCAACAATAACGGTTAATGTATTGAAATTTATTGAAGTAGCAATAATATATAAGATATACCCTTATAAATCAAAAACATTATTTTATATATTTATAACGGGAATAATATCAATATTAGTGTTCAGTATAACTAAAAATATAAGCAATGTAATCATGTGGTTTTTAATAAATTCTATTGTTATATTTATAATAATTACAATAACTTTTATGTTTTCTCCTGCTAAAGAAGATAGAAAAATAATAAGGAAAATAATGGGAAAAATCGGGGTGAAATAATGAAAACAGTTATAACCTATGGCACATTTGATTTATTTCATATAGGACATTTAAGATTATTACAAAGAGCAAAAGAATTAGGGGATAAATTAATTGTTGCAGTATCAACAGATGAATTCAATCAAATAAAAGGTAAGAAATCAATAATTCCATATGAACAAAGATCAGAAATAGTAAAAAATATAAAATGCGTTGATATAGTAATACCGGAGAATAATTGGGAACAAAAAATAGAAGACATAAAAAAATATAATGTTGATATATTTGTTATGGGAGAAGACTGGAAAGGGAAGTTTGACTTTTTAAAAGAATATTGTGAGGTTGTATATTTACCAAGAACAGAAGGGATATCTTCAACAGAAATAAAAAATATATTACAACATATATCCAAGCTATCCACAACAGAATTAAAAAAAGCTCTGGATATTTTAACCAAAATAGATTTTGAAGAATTAAAAGAGGCATTTCAAATTTTAGAACAATTAAGAAAAGACTTATGGTAATAATGAAACGGGGTAAAAATATGACAATTTTAATAATAGGCTACATGCATCCAAAATATGATAAAAGAGTTTTCAGAACGGTAAAAGTATTATCAAAAGAAAGTAAAATTATATACCAATACTGGACAGATAAAGAAGAAATAGAATATACAGAAAATAATATAAATTATATACCAATAAAATATACCAAAAATATTCAGGCAAATCCATTAATAAAACTAAAAAACAGAAGAAAGTTAGATAAAAAAATATTAGAGATGATAAAAAATTATAACTATGATATTCTATACATGCATCACTTTTTAGCTTCCAGACCAATTGAACCGTTTAAAATAGCTAAAAAAAGAAATAAAAAAATAATATATGATATTCACGAATATCACCCTGAAAATTTCTTAAACAACCTAGCAGGATCAAAAAAGCAATTAAAAGAAAAAATATTATGGAGGCTTTTTGAAGAACAATTAAAATTATCAGATAAATTAATATTCGTTTCTGAAGAAATACAAAAAGATATATATCAAAAATTAAAAATAAATAAAAAATATTATATTCAAAAAAATTACGCTGAAATGGCAGTGGAATCAATAGAGAAAAATAAAGAAATATCCTTTGTAGGGAAAATAAATAGAAATCTCGACGATGAAAAAGAGATATTAAAAAAATTAATACAAAAAGGTTTTACATTTAGAATAATAGGAATGGAATCAGAGTATTTCAAGGATATTCCGCATAAACACACCAACTTTTTACCATATGAAAGGATGATGGAAGAACTTTCAAAGTCAGCATTCTCCTTAATATCTTTCAATACAGTAAAAAATAGAAGCTATAAAAATGACATATTCTCATTACCAAATAAATATTATGACTCAATAGCAACAGAAACTCCAGTTATAGTAAAAAACACATTCATCTCCATGGCGAAAGAAGTCGAAAAATATAATATAGGTGTAGTAATAAATCCTAAAAATATAAATGAATCAGTAAGTAAAATATTAGAAGCATATAATAATTATGATAAACTAATAGAAAACATAAAAAAATATAAAAATGAATTTATCTGGAATAAAGAAAAAGAAGAAAAATTTATAAATTTTGTTCTATTATAATTATAAATTATAACGGGCAAAAAGCCCATTTTTTTAATATAATTATGATATAATAATAAAAAGAAATATAATCAGACTGTTGACAAAATAAAATAAGAAAAAATAATATGAGCGAATCCTTGAAAATTCCCGAAAAAATGTGAATGGAGACGGTCAATTTTGCACGGATGCAAAATTGAGCGAAACCGAACAAGGATGTGAGTTTGAGCGCCAGGCGAGAATGAACATTTTTGAGGAATAAGAATTTTCACCGGATGAGTGAATATTATTTTGATTATTTTATTTTATTTTAGACTTTGTCTACAATCTCAAATATAATAGTAATTTTGTATAAGGAGGATCATTATGCCCAAGGTTTCCATAATTATTCCAACGCTCAATGAAGAAAAACACATAGAAAATTGTATAAATTCTTTAATCAACAATGATTATCCAGAAAAAGAAATAATCATCGTTGATGGAATGAGCAATGATAAAACAAGAGAAATAATTAAGAAATATGAAAATATGGAAAATATAGAAATAAAAATAATAGACAACGAATTAAAAATAACACCAGTTGCTTTGAACTTTGGTATCAAAGAATCAACTGGTGATTATATTATGATAGCAGGGGCACACACAACATATTCAAACAATTATATATCATCATGTGTCAAAAGATTAGAAGAGAATAAATGCGATGTAGCAGGAGGCTCTGTAATAACAAAACCAGGAAATAATAAAAATATAGCATTAGCAATATCAAAAGTATTATCACATTCATTTGGCATAGGAGGTGGAAAATATAGAATAGAAAATACAAAAGAAGAATATGTAGACACAGTGGCATATGGAATATATAAAAAAGAAGTATTTGAAAAAGCAGGATTATTTGTTCCAGAACTAAAAGAAATCAGGATATAGAAATGAACCTGAGATTAAAAAAAGCGGGTTTCAAAATAATGCTCATCCCAGAAGCAAAAGCATATTATTACGCTCGAGATAATTACAAAGATTTATTCAAAAATAACTTTCAAAATGGACTCTGGGTAATTCTTTCCACGCATTATTCCAAAAAAGCATTTTCATTAAGACACATTATACCTTTACTTTTTGTATTATTTCTGATATTCGGACTTATAGCTTCAATATTTTCACCTATATCAAGAATCATATATCTTAGTATTCTTTCATTATATCTAATATTAAGCATATACTTTTCATTAAAAATCTCAATAAAAAATAAAAACCTAAAACTCTTTTTTCCAACATTATTTTCTTTTTGGATATTACATATATCATATGGTCTCGGATCATTATATGGATTATTTATTATATTATAATTACTTAAACACTTGATATATTAATTCCAACCAAATAAAACGAAACATTAAAGAAAAAAACTTGAAATATCACATATTTAATGATAAAATATATAAACGGAAAAATATAGAACGGAGGAATAAAATGGAACCAGAAATCTACGAAGACGAGTTAACTCTCGAAGATATAATACATATTTTTAAAAAACGTTTTTGGTGGTTTTTCTTAACAGTAGTAGTAACAGTAGCAATTACTATGGCGTATCTTTTCACAACAACCCCGATATATGAAGCCAATGTTACCCTGAAAATAGAACCCCAACAAAGTAGTTCAATATCAGACTTATTTACCTCCCAAATTACTTCCGCAAGGCCAGAAATCTCAACAGAAGTAGAATTAATAAAAAGCAGAACAAATATAGAAAAGGTAATAGATGATTTAAATTTAATTGAATATTTTAAAAATAAGTCAGAAGATAAAAACACAGAAATATCAAAACAGGATATAGTAAAAACATTATCAGAAATGATAACAGTTTCTCCTGTAAAAGATACAAATATAGTAAAAATATCTGTACAAAGCGATGATCCAGAATTAGCTAAAAATATAGCCAATAAGCTTGCAGAAGTATATAATGAATTTTTAAAAACACTTTCAAAAAATGAATACACTGTAAAAAGAGAGTTTATCGAAGAACAAATCCCAAAAGTGGAAGCAGAATTAAAAGCAGCAGAAGAGAGAATAAGAAAATTCAAAGAAAAAAACAAGGTATTTTTGCTCGATGAAGAAGCAAAAAATATATTATCATTTACCTTAGAATATGATAGACAAATAAACCAATATAATCTTCAATTAGAAGAAACAAAATCAAAGGTAAAAACCTTTAATGATTTACTAAAAAGAGTAAATGAAAAGATTATATCTTCCGAAACAATATCCACAAATCCTTTGGTAAGTCAATTAAAATCAAAATTAATAGACTACAAAGTGGAATTAGCAGGATTATTAAATGTATATCCAGAAACAGACCCAAAAGTAAAAGAAATAAAAGATAAAATAGCAGAAACAGAAAAACTCTTAAAAAATGAAGTATCAAAGGTTATATCTTCACAGGTACAAACAATAAATCCGGCATATCAGGATATATATTTACAATTAATAGAAGCCCAATATACAACAGAAGTATTGAAAGCAACAATACAGTCATTAACAAAACTAAAAGAAACATATAATGAAAAATTTGTAAAATTACCATTGTTAGAACAACAATTATTAGAATTAGAACGAGATATAAAAGTAAAAGAAAACCTTTATACATTATTACTTGAAAAATTAGAAGAAACAAGAATAGCAGAAGCGGGAGTAACAGGAACAGCAAAATTAATTGACTCTGCTATAGTTCCTAATAAACCAATAAAACCAAATAAAAAATTAACCGCAGCGATAGGTGGGGTTTTAGGAATCTTTTTAGGAATTTTAGTAGCATTCCTTGTTGAATATGCAGATAAAAGTATAAAAGATGAAGAAGAAATCAAAAGAATGGCAAAAGGGAAAACAGTATTGGGTAGAATTCCAACATTTGAACAAAAGAAAGAATATGAAAATCCAGAATTAATAGTATTGAATTCACCAACATCGCCGGTATCAGAGTCAATAAAATTGACAGCAACCAATATCAATTATTCAGTAACTCCTGAACCCAAAATTATTTCCATTACAAGTTCAGGCCCGTCTGAAGGTAAAACAGTATCTTCCGCCAACCTGGCAATTTCTTATGCGCAAAATGGATTAAAAACATTGTTATTAGACTTAGATATGAGAAAACCAAGGGTAGAAAAGGCTTTAGGATTGGAAAGATTTAATATCGGTGTAGTTAATCACATATTAAAAGGTGTTCCGATAGAAAGAATAACTCAAAATTACATGGAAAATCTTGATGTTATTCCAGTTGGTCCAATTCCACCCAATCCAACAGCATTATTGACATCAAAGAAGTTTGGAGAATTAATAAATAAATTAAAAGAAAAATACGACAAAATAGTAATAGATTTACCACCAATTTTGGCTGCAGCAGATGCATTAATAGTTTCAAAACATGCAGATGGTTTAATTCTGGTAGTTAGAGCAGGAAAAACACAGAAGCATTCATTAAAGGTAGCACTTGAAAATATTATTACATCAGATACCAATTTACTTGGTTTGATTATAAACGATATAAACGAAAAATCATCAAATTATTATTACTATTATTATTACTATTATTATCAAGATGGTCAAAAGAAAAAAAGAAGAAAGCATAAAAAGAATAAATAGTAAAGTAAAAAATTAAAAAAGGATGGGGATTTTATGTTTGATATACATAATCACATATTATACGGTGTAGATGATGGTATAGAAACAATAGAAGAATCCGTAGAAATATTAAAAGAATATAAAAATCATGGCATTGATACAGTATTTTTTACACCACATGTTAATCATCCAACAGTAAAAACAGATATAGAAACAATAAAAAAACATTATGAAATATTAAAAGAAAAAGCAGAAGAAATAGGAATAACCACATATTTAGGTAGCGAATTATATTTACAACCACAAAATAAAGAATTTATACCCATAAAAGATTATTTTGTATTAATAGAATTACCAACAACAATATATCCTGTTTATTTACTCGATAAAATCTTCGATTTACAATTAGAAGGTTATGAAGTAATCCTTGCTCATGTAGAAAGATATCAATGGCTTCAAAGTAATAAATCATTAATAAGCAAATTAAGGAGAATGAATGTATATTTCCAGATGAACCTTGAATACATAAACGATGATAAATATTACCTAAAAAACAATCTTATTGATTTTATAGCAACAGATTACCATGGCAAAAAAAGAAAACCCATAGATTTTTCACTTTTTGAAAAGTATAAGGATATTGTAGAAAAAGGTAAGAAAATATTAAAAATATAGGACGTGTTAATATGCGAAGATTACCCAAAATGTTAGATTTGATTATATTATTTTTAATTAATCTCTTTTTATTGAATTATACATGGTATATATCATTGATAATTTCAATATCATTATTTTTGGGTTATTATGCATTTAGATCATATGATTTAGAAACAATGAATTCCTTAAATGAATCGATTATAAGGATATTTGCAGGTTTTTTATTGGGGTCTGTTATATTGCTTTTCTTTTATCCGCTATTTCTTGAAAACGATATAAACAGAAATACATTTATAAATAACCTCATCTTTTCAATAATTATCTTTCCTTTAATGCATAAAGTAGAATATAAGCTTTTTGAAAAACACGCAAAACCTAAAAGATATCTGGTTATAGGAAGAAAAAATGAAATAGGCCATATTTTAGATGAAATTAGTGAAAAAACATTAAATAAACTACAATTTATTGATTATATAAATCCTTCACCTGTAAAATTAGACGAGCTTGTTAATGAAGGTTTCACAAAAAAAGAGGCAAATAGGATTAATAAGATAATAAAATTTACCTATAAGGAAGATAAATCAAAATATAATGCTATATTGGTAACAGATCCAAAATTAGAAGAAATAGTAAAAGATAAATTAGAAGAATATAAAGAATCTGGAATAGAAATAGAATATTTACCCAATGTAGTAGAAAAACATTTAAAACGAATACCATTAGAAGTAGCAGAAAAATTTAAAGAATATTACTCAGTAATATTCGAACGGGATTATGAATCACCATCAAAAAGAGTTTTAGATGTATTTTCAGGAATAGTATTATTTATAATATTTTCACCATTAATAGCCATATTTTCATTACTTATATTTCTAGAAGATAAATTTCCAGTAATATTCAAACAAAAAAGAGTAGGAAAAAATGAAAAGATATTTATGCTTCAAAAATTAAGATCATTAAAAAATGATAAGATAGATCCAGAAAATCCAAATAAAAAAATAGATCAAAGCGTTTTAAAAGTAGGGAAAATAATAAGAAAATTTAGAATAGATGAATCATTGCAGTTTATAAATGTAATTCAGGGTTCCATGTCTTTGGTAGGGCCCAGACCAGAAATGATAGAATTTCATAATCAAATGAAAAGAAAAATACCATATTACACATATAGATTAAAAACAAAACCAGGAATAACAGGTTGGGCACAAATAAACTACAAACACACATCAACATTAGAAGATTACATAAAAAAAACAGAGTATGACTTATATTATATAAAAAACAAAAACATATGGTTAGATTTAAGAATAATGCTTTTAACACTAGAAACCATGTTAGGAATGAGAGGGGCAAGATGAAAATATTATTTATCACGCAACATTTTTATCCTGAACAATTTAGAATAAATGATATTTTTTTTGAATTAGCAAAAAGAGGTTATGATATAACAGTTTTAACAGGGTTACCAAATTATCCTTCAGGAAAGATACCTAAAGAATATAAATTTTTCAGAAATAGAAGACAAATAATTAAAGGAGTAAAGATAATAAGAGTTCCATTAATAAGTCGTGGTAAAAGTTTAGTAAGATTAGCATTGAATTATATAAGTTTTGCTGTAAATTCTACAATTGGAACATTGTTTATAAAAAAAGATTTTGATATTATTATTGGTCATCAAACATCTCCAATCACACAGGTTTTAGGTGGAGTGTTATTAAAAAAAATAACAAAGAAACCTTTTATAATTTATTGTTTTGATTTATGGCCGGCAAGTTTAGAAACAGCAAAAATAGAACCAGATAATTTCATTTATAAATTATTTTCTAAAATAAGTAAGTGGATATATAAACAAGCAGACTATATTTTTATGAGTTCTTTTTCTTTTGAAAAATATTTTAAAGAATATCATAATATCGATAATAATTTAATTTATTTCCCGGTATATGCTGAAACTATTTTTGAAAAAAATAGAAAAGAAAAAATTGAAAATCCATATAATAATAAATTTAATTTATTATTTGCTGGAAATATTGGAAAAATGCAGAGTGTGGAAACTATTATAAAAGCAGCAGATTTATTAAAAAATAATAACGATATTTTATTTCATATAGTTGGTGATGGTTCTGAAAAGGATAATATGGTGAATTTAGCCAAATTAAAAAAATTAAAAAATGTTATATTTCATGGTTATCATAAAATTGAAAAAATGAATTATTTTTATAGTATAGCAGATACTTTTTTAGTGACTCTTAAAAACAATAAAATTATTTCATATACATTACCTGGTAAAGTTCAATCTTATATGGCTTATGGAAAACCAATCATTGGGGCGATAAATGGAGAAACTTCGGAGATAATAAATAAAGCAAATTGCGGTATGTGCGGTCCAGCAGAAGATTATGAAGAATTATCGAAAAATATATTAAAACTATATCAAAATAAGAATTTAATTAAAGAATATGGAGATAATGCAAGAAAGTTTTATGAAAATAATTTTTCAAGAGAGCAGTTTTTTAAAAGGTTAGAATGTATGTTAGAAAAAATAATAAATAAAAAAGATATAAAGGAGTGCTAAAATGTTTAAAGATAAAACATTGTTAATAACAGGTGGGACTGGATCATTTGGCAATGCGGTTGTTAGAAGATTTTTAAATACTGATATAAAAGAAATAAGAATATTCTCAAGGGATGAGAAAAAACAGGATGATATGAGAAAATATTATAAAAATCCAAAATTAAAATTTTATATAGGAGATGTAAGAAATTACGATTCATTAATAGATGCATTTAGAGGGGTAGACTATATCTTTCATGCTGCGGCATTAAAACAAGTTCCATCATGTGAGTTTTATCCAATGGAAGCTGTAAGAACAAATGTAATAGGTACAGAAAATGTATTAAATGCAGCAATAAATGCGGGAGTAAAAAAGGTAATTTGTCTAAGTACAGATAAAGCGGTATATCCAATAAATGCGATGGGAATAACAAAAGCTTTAATGGAAAAAGTAGCAATTGCAAAATCCAGAGCAAATAATGGAACAACAATATGTATAACAAGATACGGAAATGTAATGGCTTCAAGAGGTTCTGTAATTCCGTTGTTCATAAACCAAGTTAGAAATAATCAACCAATAACAATAACGGATCCTAACATGACCAGGTTTATGATGAGTTTAGATGAGGCTGTAGAATTAGTATTATATGCATTTAAAAACGGAAAAGATGGAGAAATTTTTGTTCAAAAAGCACCAGCTGCAACAATTGGTTTGTTAGGTGAAACAATTAGAAAAATACTGAAGAAACCAAATCATGAAATAAAAATTATAGGAACAAGACATGGCGAAAAGTTATATGAAACTCTAATAACAAGGGAAGAAATGGTAAGGGCAAAAGATTTAGGGAAATATTACAAAATAGAACCAGATACAAGGGATTTAAATTATAATAAATATTTTGAAAATGGTGATGAAGTAATAACCCAAGCAGAAGAATATAATTCACATAATACATATAGGTTAAAAGAGGAAGAATTAGAAAGTATGCTTTTAAATTTAAGGGAAATACAAGAAGATTTAAAAGAATTTGGAGTGAAATGATATGAAAATTCTTGTTACAGGAGCCAGAGGTTTTATAGGTAAAAACCTGGTAGTTGAATTAAAAAACAGAGGATATGAAGATATATTTGAATTTACAAGAGAAACAGATAAAAATCTTTTAGACAAATATACAAAAGAATGTGATTTTGTATATCATTTAGCAGGAGTGAACCGACCAAAAAATGAAGAAGAATTTATGAAAGGAAATTATGGTTTTACTTCAGAATTATTAGAATTATTAAAAAAGCATAATAATAAAGCACCTATATTAATGACATCGTCTATTCAGGCAGAAAGAGATAATTCATATGGCAGAAGTAAAAAAGCGGGAGAAGATTTATTATTTTCATATAGTAAAGAAACTGGTGCAAAAGTATTAGTATATAGACTTCCAAACGTATTTGGAAAATGGAGTAGACCAAATTATAATAGTGCAATAGCAACATTTTGCTACAATATATCAAGAAATTTACCAATAAAAGTAAACGATCCGAAAACAGTATTAAATCTTGTGTATATAGATGATGTTGTAGAAGAATTTATTAGAGCATTAAAAAACACTGAAACAAAATCTGGAAAATTTTGTAGTGTTCCGGTAGTATATACTAAAACATTAGGTGAAATCGTTGATTTATTGTATTCATTTAAAAAAAGCAGAGAAGATAAATCAATACCTGATATGTCAGATTCGTTTGTAAAAAAGCTGTATAGTACATACTTAAGCTTTTTGCCTGAAGATAAGTTTAGTTATGAGTTAAAAATGAACATTGATGATAGAGGTTCTTTCACTGAATTTATAAAAACAATAGATAGAGGTCAAGTTTCTGTAAATATCTCCAAGCCGGGTATTGTAAAGGGTAATCATTGGCATCATACAAAAAATGAAAAATTTTTAGTAGTGAGTGGAAAAGGAGTTATCAGATTCAGAAAGATAGATTCCGATGAAGTAATAGAATATTATGTAAACGGAGATAAATTAGAAGTAATAGATATACCACCAGGATATACACATAATATAGAAAATCTTGGAGATACAGATATGGTTACAATAATGTGGGCAAATGAACCATTTGATCCTGAGAATCCTGATACATATTATTTGGAGGTATAATATGAAAAAATTAAAAGTAATGACAGTAGTTGGAACAAGACCTGAAATAATAAGATTATCAGAAATAATAAAAAATTAGATAAATCAGAAGCAATAGAACATATATTAGTACATACAGGGCAAAATTATGATTACGAATTAAATGAAGTATTTTTTAAAGATTTAGAATTAAGAAAGCCAGATTATTTTTAAATGCAGCAGTTGGAAAGCCAATGGAAACAATAGGAAATATATTAATGAAAATAGAGCCAATATTAGAAAAAGAAAAACCCGAAGCATTTTTGGTGTTAGGAGATACTAATAGTTGTTTAAGTGCATATGCAGCAAAAAGAAAACATATTCCAATTTTTCATTATGAAGCAGGAAATAGATGTTTTGATCAAAGAGTACCAGAAGAAATAAATAGAAAAATAGTAGATCATATAGCAGATATTAATTTGACATACAGCACATTATCAAGAGAATATTTAGTAAAAGAAGGATTTCCACCAGAAAGAGTAATAAAAATAGGAAGTCCAATGTATGAAGTATTACAAGCAAATATAGAAAAAATTGAAAAATCAGATATACTGAAAAGATTAGGTCTTGAAAAAGATAAATATTTCTTAGTTTCATCTCATAGAGAAGAAAATGTAGATAATAAAAAGAATTTCTTAAATTTAGTAGAAAGTTTAAATACAATAGCAGAAAAATATCAATTGCCTGTAATTATAAGTACACATCCAAGAACTAAAAAAAGAATTGAACAATTAGGAATAGAATTTCATCCATTAATAAGACCAATGAAAGCACTGGGTTTTTAGATTATGTAAAGTTACAAATGAATGCGAAAGCAGTATTAAGTGATAGTGGAACAATTAGTGAAGAAACATCTATTTTGGGATTAAAAGCATTAAATATAAGAGAAGCACATGAAAGGCCGGAGGCAATGGAAGAAGCAACGGTTATGATGGTTGGATTAACAAAAGAAAGAATATTACAGGGGCTTGAGGTGTTAGAAATGCAAAGAAAAGAAACTATAAAAATTGTAAAAGATTATGATGTGGAAAATGTATCAGAAAAAGTGTTAAGAATTATTTTATCTTACACAGATTATGTTAATAGGATTGTTTGGGGAAATTATTAATTTATGTAAGGTTATATAAAAACATATTTACAAAAGGATTAATAGAAAAAAGCATCCATTTCCAAAAGATATACTAAAAGTATGGATAGATAAAGTAGAAAAAGTATAAAAAAGCGACTATGGGGAAAGATTGGAAAAATAGAAGTAAAAAATATATGAATCAGCGAAAAATTAATAGAAGTAAAAGACGAGCAAACTATTCCCATATATTTTAATTCATATAGAAAAGGCATATGGAGAAATATTATATTCAGAACAAATATCGTTTTGAGATTCATCAGAATTAAGGTATTCCTTAACAACTTGAAATTTGAGATCAGGAGAAAAATTTTTATGTTTTCTCATTAAACTCACCTCTATCTTTCTTTAATATTAGAAACCAAGTTTCTTATTTTTTCCAAATCTTCTAGGTGGAATTGTGCTAGAAATCAAATGCAATAACGGGGTGAAGAAAAAATATGAAAAGTTGAGGGAAAAGGGAAATAATCCATTAAAAAGGATGCAAGCAATAGTAGCAATAGGATTAAAAATGTTAAGAATAATATTTAAAATAGCAAAAAGTAAAGCAAAGTATGACACAGAAAGGGTATATGTATAGGTAAAATGCAGAATTTTCCAATTATGAGAAAATCCTTAATTTAAGAAAAATCGAACTCACTATCCTCAAATAGAACGAAGGAATGTAAGGAAACTCAAAAAAATTGATTCAGCTGGAATAAAGGGCTAGTTTAAGGCAAAAAATAGTGAAGGGATAAACAAAACAGAAAAATAAAAATAATTTGGAAGTAAGCCAAAGATTAAAATAAATACAAAAAATATAAAAATATTTTATGATAAGCTCGTTTTAAATAATAAAAAGAATGAAATTTGGGAGATAATAGTAATTCTATCTTAAAAAGGGGGATAAAATGGAGAAAATAGTGTTACACATATATTATGGTTCAAAAGGAACAGCGGGATTATATATAAAAAAAATTGTTGATGTATTGAAAGAACGGAAAATATCTACTCAAAATTATGTAAATTATTATTTCACATTTAATGAAGCTGAATATAGTAAGATATTTTTTAAATACTCTGAAAAGATGAATAGAGGTAAATTAAGAAAAATAATAAGATTTATGGAATTAATAATTAATTACATACAAATATACAGACAAATAAAAAAATATCTAGAAAATATGATAAAGTGATAATTATATATTCTTTAAATGAAACATATATTCAAAATTATTATTTTCTTAAAGCATTAAAAAATATAGAGAATGTATCAGTTGGCATTACAGTTCATGATGTAGTGCCATTTTCTAATATAGGGCCTAATTTTATATTTAAAAATCAAGATCAAATTCTTAGTTTGGGTGATTTTTATATAGTTCATAACAATTTTTCAAAAAATGTATTAAGAAATAAATTTCCTATGAAAAAAGATTATATTTTTTTTCATAGATTTCCTCTAATGGACCTCAAAAAATACAAATATAAAATTAATAAAAGAAAAAAAGAAAATATAATCAGGTTTTTAATGTTAGGAGTAATGAGAAAAGAAAAAGGACTTGAAATTTTATTCAAAGCGTGGGAGAAAATTCAAAATGAATATAAGAATGTAGAATTAATAATAGCTGGGTATATCCCATATAATCCAAATTATAATTATATTGAATTAAAAAAAGTCAAGATATATAATAAATATTTGACAGATGAAGAATATATCGAGTTTATAATGAATAGTGATTATATTGTATTACCATATACAAAAGGAACAAATAGCGGGATTTTGTCTACAGTAAGTAGCTTATTAAAACCATCAATCACAAGTGATCTAAAAATGTTTTTGGAATCAGATTTTTCAATAAAAAACTTGATTTTTAAAAAAGGTGATTCAGAAGATTTGTATAAGGTATTAAAATGGGTAATTGATAATCACAGCAAAGAATATGAAAATTTAGTTAGAAAATTGAATGACAAAGTTGTCAAATATGAAAGAAATTTTTGGAAGGAAGTTGAATATGCATATAAAAAAATTTGTAATAGATGAAATATTAATTGTGTTTATTTTAATATTATTAAATTTATTATATAGAGAAGTTAATCCTATTGTTAATTATATGTGGAGACTAGATCTAAACTTTTCAATGATTAAATTTATAATTAACCTAATTATGACTTCGATTGCATATTTTTTTATACCACAAAAAAACATTGTAATAAAATTTATGTTTGGAATTATTTTATATTACATATATTTTCCAGTAACAGTTTTTGTAAATTATATTGATAACTCATTAGAATATAGTTTTTTATTTTTTTCTTCTTTTATAATATCTATTATTTCATATAAACTTATGATCAAATTACCGAAATTAAAAATTGGGAAAAAAATTAATGAAAAATATTTAGAAATATTTTTTATTTTATATGGTTTATTTATTATACTATATTCTTTAAAAAAGTACAATTCTAATATTAATTTTATTATGTATTTATGAACATATATGATATTAGAAAAAAAATAAATTTTATGGATTGATGGATATTTGGTAAAAGGATTTATAATGCTAATATCTCCTTATTTAACTTTAAGTGGATTTAAAAAAGAAAAATTTTAAATTTAACTATAGCTTTTTTAGGCAATAGTATTCTTTTTTAACCTTTGCTCATAAAATATACTTTTTATATTTTTATTGATATTAATTATATCATACGTTTATATAAATTTATTTAATATAATACATTATTTTTGCCAACATTTATGATTTTAATTATGATAATTTCAAAATTTATAGCGGTTGTTCAAAATCCCATATAATATATCCTTATCTTGATAGATTTATATATTTGCCGGTATGTTAAATATTTTATATTATAAATTTTTTAAAATTAACCCTTTTAATTTTTTTAATGGATCAAAATTGGGATTTTTATTTCAAGTAAAAAATTATCAAAAACCATTAGGATTTATTATAGATACAGCTTACTTTGGTGGAAAGGGAACAAATGCTAATACTGGATATATCGCTACAGCATATGCAGAACTTGGAATTATTGGTGTTATTATAGCCTCAATATTGCTTGGTTTTGTTATATATGTAATATATTTAGCTTCAAGAAAAAGTAATTTTTTTGCATTTGTTACAGGAAGTGTATATATATTTGAATTGATAAATTCTTCAATTTTTCAATTATTTCTAACAGATTATTTTTTAATATATATTTTGATTGTTTATACTATTGATATATCTTCAGATAAATTTATAAAAATAAAAATAATATAAAATTTCCTTAAAAGTTTGAGATAGATATAAAAAATTGTCACATAAAAGTTAACACAAATATATTTGATTAAAAAATTTTTCAAGAATAATATAATAAAACCAAAATGAATGAACTTTCTGTTAAAAACAGAAAAAGGCAACGATGAATTTTAAAAACAAATAATTTTTTGGTTCAAGAATATCAGAGAAGATATAAGTGGCTCTCATCTTTAAACAATCAATAAAATCATTAAAATTAATTGGCTTAAATTTCTTAAAATAAAAATATTGATTGTCCATTACTAATTTATACATAAGCTGTCCAAAAAGTCTAAATACTAAAAAAATTGGAAACCTTTTTTAACTCATAACCATGAAAAAGATTAAAGAGAGCAATCAAATTAAATAAAATAACAGAAATACCAACAAAAGTTAAATAGTTTCTATTTCTAATATACCAAACATATTCAGTCCCAAAATACATATCCATAATGTCATTCACTCGTTCTATTTCCCAACGTAATTTATAATCGTTTTTAAAAGTCATTAGATTTCATAACATATCTATTATATGATTCAAGATATTTAGTATTTCTCTTATTCAAATCAATAACAGGAATAGAACCAGAAGATTTAATTTTTGAAAATATATCATATGAATCATATGCAGCATCTAATAAAATTTTTGAAAAAGATTTTATTGAGATAAATAAATCATCAAAAAATTTTGATTCGTGAATAGATGCTTTAGCCACAGTAAAATCAAGAATAAAATCATTGTTGATATCTAAAGATAAATAAAATTTTTTACCAAATTCTTTACCTTTAGTTGTGTATGTAAACCCAAATTCATTTTTATTAAAAGTAGCTTTAGCTATACCTAATCTAGTATCTTTACAAGGCTTAATTATATTAGCATCTATTGTTGCGTGTGTTTTATATAATTTTATATTGTTATATATCCAATTAATCTAATCATTATTAATTTTTCTAAAATCTAATTTATTAGCTCTGTATGATATTGTTTGAAATGAAGGTATTTCATTTATTCCAATTAAAGACAGAAATTCAGGATGATTACGAAATAAACTTTCAGATTTTCTATATGATAATTTTGTCATCTTTAGTAATATTAATATCTTTAAAATAACTTTATCTGAATATTTTTTCTTCTACCAAAAGAATAATTTGACTCTTTAAAAAATATATCAATAATATTAAAAACAAAAATAATTTCATTTTTAACAAAGGAAGTATTGATTTTTCTATTCTTTTGTGTTAACCTTGAATAAGGAGTGCCTATTTTTTACTTTTGGGCAGTCTAAATTTGTACAGTATTTGAGATGGGAAATTTAGACCATCAATGATTTGGGTATAAGACCAAATTATAAAATTTTATATAGTAAAATCAATTTAATTGTTTTTTTAGTATTAACTTCTCTGAATTGCCTTTATAGGAGTATAATAAATATATTTTTTATCAATTATTAAAATTTTATTGAAGGAGCGAAATACAATGATTGTACTATTTAATCTGAATGCGTATTTAGGTGGAGGTGAAGTCTTACTTATAAGACTTGCTAAGAAATTCAAAGAAGAAAATATTAAATTTTGTGTTATTGGATATAAAGGTAGTTATATTTTAGAAGAAGCAGAAAAAAATGGATTTAATTATATAGTTTGGCCATCTAAAAATGATAGTATTTTATATATGAATAAAAGTGAGAAAAAAGAAGTGATTAAATTCTTTAAAGAAAAGTTTATAAAATATAAAGAGTTAAATATATTTACTTTTTGTTTTAGGGATATATATAATGCGCATTTGGCGTTTTCTGAATTAACAGAAACAAAAATACATTTTAGTACAGGGATTTATCATCCAAATGATACGAAATATTTATCTAGTTATAGTTTAATAAAGAGAAAAATAATAAAAAAAAATAAAGAATTATTAAAAAATATGTAGAAAATAACTCCGTAATTTTTATGAATGAGGAAAATTTATATAACTCCATACAATGTTCTAAAAATTCTCAAATTTGTGAAAAATTAAAAACTAGTTATATAATTCCTCTCCCAATATCTCTTAATAAAAATGTAAAATTAAGAAATTTGTATTCATTGGATAGAATAAAAATTATATGGGTTGGAAGATTTGTAGACTTTAAAATTTCTTCGATAATTATGATGATAAATTTTATAAAAGAAAATCCAAAGTACTTTTTTACCTTAGTAGGATATGGTAATTATAAAAGAAAAATAGAAAGGTATATTAAATTTAATAATATAAAAAATATTAAAATAATAGGGAAATCATCACCAGAAGAAATAAATAATATTATTAAAGAAAACCATATAGGATATTGTATGGGTACATCAGTTTTAGAAACAGCTAAGTTAGGGCTTCCAACATTAATAGCACCAATGTTACCCTCTAATTCCTATAAAAAATTTAAAGAGCCAGTATGTTTAGGTATTTTTGGTGAAAATAGTGGATATAATTTGGGAGAAACAGTTTTAAAAGATAATATGAGTTTAAAAAAAATAAAAACTTGTGTAGAAAATATAGTAAATAATTATGAATATTATAGTAGATTAACTTTAAAAAAAATCCAACAATTTGACATAGAATTAATAGCACCGAAATATTATTTAGTAATAAAAAATAGTTCTATGAAATTGCAAAAAAATGAAAAAATTTTTCCTAAAGTTCCAATAATTAAATATTTCTTAAAAAGAATCTATATAAAACTTTTAAGATATTAGGAGGACGATAATTTTGAAAATTGTACATGTTTTAAGTTATTTTAAACCAGATGCAGGATATCAAGAAAATCTATTAACTGTAGGCCAATATGAAATTGGAAATGATGTTTATATAATTACTAGTAGATATGAACCAGATTTTTCATTTAATAAAAATAGTAGAATATATGAATTGGGTGAATATGATTATAAAGGAGTAAAAATTATTAGAGTTAAAAGTTTATATGAAAATAAAAATAGATTTGTCATTTTAAAAAATTTATATGTATATTTAGAAAAAATTAACCCAGATTTAATATTTTTTCATGATCATTCTCCCCAATTACTAACCTGTGTTCGATATGTAAAAAAACATCCTCACACAAGATTAGTTGTCGACATACATTCGACATTAAATAATTCTATGAGTACAATTATTGGTAAAATATATCATAAAGTATTTTGGAAGAAAATAATTCAAAAAATTCAAAAATATTATTATAAAGTTTTTTATGTAGCACCTGAAAGTAAAGATTTTGCAATAAGAATTTATGGAATTAATGAAAGTAAATTAGAACATTTACCCCTTCCAGGTGATTGTTCGTTGTTAGATAGATATAATGAAATTAGACAGAATGTTAGGAACAAATTTGGAGTATCTGAAAGAGAAAAGATTATTTTTCATACAGGAAAAATGTCTGAACGAAAAAAAACATTAGAAGTACTTAAAGCTTTTTCTAAATTAAGTAATGAAAATTATAAATTGTTTTTAGTTGGAAGTGTGGAAGATAAATTAATGAATAGTTTAAAAAATTTTTTGGAAAAAGATTCTAGAATTGAATATTTGGGTTGGGCTACAGCGTCAGAATTAAAAAAATTACTTATTGGAGGTGATGTTTTACTTCAACCTGGATCATTATCACATGTTTTTATTGATGGAATATGTGCAGGATTACCTTTAATTCTTTCAAAAACTCCACAAAATGAATATTTAACAAGAAATGGAAATGGTTTTTTAATTGAAAAACCCACAGTCGAATCTATTCTATATGCAATAAAACATGTTCTGAATGAAAATAATCTTTATAAATATAAAGAAAAAACATTTGCTATTAGTAAAGAATTTCATTATATAAATATAGCAAAAAAATCTATACAATGATATTTTATAAAGGAAAGTATAAAATATTACAAAATTTTCAAGGCAAATCTTATAAGTAGAAAATAAATCTAATATTCTTTGTATAACTGAAAGAATGAAAGATGTGGATTTAACCTAAAAATTTGGGTACAAAAAAGTTAACAAGGAAATAATATAATGAAATCAGAAGGGAAGTGACTCATGTAAGTAAAAACGGCAAAAGATATAACAAGGAATTCAAAGAGCAAATAGTAAAGTTATATGCAATGGAAAAAAAGAGTATGGACTAAGCAGTGAAAATAGTATAAGTACGGTAACAGTAAAATATATATGGATTTAACCTAAAAAAGTGGGCACCGAAAAGTTAACAAGGAAATAGTATAATAAAATAAGAAAGAAGGTGACCCATATGAGTAAAAATGGCAAAAGATACAATGATGAATTCAAAGAGCAAATAGTAAAATTACATGAAATGGGAAAAAAAGTGCATGAATTAAGCAGCGAATATGGCATAAGTAGGGTAACAATATATAAATGGATAAAAGAAACAAAACCATTAGTAGAAGGTGGAATTAGTAAAAAAGAATATGAAAAAATGCAAAAAGAGTTACAGCAATTAAGAATGGAAAATGAAATATTAAAAAAAGCTACAGCCATATTCGCACGAAAACAACAAGAGAGATAGTAAGATTTATAGAAAAATACAAAAAATATTACCCTGTAATAATGATATGTAAAGTATTAAAATTTCCAAGGAGCACATATTATAAAGCAAAAAATCGTAAAAAAAGCAAGCTAGAAAAGTTCAATGAAATACTAGATCAAAAAATATTGGAGATATATTATGATAGTAAAAAACGCTATGGAGCACCAAAGATACAAAAAATATTAGAAAAGACTGGTATAAAGGTTAATATAAAAACAGTTCAAAAGAGGATGAAAAAATTAAAAATCCGATCAATAGTAATAAGAAAATTTAAGAATCACAAAACAAAAGAAGGAATCAAACAATTGCTAAACATAATAAATCGGGATTTTGAAACAACAACGATAAACCAGAAATGGTGTGCGGATTGACCCCTAACTATTGGAGATAAAATAAGAAAAGCTTATTTTTTCACACAAACAACAAAGTCATTAAAATTAATAGATTTAAATTCTTCAAGATTATTATTTTGATCAGAAAAAAGATTAAAAACAAAATCTGGAGTAAAATAATGTAAAGAGCCATGAGGTCTTAAATTATTATAAAAGTAAATATATGAAATATAATAATTATAAACATCTTCAATATAATTAAAATCAATAGATTCAACAAACTCATGTTGAACACTAGAATGAAATGACTCAATATAAGCTTGAGAATTCGGATTATTTTTGTAACCAAATTCGTGTGTAATATTTAGTTCTTCCATAAAAGCAGCAGTAATTTTAGCAAATGTCCATTGTCAGTTCTGATAATAAGGTAATCAGGATCAGCTCCTCTAAATACAATAGCTTTGCTAAGAGTAGAAATAAAATCTTTAGCTTTAATAGAATTACCGATATAAACACCAACAATAGACCTATCAAAAGCATCGATTATGCTAAGTATGGGAATATAACCATCATATTTAGTAGGGATAAATTTAATGTCAGATTCCCAATATTGATTAGGTTTAGTAATATCATGGTTTTTAGGTCTTTTTCTTAGATGTTTAGGGTGATGATGATAATTTCTAATAAGATTTAATTCTTTTCTTAATCTGTGAATCTTTTTGTGATTAATAATAATATTATACTTTTGTCTAAAAATAGCAGATAACTTCTTAGAACCCAGAGTTTTGTAGAAAAATTCAGGATTCAAAGGGTCATCAACAGATAACAATTCAACAAGCAATTGTTTAATATATTCATCAAAAACTTTTTTACCATCAACAGTATAGAAATGACCTTTAAAATAAAATTTTCTGTTTCTTTTAACAACAAAAAACAATCTATTCTTGTAATAAAAAGTAGAGGGTTTAATGTTGTATTTCCTGAGAAGGAAATACAAAGAAATACCAAAATTAGTAAATTTAGAAATGATCAACAAATCACCAATAAAAGTCACTTTTTCCAGTTTTGTTTTTTTTCAAAAGTTTAATTTCATCTTCTTGAATTTTAAGAAGTACATCTTTTTCAAGAAGAAGATGTTCATAATATTCAAGTTTCCTTTTTAAAGAATAGCATCATTGGAATTATTATCAGATTTAACAATACCAACAGACTCATAAATAAAAGGAGGAACCTTAGAAATATCAGAAATAATAGAGTTAGGTCTTCCTTTTTTAGAATTAAAAATGTTATCATCATAACCAGAATCCACATATTTTTTAATCCATCTAGAAAAGGCAGATTGAGAAATATTATATTCAGAACAAATATCGTTTTGAGATTTATCAGAATTAAGGTATTCCTTAACAACCTGAAGTTTAAAATCAGAAGGATATTTTTTCTTTTTTCTCATATAAGACACCCCTTTCATTTCTTTAGTTTAATAATATCATTTTCTTATTTTTTCTCCAAATTTTCCAAGGGGTGATTACGATAGAAAAAGAATACACAGTTCTATCAATTACATGACTTCACAAGAAAAAGTATATGAAGCATTAAATTTGTTAGAAAAAAGTTGCATAAATTAAAATGCTATTTTTGGTTAAATTTAGACTATCCATTGATCTTGGATAAGACTAATGTGTTAGAATAATTAATAACAAAAAATATTTTCTAGATAAAATTAGGTGGTGCTTTTAATGAGAAAGTTTTTTTTAAATTCTTTTTTTAACATAATAGCTACTTTTATTCCAATTTTTGTGTTGCAATTTTACATACTTCCTAAAATAGCATTAAAAATGGATAAAGAATATTATGGTCAAGTATTAGCATTAATATCATTAATAAATTTATCTGTTGCTATTTTTGGGAATGTATTAAATAATTCTAGATTGATTCAATCTAAAAAATATGAAAAATTAGAACATAAAGGTGATTTTAATATTTTGTTAATCATTAGTATAATAATGGATATATTTTTTGTAATAATAGGGAGTATCTATTATGGTAAATTTTTAACTTTTTATGAATTAATTATTGTTGTGATAATCTCAGTTTTATTAGTGCTAAATTCATATGCAAGTGTTGAATTTAGAATAAAACTAAATTATAAAAAAATTTTATTAAATAATTTTTTAATATTTATAGGTTATATGTTTGGATATCAGTTTTTTTTATATACACGGAAATGGATATATATATTTTTTTTTGGTAGTTTTTTTAGTTTTATTTATATTTTGATAAAAACTTCAATATTAAAAGAGCCTTTTAAAAGAACCAGTTTATTTAAACAAACAGTTAAAGAAACATCTTTACTTGCAATATCAGGTATTTTGGTTAGTTTGTTAACTTATGTAGATAAATTAATAATTTTTCCTTTGCTGGGAGGAGAAGAATTATCAATATATTTTGCTGCAAGTATTTTAGGAAAAACTTTTTCTTTAGCTGCAAACTCTGTAGTAGGAGTACTACTTAGTTATTTATCTAATATGAAGAGCTTTAATAATTTTTACTTTAATCTTTTGTTAATTATATCGATTGTATTTGGAAGCATTGGGTATTTTATTATTATTCTGGTTAATAAATATTTTTTAGTTTTTTTATATCCACAATTATATGAAGAGGCTTTAAAATACTTAAATGTTACTACACTGTACATTATTATAAGAACAATAGGTAATATTATGAATTCTATAATTTTAAAGTTTTTTAGTGCTAAATGGCAATTATTTATAAATGGAATTGATATATTAAGTTATATGTTTTTGTCTATTTATTTTTTAAAACTATATGGTCTTTGGGGCTTTTGTTTAGGGTTATTGATATCTAGTTTTATTAGATTGATATTAATAATAGTAATTTTTTATTATAATAAATATAATAGATTTGATTTAAAAAATTTTGCACCTAAAAGTTAAAAAGAAATGGGGAGAACCTTATAAGTAAAAATGGATAATAGAAACGATTTAAGGAATAAATAGTGTTCTACCTCAAATATTAGAGAAGGTAAAAATAAAAACTTATTTTTTCACACAAATAACAAAGTCATTAAAATTAATAGATTTAATTTCATATAATTCAATATTGTTAATTTGATCAGAAAAAAGATTAAAAACGAAATCTGGAGTAAAATAATGTAAATAACCATGAGGTATTAAATTATTATAAAAATAAATATATGAAATATAATAATTATAAACATCATCAATATAATTAAAATCAATAGATTCAACAAATTCATGTTGAACAGAAGTAGGAATAAATTTAATATCAGATTCCCAATATTGATTTGGTTTAGTAATATCATGGTTTTTTTAGGTCTTTTTCTTGGGTGTTTGGGAGGATAATGATAGTTTCTAATTAAATTTAATTCTTTTCTTAATCTGTGAATCTTCTTGTGATTAATAATAATATTATACTTTTGTCTAAAAATAGCAGATAACTTCTTAGAGCCAAGAGTTTTGTAAAAAAAATGAGATAAGATTATCAACAGATAATAAATTTATAAGTAATTGCTTGATATAATCATCAGAAACCTTTTCACCATCACTGGTAAAAGAAAAACCTTTAAAATGAGGTTTTCTGGTTCCTTTAACAACAAAAAACAAACTATTCCCCATATATTTTAATTCATATAGAAAAGGCATATGGAGAAATATTATATTCAGAACAAATATCGTTTTGAGACTCATCAGAATTAAGGTATTCCTTAACAACTTGAAATTTGAGATCAGGAGAAAAATTTTTATGTTTTCTCATTAAACTCACCTCTATCTTTCTTTAATATTAGAAACCAAGTTTCTTATTTTTTCCAAATCTTCTAGGTGGAATTGTGCTAGAAATCAAATGCAATAACGGGGTGAAGAAAAAATATGAAAAGTTGAGGGAAAAGGGAAATAATCCATTAAAAAGGATGCAAGCAATAGTAGCAATAGGATTAAAAATGTTAAGAATAATATTTAAAATAGCAAAAAGTAAAGCAAAGTATGACACAGAAAGGGTATATGTATAGGTAAAATGCAGAATTTTCCAATTATGAGAAAATCCTTAATTTAAGAAAAATCGAACTCACTATCCTCAAATAGAACGAAGGAATGTAAGGAAACTCAAAAAAATTGATTCAGCTGGAATAAAGGGCTAGTTTAAGGCAAAAAATAGTGAAGGGATAAACAAAACAGAAAAATAAAAATAATTTGGAAGTAAGCCAAAGATTAAAATAAATACAAAAAATATAAAAATATTTTATGATAAGCTCGTTTTAAATAATAAAAAGAATGAAATTTGGGAGATAATAGTAATTCTATCTTAAAAAGGGGGAAAGAAATTGGATTTTAAGTTAAGAAGTTTAAAGATAGAAGATATAGAATATATGTTTGAGTTTATTGAAGATGAGGAGATTTCGAGCAATTTTATATTTACAAGGTATCCTTATTCTAAAAAAAAGATGATAGACTTTATAAAAGAAAGTTGGGAAAGTAAAGAAAATCTCCATTACGCAATAGAAGTAAATAAAGAATATGCTGGAACTGTAAGCTTGAAAAATATAAATTATATTGATAGGCATGCTGAATATGCTATTGTACTGAGAAAAAAATATTGGGGTATGGGAATATCCACAAAAGCAACAGGAGAAATATTAAAATACGGTTTTAATGCAATTAATCTCAATAAAATATATTTAAATGTATTATCTACAAACAAGAGAGCTATAAGATTCTATGAAAAATTTGGTTTTAAAAAGAAGGGATTTTTAGAAAACATGTATATATTAACGGAGGATATTGTGATTTAATATGGTATTGCATGTTTAAAGATGATTTAAAGTTATAGTCTCCGGTCTTAAATCAAGAGTGGAACGAAAAAAAACAAAAAAATTAACAGAATTGTAAATGGTATATACGATAAATGAAAAAAGGAATAAAAAGGATTATGCACAAAGTGCAGAGACAAAGAGAATATTAAATTGGAATTTTTTAACTATTATGAAATATCTTTTAAAAAGACCACCTTTTTAGAAGGTTGAGATAATTCGATAGGGTTATAAGGGACATTATTTTTAAGCATATAGAAAATACTTCTAAATAATTTTCTAGCAGTTAAAACGACAGCAGCTTTGTGAATTTTACCTTGAGCTCTTTTCTTTTTGTAATAAGCTTTAGAAACCGGGTCATTCATAATAGCTAAAGAAGCAGCCTGATAAAGATAATAACGCAAATACTTATTACCCTTTTTGGATAAATTTTTGTGATTGTCAATTTTTTTACCGGAGTCATTTAAATCCCAACGTAACCCAGCATAAGAAGAAAGCTTAGAATCAGATGCGAAATTATCAATATTAACAATCTCAGAAATAATAGAAACAGATAAAACAACAGAAACACCTGGAATAGTATCAAGAGTTGTATTAATACGTTTAAAATATAATTCTAGTTGTTTGTCGATACGCTTGATTTGAGATTTTAAAAGTTTAACTCTATCAAAAGCAAGAGCAATATTAAAATTGGCTGTATTAAAATCATTTAAAGTAGAACGATAAATTTTAGTAATAATGGATTTAAGTTTTTTAGCAAAATCAATACCAAGTTTTCTTTTTGATAAAGAAGCGACAATATCAAACAAATCTTGAATGGACATATTAACAATATCATCAGCAGAATAGTCGGATAAAATAGTTAAAAGAGTTTTTGATAAATTAAGTTTCTTAGATAAACCTGGGAAATAAGCAGCAATCAACTCAGCGAGATAAGTTTTTTCAGCAGCAAGCTGATGAGAAATATGGAATCTAGAGCGAGTAAGTTCTCTAAGAGATTCAAAAAAGAATCCTTAGGAACAAAAGGAGTAAGATTCTCCGGGAATTTATGAGCAGTTTTTTGAATAATTTTAGCGTCTAATTTATCAGTCTTAGGCCAGTTAAGGATCTTTCTGGTATTAGAAACATCATAAGGAGCAACAATATATAAATTATTAAATCCATGAGATTTAAGAAAGATAATGATATTATTAGAATAAATACCAGTAGGTTCTAAGACAAAAAGCAACTACTTATCTTTAAAAATAGAAACAAGTATCTCATAACCATCGATAGAATTATCAACAACGCCTTTGATAGAATTATTAAGGAAATAATCAAGCTTATCTTTAGAAACATCAATACCAACAAACAACATAAAAACACAACCTTTCTAGATTAAATTCTAACTCTGGGTATATAAGAAAAGAGTCTCGCTGTATGTAGGAGCTAATGCTCATTCTCCGGTAGCAATTCAACTTATATACCAAAGTTAGTCAGACTTTTTAGAGCACTTAAAGTGCAAGAGGTGATAGAATTACTATAGTTAAATAATAACTCAGAGTTAGAATTCTTTTTTTAAAAATAATTATCAAATTTATTAATTATTCAATAACAGTATACACGAGAGGTGAAAAAAATGAAAGGTATAATATTAGCAGGTGGAAGTGGAACTAGATTATATCCTATTACACACGCGATTAGTAAACAATTATTGCCAATTTATGATAAACCCATGATATATTATCCTTTATCTATATTGATGTTAGCAAAAATTAGAGACGTCTTAATTATTTCAAACCCAGAGTATGTAGATTTATATAAAAATTTATTTGGTAATGGAAATCATTTGGGAATGAACATTGAATATAAAATTCAAGAAAAGCCAAAAGGCTTAGCAGATGCATTTATAGTGGGTGAAGAATTTATAAAAGATGAGCCAGTGTCTTTAATACTTGGAGATAATGTATTTTATGGAGTTGGATTTAGGCTAATATTAGAAGAAGCTTCAAAACTAAAAGATGGTGCATTAATATTTGGGTATTATGTAAATAATCCTAGAGATTTTGGAGTAGTTGAATTTGATGATAAAGGGAAAGTATTATCTTTAGAAGAAAAACCAGAAAATCCAAAATCACATTATGCAATTCCTGGATTATATTTTTATGATAATACAGTTGTTGAAAAAGCAAAAAGTTTAAAACCATCAAAAAGAGGGGAATTGGAAATAACAGATTTAAATAAAGAGTATTTAAAGGAAGGTAAGTTAAAAGTAAGTTTATTGGGAAGAGGTTATGCCTGGTTAGATACAGGCACATATGATGGTTTAGCGAACGCAACTGATTTTGTAAAGACAATTCAAAAAAGAACAGGATTATATGTGTCTTGTATTGAAGAAATTGCATATAGAAATAAATGGATTGATAAAGAGCAATTAATAAAATTAGGAAAAAAGTACGAAAAAACAGATTATGGAAAATATATATTGAGAATTGCAGATGAATTGGAGGAAAAATAATGAACATATTGGTAACAGGCGTAGCAGGATTCATAGGAAGTAATTTTGTATATTATTATCTTGAAAAATATAAAGATAGAAAAATAATAGGATTAGATAAATTAACCTATGCAGGAAACTTAGAAAATTTAGAAAAACTAACACCAGAACAAAAAGAAAGGTTTATATTCATAAAAGGGGATATAAATAACCAGGAATTAATAGAATATATATTCGAAGAATACAAAATAGAAGGAATAATAAACTTTGCAGCAGAAAGCCATGTAGATAGATCAATATTAGATCCACAAATATTTCTCAAAACAAACATACTGGGCACACAAACATTATTAAACGTAGCAAAAAAATACTGGGAAAAAGAACCACAAAAATACAAAAGCGGAGTAAAATTCTTACAGGTATCAACAGATGAAGTATATGGCTCATTAGGACCAACAGGATACTTCACAGAAAAAACACCATTAGATCCACACAGTCCATACTCAGCAAGTAAAGCCAGTGCAGATTTAATAGTAAAAGCATATCATGACACATACAAAATGCCAGTAAATATAACAAGATGTTCAAACAACTATGGACCATATCAATTTCCAGAAAAATTAATACCGTTAATGATAAACAATGCATTAAAACACAAAGAATTACCAGTATATGGAGATGGAAAACAAATAAGAGATTGGTTATATGTAACAGATCATTGTAGAGCAATAGACTTAGTATTTGAAAAAGGAAAAACAGGAGAAGTATATAATATAGGTGGTCACAACGAAAAAGAAAACATATACATAGTAAAAAAAATAATAGAAATATTAAGAGAAAAAACAGGAGATGAAAAAATAAATGAAGGATTAATAAAACACGTAAAAGATAGATTGGGACATGACAGAAGATATGGAATAGATCCAACAAAAATAAAAGAAGAAACAGGATGGGAACCAGAAATAATGTTTGATGAAGGGATAGAAAAAACAATAGAATGGTATTTGGAAAACAAGGATTGGATGGAAAGAGTAATATCTGGTGAATATTTGGAGTTTTATGAGAAGAATTACTTGACGAGGTGAAACATGAATACAGAAATTATAAAAATTCCAAAAATAAATACATCAAATTTAAACGAAGGTTTTTTAACATTTATAGAATCACAACATCATATACCTTTTGAAATAAAAAGGGTATACTATACTTACGAAGTAAAAAAAGACATAATTCGAGGACATCATGCTCATAAAAAATTAAAACAGATTTTGATTTGCATATATGGAAAAATTGAAGTGGAAGTTGATAATGGTAAATTAAAAAAGCAACATATTTTAGACAATCCTTCTGAGGCATTATATCTTGGGGAAGGTGTATGGCATACGATGAAATGGTTAAAAGATAACAGTATTTTGCTCGTATTAGCTTCAGATTATTATAATGAAAATGATTATATTAGGAATTATGATGAATTTATAGAAATGGTGAAAGGTGGGTATTGGAATGAAAATACCTTTTAATGACTTGAAATATCAATATTTGAAATATAAAGAAGAATATAACAAGGCTGCTATAGAAGTTTTAGAATCAGGATGGTATATATTAGGAAAAAATGTAGAGAAATTTGAAACAAACTTCTCTAATTATATAGGAGCAAAATATTGTGTAGGAGTAAATTCAGGATTAGATGCTCTTATACTAGCATTTAGAGCATTAAATTTACCTGAAGAGTCAGAAGTTATTGTTCCTGCAAATACTTATATAGCTTCTGTATTAGGTGTAACTGAAAATGATTTAATTCCAACTTTTGTAGAACCAGATGAATATTTTAATATTGATCCAGATAAAATAGAAGAAAAAATAACTGATAAGACAAAAGCTATATTAGTAGTTCATTTATATGGTCAACCAGCTAACATGGAAAAAATTATGAAAATAGCTAAAAAGTATAATTTATATGTAATTGAAGATTGTGCTCAAGCACATGGTGCAGAATATAATGGGCAAAAAGTTGGAACATTTGGAGAGATTGGTTGTTTTAGTTTTTTTCCTACAAAAAATCTTGGAGCATTTGGAGATGGTGGAGCTATAGTTACAAATAACAAGAATATTGCTGATAAAATTAAATTATTAAGAAATTATGGTAGTGTGAAAAAGTATTATCATGAAATAGAAGGAGTTAATTCTAGGTTAGATGAGATTCAATCAGCTTTATTAAATGTAAAATTAAAACACTTAAATGAATTAAATGAAGAAAGAGAAAAAATTGCTGAATTTTACTTAAAAAATATCAATAATCCGCTAATTGAATTGCCGAAAATACAGGATAAATCTAAACATGTTTGGCATTTGTTTGTAGTAAAAACCAAAAATAGAAATAACTTTCAAAAATATTTAGAAAGTGGTGGAATTTATACCCAAATTCATTATCCAATTCCACCACATCTTTCTGGTGCGTATAGAGAGTTTGGATATAAGAAAGGGGATTTTCCTATAACTGAAAAATATTCAGAAAGTATATTGAGTTTACCTTTGTACAATGGAATGTCAAAAGAAGAAATGAAATATGTTGTGAAGTTTATAAATAAGTATAGTGAATGAGCGTTTAGTAAGAGGTGAGAATAATTAATATAATAAAAAGGCTTATAAAAGATAATATAACAGTAAAATCTGGAATATGGTATATAATAACAGATTTTATGTTAAAAGGAATGGCATTTATAACTCTTCCGATTTTTACAAGATTATTATCAGTTAAAGAATATGGATTAGTATCTATATATATGGTTTTAGTAGGAATATTTGCTATAATTACAGGATTAGACTTGAATAGTTCAATTGGAACAGGGTTATATGATTTCAAACATACAAAAGATGAATTTTTATCCTCGATATTGTTTTTATCATTAATTAATTTTCTTTTTATAGCTAGTGGAATTATATTTTTTAAAAAATATTTATCAATAAAATTAAAAATTACTGAAGATATAATTATTTTTTCGTTATTATCAGGGTATTTTTCTTTTATCATTAATTTTTTTATAACAAAATTAGTATTCGAAAAAAATTATAAAAAGAAAACTTTATTAAGTTTATTATCTTCACTATTAAATATTGGAATGTCTATATATATATTATTAATAATTAAAAGTTATAAGGGTAAAATATATGGAGATATATTTTCTAAATTTATTATATCTTCAATATTATTTTTAGTAGTATTATTAAAAGGGAAAAAAATATTATTTAAAAAGGCATGGAAATACTCAATGTTAATAAGTGTTCCTCTAATTCCACATCATTTATCTGGTCTTATTTTATCTCAGTTTGACAGATTAGCGATACAAAAAATAATGGGATCAGGAAAAGTAGGATTATATAGTTATGCATATACGTTAGGCATGATTCCCTTGATAATATTAGGAGCAACAAATCTTGCGTGGTTCCATGGTTTTATGATAAAATGTATGAAAATAAAAGAAGAGAAATAAATACTAAATCAAAATATTATAATGAGATATATGTAATAATATTATCCTTAATATTTATAATAGTACCTGAACTAGGATTAATAATGGCACCTAAAAGTTATAATTCTTCACTAACAATAATTTCGATAATAGTTGCATCATATTATATGCAATTTTTATATACAATATATGTAAACTTTGCGTTTTTCTATAAAAAAACAGGATCGATATCTATAGGTACATTATTAGCTGGAATAATAAATATAATATTAAATATATTATTAATACCAAAATTTGGATATGAAATTGCAGCAATAACAACATTAATATCTTATTTCTTCCTTTTATTTTTTCATGTATTAAATGTTAGATATAATTTAAAGGATAAAACAATATCAGCAAGATATATATTTTCCTGGGCAATTTTAATTATTGTTATGAGTTTCCTGCCTTTGACAGCAATTTGGCGATTTTAAGGGAAATGGAACGGTAGAATGCGGGTTTGAGGCGTGTATTTTTCAGGAAGTCGAAAAATTGTGTGGCTAACTTTTGTTACAGAGAATTAACTATAATTAGTAATATATTAGTCCTTTTGGTGGTATAATATATATGACAACCACTGAAAGGAGATGTTTTAAAATGTATCCTAAAATATCAAAAGTGAAAGGAAAAAGATATTTAAGGATAATGGAAAGCAAAAGAGAAAATGGAAAAGTGAAACAGCATACAGTAATAAATTTTGGAAATATAGATAAGTATAGTAAAAAAGATATAACAAAACTTGTAGATAGTCTTTTTAAAATATTTGAAATAGATGAATATGAAAAAATAGAAGATGATTTAATGGAAGAAATAGCAAGAAGAAATTACGGAGCCAAAGTAATAGTAAATAAGATATTTGAAAGATATGAGATGAAAAGATATTTTGAAAGACTGGATAAAGAAATAAAATACAATGCAGAAGAAATGTTAAAAATAATGGTGATGAATAGAATAGTAGAACCGAAGAGTAAATTGGGAATATTTAATAATTTAGAGTATTTTGGATATAACAAAGTGGAAGTTAAAAAAGAAAAAGACCTGGAAGAAAAAGATGTAATGTTGCACTGGTTATACAGAACATTGGATATATTAGCAGATAATAAAGAGTCGATAGAAAAACATATGTATAATCAAAGGATAAGTTTGTTTAATACAACGGTAGATTTAGTATTTTACGATGTAACAACATTAGCGTTTGAAACACAACAAACAAATGAAATATTACAAATGGGATATTCAAAGGATAAGAAATTTAATGAGTCGCAAGTAGTATTAGGGATGTCAATAGATCAGGATAGAATGCCAGTTAGTTTTGATATATATGCAGGAAATACATTTGAAGGGCATACATTTAAAGATTCAATAGAAAAAATGAAAAAAGAATATCAATTAGGAAAAGTAATAGTAGTAGCAGATAGAGGAATGATGAGTAAAAAAAATATAGAAGTAGTAGAAAATTCTAATTATGAATTCATAGTAGGAAAATCAATAAAACAGTTAAAAAAAGTAAATATATTTGAAGGAGAATTCATAGAAATAGCAAAAGGAATAAAATATAGAGAAGTAGAATATGAAAATAAAAGATTACTCATAATATATTCAGAAGAAAGAGCCAAAAAAGACAGAGCAGATAGACTACGATTAATAGAAAAAGCGAAAAAAATGTTAGAAGAAGGAAATATAGATTCAAAAAGTAAAAGAGGAGCGAAAAAATATTTAAAAGAACAGAACAAACAAAATTATATATTGGACATAGAAAAAATAGAAAATGATGAAAAATACGATGGATACTATGGAATAATAACAAACACAAAACTATCTCCAAAAGAAATATTAGAACAATATCATACATTATGGAAAGTAGAAGAAACATTCAGAACATTAAAAAATTATCTTGAAACAAGACCGGTATTTCATTGGACACCGAAAAGAATAAAAGGACATATTGTAATGAGTTTCATATCTTACATAATTCAAAGAACATTAGAATTAGAACTGGAAAAAAATAATATTGAATACTCTCATGAAAAAATAAGAGAAGCTATAAAAAAAATGGAATACTCTGAAATAAGATTAAAAGACAAATTATTTGCATTAAGAGCCAATTTAAACGATTTTCAAAAAGCCATATTAAAAACATTAAAAATAGAAAAACCGAAAAAAATGATGGAATTAGATGAATTTAAAAAAATAATCTCCTAAAACACGCATGAAAAGCCAAAAAGGAGGAGGTGTGTGGCTAATTTCTCTTTTTATAAAAAGTTAACAATAGCTATTTTTTTGAATAATTCTACTTTTTAGAATTTTGTTGATAATAATAGTGTCAAACTCAGGTGTGTTTCAAACGCTAATGTTGTTACATCGTAAAATACTAAATCTACCGTTGTATTAAACAAACTTATCCTTTGATTATACATATGTTTTTCTATCGACTCTTTATTATCTGCTAATATATCCAATGTTCTGTATAACCAGTGCAACATTACATCTTTTCTTCCAGGTCTTTTTCTTTTTTAACTTCCACTTTGTTATATCCAAAATACTCTAAATTATTAAATATTCCCAATTTACTCTTCGGTTCTACTATTCTATTCATCACCATTATTTTTAACATTTCTTCTGCATTGTATTTTATTTCTTTATCCAGTCTTTCAAAATATCTTTTCATCTCATATCTTTCAAATATCTTATTTACTATTACTTTGGCTCCGTAATTTCTTCTTGCTATTTCTTCCATTAAATCATCTTCTATTTTTTCATATTCATCTATTTCAAATATTTTAAAAAGACTATCTACAAGTTTTGTTATATCTTTTTTACTATACTTATCTATATTTCCAAAATTTATTACTGTATGCTGTTTCACTTTTCCATTTTCTCTTTTGCTTTCCATTATCCTTAAATATCTTTTTCCTTTCACTTTTGATATTTTAGGATACATTTTAAAACATCTCCTTTCAGTGGTTGTCATATATATTATACCACCAAAAGGACTAATATATTACTAATTATAGTTAATTCTCTGTAACAAAAGTTAGCCACACAATTTTTCGACTTCCTGAAAAATACACGCCTCAAACCCGCATTCTACCGTTCCATTTCCCTTAAAATCGCCAAATTGCTGTCAAAGGCAGGTGAATTTTAATTATCCACCAATAAATATTAGAATTTTAATTCCGAAATATAAACCTGATTCAAATACTATATTTTAAATAGAATGTTATTTTTGGAAAAATTTATCAATTTAGAAAGATATGAGAATAGTGGTATCATGAAAATGATAATAAAATAAAATATATGATCACCGTGGATCCTTCTAAAGTTGGTTTTAGAATGTGGCCCACGGTATATATTTTTTATTTATTAAATTTTATTTTCTAAAATCAGTGGGGTCAAATTCTTGCCATTTTTCGAAAAAGAAAAATGGTGTAGTTGAGTTATGGTATAATTTAATTGTAAAAATATGGATTTGAACTTTAAAATTTTTTCAATTCTATATTTCAGACAAAAAAACTCTTTGTTTGATTTTGCAAAGAGGTTTGTCTACAATCTGAAACGTCAGAGTTTATCCCTGACGTTAGTTGATTGAAACGATAATTATTAACTTAATTTGAGGATTTTTTTATTATTTTGACAGTTTCATCAAAGGTGAGATCGAAAATATTTCCTGATATATAATCCAGGTCTTTTAAATCTAAATTTTCAATGTTTGGTAGATATGATTTAATTTTATCACCGAATTTTTTAAACAATAACGTTTTTGCTAATTTTATTGCTGCTTCTTTTTTTCCTTCTTCAATCCCTTTCTCAATCCCTTTTTCAATACCAATAGCGACACCTTTCTCATAACTTTCTTTTAACGATTCATCAATGGCTTTAACAAAGTTTTCAAACATATGAGATTCCTCCTCTCCACTCTCAATATCTATTTCAATCATTTCAATTCCATTCTTTCGACTTAAAACCTTCAGGAAATTGTTCAAGTACTCTGTAAATTTTTTCTTTTCTTTTTCTGGTAATTCTTTAAATGCTTTTTCAATCTCTTTAAACGCTTCTTTTATTCCTTTTTTGTCTGTTCTGTCTATGCTTAATAACAATCCAAGTGCATTTTTTATTCCTATTAATTTTTCTCTTTTTATTTGGGTTAAATCAATTATTTCATATTTGAATTTTGGTGTGTAATCCATAAAGGTTTGCCAGTTGTTTATCTTTTCCATATACCATATTTCAGCAGTCCATTTTCTATTTCCGTTGTAAAAAACAACAGGAATAATTGGAGGTAGTTTAAAATTCTTTCTTTTTGATAAATCCTTATGTTTGTTTATATAGTTTCTCCATATTCTAACCATATATTCGAGAATTCTAAATTGCATTAAATAATCAACAGAAGATTGATGTTCTAGTAAAAGAAAAACATAAGCGTCATTATTTAAATAATTGATTTTAAATAAAAGATCAGATTCCTTATCGCCGTATTTTAAATCAGTAAATTGAGTTTTTTCAATGGTTATTTGTTCTGGTGTAATTTTGTATTGTTTAAAAACAGGAAGAAACATTCTAATAAATTCAACAAGCATTTCTTTATCCTGAAAAATTTCTTTAAATAGCTGGTCGTATAGTCCCATATATTTCACCTTTTCTGGTAGCATAATATTTAATAATATCCAAGTTTTAATTTTTTGAGTATTTTGATGGATTTGATAGTTATGTTTATTATAATTATACCATAATAGAATGAAAAAGATAAAAAACTTCAGCAAAAAGAGAGTGGAAATAGTTGAGGAATTATTTACAAATGATGAAACAATATTTATTGATGAGCTCGATTCAAAATTACATCCAATATTGATGAGAAAAATTATATCCATGTTTCATGATGAAGAAGTAAATAGAAAGAATGCACAATTAATTTTTACTACACACAATGTAACGTTACTTACAAGGGATTTATTTAGAAGAGATGAAATATGGTTTACTGAAAAAGAAAATAAAGAATCAATTTTATTTTCGTTAGTTGAATTTAAGATAAATGGAAAGAAAGTGAGAAATGATGCATCATATGATAAAGATTATTTAAAAGGGAAATATGGAGCTATACCAATAGTAAAAGACTTTTATTTCGGAGATGGTAAAATTGAGTAATAACTGTTCATTATCTTGTTAAAGAATTAATGGAAATTGTTGAAAGGAATAGAGAGAAGTGAAAATACGAAACCGGGCGTGGTGCCCGGTTTTGTTATTGAATTAAGTCAAAAATTTCGTTGGTTGTTGTATCAACGATAGTTGCATTATCTTTTTCGTATCCTGCTGGTATTATTACACCAACGAAGAAATCCGTTTGTTTTTGCATGGGGATAGTTGGTGTATTGTTGGTAAATTTCGTTACTGGAATGTGATATAATTCAGTTATAGGATAATATATTTGTGTAAGAACCGGTAAGTTTGGAGGTGGAATTGATGAAAAAATTACCAATAGGAATACAGGATTATAAAAAAATAATAGAAGGGAATTATATATATGTAGATAAAACGAAGTATATATATGACTTAATAAGTTCAGAAGTGCCAATATTTCTATCAAGGCCAAGGAGATTTGGAAAGAGTTTAACGATATCGACATTATATTACATATTCAAAGGAGAAAAAGAATTATTCAAAGATACATACATATATGACAAATGGGAATTCAAAGAATATCCTATTATAAGAATTAATTTGTTAGATGTTGCAACTGATACAGAAAAAAGATTCAAAGAAAGTCTATTAAAAATAATACAAGAAGAAGGACAAAGAAATAATATAGAAATAACAGAAAAAGATTATAAATTTGCATTTAATGAATTAATATATAAATTATCCAAAAAAGGAAAAGTAGTAATACTGGTAGATGAATATGAAAAACCAATATTAGATAATATAAATAACAAGGAAAAAGCGGAGAGGTATAGAGAAATATTAAGAGATTTCTATGTAAGTATAAAATCAAAAGACGAATATTTAAAGTTTATATTTATAACTGGAATAACAAAATTCACCAAAACAGGAGTATTTTCAGCATTAAATAATTTAAATGATATATCATTAAACAGAAAATATTCGCAAATGTTAGGATACACACAAGAAGAATTAGAACATTACTTCAATGACCATATAGAAGAAACAGCAAAAGAAATGGGAATAAGCAAAGAAGAATTATTAAAAGAAATAAAAACATATTATAATGGATTCTCATTTGATGGAGAACATTATGTATATAATCCATTTTCAGTATTAAGATTCTTTGATGAAATGAAATTTCAAAATTATTGGTTTGAAAGTGGATCACCATCATTCATATATGAATACGTAAAAGGAAGAAAAATAGAATACGAAGATTTAGTAAAATACACAGTAAATTCATTAGATTTTACAACAAGAGAAATAGAAGATGCGAATGCAAACATATTCTTTGCACAAGCGGGATATTTAACCTTTAAAGGAAAAGAAAAGTATGGGCTTGAAGAAGAATACATATTAGATTACCCAAATCTTGAAGTAAAAAACAGTTTTTCAAAATTAATATTAGAAGCAAATTATAATCTAGAAAATGATAAGATAAAAGACTTGAATAAAACAATATGGAAATTATTATCGAAAAATAAAATAAATGAATTAATAGAAGAAATAAAAAGAATAATAAGTGCGATACCGTATAACTTACATCAAAAAAGGGAAAGTTATTATCACTCATTAATATATACAATATTAGCATCGGCAGGATTAAACGTAACAGCAGAAGAACTAACAAATCTAGGAAGAAGCGACTTAGTATTAGAACACAATGACAAAATATATTTATTTGAAATAAAATTAGATAAAAATGCAAAAGAAGCAATAGAACAAATAAAAGAAAAGAAATACTATGAAAAATACATAAGTAAAAACAATGAAAAAGAAATATATATAATAGGAATAAATATCAACTCAGAAAAAAGAAATATTGAGGATTATATGATTGAAAAAATATAAATATAGGAAATGAGATCATAAATAATTTTGTATAAAAAATACGGTAGCCTGTAAAATTTTGTGTAAATCCTCTTCCTGGATGGTAATAAAATAATAAAAAATTGATTGTTATTTTTTGATTTTTCATGTGAAAGATCGACTATATTATAATAAGCTTTAATAGTTATTTTTAGTAATTTTTGATGATGTTTTTTGGAATAAAAACCCTTTTGCAATTTCTACTGCAAAATTTAACATTATTAATTTTTTATATTTTTTAGTATTATTTGTTATTGTATTTTAGCTGTATTAACCGTTGTATATGTATTTGGTAATTCTGTCTTTGAAAAAGATGGATAGTTCGTTTAGGACTTTACTCCAGTCTCTATATCGAGCTGTCCATCTTTTTGTTGCATTTATTGTTGCTAAATATAGTATTTTCATTAATGCATCGTCATTTGGGAATGAGGTTTTATTTTTAGTTACTTTTCTCCAAATTTTCCATGGGGTGATTACGTTATGTAATCAAAAAATACCGGGCGTGGTGCCCGGTTTTGTTATTGAATTAAGTCAAAGAGTTCGTTGGTTGTTGTGTCGACAATTGTTGCGTTGTCTTTTTCGTATCCTGCTGGTACTATTACACCAACGAAGGAATCCGTTTGTTTTTGCATGGGAAAATTTACAGGTGGGATGATATTTATGAAAATATCCAAAAGTAATTTTTTAGTTGTGAATGTTACGTGTAAAGAGTTAGTGTAGTTTGAACAAATAAATTAATATTAAGTCATAATTATTGCAATGAATGCAGTTGAAAATAAAATGTATTTGTTATATAATAAAAAATGATTAGGAAAGAAGCGAGGTGATTATAATGGCAACATCATCTTTTAATAAGGACTTTACTTTAAAAAGTAAAAGAGAAGTAGAAAGTTTTATTAAAATAATGCAAACACCTTCTAAACCCATAAAAATAGATAGAAAATTAGTATCGCCGGAAAGAGAGAAAGAAGGTGTTGAAAAATTAAGAAAAACATTATTTCGTTAAAAAAACTAATTGAGATAAGTAATAAGAGGAAAGCTCAGGAACTTATCTCAAATTTTCTTTGTAAAAAAGATGAGGATATTGAGAAATTTTTAAAAGAAAAATCCATTCTTTTTGAAAAAATAGGAAAAAGTAGAACTTTTTTTATTTATGATGAAGATAGCAGTGATTTTATCATATTTTACTTTAGCTATACAGGTTTTAAAAATTCCGGAAAAATTTTCTAATAATAAAATTAAAAAATTGGATGGATTTAGTGCAAAAATAAATGGAAAGAGAATCACAGAAATTCCCGCCATTCTAATAGGACAACTTGGAAAAAATGATATGTATTCTTCAGAGATAACTGGAGACGAGATAATGCAATTTTGTTTTAGTAAAATTTTAGAAGGTCAAGAAAGATTAGGCGGAAGAATTATAATGTTAGAATGCAAAGATATAGAATATTTAAAAAACTTTTATAGAAAATATGGATTTGAAATGATAGATAAAGAATATAAAAAAGATGAGTTACTTCAATTTATAAAGCTTTTAAACGAATATGATTTAATAAGTAAATCCGAGTCGTTTTAAAATACTGTGTCAAATGAGACCATAAATAATTTTATGTAATCAAAAAATACCGGGCGTGGTGCCCGGTTTTGTTATTAGGTGAGTGAATGTATTTGCAGTAGAAATTGCAAAAGTTCTTTTTAACTCCATTATTAAATTCAGGAAGATTCTATTTTATTATCACTTTTTTTCCGGCAGCTCTAAGAACTTTATTTAAGAAGTCAACTCTTGGATTTATCATTCCACGTTCAAATCTTGATAATGCTTGTTGTGAAATTCCTATTTTTTTAGCAAATTCCTTTTGGGTTAAATGATTTTTTTGACGATATTCAATAACTGCAGCTATAGCTTTATATTTTAAATCTAGTTCATCATATCTTTTTTTTAGTTGAGTATTATCCTTTAGAGCTTGATTTTTATATTCATCAAAATCATATAATTTAATTTTAGCCATAATCATCCCTCCATTTCATTTATTATTCTTTTCATTTTTTTGAATATGGGATTCATTATAGTTGAACCAAATTTTTGAGTTTTCTTTATTTTATAATCGAATAAAATAAATATTTTATTATCTTTTATGAAGTAAAAAATCCTTAATTGAATATGAGATTTTATTCTTAGCTCTCTTAATGGAATATTTTTATATTTATATTCATTAAGTGTTTTAGAAAAAGGTGGTTTTAAATTAGAACCAAATTGTTTCAATAAGTCAAGAGTTTTAAATATTTCAGCTAATAAATCTATGTCTTCTTTTTTTGTGCTATTTTTTAATTTTTCAAAAAATTTATGAACTTTAGAGTCAAAATGTATTTTATAATTTTCCATAAATATTCCCCTTTCAGTCTAATATCATTATACATCAAATATGATGTATTGTCAATTAAGTTTTTATTATTATATTTGTGATTTATCGACAAACTATGTATACATTATTATATTTTTCATCAAATACCGGGAGTGGTGCCCGGTTTTTGTTATTGAAATGTGATATAATTCAGTTGTGGAGGTGAGATAATGAGACGATTTTGTACAAGCGGACCTGTTGATAAGAAAACATGTTATTATGTAGAAAGACCAGAATTAATGGAAGAAGCAATTGATCATATAGAAAATTGGAGATACTTTACAGTGTCAGCACCAAGACAAACAGGAAAGACCACATTTTTGAATGAGATAATTGAGAAAATAAAAAATAAATATATAACGGTATTTTTATCGTTTGAAGACTATAAAAATATAAAAACAGAAGAAGAGTTTTTAAGAACATTTAATAATGAAATGCAGGATGAATTAAACAAATATAAATATGCGATAAAAGAAGAAATAAATAATATTAGAGAAATAAAAAAATATTTGAGGAAATATATGGTAAAAGTGGAAAAGAAGTAATATTGATGATAGATGAATTTGAAAAATTCAATAATGAAGAATTAATGAATCAATTTTTGCATGTAATCAGAAAAACATATCATAAAAAAAAGGAACATAAATTAAGAAGTGTAATACTAATATAAGAAGTGTAATACTAATAAGTGTAAGATATTTAAGTGGAGTATTGGAAGATAATGCAAGTCCATTTAATATAGCAGAACATATGGAAGTGCCATATTTTACAAAAGAACAGGTATATGATCTATTAAGTCAGCATGAAAAAGAAATAGGGCAGATATTTGAAGAAAAAGTAAAAGAACTAATATGGCATAATGCAGGAGGGCAGCCAGGATTAACCAATGCACTGGCATATGATCTGGTGATGAAAAAAGCAAAAGGAGAAAAGATAATAACAGAAAAACATTTTGAAAAAACATTATATGATTTTATGCATCGATATATAGATAAAAACATATCAAATATAATATCAAAAGCAGAAAAAGAAAAAGAATTAATAATGAAAATATTATTTGAATCAGAAAGTGTTGAATTCAATATATATGATGAAAGAATAAATTACTTATACTTAAATGGAGTAATAGATAATTGTGAGGGGAAATGTTGTGTAAGAGTGCCGTTATATTACAAAGCATTATATGACAGATTTAAACCACAAGTAAATGGAGAAAAGGATAAAATGAAACCATTTGGAGAAACAATAAAAAATTATATAGATAATAATGGTATATTGGATTTAAATAAACTAATGAAAAGATATATAAAATATATAAAACAAAGAGGAGCAATAATGTTTAAAGGAAGGAATTATTATGAAGGAGTGTATCAATATAATCTGGATCAATTTTTAAGCTTATACGTAGAAGCAACAAATGGAAAAGTATATCCAGAAACAGAAGTAGGTGGAGGAAGGATAGATTTATTAATAAATCTGAATAACAAAGAATATCTAATAGAAGTAAAAGCGAATATAGATAGTGATGAATATGAAAAAGGAAAAAAACAGTTATTAGAGTATTTAAAAAGAAAAGAACAAAAAGAAGGATGGTTGATAATATATTCAAATGCAATAGAAGATTTTGAGTATATAACAGAAGAAAAAGATGGAGTAAAATTACATATATGGTTTATAAAAACGAACTTTGAAAGTCCATCGAAAGTGAAATAGTCCTGGGGTGAAACTGATGAAATTAAAAAAATTACCAATAGGAGAAAGTGATTTTAAAAGTATAATAGAAGATAATATGTATTATATAGATAAAAGTTTATTAATAAAAGAAATTTTATCCGGTGGAAGAGTAATATTAATAACCCGCCCAAGAAGATTTGGAAAAACATTGAATATGAGCATGATGAAATATTTTTTTAGAAATGACTATGATGGTAAACATTTATTTAAAGACTTGAAGATATGGAAAGAAAAAGAGATAATAGAAAAATATTTAAATAAATATCCTGTAATATATATAACCTTTAAAGATTTAAAACAGAATAATTATGAAGAAATGATGTCTTCATTAAAAGAAATAATATCAAATTTGTATAATGAGTATTCATATCTTTTAAAGTCGGAAAAAATAACAAAATGGGAAAAGAAAAAAATAATAGATATTATTGATAAAACAGCGGATATAATATCATTTGAAAGTAGTATAAAAGAATTATCAAAATATTTATACAAATACTATGGCCAAAAAGTAATACTATTAATAGATGAATACGACACATCAATACAACAATCATATTTAAATGGATATTATAACGAATTCATAAACTTCATGGGAAACATGTTGGGAAGTGCATTAAAAGACAATGAGTATTTAGAAAAAGGAGTATTGGCAGGTATAACAGGAATAATAAAAGCAAATGTATTTGGTGGATTAAATAATTTACAAAGATTAACGATATTAGACAAGCACTTCAATGACAAATTTGGATTAACATGGGAAGAAGTGGAAGAAACATTAAAATACTATGGATTAGAATATGAAAAAGAAAAAGTAATAGAATGGTATAACGGATATAACTTTGGAGGATTAGAAATATATAATCCATATTCAATAATAAACCTGGCAAGAAACAAAGGGAAAATAGCGTATTACTGGATAAACAGCAGTGGAAATGAATTAATAAAAAGATTGATAAAACAGAGTACAGCAGAAGTAAAAACAAAAATAGAAGAATTAATAGAAGGAAAAACAATAGAAAGCAGTATAGACGAAAACCTGGTATATGGAGACTTAGACAAAAGCACAGAAGAAAGCATATGGACATTATTTCTATTCACAGGATACTTAACCTGGGTAGAACACACAGGAGAAGAAGGAGAACCGAGATATAGTCTGAGAATAACAAACAAAGAAACATTACAATTCTTTAAAAAAACAGTGGTGGATATAATAAAAGAAACAAAAATAAATCTGGAAAATATAATATTGGATATAATACTTGGGAAATACAAAGAATTTGCAAATAAATTTAAAAGAATGGTAGAAGAAACATTAAGTTATTTTGATGTAAGTGGAGAAGAACCAGAAAGGTTTTATCATGGATTAATACTTGGAATGGTAGTGGGATTAAGCAAAAAATACATAGTAAAAAGTAACAGAGAAGCGGGATATGGAAGAGCAGATGTAATATTAATACCAAAAGAAAAAAAGGAGCCAGGAATAATATTTGAATTCAAAAAATACAGTATAGATTTTGATAAAGATTTAAAAGAAAGTGCAGAAATGGGAATAAAACAGATAGAAGAAAAAGGATATGAAAAAGAAATAAAAAGTTATGGAATAGAAAAAATAATAAAAGTGGCAATTGCATTTGATAAAAAGAATGTGGAAATAATAGTAAAATAATCAAGATTTGAAGCGCTATCAAAAGTGTAAATGGAGGGATAAGAGAATGAAAAAAATACTGGTAGTGATTATGATATTTATGTCTTTAGTCGTTTTTGGGTTGGGCTTTGATATTAATGTTAATGGTGGAAGTATATCTTTTTCAAAAAATATGTGGAGTATGGAAAAAGATACTAATATTGGATTATGGTTAAGTTATCCTATGGATTTTACTGATTATAATCTTCCTGGAATAGGGATTAATTATAACGATAAAAATGAGTTTTTTACATATCAAAAGGTATTTTTTAAGAAAATAAAGTTAAAAACAGGTGAAAGATATTTTGGTTTAAATATAGGATATGATTTCGAAAGGAACTCTATTGTGCTGTCAACAAAGGTGAAAAAGTATAAGAATGATTTAATCTCGAAAAGATTTTCATATTCATATATATCAGTATTTAAAAACGGCAGTGAGGAAAGAAAAATAGGGTTAGATAGATATTTAATCCCGACTGTAGCAAAGGTTTCGATTTTTTCCACTTCATATGATAATTTAAATTTTAGTAATAGTATTTCAAATTATGGTATTCAATTGCAAAGATACTTTACTATCCCTTTTGTTATAGGAAATTCTGATCTGGGATATTCCTTCTCCATTCCAATAGGTATATTTGATAACAAGTATATGTCAGGATATTTTGCATATGGTGTGTTGTATAAGGAAAAATATTTTCCGTTTTTTAATTTCCAGGTTCCTTTTAAGATTAATAAGAATGAGTATTATATGGGAATGCAATTGAAAATGGCAAATGATGCAGATTTTTTGGTTTATTTATCAAAACTAAGTATAGATAATCCATTTAGTGTTATATTAAAATTAAATGAAAATGGAAAGTTTGAAGGTGGGTTCTTTTTTGAATACTGAGATAGGATTATATATTCATATACCTTTTTGTAAAAGTAAATGTTTGTATTGTGATTATCCTTCCACTACAAATAACAGGATTCAGGATAAATATTTTGATTATTTATTAAAAGAAATTGATTTAGTTAATTATAGCGGAAAGATAAAAACGGTATTTTTAGGTGGTGGAACGCCTTCATATGTTGGTGTGAAACAGATTGATAAAATATTCAGAAGATTTGATTTATCAAATGTTTCTGAAATTACAATAGAATCTAATCCGGAAACGTTAAATGAAGAAAAATTACATGAATATTTTTCTCTGGGAATAAATAGATTAAGTTTGGGCGTTCAGACCTTTGATAATAGTATATTAAATGCAATGAATAGATTATATGATAATGAGATTATAGAAAGAAATTATTATCTTGCAAGAAGATATTTTTCTAATATAAATTTTGATTTTATCCTTGGTCTTCCCGGGATAATATGAGAGTGTTGGAAAGGAATTTAAGATTGATTGAAAAGTTAAAACCTGATCATGTTTCATATTATATTTTTGATTCAAATCATGAAACACCGTTAAAGAGATTATTGGAAAAAGGAAAGATAAAATTACCAGAAGATGAATTTGTTGAAGAAGGATTTGATATGGTAATATCAGAATTAAATAGAATGGGATATATTAGATATGAAATTTCTAATTGGGCAAAAGAAGGTTATGAGTGTAAGCATAATTTGATATATTGGAATAATGAAAACTATCATGGATTTGGATTGTCTGCTGGTGGTCATATTGGTAATGTAAGATATACAAAAACATGGGATTTTAAGGAGTATTTTGATAAGTTGGATAATAATCAAATACCATATGATTATTATAATGAGAATTCAAACCTTGATGAGTTAACAGAAGAGTTGTTTATGGGTTGAGGCTAATTAATGGAATAAAGGTAGAGAAATTGAAAGATAAGTATGGGAGATTATTTGATGAGTTTTTAAAATATTTAAAGGATTCAGAATATTTGATGATTATAGATGATAGGATAATGATGAATAAAAAGGGATTGGATTTTTCTAATCTGGTATTTGAAGAAATATTGGATATTAAAGACAAAATGAGGTGAAAGAATGCACCGAAAAAAGATACCTTATGGCGAGCAAAATTTTGAAAGGTTAATAACACAAAATTACTATTATGTAGATAGAACAAGATATATTGAACTATTGGAGAATCTTGATGAAAAATATATAGTCTTTTTAAGACCGAGAAAATTTGGTAAAACATTATTTTTAGATATGTTAAGTAAATATTATGATATAAAAGATAAAGAGAAAAATAATGGGTTATTTAATGATTTATATATAGATAAAAACCCACAAAAGAAAAAAATAATTATTATATATTAACTTTTAATTTTTCCGGAATACAGACAGAAGATGAAGATGTTTTTATAAATAGTTTTAGAAATGCAATAATAACCTCATTAAAGTCATTTAATAATAGATATGATATGAATATAGATATTAAAAACGAGTATTTACAGGCATCCGATATAATTAGAGATTTTTTTGAAAGCGCAAAAAGGAGATTGAATAGACCTATATATTTATTAATAGATGAGTATGATCATTTTGCAAATGAATTATTGAGCTTTAATTTAGAATTATTTAAAAAAAGCATAACCAGCCAGGGATTTGTAAGAAATTTTTATGAAGAAATAAAGAAGGGAACACAAACAATAGTAGAAAGAATATTTATGACGGGAGTTAGTCCTATAATGCTTGATTCTTTAACCAGTGGATTTAATATAACAATGAATATTTCGCTGGATAAAGAATTTAATGGAATGTTGGGATTTATGAAGAAGGAAGTAAAAGAGATACTTGAGTATTATGAAATATATTCAGAAGATTTATTGAAAGAAATGGAAGAAAATTATAATGGATATAGATTTAATCCTGATGCAAAAACTACAATATATAATCCTGATATGGTTTTTTATTTTATAATAAAATACAGGAAAGAAAATAAATCTCCTGAAAAAATAATAGATGATAATATAATAAGTGATTATAAAAAGGTACAGAATTTATTTAAATTGGGCGAGTTAATAGGTATAAAAATAACAGAAGATACAAAAGAAAGAAAAAAAGAAAGTGAGAGAATAATTATCGGTAATTTATTGAATGAAATACTATTGAAAGAGCGAACGCCAATAACAGAATTAACAACGATGTTTACTCCAGAACGAAGGATTGAAATAAAGGATATAAAATCATTATTATACTATCTTGGTTTTTTGACAATGGAAAAAGAAGGAATAATTACGTATTTAAAAATACCTAATTATTCAATGAAAAAAATATATTCAGATTATTTTACTGAGTATATTGAAGAAAACTTAACAGAATATATAGATCCTGAAGAAATAGAAACAGGTATAAGAGAAATGATAATAAATGGTAAGATAGACTTATTTGCCAGGGGGATAGAAAAAATATTGCAGAAGTTGGATAACAGAATATATATGGGATTTGATGAAAAATATATAAAGTTATTAATGTATAGTTATTTGGTACTTTCTCCATATTTAACAGTAAAAATGGAATATCCAGTAGAAAAAGGGTATATAGATATTGCAATATTCAGAAGGTATAATGATGTTCCATATGAAAGTATAATAGAAGTAAAATACATAAAGCAAAATGAATTTAGTGAAGAAAAATTGAAAAGAAAGATAAAAGAATCGAGAGAGCAAATTGAAAGATATAAAAAATCATATGAACTAAATTATAAGAAAATAAAAAAATACATAGTAATATTTGTTGGGAAAGAAGTGAAATATATCGAAGAAATGGAATGAGTATGAATTCAGAAAAAAGATTAAATATATACAAAGAGGTGGATTTAATGGATATGAAGGATAGGGTGGATGAATATATAAAGGATTTGATTGATAAGAAATTTGAAGAGAAAAAGTCAGGTAAAGAATGGGATCAATATTTTATGAAAATAGCTTTTCTTGTGAGTGAAAGGTCATCGTGTACTCATAGAAAGGTAGGAGCGGTTATTGTAAAGGATAAACGTATATTGGCTACAGGGTATAATCAACCACCGTCTGGATTTCCACATTGTGATGTAATTGGATGTATTAGAGATGATTTGAGTATAAAAAGTGGGGAATATCAGGAGATTTGTTACGGCCTTCATGCAGAACAAAATGCATTAATGCAGGCTGCTAAGTTTGGTATATCTACCGATGGAGCTTCAATATATGTTACGCATCAACCATGTTCTATTTGCGCAAGATTAATAATTAATGCTGGAATAAAAAGGGTTATATATGGCGGTAATTATCCTGATGCATTAACAAAACTATTTTTTAAACAAACTGGTGTAGAATTTAGGAAGATACTCTGAATCCCTTTATATGTTATGAGGAATAATTATATTGAATCATATAGATAAAATAAAGGAATATTATGTAATATGGTATTTGAAAAATTGGTTATTTTGAGAGAAAATAATATATGAATTCTAATGTTTCTAAAACTTCGGAGGTGTGTTATGCCTAATCAAAAGTATTTTCAATATGTTAGAAAAGATCGTCTTCCAAATGTCTGGTGTCCAGGTTGCGGTAATGGAATTATAATGAAATCATTTATTGAAGCAGCGGGTAATCTTGGTCTGGATAAAAATAAGGTTGCTGTAGTTTCTGGTATAGGATGTTCTTCAAGGGTAACAGGATATCTTGATTTTAATACCTTACATACTTTGCATGGAAGAGCTATTCCTTTTGCAACGGGAGTTAAATTGGCAAGGCCAGATTTAGAAGTTGTTGTTATGGGTGGAGATGGAGATATGCTGGCCATTGGCGGAAATCACTTTATTCATGCATGTAGAAGAAATATGGATTTAACAGTAATATTATTTAATAATACAATTTATGGTATGACAGGTGGGCAGTATTCGCCAACAACACCACATGAAGCAATTGCATCAACAGCACCATATGGTAATTTAGAGAATAATTTTGATCCAGTTAAAATGGCAATATCTTCTGGTGCAACATATGTAGCAAGAAGTACGGTATATCATTATACACAAAGTGTAAAATATATTGAAGAAGCTATTAAACATAAAGGAATGTCTGTTGTTGAAATAGTTTCTAATTGTCATACATATTTTGGTAGATATAATGGTATGAGTAAGCCGGCTCAATTTATGGAATATTTCAAGAAAAGTACAGTTACATTGTCAAAGGCAAAAACTATGTCAGAGGAAGAATTAAAAGGAAAAATAATTATTGGTGAATTCCATAATGATGAAAGTAGAAAGACTTATCTTGAACTATATGAAGAACTATCTGAACAATTGGGTGGTGTTGCAAAATGAATTTAAAGGAACCAAGAAGTATTAGAATTAGTGGTATGGGTGGTCAGGGAAATATCCTTATGGGTCTTATCCTTGCGGAATCTCTTGTAAGTGAAGGTTATTGGGTTGTGCAATCTCAACATTATGGAGCACAGGTTAGAGGTGGTTTATCTTTCTGTGATGTTTTATATTCTGAGGAGGTTATTGATTATCCAAAGGCAGAAGCTTTTGATGTATTGTATATTATGAATGATATAGCTTTTCCACATTTAACAATGATAAAAAACAATGGAATAGTTTTTTATGATAGTTCTTATATAAAAGCATTACCACAAACAGTTTCCAGAATTACAAAAAAGATTGTCGCTATTCCTGCATCAAAATTAGCATATGAAGAATTAGGAAATACCAATGTCGCTAATATGATAGGCCTTGGAGCTATTGCAAAGAATTGCGAGATAGTGAAACTTGATACATTGATTAGAGTGATGAAAAAACGCGTTAATCCAAGATTTTTTGAGATAGATGAAAAAGCTTTAAAGATAGGATATAATTATACAAATAAAAAGTATGAAATAAAAACAAATGAGAAAAATGGAAGAGGATTGTGATGAGAAAATTTTCCAGAAGTTTTTCTTTTGCGATAAAAGGACTTTTTGAGGTTTTTAGATCGCAGAGGAATTTTAAGATTCAAACAATATTTGCTTTAATAGCGTTTGTACTTGCTTTTACGTTAAATCTTAATGAAGGACAGATATTATGGATAACCCTCTCTGTTTCTATGGTATTGATACTTGAGACAGTTAATACGTTAATTGAAAAAATGATGGATTTAATACATCCTCATTATAATCCTGTTGTGGGAGTAATAAAAGATTTAGGAGCTGCTGCGGTTTTAATCGCAGCAACTTTTTCTATTGTAGTTGCAGTTGTGATATTTGGAGGTAAGGTTTTTAATTGGCCACCCAAGTATGGTATAATTATAGGTATAGCCTTTATTATTTTCATTATGATGGGAAGTCTCTTTAAAGGGAGGGAAAAAAATGGTCGATGATGTAATAAAAGTTTTAATAGTAGACGATTCAGGATTTATGAGAATGGTTTTAAAGGATATTATAGAAAAACAATCAGATATGAAGGTTATTGGAATTGCTAAAACGGGTCTTGAGGGTGTTGAGAAAGCTATAGAATTAAAACCAGATGTTATAACTATGGATGTTGAAATGCCTGAATTAAATGGACTTGAAGCTGTAAAGCTTATAATGAAAAAGAATCCTACACCTATTATTATGGTAAGTAGTTTAACTTCAAAAGACTCTGAAATAACTATTGAAGCTCTTGAGAATGGTGCAGTTGATTTTATACAAAAACCGGCTGGTAGTGTATCATGGACATTTAGAACAGTGGCAGATGAATTGTTGGAAAAAATAAGAAACGCTTCTAAGGTTGATCCAACAAAATTAACAAGGAAAATAACAATTAGGACTAAAAAGCCAAGAATTACTTCCCTTTTAAGAGGAAAAAAGATAGTATTAATTGCTTCATCTACGGGTGGTCCGAGGTCACTGGATGCAATTATTCCCAATTTACCTAAAGGAATTAATGTTCCTGTTGTTGTGGTTCAACATATGCCTCCAGGGTTTACAAAGTCGCTTGCGGATAGATTAAATAGAATTTCTGAATTAACGGTAAAAGAGGCAGAGGATAATGAAGAGCTAAAACCTGATACGGTATATATTGCACCTGGTAACTTTCATTTAGGTTTAAAGGCAAATGGTTCAAGGGTTTATACGTATCTGGATAAGTCAGATAAGATAAATAATGTAAGACCTGCAGCCGATTTTACATTTAATGATGCAGCAGAGATATATAAAGGGAATATAGTTGCGGCTATTTTAACCGGTATGGGAAAAGATGGAGCAAAAGGAGCATTTAAGATAAAACATTACGGTGGAAAGATAATAGCAGAATCTCCAAAAACATGTGTAGTATATGGTATGCCAAAAGCAGTGGTTGAAGAAAATTATGCAGACTTTATCCTGCCAAATTATGATATAGCCGAGAAAATAGTTGAATTGTTAGGAGGAAAGTGATGAAAACACGGTTTATTTTTTTATTTTTGTTTTTACCATTATTAATTTTTTCTGTAAAAACATATACCTATACCATTAAAAGTGGTGATTCTCTGGAAAAGATAGCATATAAGCTCAATATTCCTTTATCAATTATTATTGATTATAATCCGGAATATGCATATAGAAAATATCTATATGCTGGAGAAAAATTAATTGTACCGGAGAAACCAGTGTATGTATATAGAGTTAAATCTGGAGATAGCTTAAGTTATATTGCAAAAACTTTTTTTTCAGATGCAAGTTTAATAGCAGAGTACAATAATATACAGGATCCTAATTTGTTATATATAGGTCAGAAATTGGAAATTCCATATGAATATATAGGGTTGAGTTTTAATAGAAATGTAGCAGTTTCGTGGCCAGTGTGGGGAGAATTGACTTCATTATATGGCTGGAGAATACATCCTATATATCATGATAAAAGATTTCATTCTGGTGTAGATATTGCTTTAAGTGAAGGGTTACCAATTTTGTCTGCTGTTACAGGGAAGGTAGTAGAAGTAAAGAAAGATAATGGATACGGTATATATGTAAAAATAAAAGCAGGAAAACATTATTATATATTTGCACATATGTCAAAAGCATTAGCGGTGCCTGGAGAGATAGTAAAAAAAGGGGAGTTAATTGGCAGAGTTGGTTCTACAGGTATATCTACAGGTCCTCATGTTCATTTTGAAGTGAGAACACTGGCAGATAAATCAATTGATCCAATGGGGTTATTACCTGGTTTTAAATATGCGCATGTCCCGATAGAAAAACATTATATGGGTGGTAATTGATAATGAGAAAGAAAATAATTTTAATAGTTTTAATATTAGTGACATCTTTTGCGTTTTCTAAAGACCTTTTTCTTCAATGGAAAAAAGTTGATAGAAATAATTATATTGAGAAAAACAATGCCGTTTTTCTCAATATTTCTTATTTAGAAAAACTTGGATATAATATTATGGGAACATCAGAGAATCTGTTTATTATCAAATTTGATGATACATGGTCTGGTGTAGTTTTCCCGAAGGCTGGAATTGCCATTATTAATTCTTCAGAAAGCATATCATTGAATTATGATGATTTTATCTTTCAGAATAAAACATATTTTGTAAAATTAAGTGTTCTTGCAAAGTTAGCAAATCTTGAATATTTTGAAAATTCTAAAGGGTATTATTTGAATTATAAGCTTGCAAAATTAAAGAGTATAGATGGATTTTTGGTTAAAGATAAGCTCAGAGTTATAATGGAGTTTTCTTCACGACCAGAAAAGTATGAAGTTTACTCCTTAACCTCTGTTCCTGGATATTTAATAAAGGTATATGGAGCAGAGATACCTGAAGTATCCTTTTCTAAGGAATTTAATAATAAGTTTTTGAGTAGAGTTAAAGCTATGCAACATTCGCAAAAAGAAATATGGGTGACTATAATTCTGGGTGCAGAGGCAAAGAAATATACAAAAATGGAAGAAAATGGAAGAATTATTCTTGATATAGAGATGACAGAAGATTTTACAAAACCCGTAGTAGTTCTCGATCCTGGACATGGTGATTTCGATCCTGGAACACTGGGATATCTTGGAACAAAAGAAAAAGATATGGCGTTAAAGGTTGCTTTGAAAACCAAAGAATTATTAAAGAAAAATAAAAACATACGGGTGTATTTAACAAGAGACACGGACAAATTTGTGGAATTATATAATAGAGCAAAGATAGCAAATGACTTACATGCTGATTTATTTGTGAGTATTCATTTGAATTCGTATCTTGAAAATAGAAGCATTAGAGGATCGGAAATATATTATTTTGCTTTTTCTGATGATAAATATGCGAGAAAGATAGCCAGAAAAGAAAATTTAGATATGAATGATAATAAGGATATTATAGAATCGAGGGTTGTTGAGAAGAAGAATTCTATACCTGAAAGTAAAAAAATGGCAGATCTTCTGAAAAAGCATGTGAAAGAAAATAAGATTCCTTTTAGATCTATCAAACCAGCGGAATTTGCAGTATTAGCATATACTAAATGTCCTGCAGTATTATTTGAATTGGAATTTTTGTCAAATCCAACTGTTGAAGTTAGTTTCATATCCGGGAAATATGTGGATTTGTTTGCAAAAATTATTGCTGATTCAATATTGGAATATTTTGGAATAAAGTAAGAATTAAAAATTAACAAATTAGTTGCGAAAAATTTTCTTGATTTATAATGTTTCTTATGTTATAATATACCTCGGAAGTTGTTCCGGCGTAGCTCAACGGTAGAGCGGGTGGCTGTTAACCACTAGGCTGGGGTTCGAATCCCTCCGCCGGAGCCATAACCAAAGTCCAGCGAAAGCTGGACTTTTTTGTTTTTTGTGATATAATAAAAATACAAATATATCTTTGCTAAATATAAGTTTGCTAAATATATTTTTGTATTTTGGTGGTGAAATTATGAAAATGATAAATAGAAAAAGAGAAAAAGAGTTTTTACTGAGAAAAGCAAAATCAAATGAAAGTGAGTTAATAGTAATATATGGAAGGCGAAGAGTGGGTAAGACGTTTTTACTTGAAAATACTTTTAATAATGTGCTTTTTTTTACAGCGGACCTTTCTAATACGAGTTATTTAATTGATAGATTTTCAAAGATAATAATCTCTGAATTAAAAGATTTGCCGCTTAATATACAAATTACAACATGGGATGCTTTTTTTGGATTATTAAAAACATTATTACAACAAAAGAAATATGATGCAATTATTTTTGATGAATTTCAATATATACCACAACAGGATTCATCTTTTATTTCTATTTTCCAAAGATGGTGGGATTTGGAATTTAGTAAATTAAATGTGAATTTTGTTTTATGTGGTTCCTATTCTGGTATGATTGAAAAAATAGCTTTAGAACATAATAGTCCATTATATGGTAGAAGAACAGGACAATATAAGATTCTTCCTATGGATTTTTTTGATTCATCAAAATTCTTATCAAAATACACTCTTGAAGATAAAATTTATGTATATAGTATTACAGGTGGTATTCCATTATATTTAAAAGAATTTTCTAATTATAGTAATTTGAAAGAAGCATTGGCTAATAAGATTTTTTCACCTGGAGAATTTTTGGTAGAAGAAGGAAAATTTTTAACAATGGAAGAATTTAAAAAAGATCCTTCAAATTATTTTTCTATTATGAGAGTTATTGCAGATGGAAAAACAACACCTGTTGAAATTTCTAATTTTAGTGGGGTAGAGAATAGGAAAATATCAACGTATCTTTCTAAGTTGCTTGATATTGAATTAATAAAGAAAGAATTGCCTTTTTCGTTAAAGAAATCAAAGAAAAAACCATTGTATTATATAGACGATGAATATATAAAATTTTATTTTAAATATATTTATCCTAATATAGACATAATATATAGAGGATACGGAGAAAGGTTAGCAGAAAAGGTATTAGCAGAAATAAATATGTATACATCATTTACTTTTGAGAAGATTGCAAAACAATATATTGAAAAAGTAGAAAATCCGCAAAAAATTGGTAAATGGTGGAATAAAGATGTGGAAATAGATCTGGTGGCTATTAATGAAGACACTTTAATAGTGGGAGAATATAAATTCACCAATAAAAAGGTTGATAATAGAGTATTGCAAAAATTACAGTTAAAAACACAAAAAATGATTGAAGAATTAAAATTTGAACCAGAAAATATTATATATTATTTATTTTCTAAAAGTGGATTTTATAATATAGAAGAATCGTCAAATATAAAACTTGTTGATCTTAATAAGATAGGAAACATTAAATGACTTAAAACAAGGTGCTAGAGCACCTTGTTTTTTTATTTAATAGATCGTACTAAAGTAGAACGATTTTTATCAATAGTCGTGTCATTTTAAAACGAAAATAGAAAAATCATAAAAAATAGTATTAAATTAAAACGAAATATGATATAATTAGTATTAGAAAAGAACGGAGGTGATAAAATGAAATTAGAAAGTATTATTGAAAGACTTGAATTTAAAACAGAACGATTATTAAATGCTTTGCCTTCAAAAAAACGATTATTTTTTAAAGAAATTGATAAATATGATAATAGAGGGTTACTGTTATATGGTCCAAGAGGTGTAGGGAAAACAACATATCTTTTAATGAAAATCATGAAAGATAATTTTTTTTATATCTCAGGGGATGATCCAATAATCTCTAATATTTCGTTATTTGATTTGGGAGAAAAAATATTTTTATCTGGATACAACGGAATAGTAATTGATGAGGTTCATTATTTAAATAAATGGAGTGTAAACATAAAAGCGTTATATGATTCTTATCCAAATAAAAAAATATGGATAAGTGACAGCAGCAGTATAATATTAAGAACAGGAATAGCTGATCTATCAAGAAGGTTTATAAAGGTGAGAATGCCGTTATTATCTTTTAGAGAATATATACATTTATCAAAAGGTGTAGAATTACCTAAAATAGACAATCCATTTGATTTTGATAAAGAGAAATTAATGTCACAAATAAAAAATCTTGATATTTTAAAGCTATTTAAAGATTATTCACTATCTGGAACAAGACCTTTTTTTCTTGAAGGTAATTTTGAAGAAAAAATGGAAAATATCCTTGAAAAGACATTATATAGCGATATACCATTTTTTTTAAATACAATAAAGGAAAATCATTTAAGATTAATGAAAGCGGTAATAGGTTATTTGATATATTCAAAAATTCCAACAATTAATGTTGAGAAAATGTGTAGAGAGTGGAATTTAAGTAAAAATAAATTATATGAATTGCTAAACGTGATGGAAGAATCAGAATTGATTAATATAGTACTAAAAGAAAAAGATTTTAAAGTTAATTCAAAGGGAAAGAAAATTTTTTTATCTGATCCTGCCTATTATTATATATATAATGGTGAAATTGGTAATTTTAGAGAGGCATTTACAGTTTTTACATTAAAAGAAAAGGAAGAAATATTTGCTTCTAAAAACGAGGAAGATGGTGATTTCATCTGGAATGGAATAAAAATAGAAGTAGGAGGTAGAAATAAAAAAATAAAAAATTCTGATTTTGTTATTCGCGATGATATAGACATACCTTTAAAAAATAAAATTCCATTGTGGTTGTTAGGATTTTTATGGTAATGAAAAATAATAAATTCGGGCATTAAGCCCGAATTTATTCGTCTAAAAGTCTTTTCACTATTTGATTTGCTTTTTGTGGGTTTGCTTTTCCTTTAGTTTCTTTCATAACCTGTCCAACGAAGAAACCAAATAACTTTGTTTTTCCATTTTTGTATTGCTGATATTGTTTTTGATTATTTTCAATGATTTTTCTTACAATTTCTTCAATTATAGAGTCATCGTCTATTTGTTCTAATCCCTTTTCTCTAACTATTTCCGAAGGCATTTTTCCATTCTGGAACATATCTATAAATACATCTTTAGCTATTTTTGTGGATATTTTACCAGAATCTATTAATTCTTCTAATTCCTTATAATGTTCTGCTTTTATCTTTACATCCTTTAATTCAACATCATTTTTATTCATTTCTCTCATTAAATCTGTAATTATTAAATTACTTACAAATTGTGGATTTTTCACCATTTTAGCGGCTTCTTCAAAGTAATTAGCTAATTCCTTATCTCCTGCTAATATTTCTGCATCATATTCTTTTATTTTATATTCTTCAACGAACCTTTTTGCCTTTTCATCAATCATTTCTGGCATTGTTTTTTTATTTCTTCGATTTTTTCCTGAGTTACAATTACTGGAGGAATATCAGGTTCAGGAAAATATCTGTAATCAGCTTCTTCTTCCTTTGATCTCATTGAAAATGTTGATCTTGTTGAGAAATTCCATCCTCTGGTTTCTTTTGGTACATTTTCTCCTTTTTCCATCGCTTCTATGATTCTATTTCTTTCATATTCAAGTGCTTTTTCAACGAATTTAAATGAGTTTATATTTTTGATTTCTACCCTATTACTCTGTATATTTTTTTCTGTATCTGTTATGGATATATTTGCGTCACATCTTAAAGCGCCTTTTTCCATATCACCTGAAGATATTTCTGCATATCTCAAGATATTTCTTAGTTTTTCCATGAATTTTCTTGCTTCTTCTGGTGATTCTATATCTGGTTCTGTAACTATTTCGATTAATGGAATACCGCTTCTGTTATAATCAACATAGCTATATGAAGCATTTTCTAAATCTTCACCTTCATGGAACATTTTTCCGGAATCTTCTTCTAGATGCATTCTTTGTATTCTGATCTTCTTACCATCTATTTCTATGTATCCGTTGTTTGCTAATGGGTAGAAATATTGTGTGATTTGATAACCTTTTGGAAGGTCAGGATAAAAATAATTTTTTCTGTCAAATCTGGAGTATTCGTTAATTTTTGCATTTAATGCAATTGCTGCTTTTATTCCAAGGTTTAAAGCTTCTTCGTTAAATACCGGTAACGCACCGGGTTGTCCTGTACATACAGGACATATATTTGTATTTGGTTCGCTATCAAAAGCATTTGCAGAACATGAACAGAAAGCTTTTGTTTTTGTTAGTAATTGAGTGTGTATTTCAAGCCCAATTGTTGTTTTATATTTCATAATTCACCTCCGGTAATTCTAAGGTTCCCAAAATATCTTCAAATTGTTTTGCTATTCTTAATAACTTAGCGTCTTCGAGCGGTTTTGAGATTAAATGAATACCAAATGGTAAATGATTAATCTTTCCTGCAGGAATACTGATTGCAGGAGCGCCTATCATATTAGCTGGTATTGTGAATAGATCCATTAAATAATATTGTAGAGGTGATTTTAATTCACCGATTTTTGGAGGTAATGTTGGTGATGTTGGTGTTAAAATTGCGTCATATTTTTCAAAAGCCTTTTCAAAATCGTCATTTAATAGATTTCTGATTTTTGCAGCTTTTGCAAAATATGCATCATAATATGCAGAACTTAATGTAAATGCTCCATGAAAATTCTTCTTTTCACTTCTAAACCAAAGCCATTATCTCTGGTTTGCATATATGTATCTTTTAAAGAATCTTTTTCATCTCTTAAACCATATCTCATACCATCATATCTTGAAAGATTAGAGCTGGCTTCTGATGGTGCGATTATATAATATATTGAAACGGTATATTTTAAGTGTGGGATGTTTATTTCCTCTACAGTAATGCCATTTTGTTTTAATGTGTCTATAGTTTCTTTGAATTTATTTAAGATTTCTTCATCTATTCCTTCTAATTCAAATACTTCTTTTGGAACGGCTATTTTTAGATTTTCGATTTTTTCATTTAATTTTGATGTTAAGTCCCAATTTATATTTAAGGATGTGGAATCATTTTCATCTTTTCCGCTCATTACTTCTGCGACAATAGCAGCATTTTCTACATTGGTTGATAACACACCTATTTGATCTAATGAAGAAGCAAATGCGGATAAACCATATCTTGAAATTGCTCCATATGTAGGTTTATAACCTACTATTCCACAAAATGAAGCAGGTTGTCTTACAGAACCGCCTGTATCAGAGCCAAGAGCAAATGGAACTATTTTAGCAGCAACTGCAGCAGCAGAACCTCCACTTGAACCACCGGGAATTCTTTCTAAATCCCAGGGATTTTTAACGGGTCCAAAAGCGGAATTTTCATTAGAACCGCCCATAGCAAATTCATCTAAATTGGTTTTTCCAACTACAGTAAATCCTGCATCCAATAATTTTTGAACAGCAGTTGCAGTATATGTGGAATTATAATTTTCTAAAATTTTTGAAGCGCAGGTGTTTTTTGTTCCTAATACCTGAATGTTATCTTTTACCAGGAAAGGTGTGGAATAGTATTTTCCATTTTTATTGCCTTCTATTGTTGTGAATTCTAATACGGCATTTATCTTTTCATTTATCTTTTTCGATTTTTCTAAATCAAAATTAAAGTCTTTCATGAAAAACCTCCTTTATCTCTTACCATCTTGTAGTGATATTAATACCACCAACTTTGGGTATTAAATCCAATCTTTTTAATATTTCACGTTTATCTTCTGTTAGATAAATCCTTGAAATCTGGATTAAATTGCTTTCCATAAATTTATGTGCTGGATATTTTTCAAATACTTCATCGAATCTCAATACACTTCCATTATAGTCTAAAATCGATACATCAGTTGATAAGAATTCTTTAGGGTGCATTAATGCAAGTTTATATGGAGTATCAATGATAAATAATCTATCAAAATTATCGAGTATATATGATAATTCCTGTTTATCTTCTTTTGATATGTCTGAATTAATAGCTTTTTCTATATTTTCTTTTAATTGTTTTAAGACATTTTCTGCAACGCTTACACTGATTACAGATGGGTCTAAACCTGTAGTGGAAAATGGAATTTCAATTAGTAGTTTCCATAAATCTCTGGTTTTTAATCTTTTTACTAATTCATGTGCTCTGGCAACTTTGTCTGCTTTTTGCATTAATTCAGGGCTTATATTGAATAATTCATCATTTTCTTTTCCATATAACTGTTCATACACTATTTCTATTTCGTTGATTATTCTCTGATCTGTTAAAGAAATAAATTTATCTAAATCTTTAACCCTTGATTGTAAATCTAAAATATCATCAGCAAGTCTTAATATTTCCTGTATCATTTGATCGGCAGCTCTTGATGTTTTGTGGAAATATACATTTTTATACATCATAAATCGGGCAAATAATACTGTATATATATTATCTATGATCTTTATGTTATAACATAATTTTTCTTTTCCATTAACGTTTTGTATAGAAGCATTTCTAATTATTCTATCCAAATCTCCTGTACCAAAATCTCGAGTTCCTGCATAATAGGAGTCTCTCAATACAAAATCCAATCTATCTGCACCTAATGGCCCTTGAACAATATTAAACTCAGGACTTCCGCCTGTATTTTCTGCTTCAAATAATTCATTTATCATGTTCATTACTTCTTTTAAGCCGTTTTTTATATCTGTTTCATCATCTTTAATATCTTTGTTTAATGTAAGGGATAAGTCTTTTAAAAAGTCTTTTTTTGTTCTTGGGTCATTTAATTTATTATATACATCATATGCCTGATCTATTAATTTTGTGTTTAGGATCTTTTTTCTATATTCATCATGTCCATCGCTAAGTCCCATTCTTTTATATATAACATCATCAAATTGATGACTATATGGGCCATGACCTAAGTCATGAAGCAATCCTGCAAGTCTTAAAATTCGTGTTTTTTGATGATTGTTTTCAAAAAGCTTTTTTGCATATAATCCCGAAATATGCATAACACCGAGTGAATGACTGAATCTTGTATGTGTTGCACTGGGATATACATATTCTGCCCCTGCTAATTGACTTAAGTATCTTAATCTTTGAACCAATGGTGTGTCAGCAATTACAATTTCTAATGGATATAGGAATATTTCGGAATATATAGGATCCCTTGATACTTTAAAATATAATTTTTCCATTTTTTAGCCCCTATTAAATATTGAATATCAAAAACCAAAAGCCATATAAATGAAGCTATTATTAATCCAAAGCTGATATATCCTAAAACTTTCCATTTTTTATATGATGTATATGTATCTGAAACTGATGTTAACCACCCAAATGTAAAACCAGTTATTAATCCACCAATATGTGCAAAGTTATTTATTCCTGATGCAGTAAATCCAAGAATTAAATTAATAATTATTACTGGTAATAGTGCTGTTCCTGTCATTGGCTTTAACATTGAGGGGTGTCATCACGAAATCCAGCGCCAAATAACAATCCAATTAAGCCAAATATAGCCCCACTAGCACCTACTGAAAATGCCTCAGGCATGAAAAGTTGTGTTAATGCTGCTCCGCCAATACCTGAAGCAAGATAAATGGTTATGAATTTGTATGGGCCATATACTCTTTCTACTATATTTCCAATATAGTATAATGCATACATATTAAAGAATATATGTAAAAAACCTCCGTGAACAAACATAGAAGTGATAAATCTAAAATATTGATGTGATATTGTAATTAATTTTCCATATTGTGCTCCCGCAAAGATTAGTGTATAGACATTTGAAAAAGCATGAAATCCTCCACCAAAAACGAACATTAATGCAAAGATTATAATATTCCATGTAAAAATTTTTTGTGTAACGTTATCAAAATTCAAAAAGCGCTTTATATAATCCATTCTTTCACCTCATTAATTTTATCTGGAGTGATACATTGCAGCGGCAGATGCACCTAATATTCCAGCATCTTCCACTAATGATGATAACATAATTTTAAATGAATTTCTAAATGATGGCATGAGATATAAATCAATTTTTTCTTTTATAGGATCTAATAATAGTTTTCCTGCTTTACTCATTCCACCACCAATAATAATCATTTCAGGATTAAAAATATGAACAAAATTAGCTATGGCTTTTGCTAAAGCATCTGTTATTTTATCTACAACCATTTTAGCTACCAAATCGTCTTTTTCTAAAGCCATAAATACATGTTTTGATTCTATATTATCAATACCTCCAGCTAATTGCACTATTTTATTATCAGGTATTTTTATACTGAATTCTTTTGCCCATCTGGCGGTATTTTTTGCAGAGGCAATGGCTTCAATACATCCTCGTGAGCCACAACCACATAATGGACCGTCAGGATCTACGATAATATGTCCTAATTCTGCTCCAATTCCATCTTTTCCTGTGATAAGAATTCCGTGTGAAACAACTCCTCCGCCTATTCCAGTTCCTAAGGTTAAAGCAACAAAATGTTTTAATCCCTGAGCTGAACCAAAATACCATTCTCCTAAAGCAAAAGCATTTGCATCATTTTCTACAAAAGCTGGAATTTTTAATTTTTCAGAAATGGCATGTGCAAGTTGAAAGTCATTGAATGGAAGGTTTGGTGCATATCTTACAACACCATGATCTCTATCTATTGAACCTGGTGACCCGATTCCGATTCCTTCTATTCTATCGAGATTATTTTCTGCTACCAGTTTTATTGTTTTTATAATATTTTCTACAACCTTGGCATCACCTTTATCCGCTTCTGTTGGTATTGCTACTTTGTTGATAATTCCTTTGTCTTTTGAGACGAGTCCTGTTTTTATTTCTGTGCCTCCAAGATCAACACCTATTAAATACATTTTATTCTCTCCCTTCTTTCTTAATCTATTAATTGTAATTTTAACATATTTATGTAGTATAATAAAAGTGGAAATATGGACAAACTTTGTTGAGGTGGTTTTATGAATATCGGCATTATTGTTGCTGCGGGTAGAGGTGAAAGGACAAAATTAACCTATCCTAAACAATTTTACCAGATTTTAGGTAAAAGTTTGTTAAGAATTGCATTAGAAAAATATGAATATTCAAATTTAATAGATAAAATAATTGTAGTTGCTAATAAAAAGTTTATGGAAGAAACGAAAAAAGAATGTTATGAAATTAACAAAGTATATGATATAATTAAGGGAGGAGATTCCAGGCAGGAGTCTGTATTTAATGCTTTGAAATATCTTTACGATAAATTTGGCTTTGACGTTTCCATTGTTTCTATACATGATGCAGCAAGACCTTTTGTTAGTATTGAGAAAATTGAGGAAAGTATAAAAGCAGCTATTAAAAATGGATCTGCAGTTTTAGCCTTGCCTGAAAAAAATTCTGTTTCTCATGTAACAGGGGGGTTATAGATAAAATTTTAGATAGAAATGAAATTTATTTGCATCAAACACCACAAACGTTTGATTTTCAAAAATTATATAAAGCGTATATGAATTTTGAAAATGAATTGAAAAGTTTTACAGATGATGCAAGTATATTTCATAAGGCGGGTAATTTTGTAAGAATTATTCCAGGTGAAGAATATAACATAAAAATCACAACGGATTTTGATTTGAAATTTGCAAAATGGTTGATAAAGGAAGGTAAGATAAATGCTTAAAATAGGCGCACACATGAGTACTTCTAAAGGATTTCATAAGGTTCCTGAGGCAACAAGGAATATTGATGGAAATACATTTCAGATTTTTGTCATAGCCCAGAACATGGAAAGTTAAGGAGCCAAAGGAATTGGATATTATTGGTTTTAAGGAAAAAATGAAAGAATTTAATATATCTTTTGACGATGTACTTGTTCATTCTGGATATTTAATTAATTTAGCTACGCCTAATGATGAAAATTGGGAAAAATCTATTAATTTGATGAAAGAAGAAATAAGAATTACATCACTTCTTGGAATTAAATATTTTAATGTGCATCCTGGATCTCATCTTGGCGAAGGTGATGAATTTGGTTATGACAGGATAGCTAAAGCATTGGATATTATTTTAGAAGAAGTTAATAATTTAGGGGTTAATATTTTACTTGAGAATGTTGCTAAAAAAGGTGGTAATATAGGCTGGAAGATGGAGCAATTAGGAGAGATAATAAAACGCAGTAATTTTTCTGGGAAATTAGGTATAACCTATGATACATGTCATGGATTTGATTCAAATTATGATATAAGGGATAGAGACGATGTAAGGAGGTTATTAGATGAAATAGACAAATATATAGGATTAGAAAAGTTTAAAATGATACATTTGAATGATTCTAAATTTTCATTGGGTGCGGGTAAAGATAGGCATGAGTTTATTGGAAAAGGTGAAATAGGAATAAAAGGATTTGAAACATTTCTATCTTTTGATGAAATCATAAAACTACCGATGCATCTTGAAACACCTGGTGATGATACTGAGCATGCAGAGGATATTAAAGTTATAAAAAGGATATTTTCAAATATATATATCTAAAAAACACCAGAAAGGGGTGGGAGGATGACGGATAATTTTGAAATTTTTGACGTCGAAGAAGAAAAACCAAAGAAAAAGAAAAACTTTTTCAAGAGAATACTGTGGCTGATTATTGTTTTGTTAATTTTAGGATATTTAAGTACAAGTATTTATCAGGTTGGTCCTTCAGAAATGGGATTGGTTTTGACTTTTGGTAAATACACATCAACTACAGGACCTGGTATTCACTGGCGTTTGCCTTATCCATTTCAAGCACATAGAATAGTGGATATTAAAACCTTAAAAAAGATCGAAATAGGTTTTAGAACAGTAAACTATCGGGGTAAAATTGAATATCAATCAGTTCCTGAAGAGGCATTAATGATTACAGGTGATGAAAATATTGTAAGCCTTGAGGCTGTTGTTCAATATAGGATATCTGATCCTGTGAAATTCGCTTTCAGGATATTAAATGGTTTTGAAATGGTAAAATTTGCTACTGAAAGTGTATTAAGAGAAATGGTAGCAATTAATCCTATTGACAATGTCTTGACCTCTGAAAGGGATAGAATAGCCATGGAAACAGCGGCTAAGGTACAAAAGATACTGGATTCATATGGAGCAGGTATTAAAGTTGAAAATGTTTATTTACAGGAAGTCGCTCCACCTGATGAAGTAGTTAAAGCATTTGATGATGTTAATAGTGCAAAGCAGGATAAGGAGAAATTTATCAATGAAGCTAATAGATATGCTAATGATGTTATACCTAAAGCAGAAGGTCAGGCACAAAAAATATTAAGAGGTGCAGAAGCATATGCATATGAAAAAGTAGCAATCGCAACAGGTGAGGCTAAGAGATTTAAGGCAATGTTAAAGGAATATAATACATCTAAAGATATTACCAGGAAAAGAATTATTCTTGAAGCCATTCAGGATTTACTGGAGAATTCAAAGCAAAAGATTATTGATGATAACTCGGGAACTCTTAAATTACTCAACTTACCTGAATTAGGTGGTGGTACAAAATGAAAAAAACTACTAAATTTACAATATTAGGCATAATTGCAGTTATTGTTATATTATTCATAACAACATCTTTGTTTATCGTTAATCAGGAACAGCAGGCTGTGGTATTGCGATTTGGTCAAATTAAAAAAGTTGTTACAGAACCAGGTATAAGTTTTAAAACACCATTTATTGATAATGTGGTAAAATTTGAAAAAAGACTAATGCTATATGATATTGAACCTGAAAGGATTATTACTGCTGATAAGAAAACGGTTATTGTGGATACATATACTATCTGGAGGATTAATGATCCAAAAACATTTATGGAGAGTATGAGATCTGTTCAATTAGCTTTAACCAGAATTGATGATGTAGTATATTCCAATGTCAGGGATTTAGTTGCTAAATATACATTAGACGAAGTATTATCTAAAAAAAGAGAAGAAATGCTAAATGAAATTACAAAAAGAAGTGGTGAAAATCTGAGACAATTTGGCATTGATATTGTAGATGTAAGAGTAAAAAGAACGGATTTACCACCAGATATTTCAAAGTCTGTATATAATAGAATGATGGCAGAAAGATACTCAATTGCTGCCCAAATAAGAGCAGAAGGTCAAAGGGAATCAGAAATTATTAAAGCTGAAGCAGATAAAAAAGTGAAAATTATATTATCGGAAGCACAGAAAAATGCTGAAATTATAAGAGGTACAGCAGATGCAAGTGTAATAGCAATATATGCTGAAGCATATAATCAAAGTCCAGAGTTCTTTGAATTAAGAAGAATAGCAGATATTTATCAGCAATCATTTAAAGATGGAATGGTTATATTATCACCAGATTCACCAATATTAAAATTCTTATATGAGGGAAAATAAATGAAAAAAGTTTTAATTCCAGTACTTTTTTTAGTGTTATTGTTGAGTTCATGTTTTAATCCAGAAAAAAAGGTAAATATAACAATTGAAGGTGACGTTGTGTCACCTTCTTTTCCCGTAAAAATCAATGTGAATATTGATAATTATGATTTAAAGTTTTTTGATGAAAATAATATGGAGATTAGTGTGAGAAAAGAAGGAAATTATTATTATTTTTCTAGCTTAAAAGAAGGTAAAAATGAGATTTTAATAGCAGTATTTTCTGAAAATAAAAAAGTTTTTGAAAAGAAATTTGCTATTTATTTTGATAATATCCCGCCAGATATAGTGTTTTTAAATTATTATTTAAAAGGTGGAGAATTAAATCTAACAGCATCATCTCCAGCTACGGACTTAGAAAAATTTATACTGGAAAATGATAATAAAAAATATACTTTTAATATCAGTTTGAAAATACCTATAGAAAAGAATAAAGGATTAATTCGATATAATTTATATGCCATGGACAAATATGGTAATAAGTCTAAACCTAAAATAATAGAGATAAATACGAATAATGATGAAAAACCTAAAATTTTGAATGATGATTTAAAGATATCGTTATTTGGTAAAACCAATATTAAAGTATCAGACGATTGGACTCCTACAGATAATATAAACATAATGCTTGAAACTGAAAAAAATAGTTATTCATTGATAAATATAGATGAAGTGTTATTGGAAGGTTCTAAAGAAGGAACATTAATTGTTGTTGACAATGGGAATAATTACACAGAAAAAAAGGTAAATATAGAATTGGAAAATAATATTCCGTCGATTGCAACGGGTAACCCGAGATTAATAGATTTTTCTGTTGATACATTTGGATGGAATTATGAAACAGATGTGGATTCATATGTTGTTGAAGTACCATATAAATATGGATGGAAGCAGGAATTAGAAACTAAAGCGGCATATGCAAGACTAACAGATTCAAATGTTGCTATGATAAGAAAAAAGAGTAAATATGGAACATTGAGTTTTCCATCTCGTCCAACGATAAGATTTTCGGGGACATTTGTACATCTTGTAAGAAATATACTTGAATCTTCCGAGGAAAATCTATATTTGCCTCAAATAAATTCAGAATTTTTAATTGGAGGACAAACAGTTCTTGGTAATAAAAGTATTGTTATGGTTGAATCAGGTAGTGTTTTAAAATTTGTTTCAAATTCCAAATTAATAATAAAAGGTTTGTTTTTTATAATGCCGGGAGCAGGTAAGTCCTTGATTAGTGGTAATGGTGAAATAATTGTTGATGGAGGCATTTTTATTGCTTCAAAAACCATTTTTGATAAAATTAAGATAATTGGAAAAAATGCTAAACTAATATATTTAGAGGATTCAGAATTTTTAGAAGGTTCGGATTTACTTTCAACAAATGATTTTAGAGTATGCTTGTATAATACTCTTGGATACAAAAGTAATTTAAATTTTCATAATACTGAAGAGGTATTTGTTAAGGAGAGTACATTTAATGATTTGAACTTTCAAAATATAAATATTTTCGAATCAGAAAAATCCTCTTTTGTTGATATGAATATAAATGGTTTAAGTAAGATCTTTTTGAATAAAACTAATGTAAATAATATAGAACAAAATGATTTTTCATGGTCTAAGATTATAAATTCTAATATTGGTTCAATGGATGTTTCTGGATATTCAAGGAGTATATTATATAAAACCAATGTAACAAAACTCAGTACAGACACCAGTGTGGTGATACGGTGAATCTTGAATATATATTTAAAGAATTATCTCTTAAATCGCCTAATAAATTTCATTCTCCAACACACGGAACAACATTTCTTATAGAAATTTCTAAGTTGTTGAAAAATGAAAAAAAAGTACTGGAATTGGGTTCTGGAATAGGAAGTGTATCCCTTGCACTTGCGAAATTATATGAAGATATTGAAATTACAGGATTTGAATTGCAAAAAGAACCATATGAATATTCTATTATGAATTTGAGAGAAAATAATCTAGGAAATAGAGTCAGGTTTATAAACGATGATATAGAAAATATTGAAAAACATGTAGAAAGGGAATCAATAGATTGTATTATCACCAATCCACCGCATTATTCTGATAAGTCATTAAAAAGTCCATTTGAAGATAGAAAGATAGCAAGAACCTTTGATAGAAATAATCTGGAAAAGTTCTTTAAAGCAGCAAGTTATGCTTTAAAAAACAAAAAAAGAATGATTTTTGTATATCATCCTACATATTTTATTACCTTTTTAAATTTAGCTCAAAAATATAAGTTTATGCTTCAGGAAATGTATATAGCCTATGGTAATAAAAAAGGAACAGCGCAGTTAATAGGTGGTATTTTAAGAAAAAACGGAGGCGAAAACTTAAAAGTATATCCACCAGTATTTTTAAAAAGTAGCGGAGATTAGGAGGTTAATATGCTAATAACATTTGAAGGAATAGAGAGCTCAGGAAAATCAACATTATCTAAAAAATTAACTGATTATTTTAGGTTAAAAGGTTATAAGGTTATATGGAATAGAGAACCAGGTGGAACGGAATTAGGAGAAAAAATAAGAGAACTGTTATTGGGAAATTACAATATCTGTCATGTAAGTGAAGCTTTATTATTCGCTGCTAGCAGAGCTCAATTGGTGGAAGAATTAATTAAGCCAAATCAGGATAAAATTATTATTTTAGATAGATTCGTTGATTCATCAATAGTATATCAGGGCTATGCAAGAGAATTAGGCTGGAAAGAAGTGTATGAAATAAATAAACATGCATTAGATGGTATAATGCCAGACTTAACTATTGTTGTTGATGTTTCTGTGGAAACATCATTTAGAAGAATGGCAAATAAGACAAGGGATAGAATTGAAAGCGAAGGAAAAGAATTTTTTGAAAAAACCAGAGAAGGATTTCTTAAATTAAAAGAATGGTTTCCAGAAAGAAATATTGAAATGATTAATGGCGAAATGGATTTAAATGAAGAGTTTGATATTTTGTTAAATATAATAAGAAAATATGTAAGATAGTCTGACCGGGCGAAAGCCCGGTTTTGTTATTGAATGTGATATAATTTTGTTATGGAGGTGGAACTGATGAAATTAAAAAAATTACCAATAGGAAGAAGCGATTTTAAAAGCATAATAGAAGATGATATGTATTACATAGATAAGAGCTTATTAATAAAAGAAATAATAGAAAGCGGAGATGTAATATTAATAACGCGACCAAGAAGGTTTGGAAAAACATTGAATATGAGCATGATGAAATATTTTTTTAGAAATGATCAGGATAACAAACATTTGTTTGAAAACCTGAAGATATGGAAAGAAAAAGAGATAATAGAAAAATATTTAAATAAATATCCTGTAATATATATAACCTTTAAAGATTTAAAACAGAATAATTATGAAGAAATGATGTCTTCATTAAAAGAAATAATATCAAATTTGTATAATGAGTATTCATATCTTTTAAAGTCGGAAAAAATAACAAAATGGGAAAAGAAAAAAATAATAGATATTATTGATAAAACAGCGGATATAATATCATTTGAAAGTAGTATAAAAGAATTATCAAAATATTTATACAAATACTATGGCCAAAAAGTAATACTATTAATAGATGAATACGACACATCAATACAACAATCATATTTAAATGGATATTATAACGAATTCATAAACTTCATGGGAAACATGTTGGGAAGTGCATTAAAAGACAATGAGTATTTAGAAAAAGGAGTATTGGCAGGTATAACAGGAATAATAAAAGCAAATGTATTTGGTGGATTAAATAATTTACAAAGATTAACGATATTAGATAAGCACTTCAATGACAAATTCGGATTAACCTGGGAAGAAGTGGAAGAAACATTAAAATATTATGGATTAGAATATGAAAAAGAAAAGGTAATAGAATGGTATAACGGATATAACTTTGGAGGAATAGAAATATACAATCCATATTCAATAATAAACCTGGCAAGAAATAAAGGAAAAATAGCGTATTACTGGATAAACAGCAGTGGAAATGAATTAATAAAAAGGTTGATAAAACAAAGTACAGCAGAAGTAAAAACAAAAATAGAAGAACTAATAGAAGGAAAAACAATAGAAAGCAGTATAGATGAAAATTTAGTATATGGAGACTTAGACAAAAGCACAGAAGAAAGCATATGGACATTATTTCTATTCACAGGATACTTAACCTGGGTAGAACATACAGGAGAAGAAGGAGAACCAAGATACAGTTTAAGAATAACAAACAAAGAAACACTACAATTCTTCAAAAAAACAGTGGTGGATATAATAAAAGAAACAAAAATAAATCTGGAAAATATAATATTAGATATAATACTTGGGAAATACAAAGAATTTGCAAATAAATTCAAAAGGATAGTAGAAGAAACATTAAGTTATTTTGACATAAGTGGAGAAGAACCGGAAAGGTTTTATCATGGGTTAATACTTGGAATGGTAGTGGGATTAAGCAAAAAATACATAGTAAAAAGTAACAGAGAAGCGGGATATGGAAGAGCAGATGTAATATTAATACCAAAAGAAAAAAAGGAGCCAGGAATAATATTTGAATTCAAAAAATACAGTATAGATTTTGATAAAGATTTAAAAGAAAGTGCAGAAATGGGAATAAAACAGATAGAAGAAAAAGGATATGAAAAAGAAATAAAAAGTTATGGAATAGAAAAAATAATAAAAGTAGCAATTGCATTTGATAAAAAGAATGTAGAAATAATTGTGAAATAACGAAACCGGGCGTGGTGCCCGGTTTCGTTTTTGGATTAATAGGGTAGCCGGTAAAATTTTCCTGAGTTTGACACTATTATTATCAACAAAATTCTAAAAAGTAGAATTATTCAAAAAAATAGCTATTGTTAACTTTTTATAAAAAGAGAAATTAGCCACACACATCCTCCTTTTTGGCTTTTCATGCGTGTTTTAGGAGATTATTTTTTTAAATTCATCTAATTCCATCATTTTTTTCGGTTTTTCTATTTTTAATGTTTTTAATATGGCTTTTTGAAAATCGTTTAAATTGGCTCTTAATGCAAATAATTTGTCTTTTAATCTTATTTCAGAGTATTCCATTTTTTTTATAGCTTCTCTTATTTTTTCATGAGAGTATTCAATATTATTTTTTCCAGTTCTAATTCTAATGTTCTTTGAATTATGTAAGATATGAAACTCATTACAATATGTCCTTTTATTCTTTTCGGTGTCCAATGAAATACCGGTCTTGTTTCAAGATAATTTTTTAATGTTCTGAATGTTTCTTCTACTTTCCATAATGTATGATATTGTTCTAATATTTCTTTTGGAGATAGTTTTGTGTTTGTTATTATTCCATAGTATCCATCGTATTTTTCATCATTTTCTATTTTTTCTCCTGAGTTTGACAGCGATTTCATGATTTTTGAAAAATCGAAACGGTAGAATGCGGGTTTGCGACGATGAAAAGGGTGAAAATTGGGGTTGAAAAATTTTTGTAGTGACACAAATATTTTTAACAATAGCGTTATATTCTTGATTTCATAATATTTTTGTGGTATAATAAGTAATGGTATTATGAAATCAAGAGGTGATTTTTGTGTTTTTGAGAGTAGTTAAAAATAACAAAGGTGTTGAATATTTAAGAATTGTTGAAAGTTATAGGGAAAATGGTAAGATAAAGCAAAGAACTGTTGCAAACTTAGGAAGGATTGACTCTTTTAGCGAAAATGAAGCGAAAAATATAGTAAATAAACTCATACAAATATTTGATTTAAAAATTATATTGATACAGAAGATATAAAAAAGGCACCGGATAAAAAGAATTACGGAGCCAAAGTAATAGTAAATAAGATATTCGAAAGATATGAGATGAAAAGATATTTTGAAAGACTGGATAAAGAAATAAAATACAATGCAGAAGAGATGCTAAAAATAATGGTGATGAATAGAATAGTAGAACGAAAAGTAAATTGGAATATTTAATAATTTAGAGTATTTTGGATATAACAAAGTGGAAGTTAAAAAAGAAAAAGACCTGGAAGAAAAAGATGTAATGCTGCACTGGTTATACAGAACATTGGATATATTGGCAGATAATAAAGAGTCGATAGAAAAACATATGTATAATCAAAGGATAAGTTTGTTTAATACAACGGTAGATTTAGTATTTTACGATGTAACGACATTAGCGTTTGAAACACAACAAACAAATGAAATATTACAAATGGATATTCAAAAGATAAGAAATTTAATGAATCACAAATAGTATTAGGGATGTCAATAGATCAGGATAGAATGCCAGTTAGTTTTGATATATATGCAGGAAATACATTTGAAGGCATACATTTAAAGATTCAATAGAAAAATGAAAAAAGAATATCAATTAGGAAAAGTAATAGTAGTAGCAGATAGAGGAATGATGAGTAAAAAAAATATAGAAGTAGTAGAAAATTCTAATTATGAATTCATAGTAGGAAAATCAATAAAACAAATAAAAAAGTAAATATATTTGAAGGAGAATTCATAGAACTAGCAAAAGGAATAAAATATAGAGAAGTAGAATATGAAAATAAAAGATTACTCATAATATATTCAGAAGAAAGAGCCAAAAAGACAGAGCAGATAGACTACGATTAATAGAAAAAGCGAAAAAAATGTTAGAAGAAGGAAATATAGATTCAAAAAGTAAAAGAGGAGCGAAAAAATATTTAAAAGAACAGAATAAACAAAATTATATACTGGACATAGAAAAAATAGAAAATGATGAAAAATACGATGGATACTATGGAATAATAACAAACACAAAACTATCTCCAAAAGAAATATTAGAACAATATCATACATTATGGAAAGTAGAAGAAACATTTAGAACATTAAAAAATTATCTTGAAACAAGACCGGTATTTCATTGGACACCAAAAAGAATAAAAGGACATATTGTAATGAGTTTCATATCTTACATAATTCAAAGAACACTAGAATTAGAACTGGAAAAAAATAATGTTGAATACTCTCATGAAAAAATAAGAGAAGCTATTAAAAATATGGAATACATTGAATTTAAAACACAAAAGCAACATCTTGTAGCGAGAATGAATTTAAATAAATTAGGACAAAGAATATTAAATACATTAAATATTCCTGTACCAAAAATAATTTCACCCTATACAGAATTCAAAGAAAAATATAAAATTTAGGGGTGTAATGACACTTTTGTATTTAATAAAAAATTAACAATTGTTGTTTTTAGAATAATCTGCTTTTAGAATTTTATTGAAAAAATACTGTCAAACTCAGGAACAAATTCTAAAAGTAGAATTATTCAAAAAATAGCTATTGTTAATTTTATAAAAGAGAAATTAGCCACACACATCCTCCTTTTGCTTTCATGCGTGTTTAGGAGATTATTTTTTAAATTCATCTAATTCCATCATTTTTTTCGGTTTTTCTATTTTTAATGTTTTTAATATGGCTTTTTGAAAATCGTTTAAATTGGCTCTTAATGCAAATAATTTGTCTTTTAATCTTATTTCAGAGTATTCCATTTTTTTTATAGCTTCTCTTATTTTTTCATGAGAGTATTCAATATTATTTTTTCCAGTTCTAATTCTAATGTTCTTTGAATTATGTAAGATATGAAACTCATTACAATATGTCCTTTTATTCTTTTCGGTGTCCAATGAAATACCGGTCTTGTTTCAAGATAATTTTTTAATGTTCTGAATGTTTCTTCTACTTTCCATAATGTATGATATTGTTCTAATATTTCTTTTGGAGATAGTTTTGTGTTTGTTATTATTCCATAGTATCCATCGTATTTTTCATCATTTTCTATTTTTTCTATGTCCAATATATAATTTTGTTTGTTCTGTTCTTTTAAATATTTTTTCGCTCCTCTTTTACTTTTTGAATCTATATTTCCTTCTTCTAACATTTTTTTCGCTTTTTCTATTAATCGTAGTCTATCTGCTCTGTCTTTTTTAGCTCTTTCTTCTGAATATATTATGAGTAATCTTTTATTTTCATATTCTACTTCTCTATATTTTATTCCTTTTGCTATTTCTATGAATTCTCCTTCAAATATATTTACTTTTTTTAACTGTTTTATTGATTTTCCTACTATGAATTCATAATTAGAATTTTCTACTACTTCTATATTTTTTTTACTCATCATTCCTCTATCTGCTACTACTATTACTTTTCCTAATTGATATTCTTTTTTCATTTTTCTATTGAATCTTTAAATGTATGCCCTTCAAATGTATTTCCTGCATATATATCAAAACTAACTGGCATTCTATCCTGATCTATTGACATCCCTAATACTACTTGCGACTCATTAAATTTCTTATCCTTTGAATATCCCATTTGTAATATTTCATTTGTTTGTTGTGTTTCAAACGCTAATGTTGTTACATCGTAAAATACTAAATCTACCGTTGTATTAAACAAACTTATCCTTTGATTATACATATGTTTTTCTATCGACTCTTTATTATCTGCTAATATATCCAATGTTCTGTATAACCAGTGCAACATTACATCTTTTTCTTCCAGGTCTTTTTCTTTTTTAACTTCCACTTTGTTATATCCAAAATACTCTAAATTATTAAATATTCCCAATTTACTTTCGGTTCTACTATTCTATTCATCACCATTATTTTTAACATTTCTTCTGCATTGTATTTTATTTCTTTATCCAGTCTTTCAAAATATCTTTTCATCTCATATCTTTCAAATATCTTATTTACTATTGCTTTGGCTCCGTAATTTCTTCTTGCTATTTCTTCCATTAAATCATCTTCTATTTTTTCATATTCATCTATTTCAAATATTTTAAAAAGACTATCTACAAGTTTTGTTATATCTTTTTTACTATACTTATCTATATTTCCAAAATTTATTACTGTATGCTGTTTCACTTTTCCATTTTCTCTTTTGCTTTCCATTATCCTTAAATATCTTTTTCCTTTCACTTTTGATATTTTAGGATACATTTTAAAACATCTCCTTTCAGTGGTTGTCATATATATTATACCACCAAAAGGACTAATATATTACTAATTATAGTTAATTCTCTGTAACAAAAGTTAGCCACACAATTTTTCGACTTCCTGAAAAATACACGCCTCAAACCCGCATTCTACCGTTCCATTTCACTTAAAATCGCCAAATTGCTGTCAAAGGCAGGAATAAAATAATAAAAAATTTTATGGTCTCTTTTTATGATTATTTTTCGTGAACAATATTACCATGGAATATTGTTTTTTGAATTTCAAGATTTTTGTTGAGAATTACAAGGTTTGCTATATAACCTTCTTTAATTCTCCTTCATTTTTAATATTAAGATCTTGAAGTGCATTATATGATGAAACTCTTACTAATTCTTTTAAAGAGCAATTAGTAATTAAATAAAAGTTTCTCACACCATCATCAAAAGTCAATGTGCTTCCTGCTATTGTTCCATCTTCTAATGTTGCTTTTTTATCTTTTACCATAACCTTTAATCCACCAAGTGTATATTCTCCATCATTTAAATTAGTTGCAGAAATAGAATCTGTAATTAATATAATATCTTCTATATCTTTAATCTTATATATCAATTTTACAAATTCTGGTGATGTATGAATATTGTCTATTATCATCTCTATTTTAAAAGGTTCAAGCATTCCTGCTCCTACACCACCAATAGCTCTATGATGTAAAGAAGTTATAGCATTAGGAAAATGAGTAATCCTATTTATTCCTTGATTTAATGCTTTTTGAATAATTCATAATTACCATTAGAATGTCCCAGAGATATTATTATGTCTTTTCTCTTTAAATATTCAACACAATCAAAAAATTTTTCTATTTCTGGTGCCATAGTTATTAGTTTTACATAATCATTTATTATAGCTTTTAAATCTTTGATTTTTGGTGGATATATATACTCTTCATTTTGGGCCCTTTTTTTGCTTTATTTATATATGGACCTTCTAAATGAATACCCGCAATGGATAATATTGGTTGAAATTTAGAGGTAATTTTTTTAATTGTTCAATAGACGCAGAAACCGTTGTGGGGTAAAATCTCGTTACACCATGAGAAAAGTTTAATTCCACCCATTTTTTTAACTCTTCTTTACTTGCTGTCATAAAATCTATTCCCATATAGCCATGAGTATGCGTATCAACAAATCCAGGCATAAGAATATAGTCATAACTATATTCTCTTTCTTTTTTTATAACTTTTTCTATTTTATTGTTTTTGATTATTATATCTCCAATATATTCTCCGTCTATAGGATCAACAATCAGGGCATTTTTTATTTCCATAATACACCTCTAATCTAAAATAACAGATTTGCTTAAATTCCTTGGTTGATCTGGGTCATAACCTTCAATTAAAGCCTTTTTATAACCTATATATTGAGGTATTATCATTTTTAATGGAGATTCAAACCCATCATTATATGGTATATCAATATCTTTATTTTTACCTATAAGAATGGTCTTAGCTCCAAATTCTTTCAATTCCTTTGCTAATTTCAATTCCTCTTCTGTATCCTTGGAATTTATTATAACAATAGAATGTTCCGTCAATGTAGACTTTGGTCCATGTCTGTATTCAAGTGGCTCATGAAATTCTACATTTTGTATAGCCATTTCTTGAATCTTTAATGCTCCTTCTTTTGAAACACCATATTGTTCATCAAAACCGAGAAATACAAAATGATTATATTTTTTTAAATCAATTGAGTCTATATAATTCTTAATATTTAATAGAAGTTGCTCTGACTCATTTGCAATATCGTTGAATTTAATGCCATTTAAAAGAAAATTGAGTATAAAAACAAATGAACCGGTCATAACTACACTTTCTTCATTAGCAAAATCAAAAACAAATGTTTCATCACATATCTTAGTTAAGGAAGAATCAGGAGTACATGTAATACCTATTGTTTTAATATTTCTCTTTTTAAAATTATCAACAGCCTTTACCGTTTCTGTGGATTCACCTGTTCGAGATAAAAATATGGCAATATCCGTTTCTGGAATTGTATCAAAAACTATCACTTCACCGCCTGAAATTATATTTGAATAATAACCATATTTTTTTAGCATTTTAGTGATAATCAATCCAAGATTATAAGATGAACCGCAACCTACAAATGTATATTTCTTATTTTATCAAATGTAATTTTATAATCCTTTGCTTTTTTTAATAACTCAGGTATTTTATTTATTTCTCTTATTGTATATTTACCATTCATCCTTTCACCGCCCCTTGTGTAATTCCAGAAATTATATGTTTCTGGAATATTAAAAATGCGATTATAACTGGTATACCTATTATAGATGAGGCTGCCATTAATGTCGGCCAATCTACCTGATTGAACTTTTGAAACAGTGCAAGCCCTACCTGAACAGTTCTCATCTCTTTTGAAGTAGTCATAACCAATGGATAAAACAACATATTCCATGAAGTTATAAACGTGTTTATAGCCATAACCGCTATCGCAGGTTTTGATAATGGAAAGATGATTTTAAATAATATTTGAAATGTATTTGCTCCATCCACATATGCAGCCTGTTCTAACTCAATAGGTAATTGTTCTATATACTGTTTAAGTAAAAATATACCAAATGGCGTTACTAAAAATGGAATTGTTAATGCATAATATGTGTCAATCCAACCAAGATTTTTCATGATTATAAATATAGGGATAATAGTTGTTTGTGGAGGTATCATCATCGTTGCAAGCACTATCATAAACAATACATTCTTACCAAAGAATTCCCTTCTTGCAAATCCATATGCAACCATTGTGGAAAATATAATATTACCTATAACAACAATAATAGCCACAATTAAACTATTGAATATATATATTGCAAAATTATTTTCCTTCCATACATTTATAAAATTCAATAAAGTGGGATACTTATATTCTATCTTAAATCGTCCAAAAATACACTTGTTTCCTTAGTAGGTGTAAATGAAAAAACTATTTTTGTTATATGCTTTAAATCAACCTCTCTATTTTTCAATAGTTTATAACTTATAGAAATTTTATGCCATTTATCTGAATCATTATTAATTTCTATTTTTGTCTGGTTTTCATCAACATCATAAAAAATAATATTAAAATCTTTAATATCAGACTTAATAAAAAACTCAAATTTTTCATCATTCTTAAATCCAGATCATTTGTTAATAATGCAATTCTTTGAGTTTTGTCTGGTTCTAAATCTATTTTCAAACTTTGTTTTGTTTCAGGTGAATCCTTTGAAATAGAAATCTTTGCCCCATCATAGGTTTTCACTTTTCTTTTTATATATCTTATATACTTTATCTCAAATCATTTAAATACTTTTCTTTTATAACGTGTGTAAGGTTTCCTTCTGGTATAATTGCAGTATAAAACATGGTTATTAATGGAAATAAAGACATAATCAACAATGTGAACATAAGGATTAAAAATAAAAATCTTTTCATTATATATCACTCCTGAGAAGACGCTTTTGAATTATGGTAAATACCATTATTATCGCCATTAAAATATATGCTATTGCAGATGCATATCCATTTCAAATTGCCTAAATGAAGTCTGGTATAGATAATGAACTACCGTTTGTGTTGAATTGGAAGGTCCACCACCTGTCATTGTAAATATTTCAGCAAATATCTGAAATGATCTTATTGTATTTAATGAAATAATGAAAAACAATGTTGGTTTTAATAAGGGTAGAGTAATATTGAAAAACGTTTGTTTTTTTGAAGCTCCATCAATAGATGCCGCCTCATATACCTCTCCAGTATTCCTGAAGACCTGCTAAGAATAATATGGTATAATAACCTATAGCGGCCCAAATATCCATTATCATTATCGATATAAGTGCGGTTTTAGTGGAAGCAAGCCAGCTGGTATCCAGCGCATGCATTCCAAATAACTTCATCATATTATTGAAGAAACCATTTGCGCTGTATAGATAGATCCATATTGTGGATATAACAACCATTGATATAACCGATGGTAAAAAGAACCCTGCTTTAAAAAGTCCTTTGAAAGGCAGATGCTTGCTATTTATCAATAACGCAAGTAATAATGAAAATGTTGTTGTAAATGGATTGTCCCAATAACAAGATAAATGTATTCTTTAATGCAATGAGAAAAACCTCATCTTGAAATGCTCTTATATAATTTGACAGACCAACAAAATTATAGTGAGGATTTATTCCACTATAATCGGTAAAACTCATAAAAAATGAATAACCTATGGGGAAAATTCCAAATATCATGAATATAATTAAGAATGGTAATAATAGAATAAATGTTTCAAGATTATATTTTGTTTGTCTTTTCATTTTTTCACTCCTTAAGACGCCTGTGCAAGGGGGACTTTGCACAGGCACTTTTTTTAATGGTTCAATAATTGTTGGATTTTAAATTATAGTATCTTAATGTGCTTTCAACGTTTTCATTTTCAAGAACGATTTTTCAATAGCTTCTGTTAAATATTGTTGTATTTTAAACCATTGTGGATGTGATGGAGCAGGTTTTGCGTATTTATTTTGTTCATAGAAAACCTGATGCATTGGATGATCTTCAAACCATGGATCTTTATCTGCACCAACCACTGATGGGAATACAGATGGAACTAATTTTGTTACCTGCATTGCAACATCAGATCTCAATAAGTATTCAATTAACTTTAAAGCTGCTTCCTGATTTTTGATTGTTTTGTTATAGCCAATACTTCTGCACCTGCAAATGAAGCATGGGTTCCACTCCATTTATTTGGTTTTGGTAATAATGCTACATCAAATAAAATATTTGGATAATTGCTTTCTATACCTGATATATCCCATGCACCACTAACATACATACCTAATTTTCCTTCACCAAATGCTTTAGCTAAATCTGCTTGTTTTGTTTTTAAGGAATATTTGGATAATGCTTGATAGAATTTTGCTGTTTCTATAACCTTTGTTGAGTATAACAATGATTTTTTCATATCTTTTGATAAAATTGATGCTTCATTTCCCCAGACTGCTGGTAAAAACCATTGTTGCCACGGACTGAAACTTTCTCCTGCACACATACCAAAACCATATATATCATCACCTAAAGCATCGATTTTTGTGCAGCATCATATAATTCTTCCATGTTTCTGGTGGGGTATTTGGATCTAATCCTGCTTTTTCAAATAAGTCTAAATTAAAAATAAAGCTCTTGTTCCCAATAACCATGGTAATGCCCAGTAATGTCCATTATATTCTACTGAATCCCAGCCAAAATATTTATCTTTTACTTTTGATGCATAATCGTCCATTTTTAAAATAGCGTCCTGACTTGCAAAGTTAGCTACCCATGTATTACCAAGTTCTACAACATCTGGTGCGTTATTTGCTGCAATTGAAGTAACGATTTTGTCAAAACCATTTGACCAGGATAACTGAACATACTCAACTTCAATATCTGGATTTTCCTTCATAAATTCTCCAAGAATCTTTTAGAAGATTCATCATTCAACATAAATCCCCAGAAAGTTATCCTGGTTTTACCAAAAGCAAATACTACTAACACACTTAACAATACTACCAATACCAACTTTTTCATAATGAAACCTCCCCTTTTAAAATGTTCTTTTTAATAGCTTTAATAGCCTGATATATTGAAATTAATTTCGTTGAATACGTAACTATATATGATTCTAAAATATAATGTTCTAAATCTTCATCATTTCTAATAATCACATAAATAACATCATCAGAAAAACTCTTTAATTTCTTTTGTAAATTTAATTGTTTCTCAAACCTAAAGGAATCAAGGACAAAAGAAATAACCGTTTCGTCTTTGTTGGAAGTTCATTAACTACTCCATTAAATGGGTCATATTTTATAACTTTACTGCCTTTAAACTCAAATTGTATTAAAGTTTCCAACTTTTCTAAATCATTTGCTGTTGTATCGGCTGGACTTAAATTTTTGCTTCTGGAATTAAGAAAACCAACTTCTTTGAATTGATATTTCCTTTAATATTCATTTTAATGCTTTTTTAGATATATCCATTAAAATTTTTCCTGTATAGTTTTTGTTATAATATTCTTTCTGTAATTTATTGATTTTTTCTATCTTTTGATTTAATATATTCTCATCTATTTTTTTCTCTTCTACCAGCTCTTCAAGATATCTGTATAATGGTTTAAAGTTCTTTCGTGCTTCTGCCACTAATAATATATCTCCACGCTATTAAAAATTTTGATACCCTTCTTTAGAAAATAATTATTATAAAAACCTTCATCTCTATTGCATCACTAATAATAAGCTTCGTACTTAAATATTTTTCAATAATTCATCCATTATTACCTTTGATACACTTGCAATATCATCATCAGAGGCTTATAAATAACATGCGAAGTCATTATCATTTCTACATCATTAATACTTCTTTAAAGTAATATCCTCATCTTCAAAGAAAAATCGTTTACTATATAGTTTCTTCATGAGAATCCTGTGTAGCCTTTCCGTGACCCGGGAAATGTTTTGCAGTAGGTAATATCCCTGTTCTTTTAATCCTTTTATATAACTTAATCCATATTCCGCTACAATATCGGCAGATGTTGAAAATGCCCTAAATCCGGTAACTGCACTGGAATTTTTGTGTAAAACATCAAGAACAGGAGAAAAAACCATATTAAAACCATATTCTTTTAACTTATTTCCAAGATATTTTCCGTATTCATATGCTATCTCTGGTTTATTTAATCTTCCCATAGCATAATTACCTGAAAAAGAAAGAATTCCCGGTACAGTTTCCAATTGTCCTCCTTCGTGATCTGAAGATATCAATAATGGCAAATCCAATGAGTATAATTTATCCATAGATATCTGTAATTCTAAACTTTTCATATTATCTGGATATAAAATAATCCCGGCCGGTTTATATTTACTTATGATTTCCAATGCTTCATCATCAAGGCCATCTGGAAATCCAAGAAAAAAAAGTTTACCAAATTTCATATTATCCCCTCTTTTTCAAATATTTAGTTAAGAATTTTTCTATGCCGTCATTTGTGGAAAATAATTTATGTAAAATAAGCGATGCCGCACCATGAGAGGTTAAAAATCCTGAGAAGATGCATAATCTATACATAACTTTCTATTCATTTAAAAAGATTTTTTTATTTATATTATCAATAAAAGTATCCATAAATCTTTTGGAAGTAATGTAATATTTCCTCCAATTAACAGCATCCGGATCAAAAACACTTATAATCTTTGCTAACTCATATGAATAAAAATCTAAAAATTCCTTTCCTTCAGATAATATTTTCTCTCATCGTA
>NZ_QHLX01000003.1 GCF_004135675.1 Marinitoga lauensis
CATAATTACCATTAGAATGTCCCAGAGATATTATTATGTCTTTTCTCTTTAAATATTCAACACAATCAAAAAATTTTTCTATTTCTGGTGCCATAGTTATTAGTTTTACATAATCATTTATTATAGCTTTTAAATCTTTGATTTTTGGTGGATATATATACTCTTCATTTTGGGCCCCTTTTTTTGCTTTATTTATATATGGACCTTCTAAATGAATACCCGCAATGGATAATATTGGTTGAAATTTAGAGGTAATTTTTTTAATTGTTCAATAGACGCAGAAACCGTTGTGGGGTAAAATCTCGTTACACCATGAGAAAAGTTTAATTCCACCCATTTTTTTAACTCTTCTTTACTTGCTGTCATAAAATCTATTCCCATATAGCCATGAGTATGCGTATCAACAAATCCAGGCATAAGAATATAGTCATAACTATATTCTCTTTCTTTTTTTATAACTTTTTCTATTTTATTGTTTTGATTATTATATCTCCAATATATTCTCCGTCTATAGGATCAACAATCAGGGCATTTTTTATTTCCATAATACACCTCTAATCTAAAATAACAGATTTGCTTAAATTCCTTGGTTGATCTGGGTCATAACCTTCAATTAAAGCCTTTTTATAACCTATATATTGAGGTATTATCATTTTTAATGGAGATTCAAACCCATCATTATATGGTATATCAATATCTTTATTTTTACCTATAAGAATGGTCTTAGCTCCAAATTCTTTCAATTCCTTTGCTAATTTCAATTCCTCTTCTGTATCCTTGGAATTTATTATAACAATAGAATGTTCCGTCAATGTAGACTTTGGTCCATGTCTGTATTCAAGTGGCTCATGAAATTCTACATTTTGTATAGCCATTTCTTGAATCTTTAATGCTCCTTCTTTTGAAACACCATATTGTTCATCAAAACCGAGAAATACAAAATGATTATATTTTTTTAAATCAATTGAGTCTATATAATTCTTAATATTTAATAGAAGTTGCTCTGACTCATTTGCAATATCGTTGAATTTAATGCCATTTAAAAGAAAATTGAGTATAAAACAAATGAACCGGTCATAACTACACTTTCTTCATTAGCAAAATCAAAAACAAATGTTTCATCACATATCTTAGTTAAGGAAGAATCAGGAGTACATGTAATACCTATTGTTTTAATATTTCTCTTTTTAAAATTATCAACAGCCTTTACCGTTTCTGTGGATTCACCTGTTCGAGATAAAAATATGGCAATATCCGTTTCTGGAATTGTATCAAAAACTATCACTTCACCGCCTGAAATTATATTTGAATAATAACCATATTTTTTTAGCATTTTAGTGATAATCAATCCAAGATTATAAGATGAACCGCAACCTACAAATGTATATTTCTTATTTTTATCAAATGTAATTTTATAATCCTTTGCTTTTTTAATAACTCAGGTATTTTATTTATTTCTCTTATTGTATATTTACCATTCATCCTTTCACCGCCCTTGTGTAATTCCAGAAATTATATGTTTCTGGAATATTAAAAATGCGATTATAACTGGTATACCTATTATAGATGAGGCTGCCATTAATGTCGGCCAATCTACCTGATTGAACTTTTGAAACAGTGCAAGCCCTACCTGAACAGTTCTCATCTCTTTTGAAGTAGTCATAACCAATGGATAAAACAACATATTCCATGAAGTTATAAACGTGTTTATAGCCATAACCGCTATCGCAGGTTTTGATAATGGAAAGATGATTTTAAATAATATTTGAAATGTATTTGCTCCATCCACATATGCAGCCTGTTCTAACTCAATAGGTAATTGTTCTATATACTGTTTAAGTAAAAATATACCAAATGGCGTTACTAAAAATGGAATTGTTAATGCATAATATGTGTCAATCCAACCAAGATTTTTCATGATTATAAATATAGGGATAATAGTTGTTTGTGGAGGTATCATCATCGTTGCAAGCACTATCATAAACAATACATTCTTACCAAAGAATTCCCTTCTTGCAAATCCATATGCAACCATTGTGGAAAATATAATATTACCTATAACAACAATAATAGCCACAATTAAACTATTGAATATATATATTGCAAAATTATTTTCCTTCCATACATTTATAAAATTCAATAAAGTGGGATACTTATATTCTATCTTAAAATCGTCCAAAAATACACTTGTTTCCTTAGTAGGTGTAAATGAAAAAACTATTTTTGTTATATGCTTTAAATCAACCTCTCTATTTTTCAATAGTTTATAACTTATAGAAATTTTATGCCATTTATCTGAATCATTATTAATTTCTATTTTGTCTGGTTTTCATCAACATCATAAAAAATAATATTAAAATCTTTAATATCAGACTTAATAAAAAAACTCAAATTTTTCATCATTCTTAAATCCAGATCATTTGTTAATAATGCAATTCTTTGAGTTTTGTCTGGTTCTAAATCTATTTTCAAACTTTGTTTTGTTTCAGGTGAATCCTTTGAAATAGAAATCTTTGCCCCATCATAGGTTTTCACTTTTCTTTTTATATATCTTATATACTTTATCTCAAAATCATTTAAATACTTTTCTTTTATAACGTGTGTAAGGTTTCCTTCTGGTATAATTGCAGTATAAAACATGGTTATTAATGGAAATAAAGACATAATCAACAATGTGAACATAAGGATTAAAAATAAAAATCTTTTCATTATATATCACTCCTGAGAAGACGCTTTTGAATTATGGTAAATACCATTATTATCGCCATTAAAATATATGCTATTGCAGATGCATATCCCATTTCAAATTGCCTAAATGAAGTCTGGTATAGATAATGAACTACCGTTTGTGTTGAATTGGAAGGTCCACCACCTGTCATTGTAAATATTTCAGCAAATATCTGAAATGATCTTATTGTATTTAATGAAATAATGAAAAACAATGTTGGTTTTAATAAGGGTAGAGTAATATTGAAAAACGTTTGTTTTTTTGAAGCTCCATCAATAGATGCCGCCTCATATACCTCTCCAGGTATTCCCTGAAGACCTGCTAAGAATAATATGGTATAATAACCTATAGCGGCCCAAATATCCATTATCATTATCGATATAAGTGCGGTTTTAGTGGAAGCAAGCCAGCTGGTATCCAGCGCATGCATTCCAAATAACTTCATCATATTATTGAAGAAACCATTTGCGCTGTATAGATAGATCCATATTGTGGATATAACAACCATTGATATAACCGATGGTAAAAAGAACCCTGCTTTAAAAAGTCCTTTGAAAGGCAGATGCTTGCTATTTATCAATAACGCAAGTAATAATGAAAATGTTGTTGTAAATGGGATTGTCCCAATAACAAAGATAAATGTATTCTTTAATGCAATGAGAAAAACCTCATCTTGAAATGCTCTTATATAATTTGACAGACCAACAAAATTATAGTGAGGATTTATTCCACTATAATCGGTAAAACTCATAAAAAATGAATAACCTATGGGGAAAATTCCAAATATCATGAATATAATTAAGAATGGTAATAATAGAATAAATGTTTCAAGATTATATTTTGTTTGTCTTTTCATTTTTTCACTCCTTAAGACGCCTGTGCAAGGGGGACTTTGCACAGGCACTTTTTTTAATGGTTCAATAATTGTTGGATTTTTAAATTATAGTATCTTAATGTGCTTTCAACGTTTTCATTTTCAAGAACGATTTTTTCAATAGCTTCTGTTAAATATTGTTGTATTTTAAACCATTGTGGATGTGATGGAGCAGGTTTTGCGTATTTATTTTGTTCATAGAAAACCTGATGCATTGGATGATCTTCAAACCATGGATCTTTATCTGCACCAACCACTGATGGGAATACAGATGGAACTAATTTTGTTACCTGCATTGCAACATCAGATCTCAATAAGTATTCAATTAACTTTAAAGCTGCTTCCTGATTTTTTGATTGTTTTGTTATAGCCAATACTTCTGCACCTGCAAATGAAGCATGGGTTCCACTCCATTTATTTGGTTTTGGTAATAATGCTACATCAAATAAAATATTTGGATAATTGCTTTCTATACCTGATATATCCCATGCACCACTAACATACATACCTAATTTTCCTTCACCAAATGCTTTAGCTAAATCTGCTTGTTTTGTTTTTAAGGAATATTTGGATAATGCTTGATAGAATTTTGCTGTTTCTATAACCTTTGTTGAGTATAACAATGATTTTTTCATATCTTTTGATAAAATTGATGCTTCATTTCCCAGACTGCTGGTAAAAACCATTGTTGCCACGGACTGAAACTTTCTCCTGCACACATACCAAAACCATATATATCATCACCTAAAGCATCGATTTTTTGTGCAGCATCATATAATTCTTCCCATGTTTCTGGTGGGGTATTTGGATCTAATCCTGCTTTTTCAAATAAGTCTAAATTAAAAAATAAAGCTCTTGTTCCCAATAACCATGGTAATGCCCAGTAATGTCCATTATATTCTACTGAATCCCAGCCAAAATATTTATCTTTTACTTTTGATGCATAATCGTCCATTTTTAAAATAGCGTCCTGACTTGCAAAGTTAGCTACCCATGTATTACCAAGTTCTACAACATCTGGTGCGTTATTTGCTGCAATTGAAGTAACGATTTTGTCAAAACCATTTGACCAGGATAACTGAACATACTCAACTTCAATATCTGGATTTTCCTTCATAAATTCTCCAAGAATCTTTTTAGAAGATTCATCATTCAACATAAATCCCCAGAAAGTTATCCTGGTTTTACCAAAAGCAAATACTACTAACACACTTAACAATACTACCAATACCAACTTTTTCATAATGAAACCTCCCCTTTTAAAATGTTCTTTTTAATAGCTTTAATAGCCTGATATATTGAAATTAATTTCGTTGAATACGTAACTATATATGATTCTAAAATATAATGTTCTAAATCTTCATCATTTCTAATAATCACATAAATAACATCATCAGAAAAACTCTTTAATTTCTTTTGTAAATTTAATTGTTTCTCAAACCTAAAGGAATCAAGGACAAAAGAAATAACCGTTTCGTCTTTGTTGGGAAGTTCATTAACTACTCCATTAAATGGGTCATATTTTATAACTTTACTGCCTTTAAACTCAAATTGTATTAAAGTTTCCAACTTTTCTAAATCATTTGCTGTTGTATCGGCTGGACTTAAATTTTTTGCTTCTGGAATTAAGAAAACCAACTTCTTTGAATTGATATTTCCTTTAATATTCATTTTTAATGCTTTTTTAGATATATCCATTAAAATTTTTCCTGTATAGTTTTTGTTATAATATTCTTTCTGTAATTTATTGATTTTTTCTATCTTTTGATTTAATATATTCTCATCTATTTTTTTCTCTTCTACCAGCTCTTCAAGATATCTGTATAATGGTTTAAAGTTCTTTCGTGCTTCTGCCACTAATAATATATCTCCACCGCTATTAAAAAATTTTGATACCCCTTCTTTAGAAAAATAATTATTATAAAAAGCCTTCATCTCTATTGCATCACTAATAATTAAGCCTTCGTACTTTAAATATTTTTTCAATAATTCATCCATTATTACCTTTGATACACTTGCAATATCATCATCAAGAGGCTTATAAATAACATGCGAAGTCATTATCATTTCTACATCATTTAATACTTCTTTAAATGGAATAATATCCTCATCTTCAAAAGAAAAATCGTTTACTATAGTAGTTTCTTCATGAGAATCCTGTGTAGCCTTTCCGTGACCCGGGAAATGTTTTGCAGTAGGTAATATCCCTGTTCTTTTAATCCTTTTATATAACTTAATCCATATTCCGCTACAATATCGGCAGATGTTGAAAATGCCCTAAATCCGGTAACTGCACTGGAATTTTTGTGTAAAACATCAAGAACAGGAGAAAAAACCATATTAAAACCATATTCTTTTAACTTATTTCCAAGATATTTTCCGTATTCATATGCTATCTCTGGTTTATTTAATCTTCCCATAGCATAATTACCTGAAAAAGAAAGAATTCCCGGTACAGTTTCCAATTGTCCTCCTTCGTGATCTGAAGATATCAATAATGGCAAATCCAATGAGTATAATTTATCCATAGATATCTGTAATTCTTCTAAACTTTTCATATTATCTGGATATAAAATAATCCCGGCCGGTTTATATTTACTTATGATTTCCAATGCTTCATCATCAAGGCCATCTGGAAATCCAAGAAAAAAAAGTTTACCAAATTTCATATTATCCCTCTTTTTCAAATATTTAGTTAAGAATTTTTCTATGCCGTCATTTGTGGAAAATAATTTATGTAAAATAAGCGATGCCGCACCATGAGAGGTTAAAAAATCCTGAGAAGATGCATAATCTATACATAACTTTCTTATTTCATTTAAAAAGATTTTTTTATTTATATTATCAATAAAAGTATCCATAAATCTTTTTGGAAGTAATGTAATATTTCCTCCAATTAATACAGCATCCGGATCAAAAACACTTATAATCTTTGCTAACTCATATGAATAAAAATCTAAAAATTCCTTTCCTTCAGATAATATTTTCTCTTCATCGTATTTCAATACATCAGCAAAGGTAATATTATTTTTCACATTAAGCAATGGATGTCTAATTTCAACCTCACCTGATAAATTATTGCTGCCATGATATAGTTTATTTTTTATAATAATCCCGGTACCTATACCTATTGAATCTTTAATATGATACGGAATAGAAATATGAAAATATAACACATTTTTTGATTTTTTCTTGTTATTTAAATTAAAATATAACGCTCCACAATTACTATCATTTTCTATAAAAATAGGAATATCAATATACTTCTCAATTTCAGAAACTAAAGCGAAATCTTTAATTTTAAGAGCTTTTGAATGTATGATTATTCCCTCTTTTGAATCTATAATTCCAGGAACAGAAATCCCTATACCATATACATTTTCATCCATGTTTATGTTTATAACTTCTAAAATCTTTTGAATAATATTCTCTTCCGAAATTTCTTCATTTATTCTTTCTTTTTTTATCATATTGCCATTTAAATAAGTTATTACATATTCTATTCCATCCTGTTCTACCGATATTCCCATTATTTTTCCAGCAGTATGATTTAAAGACAAAATGTTGGTTTTTCTTCCACCCTGTGGTGAAGCGTCTATTTCACCGATTTTTTTAACTAAATTTATTTCTTTTAATTTGTTTAATGTCCTTGATACAGTAGATTTCTCTAACTTTGTTTTTTTCGATATTTCCATTAATGATGTTTGTTCGTTTTTCCATATAAAATTGAGTACCTTTATCAATGAATCTGTTATTTTTATCATTATTTCACCCCATTTAATTAGTTGGTTGTTTCAATCAACTAATTAAAATATAACACAGTTAACATAAAAAATAAAATGGAAATTTTATGAATTAAGAATGATTAAAAGAGATTAAGAGAAATTAGACAAAAATATTTAAAGAAAGGTTAAAAACTTTATTTTTATTATTTTAAACAAATTTTAATTTTAAAGTAATGAATGTGCTGTAAAATGAACAGTGTTCATATAAAGTGAGGTGAGATGATGCCAAAGATTATTAGAAATTTAGAAAAAAGAATTTTAGAAGTAGCAATGAAGATTATAAAAGATGATGGAATAAATAAATTGAGTATAAGACATATAGCAAAAATTTCCAGAATAGGAAGCGGAACTATATACAATTATTTTAAAAATAAAGAGGAAATCATATTGAGAACTATAGAAATATATTGGAAAGAGAAACTAAAAATGATGAAAAATAAGAAATACAATAATATATCAGATTTTATTGATGATTTATACGAAGCAATTTATAACTATCAAAAGATGTATAAGGATATGTGGAGGAATAATAACCTTAAAAAAATTCCTGAAAACAGAAATTTAATGATAAAAGAAATAGAAAATCTTATTAAAGAGAAAACAAAATTTAAAAATCCTGGGTTTATTATTCAAAATTTGATGGCAACGGCAACGTGGAATTTTGTAAATTATGAAGAATTAAAAAAAATACTATTGAAAGGAATGATAGAATGTTAATAATAGCAGTAGTAAGTATTGTATTGGCTTTTATTTTTTATACATGGGGTGTTTGGGGAGAAAAGATTAAAAAAATCTTAAATAAGAAGTTTTTATCTTTATTTTGGATAGGTTTATTTTTTGATACTACAGGGACATCTTTTATGGCCATGATTTCAAAAAATCCACAACCATTTCATAAAATTACAGGAATGGCTGCAATAATTTTAATGTTAATTCATGCATTATGGGGAACAACTGTTTATTTAAAGAAAGATGAAAAATGGCTTAAAAATTTTCATAAATTTAGTTTTTTTGTTTGGCTTGTCTGGCTTATCCCATTTTTAAGTGGTATGTTTTTTGGAGTGAGCAGATAATAGTTTAACTATTTGTTATGATTGTGGATTATATAACAATGGAAGTGTGATATCTACACTTCCATTGTTTCTTTTAATTCTTTTATATTTTTTAAATCCTCTGGTATGTTATAGAAGTAATATTCAAAATCAGGTATTATTAAAGAATTCCAATATAATGGTTCTTTGAGTTTATTGGTCACTTCGTTTTTTAGAAAATAATCTGAAATGTATTCAGATAATACAAAAAATGTATTATTTTCAAAAGCAACAAAGTCATCTTCAAATAGTGAATTTACCCGTCTTATAATACATTTTAATGATTTTCTATCCATTTGAGATTTTAGTTTTATTATTAAAAAAACAAATTCTTCATAATTTTCAAAAAATTCTTCAGCTTTTTTTAGGATAAAGTTTTTTGTATATAAATTATTATTATTTATAATTTCAGCTTTTTTTAACATTTCATTTCTAATACATAATTCTCTCTTTATCAAGATATTATGGTACAAAATTCCCATAAAATCAGCAAAAACTTTAGCCATGCTTATAATATTATTTGTAAAGATGTTTTTTTCGCTGTAATTATCGAGATTTAAAAAACCAATGGTATTATTATTTACATAGATAGGGATTGAAAGGTAAGACTTTAGCTTCAATAAATTTCCACCTTTTACAAGCAATTCAATCTGTTCTTTTGATTCTTTTAGCATTTTTGATTTTATAAGGCGAATACCATGAAAACTTTCTTCGGATATATTGTCTTTGCTGAATTTAATTTCTTTTAATATGGACATATCATGGCCCTTTACAGCAATGTATTTAAAATAACCATCAATATCACGAAGAATAATGCTTCCGCTTGTTAATATCGGATTTAGTGAAAGTATTTTTGATAAAAGAGGTTCAAAAATGCACTGCATATCATAAAAATCTTTAAATGTCTTTTTTCCAAAAGTCTTAAGCAAGGTTGAAAAAAATGATATAATATTTTCATCTTTAATTATAACCATCCCCTATTTTTCATGTATAAATTGATTATATCAAAAAAAAATAATATTTGTCAAATAAAAATCATCAATAATGAATATTTTAACATATATAATATAAAAAATAGAAAAACTCCCAAAGGAGTTTTTACTCTTCAAAATCTTCTATAGAGTTTTCAAGTGTATGCCATGCAAGAGTGAAACATTTTACTCTTACAGGAAATTTTGAGATTTCAGAATATATTGCAACATTTCCAATTAAATCTTCATTAAATTCTTCACCCTGAGCCATCTTTTCAACTTCGTCGAGTATTTTTCTGGTATCTTCAAGTGTTTTTCCTTCTATTGTTTCGCATAATAGCGCAGCAGAAGATTGACTTACTATACATCCGTGACCACTAAATTTAGCTTCTTTTACTATATTATTTTCTATTTTTAAATATAATGTGATTTCATCCCCACAGGATAGGTTTTTCCCATCTTCCTTTATTGTAGCATCTGGTATTTCACCTTGAAATTGTGGGTTTCTTGCATAATCTAATATAATATCTGAGTATAAGTCTTCAAGACTCATTTAAACCACTCCTTAATATATTTTAAGCCTTCGATTAATTTGTCAACTTCTTCTTCAGTGTTATAAAAATAAAAACTTGCTCTGCAAACAGATTTTGTTCCTAATTGTTTTAAAAGCGGTTGTGCACATAAATGACCACTTCTTACAGCTATTCCAAATTTATCACTGAGTATTTGTGCAACATCATGGGATGTACTGTATCAATATTAAAGGTAATAATAGATGAAGATTTTTCTGGTATATATAATTTTATAAAATCAAGTTCTTTTATTTTTTTTATAGCATAGTCAGTTAGTTTTTTTGAATGATTTATTATATTTTTCATGCCAATTTCATTTATATAATCAATGGCAACTTTTAGTCCCACTGCTCCACCAACATTAGGAGTTCCTGCTTGAAACTTTTCTGGTAATTCTGCAAAATCAGTTTGTTCAATGCTTACCCAATTTATCATTTCTCCTCCATAATGGAAAGGAGGCAACTTTTTTAGTAGTTTTTTCTTTCCATAAAAAACACCTATACCCATTGGCCCTAACATTTTATGTCCTGAGAAAGAAAGGAAATCAACATCAAGCTCTTTAACATCTATACCAAAATGTGGGACTAATTGTGCTCCGTCTACATGGACTAAAATATCTCTTTCATGAGCATATTTTATTATTTCTTTAATGGGGATTATTTGACCTGTTACATTTGACATTCCACTAACACTTATTAATTTTGTGTTTTCGTTAATATGAGAGATGAATTCATCTAAATTAAAAATACCATTTTCTGGATTATAATAATTTACTCTAAAATTAAAGGTATTAGCTAATTGTTGCCATGGAACAAAATTAGAATGATGTTCTATTGTTGTAATTAAAACTTCTTTGTTTTCTAACCAGCCGCTTTTTCCTATGGAATATGCAAATAGATTGATAGATTCTGTAGTTCCTCTTGTAAAGATTGTTTCTTGCGTTTTAGCGTTTATAAATTTAGCGACTGTTTTTCTTGAATTTTCATACATCTCTGTAGCTTCATTTGAAAGTAAATGAGCACCTCGATGGACATTTGCATTATGATAATCATAAAAATCTTTTATAGCAGTTGTTACTTTAACTGGAGTTAGAGTGGTTGCGGCATTATCAAAATATATTACTTTTTTTCCGTTAATTTCTCTATTCAGAATCGGAAAATTCTCTATCAAATCTTTTCTGGATAGCATCATATAATTCCCCGCTAATTTAGAATTGAATTTTCTTAAAATTTCTATTGCTGGTTCAAATATACCTGAAGCAATTTCCTTTTTTGCAGCACTTTTTGAGTAACCTCTTGTCATCATATAATATAGTTTATCTTCATCAATACTACCAATACTTGCAGCATGTCCGGCATTCACATCATTTTCATCAACATATAATGAAGGATATGCCATAACTTTTGCTTTATCTGAAAGAACCAGATTAAAATCCTGTTCACCGGCATCAGCGTTTTTTGCACCTTTTTTATATCAAGATTGCCTCTGAATATTACTCTTGATTCGTCCATTAAAACGCCATGACCAATAATATGACCAAATGTTTCAGGTGCATAATATCTAATTAAATAGAACATATCTATTATTTCATCATTTTGAGTTAAATAATATGGATATATGTTTACATTACCATTTTCTTCGGCCATTCTTATTACAATATGTGGAGCAGTTACTTTTCCGCCTATATTAATATCATACATTGTTAGTTTCGCATTTTTACCTATATCAAAAAATATATTATCTGTAGAAATATCATTTTTAAATAAGTTTAAGTTAATTACAGTTAATTCTGAGTTTTCTTTTAATTTTCCTCTTAATGAGGAAATTTTTGAACTGTTTCCATTGGACTTTGTAAATCTAATCAAAGTAGCTTTACTATTTTCAGCTAAATTAATTATACCTAAATCATATAATGGATTATTATTATCAATTGATGATTCTACTGTATAAATAGCATTTTCCTGATTTTCTGTAGTTTTTAAATAAAATCCACTGTTAAAAAATACATCAGACATTAAAAGAAACTTTCTGTGGGAACCATCAAAATCCATTTTATTTAAAATTTCAATACCTTCATCATCCAGATCATTTAAGCTTTTTAAATTTTCCGAATTTAGAGAATTGAATTTTGGAACAAATGGAAGTGGATCAAAACCGTTTAACTTTGATCTTTTCCATTTCGGGAACCCTAATTTTTTATATTCTTCAAATCTATTTAATCTAAAATTATTTAATTTTCATTTATGAAATATTTTTTGATTTATCTATTTCAATTATACCATATTCTTTTTCTGATTTTACTTCTGGCACTTTCCATTCTGTTGCAAAAAATCATTATGCTTTAAAATAAGAGCCTTTTCATACATAAACACACCTCCGGTGATGATAATTTATTTAAATTTTTAAATCAAAATAGAGTTTTATCCTATAGATGACTCAACTTCTAAATTAATTAGTTTATTTAATTCAAGTGCATATTCAAGAGGTAATTCTTTTACCAACGGTTCAATAAATCCTCTTACAATCATGTTTTTTGCATCTATTTCTGATAATCCTCTTGACATTAAATAATAAATTTGTTCTTCACTGATTCTTCCAATTTTTGCTTCATGACCAACGTCTGCATCATCGGTAAATACTTCTATTAAAGGAACAGTATCACTTTTTGATTTATTATCAAGCATTAAAGCATTACATTCAACAGAGGATTTTGCTCCTTTTGCGTTTTCTCCAATTTTTACCCAGCCTCTATAAAATGCCCATCCTCCACCAATACTAATACTTCTTGCATTTACAATAGAGCTTGTATATGGAGCAAGATGAAAAACTTTTGAGCCGGTATCTAAATGTTGATTTGGTCCTGCATAGGTTAGAGTTACAGAGCTGTTTTTAGCGCCTTTTCCTCTTAATATTGTCATTGGGTATAACATCGTTTTAAAACTACCTAAGGAACCGGATACCCATTCCATTGATCCATCTTCATCTACAATTGCTCTTTTGGTATTTAAATTGTATGTGTTTTTACTCCAGTTTTGAATTGTAGAATATTTCATTTTAGCACCCTTTTTTACATATATTTCCACCATGCCAGCATGCAAGTTAGTTACATTATAAAATGGTGCAGAACATCCTTCTATAAATTCAACTTCAGATCCTTCATCAGCGATTATTAATGTATGCTCTAATTGGCTCATACCAGGATTATTCATTCTAAAATATGCTTGAAGAGGTAAAGGTACTTTAACCCCTTTCGGGACATATAGAAATGAACCTCCACTCCACAATGCTCCATGAATAGCAGCATATCTATGATTATGTGAAGGGACAAGTTTCATAAAGTATTCTTTGACAAGATCAGGGTATTCTTTTACGGCTGTTTCCATATCAAGGAAAATAACTCCTAAATCATTTAATTCTTTTTGTATATGTTGATATACAACTTCTGAATCGTATTGGGCACCCACCCCGGCTAATGCTTTTCTTTCAGCTTCTGGAATACCGAGTTTTTCAAATGTATCTTTTATTTCTTCTGGAACGTCATCCCATGATGTGGATTTTTTTGCATCTGGTTTCATATATGCTATTAATTTGCTTAAATCTAAATTTGTTATATCCACACCAAAATGTGGTTCATGATAATTTTCAAATATTTTAAAAGCCTGTAATCTATGTTCTAACATCCATTTAGGCTCATTTTTAGCTTCTGATATTTCTCTTATAACCTTTTCATTTAATCCTGGAGGGGTTTTGTAAGCATATTTAGCTTCATTTCTAAAATCAAACTTTGATTGATTTATCATTAAATCTTCATAATTTATTTCATTAACATCTTTCATATTACCACTCCTTTACAGTATTTGCATCTACATCAACATATTCGCTTAATACTGTATAACCTTTTTCTTCAATTTCTTCTGCTAATTTTGCATCACCAGTATATACTATTTTTCCGTCAACATAAACATGTACGAAATCTGGATGTAAATATTTTAATATTCGTTGATAGTGAGTAATCATTAATATACTCATATCATCTGTTTTTAATTTATTTATAGCTTCAGCTACATCACGTAAAGCATCAACATCAAGTCCGGAATCAATTTCATCTATAATAACTAATTTTGGTTGTAAAAAGAATAATTGTAATATTTCACTTTTTTCTTTTCTCCGCCAGAAAATCCAGAATTTACATATCTATCTAAAAATTCCGGTTTAAGATTTATTTTTTCACATAGTTTTTTTAATCTTTTGTTTAATTCAATTGGTGAAACCTTTTCGTCTGGATGCATGTGCCTATATGCATTAATAAGGAATTGTCTCATTTTAACTCCTTCTATTTCTTGTGGATGCTGAAAGGTTAAGAATATTCCTTTTTTTGCTCTTTCGTTTGTGTCTAATTCGAGGATATTTTCACCTTCGAATAAAACTTCACCGTCGGTTACTTCAAACTTTGGTGATCCCATTATTACGTTTGATAATGTTGATTTTCCTGAGCCATTTGGGCCCATTAATACATGTATTTCTCCCGGTTTTATATTCAAATTAACTCCTTTTAATATTTCTTTGTCATCTTCAATAACTTTAGCTCTAAGATTCTTCACTTCTAACAACATTTTAATTCCTCCCTTTTTTGTCGTATTTATTCTACTATCATTATACTAAATTAGATAAAAAAAGTCAAATTATATTTTGTACTTTTTGTAACTAATATGAGGAATTTATATTAAAAAAATCGACTCCTTTGAGTCGATTATAATTATATGTATTTGAGTAATATTTCCAGTTTTTTTCATCTAATTTTGTTATTCCATTTTTGAATTTTGTAAGAGTGTTTAGATTAAATTTTAGAATAAAATGTTCTTTTAGTTTATATTCAATGGGTTTATTATTTTCAGGTTTAAAAATAGTAATTTTATTATTATCGAAAGATAATAAATATGTAGATAATGAAGAAGAAATAGCATTTTGCTCCAGATTATCCAGATTACAATGTAAATTATTCACCATTAAGAAATCCGGATTTTCCAATCGGATGTCCATTAACTGATATAATAGTTCAGAAGAATTATTTAAAAAATAAAATTTTGTAGTTTTAAGGTAAATAGAATCGTTATTATTTACTTTCTTTAAAGTATTTTCTTTTAATAAGTATGTATCTTTTTTAATAATAGCAATAAGAGGAATATCGAAAATTTCTGCAATTTCTGATATATAACGTATATATTTTGATGGACAATTATTCAATGTGATAATTCCCAGCTTGTTTCTAAAATTAATGCTATTTCTTAGCTGTTGAGTTAAGTTGGATAAAGATTTTAATTTAAAGAAATTAAGTGATAATGTTCCAAAATTTATAAAGTAAAAGTGAGAATCATCATTTCTGATTTCTGTGAAAGGTTTATAATAAGCGCTTTTTATTATTTTAAATAGCCATTTTTCAATTAAGATATCAATTATATTTTTCATTGTAGTCACCCACTTTTTTCAAGAAGGAAGACAATTTGTTGTGAAGCATATTTCTATAATATCCATGCAACATAATAATATTATCTTTTGCTTTATTTATTTCAATATAAGCATATGGAGAATCTTTGAAAATAACATAATCGTTTCTATCTGGATAGAAATAAGATATATCATGAGCATCTTTAAATATTTTAAATAATAAAATTGGTATTTTTACAAGAAACATGTTTGAAATAATAACGTTTAAAAGATAATCATAATGAGATTTGTTTAAAAGATCTATTCTCAAAACAATTAAATCAATATTTCTCATTTTTGCATAAAAGTAATTTTCAAATTTAAAACCTTCCTGTTGTAAAAGAAAACAAATTTTATTTTCGTCATTTATGTTTATTATTCTTTCTTCAAATAGGTTTAAATTTTCTTCAGATAAGCCGTCAAAAAGATTTATCATATCTTTATTTAATATTACAGAAACCCCACTCTGGCCTAAAAAAGACCAGGAGTGGGATGTAATATTTAGATTTATATTTTCATTTTCAAATTCCATTAAATGAATGGGGTGACCTGCAAAAATTTTCAAATTTTCACTCCCAATTAATTTTTATTTAAAAACACCTTATAAGCATAATATGTTTCATATAAATCAGCTTTTGAAGCCAGTTCATATGGAGAATGCATTCCATAAAGTGCAACACCTGCATCGATAACGCTGAGACCTTTTTCGGCAAAGAATTTTGCTATTGTTCCGCCACCACCTTGATCTACTTTACCCAATTCACCTGTCTGCCATATAACACCATTTTCGTTAAATATTTTTCTTAATTTGCCAAAAACTTCAGCATTTGCATCATTAGTTGATACTTTTCCTCTGGCTCCAGTGTATTTTGCTATTGCTATTCCATAACCTAATTTTGGTGCATTAGCTGGATCATGGACATCCTTAAAGTTTGGATCAAGTGCAGCAGAAACATCCGCTGATAATAAAGTAGAATTTAATAATGTATCGTCTATATCTAATTCAATATTAGTGCTTCCCTGAAGTTTTAATAGTTTCTTTAATATAGTAATCCAAAAGTGATGTTTTGCACCTGTATTTCCATCACTTCCAATTTCTTCTTTATCTACTAACAATATGGCAGCACTTCTTACTTCAGGTTCTGCTTCTATCAAAGCAGTTAATGCTGTGTAAGAACATATTCTATCGTCATGTCCATAAGCAGCGATTAATGATCTATCCAATCCGACATCTCTTGCAGGTAATGAAGGGACTACTTCTAATTCTGCAGAAATTAAATCTTCTTCAACAATACCATATTTTTCATGTAAGATATTTAAGATATTTAATTTTACTCCTTCTTTTACTTCTTCTTCATAAGATATAGATATTGTTCCTAATAATAGGTTTAAATTTTCTCCTTTAAATACTTCAGAAACTTCACCTTTTCTCCTATCAAGATGTGGTAATAGATCCGAAATTACAAATACAGGGTCTTCGAGGCTATCTCCTATGGATACATCTATTTTTGTTCCGTCATCTTTAATAACAACACCATGTAGTTCAAGAGGAATATTTAACCATTGATATTTTTTTATTCCACCATAATAATGGGTTTTTGCCATAGCTATACCTGTATCTTCCACTATTGGCTCTGGTTTTAAATCAAGTCTTGGAGCATCAAGATGAGCGCCAACAAGGCTAATTCCATTTGTTATGTTGCCCTTTATTTTAATAGCAAAGATTGCTTTAGAATTGTTAATGTAATATACTTTATCACCGTCTTCTATTTTTCCCTTTTCCAGATAATAATCTAAAGGTTTAAATCCATGTTTTTCTAATTCTTTTACGCTATATTCAACAGCTTTTCTTTCTGTTTTTGAGTAATCAATAAAATTTTTGTAACCTTTAGAATACTCATCAATAATTTTCCTATCTCTTTTTTCCCATACGGATACTTTTTTTCTTGTAAGTTTTTCTTTAAGCTTTTTTATCTCCACCTTTTTCACCTCCAGAAAATATGATTAAAATTATTCAATTACAATTAGATTGTATCATATTGATGTTTTTTTTCAAAGTATGTAAAGAGGGTCATAAAATCTGTTATTAATTATAATTACATTTATTCAATTTATATGGGTAAAAACAGAGGTTCAAAAAAAAATTTTTTTTTAGTATAATAATAATGCTGATATTGGTTAAAAAATATTTATTATAGGGGGGGATTTCATGCCAGATAAAGTAGATAGAGAAATAACGCTTGATTTGGTTAGAGTAACTGAAGCGGCAGCTTTAACGAGCAGTTTACATTTGGGGATGGGGGATAAAAATGCTGTGGATCAGGCAGCTGTTGATGCTATGAGGGGAATGCTGGATTACATAGAAATAAAGGGTACTGTAATAATTGGTGAGGGTGAAAAAGATGAAGCGCCAATGTTGTATATTGGCGAAAAGGTTGGAACATGGGCAGAAGATGATGAGGAATACGATATAGCCGTTGATCCTATAGACGGTACAAGACTTGTGGCTTATGGATTACCAAATGCTATTAGTGTTATGACTTTAGCGGAAAAGGGTAAATTAGCCTATTTACCAACGTTTTATTCATATAAGCTTGCAGTTGGTCCAGAATTAAGGGGTTATTGGATATTAGAAGTTCTATTAGAGAAAATTTAAGAGTTGCAGCAGCAGCATTAAAGGTTCCAGTTAGTGAAATAACAGTAGTTGTTTTAAATAGGGATAGACATAAGAAAATTATTGAAGAAATAAGAGAAGTTGGAGCAAGAATAAAATTAATTGGTGATGGGGATATTGCAGCAGCTCTTGCAACCGCTATGCCAGATAGTGGAGTTGATATTTATATTGGGATAGGGGGTTCTCCAGAAGCAGTATTGGCTGCAGGGGCTTTAAGAACATTGGGTGGTGAATTACAGGTTCAATTGTGGCCTCAAACTGAGGAAGAAAAGGAGAAGCTGTTAAGTGAAGGTTGGGATTTAAATAAGGTATATTATACAGAAGATTTAGCTGGAGGAGAAAATGTTTTATTTTCAGCAACTGGTGTAACTGATGGAGACTTTTTAAAGGGAGTACATTTTTATAAGGGTAAAGCTATTACTGAAAGTATAGTTATGAGATCTAAAACCAGAACAATAAGGAGAATTACTACATATCATGATTTGAAATATAAAACAATTAGGTTGAAATCTACAGATGGTGACTCTAAATTGTTGAATATTCACAAAAAAAGAGAGGATTATATGGGGGAGGTATATAATAAATGATAGCCTTTTTCACTGATTGGGGAATGATAGTTATTATGTAGGTGTTTGTAAAGCAGTAATGAAAACTATCAATAAAAATGCTGAGATAATAGATGTTTTGCATGATACAAGAAAGTTTGATCCTAAAATTAATGCACATATTTTATACAGATTTTCTAAGGACTTTCCAGAAGGAACAATATTTTTAAGTGTTATAGATGCCGGTGTGGGAAGCAGTAGAAAACCCATTATTTTAAAAGCAAAAAAAAGGAATTTTTATTTTGTTGCACCGGACAATGGATTATTAACTCTAGTAGCGGAAGAATACGGAATTGATAAATTAATAGAAATTAATAATGAAAAATATTATTTTAGGAAGAGATATTCTACAACATTTCATGGAAGAGATATATTTTCTCCTGTAGCCGCATATTTATCAAAAGGAGTTCCAATTGAGGATTTTGGTATTGAAATCGATACTATAAATCTATTTAGATATAAAGCACCAGAGATTAAAAATGATGCAATTGAAGGTGAGATAATATTCTTCGATACATTTGGAAATGTTCAAACAAATATACCTGCTGAGCTTGGTGAAACATTATTTAAAAAAGATGATGAGATTATACTTCATTTTGAAAATAAAAAGTTTAAAGCATATTATGAAAAAGTATTTAGTGATGTATTACCTGGAGAGCTTTTAATTCATCCGGAAAGTTCCGGGTATTTAGAAATTGCAATAAATCAGGGTAATGCAAAGGAATTTTTAGGATTAAATTCAGAAGGAGTGGAGATTACATTAAGAAAAGAAACATATTAGGTTGGGATTTATCGGAAAAAATATCTGTTATACATACTATAGTGATGTTTTTTATTTTTTATTTTTTGCATCTTTTAGCTTATTGGTATTTAATACCAATGAGCTTTGTATTTTTATATTTTATTGTATATATATTTATAGAAAAAAGGCTCAGGAGAATATTGCATAAAGGTAATGCTTATACTACCAGGCATTATAACCTTGAATATTCTGGTTTATTACGCGAATTGGATGAAATGATCAGAACATATTCGTTATTATTATTAAGAGAGAGAGAAGGATTAAAAGAATATTATGAAAAGTTTAATGCTATTTTTGATAGTATAGGTTCCGGTTTATTGGTATTTAATGAAAATGGTATTTTACAAAGGTCCAATCGCAAAGCTAAAGAAATTTTTCATAATATTACATTAAAATATGGGATGCAACTTTCAAAAATATTTATTAAAAGTGGGATAAAAATTACATTAGAATCTGGTATATACGAGGTATATTCTAAGAGACTAAGAAAGAATTTACAATTGATTATAAGTAAAAGGAGCAATTTTATTATTATAGCTGTGAATGACATTACTACCTATAAAAAGTTAAAAAAGAATCTTGAAAATGCAAGGCATTTTGCAAGGCTTGGTGAAATACTTGCTAATGCAGCTCATGGTTTAAAAACACCAATAGCAAGGTTAAAAATGACGTTCCAAATGTATGAATTGACAAATGATAAAGAGTATTTAAATCAGGTAAAAAATGAAATTAACAATATTCAAAATGTAGTTCAGGAAACGCTGGAATTGTTTAAAATACCAGAAGATATAAAATTATTTAGTTTAAATCAGGTATTAAATGAAGTAGTAAATAATTTTAAAAGAGTATATCCGCAAATTAAATTTATTGTTCAGGATAAAATAAATGTTGAAATTAAAAGTGATGAATGGCTTTTTAAGTCAGCGATGTTTAATGTGATTCAAAATTCTATAGATGCTGTTTTGGTGAAAAAAGCCAGAGTATTATAATTATAAAGATATTGGAAAAAAGCGATGTTATAAAATTATGCTAGCTGATAATGGAATAGGTATGGATAAAATCGAGAAAGAGAAATATTTGAAACCATTTTTTACAACAAAGGATAATGGTACGGGGCTTGGAACTGTTTTTTTAGAAAGATTTGTTATTTTTCAAAATGCACGGTTGCGGATTAGTTCAATAAAAGGCAAAGGGACAATAATAAGTCTAATAATAGATAAATTTTAATCGGCTCTTAAAGAGCCGAATTATTTTAGTTGGAAATAATGTAAAATTTATATTTTTTATTTTCTAAAATAACAATGAAATAGGAAAAATATGTTATAATTATAATTAGACTTATTTTAGGAGGAGAGCATGAAAGAAAAAGTATATATTCTGACATTAGGCTGCCCGAAAAATGAGGCAGACATGGATGTTTTAAAAGGAATTTTTTTACAAAAAGGATATGAAATAACAGATAATCCTATTGAAGCCAATTACTCTATTATAGATACCTGTGGGTTTATTGAACCAGCAAAAGAAGAATCTATCAATGAGATTTTTAATATTGTTTCTTTAAAAGAAGAAAATCCTGATATGAAGATTATTCCTATTGGTTGTTTGGTTGAGAGATATTATGATGATTTAAAAAAGGAATTAATAGAGGTTGATGGTTTAATAGGTGTAGTTCCACCAGAAAAAATTGTTGAGGCAATAGAAAAAAGAATTATTATTTTAAATTATCAAGGCCATATGATGTTTATAAATGTGATTATCGTATAGTTCAAGATAAGCCATATGCATATATTAAGATTGCAGATGGGTGTAATAGAAAATGCGCATTTTGTTCTATTCCTTATTTTAAGGGAGAGCCTGTCAGTAGAGAAATTGAAGATATCAAGAAAGAAGCAGAATTTTTGGTAAAAAATGGAGTAAAAGAAATTGTCCTGGTTTCCCAGGATAATACATTGTATGGTGTTGATTTATATAAAAAACAGGCATTACCAGAATTATTAAAAGCTATAAATTCAATTGAAGGTGATTTCTGGATAAGGGTTATGTATTTACATCCGGATTTTATTAATGATGAAATAATAGAGGCAATAAATTCCCTGGATAAAGTAGTTAAATATTTTGATATTCCAATGCAACATGGTTCAGATAAGATTTTATCTTTAATGGGAAGGGTCAGAAAAAGTAAGCAACTAAAAGAAATAATATCAAAAATCAGAAAAAATCCAGAATCAATAATTAGAACAACAATTATTGTAGGATTTCCAGGAGAGACAGACGAAAATTTTGAGGAATTGTTAGATTTTGTAGATGAAGTCGAGTTTGATAGATTAGGTGCATTTACATATTTTGATGAAGAAGGAACACCTTCTTATTCATTACCCAATAAAGTGGATGATAAAATAAAAGAAAAAAGACTTGGAGAATTGATGGAGTTGCAAAAAGAGATATCTGCTGAAAGACTTGAAAGATTTGTTGGCATAACTTTAAAAGTTTTAGTTGAAGAATATGAAAATGGTGTGTATATAGGCAGGGCTTATTCTGATGCGCCGGAAATAGACGGAAATGTATTTTTTAAATCTGAAAAAGAATTAAAGATAGGTGAATTTGTTACAGTTGAAATAGTAAACACTTCAGAATATGATTTGGAGGGTATACTAAGATGACGTTATGGACGGCACCAAATATATTAACGTTTATAAGAATATTGGCAACAATACCTATGTTTATTATAACATATGATGAAAAAAATTATTTAATTGCTTTTTTTGTATATATTCTTGTTTCTCTAACAGATCTACTTGATGGATATATAGCCAGAAAATATAATCTTGTTAGCGATTTTGGGAAATTTATGGATCAAATTGCAGATAAAATACTCATTAATGCTTTATTTATCGCTTTTTTGGAAATGCATAAAGTACCAGGGTGGTTTGTCGCTGTTATAATTGTTAGAGATATTTTTATTAGCGGGTTGAGAATGTTTTTGGCCAATAAGAATGTTGTAGTAGCTGCAGATAAGTGGGGGAAATTAAAAACCTTTTCACAAACAATTTTAATTGCCTCACTTTATTTGACTCCATTATTTTTGTTTTTGAATATAGTTAATATTGTGCTTATTATTTTAACAACATTCTTTTCATTATTTTCTGGTTATAACTATTTAGTAAAGAATTTAGTCTATCTTAAGGGGAGTAATATGAATAACAAAAATAAACATTTACGGACATTCATAGCACTCGATGTAAATCAAAGTGTTAGAGATATTTTAAGAGATATAATTTTAAAACTTGAAAGAATGGGTTTTAAAGGTAATTGGACAAAACCCGAGAATGTTCATTTGACATTATATTTTATGGGGGATACTTATATTACTAAAATTACAGAAGTAGCCAAAAGAATGGAAGAAAGAATAACAGGATTTCCAACATTTGCATTTACTTTAAATAAAGTTGGATATTTTAAAACAAGAGATTTTCCAAGGGTTATCTGGTTGGGTATTGAGGGTGGAAATACATTAAAACAATTACATAATGAAGTTATAAAATCCTTAAAATTATCAAATGTTCAGATTTCAGATAATGAAAAGGATTTTCAGCCTCATTTAACTGTTGGGAGAATAAAAAAAGCTCCGGATTTCTGGGAAAAACTTATAAAGGTTTTAGATGTTGAAAAGGTTATTGTTCCTGTAAATGCGGTTCATATATATTCATCCACTTTAACAAAAACCGGACCAATATATAAGAAGATGTATACTATTGATTTTGAGGGAGGAATGATTATTAATGGCTAAAAAACCAGCTAAAAAAGACGCCATAAATAAAGAGGATATGTTAGATAAATTAGTAAAAGAATTAGAGAAGAATTATGGCGAAGGTTCAATAATGATTTTAGGTAAAGGCTTGGAAGAAGAAAGAAAATTGGATATAGTTCCAAGTGGCGTATTATCTGTTGATGTTGCTCTTGGTGTTGGTGGATATCCAAGAGGTAGGATTATAGAAATATATGGTAATGAATCAAGTGGTAAAACTACACTTGCATTGCATTCTATTGCAGAAGTTCAAAAGAGAGGTGGAATTGCTGCATTTATCGATGCAGAACATGCACTTGACCTTGAATATGCTAAGAAATTAGGAGTAAATCCTGATACTTTAATACTATCACAACCAGATTTTGGAGAACAGGCTTTAGAAATTGTTGATAGTATTGTAAGATCTAATATTGTTGATCTGGTGGTTATTGACTCTGTAGCTGCATTAGTGCCAAGAGCTGAAATAGAAGGTAGCATGGGAGATTCACATATGGGTCTACAGGCAAGATTAATGTCACAGGCATTAAGAAAATTGGCAGGAAGCATTAATAAATCAAAAACCATTGTGATTTTTATTAATCAAACTCGTATGAAAATAGGTGTTGTGTATGGGAATCCTGAAACTACAGCAGGCGGTGTTGCATTAAAATTTTATTCTACAATAAGAATGGAAGTTAGAAAAGGAACAGCTTTAAGAGAAGGTAAAGAAGCTTATGGTAACGAAGTAAATATTAAAGTTGTTAAAAACAAGGTAGCTCCACCATTTAAAGAAGTAAAAGTGGATATGATTTATGGCGAAGGATTGGCAAAAGAAAATGATATTTTTAATCTGGCAGTTGCAAATGATATTGTTAAAAGAAGCGGAGCATGGTTCTCCTATACTGATTTAGATGGAAATGAAATCAGTCTTGGTCAGGGCAAAATAAAGGCTTTAGATTATTTAAAGAAAAATCCGCATTTTTTTGATGAAATAGAATACAGGATTAGAGAAAAATTAGGGCTTGTTATTCCAGAAGATTTGAAAGAAAAAATTGAGAATGCATCTAAAGAAGTGTCTGAGGTAAAAGATGAAGAAAAAAAGGATAATTGACCCTTTTGATGAGGAAGCGGCTCAAAGAGCGGCAGTTAATTTGTTAAAATATAGAGCCAGATCAGAGTTTGAGATGAAAAATAGACTTCTTGAAAAAGGTTTTAATATAACCGTAGTAGATCGGGTTATTGAAAAATTAAAAGAATTTAAGATGATTGATGATGAACTGTTTGCTTATTTATATGCATATGATAAATTAACCTTAAATAAAAAAGGGCCATTTGTTATAAAAATGGAATTATCAAACAAGTTTCATATAGAAGAAGATACTATTTATAATGCTATAAATAAGGTATTGGAAGATATTAATTTGAAAGAAATTATTCGTGATATAGTTTTATCCCAGATGAGACTAAAAAAAGATAAAAGAAAAATAAAAGAGTATGTTTATAAAAGAGGATTTGAATCATATTTAATTGAAGAAGTATTAGACGAAGTTGGAGGTGAATAAAGATGGATGTTTTATATATAATTATTATTGTACTTTTAGCAATAATATCTGGTGTTTTATATAAAATAGGGGTAAATAAGGGATTAGAAAAAGGAAATAAAGAATTTATTGAGAAATTGAGATCTGAAAAAGAGCAGCTAAAAATGGAAATAGAAATAGCAAAAAGAGAAAAAAATGAGATATTAAGAAATGCCGAAAAGGAAGCTGACAATATTGTAAAATCAGCACTTATTGAAAGCAAAGAAGAAATTCAGAAGATGAAAGAAGAATTCAATAGGGAATTAAAACTTGAAAAAGAAGAATTAAAATCAATGGAAGAAAGATTGATTAGAAGAGAAGAAATGATTGATAGAAAGGAACAAAATCTTGAAGAATTAAAAATAAGTTGGACAAAGAAAAGAAGAAACACAAAAACTAAAAGATGAATTGGAAAATAAATTATATGAGATAGCTAATTTAACAATGGAAGAGGCAAGAGAAAAGGTTTTAAAAGAAGCAAAGGAAAAATACGAATTAGAATTAGCTCAAAAATATAAATCTTTGAAGGAAGAATATGAAGAAGATGCAAAAAAGCATGCACAGTGGGTAGTAAGCATAGCTGTACAAAGATATGCTTCAGATGTTACTTCTGAAATTACAACATCAACGGTAGCACTTCCTACTGATGATATGAAAGGTAGGATTATCGGAAGAGAAGGAAGAAATATCAGAGCTTTTGAAAAAATGACAGGTTGTGATTTGATTATCGATGATACACCTGAAGTTGTAGTTATTTCTGGTTTTAATCCATTAAGAAGAGAAATAGCTAAAAGGACACTTGAAGCATTGGTAGCAGATGGTAGAATTCATCCAGCCAGAATAGAAGAAGTTTATGAAAAAACAAAGAAAGAATTGGAAGATATAATTAAAGAAGCAGGTAAAGAAGCAGTAATGAGAGTTGGAATTAAACCATTACATCCAGAATTAGTAAAATTATTAGGAAGATTAAAATTCAGAACAAGTTATGGTCAGGATGTATTGGAACATTCAATTGAAGTGGCGAATTTTGCAGGCTTAATGGCTGCTGAATTGGGATTAAATGTTGAATTAGCTAAAAGAGCTGCATTGCTTCACGATATTGGGAAGGCAATTGACCATGAAGTTGAAGGATCGCATGCTATAGTTGGTGGTCAAATTGCAAAAAGATATAATGAAAAATTAGAAGTAGTAAATGCAATTCAATATCATCATAATGAAGTGGATCCAATGACACCAGAGGCTGTGATTGTAGGAGCAGCTGATGCGGTTTCCGCAGCAAGACCTGGTGCCAGAAGAGAAACGCTTGAAAATTATATTAGAAGAATAGAACAATTAGAAGAAATAGCAAAAGGATTCAGGCATGTTGATAAGGCATATGCAATTCAGGCTGGAAGAGAATTAAGGGTTATAGTACAACCGGATAAAATAGATGATGCTTTAGCGGATAAATTAGCAAGGGATATTTCAGCTCAAATAGAGGAGACAATGGAATATCCAGGAGTTATTAAAGTTACAGTTATAAGAGAAAAAAGAAGTGTGGCATACGCTTCATAAAAATTGGCAGCGGCAGTTATGCCGCTGTTTGTATAATTAGAGGTGATTTATGAGAAAAATAAATCTTTTTTTAATGCTTTTATTACTGGCATTGTTTTTATCTTCGTGTATAAACTTTAATAAGCAAAGTCCATTGGTTACTCAGGAATATTTAGAAGGTATGCCATTAATTCTTGAATTTTCAAGACCAGTGGTTGGTGTAGATATTTATAATGGGGAAAAAAAGATCTATTCATATAATGGGGATATAATTTATAAATTAAAAACAAATTTAATTTTACATGGCGATATAACAGTAAAAACTACAGAATTTTATAAGAATAGACAATATATAAATACTGTAAAAAAGGTAGAACCAAAATTGCAATTTTTATTATATGGTGGTGCTGATAATAGCCTGGATGTGAAATACCAGGATCCACTAACAAATGAAACAGACTATTTTTTTGACCTGGATATTGACGAAATTGAAAGGTCCATACAAAAATCAATGATGAATATATCAGTTGTTATTTTGGGAGATAGAAGTGCAAAGAGCGATGAAATAATATTTATTTCAAAATTTAATGGGGATTATATAGAACAGAGATTTTCACCGGAAGATTTTGGATTTTCCAGTGAATTGAGTTCAGCATCGACGAAAACATTATTTGAATTTATAGATAAATTTGCTGTAAGAAATAGTAATACTGTAAAGGCATTGGATTTATGGGATCATGGCAATGGTTGGGCATGGGAGTCAAAAGGGCTATCAATCCAACCTAAGGCGATTATTCAGGATGATACTACAAATAAAGTTTTAAAAATAAAAGATATAAAGGATGTTATTAATGAATATGAGAAAAAATATAATACAAAGATTAATATTCTTGCTTTTGACGCATGTAATATGACCAGTTTAGAAATAATATATGAATTTAGAAATTTGGTTGATTATTTTGTTGGGTCAGTATATTCAATTGCAGGATTTGGATTTTATTATGATTTTTTTCATGGTTTAGATGAAAAAAATTTAGAGGAATCTCTGGTATATAAAATAGTGGATAAATATAAATATTATTATACACAGGAATATAATATGCTTAATAGATTAAGTTTAGTTGGATTTAATCTAAAAAGTTTTTCCGGATGGAATAATATTAATAATATAGCAGGGGTAAAATATGGATATACTTTGTATAGGAATGATGGTAATAATTATGTTTCTGAACCAACAGATATGATTGATGTTAATAATTTGATATTAAATACAGGAGAATTCTTAAGCAGTTATATTAATCCTGCTATTGTAAATGCTGTAGTCAGAATTGATGGTGTTGATTATCCTGGTTATAGTGGAATAGGGATAATGTTTGAAGATATATTTGATACTAATCCAAATGGGTATTATGATGATTATAAAGCTCTTGATTTTTATAAGGAATATCAAAATTGGATAGAAGGTACCTGGAAGAATATTATAAAAAATAATAATTAAAAAACTTTTTATTTTATATAAAAGTTGTTTTTTTTAGAGAAATCTTGTATAATATTAGAAGAATAGAGTGCGGGAGGAAAGAATATGGCAAAACATGATTTAGGTATAGATTTAGGAACAGCAACATTTATTGTGTATAAAAAAGGAGAAGGTATAATAATAAATGAACCATCTGTGGTAGCGGTTGATAAATTGACAAATACAATAACAGCTTTTGGTAATGAAGCAAAAGCAATGATAGGGAAAACACCATATGGTGTTGAAATAATTCATCCAATGCAGGACGGAGTTATTGCTTATCCTTCTTTAATTGAACAATTGTTAAGATATTTTATAAAACAGGCGAAAACAGGATTTTTGCCATCAAAACCGAATCTTGTAATAGGAATTCCTGCAAGAACTACTGACGTAGAAAGAAGAGCAGTTAAGGATGCTGCAGAAAAAGTAGGGGCAAATAAAGCATTTTTAGTTTTAGAACCAATTATAGCCGCAATAGGTATAGGACTTGATATAACAAAACCTAATGGACATTTAATAGTAGATTTAGGTGGTGGAACTACAGATATTGCTGTTATTAGTTTAAGTGGAAGTGTTATTTCTGAATCAATAAAATTAGCTGGAGAAGCTATGGATACAGAAATCATTAAATATATTAAAAGAAAATATAAGTTCTTAATTGGTGAAGCTACGGCAGAATTTTTAAAGAAAGAAATAGGAAAGGCGCATAAAGATGTTGAAACTTTAGAAATAGAAGTAAGAGGTCAGGATATAGCAAGTGGAATGCCATCATCAAGAGTAATAAATTCTGATGATATTTTTGAAGCTATAGAAGGAGTTTTAGATGAAATAATTCAAAAAACAAAGACCGTATTGGAAAATACACCGCCAGAATTATCAGCAGATATATTGAAAAATGGTATTTATCTTGCAGGTGGAACAGCAAATTTGCGTGGATTAGCACAACTATTTGAAGAAAAAACAGGAGTTAAAACAGAAGTTGCAGAAAGTCCACAATTATGTGTTGCGCAGGGTGCAGGGATATTATTAGACAATCCAGAATTATTATCTAAAGTAGCGGTAATATAAAAAATAAAGAAGGCACTAATTGCCTTCTTTGTTTTTTATGTATATATCAACCTGATTAAATGGAATTTCAATATTTTTTTCATTTAACAGCTCAAAAATCTCTGCAGCTATTTTTCTCGTGCCATCGAAAAAATCCTCTTTTTTTAACCAGAATTTTATAGAAAAATCTATTGAAGAAGAGCCAAATCCTGAAAACCAAACAACAGGATTATGATTTTCATCTTTATATATAAGGCTGGAATTATTAAGATAGTCATTAATTATTTCCAAAAAACTATTTAAATTTGTGCTATATGAAACACCAATATTTATTTCACTCCTCCTGATATTTGAAGGCCAGTAATTAGTAATAGAACTGCTCCACATAGTTTTATTTGGTATTCTCACAAGTTTTCCGTCAAAAGTGTTTATCACAGTATGATTTAAATCAATCTGTTTAACACTTCCTGAAATACCATTTACTTCAATTGCATCCCCTTCTTTTATCGTTTTTGAAAACATTAAAAGAATTCCACAAATAAAATTAGACAGAGGTTCTTGTACTGCAAAAGCAACAATTACACCAGAAACCCCTAAACCAGTTAAAAATGGCATGAAATCTTTAAATATTAAAGATAAAATAATAAAACCACCAAGTGTGTAGGAAGCAATATTTACCAGAACTCGTAAAGTATTTTTATAAGCCAAAGATTTTCCTGTTTTTTCAATAAATTTTATAACTGAGGAATAGGTAATTTTTGAGAATATTTTGGTTAATATTAAAACCAATATACTAATTCCTATTCTTATTGAATAATCTATAATTAACTCTACATTCATAATTTTAACTCCTAATAGTTATTATCTCTTCAATGTTCCAACTGTTCTTAAGAAATCATCTGCTGTTTGTACAGCTCTTGCATTTAAGTCATAAGTTCTTTGAGCAACTATCATATTAACCATTTCTTTTACAACATCAACATTGGATTTTTCTAAAGATCCTTGCTCAATTGAACCATATCCATCTTGATTTGGAATACCTTCAGTTGCAACACCAGATGCAGGAGTAGCTAAAAAAAGATTTCCTCCTATGGCTTTTAATCCTGCTGGATTTACGAATTTTACAAGTGTAATGTTACCAACATTCTGAATTGTACCATCTGGTAATTTTGCACTGATAATTCCATCAGGAGAAACATTAACACTTTCTGCATTTGTTGGTAAAGTAATGTTTGGAACAAACAATAATCCCTGAGAATTCACAAGTCTTCCATTGGCATCTACTTTAAATGAGCCATCTCTTGTGTATGCAATTCTTCCATCTTGTAACTGAATCTGAAAAAATCCATCTCCCATAATAGCCATATCAAATGTTCCACCAGTTTGCTCAATATTTCCCTGTGTAAAAATTCTATTTGTAGCACCTATTTTCACACCATGTCCAACATATTCTCCAGTAGGTAACACGGAATTTTGAGCTGTTGGAGTTCCTGCTTCTTTTATTGGAGTATATAATAAGTCTTGAAACTCAATCCTTTGAGCTTTGTAACCTGTAGTGTCTACGTTAGATAAATTATTTGATATTGTGTCGAGTCTTCTTTGTTGTGCAATCATCCCTGTAGATGCTGAATAAAGAGATACTAACATATTCTTTTCCTCCTTGAAATTATATTATTTTTATATTCTTTGAGCACTTTCTATAATTTTTCCGGTCATTGTATCCTGAGTTTGTACGGATTTTTCTAATATACTAAAAGCTCTATTGGCATTTATTAAATTTATCATTTCTTTTAATGTGTTAACGTTTGATTTTTCTATGCTACCCTGTATTACTTTATAGTTACTTGATATAGTTTCATTTCCAGTAAAAAGGTTAATACCGAATTTGGAAGGGTTTTTAAGGTTTACTATTGAAATTTTTTGTCCTGTAGATTGAGTACCATTATAGATAGTTCCTGATTCATCAACGGTAAAATTTTCCGGTACCTGAATATGTTTATTATTCGAATCCAGAACATAATCTCCGTCTGAGGTAATCAAAAAACCATCTTGATTTCTTTTGAATTCACCGTTTCGAGAATAATAAATTTCCCCATTTTTTTCAATTTTAAAAAAACCATCACCAAAAATGGAAAAATCTGTTGGATTATTTGTTTTTACAATTTGTCCCTGTGAAATTATGGGTTTTGTTTCGTCGGCGACTAAAGCTGTTTCCATATAACCAACATGTTTTCCTTTTTTTATGTCTACTGAATCATAGTTTCTAAATTCTTTCTTTAAATATGCTTTAAAGGTTATCTCATCTTTTTTATATCCTGTTGTATCAGCATTTGCAAGATTATTTGAAATTGTATCTAATTGTGCCATATTTGCAAGCATTCCCATAGTGGAAATATAAAGCCCTCTATTCATTTAATCGCCTCCTGCGATAATACTCATTAATATATTTCTTTAAAAAAATAAATATATCCTAAACATTTCGCTTCGCGAAAGGTTTAAGGTTATTTTTTTATTTTATAATAAAGATATTTATCCTAAACATTTCGCTTCGCGAAAGGTTTAAGGTTATTTTTTTATTTTATAATAAAAATATTTATCCTAAACATTTCGCTCCGCGAAAGGTTTAAGGTTATTTTTTTTATTTTATAATAAAAATATTTATCCTAAAATCCTTCACGAAGTGAAGAGTTTTAGAAATAAAATATTATTAAATAAAAAACACCTGCCTTTGACAGCAATTTGGCGATTTTAAGGGAAATGGAACGGTAGAATGCGGGTTTGAGGCGTGTATTTTTCAGGAAGTCGAAAAATTGTGTGGCTAACTTTTGTTACAGAGAATTAACTATAATTAGTAATATATTAGTCCTTTTGGTGGTATAATATATATGACAACCACTGAAAGGAGATGTTTTAAAATGTATCCTAAAATATCAAAAGTGAAAGGAAAAAGATATTTAAGGATAATGGAAAGCAAAAGAGAAAATGGAAAAGTGAAACAGCATACAGTAATAAATTTTGGAAATATAGATAAGTATAGTAAAAAAGATATAACAAAACTTGTAGATAGTCTTTTTAAAATATTTGAAATAGATGAATATGAAAAAATAGAAGATGATTTAATGGAAGAAATAGCAAGAAGAAATTACGGAGCCAAAGTAATAGTAAATAAGATATTTGAAAGATATGAGATGAAAAGATATTTTGAAAGACTGGATAAAGAAATAAAATACAATGCAGAAGAAATGTTAAAAATAATGGTGATGAATAGAATAGTAGAACCGAAGAGTAAATTGGGAATATTTAATAATTTAGAGTATTTTGGATATAACAAAGTGGAAGTTAAAAAAGAAAAAGACCTGGAAGAAAAAGATGTAATGTTGCACTGGTTATACAGAACATTGGATATATTAGCAGATAATAAAGAGTCGATAGAAAAACATATGTATAATCAAAGGATAAGTTTGTTTAATACAACGGTAGATTTAGTATTTTACGATGTAACAACATTAGCGTTTGAAACACAACAAACAAATGAAATATTACAAATGGGATATTCAAAAGATAAGAAATTCAATGAGTCGCAAGTAGTATTAGGAATGTCAATAGATCAAGATAGAATGCCAGTTAGTTTTGATATATATGCAGGAAATACATTCGAAGGGCATACATTCAAAGATTCAATAGAAAAAATGAAAAAAGAATATCAATTAGGAAAAGTAATAGTAGTAGCAGATAGAGGAATGATGAGTAAAAAAATATAGAAGTAGTAGAAAATTCTAATTATGAATTCATAGTAGGAAAATCAATAAAACAAATAAAAAAAGTAAATATATTTGAAGGAGAATTCATAGAACTAGCAAAAGGAATAAAATATAGAGAAGTAGAATATGAAAATAAAAGATTACTCATAATATATTCAGAAGAAAGAGCCAAAAAAGACAGAGCAGATAGACTACGATTAATAGAAAAAGCGAAAAAAATGTTAGAAGAAGGAAATATAGATTCCAAAAGTAAAAGAGGAGCGAAAAAATATTTAAAAGAACAGAACAAACAAAATTATATACTGGACATAGAAAAAATAGAAAATGATGAAAAATACGATGGATACTATGGAATAATAACAAACACAAAACTATCGCCAAAAGAAATATTAGAACAATATCATACATTATGGAAAGTAGAAGAAACATTTAGAACATTAAAAATTATCTTGAAACAAGACCGGTATTTCATTGGACACCGAAAAGAATAAAAGGACATATTGTAATGAGTTTCATATCTTACATAATTCAAAGAACATTAGAATTAGAACTGGAAAAAATAATATTGAATACTCTCATGAAAAAATAAGAGAAGCTATAAAAAAAATGGAATACTCTGAAATAAGATTAAAAGACAAATTATTTGCATTAAGAGCCAATTTAAACGATTTTCAAAAAGCCATATTAAAAACATTAAAAATAGAAAAACCGAAAAAATGATGGAATTAGATGAATTTAAAAAAATAATCTCCTAAAACACGCATGAAAAGCCAAAAAGGAGGAGGTGTGTGGCTAATTTCTCTTTTTATAAAAAGTTAACAATAGCTATTTTTTGAATAATTCTACTTTTTAGAATTTTGTTGATAATAATAGTGTCAAACTCAGGAAAAATAAATATATCCTAAACATTTCGCTTCGCGAAAGGTTTAAGGTTATTTTTTTATTTTATAATAAAGATATTTATCCTAAACATTTCGCTTCACGAAAGGTTTAAGGTTATTTTTTTATTTTATAATAAAAATATTTATCCTAAACATTTCGCTCCGCGAAAGGTTTAAGGTTATTTTTTTTATTTTATAATAAAAATATTTATCCTAAAATCCTTCACGAAGTGAAGAGTTTTAGAAATAAAATATTATTAAATAAAAAACACTTCACTTCGTGAAGTGTTTATGGAAAATGTTTTAATAATAAAAATTATTAGTTCTTTCGAGAAGTGAAGAATTATTATGAAAAATAAAAAATTTTTCAACCCTTCACGAAGTGAAGAGTATTTGTAAAACAAAAAGCTTCCGCGAAGCGGAAGGTTTAAGTTTATTTTTTTTATTTTATAATAAAGATATTTATCCTAAACATTTCGCTTCGCGAAAGGTTTAAGTTTATTTTTTTATTTTATAATAAAAACATTCATCCTAAAATCCTTCACGAAGTGAAGAGTTTTAGAAAGAAGTGAAGTGTTTAGAGAAAATGTTTAATAATAAAAATTATTAGATCTTTCACGAAGCGAATGTTCAGCTCATAAAAGAGGATATTTTTGACATTTCAGATGAAATATTTATTTTACATGTATATTGTGATTTTTCAAAATTGTTTGATACAAGTGTAGAATCATCTTTTTGTATAAAATTATTTAGGTCTTTTAATGTTAAGTCACCAATAAAGTTTATTACAACAAAAACATTAGATGGGATTTCTAATATTAGATTACTTACCTGAATATTAATATCAATATTAGAGTCATTTTTAGATGAAGGTATTAAATGTATTTTTGATGCTTTTGAATTGATTTTTACATAGTTTGAATTTATTTCATATAAATCCAATATTAAATCACTTACATTAGATTGAACGTCTAAAATAGCATTGGTTTTATAGGGAATATAGATACTACTTCGAGCCCTTTCAGGTATATTAATTGAATTAATTCTTAATTTTTCTTCAAAGTTTAAAATATTATCCTTAAAATCAATTTTTTGTTTAAATATGGACTTATTATATTCGCTGTTTATTTGCAAGTTTTTTTCACTATGTGATGTAATATTACATTTATTCCAATCAAGGTCAAGCTTTAATTCTAATGTTTTATCTGTTTGAATTTCAAAACTATTATTGTTTTTTGTTTGATAATTTTTTGAATATTTCAATGAAAGATCTCTTAAAAATAAGCTTACCAGACCACTTGATAATAATTGAGAACCTATAAACAATAGAATTAATTCACCAACAGAAGCATTAAAATTAAAGAGATTGAAAAGATCAAAAAGTAAAATAATACCAAATATAAGATTCCCTAAATTTTCACTTTTTATTTTTTTAAATATTTTCATTCCATCAAAAATAAATATTAATGCCAGAATCAATTCTATTACAGCACTTATAGTAAAAGAAACTTTAAAAATTAAACTTGCAAATATTAGAATACCTATGAGTACAGAAATAATTCCCATTATCATTTTATTTCCTCCTTAGAAATATTCTGGAAAGTCCTGAAGCTATTAACCATGCTGCTATTATTACTAATAATATTTCCCAGAAATTTAATTCGGTTTTAATGATGTTTAAACTATCCAATATTAATGTTATTCCTGATATTAAACCAAATATAAGACTTTTAAACCTGAAATTTTTATGGGTTCTTTTTAATACTTTAAAAAACCAACCATTTTGAGGTTCTAAAATATCATCTATTACTTCTTCTGCGTCTTTACCATTTAAAATTACTTTTCTTTTATTTTTTGTAATTTCAACTTTTTGTGTAGGATTAAATCCTGCAATAATAAATCCACAACCAACAATAAATTCAATAATTCTCCAAAAGGTTAAAGAATATCCCAGGAAAACCGATAATATAATTACTAATCCAATAATTATAAAAACTAAAGCTAATAATTTCATAATTCACCCCCATCAAAAAATTTTTTATATAAAAGTAATATACCACATTCTTTTAAAAAAATCAATGTTGAATTCAAAAAAATTAAAAAAAGAATAAATTTTTTTATGTAAAAACAAGGGAAAAATTGAAATAATTGAAAATATATTCTTTATTTGAATATTCAAAAAAATATGTTATAATTTATTTAAGACATAAAAATGAAAATGGAGGTGTAATAATGGATTTTACAGTAGATTTTTCTGAACAGGAAAATTTTTATTTAATTAAGGTTGAAGGAGAAATTGACGCTTATCATTCTGCAACATTCAAACAAAAAACTAAAGAAAAATTAACAGAATTATCTCATACTAAATATGTGATTGATATGTCTTTGGTTTCTTATATTGATAGTGCTGGATTAGGTGCAATTGTGAGTTTATTAAAAGAATCAAGGAATTTGAAAAAGGAATTAATTTTAGTTGGATTACAGCCACAGGTTAGAAAAATATTTGAAATGACAAAACTTGATAAAATTGTAAAAATTGTAGATACCATAGATGAAATATAAAACCGCTCCAGATAGGAGCGGTTTTATATTTTTTATACCACGCTTTCATATTTTTTTATAAATATATCACTAATTCTCTTTGCGACATTTGTTATATCTCCAGCGCCAAGAAATAAGAATACCCCATCGCTTATATCCAGAATTTTATCTATCATTTTATTTTCTGAATCGATAAATTCAGAATTTTCAATTAATCTTGCCATTTTTAATTCATCAATACCTTCAATGGGATCTTCAAAAGCAGAATAAATTCTATACACAAAAACCTTATCAGCATTTTTTAAAACATGACTGAATTTTTTATAATGTCTGAATAATCTTGTGTATCTATGTGGCTGAAATACTGCAATTATAGGATATCCTGGAAAATATTCTCTGGCAGCTTTAATTGTATGTTCTACTTCTTCCGGAGTATGTGCATAATCGTCTACAACGAAAATATGGCTATTTTTAAATAGTACATTAAATCTTCTATTAACAGAATTAAATGTTTCAAATGCAGCTTTTATTTTCTCAAAACTAACACCAGCTTCTAATGCATATGCGATAGCTGCAATTGCATCATAGGCATAATGAATACCTGGTAGATTCATCTTTATTTTTCCTATGAATTTATTTTTGTAATTAACATCAAATGTTTGATAATAACCATGTGGTATTCTGTTTGTGAAATAATACTCTGATTTATCCGTTGCTCCAAATCTGATTACTAAATTATCATAAAATGTGTTTAATATAGAGTCATCACCATTTAGTAAAACAAAATCTCTGGCGTTTGACGCATGGGTATAGATAGAATCTACAAGATTTTCAAATGAATTATTATAATGTTCTAAATGATCAGGTCTTAAATTTGTTATTATAGAAACATCTGAAACTGTATTTCTGATGAAACCATCGCTTTCGTCAACTTCGCTAACTATAGGACCTGAACCTATTCTGAAATTGCCATCTTCTAAACTATCATGTATTCCTCCAAGAAATACTGTTGGATCAAAATGAGCTTTTCTTAAGATATGAGATATCATAGCTGTAGTTGTTGTTTTTCCATCGGTTCCAGTAATACCAATACTATAATTGCTTTTTAATATATAATTTAAATACTCCATTCTATTTAAAATAGGTATGTTGAATTTTTTGGCATATTGTATTTCAGGGTTTGTGTCTTTGATAGCTGTACTTTTTATAAGCATATCTATATCTTCTACATTTTTTTCACTATGTCCTATTTTAACGTTTATATCTTTATTTTGTAGATATTTTGTTCTTTCACTTTCAAGATTGTTTGAACCGGAAACATCAAAGCCTTTATATTTTGTATAAAGAGCCAAAGAGCTCATTCCAATTCCGCCAATACCGGAAAAAAAGTATTTCATTTTAGGCGCCTCCTAATGAATCTAGAATAGTTTTGACAATAATTTCTGAAGGATTTTTCTTTTTTATAACATAATCTTTTCTTTTTGTATATTAGATATTATATCAATTATATTTTTTGAATTTATGTCATTTTCAGTAAATATATGTATATTTTCTTTATTAAAGCTCTTTGCATTTAAAAATTGTTGATTTTCTGCTGAATTTCCCCACGGTATAATTATAGCAGGTAATTCAAAAAAGTCAATCTCCGATAAACTTGTTGCTCCACCACGACTGATTGCCATGTCACTGATAGAAAGGTATTCTGTTAGATTATCTAAATATTCAAATACTCTTACATTGCTCCATCGCGACTTTATATTTTTTGATATATGTAAGAAATTAATGTTATTGATATAATCATAGACATTTATCATCAAATTGTCAATAAATTCTGATCCAAGACTCCCACCAAATACAGTTATTAATGGTTTATCACTATCAAAATTCAAATTCTTCAGTAATTTCTCTCTATTAATATTTTTTGGTATCCTTAAAGGATTTCCGCTAATTATACTTTTTTCTGGATATTTGTTTCCAATTGTATTTTCAAAAGTTAAAAATATTTTTTTGCATATTTGCTTAGAACTTTATTAGCTATTCCCATAATTTTATTTTGTTCAAGTATGAATATAGGAATTTTCAAATCTTTTGCAGCTAATCCTACAGGAACTGTTACATATCCTCCAGTTAAAATTACAAAATCTATTTTTTCTTTTTTGAGAATATTTTTTACTTTGACATAGTTTGAAAATGTATTAATTAACACATTGATATTTTTTAATGAGTGTAAAGGCCTTATTAATCCTTTTACTTTTAAAGGAATATGTATAGCTTCCGGGAAATCCTGAGGTACTTTAAAGTAATCTAATCTGTTGTATATAGTAAAATATGTTAAATTAAAATTTATATTATTTTTTAACTCTTTGATAATTGAATAAGCGGGATAATAATGTCCACCGGTACCACCACCTGACACCACAATATTATACTTCATCTGTATTTTCCACCTTTTTTTCATTTTTTATTTCATCAATTGGTTGTTCTTCTATAATTTCGTAATAAATCATCCCCATAATATAGCCAATTGAAACAATAGTTATTAGTAATGAGGAATTTCCATAACTCATTAAAGGTAATGTAACTCCTGTTGTGGGTAACATACCAACAGAGACGCCAATATTTATAAAGCTCTGGAAAAATATCCAGAATGCAAAAATTACCATAAAATTTCGAGCAGCTGAGTTTTTAATATAATGGGATATTAAAATTAATTCTCTTGAGATTAAGAAATATAAAGTAATAACCATTATAATGCCTATTTTTCCCCATTCTTCTCCGATTACAGCTATAATGAAATCGCTATATGAATAAGGTACTGTATATTTTTCTTCTCCTATAAAGGTTCCAGAACCAAACAATCCACCATTGGTAATAGCATCAAGAGATTGTTGAAGTTGATAATTTTCTTCCTTGTTTGAAAACTTTTCTAAACGAGATTTTTGATATCCCTGCAAAAAATCTGTATTTGTTATAATAAATATTCCCACAATTATTATCAATGCTATAGTTAGATAAAAATGTATATTTTTTACACCATTTACATAGATCGTAAGTATTGAAAGTATAAATATAAGAATAGATGCGCTTAAATCAGGTTCTAAAAATATTAATGCAACTTCTAAAAAGATAATGAATAAAGGAATTATAATTCCAAAAGTAAAATTAGATTTTTTTTCTTTGATTTTATAATAGTACCAGGATAAATATAATGGCAAAAATAGTTTTATAAATTCTGATGGTTGAATTTGAATTCCTAACAATGTTATCCAGCGCTTTGTTCCATTTATAGGTGTTTGAGTTAAAACCAAAACCAGCAACATTGTAAAAAATATAAAGAGTAAATTCATAAAGTGTTTGCTTTTTGTAATGAACCTGGATAAAACAAAGGCAATAAATCCTAAAAATGATGATAACAGAATGGTAAAAATGTGTTTTTGAAACATTTTATCGATTTGAACAGATGAGAAAGTATATTCCATGGCTTTTAAAGAACTATAAACGAAAAATGTTCCTAATGTCAGAGCCATCCCCACTGTAATTATAAATAAAATAATTCTATTTTTTAATACTTTGTTTTTATTCACTATACCATCTCCATTAATCTATACACTTCTTTTTTAAAGGCTTTTCCGCGTTCTTTATAATTTTTAAAAAGATCATAACTTGCGCCTGCAGGCGATAATATTATATAATAACCTTCATCAGCCAGTGAAACTGCTTTTTTAAACGCAGAATTTAAATTTTTTTCTATAATATAGTTTGTGAAAAAAGGATATTTTTTTATTTCATTAATCATTTCTCCAAATACAATTGTCTTTCTTGCATTTTTCTGCAGTTCCTTCAAAAATTCTGTCATATCCTCATTTTTGGGACGTCCGGATAATAAAGCAATATAATCTTTATTCCTGAAAGATTTATATGCTGAAAATGCAGCATGTACATTGGTTGCTTTTGAGTCGTTGTAAAATTTAATATTTTTGTATTCTCCAACAAATTCTAACCTATGTTCTAATGTTTTAAATGTTTTTAAACTTTCTTCAATTAAGTCTTTTGATATGTCAAGATTTAGAGCTATTGCTACAGCGGCTAAAACATCTTCTTTATATATATCTAAATTTAATGCGTTATTTTTTATTGTTATGTTAATATTGTTTTTTGTTTTTATCATGTTATTATTCCATAAATAATCACCATTTTCCCCGAAGAAGAATAGATTTTTATTATTGAAATCGAAATAGGATTTAAGGTTTGCATTAACAAAACCAAGTCCTTTGTTGTTGATACTTTTTAAAATTAAATCTATTTTTGTATTATAGTATTCTTCAAGTGAAGAATGCCAATCTAAATGGTCTGGCATAAGATTTATTAAAGCAGAAATCTCTGGAGTAAATTCTTTACTCCAGAATAATTGAAAGCTTGAAACTTCAACTATATATATTTCTTTGTTAAATTCAGCAGTTGAAAGGGTGTTCCCAGATTTCCTCCAATAAATGTATTATATGCATTTTTCAATATATGACCTATTAATTTAGTAGTTGTAGATTTTCCATTTGTTCCTGTAATGGCTATAAAAATTGATTCTGGATTTTTATCCTTTATTTTTTTCCAGACATATTCAATTTCTGTAGTATATGAAATATTATTTTCTTTTATAATTTTTACAGGAAGGCTTTCAGGATTTATTCCCGGGCTGATTATTGCCAGATCAGAATTTTTTAATAATTCTCCGTGTTTTTCTTCGTACAAAATATTATTATTTTCAAAAAAGAAAATTTCTTTATCAGAAAAAGGTTTATTATTACTTACATATATTTCATCATCTTCATTTATCAAAATTTTTTTTAAAAGTTCTTCATTACTTATACCATATCCAACAAGACAAATTTTCATAATATACCTCCAAGAGCTATTATAGAAAATATTAAATTAATAAGAATAAATCTAAATGTAATATTTTCTTCTGGCCATTTTTTCAATTCAAAGTGATGGTGTATTGGTGACATTAAAAAAACTCTTTTGCCTCTTAATTTAAATGAAGTAACCTGGATAATAACGCTTAATGTTTCAATGATGAATATAAAGCCTGTAAAAAACAGGAAAAACTCTATATGATAATATGTAGTTAAAGCGCTTAAAATTGCTCCGAGAGCTAAAGATCCTGTATCACCCATAAAAATTTTTGCGGGTTTAACATTAAAAATGAGGAAAATAGATATGGGTAGAATAATAGAAAATAACAAAAATATAGGTGCATTAAATAGTATAACTCCAATGAGAATAGTAAATATAGAAGAAATTACAAATGTTCCACCAGCTAATCCATCGAGTCCATCTGTAAGGTTTGTTGCATTGGAAAATCCAGTATAAAGAAATATATATAGAATAAAATATATTATGGAGTTAATATCAATTGCACTTTTTATAAAAGGGATATTCAATTTAAAAGGAGAAAAAAATTTTGAAAAAAGTAAATATAATATTATTGAAAATGATATCTGTAATATTAATTTTCCTTTTGGGGTTAATCCCATAGCATCTTTTTTCAATATAGATTTGAAATCATCGAAAAAACCTATAAAACTGAATAACAATGCTGAAACTGATATATATAAAAATATAAAATCCTTTAAAAACACAAAACCCAAAATATTTAATATAGCAATTGTTGGAATAAAAATTATTCCTCCAGCAGTAGGTGTTCCCTGTTTATAACCGTGTAAATCAGGACCTTCTGGTCTAATATACTGTCCAAATTGTTTTTTTCTTGCCCAGAGGATATATTTTGGATATAATAAAAATTCAATAAAAATAATGATAAGAGATATCAATAATAACATTTTTTCCTCCTTAATCTTTGTTATTAAAAATTTCTTCAACAAATTTCCATAAGCCAGTTCCATTGGAGCCTTTTACGTAAATAAAAGCTTTTGGAATATTTAAAATTCTAAAAACCTCATTTTTATCTCGCAAGAATTTTATATCTTTGAAATCAAATTTCTTTTGTGGATCGTAAAAATAAATTTCATCAAAAAAATCCTTAGCTTTTTCAATTATTTCTTGATGATATTCATAGCTTTGTTCTCCTATTTCCAGAACTTCCGCCATTAATAATATCTTTTTATTATCAAAATCCATTTTTTTAAAACTTTCAAAAGCAGCCAAAAAAGCTTCTTTTGAAGCATTATATGCATCGTTTATAATAATAGAATCCTTAAATTGTTTCAATTTAAATCTTTTTTCCGGTAATTTAAAACCTGAAATATAAAAAGGATCTAAAGGTATTTCGAAATAAAGAGAAACCATTAAAGCGGCTAATGCATCCATTAATTGTCCTTTATTCCATATTCCGGTAAATGTAAGCATTAAATTTTCACCATAAATATTATAAAAAACTCGTGTATTTCCATTTAGATATTCAAAATCAATTAGATAACCATCATTTTCTTTTTTTTCGCCAAACTTAAAAACTTTAATATCTGAAGGATATTTTATATTTAATAACGGCTCATCGCCGTTAATAAATACAATACCGGGTTTTTCAGCGTATGACAAAATTTTTAATTTTTCTTCTGCTATTTTTTCTCTTGTTTTGAAAAATTCCAGATGTGAACTTCCTATATTAAGTATTATAGAAACATTTGGATTGTAATATTTAGAGAGATATTTTATATCATTTTCCTTTCTTAAACCCATTTCCAGGATTGAAACTGGTTGATTTTTATAGTTATTTAATATACTTAGAGGAATACCTATCTCAGTATTATAGTTTTTTTCTGTTGTAAAAACATTAAATCCATATGATAATAAATGAAAAAGGAAAAACTTTGTAGTAGTTTTTCCATTTGAACCTGTAATGCCTATTCTAATTTTGGAATATTTTTTTAAGTTTTTTGAGGCAATATCATTTATATAATTAATTACATTATCCACCAGAATAATATTATTTTTAATATAATTTCTTTTTTCTTCAACTATAGCGCTATTAGCTCCTTTGTTAAAGGCATCATTGACAAAGTCATGACCGTTACTATGTTCTCCTTTTATAGCAATAAAAATATCTCCTTCTTTAACACTTCTTGAATCTATTTCATAATGATTATTCATCTCTTCATCACCTTTCTGAATTTTTGAACAATATCATATGCAACTTCATAATCATTAAAAAGTATTTTTTTCCCATTTTCATAGAGTTGAAATTTTTCGTGTCCTCTTCCAGCAATAATAACGATGTCATCTCTTGAAGCAAAACTAACTGCTGCTTTTATAGCAGTTTTTCTATCTCTGATAACAATAAATGTTTTTTCTTTATCTATTCCTTCTAATATATGTTCTACTATTTCATCGGGATCGTCATCTTTTGGATCATCATCTGTAATTACTATTAAATCACTATATCTGGAAGCAATTTCTCCCATTATTTTTCTTTTGCCAATGTCAGCAGCACCTCCGGCACCGAATACAAGAATAATTCTCCCTTTTGTGATTTTTCTGGCGCTTTTTAAAACCTTTTCTAAAGCGTCTGGAGTATGTGCAAAATCAATATACACCTTATACTCAATATCTTTTGTATTTTCAACAAGTTGGAATCTTCCTGGAACACCATTGAAAGTTAAAAATCCGTGTCTTATTGTTTCATTATCTACCTTCATTAATTTTAAAGCGATAAATGCAGCAGTGATATTTTGTGCGTTATATTCGCCAATTAAATGTGTGTGGATTTTATTTTCTGTCCCATCGGGTTCTGTTATAATAAAACTCATTTGAGAATTATTATATTCAACATTTGATATCTTATAATCTGCAACTTTATTAAAGCCATAAGTTATAATATTATCCTTCTCCAATGGAACTTCATTTAGATTTATACAGTCTAAATTAATGATTCCATATCCTGTATTTTTTAATTGTTTAAATAGAGATAATTTTGTTTTTTTGTATTCTTTAAAGTCTTTATGATAGTCAAGATGGTCTCTTGTTATATTTGTTAAAATTGCAATGGAAAAAGGGATTTTGTATATCCTTTTTTGATCGATAGCATGTGATGAAACTTCAAGGCAGATATTTTTTATGGACCTTTCTCTTGAAAGACTTAAGATTTTTGCAATTTCATCTACACCTGGCGTGGTGTTATATGGTTCATAAAGTAATTCGTCTCCAACTTTAATCCCAACTGTACTTATCAAAGAACTATTTTTTTCTCCCTGCGTCAAAACATAATGAATTAAAGAAATTACTGTTGTTTTTCCGTTCGTTCCAGTAACTCCTATAATATTAAAATCATCAAAGTTTATGTTATAATATGCATAATTAAGCAAAGCATAAGCTTTTTTTGTATCGCTAACCAGAATATATGGATGAGATTGTGGCACTTTTTTCGGATTTTCAGCAATGATTAAAGCAGCTTTAAATTCTATTGCGGTTTTTATAAAATCGTGGCCATCAAAATATGTTCCTTTTATACAAACAAAAACCGATCCCGGTTTTATTTTATTTGTATTATTGGTAAAGAATGTATATTCTTTTTCCAAAGGAAAATTGTATTCAATGATTAAGTTATCCAACACATCAATAATCTTATGGCCAATCATAATATCACGCTCCCATATATCATTTCTTAACTAATTTTACACCAATAATTAATTTTTTACAACCCTTTTTTTATGTTATCATATAATTAGCACTCAAAAAAAGGAGTGATAAAATGCCGAAAGAATTGAGCAACAGACAAAAAAAAGTTTTATTTTCTATAATAGAAAATTTCATAAAAGAAAAAAAACCTATAAGTTCATCGGAAATATTAAAAAAATCTAATTTAAGTGTTAGCTCTGCTACTATCAGGAATGATATGCAGAAATTGCAACATCTTGATCTTATATTCCAACCGCATTCAAGCGCTGGAAGAATCCCCACAGATAAGGCTTTAAGATTATATTTTGAAGCAATAAAAGAGAGTTTTTCTGTGAAAAGTAAAAATATTGAATTGCCACAGGATTATAAGTTTTATGATATAAATATTATGTTTGATAAGTTTTCAAAGATGCTTTCTGAGCTAACTAATAGTCTGGTTATTCTGGAATTGCCAGACTCAAGGTATATATATATAACAAGAGCTGTGGTTTCAGATTTAACGAATGATTTTTATCAAATAACCTTGATGACGAATTTAGGATTATCTATTACAAGAACTGTGGAAAAATTCGGATTTCCATCTCCTAAAGAACTTGAAAAAATATTAAATAATGGATTGATTGGAAAATCCATGCATGAAATTATTAATATTATAAAGTCAAAAAGTATAGAAAAAGAACAGGATATTAGATTAATGAATTTATATAATCTTGTATTTTTATTGGCGGAAGAATTTTTTAGGAATAAATTTATTGTAAATGGATTGGCAAAAGTTATCTCTTCAGGATATTTTAACACAAAAGAGATAGTTTTTCTATCTAAAGTTGTAGAGGAAGATAAAATGAAAGTTCAGTTATTATCATTGAAACCTTTTGATATTGAAATAAAAACTACTATAGGAAATGAATTTGGCATTAATGAATTGAGAAATTTTATAATGATTGAAACGTCATACTGTCATAATGCAAATCCTCTCGGAAAAGTTGCGCTATTGACATTTAAATATAGCAATTATAAAAGAATATACACTATTTTAAATGAATATACTTCCAGATTATCTAAAATAATATCAAAAAATTTATAAGGAGGGATTTTAATGCCACAGAAAAAAAGAAAATGGAAGTTGAAAATAAAAGCGTAAAAAGAAAAGAACAGGAGTTAGATAAAGATATGGAGGATTTAAAAAAAGAAATAGAAGAGTTAAAAAAGGAACTGGAAAATCAAAAAGGTGAAAAAGAAAAATTGATAGGGGAATATGAAAAAATAAAGAATTATGCTATTAATTTAAAAGTAGATTTTGAAAATTATAAAGACATTGTTCAGAAAGAAAAAATTAGAATAAAAAAAGAAGCAAAAGAAAGCGTAATAAAGCAATTATTACCGATATATAAAAACTTTTCAATTGTAATGAATAATAGAGAAAATCTTGATATCTTCGCCCAGGGGTTGAAATGGTTTATAAATCATTTGTTAAAACAATTGAAGATATTGGTGTTGAATTTATTAACCCTAACAAAAATGATAAATTTGATCCTTTTGAACATGATGCTATTGAGAAAGTTGAAACTGATGAGGTAGAAGAATATCATATATATAGTCTGGAATCACCAGGAATAAAATTAGATGGTAAAATAATTGAACCGGCAAAGGTAAAAGTTGCCATAAAACCTTCAAATAAAAGGAAGAAGTCAAAGAGAAAGAAGAATCAAAAGAGGAAGAAACAAATGAAAAAGAAAGGGTGAATGATATTGAATCAGAAGAAGGATTATTATGGGATATTAGGAATTTCCAAAAACGCAACACCAGAAGAGATAAAAAAAGCATATAGACAATTGGTTAAAAAATGGCATCCAGATAGACATCAGGAAAACAAAAAAGAAGCAGAAGAAAAATTTAAGGAAATACAAGAAGCATATGAAGTTTTAAGCGATCCTCAGAAAAAAGCTCTTTATGATAGATTTGGTTTTGTTCCAGAAAACGGTATGCCGCCTCCTGGCCAGGGGGAGGAAGAGGTGGATTTGAAGATTTATTTGAAGACCTATTTGGCAATTTTGGAGATTTTGGTGGAACATTTTCTGATATATTTGATATGTTTATGGGTGGAGGAACTTCTTCTCAGAAAAGGCAGAGAACATCAAAACCTCCAGTTAGAGGAGAAGATAAATTTTTCTCAATTACAGTTGATTTAAAGGATGTATTAAATGATATAAAAAAGCATATAGAATACGATAGGTATACTGTATGTAAGGCATGTAATGGAACTGGAGCAAAAAATGGGACAAGTTTCACCACATGTCCAAGATGTAATGGAACAGGTACAATAAAGGAAGAAGAAAGAACCTTTTTTGGAGTATTTGTTAGAAATTATCAATGTCCAACCTGTCATGGTGAAGGAAAAATAATAAATGAACGCTGTGACGTGTGTCATGGTAGTGGAAAAATATTACATAGGGAAAAATAGATATAACAATACCAGCAGGTGTGGAAGATGGATACACTTTTAGAATACCAAATAAAGGAAATGACGGTAAAAATGGTGGGCCATCGGGAGATTTGATAATTAAGGTTAATGTAAGAAGACATCCGAAATTTGTAAGAAATGGTAACAATTTAGAAACTACAGTAGATATTGATTATGTACAGGCTTTATTAGGTGCAACTATAGATTTAGAATTGTTAAATGGAAAAACAACACTAAAGATTCCAGAAGGGATAAATCCCGGCACAGTTCTTGTTTTAAAAGGACATGGGTTGCCCGATTTTAGAACAGGAAAATTTGGTGATTTATATGTAAAGATAAATGTTAGAATTAAAAAACCAGGCTTAAGGGAAAAGAAACTGTTGAAAGAAATTGCTAAATTAAAAAGACTGGGGAATAAATTTTGGAAAAAAGATTTGACCTTAAAAAGGAAACTGTTAATTATATTATAATAACAATTGGAACTTTATTAACAGCATTGGGAATTGTGTTATTTCTTGATCCATTTTCTATAGTTGCTGGTGGCGTCAGTGGCCTTGCTATTGTTTTAAAGAATTTATTCGGTTGGTGGCTTGGATTACAAATGTTAATTTATAATATAATCCTTTTTGCTTTGGGATTTTGGCTATTAGGTGTGGGTTTGGTTTTAAAAGTATATATGCAGCACTATTGTTATCATTTTCAATTGATTACTTTGAACAGGTCTGGCATTTGGATTCAAAAATGAAATCATTATTATTAAATTCAAATTTTAATATTGATCCATTACTGATAAGTGCAATTTATGGTGGTGTTTTAGCAGGTATTGGTATAGGACTTGTTATATGGAGAAATGCCTCAACCGGCGGTACTGATATTATAGCAATGATAATAAACAAATATTTTCACGTTTCAACTGGAAAAGGCCTTTTGCTGGTTGATACATTGGTTACAATGTCAGCATTTTTGATTAATCCAATTGTTCCTATGTTTGGCGTCATTACCATTTTTGTTACGTCAAAAATGATAGACACTGTGGTTGAAGGATTTGAGGCAACAAGAACAGTGTTGGTTATAAGCGAAAAATATGATAAAATTAAAGAGATGATATTTGAAAAACTCGATAGAGGAGTTACTTTTTTAAATGGTGAGGGTGGATATACATCAAAAGAACGAAAGATTTTAATGGTTGTATTAACAAGAAGAGAAATCGGAGAGTTGAGAAGGATAATAAAAAATATTGATGATAAAGCGTTTGTAAGTATATTTCCAAATTCAGAGACTTTGGGATATGGATTTAAGAGGTTAAGATAGGAGGTTGAGTTGTGGACGACCCCAGTAGTTATAAGGATATTATAGTTATGATTTTAGAAATAGTTACATTGTTGTTTTTATCAGCGTTTTTTTCTGCATCGGAGACAGCATTAACTTCTATGAGCAGATTGAAGATAAAGGATTTAATAGAAAGTGAAGATGATGAAAAATCCAAAGAAAATCTTCACAACTTTTTGCATCATCCGAATCAATTATTGACCACGATTCTTGTGATGAATAATCTGGTAAATATTCTGGTTTCTTCTTTGACAACGGCCTTTATTATTGAATTGGTACCAGGAAATGCAGGAAAAGCTGTGGGAATAGTTACTGGCGTTTTGACATTAATGATACTAATTTTTGGTGAAATAACACCTAAAGTTTATGCAAGAGAAAATACAGAAAAATTCTTTAATTTTGTATTTCCTGTAATTTCATTTTTAACCTATATATTAAAACCAATAATATGGTTGCTGGTAAATATTTCTAATTTTTTCATTAAATTATTTGGTGGAGAAAAGATAAGTGAAGCACCTTTTATAACAGAAGACGAAATAATGAATTATCTTGATATTGGACATGAAGAAGGAGTTATAGAAAAAGATGAAAAATTCATAATGAAAAGGGGTTTAGAATTAAAAGAAATTTCTGTAAAAGAAATAATGACTCCAAGGGTTGATATAATTGCTATTTCAGAGGAAGATACATTAAATGAGTTAATAAAAATAATAAATGAAGAAGGATACTCAAGGATACCAATATACAAAGAATCAATAGATAATATAATAGGGGTTTGTTATGCAAAAGATGTATTTAAAATTCTTGAAAAAGAAGGATTAAATGAAGATGTTTTGAAGATTAATATAAAAAATATTATGCACAAAGTAGAATTTATTCCTTTAACTATGAAAGTTAGAGATGTTATGAAATTGTTTTTAGAGAAACATACTCATATGGCTATTGTAGTTGATGAATATGGTGGAACAGCAGGATTGGTAACCCTGGAAGATATATTGGAAGAATTAACAGGAGAAATACTGGATGAATACGATATAGTATCTGAAGAAATTAATATAGTAAAGCTTGGTAAAAATATATATCTGGTTAATGGGACAACCCCTATTAATGACGTAGAAAGAGAATTAGATCTGGAATTGCCAGATACTGATTTTGAAACAATAGGTGGACTATTATTAGAGGAATTTGAGAGATTTCCAAAAGCAGGAGAAAAGATTACATTAGAAGGAGTTATTTTTGAAATTGTATCTGTATCAAAAAATAAAATTGATAAAGTAAAAATTACTGTTAAGGAGGATTTTAATGAAAACAAATCAAGAGAAGTTTGAACTATTATATAAAAAGGCTAAAGAAGCGTTAAATAATTCTTATTCTCCATATTCAAAATTTAAAGTCGGAGCGGCTTTAATTACAAAAAGCGGTAAAATATATACAGGTACAAATGTTGAAAATGCATCTTATGGATTATCAATGTGTGCAGAAAGAATAGCAATATTTAAGGCAGTGTCAGAAGGGGAAAAGGATTTTGAGGCATTAGTTGTAATTGGGGATACAGATGAACCAATAAGCCCATGTGGCGCGTGTAGACAGGTTATTGCAGAATTTGGTGTAGACGAAGTTATACTAACAAATTTAAAAAAAGATTTAAAAATCATGAGTGTTGAAGAATTACTTCCGTATGGTTTTTCCGGGAAGAGCTAAATGATAAAAATACTGATAATAGATGAAAATGAAGACCATCGTTTCTTTTTAAAGTATTTGTTTTCAAATGAAAATGAGATTCTGAAAATATTGGAGTTCAATGAAGAATTTAAGGTATATGAAGCAAAGAACGGATTAGAAGGTATAAGGATGGCTCAATTACATGAGCCAAATATTGTTATATTAGAAGAAAAACTCCCTGAAATGAATGGAATTGAAGTTTGTGAGAAACTAAAATTGATGAAAAGAAATTTCGATGTTCCTATAATCTTTTTTACAGCAGTAAATGATTTAAATACTAAAGAAAAAGCTTTTAAAATTGGGGCATCTGATTATATTGTAAAACCAGCTCATCCGTATGAAATTTTAATAAGGGTGAAAAAACACCTTGATTTTTATAATACGCAAAAAAAGCTAAAACAAACACTGAAAAACTATGAAAAAGATTTAAAAATAGCAAGAAATGTTCAAAGAAATTTATTGCCAAAAACAAAGAAAATTAATAATATTATGTTTGACTATATATATATTTCGTCGCATAATACCTCTGGAGATATGCTTGAAATAATTCCTATGGCTGATAATAAAACATTTGCATATATATATGATATTTCCGGTCACGGCGTAACTTCTGCTCTTTTGTCGATAATTGTTAAACAGGAAATAGATAGAATAGTAAATAATGAGAATATGACTGATTTAAAGGAGATAATATTAAAATTAGAGGAGAGCATAAAGGAATATTTTTTTGATGGTAGATATTTTACAGGTATTTTTTCAATAATATCAGAGAATACTATTGAATATGTAAACTTAGCACATAGGGAAGTAATATTTTTAAAAAATAACCATATTGAATATGATAGAAGAACTGATTTCCCAATGGGAGTAGGTTTAATTAATTCAGATAATATAAATATATTTAAAAAAGAAATAGATAAAGATACATTTATTGTATTTTATACTGATGGAATTTTAGATATGACTGATTTTACTGAAAAAGAATTATATAATATTCTGATTGCGAAAGAGTATAAAAGCATTAAGGAGATAATAGATATATTGAAAGAAGCAATAGAAGGACATCTTGAGTGGAATTTCCCAAATGACGATATAACGGTGTTAGCATTAAAATGGGAGGAATAAGTATGAATTTTGAAGAAAAAGCATTGAATGAAGAAAAAGTATTTAAAGGGTTTTGCTTGATGTAAGAAAAGCAACTGTTGAATTGCCCAATGGGAAAAAATCAACAAGGGAGTTTGTTGTTCATCCTGGAGCTGTTGCAATTTTACCAATTGAAAGCAATAACGTATATTTAGTAGAGCAATATAGATTTCCAATAGGAAAGCACTTATTGGAAATACCAGCTGGAAAATTTGATGAACCTGGTGAAGTGCCGTTGGAATGTGGTAAAAGAGAATTGGAAGAAGAAATAGGGAAAAAAGCTAAAACCTGGATATATCTTGGATATATTTATACAACCCCTGGATTTTCAAATGAAATAATTCATCTTTATTTAGCTAAGGATCTTGAGGAATCTAAAATGAATCTGGATGAAGATGAATTTTTAGAAGTAAAAAGATTTCAATTGATGAATTTGAAAAAATGGTGTTGAACAATGAAATAACAGATGCTAAAACAATAGCAGCGTATACAAGAGCTAAATTACTAGGAGGGATATAAAAATGAGTGTTAGGGTAAGATTTGCACCAAGTCCAACAGGTTTTTTACATGTAGGAGGAGCCAGAACTGCATTATATAATTATCTTTTTGCAAAGAAACACGATGGCGTGTTTGTATTAAGAATTGAAGATACGGATATTGAAAGATCAACAAAGGAATCAGAGAATCAATTAATTGAAGCTTTAACATGGTTAGGGTTAGACTGGGATGAAGGACCTAATGTAAAAGGGGAATATGGACCTTACAGACAAAGCGAAAGAACATATATATATAAACAAATGACAGAAAAATTAATTAATGAAGGTAAAGCATATTATTCATATGTATATCCAGAAGAATTAGAAGAAATAAAGGAAAAATTAGCTAAAGAAGGGAAACCACCACATTATTCATATGAATTATTGGAACCATATAATACAGAAGAAAGAAAAAAAGAATTTGAAGAAAAAGGACTAAAACCAGTTGTATTTTTTAAGATGCCAAGAAAACCATTTTCTATTAATGACTTAATTAAAGGACCTGTAACATTTGGGGAAGGAGCTATTGGCGATTTTATAATTATGAGAAGTAATGGGTTACCAACCTATAATTATGCTGTTGTTATAGATGATATGACAATGGAAATTACGCATGTTATTCGTGGAGATGACCATTTGTCAAATACATTAAGGCAGGTTGCATTATATGAAGCATTTGGAGTTAAAGTTCCAGAATTTGCACATGTTTCAATGATTTTGGGGCCAGATGGCAAAAAATTATCCAAAAGACATGGCGCAACTTCTGTAGAAGAATTCAGAAATAAAGGATATTTACCAGAAGCATTGGTTAATTATTTAGCCTTATTGGGTTGGTCGCACCCTGAAGGAAAAGAAATAATGCCTTTAAATGAAATGATAGAAAACTTCGATTTAAATAGGGTAAATTCAAGTCCAGCTATCTTTGATAATGAAAAGTTAAAATGGATGAATGGAGTATATATAAGAAATGCAAATTTAGATAGAATTGTAAAATTATCAAAACCATTTATTCTTGAAAAAGGATTATTAACAGAAGAACAATTTGAGAACAATAAAAAATGGGTAACAGAAGCAGTTGATATTGTAAGAGAATCTGTTGAAGATTTATCCCAAATTCCTGATAAATTGGAAATATTTTTAAATGATTTTGAAGTCGAGCTTGAAAATGAAGAACTAAAAGAATTTTTAGATGCAGAAGGTGTAAAAAATACAATAAAATTAATACATGAAAAAGTATTAAATGATCCAGACTGGAAAGTAGAAACAATATTAAAGAACATTAAAGAAGCAATGAAAGAAGCAAAACCAAAGAAAAAACCATTTTATATGTCCTTAAGAAAGATATTGACTAATTCCTTTGAAGGTCCTGATTTAGTAAAAACCATTCATTTAATAGGAAGGACAAGAGTTCTTCAAAGATTGGAAAGAGTGGTGGCTAAATGGTGAAGACTATAAAAATATTTGATACTTTAAAAAGCGAATTGGTTGATTTTGAACCTATTGAAAAAAATCATGTTCGCATGTATGTATGTGGTCCTACTATCTACAATTTAATTCATGTTGGAAATGCAAGACCTATGATAGTTTTTGATGCATTTAGAAGATTTTTAGAATATGTAGGATATAAAGTAACCATGGTTCAAAATTTTACAGATATAGATGATAAAATAATAAATAAGGCAAATGAAGAAGGAGTGCCTTTTGAGGAAATAGCTGAAAGATATATAGTTGAATATTGGAAGGATTCATATTATTTAAGAATTAGATCTGCAAATTATCATCCGAAAACATCAAATTATGTATCGGAAATAATAGAATTTATTGAGGATTTAATAAATAAAGGTTATGCGTATGAATCTGATAGTGATGTATATTTCGATGTTGCAAAGTTTGAAAAATACGGTGAATTATCCCATAGAAATCCAGATGATATGATATCTGGAGCGAGAATAGAAATATCAGAAAAAAAGAGGAATCCGCTTGATTTTACATTGTGGAAAGCAGCGAAAGAAGGAGAACCATATTGGGAAAGTCCATGGGGTAAAGGAAGGCCAGGATGGCATATTGAATGTTCTGTTATGTCAAATTGTTTATTAGGAGACTCTTTTGATATACATGCAGGTGGAAATGATTTAATTTTCCCACATCATGAAAATGAAAAGGCTCAATCAGAAGCCAGACATGGAAAAACATTTGCAAAATATTGGATGCATAATGGAATGATAAGATTCTCAGGAGAAAAAATGTCAAAGTCTATTGGAAATATATGGCTTGTAAGAGAATTGATAAAAGCATATGATCCTGATACTATCAAAACATTTATATTATCAAAACATTATAGATCACCGTTAGATTTTACAGAAGAAGGATTAAATGCTCAAAAGAAAGCTGTAAAAAGAGTAAATGAAGCATTAAAAAGAGTAGAAGAAAAATATGATGATCATGTGCCATATATTCCAAAATCTGATTATATGAAAGAAAAGATAAATAATTTTGTAGATTATTTATCCATTGATTTTAATACACCAAAAGCGATAGCATTGATTTTTGATCTGGTAAATGAATTAAATAGAGCATTTGATGAAAGCAATGAACAAAGAGTATTAGAAACATATCATTTAATTAGAAATGAATTTGGACCGGTATTGGGTATTTTTGAATTGCCTACAAAAGAAGAAAAAGCGATGAAGACAGAAGAATTGATGAATATTTTAATTGATGTAAGAAACTCGTTAAGAAAAGAAAAGAACTTTCAGTTAAGTGATTATATTAGGGATACATTAAAGAATATTGGGATAACATTAAAAGATACACCAGAAGGAACAAAATATACTATTGACTAAAAAACTCTGCTGTTTCAGCAGAGTTTTTTTATACTAATATGGTTCAAAATAAAATAATCAAAATAATATTCGCTCATATTATTTTTTCTTATTTTATTTTGACTATTATTAAGATAATTAATAAATATAATAAAGGAAATAATTTATAAATGGAATTAAAAAAATAAAACGAATGATGACTCGCAGATTGCCTTATCATTTCGCTTCGCGAAAGGATAAATATGTTTAAAAATAAGAATTTAATAAAAATTTTCTAAAATCCTTAACCCCTTCGCTCCGCGAAGAGTTTAAGCAATCAAGCGTCTGAATGAGTTTTATTTTTTATTCTATTCATTATATTTTGTTTATTTTGTACTTTATTATTATGAAAAAATCTTCATCTTAGATTTGACATGTGTAAAAAATGTGTTATAATTGTAAAGAAATAGAAAAAATGGAGGTAGGGTGATGAATTGCGAAAATGATATTTTATCTAATTTTGAGTTAATGGCGGAATTATCTTTAAAGCTAACAGGCGAAGAAAATGAAAAAGAATTTATGAAGAAACTTTTATCTGTAGCAATTGAAAGTATTCCAGAAGCAGAAGCCGGAACAATTTGGCTTATTGATAATACGCTATATAAAGCAGTAGTTGGATATAATTATAATGATGATGTTGTTGAAAACCTTGTAGTTCCTCTTGAAGATTCTTATATATATAAATATATGGATTCTATGGATATTATAGAGATTGATTCGTTTGAAGAGTTTAAAAGTCCATCAAGATTATTTAAAGAAAATTTGAAGGTATTGCATGCTAAACATGAAACAATGATAACTCTCGCATATCCGTTAAAAGTAGGAAATACGATAAAAGGGCACATTTACATAGATAATTTCCAATTAAAAAAATTTAGTGAGACTGCAAAAAAGTCATTAAAAATATTTGGCAGTTTTGCATCTACTTTTTTAACTCTAAAATCATTACGGGATGAAGAAAAAAAAGCAAATGAATTAAATAGAATATATTTGAGTTTTATTACACATGAGGTAAGGACTCCGTTAACAGCAATTTTAGGTTATGCAGAAAGTATATTGAGAGGAAAAGACGATTTTTCTAAAGAAGAAATTTTAGATTTAGTAAAAAGAATATATTTAAGTTCTAAACATATGAATTCTTTGATTTCAGATTTATCTACTTTTAATAAGTTAAATAGAGAAGAAGAATTAAATATTACAGAATTACATTTAAAATTCCTTGTATATGAATCAATTTCTATTGTTGAACCACAATTATCTCCAGAAGTTGAATTAAATATCAAATTTGGTGAAAATATTCCCGAGATGATAGAAACTGATCCAATTAAAATGAAACAAATATTGGTAAATATAGTTGGAAATGCAATAAAATACACTGATAAAGGATATGTTAATGTGTATATAGATTTTGATAAAAAAACAAAAGAATATATTATTGTTGTGAAAGATAGTGGCCCGGGTATGCCAAAAGATAAGTTAGATGAGATATTTAAACCTTTTGTTAGATTGGCAAAAAATAAGCCTGGTAGCGGATTGGGTTTGGCTATTGTAAAAAAATTGATAGAAAAGTTAAAAGGAAGAATTCATATTGATTCTGAGGTTGATAAAGGTACTACAGTAGAACTTAGATTTCCGCAAAGAATAAGCTAAAATAAAAATGGCCCATCATGGGCCATTTTTATTAACCTTTTTTATCTAAAGCAAGTTTTTCTTCATTGTCAGCATATCTTTTCATTCTGGTTTCATAATTATAGATTCCTCGTTTGGATGGATATTTTTCTGCATAACCTCTTTCATACCATAATTTGTCTGCATATGGTTTCCATCCTTCTGCTAATTTATCCAATTCTGGTGCTAATTCTGTAATTGTTTTTTCACTTCCTGGATGTTGCGGTATTGCATTAAACTTTTTAACCATTGACCTGAATACTTTTGGATTATCTATAATTGGACATGGTCTGAATAAATTATTTGAATATGGTATTGTTCTCTTATATGCTTCAAAGAATGGTGATTTTAATATTTCTATTATTGATTTTTCTCTTATATTATCTACTGCAAATTGTTGGAATACACATGGTTCTGCATATCCTTTGGCATTAATATGTAAGTATTTTGAACCTGCTGCTAAACATCCATGAGTTAAGAATCCATGATTCCAGAAATCTGCTACAAATGCAAAGTCTCCACCTAATCTTTCTTTTTCTGTTACTTCAAATCTTTCATATCTTTGTTCTGGTGTTGGTACCAATTCCATTGTTGGATCCATTCCTACTGGCATAAATTGATATATCCATACATATGCAACATTATGCTCTTTTAAGAATGTCCAGAATTCATCACTCATTATTAAATCGTGATTCTTTCTTGTTGCCGTTACTGATGCTCCATATATTACTCCGTATTTTGTTAATAAATCCCATGCATTTAATACTTTTTTGAATACCCCTTTTCCTCTTCTCCAGTCGGTCATTTCTTCAAAACCTTCAACAGATATTGAAAGTGTTGCATTTCCTAATTCCGCTAATCTTTTTGCTTTTTCTTCTGTTATTAATGTACCGTTTGAATATATCATGAAATAAGAATCATTGAATTCTTCTAACATTTCGAATAAGTGTGGATATATGAATGGTTCTCCTCCTGTAATAACAAAGAAATATATTCCAAGTTCATTGAATTGTCTGATTATACTGAATAATTCATCTTTTGATAATTGATATTTGTGTCCATATAATCCTGCATAACATCCAACACATCTTAAGTTACATGCATATGTTGGACTGATAACTGCTAATTTTGGTAATACTACTTTATGTTCATGCATCTTTTCCTGTCTTACTTTTTCTCCTATTGCAAATTCATTGATAATCAAATTGTTTATAACCTTTTCTACAACTTTTGGATTGGATCTTTTAAATAAGTTTGACCAGTTAACAAGCATTGGATCTCTATTTTCTGCACCTTCTGCTAATTTTCTTAAACCACTTTTTGCTGGTTCTTTTGCTAAGTTGGAAAGTGTTCTCAAAAGTTTTGCTAAATCTTCTACTTCTGAATTTCTTACAACGTTGGTTACGAGTTTGGATGCTTGTTTTAACATCATTGTTTTCATGCTATCAAGGATTTTCATAAAAACCCCTCCTTTATGATATAATTTTTCCTATTATATATTCTAAAGATGTACATAATTCCCCTTCTTTAAAATTAACGCCTACAGATTTATAAATACCAATTCCATCAATCATTGCCTGCAATATAATTGCTGTTGTTTTGTTTGGAACAAATTCAGACCATAAGTCAAATAGCTGTGAATAATAATCATGAAATAAGTCACCGAGTTCTTTCAGCCGTTTTTTATCATGAATAGAATTTATTAAAATTTCAAAAAGCCTTAAAAGATCGTCTGAAGGAAATTCCTTAATTATTTTTGAATATAATTTAATAATAGCTTTTGCTTTTTCTTCTTTTGGTGTTTCTTCAGGTAAAAGATTACTGATATAATTTTTTAAGCGTTCTACCAATATACCAAATGCGGTTATTATTAAAGTATCTTTGCTATCAAAATATAGATATAATGTTCCTTTTGAGACACCAGTTTCTCTGGCAACATCATCCATGGTGAAATGAGATAATCCTTTAGTCAAAATTAAATCCAATGCATTTTCTGCTATTTTTTTCTTTTTTTGTGCTTTATATGTACTTTTTTTACTTTTTGTATCCGATACCATTTATGATCACCTCTTTGACTGACTGGTTAGTCAATAACATTATAATACAATTCACATTTCGTTTCAAATATGACAAATAAAGTCATAAAATTGAACTGTCATTAATATGTTTTATTGAACCCGCAAATTGAACAATTTTTAGTAAGCAAAAAAACTGACTGACTGGTTAGTCAAATATATAACATAATCGCAAAAAGATTGTTACGCAAAAATAATAATAAATAATATATTGATTCAGATTGTGGACAAACTTATTTACCTATAAAGAAATTAAAAATAATATTCGTTCAGGTGGTGAATTTTCTTTATCCTCAAAAAATATTCGTTTTCATTAGTCGCTCAAACTCACATCCATGTTCGGTTTCGCTCAATTTTGCATCCATGCAAAATTGACTAATTTCACTCATATTTTTTTCGGGAAAATTCAAGCCTTCACTCACATTATTTTTTAATACTTTATCGACAGTTTGAATCAATATATTATTGATTTTTGTGTTTTTTAGTGATATAATTATGGATGGATAACCGCCGGGGAGCTCCTAGTCCGGAGCTGAGATTAAGGCGGAAGCCTTAGACCCCAGCACCTGATCCGGGTAATACCGGCGTAGGGAGAGCGGAGCATAAATGAAGATTTAATTAACGCCTTCCATTGCCGGAAGGCGTATTTTTTTATAAAAATTTTTAAGGAGGTAAGATGAATGAAAAAAGCTTTAATGATTTTAATCAGTGTTTTAGTTGTAGGTATAGTTATGGCAAATACTCTTACTGTATATGTCTATGATAGTTTAGATTGGATAAAGAAAGGAACTATTCAAAGATTTGAAAGTATGTATGGAGTAAAGGTGAATATTGTTGTTTTAGGTGATGGTGGAAATGTGTTAGCAAGATTAAAACTGGAAAAAAAGAATCCCAAAGCTGATGTAGTAATTGGATTGGATCAATCATTATCTGTTTTAGCTATAAATGAAGATTTGATAATTCCATATAAGCCATTGAATATTAATAAAATCAAAGATACTAGTTTGATTTATGATAAAACATATCATTTAATTCCATATGATTATGGAGCCATTGCAATTGTTTATGATCCAGAAAAATTAAATACTGTTCCTAAAAGTTTTGAAGATTTAACTAATATGAAGAAAAAGCTTATTATTGAAGATCCAAGAACATCGAGTACAGGGCAGGCATTTTTATTATGGACAATTGCTATTTACAAAAATCAGTGGAAAGATTTCTGGAGAAGATTAAAACCTGCTATTTTAACAGTAACTCCAGGTTGGAGTGAAGCCTTTGCAAAATTTGAATCTGGTGAAGCTCCAATGATGGTGAGTTATGCCACTGATGGAGCATATTCATACTATTATTATAAATCAACAAAATATAAGGCATTTATTCCAGAAGAAGGTGCATATGTTCAAATAGAGGGTGCAGGAATTGTAAAAGGTACAAAAAATTTGGAATTGTCTAAAAGGTTTATAGAGTTTTTATTATTTGATGATTTTCAAGAAGAGATACCATTAAACCAATGGATGTTTCCTGTAACAAAAGTTGAATTACCTGAAGCTTTTAATTATGCAATAATTCCAGAAAAAATAGTTACAGTAAATGCTCAGGATATTGATAAAAATATGGAGAAGTGGATTGAAGAATGGGAGGAAATAATGTTGCAATAAAAAGATGAGGCCAAAAGGCCTCATTTTTTATTGCAACATTATTAATATTTGGAGTATAATAGAGGTATAGAGGCAGGGGGATGCTATGATAGCTAAAATAATATCATTACTTATTTTTTTCTTTACTTATTATTTGATTATTTTTGGAAAAGGAAATAAAGCAGTAATTGCTTTTAGTATGGGTCTTTTAGTTTCTCTTGTAAAGGTTTCTGATACTTTGCGTGTTTCGAATGTAGGGGATTTTATAGATTTTAATACTCTTGGAATTTTACTTGGAATGATGATTGTTGTAGGAATATTGAAGACAACAGGTTTATTTCAAGCAATAGCAATATACATTGTTCGAAAGTCAAAAGGAAATGTTATATCAATATTTATTTTTACAATGCTTGTAGTTGCTATACTCTCCAGTTTTCTGGATAATGTAACTACATTAATACTTTTTTCGCCAGTTATTATATATATCTGTCAGGAAATAGAAATTAAACCGGAAACATTTCTATTTCCTATGATATTTTCAGCCAATATTGGTGGTACTGCAACAATGATAGGCGACCCTCCAAATATTTTAGTTGGCAGTGCTTCAGGAAAAAGCTTTTTGGAATTTCTACTCATAATGTCCATACCTTCATTCATAGCGCTTTTTTTATCTATAATATATTTTTTATCCATTCATAAAGAATTAAAAGTAATAGAAAGAAAGAAATTAGATAATTTAATGAAAGCCGATCCAGGAAAGGCTATTGTAGATTATGCATTATTAAAAAAAGGATTGTTTGTGTTTGGACTGGTAATATTGGGTTTCTTTATACATGAATATTTGGATTATGAAGCCGCATTAATAGCATTAACAGGTGGAGCGGTTATGTTATTATTATCAAAAAAGGATTTTGATGAAATTTCAGGCGAAGTAGAATGGGATACACTGTTTTTCTTTGTAGGACTTTTTGCAATAGTAAAGGCGCTTGAAGATGTTCATGTTATAGAAGATGTAACAAATTTGATATATAATTTTACTTCCCACCCGTATATTTTATTGATAATAGTATTATGGGGATCAGGACTTTTAGCAGCCTTTATGGTGCAGTTCCAGTGGTAACAATTTTTATTCCTATTGTTAGGGCTTTAATGGGAGCTTTTCCCATAGTGAATTGTTGTGGTGGTCTTTAGCTTTGGGAGCAAGTTTTGGAGGTAATGGTACTATAAGCGGAGCGGCTTCAAATATGGTTATTATAGGAATGATAGAAAGTAATTTTAATAGAAAGATTAAATTTTTTGATTTTATGAAAATTGGAATGAAGATAGCCATTTTAGGATTATTGCTTTCATCATTGTACTTATATATATTGATAAAAATATAAATTTTATATTGTAAAAAAGGGGTGAAAGAATGGGATATGTTGTAAAGACTGATTTTGGAACTATTAAAATAAGTAAGGGGAACAGTTTTTTAAAATAGCAGATGAATTACAAAAAAATAACAAACACACAATTCTAGCTATAAAATTTAATAATGAGATCAAAGAGTTATGGAAAAAAATTCATGATAATGGTTATGCAAAAGCTATTGATATTACATCTAATGAAGGTATGAGAATATACAGAAGGGCTTTGTTATTTATTATATATATTGCTTTAAAAAGATTGCATAAAAAAGGGCGTTTGGTAGTTCATCATGCTATTGGACCAGGTCTGTATTTTGAAATTAAAGGTATGAGAAATACTGTAAAAAATATAAACAACTTAAAAGAAGAAATGAGAAAAATTATAAATGAAAATATACTTTTTGAGAAAATCACATTGAGCAAATTTGATGCTATAAGGTATTTTGAAGAGGTTGAAGAACATGATAAGGCATTACTATTTAAGTATAGAAAAAAAACAACAGTAAAAGTTTATAAATGTGGAGAGTATATAAATTATTTTTATGAATATATGCCACCATCGACAGGGTATATTGATAAATTTGATATTATTTCATACGATAAAGGATTTATACTATTACACCCAACCAATATAAATCCAGATGAAATACCTGAATTTAAGCCATTACCCAAGTTGTCAGCAACGTTTATAGAATACAAAAAATGGCTTGATATATTAAATATAAAAAGCGTTGGAGAATTAAATTCATTAATAGCTAAAGGTGTAAAAAAAAGTGGGGAATTAATTAGAATTTCAGAAGCTTTACACGAAAAAAATATGCAAACATTGCAGATGAAATAATTAAAAGAAAACATGTCAGGTTAATATGTTTAGCGGGTCCTTCTTCTTCAGGAAAAACTACAAGTGCCAAAAGAATAGCTCTGGAATTAAAAGTTCATGGAAAGGAACCATTGCAAATATCGTTGGATAATTATTATATGGATTATGAAAAAATACCATTAACTCCTGAAGGCAAAAAGGATCTTGAATCATTGAGAGCTTTAGATCTTGATTTACTAAATAGAAATTTAAAAGATTTAATAGAGGGAAAGGAAGTTGAATTACCATATTATAACTTTATTACTGGAAAAAGAGAATGGACTGGAAAAAAGGTGAAAGTGGGCAAAAATCAGCCTATTATAATAGAAGGTATTCATGGGTTAAATGAAAAATTGACAGAAAGTATTCCCAGAGATCAAAAGTTTAAAGTATATGTAAGCGCATTAATTCAAATGAATCTTGATGAAATGAATAGAATTCCAACTACAGATACAAGATTAATTAGAAGGATAGTTAGAGATTATAATTTTAGGGGTGCAACAGCATTAAGGACTCTACAATTGTGGCCAGAAGTAAGAAAGGGTGAAGAAGAAAATATTTTCCCATATCAGGAAGAAGCAGATATAATGTTTAATTCATATTTAATATATGAGCTTCCTATATTAAAATTGTTTGCAGAGCCATTGCTATTGGAAATTGACAATACTTTATCTGAATATACAGAAGCAAAACGATTGCTGAGATTTTTAGACTATTTCTTGCCATTACCTGCAATTAATGAAGTGCCAAGAATATCTGTTTTAAGAGAGTTTATTGGAGACAGTGCATTTGAATATTAAGTTTGTCTAATGTACAAGATATTTTTATATATGTATGATATAATTGAAATATAAGACAAAAATTGTTTTAATTATTTGTAAAAAATTTAAAAGGATTTTGGAGGGTTATATATGCCGGGTTATGGAAGAGGACAGGGAAGATTTAGAAGAGGGTGGATTGAATCTTTTGTTCTTTTGATAATAGCAGAAGAACCTGCACATGGTTATGAAATAGCCAATAAATTATCTGATTTTGGGGTTATATTAAGTGGTATAGGTCAAATGGGTAATTTATATAGAACGCTGGCTAAGTTAGAAGATATGGGCTTGTTGTTACTGATTGGGACACAACTGATTCTGGGCCATCAAAGAAAATATACAAGATTACAGAAGATGGAATGAAGTTTTTAAAGAATTCAAAAAAGAGTTTGAAGAGTTTAAAAAATTATTGATATATATATTCAAAGAGTTGAGAAATTTGAAAAATAAGTGCCGAAAGGCACTTATTTCACTTTGTAGACAAACTTATCTACTTATAAAGTATTTAAAAATAATATTCGCTCAGGCGGTGAAAATTCTTAAACTCTTCGCTTCGCGAAGGGTTTTAGGAAAAATATTTTTATTATAAAATAAAAAAACAACCTTAAACCTTTCGCTCCGCGAAATGTTTAGGATTCACTCATATTATTATTTCTTATTTTATTGATAGTTTAAAATAAGTGCCGAAAGGCACTTATTTTTGTTGACATAAAGGATAATATATGTTATAATTCACTCAGTGAATGAAAAATAAAAACTTCAATATTTGGAGGGGTTTAAATGACTTTAATGGAAAAATTCAAAACAAAACGGCAAAAATTGGGGTTATTGGACTTGGTTATGTAGGATTACCTCTGGCAGTGGAAAAAGCAAAAGCAGGTTATACTGTTATTGGTTTTGATGTGCAGGAAAAGAAAGTTGAAATGGTTAACAAGGGAATTAATTATATTGGAGATGTTGTTAATGAAGAGTTGGAAGTTTTAGTGAAAGAAGGGAAAATTACTGCAACAACAAATTTTGATGAATTAGCGAATTGTGATGCTGTAATGATATGTGTCCCCACACCGCTTGATAAATTTAAACAGCCAGATTTACAATATGTTGTTGCTTCAACCAGAGAATTGGCTAAAAGATTACACAAAGATATGTTAATTACCCTGGAAAGTACAACATATCCAGGAACAACAGAAGAAGTAATGCTGCCTATTTTAGAAGAAACAGGATTAAAGGTAGGAAAAGATTTTTATTTAGCCTTTTCACCAGAAAGGGTGGATCCAGGAAATTTAAGATTTAAAACTAAAAATACACCAAAAGTTGTTGGAGGAGTAACTGAAGAATGTACAAAACATGCGAAGGCATTATATGAAAATGTACTTGAAGCAGAAGTTTTTGCAGTATCGTCTCCTAAAGAAGCAGAAATGGCAAAAATATTGGAAAATACATTTAGAATAGTAAATATTGCTTTAATTAATGAAATGGCAGTAGTTGCAAAGAAATTAGGCATAAATATATGGGAAGTTATTGATGCAGCTGCTACCAAACCTTTTGGATTCATGCCTTTCTATCCAGGTCCTGGTGTTGGAGGTCATTGTATCCCAATTGATCCATTTTATTTAACTTATAAAGCAAGGGCTGTAGACTATCATACACGATTAATTGAAATGGCTGGAGAAATTAATGACGCAATGCCAGAATATGTTGTTTCCAGACTTCAGGATATTCTTAATGATAGAAAGAAATGTTTAAATGGAGCTAAGGTTTTATTGCTTGGTGTAGCATATAAAAATGATATTGATGATTTAAGAGAATCTCCAGCGCTAAAGGTTATAGAACACCTTGAAAAGAAACATGCGGATATTATTATTCATGATCCATATATTCCAGAATTTAAACATGATGGAAAAGAATATAAAAGTGTGGAATTGACAAAGGAGTTATTGGAAAGTGTTGATGCAGTTGTTTTAACAACAGCACACTCAAATGTTGATTATGAATTTGTGTTAGAACATGCTCCATTTTTATTTGATACAAAAAATAAAACTAAGAATATTGAGAAGAATAAAGAAAAAGTTATATTGTTATAATAATAAAAAGGAGATGCGGTTATGATTAGATTAGCTTTAATTGGTTGTGGAAGAATAGCAACTAAAAAACATACAGAAGCTATAATAGCAAATAAAGAGCTATTTGAGCTTGTAGCAGTTGTAGATCCTGTAAAAGAAAAAGCAGAAAATGTTGCAAATATTATAGAAAACGCTGGATTAAACAGACCAGAAGTATATAAAGATTATAAAGAAGTGTTAAAAAGAGAAGATATTGATATGGTGTCTATTGCTACAGAAAGTGGATATCATTATCAAATATCAATAGATGCGATGAATAGCGGAAAACATGTCTTGGTAGAAAAACCAATGGCATTGTCTACTAAAGAAATAGATCATATGATTCAAGTATCAAAAGAAAAAGCTTTAAAATTGGGTGTTTGTTTTCAAAATAGATTTAATCCACCAATTCAAGAATTGAGAAAAAAACTTGAAAATGGTGAATTTGGTAAGTTATTACATGGACAAATTTCAATAAGGTGGAATAGGAACAAATCATATTATGAACAGGCACCATGGAGAGGAACATGGGAATTAGATGGTGGAACTTTAATGAATCAATGTACACACGGTATCGATTTATTACAATGGACTTTTGGAGATATTGAAGAAATATCTGGAAGAATTGAGAATTTTAATCATCCATATATAGAAGCAGAAGATTTTGGAAGCGCTATAATAAAATTTAAAAATGGTGCAGTTGGAATTATTGAAGGAACAGCAAATGTTTATCCTAAAAATTTAGAGGAAACATTATCTGTATTTGGAGAGAAGGGAACTGTTGTAATTGGAGGTCTTGCAGTTAATAAAATAGAAACATGGAGATTTGAAAATGAAGATTCACATCCATTTCAGAATTTACCTGATCCAGATACTGTATATGGTGCAGGCCATGTTCCTTTATATAAAGATTTTTACGAAGCAATTGTAAAAGACAGAAAGCCATATATTTCTGGAGAAGATGGAAAAAGAGCAGTTGAAATTGTTTTAGCTATATATAAATCGGCAAAAGAAGGTAAACCTGTTAAATTCCCATTTGAATTTTCTACAGAAGAAATGAAAGGATATTTTAAGAAGGTGAAAAAATGATTTCTGAATATGCTCAAATTCATGATACTGTGAAATTAGGTCATAATATAGAGATTGAAGAAAATGTAATAATTGAAGAGAATGTAAGATTAGGAAATAATGTGGTTATTAAAAAAGATACTATTATAAAAAAAGGTAGTGTAATTGCAGATAATACTGTTTTAGGTAAAAAACCATTTAAGGCATCAAATTCTGCTGTAACTAAAGAAAAGGAATTAGATCCTTTAATAATTGGTGAATATGTAACAATAGGTGCAAATTGTGTGATATACAGAGGAGCAAAATTAAATAATTTCGTTTTTGTTGGAGATTTAGCAAGTATTAGAGAAGATGTTGAAATAGGGGAGTATACCATTATTGGTAGAGGGTTGCAGTAGAAAATCAGACGAAAATTGGGAAAAAAGTAAAGATTGAAACCAATGCATATATTACAGCATTATCAACAATTGAGGATTATTGTTTTGTTGCACCTGAAGTTACATTTACAAACGATAATTTTTTAGGAAGAACAGAAGATAGAAAAAAATATTTTAAAGGTGCAACGTTGAAAAGAGGCGCGAGGATTGGAGCGAATTCCACTATTTTACCCGGGATTGAAATAGGGGAAGATGCTCTTGTTGCAGCTGGATCAGTAGTTACAAAAGTGTTCCTGCAAGAAAAATTGTAATGGGAAGTCCTGCGAAGGTTTATAAGGATGTACCTGAAGAACAATTGTTGGAAAATCAGAGTTATTATAAGTAAAGCCAAACCTCAGACTGTTGACAAAAAAATAAGAAAAAATAATATGAGCGAATCTTTAAAAATTCCAAAGATATTTAATAGAATAAAAAATAAAACGAATGAAGACTCGCAGATTGCCTTATCATTTCGCTTCGCGAAAGGATAAATATGTTTAAAAATAAGAATTTAATAAAAATTTTCTAAAATCCTTAACCCCTTCGCTCCGCGAAGAGTTTAAGCAATCAAGCGTCTGAATGAGTTTTATTTTTAGTCTATTTTTGAGGATTAAGAAAATTCACCGGGTAAAAAACATTATTTTTTATTTTATTCCTTTTTTGATTATTTTATTTTGTACTTTGTCTTCAATCTCAAACCTTCTGCTTTGCAGAAGGTTGATTTTTTATCCATGAAATAGTATCTTTTATTGCTTCATATAGTGGACGGGGATTGTAATTTAGTTCTTTTTGAGCTTTTTTGTGGGAGAACTTATAAAATCTGTTTAAAGTATATACACTATATGGACTGAGGGAGAGATTTTTCTTTGTATTTGTAAGATAATAAAAAAAAGTAAGGTAAGATATGATATAGGAATTTGATGGTGAAATAAATTTAATCTTTGTATTTTTTCCTGTTGCTTTTTCTAAATAGTAAAAGATCTTTCTCATAGACAGATTTTCACCGCTTAAAATATACTTTTCATTATCTTTTTTGAAGCTTCTATTATACCCTCGACGACATTCCTAACGTCTACAAAATCAAAAGCTCCATCAACACAATATTTAATCTTTCCGTCAATATAATCTTTAAAAACTTTAAATATTTCAGAATTTTTATAATCATATGGCCCTATTATTCCAGTGGGAAAAACAATAGTAGCGTTTATTTCTTTTCTTCTGATTGCCTCTAAAATCTTTAATGTTGCAATAGCTTTTGATTTTCCATAAGCCCCAGTGGTTCTTTTTGGATTAATAGGAGTATCTTCCTCAATTGTAGCTCCTTTTTCTATTTCTGCAAATGCATGAACAGAACTTACATATAATAATTTTTCTACACGATTATCTTTTACTGCTTTTATTATATTTTCAACACCACCAATATTCACTGAATATACGAGTTTATCCTTCCAGGGTAATAATGAGATTATTGCAGCTAGATGGAAAACCTTTTCAACATTTTTACAAGCATTTTTTACGGCATTATAATCTCTTATATCGCCATAAATAATATCTAAATTCATTCCATCGAAAATAGATATATCTTCATCTGGTAAAACAAATATACGAATTTTTTCTCCTTGGTCATAAAGCTTTTTAACAAGAACATTCCCTATATGTCCAGTAGCACCGGTGATTAAAATCATATTAATCATCTCCTGAAGATGAATTATTATAGATTTCCATTATTTTATAAAACCCTTTGAAATAATTTCAAAGTCTTTTTAGAAACTTTAGACATAAAATCATTAAACATTATTTTAAAGTTTTTAAGTGTTTCTTCGAATACCTTTTCGCCTTTTGATATGAGCGAAATAAGAATTACTCTTCTATCTTTATTGCTTCGTATTCTTTCAACATATCCCTTTTTTTCCAGACTATCTACAATATTTGTAATATTACTCTTTGTTGTTGAAAATTTTTTTGCTAAATTGGTCATTTTTTGTGGTCCTTTTAATCCAATATACAATACAACATAAAATTCCAGTGTTTTTAATTTTTCTGCTTCTGAAAAATCTGATACTATTCTGGTAAAATTAGAAATAAAATCAAAAAGTAATTCAAATGTTTGTTCCGGATTTATTGGCATATTATCCCTCCTGCTTTTAGTTTATTATTTAGACTATTAAAAAAATAAATAGTTCAAAAAATGAATTAATTTTATTAAAAATAAATCGGATGGTGTAACCATCCGATTATTATGATTAAAAGTAAGCTTCTTCTCCAAATTCTGCTTTATCAAGACCCTCTATTTCGGCTTCTCCGCTAACTCTAATAGGAGTTATTTTATTTATTAACCATAATGCTACATATGTAAAGATGAAAGCATAAATTGAAACCGATGTCACAGCAATAAATTCTTTCCAGAAGAAGGTAGCATTACCATAAAATAATCCATTAGCTCCATTGGCATTTACAGCTTTTGTTGCAAATAATCCTAATAAAAGGATACCAAGGTAACCACCTACACCGTGAACACCCATACATCAAGTGCATCGTCCCATCCTTTTTTATTTTTATAAAAAACAGCAGCATAACTGACAATTGAAGCTATTATTCCAATTAGCATTGAAGATTGTATAGTAACGTATCCAGCAGCTGGTGTAATAGTTGCTAATCCTGCAACAGCACCTGTTAACATACCTAAAATTTTTGGTTTCTTTTCAAAAATTACAGCTAAAATTAACCATGTTATAGCAGCAAAAGAAGCAGCAACATCAGTATTTAAAAATGCGTTAGCAGTTACAGCATCTACTCTTAATTCGCTACCAGCATTAAAGCCATACCATCCAAACCACAATAAACCTGTTCCTAAAGCAACAAGAGGGATACTATGAGGCTTTGTGTTTGCATTTTTCCTTTTACCCACAAAAAATACCGAAGCTAAAGCGGCTGCTCCAGCACTTGCGTGAACAACGATTCCTCCTGCAAAATCTAAAACTCCCCATTTTTGGAATAAACCTCCACCCAAACCATATGAACTAAAGGAAAATAAACAAAAATCAACCAAACAGTTAAAAATAACATGTATGCTTTAAATTTTACCCTATCGGCAAAAGCACCGGTGATAAGAGCAGGAGTTATAATAGCAAACATCATCTGATAGGCTACGAATACAATCATAGGGATACCTGTATTAGCACCGAATGGAGTTGTAACGGAAATTCCATGAAGGAATAAATATTTTGAATTACCAATTATTCCACCAATATCATTACCAAAACTCATAGTAAAACCGAATATTACCCATAAAATGGTAGTCCATCCCATAGAGACAAAACTTTGCATCATAATAGTCAAAACGTTCTTTCGACTAACCAATCCTCCATAAAAAAATGCAAGACCTGGAGTCATAAGCATTACCAAGCTTGTGGCAAGTAACATGAAAGCTGTGTTGCCGGTATCAAACATTTTTTCACCCCTTTACAAAAAATTTTCCCACCCCCTGAAAAATTTATGCAGAAAAATTATAGCTCTAATATATGAACAAATCAAATTTGAATTTATAAGAATTCAAAAAATTATTTTGTTTAATAACTGAAAATTGATTGTCATTACTTGAAATATAAGTTTTTAACTGATTTTATTGATTTTAGTAAATTGTTGGAATTTTATTAAATTCAACATTGAGAATTTATATTGTTTATGTTAAAATATATATAAATACACATATAAATATTAATATTAAAATTAAAGAAAAGAAAATTATATTCGATAAATATATAGATAAATTAGATATATTATAATAACAGTATATTTATAAATCGGAGGTGGGATTGTGAAAAGTAAAGGTGTTATAATTTTAATATTTTTAATTTCAGTTATTATTTTTGGAGTGAATACTCCTAAGCAACCAGTGCTGTTTTTTAGAGTAGAAGATTCATTATCTGATTATCCTTCCAATGTTTTGAATTTATTAAAAATAGGATTATATGAGAACATTGATTCTGAGAATAATTTTTCCTCATTAGATAATCGTTTTTCATATGAATTATATCCAGATGAAGAAGTATATGCTGTAGAACTTGCAGTTTCAGCGGCAAGAATATTGGGTTTAGAAAAAGAAATATTAAAAAAATATCCCCTTTCATCTCCTACTTTTAATGATATAAAAACAAAAATGGAAAATTCTTATTCAAATGACGGTTATGATTTTTCCAGAAATTATGGATATATAGAATATTTAAATAATTATTTTCTAAAAAAAATAAATACTCCTCTTATTGAATATTCCCCTTTAACAAAATTGAAAAAAGTGGATGTTATTAAAGCAGTTGTTAAAATATTTACAGTATTAAATATGAATAATAATTGGGGATATTCACCTGCTGAAGGTAATTTTGTTTCATATGCTGAATATTTGAATTCTATTTTAGATAAAGGAATGTATTCTTTTAAAGAGTCAGGGTATGTAAGTGTTTTTGAGAGATACTTTTTAACTAAATTTGATGGAAAAATAATACCCGTAATTAAATTACCAATCTTTGAAGGAGATAATGTGTTAGATGGTAATAAATATGTTAACAGAGCATACTTTTATTCTTTAATGGCATATATATTTGGGAATAAACCGTTAAAATTAAATGGAGATGATTTGATTCCAGTTAGAACATTAAATAATATGATTACATATTTGCCAAAATCTACATTTAAAGATGAACCTGTATTATTTGAAGTAAGAAAACCAATAGTATCAAAAATCTCAAAAATCATTCCATATACATTCTCAAATGATATAGTATTATTTAATACAGATAAAGAAGATTTAATTACTCTGGATAATTCAAAAATAACTGTAAAATCAAATTATTACGTTGAAAATATAGTAGAAAATACCTCTCAAAAGAAAAAAATAATAAGGCAAAAAGAAGAATACTATACAGGGAAAACATTTCCAATGACATATAAATACTTAGATGAAAAAGATACAAATAATAAAAAATTTGAATTTTTAAGTTCAGGTACAATTAAAAAGGATGAAAATGGGGTATGGATTGTAAATATTAATCATGAATCAATTGATAAAAAAGCAAAGATTCCTTCTAACTTAGAATTAACAAATAAATTTAAGATATCTGGAAATGAAATAAAAGCAAGATGGTATTCAGTTGATGTAGAAACTATATCAGAAATGAAAAGATTGGCAAAAAAGGATTTCCTGAGATACCTGAAAAGTATAAAAAATTACATAAAGAGGTAAAAGCGGAAGATATTCCAAATGATATTGGTGTAGTATTTAAAACAGAAGTTGAATATAGTTATAGAACGAAAACTATAAAAAGTGATTATGTAAATAGTAAAGTAGAATATTATAAGGTTATTGATAGATTAAATGTGAATAGAGAATATGCAACTAAAAATCTTTAGATAACTTCCTTGCATTATATAATAATTCGGAAAATGTTGATATTAATGAAAAAAGTGATTTTATATCTTATTGGAAAGACATTGATGGAAAATTAGAAGATTTAAAAGCAAGTGAAAATGCTTATTTTGTACCTGAGATGAAAATCAATCTGGATATTATTGAAGAAAAATTTATACAAAAACCTCAAGATATGACAATGTTCTTCTGGACATTCTATGGAGGTAAATTAGTATCTTTTGAACCTGCAACATATAGATTATTTACACAAAAATTTGTTGAGCCGTTCAAATTTAGTCCAGAAGCATTATTATTTGTAAAATATAAAGATGGTACAGTAAAAAATGGTATGATGAGAACAGATGGTAAAAAATTGTTGTATAATAATACAGGGGAATATTTAAGAGATTTATTACTATGGTTCCAGGTTGCATTAAAATTTGATAAGTATGGAAATAATTATTTAGAAATAGTATATGTTATAGCTGAAGAATTATAAAACTCCAACGGAGGTAAAATATGAAAAAAACTGTTTTTGTAATTCTATTAACTCTTATAATTTTCCTTGGATTATGGTTTAAACCAACTAAAGTAAAAGTAAATATAATTTTTCCAGAAGAATTAAAAGGTATAAATTTTGTTATTAAAATAGATAAAAAAGATAAAAGTTGGTTGATTCCAGGAAAACATAAATTAGAAATTATTTTTGGAAAGAATAAATTGGTGAGGGAACTATATGTTCCCCGCTTTTTCTTTTCATTAAAAGAATATGATATTTATATTGAAAAACCGGAAATAAATGTGGATTATGATAGAGTTGATTATGATCAAATAATATTACATTTGAATTCAAAAAATTACAAAATGGATTACTGGAAAATAAAATATAAAAATTATGAATACAAAACATCGTTAAAGGAGTATAAGATATTTATTTCTCCTTTTGAAAGGTATATATTAAAAGCAGAAGGATATATTGGAAATAAAAAAATATATGAAAAATCTTTTGAAATAACAGCACCCCTTTCTAAAATTAAAGATTATAAAATTGAAATCAGAGACTATATTGAAATAATATTAAATTTAGAAAATAATATGATAACTCCTGTGAAATATGAGATATATAAAAACGGTAAATTTGTAGAAACAATAGATAATAATATATACAAAGACACAATCTCATACGATGAGATTACATATGAAATAATACCTGTTTATCCTACAGGATATAAAGGGGATAAAATAAAAATAGTTAAACCAAAAATGACAGAAATTCCGAATAAAATTAACAAAGCATTGAATTTGAAATATAAAAAAGTATTTTTAAACGGAAAAGAGTATTTACCAGAAGATTTTAAAGAAGGAGAAAATGAGTTAAAAATATTTTTAAATGACTATACAGTGTGGTATAAAAAAATATATTTTGATTCAACTCCCCAAAGTTAGAGGAATATAAATTAAGATATAATAATAAATACAGGTTGGAATTAAAATCAAATGAGAAATCATCATTTGAATTAATAACAGAAGAAAGCACATATTTATTTGATAATTCATATATTGAGTTTTTATCTTTTGGTAAAAGTGCAACGTTAACCTTATTTGATGAGCTTGGTAATAACTCCATATATACAATTGATTTAAATCCATATCCAGAATATAAAATCGAAGAATCCAAAAATGGGATCTCATTTCATTTTAATGAAAAGTTTCCAGCTGATTTTTGTGAGTTAAAAATAATAAATGAAGAAGGAAAAATTATTTCACAGATAAATGTAAGAAGTATAAGCAACTTTACATTTTCTAATTTTTTACCTGGTAAAGAGTATAAGTTTTTGTTATATATAGATGGTAATTTTCAGAAAGAGATATATAATAAAATAACCCCACCGGAACTTCCTAAAGTAAAAAAATTTGATAATATAAATGTGGGAGAGTTCAAATTAGAATTATATGATAAATATAAATACAATTATTATAAAATAGAATTAGATAATTATGTAAATGAAGGTGTTTTTGAAGGAGACAATAAAACATTTGATCTTCCTTTAGAAAAATTAACTAAAGAAGGTACTTTAAGTATATGGCGAGAATTTAAAGGGTATAAAACAGAGATTATAAAACTAAAAATAAAAGACAACTTTTTATTCTCACAAAAGTTATATAAAAACTTACCAGAAAATTTAAATAAAAAATATTATATTATTTCAGATGATATTGTAATAGATTCGCTAAACTCAAAAGACTTAGTTGAATTTTATGTATTTCCTGATAAAAAGATAATAATCAATGGAAATATCAATAATAATTCTAAGTTGATTTTTAAAGCGATTAAAGGGCAATTTTATGGAATAGTATTAAATACAGGTGTTTTAAGAAATGTTGAAATATATAATGCAAATATAGGAATTTCAGTAAAAAATAACTTTGATTTATATAATTTAGTTATTAAAAATTGTAATACAGGAATATATGGAAAAAAATATTCTGGTACTGCATATAATATAATACTATACGATAATAAAAAAGGTATAGAGATGCTGGGAGGGAATATTGAAATCAAAAATTCCCTATTTTTTGATAATGAAACAACGTTTACATTTTATATTTCTGATGTAAATTTATATAATCTATCAATTGCAGAATCTATATTGGATTTAGATATATATGGATCAAAATTGAAAATCAAAAATTCTTCATTTTTAAATAGTATTGAATCTATAAATTCATCAAAAAGTGATATGTATATAACTGATAGTAAATTTAAAAATAACAATAAGACAATCAAGTCTATAGAAGATAATAATTTAACTATAGAAAATTGTGAATTCATAAATAATAAAATATCATTAGACATTTTTAAATCATCGCTTTTAATTGACTCTTCAAAGTTCATAAAAAACGATAAATCAATTTATGTATATAATTCTCAAAATGATAAAGAAATAAAAATTAAAAATACAAAATTTGAGGATAATAAAATAGATATATATATTGATGGAAGTAATGATGTATATTTAGAAAATACAGAAATAAATAACTTTTTTGATGGTAATATTGAGCCCACATGGGTAAATGAAAGAGGAAAAATATTAAAAAGAGGTAAAATAATTAAAGGAGGAAAAGAATGAAAGCAATAATATTAGCAGGTGGATCTGGTGAAAGGTTCTGGCCTTTAAGTACATCTAAAAAACCAAAACAGTTTTTAAAAATATTCTCTGACAAATCTTTGATCAGAGAAACCTTTGAAAGGTTAGTTTATAAATTAAAACCAGAAGATATATATATTGTTACTGCGGAAAAATATAAAAATGATACCTTAAAAGAATTATCGGAGTTGCCAGAAAATAATGTTTTGTTAGAGCCAATAGCGAGAAATACCGCTCCTGCATGTTTCCTGGGAACATTAGTAGCGGATAATGATGAAGTTGTTTTTATTTTACCTGCAGATCATTATATACCAGATAAAGAAAAATTCTGGAAAACAGTAGAAAAAGGTATATATGCAGCAGAAAAATATAACGGATTAATTACAATGGGAATTAACCCAACAAGACCAGAGACAGGATATGGATATATAGAAGCAGGTAATGATTTAGAAGATAATATTATGAAAGTAAAAAGTTTTAAAGAAAAGCCAGATTATAATACAGCATTAAAATACTTACAAGAAGGTAATTATTATTGGAACAGCGGTATGTTTTTCTGGAAAAAAGATATTTTTTTAGAAGAAATGAAAAAATATAATGAAGATATATATAATGATATGAACGAGTTAAACCCAAATAATATTGATCAATTACATGAAATATATCCAAAAATTAGACGAATTAGTATAGATTATGCATTAATGGAGAAGTCAGATAAGGTATATACAGTTAAAGCAGAATATGAGTGGTCAGATGTAGGGAATTGGGTTTCGGTTAGAGAAATGGAAGGGTATTCAGATAATAATGAGAATGTACACTTAGTTGATAGTAAAAATGTATTTGTTAAAGCAAATAAAAATGTAGGTATTGTGGGATTGGAAAATATAATTGTGATAGATACAGAAAATGGAATATTGATAGCGAAAGAAGATAAAATAAATGATATAAGAGAAATAGTAAAACAATTAAAAAAGAAAGAAGAGTTTTAAAGCACGGGTTTTGGAAACCCGTGCTTTTAGTTTTTAGTCAAAGTACAAAATAAAATACTCAAATAATATTCGCTCATCCGGTGAAAATTCATATTCCTCAAAAATGTTCATTCCCACCGGTCGCTCAAACTCACATCCTTGTTCGGTTTCGCTCAATTTTGCATCCGTGCAAAATTGACCGGTTCCATTCACATTTTTTCGGGAATTTTCAAGGATTCGCTCATATTATTTTTTCTTATTTTATTTTGTCAACAGTCTGAGCACGGGTTTTAAAAAACCGTGCTTTTTTGATATAATTTTCTTGTAATATGATATTAAATAAATTATATCTATATTTTTTAGCAAAATTAAATTTTAAATGCTATATAAAACATAGAAATATTGAAAGGGGTAAAAAAAATGAGAGTAAAAACAAAAATATGGTTATTGGTAGGAATTTTGTTAATATCACAAATCATTATGTTTTTAATAACTAATTACTCCTTTTCTGCAATCTTGAATAAAGAAAAACAAATGGATGAAAAATACATTTTGAATATGAAAAATATAGGAATATATGCAACAGATTTTATGGAAGCGCGAAAAATAGTAGCTGAATATCTGGCATTTAATGATGAGAATTTAAAATTAAAGGCTGAAAATAAAATGCAAGAAGTGATAGCTAGCATATCAAATATGGATTTAGATAATGATTTAAATGCAATAAAAGAAAGAGCTATAGAGGATATCTCTGCGTACTTAAATTTGTTGAAAAGCTATAATTCTGTAGAAGACATAAAAAATGATGCAGATAATTTTAGAAATATTGGAGCTAAAGCTATAGACTCTTTTAATGAACTACAAAAAGAAATAAATGAAAAGACAGATGTAATTATTAATGATAACTTTATATTAATAACTAAATCTAAAATATATGGAATCATAGTTATTATTTCATCTTTAATTGTTGGAATACTTATTTCGATAATAGTGATAAATACTATTATGCGAACATTAAGTATATTGATGAAATATGCTGAAAATTTATCAGAAAAAGATTATACTGTTAAAATTCCTGAAATAAAATCAAAGGATGAATTTGGCCAATTAATAAAAATATTTAAAGAAATGCATATGCAGTTAGTTAAAGATATGAATCACATAAAAAATGAAAGTATAACATTAACCACATCAATGAAAGAAATAGTTAATGAAATGAATATTTCTGCTGAATCTTTGGAAGAAACTACAAATGCTGTAAATAGTATATCTGAAGAAATAGAAACAATTACAGCGGCAGTAGAAGAAACAACAGCATCTGTGCAGGAAATTTCTTCTGCTACAAAATTAATAGCTGATAACGCCACGGAAGCAGCAGAGTTTGGTCATCTTTCCACTGAGGAAGCAGAATTTGCAGGAAATACAGTAAAAAAATCTATAGATAAAATGAAAGAAATAACAGAGGTAACTAAAGAAATAGAAAAAGTAGTTAAGGAATTTAATGAAAGTGCAGTAAAAATAAGTGATTTTGTCGATACCGTGGCAAATATAGCAGAACAAACAAATCTTCTCGCATTAAATGCTGCAATAGAAGCAGCAAGAGCAGGTGAGGCAGGAAAAGGATTTGCTGTAGTTGCAGATGAAGTTAGAGTATTAGCTGAAGAAAGTAGAAAAGCAGCCGATGAAATAAGAGAGGTTGTAGAAGGTATTCAAACAGTTTCTGATGAGGCTATGAATGTGTCAAATATTATCAATGAAAAAGTTAAAGAAGGTTCTGAACTATCAAATGAAGCAGGTGAAAATCTTGAAAAAATATTAAAAGCTATAAAAGATATTACTACAAGATTAGAAAGCATAGCTGCAAGTGTTGAAGAACAAACAGCAGCTGTTGATGAAATAGCAACGGCAATGACAGAATTATCAGAAAATACAACAAGAATAAATGGTTCTATTCAGGAGATAAATGCAGCAACAGAAGAACAAACGGCAAATATTGAAAATGTAACAGCGGAAGCTAATAAAATGACAGAACTTGCGGATAGGTTGATGAATATTGTAAATCAATTTAAATTAAATTAAATTGATTTGTTGAGTTTCCGGAAGTTTATAGAAATGGTGGTGGAATATTGCTAAAAAAAATAGTCATAATAATAATTTTACTATTAGTAACAATAGGATTTCCAATAAAAATTGGTATATACTACAATCCACCAAAAATAATAGATAGTAAAACAGGTATTTTCCCGGAAATACTTAATTATATTTTTGAAAAGGAAAATATTAAATATAATTATATTTTTGACACATTTTCTAATTTGATAAAAAAGCTTGATAATAGAGAGATTGATGCAATAGCCTGTGTTGGATTTTCTAATGAAAGAGCAAAAAAATATGATTTTAACGATGTATCATTTATGTCTGATTGGGCTGTGGTATATGTTAATAAAAATAATAGAGGGATAACAAATATTTTTGATTTAAAAAATAAGAAAATAGGTGTTTTGAAAAAAGATATATACTATGAAGATGATGAATATGGTATAAAAAAGAAATTAGAAAATTTTGACATAAAATCAACATTTGTAGAATTTTATACATATGATGGTATTTTTAATGCTCTTTCAGAAAACAAAATTGATGCTGGAGTTGTGAATAGAACATATGGTTTATTAAATGCAGAAAAATATAATCTTTCTCCTACGGATATAGTCTTTTCTCCGATAAAATTATTAATGATGTTTAGAAAAGATTATAAAAGGAAAAATGAAATTATTAGTTTAATAGATGATGATTTAAAACGTTTTAAAGAAGATAAAAATTCAATATATTATGAAATAATAAATAAATATTTATATGTAGAAAAAATAAATAATATACCTGATTGGGTAAAATGGATAATTTATATATCTATAATAATATTTATAGGCTTTTTAGCAGATCATTATTTCTTAAAAAAATTGGTAGAAAAAAGAACAAAAGAATTAAGAGAAATAAATAAAGAACTTAATAGAAAAAATAATGAACTGGAGTCTTTGAATGAACAAATCGTAGCTCAAAATGAAGAATTGGAAAGTTTATATATTCATAACGAAAAACTTCAAAATTCATTAAAGTTATTGATAAAATTAATGGCTGATATGGGTGAAAGTGAATATATTTCTGAAGACTCGTTTATCTTAAAATTAGTTGAAACATTAAGATTTATCATTCCAGGGTTTAAATATGATAAAGTAATAAAGGTTGAGAAAAATAAAAAAATAACTATTGTGGAATTTGGAAAAGAAAAAGAAACATTAAGAAAATTAAAAACATCATTAACTCTTTCTGATGATTTAAGATATGAAATTGTGCATGAGTTAGATGAAAAAGAAATAAATTTAGAATATGTATATGAATTAATGGAATCATTTAGAGTATTAGCAAAAGCATTCTATAGAATAAAAAATGAAGCGCAAATTGAGGAAAAATTCAGGGAAGATATAATTAAATCATTAATTTCATTTCTGGAATTACATGATGAATATACAAAAAACCATTCGAAAAATGTAGCGAAATTGTCTAAAAAAATAGCCAAAAAAATGAATTTAGATGAAGAAACTCAGAAGAAAGTATATTGGGCAGCATTATTACATGACATTGGGAAATTAATAATTCCTAACGAAATATTAAATAAAACATCAAGACTAACAGAAGAAGAATATAATAAAATAAAAATGCATCCAGTGTATGGTTTTGAAGCATTAATAAAAGTGGAAAATTTAAAAGAAATAGCGTATGGAATTAAGTATCATCATGAAAGGTGTGATGGAAAAGGATATCCGGATGGATTGGAATGTAATGAAATACCATTAATAGCTAAAATTATAGCAGTAGCAGATTCATGGGATGCAATGAGATCTAGAAGAGCATATAGGGATCCTCTAGAATTTAATATTGCATTGAAAGAAATCAAAAAGAATGCTGGAATTCAATTTTCTCCAGAAGTTGTTGAAGCATTTTTGAAAATAATAAAAGAGGAAGGTGAGTAGACCTTCCTCTTTTTATATTATAGCTTTTCTCCAATTACCAAATTTAATAAATAACCATGCAATAATCATTGCTAAAATATTACTAATAATCATAGCATAAAAAATTCCCATAAATCCCCAACTTTGTGCCATAACAGCAATTAAAGGAACTCTAATTCCCCATAATCTTGTTATATTAATAATCATGGATTGGCCAGTTCTTCCAGCTCCAACAAGTGTATTCACAAAGACACTCATTGAGGAGAAAAATGGAAGCGAAAATGAGACATATCTAAAGAATATTTTACCTATTTGAATAACTTCAGGTTCATTAATAAAAAACTTTGTTAGATGGGCACCAAAAAAGAAAGTCAATGTGCTTAAAAAAGTAACTATTAGAAAATTGGTTATGAAAGCAGTTTTAACGGTTTTTTCTGCATTTTTAATCTGATTAGCACCCAAAAATTGACCAACCATTGTTGTAACGGCTGCACCAATTCCAAATGAAATCATGGTTATGAGATTGATTATTCTGTTTCCAATTCCATAGGCACTAACTACTGATGGGCCAAAAGCAGAAACAAATCTCATAATAACAACAAAACCTAAAGAGGTTATTGTGTAACTCATAGAGCCTGGAAAGCCTATAGACAAAATCTTTTTTATAATAAACCAATCGAGTTTTAGATCTTTTAACTTTACCTTAAATCCTCTTTCGCCTTTGAAGACAAGATAAGAAGAAACCAGTCCAATAAATATTCGTGCGATTGTTGTGGTCCATGCAGCACCTATAACTCCCATTCTTGGGAATGGGCCAATTCCGAATATCATTAAAGGGTCTAAAATGGTATTTAATATAGTGGAATAAAACATCATATGCATTGAAAATTTAGAGTCTCCCCAACCTCTTAATATAGCGCCAGAAATATTAAATAGAAATGCAAAAGGCATTCCAACCATTATTATATTAAAATATTTAATCGCATATGGGGCAATCTCTTTACTTTTTTCACCCGCAATAGCAGTAATTACCGGATTAGAAACAAAAATACCCAATAAAGCAAGTGTTAGACCTAGAAGGATTGCAACGGTATAAGCCTGTCCTGCAGTTTTTTGCGACATTTTTTTATTTTTAGCTCCAGTATATTGAGAAACAAGAGAAACAGTTGCATTTGAAAAACCTATAGTAAATGAAATAAAAACAAAAATTACAGGCCAGGTAATTGTAGTAGCAGAAAATTCAATTTTTCCTAATTTGCCTAAAAAATAGGCATCAACAATGTTGTACATTGTCTGCATTAGATTAGAAACTATCATAGGCCATCCTAAAAGAAACAGTGACATAATAATAGAATTATTAAAAATATCAACTTTAGTATTTTTACTTGCCATAGTTCACCTCTTTGATTCGTTTTCCTAACTATTATATCATGGATATTATTCTTTGTCAATTAATCCTATTATAGCAGCCATTCTTCCAGTATTTTTTTCTTTCCTGTATGAAAATAACAAATCGGTATTTTTATAAGTGTCAATGTTTGAAATAAATATATTTTCTTCTTTTACTCCTGCTTTAATCAATGTATATTTAATTGTTTTCCATATATCAATTAAATATTTTTCTTTATTTTTCCTTTTAATGATTTCATTAGAAAATTCAAATGTTTTTCATAAATATTTTTAACATCTTCTCGTACTTCAAAACTTTCTGGTCCAATTGAAGGTCCAGGGCTACCAGTATATTTTCGGATTTGATCCAAAAACCTCTTGCATTTTATTAACAGTTTTTTCGGATATTTTTTGATTGTTCCTTTCCACCCAGAATGAGATAGAGCTATAATATTATTTTTGGATCAAAAAAGTAAATAGGTGTACAGTCAGCATATAATGTGACCAGAAATATATTCTTCTTATTTGTAATTAATCCATCTGCATTTTTTACTTTTCTGTCAAAAAGGAAATTATTCGATTTATAGGTTTCATCTATAATTAATATATTGTCTTCATGAACTTGATCGGATAATACAAGGTTTTGAGGATTAATATTAAATACATTACATAGTTTTAAATAATTTTTATATATATCTTCTATAGGTGTTTCTGTATTAATGCCGAGATCCAGTGTTTTTCCGTTATATCCAGTTTTTCGTGTAGTAAATAAATGAAATAAATTTTTATACTTTTCAAATATGGGAAAGATAAAATAATAAATGTCTTCTTTTTTATTTAAGTATTGCATTTTCTTCACCTCTTTTTTATCACTTCCTTAATTATATCATTAAAAACAAAAAATTTTAGAATTGTTAATATTACTAACTATTTTTTGTAGTATAATATTGTTTGTATTACTAACAAAATGGAGTGATAATATGAGAAATTTGTTGTACTATACTTTTTTTAGTAGTATTGCACAATCAATATACAGAATAGTTTTTAATCTCTTTTTAAGAGACATAGGTTTTAACAATACATTTATAAGTCATATTACTTCTCTGGAGATGATAGGTTCTGCATTTTTGGGATTATTAATAGGAATAATGGGGATAAGTTTGGAAAGAAATTAATGTTAATAATTTCTTCGGTAATATTTGCAACAATTACCTTTTTAAGGATTTCATTTCCAACAGAGCAGATGTTGTTATATACAGCATTAATAAATGGTGGAGTATTAACTTCAAGAATGATTTTATTGAATTCATTAATTGTAGATATTACAAATCATGAAAATAGAGGTAAGTATTTTGGATATAATTTTGGTTTGTTTATGGGAAGTGGTTTAATTGGTAATTTAATAGGCGGGACATTAGGAGATTTCCTTGGTTTTGGTACAGCCCTTTTAATAACAGGAATAACACATTTATTATCTAATACTTTTTTGTTTATAGTACATGAAGACAAAAAACATCATAGTGAAGTCTTATTAAAAGATATTTTTAACTTAAGAGATTTTAACAACTTGCAAACGCATATAATCAAAATTCATTTGATTAGAACATTTTTAATTGGTTTTGGTGCAGGGTTATTTGTGAATTTTGGAAATGTGATTTTTAAGGATTTATTTAATATGAAACCTACAATTATCGGTGTAGCTCTTGCATTCGCTCAGTTAGGAGCATCACTGGGATCAATTTTTTCTTCAAAATTATCAAAAAAATTTGGAGCATATCAATTTACTTTTTTTATGAATATATTGGTTATACCTTTAATTATTTCTTTTTCTATAGTTAGAGATCCCTATATATTTACTTTATTATATGCTCTCAGATTTTCATTTATGAACATGACAAACCCCGTATCTACTACAATTATAATGAGTTATATACCACAAAATAAAATAACCACCATAAGCAGTTTTAGAAATTTTCTTAATTTCATTGCCAGATCGCTTGCTGCTTTAATGTTTGGATATATTACATCATTATCAAATGGGTATTCATATTTGTTTTTAATCAGTGCAATTTTTTATTTTATTTCATTATTACTTTTAAAGGTGTTGTTTAAACCTATTTTGAATGATGAAATATTTATAAAATTATACAAAAAAACTACTAATGATTAAAATCTTCATTTTTCAATATATCTATAAATACAGAAACAATCTTTCCGTCAAATTGTTTCATTGACATCTTTTTTAATTCAAAAATAGCGTCCTCTCTGGTTAAAGGATGTTTATATGGTCTTTTGCTAATCATTGCGTCATAACTATCAACAATAGCTAATATTCTTGATTCTAAAGGTATATCCTCTCCTGAAAGTCCATCGGGATAGCCATTTCCATCATATCTCTCATGATGATGGCGAATAATTTTAGAAATCTCTTCCATGCCATCAACTTCTTTTAATAATTCTTCACCTTTTACAGGGTGAAGTTTGATTTTTTCGTATTCTTCTGGAGTTAATTTCCCCGTTTTATTTAATATTGATTGTGGAACAAATATTTTTCCAATATCATGAAGAACCCCAGCCCAGTATATCTGCTCTATTTTTTGTTTATCAAAATTCATTTTTTCTGCAATTAATGAAGCCCAGGTTGCCACTCTTTCAGAATGACCTCGTGTATAATTATCATAGTATTCTAAAGCTTTTACCAGAGTTAAGGCAATATCTTTATGGAATTTCCCTTCTTGTTTTATAAATTTTAACATTTTTAAAAAACCAGCGAAGGTTTTTCCAAAATAGTCCATTATTTGTGTATGATAATCTTCAAATCTGTTCACATGATCGCTATTTAAAATATCCAGAGTTATGATTCCAAAAGATTCATCATTAAATGTTATTGGGGTTATAAGAGTTTCTTTCAAATCTCCTCCAAGTATTTCAAATTCTTTGAATTTCTCAGGAGACATCTTTATTTCATTAATTTTATGAATGTTTTTTATTATTTCTGCTTTTTCAGGAATAATTAAATCATTTCTTTGAAGTTTTAATTCATTAATTTTTTCATAATTATAACCTTTTGCAAAAACCATTTTTGCATTATTTTTTTCGTCAAACAAATAAATAGAACCATTTTCGGCAGGTTCTATTATTTCTAATGCCAATTCCAGAACTTTCTTTTCGAAATCTTTTTCCATTAACTTTGGTGCAGCAAAAAAAGAAGATAATTCTAAAGTTTTTAAAATTGAAGAATTTAATTTCTCTATTTGTTTGTAGGATGATTCAAGTTCTTTATTGGTTTCCTTGAGTTCTGTATTAAGATGCTTTAATTCTTTTTCTTTTTCGAAATATCTTTTTTTTAAAGTTTTTCTATCTATTATAAGGGTAAGAAGTATTGAAATAAAAGTAAAAAGAACTAAAACAACAAACATAGTAGCACTATTGATACCTGTGCTATTATTATTTTTAACATCACCATATGTTATTATGACTAATAAAATTGTTATGACTAATAGTATAACTCTTTTCATTGATTCACCAGCCTTTATAAAAAAAGGGGAATGACTTCCCTTATTGATTTATATCATAAGCGTTTAATGTAAATACAACAGCATTTTGAGTTATTTCGGTTGAATCCGAATAAACATCTGGATCACCAAAAGTGACTGATGAAAATAATATTATAAATAAGAAGGTTAAAATAACAATCGTTTTCGCAATTTTTTTCATATTTTCACGCTCCTTTCGTATTTTCAATTATATTATACACGATTCCATATGACTTTCAAGTTTAGCGGTATATAAAGCGCGTATTATAACCAACTTCTAATAGTACTCAAATATGCTATTTAGTAACATTATAAAAATATATATTATAACTTCTCATTAAATAAAAATATAGTATAATAAAGAAAAAAGAGGTGTTGAAATATGAAAAATAAAAATCAAACAATTTTTGAAATTTTATCAACATATGGATCTTTTTCAAAACCATTTTTAAATCTAATGGTATTAAAAGCAAAACACGATGGTTGGAAACATCTGTTTAAAAGTCTGGAATATAGCTGGAAAAATGAAAGAGAAAAGGCATTAGAGGAAGTGGGAAAAGGTTTAAAACATGATAATTCAAAGACATTGTATTTTTTGTTATTAGCAAAAAATTATATTATTTATACTATTTAAAGAGAAATAATGAATCAATAAATATTTATATTTATCTAAAAGAAAATTTTTCAAGTATTCCCAAAAAGCAAGAAAAATAGTATCTTCAGTGCTTGTAAATGCGGAAATATTATGGGTTGGAATAAAAATACGAGAATATGGAGTAAAACATATGAAACAGATCCATCAACAGAAGTTTTTATAACTATAGGTAAGGCTAGAAAAGCAATAAAAGAAAAAGATTATGAAAAAGCATGGAGATATTTTGAAAAATCATATGAATTATCAAAAAAAATACCTCATAGGGTTGGAATCACAAGTTCATTAAATAATTGGTCATGGTATTTGAAGGAATTTAATTTAAAAAAATCCATTAAATTATCAAATGAATTAATGTATTATTCAGGGTATTATTTTGAAGATAATGAAAAACGTTTTGGATATTTGATACATTTTTTGAGGTTAATAAGGGAAGTATAGAAAGTTTATATTCATATTCACCAATTATTTATTATTACTGGAAAAAATTGCCAGATAAAGGAAAAAGAAATTCTAAGGAAAGTTATGAATCGATGTTTAGTTTTTTAAGAAAGTTTATTGTTACTGAAAAATCCACTTATGACAATACAGAGGAATTAAGAAATTATTTAAAAAACTATATTACCAATTTATCTACAACATCTAAAAAAATAAATGTTTCACGAAAAAGCTTATCTGCAATTTTAAACGGAAAAGTAAAGGAAGTTAAAGGAGATACAATTAGAAAAATTATTAAAGGTTTAAATATAATACCAGATATTTATTCGCCAATATCAATAGTAAATGAATATGGAAAATTATATATTAATAATATGTTTGATGAAACCTTAAAAATCTTGGAAAAAATGAAATATGAGGAAAGAGAAAAACTCTTTATAAGTGCATATTTAAGTTGTTTGGATAAACCTGATGTAAATTTTAATAATTTGAAAATTTTAAAATTTAGTGATGATTTTTACGTAAAATGGTTTATAATAGAAATGATTAAGGGAATGAATTTTTAGATGCAAGAAAAATTCTGGTGAATCATTTTTTTGAAAAAATGAAAAAATCAAAATATGAGAATTTTATAACTAAATATTTTGAATTAAATAAAAGACAGAAACAAATGATAGATGAGTTTATCAGAAATTATTCGAGATATGATATAAAATGGAATGTCAGAATAGAATTGCCTGAATTTTTAAAGGATTTTACAGAAAAATATTCTTTAAAAAAAATGCCAGTTTCTCTGGCATATTGGTATTATGAAAAGGGTCAGATAGAAGAAAATTGCTCAGTATATTAAATAAATTTTAAAGGGGAGTAAAAGTGAGAGTTAAAATCGGAATTATTGGAGCAGGTAGCGCAGTTTTTTCTATGAGATTGGTAGCAGATATATGTAAAACACCTGAATTATCTGGTAGCGTTATTAGTTTAATGGATATAGATGAAGAAAGGTTAAATGCCGTTCATTTGCTGGCGGATAAAATTGTAGGAGAATTTGGTTCTGATATAAAATTTGAAAAAACTACTAATCTGGAAGAGGTCATAAAAGATGCGGATTTTATAATAAATACAGCTATGGTTGGCGGCATGAATATTTAGAAAAAGTTAGAGCTATTGGAGAAAAATATGGGTATTATAGAGGAATAGATACACAGGAATTTAATATGGTTTCTGATTATTATACAGTATCAAATTATAATCAGTTAAATTTCGCTTATAATGTAGCAAAATTAATAGAAAAATTGTCACCAGATGCATGGTTAATCCAGGGGCTAACCCTGTTTTTGAAATTACGACGTTAATTTCAAGAGAAATTCCAATTAAAATGATAGGGTTTGCCATGGACATTATGGTGCTCTGGATATTTTTGAGAAACTGGGATTAAATAATGAAAATGTAGATTGGCAGGTAGCTGGTTTTAATCATGCAATATGGTTAAATAGATTTGAATATAATGGTGAAGATGCATATCCTTTATTAGAAAGCTGGGTTAATGAAAATAAAGAATTTAATCCTAAAGATCCATTTAATGATCAATTGAGTCCTGCGGCTATAGATATGTATAAGTTTTATGGTATGTTCCCAATAGGGACACCGTGAGAAATAGTTCGTGGAAATACCATTATAATTTAGCAGAGAAGAAAAAATGGTATGGAGAACCGTGGGTGGTGCTGATTCTGAAATAGGTTGGAAATGGTATCAAAACATGCTTTCAGAAGTTACAAAGATTATCAAAGATTTTGCAAAGCTCGTATTAGAAAATAAAAACAAGAAATTATCTGAAATATTTGAATTAGCGTTGTCAGGTAATAGATTAGAGGGCATTTTGAGGAAGAAATGAGAAAAATATTAAATCCAACTCAATTAAGTGGAGAACAACATATTCCATTTATAAACGCTATAGTGAACGACAAAAAAACAAAATTAGTGTTGAATATAATGAATTCGGAAATAATAAATGAAATTCCGAGAAACGTTGCAGTTGAAGTTCCTGTGCTGGTAGATAAAAATGGGATACACCCAGAAGAAATATATCCAAAATTAAATAAAAGAATTATTAAATATTATTTGTATCCAAGGATGATAAGGATGGAAATGGCATTAGAAGCTTTTTAACAGGAGATATAAAGATTCTTGAGGAGTTTTTAATAAGGGATAGAAGAACAACATCATATGAGCAGGTAAAAAATGTTTTAAAAGAAATAATGGAATTACCAGAAAATAAGGATATGAAAAAACACTATTTGAAATGAGGTGAAAAAGGTGATTGATGAAGTATTAAAAACATCTCCTATTTTTGTTGAAAAAGTCTGGGGTGATGAAAAATTAAATAAATTATTCAAAAAAGAAAATATGAACAAAATAGGGGAAGTATGGTTGTTTTCTGGTATTAAAAATTATGAAACAAGACTTAGAGGGATAAATAGTGGAAAGAATTATGGGAATCCTTCAGATATGATTGAAGAATTAATTGGGGGAAATTTTCCCAAAATACCATTATTACTAAAATTAATTTCAACAACTCAATGGCTTTCTATTCAGGTGCATCCTGATGATAAGTTTGCCAGAGAAATGGAGAAAGAACCCTGGGGTAAAACAGAGGCATGGTATTTTTTAAACAAAAAGAATGAAATATTTATTTCTAATAATGTTAAAGAAAATATTAAAGCGATTGAGGAGCAAAATTGGGATAAAATATTTAAACCAATAAATTTAAAAAAAGATGATTTATTATTTATACCCGCAGGAGTTGTACACACATTGGGGCCTAATTCGATGCTGTTAGAAATACAACAAACATCGGATTTGACATATAGGTTATATGATTGGGGAGACCAAGAGAAATTCATATAGAAAAAGGTAAAAAGGTTTTAAAAGACAGTCCTTTTGTCATTGCGAATGCGCCAATGGAATTCAAGACACAATATTTTAATATAAAAAGAGTTTTCAATGAAAAAATAAAAGGTTTTGGTATATATGTAGCGTTAAAAGACTTTAAAACATGCATTATTCCAGCAGGTTTAGAATTTGAAGTGAAAGAAGATGGTTTGTTATTTTTTCTTTAAATTTAAAAATTATCGACTAAGAGCGATTAGATATAAAGTAAGGCATTAAGGCCTTGCTTTTTTTACTTTACTTTAATATAATTATCCAATATGTTGCTTGAATTATTTTCAATAAAGTTTTATAATTACTTTGAGAAAACATGCAAGGAGGATAAAAAATGGATTTTTCAAACTTTTTAGCTTTTTTCGCTAATAGCGGTTTCGCATATTTTACATGGCAAAATCTTCTTATGATGGTTATAGGTTCGCTTTTAATCTATATAGCAATAGTTAAACATGCTGAACCTTTACTTTTAATTCCTATTGGATTCGGAATTATTTTGGCTAATATTCCTCCAGAAGTGACAGGTTTGTTAAATCCGCCAACGGCAAATCAAGTAGGTGGATTATTATGGTATATTCAAAGAGGAATGTTTTTAGGTATTTATCCGCCATTGATTTTTTTAGGTATTGGAGCAATAACTGATTTTTCGTATTTGATTGCTGATCCAAGATTAATTTTTTTAGGTGCAGCTGCACAGGTTGGAATTTTTGGAACATTTATTGTGGCAAATTTAATGGGATTTGATATACATAGCGCAGCTTCAATTGCAATTATTGGAGGAGCAGATGGTCCAACATCTATTTATTTAGCTTCTAAATTTTCTCCAGAATTATTAGCTGTTATTGCAATAGCGGCATACTCGTATATTGCTTTGATTCCGATATTGCAACCACCGGTTTCAAAAATATTAACAACAAAAGATGAAAGAAAAATAAGAATGAGAAAAATGAGACATGTAAGTAAGAAAGAAAAAATAATATTCCCTATTGCTACAACAATTGTAGTAGCTCTTTTGGTGCCTAAAGCTGTATCATTAGTTGGATTGTTAATGCTTGGAAATTTATTAAAAGAATCTGGAGTTACTAAAAGATTGGCAGAAGCAGCTTCAAGGTTTATCTTAGATTCAGTAACAATATTATTGATGCTTTCTGTTGGTAGTACTGCAAGAGCAGATATATTTTTGAAACCACAAAGTTTGAAGATATTTGCTCTGGGTGCTGTAGCATTTATTATTGCTATGACTTCTGGTATATTATTTGCTAAATTAATGAATGTATTTTCTAAAGATAAAATAAATCCATTAATAGGTGCAGCAGGTGTATCAGCTGTTCCTGATTCTGCAAGGGTTGCTCAAACAGTAGCTCAATCAGAAGATCCAAGTAATTTTATTTTAATGCATGCTATGGGCCAAATGTTGCAGGGTTATAGGTTCTGCAGTAGCAGCAGGTGTGTTTCTATCAATACTTTCATAACGAGGTGGAAGATATATGGCTAAAAAAAGTTACAGGATAGAAATTAATTATTCTTTTGTAAGAATTGCGGTATATGTTACAACGTTTGTCCTACAAAAGCATTAGGTGAAGCTGAATTAGGGAAACCAATTGTTGCAGATTCTTCTAAATGTATTGGCTGTTTGATGTGTGAAAGATTGTGTCCGGATATTGCAATAAATGTTGAAGAGTTAGAAAAGGTGGTTGAAAATAATGGGTAGAATAGTATTTATGCAGGGAAATGAAGCAGTTGCTTTAGCAGCAATAAAAGCAGGATGTAGATTTTTCGCAGGATATCCAATTACACCTTCAACAGAAGTTGCTGAGGTTATGGCAAGAGAATTACCAAAGGTTGGTGGAAAATTTATACAGATGGAAGATGAAATTGCAAGTGCAGCTGCTATAATTGGGGCTTCATTGGCTGGAGTAAAATCTATGACAGCAACAAGTGGTCCGGGTTTTAGTTTGATGCAGGAAGCTCTGGATATGCTACTATGACTGAAACACCATGTGTTTTTGTCGATGTAATGAGAGGAGGACCAAGTACAGGATTGCCAACCAAACCTTCTCAAGGTGATTTAATGCAAATAAGATGGGAAGACATGGTGATCAACAGATTATAGCATTATACCCTTCTACAGTTGAAGAAGCTTATAAATATACAATAAAGGCATTTAATTATGCCGAAACATATAGAACACCTGTGGTTTTAGTTATGGATGAAACATTAGGTCATATGAGAGAAAGCTTTTATTTAAGTGATGAAGATGAAAATCCAGAAATAATAGAAAGGTTGACAGAAGCAGCTATTGAAGAGGAAGATTTATTTCACCCATTTGGTTTTCAGGATGAGAATTATCCAGTTAATCCATTAATTGAAATGGGTAAAGCAAGATTTCATGTTTCAGGGTTGGTTCATGATGAAACAGGATTCCCTGTAGGATCAACCAAGGTTGCGGATAAAGTTATAAAGCATCTTGATTCTAAAATTAGATTGTATGCTGAGGAAATTGCAATATATGATGAATATATGACAGATGATGCTGAAATAATAGTTGTCGCATATGGCACTGTTGCAAGAAGTGCAATGAAAGCAGTAAAAATGGCAAGAGAAGATAGAATTCCAGTTGGATTATTTAAACCAATTTCGATATGGCCATTCCCAGTTTCTAAAATGAAAAATATTTTAAAGAAGTCTCAAGCAGTAATAATAGCGGAAATGAATTTAGGGCAAATGGCATTAGAAATTTCAAGAATTAATAAATTTGGGAAACATCTTGAATTAGTAAATAAAGTTGATGGAGATTTAATAAGTCCAAGAGAAATTTTGAATTCAATAACAGCTGTTTGGAGAAGAATAATAGAATTTTAATCAAAGGCCGCTTATGCGGCTTCAGTTTGTAGACAAGTACAAAATAAAATAATCAAAATAATGTTTGCTCATCTGGTGAAAATTCTTAATCCTCAAAAATGTTCATTCCCGCCAGTCGCGCAAACTCACATCCTTACTCGGTTTCGCTCAATTTTGTATCCATGCAAAATTGACCGGCTTCATTCACATTTTTTCAGGAATTTTCAATGATTTGCTCATATTATTTTTTCTATTTTATTTTGTCGACAATTTGAGGCCGCTTATGCGGCTTTTTATTAAAAAAATGAAATATTTGAAAAAATGAAATATTTATGGTAAAATTAAAATTAGAAAACGATATAAAGGGGCTGAACTATCCATGGAAGTTTTGAAAGTTGGACATTCTTCATCACCAAATAAAGTAGCTGGAGCTATAGCAGGTGTTTTAAGCAAGACAGATGAAGTAGAAATTCAAGCAATAGGGCGGGGGCAGTTAACCAAGCAGTAAAAGCTATTGCTATTGCCAGAAGATTCGTTGAAACTCGTGGTAAAAAGCTTTTTGTGGTTCCTGGGTTTGTTGAAGTAACGGTAGGAGAAGAAAAGAGAACAGGAATTAAATTTAGGGTATTTGCTGAAATAACTGAAGAAGAAACAGAAGCCTAAGCAAGGAGAATTTTCTAAGTGATAGATGATAAAATCATCAATGAAATAGTTACCGCGTGTACAAAAGACGCGCGGCTTTTTTCTATAGTTGAAGAAATATCTAAATTAAATAAAGAAAATAGACTAAAAATAAGAAGAAAAGCTTCAATGGTTTTAAAAAAAGAAAAAACCGTTGATAAAGAAGCTTTAACTTTTTATTTTGTTATAACAGAAGGTAATGTTGCAGAAGAGATTTTGAGGAGGATAAATAATGAAAAAGCGAGAGATGCCTAAATATGTAGGTGGTCAGGCAGTAATAGAAGGCGTTATGATGAAAGGAATTAATACTGTTGTGGCCGTAAGAAGAAATGATGGGAAAATTCAGGTTAAAAGATTAAGAGAAAGTTCTTTTGGTTGGTTAGAAAAAATCCCCTTTATAAGAGGCTTCTTTGTTTTATTAAAAGCAATGATAATTGGAATGGAAGCTCTTTCATATTCTGCGAATGTTTCTGGTGAAGAGGAAATTACGAAGAAAGATATGATTGTTTCAATATTATTAGCGTTTTTATTTGCGATTGGTGGTTTTGGTTTAGGACCTATGTTTTTAACAAAATTATTTCACATTCAAAATGAATTCTGGTTTTCCTTAGTCGAAGGTGTGATAAGAGCATTTTTTGTAATATTGTATATATGGGTAATTTCTTTATTTAAAGATATAAAACGAGTTTTTGAATACCATGGAGCAGAACATAAAACGGTTTATACTTATGAAGATGGTAAAGAATTAGCTGTTCATAATGCCAAAAAGTATACAACTTTGCATCCAAGATGTGGAACTAGTTTTTTAATTATAACAGTTTTTGCTTCCATTATAGTGTTTTCTATAACAGGTGCATTGGGATACACAACATTGTTAGCAAAAGTTGTTACAAGAATTGTATTATTACCGTTAGTGGCTGGATTTGCTTATGAATTTCAAAGATTTACAGCCAAAATAATAGATACATGGGTTGGAAAAATTTTGGCCTGGCCAGGGTTGGCATTGCAAAAAATTACTACATCTGAACCTGATGAAAAACAGCTTGAAGTTGCAATTGTATCATTAAAATATGCTTTGAAAGAAGATTTTGACGGCGAAGAAGTTGTAGAAGTTTAAATTATTATCAATTGACTTTTAACATTTTATATAATATAATATAAATACCTTAGCTCAGATAATGGAGTAAACCTTATCTTGGCTAAAGGAATATATATATGGAGGTAGAGAAGTATGTCAAGAGGATTAGATCCAGAAATTAAAAACAAAGTTATTGAAGAATTTAAAATCAACGAAAAAGACACAGGTTCGGTTGAAGTTCAAATTGCATTATTAACAGCAAGAATTAGACACTTAACAGAACACTTAAAAGTTCATTCAAAAGATTTCCATTCAAGAAGAGGATTAATGAAAATGGTTGGTAAAAGAAGAAAAATGTTGAAATACTTGAAAAAAGAAAGACCAGAAGTTTATAAAGAATTAATTTCAAAATTAGGAATTAGAGGATAATAAAAGATAACTCCGAAAGGGAGTTGTTTTTATATGATACTAATTAAAATAAGTAATCTATAAAATAAAATAAAATCTCCAGGATTATCCTGGAGATTTTAATCAATATTAATTTGTTTGAATTTTTTAGCTTTTTCAGGTAATTTTGGTATTTCGATTTTTAGAACACCGTCTTTGAATTTTGCTTTTATTTTTTCATAATCAATATAGTCAGGTAATCTGATGGACCTTTCAAATTTTCCATAATATCTTTCGCGTTTTATATAGTTTCTACCTTTATCTTCTTTATTATCCTTCTTTTCTGCAGAAATTGTCAAAATGTCATCATCTAATCTTATGTTTATATCTTTTTTATCATATCCGGGACATCAGCTTCGATTACTATGTCTTTTTCTGTCTCATAGATATCTAAATTAGGCATAGCAAAACCTTTTGAGTTTTCAAAAATGTCAAGAGTTCCAAAATCATCAAATAGCCTTTCAATTTCTCTTCTCAAAGTTTCAAATGGTTCAAAGAAATTTCCTCTTTCATATTTTTTGATTTCACTCATGATATCCCTCCTTTTCTTTAATTTTTTCTGTTTCATCGACTTCCATTATATATGACGAAAAAATTTTTATTGAGTTCAAAAAGTTCAAAAGAATTATAAAAATTTTATAATTCTTTATATTAGCTTATTATAATGTATTTAAATATAAAATTAACTAAAAATTATAGCAATCTTTACTATTAATTGATAATAGAAATTATTAATTTTATTTTTCATATATAACAATTTTTTGTAAATTACATGATATAATTTATATTGATAAAATATATTTTCAAAAAGTCAAAATTACTTTTATTATATTATTAAAAACATAAATTTTAAATTTGTAATTAATATAAAAATCTGATATAATTTATCTGAAAATGAAATTAGGGGGTGATTTAGTGAAAAAAAACTTTTTTCTTAAACAGCCTATGATGAGGCGAGTTCTTTACTCCTTAGCTCCTATATATTTATTTGCTTTATATTTTTATGGAGTTAGATTATTATTGTTAAGTGTTGTTGTCTTTGGTGGTGGATATTAACTGAATATATAATGGAGAAAAGAGTTAAAAAAAATGTATCAGAAGCTGTTCTGGTAACATCTATGCTTTTTGTTCTTTCTTTGCCTCCTTTAACTCCATGGTGGATAGCATTAATTGGTATAATATTTGGCGTTTTATTTGGAAAAGAGGTTTTTGGAGGTTTTGGGAGGAATCCATTTAATCCTGCTATAGTTGGAAGATTGTTTATCTATATAACATTTCCAAATATTATGACGTATGGTTGGATGGAGCCAGGTAATTTTGGAATAAATGCTATTACTACGGCAACGCCTTTGAAAATTATGAGAAGTGGAGAAGGGGATTTTAATTTATTAAAGTTGTTTTTTGGGATTAGATCTGGATCGATGGGAGAAAGTTTTATATTTTTAATTATTATTGCCGCAATTTATTTAATTTATACAAAAACTGCAAGCTGGAAAATAATAATATCAACATTTTTAAGTTCGGTTAGTATGATATATGCATTTTATTTTGTAGGTTTAATAAATTATCCGCTTCAATTCTTAATGTCTGGTAGTTTATTATTTGTTACAGTATTTATGGCAACAGATCCTATTAGTGGACCAAAAAATCAAAAAGCTCACTGGTATTATGGAATTTTAATTGGGGTTGTAACAATATTGATTAGAACCTTCTCGTTATTTCCAGAAGGTACAAGTTTTGCAGTTTTATTGGGAAATACATTTGCACCTTTAATGGATGAACTTCTTATTAAGAAAAGAAAATAAGGGGGAATATTTATGATTTATATAAAATCTCTTTTGGACCAAGAAAATCAAAAAGTCATGGTTTTTAATATTATTAGGTATTATAATAAATTTTTGACATTTTATGTCAAAAAAGAAGGTGGAAAAATGAAGAAAGAAAGTAAATTATATGTAGTTATATTCACCTTTGTTATTTCATTTATTTTGTTTTTATATTGGCATTAGCCAATGAATTGACTAAGGAAAAGGTTAAGATAAATGAAGAACTATTTCAGAGAAAAGCCATTTTATCCGCCATGGGAATCGATTTCAAAACTGATAAAGAAGCATATGAGTTATTTAATAAAAAATATCTATTGAAAAATAAAAGATATAGATGTATATAAATCAACTGTAAATGGTGAAGATGTCTATGCTGTTGTTTTATTGGAAATGGATTGTGGAGTACTATTAGGGAGTACTTGCAGTTAATAAAGATTTGACTCGAATTATAGGAGTAGATTTTATTTCACAAAGTGAAACTCCGGATTAGGTGGAAGAATTGAGGAAGCCTGGTTTAAAAGCCAATTTAGATTTGAAAAGATAAAAGATGGAAAAATAAAAATGATTATAGGAGGAACTGGCAAAGGAGACTTTGATCATGAAAATGGTGAATTTGAAGCAATTACAGGTGCTACAAGAACATCTGAAGCTGTTGCGGCCATGTTAAATAAATATCTGGATATTCTAAAAAACCTCTTAGGGGTGAATTAAAATGAGTGAATACAAAAAAGTATTAAAAGAAAATGTATGGTACAATAATCCGGTTTTTGTTCAAATTTTGGGCATATGTTCTGCATTAGCTGTTACCAATAATTTAACTAACACATTTATTATGACTGTTGCAGTAAGTTTGGTTACAGCATTTTCGAGTTTAACTATTTCAATAATAAAAGGATTAATCCCCGAAAAGTAAGAATGATAGTCCAAACATTAATTATAGCTTTTTATGTTATTATTGTGGATATTATTTTAAGAGCATATTTACCAGGAATAAGTAAAGCGCTGGGCCATATGTTGGATTAATAATAACCAATTGTATTATTATGGGTAGAGCAGAAGGATTTGCGCAATCAAATGGACCTATTATATCTTTTTGGGACGGTTTTACTTCTGGACTAGGATATCTTGTGGTATTAATGGTTGTTGCATTTTTTAGAGAATTGTTGGGTTTTGGTACATTATTTGGTTATAGAGTTTTGCCAGAAGGATTTATATCATGGACGATTATGCTAATGGCACCAAGTGCATTTTTTATGCTTGCTATTTTCATATGGGTTGCAAAAGGTTTAATGTTGAGAAAGGAGGCTAAATAATGGCTCCAAATATAAATCCTTTCATATTATTTTTTGCATCGATATTTACAAGCAATATATTACTCGCAAATTTTCTTGGCATGTGTTCATTTATTTCTATATCAAAGGATATTACATCATCAAATGGTTTAGGTATGGCTGTTACAATGGTAATGACAATAACAACAGCTTTAAATTGGATTGTATATAATAAAATTATTGTGCCTCTGGGTCTGGAGTATTTAAGATATATTATTTTTATTATTGTTATAGCGGCTGTAGTACAAATACTGGAAATGCTTATTGATAGATTATCTCCAAACTTATATATGAGTCTTGGTATTTTTTTACCATTGATTACAGTTAACTGTGCAATTTTAGGAGTTTCTTTGTTTATGCAATTGAGATATTATACATTTATACAATCTATATTTTATGGATTAGGATCAGGTCTTGGCTGGTGGCTTGCTATTATGGCATTAGCAGCAATTAGAAAAAGAGTAGATAAAAGTCCTAATGTTCCTGCAGCATTAAAAGGTCCTGGGGTGACATTGATTATTATAGGGATAATGGCAATGGCATTTATAGGCTTTTCAGGAATGCTCAATGTACAGTGAGGTGATATTATGAGCCCTATTATATTGGCACCTTTAGTAGTCTCGATTATTAGTGGAGTTTTAGCGGCAATAATTGCTATAGTTGATGGTATTGTCAATAATTATGGAGAAGTTAAAGTGAATATTAATGGAGAAAAGGAATTAACAGTAAAGGGTGGTGCATCTCTTTTAACAACATTATCTGAAACAGGTATTTTTGTTCCCTCTGCATGTGGAGGTAGAGGAAGCTGTGGTGCATGTAAAGTAAAGGTTTTATCAGATATTGGATCACATTTGCCCACTGAAACCCCATGCTTACACCAGAAGAGATAAAAGAAAATATTAGATTATCCTGTCAGGTTAAAGTAAAAAAAGATATAGAAATATGGCTGCCAGAAGAACTATTTAATGTAAAAAAATATAAAACAGTAGTTGAATCAATAAAAGATGTAACCCATGATATTAAAGAAGTAAAATTTAAGCTTTTAGAACCATCAGAAGTTAATTTTAAAGCAGGACAATATATGCAAATTATAATTCCGCCTTATGAAAAAATAAAAGAACCAACACAAAGAGCTTATTCTATATCTTCTTTACCATCAGAAAAAAATTCATTTGAATTATTAATACGACTTGTTCCAGGTGGAATCGCAACAACATATGTTCATAATTATTTAAAAGAAGGAGATACAATGGAAGTAATAGGACCATTTGGTGAATTTTATTTAAGAGACACTGAAGCAGATGTAATAGGGGTTGCAGGTGGTTCGGGTATGGCTCCTTTAAAATCAATAATTTTAGATATGTATGAAAAAGGAATAACCAATAGAAACGTGTGGTATTTTTTTGGTGCCCGTTCTTTAAGAGATTTATATTATGTTGATATGTTTAGAGAGTTAGAGAAAAAATGGCCAAACTTTCATTTTGTTCCGGCGTTGTCAGAACCCTTACCAGAAGATAATTGGGAAGGTGAAACGGGATTTATTACAGATGTATTGGATAAATATATTAAAGAAAAGATGGATCAAAATACTCCTAAAGAAGGATATTTATGCGGTAGTCCTGGAATGATAAATGCATGTGTTAATGTTATGACAAAAAATGGAATTTCAGAGGACAAAATTTACTATGACAAATTTGCTTAGGGGGGTGAAATCATGAAGATGACTCCTGAATTTCAGAAAGCTCAGGCCAATATGCAACCAGGTGTCATAACTGCAGATGGATTTATGGGGAATGATGATAGAAATTTAATAGATATTATTATAGAAGACGAGGAGATATTATCCAGTTTAAATTGTGATATTAAAACAATAATAAACAAATTAAAATACTTAAAAGAAAAAGGGGAAAAAGGATTAGGAGAGCCAATTACAGTTGATGGGAAATGGGAAGTTCAAGTTGGGGAAGCGAGAGGACATTTGCCATGTCCTTTTGAAGATGGAATATTCAGAAAAGTAGTGACAAAAGTAGTGAATATTGAAAATAATGAAAGCATTATATTTAGTGATTTATCATTACATTTAATTGAGAAACATCATTTTTTTCAGGGAAAAGGATCTCCTTTCAGAATAGATCCGGCAAAATTAATAAGAGTATTGGAAATATGTAAATAAAAATATTACTCATATATATTGTGTTTTTATGGAGGGATAATTATGTATGATATAACAATAATTGGAGCGGGAGTTATTGGTTGTGCTATAGCACGAGAATTATCTAAATATAATTTGAAAATATTACAGCTGGAAAAAAGCGATGATGTGAGCAATGGAGCATCAAAAGCAAATAGTGGAATTGTTCACGGTGGTTATGCGACAAAGTATGGAACTTTGAAAGGTAAGCTGGCTTTTAAAGGTAGTAGATTGTATAAAAAATTAAACGAAGAATTGAATTTTGGATATAAAAAAACGGGTGCTCTTGTTTTGGGGTTCGATGAAAAAGATGAAGAGAATATAAAAAAATTATATGAAAACGGATTAAAAAATGGTGTTAATGAAAGTGAAATGGAAATAATTTATAAAGATAAAATTTTAGAATTGGAACCAAATATAAGCAAAAAAGTAAAAGTGGCTTTGCTGGCAGAAGATGTTGGAATAGCTTCGCCATACGAAATGACTATAGCTCTGGCCGAGAATGCTGTGAAAAATGGAGTGGAATTAAAACTTGAAAATGAGGTAAAAGATATTATTGAATATGTTGATTATTATGTGGTAATAACTAATAAAGAGACATATAACACAAAATATATTATAAATGCTGCAGGTGTTTATAGTGATAAAATTTCCAGTATGGTTGGAATAAATAATTTTTTTATAAAGCCAAGAAAAGGTCAATATATAATTTTTCATAAAGGTTACGGGGAAATAATAAGCAGAGTAATTTTTCAAACTCCTACAGAAAAAAGTAAAGGTATATTGGTAACGCCCACATATCATGGAAATTTGATGATAGGTCCAAATACGGAGGAAATCGTTGAAAAAGAAGATATGAGTACAGATGTTGAAGCATTAAAATATATAATACATACAGCAAAAAAATCAGTTCCTGATATTGATTTGAGGAAAGTTCTGACATCATTTTCCGGAATACGTCCTACTCCCTCAACAGGAGACTTTATTATTGAAGAATCAAAAAAAGGATTTATCAATGTAGCGGGAATTGAGTCACCTGGCTTAACTTCTTCACCGGCTATAGCAGAAATGGTAATTAATATATTAGAAAAATCAGGAATTAAGCTTGTAAAAAAAACGGATTTTGATCCTTATAGACCACCAATTATTATAAAAAAGGATTTAACATATAAAGAAGTAAATAAAATGTTAAATATTAACTCACCTGATCAAATAATTTGTAGATGCGAGCTGGTAAGTAAAAAAGAAATAATAGACGCTTTAAATAGAGGAATACCTATAAAATCTATAGATGCAATAAAAAGAAGAACAAGAGCAGGAATGGGATTTTGCCAGGGAGAATTTTGTGGACCGCGTGTAAGAAAAGTTATAGCTGAAACATTAAAAATTCCAGAAGATGAAGTTCCTCAAAGAGGTAAAGGATCTGGAATAATACCCAAAAAAGTAAATTTAAATTATTTTAAAAATCTTGGAATATAATATTCCGTAAATTATTCGTTTAAAGTAATGTGGTAATGATTTATTACTACATAATTAAATAAGAACTCTGGCAATTAGCCAGAGTTCTTATTTAAAAGTCTATTTCTACTGGAACTAATGTTGCGTATTTTTCCTGTGATGCATCATAACTTGATAATACTTTATGTTGGTCATATCCTTCTGGAACTATTATGTCAAGAACATATGGTCCGTAGTCTCCTGCGTTTGCTGGATAGCCTCCAAGGGTCCATTGTGTATTTTCTGGGTAATTGCTCTATAATGATCAGCGCCGTATCCATCCTGAGAACCTACTATAAAGTAAGCATATATTTTGTTATTTTCTATATTCAAGAATTTTTTCATTACTATTACAGTTACAATTTTTTCTCCAGGATCTGCTTCTACCTGTACGCCTTCTGGTAATTCCTGATCATCTGATGTTGCCAATAATTGACCATAACTTGGCCAGCCAGCTACTTTGATAAAATAATCCCATGGATGGTTTGAGTCAAATTGCACTCTTGCACCATCTTTATATGTCCTTGTTAACCCACCATTTTTGGTATCTAAATAAATGTTTATTAATTGATGTGAAAAGCCTTTAGGTGCTCCCCATGGATTTGTCATTTCACCAAATTTGAATTTAAATACCAATGAGTCTTCTGCATCATAAACTTTAACCCATTCCATATCCCATAAACCTTTATAAGGTTTGAATGCTCCATCTTTAGGATATGTATAACCTCCTGGGCCATCTTCATCACCAATTGGATCTTCAAATGTTTTTATCAATTTTCCTCCTATTTCTTTAGGAATCGTAACATGAACAGGTCCAGAATTAGGAGCAAAGTCTACATCACCAGAGTTTCCTTTTTCCGTATAAGCCATTACTACTGCTAAATTAAATTCATCACCACTTTTTATGCCGATTAAATCAAATGGAATTTTAAATTCAACAACGTTTTCTTTTGAAGCTATATATCCCGGTTTTTTACCTGCAATCATCCATCTTTCTGTACCACTTGCATTATAGTAATATAAATCACTTTTTTTCGGATATTTTTGAAGGTTAAAGCTAAACCTTTTTGCCAGAGCAAAACCTAAGTCTGTGATTTGTTCACCACTTTTTGAATAAGCAGTTCTTGTATTTAATTTTTTTGCATTTGGCATATCAGTATAGATTTCTAATTTATATGGTTTTCCAGCTAATTCATTTATAGATTTTTTAAGTTCTACTGCAACATAAATATTTGAATTGTCTCTTCCGACATAAAAGCCAGAAATTAAGTCTCCTTCTTTATACATTATTCCTGAATCATCATCAGCAAAATATCCGCTCTTTGACATTTCTTTATCATCTATAATACCATCCAATGTTATTTCAACTTTACCAATATTTCCTTTTGAAGCCATAGAAGGCTTTTTATTAGCTATAAATAGATATCCTGGAATCTTGTCTTCTGGAATTTTTGCCATTCTATATAATTGAATTAATAGTTTTTTAAATTGCATATCAAATAATACTTCGTTAGGTCCTGCGTCCTGGTCACTTCCATACCACCAGAACCAATCACTTCCCTCGGCAGCATATAATATATCTAACGCTTTTTTAAATTCTTCATCGGTTAGTTTATCTTTATTTTCCATTAATACTTTTCTTGCCTGGGCTAATCTTTCCCAACCTTCATTTTCTTCCTTTTCACCATACCATGTGTCTAAACTTCCACCAACCCATGAGCCTTTAGGTAATTGATTTAATTTACCTTTAACTCCATAATTTTCTATATATTCTTCTGGAGTAACTAATTCGATATATGGATCATTTGAAAGAGCTTGATAGAATAATTTTCTGAAATCATTACCATTATTTGGATAATGTTCCCAGGCATTTTCACCGTCAAGAGCAACAGTAACAATCATATCTCCTTCGTCATTTAATTTTTGTATATTATGAAGAGTTTGTAAAAAGTCTTTTACTGCACCTTCTTTTGTCATATTTGAATATTTAAAACCAATTCTATCTGATAAATCTGTATCTCTGAAAAATACATATACACTTTTTCCATCGATAGTTACTTTATAAGGTTTATATAATTTATGTGGATCACCTGTATTAATTCCAGCCTTTTGTAAGATTTGTTTATCTGTAATTATCCATTTTACGCCATTCTCTGCGAACATAGGAACAAGTGGAGAGCTAACAGCCTGTTCAGATGGCCACATTCCTACAGGTTTTCTACCAAATATTGATGTGAAATATTCTAATCCTCTTTTAATTTGGGCTTTAGCATCTTCTGGCCATCCCATGTCAACTAATAATGGTAATATTGGATGATAATATGGTGTTGTTGTTAATTCAACTTTTCCTTCATTCCATAATTTTTTATATTTTTCTACAATTTGTGACATTAATTCATAATGTTTTGATATTACATATTCTAAATCTTCTTTTGTATAGTTTCTATCTTTTTCTACCAGAGCTTTTAATTTTTTATCGCTATTGATATAATCGATGTTTATCCAATATAAATTCCATGCTACTTTTAAATCCAGCCAGTCTTGAGAGGTAAATTCTTCATTTTTATCTCTCTTTTCTCTTAATTCTGCATATCTTGGGTGTGAGTCAATAAATTGTGGGTTAATATCAAAGAAGTGCCATTTTACAAATTCTTTTTCTTCATCGGTTAAATTATTTTTTAATGATAATTCTAAGTATTTGTCTTTAGCTCCATTGTTTACGTAGTCCATTAATTGAATTAATAATACAGGAGTAATATTAAATGTGACTTTTCCACTTGTTAAGTAATTTTCAACTAAATCTGCCATATATGGATAGTCATTTACGGCATGAGCTCTTACCCATGGCATTTCAGCATTTAAATCACCAGGAATTTTATATGAAGGTTGATGATGATGCCATACTATTGCTACTTTCAAAGGTTCTTTATTATCATCGCCTTTAGGAATTTTGGATAAGAAATTTTCAATAGCTTCATCAGTAACGTTTTTTATTTCTGGAACTTCGCTTACATTTTCTAAAGAAGCTTCAGGTGGTATGTCTCTCCATGATGCAACTGTATCTTTTTGTATTTGATCTATATCCTCAACTATTACAACTCTATTTGATATTTCTTCACCCTTTTCATCTTTTTCAACAGTATCCCAATTTCCTCTGGTATATTTATATTCTAATCTTTTTCCAACTTCGATTTCCAGTTTATATGTAGCTATATTCCCATTTCTATCCATTACAAGCTGCCCTGGATCCCAATTATTGAAATTACCAACAATATAAATATTGTCAGATGATGGTGTGTTTGAAGGTAATGTTACTTCAAATGTAATGACAGCTTTTTCTCCAGGTTGGGCCTTTGTTTTAATTTCAGCAGGTATATCTGCCCAGCTTTCAACGGTGTCTTCTATTGTTTTACTTTTATCTGCTACAACTTTTCTGTTAGCAATTTCACCACCTTTTTCGTCTTTTTCTACGGTTCCCCAGTCACCACGTGTATATTTATATTCAAATTCACTATCTTTTTCTACATTTAAAGTAATAGTTCCAATATTATCTTTTCTTTTCAGAACATAATTTTCATCACCAGGGTTCCAATCATTAAATGACCCGACAATATAAATTTTTTCGTCCTTTGGCGTGTCTGAAGGTAATGTTACTTTAAAGGTTAAGGTAACAAGATCAGATTGTGTTTCTGTTGAAGTTTGTGTAACAGGTTTTTGGACACTTGTTGCTTCTTTTGTATTTTCTGGTGCAACCTTATTGATTAAAGGAGCTTCCGGTGTCGGTGAACTTTGTTGAGCACCACAACTAATCAAGAAAATAGATAATACTGATAAAATGAAAACCATAAAAAGTTTTGAAAAATGTTTCTGCATGAGTTTCTTAACCCCCTTTTAAAAGTTTAAGATTTTTGTGTTTGTAATTATATATATATACTCAGTTAAGATTATACACTAATATATGCTTAAATTTCAAGTTTTTAATAAAAAACATATTTACAATAATAGTGTTTTTGAAAAACTTTTAAGATGTGGTAAAATTCTTTTAGAAATAAGAGAATGGAGGGATTAAATGAATTTAATAAATAGTATAGCTGAAATGAAAAAATTAGAAATAAAATGATTAAAGAAGGAAAAAGTATAGGTTTTGTTCCAACTATGGGATATTTACATAAAGGTCATTTATCTTTGGTGGAACAGGCGAGAAAAGATAATGATATAGTTGTTGTAAGTATTTTTGTAAATCCAACTCAATTTGGTCCAAATGAAGATTTTGATAGATATCCAAGGGATTTAAATAGAGATATGGAATTATTAAAACCATATAATGTTGATTATATTTTTCATCCAGATGTAAACGAGATGTATTCAAAAGATCATTCAACATATGTGGAAGAGATAAAATTAACAAAAGTTCTCTGTGGTAAATCAAGGCCAGGGCATTTTAGAGGAGTGACAACTATAGTTACAAAACTATTCAATATAATAAGACCTACAAGAGCTTATTTTGGTCAAAAAGATGCTCAACAATTCAGAGTTCTTAGAAAGATGGTTAATGATTTAAATATGGATGTTGAAATGGTTGAAATGCCAATAATAAGAGAAGAAGATGGACTTGCAATGAGTTCAAGAAATATATATTTGAATTCAGAGGAAAGAAAGCAGGCTCTGGCATTAAGCAAATCATTGAAAAAAGCAAAAGAATTATATGAAAATGGTGAACGTAATGCAAATATTATAAAAGCAGAGATGCGAAAAATATTCAATGAAAATCCTCTGGTTAAAGTAGATTATATAGAAATAGTGGATGAATATAATCTGGAAAATGTAAATATTATTGAAAATAAAGTATTAGTAGCAGTTGCTGCTTTTGTAGGTAAGGCACGATTGATAGATAATGTAATTTTAGGATAGGGGAGATATAAATGTCTAAGATATCTATGAAGGGAATGTTGAATATAGTATCGATTATACTTTTGAGTATATCAATGTTTACTATAATATATTTTTTTCAAAACGAATTTGGAGAAACATTTCTGAGCCTATTTCAGAGAGTATAATGAATAATTTAAATGAAAAAGGAAATTATATATCTCTTTATTTTGAAAATGAAGTAAGAAAATTAGAGATAATGCCAAAGAATTTTTCATATAATTCAACAGAAACAGGTGAAGTTCTAAAAAACTTAAAAAAGCAATTAAAATCATATCCGGAATTTGAAGAGTTTTTTATAGCAAATTCTGATGGTGAAAGTATTTCAAGTTCAAATATTTTCACCAATATATCCAGATACAGATATTTTCAGGAAATTTTTACAAATGATAAAGAATGGGCTATTAGTGATATTTTTACATCTAAAATTTCAGGTGATGCTGCAATAATATTGGTAATTAAACATTATATTGATGGAAAAAAGTATATTTTTGGAGGTGCTTTAAACCTTAAAAAATTTTTTCTGGATTCAAATGCATTTAAATTTAAAAGAGAAGGAAATATATTTTTATAGACAACCTTGGGACTTATTTTAGTGTTAATAATGACGGAAGTATTAATTCAGGAACATTTGCAAAAAATTTCAGAGATAATATAATTCGTGATTTAAAAAACTCAAATGGATTTTTGGAAACAAAAAAGAATAAAAAGATTATTTATTATTTGTTAGTCCTATTAATTCTATAAATTGGAAAATAGGTTTTTATATTGAAAAAAGATTAATTACCCTGATTTTACCAGATATTATCTTATTGGATTTGTTTTTTTAGCAGTGCTTATATTTTTTGAAATTCTTTTTAATCATATAATTATAAGAAAAAGATTCTATAATTCTATTAATTTAATGAAAAACGAAATGAAGAAGCTTAATGAAATGAATTTTGATAAGATAGAAATAAATATCAAAGAACCTATGTTTATTGATTTTTCAGATAATTTGCAATTAATGGCTATGAATTTAAAGGAAAACTTCAATTCATTTTCTAATCAAATATATAAATTAGAAGGCAATATTAATCAAACCGATAATTTAATTAAAGAAGAAATCTCACGGCTAAATGAAGAAAATGAAACTATCGAAAAATTATCAAAGACATTTGAGGCAATCTCTCAATCTGTAAATGATTCTCAAAATGTTTCTGAAAATTTTAAAAATAAACTGTCTTCTTATGACAAAGAGCTTGAAGAGTTACGCCACAATTTATTAAAATCAAAAGCAAAAATTTCATATTTTTCTGAATTAATTTCTAAAATAACAGAAATTTCCGAAAAAGTCAGTGATTTATCTTTTAGAGCAGAAATATTATCCTTAAATGCAGCGTTAGAAGCTTCAAAAGAAAAAAGTTCCTTAACTTTTGCAGTAATTGCTGCGGATATGAGAGATATGTCTTATGTTTTAAAAGATTATAATTCTAAAACACATTCACATATATTGCACATAATAGAAAATTTAAATGAATATAAAAGTACGCTTGACGATTTATTCAAAGCTATAGACTCTAATATATTTGAAATAAGAAGGGTTTCTTCTAATTACAAAGATATAGAGAACTTTATTAAAGAATATTCAATATCCTCTGCTCAGGTGAAAAATGCTCTTAATTTATTAAAGTTAATTACTAACAAAAATAAAACAATTATGGAAAATATTGTAGATAATTTTAAAGAAATTGAAAAGAATTATGAAGAATTAAAAAGAATATTTATGTCAAAAAAAGCACCTAAAAATTTAGAGGAAATATTCAAAAAATTAGAAGAAATTGAAAAAAAAGAGGAAGCAGGAAGTGAATTAGATGAAGACTAATCCATTTAAATCACTAAAAAAAATTATCTTACTTAAAGATAAAATTGATTATTATGTTATATTTAAAGTAGAAAATATATTATATGGATTAAAGACAGATATTGTAAAAGAAATTATCCCAAGCTTAGAAAAAAAAGAATTACCCAATACTCCTGATTATATTATAGGGGTTATTAACAAAGATAATCAGCCAATTACTTTAATCGATTTGAAAAGATTATTAAAAGATGAATATCAGGATTATAATAAAAACATGTATGTAATAAATTTTGTTTATGATAAAAAAAATTATGGTTTTTTTACAAGAGAAGTAATAGATATTATTCCTATAGATAAGGGAGCCTTAAATAATGCAGGGGAAGAACTGCAGGATTTTTATTTTGTTGATAAAATTTTTTCTTTCAATGGTGATATAGTTCTTGTTATCAATGCAGAAAAAATAATAAAAAGTAACGAAGAATAAAAAATCCGGTCATAGACCGGATTTTTTATCTTAAAAGTTGTGTAACCTGTTGAGGTAATTGGTTTGCCTGAGACAACATAGCAGTACCACTTTGAAGTAAAATTTGTTGTTTAGTATATTCCGCCATCTCTTTTGCCATATCAGCATCTCTGATACGACTTTCAGCAGCTGTTAAGTTTTCTTCAGCAACACCTAAGTTTTTGATTGTATGTTCCAATCTATTTTGAGAAGCACCTAATTTCGCCCTGAATGCTGAAACTTTATAAATAGCTGCATCTAAAGCGCTAATGGCAAATTCAGCATCGCTTTGTGAATCGATTTTTACATGAGATGTAATACCTAAATCGTCAGCCTTCATACTTTCGAACCCAAGTGAAATGATCTGCCCTTCATTTGCACCAATATGGAATTTTATAGGATCAACATTAGAGGTTATATTTCCATATACAGCTATAGAACCACCATCAACTTTTGTTCCTGATGCCAAAGTCCCACCGTAATCAGCTATTTTTGCAATCTGATTTGAATCCCATTCGATTCTTACTGTAGCTGTTCCACCGCTTAAGGTAACGGCAACAGCTGAGCCTGATAAAGTTACACTTGTAATAGTTACCTGAGCAATACCATTTGAATCAATTCTTGATATTTTTACATCGAGTTGTGATGTTGCACCACCTGTAAACTGTCCAACTTCAATGATTATATTTCCACTTGCTGTAATATTAGATGAATATGCACCAACTGCAAAGTGGGCAGAGCCTGGTGCTACAATTTTTGCTTCAGCAGTTCTTGTTCCTTTTATTGAACCATCCAATAAATTTTTTGTATTAAATTGTGTTGTTTTAGCAATTCTGTCAATTTCATCTCTTAATTCTTTAAACTCATTTTGTAGTTGATCCCTATCAGCATCGGTATTTGTTTCTGTAGACGATTGGACAGCTAATTCTCTCATACGTTTTAAAATAGAATGAACTTCATCTAAAGCACCTTCAGCAGTTTGAATCATCGATACTGCATCCTGAGCATTTTTGATGGCTTTATCAAGTCCTTTTATCTGGTTTCTCATTTTTTCTGATATTGCCAATCCCGCAGCATCATCAGCAGCTCTATTGATTCTTAAACCAGAAGAAAGTTTTTCTAATGTTTTTCCCATACTACCCTTTACATTGGATAGAGTCCTCCACGCATTTAATGCTTCCATGTTGTGGTAAATTCTCATAAACTACACCTCCATGTTTATGTTATTTTGTTTTAAAAATAACTGTATATTGTATGTTTTCGAATTCATTTGCATATGTATTTCCAAATTCATCAACTATTTGAGAAGGATCTATTTTAAATTCCCATGTTTGTGATGAGTCAAGAGTTATATCCTTTAAAACTCCAAAAAACTTAATATGTTTATTTGTCTGATTCGATAAAGGGATATTTATTGTTTTATTTGTATTATTTTCAAAAATAGTTAAACTTATATTTATAGCATCTTTTGGAACTATTTCTGATTCATCATAAAATTCGATGCTTATTGTTGGGTTAACTATAGGAGAACTTATATATAGCTTATAGAAATCCGATGTGCTTTCTGTTGAATATACAGTAGTTCCTTCAATTGAAACTTTAAATAATTTAGGTGGATTATGTTCTTTTACCAATACTTCAAAATTTTTAGAAACGGAATAATTATTTTCAGTGTCCGTGGCAAAAATTGTAATATAATTATGTCCTTTTGGAAATTCAAATGATGTATATTTATAATTTCTTGTTTGAACAGGATTTGATCTAAATAGTTCATTGTCATTTATATTTATTGCATATATGTAGGTAGATGGATATGTATAGTTTGCATCGATATTAAAGACCATGTCAAAATCATTCAACTGGGTTGATTCTGGATCTACGTATATTTTTTCAGGTAAATAATATAAATTAGTACTTTCATCTGAATTTTTTTGAATTAAAGAATAATTAAGGTTAAAATTATTTATAGTTTTTATTACTTTAAATGTTTTATAAAGCTTTTTAGTATAATTTGTATCTGGTTTTGTAATTGTAAGAGTTAATTCATAATTACCAGGGTCCAGATACATAGTATTCGTTTCAAGAATAGTGCTATTTGTAGTTATATCCAGTTTCTTATAATCAATTCCATCCTTTTTTAGTAAAAATGAGTAATTTAACTCATTTGAAAAATCATATTTTTTGTTTATAACAGATTTAAAATAAACAGGGTCGCGATTTGTTATTTCACTGTTTACCTCGATTTTTAAATCTCTATCCATATAGTCCTTTTTATATAGTTCCAGATTTGCAATGAATTCTTCATATTTTTCCACTTTTAAATCAAAAGATATTTCTGTTGAATCATTTGTAATTAAATTTTTTACGTAGAATTTTAAAGAATTATCTCCATTATTCAGATAAATAGGACCATATTTAAAATGAAGCTTATCAGTGTATTCTTTAATTATTTCTCCATCTTTATCTGAGAATATATACAAATACGATGCAGGTAAGGTATAATTTTCCTTCACATTTGTTATTACATAAATAGGATCGATAGTAGTTAAAGTTGAATCATTAGTTATAGTAGGACCATCATAAGAACCTTTATGTAATTCGGAAATCAAATTAAATGACGTGTCTATATTTTTTGGGTTTAATTCTACAGTTGTTCTTCCAAAACCATTATTGGTACCATCATATATTTCTACAGAGATAATATGTTTTTTCTTCTGGAAAAAGAGTGGTGTTGATTCGAAAGTTTTATTCTTTATAGTTCCATTTTCTACCAGATTATTATCAAAATAGATTTTATAAAAAAAATCACTATTATACACAATGTCAGAATCAACATTGACTAGAATGGCATAGTTCCTGTAAGGGTCATAAGTGTTATTTTCCAATACTTTACCTGTTTCTATGTTTTTGAATTTCAAGACTGGTTCCAGTTCTTTTTTGTAGTCGTAAACATTAATATATAATTTATTTTTACTTGTATAGTTTTCTCCGCCTATGGAAAAAATTCCCTGAATTTCATATTTTCCTGGTTCTGTTAATTCGAAATTTCCAGAAAGCGTGTTTTCGTTTATGGCTTTTAATTCAATTGTTCTTATATTTTTATTATTATCAGTATTTGCTATATTTAAATAGGCCTGGCCAATATTGGCAAGTGGTGAATCCAATCTTAATATAACTTCACCTTTTGCTTCATTAATATCTTTATTCATTATTGTTTTTGTTTGTGATGAAAAAGAGATTTCAACGGTTATTTTGAATCTCGATTCAACAGGTTTTAAACATGAGGATAAAATAAATAATAATAAGATAATTATCAAATAGGATATATTTTTCATAAAATCCCTCCATGGAATAATCTTTCAATTTATCATTCTTTGAAAGAAATAAAATTCCTAAAAGTGTAAAATATTTAAAATATATGAATTGTGAATTTATTTGAATATTTCTGAATTAAGGTATGATTTTTAAATGCAAATGTTAGTATTTCTTTATAATCTATTTTGGAATTTTAATCATAAAAGTATATAATTCAAAATGTAGAGAATTTATAATTTTATTGATGAAATAATAGTAAATATTTTTTTAACTAACCAGGAGGTGCTAAGATGAGCATTAAATCAAAAATTATTTTTGGATTTTCTGTAATAGTGTTAATAGCTGTTATTATAGGAACTTTAGGATTGATATCTACCAATAATATAAAAAATTATGTTTTAAATATTGCAAATGATAATTTGCCTAAAGTTCAAGAAATACTATCGTTATATCAATTACAAACATCTATTGAAAAGTCTGAAATGGCATTATTAGGACTAACAGATCAGCAATTAAGAGATAATGAATATCAAAAAATAAGTGAAACATGGGATTCAATTAATAAATTGATTAAAGAATATGAAAAGTTTAATTTAAATACCGAAGAAGCAAAATACTGGAAAGAGTATAAAAATAAATTACATGCCTGGGAAAGTGCACATGCAAGTTTTATGGAAATATCCAAAAAATTAGATGAAACCAAAATACTGGACCCTAAAACTTTAAAATTAGATATAAAAACATATGAAAGTGAATTATACAGATTAGCCTGGATTATAGAAAAAGCTATTTTAGAAAAAGAACCATTTAATGAGGAATTAAATCCACGAAAAAGTGCTTTTGGTAAATGGCTTGAAAACTATCAAACAGAAAATGACTATTTAGCAGATATGTTTGTTGATATGAAAAAGTATAATGAGGGTTTTTTGAAAACAGCTAAAACAATTAATCTTGTTATAAAGAAAAAAAATGAAAAGCAAATTGTTTTAATGCAGAGAGTATATAATAATTCTCTTATACCATATCTTGAAAATATATTTGACACATTTGAAACAATAAATCAGATTGCTGATGAATCATTAAAACTGAAAGAACTGATGGCTGAGCAAAGTTTAAACGTAAATTTACCGCTTTTCGAGGATATGGCCAATGTATTGAAGAAAATAGTTGATTATAACAAAGTTGAGGCTATTCAGAAAGGGAATGAAGCAATTTCTAAAGCTCAAAAAGCGTTAATTGTAGTTCTATCTTCAATAGGATTGGGTATTATTATTTCTATTATTTTTGGATGGGCAATTATTGCTAATATTGTAAAACCAATTAAGGAATTAATGAAAAAAATTAAAGCATTTGGTAAAGGAGATTTAACCATTAACTTTTCAATGAAAGGAAAAGATGAAATTTCACAAATGGCGCAGGTTTTAGATAATATGGCGAATGATTTAAGAGATTCAATGAAGTTAATATATGAAGCTTCTAATAAATTATCATTGTCATCAGATACATTGGCTTCAGTATCAGAAGAGCAAAACGTTATTTCGGATGACCTTGCATCACAATCAAGAATTATTGAGTCTAATACAGAAGACGCATCTGCCTCTGTAGAAGAGGTATCTTCAGGAGTAGAAGAAGTTGCAAGTTCTGCTCAAATGATATCAACAAATGCAGAGGAGTTATCTTATAAGGCAAATGAAACATCTGAAGCAGCTTTAAATGGGGAAAAATCCGTAAATAGAATAGTCGAAATAGTGGAAAATGCAGTAAAGGAATCAAATAATACTCAGGAAAAGGTAAACAGTTTATCAGAAAAAGTTCAAAATATAGGTAGTATTGTTGAAACTATAAATCAAATTACAGAGCAAACAAACTTATTGGCATTGAATGCGGCAATAGAAGCAGCAAGAGCTGGTGAAGCTGGAAAAGGATTTGCAGTAGTTGCTGATGAAATAAGAAAATTAGCCGAACAGAGTAAGGCATCAACAGAAGAAATAGCAAAAATATTAATATCTGTTAAAGAGGGAGCCTTAAGTGCAAATGAAGCAACAAATAAAGTAGTAAATATAATAAAGGATATTGATGTTGAATCTGAAAATGTTGTTTCACAATTTAAATTAATTTTGGATAAAGTAGAAGAGATGAACATGAAAGTTCATGAACTCTCATCTGCAGCAGAAGAACAGAGTGCTTCAACAGAAGAAATGGCTGCAGCTATGGATAGAATTTCAAAAGTTATTAATGAAATATCAGATCAGGTTAAACATATGGTTTTAGCAATTGAACAGCAAACACAAAGTTCGCATCAGGTGAATGAATCTGCAGAGGAAGGAAATAAGTTATCACAATCATTAATGGAGTTAATAAAGAAATTTAAGATATAATTATAAATAGAGCGGGTTTAAAAACGCTTCGCTGCGCGAAGTGTTTTAGGAATAAGAATTATTATAAATAATATTTAGTCCGAAAACTTCCGCGAAGTGGAAATGCTTCGCGGAAGTTTTGAAAGGAGATAAGTAATGAATGAATTTGATGCTTTAGGCAAATTATTTGAGAGCAAAATAATAGATTTAAAAGAAGTTCCTGTAGATACATTTGCCTATATTGGTGATGCTGTGTTAAATTTATATTTTATAAATTATATAATAGATAGTGGTAGAAAAAAAGCAGGTAAATTGCATAATGAGAGTAAAAATTATGTTAGTGCAACAGCACAATCAAAAATAGTAGATAATATTATAAATAACTTTACGGAAGAAGAAAATTCTATTTATAAACGTGGATTAAATTCAAAAGGTGCAAAAAAAAGGGGTAATGATATAAATTACCGAAAAGCTACAGCATTTGAAACTGTAATCGGCTATTTATTTTTAAAAAAAGATTATACAAGATTAAATGAAATACTGGAATTATCAAAAAATGCATTAAAGGAGAGAGGATAGATGTATGTTTATGGCAGAAATGTATTAAAGGAAATAATAAATGCCAGATATCCAGTGAAAAATATATATTTTACTGATAGCAAAAAAACAGATAAAACATTAAATAATCTAATTGAATTAGCTAAAAAAAATAATTATTCTTATTCATTTGCGCCAGATAAAGTGTTGCAGAGAATGGTAAACATATCAAAACATCAAGGTGTGGTAATTGATATTGGTAAAGAATTTCAATATGCAGAGGAAGATATTATTGATAATTTAAAAGAAAATGCTACAATTATTATTTTAGACCAGCTACAGGATCCCATAATTTTGGAGCAATAATCAGATCTGCTGTTGCGTCAAATAGCGATTTAATTGTAATTCCAAAAGATAACTCAGTAGAAGTTACTTCTACTGTAATCAAGGTTTCTGTGGGGTTGGCTTTTAGAATTCCTATTTTAAAGGTTACCAATTTATCAAGATTTATTGATATGATAAAAAAAGAGGGATTCTGGGTATATGGTGCAGATATGAGTCATAATGTTTATTATGAAATGGATTTAACAGGAAATGTAGCATTGGTTATGGGAAACGAGGGTAGCGGAATTAGAGAAAAAGTAAAGTCTAAATGCGATGCTTTGATATCAATTCCAATGGCAAATAATGTTGATTCTTTAAATGTTTCTGTAAGCGCAGGAATATTGCTTTTTGAAATATTTAAGCAAAAAAGCAGGTGAAAAAATGGCTATAGTTAAGTTACCAGAGTCTGTTATTATGAAAATAGCGGCAGGTGAAGTTGTTACAGGTACTTTTGCTGTTGTAAAAGAATTATTTGAAAATGCACTTGATGCTAGTGCGGATAATATTACAATAGAAATAAAAGATGGAGGAAAAACATATATAAGAATTACAGACAATGGTATAGGAATGTCTGAAGAGGATATTCTTTTAGCTGTTCAACCACATACAACCAGTAAAATTAAAAATGTTGAAGATTTATATTCAATACATACTTATGGATTTAGGGGAGAAGCTTTAGCTGCTATTTCCAGAGTTTCGAGAATGAAGATTATTTCAAGAAAAAGTGATGAAGATATCGCTACTTCTATAGAATTTGTAGGTGGAGAACCAATAAATATAAAAAAAGTTGCTGCTTCAATGGGAACAACAATTGAAGTAAGGGATTTGTTTTTCAATGTTCCTGCAAGGAGAAAATTCTTAAAGTCAGCTGCAGTTGAAGGAAGAATGATTACTGAAATTATAGAAAAGTTTATTTTAGCTACTGATGTTTCAATAAATTATATAAAAGACAATAAATCTATTTACTCAGTAGCAAAAGATATGGATTTGTTGGAGAAGATAAACATTATTTTTCCAGAAACTTCAAAAGAAGATTTTTTTGAAATTAATTTTGAAGAAACATGGTTTAAGATTAAAGGATTTATATCTCATCCTAGAGTAACAAGAAATAATAGAACTGCTCAAATATTTTTTATAAATAATAGATATATTCGTTCAGGTGATTTATTTGCCGTTTTTGAATCGGGTTATGGTGAAATGCTTGAATCAAGAAGACATCCGTACGGAATTGTCTTTTTTGATATAGATCCCAAAGAGGTTGACGTTAATGTACATCCGCAAAAACTGGAGGTTAAAATTTCTGAATCAAGAATTATATATAACAAATTTAAGAGGTTAATAAGAGAAACACTTATAAATCAAACAAAATTTAAAATGGCTATTAATATTCAAGAAGATAGTCAAATAATATCGAAGAATATTTATGAAAAAAATGTGTATAGAAATGATGCTGAAAAATCTAAAAATATACAGGAAACGAATATCCCAAAAGTTTTTGAAAATGAAGAAAAATATAATACTTTTATGATAAAAGGAAAAAAGGAAAGTGTGGAAAAGAAATCATTACCATTCCAAAATAACCCATCTCAAAAAAGAATGGAAATTAATAAAATTGCAAAAAATATAATTGATACCAATAAATATGTAAAACCTGAAATAAAAAAAGAAGAAAAAACTTTAGATTTAAGTTATTACAAAATACTTGGATTAGTAGCAAATAGATATATAATACTTGAATTAAAAAATTCTATACAATTTATAGATTTCCACGCTGCTCATGAAAGGGTTATTTATGAAGATTTAAAAAGAGAATTCTTCGAAAATGGAAATATTACAACACAGATGATGATGTTACCAATAAAATTGAATCTGGATGCTATAAGAAAAGAAATTTTAGAAAACAATATTGATAGAATTAGATCACTTGGTTTTGAGGTTGTTAAAAATAATAATGAATACTATATATCCGGAATGCCGTCAAATATTAGAATCAATGATCCTCAAAATACTATTATAGAAATACTGGATGAATTAAGATTAGAAGGTATAGAATCTCCTGAAAAAGTGTTTGAACACGCAATTGCTACTATGTCTTGTAGAGCAGCAGTTAAAACAGGTGATGATCCTGTAGGATTAGAGACGCTAATTTCAAAAATTATAGAATATGAAATTTTAACCTGTCCTCATGGACGCCCTATTTCAATGGAACTACCCATAAAAAAATCGATGAGTTTTTTGAGAGAACTTGACATATCAAAAAAAATATAGTATAATAGAAAAAAATTATTATAGGTGGTGTAACTTATGATAAAAATAATTTCAATAAAATTTAATAATTTCAATAATAATAATATCAACCAGCGTTGGTGTAACGCGAGGTAAATCTTCGTTTACAATTCACCGGCGCTGGAAGATTTTATACCAGCGCCGGTTTTTTATTTGAAAATATTAGGGAGAGGGAGAGATTTATATATTATTTTATAAATATATTATTTTTGAAGGGAGAGGGTATTATGGCTAAAAAATTGGCAGAAGGAAGAAAAGTTGATACTGTAGAATTAGTGAAGGAATATTTGGAAAACTCTGTTTTTAAGGATGCAACATTAATTCAACATGAAATTTTAAAAGGTATAAGGAAGATTTTGGATGAAAAAGGTTTTGTAGAGTTGTTACCGGTAACTGTTTCACCTATTACTGATCCATTAAACCATCCACATTTTGAAGCAGAATTTGAATACTATGGGCAGAAATATTCTGTAACAAAATCCATGATTTTACACAAACAGGTTGCAGTATTGGTTCATAAAAAAATATATATAGTATCACCAAATGTTAGGCTTGAAACAGAAGATAAAATGGATTCAGGAAGGCATTTATTCGATTTTGTCCAGATTGATATGGAAATGTTAGAATCAAGCAGAGAAGATGTTTTTGATGTTATGGAAGATGCTATTATATATACAATAAAAACAATAAAAGAAAAATATCCAGAGATTATTAGTAAATATCATCCAACATTAAAGATCCCACCAAACCATTTAAACGATACACAGTTAAGGAATTAAAAGAAAAATATGGAAATGATTATGAGAAAAAAGCATCTTTAGAAGCAGAAGAACCATTCTGGATGATAGATATTCCTCTATTAGAAAGAGAATTTTATGATAAGCAGGATCCAGAAAGACCGGATGTATTACTGGATTTTGACCTTATATATCCAGAAGGCTATGAAGAAGCTATTTCTGGTGGAGAAAGAGAACATGAATATGAACAAATATTAAAAAGGATGGAATTAAAGAAAACACCACCAGAACAATTTAAAGATTATTTAGAAGTGGCAAAAGCTGGAATTTTGAGGCATTCTGCGGGTTGTGGAATAGGTATAGAAAGATTTACACGATGGATACTTGCATTGGATCATGTTGAAAAAACAAGGCTATTTGCCAAAACCCAGGAAAACACTCTATATAAATTATTAAAGCGGACTTTTGATTTAAAAGTCCGCTTATTCTATAGTGCACGTTCCACCAGCATTTTTAATTTTCACTACTATATCATTTAATGATTTTTTTATTATTTCCTTTTTTTCATTTTCATCAAAATATGAAAATACTATTTTTAATGGTTTGATAATCAACAAGCTATCTATAATGTTATTTAATTTTTCTATAGTTCTCCCATTTAGTTTTTTCTTTATTCGTATTCTAAGAACACCATTATCATTTATAATATCAACAAAATTTTCTCTTTCATCAGTCTTTTTATAAAGTGACCTGATTTTAGAAATTTTAATTCCTGAATTAATAACTTTATTAAGAGCTTTTTTCATTTTTTCCTGAGTTAATGGTTTTATAATAAAATAATCTGCTCCTAACTGCAAAGCATTAAAAATATCTTTCTTATTGTTTGTCACACTAATTATAATAACTTTTGAATTTGGGAATTTCCTTTTTAAAGCTTTTAATGCAATCATTCCATTTATTTTTTTCAAAGCAAGATCAAGTGTAACAATATCAGGATTTAGAAACGCAAATTTTTCAAGAACTTCAGAGCCGTCATCTATTTCACCAACAATTGTATGTCCTAAATTTATCAGAATTTTTTTTATTTCATTACGTATAAGTGCATTATCTTCAACTATTAATATTCTAGACATATTAAAATCACCTCGCTGAAGGTAGTAATTGTTTTAATTCTTATTATGAAAATATTTAGGTAAAAGGATTTCTACAGTAGTACCTTGATTTTCTTCAGAAGATAAAAGAATTTTTCCGCCATATTTCTCTATATTATCTTTTATTGCAGATAATCCTAAACCTTTTCCTGCATATTCATTTGAATTGCTGACAGTTGAAAATCCCTCATTAAATACAGTATAGATATCATTGTTTGAATTATTATTTTGGATTTTTATACCTTTTCCATCATCAGAAATAGTTATGTGTAAATAATCATTATCTTCATACACCTTACATTTTATATTTCCACCTTCGCTTTTATTAAGTCTTAATCTTTCATCAGGCGTTTCAATACCATGAATAACGATATTTCTAAATATATGGATAAGATTTTTATTAAAATCATAATAAAATTCAGCATCAATACTTATTTTTGAATCAACATCTATAATAAAAGATGATATTTCTTTTCCAAATTTTTTTGCTAATTTAATAGTATATTTTTTATACAATTCAAATATCTTTTTGAAATCATCAAGATATAATTTTCTAATCTCGCTAATAATAAGTTGAGAGTATTTTTGAGGTACATATTCTTTTATCTTTTTTTCAAGTTCTAAAAGTTGTTTTTTAGAAATAGAATAAATTTCTTCTGAAAAGAAATTTTTACCAAGTCTTTTTTTTATATAATTTAATTCAACATCTGCATAATGTTCCATTTTTTTATTTTTTAAAAAAGCAATCAGAAAATTTTTATTTAATTCGGGATTGTTTTTTAAACTTTCCACTTCATTTTCAAGCTTATCTAACTTATGACCCAGATTTATCATATTCCATTGCAAAAATACGCCTTTATATGTATGTATATTTTTTAAAAAGGTAGAAATAAAATCTTTGATAGACATATTTTTAATATCATTATAAATGTCTATTGAAACATAGTTTAAATAATCATCAATATATCGTTTTATAAGATTTCTATTGATAAGTATATTTAATAACATAAGATTATTATTTTTCTCAATTTCAAGTTTTTCTTCAAGCTGTTTTTTTTCGGTAATATCTTTAATAATACACATAATTTTTTTTCTGATTTAAGATAAATTATTTTGTATCTGATTTTCAAATATTTATTATTTATTTTTATTTCATCTGGTAGTAAGTCTAAATATACATCTTCTTTATCAGAATTTTTAAAAATATGTTCTAATATTCTCTTTTCGATCTCGAAATTGGAATCGTATAAAACGGTCAAAACATTTTTTCTGGATAAATTATCAATATCAAACAACTTTAAACACTCTTTACTGTATTCAGGATCTATAAGAAAATTAGATCCAAAAGATAAAAATCCCTCACCAGAATTATCCAATAGAAGTTTAATATTTTTTTTCGCTTCATTAAGCATTTTATGATTTATATCACTTATTTTTTCGATTTTTTTGTTTGTTTTATTAATTGCTTATATTCTTTGAATAAATTCATATATTCTTTTTTAAGTGAATCAAATGAGATATTCTTTTTTAAATTTGATTCATATTTTTCTAAAATATAATTTTCATTTTGAAAAGAATCATTCATCGAAATCCCTTTCCAATACTTATTTTTTAATCATATTAAATGGAAGTTCTAAATCTTCCATAAAACTTTCAGCTATTTCATATGAAAATTCATTATCTTCATCATAATACCAATTAATTTTTATATTTTTATTTCTTTTATAAAATCCTCTAATAAATCTAAGATGAACATAATAGATTTTGTACTACTTGTATTTAAATAATTTATTTCAAATTCAAAAGTTACTTCCTCTTCAAAATTATTAGAAAGAAATCTTTCTAACCATTCAAATACTGGATTGTAAAATTCAAAGGAATTTTCAGGATATGATTCACCTTTTATTGATAGTAATTTTTTTTCTGGATCAAAATTTATTTCTGGAGTTGATTTTGTTGGTTTAATATAAAGTTTTTCCATTTTATGACCTCCTTAAACCCTTACTATTAATACGAAGTAATAATAATCATTTTCTAATTGAATAAAATCATATTCAAATTTACTTGTTGAACGTTTTGCCATTTCTAAAAATCCCATACCAGCTCCACCAGTTTTACTAATTATGGACTCTCTTAATTTTTTCTTATAAATTTTTTGTATTTCTGATTTATCAAGAGAATTTATTTCTTCCAATTTATATTTTAAATCAGAAATATGTTCTTTTTTTATTATATTACCTGAACAAATGATATATTTATTCTGTTCTTTCCCGATTAAGAGAATAGAATTAGAATGTACTTTTTCAATATCGGATTCTTTCAAGATGCGTTCATAATTTTTAATATTCTGACTTTGCTCAATAAATACAGAGAAAATACTATTTGAACTTGAATTCAAAGACTTGTCCTTTTTTAAGTGTTCTCTTAAAGCATTACCAATCTCTTCTATTATTCCCTGAGAGAAAGGGCCAATAAAACTTATAATTACATTGTTTTCCATTATTTTATTTTTTAGTTCTAAAACCATTTCTGGATACAATGGAATCCCCCTATGTAAAAAAATACGCGTTAAAAAGGTCTCTTTAACTTAAATCCTAAAATAGTTATATCATCTCTTTGGTCTTCATCATCCATATGTTTTTTTAATTCATCTTGAATTATTTCTTTTTGTTTATTCATAGGTAAATTGTGAATTGTTTGAAGTAATTGTATTAATTTTTTTCTTCCAAATCGTTTATTTTGAGAATTATTCTGATCTTCAAAGCCATCTGTGGTAAGATAAAAATTCATATTTTCCTTTATATTTATTTCATATTCTTCAAATTTATAGTGAGTTTTGGACCTTTTATACCCAATACCAATATTTTTGCCTTTTATTCTTACTATTTCATTATCATCGTTGTTATAATATAGTGATATTCCAGCACCAGAATAGATTAATTTATTTTTTTCGGGTATTATATGGCAAATGCCAATTTCTAAACCATCGTCCATCCTGAAATCAGCATTATGTGAATTTAAAGTATTTTTAAACATAATATTTAATTGGTTGAGAATGTCTGATAAATTCGATAAATTGTAATCTTCAATTATTCTATTAAGAATAGAATTTACAGTCATTGTCATTAAAGCACCAGGAACTCCATGGCCTGTACAATCAATTACTGCTAAATAATAAGAGTTATCGTCAGATTTTTTAAACCAATAAAAATCTCCACCAACGATATTAGCAGGTTTCCAGAAAACAAAAATATCTTTAAAATAAGTTTTTAAAGTTTCTTCAGAAAGTAATATGGAATTTTGTATATGCTTGGCATAAGTTATGCTATCAGTTAATTTCCTGTTGGTTTCTTCGAGTATTTTGTTTTTCTCTTCCAGCGTTTTTTTAAGTTTTAAATTAGTATATAAAATACTTTGAATATATAAAAAGGCAACTAATAAGGCTGACAAAACTACTGAATATAAAATAACACTTTTGACAACTGGTGCCAGTATTTCAGCAGATTCAACCATCGTAATAACATACCATCCAGTTGAAGCTAATTTTGTATAAGCAATATAATATTTTTTTGAATTGAAATTTGATTTAATAATTCCGCTTTTACCTTTAAAAATATCAAGATCAGTAAATAATTTTTTGTTTATATAATCAAGATCTTTATGAAGTATGACAATTCCATCTTTATTTATAACAAAAGACTGTCCGGTTTTATAACTTATGTCACTATTTATAAGATTTACAAAATCTTTTATAGAACAATCAGCCGAAAGAACACCAACAACTTCTCCATCTTTTATCAAAGCTTTTCCGGTGGATATTAACCATTGTTTGCTGGTATATTCTCTGTAAGGAGTTCCAATATATACTTTTTCAGGATTTTTAAGTCCTTCTAAATACCATGGCCGTATAGTTGGGTCGTATTCAGGCGGTACTTCCCAATTATCAATAATAATTTTTTTGTTTTTATAACCTGTATAAATAAATTCGATATTTTTGTTGGCGTTTCTATAATTTTTTAAAGTTTCTAACACCTTTTTTTCGCTTTCTTTTGAAAAACCACCGTTAATAAAATCATTATCATTTGAAAATGTTTCTATAACATGTATTAATTCAGTGAAATAATCATCAATAAATGTAGCTATTACAGAATTTTCACTTTTTATATAGTCTTGTGATTTATTTAAATTTGTATTATAATAATAAACAACAGAGAAAATACTAATTGCGGTGATTAAAAGAAAAGAAAATAATAATGATAAACTTAATAATTTATTTTTTCTTAAAATTTTTACAGACATAGTTCACCTCAAAATAATAAAATATTATAATAAAATTATATCAAAAAAAAACGGAAAATCAAATTCTGGAGGAGATAAAGTGAATAGAAAAAGAGATGTATATTACTGGCAGGAAAGAAGTGTTTTGAAATATTTAAAAAAGGAATGGATAGAACATGCTGTTTTTAAAATTGATTCAAATGGTGTTGAAGGTATAGGTGCTGGAACTCCCAATCCCGACTTTGGTGAAACATATAAAACAACTATGGCAATAATAGAGAAAATGAGAAAGTTGACAGAGGAATGGGATAATTTAAATGATTATGCAGAATTTGAGAAAGAAATGGGTAATATAGTAAAATTTGATATGTCTTCTAAAACTGCTGTTGAAATTGCTGTTGCTGATTACATATTAAATGCTAAAAATTTAGATCTATCCAGAATATTATTTTCAAAATCAGAAGAAAATTTTGAAATGAAAAAGTTATATTTATACAAAGATATGGATTATACAATATATGATGAATTAAAAGATGAAGGCGTTTTAAAAGTGGAATTTTTAGAAAAAATGAATTTAAAAGAGTTAAGCAAAATAATACCAAATATTGCTAAATATAAATTGTGGATAGATTTCAGGGGTTATTTAATCATTACGAAGTCAGGAAAATATTGGAAATATTTGATGGAGTAAATATAATAGCTCTTGAACAACCGTTGCCCGTTGGAAGTGAATTTGTAGTAAAAGATTTATTGATAAAATATCCTGTATTCTGGGATGAATCATTTAAAGGTATTCAGGATATTATGAGATTAAAAGATATTTCTACAGGGCTTGTTTTTGAAATAACTAAATTTGGTGGATTATTAAGAACATCGGAGTATTTAAAAGTAGCAGAAAGTTTTGGGCTTGAAACAATGATATCTTCAAGAATAGAGCATCCTATAACATTAAGATGGGCAAAAAAGATAATGAAGTCTTTTGATTATATTGATCTTGATTATGAGCATTATATAGAAAAAACTTCTAAATAAGGAATCCTACGGATTCCTTATTTTTTTTACGATTTTTAAGATTAATAACAAATAAATAATAATAATCAATATTAATAATTTATAATAATATAAAATCATTTTTCTTGCAAAAGAATGAAATAGTATAATATAATTGCAACAAAAATATAACAATTAAAATTCAAACAGGAGGGGAGATTTATGAAGAAGATTTTTGTATTCGTTTTAATGATTGTTTTGATGTCTATTGTTTTAGTCAGTTGTGTTAAGCCGAAGATTGAAGAACAACCAGAACCCATTATGTTAAACGTAGAACTACCAGATAGTTTGCCTTCAACTATAACGAGTATTTATTTAGCAGGAACTTTTAATAATTGGACATTTTCTGAGGATTACAAATATGATGTAGTTACTGAAAACGGGAAAAAGATGATTAAGATTGAGTTGAATTGGGATAATTTAGAATATCCAATTCAGTTTAAATTTTCTGATCAAATGGATTGGACGGGAGTAGAAAAAGGCCCCAATGGTGAGGAATTAGACAATAGAGTTATTTTTGAAAAACCAGTTGTATCAAAGGATTTAAGAATTTGGAATTTTGCTGATTTATCTATAGATTATACATCATTATCCACACCGGTAACAGTAAAATTTATTGTTGAAGTACCAGATATCACACCTTCAGCTTCGGGAGTATATATTAGAGGAGATTTAATAAGTTCTTCCTGGATGGAACGCCTTTAACGCTAAATAATGGGAAATATGAGGTTACATTAACACTTAATTCTTATCAATTATATAAATATAAGTATGTTTTAGATAATGATTGGGCACATGTAGAATTAATGCCTGATGGGACAACTGATATACCAAATAGGTGGATTGTTGTAACAGGCAATGAAACTATTGGAATAAGGTTTATGTTTGGAAATAATTAAGTAGCCCTTTTGGGCTTTTTTAATAGGAGGTGATATTTTTGAAAAAATATCTATTAATGATAATACTATTATCCATTATTTTTTATTCTCAGGATGTTTAATGAAAGTGTTGAACCTTTCTGTTCCTGAAGGGTTATATGTTGGATATGACGGCAACAATTGGTTGCAGGGAAATAAAACATTAATTGAAAATAGCAAATTTATATATGATGATAGTTTAAAATTATATAAAGCAACAATAGATGCTTCTGAAATAGTATTTAATGAAATAGATAATGGAGGAGAAAAATTTAATATAGGATATTATAAAGTTTATTATGTAAAAAGTGATGGAAATGTAGTATCGGATTCTATACCAATATTGAAGTCCGCCCTTAGTCAGAATAATATTAAAATTTATCTTTATTTGAATAAATTGGAAAATGGTAAGGGTGTAGGTGTTGGTGATGATACAAAATTAAACATGAGCTGGTATGCAGCAGGAACATTCAATAATTGGACACCTGCAAAAATGAACAAAGTTAATGATTATTTTGAAATAGAAATTGATAAAGCATATAACAAAGGAGATAATATTGAATATAAAATACCTGCTTCAAATAATTGGAAACCATGGCAGATGATATTTAATGGAGAGGTTTATTCTGATTCTTCTCAAAATCAAATATATACATTTCAAAATGATATTAATGGATTTAAGATGAAATTTTATCCTTTAATTAGTTATGTGGAAATTGAGGAAATTAAGGCTGGTGATTCTCAATGAATAAATATTTTACTCTAATTATTTTAATAATTGCGGTTGTAGGAATGTCTTATGTAAATGTTAACGGTTATTTAGAAACTTCATGGACATATACATTTGATTCAACACCAGCTCAATTTTATTATAACGGTCTTAAATTGGATTTATATATAAAACCAGAAGATTCTAACTTTTCCGGAAGCTTAAACCTCAATAAAGGTAATGATAATAAATATTATGTGACAGATGGTGAGTTCGATTTTAAATTTAAGGATAATTTATTAAAAACCTTCTGGAAAAGAAAAGAAGTTAATACAACTGATTGGATAAATGCTTTTAATAACGAAAAAATAGGAGCGGTTAATGGATTAATGATGGATTCCAATTTTTCTTTTGCTCAAATACAGAATTATTTGTTTAAAAAAGATGGAGGAACATCATCATTTTATATTTCACATATCAGAGGTATGCCTTTTGGTGATTTTTATTACAGTTTTATTTATGCAAAAGAGTATCTGGCAAAATATAATTATACAGACTGGAGACTTTTTGATTTTAACCTTGATCTAAATAATACACAATTTTTTGGAGAGTTTGGTTATTCATATGATAAAGGAGAATTTTATTTAGAAGATAATTACCTTATTTTTCTTGGGAATAGGATTAATTTAAATGATTTAAGCAACGCTATATTTTTTAAGTATATATCTTCAAACTATAATAGAATATATTTACCAGATAGTTTTGTAAACAACATTAGAAATGAGTTGAGTTTAAATAAGTGGAATATTAATATGGACTTTGATTATTATTTTAAAGATAATAAAATATCATTTAATAATTTCTCTTTAAAATATCTAAAAGGATATTTAAATTACAATAATTATAATTATTTATATTTAGGAATTCCAGTTGAAGAATATAATGTAAAAGATGTAGAAGGAAGTATAAATTTTCCACTTTATATTCCAAAAATAGGTAATGTTAACTTTTCTTTTTATAAAAAAGGATGGAAGATAATTGGAGCGATATAAAAAAATATAATGATTTTTCTATTTCGGCAAATTTAAAAGGTGATTTATCTGGATATTATTATGATTTAACCTATATATTTGGAAATAAAAATGTGGATTTAGAAAATTCTAATGTATATAGTGGAGGTTTTTCTGAAGTTTTATATGGTTCATTATCAAAAAGTTTTGGAGATTTAAATATTTTTGGAAAAGGAATGTATATATATGGAGTAGTTGAAAGATATAAAACCATTTATTTAGAAGCCAAATATACAGGATTTTCAAATATAGAGATGATAATTGGATTAGGTGATGGGAATTTTGGAGCTTCAAAGGGATTTAAAAAGCAGATATCTCTAACAGTTAAAACAGGATTTTAGGAGGTGACTATATGAAGAAATTTTTATTATTTTTAATATTGGTAATATCAATAATATCTTTTTCAAAAGTATTTATTAAAGATGGTATGGTGGTTTTTGAATATAAGGATTTAACAGCATCAAAAGTATATTTAGCAGGTTCATTTAACAATTGGGATCCTTCGGCACTGGAAATGAAAAAAATAAAAAGCGGGCTATGGAGAGTTTCTTTGAAATTATCACCTGGAGATTATCAATATAAATTTGTAATAAATGGAACAGATTGGAAAGAAGATCCAGATGCTCCTGATTATGTTCCGGACGGATTTGGGGGAAAGAATGGCGCTTTTACAATTGTTTTGGAAAATGGAAATTTAAAAATAAATAAACCGGAGAAATCGAAAAAGCAAGAGAACAGTTTGCTAAAAGGTCAATATTTATTTAACTTAAAATCAAAAATAGATAAAGACACCTATTCATTAAAAACTCCAGAAATCAGTCATGATTTTTATTTAACTATAACTCCTGAAAAATCAGGAATGAAGTTTGAAGCGGCTCTATCTGCAAACAATGATTCATGGCAGTTAAATTTAAATTCATTGAAAGTAATATGGGAAAATTCAAATTATGCATTTGGTATTTTTAAAGATTCTAAACTTAATGAATTAATTAATTTTAAGGAAAATACGGAGGAAAATAAAACAGGTATTTTAGGTATTTTTAAAACTAATATACTTAAATTTGGAATAGATGTATATTCACAGGATAATAAATTGAACTACTTTGTTTCATCGAATATATACTTAAATAATATTCTGCTAAGTGCATTATATATGCCAAAGACTGAAGATTCTACTATGAATATATATGCTCGTGCTGAAGTATTTGGTGTCGGTGTAGAGGCGAAATATTCAAATAGAATTGAATATATTAAAGGTGATTATAATAATGGCACGTTATTTTTTGAAAGTATTTACGATTTTATTAATAAAAACATATCTTTTGATGGAAGTTATAATGAATTAGTAACTTTTTCTGGACGATATTTGTTAGAAAATAATATATATAATATTGAATCTGATTTTGTTTTTGGTATAAAATCAGGATTTAATGTTCTGGCTGACGTTTATTATGATAATAGTAGTAATTTGGGGTATAAACTCGGATTTGAATTGAAAAAAGATAATATAGATTTGAAATTAAAAGTAGGCCATGATTTTTCTAAAGATTTTGATAACTATTATCTATTTATCACCTCGTCAGCTATATTTTAACAAAAAATCCTCCTTCGGGAGGATTTTTTGTTAACGGTTTGTTATTTATTGGTATAAGATGAAGATTATTTCATTATTCTTATTTTATATGTTATAATTAATTTAGAAAAGAAATTGGAGGTAAAAAAATGAATGAACAGAAGGTTGTAAACCTGCTGGGTTTTGCTTCGCGAATGCGAAAAATAATATTTGGAAAAGATAATATAAGAGAATATATTAGAAATCCAAAAAGAAGAGCAAAATTTATAATTATAGCTTCCGATGTTGGTGACTCAATAAAGGAAGATACTATAAAGAGATGCCGATCTCATCATGTTCCATATGTTCTTTTAAAAGAATATACGAAAAATGAATTGGGGCGCTCTCTTGGTAAAGATGAGATTAGTGTGGTAGGGGTTTTGGATGAAAATATAGTTAAAGGAATATTAGAAGTAGTGAATGCTGGAGGTGATTCAAATGTCTAAGACACGGGTATACCAATTAGCCAAAGAATTTGGAATGCATGCTAAAGAATTTTTAGAGGAATTAAGAGATTTAGGATATAATTTAAAAAGTCATATGTCTTCTCTGGAAGAAGAAGAAGTAAAGACTATAAAAGAATATTTTGAGGAAAAATTAAATGAAAATAAAAAGGAAAAAGTTATTGATGAAAAGAAAGAATTGTCAAAAAAAGAAGTGGTAAAGGAAAAGAAAAAAATTGAACATAAAAAAAATAAAAAACATGAAAAAAAGAAACATTTTGAACAGAAGAAAACGAATGAAGAAATAAAAAAGAAGAAGAGGAAATAAAAGAAATAAAAATAACAAAATCAGAATTGAAATTAGATATTCTTGCAAATAAATTAGGAAAAGGTCAAAATGATATTATAAAAGAGTTTTTTATGAAAGGAAAAGTATTAAGACCTGGTCAAATATTAACTGAAGAACAGGCAGAAGAAATTGCCATGATGTTTAATGCATTACTTGAAATAACTGAAGAGGTAAAAGAGAAAAAAACAGAAAAATCTTCTGAAAAAAATGATCCGGAAGAAGTTTTAAAGGAACGATGGAATAAAATATATGAAGAAAATGAAGATAAATTAATTGAGAGAGCTCCTGTTGTTACCATAATGGGACATGTTGATCATGGGAAAACAACATTACTCGATAATATAAGAAATACAAGGGTAGCAGAAAAAGAAGCAGGTGGAATTACTCAGTCTATAGGTGCATATCAGGTTAATTATGAAGGTAAAAAAATTACATTTATTGATACACCAGGGCATGAAGCTTTTACTGAAATGAGAGCAAGAGGAGCTCAGGCAACGGATATAGTTGTATTAATTATTGCTGCTGATGATGGTGTTATGCCTCAAACAATTGAAGCGTATAACCATGCTAAAAATGCTAATGTTCCTATTATCGTAGCTATAAACAAAATAGATAAACCAAATGCAAATGTAGATTTAACTAAACAACAAATGGTTGCAAAGTTAAATCTTATTCCTGAAGATTGGGGCGGAGATACGATTACAGTACCTATTTCAGCAAAAGCTGGTCAGGGTATAGATGAATTATTAGAAATGATTCTATTAGTTGCAGAAATGCAGGAAATAAAATGTTATCCTGAAGGTCTTGCAAGAGGAGTTATTATTGAGAGTAAATTGGATAAATTTTTAGGTCCAGTTGCAACTACTATAGTAAAGGATGGAAAGTTAAAAGTTGGAGATTATTTTGTGGCTGGTAGTACCTTTGGAAAGGTTAGAAGGATGATAGATCCAAATGGTAAAAACGTTAAAATAGCAGGTCCTTCAGATCCAGTACAAATTTTAGGTTTCGAAGAAGTCCCTGACATGCATTCTATATTGTATGGTGTTAAGACATTACACGAAGCTAAAGATTATGTAGAAAAGAAAAAAGCTTTAGAAGAAAAAGTTGTACAAAAAAGACATATCAGACTTGAAGATGCTTTAAGAATGATGAAAGAGGATGGAGAACAAAAAACATTAAACATAATTTTAAAAGCAGATACATTTGGTTCTTTAGAAGCGTTAAAAAATGCTATAGCAAAATTAGAGAATCCAGAAATTGAATTGCAGGTTATTCATGGCGGTATAGGAGCAATTACTAAAAGTGATGTTATGCTTGCTACAGCTTCTGATGCGGTTATTTTGGGTTTTAGGGTAAAGGCAGATAGTAGTGCTGTAAAATATGCTGAACATGAAAATATTCAAATTAAAAGATATGATATAATATTTAATTTAATAGATGATTTGAAAAAGGCATTGCAGGGTATGTTAGAGCCTGAGGAAAAAGAAGAAATTACGGGTTCAGGAGAAGTAAAACAGGTATTTAAGATTAAAAAAGTTGGTAATATTGCTGGTATTCAATTAAAAGAAGGATATGTTGAAAGAGATGGTGGAGTAAGATTATACAGACAGGGTAAATTGGTATATGATGGAAAAATAGAATCTTTAAGACATTATAAGGATGAAGTAAAAAGAATTGATGCGCCAAAAGAATGTGGTATTAAGATATTAAACTTCGATGATATAAATGAAGGCGATGAAATGGAATTTTACAAATATATTCAGGTTGAAAGAACTTTAGAATTTGGTAAAAAAGAGGAATAATAAAAAAGCTCGCGTTTAGCGAGCTTACTTTTAATTAAAAGGGGAGTATGTTTTGAGAGTACCTCTATCAGATGCAAGTTTAACAGACCGAGAGAAAAAGATAATAAATAAAATATTTGATAGAAAAAGATTGGCTTTGGGGTCGTATTTAAATAAATTTGAAGAGGTGACAAAAAATTATTTTAATGTGGAAGATGCTGTGGCGGTTAATAGCGGTACATCAGCATTACATCTAATATTGAGAGCATTGAATATTAAAGAAAATGATGGTATGATAGTAACACCATTTACCTTTATCTCGTCAGCAAATGTTGCATTGTTTGAGAGAGCGCACCCGGTTTTTATTGATATTAATCCAGATAACTATAATATCGATATAGATAAAATAGAAAAAACTTTAAATAATAAAGATCATCCTTTATGGAAACGCATTAAATCTTTAAAAGAAATAAAATTTTTTATGGGTGTGGATATTTTTGGCCAACCTATAGATTGGGATAGTGCATTAAATTTGTGCAAGAAAAATAATTGGAAGGTTATTGAAGATTCATGTGAAGCCATAGGAGCTAAATATAAAAATAAATTTGCAGGCACATTTGGTGAAGCAGGCACTTTTGCATTTTATCCTAATAAACAGATAACAACCGGTGAAGGTGGAATGATTATCACTAATAATTTAGAAATAGGAAAGCTATGTCGCTCTATGGCAAATCAGGGGCGAGGAGATTCCGGAAAATGGTTAGAACATGTAAGATTGGGATATAATTATAGAATGGATGAGTTATCTGCGGGATTGGGATATATTCAAATGAAAAGACTCGATGAAATTCTTGAAAAGAGAGATAATGTAGCAAATAATTATTATGAATTATTTAAAAATGAAAACAGGGTCATTTTGCCGAAAATAGAAGAATATACAACAAAAATGAGCTGGTTTGTTTTTGTTATTAGGTTATCGCTCGATTGGATATTTAAAATTATAGATATACCAGAATATGTAAAAAATAAGGATTTACCATTATATTTTCCAAAAAACGAAAGAAATAACTGGAAAAAAATACTGGATAAAATAAAGGAAATTACATATGCCGTAATTGAAGAATTAAATAAAAATGGCGTTCAATCAAAAAATTATTTTTCGCCTGTTCATTTACAGAAATTTTATAGGGATTTATATGGCTATGAAGAAGGGGATTATCCTGTTACAGAATTAATATCATCACTTACTATTGCTATTCCATTTTATACAGAATTAACTCTGGAACAACAAAAATATGTAGTAGAAACTATTGAAAATGTTTTAAATAAATTTGAGAAGTAGGGGGTAATATGAAACGAAAGTATGCTCTTATTATTGTAGATTATTTAATATTTTTTCTTAGTTATTTTATAGCTTTATTCTTTAGATTTCAAACGGATTTCGTTGAAATGGAAAAATATGTTCTTCCTGTTATTATTTTTCCGGTTATAATGGTTATGGTAATGTGTTTTAATAAAATTTATGATAACATATGGCGTTTTGCCACTTTAAAGGAAATAAAGCCTATAATATATTCTTCGTTTTTAGGTTATTTATTGAATTTTTTAATTATTGAAGGATTAAGAAGGGTGTGGTTCCCACACCTTATAATCCCAATTACAGTAGGATTTATGACAGCACTTTTAGGTACGGTATTAATAATTTTCAGTAGAGTATGGTGGTTTTCAAAAAACAAAAATAAAACAGAAGAGATTATCGATGATAAAAAAATATTGATAATCGGTGCTGGTGAAGCAGGTGTTGAACTTTTAGAGGAATTTTTGAGACATCCATCATTTGGAAAAGTTGTGGGATTTCTTGATGATGATGAATCAAAAATAGGTAGAAAAATAAGAAACATAGAAGTGCTTGGAAAAACCTCTGAAGTAATGCATTTTGTAGAAAAATACAAAATAAATGAAGTGATTATAGCAATACCTTCTGCAACTTCCGAACAATTAAAGAAAATTATCGATATGATAGATACAAAAAAGGTAAGATTAAAAACATTACCTGGTTTATTTGAAATATTAAATAATAAGGTTTCATTGGGGTTTTTAAGAGAAGTAAATATAGAGGATTTGCTTGGAAGGAAGGAAATAAAGGTAAATTTTGACGAACTAAAACATTATATTACTGATAAAAAAATATTGGTTACTGGAGCAGGCGGAAGTATAGGCTCTGAAATTTGTAGGCAGGTTGCTGCTTTAAATCCTTCTGAATTAATAGTATTGGGTCGTGGGGAAAATAGCATTTTTAATATATCCAAAGAATTAAAAAATAAGTTTCCAGATTTGAAGATATTTGAAGTAATAGGAGATATAACTAATGAGCATAGAATGAATCAAATATTTAAAAAATTTTCTCCAGATGTTGTTTTTCATGCAGCAGCACATAAACATGTGCCGTTAATGGAAAAAAATCCATCAGAAGCCTTTAGAGTAAATGCATATGGTACCTATATACTGGCTAAGAATTCAATGGAGAGTAATGTAAAAAGGTTTATATTAATATCTACAGATAAAGCGATTAATCCAACATCTATAATGGGAACATCTAAAAGATTTGGAGAAATAATTATTAGATCATTAGCTCAAAAATCAAAAACTAAATTTGGTATAGTTAGATTTGGAAATGTTCTGGGAAGTAGAGGAAGTGTAGTTCCTATATTTAAAGAACAAATAAAAAATGGTGGACCAGTTACAGTAACAGATCCGAAAATGAAAAGGTATTTTATGACCATTCCTGAAGCAGTAGCTCTTGTGTTGCAGGCGGAGCATTTGCAGATAAAGGAGAAGTTTTTGTTTTGAATATGGGAGAACCTGTGCTTATTGATAAGTTAGCGCGTGAGATGATAAGACTTTCGGGATATATACCAGATCAGGATATTAAGGTAGTGTATACTGGAATTAGACCAGGAGAGAAATTATATGAAGAGCTTTTTTTAGAATCTGAAGAGTTTATAAAAACAGGAAATGATAGAATATTCATTCTAAAAGAAAATGAAATTCTAAGTTTAAAAAAATTAGAAGAATTATTAAAAGCGATAATAGTTATCTTTAAAGAGAATGATTTTAATAAAATGAATGATATAATAAAAAAATATATACCAGAAGCAAAATCAGAAGTAAAAAAAGATATAGCTTATTAAGAGGTGAATTATGAGATATATTCCATATATTATAGTATTTGTTTTATCAATTATAGTGACGTATATTATGATTCCTATAGCAAAAAAATAGGAATAGTGGATAAACCTGATGAAGAACTAAAAATACATGAAAAGGCCACACCATATCTTGGAGGAGTAGCAATATATTTATCGAGTATTTTCTTTATTAATGATTTGAGATTTGTTTTTTTTAGTTCTCTTATGATGCTTTTGGGATTATTGGACGATGTAAAAAATATATCACCAAAATTGAGATTGATATTTGAATTTTTTGTGATACTGATAACTCTTATTCCTTTTTATTCATCACTTGGAATTATTTATTTTTTAATATTGATAATTCTTGGAGTTTCTTTAATAAATGCTGTTAATATGATAGATGGAATGGATGGAATTTGTGGAGGAAATGCTCTTTTTATAATTTTGTTTTTAAGTATAATTTCGAAACATTATATCTTTATTTATATTGTAATGGCAATTATAGGTTTCTTATTTTTTAACTTTTATCCAGCAAAGATTTTTTTAGGAGATGCTGGTTCTTATTTTTTAGGATATACTATATTTTATTTGACGGTAATAATGACATCTAATCATGGATTTGGTGGATTTTCCATCTCTGTTATAGTTTCAGCCTTATTTTATACAGACCTGTTTTTCAGTTTCTTAAGAAGAATTTTAAATAATCGTTCACCTTTTTCAGGCGATAGAGACCATATTTATGATAAAATAAAAAGAAGATATAATATATCTGTTAGAAAAACGGCCTTGATTACATATGTTTTTTCATTTTTATTTGGTATAATAGGTGTTATCAGCTGGGATTTTCCTTATATAGGACTGAGCCTGGCATTGATGGAGTTTTTATTTTTAGGAATATATTTGAAATTATATTCCTACAATTAATGGAGGTAAAATATGGCCTTATTAAAAGGTATTGATGGTTCATACTTTGAGTTAAGTCCACGGGTAATAAAAAAATTTTGGTTTGCTGATTCAATAGATGAAGATGTTGAGGAAAAATATATATTTGAAATAAAGGCCAAAACAGGAGACTTTGTATGGAAGCCAAATGAGTTTAGTGTTGAATTAGCTGATTCTATTGATGTGGAACTGGAATATATACCAACACTTTTAACTATATTTAGATTAAATAAGTATTTTAATAGTAGAATGAAAAGTATTTTTTCTTTTCTTTCTACAGATTCTTTAATGCTTACTGAAAATATTATCAGTCAGGAATTAATGGTTTATACTATAAATGAAAGTGTTGATTTTTCTGCAGTTTATTTAAATAAAACAGGAAGATATTATGAACATCATTTTATCTTTTCAAGATATGACTATCAAAGTGTTTTTGATGTAAATGTAAAAACTACAATGACAGAAATAAAAAGGTTTTATAAAAGTTTGATAAATGAATTTAATAAGTTTAGATTAAATGTTTTACCAGAAATAATAAATCAGGAGGCATTTTTAAAACATATCTCAGAAAGAATTAAAATTGTGAATTATAACGAACTTAAAAATATTGAAGATAATATATTTCAATTATATAATATTAATAATCTAAATAAGAGTATGTCTTTGAGCAATTCTGATGAAGCTCTTAAGGCATTTACTAACTTTATTGCTGAAATGAGAAAACAAAAAGATATAGAAAATGACGATGTAGATATAGAAATATTTATGGAAGAAGAGGAAGAAAATGATGAAAACGAAACGTTATGGGAAATAATAGATGAAATAGAAGAGGAAATAAAAAATATGTTAGAAGGTGAAGAAACGGATGAGGATTTTATTTTAACAAAAGAAGAAAAATTAGAAAGTATATACAATGAAATACAAAAAAGTTATGAAGTATTTAATAAAAAAGTTTTAGATGAAGATGATAACAAGAAGGAAGAAAAGTTATTAAAAAGCTTAATATTAATATATGGAATAGAAACGATTTATGAATTAAAAGAAAGATTAAAAAAGATTTTAAAAATATAGATATAGAAAAAATAATAGAAGAATATTTGAAAAACTCAGATGAAGGAATTATTATGGAATATAAAAAATGGTATAAAAAAATAATGAAAAAATTAGGAAAGAATTTAAACCAAATAATATAAACCCGGATTTAGTTCTGGGTTTATTTTATTTTGATAATTTTTTCACAGGGGTATGAAAATTGGCGACTAAGAGTTTTTTCACAAAAGATGAGATAACCTATACAAATCCAATGTTTTCGAGAATCAGGACAACTATTGAGACAGCTTTTTACCGAAATAACGTAATAAAAGTTGATTCACCTAAAGAGGCTTATAAACTTGCTAAAAATTCTCCAGGAACAATAGTAACAGATATAAATGTTTATAAGCCTGAATTATTAGCTTTAGATGAAGGAACAAAGATATTAATATTTAATGATGGCGCAGTTACAGGAAGATACGCAGCAGGAAGGAGAATTATTGGAGAACCTGGGGTTGATGAAAACAAATATGCAGAAATTATTAGAGAAGCAGTATATAATACAAGATTTAAAAAGATGTATCATGCAATATCATTTACAGGACTACATGAAGATTTTATAGTGAAAAATCATTTATTAATTCCAGAAGGTCATGAAAATATCTTATATAATTGGCTTTTGAATTTTCAACCATTAACTGTAGATTTTATAAAAATATACGAGAAATCCAGGATTTTAAATGAAGGAGATATATATATTTTTTCAGATCCAGATTGGAAACATCCTGATTTCCCATTAGGGTTATCGTTTTTTGATCCTCAACATAATTGTGCTGCAATACTTGGAATGAGATATTTTGGAGAATTTAAGAAAGGTACATTAACACTTGGTTGGGGTACTGCAAATAGAAATGGATATGCTGCCTGTCATGGTGGATTGAAAAAGTATACCTTAAAAGACAATGAGAGTTATGTTGCAGCCTTTTTTGGATTATCTGGTTCTGGAAAATCCACATTAACGCATGCAAAACATAATGGAAAATATGAAATTACGGTATTGCACGATGATGCTTTTATAATTTCGATGGCTGATGGATCTACAATATCATTGGAACCATCATATTTTGATAAAACAGCAGATTATCCTGTAAATTCAGAGGATAACAAATATTTGTTGACTATTCAAAATTGTGGTGCTACTCTTGATGAAGAGGGGAGAGTTATTCCTGTAACAGAAGATATTAGAAATGGAAATGGTAGAGCGTTAAAATCAAAACTATGGTCACCAAATAGAGTTTATAAAATCGAAGAACCAATAAATGCAATATTCTGGTTAATGAAAGATCCTGTTTTACCGCCAATATTAAAAATCAATGATCCTGTTTTAGCTTCTACACTTGGAGCAACTTTAGCTACCAAAAGAACATCAGCAGAAAAGCTAGCTGAGGGCGTAGATCCAGATGCGTTAGTATTTGAACCATATGCAAATCCATTTAGAACATACCCACTTTCGGATGATTATTATAGTTTTAAAAAACTATTTGAAAAAGGTGTTGAATGTTATATATTAAATACAGGTCATTTTATAGATAAAAAAATAACAAAAGAAATCACATTATCCGTTATTGAAGCTGTTGTTGAAGGTAAAGCAGAATTCAAGGAATGGGCAAATAATATAGAAATAATGGATATAGAGGGTTTTGTTCCTGATATGGCAGATAAAGAATATATCAATAATTTTATAAATTCGATGAAAAGAAGATTGGATTTTATAAAATCTCGTGAAATAGAAAGAGGTGGAATAGATAAATTGCCTTCTGAATGTAGAGAATCTATAGAAGAAATAATTAATGTATGCCAAAAAAATAAAAAGGATATATTGGAGGAATAAATGGAACCTTTAGCATTATATATAACATTTACCAATTTTTTTACGAGTTTTTTTAAATCATATTTTAAACCACTAATTCCATTTTTTATGGAATATTTTAATGTAAACGAGCCAAAAGTGTTTGTTATGATGGCGTCAATTCTGACGCTTATCTCATCTTTTAGCCAGATATTTTTCGGATATATAGCAGATAAATCAAATAAGAAATTAAAATTCTTATATTTATCTGTAATAATAACTATGGTTCCAATACTTTTCTTAGGATATGTGAAAAGTATATGGTTTCTATTTATAATATTTTTAATAGGATATATGGGAAGTGCTGCACAGGAACCGTTAGGTGCTGGTATTAGTGGAACAATAGGAAAGGAAAAAAGCACAACACTCGCTGTATTTATGGTTGGTGGCACATTTGGATATGCATTAGGACCAATATTTATAACCTATTTTGTGAGTCATTATAATTTAAAAAATGCAACATATATTGGTATAATTGGAATATTGTTATATACAGTGTTGTTTTATTTTGCCTATAATTATTTCAAAACGCATAAGCACTTAAAACCAAAAAATAGAAAAAGCAGATTTTTTGAGAGCTTTAAAGGATTTAAATATATAGCTCCAATTTGGTTTTTAACAGTGCATAGGGCATTTATAAGTATAATGTTCAGATCTTATGTCCCTATAAAATCAAGGATGTTGGGTTATGATTTGACAGTTGGAGGTTTATTGGTAACGTTGGGTTTCCTGGCAGGCACATTTTCCAATTTGCTTGGAGCAAAATTAGAAGAAAAAACAAGTGTGAGATTTGTTAATATGCTTTATTTTTCAGCCTTTTCAATTTTAGTATTTTTATTTGCTACTTCAACAAATATATGGATTTTAGCAGTATCCTATATTTTAGCAGATGCTTTTATGTTCTTAACAATGTCAGTGAATGTGCATTATGCACAACAATTATTACCGGAAAATAAGAGTTTTGCATCTGGAGCGCTTATGGGATTCACCCGTGCAATGGGAAATGTATTAATAACAATATATTCCTTCTTTTTTGGAAACAATGTTCCCTTCATTTTAAACAGTTTATGGATATTTGGTATAGGAGGAATTATATTAACTTTTATACTCATTAAAAAAAATGGGCAGGCCATATGACCTGCCCACTTTATTTAAACGACGGGACTGTCTGGAATAATTAACTCTTTATTGGCTTCAGCAACTTCTGCAGATGCTGGTTCAAGTTCTGTTTTTACCAATTGTTTTAGATAATCTTTAATTGATAAATCCCAGTATTCTTTTGTTACGTAATATACTTTTGCGCCACCAAGTTCGTGTTGTACATCTGGCCATGGGTATGATGGTTGTGCCATACCTAAACCCCATCTCTTAAATCCGTTATAACTTTCATATGTTGCCCACCATTCTTTTGCTCCTAATTTTTCAAATGCATATTTAGCCTTTGCATAATACATAATTGCTCCAACTCTTAAGCCTCTAACAAATGCCATTGAGTGAAGACTGATATGAATGCCATTATTCATAACTCTTGCATTTGCAAAACCTGCTAATTTACCATTAATAGTTCCAATCCTGCCTTTGACAGCAATTTGGCGATTTTAAGTGAAATGGAACGGTAGAATGCGGGTTTGAGGCGTGTATTTTTCAGGAAGTCGAAAAATTGTGTGGCTAACTTTTGTTACAGAGAATTAACTATAATTAGTAATATATTAGTCCTTTTGGTGGTATAATATATATGACAACCACTGAAAGGAGATGTTTTAAAATGTATCCTAAAATATCAAAAGTGAAAGGAAAAAGATATTTAAGGATAATGGAAAGCAAAAGAGAAAATGGAAAAGTGAAACAGCATACAGTAATAAATTTTGGAAATATAGATAAGTATAGTAAAAAAGATATAACAAAACTTGTAGATAGTCTTTTTAAAATATTTGAAATAGATGAATATGAAAAAATAGAAGATGATTTAATGGAAGAAATAGCAAGAAGAAATTACGGAGCCAAAGTAATAGTAAATAAGATATTTGAAAGATATGAGATGAAAAGATATTTTGAAAGACTGGATAAAGAAATAAAATACAATGCAGAAGAAATGTTAAAAATAATGGTGATGAATAGAATAGTAGAACCGAAGAGTAAATTGGGAATATTTAATAATTTAGAGTATTTTGGATATAACAAAGTGGAAGTTAAAAAAGAAAAAGACCTGGAAGAAAAAGATGTAATGTTGCACTGGTTATACAGAACATTGGATATATTAGCAGATAATAAAGAGTCGATAGAAAAACATATGTATAATCAAAGGATAAGTTTGTTTAATACAACGGTAGATTTAGTATTTTACGATGTAACAACATTAGCGTTTGAAACACAACAAACAAATGAAATATTACAAATGGGATATTCAAAGGATAAGAAATTTAATGAGTCGCAAGTAGTATTAGGGATGTCAATAGATCAGGATAGAATGCCAGTTAGTTTTGATATATATGCAGGAAATACATTTGAAGGGCATACATTTAAAGATTCAATAGAAAAAATGAAAAAAGAATATCAATTAGGAAAAGTAATAGTAGTAGCAGATAGAGGAATGATGAGTAAAAAAAATATAGAAGTAGTAGAAAATTCTAATTATGAATTCATAGTAGGAAAATCAATAAAACAGTTAAAAAAAGTAAATATATTTGAAGGAGAATTCATAGAAATAGCAAAAGGAATAAAATATAGAGAAGTAGAATATGAAAATAAAAGATTACTCATAATATATTCAGAAGAAAGAGCCAAAAAAGACAGAGCAGATAGACTACGATTAATAGAAAAAGCGAAAAAAATGTTAGAAGAAGGAAATATAGATTCAAAAAGTAAAAGAGGAGCGAAAAAATATTTAAAAGAACAGAACAAACAAAATTATATATTGGACATAGAAAAAATAGAAAATGATGAAAAATACGATGGATACTATGGAATAATAACAAACACAAAACTATCTCCAAAAGAAATATTAGAACAATATCATACATTATGGAAAGTAGAAGAAACATTCAGAACATTAAAAAATTATCTTGAAACAAGACCGGTATTTCATTGGACACCGAAAAGAATAAAAGGACATATTGTAATGAGTTTCATATCTTACATAATTCAAAGAACATTAGAATTAGAACTGGAAAAAAATAATATTGAATACTCTCATGAAAAAATAAGAGAAGCTATAAAAAAAATGGAATACTCTGAAATAAGATTAAAAGACAAATTATTTGCATTAAGAGCCAATTTAAACGATTTTCAAAAAGCCATATTAAAAACATTAAAAATAGAAAAACCGAAAAAAATGATGGAATTAGATGAATTTAAAAAAATAATCTCCTAAAACACGCATGAAAAGCCAAAAAGGAGGATGTGTGTGGCTAATTTCTCTTTTTATAAAAAGTTAACAATAGCTATTTTTTTGAATAATTCTACTTTTTAGAATTTTGTTGATAATAATAGTGTCAAACTCAGGAAAAAATGGCAGGCCATATGACCTGCCCACTTTATTTAAACGACGGGACTGTCTGGAATAATTAACTCTTTATTGGCTTCAGCAACTTCTGCAGATGCTGGTTCAAGTTCTGTTTTTACCAATTGTTTTAGATAATCTTTAATTGATAAATCCCAGTATTCTTTTGTTACGTAATATACTTTTGCGCCACCAAGTTCGTGTTGTACATCTGGCCATGGTATGATGGTTGTGCCATACCTAAACCCATCTCTTAAATCCGTTATAACTTTCATATGTTGCCACCATTCTTTTGCTCCTAATTTTTCAAATGCATATTTAGCCTTTGCATAATACATAATTGCTCCAACTCTTAAACCTCTAACAAATGCCATTGAGTGAAGACTGATATGAATGCCATTATTCATAACTCTTGCATTTGCAAAACCTGCTAATTTACCATTAATAGTTCCAATCATGAAATATGGATCTTTTAATCTATTTCTGTACCATCCTAATAATTCACCATATACCCTTACACCAACAATATCATAAAAGTCATGATCTACATCCAATAATTTCTTTATAAAAGGTAATAATTTAGGAACTTCATCTTTTTCTAAAGGTCTTATGTATAAATAACTACCATCTTTTAATTTTGCCATTTCTGGTTCATAAGGTGGTAATTTTAATGATGGACCTGACAAAATAGGTTCTAATTCTCTAACATCAAATGTAATTTGTTCCTGTGATACTTTTTCTGGTATTTCTTTCCACATAATCTTTCCCTCCAAATTTAATATGATTTTTAGTTTTTTGTTTTATAAATATTATTCTTCAATTTCAAAAGCAGCTACACGAGCAATACTTGACTCACCATCAACCAATCTCCATGGGAATATACCAATATACATTCTTCTATTTAATACTTTATCAATTTCTCCACCAAGGTTTTCTGCATGAAGAATTAAGTGTGGGAATAAATCAATATGCATCAATTGATATGTTTCATCATTAAAGTATTCATCGAGTGGTTTTCCATATTTTTCTCTGAAATGTTTATCTGCCATTGCAGCGAATTCAGGTCTGTATTCTCTTAATATAGTATTCATTGGGTGATCTGCAGAGCCACAGTCAACACCAACCCATTTAATTTCCATCTCTTTCAACCAGTCAGCAAATCTTTGATCAGGACCTGGATGGAAATAATAATATTTATTTTCATTAGCCTCTGGTTGATCCCAGGCATATTTGTGATAACCAGTATTGATAATTATAATATCTCCTTTTTTAATTTCAAGGTTGTTTTCTTTTGCAACCTTTAATAATGTTTCTGGTGTATAAATATCAAAGTCTCCAACTTCCTTAGAAATATCTAAAATTACACCTTCATGGAATAAATAACCATCTAATGGCAATGATGCTATATCTCTTCCACCTGTCATAAAATGTCTTTGACCGTCAAGATGAGTACCGTTATGCATACTCGTTTGAACTATTTGACCGTTAACTTTTTGAAGCATCATTCTTTTGAAATACCACAATTTCATTGGCTCATAACCTGGCCAAGGTGGTGTTGTAATACCTATCTTTTGAGTTAAATCATACACTTTAATACCTGCCATGATGTTCCCCCTTAATCTAAATATTCTTTAATAAATGCTTCTAATGCATCTATAAATATGTTCATAGGTGGATAGGTTAAACCTGCTCCAACCTGACCTATACCTGGTTCTTTATGTGCTATACCTGTATTTATTCTTGGTAATATACCTTTTTCCACTACCTTCTTTACGTTTAATCCTGTAGGAGTACCTCTGAAATTTAAGAATGGAATTTTATAGGTATTATTTTCTGCATCAGTTATTTCATACATTTTTAATGTGGTTTCAATGGCTTCTTGAACGGTTCCACCTACAAATTTAACTATTGCAGGAGCACCTGCCATTGCAAATCCTCCAAATCCTCCAGTTTCTGTGATGGTACTATCGCCAATATCTGGATTAGCATCGTCTTTGGTAAAACCAGGGAAGTATAGACCTTCTACTTCCTGAGCAGGGCCAACAAACCATTTGCCAGGTAACCCTGCGACTCTAATACCAAAATCCGTTCCATTTCTTGCCATTACCGTAACAATAGTACTACCTTTTATACCTTCAGCGGCCAATGTTGCTGATTTAGCAGCTGGCATAGATAAGTTCAAGAAGAAATGGTCATTGGAATTAATAAATTCTATAACAGCTTTTTTTTCTTCATTTGAAAAACCTGTATCTAAAATAGCAGGAGCTATTTCCCTTATAAATAAAGATGTAGCAGCTCTGTTTCTATTATGACATTCATCACCCATTTGAACAGCTTGAGCAATTAAATTCTTTAAATTTATTTCTCCTTTTAATTCAATAGCTTCTTTTAATACAGGATATAATACTTCTTCCATCCATTTTAATTTTTTAATAACATCAGGACCATTGGCGCCATATCTCAAAACCTTTCCTAATCCTTCATTCATTGTACAATAGGCTTTTATTCCATAAGTTTTATTTTCAATTATAAAAACAGGCATAGAAGGTGTTGCCACACCAGCCATTGGACCAACACCATCGTGATGATGCCATGGATCGAATTCTATTTCGCCAGATTCTATCAACTCAATAGCTTCTTTCTCATTTTTGGCTTTTCCTTCATATATTAAACCACCTATAACAGCACCTTTTAATGGGCCACACATTCTATCCCATGTAATTGGAGGACCTGCGTGTAATATCATATTATTCTTCATTCCTGGAACAACATCACGAGCAATTCCCATTCCTACAAGTGTTGGTTGAGAATTCATTATTCTTTCAACAGCTTCTTTGTTAGCTTTATCTACATCAATATTTAATTTTGAAAAATCATTTAATAATTTAACGGCTTTTGCTCCGCCTAATGGAGGTTTCCAATCTACATGAACAACATTTGCACCTTGCTTTTTTAAGTCTTCATAAAATGATTTTAGGCCTATATTAACTATTTTCAATTCTTCTTTAAATAAACTCATCTTCCCAACTCCTTCCAAACATTAACTGCAAATTTTACCGCACTTGCATTGCTTGGGAAGACTATGACACCCACATCTTCCAGCTTTTTCTTTTGATCATAGTATTTTTGAGGATCTTCATAGGTACCACATATATTTGCTACTACACATCTATATTTATCCGTCGTTTCTCTTGCAGTTTTTACTGCTTCTGCAATTTCACCTGCAGGATCCATGTGGGAACCCCATCCTAAAACAACGTCAACCATTATAATTGCAGTATCTTTATCGAGATATTCCTTTATTAATCTTGATTTTCTCATAGTAAAATCAATCATTGGGTGAGGTCTTCCAACAGTAAATTCATCTTCTCCCATATCAACTACAGTATGTTCTTTACTTTCGTTTATATTTTCAAGCAAGTAATCTGGATTTAATGGTTTTGGAGAATATACAGGACCTATTTCTTTACTCAACAGAACCATAGTTTCATCAGCAAGAGTTCCTCCGGAATATAAACCTCTTATATACTTTCCTTCTTTGATTTTTGATGCTTCTTCTTTAACTTTATTATCAAAATCAAAGGTTTCAAGGAAGTCAAAGTATGTATATTCCTTTTTATCAATGTTTTTACCCTGACATAATAAGGCAGCTTTTATAGCAGCATCTTCTAAAGTATAGCCAACTGTAATAGTAGGATCTTCAACTATTCCATTAACAAAGTGAACAACATGTTTTTTATTGGTTTTCTTTAATAGCTCAACGGCTTTTTGAACTACTTCAGGATAAGGTGGTTTAGATACAAGGACGATAATTTCTGTTTCATCGTCATCTATTAATCTTTTAATACCCTCTAAAAACATTAAACCGCCAACATCTTTTTTGACATCTCTTCCACCCGTTCCAATTAATTGAGAAATTCCACAACCAAGATTGGAAATTATAGAGGAAACCTCCTGAGCACCTGTACCAGAAGCAGCGACTATACCTATTTCTCCTCTTTTTACTACATTTGAAAATGCCATAGGAACACCATTTATAATAGCAGTTCCACAATCTGGCCCATTACCAATAATCCTTTTTCTAAAGCATATTTTTTCAATTCTATTTCAGTTTCAATAGGTACATTATCGCTGAATAACATAACATTTAATCCTAAATCTAAAGCTTTTTGTGTTTCTAATCCGGCATATTCTCCAGCGATAGAAATAACTGCCATATTTGCACCATCTAATTTTTTACAGCACTTTCTAATGAAGAGTAAAACTTTTCTCCTTCGTCTTCTTGTGTTTCTGCTTTAAGAAGATTTTCTACTTCTTTTTCGATTTCGTCCATATCAATATTTTCACCCTTTATGACTATTAGTAAGTCATTAGGTGTAGTTTTTTCCAATTCTTCATCCAACATGTTTAGTTCTTTTAAAAATTCTTTATTTGTATCTGTTCCCATACCAACTAATGCTTCTTCTACATCATCTCTTTTTTTAATATCTTCAGTAATAAGCATAAGTGTAACTGAATCATAATATGAATTTGGTTTAATCATTTTGTAAACCACGTTTATCCCTCCAAATCAAAGAAAAATGAAATTCCCCACATCCAACCTAAACCTGAAGTGGCTCCCATATCTAATAATGATAGTATATTTTTTGATTCTAAATACTGTTTTACCGGTTTAGGTGCATATCCTTTAGCAGCATAATACATCTGAAAATAAGATAATTTATTTGTTTTTTTCTTTGCAACATTTAAAATGTTTTTATCATCTATTTTTTTTGTAATAGAATTAATCAATAATATACCGGATAATACATCATCAAATAACGGTGTTAATCCAGGGCCAAATCCTATTAAATCTGTAAAATTGTAGGATTTAAGATGAGTATCTATTCTGTTTAATATTCTTTTATCAACCAATGGTATTAATTTTTCTATTATGTTTTTTGTATGTTCATAAAAAGTAACAGATGAAATTTTTGGATCATATATTATAGGATTTTCAACTAAATATGTATTATCAAAAATTAAACTATTATTTTCAATTTTCAATGTTGAAAAGTTTAAGAAATGGGAAGGGCGGACATTCCTAGTGCCCCAACCCTATTATCATAAGTTGTTAAAGTAAAAATGTCTTCATCATTAAACAAAAAGTATTTTGTATGATTGGTTTTAAAAAATTCTTTAGCAGTATGATTTTCTTTCAAAAAAATCAATTTAGAAACTTCAACCATTTTTCACCATATTATTCATCAGAAGCTCCAGTTAAAACTAAAATGCCATTAACAATAATACCAACAACAGCAGCCAAACCTAAACCTTCTAAAGCAAAAGTTCCAGCTTTAAATACAGCTCCACCTAAGCCTGTTACTAACATCAATGACATCGTTACTAAGTTCCTTCCTTCAACTTTTACCTGATTGTTTATCAATGTTTTTGCACCAATACTTGCGATCATACCGAATAACAATATTTCTATTCCACCCATTACTGGTACAGGTATTGATCTTACTATTGCGCCAACTTTTGGTACGAGAGATAACAATATAGCGAAAAATGCTGCAATTCTCATTATCCATGGATTGAAAGCTTTTGTAAATGCTAATACACCTGTATTTTCACTATATGTTGTATTTGCAGGGCCACCAAAAAATCCACCTAAAGATGTTGCAAGTCCATCACCCATTAATGTTCTATGCATTCCAGGATCTTCATAGAATTTTTTCCCTACTACTGCAGATATTGCAAATACGTCACCAAAGTGTTCTACAGATGGTGCTATAGCTACAGGTACAATTGCAGCAGCAGCATACCATGAGAACTTTGGTAAGTATACATCAGGAAATCCTATCCATCCTGCGGTTCCAACTTCAGCAAAGTGTACATTACCTGTTATTGCAGCAACAACGTATCCAACAATGATACCCCAAATTACAGGAATTAATCTACTAAATCCTCTTGTATATAATCTAACTATAATTGCAGTACCAAGAGATACCATTGCAATCCACCAATTTCCACTTGCCATGTTTATTGCTACAGGACTTAAAATTAAACCAATCAATATAATCATTGTTCCTGATATTACTGGTGGGAATAATTTTTCAAATCGTCTGATACCTATCCATTTGATTAAAATACCAAAACCAAATTTAACAAGACCAGCTAAGAAAATTCCCCCTGTAGCATATGCCAGATATGGTTTTAAATCAGCACCAGCAGCTACAGCATCCTGTATATTTTTATATCCAAGTCCGGCCTGATTCATATAATGCATAACTACAGCAACAATAGGTGCAATATATGCAAAACTTGAGCCTAAAAATACAGGAACCTTCCATTTTGTAATCCAGTGGAATAATAGTGTTCCAAGTCCAGCAGTAAATAAAGCAACATTAACAGGTATCCCTGTCAAGTAAGGTACCAATACAGTTGCTCCAAACATGGTGAAGGTATGTTGCAAGCCCAATAATATCAATCCCCAGCTCCCATACCCTCACTTCGGTCTTCCTGTGGAACGATGTTCAAATATTCGCTTTCGCTCATGTTTCTCCCCTCCTAAAAAAGATTTGGATAGACGTTTATTTATTAATTGTCATTTTTCTTTTTTTCTAAAGCTTTTAATATTCTATCTGCTGTTAATGGTAATTCATCTACATTCACCCCAAGTGCATCATAGATGGCTGAAGCTATTGCAGGAGGAACAGAAATCATAGGATGTTCTCCAACTCCTTTTGCACCAAATGGAGAAGATTCTTCGAATGTTTGCACGAAATCGTATTTTATTTCATCAGGAATATCAGCAATAGTTGGGATTTTGTAATCAGTGAAGGATACAGTTAATGGATATCCCTTATCGTTATACTTTACTCCTTCAAATAGAGCAGGTCCCATACCCTGAATCATTCCACCAACTACCTGCCCTCCAGCTGTTATTGGATTTATAATTGTTCCAGCATCAAAAACACCAACCAATTGAAGCATTTTTAATTCGCCAGTATCAAGATCTATTTCAACTTCGGCAGCTTGAGCCCCGAAAGTCCATTCAGCAGCAGCATTCCCCTGTCCTGTTTCAAGATCAAGATTGGTTAGCATTTCAGGAGTGAAACTTCCTCTTCCAATTACAGGGCCGCCTATCGAATGACCATCTGGGTAGGTATATCCCATAACAATGTCTTTTAATAATATATATTTTTCTGGTCTATATTTAACATATACTCTATCATCCTCGACTTCCAAATTGTATGGTGCAACTCCAAGTACCTGTGAAGCTATATTTTTAATTTGATTCAATGCATCTTCAGCAGCTCTATATAAGGCATTTCCTACTGTCCATAATGCTCTTGAGGCAACAGTTTGCCATTCATATGGATTAACGTCTGTGTCAACTGGCATAACAAAATGTATCTTATCTGGTGATATATGTAAGGCATCAGCAGCCATTTGGGTAACAGCAGTATTGAAGCCCTGACCGATTTCCTGAATACTTGCCTGTAATGTAACTGTTGCATCTTCGTGGAATTTAATTATTACTGCAGAACCAGCATTAGTAGGCATGGCAGGAGCTTTTACCAAGCCGGCAATACCTTTACCTCTAACCTTTCTTGAATTTTCTGGTTGTTCTGATTTTTTATCGTATTCTATTAATTCAGCTGCTCTCTTTAAACAGGCCTCAACATTGCCTGTATCATGGTGTATTGTTTGCCCCATTGAATTTGTTAATCCTGGTTTTAAAACATTTTTAAGTCTTAATTCTAAAGGATCTATTCCCAATGTTTGTGCAACTTCATCTAAATTTCTTTCTGTTGCCCAATGTAATTCACCATGTCCAAAACCTCTAAATGCTCCTCCTAAGAAATGATTTGTATAAACACCATAGGAATCTGTTTTGAGGTTAGGAACATAATATGGCCCGGGTAATGTATAACCAGCTGCTCTAACAACATTAGTTCCATATTCTGCATAAGCGCCACCATCGAAAATTAAAGTAGCTTCCATAGCAACTATAGTACCATCTTTTTTTACACCAGTTTTTATATGAGCGAACATTCCCTGTCTTACAACAGTTGAGATATCTTCTTCTCTTGTGTATACCAGTTTTATATGTCTTCCCTTTACTTTTTCTGATAAGGCTATTACTATACCTTCCATGTTAATACCAGCTTTTCCCCCAAAACCTCCACCAACATATGGAGCAATTACTCTAACTTTGTGTCTTGGTAATTTAAATGCATATGCAATTAAATTTCTTAATGTAAATGGAGATTGAGCACTTGACCAGACTGTAAGCTTTCCATCATGTTCCCAATAAGATATAGCAGCATGTGGTTCAAGTGGAGCGTGATACATTTGAGGTAAAGAGTAGTCTCCTTCAACGATAACATCAGCTTCTTCAAAACCTTTTGTTACATCACCTTTTCTTGTTTTGTGGTGATGAAATACATTTTTCTCTGGTTCAATATTATAAATTGGTAATCTTTCATAATTTGCAAGATCAGGATGTATTAAGACCTCACCTTTCATTGATTCTCTTGGATCTTGAACGGTTGGTAATTCTTCATATTCAACTTCTATCAATTCAACAGCTCTTCTTGCAATTTCTAATGTGTCTGCTGCAACAGCAGCAACAGGTTCTCCTACATATCTAACTCTATCAGGAGTAATAATAGGCCTATCTACTAAATATATTCCCTGTCTATATGGAACATCTTTTCCGGTAACGATAGCCCTTACGCCTGCTAAAGCTTCTGCTTTTGATGTATCTATTTTTTTAATTATTCCATGAGGAATAGGACTTCTTTTAACTGCGGCATATAGCATATTTGGAAAGAACATATCTGTCACATATTTTGCATGTCCGGTTACTTTTTCAACTCCGTCAACTCTATTCATAGGTTTTCCAACATATTGAAATTTTATTGGTGATTGATATTTATATTTCATTATTCTGCACCTCCCATTTTCTGGGCAGCCAATTTTACTGCATCAAGTATTACTGTATAACCAGTACATCTACATAAGTTTCCTGCTAATCTTTCAACAATAACTTCTTTAGTAGGATTAGGTACTTTTTCAAGCATGGCTTTTGTTGACATTATAAATCCTGGAGTACAATATCCACATTGGAATGCATTTGTTTCTAAAAAGGCTTCTTGAATAGGGTGTAAATTATTTCCTTTTGTTAAACCTTCAACTGTTTCAATAACTGCACCTTCAGCTTCTGGTGCAAGAACCAAACAGGAATTAACTGGCCTTCCATTATAAATTACAGTACATGCACCACATTCGCCATTTCCACAACCTTCTTTAGCACCTGTCAAATATAATTTTTCTCTTAAAACATCAAGGAGGGTTTCGTTAGGTTTTACATCCACTTCTACATTTTCATTATTTACAGTAAAAGTAATTTTCATTATAATCCCTCCTTTATCATTTTCATTTCCCTTAATAATTTTATTGGTAATATTTTAGCCATTCTTTTCCTATATTCTGCTGTTCCTCTTGCGTCAGTTATTGGGTTAACGCTATCATGGATAATTTGAGCAAATTCTTCTACATTTTTCATTGTTAGTTCTTTACCCTTTATAAATTCCTCAGCTTTAAATATCCTTATAGGTGTTGGCGCTACAGAAGCCAGAGCTACTCTAATATCTCGTGTCCCATCTGGATCAATAATCGTTAAAGCCATTCCTATTGTTGAAAGGTCTACAGCTTTAATTCTTGAAACTTTGTAATATCTTCCTATATTTTCACCTTCGAAAGGGATATGGACAGATTTTACTATTTCGCCTTTTTCAAGGACAGTTTTTCCAGGTCCTGTAAAGAACTCAGTGATTTTTACGGTTCTTTCTCCGTTTTTAGATATTAAGTTTAATTCTGCATTGTAAGTTAATAAAGCAGGAGCAGTATCGGAAGCAGGTGAAGCATTACATAAATTGCCAACAACAGTACCTCTATTTCGTGTTTGATAACCACCAACCACACGAATTCCCTGATAAAGTGTAGGATAATACTCTTTAACATAATCAAATTCCTCAATTAAGACGTTTAATTTTAATCCAGCACCAAAAGTTAATCCACTTTCTTTTGAAAAGTCAACATGAAATAATTCATCAATACTTTTTAAATCTACAACTAATTTTGGTTTAACTCTACCTGCACGCATTTTTACGATTAAGTCAGTTCCACCGAGAATAGGATATGCATCATCTTCATTAAGCGCGTCTAAAGCTTCATTAAGCGTTTTAGGTTTAACGTAATCATAGCTAAAAGTAATCATGATTTCCCTCCTTTTAAAATAAAATCAAAAACTTAAAAAAGTTTTTTTATATAACGGATATTAACTTGTTATGAATATATTATATGCTTATTTTCTCTATATTACAAGTAACATAACATAAAGGAATATTTAAACTATAAATAATAATCAGGTATAATCTTATTTAATCAATTGTAATTTCTCATTAAAAAGAAAATTTTCATTTTCTTTTTTAAAAAAGAAAAAAGCGCCATAAAGGCGCTTTTGAATTATTCGTCCAAACTTTCTATAAACTTAAAGTCAACAGGAACAACCTGTGAAACTCCATATCTCATTGTGATTCCATGAAAAATCTCTGCAATTTCCATCATTAATTTATTATGGGTAATAATTAGAAATTGTGTTTTGTCAGAATGTTTTTTTATTAGATTAGCTAATTTTCCAGCATTGATATCATCAAGTGGTGCATCGATTTCATCGAGTAAATAAAAAGGACTGGGATTTACATTCATTAGTGCAAATAAAAATGCAGAAGTTATTAATGCTTTCTCACCACCAGAGAAAAGTTGCAATTTTGAAAATTTCTCCCGGGTTTTTTTACAGAAATTTCCACACCTTTTTCAAAAGCTTTTCCATCGCCTACCATTTTTAAAACGCCATCGCCACCAACAAATAATTCTTTTATAAATTCACCAAATTTTTGATTTACCAGATTAAACGTATTTAAATATTTTTCTTCAGCTTCATTATCTATTTTTTCAATTCCCTCTTTTAATGTTTTTATCGATTGTAAAATATCTTCTTTTTGTTTGTGTCTATCATCCAGTTCTTTTTTTACCATTTCATATTCATCTAATACCCCAAGATCTACACTTCCAATGTGTTTTAAAGCTTTTTTAATATCTGATATTCTTCTTTCTAATGCTAAAATTTCTGCCTCTGATAGTTCCTCGTAAATAAAGTCTTCAGGATCAATACCTATATTTTTGGCTTTTTCCGTTAAAAATTCTCTTTCATGTTTTAAATTTTGAATGTCCAGATCTAATTGGTGGAGGAATTTTTTAACTCATCGATCTTATCTTTTAATTCATTCTTTTTTAATTCATATCTTTCAAGTTCATCAAATTTTTCGCTTTTTCCTTCTCTACTCATTTTCATCATTCTAAATGCATCTTCTATTTCTGTATTCATTGACTTTATTTCTTTTTCGTATTCACTAAGGTCCACCTTTTTTTGTTTATATCTTCTTTTAATTCTTTTAGAAGATTATTAATTGATTCTATTGTATTTTTTATTGTGCTGATGTTATTTTTTATTTGTGAGTATTCATATCTATAATTGCTAATTTTTTCATTGATGGAATTTTTATAAAGATTTAATTCATTTAATTTTGCTATTTTTAAGCGTAATTCTTCATGGATAGATTCATTGTTTTTTTCTATATTAGCAATATTTTTTTCTAATAATGTAATCTGTTCTTTACTTTTTTCAATTTCAATATCTATATTTTTCAATTCTACATTTATTTCCTCTTCACGTTCTTCATATGAGTCTATTCTACTGATAATTTCATTGTATCTTTTTTGAGATGAATCATAATTATTTTTAAATTCTTTATATGAATTTGCTCCATTTAGTCTATTATATTTTATTTCATTTAATTTCTCTTCGAGTTTTCTTAATTCTAAAGAATTCTTTTTATATTCATATTCTATTTTTTTCAATTTTTCTTCATATTCATTAATTTCAATATTCAGCTCTTTTAATTCATCTTTTAATTTTTTCAATTCTCTTTTTCTTGTAAGTAACAATGTTGGATTGTTTCCTTTTAATATACCACCTGTAATAGCACCAGAAGTATTGATTATTTCACCATCTGTAGTCGCTATAGTTAAAGATATATTTCTATATCTATTTTTGATATTTAAAGCAGTATTTAAGCTATCAACTACTATTGAATTGCTGAAAACATAATGAATAGCTTTTTCATATTCTTTGTTATATTTTATAAGATCAATTATATAACCATAAAAACCAGGTTCATTTTCCAGTTCTTTATATCTTCTAACTCTGGAAGATATCAAATCAAGCGGTAGGAATGTAACTCGACCAGCTTTTTCTGCTTTTAAATAATTTATATATGAAGATATATGATTTGAATTTTTTACAACAACATTTTGTAATCTATATCCTGCAATCATTGTTACTGCGGTTTCTAATTCTTCAGGCACTTCAATTAAATTTAGCACAACATCAATTAAATTATCTTCTTTATGAAATGCTTCGAAAAGTTTTTTTATAGCAAATGAGAATCCCTCATATTCAGTAATTTGTAAAGAGAGATTTTGTATTTTTCTTTCGGTTAAATCTTTTTCATGTTTTAATTTTTGTAGATAATTATAGGTATTTGACAACTGTGAATGCAAATCTTCAACGAGATTTTTCTTTTCATATATCCTGGTTTTCATATTTTCTTCTTTTTTATTCATTGAGTCCAATTCTGTTTCAAGTTTTCTTAACTCTTCATCTAAGGATTTTATACGTTTTTCAAGGTTTGTTTTTTCAGTATTTAAAAACTTTAATCTTTCTTCTTTATCTGCTAATTCATTAATTAATTTATTTTTTTTATTTTCTAAATCCTTCATATGGTGATTTGCTTTTTTTATATTTTCTTTTAATTCAGTCAATTTATGCATTTCTTCTGAAATTGAATTTTCAATTTTCTTTTTTTCATTTTCTATATTTTTAATTTCTTCAATATATTTTTTGATTTCAGTATCGTATTTGCTGAGTAAATCTTTAACTTCTTCATATCTTTTTTCGTTTTTTTGAAGGTCCTCCTCAAACTTTTTCTTTTCCCAATCTTTTTCAACGATTTTTGAATTTAATTCATTTATTTCCTTTTCTAATCTTGATTTCATCTCTTCATAAGATTTTAATCGTTGTCTGAAATTTTCAATCTTTTCGCCATATATAGAGAGTTGTTCTTCTTTTTCTTCTATTTCCTTCTTTAGTTCTTTATATAATCGTTCAATTTCAAAACTTTCAGAAAGATAAATTTTTATCTGTTCTTTGTTTTCTTTGATAGAATTTTCAATTTCTTTTATTTTCCTGTCTATATCAAGACTTTTTGCGCCAAAATATTTAATTCCAATAGACTTCATTTCTTCATTATATTCAACATATTTTTTAGCCCTTGATGCTCTATTTGAAAGAGAACGAACCCTTTTTTCAACTTCATATAATACATCATTTAACCTTTCCAGATTTTCTTTTGTTTGATTTAACATTTTTAAGGCAATTTCTTTTTTATTAAGGTATGTTTTTATACCTGCGGCGTCTTCTATAATTACTCTTAATTGTTCAGAAGAAGCAGAGACGAGTTCTCTTACCTGATCCTGTGAGATTATTGAATAAAAAGATTTTCCTACTCCAGCGCCTCCGATAATTTCAAAAATATCCTTTAACCGAGCATTTTTATTATCGATTTTATATTGCGTTTTTCCATCAGCGGTCAATATTTTTCCTATATTTCTAATTTTTCCATTATCATCTTTTATTTTTAGAAAAACTTCAGCTTTCTTTGCAGGAGGGAATTTTTCCGAACCACTAAAAATAACATCAGCTTTTTCTGATATTCTAATTTGCTTTGAAGATTGTTCACCAAGAAGCCATCTTATAGCATCTACTATATTGGATTTTCCAGAACCATTTGGTCCAACTATACTGACAATATTTGAATTTAAATTTAATGTGGTATTTTTTGCAAAGCTCTTAAAACCTTTAATACGCATTTCCAGTAAAATCAAAGTTATAACCCCCTTACATCTTTTTATATTATATCATATTTATACTTTTTAGACACCATAATTTCATATTTATACTTTAAAATTAAAAGTATGATGTAAATGTGTTTATAATAGACTGAGGAGGGAAAATTATGGAAAGATTAGAATTTTTTACAATTACTGGTGAAGATGGAAATGAATATAATTTTATGTTTGTTGAAGAATTAAAAATTGATGGTAAAAAGTATTGGATTTGTTATGAGGCTTTCAAAGAAGAAGATAGTGAAGACATTGTTTTAGGAGATACTGTGGCTTTTAAGGTTAGCGAAAATAATGGCGAACTATTTCTTGATGCAGTAGAAGATGATGATGAATTGGAAAAGGTCGAAGAAGAATGGAAAAAGATTATGGAAGATGTTGATATTGATGAAAATGAAGATTTTATAATGATTGATGATGAAGATGAAATAAAAGATAATAATGAAAATTAATTTTTAAAAATATGGGGGTGTTGGAGTTTAATAAAGAAAAGTTATTTGATATTAAATTCTTGATTGAAAACTTTGATAAACCTATTTTTGAAAGAAATGTGAAGCTATATAGAAAAAATAATATACAACTACAATTAACTTGTATTCTTACTTCTGATGATCCAGGAAGTATTTCTTATGCTAAGGGAATAAAAAATATATGTAGAAGATATAATGTTGATTTTATTTTAGAAAAATGTGAGAGTAAAAAAGAATTAGAAGAAAAAATAGATTTTTATAACAACGATAAGGATACTGACGGTATTATTGTTATGTATCCCACACCTTTTGAAGTAAAAGACACATATTTTATGAATCTTATATCTGTTGAAAAGGATGTGGAGGGATTAAATCATGAATATATGGGGTATCTCGTTCAACATGAGTTTTACAGTGATAAAGAGAATTTAAGAAAATTAATAATCCCTCCAACGGCAAAAGGAATATTATATGTTTTAAAAAGAAATTATATTGTATATGAAAATTATTATAAAAGTCATGGTAAGTATCCTGATAATTTAAAAGAAAATCCATTTAATTTAGAAGGTAAAAAAGTTGTCGTTATCAATGATTCACTGGCAGTAGGACGATCATTGGCTTTGATGATGTTAAATGAAAATGCAAGTGTGAGAGTATGTCAGAAATATACAGATTATGATGATATCTTGAAATTCGTATCTATTTCAGATATTATAATTTCTGCAGTTCCATCAGAAAAATTCAAAATTCCAACAAAATATATTCCAGAAGATTCTATAGTTTTTGATATAGCCTTTGAAGGGAATTTTGAATATCCGGATATTTTTAATAAAGTATATAAAATATCTCCAAAATGGAATCTGGTGGAAAAAGGTAATAGAATTAATGATATGACATTACATAGACTGATTTCTAATTTATTTTATCTTATAAATAGGAAGTTACCTTCAGAAGATCTTGTGGAATTAAAAGAATTTGAAAGAAATATTCAAAAGGTGGGGATTTGAGTTGAAGAAAGTATTTTTTATTACATTAATAATAATATTCTCTTTAATAGTATATGGCTTTGATTTTTCTATAAGAATAGATGATAATATAAACAATGTAAAAACATATCAGGGAATAACTTTTAAAATAAATCATAATTATAAAGGATTTACATTTTTAGGAGAACTTAACGCATATAATGATGGGAAATATAAATCCTCCATGGGTGAAACGTATTATAAAGGTTTTTATTTTTATATGAAAAATGGTGGGATAATACTGGATTTTGATAGATATAAAGTATCTTTTGGGCGATTACAGCATTACGATATTGTTGATTCGCCTTATTCGCTTTTTATTTCTTCAAAAGGCTTGCCTGCAGTTATACTTGATTTTAATTATGAAGATGATAATTTTTTCTATGAAACGCGTTATATTGAATTAAATAGGGAATCTACCATTGGTTATCCTGATAGAGGAGCAAACTTAAAAACATATGGTATAAAATTTGGTAATTTTAGATTTGCATATGAAGAATCTGCAGTGTATGTTAATACGTCATTTGATATTGAATATTTTACCAATGTTATTCCAAACTTTTTTATTCAATATGTGAATATTTCATATGGTAAACCATGGACTCATGGGTATAATGCAAATTCAATAATGGGTTTTTCATTGGATTATACAGATAATAGTCATTATTATTATGGGCAAATTCTCGTTGATGATATTAATACCAATAGGATATTAGCTCCAGATTCATATCAAAATCCTGATAAAATCGCATGGAGTTTTGGAGGAAAAGTAAAAACAAACTTTGGAGAATTTGGATTATATAGTGCAGGAGCAACAAAATATACATTCCAACCTTCTGGAAATGGGCAAAATCTTTATTATGGATATACATATTATCCAGATGTAACTTATAATTATAATGGTGAAAGAACAATATTACCTGAAGAAAATTATATAGGATATTATAATGGAGAAAATAATTTAGCGTTTATGGGAACATATTCTAATAATCTGAATGGAAGTATTATTAATAGTTCATTGGAATATGTTATATCAGGAAGTAAATCGCCAGCGAATCCATGGGTGAATATGCAACATGGAGTGAAGGTGGTCAGGGTACAAAATTTTTGGATGATGATATTTTAGAACATAAATATGATTTTAATATAAATATCGATTATTCAATTTATGGGTTGAAAATATATAATGGATTAAACCTGAGATATACGAAAAATAAATTGGAGTTGGTTGATACAGCGGAGACTGATAATTATGATATGAAGATATTTAAGCCATCAAATGAAAGTGAATTTTATTATAATATAAAACTGGGTGTTGAATATAAATTTTAAAAGGCCTCTGTGTGAGGCCTTTAATTTTCTTTATTCAATTTTGCAAAGTATAATAGTTCTGCTTCTATAAATCCGTCTAATTCGCCATCTAAAACTGCATCAGCATTAGAAGTTTCATAATTTGTTCTATGGTCTTTTACCATTTTATATGGGTACAACACATAAGATCTTATCTGATTACCCCAGGATATATCCTTCATATCTCCCATGAGTTTTAATTTTTCTTCCATCTTTTTTTGCATCTCTAATTCAAATAAACGAGCTTTTAATATTTGCATAGCAGTTGCTTTATTTTGGTGTTGTGATCTTTCATTCTGACATGCTACAACTATACCTGTTGGTAAATGTGTGATTCTAACTGCAGAATCAGTTTTATTAACGTGTTGCCCACCGGCTCCACCAGCTCTGAATGTATCTATTTTTAAATCGTCTGGTCTTATTTCTATATCAATATCTTCATCTAATTCAGGTGTTACAGAAACAGATGCAAAAGAAGTATGTCTTCTGTTAGCAGCATCAAATGGTGAAACTCTAACCAATCTGTGAACACCGGATTCATACTTTAGTTTCCCATATACAAAAGAACCATTAATTTTTATTGTAACGCTTTTTATTCCTGCTTCATCACCTGGTAAATAATCTATTATATCTATTTTATATGAGTTTTTTTCGGCCCATCTGGTATACATTCTCAAGAGCATATCAGCCCAATCATGTGATTCTGTTCCACCGGCACCCGGGTGAATAGTTAAAAATACATTATTTGAATCATATTTTCCGGATAATAACATGGCTAATTCAAACTCTTTTACTTTTTTTTCTATTTCCTGTAATATTTCAAGTGCCTGTTCGTCCATTGTTGGATCTTCTTCACTAAATTCCATAGCAACTTCAAGGTCTTCAAACAATCCCTGGAGGTTATTAAATTCCTCTCTTTCATTTTTTAAATGCTGCAATTCTCTTGAAATTTTTTCTGCTCTTTTTTGATCATTCCAGAAGTTGGGATCTGTCATTGTATTTTCCAATTCATTTATTCTTCTGGTAGTTTTTTCTATATTAAAAAGATTTTTTAAATTATTGAATTTTTCATGTAACTCCTCTATTTTAACTTTAACCTCATAATCAAGCATTGTTTCACCTCTTTACTCTAATTCTTTTATGTGTTTTTTTCTTTTCTTTTCTTTTTTCTGCTCTATTAATAACGCTGCCATCATTGTGAACAAAATTTAATTGATTAATTTTTTTCTTTGTTTCTTCTTCTTCTTTTGATGTATCAACTTTTATAATCCTCAATAGATAAGATACTGTATCATCATAAATTGTATTTATTAATTCTTCAAACAAAATATAAGATTCTTTTTTAAATTCCATAGCAGGATCTTTTTGACCATAGGCTCTTAAACTAACTGCTTCTTTTAAGTGTTCTATTGCTTCAAGATGTTTTCTCCATCTTTCATCAATTATTCTTAACATTATGAATTTAGCAATTTTTTGGAATTCTTCTCCAAATTCATCTTTTTTAGACTGATATTTATCCATAGTATTTTAAATACTTTATCTTTACATTCTTCTATATTTGCATAATCAATTTTTTCAACAACACCAAAAGCCAATAGTTTTTTTGAGAGTTCTTCTTTATTCACTAACTCTTCTTCGTTAATTGATGATTCTACCAATCTATCTACAACATCTTCAAATATTTCTTTTAAGTGTTCATCATAATCATCCTGACCAAGAATCCAATCTCTGTGAGAATAAATGGAAGCTCTTTGATAATCCATAATAGAATCAAGTTCAAATAGTCTTTTTCTTATAGAGAAATGAATTCCTTCAACTCTTTTTGAGCGTCTCTTATTATTTTACTCAATATTCCATGTTCTATAGGTTGTCCATCTTCGATTTTTAAGGTGTTCATTATATTTTTTAATTTGTCTCCACCAAACAGTCTTAATAGGTCATCTTCAAAAGATAGGAAGAATCGTGATTCTCCAGGGTCACCCTGCCTTCCAGAACGTCCTATTAATTGATTATCTATCCTTCTACTTTCATGTCTTTCAGTACCGATAACATATAAACCACCTAATTCAACAACGCCTTCACCTAACTTAATATCAGTACCTCTACCTGCCATATTTGTAGCTATAGTTATCATGCCTTTCTGACCGGCCTGAGCTATTATTTCAGCTTCTTTTTCATGATATTTAGCGTTTAATACATTATGTGGAATACCTTCTTTCTTTAGCATATGACTTAGTAATTCACTGGTTTCAATAGAAGTAGTTCCAACCAACATAGGTTGTCCTTTTTTAAATCTCTCTTTTATTTCATTGATAACAGCATTCCATTTTTCTTTCTGGGTTTTATATATTAAATCGTTTTTATCTTTTCTAATAACAGGTTTATTTGTAGGAATAACTACAACTTCACAATTGTATATTTGTTTAAATTCATCTTCTTCAGTCTTTGCTGTACCAGTCATTCCAGCTAACTTTTCATACATTCTAAAATAATTCTGGAATGTGATTGTTGCGTATGTTAATGATTCTTCTTTAACCTTTACTCCTTCTTTTGCTTCAATTGCCTGATGCAATCCTTCAGAGTATCTTCTGCCATGCATAAGTCTTCCAGTAAACTCATCAACTATAATAACTTCTCCATCCTGTATGATATAGTCTTTATCTCGTTTAAAATAATGTAAGGCTTTTAATGCATTTAATGTATGAAATAAAAAATGTATGTTTTTTGGATCATATAAATTTTCTATACCAAGCATTTTTTCCAATCTGGATATTCCTTCATCTGTAAGGATTACAGCCTTGCTTTTCTCATCTAATGTAAAGTCTTCATCTCTTCTTAATTTTCTGGCTATTGATGCGAATTTTGTATATAAGTGTGAAGGTGTATCAGATGGGCCAGAAATAATTAATGGTGTTCTCGCTTCGTCAATTAAAATACTATCTGCTTCATCAACTATAGCATAGTGATGGCCTCTTTGTACTTTATCATTTAGATCATAAACAAGATTATCTCTCAAATAATCAAATCCAAATTCATTAGCAGTTCCATAAGTTACATCGCATTGATAAGCTTTTTTTCTGTCCTCATTATCCATGCCAGCCTGAATAAATCCAACAGATAGTCCTAAAAATTCATATACCGGACCCATCCATTGTGCATCCCTTTTTGCAAGGTAATCATTATGTGTAGCCAAGTGAACGCCTTTTTCAGTTAAAGCATTTAGATATACTGGCAATGTTGCAACTAATGTTTTACCTTCACCTGTTTTCATCTCAGCAATATTTCCTTCATGTAATGCCAGACCACCATTAATTGAACATCAAAATGTCTCATTTTTAAAACTCTTTTTGCTGTTTCTCGTACTACTGCAAATGCTTCAATTAAAATATCATCTAAAGTTTCACCGTCTTTAAGTCTTTTTTTAAATTCATCTGTTTTTGATTTTAATTGTTCATCGTTTAATTTTTCAAATTTTTCTTCTAAAGCATTTATCTTTTCAACAATTTTTTTGTATCTGTTCAAAATTCTTTTATTCTTATCGAAAATCTTTGTTAAAATACTCATTTAAACACCTACCTTAATATTATTTTCTCAATAAATTTATTATTATCAGAAGCATTTATTATTATAAATTCACCAGGAACAGAATTTCCTATATATTCTTCAAAAAAGAATTAATGTTGGAATACCATATATATAATATATTTTTTGGTATATCATTTGAACTAAATATTTTTATATTTGAGAATTTTCTGGAATTTACAATTAAATATTTCATTAGTGATGGGGATATTGATGAAATAATCATTTTATTTTCATTTACATATAAATATAAAGGGAATAGATATTTTTATAATAAATACTATAATAATAATAATTTCCAAGAACTTTTTTCCTAATACCCAATGCTTTATTTTTTCTTCTATTTTTTCCAGATTTACTTTCCCAGGAATAATAATAGATAGCCCATCACCCTTCCTGGAAAAATACTCACTTAAATATAAATTACCATTATTTTCAATTGCAGATAAAATATATTTTAAAGAATTCTGAGAATAATTGTCCTGTGGGACAAAAATCCTTGAAATGACGTTATATATTTCAGATGGCGAATTAAGGCTTAAAAAAATTAATGAATCACCGAAAATTTTATACTCACTATTGAATTTTGAAATATTTATAATTTTTAATGAACTATTGATATTAATAATTATTTCCTTGTTCGAATAATTAATTCTTACATTACCAGAATCATTTTCTGAATATTTTGACATATATGCTTTTTGAAATGGTTCTATCAAATAGTTAAACTTATTATTTTTAAAAGAAATGTATATAGTATCTTTAATCTTTGATTTTAAAGAATTAAAATCATCAAGCAATTTAAATATTTTTTCAAGAGAAATATTATTGTTGTATAAAATAATATGTCCACCTATAGTATATATTTTTAAATTGAGATCTTTTATAAAATATTCTCCATTTATATATTCTACCTTATAACTAAAAAGATTTTTTATCAAATTAATTAATTTTTCTTGATTATTGTAATCTGTTATTATATAACCATTAAAATTCTTCAAAAATTTAATGATATCCTGTATGGGATTTATCCAGAAAAAATTTTGAATATCAAATGAATTATTGGATATAATTAGAAAATCTGATGAGATCAGATTTTGAACATCTTTTACTTCATTTTCATTAAGATTTTTGTTAAATATTCATATAATGATTCCTGACCAGCACCTTCTTTTGAATATAAATATCTAAAAAATGAAACATTATTATATAAATTGTGATAAAATAATTTAGGGTTGTGAAAATAGAAATAAAAATCATAATTATTTAATAAATTAAAGGAAAAAATGAATATTTGAAATAGTAAAAATAGAAATAATAATATTTTTTCATGTAATCACCCATTTTCTGTTATAATAATTATAACAGAAAAAATTTTTTTAATTATTTATGTCTTAAAAATTTAATTACAATTTAAATAAGGTGATAATTATGGAGGTTAATATTCGGGAAAAATTAAAATTATATGAAAAATATATAAATAACACTCAATTTGATATTGGTTTTTATTTTTGATTGAGAACATTAGTAAATTTATTGAATCAATAGATGTAGATATTTATATTTGTGAAAATCCTGATTTTGTACCGGAGAATTTATTCAAAATCATCAGAATATCAGGAATTTTCAATTTTTTTAGAATAAGAAAAATAACCATTTTAAAAGGAGTTAAAAGACAACGAGTGGAATTAGTATATAAAGAAAAAATTTTAAAATTAAACTATGAATTATTGCTAAAATCTGAAAGCGAAATAATGTATCATATTATTTCAAAAGCATCTCCTTTAATTTCATTAGAAATGGTTTCAACCTTATTGAAAGGTAGTGGCTTATCATATGTAATGCTTAATTCAAGAGAATTTTTAGAAGAAGCTGCTAAAAAAGAAACAAATATAGATAAATTAATATTTATTTATTTAACTGCAATTACTGTAAATATGGGAGGAGCTTTTAATAGAGCTATATTATTTCAAAAAAAGGAGAAAATTATGAAGTTTTCAGAGCATTAGGATTTAAAGATGAAAAAGAAGCACATGAAATTTGGAAATATATGGAAGAAGCTAATATAGATTTTAAAGAAAAAATAAAAAATTATGAAAACAGCGAGTATTTTAGCTCATTGGAAAAAGAAATAAAAACATTTAAAATAAGCGAGAATACTATATCAAAAAATCCTTTATTTGAAGAGATGTTAAACTCTGGTAAAGCTATGCATATTCCTGTATCCGTTTTACCTGCTGAAGTTTCAGATGCTTTAAATATTATTGGTGAATGTGCAATTTGTTCTTTAAAAAGTGAAAACAAAGATTTTGGTTTTTTAATAGCAGATAATAGATATAATCTTAAACCTATTACGAGAGATCAATTATATATTCTGGATTATTTTTCAAAACAAACAGTAATTTTATGGGAGAATAAATTATTTATTGATGCTTTAAAATTTGAAGCAGAAAAAGACTTTTTGACAGGTTTTTATAACCGAAGAAGCCTTGATAAATACATAGAAACAATGACATTAGCGATTAAAGAAAATATGGAATTGTTTTTATAGATCTTGATGACTTTAAAAAGATTAATGATACTTTTGGGCATGACAGAGGAGATGAAATTATACAGATTTTTTCTAATATTGTATTGAGGAATATTAGAAGGGAAGATAAACCTTTTAGATATGGCGGTGATGAATTTGTTTTGATTTTTGATTCGATAAATAATGAAAATTTATTTGATATTATTTTCCGAATAAATAATGAATTTGAAAAAGAAACAGGATATACATTCTCATCGGGCGGAACTATATGCAAAGAATCATCTAAAATATATCAATGTTTGAAGAAATCTGATGATTTGTTATATGAAGTAAAAAAAGCTTCTAAAGGAGAAATATTAATTAAAATATAACCAATGGAATAAAAAATAAAACTCATTCAAGACGCTTGATTGCTTTTCTGAAAAAATCATACATTCCCAGCGGTCGTTCAGATTTTGCTTCCATGCAAAAGCTTCACTCAAAAAAACATCCTGTTTTTTTGACCGCTTCCATTCATGATTTTTTCAGGCAATCTGCGAGTCTCCTTTCGTTTTATTTTTTTATTCCTTTTATAATTTATTTCCTTATATTATATTTTGAACTTACAGATATAAAAAATGACACCATAATGAGGTGTCAGATATTGTTTTTTATTAGTATATCAATTAATTCCTCGAAAGATAAACCATAGGCATATGCTGATTGAGGTAAGTCGCTTAATTCAGTCATACCTGGAATAGTATTTGCTTCAAGTATATAATAGTTATTATCTTTTATGATAGCATCAATACGTGCAAAATCTTTTAAATGTAATTCTTTAAAAATTTGTTTGAAATCATTTTTAATTTTCTCTTCTAATTCTTTATTGATCCTTGCAGGTACTTCAAATTCTGTCAGACCTTCTGTATATTTCGCTTCATAATCATAAAATTCTTTTTTTGGCTTGATTTCAAGTATTGGAAGTACAATGATCTCCTTATTTTTTTCTATAATACTAACAGAAATTTCTCTGCCCTTTATGAATTTTTGAATGATCATCTCACCATAATTTTTCAATTCTTCAATTAAAAATTTATTATATTCCTCAATATTATGACAGATATGTATTCCCAAACTGGACCCACTTTTTCTTGGTTTGATTATCAAAGGAAATTCAAAAGGCGGAGTTATATATTTTTGTGTTGAAACGTATTCTGGAATAGAGAAATCCTTCTCTATTTTTTTCATAAAAACTAGTTTATCAAATGTTTGTTCAGAAACGGTTGAATTAGAACCAATATATTTGACACCTAAGGTTTCTAACTTTTTTTGTAATGTGCCATCTTCTCCTTCAAATCCATGAACTACATTAAATACTAAATTTATATTTTTATATTCAGATAAAAATTTGTTTAAATCATATTTTAAATCATATTTAAAAAGGTTATAACCAAGTGTTTTAATGGCATTTTCAACATTTTGAGCACTCAATATAGAAATATCTCTTTCGTTTGAATTTCCGCCAAATATTAAAGCAATATTATAATTCATTCAACTCACTCTCTTTAAAGTATTTCTTTTCTTCTGGGCAATATAACATTTCTTCTTTATTCTTCTTTTTATAAAATAATGGTCCATTACATGAAGGACATCTATAATCAGACGGTTCATCCAGAACATTTCACCACATTCAGAGCATTTAAAATAAATTTTTCCTTTTTTGCTTTTAAGTTTATGAACGGTACTACCACATTTAGGACATTTTCCTCTTGCAGGTAACGGTGCAGTATATTTGCATTCTGGATAATTTGAACATGCAATGAATTTTCCAAATCTACCATTTTTTATAATTAAATCTCCACCACATTTAGGACATTTTTCTCCTGTTTTTTCTTCTTTACCTTTTTCAACTACAATATCCTCTTCATTTAAATGAACTATATTATCAATGGTAACACCTAAAGCGCTTTTTGGAATGCTCTTGTTATCGCCACATTCAGGACATTTTAAGAATAATCCATATCTTCCAAATTGCAATTCCATTTCTACATTGCATTTTTTACATTTTATATTGGACTTATAATAGAAATCAAGTGCTTTTTCTTTCATTTTTTGTTCTGTATTTGTTAGAAACTTTTGAAAATCATTATAGAATTCATTTAATAAATCTTTCCAATTCATTTCTCCGGATTCAACCTTATCAAGACTTTCTTCCATTTTTGCAGTAAATTTAATATCAACAATTTCCGGGAAATTTTTTTCTAATAGATCGGAAACAATAAACCCAACAAGCGTAGGAATTAAATTGCTTTTTTCTTTAATAACATACTTTCTGTTAAGTAAAGTTGTTATTATCGTTGCATAGGTTGAAGGTCTTCCAATGCCTTTTGCTTCCATTTCTTTTACCAGTGATGCTTCTGTATATCTTGCTGGAGGTTTTGTTTCATCTTTTTCTGTTTTTAATTCTATATCTTTCAATTCACCTTTTTCAGGTAGTTCATATTCTTTTTCACTGGTAGAAGAAGACCAGAATTTTTCAAAACCTTCAAATTTTCTTTTTCTTCCAACTGCTTCGAATGTATATTTTTTTGAACTATCTGTTATGGAATAAGTTTTTTCTGTATATATTGCTGCGGATGATTGAGAAGCAACAAATCTATTCCATATTAATGTGTATAATTTTAATAAATCACCAGAAATAAGTTTTTTTGCATTTTTTGGATCGATAAAAACATCTGTTGGTCTAATAGCTTCATGGGCATCCTGGATTTTCTTTTTTGATTTTTTAACCTTAAATGTTCCTGTATAATCTTTTCCGAAATTAGAATTTAAATATTCATGAGCTTTTTTTGAGCTTCTTCTGAAATTCTGGTAGAATCTGTTCTCATATATGTAATGAAGGCTATAGGGCCTTCAGATGTATCAACACCTTCATATAATTTTTGAGCAATTTGCATGGTTTTCTTTGACGACCATCCAAATTTTGATATTGCACTTTGTTGTAATGTACTTGTTATAAACGGTTGAGGAGGATTTCGTTTTATATCCTTTTCTTGAACATTTTCAACAAAAAAGAAGCATTTTCTAAATCTTTGAGTATTTCATTTTTCTTTTTTCATTAATACTATCTTTTTTAAATTTTTTTCCATTGACTTTTACTAATGGGATTTCTTGATTCATATATTTCAAAAAAATCTTATAAAATTCTTTTGGTTTGAATTTAAAAATACTTCTTTCCCTATCTACCAACAATTTTAAAGCTGCAGATTGAACTCTTCCGGCACTTGTATTATAATCCTTTAATATCCTCCATAATATGGGACTTATTTTATAACCAACAATTCTATCAAGAATTCTTCGAGCCAGTTGAGCACCAACTTTTTTATTATCAATTTTTCTGGGAGATTTTATGGATTCTAAAATTGTGTTTTTTGTGATTTCTGAAAAAACTATTCTATTCTCTTCGTTTTCATCTAATCCGAGTAAATAGCTTAAATGCCAGGCAATAGCTTCACCTTCTCTATCCATATCAGGTGCGAGATATACTTTTTTACCCTTTGTTATTTTCTTTAAATCAGAAACGACTTTTTCTTTACCCGGCATTAATTCGAATTCTGGTTCGAATCCATTTTCTATATCAACACCGAATTTTTTTGAGGTAAATCTCTAATGTGCCCCTTTGAAGCAACTACTTTATAATCAGCTCCAAGATATTTTTCAATGGTTTTTGCTTTTGCAGGAGACTCAACAATTACGATATTTTTAGCAGTTTTTGGCATTATTTATCCTCCATTTTTGTTATTTTTATTTTTCTACCGAGATTTTTATTATAGTCTGTCCAATGTTCATTATTTGATTCTTCAATATGACTTTTTACCTGTTCAACTTTCGAACTCAAATTGTCGGCAAAATGTAATATAAACGCTTCAATTGTTTTGGGTAATATAGGACTTCCCCATTCTAATTCACCATGATGCGAGGCAATCATATGTAAAATTTCATCTAATATATGTTTTGGAAAATTATTTATTTTTTTAGAATAATCAGAAACCATATGTATTCCTAATGCTATATGTCCTATTAATTCTCCCTCATCTGTTTTTTCAATGCCAGCAGGAGTAATTTTGTATTCTCTAGTTTTTCCAATATCATGAAGTAATGCTCCAGCAATTAATAAATCTTTATTTACTATATTTTTATAATTATCAGCTATAGAGTTACACAACTTCGCAACATCAATAGTATGTTCTAACAATCCATGTTTGTATGCATGATGGACATTAATAGCTGCAGGAGCATATGAGAATGAATCTGCAAACTTTTTATCTTTTAAAAAAATATATTTTAACAACTCTTTTATATATTCGTCTTTTATAGCTTCAATAAAAGAAATTAACTCGGTTTTTAATTGATGAACATTTTTTTGAGATGATTTAATAAATTTCTCTGGATTTATATCATTTTCTGCCAATTTACATATCTCATAATTCTTTTCTACATTTAATTGTAATCGATTTTCAAAAACTACAATCTTACCTTTCACTTTAATAATATCTCCAATATTGATTTTTTCTGAATTTTCTTTAGCATTAAACCAATCAATAGCTCTTAATGTACCACTTTTGTCACCTATTGTAAAAAGTAAAAATTCTTTTCCATCTTTTGTTGTTTGAAGTCTTTTACTCAAAACTTTTCCTTCAATTTCCTTATTATCATTTGGTTTGAGATCAGAAATATAAACTTCCTCTATTATTTCATTGAATATTTGCCCTTTTTCTTTTAACAGGTCACCAAGATTTACACCATTATTTTTCATTTTATTCCTCCTCTATATAAATACGTGGAACTCTTTTTGTTATTTTGGACGTAATATCATAATTAATTGTTCCCGCTAATTTTGCCAATTCTTCTGCATATATAAAATTATTATTTTGTGATCCTATTAAAACAACCTCTTCTCCAATTTTTACATTTGAAAGTTGTGTTGTTTCAACAACAAATTGGTCCATACATACTCTACCTATTATATTACATTTTTTCCCTTGAATCAATACATATCCTTTATTGGACAACTGCCTGAAATATCCATCAGCATAACCAACCGGTATTGTAGCTGTAGGCATATTTTTACTTGCAAAATATGTTCTACCGTAACTAACGCTTTCGTTTTCTTTTAAAATACCGATTCTTGCAACTGTACTTTTCCAGGTCAAAACAGGTCTTAATTCTTTTTCAGTTTTTATATCAGAAGGTTGTAATCCATATGTTGCAATTCCGGGTCTAACATAATCAAGTGCATATTCAGGAAAATATAAAGAAGCAGCAGAGTTGCATATATGTTTTACTGGAATAGAGATATTTGAATCTTCTATATATTTTAGAATAGTTATAAACTTTTTATATTGTTCTTTAACAAAGTTATCAAGATTATCAGCAGTTGCAAAATGCGAATAAGCACCTGCAATATTTAAATTGTAATCTTTAATTAGTTTGATAATATCATCAATTTCTTCGGTGTTTATTCCCATTCTATTCATACCTGTGTTTATATTAATATGAAATTTGATTTTACTAATATTTTTTCCAAAATAATTTATCAATTCTTTTAATTGTTCCAATGAACCCAGTGTATATATATATCCTTCAATATTTTCTTCAATGGATTTGGGTGTAGCATAATTAAATACCAGTGTTTCAATATTAATTCCGTTATTTCTAATTTCAACGCCTTCTCCTAAAAAGCTACAGCTATTAAATCAACTCCATACTCAGATACAGCTTTTGCCAGAGGAACAGCACCGTGTCCATATCCATCAGCTTTTAAAACAGGAATAATCTTTGTGTTAGTTCTTTTTTGAATTAATTGAATATTATACAAATAATTTTTAATGTTTATTTCAGCAAATGTTTTTCTGTCAAACATTATTGCACCCCCTGTTTAAAATAAAGCTATATAATAATAATGTATAAATATTAAAAAAAAGTTACAGAGCTTCTTGACAAATATAGAAAAAGATGATATAGTTTATATATGTATAAATGCTCATATGTAGGTGGTGTTAAAATGGAAAATTGTAGTGGAATTAATTTCATTAATAAATTACCAGAAAGAGAGATGATTCTAAATGCTGTTGAAATGTATAAAATATTTGCTGATGAAACCAGATTAAGAATACTATTAGCTTTATTGGAGAATGAACTTTGCGTATCAAAAATAGTTGAAGTGGCTGGGATTTCACAGTCGGCAGTTTCGCATCAGCTTCGTATATTGAAACAAATGAATATAGTAAAGTATAGAAAACAAGGTAAAAATGTATTTTATTCACTAAAAGATGAACATATAGAAAAAATTATTGGTATGGTATTTGAACATTTAAAAGAGAAAGGAGAGTAATTATGTCACATGAACATCATAATCATAATCATGGAAATGACTTAACGGATAAGAAGCTATTATTTTCTGTGGTATTCAATTTTATCATTACATTGTCAGAAATATTTGGTGGAATTTTTTCCCATAGTTTAGCATTAATTTCAGATTCATTGCATAATTTAAATGACACAGTGGCTATACTTCTCAGTTATATTGCGCGAAAAATCTCAAAAAAACCGAAAGATGAAAAAAGAACATATGGTTATAAACGTGTAGAAATTTTAGCAGCTTTTACAAATACGATTTTTTTGTTTGCAATTGCAATATTTTTAATTATTGAGAGTATAAAGAAATTTTATAATCCTGAAATCATTAATGGAAAGTTAATGTTAGTTATATCAATAATAGGATTAATTGGGAATTTAATAACTGCAGTTTTATTGTTTAAAGATTCTAAGGAAAATTTAAACGTAAAAGCAACATTTGTTCATATTGCCAGTGATACGTTATCATCTGTAATGATTATTATTGGTGCGATTTTTATATATAAATACAATTGGTATATTTTAGATCCTATATTTACTATGTTAATAAGTGCTTACATCTTATTTGAAGGATATCATATATTAAAAGAGAGTGCTAATATTTTAATTCAGGGTACTCCAGAAAGTATGGAGATAAATGAAATAAAAAAAGAATTAGAAAAATTGAATTATGTAGAAGATGCACATCATATTCATATCTGGACAACAGATGGTCAGGATAAATATCTTGAATGTCATGTATCTTTAAAAGAAGATATTGAATATAATTTAGATGAGTATTTAAAAGAATTAAATCATATTTTAAATGAAAAGTTTGGAATAAGTCATACAACAATACAATTTGAGAAGAGTTTATGTAAGGAGGGAAATAAATGAGAAAAGAACTATGGGATTGGAAGTATCAAAAGTTAGGAGAAAAGGTTGTTTCAAATTTAAAAAGAAAAAAACATGATGCATATCTTGTTGAAAGAAAAGAAGGTGTCATTCCGTTATTAAAGGAAATAATGAAAGAGAATTCAACAGTTGCTGTAGGTGGTAGTTTAACATTAACAGAATGTGGGGTTTTAGATTTTTTAAGAGAAGGGAATTTTAATTTCTTAGATAGGTACAATGTAAAATCAAAAGAGGAGTTAGAAGAAATTTATTACAATATGTTTCGAGCAGATTATTTTCTATGTAGTGCAAATGCCATTACCGAGGATGGAAAAATAGTGCAATTAGATGGAAACGGCACAAGAGTAGCTCCTATGATATTTGGTCCCAAACATGTAATTATTGTAGCAGGAATGAATAAAGTAGTACCGGATATTGAAAGTGCAAATAAGAGGATTGAATATATTTCACCTATGAATTCAAAGCGTTTAAATTTCGATACACCATGTACTTATACAGGAAAATGTGATGATTGTATGTCTCCTGAGAGAATATGTATTCATAGAGTTATAGTTGAAAGTGGTGTAAGGCATCCTGGAAGATTTAAAATAATTCTGGTAAAAGAGGACCTGGGATTATGAGTAATTTAATATTTGGGTTCATTATGCTTGGATTGATAGTAATTCTATACATACAATTAAGATTTAAAAAAGGAAATAAGGAATTAAAAAAAGCAATAAAAAAGGGAAATAAAAATCTTATTCAAAACTCGATAAGGATATTTTCCATATTTTTGATTATAGGTATATTGCAAAACTTTTTATCACCAGAAAAAGTTGGGGATTTCCTTTTGAACTTTTCAGGAATAAAAGGTATAATTACAGGACTATTTACAGGTGCTATAATGATGGGACCACCAGCATCCGGATATCCTATAGCTCAATATTTATTTGAAAACAATGCGAGTGTTTCTCTGGTATCTGCTTTTTTATTATCATGGGTTATGCTAGGGATTATATTTCTGACCTATGAATTGCAAAATTTTGGAAAAAAATTTACTATAATAAGAAATGTATTTTCTGTAATTTCGATATTGGTAATAGCATATTTGATGGAGTTGATATTATGAAAGATTTTATAAAAAACTATAAGATAGAAATCATTATATTTATTATAGCAATAATCTTAATGATATTGAATCCGGATAAAGCATTTTTAGGGCTCAAATATGCTATAAAAACATTTATTAATTTGTTTCCAATAATAATAAGTGTGGCATATTTAACAGGATATATTTCAGAAATTGTTCCTAAAAGTGTTATTTCTAAAGTTGTAGGAAAAGAAAGTGGGTTTAAAGGAAAAGTATTGGGGGTATTTTTGGAACATTAATGGTAGGTCCTGCTTATGCTTTTTATCCATTTTTTGCAGAATTAATAAGTAATGGCGCTAATATTGGAGTAATTGCAGTAACAATTGCAGCATGGTCTATTAAAATTCAATGGTTGCCATTTGCGTTGTCTATATTGGATATAAAATTTGTATTATTGCTGAATTTATTTATATTGATATACGCATTTTTAAATGGTTATGTAATAGAGCTTTTTTTAAAGATAAATCCTAAACGCTTCGTTTTGTGAAGAGATTAGGAATTAAATTTATAATAATGATAAAAACTTCTAGAAATATTTAATAGAGTAAAAAAATAAAACGAATGAAGACTCGTAGATTGCCTGAAAAAATCATGAATGAAAGCCGACAAAAAAACAGGACGTTTTTTTGAGCGAAGCTTTTGCAGGATGCAAAATCTGAGCGCCGGCTGAGAATGAATGATTTTTTCAGAAAAGCAATCAAGCGTCTGAATGAGTTTTATTTTTTAGTCTATATCGGTATTTAGATTCTTCAGTAAATCATTTTCGTGAAACGAAATGTTTAGGTAATTAAAACTTAATAAAAAGTTAGAGAAAAATATTTCGCATGCGAAATATTTTGTGGTAAAATATTCGTGTGCGAAATAATTTTTGTGTTATATGGTTATGGAGGTGGATTTTTTGAATAAGAGCTTTGAAATAATAGCTTTAATTAAAGAATTAAAAGAGAATTTTAAAAAGTTATGGCAGAGAATTTTAACGATACAGAGATCACATATTCTCAATGGATGTTATTAGGAGTTTTAATGAAAAATGGAAGTATGAAAGTTAGTGATTTGAGTAAAAAAATGGGATTATCCAATAGTACTGTATCTGGTATTGTTGATAGAATGGAAAAACAGGGATTTATAAAAGAGTAAGAGATAAAAAGGATAGAAGAAAGGTTTTTGTTGAAATAACAGAGAGTTTTAGAAAAACAGCAGAAGAAAATCATATAAGTGTTGAGAAAAGAATAGAAAAAATTTTGAAAAATGTTTCTGATAAAGAATTAGATAAGGTTATAGAAGGATTAAAATATTAAATAGGATATTGGAGGAGAGATGATATGCTAAAGATAATGAAATACCTGAAACCATATACATTGTATTTAATTTTAGCAATATTATTATTGTATGTTCAGGCGGTTATGAATTTAACTTTACCAGATTATATGTCAAAAATCGTTAATATAGGAATTCAACAAAGCGGTATTGAAGATACATTGCCAAAAGCTGTTAGCGGTTTAACGATGAAGAGACTTCTTCTATTTATGGATAATTCAGAAAAAAACTTGTTTTAGAAAATTATAAGTACATTAAACCTAGTGATGAAGAATATGTAAATCAATATCCTGTATTAAAAAAAGAATCTATTTATATTGCAAATATTGATGAAGCACAAAGAAAAGATTTGGAAAAAGTTTTTTCAAAGGCTTTTACGGCTGTTCGAGCAATTGAAAAAGGAGAAACAGAAGGTTTAAAGATCAATACAAAATTGAAAATAGATATATTCAAATTAGTAGCATTTTTACCCTTGAATCAGAGATTGGATTTTGCAAATAATATATATGACAAGATAAAGGTTTTAGGAGACGAAATGATAAAGCAATCACTTATACAATCTGTTAAGTCCGAATATGAAAAAATAGGTATAGATTTATATAAGACGCAAAAGAGTTATATTTTAAAATCTGGTTCTATTATGTTATTAATTACTTTAATAAGTGTAATAAGTGCAATTATAGTGGGTTTTTTTGCTGCTAAAACAGCAGCTGGCCTGGCAAAGGATTTAAGAAAAAAGTGTTCACTAAAGTGGAGAATTTTTCAGGTGAAGAATTTGATAAATTTTCTACTGCTTCGTTGATAACAAGGACAACAAACGATATTACACAGATACAGAATTTAATGATTATGCTGATAAGAATTGTATTTTATGCACCAATCCTGGAATAGGTGGAATTATAAAGGCCCTGGATAGAAGTCCATCGATGTCATGGACAATTGCGGTTGCTGTATTGGCTTTATTAACTCTTATTGGAACAATATTCTCTTTTGCAGTACCAAAATTTAAATTAATTCAAAAGTTGGTTGATAAATTAAATTTAGTATCAAGAGAAAGTTTAACAGGTATGATGGTTATAAGAGCTTTTAATACACAAAATAGAGAAAAAGAAAGATTTGATGAAGTAAATAAAGAACTTACTAAAACAAATCTTTTTGTAAATAGATTGATGGCTTTTTTAATGCCAGCTATGTTATTTATAATGAATGGTGTAATACTTTTAATTACGTGGGTTGGAGCACATCAAATAAATGATTTTAGTTTACAGGTTGGAGATATGATGGCTTTTATGCAATATGCAATGCAAATCATCTTTTCATTTTTAATGATGGCAATGATATTTATTTTATTCCACGAGCTTCGGTATCTGCTTCACGTATAGCAGAAGTGCTTGAAATAGAACCTACTATTGTAGACCCAGAAAAACCTAAAAAAATAGAAAAACCAAAAGGAAAAATTGAATTTAAAAATGTTTACTTTAAATATCCAGGTGGGGAAGATTATGCTTTAAGAAATATCAGTTTTACAGCATTACCCGGTCAAACAACAGCAATTATTGGATCTACTGGTTCTGGAAAGTCAACATTGGTAAATTTAATTCCACGATTTTATGATGTTGATAAAGGACAGGTTTTAATTGATGACATAGATGTAAGAGAATTAACTCAAAATGAATTAAGGAAATATATAGGATATGTGCCTCAAAAAAGCGTTTTGTTCAGTGGAACTATTGAGTCAAATATTAAATATGGTAATGAAAACTTAAGTGATGAAGAAATGGAAAAAGTTGCAGATGTAGCGGAAGCATTGGAATTTATTAATAATTTGCCAAAAAGATTTAAAGAAGAGGTCTCTCAAGGTGGTAAGAACTTTTCTGGAGGCCAAAAACAAAGACTTTCAATCGCAAGAGCACTGGCTAAAAAACCGAATATTTTCATTTTTGATGATAGTTTTTCGGCTCTTGACTTTAAAACAGATTTATCTGTAAGAAAAAAATGAAGGAATATACAAAAAATAGTACAATAATAATTGTAGCTCAGAGAATTTCAACTATTATGAATGCTGAACAGATAATAGTGTTAGATGAAGGTGAAATTGTTGGAAAAGGCACTCATGACGAATTAATGAAAACATGTTCGGTTTATCGAGAAATAGCTTATTCTCAGTTATCAGAGGAGGAGTTAGCATGAGCAAAGAACATAGACAACATCGCGGACCTGGAGGACCAATGATGAGAGGCCCGGTTGAAAAGCAAAAGATTTTAAAGGAACAATGAAAAGATTAATAAAATATTTAAATCAATATAAATGGACATTGATTATTTCTATAATATTTGCGATGGCCAGTGCAATATTTGCTATTATTGGTCCTAAGATTTTGGGTAAGGTTACAACTAAGATTTTTGAGGGAATAATGAGTAAAATAATGGGTGGTGCTGGAATAGATTTTGTTTATATTTCTCATATAATGTTTATTCTTCTGGTATATATCTCATCAGTATGATATTTGGTTATATCCAGGGTTGGTTAATGTCTGGTATTTCAATGAAGGTTACTTATAATTTGAGAAAGCAAATAATGGAAAAAATTCATAAAATGCCATTGAAATATTTTGATGGAACAAATCATGGTGAGATTCTTTCGAGGATAACAAATGATGTTGATACAATAACCCAAACATTAAATCAAAGTCTGTCTCAAATAATAACTTCAATAACGATGATTATTGGAGTTATAGGAATGATGCTTTCAATAAGCTGGCAAATGACATTAATAGCTTTAATTGTTTTGCCAATATCTGCTGGATTAATGATGTTTATAATTAAACATTCTCAAAAATACTTTAAAAAAAGACAGGAATATCTGGGCATGTAAACGGTCATGTTGAAGAAATGTATGGAGGACATGTTATAGTTAGAGCCTTTAATGGAGAGGAAAAGAGTATTCAAAAGTTTGTAAAAATGAATGATGAATTATATAAATCAGAATGGAAATCTCAATTTTTATCCAGTATGATGATGCCTGTAATGAACTTTGTAGGTAATTTAGGTTATGTAATTGTTGCAGTGATGGGTGGTTGGTTTGTGGTTAAAGGTATTATTAAAATAGGTGATATTCAGGCTTTTATCCAATATATGAGATCATTTACACAACCTATTGCGCAAATTGCTAACATTTCAAATATATTTCAGCAAACAGCAGCTGCCGCTGAACGCGTGTTTGAATTTTTAGATAATGAAGAGGAAATAGAAGAAAAAGAAACACGGATTGATATAAATAAAATTAAAGGAAAGGTTGAGTTTAGAAATGTGAAGTTTGGATATAATCCAGAAAAAATAGTTATAAAAAACTTTTCTGAAATTATACAACCCGGTCAAACCGTAGCTATTGTTGGACCAACTGGTGCAGGTAAAACAACGTTAGTAAAGTTATTGATGAGGTTTTATGATGTGAATGATGGAGCTATTTTAATCGATGATACTGATATAAGAGAATATTCAAGAAAAGATTTAAGATCATTATTCGGAATGGTTTTACAGGACACATGGCTATTTAATGGGACCATTATGGAAATATTAGATATGGACGATTGGATGCAACAGATGAAGAGGTTATAGAAGCGGCAAAGATGGCACATGTTGACAGTTTTGTTCACGCGTTACCTGGTGGATATAACATGGTTATAAATGAAGAAGTAAATAACATTTCTCAGGGTGAAAAACAATTAATAACAATAGCAAGGGCATTCCTTGCAAATCCGAAAATTTTGATATTAGATGAAGCTACAAGTTCAGTAGATACAAGGACAGAATTAAGGGTGCAACAGGCTATGGAAAGATTGATGAAAAATAGAACGAGTTTTGTTATTGCTCATAGGTTATCTACTATAAAAAATGCTGATTTAATTATTGTTATGAATGAAGGAGATGTTGTTGAGCAGGGTACTCATGAAGAATTATTGAAAAAGAAAGGATTTTATGCAGAATTATATAATTCTCAGTTTGAAGTTGCAGAGGAAATATAAAAGGAGCCATTACGGCTCCTTAGTTTTTAGTCAAAGTACAAAATAAAATACTCAAATAATATTCGCTCATCCGGTGAAAATTCATATTCCTCAAAAATGTTCATTCTCACCGGTCGCTTAAACTCACATCCTTGTTCGGTTTCGCTCAATTTTGCATCCGTGTAAAATTGACCGGTTCCATTCACATTTTTTCGGGAATTTTCAAGGATTCGCTCATATTATTTTTCTTATTTTATTTTGTCGACAGTCTGAAGGAGCCAACCTGGCTCCTTTTACTTTGTTTTTTAGAATATATATGATATAATTTTAAAAAAGGATTGTGAGGTGTAATATGCGTAAATATGAGGATTATCATAAGAGCGTTATGGTGAATGAAGTATTGGAATATTTAATTACAAAAGAAGATGGGATTTATGTAGATTGCACTACCGGTGAAGGTGGTCATATTAAAGCAATTTATGAAAAAACCAACGGAAAAGCTAAAATAATTGGTGTGGATTTGGATTATGAAGTGCTTGAAATTGCAGAACAAAGATTAAAAGAAATTACAGATGAAATAGAATTCTTTAAATCATCATATAGGGATATAGATATTGTTTTACATGGTTTGGGGATACATAAGGTTGATGGATTTTTGATGGATTTAGGGGTCTCTACATTCCAATTAAAAGGTGAAAACAGAGGATTTACCTTTATGCAGGATGAACCACTTGATATGAGAATGGATCCAGATTCTGATTTTACTGCATGGAATGTGGTTAATGAATATCCGGAGGAAAAATTATCTAAAATTATTTTTGAGTATGGAGAAGAATTTAAATTTGCAAGAAGAATAGCTCGAAGTATAGTAAATTCAAGGCCAATAAATACAACATTTGAATTGGTTGAAGCTATAAAAAGAGCATTGCCACCTAAAGAAAGGTATAGAAGGCGCAGGCATTTTGCAACTAAAACATTTCAGGCAATTAGAATAGAGGTTAATGGAGAATTTGATAATATTAGAACAGCTCTTGAAAAATTCCCTGAATTTTTAAATGAAGGCGGTAGAATCTGCGTTATTTCATTTCATTCTTTAGAAGATAAAATTGTTAAGAATTTTTTTAGAAATCATAAAAAACTAAAGCTTTTGACAAAAAAGCCGATATTACCTACAGAGGAAGAAATAAAAGAAAACCCCAGAGCAAGGAGTGCTCGCATCAGGGTGGCCGAACGGATTTAAAGGGGCTAAATCATGGAAAAACGTCTTAAATTTTTACCAGCAATAAATGATCGAACATTACAAAGAACGAAAAAGTTATCCATAACTTTTGTAATTTTTTCTTTTTTGATTATAATGATGATAGGATTTATAGTTGCAACATTAAATTTTGGTAGTAGAATTCAAACTTTAAAAAATAATGTTTCAGTTTTGAATTCACAAATTTCAGATTATCATACCAGAATTCAAACTGTTAATACAGAACTTAATTTTTATAAGCAAGCTCTTCTTGTAATGGAGGAAGATTAAATTTGTGCTACGCAGTCGTATAACCCTTCTCACTATAATAATTCTATATCTCATATTAATTTCCTATATTTTATTTTTAAAACCATATGAGATAAATAAAAATTATAAGATAAGTGAAAATAGTAAAAATTAGCGACCTTAACAGATAAAGAAGGTCGCATTATTGCTGTTGATAAAACAATATATGAAGTATGGCTGGATTTAAAAACTATAAAAAAAGAAATAAATTTGACAAATTAAAATCACAATTATCAGCATTTTTAAAAGAAAAAGATTTTGAAAAACCGTATGTTCTTTTAGGGAAATATGATGATATTTTAGAATTAAAAACTTATATACCTGAAAGCATTTTAAGATATTGTAGAATATATAAAACATATGAAAGAAATTATAATACATCATATGATTTGAGAAAGAATATAGGTGAAAATGGAAAAACTGAATATGGTATAGAGCAATTCTTGTCCAAAAACAATTTATTGGATAGTAAAAAGGAAATTAGATTATCCCTGGATTTAAAAATGCAAAAAATCGCTTATGAAGAACTGAGAAAAATGATTAAAGCCCAGAATGCAGAAGGTGGAACAGTAATAATAATGGAAACAAAAACAGGAAAAGTAAGAGCTGTTGTTTCTGATTATCCCTGGAATATGGCTTTTATGGGATATATTGAACCAGGTTCCACAATGAAACCTATAATATATTCTATCGCACTTGAAGAAAATTTAATATCACCATATCAAAAATTTTCTTTAACTTCAACAATTTCACCGGTTCCGGGTGTAAATTTTACAATAGGTGAAGCTGAAGGGCATTATTTTACCAGTCTTGATGCTAAAGATGCAATAGCATATTCTTCTAATGTTGCAGTTGTAAAAGTTATGGAAAAAATAATGGAAAATTTTTCTAAAGAATGGTTGTATAATAAACTTGAACAAATAGGTTTTGGAAAAAAGACAGGAATAGAATTTAATAAGGAGATTTCAGGTGTTTTTACTAAACCAGAAAAATGGTATAAGATAACCCCTTATCAGATTGCTATTGGTCAGGGAATAGGAGTTACGCCTATTCAATTGGTTTCTATTTTTAATGTTTTCGCTAATGAGGGAAAATATGTGAAGCCAACTTTTTTGGAAAATAAAACTGCACAGAGTTATCAGGTTTTTTCGCCTGAAATAGCAAATTTAATGAAGGATTGGTTGAGATATACGATGCTGAAAGGAACTGCAAGAAAAGCATATAAACCTGGGGTTTTAATAGCTGGTAAAACAGGAACAGCACAAAAGGCTGTTGCTGGAAAAGGATATTCAGATAAATATTATTCACTCTTTGTTGGTTTTTTCCCTGCTTCAAAACCAAAATACACAATAGTTTCTATTATAGATGACCCTAAAAAAGAATATTATGGTGGTGAAGTAGCTGCTCCTGTAGCGACGAATATATTTTTTAGATTGGAAGAATTTAAATATTCAAATAAGGTGAAAATGATAAAGGATTACCTACCAAACCTTGAAAACAAGAGTTTGTTAGATGCATTATTTATTTTAAAATCTCTTGGGGTAAATGAGGAAAAAATTGTGTTATCTGGAAAAGGAAATTATGTTGTAAAACAGGTTCCGAATGTTTCATATGAAATAAATAAACTGGACTATGTAATATTATATCTGGGAGATGAAAAAAATGCAGAAAATACTGATATACGGTGATTCAAATATAAAAAAAGAAATGGCTTTAAAAGATTTGTGTAATAAGGAATTAGATATTGTTAAAATTTCTCCTAATTCCCAGGATCCAGTTAATGAAATAAAAAATAATATATTATCAAATTCTCTGTTTGGAGATAAAAAGATCTTGATTATAAAAGAGTTTAATAAATTTAATAAAAAAGAACAAGATGAAATTTTAAAGTTATTAAACGATGTATATTCCGATAGTATAGAAAAACTGATTATTATGAATACATCAAAAATAAAATCAAAATTTGATAAAGAAATAGAATGTATTTTACCAAAACCCTGGGAAGAAGAAAAATGGATAAATTATGTAAAAGAGATTGCAAAATTTTTTAATAAAGATATTGATGAAGATGCAATTCAATATATACTTGAAATATACGGCAATGATGATAATTTTTTATTTGAAGAAATAAAAAAAATGGCAATTTATTCAGAGGATAAGATAAAGAAGGAAGAAATTAAGGAAATAGGATTTTTACATGTAAATGTAGATTTTGAGGAATTTGCATATTTGTTATCTTCAAAAAGAAAAGAAGAAGTCCTCGAAATGGCAAAAAACTTTCTATCTTTACCTGACTTTAATATTATTTTTCTATTAGGCTACCTTTTCAAATATTTTTTCGACTTATATCGTGTTATAATTAATGTAGAGATGAAAAAAAAATTTAGTTGGCCGGAGGTTCAAAAAATTTCTCAAATAACAAATGTATCAAAGATGAGAGTAAAAAAGTTTTTAGGAGTAAAATTTAAAAACGAAAAAAAGTTTTATGCAAATCATGCAATTTTATATACCAAAAAAGAGGTTATGGATATTATTATAAAATTAGAAGAATATGATAGAATGGCAAAAATAGGTGAAAAGAAGGATTTAATTTTATTAAATTTAATACAGGATATTTGTGGGTGATATTATGAGTTTGGGAGAAAGCATATATGATTTGACAAATTTATTTACGATATATAGATGGAATAATAGACCGGCATTATTAAGGTTTACTGAAGCAGATAATGTTTTTCATAGTTTGCTATTAAATCTGATAACAATAGAATTTTTAAACAAAAAGGGGAAAAATTATTCTATTGCTAATAATATAAGAGCAAAAATTTTTAAAGAATTGCCGAAAATCATTTTATCGGATATTTCTTTAGATACGAAAAAAAGAATATTATCAAAAAATCAGGAAATGTGGGAAAAAGTACTTGAAAAAAGTTATGAAGAACTAAAAGAAAACAAAATAGTGCAATTTTTTGATTCAGAGTATGAGGAAGGATTTGAAAAATATACTAATTTTATTGATTTAATGGTTTCTTTAAAAGAGATCGAGATTAATAGTAGAATATATCCAGAATATTTCGAAAAACCTAAACAAGAAACAGAAAAAAAATTAAGGGCATTAAGATTAAGGTTGCCATACATAAATGAATTAGAAAATATATTAAACTATGTTTTAAAAATATCAACAAGAATGACTACTATGTATAGATGGAATAAAAACCACAGAAATGTAAAAAGTTCAGTATCTTCACACACATTTATGGTAGTGTCTGTTGCAATCATTTTTTATTATCTGAATAAGAATACAAATAAACAATTGATCGATGAAGTAATTATAGCAAGTATATTACATGATTTTCCAGAAGCATTTACTGGAGATGTAATTACGCCTACAAAAAAGAAAGTAAAAGGAATGGAAGATATAATTTCGAGAATTGAAGAAGAAATGATTGAAGAGTGGCTTAAAGATGATGAAGACACAGAAGAGATTTTTGAACGATTTAAAAATTATATGATTAACCCTTTTGAATTAGAATATGGAAAATATGTGAGAGCTTCAGACTTGTTTAATGCAATGCTTGAATGTGCTATTGAAATAAGGTCCGGTAATTCACAAATGCTGTTTAGAGAAGCGTTTTTTAATATGAAAAAAGAGTTAAAGCAATTTAATTTTGATTTTATATATGATTTGATAGACGATGTAGAGAAAATAACTTTTTTTAATTAAACTTTGATATCTGTAACTCCCCAATAAATTGTTTTTACATATATTAAAACAGAAAATAAAGAGGGGAGGGAAATTATGTTATATTACGTGCTTATAATACCTTTATTTGCACTAGGTTTTGCGATGTTTAATTATTTTTCTGTATTAAAACTCGATGAAGGAACAGAAAAAATGAAAGAAGTAGCTCTAGCTATTCGTGAGGGTGCAAAAACATTTGTAAATCATGAATATAAAACAGTAGGGTTATATGTTGTATTTATAGCAATTATACTAATGATTGTAACAGACATTAATGTTGGAATTGCATTTATAATGGGAGCGTTGATGAGTGGGAGTGCAGGATATATAGGAATGAAAATGGCTACATATGCAAATGTTCGTGTTTCTAATATGGCAAGAAAAACAAAAGATATAGGAAAAACCCTTAAAGTAGCTTTTCAGGGTGGAAGTGTAATGGGATTGTCAGTTGCAGGATTTGCTTTGTTAGGATTAATACTTGTATATATAATATTTGGCATCTGGAAAGGGCAGTTGAATAAAGAAAATATTGTTGTAGTCAGGAATTGGTTGGGAATAAGTTATATACCTTTTGCAATGACAATTTCTGGATATGCTCTTGGATGCTCGATTATTGCCATGTTTGATAGAGTTGGTGGAGGAATATATACTAAAGCAGCAGATATGGGAGCTGATTTAGTTGGTAAAACAGAATTGGCATTACCTGAAGATGATCCAAGGAACCCTGCTACAATAGCAGATAATGTTGGAGATAATGTGGGTGATGTTGCAGGATTAGGAGCAGATTTGCTGGAAAGTTATATAGGAGCAATAATATCGTCGGTTATACTTGTTTTGTATGCAAGTTTTTTAATATCAAGAGATGTTAAAGAAATATCATATATAACGACTTTTAAATTAACATTATATCCACTTTTTTTTACTATATTAGGACTTATTAGTTCTATGGTAGGAATATTATATGTAATATTTAAAAAAGGATCTGATAATCCGCACAAAGAATTAAATATTTCATTATTTTCTTCAGCAATACTTACAATAATCCTTACATTTTTTTTAAGTATATTTTATTTAAAAGATGTTCCAGGGATGAATTGAAACTAATGAATTTTAGATTTGGAGTATATTCTCCATGGTTATCAGCAATAGTAGGAATTTTTTCTGGAATATTAATTGGATTGTTAGCAGAATATTATACCAGTGATAAATATCATCCTACTAAAGAATTAGCCAGGTTTGCTAAGGGAGGACCGGCTATAGTAATATCTAAAGGAATGGCATTAGGTATGAAAAGCGTGTTATATCCTGTATTTATGTTGATGTTTGGTATTTTGATAGCAGATTATTTTTCTGGTTTGTATGGAGTTGCAATGGCTGCTATGGGATGTTATCATTTGTTGCAGCAACAGTTTCGGTTGACTCATATGGACCAGTTGCAGATAATGCCGGCGGTATAAGTGAAATGGCAGATCTGGAACCTGAAGTTAGAAAAATAACAGATATGCTGGATTCTGTAGGGAATACAACAGCAGCTATTGGTAAAGGATTCGCCATAGGTTCGGCGGCATTTGCAGCATTATCTCTGTTTGCATCATTTGTATATTCACAAATAAATCCATCAATGCAGGTAGATTTAAAAAGTTTTTTAAATATTAATTTGATTAGTCCCAGGACGATAGCTGGCGCTTTATTTGGGGCGGCATTACCATATTTTTTCAGTGCATATTTAATTGATGCTGTAGTAAATGCAGCAGAAAAGATGGTTGAGGAAATTAGAAGGCAATTTAGAGAAATACCAGGGTTAATGGAAGGAGAAAATAAACCAGATTATAATAGATGTATTAAAATTAGCAGTGATGGTGCCCTAAAAGAAATGAAAATACCTGCTTTAATAGCTGTATTAACGCCTTTAATATCGGGCTTTATATTTGGAACTGATTTTGTGGGAGGATTATTGGCAGGAACTACTTTTAGTGGTGTAATGCTGGCAATTTATACGGCAAATTCAGGAGGAGCATGGGATAATGCAAAAAAATATATAGAAAATGGTAATCTTGAAGGAGAAGGTAAAGGTACAGATGCACATAAAGCATCGGTAGTAGGAGATACAGTCGGAGATCCTTTAAAAGATACAGTTGGCCCTTCACTTGATATATTAATAAAAATAATGGCAGTAACTTCTTTAATTACTGTTTCTATATTTAAAATATATCATTTATTTTAATTCTGGGAGCGATTATTTTGGAAGAATTTCAATTTTTTTGAGAGAGACCACATTTGGTAAGGAATATTTAAAGATAATAGATAATAAGACTTTCCGTGTAAGAGTCACGGAAAGCTTCTTTTTTCAATATGAAAGATATCTTAAAATATTGAAAACATTGGAATCGTTGAATGAATTTGGAATAATTTTACCTGAAAAAATAGAGTATGATAATGAGAATTATTATATAAATTTTGAATATTGGAATGAAGTACCAATAACAGAAGTAGAGATTAGTGAGGAAATTTATTATAATATTTTATATACTGTTTTTGATATAGTAGATAGATTAACGCATTCTTCAAATATAATTATTCCATACATTTATTTAGAAGATATATTTATAGATGAAACCAACAATATTACTATGATTCCATCTATTTTTATTCCAGTAAATAATGAGAAAATAATTATAAATAACAAAAAAAATGAAGATGGAGTCATCGATTTGCTAATAAATTTTTCGGTAAAATTATATGACCTAATGAATAAACAATATGAAAGAATTGATAATTTTATTAATATGTTAAAGAATGAAACCTTTGAATGCGTTCATGATTTGTATAATTTATTGACAAATTCGTTTGATTATAAAAATAAGAAAGAGAAAATCAGAGTTCCTCATTTTATAAATAGAGCTTTTGAAAGAGATAAAATCTTAAAGGTTATAGGGAAAAAACATATTTACATATATGGTAATCAACGTGTTGGTAAAACAAGGTTAATAAATTTTATGGAATTTAAGTTTAAAGAATTGGGATATACTATAATAAAGGCTTATAATATTAAGGATTTATTCCCTGGAGATATTATTGTTCCTGAAACCTTAAATGTATTCTATTTTTTAAAATTAATAGATCTAATGAAGACAAATCAAGAGGATTTTAAATTAATAATAATAGTTGATGATTATCAGGAAATTGATATTAAATTCAAAAATTTTATTGAAGACATAATGAGTAAAAACTTTGAATTTCCTTTTTCTTTTATTTTGGTATCACATATTCCTCCTGCTATAAAGTTTGATAATACTGAATATATTGAATTAAAACCTTTTGGTATGAAAGAAACAGAGATATTATTAAAAATATTATTATCGAGTACATTTTTAAAGAAATATCCGGAAATAGTTGATATAGTATATAACATATCAGAAGGATATCCGGGAAATATTTTTCAAATAATAAAAGATTTAGTAATGCTAAAAATAATAAAAATTGAAGACGGAAAGTATGAATTTTATCCTGAGAATTTAAAGGATAAAAAAATAATAGATTTAGCAGTGGAAAAAATTGAGGGATACCTGAAAATATAAGGGAGGATTTAAGATATATTTCTACTCTGGGTTTTAAGTTTAATGAAAATGAAATTAAACATCTCGAAAAATATTTAAGAAAATCATTTGACACCTCGATTTTATATGCAATTGAAAAAGATATAATTCTCAAAGAAGATAATGAATATAGATTTTTTAATTTGATATATCAGGATTTATTTCATAATGGTTTATCGAAAAAAGAAAAGAAAATGATTCATATGTATTTATGCCGAAAAAGTGATTCTTTAAAAAAGAAAATATTTCATTTAAAAAGCTCTGGTAAAATAAGAGCAACTATAGCTTTAATTATAAAAAAAATGAAAGAAGCTTTATTTAAGTGGGAAAATTTGAGTTTTATAGATTACGGTTTTAATGAAATTAAAAATCTTACAGATAATATTCCTTATTCGGCAATAGGGATTTATCTTTCAAAAAAGTATTTTTTAATGAATATAGTGAGGATATAAAAGAATATATTGAGTTAATTAGTAAAAGCAATGTATATGGATATATAGCATATTTATTCTTAAAATTTTCAGATAAAGAAACATTAAATGATATGCTTATTAAGTGGATTAATGATGAAAAAACTACAGATTATAAAAAGGCGCTATACATTTATTATTATTTGAATATAAATTTTTCAAAATTGAAAAAAGAAGATGTTTACAATTATTATTTCAAGTTTGAAAATCTATTTTCAAAACACAATAATTTAAAAAAATTCAAAACCATTAAAGGTATGTTATTGAACATGCTTGGTGTAAAGATTGAAACAGAATTACCAGAATTATCTCTAAAATATTATAACGATGGATTAAGCATAGCTTTAGAAGTAAATTACAAAAGGCTGATTCAAATAATATATAGTAATATGGCTATACTATATGAAAGTTTGAATTCTAATCTTTCAGAATATTACAACAAAAAAGTTCTTGAAATTTCAGAGGAAATAGGAGATTATCAGACATATAATAGAGTATTAATAAATATTGCCAATAGCAAATTATACAAAGGAGAAATAAAAGAATTTTTTGAAATTATAAATAAAGCAGAAAAATATTCTAAAATAAATAACGATTTTAATAGCTATATACTTGTAAATGATATAAAAAATTATTATTTTTTATATGCTAAAGATTATTATAACCTTGATAGTAATATAAGAAAAATGGAAGATTACATAAAGGATAAGCCATTTTTAAAAAATAATGTAGATGAAGTAAATGACAATATATATGTCTTAAAAGCAATGTTTGAAAAAGATAAAAGTTTTTTTGAGAACAAAAAATATAAAGAATTTATATTGAAAAACGAATTTCTTATTAATTTTTATAATATTGTATTTGAAAACAATGAAAAAATTATTTATGATTCATGGCTATTTTTTAAAAACAATCCGTTGATTTATTTTAAAGAAGAATTAATAAATGTAGTTTCTGAAAAAATGGCAAATTATTCTTTTAATGATGAATATGAAAAATGGGCAATAGAATTAATTAAAGAATTTAAGGATAAGAAATTATCGCTGGCTTTGCTTTATGAAGGATTGGGATATTTTTATAATGTAAAAAGAGAAAAATTTAAATCTTTAAAGTATTTAAGAAAAGCACAAAAAATATATGATGATTTAATGATGAAAAATAAATTTGAAGAAATAAATCAATATTTAATGAGAGAATTTAATATTCCAACATTTATATACGAAGAAAATTATTCATTGGAATATAAGAGCGATCGATATTATTATCATAATCTGGTCTTGAGAATAAAATCATATGAGAAGATAAATAATTTAATTATAGATTTATTGAAATCAGATTCTCCTAAATATCTTGTAAATAAAATAGGAGAACATTTAAGAGATATACTTCCAATAGATGAAATTTTAATAAGGATTATAACCAATGATTATGAAGTTGAATATAACTTTAATTTTAAAGATGAAAACGAACTAAAAAAAGATCAATTTCTCATAAAACCGTTAAAATTATCATACATATCAGATTATAAGGATTATAAATATTATATCTACCTGGCAAATTCAAATATTGAGTTGAGCCAAAAAGAAGCAGCAGAAATACTTGATAATATAATAATTATTGAAGAAGTTCTTTATTCTATACTGGATAAAATAACACATTATGAGCATAGTATTTTAGATCCTTTAACAGGGGCATATACCAGAAGATATATGGAAAATAAATTAAAAGAATTATATGGACTATATGAAAGATATAATTTTGATTTTTCTGTTATATTAATTGATCTGGATGATTTTAAAAAAGTGAATGATGAACACGGACACCAAAAAGGAGATGAAGTATTAGTCGAACTTGTAAAATCTTTAAAAAAACATCTAAGGGATTTTGATATGGTTTGTAGATATGGAGGTGAGGAATTTTTAATCATTTTGCCTAATACTAATCTTGATGATGCTGAGAAAATAGCTCAAAGGTTATTAAAGGAGATAAATAAAGATTTATTTGAAAATACTGAAATGAATATTACATGTAGTATGGGAATTTCTTCTATTTCAAATATTATTAAAGAACCAAAATTAAAATTATTGATAAAAATGGCAGATGAAGCACTTTACAAAGCAAAAAACAATGGAAGAATAGAGTTGAAGTTTTATGAGGGGAGTATAATTTATGTTGCTGGACTTGCATTGCCATAGCACTTATTCTGATGGAACATTATCACCACGACAGCTTATTAAAAAAGCAAAAAATCTTGGAATAAAAATATTTTCTATTACTGATCATGATACTATAAAAGGACAAATGGAAGCAATTGAATTTGCAAAAGAGTTGAATTTAAAATATATCCCAGGTGTTGAAATAAATGCAGAATTTCCAACACTTATGGATATTTTAGGATATAACGTTGATATAAAAAACGATTACTTAAATTCAGTACTTGAAATTATATATAATAAGAGGATTGAGAGAAACAGGTTAATGATAGAATTATTAAAAAAAGAAGGTTTTAGAATTGATATTGAAGATTTAGAAGGTTTATCCCTATATACTATAGGGAGACCACATATAGCAAGGATTTTATTAAAAAAAGGATATGGTACATCGGTATCTCAAATTATAGAAACGTATTTAACAAGAGGTAAATCATGTTATATAGAAAGATTTAAATTTTCTCCAAGAAAAACAATCCGAGCTATAAAAAAAGCAGGTGGTTTGGCTGTTTTAGCACATCCTAAAAAGCTAAGATTGTCTAATATTCAACTGGAAATACTTGTGAATGAATTAAAAGACTATGGGCTTGATGGAATAGAGTGTTTTCATTATTCAAGTGACCCGCATTATACTAATTTTCTAATAGATTTAGCAAGGAAAAATGGGCTATTGGTTACAGCAGGAAGTGATTATCATGGTTCAAACAAGCCTTATGTATCCCTGGGAGTTTACGTAGAAAATTTTGTTATTCAAGATACTATTAATTATTTTGTTACAAATTATTATAAAAAAAGCTAATAATTGTTCATTATATGTCCGATATATAAATAGGAAAGTTTTTAACAGGAAAGGATTCCTATGGGGTGTAATTATGGGAGAAATGAACAGAATAAATGGTGATTTTTCGAGTTTCATAGATTCTCTTACTAAGGATGTAGATCTTTCAAAAAAGAGTAGCCAGAAAACAACCACTATAAAAAATAGTACAAATAAAAATCAAGAACATAGAGTGTCAAATACTAATCTTGATACAAAGAAATTATCCAAAGTAATAGAAGAAAAGTTGAACAAATTAAAAGAAATATTTAAAGGTGAAGTAAAATTTGAAGTGAAAGACGATATAAATATGATAATTGTTAAAATTGTTGATAAGGATTCGAAAAAGGTTATCAGACAAATTCCTCCAGAAACAGCTGTGAAAATGGCAGAAATGCTGGATAAGCTGGAAGGCATTTTTCTCGATGAACGTGCGTAAAATATGGAGGTGAGAAAATATGAGTGAAAATAGTTATCTCGGCTCTTTCCAATTTGGAGGGTAGCGAGTGGCTTGGATACATCATCAATCATAGATCAATTAATGTCAGTAGAAAGAAAACCATTAGAAAGACTTCAAAATGAGTTTGATACATTACAATTAAAACAAAAAGCATGGAAAGAAGTTGATTCAAAACTCAGTGATTTTTGGGACTTTCTTGCAACATTTAAACTAAAAAGCAATTTAATACCAAAAAATGTTCAGGTAAGTGATGAAAATGTTTTATCTGCTACAGCTTCAACTTCAGCAAGTAATGTTAGTTTTAAAGTTAAAGTTAATTCATTATCATCGTCAACAGCTCTTACTCCAAATAATACGTTGGGGAATATACCTGATTTAACAACTCAATACTATCAATTAAATGGTAGAACTACACCAGTAGCAGGGACATTTACATTAAAAGCTTTAGATTCCTCAGGGAATATTTTAGAGAGTACCCAAATTAATTTTTCAGGAACTGATACCATTCAAGATATAATCAATCAAATAGATACAAATTCAACATATTTTACTGCTACGCTTGATAATGGAAAATTAAAAATAGAAGAAAAAGCTGGGATGGAAGGAACTGTATCGAAGGTTTTGTTAGGTGATTCTTCCGATACGAGTAATTTTGTAGATGTATTTAATTTAGAAGGAGCAGATTTTGTGCCAGGTGGTGCAACTGCGGGTTATATTGAAAGTACTGTGCATGCAGGTGCAATAAATACATCTAAATTATTATCTGATATAAGTTCTGATGTTGCTTCAGGTATAATAAGGATAAATGGAACAGAAATTACTGTTAGTTCAACAGATTCATTGGGAGATTTAATCGCGAGAATAAATGCTTCTAATGCCAATGTGGTAGCCTGGTATGATGAAAATGAAGATAAATTAATGATTAGAAATAAAGAGGGCGGACCCCAATCAATTACTATAGAAGATGGTGATTCAACTGGGAGTAATAAAACAAATCTTTTAGATGATTTATCCTGGGTTGATAATTCTGGAAATTACATGGGAACTATTACTGCTGGTACTGCAGCAAATGTCGAAATTGATCTGGATGGAGATGGTACAGCAGATTTAACCAAAACAACGTGGGGAAATACTGTAGAATATAATAATGTTACATTAAATTTAAAATCTATATCCAGTAGCTGGGTGGATGTTCAGGTAACGCAAGATGCAGATGCAACATATGATAAAATAAAAGAATTTGTAGATAAATATAATGAAATTATAGGATATATATATGATAAACTAAATGAAGAACCGGTAAAAGCCGAAAAAGGGCAAACATTATCAGAAGAAGATAAAATGAAAGGTGTATTAAAAGGAGACGAAAATTTACAGGATATTTTTTATAAATTAAGAGATATAGCATATGGAGTTATTTCATGGTCTTCAGATGTAAATGCTGAATATAATTCTTTGTATGATATTGGTATTAATTCTGGTGATGCTGGAGGTTCTTATGAAAATACGATGAAAGGTATTTTACAAATAAACGAAGATAAATTAAAGTCAGCCATTCAAGATAATGCTGAAGAAGTTTGGAAATTATTTGCCTATGATGATGATAATAATAAAGGAATAGCAATACAGTTTAAAGATTATGTATGGGATACAACAAAATTTGGTGGAACTATAGACCAGATTTCTGGACAACTGGTACTATAGGTACAGAAATGAGAGACATCGCAAAAAGAATGACTTCTCTTGTTGATCAACTTCAGAGAAAAGAAGCATATTATTGGCAAAAATTTTCAGCAATGGAACAATCTGTGTCTCAAATGCAAGCTCAAGGTTCATGGATAGCAAGTGCTTTTGCAAAATAAATAAAATAAGGTAGGTGATTAACCTACCTTATTTTATTTATGATTTTTCTTGCATTATCTTCATCTTTTATCATTTGATTGATAAGTTCTTGCTTTGAATTAAATTTAATTTCGTCTCTAAGGAATTTTAATACTTCAACTTTTATAATTTTATTATATAAATCTCCAAAATAATCTAAAAAATAAACTTCAACCTTAGGTTCAGTTATTTTTTCATTAAAAGTAGGACGAAGTCCAATACTCATCAAACCGTAGTATTTATATGAACTATCTTTAACTCCACCTTTTACTAAATATACGCCATAATGAGGATATATCACTTCTTCCTTATATCTTATATCGATATTAGCAGTAGGGAATCCTAATTTAAAGCCTATATGCCTATCCTCGTATACCGGCCCTTCAAGTATCCAATTTCTTCCCAATAAATTATTAGCTTCTTCAATTTTTCCTGATAGCAAAGCACGTCTAATAAATGTAGAACTTATTCTTGTTTCAGAAGTTTTTATATCTTTTAAAACTTCAACATAATAATTATTTTTATGTTGCTCTGCTAAAAGATAAGAAACATCACCTTTTCTTTCTTTTCCAAAAGTGAAATCTTCTCCGCATACTATGGCCTTCATTCCTTCTTTTAAAAGGAAATTTAAATACTCACCATGAGTTATATGAATTACATTTGGTAATTCAAAAACCTCTGTTTCAAATCCCATATTTTGAATGATTTTCTCTCGTTCATATGAGGGCAAAATAACGCCTTTGAAATTTCCAAAGTATTTTGTTGCAGGATATTTCATAATATATGCTTTTGGGATTAAATTATTTTTTTTAGCAACTTCAAGTGTTTTTTTGAGAATAATTTGATGTCCTTTATGAACACCATCGAAAGTGCCTATAGTTACTGCATAGTTCATTACAAAAATTCACCTCTATATTTAGATTATATTATTAATCAAAGAACAACTGAGCTAATTTATAATATTCAAATGGAACGAGCTTTTTAGTGGCCACACCATACTCAAGAGGAATAGACACAATTTGATTTCCTTTTAAAGCAACCATTCTACCAAAATCCTTTTCCTTTACAAGTTTCATGGCTTCTACACCATATCTTGTTCCGAGAATTCTATCAAATGCAGTAGGAGTGCCACCTCTTAATAAATGCCCTAATACAACTGATCTTGTCTCATAACCTGTTTTTTGTTCAATTATTTCAGCTAAATAATGAGCAATTCCTCCAAGCCTAATGTGTCCAAAAGCATCGATAGTGGATTTATCTGCAACTACCTGTTCCAATTCTGTTGGTTTAAATCCTTCTGCTACAGCTATTATCATATATTTTTTTTCTTTCATTCTCTTATGCACATAGTTTACAATTTCATTTATTGTCATTGGAAATTCTGGTATCAATATTAAATGAGCACCAGCTGCCATACCAGCTTCTATCGTTATCCAACCAGCTTCTCTTCCCATTAATTCGACAATCATAACTCTTTGATGTGATTTTGCAGTAGAATGTAATCTGTCGATAGCATCTGCGCCAACATTTACAGCTGTATGAAAGCCAAAAGTATAATCTGTATTTGAAACATCATTGTCTATTGTTTTTGGAACACCAACAACAGGATACCCCAAACTGGATAATTTAGCTGCAACTGATAGAGTGTCATCTCCTCCTATAGCTATTAATGCATCCATCTTCATTTCTTTAAAGTTTTTTTCAAGCAATTCTCGACTTTCTTCATCTTTAAAAGGATTAACTCTTGATGTTCCTAATATAGTTCCACCTAATATATGAATACCTTCGACATCATCATTATCCAATTTTATCATATCTTTTGTAAGCATGCCTTTCCATCCATTAAGAATGCCATAAGTTTCATATCCTTCGCCTGCTGCATGAACAATACCCCTTATAACAGCATTTAGACCAGGACAATCTCCGCCGCCAGTTAATATTCCTACTCTCATTTTTCTCCCTCCCCTATTTTTAAAATAATTTCAATAAGAATTAATAATAATATATATTTTTATTTAATTATACCAGAAAAAATGTTTATTGGAAAAATTATTATAATGTTGTAATTTAGTTAAATTTATAGTATAATATTTGTGAAATATATAAAGGAGGATTTTTCATGAACGTAAAAGTTATTAATTCGATATTGGATGCTTTTTCAAAAACATTTAAGATGGCAACAAATAATATGGATATTGTAATTCAAAAGCCAGTTGTGGATAAAGGAGACAACAGATCTTATGAAGTTGTTGTTACTATAGGCTTTATAGGGGATCTTGATGGAATATTCATATGGGATTGTCTGTTGAATCAGCAAAGGTTATAGTTTCTCAAATGATGATGGGTATGCCTGTTGAAAAATTAGATGAAATGAGTTTAAGTGCTCTTGGTGAATTGGGAAATATGATTTCTGGTTCTATTGCTATGAATTTAGAAAAATTAGGGTATAAAATAAACATTACACCACCTTCAATAATGCATGGGAATAACATTATTTTTATAAAAGATGGTATATCTTTAAGATTTCCTATGAATATTGATAATAAATTTTCTGAGGAATTTTTTGTAGTTTTAAAAAGTTCAATATGAAAGATCATAAGATAGATGTTAAGATTTTTGCTAATCTTAACCTGATTCTTTTTTTGCATTAACTGTATTAGCAAATATATTTATTGGATATTTAATAGGTTATGGTTTATCTTCCTTAACAAATAATAACATTTGGAAGATAGTATTTTTATTTTTAGGTATAATTTCTGGTTTATATAATGGCATAATGGAATTACTAAAGGAGGCGGAAAAGCAGGATAATGAACTCAGAACTAAAAAAGAAAGCAAAAGAAATAATAATAAAAATAATAATTCTTTCGATAATTGAATTTTTAAGTTTGTTATATTTTTATAAAATTACTGCGTTATTTATTTTTCTTGGTAGTGTCGGAGCGATTGCGGGAATCTTAATGATAACTGAGGAAATTAAAACATTATTAACAAAACCCAAACGTAAAATTTTAAAAGGTTATATAATTAGATACGCTTTTTTTGGTATAATCCTACTTGTTGCAGGGCTTTTTTCAAGTGAAGGATTGTTTTTAACTTTTTTAGGTTTAATGAATATGAAGTTTGCAGCACTCATTTCACCAAAATAACAGGGAGGAATACATATGACTCAAGGACAGAAAAAGACATTATTAACTCTTTTTTTGATTTATGTGGGGTTGGGACTAATTAATTTTATATTTTTCCCTTCAGCAGATTTAGAAGGTGTTGGGTTAAGATGGGTATATTCATTTGGAGATACTCCAACTTTTTGGAATACTATCAATCCAATGACAGTTATTATGTCAGGAGTTATTATACTGATATTAATTATTTTTGCTGCTGGAGTAAAATTTGAGTTAATACCTAATAAAAAACAGGCCTTAGTTGAATCATTGCTTGGGTATTTTTGGGAATTAGTTGAAGATGCTGTCCCAAATCCAAAATATAGAAAGCCTATTTATGTAATTGCTACAACATTATTTTTGTATATTTTGATAGCTAATCTTTTATCTGGTATGCCAGGTATTAATGTTTCTCCAGTGAATGATGGATTAAAAATAGCTTTGTTTACAGATACGTGGTATACTCCAACATCTGATTTAAATACAAACGCAACATTTGCTGTAATGGTTCTTATTATCAGTCATATTTTTGCTGCATCGGCTAAAGGAATAGTTAATTGGCTAAAAATGTTTATTGAACCAACACCATTGTTATTACCATTAAATTTAATTGGAGAATTGGCAAAACCTGTATCCCATTCATTGAGGTTGTTTGGTAATATTTTTGGTGGAGGAATTTTGGTTCTTATTATCAGTTATATGTTAAAGTATTTTGTTTTGCCTATATTTTTATGGGATTTTTTGGGATTTTTGTTGGATTAATACAGGCATTTGTTTTTTCTTTATTAGCAATAGCATATATGGGGTCTTTACTTGAAGAGTAAATATAGCTAAAATTTGTATCATATTATAATAAAATTTATTAAGGAGGTAGATTAGAATGGCTGTTGAACAAGTGGCACAGGAAATAGTAAAATCAGGAAGTGAAGCTGCATTAGGTACAGGTTTATATTATTTAGGTAAATTTGTTGGTGCAGGATTAGCTATGGGTATTGGTGCTATTGGTCCTGGTGTTGGTGAAGGTACTGTTGGTGCTCATGCTATGGATGCTATGGCAAGACAACCAGAAATGGCTGGTACATTAACTACACGTATGTTGTTAGCTATGGCTGTTACAGAATCTACAGGGTTATATTCATTGGTTATTGCGCTATTAATGTTAATTGTACTACCATAATTGTGATTACGGGGTAAGAATCCCCATAAAAGGGGTGTAAAGAGTGTTAGATTTTAATTTTACATCAATACTTAACTTGGTAGGTTTTACTGTATTAGCCTATTTCTTATGGGTTATGTTATATAAACCTTTTTTTGAAATAGCAGATAAAAGAAAACAAATTGTCGAAAGTGAATTAAATCAATCAGAAAAATTAAGAAAAGAAGCAGAGGAAAAATTACAAAATGCCAATAAAGAATTAGAAGAAATAAGATCCAAAAAGAAAGTATTATAAAAGAAGCAGAAGAATTAGCAAAAGATATAGTTGCAAATGCTAAAGAAGAAGCTATAGCAGAAAAATCAAGAATTATTGCAAGTGCAGAAAAAGAAGCAAAGGAAATAAAGGAAGAGGCTTATAAAGATATTCAAAATAAAGTAGTTTCACTCTCAATTGCAATTGCTTCAATGATATTAAAGAAAAATGTAGACGAAAAGGTTAATGAAGAATTTATAAAAAGAGCATTTGAAGCATTAAGTAAGGGTGAAAAATTATGAAAAACTCAATATCTTTAGCTACAAGATATGTAGAAGCCTTTTATGAATATCTTTCAAAAGAGAACAAGCTAAATAAGCTTGATGAATATGTTCAGGCTGTAAAAAAAATAGTTGAAAGAATTGAAAAAGATAAAATGTTTTATGACTTAATTGGTAATCCTTTATTGCCAAAGGATTATATAGTTATGCAGATAGTTAAAACCGCTGAAATCGATGATGCTGACTTCAATAAATATATTGAAGCTTTAGTATATAAAAAAGACAATTGATGTTACCAATGATATATACATTATTGGAAAGAAAAAATAACGAATTAAAAAAATTAATAAAAGTAAAGATAATAACACCTTACAAATTACAAGAGAAAGCAGTAAATGAATTAAAGAATATTATAGTTAAAAAAACTGGAAGAAATGCAATTTTGAATGCAGAAATAGATGAAGATTTAATTGGAGGATTACAATTACAGTTAGAAGAAAAAATCTTTGATTATTCAGTAAAAGGAATCTTGGAAAAAATCGGACGCGAGTACGCTTCCAAGCGGGGTGATTTGTTTGAGAATAAATCCTGATGAGCTTGAAAAAGTTATTGAGGAACGCATAAAATCATATGAATCAGGTGAAATTAAGGAAGTTGGATGGATAATTCAAGTTGGTGATGGCATAGCCAGAGCATATGGCTTAAAAGATGCTATGGCCAGTGAATTGGTTGAAATACATACTGATTCTGGTGATATTGTAAGTGGTATGGCATTAAATCTTGAAGAAGATAATGTTGGTATAATAATTTTAGGTAATTATAGGCTTATAAAAGAGGGTAATAAAGTTGTTAGAACAGGTAAGATTGCAGAAGTACCTGTTGGTGAAGAGCTATTAGGAAGAGTTATTAATCCACTAGGTGAACCATTGGATGGAAAAGGACCAATAAATGCAAAGCACACAAGACCAATAGAATATAAAGCACCAGGTGTTGTTTTAAGAAAACCTGTTGATACGCCGTTACAAACGGATTAAAAGCTATTGATACAATGATTCCTATTGGAAGAGGACAAAGAGAATTGATCATTGGAGATAGGCAAACAGGTAAAACTGCAATTGCTATTGATACAATAATAAACCAAAAAGGTAAAGGTGTTTATTGTATTTATGTTGCAATAGGTCAAAAAGCTTCAGCAGTTGCAAGAACAGTAGCAAAATTAGAAGAATATGGTGCCATGGAATATACAACAGTTGTTGTTGCAAGTGCAAGTGATCCAGCATCGTTATTGTATTTAGCTCCTTATGCTGGTGCAGCTATGGGTGAATATTTTATGTTCAGTGGTAAAGATGCTTTAGCAATCTATGATGATTTATCAAAACATGCTGCTGCATATAGGGAATTATCACTTCTTTTAAGAAGGCCACCAGGACGTGAAGCTTATCCAGGAGATGTTTTCTATTTGCATTCAAGATTACTGGAAAGGGCAGCAAGACTTAATGAAAATTATGGTGGAGGCTCATTAACAGCGTTACCAATTATTGAAACACAGGCAAATGATGTTTCGGCATATATTCCAACCAATGTTATTTCTATTACAGATGGACAAATTTACCTTGAACCATCATTATTTTATGCTGGTCAAAGACCTGCTGTAAATGTTGGTTTATCTGTTTCAAGGGTTGGAGGAGCCGCTCAAATAAAAGCAATGAAGCAGGTAGCTGGTAGTTTAAGGCTTGATTTGGCTCAATATAGGGAATTAGAAGCATTTGCTCAATTTGCTACAGAATTAGATGAATCTACAAGAAAACAATTAATCAGAGGTGAAAAACTTTCTGAATTATTAAAACAAGGGCAATATGTTCCAATGGAAGTTGAAGACCAGGTTGCTGTGGTGTTTGCTGGTGTTAACGGTTATTTAGACGATATACCAACATCAAGCATAAGTAAATTTGAAAAAGAATTCTTGCAATTTTTGAAATCCAATAGACCATCAATTTTAGAATCAATAAAAACTAAGAAAAAGATTGATGATGAATTAGATAAGGAGCTTAGAAAAGCTATTGAAGACTTTAAAGCAGCTTTTCAAGCTTAAGGTGGTGACATCTTATGAGTCGTGGAAAATTAAGGATTCTTAAACAACGCCGTGCTTCAACGCAATCAACAATGAAAATTACAAAAGCAATGGAGATGGTTGCAGCTGCAAAAGCGAATAAAATAGTTAAAGAAATTACGGCGTTGAAGGATTATGCCTATTATGCAGAAAAAATAATGAAAAAAATAGCACCAGTTGAAAACAGTATATATACTTCAAATAAAGAAGGAACATTAATAGTTGTAGTAACTCCTGATATGGGGTTGTGTGGAGCATTTCCCATGGAATTAACTAAGTTAGCAAATGATATAGCTAGCAAGACAGAGGATTTCATAGGATTTTATAATATAGGGTCAAAAGGTGAAATAGAATTAAAACATTCAGGTAAGTTATTATTATCAAGAACAAAATTGTATGATGTTCCAAAACAAGAGGATGCAGAATATATATTAGATGATATTTTAGATATTGTTGAAGAAAAAAACATTGGAAAAGTTAAGGTAGTGTATGGGGCATTTAAAAATGCTTTGATTCAAAAGCCTGAAGTTGTAGATTTATTGCCAATAAATTTTGAAGGAGCTATGGATCCAAGATTTGAATATGAACCAGATTCTAAAGAATTGTTTGAAGAAGCAGCATTTTTATATTTATTATCTAAAATGTATTTGATTATATATGAAAACAAAATCAGTGAATTATATGCCAGAAAAAATGCTATGCATAATGCTACGGATAATGCAAAGAATTTAATTGAAAAGCTTACACTTGCATATAATAAGGCAAGACAGGCGTCAATTACACAGGAATTAATTGAAATAGTAAATGGTGCTCAGGCATTGCAGGAAGAATAATATTGGGGTGTAATAAGTGGAAAAAAATATTGGAAAATTAGTAAGTATAATAGGCCCCGTTGTGGATGTTAAATTTGAATCAGGAAAATTACCAGAAGTATATAATGCTCTTGAAGTAATTAATCCATATACAGACAAAAAATTAGTATTGGAAGTTGAACAATTAATAGGTGATAACACTGTTAGATGTGTTGCACTTGATTCAACAGATGGATTAAAAAGAGGCCTTGATGTTGTAGATACTGGCGCTCCTATTAAGGTACCTGTAGGAGATGTAACTTTGGGAAGAATGTTTAACCTTTTAGGTGATCCAATTGATGAAAGAGGAGAAGTAGATGCTAAAGATTATTGGCCAATCCATAGAGAACCACCATCAATAAAAGATCAATCAACAGAAATTGAAATATTAGAAACAGGTATTAAGGTTATTGATTTATTAGCACCATTCCCTAAAGGCGGTAAAATAGGTTTCTTTGGTGGTGCTGGTGTTGGTAAAACAGTTCTTGTTATGGAACTTATAAGAAATATTGCTATTGAACATAAAGGATTATCTTTGTTTGCAGGTGTTGGGGAAAGAACCAGAGAAGGTAATGATCTATGGTTAGAAATGCAAGAATCTGGTGTTTTACCTAATACAGCTCTTGTATTTGGTCAAATGAATGAACCACCTGGAGCGAGATTCAGAATTGCATTAACTGCATTGACAATGGCAGAATACTTTAGAGATGTTCAGAAGAAAGATGTATTGTTGTTTATAGATAATATATTCAGATTTGTTCAAGCTGGTTCAGAAGTTTCTGCTCTTTTAGGACGTATGCCATCAGCTGTTGGATATCAACCAACATTGGCAACAGATGTAGGACAATTACAGGAAAGAATTACTTCCACAAAAGATGGTTCTATTACATCAGTTCAAGCAGTTTACGTTCCAGCTGATGATATTACAGACCCTGCTCCAGCAACAACATTTGCACATCTTGAGGCAACAATAGTTCTTTCAAGGCAAATTGCTGAATTAGGGTTATATCCAGCCGTTGATCCTTTGGATTCAACATCAAAAGTATTAGATCCTTCAATTCTGGGTGATGAACATTATCAGGTAGCTCGTGGAGTTCAACAGGTATTACAAAGATATAAGGATTTACAGGATATTATAGCTATTCTTGGTATTGAAGAATTATCAGAAGAAGATAAGTTAACAGTACAAAGAGCAAGGAAAATCCAAAGATTCTTAACACAACCATTCTTTGTTGCTGAAAAATTTTCTGGTATTGATGGACAGTATGTAAAAATTGAAGATACAGTAAGAGGATTTAAAGAAATTTTAGAAGGTAAATATGACCATATTCCAGAACAGGCATTCTATATGGTTGGAACTATAGAACAAGCATTAGAAAAGGCAAAAAGCATGGGAATTAAAGTATAAGGAGGGGAAAATGTTTGATTTAAAAATTGTAACCCCAGAGGAATTAAAGCTGAAATGAAAGCAAAATATGCTGAATTTACTACAGTAGAAGGTGGAATGGGTGTATTAACCAATAGATTACCTATAGTTGCAAAATTAAAAGTTTCACCTTTAATAATAAAAACAGAAGATGAAAAAGAAGAATTATTTGCCATTCATGGTGGTATAGTAGAAATGGATGGAAAAGAAATGGTTATTTTAACAACAGCTGCTGAAAGACCGGAAGAAATTGATGTTGAAACTGCGATGAAATCAATAGAAGCTGCTAAAGCTAAATTGAGTCATGCGGCAAATACTGCAGAAAAAGCAAAAGCTCAGGCAGAAATAGAAAAAAATATGGTAAGAATATCAATAGTAAAAAAATAAGGAAGGTTTTTACCTTCCTTATTTTTAATAGCCAATGCCGGGGTAGGTAGCCTGTAGGTTAGCCTGGTAGCCGGTAAAATTTTGTGTAAGTCCTATGCTTGATTTTTATTTTACCACTATTTATCCTTATCTGCATAAATTATATTATTCCTGATAAATGCTATTCTATAACCTTCGATATATTTTATATTATCTATGTTATACTTTGAGGTATATGAGTTTATCAGTTCAGCATTTTCTATATTATATATCATTATTCTTTTTCCATCTGTTATTATCAATTCATTTTTACTTATATCCATCGTTTTTATTTCTTTTAATGGATGTATTATTATATTTTCTAATTTACCATTTAATATATTGTATATGAATATGTTTGATTTTATATCTTCAATTAATATTTGATAATCATTTTTTAAGATAATTACTTTTTTTATTGGATTTAATATTGTTATTGATCTTATATACGCTTCTTTTTGTAAACTGTGTATTAATATTCTATTTCCTGGTTTTGAGTTTATACTTCCACTTAACCCATTATACGATATTATGTATTTGTTATCATTGGATAATTTTATTGCCTGTACTATTCCATAATGACCTGTATACTTTTTTATTTCTTTTTTGGCTTTATAATCATATTTTACTATTTCATAATTTTTATTCCATAATATATGTATTCTCCATCAAAATCTGCTATTTTCTGTATTTTTTTATCTTTATACAATAATTTTCCTGTGTTTATATTATATAGTTCAATTGCTCCATTTTCACATGAAATAAATAATTTATCTTTTATTATTTTTATTTTTGACAGATAATCTTCTAACTCTTTTTTAAAAATTATTTGTCCTTCTTTTTTTATTGTTAATTCTGCATATTCATTTTCTATTATTTCATATCCATTTTGTATATTATAATATTTTATATTTTCTTCATATTTTTTATATTCTTTTAAATTTATATTTTTATAATCAACATCTTTTCTTTTTGATTTTTCATTATCTTCTAAAAGATAGAAATTTATATAATCATCATCACTTTTTATGAGATATTTTTCTGTCAAAATTACTTTGTTTTTCACAGGATCAAATCCTGCATTTTTTTCATATTCTACTTTAAAATCTTTTAAATTTATTTTTCGAATTATTCCTTTTTCATATAATATATATAATGCCTGTATTTTTTTATTTGTTGATATATCATGTATATATTCATTATTATTAATATTTTTTATAATTTTTAAAGTGTTTTTTTCCAATATACTTAATTCATCCATTCCAGAAAGGATTATTATATATTTTTCTGTTTCAACAATTTTTCTAATAGGTTCATCTGATATTTTTATAATTTTATTTTCTGTTATTATATTTCCATCTGTTGTTCCATATATTATATTCCCATCTATTTCTTTTATTGTAGAAATATATTTATTATAATCCATTGTTTTTATGTGTTTCCCGGTATATAAATTATATTTTCTTATTTCTTTTCCATTAATTAAATATATTATCCCCTTTTTTTCAAAAATATAGCCCAGGCTTATATTTTTCATTTCATTATCAATTTTATATAACTTTGTTTTTTTCTGTAAATCATACAAATTCAGATTTAATATACCACTATTCTTTGTTAATAAATAATCTTTTGAAATTGCAACAAAGCTACCATTATACAAATTTAATTTATTTTCTTTTAAATTGTATATTGATGTGTGTGAATATATATTACTATTTATCTTATTCAATATAATATTATTATTTGTATCAACAAAAAAGTTCCAGTTATATACATTTTTTATTTTTATCCATTTTTTAAAATCTATATTTAAATTATTTATTTTTTTGCCTTTGAAAAATTCAAAAAAATTTTCCATATAATTAAATTCTATATTTTCAAATTTTAACCATTGTATCCATTTAATCATATATGGCATTACATACTCTTTAAATTGATTTTCATCCATTTTTTGTATATTCACATAAAAATTTTTGAAATTATCTATTCCATAATGTTCAATAAAAAAACCTATAAAAGATGCTCCAAATGTATATCCATTTTTCCAGTTTAAAAATATTTTTTATATAACTCATCATAAGTCAGATTTCTATATTCTGAAGAGTATTTAAGCATATATTTAGCATAAAAGTGATATTTTGAGCTTAAATCGAGACCATCATTAATATATTTGAACCAATTTGCAAGGCCTTCTTTAAAAAAGGAATTTTCTCCTTTTAAAATATACGAATCAATAGCATGTACAATTTCATGTTTTAAATTAACAGGCGTTCCAAAAATTACCTTATTATTCCAGAATCCACCGGCTTGATATTCTGATAATCCTATTATTTCTTTTCTTGTATCAAATAAAATTATAGGAATTTTTTTATTGAATATTTTTATTTTAAAAACCTTTATCAAACTATCTATTTCCTTTTGATAATATGATGCGATTTCAACGATATAAGGAGCAAAATTAGTGTTTTTCTCAAAATATATTTTTAAATTTTTAATATAATATTTTGCATAATTATTTCTAGCATAATTATATATAAAATCTATTTTTTGCTTATCAATTTTTATACAAAAACTTATAGTAATAAGAATAATATATAATATTATAAAAATTCTTTTCATAAAAAATCTCCTTTTAAAAATCATACCGTCTTCAACAGCTCATATTTTAATTTTATAAGTTTACAAAAATAAATTTAAAATTCTAAAATCTTTTTATGCTATCTACTTTCCTCACAAATATAAATTATATTATTACTAATAAATGCTATTTTATTATCTTCTATATATTTTATATTGTCTATGTTATACTCTGAGAAATATGATTTCATCAGTTCACCATTTTCTATATTATATATCATTATTCTTTTTCCATCTGTTATTATCAATTCATTTTTATTTATATCCATCGTTTTTATTTCTTTTAATGGATGTATTATTATATTTTCTAGTTTACCATTTAGAATATTGTATATAAATATATTTGATTTTATATCTTCAATTAATATTTGATAATCATTTTTTAAGATAATTACTTTTTTATTGGATTTAATATTGTTATTGATCTTATATACGTTTCTTTTTGCAAACTGTGTATTAATATTCTATTTCCTGGTTTTGAGTTTATACTTCCACTTAACCCATTATACGATATTATGTATTTGTTATCATTGGATAATTTTATTGCTTGTACTATTCCATAATGACCTGTATACTTTTTTGTTTCTTTTTTGGCTTTATAATCATATTTTACTATTTCATAATTTTTATTCCCATAATATATGTATTCTCCATCAAAATCTGCTATTTTCTGTATTTTTTTATCTTTATACAATAATTTTCCTGTGTTTATATTATATAGTTCAATTGCTCCATTTTCACATGAAATAAATAATTTATCTTTAATTATTTTTATTTTCGACAGATAATCTTCTAACTCTTTTTTAAAAATTATTTGTCCTTCTTTTTTTATTGTTAATTCTGCATATTCATTTTCTATTATTTCATATCCATTTTGTATATTATAATATTTTATATTTTCTTCATATTTTTTATATTCTTTTAAATTTATATTTTTATAATCAACATCTTTTCTTTTTGATTTTTCATTATCTTCTAAAAGATAGAAATTTATATAATCATCATCACTTTTTATGAGATATTTTTCTGTCAAAATTACTTTGTTTTTCACAGGATCAAATCCTGCATTTTTTTCATATTCTACTTTAAAATCTTTTAAATTTATTTTTCGAATTATTCCTTTTTCATATAATATATATAATGCCTGTATTTTTTTATTTGTTGATATATCATGTATATATTCATTATTATTAATATTTTTTATAATTTTTAAAGTGTTTTTTTCCAATATACTTAATTCATCCATTCCAGAAAGGATTATTATATATTTTTCTGTTTCAACAATTTTTCTAATAGGTTCATCTGATATTTTTATAATTTTATTTTCTGTTATTATATTTCCATCTGTTGTTCCATATATTATATTCCCATCTATTTCTTTTATTGTAGAAATATATTTATTATAATCCATTGTTTTTATGTGTTTCCCGGTATCAATACTGTATTCTTTAATTTCATTTATTTTTTCTCCATTTACTACTATTAATTTTTTTTCATTTTCTAATATAAATATAGATGGAATTATATATTTATAATTTATATTTAATTTTATCTTTTTATTTGTGTTATTTCTATCAAAAATATAAAATGAATTATAATCTTCAAATTTTACTATATAATTTTTTGAAACTGCTAAAGGAATTGAATCATAAATCTCTATCTTTTTATTATTTAAATAATATATGAAACCACTTCTTGTAGAATAATCTAAATTAAAAATCAATGTATTTAGCTGCGAATTAAAATAAAAATTATTTGTAATATTTTTTATTGAATATAATTTTTTTAGTTCCATGGTATCCGTAAAATTATGATTATAGTATTTAAAAATCATTTTATAGTAATAATTACCTTCAAAATATGTCTCTCCCAGCCATTTAAGCCAGTTTTTAGCATATTCTTTTAATTTTTCCTCCAGCATTTTTTCTGAAAGGATTCCAGATTCCTGATATAATTTCTTTAGTTCATTATAACCATACTTTTTTGTAATAAAATCAAAAAATGAAATACCAAAAGTATAACCATTATTATAATTAAAGAAAATCTTTTTAAACTTCTCATTAAACGTCAAATCTTTAAATTCGTCAGAATCTATTATTATTTTTTTATTATTTTATTATAACTATTTATAACATATGGATTATCATACCATCTAAACCAACTTGCAAAAGCTTCATCTATATATGGAACTCCACTTTTACCCCATAATATACCACATAAACCATGAACTATTTCATGCGGAACAGCCCATATGGTTGAAAAAATAAAGGTTTTAATTTTATCCTTATCCATTATCGCTGTAGTAAATGACGCATTCTTGTTAGAAAATGCCAATTTATCTGCATCATTATTAATAATGACAATAACAATTTTTTCTGGGATTTCTTTTTCTTTAAATACTTTAATAAAATAATCTACCTCATCCTGAAATAATTTTGCATAAACAGCAATATGTTTTCTAAATGGAGAATCTTTTTCAAAATAAATCTCTAGATTTTGTGTTTCATATTTAACATAATATTTTTGTGCATAATCATATAATGAATGCAATTTATTTTTATCGATTTTTACATATCCATATAGTATATTACCAAATAAGATTATAATCAGTAAAAACAAAATTTTTAAGTATTTCAAAACATCCACCCCTTTCCCTTTTATGAATTAAAAATTTTAATTATATTACAATTAAAAAAAATACATATATTGTGAATTTTATAACTTTATAAGTCGCAAATTATAAATGATTTATATTTTTCGTTATAATAGACATACTAAAAAATTTTTTTACTTATTTTATTCAAAATAATTTTATCAAAAAAACAGCAACATTAACGTAAATTTGTGGTAAATTTCTCTTTTCGTAAATCTAATAAATTTACACCTTTATTATATCAACTGATATATTTTTATTGTTAAATTTTAGTTTATAGAAAGCTTTATATTATCAATTTCTTCGATGTTAATATATTTTTATATAGTAAATATTTTGAAATTTTTTACTAATCTAATACAAATAAGGGACCTGCAAAACAGGTCCCTTAGGTTATTTACTATTTACTATTTATTTTTTATTATGATGCAGCGCTTTCTTCTGATTGTGATTCTTCTGTTGGGAATGTTGGTAATTCGAATACAGAAATTTCAGATTCCAAGAAAGCCTTTAATCCAGTACCAGCTGGTATTGGTTGTCCAACAATAACATTTTCTTTTAGACCCATAAGGTAATCTTCTCTTCCTTCTAATGCAGCTTCTGTTAATACTTGAACTGTTTGTTGGAATGATGCAGCACCTAACCAACCTTCTCTTTCAAGAGATGATTTTGTTATTCTTAATAGTTTTCTTTCAAATCTTGCAGGTTCTTTTGGATTAATTAAATATACTTTCTTTTCTCCGACTAATCTAATTTCTCCATCTTCAGTTTCTAATAATTGAGGTTCTGTTTTAAATACTTCAACCTCTTTTATACCAACTTCGATTATTTTATCTAATAATTCTTTTGTAACTTCATCACCAACTTCACCGATTGTTTCATTTTCATCGCCATTTTTTATAGAAATTTTTTCGGCTAATTTCTTGCCAATAATATCTTCTCTATTTTCTTCAACTTTTTTATTTTCTTCATAAATCTTTTTATTAACTTTTTCTACAGCTTTAATGTTTACTAAATCTTTAGGCATAAAGTCTGTATCTCCAGCATATGTTATTTCAACTTTATTGAACATTTGTTTGATTATTATTTCAAAGTGTTTATCGTGGATCTCAACACCTTGTTCAGCATAAATCTTTTTGATTTCCTTTAATAGATAATCAAATGTAACTTCTGCCCCTAATTCTTCTAATAATCTTCTTGGTTTTATATTACCGGAAGTTAACCTATAACCCGGTTCTACTTTATCCCCTTCTGATACTGTAGGTTTAACTTTTGGATCAGCAGTGTATGTATATAATTCGCCTTTAAAATCTTCAACTATGAATACAAGTCTTCCTTTTTCATCCCTATCAATTTTTCTAACAATACCCTTTACTGTAGAGAATTCGGCTTCAGGACCTTTTAAATTCTTTCTTGCTTCAAATAATTCTTCAGCTCTTGGAAGACCCTGTGTAATATCACCTGCTGTAGCAATACCACCAGTATGGAAAGTTCTCATTGTTAATTGTGTACCAGGTTCTCCAATTGATTGGGCAGCTATAATACCAACTGATTCACCGATATTTACTATTTTATGATTTGATAAATCCATACCATAACATTTAGCACAAACACCATGTTCAGCTTCACATGTTAATATAGACCTTACATAAATTGATGGTCTAACTTCGATTTCCGAAATATTATATCGTTCTAATTTTCTTGCTGTATCCTCATCAATTTTTTCCTGATAATTTGCCAGTGTAATTAATTTTCCATTTTCATCTTCAACTTTTAGATTATCTCCTACGAATACGAAGTTAACAGCTTTATATTCTTTTATATCAACGGTTTTTACATTATGTTGTTTTAATGAAAGAATTAAATCATTATCAATTTTTGTACCTTTTGAGAATAGTAATTCACCGTCAATTATTACATCACTATTTAATATATTATGTAAGTATAAATTAATATTATCAATCTCAATATCTTTAATTGTTTCAACTACTGGAATCTTTGTTTTGTAGTTTGCTAAGAATTCAGCATCTTCTTCGTCTAGCATTACATCTTTAACGTATTTTTTACCTGTTTCTGGATGTGAAATTATTTCATCAGTTTGTGGATCTAATACATCTTTGGCTAAAACTCTACCGAATAAGTAATCAGATAGTTTTTCTATTCTTAATCCATCTGCAATTAACTCTCTTGCTTCGATACCTTTTTCAGTACCACAATCTGGTTCTGTAACGGTAATTGATTGTGCAACATCTACTAATCTTCTTGTTAAATAACCAGCTGTAGATGTCCTTAATGCTGTATCAGCAGAACCTTTTCTAGCACCGTGTGTAGAGATAAAGAATTCTAATTCTGATAACCCATTTCTAAAGTTAGATTTAATTGGCAATTCAATAACCTTACCTGATGGATCAGCCATAAGACCTCTCATACCGGCAAGCTGTTTCAACTGGTCGATATTACCTCTAGCTCCGGAATCAACCATCATCCATACTGGATTGAATGGATACTTTTTGAATTCTTTACTTGTTACTTCAGTAACCGCAGCAATTGTCTTTTCCCAAACTTTAACGACTTCTTTATATCTTTGTTCATCTGTTAAATAACCTTCTTCATAATATTTTTCGATTTCCATAACAGTCTTTTCTGATTTTTTGATAATTTCTAATCTTTCTTTTGATTCAACAATATCTCTTACAGAAATTGTTAATCCAGATACTGTTGCATAATGGAATCCTAAATATTTGATATCATCTAACAAATCAGCTGTTCTATCAATTCCATGATATTTAAATGTGTCAAATATAAGATTTTTAATTTCTTTCTTTTGTAGATTTTATTGAAATCAGGATTAAATCTTCCAATTGGTTCTGGAAGAATTTCTTTGAATATTAATCTTCCAACAGTGGTTTTGATAATTTCGCCGTTGTTATATAACCCAATTGGTTCATGTAATATCAATGTTGGTTTTGACCATTTTAACTCACCGTTTTCAACTACTACCTCATGTCTTGTTATTTTTTCATATTCATGGACATAAAATGCCTGGAATTCATCTCCAAAAATATATTTAATTTTATTGTTATTTTCAATTAAATCCTTTGGATTTTTAGGCAATTCTTTAGAATCAAAGTATTTTTTATCAACAGTGGTTAGATAATAAGCACCAGCAATCATATCTTTACCTGGCATTGATATAGGTTTTCCATTAGCTGGTGAAATGATATTATATCTTGACAACATCAAAAATTTAGCTTCAGCCTGAGCTATGTTTGATAATGGTACATGAACAGCCATCTGGTCTCCATCAAAGTCAGCGTTAAATGGAGGACATACTAATGGATGTAATTGTATAGAATTACCTTCTATCAATCTTGGGATGAATGCCTGTATAGAAATTCTATGTAATGTAGGTGCCCTGTTTAGCATTACAGGATGTCCTTTAATTACTTCTTCAAGCATTTCCCAGGCTTCAGGCATTTCTTTTTCTATAATAGTTTTCTTTAATTTTCTTGCATTCTTACTTGATGCATTAGAATCTTTTAATAATTTATTCAATACAAATGGTTTGAATAATTCCATTGCCATTTTCTTTGGAAGACCACATTCGTGTATTTTTAATTCAGGACCAACAACGATAACAGCCCTTCCTGAATAGTCAACACGTTTTCCAAGAAGATTTCTTCTAAATCTACCTTTTTTACCTTTGATTAAATCTGTTAATGATCTTAAAGGTCTTCCACTTCTGTCGGTCATAGCTTTACCAACACGGCCATTATATATTAAAGAATCTACAGCTTGTTGCAGGATTCTTTTTTCATTTCTAATGATTATTTCAGGTGCTTCAATTTCAAATAGTTTTTGAAGTCTGTTATTTCTGTTTATAACTCTTCTATATAAGTCATTTAAGTCTGTAGCAGCAAATCTTCCGCCATCTATTTGAATCAAAGGTCTTATATCTGGTGGAACTACTGGTAATGCTTCAATTATCATCCATTCTGGCTTATTACCGGATTTTAAGAAGTCTTTTACAACTTTTAATCGTTTAATTAATTTTAAGGCTTTTGCACTTTTTTTATCTAACTTTGCTAATTCTGCTTCTAATTGTATTTTTAATTCATGTAAATCAATATTTTTGAGTAACTTTTTAATAGCCTCTCCACCATAATCAGCAGTTATTTTATCACCATAAAGTTCATAGTATGCTTCATATTCTTCCTGTAATAATGTGCTCCCTATACCTTTACCAATCTCTTTTTCGACTTCTGGGTCTATAGCTGTTATAACCAATATAGGGTATCTCTTTCTATATCTCTTTCTATCTCTATTGTAGAAGGATAGAATTGTTCAAAAATTAAGTATTCACTGGCTGTTAATATTTCTTCTTCATATAAAAATGTGTCAGCTAATTGTGTGCCTTCTTCTATTTCATCGCCTTCTTCAACGAATAATGTAGAACCTTCGAATATAGGCCATTTTTCTTCTATACCATTTTCGTCTGTTATTTTTACCCATGTAATCTCATGTTTGGCTTGAGTCATTTCTGTTTCAATGCTTACAACACCGCTTCTTTTGGCCATTGGTTTGTTTTTTACGTGTAAAACCTTCACAGCCTGTTCTACTTCAAAGTCCATTTTTTCTTTAAAAATTTCATATTCGGTGTTATGAAGCATATCACCATAATCAAACATATCAGAATCTTTTGGATCCGTAATTAACCATATTTTTTCAACAACCCTTTTTGAACCATAATAAATGATGTTTTCTAATTCTTTTACTGGTATATTCAATAGTATGGATAAAATAGATGGTGACGATTTCAAAAACCAGATATGTACCACTGGAGCTGCTAATTCTATATGCCCATTTTTCTTCTTCTGGCTTCTTTAGATTCTACTTTAACACCGCATCTTTCACATACTGTGCCTTCATACTTTTTACCTTTATACCTACCACAAGTACATTCATAATCTTTAACAGGACCAAAAATCTTTTCACAGAATAACCCATCTCTTTCAGGTTTAAATGTTCTGTGATTAATAGTTTCAGGTTTTTTTACTTCTCCACTTGACCATTCTCTTATTCTTTCAGGAGAAGCAATTCCCACTTTGATTTTTGCAATTTTCCTTTTAAATGATGATGTCATTTTACCCATGCTTTACCCTCCTTGAGGGATTTATAATTTATCTACATCTAATTCATTACCGTCTTCATCAAACAAACGAACATCTAACATTAACCCTGTAATTCTTTAACTAAAACTTTGAAACTTTCAGGAATACCAGGATCTGGTAAATTCTTTCCATTTAATATGGCTTTATATACTTCATTTCTACCTTTAATATCATCTGATTTATATGTTAGCATTTCTGTTAATGTATGCGCAGCACCATAAGCTTCTAATGCCCAAACTTCCATTTCACCGAATCTTTGACCACCAAAATGTGCTTTACCACCCAATGGCTGTTGGTGAATTAATGAGTATGGACCTGTAGAACGTGCGTGCATTTTATCTTTTGCAATGTGAACCAATCTTAACATATACATGTATCCAATAGCAATTGGATAATCAAAAGGTTCACCTGTTCTACCGTCTCTTAACACGATTTTTCCACTTTCAACTTCTGGAGTGTCTCCTAAATCAAGTCCATATTCTTTACGAACTTTATCCAATTCATCCATTCTATTATTTTTTCTTGCTTCATATAATGCTTTCATAATTTCTTTTTCTTTTGCACCATCAAATATAGGAGTAGCAAAATGTTTTCCTGTTAATTTTGCTAACCAACCAAGATGCATTTCCAATACCTGCCCAAGGTTCATACGTGAAGGAACACCTAAAGGACTAAGTATCATTTCAATTGGTTTTCCATTTGGTAAGAAAGGCATATCTTCTTTTCTTAAAATATTTGAAACAACACCTTTATTACCGTGCCTACCAGCTAATTTATCTCCAACGTTTAACGTTTTCTTTGAAGCAATATATACTTTAACATATTGATTTACACCAGTTTCAAGGTCAGGAATATCTTTTCTTGTATATACTTTTACATCAATAACTCTACCTTCAATTCCATGAGGAACAGTTAATGAAGTATCTTTAACGTCTTTACCTCTATCTCCAAAAACTGATCTAATTAATTTTTCTTCTGGAGATGTTTCTGATTCACCTCTTGGAGTTACTTTACCAACTAAAATATCTCCTGATGTAACGTAAGCGCCAACTCTAACTATACCATGTTCATCAAGATTTCTTAATGATTCTTTTTTTACATTTGGAATATCTGCTGTAATTTCTTCAGGACCTAATTGCGTATCCATAGCTTTGGTTTCATATACTTCAATATGTAATGAGGTAAATGTATCTCTTTCGAGCAATTCTTCATTTACAAGTATAGCATCTTCAAAATTATAACCTTCCCATGGCATAAATGCTACAAGTACATTTTTACCCAATGCTAATTCTCCCATATCTATTGCCGGTCCATCAGCAAGTGGAGAACCTTTTTCTACAATTTCACCTATTTCAACAATAGGTCTTTGATTTATAGTCGTATCCTGGTTTGATCTAATAAATTTCCATAATGTATATTTATCCTGAACTGGATTTCCATAATTATCCAATATATCTTTTCCATTTTCATCTATTCTATTAATTATAATTGTTTTTGCATCAACATAGGATACTCTACCTCTATGTTTTGCCTTGATTACATATCCAGAGTCTCTAGCAGCTAACCATTCAACACCAGTTCCTACAAAAGGAGCTTCTGTAATCATTAATGGAACAGCCTGCCTTTGCATGTTAGAACCCATCAAAGCACGATTAGCATCATCGTGTTCAAGGAATGGGATTAATGAAGTTGAAACACTAACAATCTGTTTTGGTGTAACAGCAATAAATTCAACATCTTCCCTATGAACATATGTAACCTTACCAGCATGTCTGATTTCAACGTATTCTGCTTTAATCATTCCATTTTCATCTATTTCAACAGAAGCAGGAGCAATAATTTTTTCTTCCTCCTGATCTGCAGTTAGCCAATAGGCTCCCTTTTCATATAGAACTTTCCCGTTTTTAACCCTATAATATGGTGTTTCTAAGAAACCAAACTCATCAACTCTTGCCAATATTGCCAAAGAAGTAATCAAACCTATATTTGCTCCTTCTGGTGTTTCAATTGGACACATTCTTCCGTAGTGTGAATGATGAACATCACGAACCTCGAATTTTGCATGTTCTCTTTTTAGCCCACCAGGTCCAATAGCAGATAATCTTCTTTTATGAGTCAATTCAGACAATGGATTAACCTGATCCATAAATTGAGAAAGTTGACTTGTTGCAAAAAACTGATTGATAGTTGTCATTATTGCTCTTGAATTTATCAAAGAATTTGGATTTAATTTTTGAATATTTGGTATGATACTCAATTTTTCACTTAGAATAGGCAGCATTTTAGAGAATGATCTTTCGAATTCAATTTGCATCAATTCTCCAACTGACCTAACACGTTTATTACCTAAATGATCTCTTGTATCAAGTAATTCTGGATTTTCTTTCATTTCTAATAAATGTCTTGAAGCTAACACGAGATCAAGTTTGGTTAATATTCTCTCCTCTTTATGAGGATATTCAATATCTTCACCCTTTTCAATTATTTTTCCTTCGACTTCAATTAAATATTTTTTATAAACATCTTCCATTCTATTAACTATTTTTTTCCTACCAATCATTGAGAAGTCGAAAGTATTCGGGTTAAAATATAAATTATTAATATAATCAGTTGCAATATTTACTCTAGGAATTTCACCAGGTCTCAATTTTTTGAATAATTCTTTATAAGCATCTTCGGGAGTTAGGATAGAATCTTCGGATTCATAACTTTTTTTAAACAGGTCTAACGTATTTTGAGCAACAATATGAGCTACTGTTATTTCTGAAACTCCTAATTCAAGCAATTCATCAACAATTTTTTCTGTTAATCTAACACCTCTATATGTTTTTGTATCTTTATATAAATCTGAGCTTTCTGGAACTGCTATATCTGAAAGTATTGTTATATTTTTTTCCAGATATTCAGTCAAATCATAATTTAAATTGATTTTATGAGGATATAAATCTAAAATAGCGAGATCAGAATCATATCCTAAAGCTCTTAAGAATAGGAAATAATTAAATTTTCTTTTCCTATCAATTCTGATTTGTAAAAAATCTTTTCCTGGATTTGGGTTATAGATTATTTCCAGCCATGCACCTTTAACTGGTAGGAAATGAGCAACAAAATATGGTCTTGTTTGTTTAACACTTTTTTGTTCTTCGCTAACAAAATAAACACCAGGAGATCTAACGAGCTGGTTTACAACAACTCTTTCTGCGCCATTAATAATAAATGTACTTCTATCTGTTATTTTTGGGATATTACCAAAAAATAAAGAATCACTGGGTTCAATAATTTCCCCAGTACTATGATCTGTTATTCTTATTTTAGCTTTTAATGGAACAGTATAAGATAACCCTTTTTCTTTACATTCCATTTCTTCAAATATAGGATCTTCCGTCCAAACTTCTGTAAACTCCAGAGAGATTTTAGCTTTTCTTTTTCCTTTTAATTCAACTGTAACAGGAGAGTATTTGTCTAAAACCTCTTTAACACCTTCTTTTACAAACCAATCAAATGAATCAAGTTGAATTTCCAATAAATCATGGAAAAGTGAAATGTCCTCTTTAACCTTACCAAAAAAATGCCTTTCTCTTTTTCCCACCTTTAACACTCGGGTGTTCACAAAGAATCACCTCGTCTTCCTAATTTTTTTATTAGCAAAACAATACCGCATCAGACTTTAGTCTGATGCGGATAAATTATATCATATAAAAGTTTATATTTCTTTAAGAAATTACTTCAATTCTACTTCTGCGCCAGCTTCTTCTAATTTCTTTTTAAGTTCTTCAGCTTCGTCTTTTGTAGCTCCTTCTTTAACAACTGCATCTGGAGTTCCTGCTTTTTCTACTAAATCTTTAGCTTCTTTTAATCCTAAACCTGTAATTTCTCTAACAACTTTAATTACATTTATTTTCTTTGCACCAAAGCTCTTTAATACAACATCAAATGAATCTTTTTCTTCTGCTGCTGGAGCTGCTGCACCTGCAACTGGAGCTGCTGCTACTGCAACTGGAGCTGCTGCTGATACTCCAAATTCATCTTCTAAAGCTTTTACTAATTCTGCTAATTCTGCTACAGTCATTTCTTTAATTGCTTGAATTAATTCTTCTCTTGTCATTCCAATACACCTCCTGAAAATATTTAAGTATTATTATTTTTCTTTTTCTTCTCTTATAGCATTCAAAGCATATAAGAACTTTCTTAAAATTCCGCCTAATGCACCAACCAAACCTGAAATAGGAGCATTTAAGCCACCAACCAACATAGCAAGCAACTGTTCTTTTGAAGGTAATTTTGCCAATTCTTCTGCTTCTTCAGCAGTGAATGTTTTACCTTCTAAGATGCCAGCTTTTATAACTGGAACTTCTAATTTGTTTTTCTTTTTAAATTCTACTAAAGTTTTTAAAGCTTCAATAGGATCTGCGTCTTTAGTATATAAAAGAGCAGTGTTTCCTTCTAAATATTTTTCATATTCTTCTAAATTTAAACCTGCATTTTTTATTGCAGTTTTAATCAAAGCATTTCTAGTGATTTTAAAATTAACTTTGTTTTCAAAATTTTTATATAATTCACTTCTAAATGCATTTGATTGTGCTACAGTCATACCTTTAAAATCAACAAAAACAACTATTGAAGAATCTTTGAAAACACTTTCCAATTCTTTTAACAACTCAGCCTTTTGAGCTCTTGTTAACACCGACTCACACCTCCTCTAAAAAAATCTGCGGTCCCGAGGACCGCAGAAGCGCTAAAACATTATTGTTTTATTCTTCAGCGTACCTCGGCAGGCGGGTATCCACCACATTATATATTACCTGCTGTCTTCAGTACTTATTCATTTACGTGAGTATTATAACACAAGATTTATTACTTTTCAGTTAAAAATTCAGAAACGTTTAATTTCAAACCAGGACCCATTGTTGGAGCTAATGAAACTTTTCTAATAAATTTACCCTTTGCTCCAGATGGTCTCATTTTTTCTATTTGTTGTAAAGCTTCTACAATATTTTCTTTTAATTTATCTGTTTCGAATGATTTTTTTCCAACAGCAATATGTAGATTTCCAGTTTTATCATTTCTTACTTCAATTTTTCCAGCTTTAAAGTCTTTTACTGCATCAGCAACATCATTTGTAACTGTTCCTGATTTTGGAGATGGCATTAATCCTCTAGGACCCAAGATTTTACCTAATCTACCAATTTCTCTCATCATATCAGGTGTTGCAATTGCAACATCAAAATCTGTCCAACCACCCTGTACTTTTTGAATGAATTCATCTGAACCAGCATAATCTGCTCCAGCGTCTAAAGCTTCTTTTACTTTATCACCTTTAGCGAAAACCAAAACTCTAACTTTTTTACCTGTTCCGTGTGGTAAAGAGATATTGCCTCTTACCTGTTGATCATTTTTTCTTGGATCAATACCTAAAACCATATGCAATTCTATACTTTCATCAAATTTGGCAGTGGCCAATTTTGGTATTATTTCTAAAGCTTCATCTAATGTATAAAATTTTTCTCTATCAATTAATTTTTTTGCTTCTAAGTATCTTTTACCATGTCTTGACATTCACATACACCCCTTAACCTTCTACTACTTCAATGCCCATATTTCTTGCAGTACCTTTTATGATTTCCATAGCTGCTTCAATTGTTCTTGCATTTAAATCGGGCATTTTGATTTCTGCAATTTCTTTTACCTGTGACATAGTGATCTTTCCTACAATTTCCCTACCAGGATTTGAAGCACCTTTTTTAAGTCCAGCTGCCTGTAAAATTAAAAAAGAAGCTGGGGGGTTTTTAAAGTAAATGTAAATGATCTGTCTTCAAAAACTGTAATTTCAACAGGAATAATCATTCCGGCTTTATCTGCAGTTGCAGCGTTAAACTTTTTACAGAATTCCATTAAGTTAACACCATGTTGACCTAATGCAGGACCAACTGGTGGAGCAGGTGTAGCTTTACCTGCTGGCAATTGCAATTTAACCATTCTAGCAATTTTCTTTGCCATATGTTTCCCTCCTTTGTGGTATTAGCGGAGTAATCCTCCACTATTTTTAATCAATTTTTTCTATTTCTGTTAAGCCTAATTCTACCTCAGTCTCTCTTCCAAACATATTAATTGTAACTTTTACTGTTTGCTTATGTAAATCAATATTGGTAATTTTTCCAGTAAAGAATTCAAATGGTCCACTAACAATCCTTACATGTTCTCCTATTTCATAGTCTGCTCTTAATTTGCTTTCTTTCATTTCGTAGCTTTCTTCACCTGTTAATCTTAATAAAGCTTTTACTTCTTTCGTTTTTAATTGAACAGGAGTGCCACCTATATTAATAAAATTAATAACATAAGGGATGTTTTTTACCATTTCCTGAGTTTCTTTGTTTAAAATCATTTCTATAAACATATATCCAGGAAATAACCTTGAAATTCTTGTTTTTAGTATTATAATTTCTTTTCTACTTGCAAAATCTCTAATTTCAACTTTTCCTGAAGATTTAGATTTATATTGTCTTTTATTACCCAAAATCTGTCCTTTTTCTACATATGTTCCCTTTTTAAAAGCTGCAGAATCAAAATTATCTTTAAATATTAAATATACATCATTTGAATTTGATTCTGTTTGAATAACAACTCTTTTCATTTTCTCAATAGAGATAATAATACCATCAAGATCAGCTTCATATCCCTCAGCTTTAGCTAAAGGAATACCTGCGTGTATTCTTGAATTTACTTTTAAACCACCAATAATTTTAGCGCTTTCTGGAATCAAAAAAGTTTTAGTAAACTTCTTATCTTTCGTCTCTACAATTATTTTTCTAAAATTCTTAACCTCGACAATAGTTCCAGAATTTTTTACGACAACAGGTGGTTCTTCTGCAAGCAAATCACCTTTTTTTACATTTTCTCCATTTTTTACAAAAACAGAAGCATCTTCAGAAACAACAAGTCTTTCAATTTTTTTATTGGTTAAGTCAATTTCACTTTCTTCTGGTATCAATATTTTACCAAACATATTTTCTTTCTCATATAATTTGGCTTTTTCTTCAATTAATTCTTTAACTTTGTATTCCATTCCAGAGAAAGTTTGTAAAATATACCATTTTTTACGCATGTCTATTCACCTGCTTTTCAACATCATTGAGTAGCGCCAGTACCTAAACCACTTTTAATGCCGATTAAAGGATAAATAACTTTTGAAAAGAAGTTTAATAATCCATAATCAGCAATAAATAAATATAAAGATACAAATATTAGTATAGCTAATACTATCAACGTTGAATTTAAAGCTTCTTTTTTGTTTGGCCATTTAACCTTTTTAGATTCTTGCATAACAGAACTTAAAAATAACCAAAATTTCGACATCAAAACACCCCCAAAATTTAATCATGACCCCCTAAATTAGGGGTTGATTTCCTTTTTTAGAAAACTTTTACATTTTATATTTTTGATTCAACATGTAAAGTGTGTTTATTGCAATGAGGACAATATTTTCTAAATTCTAACTTTTTTTTAGAAGTTCTTTTTCTTTGTTTGTAATAATTTCTTCTATTGCATTCAGTACATTTTAGCGATACGGTTAAAACAGGACTTTTTGCTGCCATTTTATTTCACCTCGCATAACATTATAATTAATGAAATGGTGGTGAGGGAAGGATTCGAACCTTCGAAGGCAATCCGCCAGCGGATTTACAGTCCGCCCCTTTGGCCACTCGGGCACCTCACCACCGGTAAGTAAAAAAATATGGAGCCGACGAAGGGACTTGAACCCCCAACCTGCTGATTACAAGTCAGCCGCTCTGCCAATTGAGCTACGTCGGCAACTCATCCGTGGGTTATTATACCAGATAAAAACCGTGCTGTCAATTACTTAACGATTAAGAAGTTATTACTCATTTGCAACATTATATCACTAATAAATGAACACGGATTTATTTTGTGACAGTGAAAAAAATTTCATAGTATATCCGAGCATACTTACGCATACTCATGCATACTCACGCATACTTATAATAATTTTATTTAACAGTGAAAAATTTATCATACTCATAAAAATTCATGAATTTTCAAGTTTTTATTTTTTTATTACATCGAGTATAATATTAAGGGGTTTTAAAATTTTTTTGTAGGAGGTTTTACAATGAGCATTAACGTTTATTCTGAAGTTAAGGATTTAAAAAGAGTTTTATTGCATAGACCTGGTTTAGAATTGGAAAATATGGAGCCAGATTTATTAGAGGAACTATTATTTGAGGATATACCTTATTTAAAAAAAGCACAGCAAGAACATGATTATTTTGCTGAAATTTTAAGAACAAATGGTGTTCATGTTGAATACGTAACAGATTTATTGGCTACAGCATTAAGTGAAGATGAAATAAAAAAACAATTTGTCAAGGAGTATCTTGATTTAAGTGAAGTTAAAAATCAATATATATTAAAAGCATTGGAAGAATATCTTTTGAGTTTTGATACAAAAGGAATGATTAACAAAATAGTTAGTGGTGTTAGGATAAATGAGTTTAAATTAAAGAAAGAAAATTTTTCGACAAAGGTAAGAATGAATAAACAGTTTTATTTATTACCTTTACCTAATTTATATTTTCAAAGAGATCCCATAGCTTTTGTTGGAAAAGGGATTGTAATAAATAAAATGATGACTAAGGCGAGGAGAAGAGAGTCATTGTTTATGAAATATGTCGTGAAATATAATAAAGATTTTGAAGGTACTCCAATATATTATGATATGAATAATCATTTCGCAATTGAAGGTGGGGATGTTCTTGTTTTAACGGATAAAGTTTTGGCAATAGGAATATCTCAAAGAACAGAGCCAGAAGCAGTGGAAATATTGGCAAAAAAATTATTTTTTGAAACGGATGAAAGTTTTGATACAATACTTGCAATTAATATTCCTAAGAAAAGAGCATATATGCATTTAGATACTATTTTTACAATGGTTGATAATGATAAATTTTTAGCACATTCAAAATTGGAATCCAGCTTATTAGTATACGTTATTAAAAAAGGAGAAAAAGATCTGGAAGTAATAGAAGAAAAAGCTTCTTTAGAAGAAATATTACAAAAATATATGAACAATGGAAAAATAAAAATTTTAAAATGTGGTGGAGAAGATGAAATTGCAGCTAAAAGAGAGCAATGGAATGATGGATCAAATGTATTGGCTATTAAACCTGGCGTTGTAATAGCTTATGATAGAAACTATGTAACCAACACTTTATTGAGAGAAAATGGAATTAATGTTATAGAAATACCATCAAGTGAATTATCCAGGGGCGTGGTGGTCCAAGATGTATGTCCATGCCTATGAATAGAGGCTAATGTTAGTAATTTTAATAGGAGGTGGTGGTGTGAGTAATAATAAAGTTTTGGGGTTGTTTGCATTGACCATGATTGTTATTGGTTCAATGATAGGTGCCGGGATATTTAATTCCCCTGCCGATTTGGGTAGTGTTGCCAATCCAGGTGCTATTTTAATAGGATGGTTAATTACCGGATTTGGAGTTTTTGCTCTTGCTATGGTTTTTCAATTTTTATCTTATAAAAAACCGGAGCTTGAAGGTGGAATCTATTCTTATGCAAAAGAACAATTTGGTGAATTTGTCGGATTTAATTCTGCCTGGGATATTGGTGGTCAGCATTACTTGGGAATATTGCTTTTTTTGCCGTTATAATGAAAATATTAAGTGGCTATTTTCCTGTGTTAGAACAGAATAAATTTATTGCATTGGTATTTTCAAGTATTATTTTGTGGGTATATCATTTCTTAATCATCAGTGGTATAAGAACAGCAGGATTTACAAATGCAATTTTAACTATTTTAAAATTAGTTCCATTGTTTTTAGTTGCAATCCTTTCTCTTTTTGCATTCAATCCGGATTTAGTAAAAGGAATTTTCTTTTCAACTAAATTAGCTGCAACTGGTGAAACATCTTCAATATTTAACCAGATTAATAATAGCTTTGGAACAATGCTATGGGCATTTATTGGTATAGAAGGTGCTGTGGTTTTATCAAATAAAGCCAAATCACAGAAAGATGTTGGAAAAGCAACAGTAATTGGTTTTCTTATTACTTTAGTGATTTATATAGCAGTTTCAGTATTTACAATGGGAGTTGTACCTCCTTCAGAATTGGTAAATTCGACATCTCCTTTGGGAACAGTTTTAAGTAAAATAATGGGAAAACCAGGACAATATATTTTAGATTTTGGTTTCTTATTTTCTGTTTTTGGAGCATTATTAAGTTGGTTGTTATTAACAGCAGAAATTCCATATATAGCTGCTGTTAAGGATAATGTTTTTCCAAAAAAGTTTGCAGAACAAAATGAGCATGCAACACCAGTATTTTCATTAACAGTAACTAATATTATAACTCAGATATTTTTATTAACTCTTTTATCAGACACTTTACAGAATGTATATAATACTATATTTTACATTGCTACAACAACAATATTGCTACCTTATTTCTTTTCAGCAGTATTTGGAGTAAGGGTAGCAAATGAAGAGAATAATGGCTTATATAAATTTTTTGGTTGGGTTGCTGTAATTTATACTGCCTGGGTAATTTATGCAGTTGGTTGGATTTATATTATTACGGCATTGGTAATATATTCATTTGGTATTTTTGCATATCCTATAGCAAAGAAAGAAAAAGGAGAAAGCTTAACAGGGCTCAGAAAACAATCTATGGTTTAATGTGGATCGTTTCGATAATTGTTATAATATTAGTAGCAACAGGGAAATTAGTTGTTTAGAAATATTATAAGCTTTTAAAAATCAATGATACCTCCAAAGTAGTTATTAAACTACGAGGAGGTATTTTTTTGTGTTATAATGTTATGTTATAAACATAAAAGGGTGATTGTAGTGAAAAGATCCTTTCTTTTTTATTCGTTTTATTTATTTACACTTTTATTTTTTCATTTCCAAATGATTTAATATTGTTATTTGGAAATCCGCATTCACACACATCATTTTCTGATGGAGAACCTGGATCGGTTCCTTCTGATGCATACAAATATGCAAGAGATATAGCAAATTTAGATTTTCTAGCAGTAACAGATCATGCATATTATTTTGAAGCAGATTATAATGGAAGAGATAAGTTTGATGTTATGAAAGATATGGCAAATAGTGAAACAACGGATAATTTTGTTGCTATTGCTGGTTTTGAATGGACAGCAGGTAGTGGTCATATTAATGTATATGAATCAAAAAGTTGGACAAGTAGGAACGTAAAAACTACAACAGAAGAATTTTATGACTGGATAATTAAAGAAAAAGCATTAGCACAATTTAATCATCCAATATCTATGTTTGGAACATTTAAAGATTTTGAATACTATCCGGAAGCAGATTTATATATTAATATGATTGAAGTTGGAAATGGGAGTTGGGCAAGAAATGAAACTATAAATGATGAGATGTTTGGGAATTATATGAATGCACTAAAGAAAGGATGGCATGTAGGAGCAACTATTGGCCAGGATAATCATGTTGCAAATTGGGGAACTGGCAATGATTCAAGGACAGCAGTTTGGGTAAAAGAAAAAAATAAAAAAGAAATACTAAATGGATTTAAGAATAGAAAAACTTATGGAACAGAAGATAGAAATGCCAAAGTTTGGTTAGAAACTAATGATGCAAAAATGGGAGATATTGTGCATTATACTAAAAGGCCTGAAAAAATTGTTTTAAAGGTATTTTATGAAGATCCTGACGGAGAAGATATAAAAAATTTAAATATATTTACACCAAATAAAGAATATACGTTTAATAATTTACCATCTTCTTTTGAAAAGGAAATAGAAATACAGGTTGATTCGAATTACTTTTTTGTTTTTGCCAGATTGGATCAATATGATGATGAAAGTATAGTTACTTCTTCTATATGGTATGAGCCAGAAAACAGTATTAGAATTTTTGAGATGCCTAAAATAAAGATGTATAAAAATTCTAATAATAATTATAATTTCTATGTATATAATATTTCATCAAAAAAATCTCTGGCAGATATAAAAATATATATAGATGATAATTTAGAATATGAAAATAAATTCCTTTTAGGTTCATTTGAAAAAAGATTATTAAAAACTGAGCTGAATTTACCCGATAAAAATGTTGTACATATGAAAGTTTATATTAATGATTTTTTATGGTACGAAGATGATATTCATTTAGAGAGTAAAATCAAAATAACTTCTTTAAATGTTAATGCTGGATTTTTAGAAAAAAAGTATGTTATAAGTAATAATTTTGAGAATGAATCAAAAGTCATTTTAATACGGGCAAGTTCATTGGAGGATACTTCAATATTTGACAAAATAAAAGAATTTTCTAAAAATAAAAGAATTGGAATTATATTGGATAAAATTAATAAACAGGTGTTACAATTAATTCCATCTAAATATATAGTATCTGAAAAAATTTTTAAGAATGAAAAATTAAATAATTTATATTATAATGAGGGTTTTATTATTACTTTTAAAAACAAAAAGAGAGGTTTTGTTATAAATAAAAATTATATTATTTTCCCCGGAAATCCTTTTGAAAATGATAGTAATGAAACATTTATTAATAGACTGCTAAAAATTAAATAATAATATTATCTAAATTTTGGTGAACTGCTTTGTCAGTTCACTTTTTTTATACTACTTTCATTAATGATATATGCCAGTTTATCAGAAATGATTTTTATTTGTTTATGATAAATGATAATATTTTGTTGGAGGTGAAAATATGAGAGAGTATTGGTACTTTTTGCCATTAGTAGGGGTTATATTTATACTTATGGCATTTCAAATAAGTGATTATAGTATAAAAGAAAATACAGCTATTCCTGATAAAATAGCAGATTTAAAAGGGATTACTGAAATAGAACTTGATGGTTTAAACGTTAATATAAAATTTGATCCAGAATCAGATAAGATTTTTTATTCTGATATTTTAAAAACAAGAATTATAAATAGCAAATTAAAGCTTGATAGTATGGGAAAAGGTAAGAATATGGAAATTGTTATTGGATCGAAAAATAAATTCAATAGTATAAAAATAAATGGTTTAAATATTCAAATTAGTGGGAAAATAAATTCTGAAAATTTCAATATCGATGGAGCCAATGTTATATTTAAAGATAATACATTTTTTAATAGTAATGAAATAATAATAAATGGTACAAATGTGGTTATTAAAGGATTATATGATACAAATATTATTGATATTAGTGGTATTTCTACAAACATCGATATTAAAGTAATTAATTGTAAAAATATCAGATTTGATGGAATATCCATAAATGCAAAAATTGAATATAAAGATATATGGGAAGGAATCAGAACTATTAATTTCGATGGAATTTCCAATAATGTTATTATAAAAATGAGAAAAGATAATAAAGGTGAAGTAAAAAGTAATAAAAAAATGAAAATTATAAGATATTAAAAAATTTAAAGGAGGGATTAGTATGAAAAAGGTAATTTTAATGGCTGTTTTGGCTTTGTCTTTAACGATGTTTTCGATTAATTTTGGTGGTGGCGGATATATGTTTAATTATATTCCTAAAGATCAGGTTTCACAAATTAATCCATTGAAAAAATATGTGAACTTTGATGAAGTAATTTTACATGGTGGTGGTGGAATAGGAATTATGCCTAATGGTTCATATATGGGGGTGAAGGTTATAGTGGAGAAGTAGTAAATGGCAATTACAAATTAATAATTTCCCAGGGATATTTTACTTTTGGAAAACACATAAATATATTTAAGGTGCTGGGGCTCAATATTGGAATGGGAATTGGTGGTGGAGAAACAATTATTAGTAAGAAAGTAGAAGAATCCAGAAGTAGTAAAACAGTAGACGATTTTGTTAATGATGTAAATTCTGTACCTTATGTGATACAATTAAAAAGAGATGAATTATCTGTTTCGCCTAAAGCAAGTCTTTATTTTAATATTATGGATTTTGTTAGTTTTTTTGTGGAAGGAAGGTTTACATATAATTATTCACCTGAAAATTGGAAAATAGAAGGGATATATACTGTAACTGATAAATTACCAAATTATAATTACTATTATTCGTTTGGGGCAGGTATTATGTGGGGGTTCTGATGAAGAAATGCATTATAGTTATTATTTTATTAATTTTATCAATAGGAACATTTTCAAATAATAGTATTAATATACTAAATGCATATCTGAAAAATTTTGATTCTTTTACTAAAAAAGAGTTAGATAATATTTTGAAGAGTTTCAATAATGCTAAAAATATGGATAATTTGTTGAAAATAATTCACGGTAGTATATTGGTAAAAAAATCCAGATATGAATGGTTTTTTCCTTTAAAATATTATTATATATACGCAGGTATGCTGGAAATGAAAGAGGTTGTTAAAAGCGATTTTGACAACCTCATTTATCGTTATATACGTGGAAAAACAGCATATGAAATTATTAATTATGATTTTTCCAGAGAAATATTTATAAATGATTTTGAATATATATATATTAGGGCTAATGAAAAATTTAAAGAAAATTATGATTTTGGTGAGATATTATTTAAGCTTTCTAAAATATATAAACATAATAATCTAGAAAGAAGTAAAAAATTACTTGGAGAATTAAAAGAATATAAAAACTCTTATTATTACAGGATGATATATGATGAGAAATAAAAATTTATATAAAATATTGTTAGAAAATCAAATAGGGTCACTGCTCGTGGTATTATTAATATATATATTCTCTCCATATTTTAATTTATGGTATGGTATTTTAATTGCAGAAATTTTTTCAAATTCCATAGGTCTAATCTATTATATTCTTCAAAGATTTTTAAAAATATTTGTGAAAATAGAAATAAGATTTCTGGATAAAATAGTTAATATTTTGATTTTGATTTTTAGTATTTTTTCTGGTATAGTTATTTCAGAGTATATAATGTCGAATCTTCTTGCTTTTAATGTTTTTCCATCATATAAATATCTATTTTTAATAACTATTGTTATTCTTCTGTTTTTAATATTTTCTATTATTATTATATATAAAAAGTTAAATGAAGAAATAAGAAAAAACGAAAGGTTGAAAAATGAAAAGTTAAAGGCAGAATTAGTATCACTAAGATCAAAACTAAACCCACATTTCTTATTTAATACATTAAATACTTTACTGGAAATAGGTCAGGAAAATTCGGAACAAATGGAAAAAATTATAATAAATCTTTCAGATATATATAGAAAGATATTATATTCTTCAGATAAGGATCTTGTCTCTTTGAATGAAGAAATAAATTTAATAAAAGAATATCTTGAGATAGAAAAAATTAGATTAGGAAATAGATTAGAGTGTAAATTTGACATAGATGATAATCTAAATGAATTTAAAGTACCACCTTTGATATTGGAACCTATTGTTGAAAATTCTATAATTCATGGAATCTCGAAGAAGAAAGAAGGAGGAAAAATAAGTGTTTCTGCTTTTAGAAAGGGAAATACTGTAATATTTGAGGTTGTGGATAATGGTATAGGAAAAATTAATGATATAAAATTCGGTTTTGGACTTATAAGTATAAAAAATAGGTTGGCATTAACATATGATAATGCAAAAATTGAATTTGAACAGAATAAACCATCAGGAATAAAGGTAATAATAAAAATCGGGGATGAAAATATGTTAATAAAAAGTATTATTATTGAAGATGAAGAGCATTCTTTAAATAGATTAAAAAAGCTTTTAGCTAATTTTGATTATATTAATTTAATTGGAGAAGCAAAATCAGGTAAAGAAGCTATTGACCTGATAGAAAAGAATAGGCCTGATTTAATATTTCTTGATATCAATTTACCGGAAAAAAATGGATTTGATATATTAAAAGAACTTTCTTATGAACCATTAGTGATTTTTGTCACCGCTTATCAAGAATATGCTATAAGAGCATTTGAAGAAAATGCTGTTGATTATTTATTAAAACCATTTGACTTAAAAAGACTAAAAATATCCATTGAAAGAGTAATAGAAAGGAAACAGGTAATAAATAAATCTTTATTGGAAAAAATTAGTCATAGTAATTATTTAAGAAAATTTTCGGTAAAGGATAGAGATATAATTTTAATTATTCCAGAAGAAGAAATATATTATTTTAAAGCAGAAGATAAATATGTTTTTTTATGTACTAAAAGTGAAGAATACTATTACGATGATACATTAAAAAAATTAGAAGAAGCTCTTGATCCAGAAAAATTTATAAGAATACATAAAAGTTATATTATCTCTGTTGATCATATAAAAAAATTCAAAAAGTTTTTTGTAAGAGATTATATAGTAGAATTAGATAATGGTATAGAATTAAAAATAGGTAGAAGCCATTTACATCATATAAAAGAAAAATTTAAATTCTAACGGGGGTGTTTTTGTGATTAAAGCTAAAAATTTAGTAAAAAAGTTTGGTGACTTTATTGCAGTAGATAATGTAAATCTAAACATTAAAAGCGGGGAGATTTATGGATTTTTAGGACCAAATGGCGCTGGTAAAACCACGACAATTAGGATGTTAACAGGAACATTGAAACCTACAAGCGGAGAAATAGAAATACTTGGTATGGATATGAAAAAAAATGAGATAAAAATAAAGGCAAATATAGGGGTAGTTCCTGATGAGCCAAAAATGTATGAAAATTTAAAAGGGTCAGAGTTTATTGAATTTATTATGAATATATATGAAGTTGATAAAGATGAATCAAAAAAACGCCTTGATGAAATTTGTGAAGCATTTGAAATAGATTATCTTGATTCGTTTATAGGTGATTATTCTCATGGAATGAAACAAAAATTAATGGTTGCATCTGTTTTGATGCGAAAACCAAAGGTTATATTTTTAGATGAACCAACTGTTGGATTAGATGCAAAATCTGCAAAAATATTAAAAATGTTATTGGAAAAGTATTCTAAAGAAGGAGCAACAATATTTTTAACAACACATATTCTGGAAATTGCAGAAAAAATGTGTGATAGAATTGGAATTATTTCTTCTGGTAAATTAATTGCAGAAGGAACTTTAGAAGAATTAAAAGCTCTTTCAAAGACATCTGAAAAACAATCACTTGAAGATTTATTCCTTGAATTAACAGGTGCAGGTGAATTAGATGATATTATAAAAGAACTTTAGGGGTGATTATATGAAAAACAAAATATGGTTGATATTAAAATATTCATATCAAAATAAAATAAGGCCTAAAAAGAAAAAAGATGGGACATATAAAAAGTCCAGTCCTTTAAATGCATTAATTGCTTATTTAGTTCCAGCGGTTATATTCGGAGCATCATTATCGCCTATTTTGTATATGATGTTTAAAGACCTAAATATTCCTTTTTCTCAGTTTGGAATTGATTTACCATGGAGTATGCTTGATGTAGTATTTTCTATGTGGTTTTTATTAATGGGATTTATGTTTTTTATCAATTATTCTCCCGCTATTGTTGCCAATCTATATGAAAGTGATATGACACAAATATTACTTTCTATGCCTTTAAAACGTTCGGATATCTATATTTCCAGTGCAATAGATAGTCTTGTTATGGCAGGATTACCGCTTGGTATGATGATTCCTGTGTTTGTAATATATGCCATTATCGCAAAAACCAATATATTTTTTTCAATATTAGCAGGTTTGGGATATATTTTAATACTTTTATTAATTTCAAATTTAGGTGGAGTTTTATTTTCAAAATTTTTAACTAAAACATCTGCCAAAAGAATGACAATGATAATGTATTTTATAAGTATATTTCTGTATGTGGGAATAACTAATATTATTCCGAGAATAATGGAAAATGCTTCTCCAGCACAGGTTGCAGAGTCCTTAAAGAAATTATCTTCATTATTGTTGAATTATGCATGGCCACACACATGGGTAATATTAACTATGAAAGGCAATTTTTTAGCTTTGACTATGTTATTATCTGTAATTATAATATTGGGATATATAGTATTTACAATTTCTAATTCATTGGAACTAACAGTATCACGTAAAAAAGGCAAAAAGAAAAATTATGAAATAAAATTCAAAACTTCAAGATTTCCAGCAATTAAAAAAGACTTTAAATTATTATTTAGAGATTCTCAAACGTTTTTTCTTATATTATATCCAGTATTTTTACCACTTATTTTTGTTTTCACATCTTCTGGTTCTGATGTTATGAGTTTTGTTTTTATAATGATTGCATCTATATATGCAGCAATGCTCTCTATTTTTTCCATTTCTTATGAGGGGAAAATATGGCCAATGCCAAAGCTTTTTCCTATTAGTATGGGAAATATGATATTTTCAAAAATTATGTTACCTATTTTGATTTTCTCTATTGAATATATAGCAATAGCATTATTATCTTTTATTTTTGGGAAAGCAACATGGGTAATTTTTGTAATGATTATACCGGTAATTACTCTGATTGTATATTCCTCAGTTTTAGGAGTTAGTATGTATTTGAAGAATCCAAAAAGAGATTTATCTCAGAAAAATATTATTAAAGGTAAGGAAGTAATGTATCTTGAAGGGGTTATAATGGGATTTAGTTTTGGTATTTTTATTCCAGGCAATTTATATATACTGTCTTTTGAAAATCCTCAATTAAAAAGTAAGTTTATTGATTTTCTATTTGATTCAAAACTTTTATATCATTTGGTGGGAGGATTTTTGCCTATATTTTTATTGATTTTAATTATATATTTAACAGGAAAAGAGATAAATAAAGTAAAAGAAAGAATGTTGAAATGGGAGTGAAACAGTATTCTAAGTAATTCTTAAGGAAATTAAGATATAATATTATTACAACCCTTAAAATAAATAACAAACAGACAAATTTAGCTCCCATCAGGGAGCATTTTTTTATGATATAATTTTTTGTGGGTAATAAAATATAAATATTAATAGAAAGAGGTGGGGTATGGTTACAACAGATTTATCCAAAAAGATTATAGATAATGTGGGGATAGTTATTAAGGGGAAAGAAGAACAAATAAAAATGGTATTAGCAGTATTTTATTCTAATGGTCACGTGTTGCTTGAAGATGTTCCAGGAACTGGTAAAACTATGTTAGCTCGTGCTTTAGCGAAATCATTTGATTTAAATTTTAAAAGAGTACAATTTACACCGGATCTATTACCAAATGACTTAATAGGATTATATATATTTGATAAAAATAAAAATGAATTTATACTGAAAAAAGGTCCGATTTTCACAAATATACTATTAGGAGATGAAATTAACAGAGCTACTCCAAGAACACAGTCGGCATTGTTAGAATCATTAGCTGAAAATCAAGTATCAATTGATGGGATAACACATAAATTGGAAGATAATTTTTTTGTCATTGCAACACAGAATCCAATAGAATATGAGGGGACATTTCCGCTGCCAGAAGCACAATTGGATAGGTTTATGATAAGGCTCAATCTTGGATATCCAGATTTTGAAAATGAGATTAATATGTTAATATCCCAGGAAAAAGAACATCCAATAAATAAAATAAATAAAGTTTCTAATAATGAGGAAATAAGAAAAATAAAGGATGAAATAAAAAATGTACATGTTTCTGAAGAAATAAAAAAATACATAGTAGATATAGTAAATCGAACAAGAAATCACAAAGATATAAAGATAGGAGCCAGTCCGAGAGGCTCAATTGCATTAATGCAGTTATCTAAAAGTATTGCAGCTATTGAAGGAAGAGATTTTGTTATTCCAGATGATGTAAAAAAGATAGCCCTTATGTTCTTGCGCATAGAATAATATTAAAAGCAGAAGCAAAAATAAAAAAAGTATCAACATATAAGTTAATAGGTGAAATATTAGAAGAAGTTAAAGTGATAAAGTAGATGATAGCATGAAATATAAAATTAAAAGTCTGGTAATAATGACAGTAATATCAATATTATTTAATCTATTTTATTTTAGCAATTATACAATATTGCTATTAGCTCTTGTAGGTTTCGGCTGGTATGAGTTTTTTCAAAAGAAAAAAGTATTTAAAAATTTAGATATTAAATATGATATAGAATATGAAAAATGTTTTATTGAGGAAGAAGTTGAATATAGATTATATTTAACAAACAATTCAGATGAAGACATAATTATAACAGTTTCTCCGTCTAACTTATTAAGTAGATTAAGACCACCTTTTCAAAAAATCAAATTATCAGCCAATGAAAAAAGAAATTAGTATTCGTTACCTCTTTTGGAACACGTGGAATAAAAGAGATAGGGTATATAAGTATTAATTATAAAACTCCATTAGGATTTGAATTCTGGAAAACAAAAAAAGTGGAAAAAACCATAGAAGTATTGCCAGAATTTATTTATTCTGAATTCAATAAAGAAAGTTTAAAAAAATTATTGCCCGGGCAAAAATCTAATATAAGGGTATTAGAAGATGTAACTTACGTAGAAAATATTGATGAATATAATAATGAGCCTATGAATAGAATAAATTGGAAAATCTCTGCAAAATACGATAAATTAATGGTAAAAAAATATTCTCATACATCTACGGGAAAAATATATATGTTTGTAGATTTAAACCTTCCAGACGGAATTCCTAAAAATAATGTTTTCTGGAAAAGTGAAAGAAAAATATATGAGGAGTATGCACTAAAAGCAGCTGCAAGTATTATCAGGTATCAAAAAATGAAACATGAAGATGTAAATCTGGTATTAATAGGGAAAGAAGTAAAAAAATATTCTTCAAAGGAATGGCTTGACTATTTTGATCTATTATCCAGTGCAAAAGGTACAAATGATCCAGAATTTAGATTAGATACAATAATAAAAGAAGATATACCTTATTTTACCTATGAGGATACAGTAATAATAATTTCTATACATTTAACAGATGAAATTATTCCAGACTTAATAAGAATAAGAGCAAAAGTTTCAAAGGTTGTAGTATTAATAATGCCATATGGATTCAGGATTGAAACAGAAGGCAAGTTAGATATAAAAGAACATGATATGTTTAGAGTTGAAGCAATAGATCTTGAAAAAAAGGCTGTTTTATTGGAAGAAAACCATATAATAGTAAGATTAGTATCTCCAAATAGTTCTTTAACAGAAGTATTTGAAACAATATAAATGGAGGGGATTTCATTGAAAAATCAAAGGGTATTATATTTATTATCTATATTTTTAACCTTTGTGCCTTTTAATTTCCATTCTGGAATAGTGATTTTTTTACTGGGAATTTTATTTTCCTTTTTATTTATTAGAATAAGAAAATTTGGAATGCCATATTATATAGCTTTTTTGTCTTTAGCAGGTATATATACTCTGGTATTTTTTCTTTTAAATGCAACAGGATCAAAAAATTTACTTTATAGTTTTAATTTAATTGCTATTGTAGTGTTGTCTTATTATTTGCCGCTTAACCCTGGAGACATTATAAAATTTACATTTATATTTTTGATATCTATTATATTATTAAGAAATTTGATTAATCCCATATTTCCACTTATAACTTTTATTGTTTCACTTATTGAATTATTTAAAGAACAAAAAAATAAGAAAATCTTTGTTTCACTTTTTTCTATATTTATAATATTTAGTTTGTGGAATTTTAATACATATTATAATCCATTTAAAGAATTTCATCTCTCACCAGATACTCAGTTATTAAAAGAAAAAAATTAGAAAATGAAAAATAAATGAAATTATAAAAGGTAATAATTATAATGTTAAAAAAACAGTTGTAGAAAAAAGAAGAAAGAATATACAGGAGATATAAATGTAGAAGAAAAATCAATGATTCAGTTGAATAATAAGGTTATAGATGTTATAGTATTGATAAATATCTTTATAGGTGGAATAATATCTATTATCCTAGCAATTATTACGTGGAAATTATTTACAAAGAAAGAAAAAAGAAAAATAATAATTTCACTTATAATATTTTTTTCAATATGGGCATTAATGGGAACAGGTATAGCATATATGAAAAGAGGAAGATTGCCTCTGGATAAAAGTGAGTTATTCTCTGGTAACGTTAATACTAATGTTCAAAATAAAACTATTGATGCAAATTATTCAGGACACCAAATGAATATATTTAGAGAGATAGCGGCTTCACCAAGAACGGCATTTATAAAATTATATCAGGAAATAAAATGGATCTTTTTTATAGTATCCATTTTGCTTGGTATTACTGCTGTAATATTTATTAGAAAATTTTTTATTAATCAAGAAAAAGAGGAAAAGGAAATAGAAAAATTCTCTATCGATAAACTTGATTATGAAGATATACCCTATTTAATAGAAGAAGGATATAAATATATCAGAAAAAGATTTTTCAGGATATTTTCGTATTTAACTCCTTATGAATTACTAAATAAAATACAATATCCTGAAGAATTTAAACTTTTAACAAATCTATTTGTTTTAAAAGAATATGGTGAAAAAAACTATGAATATACGGAAGAGGAAATAAAAAATATAATAAAGAAAAGCATAAACTTTTTAAAGAAAATAGTAGTTATTAAATAAAAATTAAGAAACTATTTCCTTCCCATTTTAAAAGTGTGAGGGTTAATGAAAGAGAAAAGATAAATGTTAAATAACATAATAGTTCGGATACCGAATTGTATAAATTAAAATATATAATTAAATTGAAATCATTAAATGGGGAGGGAGAAAAATGAAAATAATAAAAAACTTTTTAAACAAGAAATTAGGATATATGGAGAATAAAGTTTCAGAAAGTGAAATTGATAGTTTAGTAGAGAATTTTAAAGAGGAAGCATTAGAATTATATATGAGTAATAACATAATATAAGAAGCCCAGATTAAAGGGCTTCTTTTTCTATTCTGACAGTACTTACATCCCAATAAACTGCAAGTCCATCAAAATTGCATTTTTTAATTTCTTCAATTAATTTTCTAATCTTTTCTTTTTCATCGATAACTTCTATTATAATTGGTAAATCTTCGCTCAAAGTAAAAAAATCTGCTCTATGAACATGATGTTTTTCTCCAAATCCATAACGCCTTTAAGTACAGTTACACCTTTTAAACCGTGATTATAACATAATTTAACTATGTGCTTATATGCAGGCTCATGACCACAATGGTCACTTTCACCCAAATAAATTCTTAAAAAATTCATGATCCCATCCTCCCCAGCGCATATCCTAAAAAAGCAAATAAAAGTCCCAGGATAATACTAATTGATAAATATAACAAAGAATATAACGTAAAAGATTCTTCACTTAATACAATAGTTTCATACATGAAAGTAGAAAAAGTAGTAAAAGAACCTATAAAACCAGTTGCGAAAAATAACATAAAACTTTTAGGAAATTCTAATTTATATATACCTAAAGACATTAAAAAACTTAAAACAAAAGCACCTAAAATATTTACAAATAGAGTTCCATATGGCATATTGCCAAGAGAAAAAGAGAATTTATATATTTTGATACTAAGTATCTTGAAATGGCACCCAGAAAACCACCAAGGCCTATGTATATTAAAGTCATAATTAAACCTCCATTAAACTTAAACGGAGCCATCTGGCTCCGTTTAAATTATTTTACTCTGGCTTTTAATTCTTTACCAGCTTTGAATTTAGGTACTTTTCCACCAGGAATTTCGATAGCTTCTTTTGTTTGTGGGTTAACACCTTTTCTTGGTTTTCTTTCTACAACTTCGAATGTTCCAAATCCAACAATCTTAACGCTTTCGCCTTTTCCTAAAGTTTCGGAAACAACTTCAACAAAAGAATCAACAAATAAAGCAGCTTCTTTTTTTGTAACATTAACTTTTTCAGCTAATGCACTAACGAGTTCCTTTTTGTTCATACATGCACCCCTATATATTGATATAAACGCATTTCAAAGGAATTTTACCACATTTTTGGCTTAAAATCAAGCAGTAATGTAAATTTTAGCGTTTTTTACTATGTAAAAATTCTTAATTCATTTTCAATTCTTTTCTTTTTAAAATAATACTAAAAAACACGTCACTATTTAGAAACCACTCAGGACTGGAAATGTAATATTTCTTTTGGTACAATATATTCGGTCGGTTGGGACGTGGTGCAGTTGGTTAGCATGCCGGTCTGTCACACCGGTGGCCGCGGTTCGAGTCCCGTCGTCCCGCCATAAAAAACTCCGGAATAATCCGGGAGTTTTTGTTATATATATAATAATCGAAAATTATATAAAAATACAGCTTAAATCAAATTCGATTTGCAGACTTATGTTATATAAATTAAAATCCCGGCAAAAGCCGGGATTTATTATTTAAAAATATTAGAAGCTTACTGAACCTTTTACGTATGCATTCCAGTAGAAAGATTTTCCGCCATATGTAGCATTGCTTAAGTGTAATCCAGATGTAATAGCATCATTTGGTGTGTAAGTTACATCTGCTGAGTATAAGAAATCAGCTGGTTCATTGAATGTTTCTTCAAAGTAATTTCCATCACTGTCAGTATCACTAAAGTTCTTTAATGATAAATCTACAGCAACTTTATCCATAGGTTTAACAGATACTGTAACCATATAACCTAAATTATTTGTAGCATCTTTTGTAGCTGCATGTAATTTATACCATACATCACCTGATACTGTAACCATATCTGCTTCATAACCAGTTTTTACATGAATATCAACAGCATATTCATCAGAAACTTTATCCAATGCAACTGAACCTAAAGTAACATCATAACCTGCTGAAACAGCGTCCATTGTTGTAGAACCTGATACTTTTGCTGATAAGTTTAATGGAGAAGCAATTTCTGTTCCATCAGCTTTAGAAACTTTTACACTTTCAATATTGAATAAATCATGAATTTTATTTGAGTATTCAACTGCATATGTATATGTCATATCTCCAGGTAATGGTAATGTGATTTTATCTGTTAATGATAAGCTTCCAGCTATTCCAAAATCTGCTGATAAATCAGCACCAAAAGTAACTTTTGTTGCATCTGAAACAGGTCTAATGAATTCTGGTAATGTAGCTGATTTTGCGTAATCAAATGTCATATGAGGAGTTACTGTAAACATACCTGATTCAAAATCTTTTGAATAGCTTGCAGATAACAAATATGCTGATGAACCATCATGAGAACCAAAGAATAAATCAGCTGTTAAACCTGCTAAAGCATCTTTTCCAGTTGTTTCAGCAGATACAGCGAATCCTGTTTTTGTTGCAGGACCAGCAACTGCTAATCTTGTTGAATCTGCTGACCAAGCAGCAACTGTTAAATCAGCATCAATCATAGAAACGGATAATGATTTTTTAGCTGCTAATAAATCACCATTTAACATTGTTGGATTATCTACATGTGTAGCATCTGTATCAACATCATAACCAGATGTTAAATCAACATATAATACATCAGCGTCAAAACCTTTTAAAGTAACTGCTGCATATCTGTCACCTACTACGGGCAATTGAGCATTTCCATCTGAATCATAAGTGTTGTATATAATATATTTTGAATAATCTAACATACCACCGTTGTTAAATAAAACTTTTACCATGTTGTCTTCGTATGTAATGCTTTTTAAAGTCAATGCAGGAACAGTATCCTTTGCCAAAGTAGATACATCTCCACTTAAAACAACTGATAACATACCTTCAGTTTTTCCACCATATGTAGCTGAATAACCACTTGAAAAAGCTGTAGTAACTTTTAATGAATTTGTTAAATTCAAATCCAAACCATTTTCATCAAAGCCAACTTCAAAACCAACACTACCTTCAAAAACTGGTTAGTAACTGACAATGTTGCAGGCACTTCTGTAGCTGCAAATGCAGATACCAATAAAGCTAATGCCATGACTAAAGCGAAAATCTTCTTCATTCAAACAACCTCCTTAAATATAATTTAATTTGATTTGATATAAACTGTAATTATTCTATCATATTCGTAAATAAAAGTCAAGAGTTTTTAACGTTAAATTAATTAATCAAATGATTATAAATTACCACTATTTCATTACAAATGGAACTACTAATGCAATACCTGCCAATGCTACCCCATAATAGCTAACATATTTGTCTTGTTTACTTTTTCTTCATTAGCAGCTACTTTTCCTTCAACATTAGTCATTCTATCGGATAAATCATTAGCTAAATATTGAACTTTCAATAAATCACCAGGAACATTAGATAATTGTGAAGATAGATTGTCTAATTGGTCTTGAAGATCTAACATATCTTCTGAAACCATATCAGCATTATTATAAGCTTTATATGCAACTTTCTTAAGTGTAGCAAGTTCATCATTTGCCTTTTTTAAATCTTTTGATAATTCTTCAACAGAAGATGTATCCGCTTTTTTAGCAATTAATGCTTTTATTTCACTATGTTCTTTAGCGTTTTGGCCAGCAACATAATCTAAGTCTGATCTTAATGTATCTAATTCTTCCCATAACCCATCAATGTTTTCGATGTTAACAGAAACATCATCTTTTAATTTTGGCAATGAATTTAATTTGTCAGATAAATCTAATACAGTATATTTTAGTTCTAAATAACTTCTTGAGCTATTAGCTTTTAAAGTGCTTAAACCGTTTCCTAATGCATTAACTTTTTTTGTTAGGTTAATTAATACATTTTGATTTGCTGTTACTGCAGATTCAACAGCACCTAATTTTACGCTTAAAGCTTTGTTATCTTCCATAGCTTTTGATTCTACTGAAGCTAATTTTTGTTCAAAAATTTTCATAACTGTTTCTACTCTCTTTATATCCTCTGCTTTTGCTAATACAGGATCATTTTCAACATAAGTTAATGTGTCTGATAATAATACAGCAATTTCGGCTTTTGTCAAAACAATGTCAGGATTGAAGTTATCTTCCATTGGAAGGATACCCCTATTTGCTAAATCCATAATGTAATCATATGCCCAATGATCTTCGGGAACATCTTTAAATGCAAAAGATAATACTCCGAAAAGAACTAATGCCAATACTAAAAGTGTTTTACGCATACGCTCTACCCCCTCTTTTAAATTTTGAATTTTTGATTATTAAAACGCACTAATTATATTATACTATAAAATACTAAAATTCTATCAATTAGTATTTAGTTTAAAAAATCGTCTTTTCCCAATTCTTAAGACTTCATCGCCATTAATTTCTAATAATTGGAAAGGATCATCGATTTTAACATCATTAATTTTTACAGCACCTTGATTTATAAGTCTTTTCGCTTCGCTTCTACTGGAAACAGATTTTGTTTTCATTACTAAATCGATTGCACTTATATTTTTTTCAACAATAATTTCTTTCATTTCGTCTGGAATATTTTTTTTCTGGAAAACTTTTATAAATTCATTTTGAGCATATTCTGCTTTTTCTTCATTGTGAAAGAATTTAACGATTTCGTAAGCTAAACGCATCTTAACATCTCTTGGGTTTATTGAGTTATTTTTCATTTTTCTTCATATTCTTTTATTTCATTTTCACTTACATCGGTTGCTAATCTCATATATTTTATTATTAATGTATCTGGTATTGACATAACCTTTCCGTACATATCAAATGGTTCATCTTCAAAAGCAATATAATTATCATATGATTTACTCATTTTTAAATTTCCATCAGTGCCTTCAATTATAGGCATAGTTAAAACTATTTGAGGCTGTTGACCATAAGCTTCTTGAATTTTTCTTCCCACAAGAAGATTGAATAATTGATCGGTCCCACCTATTTCGACATCTGCTTCAACCATTACTGAATCATAAGCCTGTGCCAAAGGATACATGAATTCAGAAACACTTATAGGTTCATTGTTAGCCAATCTCTTTGCGAAGTCATCCCTTTCAAGCATTCTTGCAACTGTATAATTGGAAGATAATTTTATAACATCGTAAAAACTCAATTTATCCAACCATTCACTATTATATCTAATTTCTGTTTTCTCAGGATCCAAAATTTTAAATGCTTGTTTTTTGTATGATTCAGCATTTTGTTCAACTTCTTCTTTTGTAAGCATTGGTCTGGTTTTTGAACGACCAGAAGGGTCACCAATTCTTGCAGTAAAATCTCCGATGATTAAAACTACCTGGTGACCTAAATCTTGAAATTCTCTTAATTTTTTTAATACAACAGCATGACCCAAATGCAAATCAGGCCTTGAAGGATCAACTCCTAATTTAATTCGTAAATTTTTTTTGGATTTTAAACGCTCTTTTAAATCTTCTTCTGTTATTAAATCTATCGTATTTCTTTTTATGATGTCAAATTGCTTTTCAAAATCCACTATTCAATCACCTCGCAAGGAGTGCTGCTGTTACAAAACATGAAATCATAAATAAAACTCCAGTCCATAATGCCATTTTTGCAGCTGGATCAAAGCCTTTTTCCCTGCCGAACATTGTGTGTGCAGCACCAGAACCGAAAGCTCCACCCAATTCTGCGTTTTTTTGCATTCTGTGCAAAGCAAAATAAATCAAAGCAATAGATAATACTACATGAACTATAACTGCTAATATTGTTAAAATTGACACTTCATCTGCCTCCTTTTCCCTTTTTCTGCATACATCTCAAAAAATATTATACACTAAAACTTTTGATAATTCAAGTAAAAAATGAATTTATTAAAAAAGTCATGATGATGTTTTTATGAAGTTAAATTATGTGAAATGGATTTTAAATATAATATTGTTAAAATTTATTAGAAATATATGGACGGGAGGTGTATTAATGCCAATATACAGATATGTTTGTGAGAAATGTGGACATGAATTTACAGTAATGCACGGTATGAGTGAAACACCAGAAGTTTTTTGTGAAAAATGTGGAAACTTAGCTAAAAAAGGAATAGGAAGGGTAGGTATTTCTTTTAAAGGAAGTGGTTTTTATATAAATGATTCAAAAAAATCCAGTAATTCAGTATCATCAAGCGAAAAAAATAAGGCGGTTTTAACCGCCTTATATCCCCACTAAATTATTAAATGTTATCTTTTCCCTTGCCACCTCTTTTCTTATCGAGTCTTTTTGAATACTCGGATAACTTTCTGTCGCTGTCTCTCAAGAATCTTGTGAGTTTCTTTTCAAACTCGTCATCTTTCTTTTCTTCCTGGACATCTTCAGTTTTCAAGGAGAGCTCTACTTTACCGTCTTTTGTTTTTCCAATGATTTTTCCTTCGAGTTCTTGACCAACTTTTAAAAAGTCAGAGATGTTTTTTACATAGTCATTTGAAATCTTTGAAATGTGAATAAAACCTTCTTCACCAGATTCTAGTGTAACAAAAGCTCCGAATTTTTTAATGTCTTTTACCGTTACTTTCACAGTTTCGCCAAATGCCATACTTTTAGCCACAAATACTACCTCCATAAAATAATTTATATATAACAATATGGGAGGTTATCCTCCACCTATGAGTTGAGAAATTTTGCGTATTTGTTCTTGAATTTTTGAACTCTTCCTTCTGTATCGATAATTTGAGAGCTTGTTTCACCCAAATAAAATGGATGACATTTTGAACAAACATCAACACGGAAATTATCTTCTGTGCTGTAAAGCTGATGTTCAGCACCACAAGCACACTTTACAGTGATGAGTTTCATTTCAGGGTGTATTCCTTTTTTCATGTTATTCACCTCTATATTATAATATTTTTGTCTGACAAATTATAACATATTCTCTTTTCTTAGTCAAGAAAGAATTTATATTTTAATAAACAATTATATTAAAATTTAATTATTAGAAATGGTGATAACTAAAATCTCTGGAGGTGAAAAAAGTCTGATATTAAACCATGCCCCGAGTCCCTATTTATATACATCAATTTATTATTACTAAACTTTTTTTCTCCACGCATATAAAATGCATACTTTTTCAAAAATAGTTTGGTTATAAAAGGAATGTAAACCTGACCGCCATGGGTATGACCTGCTAAAATAAGGTTTGCCTGATCAAAAGCTTCTTTGTTATAAAATATTGTATCAGGAATATGTTCCATTACTATTGTATAACTTGCATTTGTTGTATCAGCATAAGATAATTTTTTATAGATTGGTAGTCCTATGAGTTTTAGTGTGAAATTACCATAATACAAGCTTATAGAATTATCATTTATTAGGTGTATGTTGTTGCTATTATATACATCATTTACCATATTTAAATCGTAATAATCCCAATTTCCATAAACAGCATACACTGGAGCAATTTCACTTAATTTTTTAAAAAATATATTTAAACTATTTTTGTCAGTATTTTTTACAATAGAATCTCCAGTATAAAGAATTAAATCAGGTTGTTCTTTTTTTATTTCATTTAAGATTTTATCATGAAAAAAAATATATTTATATATGTGTAAATCTGTGATATCAATAATTTTTATTGGCTTTTTAATATTTTGCTTTATACTTAGGTAACTTTTTTTTATTGAAAAAGGTTCAATAAAAAAGGCATAAATGATAATCAAAAAAATTATAAATAAAATAGTTTTTGTAAAATTTTTCATGCAATCACCTTATCTGAATAAATGTTTAAATTTTTTAAAATAATTATGAATATTTAATTCTTATTTGATATTATACCAGATTATTATAAGTTATAACATTTATTATTTTATGTTAAAAATGATAAAATAAAATTACGACTATATTAAATATAGGGAGGAGATACCCATGGAAACAGTGGCTATTTTAAAGTTAAAAGATGAAAAGATTGAAATAAATACAAATACGGTCTTTCCAGTTATTTTATCAGATGTTATGTATGAAGGAGATCTTGATTTAATGATGGCAGATTTGAAAACGAAGGAGAAATTAATGACGGAAGCAAAAAAAATAAAGATTATTTCAGAACATATTTCTGGAATTTCTTCTAATTTTGTTACAAAACCTTTCATATTTTCTGAATTTCTTTCCTATTTAAAAGAATTTAATTTAAAGCCTTCCGATTTTAATCATGCTACATTAAATGAATTATACGATATAATATTGGATTATGCTGATCATCATAATTTTGATGAATTAAAAGAAATAGTTAAATTTATGATTGAAATAGATCCGAACTATACACCAGCATATGAAATACTTGGTTCAGTGCTGGTAGAAGAAGGCAATTTGGAAGAAGGGAAAAAATATTTAGAATTAGCCATTAAACAAGATCCATGGAATGTTGCAGCATTATCGGAATTAGGTGAAACGTATTTTAATCTTGGTGAGTTTGAAAAGGCTGCCGAGATCTGGTTAAAAGAAGTGGAGTTAATGCCTGAGAACACAGTTACATATTTTATGATAGCTGATGCATATAGGCAATCAAATAACTTTGAAAAATCGGCAAGAATATTAGAAAAGTTTTTAAATAAATATCCAAAGAGTATTTTAGCCAAATATGAATTGACAGAAATTTATAAAAAGTTAGGTAGAAGCATAGAAGCAGAAGAGTTGAAAGAAGAGATATCAAACTCACAGCCTGAATATGTAAGTGATGTTGAAATATGGGCAAAAATAATGTTCCAAAATGAAAAATATGAAAAGGTTGAAAAGTTTATAAATAAATTTTTGGATAAAAACAAGGAATATGAACATTTTAAGATATTATTGACAGTTCCACTTTTAAAATCCGGTAAGAAAGAAGAAGCAAGGCTAATGATCAGAGAAATTAAAGAAAAATTCCCATGGTATTATTATGGAATGAAAAATATTTTAGACGAAATTTTGGATGAAGATGAAAAAGCTATACTCATTGATTAAAGAAGATTTTAGTCTGATAAAAAAAGCGTTTTTGAAAAATAAAAAAATTATACTCCCGATTTTTTCGGGAGTTATTTTTGCTATGATTATGGGAAAAATAGATATTGTTATAATATTGTTAGCCTGTATAGCATTTGTAGATTTTAATACATTATATATTCCAGATGTTTTAAATTATTTAATTATATTGATAGGGTTAATGAAATTTAATAGTTTTTTTATATTTATAGGAATATTTCTTATCTCATTTCTATTTTACTATGCCAGAAGAGATGCATTGGGATATGGAGATATAAAGCTCATATTTGGATTATCATTGAATTATGGACCTAATGTATTTTCTATAATTATTTTTTCTGTTTTGATATCATATATATTTGAAAAGAAAGGTAAAATTGCATTCGGTTATTATTTATTCTGGGGAACGATTATTGAAAAGATCTGGTTTTTCAATTTCAATCCATTCTCCTTCTTTTAGACTATCAGGAAGTTGAAGTTTTCCTATAGCTGTTCTTTTCAGATCAATAACTTCAAGATTTACTGCTTTCATCATTCTTTTTATTTGATGAAATTTGCCTTCTGAAATTTTTATTATAATAATATTTTCATTTGCTTTTTCCACAATTGCAGGTTTTGTTTTAAAGTCTTTTAGTTGAATTCCACTTTCTAATTTTTTAATTTTTTCTTTTGTAATATTACCAGATACTTTAACTTCATATGTTTTATATATATTTTTCTTTGGAGAAATAATTTTATGAATTAATTCTCCATCATTGGTTAAAAGCAATAAACCATGAGCATCTTTATCTAATCTTCCTGCAATACTCAATTCATCTTTATATTTGTGATCTATTAATTGTAGAATATATTTATCTCTTGGATCGTATGTGGAGGATAGATAACCAATTGGTTTATTAATAATGATATATATTAATTTATGTCCTTCTATTTTTTTACCATTAAATTCAACAATATCATTTTTAGTCACTTTAAAATCGATTTTTTTAATAGTTTTGCCGTTTATTTTTATTAAACCGCTTTTTATTAGTTTTTTTACTTCGCTTCTGGAACCTATTTTTGCATTGGCTAAGAATTTATCCAATCTTTCCATATTATGATCTTCCTTTTATTATATAAGAATAAACATCTTCTAAGGATATTTTCATATTTCTGTACACGCATTTTATGTTGTATTTTTTTATGAGTTCGTCAAAATGTTCAATTTTTAATTTGGTTTCTATTATTGCAGTTGTTGAAGAAATAATTTTTAGTCCAGATATTATTTCTTCATTTTTTAATGCCTCTAAATTGGAAAGATATTCAGAGCTTTCTAATTCAACTTCTATTATAGATAGTTCATTTTCAAACTTTTTCATAATGTTTATCATTTTATCCTGAGCAATAATTTTTCCATTAACCAATATAGCAATTTCTGAGGCAATTTGTTCAACTTCCCACATATAATGTGAAGAAATAAGAATAGTTTTACCTTTTTTTAGGTTTTGATCTAATATATATTCTCGTATGAATCTGGAAGTTTCTACATCTATAGCAATAGTTGGTTCGTCTAATAATAATAGTTTAGGATTTTTTATAAGAGAACGGGCAATATTCAATTTTTGCTTATTTCCAGAGGAAAGATTTTTAGTTAATCTATGTTTATATTGTGATAATCCAAAATCTTCCAGAAGATTTAATGCTTTTGATTTTAAATCATTTTTCACATTACTAATTTTTCCAAATAATATTAAATTTTCATATGGGGTTAATTCATCTTCTAAAACAGTATAATCTGATACAAGACTGATAAGATTTCTAACTTTACTCTTTGCTTTTACAACATCAATTCCAAAAGCTTTCACTTCACCTGAAGAGGGTAATATTAATGTGGAGATTATTTTCATTAAAGTTGATTTTCCAGCACCATTCGGACCTAATAATCCACAATTTTTTTTGTTTCTATTTCAAAGTCAATATTATTTAAAGCAATAACATCCCCAAATTTTCTGGTAACGTTTTTCATTTCAATAGCTTTATTCATAATACACCTCACATATCATATTTAATACTTTTTCTTATTCTTCTTTCAAGATCACGTTTTGCAATGTCTTCTCTTTTATCATATAGTTTTTTTCCTTTAACAAGAGCGATTTCCACTTTAACAAGACCTTTCTCGTTAAAATACATTTTTAATGGGACAATTGTTAGCCCTTTTTCTTTTACCTTTTGATCTAGCCTTAAAATTTCATATTTATGCATTAACAATCTTCTGGGTCTTTCCGGATCATGATTAAATAATGAAGCATTTTTATACTGGCTAATATGGGCATTATATAGATATATTTCACCTTTTTCTATTTTGCAAAAGGCATCTTTTAGGTTAACTCTGCCTTCACGTAAAGATTTTACTTCTGAGCCTTTTAATTCAATTCCAGCTTCATATTTTTCCAGTATATGATATTGATAGGTGGCATGTTTATTATTGGTTATTATTTTCATTCAAATTCCTCCATTTCAGAAGAGAGTTTTTCTGAGAATTCATTCTTTCTCTTTATAGCTCTATTAATTCTTTCAGCACGTTTTTTACCTATTCCAGGAACATTTATTAATTCTTCCATATTTGCTTTCATTAAGGTATCTAAATTTTTGAATGTTTCAACAACATTTCTTACAATAATCGATGGTATTCTTGTAGAATATAATAACCTGAATCCTCTGGGTGAAACAAAAAATTCTTCAAGATCGTTTTCTGTTTCAATATCATATCCTAATTTTTGGGCAATTATTTTCATATTTAAAAAATCCTCTGTTTTTAATCCACTGAATAGATTTAGTGAGTCTTGAGGATATTGATAATCCAATAAATTTTTTGAATAGTCCATAATTAAGGCTCCAAGATATCTTGGGGTAATTCTATAAATTTCATTTATTTCAAGTCTTGAGCTTTCAGCAGCTTCGCCTAATTCAAGTAAATATTTTTCAGCTTTTTCAGCAACTTTTAAGGTCATAAAACCTTTTGATATAGCTTCAACCACGTTTGACAATATAACTCTATTTTCCATTTCAGCTATATTAATTTCTGATAGTAATTCAAAGAAACTTTGTTTATAACGTTGAGCTACAGCAATTTCCTGATTTAATCTTGGCAATATTATAATTTCTGGATATAAAACTCTGCTGTTATTTCCTTGATATATTGAAACCTGGTTTCTTCTTTTTGATACAGCAATAAGTATTTCGTTGGTTTGTTTAGCCATTCTTTCTGCAGTTCTATGGCGCATTCCTGTTTGAAAACTCGGAATATCACTTGATGGATTTAGTTGGGCATTAGCATATAAAATTTTAGTAGCATCTTTATTTAAAACAATAGCACCGTCCATTTTAGCTAATTCATATAGTCTTTCAGGTTCAAAATCTGTATCTATAATAAAACCAAGTTGAATTAATCCCCTTTCTAAATGTTCTTCAGCATTATCTGTTAAGAATATTAATGCGCCAAGATTTGCAGAAATTATTAAATCTATACCAGTTCTCAATTTTTTACCTGGTGCTAAAGAGCTAAGTATTTCAGAGAATGTATTTTTCATAGAATCACCTCTTTTTATGAAAAGAATTTTTTAACTAAGCTACTTAAACTGCTGATTTTTAAGGTGTTTGTTGTTTTATTTTTTGAAATAGGAATAACTATGTTTTCTACTCCTAATTTTCTGGCAAAATCAATCCTTTTTTCCAGATCTCTTATATTTCTAATGTTTCCATCTAAGCCAATTTCTCCTAAAACGACTATAGATTCGTTTGTTGTTATATCAAATAATGATGAAAGCAATGCATATGCGATAGCAAGATCACTTGAAGTATCCGAAATTTTGAAACCACCAGAGGTGCTTAAAAAAATATCTTTCGATTCAATAGGTAACCTTAATTTTTTACTTAAAACAGCAATTATCATAAGCAATCGGTCAAGTGGAGCACCTGATGTAACTCTTCTTGGGTTACCATACACAGGTTTACTTACTAAAGCCTGTATTTCTATGGGGATTAATTTGCTTCCTTCTTTAACTATAGTTAAAACATTTCCTGATGCATTTTTATAATCTTTTAAAAAATAACTGGTATATTCAGAAATAGGTTTTAATCCTTTTTGAGTCATTTCAAACATCAAAATTTCATCTGTTGGGCCATATCTATTTTTCAAAATTCTCAGCATGCGTAATCCTGATGCTTTTTCTAATTCGAATTGTAATACTGCATCCACCATGTGTTCTAAAATTTAGGTCCAGCTATAATTCCGCCTTTGGTTACATGACCAACTATTATCAATGTAATGCCTCTTTTTTGCAATATTCAGAAAGGTATCTTGTAACTTCTTTTACTTGCAACACACTTCCGGCATATGAAGAAAAATTATCCGATTTAATGGTTTGTATGGAGTCAATAATTAAAAAATTAGGTTTGTTTTCAAGCTTTTCCAGTAAAGCAACTATTTTTTCCAGAGAATTTTCAAAAACTAATCCGATTTTATTTTGGTTTGATTTAACGTTAAGTCTTTTAAATCTTTGGAATACCTGTTCTGCAGATTCTTCACCGGAAACATATATAACAAAATTTTGCTGACTTATATTTGATGATATTTGAGTTAAAAAAGTACTTTTTCCAATTCCAGGTTCTCCAGCCAATAAATATATGGCACCTTCAACGAATCCACCGTATAAAATTTCATTAAGTTCTTTAAACCCGGTATCAATTTTTTCTGGTTCTTTTATATTATCGGTTAAAAATAAAATTTCTGATGGTGTTGATTTCACTTTATCATCAAAAATATCCGCGGTGAATTCCACCGCGGTATTCCATTCATTACATGAAGGGCATTTTGCAAACCATTTGGTGCTTTCATACCCACATTCAGAACATACAAAATAATTTTGTTTCTTTTTGGCATTATAACACCTTCTGTTTAGAAGAAGTTCTTCTGCCTTTTTAAAATGTATTTTATCGTTTTTAACGTCTATAATTATTTTATCTCCTTCTTTAAATCTGCCTTTTAAAATTTCTTCAGATAATGGATCTTCTAAATATCTTTGAATAGATCTTTTTAATGGTCTGGCACCAAAAATTGGATCAAATCCTTTTTCAATAAGGAAATCAACGGCATCTTCTTTGAATTTTAAATGCAAATCTTTTTCTTTTAGCCGCTTTTCCAAATCTTTTAGCTGTATTTTTATTATTTCTTTCATATCCTTCTTAGTGAGTGGATGAAATACAACTGTTTCATCTAATCTGTTTAAAAATTCTGGTTTAAAAGCCTTTCTGACCTCTTCCATAACGGATAGTTTTATTTCATTATATTTTTTTTCTTCAGATTCATCGTCAACAAATCCATGGAACGTTTAGTTTTATTTATTGTTTCACTTCCTAAATTACTTGTCATAATAATAATAGCATTTCTAAAATCGACAATTCTACCCTGGGAATCTGTTAAACGTCCATCATCCATAATCTGTAATAATATATTATAAACATCTGGATGAGCCTTTTCTATTTCATCAAGTAATATAACAGAATACGGTCTTCTTCTAACTGCTTCGGTTAATTGACCTCCTTCTTCATAGCCAACATAGCCTGGAGGGGCACCTACTAATCTTGAAACATTAAATTTTTCCATGTATTCAGACATATCAATTCTAACCAATGCTTTTTCATCACCAAATAAATACTCTGCAATGGTTTTAGCCAATTCTGTTTTTCCGACACCAGTAGGTCCAAGGAATAGGAAAACACCTGTAGGTCTTCGTGGATCTTTTATTCCACTTCTGGCGCGTCTTATTGCTCGAGATACAGCTTTTATAGCATCATCCTGTCCAATAACTCTTTCATGTAATACAGCTTCAAGATTTAATAATCGTTCCATTTCAGACATCTCTAATTTTTTCAATGGTACTCCTGTCCAATCTGAAACAACTTCTGAAATATGTTCTTCAGTAATCTCTATAATTTCTTTTTCAGCTTTTTTTCGCCAATCACTATATTTTTTTGCATATTTTTTCTTTAAATCACTTATTTGCGATTTTATTTCATCTACTTCTTCATATTTGTTATTTTGAACAAGATAATCTTTTTTGTTTTCAAGTTCAGTTATTTTATTGAGAATTTTCTTTAAATTATTTGGCAAAGTAAGAGCACTTAAGCGAACTCTTGCACCAGCTTCATCGATTAAATCAACAGCTTTATCAGGAAGGAACCTATCAGTTATGTATCGTAAAGATAGATTAACTGCCGCATCCAGAGCAGCATATGTATATTTAACTTTATGATGTTCCTCGTATTTTGATTTAATACCTTTTAATATTTCCAATGCTTCTTCGTATGTTGGTTCATTTACATAAATTTTCTGGAATCTTCTTTCCAGTGCAGGATCTTTTTCTATAAATTTTCTATATTCTGAAGGAGTTGTTGCTCCAATTACAGTGATATTTCCACTTGCCAATGCTGGTTTAAGGACATTTGCAGCATCCATTGAAGAACCTTCTGCTGCACCTGCTTCGACTATCATATGCAATTCATCGATAAATAATATAATATCTTTGTTTTTTCCAGAATTTGCATTAATTTCTTCATTCTTTTTTCAAACTCACCACGATATTTTGTTCCAGCAACTAAAGAAGTCAAATCCAGAGAAAAAATACATTTATTTTTAATACTTCAGGTACATCACCATTAACAATTTTTTCGGCCAATCCTTCGACAATAGCACTTTTTCCAACCCTGCTTCTCCTATAAGTACAGGATTGTTCTTTTTTCTTCTGGCAAGTATTTCCATTAATCTTCTTATTTCAACTTCTCTACCGATAACAGGATCTAACTCTTTTTTGCAGCTTTATCGGTTAAATCTGTTCCGTATCCTCAAGTTGTTTTATAGCATTTTGTCTTTGTCTTATCCTCTCTTCATCTTCTTCTGCAAATGAAGATTGTTCTCCTTTTATACTTTCACTTTTATTTAGCATTAAATCGGCCAGTTTTTTCTCATTTCAACAAGATTTATCCCAATCTTCTTAAAACATGTGCTGCAATTCCTTCGCCTTCTCTGCATATTCCAAGAAGTAAATGTTCTGCATCAATTTGTGAAGTTCCAAGTATTTCGGATTCATCATAAGCTAATTCAATTATTCTTTTTGCTCTTGGCGTAGGTTGTGGTGAAGAGCCAACGATATTATGTGATGCATTAACTCCTACAATATTAGTTATTTCAGACTTTATTTTTCCGTATGTTAGATTGTAATATGAAAATATTTGAGATAAATATTTTCCATTTACTTTTAAAAGCCCTAATAACAGATGTTCGGTCCCTACATAGGGATGGCCCATAAAACGTGCTTCATTTTGAGCTTCAATAAAAACTTTTGCTGCTCTATCTGTAAAGTTGTCAAACATATTATCACCTCCATGAATACCTATCAATATTTTAACACATTTTCACTAAATTATGAAGAATGTTGGTTTAAAATTAAAAGAAAAACGTTTTTAAAAATTAAAATACTTTTCAAGATAACTTTAAAGAAAAAGAGTTTAATTAGTATGTTAAAACTATCTAATTGGAGGCGGTCTTATGTCAGAGTTGTTGGTTTTGGGAATAGCTATAGTGGCGTATTATTTTATTATTTTTGCGAGAAGGATTAAAAAGTCTATTATTACTTTCTTTTTTGGTGTTTTACTTTTTATTCTTAAACCTGTAGATGGTTTGGAATTTGAAAATCTTGGTAGAATAGTTAGCTTTGAGACGCTTGGTATTTTGCTGGGAATGATGATCATTGTTGAAATTCTTAAAGAAAGTGGATTTTTTACATTTACAGCTGTTAATGCTATTAAATTAAGTCGTTATAAATTCTGGATAGTTTTAACTTTACTCATGCTTATTGTAACGTTATTTTCAGCATTTTTGGATAATTTAATCACAATAATGTTAATGGCTCCTATTATATTTTTAGTTGCAGATACGCTTGAAGTAGATCCGGCACCTCTTCTATTACTAACAATATATATTGATAATATTGGTGGTATGAGTACCCTTATAGGTAGTCCTTTAAATATTGTTTTAGGTTCCATTGGTCATCTGGATTTCGCTAAATTTTTAACTGTAATGTTACCAATTACTGCATTGTCTTTTATAGCGGTTCTTTTAATGTTTAAAATAAATAATAAAGTTGATACTAAAGTTTTTAATGAAAGGTTAAGAAAATTATCAGATATGGATCCGGAAAAAGCTATTGAAAATAAATCATTGATGTATAAAGGGGTATCTGTGTTTGCAATAGTTTTAACTGGTTTTATGTTTCATTCTGTTATAAAAATAGACCTGGCATTAATAGCAATTGCTGGTGCGTTAGTATTAATGTTGTTGACTCAAAAAGATTTTGAAAGTATGTCTAAAGACCTTGATTGGGATACTATGTTTTTTTATGGTGGTTTATTTACAATAGCTTTTTCTTTAGAGGAAATTGGGGTAACAGAAGCAATAGCTCATTTGTTTAATCCATTGTTGCATACACCATTTTTATTAATGATTGTGATTATGTGGGTATCTGCATTTATTATTCCATTCTTAAGTGCAGTTCCCGGGACATTAATTTTAGCTCCAGTTATTAAACTTTTAGTGTTACATGGAGCACCATTTGAATTATGGTATGCTTATGCAATAGGAGCAAATTTGGGAACAAATTTAACACCACTTGGGGCAGTTCAAAATATTGTAGGAGTATCTTTACTTGAAAAAAATTATAATCAAACAATAACCTTTGGAGAATATATGAAAAAATCATTTTTGCCTGTATTAGTGCCAATGGCATTGGGAACAGTATATCTCTTTTTTGTTTAATCTGAGGTGAGAATATGAATAAAGTTATCTTTGAAAAAGAGATAAATAGTGTTGTTTTAAAAATTGTGGTTGGAGATTTAACAAAAGAAGATTCAGATGCTATTGTAAATGCTGCAAATTCATATCTTGCACACGGTGGGGGCGTTGCAGCAGCTATTGTTAGAGCTGGTGGAAGAATTATTCAGGAAGAGAGTAATGAATATATAAAAAAAAATGGTATAATAAAGACAGGGAAGTTGGGATTACTTCAGGAGGCAATCTTAAAGCAAGATATGTTATACATGCTGTAGGACCCGTATGGAATGGCGGGAATTCAAATGAGGATAAATATTTATATAATGCAGTATATAATTCTCTTAAAAAAGCAGAAGAAATGGGATTAAAAGTAATCTCCTTACCTGCTATTAGTTCCGGGATCTTTGGGTATCCGTTTGATAAAGCATGTGATGTTTATTCTAAAGCTATTAATGACTTTTCCAAAAACGCAAAATCTTTAAAAGAAATCAGGTTTTGTTTTTTGGAAAAAAGAAGAGCTTTAGAATTTTCAAGGAAATTTTAGGAGGATAAAATGGCAACATTAAAAATACATAATGAAGATAAAAAAAGAAAAAGTAAAAAACATTATTTATCTGAAAAAGTTAATCCTGTAAAAATATATAATAAATCAGAATATAAAAACCAGCAGGAAATAGTTGAACAATTTTCTTCTGGTAATGCTGGGATAGGCTGGTTGAAGATTATATTTTCCAGCTTTAATTTTCTGATTTCATTAATATTAACTTTGATGGTAGGAATGATATATTTTCAAAAACCGTTAATTCAAAGTATGCTTGGAAGTCAATTTACTTTAGATGTAGTTAACATTATATTGCTCGGTATATTGTACTTAAGTTATAGCGTTTTTGAACAATTTAATGCTATATATTATTTGAAAGGTAATATAAAAGCCACCAGGATTACAGCGTTTGTAAAACTTTTAATATCTATGATTATGATTTTTGCTATATTATATCTAATTTTTAAACATGGTATTCAGTGGTTTGGAGCATCTTTGTTTGGAAATACCAGTTTGGGGAAAAATCAGATATTTTATATCCCAAGTATAGTTTATTTGACATATTCTGTATTTTTGTCATTACTGTCATATTATGATATTTTAAAATAGGAGCAAAGCTCCTTTTATTTTTAATAATAAGTTTAATAATGATATAGTTTGTTTAATATAAGATATCGAAAGTTAAGATGAAGTTGTTGGAGGTGGAAAAATGGAAAAAATGGAATACGATGTAGTTATTCTTGGTGGAGTTGCAGCTGGAACGAGTGCGGCAGCAAGTGCTAAAAGAATAAATAAAAATCTAAAAATAGCAATATTTCAAAAGGAACCATATATATCTTATGGAGGGTGTGGATTACCATATGTAATAAGTGGTGATGTAGCTTCTCCGGAAGATGTTATAGCCTTAACACCAGAAAAATTTAAAGAAAAAAAGGAGCAGACGTTTTCGTTAAACATGAAGCATATGAAATAGACTTTTCAAATAAGATTGTTTATATTAAATCTGAAGAAGGTGAAAAAGAGGTTTCTTATAATAAATTAGTAATTTCAACGGGTGCTTCACCAATTATTCCAAAATTTAAAGCATGGGGTGAAAAAGGAATTTTTAAATTGAGGAATCCTGATGATGCAAAGGATATTCTCAATTTTATAAATGAGAAAAATCCTAAAAAAGCAATTATTATCGGAGGAGGATTTATTGGTATAGAAACCGCTGAAGCTTTAAAAAAACATGGAATAGAAATTACTATTATTGAAGGCATGGACCATATACTTGGAAATATAGAACCAGAAATACATGAAGAATTTATTAATGGACTGAAAGAAAAAGGTGTAAATGTTATATTTAATACCTTTGCTAAAGATATTATAAAAGAAGAGGAAGTTTTTAAAGTAATTACAGAAAATAATGAATATACTGGAGATATGGTAATTGTATCTATTGGAGTAAAACCAAATACATTATTTTTAAAGGATAAAGGCTTAGATTTAGCAAAGAACGGAGCTATTATAGTTAATGAAAAAATGGAGACGAATATTAATGATGTATATGCAGCTGGAGATTGTGCAACGGTAAATCATTTTATAACAAAGGAAAATGTCTATATTCCTCTGGGAACAACTGCAAATAAACAGGGAAGAATAGCTGGAAAAAATTTAGCAGGAGGTAATGATTCTTTTATAGGAGTAGTTGGATCATTAATCACAAAATTTGAAGATATTGAATATGCAAAAACAGGATTGACTTTAGAAGAAGCAAAAGGAAAAGGATTTGATGCAGAAGCAGTATTTATTAAATCTGGGAGTAAAGCGCATTATTATAAAGGTTCCAAAAAAATAAAGATAAAACTTGTTTTTGAGAAAAAAACAGGTAGAATTTTAGGGGCTCAATTTATTGGTGGAGAGATACATCCAAGATTAAATACAATAACTTCTCTTATATATACTAATGGAAATGTTGATCGATTAAGAAATATGGATCTTGCTTATTCGCCACCGTTTTCTCCAGTTTGGGATATAGATTTAGTAGCTGCTACTCAGGCAATCAAAAAATATAATGGAGTTCGTTTGAACTCAATCACTTCGCTTTGCGAAGGGGTTTGGAAAAATTTTTAATAAAAAATATTTTTACTTGTTCGATAATAAAAATGGAGTTCAATGAACTCCATTTTTATTTTGATGATACAATAATTTTAAAGAAAATATGGTATAGTAAACATTAATAATCTTTCAGGAGGTCTTTCGATGAAAATTTCGGATTTTTTGCTTTCTAAATTAGGCTTTGATCCTTTCAATCTTCAAGGTGAAATAGAAATCAATGATTTTCTACTTTTAAAACTTTATAATCCATTAAATGAGAATGAGGAAAAGAGTATAAAAAGATTTTTTTCAAGGCTTATGAAAATGCCAGTTAAATTTGTCCTGCTTACAGAAAAAGATTTGAACTATATTGTGGAAAATTGGATAGATTTAATAAGAGGTAATGAAGAAGAAAATTACCTTCGTTTTTTGTTACCTGATATTTCTGATGACGAATTACTCTTTAGAGTTTCAAATAGATTTGCTCTTGAAAGAATAAAGAAAAACAAAGTAATTATAGATAATATATTGAATAGAAGTCTTGGGTATTTACCAAATTATGAATTTATTTTTGATGAATCTTTAAATATAGATTATACAGAAATTGAGAATAAAGATTATGAAATTATTGAAGATTATGATGAAGATATTAGTGATAAAAACTCTAAAACAATAGTTTCTGCAGATAATAACAAAGAAATTAATTTAGATGATGAAGTTATATTGGGAAGCAAATTTAAAAAAGTTTCTATCCCTCTTGAGAGATTAACTGAAATAATGTATCAAACTTCAAAAGTAGTTGTGGAAGGAAAAGTGTTTTATAAAGAATATAATGATAGAGCTATTATTCTAACAATGTATATTACTGATAATACAGATTCTATCACTATAAAAACATTTAAAAACTCGGCAGAAAAACTAAATACAAATATAAAAGAAAATGATTTTATAAAAGTTGAAGGAAGGATTACATATGATGAATATCAAAAAGAATATGTAATAAATCCTGATAATATTATAAAAATAAAGCCTAAAGAAAGAATGGACGATGCAGAAGTAAAAAGGGTGGAATTACATGCACATTCTAAGTTTAGCGCACTTGATTCTGTTCTAGACGTTGAAGAATTGGTAAAAACTGCAGCGAAATGGGACATAAGGCTGTTGCTATTACAGATCATGAGGTAGTTCAGTCTATACCTGTTTTTTATAATGTGGCGAAAAAGAATAATATAAAACCAATATATGGTTGTGAAATTAATGTGGTTAATAACAAAGTTTCTATTGTAAACAATTTTTCAGAAGAAATCAAATTTGATTATAATTTTGTTGTTTTTGATTTTGAAACAACGGGATTTGACCCAAATATCGAAGAGATAATTGAAATCGGTGCTGTAAAAATTGAAAAAGGTGAAATTACAGAGACTTTTCATAAAATGGTAAAGCCAAATAAGAATGTTCCACAAAAGATTCAGGAAATTACAGGAATAACAAATGAAATGTTAATAGATGCCCCGTCTATTAATGAAGTGTTGCCCCAATTTTTGGATTTTATATCGGATTCTGTTCTGGTAGCTCATAATGCGAATTTTGATTATAGATTTTTGAGAAGATGGGTTAAAGAAGTTATGAATATTGAAATAAAAATGCCATATGTTGATACTCTTGCAATGGCAAGAGCTTTATTGAATTTAAAAGGTGGACATTCACTTGATAAGGTAGTTAAAGCATTGGGATTAGGAAATTTTGAACATCATAGGGCACATGAAGATGCTAAAGTTACAGCATATGCATTTTTAAAATTGCTGGAAAAAGCTAAAGGAAGAGGTATTAAAACATTAAATGAATTAATTAATCTTGAAAAAATGATAGATTTTAAAAAATTAAGGAAATATCATGCTACTGTTCTTGTTAAAAATAGAGTTGGGTTAAAGAATTTATATAAATTGATATCCAAAGCGCATACAGAGTATTTTTATAGAGATACGACAATTTTATTAAATGAATTACTTGAAAACAGAGAAGGTCTTTTAATAGGTAGTGGATGTACTAAAAATATAATATTTGAAGAGTATTCTAAAGGGGCATCTATTGATGAAATAAATTCGTTGATTAGTTTATTTGATTATATTGAAATACAACCTCTTGACAGTGTTGAACATGGTGGTGTTGATAGAAATAAAATAAAAGAGTTTTATAAACTTTTGTATAATTCTGCAAAGAGTTATAATATTCCGGTGGTAATGACGAGTAATGCGCATTATTTAAACAAGGAAGATAAAAAAGCCAGAGATGCGTTAATAATAGGTTCAGCTACTAAAGGAAAAAAGAAAAAAATATATGATTCTAATAAATATTTTAGAACTACCAGAGAAATGTTAGAGGCTGCCTATGAAATATTTGAAGATGAAGAAATTGCTAAAGAAATAGTAATTGAAAACACCAATAAAATAGCAGATTTGATAGAAGAGATTAAACCATTAGAAGGAAAATTACATCCTCCTATAATAGAAGGAGCAGACGATACAGTAAAGGAATTATCCTGGAAAACAGCAAAAGAAATATATGGTGATCCATTGCCTGAAATCGTTAAAGCTCGAATAGAAAGAGAATTGAAGTCCATCATTAATCATGGTTATGCTGTATTGTATTTAATGGCACAAAAAATAGTTAAAAAATCCAATGATGATGGATATCTTGTTGGTTCAAGAGGGTCTGTAGGGTCTTCATTAGTTGCAACGATGATGGGGATAACGGAAGTCAATCCGTTACCACCACACTATGTATGTCCAAAATGTAAATATAGTGAATTTATTACTGATGGATCATATGATTCCGGTTATGATTTACCTGATAAGAAATGTCCAAAATGTGGAACGGAAATGAAAAAAAATGGACAGGATATACCATTTGAAACATTTATGGGATTTGAAGGAGACAAAGTACCAGATATTGATTTGAATTTTTCTGGGGAATATCAATCACGAGCGCACAAATTTATTGAAGAATTATTTGGCGTTGATCATGTATTTAGAGCAGGAACAATTTCAACAGTTGCAGAAAAAACAGCGTATGGATATGTGAGAAAATATGCAGAAGAATATGCTGGAGACCTGAAAAACCCTGAAATAATAAGATTGGCTAAAAAGATTGAAGGAGCAAGGAGAACAACAGGGCAGCATCCAGGAGGATTAATGATTGTTCCTAAAAATATGGAGGTTTATGATTTTACCCTGTTCAATATCCTGCAAATGATAGAAAAGCCAATACGATGACAACGCATTTTGATTATCATGTTATTCATGATGATTTGGTAAAGCTAGATGCGCTAGGGCATGATGACCCTACATTCCTAAAAATGTTAAGTGATCTAACAGGTGTGGAATATAAAAATATAAAAATGGATGATAAGGAAACTATGTCTATTTTCTCATCATCAAAGGCTTTAGGAGTGGATTTGAGTTCTGAATTAAGAACAACTGTTGGAACATTGGGTATTCCTGAATTTGGAACACAATTTGTTAGAGGAATGCTTGAAGAAACTAAACCAAAAACATTTGCAGCTCTTGTAAGGATTTCTGGTTTATCTCATGGAACGGACGTATGGCTAAACAATGCAAGAGATTTAATAGCTGCCAAAAAAGCTACAGTTGATGAAGTTATTGCGTGTCGTGATGATATCATGAATTATTTAATACAAAAAGGCTTGGATAAAAAACATTCGTTTTTTATAATGGAAAAAGTAAGGAAGGGTAAAGGATTAGCTTCGGAAGATGAAGATGAAATGAAAAAAATAAAGTACCAGAATGGTTTATCAATTCATGTAAAAAAATAAAATATTTGTTTCCAAAAGCTCACGCGGCAGCATATGTAAGTATGGCATTTAGAATTGCGTATTTTAAAGTTCATTATCCACTGGCATTTTATGCTACATATTTTTCAGTTAAAGGGGATGAATTTAATACAGAAGTAATATTAAAAGGTAGAAATGCTATTAGATCTAGAATATTTGATTTAAAATCTTTAAAATCCTTGATGTAAAAGAAAAAAATGAATTAACAGTTTTAGAGTTATCTTATGAAATGTTATTACGTGGGTTTGGATTTTTACCACCTGATATATATAAATCAGATGCTAAAAATTTTATTATTGAAGATAATAAATTAAGAATACCATTTATAAAAGTTCCCAATTTAGGTGAAAAAGCTGCTATAAGCATAGTAAATGCTAGACAGGAAAAAGAATTTTTATCAGTAGAAGACTTGTTAAAAAGAACAGGGATTAATAAAACTACAGTTGAAACATTTAGAAAATTAGGAATGTTAAAAGGATTACCAGAAAAGAACCAGGTTAATTTATTTGAAGGTTTGATGTGAGGTGGTAAGATGCCATATAATATATTAGTAGTTGATGATTCAAAATTTGATAGGATAGTTATAAAAGACATGCTTGAAGATTTAGGATATAATGTTATCGGAGAAGCAAAAAATGGGAAAGAAGCTGTTGAATTTTACTTTAAATATTATCCGGATATAGTTATAATGAACTTGCTTATGCCTGTAATGAACGGCATTGAAGCAATGAGATTTATTTTAGAAAATGATGGAATGGCAAATATAATCGTTACTTCATCGTTTTCAGAAAAAGAATATATAAAAGAAGCTATAATGAATGGGGCAAAGGACTTTTTAGCTATACCAATAAAAAAAGAAAAGTTAAAAGAAGTATTAGAAAAAATATAATCCCGGCCTGATGCCGGGATTTTGTAATGGCTGTCTTGAAATTTGATAGAATTAAATTTTTAATATACTTTTAGGATTTAACGATTTATCAATACGTTTTACTAAACCAGTTAATACTTTTCCTGGTCCGACTTCATATACATTTTCTACTCCTATTTCTTTCATCTTTTTAATGGAATCTACCCATTTTACAGTTCCTGTAATTTGATTTATGATATTTTCTTTAATTTTTTTAGGATTTGATTCTAAATCTCCAGTAAAATTTTGAATTAGTTTGTATTTGGGTTCTTCAAATTTTATTTTTTCTAACTCTTTTTCCATTTTTTCTTGAGCAGGTTCAACAAGCCTTGAGTGAAATGGACCGCTTACATTCAATTCAACAACTTTTTTTGCACCTTTTCCTTTAAGCATTTCAAGAGCCTTTATAACTTCCTGTTTATTACCACTTATTACAATTTGTTCTGGTGAATTGTGGTTGGCTATATTTAAATTTTTAAATTGTGAAATAACTTCCTTTATTTTTTCTATATTTAATCCTATAACTGCACCCATTCCTCCAACACCTGGTGGACATGCTTCGCTCATATATTTGCCCCTTAGCCTTACTAATTTTACGGCATCTTTAAAAGAGATAACATCAGCTACAGCCAGTGCAGTCCATTCTCCAAGGGAATGTCCGGCAACAACATCAGGAGTGATGTTTAATTTTTCAATAGCATACATGTACATAATATACGAGATTGTTAGCAAGGCTGGTTGAGCATTTTCTGTTAGGGTTAATATTTTTTCGTCATCACCGAAAATAATAGATTCTAAATCTATATCAATAACCTCAGAGGCTTTATCTAAATACTTCTTATATTCGGGATATTTTTCTAAAATCTCTTTTCCCATTCCAAGAGTTTGAGAACCCTGTCCAGGAAAAACAAATGCTATCATTTTATCACCTCTCGAAATATTTTTTTAATTCTTCTCCAAATTCTTTGACAATTTCTTTAACGCTTTTTATTTCATTGATTAATCCTGCACTTTGGCCTGCCATAAAAGATCCGTTTTCTAAATCTCCATCCATAAAGGCTTTTCGCAAACTTCCAACAAGCATTTCCTCTGCTTCTTCTGGTGAAGCAACTTCAAGTTGTTTTATTTTCTTAGCAAATTTTGTTTTTAGAACTCTTGCTGGATGACCAATTGATGCACCAGTAACAATAGCATCTCTTATGCCTGCTTTCAAGATTAATTTTTTATAATTTTCATGTGCTTCACACTCATGGGTAGCAACAAATCTTGTTCCCATTTGAATTCCTTCAGCTCCCAGTGCTAAAACTGCTCTCATTCCTCTTAAATCAGCAATACCCCCTGCTGCAATAACAGGGATATTTAATACATCAACAAGCTTTGGTATTAGAACCATAGTAGAAACATCACCTATATGTCCTCCACATTCCATTCCTTCACCGATAATAGCATCGACGCCTGCTTTTTCTAATCTTTTAGCAAGATTTTCTGATGAAACTACAGCCAATACTTTTATATTTTTTTCTTTTAATTGTGGAATATATTTACCTGGATTACCAGCTCCAAAAATTACAACAGGAACATTTTCTTCCTTTACTATTTTAACTAATTGATCGGCATAAGGATTTACCAATATAATATTTACAGCAAAAGTATTCTTGGTTAATGTTTTTATTGTCTTAATAGATTCTCTTAGAATATCAGGTGTCATACTCCCAGCACCAATGGTTCCAAGGCCACCTGCTTCAGAGACTGCAGCAGCCAGTTTTGCTGTTCCAACCCATGCCATACCGCCTTCTAAAATGGGATATTTGATATTAAGCAATTCTGTTACTCTATTCATTGTTGCACCTCCAGGTTATTGCTGATGTTGTCATTCCTCCACCAACTGAGATAAGTAAATGATCTTTTAATATAATTTTAGTATTTCCATAAGTTTTAAATAAAGTTAAGGGAATACTTGCAGCACCAGTATTTCCATATTCTTCGATAATATCTAAAAATTCTAAATCATTAAAGCTTTTTTTAACGCTTTCCAGTATTCTTTTATTTGCCTGATGTGGAACAATTATTTTTTTTCCATATTCATTAATATATTGTGATAACATCTTTTTCATATTATTTACAGCAAATTTGTATACTCTCTTACCATTCATTGTTATTTTTTTATTCTCATTTATATTTAAAGCATCTAAATATTCTGAATCATATACAACTCTATGATCGCAAATACATTTATCATGATTTTCTAAAATCATAGCAACAGAAGCATCAGAAAATAAAATGGCTGTATTAATATCATTTTCTTCGACGAGATCGGATAACTTTTCTGAAACTATTAATAGTATTTTGTTTGCAATTTTTTCTCTAAACATAACATCGGCAATATGTAATGAGGTTACAAAACCAACAAATCCGTTTGAAACATCAATGCCATAACGTGAATTTTTAATTTTTAGTTTTTCAAATATTCTGACATAAAAAGGAACATAATGCGCTCCTACAGAAGAAACAAAAAGTACAGTATCAACCCCATCAAGATCTAAAACTTCTGCTGCCTTTATACCCATTTGAAATACATCTATTTCAGATAAATATCTATTTTTTATACCAGTTCTTTTATATATCCAATCTTCGGGAACATTGAATTTTTTTGACAGAGTATGATTATCCAATTTTTTTTCTGGGATAAAAGCATTAATTTGTGATATATACATATTATCCCTTCTTTATTCCGACCATTAATTCTGAACTTGTAACAGTTTTATTTTCAACCTTGGCTGTTGCTTTTAATTTGAACATTCCCATTTTTTCCTGAAGTACTTCAATTTCATATATTAGTTTATCTCCTGGTCTGACTTCCTTTTTAAATCTTGCTTTATCAATACCTAAAAATAGGGGAATAGAATTTTCTTTTAAGTCTTTCATTAATAATAATCCAGCAGTTTGAGCTAGTCCTTCTATTATCAATACTCCTGGCATAATAGGGTAATCAGGAAAATGACCAGTGAAATAAGGTTCATTTATACTGACATTTTTATATGCTATTATTTTATTTTCAGTTATTTCAATAACTCCATCAACAAGTAAAAATGGATATCTATGTGGTAATATTTCCATTATTTTATCGATATTCATTATTCCCATTGTGTAATCACCCCCACGGCATCTGGACCTAAATGTGTTCCTATTACAGGATCAAGTAAGGAGTAAATAATATCATCATCATGAATTCCTTGATTTCTGAGTTCTTCGATTATTAAGCCTCCGTATTTTAGATTACTTGTATGAATAACAGCAATTTTCTTTAATCTTAAAGTATCTATTCTGGTAAGAGATTGGTTTACTACTTCTTTCACCATTTTATTAATTCCTCGAGCATTTTTTACAGGGATTATTTCTCCTTCTTCCAGAGAAAGGATTGGCTTCATATTTAATAATCCTCCCATTAATGCTTTTGCTTTCCCAATTCTTCCTCCTTTATATAAGTAATCAATATTTGTCACGCTAAAAATAGTTCTTATTGTAGTATAAAAATTTTGTGCATATTCCAATAGTTGACTTATTTCATAGTTTCCAGATTCAATTTTATCTTTTAATTCTAATATTAAAAAACCAAGTCCAAAACTGGTTAATTTGGTATCAATAGCAAAAATTCTTTTTTCATCTACCATTGAGGCTGCAAGCTTTGCTGAATTTAAAGTTCCACTCAATTTTTCTGAAATAGTGAGTGTGATTAAATAATCGTACTTTTTTAACATATCTCTATAAACCTCTTCAAAATCTTTTACAGATGGTTGAGAAGTTAGAGGAACATATGAACCAACTTTTAATTCTTCATAAAATGTTGTTGGACATAGGTCTACTGCTTTTATATGTCTACTTTCCCTCAGAATATAAAGAGAAACATATCCAATATCATTTTTTTCCAGAAAATCTGTAGGTAAATTACAAGTATTATCGGTTACAATTCCAATTTTCATTTTATATCAGCTCCTTATAAACTCCTATATACAATTGAAACATTATGACCTCCAAATCCAAAAGCATTTTTAATTGCATATTTTGCTTTAAAGTCAACAGTTTCTTTTGGAATTTTTAAATCTTTTAATTCATCATTTGGTTCCACTAAATTTGGCATACCGTGTACAAAGCCCTCTTTCATTTGTAAAACAAGTCCAACAAATTCAATTGCAGCTGCACCACCAAGGGCATGTCCAAATAATGTTTTTGATCCCTGGATAAAAATCTCCTTTGCATGCTCACCTAAAGCGTTCCTTAAAGCTCGAGTTTCTGCAATATCTCCTGCTGGTGTTGAAGTTGCATGGCAGTTAGCTAAATCAATTTTTTCTGGTTCAACATTTGCGTCTTTTAAAGCTAATTTTATAGCTTTAGCAGCACCAGTTCCCTGTTCATCAGGAGCACTGATATGATATGCATCACCACTCATACCAAATCCTTCAATATATCCATAAATATTTGCATTTCTTTTTCTAGCATGTTCTTCTGATTCCAAAATAATTACACCAGCTCCTTCACCCATAACAAATCCATCTCTATCTTTATCAAAAGGTCTTGAAGATCCTTTTGGATCATCATTTCTTGTAGATAATGCTTTCATATTGGCAAAAGCTGCTATTGGCATTGGATCGATGGTGGCTTCAGCTCCTCCCACAATAGCTACATCAATATATCCATGCCTAATTAGCATGCTTCCCATTGCGATTGCATGTAAAGAAGAAGCACAGGCGCTTACTGTATTAAAATTAGGTCCTTTTAATCCAAATTCTATCGAAACAACTCCAGATGCCATATCAGATATCATCATGGGTATTAAGAAGGACTTACCACTTTTGGCCCTTTGTTTTCCATTTTTTGAAATTCTTTATATAATGTTTTAAATCCGCCAATTCCAGAAGCTACAATTACAGCAGCATTTTCTTTCCATTCTTCCCTTCAAGATTGCTATCTTCTAAAGCTTCTTTGGTGGCTGCTATGGCAAATTGTAAGAATCTGTCATATCTTCTGGCTAGCTTTTTATCCATATATAAAATTGGATCAAAGTCTTTAACTTCACCTGCAATTTTAACCTTATGGTCTGTTGTATCAAACTGAGTTATATGGTCTATTCCAATGGTCATCTTTTTTAAATTTTCTTTAAATTCATCTTTTGATTTTGCTATTGAATTAATAGTGCCTAATCCTGTTACTGCTACTTTATTCATTTTCATACCTCCTAAAATTTTTTATTTTAAGTTAAAATAATTGAATGCCATAATTATATATAAGCAACGGTGTGCCAACTATACTAATATAGAACATATGTACTATATTAGTACAGAAATTGTACTTATAAAGAAACTTCTCTTAAGAATAAGTATAAAATTTGTACTCTAAAAAGATATTCAATAAAAAATATTAAAAATAATTATATATTTTAAGGCATATATATGAGATATGTTATAATATATATATAATTTTGAAATTATATAATGAAGGAGAAAGATTATGAAGCATAATGAGAGTGTTTTTATAGAAAAAATAAAGGTAAGAAAGATATTGTCTCCTGGTGATTTGATTGATGTGGAATTTCCACATCAGCATATTATAGGTAACAGCCGAATAATGTTATTAAATTTTTCAGGTAAATATGCACAAATATTACCTCCAATATATAGAAATTCAAGGATTAAATTATATATAGGAGAAAAATTGAATATACGGGTGTATGAAAACAGTTCAAATATAATGATAAAATCAAGTGTATTAAAAATAGATAAGGAAAAAATAACAGTTTTTTACCTAAGATTGCTTTTAAAATTCAGAAAAGATTATTTTTTAGAATACCAATAATAAAAGAAGGAACATTAATAGATAATGAAGAAAATAAATTAATCCCTTTTGAAACTCGGGATTTTAGTGCTGGTGGAATGCAAATTGTTGTAAAAGAGTATCTTGATGAAGAAAAAGAATACGTTATAAAAGATTTAACCATGGATGATAAATTAATATTGAACAAAATAAATACAAGGGTTGTCAGGCTTGTAGGTGAAAATATATATGGTGAAAAAATATATGGGATGAAATTTTTAAATATAGATTATAAAACAGAAAAAAAATCGTTAGATATGCCAACCTATATTCAATAAAAGCAAAACATGGAGTTTTGGGGATAGAAAATGAAAAACACAAAGATTTACGCAATTTTTGAAATCATAATTATTTTAACATTATTATTCATCCTGGATTTAAATAAAAATATTTTGGTTATATTTTTATTTATCCAAATCCATATTTTATATTTTCAATTTTTATTGCAATACGTTATGGAATTAATTTTTCATTATTTGCAGGAGGATTAAGCACTGTATATATTTTTTCATCTATATTTTTTAATGTTAAAGAAGACTTTTTAAAATAATAGTTTCATGGATGTTTTAAAAATCCCACTTTTTATTTTGCTTTTGGATTTATTATAGGATTTTTTAGAGATATGTACGTTCAAAAATAGATTCTCAGAAAGAGGAAATAGATTTGTTGAAAAAAAGATACAATCTCTCGAAGAGGATATTCGAAAGTATAAAAACATTACTGATGACCTTGAGCACAAATTAGTTCTGGAAAAGCAAGGAGTATCTTTGTTAGTTGAAAAATTAAAAGATATCGAATATAATAGTTCAGAAGATATATTTAATGAAACAATAGAACTTATATCGGAATTTATTTATGCTAAAACAGTATCCATTTATACATTAGGAAAAAATAATTTTTTAAGGTTAAAGGTGAGAAAAGGACCACAATTTTTGCCAAATTCATTTCCTATGGATAAATCTATAGTTATCTCGATGGCTAAAGAATTTGGAAGTGCAAATGCAAATGTTTTATATTTAACAGAAATGGAATATGATTTTGAATACGAACCAGCTATGGCAGTAAGTATAAAACATGATGAAGAAATATTGGGTTTTATAATAGTTGAAATAATAGATCCGGAAAAAATAAATAAAAATACTGAAATTTATTTAAAAATTCTTGCAAGCTGGTTAAATACACTGCTTCTGGCAGCTCAGGATTTAACGGAAAATGAAAATAAGATTTTTAAACCAATGGAAAAGTTTAATAATATATTGGAAAAAATAGAAGAGAGAAGAGAAAGATTTAAAATTCCGTATTCCGTAATAATTGCTAAATATAGTAATGATATTTCAATAGATATATTAAAAACATTTATAAGAGATACTGATTTTCTTTTTTTTGATGAGAAAAAGAAAGAATTTCGAATTATCTTGACTTCATGTGCTGAAGAAGGTTTGAAAAGGGTTTTAAATGTTATATCTAAATATTCTGGAATAAAGGTTTTGGAGGCCTATTCGAAAAATGAATAAATATATTTATTTGTTTTTAATAACAGCTTTGATATTTGGGATACTGAGTATATTTTTATTTATATTTCATTATAATACTTTGGGATATATCGCATTAACGATATATTATCTTATTTCGTTTATGTTTTATTATTTAACTGAGAAAAGATTTTTTTATGCTTTGACAAAAAGTTTTATATCTTTTATTTTATATCCTTTTTATCCATTAATTTTAATATTGCAATATAAAAAAATTGAACCAATATATAAACCTATTAATTATTATGAACATAAATTAGTGGATACAAGTAATATTGCTTTTTCTTCTGTTGATTTAGCTCCATTTAATATTATATTGAAATATGGAGATCCTAATCAGCGAAAATATGTTGTAAGGTTGGTTTATAATTCAATAAAAGAAGAGAAAATAGAATTTATTGAAGGTATAAATCTAATTAGAAATGCTATAAAAGAAGATACACATCCCGATGTTATTTTATATGCTTCTGATGCATTGACGAATCTGGAAAATCATTTGATTAGCAAGATCTCTTATTATATGAAAAATTTAAATACCCTGGAAGATTATATCAATTATGCAAAATATTCATATTATTATGCCAATTCTGGATTTCTAGCTGGAGAACATAAGTTTGAGGTTTTATGGCAAAGTTCTATAATTTTAAGAACAGCAGTGGAAATATTTCCAGAAAGTCCAGTATTAATAGTCTATACATTAAGAATACTTGAATCTTTAAATGAATATGAAATTTTAGAAGAAGTATTAAATGAAAAAATTAATAAAATTAGGGCACAGGAATTATATGAATATGCCATTATGTATTATATAAAGCGGAGAAAACCAAAAAGCGTTCAAAAATTTGTTTCTGAATTTATAGATCTGGGTTTTTCCCCGGAACACGAGTCGATAAAATTTTTATTGGGGGGATAAAATGAAATTCAGAATAAAAATGTTTCAACCATATTATCTACTGTTTATATTGACTTTATTATTAATAACTGTTATTATAATTGTTAATTATAATAGCAATTATAGTTTTGATCCAGATTATGTAAAAAATCTTCCGTGGAATAAAAGATCTTCATATATAAAGCAAAAAGAAATTTTAACAAAGTTAGAGAATAAAAAAAGCTATACTGACAAAGATTTACTTTTAATAAATCAATTAATTTCAATTTCTTATGCTTTGAAAGATATAGAAACACTGGAATACGCTCAAAAATTGAAGTATGAATATTTAATCGCTTCTTTGAAGCAATTATCCAATACAAAAAAAATTGAAGAATTTATGGGAAAATCAGACTTTAAAACTGAGCTGGGTTTGTATTTACTTACCAATAATGAAAAATTTTTAACTGAGATAATAAAAAAATCTTCCAGAACTGAAAAATTGCAGATATTGTTTATATTAAATCTTTTTTACCCAGAAGAACTAAAAAAAGTATCTTATTTATTTGATAAAAAAGATATAGAAAATATAAAATTAATAGTTGAGTATCTTAAATTAAAAGGTGAATAATATGAGAGTAGGAATAATATTTGAAGGAACATATCCCTATGTTACTGGAGGCGTTTCCAGTTGGGGAAATACTTTGATAAAAAATATGAAAGATGTTGAGTTTTGTGTAATTCAAATAGGTGATGTACCAAAAATCAGGGTACCTAAATATACTTTTTCCAAAAATGTTGTAGACTATTTTGAATACTTTTTATTTGCTAAATATGATTTTTCGAAAAAACCCAGAGTAACAAAAGAATTTGGCAAAAAATTACAGGACATTTTAAAGTATCCATTTGATGAAAAAGTTATGGCAGATAAATTATATAGTTTTTTTCATGAATATTTTAATTATGACTTTACAAGTATTTTAAAATCAGATGTTTATTGGGAAGTTATGCTTGAGTTCTATAAAGCATACATACCATATGAAAATTTTACCAATTATTTTTGGACATTACAATCAATGCTTTTGCCTTTTTTGAACTCAATGACAGTAGATTTTCCAAAATGTGATATTTATCATACAATAACTACTGGGTACGCAGGTATATCTGCTATTATGAATGGAATAAAAAATAATATACCTGTAATATTAACAGAACATGGTATATATCACAGAGAAAGACAATTGGAGGTATTAAAAGCAGGTTGGATAAAAGATGAATATAGATTAGCCTGGATTAAATTATTTAATACTATTAGTGCATTAGTATATAAAGGTTCAAATAAAATAACAACGCTTTTTTCAAAAAATCAAATGTTTGAAAAAGAATTATGCGATGATGAATCCAAAATGTATGTTATACCAAATGGAATTGATTATGAAAAATTTTCAAAATTAGAATATAGGAAAGAAAAAGATCCATATGTAGTAGGACTGGTTGGAAGAGTTGTTGAAATAAAAGATATAAAAACAGCAATTAAAGCTGCAAAAATGGTAAAAGAAAAAATACCACATTTCAAATTACTGATAATAGGTCCTACCGACGAAGAACCGGAATATTATAAAGAATGTCAGGAAATGATAAATATATTCAGGCTTGAGGATACAATAGAGTTTACTGGAAAGGTGAATGTTTTAGAGTATTATCCAAAAATAAATGTTTTATTATTATCCAGTGTTAGTGAAGGACAGCCTTTAGTAATTTTGGAAGCATTTGCAGTTGGAATTCCAGTAGTAACCACTGATGTTGGAGCATGTTCAGAAATGATATATGGTTCAGAAGAGGATATTATAGGAGATGCAGGAGTGGTTGTAAAACCTAAGGATTTTGTGGGATTGGCAAATGGATTGATAAAATTATATGAAGACGATGAGTTTAGATATAATGCGTCAAAAATAGCTAAAATTAGGGTGGAAAAAAGATATAAACTTGAACATATGATAAAAAATTATCGTGACCTGTATTTTTCGGTGGTGAAATAAATTGGCTGGAGTTGGCTTTAGATTAAATAAAATGTTTCATAAAGGTGGAGTATCTACAGACTTGTTAGCTATAGCGTATTCAGTTGTTATTTCCTCTGGACCATGGATAATTACAACAATATCTTTATGGATAATATTATCACTTTTAAAAATTACTAATATTTATTTCAATATAGCTATAGTATATTCTTTTGTATACTCTATAATAATTTCAGGTTTATTTATTATGTTTGAGTCAAGACGCATTTCCGATTTAATTTACCTGAAGCAATACAAAAAGATTATACCGGAAGTAATGGGAATGTTATTATATGCTATTTTATTCGCAATTTTATTTTTATTAGTATTTTTTCTATTTAATAAACATGAATTATGGTTTGTTTTTTCTTTTTCATATCTGGTTATTTCCTTATTGACTTTATGGATAATTTCCATAGCTTCTATTTCTACTGATGCTGTAAATTGGTATATAATGGCATATCTTGTTATGGGTTTTTTTGCAATAATTTTCTCTAATTATCTTGGATCTGAAAATAATCCGCTTGGATATATATTGGGTTATGCATTTGGAGTTAATATTGGAACCTTTGTTCATTATGTAATAACTTTGGTGTATTTTGGAACTAAAATGAATATAACCTTTGAATGGATGAAAGAAATAAAAAAGTATTGGCAAAATATTTTTATAGGTTTTACATATTATCTGGCATTATGGATTGATGATTTTATTACATGGTATTCCAAAGATTTTGGTGAAATTCCATTAAAAGGTTTTCATTTTTCTTTTATTTATGACAGTCCAATGTTTTTAGCTTATTTAACTATAATTCCTACTGCTACGATGTTTATATTGGTTTTAGAAACGAGGTTTTATAAAACTTATAAATTATTTTATGACGCACTTATAGAAGGCTATAATTATTCTGAAATTGTTATTAGACAAAAAGATATGGAGAAAGAGTTGAAATTTGATATAAATTTAACAGTAAGAGTTCAGATGATTATAACTCTCATATTATTTTTTTTGAATGAAATGAATTTATTGCCATTTGTATCAGAAATGTTTAAATCGGTTTTAAGGCTTGGATTAATTGGGGCTATGATGAATTCGTTTTATTTAATGATAATGCTATTATTGTTGTATTTTGATTTTAGAAATGAAGCATTATTTTTAAATATAATGGTGTTACTTATAAATAGTACGTTAAGCATTATATTTATAAAAAATTTTGGATATTACACATTGGGAGCAAGTTATTCATTTGCTTTTGCAATAGGAACCTTTTTAGGATATAAAATATTAATAAAAAAAGTTCAAAATATAGTTAAAATTGAATATTATAGACAAAAATTAGCAGTTGAAAATGGTTTCTACCTTTATTATGAAGATATAAAAAAACTAATGGAGGAACAAAAATGAAAAAATTTATTGTAATTTTATTATTGGCTTTTTTGACGATATCCTTATTCGGGCAAAAAGATTTATTGTTGCTATATAAAAAGTCAGAACAATATGGAGAATTCATGTTTAAATATCACATAATACCTGTTCTGGAAAAATATAATATAAATTATGAATTGAAAAATATAGAAGATATGAATTATTATAGAATTGATAATAGCAAGTATTTTGGTGTAATTAGCTGGTATTATTCTCCAGAGATGAAAAATTCGCATTTATATTTAAGACAATTATCAAACTTTGTTGAAAAAGGAGGCTTTTTCTTTTTCTTTAATAATCTCGGTGTGACTTCTGATATTAGAGAAATAAATAATTTATTAAATAAAATAGGAATTCATTATATATATGGATATCGTGAATTGAAAAATTATACAGTTAATTATAAAAAAGAATATTTTTTAACTCAGCCTCCCACTTCATTGAAAGAACCTGTGGAGAAATATATTGTTTTTGGAGATAATGACGATATTTTATTATCATATAAAGTAGATAATGAAGAGTATCCCATGATAATATTATCTAACAATGGTGGAGGTGCAATCTTTGGAAGCTTTGTAAATGAAAAGGGAGATATTATTTTAAATATTGAGAAAATAATATCAAGTTTGATTAATCAAAAGGTTGGCATTGAAAATAAAGTGCTTATTGTAAAAACTAAATTTGATGCTACTCAATATTTAAATTCACAAAAAGAATTATATAAAATATTTGAATATGCAAAAATAAACTACGATTCTATTGATGTAGAAGAGTTTTACAATTTATCATTAATAGATTTATTACCGTATAAATACATCATATGGAATACAGATGCTGAATATGTTGAAACAGGGACAATAAAAAGGTTCATTGAAAATGGGGGAACATTTGTATTCGCAACACTCCTTTCAAATACACCATGGAAAGAAAATATAAAAAATGATAATATAGATATATCGAAAATAATATTTGTAAAGGATATATTTCCTATTGGTAATATGAAAAATGGTGAAAGTGTGATTGATAGGTATTTTAACATATCTTTTAATATTGAACTTTCTAAAAAAAATATTATTCTGGCCTATTTAGGTGGTAATAATGTAAAAGTTCCAGCAATATGGTATAAAAAGGTAAATTCTGGATATATGGGATATATGTATCCTGGAATTATTGTAAAAGAATTAAGAGGATTAATTTTACAATCAATTTTAGAAATGCAGGATGTTTCAATTGCTGGTATATTGAATTCATTTATTTTTTATATAGATGATTTTCCTCTGCCTTCATATAATGTAAAAAAGGCAAAGGTTAATAATAAAATGATTACAGATGATAAGTATTATTACGATGTCTGGTGGCCATCAATAAAAGTATTTGCAGAGGAATATAATATAAAATATACTTTTGTTACACCATTGAGTTATAATGGATCAAGTACTCCTCCTTTTGAATTTACAGAATTTTTTATTAGCAATAACAATAATCCTTATAAAGCTATGAAGGAAATTGATGAATCGGATTTCGAACTGGGTTTGCATGGCTATAATCATAATTCTCTAACAAAAGATAGATGGGCTAATCCAGAAAATATAATATTGAGCTTAAATGCAGCAAAAAAGTTTATAAGTGAAATACTTGGACATCCTATAGTTATAAGTAGCTACGTAGCGCCAAATAATCTTATAGATGAATTTGGAGCAAAATATTTATTAAAAGCGATACCAACAATAAAAACCATAGGTACATCATATGAAGGTAAAGATGAATTTTCTGAATATAGGATAACAAATAATTTTGTGGTAATTATACCACGTTCGACGTATGGATATTATCCATTAAAAAGGATATATTTATCAACTATAAACACGCTTGCAAACTTTGGAACATTTCAACATTTTATACATCCAGATGATTTATTTGCATCTGATAGAAATCCTGAAAATAGATCATGGGATGAAATGTATAATAATTTAAGAACATTTTATGATACCATAAAACAGAAGTTCCCGTGGCTAAGGAATCAAACTGCTTCTGAAGCATATCCATATTTTTTTGATTATTTAACTCAGACTGTAAAATATTATTGGAAAAATAACGAATTAAATGTGATATTACCTAATTCAACATTATTTCCAAAATATTTTATGATAAAATCAAAAAGAGTAATAAAAAAGATTAATGGAGGAAAAATAGTCAAATATTATAGAAATAACAGATTGTATATACTTGAAATGAATAAAAGTATTATGCATATTAATTTTATGGATGTGAAAAAATGAAAGATGGAATAAGGAAAATGATGTTAAAAAAACGACTTAATTTAGAAAAAAGTTTATATGATAAGTACAGTATTTTAATTACGGAGAGAATTTTAAAGTATTTAAACGATCTAAATTTTAAAAGTATAGCTATGTACTATCCATTTAGAAATGAAGTGAATTTATTAAGTTTAATTGAAACTTTGAAGAATAAAGAGATTTTATTTCCAAAAGTTAAAGGCAAAGATATGAATTTTATAAAAATAACATCTTTAAATGATTTTGAAAAAGGAAATTTTGGTATAATGGAACCCAGAGGAGAATCTTATAATAAAGAAATAGATATATTTTTAGTACCGGGAGTAGCTTTTGATAAAAAATTGTATAGATTAGGATATGGTGGAGGTTATTACGATAGATATTTTTCGAATCACAAAAAAGGTTTTTTAATAGGTGTGGCTTTTGATTTTCAAATTTTAAATGAACTTCCAATTTTTGAACATGATATAAAAATGGATATTATAATTACAGAAAAAAGAATTTTAAAGGGTGAGAAAATATGAAAATAGGTTTAGTTCAATTTAGACCAGAGCTTTTTCAGGTAAAGGAAAATGTTGAAAGAGGAATTAATTTAATGAAAAATGAAGATGCAGATTTATTTATTTTTCCAGAACTCGCATTTACAGGATATACCTTTAATACCAAAAGTGAGGTTGAATGGGTAGCAGAAGATATAAAAGGATATTCAATAAGAACATTTATGGATTTTGCAGTTTCTAAAAAAAACAATATAGTTTTTGGATTTGTTGAAAAAGATGGAGATAAATATTATAATTCATCTATACTCATTAAAGATAATGGTGATTATAAAATATATAGAAAAACACATTTATTTTATGAAGAAAAATTATTTTTTGAGAAAGGAAATACAGGATTCTGGGTAGAGGATGTAAGAGGTATCAAAGTAGGATTAGCAATATGTTTTGATTGGTTTTTTCCAGAATCATTTAGAACACTTGCGTTAAAAGGAGCACAGGTGATAGCCCACAGTGCCAATCTTGTTATGCCTTACTGTCAGGAGGCAAATAAGATACGTTCTCTTGAAAACAGAGTGTTTATAGCAACCTCAAATAGATGGGGAGAAGAGGTAAATCTTTTAAATACAAATACTTTTACAGGTATGAGTCAGATTACAAATCCTAAAGGAGAAGTTATTATAAGATTACCTCAAAAAGGAGATAAAGTAAAGGTTGTTGAAATTAATCCTGATGAAGCACTTAATAAAAATATTAATAAATATAACAATATATTTGAGGATAGAGTAAAAAAATTTTATATATAGGAGAGATTAAAATGTTTTTATCAATAGGAGAAGTATTAATAGATATGATAACAGAGTCTGATGCATTATATAATGCAACCGTTTTCCGGAAATTTTTTGGTGGGTCACCAGCTAATATTGCTATAAATATAGCCAGACAGGGATCGATAGCTATTTGTTATCAACTATAGGGAAAGATCCGTTTGGTGAATTTATAAAAGATTTTTTATTAAAGAATAATGTAAAAATAGACTATTTAGTAGAAAAAGAAAATGTATATACTGATATTGTTTTTGTCAATAAATCAAAAGAAACGCCAGAATTTAAGGCTTATAGAAGTGCATCATTAAATTTTGAAGTTCCTGATAATTTAAATCTGGAAAAAATTAGAATTATCCATATATCATCATGGGCAGTATCTGAAACAAAACAATTTGAAAAAATATATAAATTGGTAAAAGAAGCAAAAAAAGAAATATTTTAATAGGATTTGATCCGAATTATAGAAAAATATTATGGAATAACGAATATAGTATAATTGAGGTTTTGAAAATGCTTGGACCTTATATTGATATATCAAAACCCTCATATGATGATGCGAAAAATATTTTTGGAGATGATGATATCAAAAATTATATAAAATATTTCGAAGAATTTGGAATAAAAAATATTATATTTACGCTGGGAAAAGATGGAGCTTTAATACATAATAAAAAATATGAGGAGAATATTCCAACCTTTGCTACAAAGGTTATAGATGTAACAGGCGCTGGTGATGCTGTTTGGTCTGGAATATATACAGGTTTGCTGAATAATCTTAATATTGTTGAAGCCACGAAGCTGGGATTGGCATTTGCCGCAGAAAAACTAAAATATTTAGGAGCTATTGCGCCATTAGAGTCATGGAAAAATATAAAAGAAAAGTATATGATTTAGGTGATATTATGGAAAAGTTTATTGTGTTTTTGCTGTTAATATTATTTTCATTTCCATTTTTTATCCCGTTTTTTATAGAAAAAATCGATGTTCCTGTAATCTATCAATTGACAAATATCGATTTAAATAAAATAACTACATATTATAGACCAAAATATTTGATAATAGATTACTCAAAAAATGGAAGTGAGAAAAATAAATTTAGCCATTGGGATATAAGCCGGATAAAAAGCAAGGATATAATTCCACTTGCTTATTTAAGCATTGGCGAAGCAGAGGACTATCGATTTTATTGGAATGAAAAATGGTATTATGATCCACCAGAATGGTTAGATGCCGAAAATCCAAAATGGGAAGGAAATTACAAAGTAAAATATTGGTATAAAGAATGGAAAAACATAATATTTTCATATTTAGATAAAATTATTTCTCAAGGTTTTTCCGGTGTTTATCTTGATTTGATAGATAGTTATATTTATTGGGCAGATAATGGATATAATATAAAAATGACTGCTTCAGAAATGATCGATTTTGTGTTAGAAATTGCAGAATATGCAAGAAAGAAAAACCCTAATTTTTTAATCGTTCCGCAAAATGCAGAAGAAATATTAGAATATGATGATAAAGGAGAATATATAAAAAACATTTCCGGAATAGGTGTAGAGAGTTTATTTTATAAAAAGAATAGAAAACGTTCAGATAAATATATAAGTAATAGACTAAGATATATATTAAGAATTAAAGATGCAGGTAAATTCGTTCTGGTTACAGATTATGTGTATAATCCCCAAAAAATAAATGAAGATAATATAAAAGATTTCATAAAATTATGCGAAAAATACGGCTTTTATGGTTATCCAGCCAATACAAATCAAAAATTGGATGATATATCAGGAGCTTTAAAATATTATAAAGTAGAAGAGGTGAAAAAATGAGGATAGCTTTTTTTAACCCTCAAGGGAATTTTGATAAAAACAGTTCAAGATTAACAGAACACCCGGATTTTGGAGGACAATTAATTTATGTTAGAGAAGTTGCCATGGAATTATCAAAATTGGGTATTGAAGTTGATATTTTTACAAGGAAAATAATTGATGATAATTGGCCTGAATTTAAAGAAGATTTTGATTATTACGAAGGATATAATAATTTAAAAATTATAAGAATTCCTTTTGGTGGAAATAAGTTTTTAAGAAAAGAATTATTATGGCCACATTTAAAAGAGTTTGCAGAAGGTATTTTGAAATATTATGATTCTATCGATAAAATGCCGGATTTTGTTACCACTCATTATGGGGATGGAGGTATTACCGGGGCAATATTTGAAGATATTACCAATATACCATTTTCGTTTACAGCACACTCACTTGGGGCTCAAAAAATAGATAAATTAGGAGTGAATAAATTTAATTTTGATGACTATGATAGTGAATATAATTTTTCTATAAGAATAAATGCTGAAAGAGTTTCTATGAACCGTTCTGCATTTAATATAGTAAGTACTAATCTTGAAAGATTTGAGCAATATGGTCATCCATTATATAATGATGTGGTGGATGTAAACGATGATAGTAAATTTAAAGTTATTCCTCCAGGGGTAAATATTAAAATATTTTCAGCAGAAAGTAATGAGTTAGATAAAGTTTTTGGGAAGAAATAGAAAAATATTTAATTAGAGATATTAAAAATAAAGATAAACAATATATAGTTGTTTCAAGCAGAGTTGATGAAAAAAAGAATCATTTGGGTGTGGTAAGAGCATATGCTAGGTCTAAAGAGTTACAAAATAGGACTAATCTTGTTATTTTTGTCAGAGGGCTAAAAAACGGATTTGAAGATATAAATAAATTATCTGAGAAAGAACAAAGAATAATAGGAGAAATAAAAAGAATTATGGAAGATCACAATTTATTTGGTAAAATATCTTTATTTGATGTACCGGGACAGGAAGAATTAGCAAGTGCTTATAGATATTTTGTAAGAAAAAGATCAATATTTGTTTTACCAGCATTTTATGAACCTTTTGGATTAGCCCCTATTGAAGCTGCCGCAGTAGGACTTGCAGTTGTAGCAACCAAAAATGGGGCCCAACTGAGTCTTTTGATCAAGGCAAATATGGGGTTTTAATAGATCCTTTTGATATAGAAGATATTGCAAAAGGTATGTTGGAAGGATTGACAAATTTTGATAAATATTCTAAATTAGGTAAGAAAAGAGTTCTTGAAAATTATACATGGGAGATTACAGCAAAAAGATACTTAGAAAGTATAGAAGAATATTTAAAAAATCCTATGAAACGAAGTGGATATATAAAAATACCAGAATTCTTCTTTAATAAAGAAAAAGAGGTAGATAAAAGTATAATATTAAAATATCTGAAATCAAAATAGAACATTAATCTAAACGCCCATTAAGGGCGTTTCAGTTTGTAGACAAAGTACAAAATAAAATACTCAAATAATATTCGCTCATCCGGTGAAAATTCTTAAACTCTTCGCTCTGCGAAGGGGTTAGGATAAATATTTTTATTATAAAAAATAACCCTAAACCTTTCGCTTCGCGAAATGTTTAGGATTCGCTCATATTATTTTTTCTTATTTTATTTTGTCAACAGTCTGAAATGCCCATTAAGGGCGTTTTTTTGTAAAAAAAGAGCCTCCGCGAGGCTCTGCTGGTGGAGACGGCGGGAGTCGAACCCGCGTCCGAAAGCAGAGTAAGCCGGACGTCTCCGAGCGCAGCCTGTGTTTTAAGATTCACTTAATCTTCTCCCACAGGCAGGATAAGATTAAGCTATCTCCCTAAGTTGTCCCCAAAAACTCGGGAGAAATGTTTTTGGGTAAGGGCCATAATTATGACGTCCTATTCAACCATTTGGCCCAGAACGGTTGAAAGGACGGCTGCTAATTATATTAAGCAGCTAAAGCGTAATTTTCTTCGGCAATTCTCTTTTTTGACCGATTGTTTAACGTGGTTACAGTCGTCCACGGCTCGCTTTCCGACTTACTCCACCCCCGTCGAAACCGTTTCGTCCCCAGGCGGTATAGATTATAACATAAAGATAAGATTTTTTCAACTATTAAGACGATAAAAATTCGAATAAGTTTTGAATTATTCTTTAACGTTTATTATTTTTTTGATTATTGAATTGTAATTATAATACATGCACTCTATTTCAAAAGTATATGATTGAGGAAAGTTTTCATTTATAGGCACTTTAAATCTATTTTTATATATTTTGATTTTTTCTTTGTTATGATAAATCCGAAAATTATTTATAACTTTTTCCTGAGCATTTGAAAATAAAATCGTTGGATTCTTTACTTCAAAAACAGCATAATTTCTTTCCTTTCCAAGGTAATCAATATTTATATTTATTTTCTTTATATTTTTTGGATTATTTTCTATTTCTATAGTTTTTATTCCGTTGATATATTTCTCATTAACATTTGTTTCAAAATACAAATCATAAATTCCTGGATTTTTAAATGGTTCTAAAATTAGCGAATTATTTAAATAAGAATAGTTGATTTCTCTATAATCACCTAAAATTTTAAAATTCCAGAATTTAATATTATATTTTTTTATTTCATTGGAATATTTGTCATATACTTTTATATTTTTAATTCTTAAAAGATATTCGTTATCTGTAAAAAGAATATTTTTATCAAAATCAAAAGAAATTTTAAATGGTTTATCCGGTAATACTTCTAAATGTATGTCTTTTACTTTATTTTTATTAGCAAAAATAGATATGTTATATTTACCTGCTTTATATATAGCAGGAATAGTTATTTTTATTTCTCCAAATTCATTTGTTTTACCGGCATAGATTATTTTTTCATTGTTTATACTATAAAAAATATTTATATTTTCTGAAAAAAAAGTATTATATGTGGCAATTAATTTGATATTTTCTTTTTCTCCTGCACGTATTTTTAAATAGTCTGGACTTTTAATATATAAAATTTTATCTTCTCCAAATTTTATAATAGGTATAGATAAACCAATACCAAAGTATTGGGTCATATTTTTATTTAAATTATAATTTAAATAAAAATTATATAATTTTGCCTTTATACCAATTGAATACATGGAATCATATTTAATATATGGTTCCACATAGAGCTTTCCAAAATTTGCAAAAGTAGAAATAATACCAGAAGGTTGGAAGTTCAAAGAGCTTCCAACCTGTAATTTTAAAGGTATATTACCAAAATCATATCCAACGTATATTGAATGCATATTGATAGAAGTAAAAGAACTATCATATTTAAAAAAATCATAATCATAATTAATAAAAATATTATTTAAACGTCCAAAAGATATTATTGAAAGAATTATAATTATTAGAGTTAAAACTTTTTTCATATTAATCCCCCATTCTATTCCGGTGTGCTCCATCCATTTAATTTAGAATCAGTTTTTATTATATAAGCATTACCATATTCGGTATCACCAAATGATTTTGTCTTTCCAAATATAATATATCCACCATCATTGGTTTTTATTATTCCGTTTGCGGTATCTTCATCACCTCGCCCAAATATATGTCCTGAAAGATAATTTAAATTATCATCGAGTTTTATAACTTCAATATATCCATTAGAATCATTTAATAATATTAAATATCCATCAGAAACCTTTAAAATATCGGCAAAAGAATCCACGTAATTATTTTCATAAACAGGAGACCAGATTTTATTCAATCTATAATCATATTTTTTGATAATTAAATCATTATTCTTAAATCCTATCGCAACTATATATGTTCCATCTGCTATTACCTTTGAAATATTATCCATATCATCTACTATTAAGGTTGCCTCAGGAGATAATGCTTCATCTAATTTTATCAAATAACCGCTACTTTCTGAATAACCACAAACTATATATTTATTATTTCCATCTTCATCAATGATGCTTATAACAGAATTCAATTTCAAACTATCAAAAGATTTAGTATTTAACAATGTTGAACCATCAGAAATATCAATCTTTGAAATAAATCCATCACCAGAATTATTTCCAACAATTAAATACTGATTTTCTGCCAATTTTAAATAATCTTTTATATCATCTGCAGGGATACTTGTTGATGTGGAAACTATACTAATTAAATCATCACTCTTATGCTCTTCAAAGAATATATTATTTGAACTAATTCCTATTACTAATAAATTAGAATTATTATAATCTACAAATTTAGGAGTAACAGAAATAGAATTAGAATCGGTCTGAGTTCCAGAAGAATCTAATTTTATTAAATTATATTTGGATCCATCCTTTTGAATCATAATTAGTTCATCTACAGTGGTTACAAGAGCATCAATTATTTCATTTTCTTCAATTGTATCCCCTCTTTCAATTGTAAAGATATTGGTATCAATAGAGTTGGTTGTAAAGGAAATAGTTTTTTCACTAAAATCACTTTTTTCGTCTATAGCCCGTACTTTCCAGTAATATGTGGTATTAGGTTGAAGTTTTGATGCATAATATGATTTATCTAATGTATTGTATAAAATAGTGCTATAATCTGTGTCATCTAAAGATTTCAATAAATCATATGTAATATTTTGACCTTCAGGGTCATTTGCATACCAGGTTATTGATGCTTCTAAGCCATTATATAACGTATAGTTGATCTCTGGGATATCAGGGTTTAGATTAGTTGTAAAATTCATTATTTCTGATTCAGTTGATCCATCATATGAATCTTTTGCAATAATCTTCCAATAATATGTAGTTCCTTCTTTTAAAGCGCTTAAATTATAAGAGTTGTAAATATAATCAGTTGCAATTTTGGTTAAATTAGACCTATTAGTTCCAAAGTATAAATCATATTTAAGAGTATCGTTATTATTATCGTATGCATTCCATTTTAAAGTAACATTTTTTTCTATTCCTAAAGAATTATTGGATGGATAAAATTTATCTTCCTCAAAACCTGGAAACGCATTGGTTTTAAACGATTTTATCTCAGATTCAGTTTTTCCTCCTTTATCATCATAAGCGATTATCTTCCAATAATACGTTTCACCATATTCTAGATTAGATAGTATATATTCAGATAAAATAGTAGAGTCAACTAAATTTAAATTATTTTCAGATGTTCCTAAATATATTTCATATATTAAATTATCTCCATCGGGATCATATGCACTCCAGTAAATTTTATCACCATTTTTCATATGCTCTAAATTATCTGAACGTAATGAATCATTATAAATAATAGGTAATTTAGTTGTTGAAAAAGTTATTTCCGTTGAATCTGAAGAGCCTTTGTCATCTTTGGCAGTAATTTGTAATATATAATTTGAATTAGGTAATAACTTTAAAGAATAGTTGTTATTAGATGTAGTATATTTTTGTGTTTCATAGCCATTTCCGCTTAACTTAATGTCAAAAGTTAACTGATCACCATCTTTATCATTTGCTTTCCAATTTATATTTGGATTTAAGGAAACATTAGTTGAACCACTGGATAAGCTTATAAAAGTTATATGGGCTTATAAGTGGTGGTAAATTTTCTAAAATCAGTTTCTGTAACACCATGCATTTCATCTACAAGTTTTAATTTCCAATAATATGTAGTTCCTGGTTTTAATATTTCGTTGATTGTATAATCATTAGTTCCATTTGCATTAGAAATATATTCGCTGCTTAGATCATCAACGGTTTCTCCAAAATAAATATATATATTAAAAGTAGAAGAGTCGTGATCATCTGCATTCCATATAATTTTGGGGTTTAAAGGTATATTTGTTTCGTCATTTTGTGGTGAAAAATCTAATAAAATAGGGGGGTATTAATATTTAATGAAATAGAATTTCCTTTTATATAAAAACCTTTATTATTGAAAGCTTTTACGTAAACATTATAAATTCCGCCTTCTGGAATATTAATTGTTGTATAATTTTCCATAATATTTGTAGCAATGGGTGTTTCTATTCCATCCTTTTCTTTATATACATTATAATATGTGGCCTTTAAGCTATTTGACCATTGTATTTTCATTTTATTAGGATATTTATTTTCATTAAATGTATATTCTTTTGAAGGATCATAATAATCATATATATTTGTAATGTCAGGATAATTATATGGAGCAGAATCGGTAGTGAATGTTGCTTCACTTGAAATGGACGTTGCTAAATTACTATCTATTGCCATAACTTTCCATACATATGTTTTATTTGCTGTTAAATTTTCCAGTGTGTAATTTGAATTTAGTGTTGTTGCAATTTCAGTATTATCAAGATAAATTTTATAATATAAATCATCATTATCTTGATCAGTAGCATTCCATTTTAAAGTAACTGTAGCTTCTAACTTTTTTTCAGAAATAGGATAAATTAAAGTGATTGTTGGCTGATGAGTTGTTTTAAATGTTTGAGTTGCTGAAATGGTAGTAGCCAGACTGCTATCTTTTACTAAAACACTCCATGAATATTCAGTATCTGGGAGCAAAAAATCATCATATACTAGAGATGTAGAATTTGTCGTTTTAATTATTGTTTTATCTGGAAGAACAAGGTTTAAAATATATTTTAGTTCATCATTATCTGTATCTGTTGAATTCCATGAAAATACTGGTTTTAAAGATTCATTGTTCCCCTTTGGAGTTTCTAATTCTATTTTAGGAGCTGATGTTGTGGTGAAATAATTTATTCCACCTGTTGCTGAAGCATTTTTACTATCGTAAACAACAATTTTCCACTTGTATGTGGTTTGAGGTAATAAATAATAATTAAATTTATAACTATTTTCTGTCAATGTCGCTATTAAAGATAAATTTTCAGAATTTTTTGAAAAATATAAATTGTAATATGAAATTTCATCATCAGGATCTTCAAAATTCCATTTTAATTCGGGCTTCAAATCTATATTTTTTGTATTATTATCAGGGAAAATATCTTTAAAAAGAGGTTTCTTATTTGTCATAAAGGTTGCCGTATTACTTATGGCTGTGGCATTATTTGAATCAATTGCTTCAACCTGCCAATAATAGATTTTACCGTAATCAAGATTATGAAGTATATAATAATTATTGTTAACATTTTTTTTAAAAGATAAATTATCTTGACTATCTCCAAAATAAATATTATAAGTTAATTTATTATCATCAATATCGTATGACTCCCAGGTTAAAGTAGCAATGTCTGTTGGAACATTTATTTCATTATTTGGATATAAATTATATGGCTTGACAGGATCTGAATTTGTTCTGAATTTTATGACATTGCTTTTAGATATGTTGCCTTTTCCGTCATTGGCTGAGATTTGTATTGCATAATATTGCTTCTTTTTTAATTGAACATTATAAAAATTATTTTCTGTAATTTCATCTACCAGTAAATCTGTGGAAAAATCTATATTCTTAATATTGATATCAGGATTTTCCGAAATATTTTTTAATTTAATATTATAAGTTAGATCATCGTTATCAGTATCGGTAGAAATCCATGTTATTTTTGCATCAATAGGTATTCCAATAGCATAGTTTTCTGTTTCTGTATTTTTTACAGGATATGTTATTTCAATTTCTGGTTTGTACGAGGTTGTAAATGATAAAATAGGGCTTTTAAAATTATTTTCTTCATCAATTATTTGCCAATAAAATTTAGTTCCAGATGGTAAGTTACCTATAGTATATTGTTTTTGATTGGTTTTTATATGATAATAATTATCTTTAGTTTTAGATAAATCTTCATTCGTAGATATAATTAATGTATAATTATTTGTATCGATTGTATAATCCATTTTAAAGTGATTTTATCCACAGGAATGCTATTTGCATTACCAGAAGGTGAAAAATTATAAAAACCCAGATCAGCAACTTTAATTGACAGAGTTTTTTTACTACTCTCATTTAGATTATCAAATGCAATTAGTTTAATGTAATAAGTCTTCCCGTAAGCCAACCCTTCTAATCTACAACTTGTATCTTTTCCAGAATAAAAAAGTTCTTTATCTGAAAAATTTGGATTTGTACTTTTGTATAGCTCATAATTTTTAATTCCATCTTTATCAGAGCACTCCATTTTAATTCTATATAACTTTTATAAATTGTAGTGTTATTTATGACAAAGGATATTTTAGGTTTATCAGTGGTTTTAATCTTATAAATTTCAGAGTCAGTATATTCATTGCCTTTAATAGTTCTGATTTTTATGTAATATTCTGTTTCAGGCTCTAAATTCTCGAGTCTAATAGATGTATTGGAAGTGGATATTTTATTATCAAATAAAGTTGCAGATTTACCATAATATATTTCAAAATAAAAACCATTATTTTTTTCATTGCCTTCCAGCGTCCAGAATAAATCAATAGTTGTAGGAAGGTTATTGAATTCTGGTGGGTATGTTAAAATGGCCTTTGGTGGTTTAATTTTAAAAATACATGAACTTAATAGTAAAAATAAAGAGATTAATAATATATAAAATAAAATCTTTTTCATTCTATCACCTCGTTAGATTATTCCATGCGAGGTAAGAAAATTCTTAAAGTAATTATTTTTTTGAAATAAAATATAATAAATTTTCTTTAGGTTTTACAAACCTTGCGGGATAATCATTACCTTCAAGAATTTCTTTTAATATTTGTATCTTTTTTCCTCCAGCAAGGAGAAACATAATATTTTTACTATTATTAATGGCTTTATATGTGAATGTTATTCGAGGTATTTTAGGAATAGCCTGTTTAGGGAAGTTACGTCAATATATTTATCAACTGAAACTGGTGTATCTGGGAAAATAGAAGCTGTATGTCCATCATTTCCCATTCCCAATAGAATTAGATCAAAAGAAACATCTTTCTTTTTATATTTAAAAAAGTTTAGAATTCTATTTTCATAATCTTCTGCACATTTTTCTATAGGTGAAATTTCTGTTTTAATTCTATATATATTACTTTTTGAAATGTCTATTTTTGAAATTAATGTTTCTACTGCCATTTTATAATTACTATATTCATTGTTTTTATCAACATAGCGTTCATCACCAAAAAAGATGAATGTGTTATTCCAATTTATTTTATTTTTATATTCAAAAGATAAAATTTCGTATAACAATTTTGGAGTATTTCCTCCTGCTAATACCAGAGTAAAATAACCCTGTTTTTTTATATAATAATTATAAAAATTATAAATAGTTTTTGCGGCATCAAAGCTCATCTCGTTAATGTTTTCATAATTAATAACTCTCATTATAACCTCCACTTTCTATTATCTTTTTCTATAAAATAAAAAGATTCTTCTGGACCCCAACTTCCTGCAGGGTAAAAATACAAGTTTTCATTGGAATTTTCCCATATTTCGAGAACAGGTGTAACTACTCTCCATGATTCTTCCATAACATCATTTCTTACATATAATGTTTGGTCACCAAGCAGTGCATCAAGAATTAATCTTTCATAAGCATCCTGGGTTTCAAAATTAAAAAAGTTCTTATATTTAAATTCCATATTAAGGGTATTTATACATATTTTTGAACCAGGTTGCTTTGCCTGAAGAATAAGAGAAAAACCTTCATCAGGTTGTATTCTTATAACAAGTGCATTGGGCTCAATTCTTACAGGATAAAAATCTGAAAATAAAGAGTGAGGAACGTCTTTGAATATTATGGAAACTTCGGAAATTTTTTCTTTTAATCTTTTTCCGGTTCTTATATAAAATGGAATTCCGCTCCATCTCCAATTATCAATTAATAATTTTGCGGCTATGAAGGTTTCTGTTGTAGAATTTTTACCAACTTCATCTTTATATGATTTAACTTTTTCATTATCAATGATACCATCAATATACTGTCCTCTTATAATCCAATTATTTAAATTATCTTTCGGAAATTCCCTGATAGACTTTAAAACCTTTATTTTTTCTCCATGTATCATTTCTGCATTTAAAGAAGCAGGGGTTCCATTGCAATTAAAGTTAGTAATTGTAATATATGGTTTTGAAACATATCTCTTAAAAGTCCTGTCTGATCAAAATATCCAACTCTATTTCCTATACCTAATTTTTCTGAAACGGTGATTTGAACATGATCTATGTATTTGTAATTCCAGATAGGCTCAAAAACAATATTTGCAAACCTCATCATCATAATATTTTGAACGGTTTCTTTTCCTAAATAATGGTCAATCCTATATATTTGATTTTCACTTAAATGAGCATGTAGTTCAGCATCTAATTTTTTGGCGCTATTTAAATCTTTTCCAAAGGGTTTTTCGATAACAATTCTTGAATAATTATTCATTTCTTCTGTAAGTCCAAAGGATCCCATGTTTTTTATTATAGGCAAATAAATATTTGGAGGAGTGGCAAAATAAAATAAGTGATTGTTTTCTGTTTTTTCTTTTTTATCTAAATATGATAATCTTTTTTTAAGTTATTATATAGTTCTTCTGAATTATAATTTCCTGATAGAAAATATAAATGAGATACAAACATATTAATTAATTTTTTATCTTTAAAATCCTCCAGAAGTCTGTTATATGCTTTTTTTCTATATTCTTCATCGTTTATATTTGACCTTCCTACGCCCAATAAATAAAAATTAACTAATTTTCTTTTTTTAAATAATTGAAAAATAGAAGGAATTAACTTCCTAAAAGTTAAGTCTCCAGAAGCGCCAAAAATAATAATCCCTGCAGGAGAAGGTGTTGGATCATCACATAGTTCTACATATGAACCTAATTTATTTTCAACATAACTCATAAAAAATCATCCCTTATATTTTTCATGTGGATTTGCAGGTTTAACTTCTCCTGCTCCTGCTATGCTTTTTTTAATATCTTGAGTCTTATCGTAAACTGCATGACCACCAAACTCTTTTCTTAAAGCAGCAACAACTTTATCAGAAAAAACGTCTTTTTGTCTTGATTGAAATCTTTTAAATAATGAATTTGATATTATAGGTATAGAAACACCTTTTTCCACAGCTTCTAATACAGTCCATCTGGCTTCACCAGAATCTTCAACATAACCCTGTATTTCTTCCAGATTATCATCATTTTTAAAGGCGTTTTCTAATAATTCTAATAACCAGGATCTTATAACGCTACCATGATTCCAGAGATGCGCAACATCATGTAAATTTAAATATTTTCCATATTCTGAAGCTTTTAACAACTCAAATCCTTCACCATATGCTTCCATTAATCCATATTCGATGCCATTATGAATCATTTTTACAAAGTGTCCTGCTCCATTAGGACCACAATATAAATAGCCATCTTCTGGAGCTAATGTTTTTAATATTGGTTCAATGTATTCAAATATCTCTTTTTCGCCACCAATCATAGTACAATAGCCTTCTTTTAGTCCCCAAATACCACCGGAAACACCTGCATCAATATAATGAATGCCATATTCTTTTAATTTTTTTGATCTTCTCAAATCATCTTTATAATATGTGTTAGCACCATCGATGATAATATCTCCTTTTTTTAATAATGGTATTAGCTTATTTATTGTATCGTCTGTAATTTCTCCAGCTGGTAGCATTAACCATATTATTTTTGGGTTGTCTAATTTTTCAACAAATTCTTCCAATGAAAAAGCGCCAATTGCTCCTTTTTTTACCATATCTTCTACCTTTTCCTTGGTTCTATTATAAACAACTACTTCATGATTATCCTTTAATAATCTTTTTGCCATATTTTTCCCCATTCTGCCTAAACCTATAATACCTAATTTCATAATTTCACCTCTCCCTGTTATAAAAATAACCTGGTCAGTTTAAAGGACCAGGGTATTATTTTTCCATCTTTTCAATAATATAATCCTCAATATTTCTTTTTTTAGAATTTATATTTATTCCTATAAGATATATCTCTCTTCCTTTATATTTTTCATAGTATTTCTTTTCTTTTATCTGAGCTAGTGCTTCTTCTGCACTTTTGTCCAGTTTTGCTTCGAATATATATACCCTTTCATTGAATTCCAATACTACATCACTTCTCCCAATATTTGTCATTTCTTCTGCTCTTACATTTAATCCGGCTATTGCCAGTATTGCAAATATTAATGAGTGATAATATCTTTCTTCTTTTTCATGTAGATTATACGGTATTGAACTTATTACTTTTTTTATTTCTTCTATTAATCCTTCTATATCATTGTCATATATTTTTTCATATATTATATTTTCTGCTTCATCTAATCCTTTTAATCCATAGTTTGCTTCTAATATTAATCTTGAGAAACTGCTTTTTACTTCTATGTTTGGATAGTCGAGTATATATTTTTCTTTTAATCCCAATTTTTTTATTCCTTTAAAGGTTAAATATCCTGCCTGTGTGAAGAATATATTTGCATTTGCATCTTCTATTTCTCTTGTTGAGAAATCCATTGCACTTACTGTTTCCTTTACTAAATCCTCATAGGTTATCTTTCTGTTTTTTATGTATTCGTATAAGAATGATGGAGATCCACTTTCAAACCAGTAATTTTGAAATTTCTTTTCTTCAAAGAATTTTAATATTGAAAATGGATTATATACATAATGTTCTCCATCAAATGAAAATCCATTATAATACTCTTTTAATCCTTTTAATAATTCTTCTTCACTTATTCCCATTTCCTCTGATGTTTCTTTTATGTGCTCTTTGAAATAATGTTCGAGTTCTTCCTGTGTATATCCTAACATCTGTGAGTATTTTTTGTTTAATGATATATCGTTTAAATTATTTAATGCAGAGAATACTCCTGTTTTTGTGAATTTCGTTATTCCTGTGATGAATACGAATTTTATGTATTCATCATTTGATTTTATTGTGACATAAAAATCCCTTAATATTTCTCTATATCTTTCTGCTTTTTCTTTATTATTTATATTATCCAGTATTGGTTTTTCATATTCATCTACCAGTATTACTACCTTTTCTTTTTCCGATAAAGCCATGATTAACTCGTCAAATGAGTATTTGTAATGATTACTTTCCAATTCTATATTATATTTTTTTGCTTCCTTTTTTATTATTCTTAATAACCCTTCTTTCAAGTCATCTGCTGTTTCACTTATCACATCTAACAAGCTTATTTTTATTATCGGATATTCTTTAAATTCCCATTTGTCATATATATAAGTATCCTTGAATAATTCTTTTTCTCCTTTGAATATATAATACAATGTTGATACCGTTAAGCTCTTTCCAAATCTTCTTGGACGGGATAAAAATATTGGCACTTCTGAACTTATCAGGTTATATATATATTTCGTTTTATCTACATACACATAATTTCCTTCTATTATCTTTTTATAATCCTGTACACCTATTGGCAATTTTTTCATCAGTTCCACCTCCTGCTTCAATTATACCAGAACATTCCGCGTAGCGGAAAATTTGTTATTTTTTGTTATTTTATATATTTTTTCTAAAATACTTCGCGTAGCGAAGAGTTAAGACCTTCATATAGTGAATCATTTCGTTTTGCGAAAGGATTAAGGTTATTTTTTTATTTTATAATAAACATATTTTTCTTAAAACTCTTCACGAAGTGAAGAGTTTTATGCATTTCATTTGTCATTCCAATAATAGTTCTTTTAATATCTCTCTATAATCTTCATTAATGTATAATTTCCCTTTTTCACCAAACAAAATTCTTTCTTTTTTAGAAGGAGAATTCCTTGAAATGGCGCTGGTAAATGCAGATATAGATCTTGTATCTTTTAATTCTAAATCTTTAATTATTTCATCTTTAGAACTTTTTCCTTTTTTAACCATATATTTCAAGAAATTTTTTGTAGATTCAGTTAATGAATTAATCAATCCTTTTAATTCCTCTTTTGACCATTTTTCTTCTGTAATCTTAGAACTGCCAATTAATTCTTTAAAGATCCTTATTCTAAATGAAAGATCATTAGATAATATACCAAAAAGATATTCTGTTGGCAGGTTTCCGTAATCTATTAAATCAATTAATTCTTTTAATAGATTTTCAGATTGAATAATTCCTTTATTTATTCCTAATGTATCTAAATCAATCTTTTCATTTCCGTAAATTAAAATTTTCTTTTCAATATCAATTGAGATGCGTAATCGATTAAATAATGATATAATAAATAAGGAAAGAAATTTTTCTTCAATTTCCCGTGGAAATGTTTCAGTTTTTAAAAAATCTAAAATATCATAAAAATCATTTTTTGTATTTAATTTGTCAAAAATTTCGCTTTTTAGCTTTTTTTCTTCATTTAATATATTCTTTCCAAGAAAAGAATATAATGTTTTTAAAATTTCTTTATACAAAATGATCACCTCTTTATAATTTTATCTGATTATATATATTATACCAGAAAAGGAGTGTTTATATGCAAAAACATATAATTGTAAATGATAGGAATTATTATAAAAGATTGGATAAGTTTTTGAGAAATAACTATAAGGAATTAAAATTAGGATTTATATATAAACTTTTAAGAAAAGGATTTATATATGTAAATGGAAAAAGAGTAAAAAAACAGGATTTTGAATTGAATATTGGTGATAGTGTTGAAATAAGATATAATGGACCATTAGATGAGAGAAAAAAAGAAGAGAAGATTTTACCCAGACCATTAGATTTAGAAATTATTTTTGAGGATGATAAAATAATAGCCATAAATAAACCTGCAGGTATTTCTGTTCACCCTGGTAGAAATGAAGAAAAGGTAACTATTATAGAAGGATTATTATATTATGCAAAGGATAAATTTGAACCTCATTTAGTACATAGATTGGATAAACATACTTCCGGAGTGTTAGTGATAGCAAAAAATAAAATTGTTTCAAGGGAATTAACGGATATTATAAAAGGAAGGGATATAACAAAGAAATATCAGGCATTGGTTGTAGGTTATTTAAAAGGTGATAATAATAAATTAGAGAGCGTTTTAGAAGACAAAAATGCAGTGTTATATTATGATGTTTTAGAGAATTATAAGGTGAATAATATAGATCTAACATTAGTTGATATTGAATTAAAAACAGGAAGGAAACATCAGATAAGAAAGCAATTTGCAAAAATTGGAAGTCCTGTGGCTGGTGATAATAAATACGGTAATTTTGAAGTAAATAGAATATTAAAAAAGCAAATAGGTCTTAAAAGGTATTTCTTGCATTCATACTTTTTGGAATTTAGATATAAAAATAAAAGATACACATTAATTTCTAATCTAACACCTGATTTAAGAAAGGTATTGAATAGGTTAGGAGGATAATAATTTGAAAAAGAGAAAAAAAATAATATTTATTTTAGTTGTATTATATTCAATTGGTTTGTTTGTATATATATCTTTTACTGATTTTAAATATTTAAAATCAGGATATCATATTATTGATAATAATGTTTTGATAAAACAAAGTATAAAAATAAATAATAAGAATATCGATTATTATAAATATCAGGATTATATTTTAATAAGCGAGAATTCCACTAATATAACATTAAATGATTTTAAAGGGTTTGTATCACACTTTAATAATATTCTCATAGCAGAATTTTCTGATTTTGGATATTTGTTTGATAGATATAAAGTTAGTTTAAATAAATCTGAATTGAATAGAATAAGATATGTGCATTATATAAAGCCAAAAGAAATGGATAAATATAATGTTGACCAAATAGTTCAAAGATTTTGGAGAGCATTTAATGAAAGAAGAATAAATATTTTTTATATTCCAGATCATTTTAAAAGAGAAAAAATAATTATAGAAATAAAAAATAAAATAAATAATTATAATGAGTCGATACCAAATTTGATAAAAGTAAAGGATAACATTAGTTTTTTAACTGCTGTTGTAAATACCGTATTTTTAACCTTATATGTGCCAATATTGGCTATTATATTTTTAATAATGTATATTTATTTTAATCCATGGTCTTATGTTTTTTTAGCCATTATATATTCATTTTTATCCTGGATATATTGGAAAAAAAGGTTCGAAAAGAACAAAAAAATCTTATATGCTATATTATTGAATATCCTTTTTGGAATGTTAATATATGGAACGGGGTATAAATATTTTTATATTTATAAAATCTCTGTTATAAGAGGTATTAAACTACTATTGATAACCTTACCATTTGTATTATTTTTAGTGCAAATAAAAAATTTTAAAATGAAGAAGAAAGACATCATTTTATCTTCTGTGATGTTGGGTGTAATTGCAATATACTATATTTTAAGAAGTGGAAATTTCGGATTTTCAACGATGTTTGAAAGAAATATAAGAGATTTTCTTGAAAGGACGCTAATAGCAAGGCCGAGGTTTAAAGAATTATTTGCTTATCTTTTTGTCTTTACAAAACCACCAACAAAATTTTTTGAAATATTCTGGAATATCGGGCAATCAATACTTTTTGTTTCTATTTTGGATACATTTTTGCATTTTCAAACGCCAATATATTTAGGAGTGTTAAGAACAGTAAATGCGTTTATAATAGCCTATATTGTTTATAAAATTCTTTCTTTAATGTGGAGGGAGAAAAATGGAAAGAGAAATTAAAATAAAAGCTTTTGATGCAGGAGAAAATATTGATATACAAATGATAGCATCTAAATTACAATTACCTATAGTAACAAAGTGGGAAATTCCCTTGATTTTGAATTATAATCAAAAAGATGTTCATATATATCAATTTGGAGCATTTGTATTTTTTGATTTTTTAGATAAGGAAATAAAGGAATTCATTAACTACCTTGAAAAACTATTGGAAATAGAGATAAAAACAAGATTTGAAGATGAATTGATTATAAAAATAGTTGATGATTTGAACAAAAACTTTTATATGGATAATAATAAAGAGATTTTATTTATAAATGAAAATATTTTTTCTAAAGAAATTATTTCTTTGATTTCTCTTGCAATATCCCAAAGTGTTGCTCTTGAAAGATATGAGCAATTATCAGATGATTTAGAAGAGGATATAGAAAAAACTATAAATAAATATAATAAATATAAGCATTTTTTATCTATTATGCGAAATGTTGCTGTAGGAAAGGCGTTAAATTTAATAAAAACAAGACATGAAATCATTTCTGATATTATGATCCTGGATAAACCCACTATTACCTGGGAATGGAATGTTTATGATGAATTATATGAAATTCTTGCAAGATTTTTTGAATTAAACAGAAGATATAAAATACTTTCGCATAAGCTTGATAGTGCGTTAGAGAGTTATACAGTTCTAAATGAAATTAATGAAGGAGCAAGAGCTAATTTTCTTGAATTTTTAATCGTTATTTTAATCGTTTTTGAGATTATAATGGCGTTTTTTCATATATAAGAAAGGAGAGGTACAATGCATTTTACGAAATTACTGAATTTTACTAAATTATACAGATTTGGGAAACCGTTTGCAACGGATGCGACTTTGGTAAAACCTGAAGAAAATGATTTCAAATATTGTGAAAAAATTGATTATTTTAAGATTAAAGATAAAGAAAATCAGGTTATATTAACATTAAACTTAGATTATGAAGATAGAGTATATGGATTAGGTGAAACATTAGGAGGATTAAATAAAAGAGGAAAAAGATATAGACTATATGCTACAGATGATCCTGTGCATACCCAGAAAAGGAGTCGCTATATGGGTCTCATCCATTTGCAATTATAAGTGATAAATTCGGATTTTTTATAGACTATCCAGGAGAAATTATTTTTGATATTGGTTATACAAATTTCGATAAAATGACTATAACTATTAATTCAAAAGATTTTGATATATATATATTTGATAATAAAAATAATTTAGAAATAATCCAGGAATATTTGAAATTAACAGGAACACCGTATATACCACCAAAATGGGCGTTTGGGTATCAACAAAGTAGATGGAGCTATCCTGATGCAAATACTATTAAGAAGGTAGCAGAGAATTTTAGGAAGAAGAATATTCCATGTGATGCAATATATATGGACATAGATTATATGAAAGATTATAAGGTATTTACCATAGATGAAAAGAAATTTTCGGATTTTCCAGAATTTGTATCTGAGATGAAAAATCTTGGATTTAATTTAGTTCCTATTATAGATCCGGGTGTGAAAATAGAGAAAGGTTATGATGTATATGAAGAAGGAATTGAAAAAGGATATTTTTGTAAAGAAGAAAATGGAGAAGATTTTATTGCTACGGTGTGGCCTGGATATACACATTTTCCAGATTTTTTAAATCCAGAGGTAAGAAAATGGTGGGGTGAAAAATATAAATTATTTACTGATTTAGGTATTACCGGTTTTTGGAATGATATGAATGAACCTTCTATTTTCTTTGTACCAAAGACATTAAAAGAATATTTGAGAAAAATTGATGATTTAAAGGAAAAAGAAGTGGGTTTAGAATTTTTCATGATTAAAGACGAAGCTATAAATTTATCTAATAAAAGGGAATATTACCAGAGTTTTTATCATAATACTCCACAGGGAAGATATACAAATGATGAGTTGCATAATTTATATGGATATTATATGACAAAAGCTACTGTAGAAGGGTTTGAAAGGATAATTCCAGATAAAAGATATTTATTATTATCCAGAAGTAGTTATGCCGGGCATCATAGAATAGCTACTATTTGGATGGGAGATAACATGTCATGGTGGGAACATATGTTAGTAAATATTAGAATGCTTCTTTCGTTAAATATGGCAGGATTCTTTTATACTGGTGCAGATATAGGAGGATTTGGTTCTAATGCTTCTCCTGAATTAGTTATCAGATGGATGCAATTGGGAGTCTTTTCTCCATTATATAGAAATCATTCAGCATTAGGAACGAGAAATCAGGAACCGTGGGCATTTGATAAAAAAACAAAGGAAATATTAAAAGATACTATAAAATTAAGATATGCATTAATTCCTTATCTTTATTCAGAATTTTTTAATTCTATAAATCAATTAAAACCATTTATTGCGCCATTGTTTTTATATTTTAAAGATGAAATTTCTAAAGAAATTGAAGGCCAATTTATGGTTGGTGATTCAATAATGGCAACTCCTGTGATAAAACCTAATGCCAGAGGTAGATTTGTTCATTTACCAGAGGTAAGATGGTTATATTGGAATGTATCAGATTTTAAAGAAAGGAATATTAGAATATATGAACCAGGAGATTATTATATAAAAACAGAATTAAATGAAATTCCAGTATTTGTAAGAGAAAATTCTTTAATTATATTAAATGAAGAGGAAATAAATTATGTAGATGAAAAACCAATCAAGGAATTGACGGTAATTGGTTTTGTTACTGATAATGCGGAATTTACATATTTTGATGATGATGGAGAAACATATGAATTTAATAATGGAAAGTATATAAAAATAAAAATTTCTGTGAAAAAAACAGAAAATGGGTATAATTATGAATTAGAAAAGGATGAGTCTGAAGATTTTGTAAGTACTATAAAAAGAATTAAATTTGAAATATATGATGAAAATGGGAATAAAAATATAGAAATTTTCGAAATATAGAAAATCCCCTGGAAACTGATATGATACCTCCAGAGTAGACAGTGTAATTAATAAAAAATACACTGAACTACGAGGAGGGATTTTCTATTTTATACTTTGTTTAAAATAATTAAAATAAACTTCATTCCTAATGTTATTTTTAATATCAGAAAGAGTATTACTATTTTTCCTTTTTCAAAATCTTGTGATTATTTTATATTATTTTTTGATCATCTGATATATTAATCATAAATTTAAAAATTGAAAATATAACGTAAATTTTTTTCAATTATTATTGATTATTTCTTTTTTTTGATATAATTAAAATTGAAAATTTAAAAGGGGAATTTTATGGAAATTTTATTCCAAAATAGCAGAATAATTTGTTTTATTTCAGTATTTATTTTTGCTATAGTTCATCAACAACATATAATATTAGATGGAAATTTATCTGTCTTTATTTTTGCAGTTATTGAGTATTACTTATAAAAAAAATCTAAAATAATATATTCACCTATGCTTTATCATTTTCTAAATAATTTTGTATGGAGCTTTATAATTAAAAATAATTAACTTCTGGCGCCAGAATAAAAATCTAAAAATTAGGAGGGATTTTATGAATAAATATATTTTTATAGTATTTTTGTTAGTTTTTATAAGTTTAACAGTTTTTTCAAATAATGCTTATTTTAATTTAGATAAAATAAGTGAAATTAAGATTGATAATAAAATTATAAAATTTATCCCTGAAAATAATATTCCAAATAATGTAAAAATTTATTGGGTAAAAAATTTTGTTGAATTAAAAAAAATTATTAATGAGATTGAATCTTTAAAATTAGTTCATAGTAAAAGTTTAAAATTATATGAAAAATCTTCAAATGCATTAAAATTATTTCAAAATACCCATTATAATTATCTTTTTGATATTGCAAAATATAAAAATAGATGGAATCAAACGGTATTGGAAGTGGTTTTAACTGGTCAATATTTTTATAATGATAATAAAAAAGTTACGGTATAAATGTAAATATAATGCCTAGAACATATAGGCCTGGATGGGAGATTGTATCCATTGGCAAAGATTATGGGGGATTGGATATAATTACGCATGGGCTTCTGGAAATGTCGTTTTTAAATTTTATTTAGGAGTGCATCCAATAGGAGTTACGCTTGTGACGAGAACATTAAATGTATATGATCAAGCTTTTATTAAATGAGAGGGGATTAGATGAATTTAATAAGTAAAATTATAAAAGTGAATTTAGCTATAATATTATCAATAATATCTATTGTATTAGTTTTTCAGATAATTTCAATTTTTGGTCTTATAGGCGGAGAAAATGTTTCATTATCAGAAAACAAAATTATAAAAGATATAACGGATAATTATATGCAAATTGAATTTTACTTAAAGAAGGCCAGAAAAGGTGAAAACATTGATATAAATAGTGTAAATAGATTGTTTGAGAAAATAGAAAACTCTAATACTACTTTGAAACAAGATATTCAAAAATATATTAAAGGAAACAATTAAATAGTAATTGGATTTAATTCTAAAAGTAAAAACCCTCACTTTAATGTGCCGAAAGATACTTTAGATTATTGCCAAACTCTATATTTAAATACAAATTGTTTTCAAAAACAATATTCACTCATACAGAAATTTTAAACCTTTAAAAATACTCATGAACATATTATTAATGCATAGCATTAATAGATAAAGGTTTTTATATTTAAAAAATATAAAAATTAATATAGGTTTGAAATAAAGCAATTATTTTAGTTTATAATATTTAAAATTTTGCGAAGCAAATGCTCCAAGAGTTTTCAAGTATTAGTTCATATTATTTTTTCTTATTTTATTTTGCCAACAATCTAAAATCCCCTGAAAAGGGGATTTTGATTTTTTAATTATCAGAGATTATAGGTTTATAGATTATCAACTTTTGACCAACGAAGATTAAATCAGGATTTTTAATTTTATTCCATTTTGCAATAGCATAAGGATTTACATTATACATTCTACCTAATTTAAATAATGTATCTCCTGATTTTACGTTATACATAACGTCTGTTGCAACATACCAATTATGATCAACTTTTGCTTCTATGACTTTATGGTCCATAATATAATCAGCCATTAATTCAGAAACTTCCATCATAACCTCTTTTACAACAGGTTTTCCAGCAAACATTGAGTATCCTCCACCGCCACCTGCTCTATAATTATTTAAGACGATATTATATTCTTTATCCATTTCAACAGGTTTTCCTTCGTATTCTAACCAAACAACTCTTTTTCCAACCGGTTTTTCAACGTCAATAATATAATTAATACCTTCCCACATATCATAATTATAATGTTGTGGTTTTGGATCTACCCATGTTTTATTTACATCTACTTTACCATTTTTATATACAAAGTAATCTGCACTTTTTTCTATAGCATCTTTTATATCTTTTCCTGTAACTCTTAATACTTTTAATGTATTTGGATAAATATATACGCCGTTAATATCTCTTAATGTAACTGGACCTGATTTCCAGCCTTTTATGTCATTGTTAAATAATGCAGTTGAAGAAATTTTTACACCAGAATATGTTTGTTGAACTGTATTTACAAATTCAATCAAAGGGTGATCTGCTAATCTAACCTTTAATGGATCATATACATAGAAATCGCCTTTAGCAGTTCCAACCGGTTGATCTAACCATTTTTGAACCTTATCTTCATAATCCTGAACGAGAGATAAAACTTCTTTATCTGACTCTACTGTTTTTGAATCTAATAATTCTGATTTTTTAGCAATTACTTTCCATTTACCATCGGAATTATCAAGAGTTAATTCAATTCTGCCAACCATTTTTCCCCAATTTTTTGGCATGGATACAGCAACATTATTGTAGACGCCTGAAATTGCTCTGTGTTGATGCCCTGTTAATAATACATCGATACCAGGAACTTCCGTTAATAACTGATATCCTTCATTTTCTCCTGTTAACTCTTCTGTTGGTTTTCCGGTTTTTAAATCTCTTTCAAAACCTCCATGATAACCTACAATTAAAACATCAACATTTTCCCGATCTCTTAAGATTTTTACGTATTTTTTTGCTACAGCTACTGGATCATAAAAGTCTAAATTTCTAATATTTTTTGGATCTTCCCAATGTGGTATATACTTTGTTGTTAATCCTAAAATTCCAATTTTAACACCTTTATAATTGAAAACTAGATAAGGTTTAAATACAGGTTTTCCAGTATCTCTATCTACAATATTTGCGCTTAAAAATGGGAAATTAGCTTCTGAAATAGCTTTGTTTAATACTTTTTTTCCATAATTAAATTCGTGATTACCTATAATAGATGCGATATATCCCAGGTGATTCATAACTTTAACCATAGGATCTATAGGTTTATTGTCTATCCTTGCATGGTAATATTCGAGTGGAGTCCCCTGTATCAAGTCTCCTGTGTCAATTAAAAGAACATTTGGATTTTTCTCTTTTTCCATGTTATAGAAAGTAGCAACTCTACCCAAACCAACATAATAAGGCTTATTTGTTGCATAATTTACAGGAAAAATATTACCATGTAAATCACTCGTGTGAAGGATAACTAAGTTCATCTGTTCTGCAAAAACTAATAAACCAAGAATTAAAATACTAAATAGAATCAGCACTTTTTTCATTTTTACACCCCTGTTTTTTATAGTGCAAACTTATTATATCACTTTTTACAAAATAATAAAATATATATTAATAATATATATGGTTATAAATTTTTCCGTTTATGATGTTTATAAATTTAAAATCAATATTGTTTTTGAGCATATCGATTATTAAAATACTATGTGGAGTATTTTCTTTTGGTATAGAGACACTTCCTGGATTTATTATAATCAAATCATCGTGTTTTTCATATTTGGAAATATGAGTATGACCGTGAATTAAATATTGACATTTATATTTTTTTGCTAAAGAAATAGAATCCTCTAGATTAGGATCCCAACCATGTGTGAAGAAGAAATTATATGAACCGTAATTTTCTACAACATAAGGTGTAGGTTCTGGTATATTAAGCAATTTTAAGTCTATGGGCGAATCGCAATTTCCTGTTATAAAAGTCCTTTTTTTAAAATTATTCAATAAATTGGATAATTCCATAGGATTATATCCTTCTGGAAGAGGATTTCGAGGCCATGATATAAGTAATCTCCTAAATGAATAATCCTGTCTACATCTTTTAAATATTTAAGAGCTTTTTCAAAATAAAATAAAGAGCCATGCGTGTCACTTAAAACACCAAGTTTCATATTTTTACCTCCTAAAACAAAAAATAATATTACTATTATTATTTTACCATATTTTTAATAAGGGATAGAAATATGGTATAATTAGAAAAAATCAATGTTTGAGGGGAGAAACTATGGAAATTTTATTTTTAGGGACAGCTGCATCTGAAGGTTATCCAAATCCTTTTTGTTCATGTGAAAATTGTCAAAAAGCAAGAGAAGAAGGTAAAAAAAGTATTCGTTTAAGATCAAGTTTATTGATTGATGAAGAAATATTAATTGATTTTGGTCCAGACATTGTAGCTTCTGCAAATAGGTTTGCTAAAGACCTTTCTAAAGTAAAACATATTTTAATTACTCATGGGCATTCTGACCATTTATTTTTTAAAAATTTCGAATACAGGAATCCTATTTTTTCAGGATCTTTTAATGAGTTGTTTCATGTTGATTTGATAGTTCCAGATAAACTGGGTAGTGTTTTGAAAGAAAATGTGGATCTTCCAAAGATTAGTTTAATGTCTGTAGAACCTTTTAGAACCTTGCATTTAAATGGATATATTATTTATACACTAAAAGCAAAGCATACATCATCATATAATGAAACCCCTTTAAATTATGTAATTGAAAAAAATGGAATAAAAGTTCTTTATGCAGTTGATTCTGGAAAACTATTACCTGAAAGTTTGGAATTTATAAAAAATAATATACACCATTTAGATATTGTGATTTTAGATGCTACTATGGGATTTAATAAAAAATATGAATTCCACATGGGATATGATGAAATATTAGAAACAAAAGAAGTTTTATTAAATCAAGGAATAATAAATGAAACATCTAAAATTATTGTAACTCATTTTTCTCATTTGCATAATCCAGTGCATTCTGTACTTGAAGGAATATATCTTAAAGAGAATATAATAACAGCTTATGATGGATTGATAATAAATAAATGACGACTCATTAAGAGTCGTCATTTATTTATTAATTAATTATTTTGAAATTGATGATTTGATTTTTTCAACAGCTTCTTTTAATGCTTGTGCAGGTTCTAATTGACCATTGATGATTTGTGATAATGCGTCACCCATTGGTCCCCATACTGCTCCCATTTCTGGCACATTTGGCATTGGTTCTCCACCTGCTGCGCTTTTTACAAATGCGTCTACGATTTCTTTTGGTACTGGTCCACCTTTTTCTTCGATTATTTTTGCTACATCTGTTCTTGCTGGTAATCTTGGATCTGCTAAATAGAATTGGTAAATTCCATCTTTTGTTGCTAAGTAATTGATTATAAATTCTTTTGCTAATGCTTTATTTTCACTTCTTGCATTTACCATTAAACCCTGTACACCAACGAATGGTTTTCCGTAATGACCATTTCCTAAGTCTAATTCTGTTAATGGTAATACACCAAAATCAATACCAGCGTTAATATAATCTTTTACCGCCCAAGGACCATTGATAATCATAGCTGCTAAACCATCTTTAAACATTGAATCCATTGTTCCGTAATTTGCACCTTGTGGAATTAAACCTTCATCAAAGAATGATTTAATTAATTCAGCACCTTTAATTGCGCCTTCATTAGCTAAACCGATGTTATTTACGTCATAACCATTTTCTTTTGTCCATTTAAATACATAACCACCATTTCCCGCTATAAATCCATATGAGAAATAGAAGTTTCCTGCATCATATACAAATCCTAATGTTTCGTCTGTTGTATATTCTGCTGCAACTTTTTTCAATTCTTCAATTGTTTTTGGTGCTTCTTCAACATAATCTTTGTTATATAATAATGCTACAGCTTCAATAGCATATGGAACACCATATAATTTACCATTTACTGTAAATGCGTCTAAACCTGATTTTGCGAATTTGTCTGTTTCAATAGCTGAAAATGGAATTGAATCGATTAATCCATTTTCTACTAATTCTCCAACCCAGTCATGAGCACCGACGATAATGTCTGGACCTTCACCTGCTTGTGCTGCTGTCAAGAATTTTGATTTGATATCACCAAAATTTACCTGTTGTACTTCTACTAAAATACCAGTATCTCTTGTAAACTTTTCGCCAAAAGTTTTCATAAAGTCTACTTGTTTTTCTGAACACCATACAACTATCTTGTTTGAAACAGCGAAGATAGATGTGAAAGTAAGTAATACCAATAATACTAATACTGCAACTTTTTTCATCTTTTTACCCTCCCTTAACTATATTTATAAAAAAACTGTTACAAGAAAATTATAACACAAAAAAATTTTTTTTTCTATCTTTTTTTGGTTTTTAAGAATAATTAAATATGATTAATAGTATTTATTTATGATTAAGAATAAAAAGAATCATTTTATAACCAAATAAGTTATATTTTGGGTAATAAGTTTATAGTCTTTAAAGTATAAATTATATATTTCATCAGTGAACTTATTTGATTCGATTTCGAAAACAGCTTTTCCATTAGAATAATTATATGAAAAAACTTTAAATATACTTTTAATTCTATTTGCAATATTTTGATATTCAATGCTGGATAAGTCTAATACGACAATTTGAATTGGAAGGCCATTTGCCAGATAATCCATCCATGTTTTCAAAATTTCTTTAGCGAGCTTTTCTCCGGCAATTTCTGAAGTCTTTTTTATTGCAGTTTTAATAGCGTTTAGTTTTGTAACATCAGATCCTCCTGCCTCCGAAGTTACACTTGCAATCAGTTTTCCGGTAGATGTCCAATAAGCTTTTAAATCTATTTTACATCTGGCGGTACTTAATCCATAGTATTCACCTGAGTATTCTGCATAAGCATTACCTGTAATTAAAATATCCAGTCCTTTGTTTGCCAGTTGTGTTTTATCCGATATTTCTGTTATTCTTTTTGAATCGAATAAGTTAAAACCATATTTGCTTAATTCTGATTCAATAGAAACTTCAGCTATTTTGTCTCCTGATAAATTATAACTTGAAATTAATGAAATAGAAACACCTATTTTGGGTTTTTTCATTTGTTGTAAAATATAAAAGAAATCATCATCACCTATACCTTTTGATACCTTATATTTTACCTTTACAATGTATATACCATTATCATAATGCTGCTCGATTATTTGAGAACCTTTTATAAAACCATAGGTTTTAGTTAAGATGGTTTTATCAACTAACTTGAAATTTTTTACAGTTGTTTGATTATATACCCGCATTCCTACAATATTTTGTAATGCTTGAACTCGAGCATTGCTTTCAGCATCTTCTAATGTTGTTCCTTTTCCTTCAGTAATAATTTCAGTATAGTTGTTTTCTTGAGAAGAAAAATATTCATAAGGTTCCTGCTTGTTTTGCGAAGAACAGGAAAGTAGTGTAAATATCAATAAAAAAATAATAAAATATAATATCTTTTTCATAATCATCATCCCCTTTATAATAATAAGTGCCATTATTTTCTACAATTAAATTTTCCATTATTAAAATTGTCAGACGTTGTAATATAATGGAAGGACTTTCATTTGTATAATATATAATTTTTTCAAATGAATCGTATCCGTTTGTTATTGCAGAAACTATTTTTATATCAATAGAACTTTTTAATTTAATATTTTTATCTTGTTTTATATTGAACAAATCTTTTAAATGTTTTTCAGAAATAATAGGAGTAGCACCGTTATATATTAAATTATTTGTTCCTTCTGAACTTTTTTTATTTATATCTCCAGGGACAGCGTAAACATCAATTCCAGATTCTGCTGCTAATCTTGCAGTTATTAAAGAACCGCTTTTTTTTGCTGCTTCCATCACAATAATTGATTCACTTAACCCAACTATAATTCTATTTCTTTCTGGGAATCTAAAAGGTTGAGCGGGAGTACCCGGAGCATATTCTGAAATAATGCACCCATTATGTTTTAATATCTCATAGTAAAGATTGGTATTAGAAACAGGATAGGGTATGTCAATTCCACTTCCTAACACAGCAATTGTTCCATTGTTTATTGCTCCTTTATGTGCATAGGAATCAATACCATATGCCATTCCACTTATAATAACATATTCTTTAGATAAGATTTCTGAAAATGAAAGGGTTATGTTTTTACCATAAGAAGTACATTTCCTTGAGCCGACAATACCTATTGCTCTTTTCTTTAATAGTTCAATATTACCTTTAATATATAGAAGTACAGGAGGATTATATATTCTTTTTAATTTTTCAGGATATTCATCATCAAAGTAAGTAATTACCTTAATATTCTTTTCTTTAAGACTATCAAGATATAAACTTAATTGTTTCTTATCGATAAATGGGATTTTATTATTTTTAATATTTTTTATTATATTTTTGTTTGATTCTTTTAAAAATTCTTTCATCCATATTATATTATTTCGAACCATTTGAAACATCCTTTTTATGTTCTTTTATTTCTCTGGTTAAAAAATAATTCAATGTTGTTCTTATTGCGATTATTGTAGCCAGTTGTCCAATGTCATTCCAGGTTGGAGCTACAGTTGTTTTTAAAATGCTGGAACCTATTAAAAATCCTAATCCCAAAGAAAATGAATGCCCTAATTCTAATCTGCTTTCCCATGTAGCTTCCTCAGATTTTTTACTTAACAATATATCTTTTAAAAAAATAGAAAAACCTTTTAGCATACCAAAAAAAATTACAATAATGGCCATAATATAAGATATATCAGATATATAGCTTACAGTTAATTCTACAATATGATGAATATTCATTTTATCCCTCCAAACCAAAACGCTTCGCTTCGCGAAGTGTTTTAGGAAAATAATATAATATTAATAATAAAAATAAACCTTTAAACCTTCCGCGAAGCGAAAACTTTTTGCGAAGCAAAAGTTTTAGGATTATTATTTTAATAATAAAAAATCTCAAACCTTCCGTAAAACAAAAAATCTCTTCGCTTCGCGAAGTATTTTAGGAAAATAATATAATATTAATAATAAAAATAAAAATAAATCCATAAACTTTCCGTGAAGTAAAACACTTCACTTCGTGAAGGGTTTTAGGAATAATTATTTTAATAATAAAAACCTTTAAACCTTCCGCGAAGCGGAATGTTTAAAGGTTTATAACTTCCAGATTTATTGGCATTTCTTTAGAACGATAGATTTTAAAATAAAAATTCATTAAATCAGGTAGTTTTTTAAATCTCTTTGGTTCTCTTAACATTCGGTATAACCATTCAAGTCCAAATATTTGAAATACCTTAGGTGCTCTCGGAATTTTACCGGAAATTACATCTATACTTCCACCAACTCCCATAGCCATCTTTACATTTAGTTTGTGCATATTTTTATAAATAAATTCTTCCTGTTTTGGAACTCCCATGCCTACAAAAAGTATTTCAGCACCACTACTATTTATTTTTCCTATAATTTTATCTGGATTTTCGAAATATCCATGATGAGTTCCTACTATATTTATTTTCGGGAATTTTTTTTCTAAATGTTCTTTAGCTTTTTCTGAAATTCCAGGTTTTGAACCTAATAAAAATATTTTGTGTTCTTGCCATTCGCATATTTTGAGCATGGTATCAATTCCTGGACATCTTTCGGTAGTATATCCCCATTTTTCCAGATATTTAACAACACCAATTCCATCTGGTATTGAAATTGTTGAATTTTGTAATTCATACTTATATTCGTTATTTTTAAAATATTCCAGGAACATTAAAGCATTAAGTGTAACAACCCAGGTTTTTTCGTCTGAGTTGATTTTTCTTTTTATGAAATTCCACATTTCTTCTTTTTTCCCTGATAATAGTTTCAGTCCAAACAGTTCAATCATTTGAGTCACGCCATTCCCACCTTTTAATAATCACTTCTATTTATTTTTTCTTTATTTTTACCATAAATACCTAATAAATTACAATTATATGTGTTAAAATATAAATCGGCTTATATTTATATTTCATATTAAAAAGACTACTTCAATTGTATATTCTACCATATTTCCGTCTTAATTTATTAATATATATGTTAAATTTAGAATAAAAATGGAGGTTGAGCATATGGAGGATAAAAAAAGTGCAATAGATAAATTTATAGACCAATCTTTTAAAGAGAGTATTCCAGAAGAGTTACCGGCTATTGCAACAAGAGCAAAATTGGTAATTTTTCCAAATTCAATTTTACCTATGTTGATTGGGAGAAAAAAGTCTATTAAAGCTTTGGAAGAATCTCTTGAGAAATATAATAATTTATTATTTTTTGTTTCTCAAAAAGAAATAGAACTTGAAGATCCTACAATAGAAGACTTGTTTAAAATAGGTACTGTTGGAAGGGTTGTGCAAATAGCTAAATTGCCAGATGGTGAATATAAGATTCTTGTTGAAGGATTAAAAAGAGCGGAAATAAAAAAGGTTATAGAAGAAAAAGATATGTTTAAATTTAAAATTTTACCTTTGGAGAGGAAATATAAAACGACAAAAACATTGGAAGCTTTAGTGAGAAAAGTAAAAACGTTATTTGAAAAGTATATAGGGTTAACTAAAAAATTTCCTCAGGAAGCCATAATGGTTTTGGAAGATACAAATGATCCAGAAGTGATAAGTGATTTAATAGCTTCAGTTTTACCTTTGGAGTTAAATGAAAAACAAGAATTATTAGAAAAATTACATCCTAAAAAAAGGTTAGAACTGGAGTTAGAACTTTTGATGAGGGAAATAGAATTACTAGAAATAGAAGAAGTTTTGGAATCTAAAGTTAGAGAAAAAATAGAAAAAGGGCAAAAAGAGTTTTATTTAAGAGAAAAGCTAAAAGCGATTCAGGAAGAACTTTCTGGTGAAAGCGATGAAGAAATGAAAGAGATAAAAGAGAAAATAGAAAGCAAGGATTTACCGGATTATGTAAAAGAAAAGGCCAAACATGAATTGACACGTCTGGAAAAAATGTCACCATATTCTCCTGAAGCTAATGTTATTAGAACGTATATAGATTGGATTATAAATCTTCCATGGAATAAAAAAACAATGGATAGATTAAATATTAAGGATGCAGAGAAATTATTGGATAAAAACCATTATGGTTTAAAAGAACCTAAAGAAAGGATTTTAGAATTTTTAGCAGTTAGAAAGTTATCAGATAAACCAAAGTCACCAATACTTTGTTTTGTTGGGGCACCTGGTGTTGGAAAAACATCTCTTGGGAAATCTGTAGCAGAAGCTTTAGGGAGAAAATTTGGCAGAATATCTCTCGGAGGGATGAGAGATGAAGCAGAAATAAGAGGACACAGAAGAACATATGTAGGTGCAATGCCAGGAAGAATTATACAGTTAATTAAAAAATTAGATGTGAAAAATCCTGTTATTGTTCTGGACGAGATAGATAAAATGGGAGTATCTTATCAGGGAGATCCAGCTGCAGCTTTGTTGGAAGTTCTAGATCCTGAACAAAATAATAGTTTTATAGACCATTATTTAGAGGTACCTTTCGATTTATCTGAAGTTATATTTATTACTACTGCTAATGTATTGCATACTATTCCATCTGCATTAAGGGATAGAATGGAAGTTATACATATTCCCGGATATACAGATGCAGAAAAATATTATATAGCTAAAGATTATATAATTCCAAAGTTATTGGAAGAACATGGTTTAAAAAATCGCATATGAAAATAAATAAAGCAGCATTGCAAAAAATAATATCAGAATACACCAGGGAAGCGGAGTAAGGTCATTAGAACGAGTTTTAGCAAAATTAATGAGGAAAATAGCTTTAAAAATTGCAGAAGGTGAAGATAAGATAGTAGTGAAAAGTTCTAATATAAAAGAGTTTTTAGGTACACCGCCATATTTTAAATCCGATAAGTTAGAAAAGCCTGAAATTGGTGTTGCAACTGGAATGGCCTGGACTGCATATGGTGGTGAAATATTACAAGTAGAAACACTTATAACTTCTGGAAAAGGTAAAATAATAATTACCGGTAAATTGGGAGATGTAATGAAAGAATCAGCTCAAATAGCTTTGACATTATCTAAATCATTAATAGAAAAGATAGATAATACACTTCTTGAAAAATTTGATAATTGTAATTTTCATATTCATGTTCCTGAAGGAGCAGTTCCTAAAGATGGACCATCCGCTGGAGTAACTTTGACAACATCTATAATCTCGTCTCTATTGAAAAAACCGATAAATAATGAGATAGCAATGACCGGTGAAATAACATTAATGGGAAAGGTCCTTCCAGTAGGTGGAATTAAAGAAAAATTGTTGTCCGCATATAGAAGCGGAATAAAAGAGGTCATTATACCTAAAGAAAACGAAAAGGATTTAGAAAAAATACCAGAAGAAATATTGAAGAAAATCAAGGTTCATAAGGTAAGCAATATAAAAGAAGTACTTAAAATAGCATTATTGGAGGAATAAGTATGTTTAGAAAAGTGGAATTGGTAAAAACTGTATATGTAAAAGGTAAGTATCCGCCACCTTTGAATGCTGAAATAGCTTTTGCTGGCCGTTCAAATGTAGGAAAATCAAGTTTGTTGAATAAATTATTTGGAATTAAAATAGCAAAAATTAGTTCTAACCCGGAAAAACAAGATCTATAAATTTTTATAATGTTGATAATAAAGGATATCTTGTAGATTTGCCTGGATATGGTTTTGCGAGTGTTTCAAAAGAAGAAAAGAAAAAATGGGCAGAATTATTAGAAGATTATTTTATTAATAGATATTCATTACAAATGGTATTTTTATTAATAGACCACAGACATGAGCCGCAAAAAAAGGATATTGAAATGATCCAATGGCTAAAAGAGTTAGAGATACCGTTTATGATAGTTCTTACTAAGTTGGATAAGGTAAAAAAATCTGAAAGACAGAAAAAACTAAATTTAATAAGAACAGAATTGGCAAAATATGGTGAATATTTATATTTTCCAGTATCTTCAAAAAATGGTGAAGGAATTGGAACTTTAAAAAATGAAATAAATAAATTTTTAAAATAGCTGGTGACGTAGTCACCAGCTATTTTAAATGATTTGTTTTTATTGAATTTTAGACCTGGTGACGTAGTCACCACCTGAGTTTGACACTATTATTATCAACAAAATTCTAAAAAGTAGAATTATTCAAAAAAATAGCTATTGTTAACTTTTATAAAAAGAGAAATTAGCCACACACCTCCTCCTTTTTGGCTTTTCATGCGTGTTTTAGGAGATTATTTTTTTAAATTCATCTAATTCCATCATTTTTTTCGGTTTTTCTATTTTTAATGTTTTTAATATGGCTTTTTGAAAATCGTTTAAATTGGCTCTTAATGCAAATAATTTGTCTTTTAATCTTATTTCAGAGTATTCCATTTTTTTTATAGCTTCTCTTATTTTTTCATGAGAGTATTCAATATTATTTTTTTCCAGTTCTAATTCTAATGTTCTTTGAATTATGATATGAAACTCATTACAATATGTCCTTTTATTCTTTTCGGTGTCCAATGAAATACCGGTCTTGTTTCAAGATAATTTTTTAATGTTCTGAATGTTTCTTCTACTTTCCATAATGTATGATATTGTTCTAATATTTCTTTTGGAGATAGTTTTGTGTTTGTTATTATTCCATAGTATCCATCGTATTTTTCATCATTTTCTATTTTTTCTATGTCCAATATATAATTTTGTTTGTTCTGTTCTTTTAAATATTTTTTCGCTCCTCTTTTACTTTTTGAATCTATATTTCCTTCTTCTAACATTTTTTTCGCTTTTTCTATTAATCGTAGTCTATCTGCTCTGTCTTTTTTGGCTCTTTCTTCTGAATATATTATGAGTAATCTTTTATTTTCATATTCTACTTCTCTATATTTTATTCCTTTTGCTATTTCTATGAATTCTCCTTCAAATATATTTACTTTTTTAACTGTTTTATTGATTTTCCTACTATGAATTCATAATTAGAATTTTCTACTACTTCTATATTTTTTTACTCATCATTCCTCTATCTGCTACTACTATTACTTTTCCTAATTGATATTCTTTTTTCATTTTTTCTATTGAATCTTTAAATGTATGCCCTTCAAATGTATTTCCTGCATATATATCAAAACTAACTGGCATTCTATCCTGATCTATTGACATCCCTAATACTACTTGCGACTCATTAAATTTCTTATCCTTTGAATATCCCATTTGTAATATTTCATTTGTTTGTTGTGTTTCAAACGCTAATGTTGTTACATCGTAAAATACTAAATCTACCGTTGTATTAAACAAACTTATCCTTTGATTATACATATGTTTTTCTATCGACTCTTTATTATCTGCTAATATATCCAATGTTCTGTATAACCAGTGCAACATTACATCTTTTTCTTCCAGGTCTTTTTCTTTTTTAACTTCCACTTTGTTATATCCAAAATACTCTAAATTATTAAATATTCCCAATTTACTCTTCGGTTCTACTATTCTATTCATCACCATTATTTTTAACATTTCTTCTGCATTGTATTTTATTTCTTTATCCAGTCTTTCAAAATATCTTTTCATCTCATATCTTTCAAATATCTTATTTACTATTACTTTGGCTCCGTAATTTCTTCTTGCTATTTCTTCCATTAAATCATCTTCTATTTTTTCATATTCATCTATTTCAAATATTTTAAAAAGACTATCTACAAGTTTTGTTATATCTTTTTTACTATACTTATCTATATTTCCAAAATTTATTACTGTATGCTGTTTCACTTTTCCATTTTCTCTTTTGCTTTCCATTATCCTTAAATATCTTTTTCCTTTCACTTTTGATATTTTAGGATACATTTTAAAACATCTCCTTTCAGTGGTTGTCATATATATTATACCACCAAAAGGACTAATATATTACTAATTATAGTTAATTCTCTGTAACAAAAGTTAGCCACACAATTTTTCGACTTCCTGAAAAATACACGCCTCAAACCCGCATTCTACCGTTCCATTTCACTTAAAATCGCCAAATTGCTGTCAAAGGCAGGAAATATGGTGAATATTTATATTTTCCAGTATCTTCAAAAACTGGTGAAGGAATTGGAACTTTAAAAAATGAAATAAATAAATTTTTAAAATAGCTGGTGACGTAGTCACCAGCTATTTTAAATGATTTGTTTTTATTGAATTTTAGACCTGGTGACGTAGTCACCAGAGAAAAATAATACTGCACATTAAGTGCAGTATTATTTGCATTCTGAACACATTCCATATATCTTCAAATCAAAATCCTTAATTTCAATATTTTCATAAGGCAATATACTTTTAATTTTTCTTTATCTAGTTCAAGTTTTATAGCTTTTCCACAATTTTCGCATATAAATAATACTTTTGGTTCATTTTCTAATTCTTCTATTAGTTCATATCTGGGTGTTCCATCTTCAAAGTTGACTTTTCTTATAATTCCTAATTCTTCTAAAAGATCAATGCCCCTTTTAACAGTCATTTTACTTGTTTTATGGTTTTTTCTTTTTCTAATATTCATATAAACATCATCTAAACTCATTAATCTTCCTTTTGATTCCATAAATATTTTTAAAATCAACTCTCTTTGTGCTGTCATTCTTTGTTTTTTATCTCTGAGAACTTTTTTCAAAACCTGTTGGGACATAGTGTTAAATCCGCCTCCTCATTTTTTAGTTCGATTCAATTTTACAGCAAAAAGAAGACTTTTTGATTTAAGTATTATTAAAATTGTGTTCCTTTTTAATTAATTCAAACAGTGTGTATATCTATTTTCCAACCGGTAATTTTAGCAGCAGCCCTTGCATTTTGACCACCTTTACCTATTGCCAGTGAGAGTTGATTTTCTGGTACATGAACCACAGCCATTTTATTTTTCTTATCTAATTTTATATTTAATACCTGGGCAGGAGCAAGTGCATTTTTTATTAATTCTTCAATATTATCAGACCATTTAATAACGTCTATTTTTTCTAAGTTTTTTAGATCTTCTAATATTTGACTGATTCTAACCCCATTTTCTCCAATACATGCTCCAACTGGATCTATTTTTGGATCTTCAGAGTATACAGCTATTTTACTTCGCACTCCTGGTTCTCTATAAACTTTTTTAATTTTTACAATACCATCTTCAATTTCAGGTATATTCATTTTAAATAGCTCTTCAACAAATTCTGGAGCACTTCTTGTCACTAAAATTTTAGGACCTTTTGTAGTTTTTTGAATGCTTTTTATATAAACTTTTATAATGTCTCCAGAATATAATGATTCATTAGGAATCCATTCTTTTTTAGGTAATTTTGTTTCTAATTTACCTATTCTTATATCAGCATATTCATTTGTTACCAACAGTACTTCAGCAGTTGTAATTTTTCCTTCAAGTGGCGAATATTTATGATATAAGTTTTCTTTTTCTATTTCTCTTATGCTTTGTTTAATTACCTGTTTTGCAGTTTGAGCTGCTATTCTTTTGAATTCTTTTTTAGGGTTAATTTTTTTCTTTACTAAATCGCCTATTTGAACTTTTGAATTAATTTTTTTGGCATCTTCAAAAGATATTTCTTCTCCTTCATTTTCTACCTTTTCAACAACCTTTAATATTTGATATATGCTGATTTCACCATGATTTTTATCAACAACAACTTCCACATTTTCCATTTCATAATTATTTTTATAAGCTTTTTCGATGGCTTTTTCAATAATTTCTAACAATACTTCTTTTTTAATATCCTTTTCTCTTTCTAATTCTTCTAAAGCCTCAATTAAAACAACGTTCATTTTATCACCTCCTATAAATCTATTTCTAGATTTGCTCTAAGTATTTTATTATAGGGTATTCTTATCAATTTTTCACTATCTTTTTCCTTTACAAAAATAATATCTTTTTCAATATCTTCAATATAACCTTTTATAGCAGTTCTATTTTCAATTCTTTCTCTTAATATAATTTTTGCAAGGTTACCTTTAAAGCGAATATAGTCGTTTAAACATCTTAAAGGTCTGTCTAATCCAGGCGAACTAACTATTAAATCATATGAAGTTTCTATAAGATCCTTTTCATCTAAATAAGCTTCAATTTCTCTGGAAAAGCTTTCACATTCGTCTATTCCTACATAACCATTTAATTTGTCTATTATTATTTCTAATTTAAACTTTTTCCTTATCTTTTTTAGAGAAATATCAAAAATTTCTAAATCCATACTTTTAGCTATTTTATCAGCTTTTTCTTTTATCAGGTCTTTAATATTATTCATTGATTTTACACCTCCTTATTTTAAATAAAAGAGAGTTCGAGGGCTTAGCCCTCGAACATCTTAAATGTTTTATTTCAATTGGATTATATCATATTTTTTTTATAAAATCAATAGTGACCTTTCTTTTTTGTTCTGAAATATTTAGGTATAAGAAATAGAAAAACCATAAACTTCCTTTTCAAATTTAATTATATCTTCTCTTGAGGTTATGATTTTTTTATCATCATTTGCAATAGTTTCTCCAAAAACATTGGATAATATTTTTTTAGAATTTTCACTAGCATACATTTCAATTTCCGAAATTTTTCTAAATAATTTCCTTCTATTTTTATCAAATATATCGAATGTCCCACCTTTAATCATTTGTTCGATGATATTTCTGGTTATTCCAATATCTTTTGCTCTTTTTATGAAATCTTCAAATGATGTATATTTTCCTTTTTTTTGAATATCTTCAAAGATTCGTTTTTCGGCAAATTCTCCTACACCTTTTATTATTCGCAGAGGTAAAATTATATATTTTTTTTGGGTTAATCCCATAGGGTGGTTTATAGAAGGAAGATTCAAGCTTATATTCATAAGTTTTATTTCATTAAAAAGTTCAAAAGAAAAACCTTTATATTTAATATATTCAAGATAAAAATTTTCTGGATATAAACTTTTTATTTCAGCAATCCAGTAGCTTAGATGAGCATATGCAACACTATGAGATTTATTAAATGCATATTGAGCAAAATTTTCAATTTTAGAATATAATCTTTTAGCCTCATTAATACCAATTATTTTAGAAGCATTAGAAATAAACTTTGTTTTTAAATTTTCAATTTTTTCAATATCTTTTTTAGCAATAGCTTTTCTAAAATTATCTGATTCCTGAGGAGTTAAACCACCTAATCTTTGAGCTAAATACATTACCTGTTCCTGAAATATAATAACTCCTTTTGTTTCTGGTAAAAGTTTTTTCAGGTAATCTTTGCTGTTACCTTCTAAATATTCATCAAACATTCCTGAATTCAGAGGACCTGGCCTATTTAAAGCCAATAGAATATAGAGTTCATCAAAGTTTTTAGGTCTTAATTTTTTAGCTAATTTTTTAGCTAATTTTGATTCAAGCTGAAAAATTCCTTCCGTTAAACCTTGAGATATTATATTATAAACGTTTTTATTATTTAAGTTCTGAAAATGTTTTTTTGAATATTTAAAATCAAATTTTTTTAATAGAGAAAGTGTGTCAAGAGACAATAGATCAAATTTTTCTATTCCGATTTCTTTTAATTCATCCATTTCCCAGAGAGTGATAGGCACTTTTCTTGAAAGATCAAGAGGAATGTTTTCTTTTAAAAATTTATCGGATAAAATTATTCCTGCAGCGTGTACAGATTCTGCTGTTTCTAAACCTTCTAAATAAAAAGCCAATGTGTAATAATCTTTAATTTTTTTATATAAGTACATATTTTCTGGTGCTCTTATAGGCTTTTTGAATTTTTTTGAGTAATCAACATTTAGTATTTCATTGATTTTTTTAAATACGCTTTTACTTTTCATTCTTACATATGTTCTAACCTGAGCAATTTCAAATTCTTTTGATAGTTCTTCTATTATTAAATCTCTTTTTTCTGACTCTACATCAATATCAATATCAGGAAGTTCTTGTCTGGAAACATTTAAAAATCTTTCAAAGTATAAATTATATTTTATAGGATCTATTAGAGTTATTCCTAATAAATAAACTATAAGTGAGCCGACAGCTGATCCTCTTCCAGGTCCAACAAGACTTCCAACTTTTTTTGCAGTGTCAGTTATTTTTTTACAGATAAAATATAATCAGATACATTTAATTTTCTTATAACTTCAAGTTCATTTTTTAAGCGTTCGACATAATTGTCAGGTAATTTACTTATTAGTGGAAGTATCGTTTCATATAGTTTTTTGAAACCACCAATTTTGGGAATTCCGAGATAAAATTTTGAAATATTATAATTAAAATCTGTTTTTAAAATATAATTGTATAATCTTTTATCAACATAATTTTCAATGCCATAATCTTTTTTTATATAATCACCATCTATATTATTTAATAATTCTGAAAATCTTTTTGTTGGATAAACAAGTTTTTTTAATATATGATCCTTTTCAATATATGGAAGTTTGACCTCAATCCCATTATAAGATTTTATTAAATTTTTTAGTTCATCAGAATTTTTAGGAATATAAATTTTCTTCTCTTTTTCAAAAAGAATAATTGGCTTTATTCTATATTTGTTACATAAGGATATGAAACTTATCCAAGATTTTGGATGGTCTTCTAATATTGCGATGCTATTATAATTATATTTCTTAGCTAAAGGTATTAAGTCTCTTAACTGTATATATGATTTTCCAATTGATTTTGAAGTAACAACAGGACCAAGTATTTTCAAAATACCACCTCAAGGCCTTTTTTTTATATTATAACACAGAAACACGCATCCGCGGGTTTCTGTGTTATTGAATTATGTTTTTTATAATTATTAAATAAGCTGACGTAGTCAGCAGGAACACCGTATGTATGAAGTTTTTATTCAATTTATATATAAATTACAAAATAAAAAGCGCCAGAACGGCGCTTTTTATTGTATGATTATATTGCTCTTTTAACTTTTCCTGCTTTTAAACAACTTGTACATACATTCATTCTTTTAACAGTTCCATCTTCTAAAACAACTTTAACTTTTTGAATATTTGGTTTCCACCATCTTCTTGTTGTTACTTTAGAGTGAGCAACACTATTTCCCGCTGTTGGTCTTTTACCACACACTTCACATACTCTAGCCATTTTAATCATCCTCCTATGTATTTTATTATATTATTATTTCATATAGTATACACCTACTATATTATATACATAAAGATGAATTTAATATTTAAAAAAGGTTAATTTTATTCATCAGATTCCATTAATTTTTCTTCGTCTTCAAATTTCATAGGTTTTACAATTGGATAGGCAATAACATCTCTAATAGTCTCTGCATTTGTAAGGAACATTACAAATCTATCAATGCCAATTCCCAATCCACCTGTTGGAGGTAATCCGTATTCTAAAGCTCTGACAAAATCTAAATCCATCATTTGGGCTTCTTCATCACCTTTTTCTTTTAGCTCCACCTGTTTTTTGAATCTTTGTAATTGATCAACAGGATCATTTAATTCACTAAAAGCATTTGCCAATTCTCTTCCATATATAATTAATTCAAATCTCTCCGTAACTCTTGGGTCTTCTCTATGCCTTTTTGCTAATGGTGAAATTTCAACAGGATGTTCTAATACAAATGTTGGTTGAACAATTTTATCTTCTACTAAAGACCATAATTCATCAATATAATGTCCTTTATCTTCAACCATAACCTCTACACCGTTTTTTTCTAAAACTTCAACTAATTTTTCGTCAGGATCTTCTAATATATCAACTCCAAGATGTTCTTTAATAAAATCTCTCATTTTTACTCTTTTAAAAGGTGGTTTGAAATCAATTTCGACACCCTGATAGGTTATCTTTGTCGTACCATGTATTTTTTCAACAACATAAGATAATACATCTTCTGTAATTTTCATCATATCAGTATAATCCGCATATGCCTGATATAATTCCATCATTGAAAATTCTGGATTGTGTTTATAAGATACACCTTCATTTCTGAAATTTTTTCCAATTTCATATATTTTTTCCATACCACCAACAACTAATCTTTTTAAGTATAATTCTGGTGCAATTCTTAAATACATATTGGTATCGTAAACGTTTAAATGTGTAATGAAAGGTCTTGCATTTGCGCCACCTAATATTGGGTGTAAGATAGGAGTTTCTACTTCAATAAATCCTTTCGAGTTTAAGAATTCTCTTATATATCTTATAGCTTTAAATCGAGTAACAAATGTTTTTAAGCTTTCATCGTTGGCTATCATATCAACATATCTTTGTCTGTATTTTACTTCTTTGTCCTTTAATCCGTGCCATTTTTCTGGTAAAGGTCTTAAAGCTTTAGAAAGAATTTCAAAATCAAGGATTAATAATGTTAATTCCCCTGTGTGGGTTTTAAAAGGGAATCCTTCTATACCAACCCAATCACCAATATCCATATATTTTTTAAATTCATCAAATTTTCCTTCTGGGACTTTATCTTTTCTAATGTAAGCTTGAATTCTTCCAGTATCATCTTTTAAAACAATAAATGCAGATTTTCCATGTTTTCTTATGGACATTACTCTTCCTGCAAATTTAAATACTTCATTTTCTAATAATTCACCATCAGAAATATTATTATATTTCTCTTTAATTTCTTCAACTTTCATATCCTTTTCAAATCTGTAAGGATATGGATTTCTTCCTTCTTTTCGTATCTCTTCAATTAACTTTAATCTTTGTTCTCTTAAATCGCTCAAATCAAGCACCTCCATATTTTAATATAGCTAAAATTTCAAGTTCTCTTTCTTTATTTAGTGGTGTTTTGAATTTAATTCTATCACCAATTCTCTTTTTTAATAAAGCTCTTCCTAGTGGCGATTCGGAGCTAATTTTTTTAGGTTCAGAGAAAATATCTGCTTCCTGTGAATTAACAATTTTATAAGTTTCTTCAACATTTTTCTTTAAGTCTTTAACTATAACAGTATTTCCTAAATTTACTTCTTCGTTGTTGCTTGCTGATTCGTCAATAACTTCAGCGTTTTCTAAAATATAGTCTATTTCTTTAATTCTTGAATCGATTTTTCCCTGTTCGTTTTTTGCTTCTTCATATTCACTGTTTTCAGACAAATCACCTAATTCTCTTGCTTCCTTAATTCTTTCAGCTATTTCTGTCATTAATTTATTTTTCAGTGCCTCTTTTTCTTTTATTAAACTTTCATAACCTTCTCTGGTTAATTGTATTTTTTCACCTGGAACCATATTTAAACCTCCTTAATTTTCTTTTTTCTTAAGTCATTTATTATTTTTATAAAATGATCTAAATCTCCGAATTCTTTATATACAGAAGCAAATCTAACATAAGCAACATGATCTATTTTTTTTAATTCATTCATAATCATGTCTCCAATCTTAACACTTTCAATTTCGGATGTTCCCATCTTTCTTATTTTTTCTTCTATTTCGGCTACCAGATTTTCGATTTGTTCATAACTTATAGCTCTTTTATGACAGGCTTTTATGAGTCCGTTTAAAATTTTTTGTCTATCGAAAATTTCTCTTTGTCCATTTTTTTTAATTACAAAAATTTTGTGAGTTTCATATCTTTCATAAGTTGTGAATCTGCTATTACATCTTAAACATTCACGTCTTCTTCGGGTTACTGTTCCTTCTGCAATTGTTCTTGAATCTAAGACTCTGGTCTCTTCGAAGCCACAATAAGGGCATTTCATGGTAATTCACCTCTTTTTAAATCGTTTGCGATTTTTTCCAATTTTTTCATTTTATAATACAGGGTAGATTTTGATATATTTAAGTTTTCTGCCATTTCGCTTAAACTATCACTCTCATTTTCGAGCCTATATAAAGCTATCTGTTTTAAATCATCCGGTAAATTATCCAATCCAATATTATTTAAAATTATAGTTATATTCTCAATTTGTTTTGAAGCGCTTTCAGCGGTTTTTGTGGCATTAGCTGAGATAAAATTAAATGTTCGCGATACATTGCTTTTTAATTCGCGAACTTTGATGATAGTTGATATTTTTTCTACTGAATTGTGAGCGCCAATTAATTCCAGTACATTTAAAATATCTTTAGATGATTTGATGTATATTTTTATTTTATTATTTTTTGTTATATAATTGGCTTTGATTCCTATAAGATTTTGTAAATTTTTTATTATCATTTGAGCAAAAAGTTCTGTGAAATCTGAAAATATTTCAAAATGGTAATTTTTAGTAATAGAAACAGAGCCGCAACTTAAAAATAAACCTCTCAAAAAAATACCAAATAAATAAGGATCTTTAGCAATATAACCTGGAAGTCCATCTGAAAAAATATCAATATTTTTCTCTTCAAAAATAATTTTAGCATGCATTAAATTAAAGTACAATTCACCCATTCTTCCAAGCTTAAGCCTTTTTTCAATTCTTATATATGTGGTTATCCATTCTTCAAATAATTCTTTGGAAAGTTTATAAACTCTTTTTAATGTGTTCATAGAAGAAATCGATAATTTCAAAAAATGATTATCTTCTTCTATAACAAAACTACCTTTTCCTTTTATAAAGCCAAACAATTCAATTTCAGGATAATCAATTTTTGAATTTACCAGTTCTAATTTAACTTCTTCAGAAAATACAGACATAATATCACCTGTTGATATCTCTATGATAAATAGAAACATTATATTTTTTTGATTTTAATAAAGTATATAATTTCTCAGCAACATACACAGATCTATGTCGCCCACCGGTACAACCTATACCAACATTTATAGATACTCTTCCAGTTGTAGAATACCATTTCTGAATTTTTATTAATATTTCCATTATTGAGTTAACAATTTCTTTGGACTCTTCAAAATGCTCCAGGTAATCTATTATTTCCTTATCTTTACCAGTTTGTACAAATAATTCTTTTATATAATAAGGATTTGGTAAAAATCTTACGTCAAATAAGTAATCTAAATCGTTTGGGGAGAATATTTAAATCCAAAACTAATTATTTTAATTTTTGTATTGTTTTCTTTTTGCTCATCCAGAATTTCAAATATTTTTTCTCTAAACTTTGAAGGTTCAAGATTTGTTGTATCAATTACAATATCTGATATCTCTTTTATAGGATTCATCAATTCAATCTCTTTATCTATAGATTCATCAAGTGTTAAATCTGAATTTTGTAAAGGATGACCTCTTCGGGATTTCATAAATCTTATTTTTATTGTTTCTATAGAAGAATCTAAAAAAATTACTCTAAATGTAATATCAGTATATTTAAAGCGTTTTCGTATTTTTATGATTTCTTCCTTTAATTCTTCTGGATTTTTCCATCTGATATCACTAACAAAAGCAATATTGTCAATATCAGAACTATTCAATAACATTATTAGGAATTCCTCAATCAAATGAGGGGAATGTTATCTATTGTATAATAATTGATATCCTCTAAAATCTTTAGAATTGTAGTTTTTCCAGCTCCCGATAAACCTGTAATTAATAGGATTTTCCTTTTTTTTACCATGAAACCACTCCATTTTCCCCAAAAATCAAAGAAGAATATTTTACATTATAATTATTTCTTCCTAAAATTCTTTCGGAATTATGTATAAACTTATATAAATCCCCGAAACATAAAATTGAATTTCAGGAGATGAATTTACAACTGGTAAATGAAATTTTAACGATTCAACAATTCCATCAGCAGGGTCTATTATTTTTCCCTTAACGACTTTTTTATGTGTTTTTCTAATATTGGATAATGAGTGCAACCCAAAATTATTTTATCATATTTTTTTGTTTTTTTAGATAAAAATTTACAATAGATTCAGCTATTGGGCCGTGCCATATTCCTTCCTCAATAAGAGGGACAAATAAAGGACAGGCTATTTCTGTTAATTTCGTATTTTTAGATATTAATAATTCTCTATATGTACCAGTTTTTACAGTATTTTCAGTAGCTAATAACAATACATTTTCCTTTTCTTTTATTTGAGAAATTGCATTTTTCAGGATGCTAATATATTTAAAATTATATGAATTTATATCTATATAATTTCTTAGAATTATTGAATCAGATGTGTTGCATGCCGCAACAACAATATCTATTCCTATTTCTTCATAAAATAGAAATAGGTTCTTTAATATGTGTATGATTTTTTCCGGGGGTTTTGAACCATATGGCACATTTAAAGTATCGCCAAAATAAAAATAGTGGTGGCCTTTAAAGGTATCGACCACCTTTTTTAAAACGGTTAAACCACCTATTCCGGAATCAAAAAAACCTATTCTCATTTTTTACACCACCAGATATTTTTATCCTTTAATTATGGGAGACAAAGGAGGCTTTATCTATTAATTCTTTTAAGCCATTTTTTAATTCTAATTTTTCCAGGTTTTCATTTAAAAGAAGGAATAACAATATATGAACCAGGTCAGGATTGTTCATTTTAGCGTATATTTCTTCGACATTTCTTTTTATATTTTCCAGTATTTCATTCACAATTTCTTCTGGTTCATCAGTAATAAAGTCATATTTTTTTCCAAGTAAATCGAAATATATATGTTTTCGTCTTTTGTCTCCCATAAATTCACCGCCTCTACGTTATTACCTTATTACCATTTAGACTCTTCGTGAGAAATTCCATCCATATTTGAGGAGTCATTTGAAATTGTTTCATCAGAAATATAAGGTTCTGATGTTGTTTCTGGATTTTCTTCTCCTAAAATTTCTTTTAATTTGTAATTGATTTCTTGAATGTATTTTTCCATTTCTTCTTCATTCTTTTTAAATTCATCAATCTGACTTTTTAACATGTCCCTTTCTCTTGTAAGATTTTCATATTCTGCATAAAGTTCTTCACTTTCTTTTTTTAATGCATCTCTTTCTTCTTTAACCTTGTTGTATTTTTCAGTAAGGTTGTTTATAATACTTTCAAGTTCTTTTAAAAGTTCCATTTTCATACCCCTTTATTGTTTTTCAATCATTTTTTCCATAAAAATAATAAAATTCCCTTTTAATTATATCATAAAAATTTCCATAAATCACAAATCTGTGTTATAATATTCTAAGAAAAATTTAATTTGGAGGTGAAGTTATTATGAATTTTCATAGTATAACAAATTTTTTATTTTTTGGTCCCCTGAAGCAGCTGCTCCTCAAACAACAACTGGTGCTGCGTCAACTTCAGCCGCGGGAAGTATTTGGAGTTTATTATTTCCATTTATTTTGATTTTTGGGTTAATGTATTTCTTAATTATAATGCCTCAAAAAAGGCAGGAAAAAAAGCATAGGGATATGTTATCTAAACTAAAAAAAGATGATAAAATTTTAACACAATCAGGAATAATAGGAAAAATAGTAAATATAAATAATGATTTTGTTAGAATTAGAACAGCTGATAAAACTGAATTGGACATAACTAAAAGCTCAATAGTAGCAATTCTTTCTAAATCAAATAAAGAAGAAAATAAAAAGTAATTTTCAAGGGGTTGGTTTTGTGAAGTCACACAAAGTTAGAGTAATCATTTCGGTAGTAGTTATACTAACAGCATTATTGATGTTTTTCTGGCCATCAAAAACAGCCAGTGAAAATACAGGAGTTTTTAAATATTTTTCTAACATTAAGCTTGGGTTGGATATTAAAGGCGGGAGTATGCTGGAGTATAACATGAAACTTGATGAAGGAACAGATCCTAATGAAATTATTGATAATGTTATTTTGGTTCTAAGAAAAAGATTAGATGCTGCAGGATACACAGAAGCTGTTGTATCAAAAGTTGTTAGTGGGAATAAGATAAGAGTTCGTGTTGAAATCCCAGGAATTACAGATATTGAAACTGCAGAAAAGTTAATAGGCAGTAGAGGTAAATTATATTTTGCTGAAGTAATTGATGTTCAAACATCAGATACAAAACCAGAGATTAGAAGAAATAAATATGTTGTTATTAATGGTAAAGAAGAACCTATATATGATTATGTAAGGGATTTATATGATGAAACAACATGGTATAAAGTTCAAAAATATTTTACATTTGGAAAGGAACCTTTTGAATTTACTGGAACTGAAGTTGTTGATGCTAATGCTGATATCAACACAAGAAAGAAAGGATTTTTGGTAAATTTAAAATTCAGCTCTCAAGGAAGCAAAAAATTTGAATTAATAACTGGAAACTTAGTTGGAAAAAGATTGGCTATTATTCTTGATAATAGAGTTATTATCGCACCAGTTGTTAATCAAAAAATTACAAGTAGTTCAGCTGTAATTGAAGGTATTCAGACAATTGAAGAAGCAAGAAATGTGGCTGCTTTGATAAAGGCAGGAAATTTGCCAGTTGATTTAGTAAAATTCCAGGAAAGAACAACAGGTCCAACATTAGGAAAAGATGTTGTTGAAACAATAGTAAAAGCTGGATTGTTGGGTTTATTAGTTGTTATGGTTTATATGATAGCTTTTTATGGTTGGATGGGTGTCGTTGCGGATATAGCTTTATTATTTAATTCAATGTTATTATTAGGTGTTTTAGCTGGGACACATGCAATATTAACATTACCAGGTTTAGCAGGTATTATTTTGACATTTGGTACAACTGTTGATGGTAATGTAATTATTTATGAAAGAATAAAAGAAGAATTAAGACATGGAAGACCTCCTTTAACAGCCGTTAGATTCGGTTTTGATAAAGCATTTTGGACATTGTTTGATGCTAATTTGACTACAGTATTAGCAGGTGTGGTTCTTTATTATTTTGCAACAGGTACTGTAAGAGGATTTGCGATTACATTGATTATTGGTGTTTTAGGTAGTATGTTTACAAATTTAGTTGTTTCAAGAGCAATTCTTGAATCAACAAGTCATCTAATTAATGTGAAAAAGTACCAAAGTGCGGCTGTAGAGGAGGGGAAAAGATGATTGATTTTGTTGGAAAGAGGAAAGTATTTATTCTTTTATCATTATTATTAGTAATAACTGGTTTAATATTTGTTTTTACCAAAGGTTTTAATTTAGGTGTAGATTTTGCAGGTGGAACAGAATTTGTAATATCTTCTGATAAAGAAATAAGTATTAATGAAATAAGAGATATATTAAGTTCAATAAAATCGGAGTATGCAACTGCAAAAATTGCTAAATTAAAAAATCTGAACGTTGAAAACTCTGAATTATTCCAATATTCAGTAGTTCTAAAAGAATCATTATCAGGTTCTACAGCATTGAAAGAAGAATTAATAAAATCTATGAAAAGTAAATTTTCAGAGAAGGGCATAAAAATCGATTTTCTGGAATTTAATGACGTTTCTGGTTATGCTGCAGAAGAAATCAAATCATATGCATGGTATGCAGTTATTATTTCGTTAGTATTATTATTAGCTTATATAACATTAAGATTTAAATTTTCATTTGGTGTGGGTGCAATTATAGCTTTAGCTCACGATATTATTATCACAATGGGATTTTATTCCTTATTTGGTATTGAAATCAATGTCGCTGCAATTGCTGCATTTTTGACATTAGCAGGTTATTCATTAAATGACACTATTGTTGTGTATGATAAAATAAGGGAAAATATGAAAAAATTAAGAGGTAAAAAATCAATAGAAGAAATAGTAAATACAAGTATTAATGAAGTTATTGTTAGATCAATTAACACATCACTTACAACATTCTTGGTAGTATTGCCAATATTAATCTGGGGTGGAAGAGCGATTGCTCCGTTTGCTTTTGGATTAGCAGTAGGTGTAGTAGTAGGTACATATTCTTCATTGTATATTGCAAGTCCTATTGTTATTGGATGGATAAAAAAAGCAAAAACATTCTAATAATAATAATTAAATCAAAGCCCCTTTTGGGGCTTTTAGTTTCTAAAAAATAAAAAAGGGGCGAATCCCTTCGCCCCTAAATTAGTTGTATTATCTGAGTAATTGTAATACCTGTTGAGGTAACTGATTAGCTTGAGATAACATAGCAGTACCAGATTGCATAAGTATCTGTTGTCTTGTGTATTCTGCCATAACTTTAGCCATATCAGCATCTCTAATTCTTGATTCAGCAGCTGTTAAGTTTTCAGAAGCAACACCTAAGTTCTTGATAGTATGTTCAAGCCTATTCTGAGCAGCACCCAATTTAGCTCTAAATGCAGAAACCTTATAAACAGCGGCATCTATAGCACTAATAGCAAATTCAGCGCCACTTTGTGAGTCAATTTTTACACCTGATGTGATTCCAATGTCATCAGCTTTCATACTTTCGAAACCAAGATTAATAACCTGACCTTCATTAGCTCCAATATGATAGTTCAATGGATTTACACCAGTGGAACCAGCTGTAACCTGTCCATATGCTGCAACTACTGCACCATCAACTTTTGTTCCAGAAGCTAATGTTCCACCATAATCATCAATTTTTGCAATTTGGTTAGTATCCCACGTAATAGTTATAGTTCCTCCACCGGCTACAGTAACTTGAATACTTCCCGCACTAACGGTAGTTATAGAAGATCCTACAGTTGTTATTCCGTTAGAATCAATTCTTTTTACGATAACATCTAATTGGGAAGTAGCTCCACCACTGAATTGACCAACTTCTATAACGAAATTGGCGTCATTTGTCATGCTTGCTGAATAGGCACCAATGGCAAAATGGCCAGAACCTGGAGATACTATTTTAGCTTCTGCGTTTCTTGTTTCTTTCAAAGAGCCATCCAACAAGTTTTTAGTATTAAACTGTGTTGTTTTAGCAATTCTGTTGATTTCATCTCTTAATTCTGTAAATTCGTTTTGCAATTGAACCCTATCAGCATCAGTATTTGTATCTGTGGATGATTGAACAGCCAGTTCTCTCATACGTTTTAATATTGAATGGATTTCATCCATTCCACCTTCAGCGGTTTGAATCATTGATATAGCATCCTGTGCATTTCTTACAGCAGTATCAAGACCTTTTATCTGGTTTCTCATTTTTTCAGAAATTGCCAAACCTGCTGCATCATCTGCTGCTCTGTTAATTCTTAAACCAGAAGAGAGTTTTTCTAAAGATTTACTCATCTCACCCTTAACGCTATTAAGTGTCCTCCATGCGTTTAAAGCTTCCATGTTGTGATAAATTCTCATAATTTCACCTCCGTGTGAAATGTAATATATTCTCTAACCGTTATATATTTCGTCTCTTTTTTTTGAAACTTTAATACATAAAAATACAAAAAGGGGCGAATCCCTTCGCCCCTAAATTAGTTGTATTATCTGAGTAATTGTAATACCTGTTGAGGTAACTGATTAGCTTGAGATAACATAGCAGTACCAGATTGCATAAGTATCTGTTGTCTTGTGTATTCTGCCATAACTTTAGCCATATCAGCATCTCTAATTCTTGATTCAGCAGCTGTTAAGTTTTCAGAAGCAACACCTAAGTTCTTGATAGTATGTTCAAGCCTATTCTGAGCAGCACCCAATTTAGCCCTGAATGCAGAAACCTTATAAACAGCAGCATCTATAGCACTAATAGCAAATTCAGCATCGCTTTGTGAATCTATTTTTATTTCTGAGGTAATACCAATATCATCAGCTTTCATGCTCTGGAAACCAAGATTAATAATTTGTCCTTCATTAGCTCCAATATGATAGTTTAATGGATTTACACCACTGGAACCTGCTGTAACTGCACCAAATACAGCAACTGCACCACCATCAACTTTTGTTCCGGAAGCTAATGTTCCGCCATAATCGTCAATATCTGCTAATTGATCCTGTTCCCAAGATATCTTAACGCTTCCGGCACCTACGTTAAGAACAGTTGAATTTGCGGCTTTTCCAGCAGCACTTGTTACCAATGTACTACTTTTGCCTCCAGCAGTAATTATGGTTAACTTAATATCGATACCTGAAGTAGCTCCACCGCTAAATTGACCGACTTCTATAATGATATTAGCATCTGTGTAAGTATCAGATACAAGGCTGGTTGAAAAGTGAGCGGAGCCTGGAGAAACTAATTTAGCTTCTGCATCTCTTGTTTCTTTCAAAGAGCCATCCAACAAGTTTTTAGTATTAAACTGTGTTGTTTTAGCAATTCTGTTGATTTCATCTCTTAATTCTGTAAATTCGTTTTGCAATTGAACTCTATCAGCATCAGTATTTGTATCTGTAGATGATTGAACAGCCAGTTCTCTCATACGTTTTAATATTGAATGGATTTCATCCATTCCACCTTCAGCAGTTTGGATCATTGATATAGCATCCTGCGCATTTCTTACTGCAGTGTCAAGACCTTTTATCTGGTTTCTCATTTTTTCAGAAATTGCCAAACCTGCTGCATCATCTGCTGCTCTGTTAATTCTTAAACCAGAAGAGAGTTTTTCCAGAGACTTACTCATCTCACCTTTAACACTATTAAGCGTTCTCCATGCGTTTAAAGCTTCCATGTTGTGATAAATTCTCATAATTTCACCTCCGTGTGAAATGTAATATGTTTTTCAACCGTTATATATTTCGTCGCTTTTTTTTGAAACTTTAGAGAAAAAATGGTAAAATTATAAAAATAAGAATTAAAGGAGGAAATTATGTTTTTAGATAATATTCCTAAAAGAATTAGAATTAATTATGAAAAATCATTTCCATTATTTTTAAAAGGTGGAGATATCGCTATTTTACTAATCCATGGATATACTGGGACTCCACATGATATGTATTATTTAGGCCAAAGATTAAATGAAGCAGGTTTTACAGTATCAATACCTCGACTGCCTGGTCACGGAACAAATTCAATCGATTTTTTAAACAGCAACTGGAAAGATTGGTTAAGAAGAGTTTTAGATTCTTATATTGAGCTAAAAACAAAATATAGGAAAGTTTATGTTTCTGGATTATCTATGGGTGGAGTTTTGACTTTGTTATTAGCTGCACAATTTAATCCAGAAAAAATAGCCCTGGCAGCTCCTGCACTTGAGGCTACAGATTGGAGATTGAAATTAACACCGATAATGAAAATATTTGTTAAAAGATTAAAAAAAAATAAGAAATTTGAATATGAAGAAGAAGGGCTGAATAAGTTAGCAAGAGAATATTGGGATTATGATTGGCCTTCAAAAGCTGCAGATTTGTATAAACTACAACGTTTGGCTAAAAAAAGATTGAGCAAAATAAAAAGTGATACGTTGATAATAGTTTCTAAGAAAGATAAGACGGTTCCTTTAGAAGTTGCGGATATTATAAAAAATAATATCTCATCACATGTAATCAAAACTGTAATTCTTGAAAAAAGCCCGCATGTTGTGGTTAATGATATAGAAAAAGAAAAAGTAGCAGATGAAATTATCAAATTTTTTCAGGAAAATACACTATAAAAGTTATTTTCTTCTATAATATTCTTCGAATAATTTATTTTTTGATATCATTTTACCATTATTATCAAGAGCATAAGAATATGCAATATTTGCTATTAATAAAGCATCTTTTAAAGATTTTCCATCGAATAAAGCATTTATTATAGCGCTCTTAAAAGCACATTTTGCTTCAAATTTAGAAATGCGTTTATCTGAGAAAGGTTCTATTTCCCAAATTTCCTTTGAAAAACTAAATAATATATTTCCGTTATTTAAAAACGTGGTTTTATATATATAATGAATATTATCAGGTAAAAGGGTATTTTCATTAGTAAAAACAAAATCTCCAAAAATTTCTTTGTTTTCAGGAATATGAATACTTTCTTCAAAATCCAGAAATAAAAATTTTCCCATAAGCTTGATATTTCTGGCTAAGTTGTTATCCCAGTGAGGTAATATTAAATACACACTTCTAACATTATTATATATTTCAGAAAGGGCATTTAGTGTAAAATTATAGTTTAATTTTTCTATGTTTTTAAAATCTTTATAAACCTTTTCTTCATTGTTATCCAAGATTTTTAAAACTCTTTTTGTTCCATAAGGTTGTCTTGCGAAAAATAAGTTTATTTCTTTTTGTTCGAAATATTTATTCACTAAATCAAAAAATTCGTCATTGCCAAGAAAATCAAAAATAACAGGGAATATGCCCATTTTTTTTAAATGTGTTGCTATTTTAGTACCAATCCCATTAATTTCAAGAGAAATATGGGGAATTGAGAGTATAGATTTTATTAATACTTCAATTCCTCCAATTATTAAGATATCCTGTTTTCTTTCAATTTCGTATAAAGGGAGCATTTTTTCTTTTATTTGAAATTGTATTCTCATAATTTTACCCCCTACTTTCTATATCTAATATTATAGGAATTTGGATCAGGCCAATTGAAATCTATTTCTAATTTTACATTGAATTTTTTTCTAATTCTTTCTTTTTTTCTTTTGTAAAGTATCCAGATAAATTATGGTAAACACTGGCATAAACCTCTTTTATATTATGTTTTTCTTTTAAATCAGTTAAAGATTCCTCTAATTCTTTTAAAGCCCTTCTAAAAACAATTCTAGGAGAAGCAATTTTCCCGGTCCCCTGGCAAATTGGGCATTGTGTAAATAATAATGCATCAATTGAAGGAGTGGTTCTTTTTCGCGATAATTCCAGTAATCCTAATTTGGTAAATCCAGAAATAGAAACTTTGGCTTTATCTTTCAACGTTTCTTCGCGAAAAATATTTATAATTTCCTCTTTATGATAATTATCTTTCATATCTATGAAGTCAATAAGTATAATCCCTGCAATATTTCTAAGTCTTAATTGTCGTGCTATTTCTTTTGCAGCTTCAAGATTTGTTTTAAAAGATGTTGTTTCAACATCTTTTTCAAGAACATTGCTGGCAGAATCCACATCGAAAACAGTAAGAGCTTCTGTTTTATCTATAGTAATTACTCCACCGCTTGGGAGCTCTATTTTTCGAGCGAAGAGGTCGTCTAATTGCTCATATATTTTTGCCCAACTAAAGGCATCAATATCGACTTTTCTAACTTTTAAATTAGAATATTGAGTTTTTAATTTATTAAAAATTTTAAATAATTCGATATCATCAGTTATTATTTCATATGTATTATTATCTAATTTTTCTCGTAAAATATATTGGACGAAATTTTCATCTTCAAATAATAATGTTGGTTTATTATACAATTTTGCTTTTTTTAAAATATTATTCCATATTAGTTTTAAATTATAAAATTCGTTTTTTATACTTTCGAAATCAACATTTTCACTATTCGTTCTGAATATTAAACCTTCCTCTTCTGTTTCAATCAATATTTCACCAATTTCTCTTAATCGATCTTTTTCTGATAAAGAGAAAATTTTTTTTGATATTCCTATACTGTTTTCTCCATATGGCATATAAACCATATATCTTCCGGGAATATCTATTCGCATCGTTAATTGAGGCCCTTTTCTGGTATTTCCGTCTTTTTTTACCTGAACTATAATAAATGAGCCTCTATGTAAAGAATTTGGATCTACAGTGGTGTCCTTAAACCTTAAGAAGCCGTTTTTTTTGGTACCAATATTAACAAAAAAAGATTCTAATGCAGGAACGACATTTTCTATTCTACCGAGAAAGATTTTTCCTGATAACTTTCCAGCCTCTAAATCTTCGAAAAAAATTTCCATTAATTTATCATTTTCAAGTAAGGCAACACGCATCTCTTCAGAATGTTTGCTAAAAACAAGGGATTTTTTCATATTATCACCTACATCTCTTTTTTTCAATCTATTATATCACAATCTTTTTCAAAATATAAAATTAAATATCTTTAAAATTTGGGCGATAAATAATTTAGAATTTCTCAAGGAGGGACAAAATGAAAAAAGGATTTTTATTTTAATACTATTATTGCTACTACCATATCTACTCTTTTCTGAAACATATTATGTTATAGGAAATGTAGTGTATAAAGGTTCTGAAAAATTGAAAAATGAGAAGGATTATAATGTAGAAATCATATATCCTGAAAAAGAATTAAATGATTATTCGGATAAAAAAGTAATTATTGTGAATAATAGTGTAAAAGAAGTATTAGGTGAAATTTATTCACAAAATGGGAATGTAAATTCTTCACAATTAAATAATATAAAAATGGTAGGGAATATAATTGAAAAACAGGAAAAAGTAAAATTATTTGAAAAATCGCATGTTTTTTCGTATTTTTTACCAAAAGATTATAATTACTGGAAAGTTGGTGGAAGAAGAGAAGACAAAAATGATATGGATTTGAGCGTGCTTGAAAATACTATATGGTATAGAATACACAAAGAAGGGTATTCTGAAAATAATTTGTATAAAGATTTTGAGCTACCATATGGTGAAAATTCATTTGTTGACTTTTATGCTGAAATTGCAGGTTGGTGAGTAAAAGTAAGCTTTTACCGGAAGATGCATACAGTTTAGCAGGCATTATTTTTTCATTTTTAGATGAAAACAAAAGGAGTATTGATAAATTTTCATTTGTCTGGAGTTCATCGGAATATCCTTTTAAAGAATATCTGTGGATAAATCCTATGCCATTAACAAATTCCAAAGAATTTTCTATAGCTTTTAATGTAAAAGATATTGTGAATGATAAAAATGTGAAATATTTGAGAGTTATTTTTTGGACTTATGGTAATAAGCATTATAAAACATTAACTTCTGATTTGTGGATAAGAAACGTTAAAATAAGATTATCAAAATCAAAATAGATTAGATAAATAAAAGTTAATAAAATAATTTTACTGAGACTGAAAAGTCTCAGTTTTGTGATATAATTATAGTATACAAAGTTTTATTTTAGTACTTTTGAGTATATATAAAAATAAAATCAGGAGGCGGTATATTTATGAAAATTTTTTTAGATACAGCTAACTTAGAAGAAATCAAAACAGCTAAAAATTGGGGAATTATTGATGGAGTAACAACTAATCCAACATTAGTTTCAAAAGAAGGGAATATTGATTTTGAAACAAGGGTAAAGGAAATTTGTGATGTTGTAAAAGGACCAGTAAGTGCAGAAGTGGTTTCCATGGATTATGAAAATATGGTTAAAGAAGCCAGGCATTTAGCCTCATTAAGTGAGTACGTAGTAGTAAAAATACCAATGACCCAGGATGGAATAAAGGCTGTAAAAACATTGTCTTCTGAGGGAATAAAAACAAATGTTACTCTTGTTTTTAGCCCACTACAGGCATTGCTTGCTGCAAAAGCAGGAGCTACATATGTAAGTCCATTTATTGGAAGAGTAGATGATATAGGTAATCAAGGTTTAGAATTAATAGAAGAAATTTTGCAGATATATTATAATTATGATTTTGATACACAAGTTATAGCAGCTAGTGTAAGACATCCATATCATGTTGTTGAAGTTGCTAAAATGGGATGTGATGTAGCAACAATTCCATTTGGAGTTTTACAAAAGCTTTTTTTCCATCCTTTAACAGATAAAGGAATTGAGAGGTTTAATGAAGACTGGAAAAAATATTTAAATTCTATAAAAAAGTAAAATGTTAAAGAAATATATTGCTGAAATTGTTTCGAGGAAAATTGAAGGATTAGATAATAGAATAATAAAAGCTTTTGAGAAAGTCCCACGTGAAAAATTTGTTTTTAGTGGGATTTCGATTGATTCAATATATTCTGATCAAGCGATTCCAACTTTTTATGGAAAGGATTTTCTTTCAACTTCAAGTCAACCATCTTTGATGGCTTTGTTTTATAAAAAAGCTAACTTAAAAGAAGGGATAGGGTTTTAGAAATAGGAACAGGTACAGGATATAATGCTGCTATTATTGCTGAAATAGTAGGAAAAAAAGGAGTAATAATTACAACAGAACCAGAACCGGAAATTTTTCAAAAAGCTAGAGAGAATTTAAGTATGTATGACAATATTATGGTATTGAATAAAGATGGTTATTATGGGTATAATGAGGAAAAATTTGATATAATATTTTCAACGATAGCTGTTGATGCAATTCCAGTGACGTGGATTAATCAATTGAAAAAAGACGGGAAAATTATATCTCCAATAGTTTTAGGTGATGATTTGACAGATTACACATTTTTAATTGAAAAGAGTGAAAAAGAAATAACAGCAAGATTCTTAATACATACCTCTTTTTTGAGAGCATTAGGGAAATTATCTTTTAAAAATGAGATAAAATTACAAAATAATGACTTTGATATAGAAATAAATTTAAATATACCAAAAAAATTATTTGAATTTTGTGTGACTTATTTTAATCCGCAAAATGAAAATATTTCGATAGATTCTGAATATGGATTATACAGAAAAGGTTTGTTGAAATTTAAAGGTGGGAATTTATTGGAAGTTATTAAGAAATTAAAAAATGTAAATTTATTTTCTACACGGTTTAAAGGCAAAATTATTTACGATTATTTGAATTTTATCCCATACTAATGGAGCTGATTTTATGTCTGATGTTATGCTGAAAATAGTGAATTCAAAGATTGCGTTTCCAGATATTGAGATAATTACAGGAGAAAAAGTGGGAATATATGCGAATAATCCAGATGAACTATTTCGCAATTTATTAAAAATAATAATCAAGCCTAAAAAATATACAGAAGAATATGTTTTAGAAGGTATGGAAGCAGAGAATTTGTCTTATTTTAGTAGAAGAATTTTTCATGTTATATCTACGGGGTTATGGAATGAAAAAAATATAAATAAATTAATAGAAAACAAGCCTGAAAATAGGAAAATAATAATTTTATTAATAAAAGAAAGTGAAATTGATTTGAAGAATATAGTAGATATTTCAATATATATAGATAAAAATTTATCTCAGGAAAATATTTTAGTAATAACTGACTCAAAAGACTTTCTTGAAGCGATATGTGATAGAGTAATTGATATAAATGGAAATGCTTTAGAATTAGAAGAAGGAATATTTATTAAACGTTTGGATAATATGGAAGAAATTGAAAATATAAATGAAATTGAAGAAAAATATGTTCCACTAATATTAAAAAAGAGAGAATTAAATGTGAGGGGAATATGAAAGTAAAAAAGATAAGTATATATATATTATTGGTTATATTTTTTTCTATTTTTTTGTCATTATCACAAATAATATTCGATTTTATATTTCAAAAAGAGCCATATTTATATTATGGTTCTTTTCCTATTGAAAGTAATAATTTAAAATTTTCAAAGGAGTTTCCACAACAGGCTAAGGCTGTTTTATCATTAGAAGGAGATATATTAAAAGTATATTTGCCCAAAAATAGCAAATATTTTGATTTAATTTTGAAAGATTTAAAAGTATTTTTATATGATACCTCTATTAAATTGAACAAAATTGTAAAACCATATTTCATTGAAAAAGAAAATTTAAAAACTCCAGAAGTGTATAATTTTTATATAAAAATTATAGGATTGGTATTTTATTTCACAATTTTTATCAGTGGTCGAATATTTACTATATTTGATAAAAATAATTTGATTTTGTTTATGTTGCATTATTATAAAGAATATTTTAAAAGAGTCTTTTTTCTTTTATCAGCTATTTTTTCATTTATTGCAATTGAGCTTTTGATTTTACATGATATTAGCGAATTATATCTATTTTTAATTTATGCATTATTATCTATATTGCTTACTTCTGTTTTTGAAAATATTTATTTAAATATATTAATTCCCTTAGTTTTTTCAATAATTGCTTTGTTTTTTGAAAATATTATATTTGCTTTATTTATTTTATTAGCAGGATTTATTATTAGTATTGTCTATAATTACATATCGATTTTTTATAATAAAACAATTAACGTTAAGGAGGAAAAGGAAGTTGAATGAAATAAAAGATAAAATTTTAAAAGAATTAAAAGAGATGGTAAATGAAGTAAAAAATGTTCAAGAATTCCAGATTTTAAAATCGAAATTTTGGGTAAAAAGGGTGAAATATCTAATTTAATGAAGCAAATTTCTAAGGTTGAAAAGGAAAGAGAAAGGAATTTGGTGCCTTTGTAAATGGTATAAAAAAAGAGGCAGAAGAGATTTTAGAAGAAGCTCTTTTGAATTTAAAGAAAAAATGAAAGAAGAGGAAGAAAAAAGAATTGGATAGATATTACGTTGCCAGGAGCAAAAAGAAAAATAGGATATGAACATATATTAAAACAAACAATACGAGAAGTTTATGATATATTCTCAAATATGGGATATAAAATTGTTGAAGGTCCAGAAATAGAAACAACATGGCATAATTTCGATGCTTTAAATACTCCAGAATGGCATCCAGCAAGGGATATGCAGGATACTTTTTATATAGAAGATAATATTATTTTAAGAACACATACTTCACCTGTTCAGGTGAGAACCATGTTGAATCATAAGCCACCGTTGGCGATAATTTCACCGGGTAGAGTATATAGAAAAGATGAACCGGACGCAACACATTCACCGGCTTTTAATCAAATAGAGGGATTGTATATAGATAAAAATGTTACTGTAGGGCATTTAAAAGCAACTCTTGAGAGATTTTTAACCATGTATTTTGGTGGTTCAAGAAAGGTATTATTAAGACCAAGTTATTTCCCTTTTGTTGAACCGGGGTATGAAGTTGATGTTGATTGTATGTTCTGTGGTGGAAAAGGATGTAATGTATGTAAAGGAACTGGATGGATAGAGATATTAGGTGCAGGTTTGGTTCATCCAAATGTATTAAAGAATGTAGGGTATGATCCTGATGAGTGGCAGGGTTTTGCATTTGGAACAGGTGTGGAAAGAATTGCTATGTTAAAACATGGAATTGCAGATATGAGAGAATTTTATAGAAATGATATGAGATTTTTAGGGTTATAAGGGAGGAATAGTAGTGAATATATCAAGAAATTGGATTTCTGAATATATAGATTTAAAAGATGATACAGATAATTTGGTGGATAAAATAAAATTACATTCTACAAATGTTGAAAGTGTTGAAAAGTTAGGTGAAGGCATTAAAGGAGTTATAGTAGGTAGAATATTAGAAATAAAAGATCATCCAGATGCAGATAAAATCGTTATTTGTAAAGTGGATGTTGGTGATAAAACATTACAAATATTAACTGCTGATAAATCAGTAAAAGTTAATGATTTGATACCAGTGGCTATTGATGGTGCGGTATTGGCTGGTAATTTTAAAATAAAGTCAAGAAAAATGAGAGGTATAATGTCTGAAGGTATGATGTGTTCTTTAGAAGAATTGGGATTGGAAGAAAAATCAGAATATGTGTATAAAATTCCAGATGATATAGATCCTGGAACGGATTTTGTGGAATATTTAAGGTTAAAAGATGACATTATAGATATAGAAATTTTTCCTAATAGACCGGACTTATTATCTTACTTAGGAGTAGCTTCGGAATTCGTAGCTATTGATGCTGCGGAAAATTTAGGATATCCTGAAATTATTAAAGTAGAAAAGGGAGAAGGATTTCCTGTATATATTGAATATGAAGGATGTAAAAGATATTCTGCATTGGTAGTGGAAGATGTGGAAGTTAAACCATCACCTGCATGGTTGGTAAAGAAATTAGCAACTGCTGGAATAAGAAGCATAAACAATATAGTAGATATCACAAATTATGTTTTATTGGAAACAGGACACCCTGTTCACGCATTTGATATGGATTTAATTGGAGATAAGATTGTAGTTAGAAAGGCAGAGAAAGGCGAAAAAGTTGTATTATTAGATGAAAAAGAGTATGAAATGAATGGTACAGAAACATTGATTACAGATGGTGAAAAAATACTGGCTCTTGGTGGAATAATGGGAGGGCAGGATTCTGGTATAAACGAAAATACAAAGAGTGTATTATTAGAAGTAGCTTATTTCGATCCAGTAAATATTAGAAAAAGCGCGAGATATCATAAAATCTCTTCAGATTCTTCATATAGATTTGAAAGAGGTGTGGATCCAAACGATGCAGAATTTGTAATGGGAAGATTAGCTTATTTAATAAAAGAATTGGCAAATGGTAAGGTATCTCCCGTAATGACAGATGTATATCCTCAATATATAGAACCAAAACAAATTTTTATTAGAAGCAGTTATGTAAATGAAAGGTTAGGAGTAACAATAAAAGAAGAAAAAATAAAAGAAATATTAGATAAATTAGGTTTTAAGAGTGAAAAAGTAGAGAATGGATTTAAGGTTACTGTTCCTACAAGAAGACCTGACATAACAGAAGAGATAGATCTTGTTGAAGAAATTGGAAGGATATATGGCTATCATAATATACCATCAGTTTTACCTCAAAACAATTTAATTGGTGGAATTTCTGATTATATTAAGTTTAGAGAAAAGGTTTCAGAGGTAATGAGATTAAATGGATACAATGAAGCATTTACATTTGCATTTATGGATAATTCAAGAATGTGGTTAAAAGAAGGAGAAGTATTTTTATCAAATCCAATATCTTCAGAACTTGGAACAATGAGACCTTTACTTGTTTATGGATTTTAGAGTCTGCATCATATAATTTTAGAAATCAAAGCAGAAATATAAAGTTATTTGAAATTGGTAAAAGCTTTTTAAAAGATGAAAATTCTGAAACTAAGGTGAAAGAAATAGAAAAATTGGCTTTTGTAAGTGTGGGTGAAGAAAATCCATATGATTATACTGATAAGAGGGTTGTAAACTTCTATACATTTAAAGGTGCTGTTGATAATCTATTTGATTACTTTGGAATAAATGCAGAATTTAAGAGAGAAAATGTAGAAGGCATGTCTTACTCACAAACAGCAAAAATTTATGTAAATAATACTGAAATTGGTTTTATGGGAAAGATTGATAAAGATATTGCAAAAGATATTTATGATATCAATCAGCCTGTTTATATAGCAGAAATAGATCTGGAAAAGATGTATACATTTAAGAGAGATAAGAGAAAAGCAATTTTATCAACAGATTATCCATCAATGAGAAGAGATTATTCCATGTTAGTAGATGATAAAATAACCTTCCTGGATATAAAAAATATAATATTAAAAGTTGGAAAGAAATTGGTAGAAGAAATAAAGGTATTTGATATATATAAAGGTAAAAACATAGAAGAAGGGAAAACAAGTATTACAATAACTGTAACCTATAGAGCTAAAGATAGAACATTGACAGACGATGAAATAAACAGGATATCTGAAAAAACAATAAAAATGTTAGAAAGTGAATTAGAAATACAGGTTAGAAATTAAAATATAATATTAATATCTGGCAAAAAATAGTCGATATGTATTATGATAGGATTTTATGGAGGTGCTTAATATGGATATAAATAAATTGAACAGGGTATATCAACAGTATGTAAAAAATGAAACGTTAAAAAAAGAAAATAAAATAGGGAAAACCTCCAATGAAAGTAGAATAATAAAACAGGATAATTCTCCTGTAAAGGTTTCAGTTGATGGTTCTTCGAAAAAATACATAGAAATGGCCAGGAATGAAATCCCTGAAATAAGGGATAACCTCGTGGAAGAGATGCGCCAGGCCATAGAACAGGGATTATATAAAATCGATGTGGATAAAATAGCAGAAAAAATGCTTGGAGGTTTCTAAAATGCCAGATATTAATATAAAAACAATAATCCACGAGGAGTTAAATACCCTCGTGGATCTTTTTTATTTTATGGAAAAATTGAAAAATGGAATATTAAATAATGATGATGTGAAATCATTAAATTTTATTGTATCAAGAATAAGCGAAAATGCATTGAGATTATCGCGTATTGAAAAGAAAAGAATAACAATTTTTGAAAAAATTGCTATTGAAAATAAGATAAAAAATACATTAAACGACTTTATAGAATATTTTTCATCTAAGAATGATGAAATTGTTAATTCATTAAAAGAATTAGCAGAAAAATTAGTGGAAATATCTTCACTAAATAATGTGTTAAAAGATTTGTTAAAGACAAAGATTGAATACAACGATTTATTAATAAAGCTCTACATAGAACCAAAAAATAGCGTGCCAGTTTATAATAAAAACGGTTTATATAATAAGACAATGAAACAGGGGAAAGCAAGCTGGCAAGGTTGAGGTGATAAAATGTCATTATTTAATACATTGCATACTGGTATCTCTGGAGTTTTTACAAATAAGATGGCAATGAATGCAGTATCCCAAAACATTGCCAATGCAAATAACCCGGATTATTCAAGAAGACAGGTAAATATGTCAACTAATGCCACTATAAATTATGGAGGATTTGAATTAGGAAGTGGATCTAAAATTGAGTCAATAGAAAGAGTCAGAGATAAATTTTTAGATATTCAATATAGAAAATACAACAGTAATTATAATTATTGGAAAACAATGAATTCTAATTTAAACTATATTCAATCTCTTTATGGTGAACCATCAGAAGATGGTTTTAGAAGGGCATTTGATGATTTTTGGGGATCAATTCATAAAATATTATCAGAACCAACCGTGCCTGAAAATAAGAGGGAACTTGTTTATAAAGCACAGGAACTTTCAAATAAGATGAATACTTTATATTCGGATATTGAAAATGTTCAGAAAAATCTAAATGATGACGTAGAAAAAAATGTGAAAGAAATAAATTCTAAGTTGAGCGAATTAGCGGAATTAAATAAGCAAATAAAAGAATTAAAAGTACAAAATATAGATGCTAATGATTTACTGGATAAAAGAGATAAGATTTTAGATGAGCTATCAGAAAAATTTGATTTTGTAACTAATGAAAAAAAAGATGGACAGATAAGTATAATATTAAAAAATCACGAAATATTAAATGGAGAAGTGTATAAAAAATTAAGTGTAAAAGAGATAAACAATAAAAATTATGTGTTTGTAGATAATGGAATGTTAGATATAAAAAAGGTTCTTTGGGTGCAACCATTGAATTAAGAGATAATATAATAAAAGATCAATTGAATAGATTAAATGAATTGGCTGCTACATTTTATGATACGTTAAATTTGATTCATGAAGAAGGATATGATGTAACTGGAACAATAAGAGGAATGAATTTTTTTAATGAATTAGAATCTGGCAATTTGGAAACGGATAAATTACGAAGAATTTCTGGAAATGTTTTATTAAGTGGAGAACCGAAAAATTATGTTGATAGTTATATAAAATTCAACCAAAATGCAATAAGTGATATAAAACTTAATTTTGATATAAGTTCTGGGAATTAATAAATATAGAAGATGGGTTTGAAGATAATAATGATTATACAGCGACAATAAATTCTGGAGAAACGCTTGATAATTTAAATACAGGAAATAAATTTAGGGGTAACTTCAATTATAAATACAGTACTCAAAGTGGTGGATTACTGACGTTTTCCAATGAAGGTGGGTCTTCGTTAGATAATCGATTAATCATAGATTTTAATAGGAATGTTTTTAAACAATTAGGAATGCCTACAAAAGATATTAATGCATTAAAATGGACGGATATTCCACCAACAACAATGCAGGGAATTATGACTTTTAAAGGACCAGGGAATTACTCTGAAACGCTCAATTTACAGGGAGTAACTTCATTAAATGAAATAGCTCAAAGGATAAATACAGATGCGGACGGCGATGGAATAAGTGATGGTGGATTAAAATTAGTTAGAGCATTTGTCCGAAATAACGAATTATATGTTGTTCCAACAGACAAATCCTATCTGGATATGAAAAATGTAATAGTAGATGATCCAAATGGTATGCTTCATGAAATGAATTCTAATACAGTAAGTTTATCAGTACTGGATTCCTCACAAAATTCTCTAAAAAATTCATTTGGACTATATGCTTATAAAACTAAAAATTTTGACTTATCTTCCTACTCTGCAACAGATAATGTGAATATAACAATAAATTATAAAGATAGTACTCCACAATATACAGCAACAATAACAAAGGCCGGATTAAATGGAAGTACAATAGGAACTAACAGTGAATTTCAAATTGTACAGAATGGAGAAGAATTTGAGATTTTACCAGGTGCTGACGGAAGCACATTTAGCTGGAATAACATTGATAATATTGAAATAAAAGTTGGGTCTGATACAATAAAATTGGAGAATTTTTATTATGATGAAGCTTCCGCCGCAACAAAACTTGTTAATCAAGGGTGGGCTGCTGATACACAGAGTGCAAAATTAAAGTTGAAATCTGATTCAGATTTAAAATGGAGAATGGATTTTCTTGATTTTGGTTCTTTTATATCAATTCAGGGTAAAAAAGTTCAAATAGATTTTCATAGAGATACATTAGAAAGTTTGGTTGAAAAGATAAATCAAACGAATACGGTGTTTTAGCATATTTTACACCAGGAGGAAGGTTTGTATTAAAAGCGGATAAAACACTTAATTATGATCTAAAAAATGCTGAGATCAAAGGACCTGAAAAATTATTTGAGATGCTTGGATTATGGAAGCATGAAGATACTACACAGGCATATTCCGAAAATTTTACATTATTAAATCCAGATTATGATGCAACCACATTAGAAGATAAATTAAAATATGCTTCAAAATTTATTTTATCAGATAATGTAAAAGTTGCAAAAAATTTAAAAGTAAAAGATTATCTTTTGAGTAACCCAGATATGCTTGCTATGGATATAGGGAAAAAAGTTGATACTGATAATGATGGAGATGTGGATACGATTATTCCAACTGGGAACACTCTTCTTCACTATGGAAGAGGGTACTTATTAAAAAGTGCTAAAATTTTTTCAGATGGAAGACATGATTTTGAAGATTATATTTCAGATATGATTACTGATGTAGGGTTGTCTGGAGAGAAAGCAAAAAGAATGGAAATCAATACAGATAGTTTAAGAACAGAATATCTTAATCAAAGAGAAAGTGTAAAAGGAGTTTCATTGGATGAAGAAATGACAAATATGATAAAATATCAACAGGCATTTAATGCAGCAGCAAAGGTGATTAATGTAGTTGATGGAATGCTTGATAGAATAATTAATGGATTGATGAGGTGATTAATATGAGAGTTACTCAAAGTATGATAGCAAATAATGCTATAAACAATATCAGGAATTCATTGCTACGAAGAGAAGAATTGAGTGAGGAAATATCTACAGGGAAAAAGATTAATAAGCCATCAGATGATCCGGTCAATGCTGGAAAGTCCAGTTATTTGATGAGTAGAAACAGATTGCTTAATGGATATATAGAAGATATAAAAAATACACGCTCTGTACTCGTTTATTATGATACTGCTTTGCAGGAAATGCAGAATGTTAATCATAGAATAAAAGAATTAGCTGTTCAGGCAGCTAATGATACACAAACGGTTGAGGATAGGCATCATATTGCTCTTGAACTTAAACAATTAAAAGAACATTTATATAAATTAGCCAATACTCAAATTGGAGGTAAGTATATTTTTGGTGGTGCAAAAACTAATGTTCCACCTGTTAGAAAAGAAAACGAGACGGTTGTAATAAATACTCCACAAGAAGCAAATATAAGGGCTAAACTTCCAGTGGAACATATAGATATTGAGTATGGTGTAACAGTGTATGATGTATTTAAAACGGATTCTGGAGAAACAGTTTTTGGAATATTAGATAGACTTATTGATTCTGCAGAAAGTGGAAATGATGATGATATTGAGAGAGATTTAGGCTCTTTAGACAGCGTTTTGAATAAGGTTAATGCAAATCTGGCAAGAGTTGGTAGTGTTGATAATATGTTGGAGTCAATGGAAAAAAGATTTGAAAAGGTTGTGGATAATAATACGGATATTATTAACAATCTGGTGGGACAGACTTGCCAAAAGCGTTAAGTGATTTGTCTCTTGAACAAACAACATTGCAGGCAGCATTAAAAACAACAGCCCAAATATTACCACAGTCCCTTGTGGATTTTATTAGATAGGGAGGAGATTAAAAGTGGCATTGAAAAGATATAAAACAAGAGTAGGAGAAATAGAAGTAGATGATAATGAAATTATTATTTTTGAAGATGGAATTCCAGGATTTGAGCATTTGAAGAAATTTGTTATACTTACTCTCGAAGAAACATATCCAATAATGTGGCTATTATCTTTGGAAGATGAATTAGTATCTTTACCTATAATAGAACCAAAATTAGTAAAAATAGATTATCAAATCAAGGTTCCTGAAGAAGCTGTTAAAAAATTAGATATTGAAGATCCTGAAGAAGCCGCTGTTTTTGCTGTAATGACTATTCCACATGAAAATCCTGAAGATGCAACTGTAAATTTAAAAGCTCCTTTAATAATTTCCAAAAAAACGAATAAAGGAATTCAATACATCCTGGATGATGAAAATTTATCAATAAAACATAATATAAGAGATGAAATCATAGTGAGCCAACATATATTGGAAAAACAAATTAAAGAGGTTTCAAAATTATCTCAAAATAAGAAAAAATATGAAACTAAATTTGGTGAAATAGAAATTACAGATAGCGAAATAATAACCTTTGAAAATGGAATACCAGGATTTGAATATTTAAAGAAATTTTATATTTACTTTTCTAAAGAAACATTTCCAATTCAATGGTTATTATCTTTAGAAAAGCCAGAAATCAGTTTTCCTATAATTGATCCATTACTTGTAAGAGTTGATTATACTTTTGAACTTTCAAAAGATATTGTTGAATATCTTGCGATTGAAAAACCAGATGATGTAAAAATTTTTGCAATAATGACCATACCACACGGTGATCCTGATAATATTACTGTAAATTTAAAAGCTCCTCTATTGATTTCTAAAGTGAATAATAAAGGGATTCAAATAATTCTGGAAAATGAAGAGTACCATTTAAAACATAATGTAAAAGAAGAAATAGAGAGAAGTGATGAAATATTAAAAAGACAGGCACCTGAAAAAGAAAGGGGTGCATGATATGTTGGTACTTTCAAGAAAAAGTGATGAAGGAATAACAATTATGATTGAAGATAAAATATTAAAAATAAAAGTTTTATCTATAGAAGGTAATGCTATTAAAATAGGATTTGAAGGACCAAGGGATTTTAAAATATATAGGGAAGAAGTATATGAAAGCATAATGAAAGAAAATATTTCAGCTACAAAAGTTAAAGATGTTTCTCAAGTAAAGAAATTATTTGAAAAAAAATAGCCCTCAGGGCTATTTTTAGTTATATATATCATTATCTATTTGGATTTTATTCTTCTTTTCAAAGTTTTCAACGGCTAAAGGTTTTTGAAGGTATAAGATTTTCAGATCTTTTGCTGGAATTGCCTTATCTTTATTTTGTTCTATGTAATTTACAAAAGCATTTAATGAATAATCAGCAGTTAATATTTCATTATCTAAGTGTAGTTTTTCCTTAAAATAAATACTTTCATCACCGAGTAAATATGAATTCTGTATAATATCTTTTAAATCATTAATAGAAACAAGATTAGGTTCAAATATAGTTTTTTCATTCTCGAAAATGTGAACATAAGCTGCGTCCACACGAGCTCTTTTTAAAATAGCAATTTTACTTTTTTTATGTATACCGTTATAACTATTGAATAAAATTTCTGTTGATATAACTGGTACAACATACTTATTTCTATGAAATAATAATCCTTGAATTGAAGCTATAGAAATTCTAATGCCTGTAAATGAACCGGGTCCAATAGTGCAACCAAAGAGATCAATATCGTCTATATTTAAATTATTTTCTTTTAAAAGCATATCAATTAAAGAAACAATATAGCTACCAGAATTTTTTTCGAAATTCTCTTTGTAATGAATAGAATTATTATTTTTTAATGCTATTAAAAGTCCTTTATTTGAAGCATCTATACCCAAAATATTCAAAATATCACCACCTGAAAGGAGAATATATATGCCTAATTTTAAAACACATGTAATAACAGGAATATTATTTTATCCTACATATTTTCTATTATACTCATTTATTATGGATATGGCTCATATAAACTTTAATCCAGATGAATCTCTCATATTACTTTCATTTTTTTTCTTTGTTTTGGGTTCGGATTTGCCAGATGTAGATCATAATTTTTCTTTAATAAATAAATTCTTTAGAATACTGTTAGTGGGTCTTGGAATATATTCTATATTCAAGTTGAAAAGGTATTATGATTTTCTTTCCTTTCTGGCATTGAGAGTATATATTCTAAAAACGCTGTATATAATAATAGGTATTATATTAGGAGGAATTATAGGGTTTTTATTTAATTATATTACTAAACATAGAGGAAAATGGCATAGCCCTTTAACAGGTATTTTACTCGGAATAATTACATATTATTTAAAATCAAACAATTACTATTTATTTGATAGTGAAGCTCTGTTTTGGCTTTATCTTTAACTGTAGGTTTTTACGTCCATTTATTTCTTGACTTTCATTTTAAATCTTGAGATTTTCTTTTTTATGTGCCATTTTATATGCCATCATGGCCTGTTCAATTTCATTTAATTCTTCTAAAATACGTGCCATTAAAATATATGTTTTATAATCATCTGGATTTTTGATTAAAATTTTTTCTGTTAATTTTAAAGCAAGTTTATATAACTTTAAACTCATATAAAATTCTACACTTTTATGTGTGGGTATAAAATAAGGAACAGAGAGCGTAATTAATATTGAAAAAATAAATAATCCTATAATGTAAAATATCAAATTATTATTCTTATACTTTTTTGTGATTTAGTAATACTACTTGATGTACTACTTTTGATGAATTATTTTTATAATTTGATTTTAAAGAAGATTCAAAAATGACATTTTTTAATTTTGATAACTCTTCTTTTAGTGGTGCTGGTGATTTTCTATTAAATCTGTAAGTTTATCCGGTATACTTTTAAATATAATTTTATTAGAACTCTCAATCCTAATACTGATAGTTTTTACTATACCGCAAGTAGAGTATACAACGTATTTTTTCTATACCTAAATTTAATGTTTGTTCAGTAATATCCAGAATATTCAATGTGAAGCTTTCTAATTTTTCGGGTTCAACTATATATATATTTGAAGAAAGTTCTCCTATTTTTGTTTTAGATCAAATATTTTTTTAGTAAAGAGTAGGTTTGCAATTCCTCAGTATTAATAATTCCAAGACGTTTTAAAAATCAAGAAGTTTATATGCTCCAAGATAATTATTTTCGTCTAAAAATAAGTAGAATTATTCAAAATAGTGTTAATTTCATTAATTTTTGATTTTGGCACAAATTTAATAACAAAAGTTTCCATATCTTTATCCAGAAATACTGGCGATTTTATAGATTTATCTACAAATATTTGCAAAAATCCTGATATGAAAAAGGAGATACATATTTTTCCAAACCATCCAGTTTATATAGATACTTATATGAGTTTAATTCAATAATCCGGTTTCAAGTGTTCTTTTTACTACCAGAGGATTTGAGGGAAAATTTTAAGAATCAATTGAGTTTCACTTTCATTTAAAGTGCTATTATATAATCCAAGTGAATTACAAAATTTATTAAAATTTTCCTGAATTAATGGTTCAAAAAAGGGAGCATTTTTATAATTTTCATAAAAAAATTTTTTGCGGATAAAATTTCACCTAAAATACCAATAGAAGGATTATTAGGGTTTTCAGCAATAAATTTTACAAATTCAACCCATGCCTGATTTAATGTATTTGGCATTTTTGAAAGATTTCTAATATCATCTATTGTCATTGAAAATGACATAATAGTGATTATTAAAGTAATTAAAACCAAAATTTTTTTCATTTTAACTCCTCTCAAGCTCTGGTTTTATATAAATTTGCCAGAATACTTTTATAATCATTGCAGTTGGTACAGCGATTAATGCACCAGTTAAACTTATAATAGAACCAAGAATTAATAGGGAAAATATGGTAATTACAGGATTGACCCTTCCATAATCTTTCATTATTGATATAAATATAATAAAAGCGATTCCGTGTATTATAGACATGATAAGTAAAAAAAGGAGCATTGTGGTTAATCCACTCGAGATTCCTACAACAATCATAGGAATAAACTCAAGAACAACCCCGATAACTGGAATGAAATTGGTAACAGCGGCCCAAAAACTCAGCAATAATTGATATTTGATACCTAAAAAAGACATTGCTAAAAAAGCAGAAACTCCAACAAAAGCTGAGGCGAATAATGTTGCAACAACATAATGCTCAATTTGATTAAATGTTTCATTATAAAATAAATTCGCACTTTTTCTCAAAGATTTTGGATATAAATATTGTAATTTTATTTTAAAACTATCAAAATAAAAACTAAAATATATAGTACCTATTGTCAGGAAAAACAAAAATGTAAAAGTTTTTTGACCATAACTTGGAAGTAGCTCTATAAAGTTAGAAAGTATTTCTATTAATTTTGGTTGCAATGAATTCATGAAATTTTCTATATTATCGACAATATTTTGTGGCTGATTTTGTAATAGAATTTTCCACTGGGCTTTTTGGAAAAAATCATTTAAGAAAATTATGAAATTGCTAATTTCTTTTATAACTGTAGGAATTAGTAATACAAGTAATAAATATAAGAAAAACAAAGAACTAACTAGAGCAATTACAGTTGCTATTTTCATAGGGATTTTTAATCTATTTAAGCCTTTAGCAACAAGATTAATGGCTAAAACAAAGCCAATAGTAAATATTATAATAGTGAAAACATCTCTTGAGATAAAAGCAATACTAATAAAGAGTAAAAAATATAAAGCAGAAAATAAAGCACCTTTTAAATTAGGGCTTAAATTCATTTTAATCAACTCCATTAAATTCAAAGTATTTTCTTAATTTATCAATTTTATTCGTAACACCTAATGCTACAGTTAACTTGATTCTTGCTTTTTGGCCTGAAACCTCATTACCAAGAATAGCACCTTTATTTTTTAAATCTGCGCCGCCACCATGATATCCATATACTCCAAGGACCCTTCCTTTAAAACATCTTGAAACAACGATTACTGGTATATTTTTTTCTTTAACAAGCCATTCAATTTTATCGGCTACTTTTGGTGGAACATTTCCTCTTCCAAATCCTTCAATAACAACACCTTTGAAACCAAGATCTGGTAAAACATTCAAAATTGAACCATCATCGCCTGTATAAGTTTTTATTAAAGCAACTTTATCTTCAACATCTATTGCATCAATATGCATTCTTAAAAGCGATTCTCTATAGAATATTATAGCATCTTCATCAACAATTCCCAATGGACCATATCCTGGCGAATCAAAGGTAGCAACGTTGCTTGTATATGTTTTTGTAACTTCTCTTGCTGAATGAATTTCATCATTTAAGCAAACAAGAACGCCTTTATTAACAGCTTTTTTTGAAGATGCAACTCTAACTGATGAAATTAGATTAGCTGGTCCATCAGTACTTGGCTCATTCCAATTTCTCATAGCAGCAGTTAAAACTATAGGTTTATTTTCATTTAAGACCAGATCTAAAAAATAAGCAGTTTCTTCTAAAGTATCTGTTCCATGAGTAATAACAATACCATCAATATCTTCTCGTGAAATAACTTCTTTGACAAATTTTGAAAGTTCAAACATAATTTTAGGAGTCATATGAGGGCTTGGAATATTGGTAAATTCAATTAATTCAGTTTCAGCAATTTTTCTTAATTCCGGGATATCATTTAAATGTTTGTTTCTTTCTTCTGAAGGGATAACTCCAAGTAAAGGATCATGTATCATTGCGATAGTTCCACCTGTTGTGATAATTGCTATTTTTCCCATATTTATCCCCTTTCTAGATATTATTTATTTTTATTTTTGCTACATAAAAAGGAATTAAACTTTCATCAGGATAAAAATAATAACCATAACCATCAAAGTAACTTTTTATATTATACTTGTCTAAATCAATTTTCTCAAACTCAATATTATCATGATTTTCCGAAATATATTTCATATTCAACGTATTCTCTTCTTTAGAAACAGTACATGTAGAATATACAATAGTTCCATTTTCTTTTATCAAATTATTTATTGCATTATTTAATAATTGTCTTTGAACCTCAGAATAAGTATCGAAATCTTTTTTTGACACTCTATGCAAAACTTCAGGATGTATAGAAGCAGTTCCAAGTGAAGTACATGGTGCATCAATTAGTATTTTATCATATTTTTCTTCATTATATTCAATTCCTGATATTAATTTCGTTTTAATAATGTCAATTCCTAATCTTTCTGCATTTTTTTCAACCAGTTCTAATCTATCAATATCAATATCCAGAGCAATAATATTTCCAGTGTTGTCCATTAGTTGAGCTAACTCTGTTGTTTTACCTCCAGGAGCAGAACACATATCTAAAACGCTTTCGCCAGGCTTTGGATCTAAAATTAAAGGTATTATTTGTGAACTTTCATGTTGAATATAAAACAATCCATCTTTATAAAATTCAGTAATCTCTATAGGTGATTTAGGATTCTTTATAATAATTCCAAAAGGCGAATGGTTAGAGGTTTTTACTTCGAAATCCTTTAACCTTTCCATTAATTCTTCTCTTGATATCTTTAAAGTATTAGTTCTTAATGTAAGAGGATTTACGGAGTAACTTTTTTTCATAAAGACTTCCACATAATCTTTTGGGAAAGAATCAATCATATAATCATATAACCACTTGGAAATAGAATATTTTGCCCATTCAGGTAGGGTTATCTCATCTTTTTTAGATAACAAATTTTTCAAAGTTGCATTTACAAATCCTCTAACCTTTCTATTTTTTGCAACTTTAACAGTTTCATTTACAGCAACGTATGGCTTAAAATCATTTAAAATCTGATAAGCTCCAAGTCTTAGAATCCACTTAGAAGCAGGAGGAGTATTTTTATAATTTCGTATTAGTTTTTTTAAATAAAAATCTATTTTAACAAGATTTCTTATGGTTCCCCATACAAGATTCTTTAGTAAAGCTATATCCTGATTTGAATATATTTCATTAAAATACTCGAAAGATTTTTGTGGAATATAATGTTTTTTATCAAATTCTCTTAACAATAAATAAGCGTCTTTTCTCACCATTTGAATCACCTCTTTTTATTATTATATCAGAGGTATATTACAGGATATAATATTAAAAGCAAATTTAAAAATTTTATTTTGTCACCAGTTTGTGTTAGTAATAGTAACATTTTTGTTTTATCATACATTCATAGTTTGAAATTCAATCTTCTATGGAGGGAGAAAAATGGAAGTTAATGATTTAATAAGAGAAGCTGCTCAAAAGATAGAAACCCATTTTTAGTATTGGATATAGACCAGGTTAAAAAAATTATATCAGATTAAAGGAATCGATGAAGAATGTTGAAATTTTTTATGCAGTAAAAGCTAATTCCATATTGAAATTTTAAAAGCTTTAAGAGATTTAGGTTCATCCTTTGATGTAGCTTCTGTTGGTGAAATTAATAAATTGTTATCGCTTGGCATTAGTCCTAAACGAATGAGTTATGGTAATCCTATAAAGAAAGAAAAAGATATCGCTTATGCATGGAAAGTTGGCATTGAATATTTTTCTGTAGATAGTGAGATGGAAGTTGAAAAAGTTGCAAGAAATGCTCCAGGTTCAAAGGTATATGCAAGAATTGCTACAAGTTCTTCTGATAGTGATTGGCCGTTATCTGGTAAATTTGGTACAGATATTGATCATGTCATAGCTATTTTAAATTGGGCAAATAGACATGGATTAAAACCTTATGGCGTAAGTTTTCACGTTGGTTCTCAATCATATAATAAATATAAATGGCAGCAGGCTATTCTTGAAGCCAGTGTTGTATTTAATAAACTTTCAAAAAATGGAATAGATTTAAAGATGCTTAATCTTGGTGGTGGAATACCTGTTCAACATACTAAACCAATTCCAACTGTTGAGGAAATAGGTGAAGTTGTAGATGATTCCATTCAGGAATATTTGTGGAAACATAAAAATTTGATGGTTGTTACAGAGCCGGGAAGATCCATGGTAGGAGACGCGGGTATTCTTGTGTCAAAGGTTATATTAAAAAGTAGAAAAGGGTCAAAAAAATGGGTTTATCTTGATGTGGGTGTATTCCATGGTTTGATGGAAACCATTGAAAATTTCCAATATGAAATACAAATTGAAGGAAAATCTTATGATAAAACAGATGTTTTTACCTTAGCAGGACCAACATGTGATAGTGTTGATACCATTTATGAAGATCATATTTTGCCGGCTGATATTGATTATAATGACATCGTTTATTTTATTAATGCCGGTGCGTATACTGTTGAGTATGCTGCTCATTTTAATGGTATTGAACCACCTAAAGTTTATACTATGGAAGAATTGAAAGAAATATTATACAAATAAAAATAAGAGCCTTTTCATAGGCTCTTATTTTTATTCTATTCATCAATATCAATGTCAAATCTTTCAACAAGCTTTTTTGTTAATGCATATTCGGAGTCTGAAAGTTCTCCAATTACAACAACGTCATTAAAAATTTTATTAAAGCCTATCTTTAAAGCTTCAGCTAATTCTTCGAAAGAAATAGTTCTATTTAAAACAGATTTTATATCAATAACTCTATCTTTAAGATGATTAAATAATTTTTCTTTTTTATCTTTAGTTAAATTAAAGCTATTAACATAATTTTTTAATGGAAATTCTATTGGTATAGACCCATGTTGTAAAATATAATGGTCATTTCTGTATTGAGCACTTCCAATAAACTTTTTTTTATCAATTGTAATTTCATATATAGATGGTGCATCATAGCATGCAGGAGTATTTAAATGTTTGTTTTTATTCTTTTCAACATCACATTGAATGTTTAGGTGTTCCAGACTTTTTATTAAAGCTTCAGCTATTATTTTATAGCTTCCAATTACGCTTTTAGGGAGTATTGGATGAGTAACGGGAGCGGAAAAAAGATATGTGATTTCTTTATGATGTAATACAGCTCTTCCGCCAGTAGGTCTTCTAACTATATCAATATTATTACTTCTCAAAAATTCTAAATCAATATCATCCATTTTTTGAAATCTTCCAAGGGATAATGTTGGGAGACTCCAGCCATACAATCGAATAGTAGTGGGTTGACATCCTTTCCCAACATGTTTTGCTATTGCCAAATCGCATGCCATATTCCATGATCCCATATGATATGTATCAACAATTAGACGTATCATCAAATACCTCCTAATGGTTTTTTTAAAGCAATTCCAACTTTCCTTGGAAAACTTGAAGGAGTTTTTCCGTTTTTCTTTAATACAATAAAATGTCGTTCTTTTCCAAATAGTTCATAATAATGTTCCTCAATAATTTCAAAATATATTTTTTTCATAGCTTTTTTTAGGTATTCTCTTTCTTCTGAACGATAGGTAGGACCTTTGTATAAAAATAATAAGCCATTTATTTTTAATAAAGGTGCAGCATATTCTAATAATATATCGCTTCTTGAAACTGCTTTTGCAGTAACATAGTCAAATTGTTCTAAATGTTTCTTTGAAAAAGTTTCTACACGACTATTAATAGGAGTTACGTTTTTTAAATCCAATTCTTTTGAAAAAAATTTAACTGCTTTTATTTTTTTTTCAATACTATCTAATAAAGTAAAATTTATATCAGGAAAAATGATGGATAAAGGTATTCCAGGTATTCCACCACCAGTTCCAATATCTAAAAAGTTTGTATTATTTTTTAAATCTATGAATTTCATAAATGGATAAATGCTATCCAAAATAAGAGATTTTGAAGCTTCTTCAAAATCTTTTATTGCTGTTAAGTTAACAGGGTAATTTATTATTAATTCAATAAATCTGTTTAGTTGATTATATGAATTTTCGTTCAAAAAAATTCATATTTTTCAAGAAGTCTCAATAAAAATTTCATTGACAAGTACCTCCTAATATGGTATAATACTCCTCGGAGACGTAGCCTAATTGGCTAAGGCGTCGGTCTTGAAAACCGATGGGGTTGACGCCCCGTGTGGGTTCGAGTCCCACCGTCTCCGCCAATATTTAAACCGCCCGATTGAAGGCGGTTTTTGGTTTATTTTACAGAACCGAATCTATTATATGGCCAGATTCTTAAAAATGGTCTTCCTATAATATTTTTTTCAGGGACAATACCAAAATATCTACTATCAAAACTTTCAGTAGTGTTATCCCCATAAAGAAATAAAAACCTTTAGGTAAAACAATTTTTACTCTTCCATTTTCTTCTACAAAGATTTTACTCAAATCAAGATTTGCTAAATATTTTTCGTAATATTTTGTATAATCAAGATTTTTATTATAATATCTAAAAGCACCTAAATCAAACATAGGTTTTCTAAGTTCAGTATATGTCCTATAAATATCACTACTATATTTTTCAGGATAAGCCATGAATTTATAATAATCCTTTGAGGCAAATATTCCATCAATATAGTAATATCTGTCTTCAAATCCTTCAGGAATTTTTCCGTTTACATAAAGCTGGGCTACGGAATTTTTTACACCATAAGGTAATTTATCAATACCACCATAATAGTCTATGATTTTTTGAAGCCAATATGGTGTTTTAAAATTTTTATCATTTTTAATTCTGTCCCAAATTTTAGTATCTGGTATTAATTCCAGAGTGTCTCCAGGAGTTCCGACCAATCTTTTTACATATTTTACATGTCCATCAAATTCCTTTGGTGCAAATAAATCCATAAACTTATCAAATGCCCCAAGCTGTTTTTGTGCGGTTTTATCTACAAAAGGAGTCCAGAAAACTATAATATCTCCAACTTTAGGCTTACTATAGTCATAAGTTATTTTTTCAATGAATAAACGGTCCAACACCTGTATGGTAGGTACCATTGAAGGTGTTGGAACCATCATTGTTTCAAAAACAAAAAGTCTTATTATAGTACCGAATATAACAGCATATATAAGGCATTGATCCATTCATAAGTTTCTTTTTTTATTTTGTTTTTTAGATTATTAGACAAAAAGGATCAGTCCTTCTCTCCTTAATCTTAATTTTACCTCTTACATTTCTTAAATAGTAAAGTTTTGCTCTTCTTACTTTACCTTTTCTTACAACCTGGATTTTTTCAATAGATGGTGAATGTACAGGGAATATTCTTTCAACACCTATGCCATTAGCACCAATTCTTCTAACTGTAAATGTTTTTCCTAATCCACCACCTCTTATTTTTATAACAATACCTTCATAAGCTTGAACTCTTTCTCTTCCGCCTTCAACAACTTTAACATAAACTCTTACTGTGTCACCAGGTCTAAATTCTGGATGTCTTCTCTCATATACTCTTTTTCAATGGCTCTAATGTATTGATCCATGTTAAACCCTCCTTGAGAATATTTTTATTATCTTTATTTTTCTCCAAATAACCTATCCAATGTAATAGCAACAGCTGCTCTAACTGATAAATGATTAAATTCTGCATTTCCTCTGATAGGTTCAAGTTCATAATCACATATTAATCTAATTTCTTCTGGCATTCCCCAACCTGTACCAAATAAGATTAAATGTGGTTCATCATTTTCAAATAATATTTGACTAATTTCCTTAAATGTTTTAGTTCTTTCTCTGATTTTAGCTGAAGTAAAAATTAATTTAGGCTTTTTACCTTCTTTTTGTTCTATTTCTTCTATTACGTCTTCTAAATAGGGTTTTAATCTGACAATAGATAATGCATCATGTCTATTTGGGTTATATTCTTTTCCAAAGCCTTCTGTCCAATATTTCAAAACATTTTTTACTATTTGTTGTTGAGCAGGGAGGTTTGAAACTATATAATAATTTTTTATATTATAAGTCCTTGATGATCTTGCTATATCATGAATATCTAAATTGGTTATAGCGGTTGAAATAATCTGACCTTCTCTGCCTAATATAGGATAATGTATTAAAGCAATATAAACATTATTTCTCATTTAAAATCAGCTCCCTGATTATATTAACAATGACCTTTTTTTCAAATTCATCAAGATCATGTTTAATAAATAAATCTGGACGTTTTAGAATAGTTCTTAATATACTTTCCTTTTTTCTATATTCATCAATTTTTTTATGATTACCGCTCAACAAAACTTCAGGAACTTTCATACCTCTATATTCTCTGGGTTTTGTATAATGAGGATGATCAAGCAATTGATTGTAGAATGAGTCATTTTTTACACTATCTATATCGCCAACTACACCAGGGACGAATCTGCACAATGCGTCAATCATTAGCATAGCTGGTAATTCTCCACCGGTAACAACAAAATCTCCTATAGAAAACTCTTCATCAACTAAAGACATAACTCTTTCATCAATACCTTCATATCGTCCACAGAAAAAAACAATATTTTCTTTTTTTGCTAAGCGTTCTGCATCAGATGATTCAAACCTTTTTCCCTGTGGTGAAGTAATTATTACATAAGGTTTTTTGCCTTTTTTTTCGATGTATGTATCATAAAACTCAAAAAAAGGTTCTGGTTTCATGACCATTCCTGGTCCTCCGCCATATGCATATAAATCAGTAACCTTATGTTTGTCTTTAGTGTAGTCTCTCAAATTATGTGCTTTGAATGAAACAATATTTTCTTTAATAGCTTTTGATAAGACACCGTATTTTGTTATAGCTTCAAACATTTCAGGAAATATTGTGACTACATCAATCTCTATCTTCGGATTCATCTTCATACCATTCCAATCTTTTTACAACAATATCCTCGTCTGTTTTGTTAAATTTAATAAGATTTTCCTTTATAAGAGGATAAATTGTTTCAGATTTGTTGAATCTATCTATTTCCTTTTCAATGATCAATACTTCGTTAGCACCTGTTTCTAAAATATCAACAACTTTACCTACATAAGTACCATCATCGTAAAAAACCTTTTTTCTAATAATTGAAAATAATAGAATTCTGAATTGCTTAATTCTGGAAGTATATCTTTTGATACATAAACAACAAAATCTTTATATCTTTGCGCAGTTGATATATTTTCAACCCCATATATTTTTACAATATATAGTTTATTTGCCTTCCTTATAGAGTCAAATTTAGCGTATAAAAATCTTTTTGTTTTTGGATTATAAAGCAATACATCCATTAAATTATTAAAAATCTTTTTTTCATTAGTGAAAGGGAAAAGCTTGAGTTCCCCTTCTAATCCGTGAGTATTTGAAAGTTTCCCTATAGCTACTCTATCTTTCAAGAGGTCTTCTAACCTCTTCATCTTATCACCTGATTACCTTTAATAAAAATTTTGTATTTTCATCTTTTTTAGCTGCTGTTAATAATGTATTTATAGATTTAATAGTTCTTCCATCTTTTCCAATAATTTGACCAACATCTTGTGGATCTACATGAATTTCAAAAACAATTTCGTCATCATTTGTATATTCCACAATTTTTACCAATTCAGGATTTTTAACAATACCTTTGATAATGTTTTCTAATAATTCTTTCATTCATATGCCTCCTGGCATTAAGCTTTCTTTTCAAATTTTATTTCATGAACTTTTTTCATAACTCCAGCTTTAGATAAAATATTCCTTGCTGTTTCTGTTGGTTGAGCACCTTTTAAAATCCATTCTACTGCTTTTTCAACGTTTACCTGAAATGTATCATTTTCTCTTAGTGGATCATAGAAACCTAATGATTCTATGTATTTACCACTTCTCTTTTCTCTTGAATCAACTACTACAATCCTATAAAAAGGTCTGTGTCTTCTTCCCATTCTGTTTAATCTGATTTTTACCATACTAATAATACACCTCCTAAGAATTTTAGTTTTTATTTAATTTATTATTATAATCCACCAAATGGCATTTTTCCGAACAACGATTTCTTGTTTTTCATTTTTTTAACCTGTTTCATCATTTTTTTCATTTGTTCATATGATTTTATTAATTTGTTTATATCCTGCAAGGTAGTTCCGCTACCTTTAGCGATTCTTTGTTTTCTTGAATAATTTAAAATTCTTGGTTTTCTTCTTTCTTCTTTTGTCATAGAATTAATTATAGCTTCTATTTTTTTCAATTCTGCTTCACTTTTGTTTACATCAATACCTTCCTTTGGAACACCTGGTATCATTTCCAGAATTTTAGATAAAGGGCCAAGTTTTCTTATTTGTTTTATTTGCTCAAGAAAATCATTAAAATCAAATTTACCCTCTAAAAATTTATTTGCTGATTCTTCTGCTTTTTCTTTGTCTATTTCACTTTCAACTTTTTCAATAAGAGACAAAACATCTCCCATTCCTAAAATTCTGCTTGCATATCTTTCTGGATAAAATAATTCTAAATCATCAACTTTTTCACCAACACCAACGAATTTAATAGGTTTTTGCGTAATCTGCCTAATTGATATAATAACCCACCACGAGCGTCACCATCAAGCTTTGTAACAATAAAACCATCTAATTCTAGTCTATTATTAAATTCTTTAGCAGAGTTAACAGCATCCTGCCCTATCATTGCGTCAACAACCATTAAAATTTCTTCTGGTTGAGCTATTTTTTTAATTTCTTCTAGTTCTTGCATCATTTGTTCATCTATATGCAGCCTTCCTGCTGTATCTAATATAACAATATCATGCAATAACTTTTCAGCATAATCCATTGCTTCTTTAACTATTTTTACAGCATTTTTTCTGTCACCTGTAAAAACAGGAACGCCAATTTGATCACCTAATTGAACCAATTGATCGATAGCTGCAGGTCTATAAGTATCAGCAGCAACCAACAAAGGAGCTTTTCCTTGCTTTTTAAAATATTTAGCTAATTTAGCAGCATGGGTTGTTTTACCGCTTCCCTGTAAACCAACTAACATAATATAACCAGGTCTTTTTGAAATATTTAACTTTGGTTTTTCATTACCACCCATCAGTTCAATTAATTCATCTCTAACAATCCTGATAAATTCCTGGTCTGGAGTTAAACTTTCTAAAACTTCCTTACCAATTGCCTTTTCCTGTATTTTTTTGATGAATTCTTTAACAACTTTATAATTTACATCTGCTTCTAATAAAGACATTTTGACAGTTCTAACAGCATCTTTAATATTTTTTTCAGATAATTTTCCCTGTCCTTTTAATGATTTAAAAGCTTTTGCCAATTTTTTTTGGATGTTGTCAAACATGTACACACCTCCGGTGAGGAATAGGAATAAAACCAAAAATTTCAATAAAAACAATAGTAATTATATAAATATAATTAACCTCCGGTGAGGAATAGGAATAAAACTAAAAATTTAAAAACAAAACCCATCCAGATTATAGCAATTAAATTTTACTACAATCTGTAGATATTACTTCTATTTATCAATGTTTAATGAATTAACATAAAAATACAAGTCTAGTATACTATAAAAATTCTTTTTTTTCATGAATTCTATTAAACAAAATGTGAGAAGGTGGAAAATTTAAAGTTACAATTTAATTACAACAATAGAAAGAAAAATTTAATTCATTCTCAAAGAAGATTTTACATTACAAAAGTCCATCTCCTTAACACCAGAAAGATGGACTCTTGAAATTTTAAGAACTATTATAGAAGCTTTACAGGGGATTTCAGTAATGTTGCTGGTGTTTTTTATCTTTGCTTTAATAGCATTTGTAATAATGAAGGCCATTGAAAGTCATAATTCAGAAAAAAAGAACATATAATAGATGAGTTATAAATCCTGCAATAATTCCAGCAATAGTGTGTGAAAGAATAGCTTTACTTGCTAATTTCCTTGCTTTTAATGAATCCATCATAGCGATATGTGTAGATAAATAACCACTCCAGGTCATTCCAATAGCAGTTAAAACTGATATATCGTTTGGTGTGATAGAATTTGTTTCAATAAATTTAGGAATTAGGGCCAATGCAGCACCGGTTGAACCTAAGGAAGTTAATGGAAATGCTATTAATTTAGGAGATTTAAAACCAAAAAGAAAATTTAATATAAAATCTAATTTTGAACCTATCCATTGCAAAACGGGAACACCTTCATAAGGTAACCCTTGATATCCTATAGAAGGGTCTTTAGGGCCATTAGTAAACATCATTACTATTGTACTTATTATTAATACACCTGGAATTATTGAAAGGCCTAAATCAACACCGATTTTTCCGCCTTCTAATAATCCATCAATTAATCGTGATAAGACACTACCTTTTGTGGCATTCCAGTATTCTACGTCTTCTGGGTGATCAACATGTTTTATATCCTTATAGTGTTTTTTGGTATAATGGGAAAATATTCTTACGCTAATAATGCTACCAATTACAGCTCCTAAATTTCCCAATAAAACAGGTAAAAACAAATTTTCTCCCATTGCAGAGGATTGAGCAATCATAAATGTTGTAACAATTAATCCCATACCAAATGATGTTCCTAAATTACAGAGAAGTGGAATTTGCCATTTCTCAAAATATTTTGTGAATTGTTTATCTTGTGCTAGAGATAAAATAGCAGGATTGTCTGATAAATATGTGGTTAATATTCCCAAAGCAGAAGCACCTGGAAGGTTGTATAATGGTTTCATTAGTTTTGAAAGAAGTTTGTTTAATAGATAAACAACCCCAAATTCAGAAAGAACATTTCCAAAAGCGCTTGTTAGAACAGCTACGGCCATAATAAAAATACTGTATTTAATAATAAATCATGTGCTGTAGACATTAATGTTTTAAAAAAATTACTAATACCCATATAGTTCATTACAGGTAAAAATATTGCTGATGAAAAAACCAAAAAAAGAAGAGGTTCTCTAAGTTTATTTTTTTTAACAAATTCTTTTTCTTCCATAATATACCTCCGGAATATTGAAATATTAAACAAAATATATTATAATAAATATGAAAAAAATTTCAAACATTAAATTAAGTGATTTTTAGTTTTTGAAGTCAAATAAGTATGTTTTTAGATAAATATGCTTCTAAATTTAATTAAAGCTTCAAAATTAAATAACTTACTTTTGTTAAAATATATTTACAAACGGAGGCGTGTTCCGAATTGGCTAAGGAGCCGGTCTCGAAAACCGGTGAGGGTTACACCCTCGTGTGGGTTCGAGTCCCACCGCCTCCGCCATTTTTATATATTCTGGTGGGAGGGTTTTTGATGAAAAATTTGAAAAATGTATACGAACATTTAAAAAAGAATATTGAAAAGGGGAAAACTGATTATGCTGTGCCTAAAAGGTGGATGCCTGATGATTATGAAGGGACAGTAAGATTAAAAGGAAGAACTTTTGTTGTTAATCCTTATGAGTATTTTACGAAAATTATAGAAAAAATATTGAATAATGCAGATGAAATTAATGATTACTCAAAACCGTTATCATTTACAACAAATGAAAAAACAACTGAATGGTTAAAAAAATCAATTATATATAGTGCACACGTAAGAATGACAACCGCTTATCAACATGATGTAAATGCGGCATATTTTAAACCAGATGATGATTTGGGGTACAGAGAAAGCGGAACGTTTTTAAAAATGATAGCTTTATTACCTTATTTGAAGAGTTTCAATGTAAACGCCATTTACTTATTACCAATAACCCAGTCAAGTAATAAATTTAAAAAGGGTGAAGTAGGTTCTCCATATGCAGTAAAAAGCTTTCATCATGTAGAAAAAGATTATCATGATCCATTATTAGAAGGTTTTGATGCAGATCAGGAATTTTCTGCATTTGTTGAAGCAGCACATATGATGGGAATGAGAGTTATTCTTGATTTCATTCCAAGAACTGCCTCAAGAGATAATAATTTAATTTTAGAACATCCAGATTGGTTCTACTGGATTGATATAAATGAATTATCCTCATATAAGCCACCTAAAATTGACGAATTAGACTTTGAACAACCATCACCGGAAAATTTACCGATATTATATTCTAATCCAGAAGTAAAAAAACATTTAAAGAAATTCAGATGGGCTCCGAATATTACAGATCCTCAAAAATGGGAAAATTTTGTCAGGAAAAATAAAGACAATCCAGACTTTTTAGAAGAAATAGTCAAAGAATTTAAAATAATTACAGTTCCAGGATTTTCTGATTGGATTAATGATCCTCAACCAACATGGGATGATGTAACCTTCCTGAGACTTTTTTTAAGCCATCCGATGGAATCTGAAAAATATTTAGAAAATCCAGAAGAACAGCCACCATATGTATTATATGATGTTGTGAAATCAAGTAATTTCCCTGGTAAAGTAAAAAATGAAGAATTATGGAATATGATAGCTAACATCATGCCATATTTCCAGGAAAATTATGGTATAGATGGTGCCAGATTAGATATGGGACATGCATTGCCAAAAGAATTAGAACATAGAATCATATCAAATGCTAAAAATTTTGATCCATCATTTGCAATCATTGCAGAAGAACTTTCAATGGATAATCATAAAAAGGCTAAATTAAGCGGTTATGATGCAATATTAGGAAACACATGGTGGGCAGAGCCAAGACATCAAAAAAGTTGGTTTATAAAAACAGTAAGAGATATAATGCCAAAATTAGAAGTTCCATCAATGGCTACAGCGGAAACGCCAGACTCACCAAGGGCTGTAACAAGAGATGGTGGAGAATTATTTGCAAAATTATCAGCAGTTGTAAATACTTTCATGCCAAACGGACTAACAGTAATAAATTCAGGAAGTGAAATATTTGAAAAACAACCCATGAATTTAGGACTTGACTTTGAAAAGCCAGAAGAAGAAAGGTATAAATATTTAAAACCAACAGATCAATTCTATGGTAAATTGGCATTTTTCGATTATTATGCATTACATTGGGATGTAGATAAACATATGGTAAGATTATTAGTAGCACTTGGTAAAATAAAAAAAGAATATGCAGATTTAATAAGTAATATCAGTCATTATAGATATACAGAACATATGGATAAAGTATTTTCCATATTTTATTGGGATGGTAATAAAGGATTATTAATTCCTGTAAACTTAAACTTTGATAAAGCAGTAAATTTTGGATATGATCTTGGTTATCATACATGGAGAGGGCATCATAAAATAAGCTTATTGCTTGAAAATTATAGAAGATGTGATTTTAAATGGGATGAAGGAGCATGGCTAAATATTAATCTTAATCCTGGCGAAACGAAAATCTATTTAGTTGAATAAAACCAATAAAAAAGTCTCCCTTGTGGAGACTTTTTTATTATGCTATAATTAGAGAAAAAGGAGGTGGAACTGATGAAAAAACTACCCATTGGAGTACAGGATTATAAAAAGATAATAGAAGGAAATTATGTATATGTAGATAAGACGAAATATATTTATGACCTGATAAGTTCAGAAGTGCCAATATTTTTATCCCGTCCAAGGCGATTTGGAAAGAGTTTAACAGTATCAACATTATATTATATATTCAAAGGAGAAAAAGACTTATTCAAGGATACTTACATATATGACAAATGGGAATTTAAAGAATATCCAATAATAAGAATAAGCATGTTGGACGTATTATCTTCAACAGAAGAAGATTTTAAATACGGATTGCTGGAAATAATAAGATTAGAAGGAGAAAGATATGGAATATCAATAGAAAATACAAATTATAAATATGCATTTAATGAATTAATAATAAAATTATCAAAAAAAGGAAAGGTAGTAATACTGGTAGATGAATATGAAAAACCAATACTTGATAATATAAATAATAAAGAAAAAGCAGAAAGATATAGAGAAATACTTAGGGATTTCTATGTAAGTATTAAATCAAAAGATGAATATATAAAGTTTGTATTCATTACTGGAATAACGAAATTCACAAAAACAGGAGTATTCTCTGCATTAAACAATTTAAACGATATATCATTAAACAAAAAATACTCACAAATGTTAGGATATACACAGGAAGAATTAGAATATTACTTCAAAGAACACATAAAAGAAACATCAGAAGAAATGGGAATAAGTGAAGAAGAATTATTAAAAGGATTAAAAGAGTATTATAATGGCTTTTCATTTGATGGAGAACATTATGTATATAATCCATTCTCAATATTAAAATTCTTTGAAGAAAAGAAATTTCAAAATTACTGGTTTGAAAGTGGATCACCATCATTCTTATACGAATACATAAAAAACAGAAAGATAACCTATGAAGACTTAGTAAAAGAAACAGTAAGTGCAATGGATTTCTCAACAAGAGAAATAGAAGATGCAAATGCAAACATATTCTTTACACAGGCAGGATATTTAACCTTCAAAGGGATAAAAAAATTGGGATTAAAAGAAAAATATATACTTGACTATCCAAACATAGAAGTAAAAAGCAGTTTCTCAAGATTAATATTAGAAGCAAACTATGGATTAAAAGGATTAGATGAAGCAGAAAATATAATATATGAAAAAATATACAACAATGATATAGAAGGATTAATAGAAGAAATAAAAAAAGTAATAAGTGCAATACCGTATAATCTACATCAAAAAGAAGAAAGATATTATCACTCATTAATATTTGCAATACTGGCAATAGCAGGATTGAACGTAAGAGCAGAAGAAATGACAACTCTTGGAAGAAGTGATGTAGTATTAGAATTCAATGAAAGGGTATATATATTCGAAGCAAAACTGGACAAAAGTACAGAAGAGGCGATAAAACAAATAAAAGAAAAGAAATATTATGAAAAATACAGAGGAAAAGAAATATATCTTATAGGAATAAACATAAGTTCGGAAAAAGAAATATAGAGGATTATATAATAAAGAAAATAGAAGAATAACAAAAAACTCCCCAAAAATTGGGGAGTTTTTGTGGTGGCCAGGGACAGAATCGAACTGTCGACACCTGGATTTTCAGTCCAGTGCTCTACCAACTGAGCTACCTGGCCATCTAATAAATGGTGGGTGCTGCAGGGATCGAACCTACGACCTTCTGCTTGTAAGGCAGACGCTCTCCCAGCTGAGCTAAGCACCCACTCGTTTTTTCTGGCGCCCCAACGGATTTGAACCCGTGCCTTTGGCGTGAAAGGCCAATGTCCTAGGCCGCTAGACGATGGGGCATATCCGGTTACATTTCACAACCGAGATATATATTACCAGAATTTTTATTAAAAGTCAAGAAAACAAAAGGTTAAAAACTTTAAGAAATGATTTCTAATTTCGGAATATTGAGCAATATAGAAAAAGTTTTTGAAAAGCTCGCTTCCTATGGCTTATACGATTCTTTACTTCCTGGCCTAATTGCCCAAAGGTTAGTGTTTCTCCTTCTGGAATAAAGATAGGATCATATCCAAATCCACTTTTACCTAAAATAGAATACGCAATTTTGCCTCTTATTTCTCCTTCAACAGAAAAAAGAAGATTGTTTTTTGGATTATAGTATGTTGCAGCACATACAAATCTTGCATTTCTTTTTTCAAAAGGTACGTTTTCCATCTTTTTCAATATATGTTTCATCTTTTCTTTATAAGTTCTATTTTCCATAAATCTTGCAGAATACACTCCCGGAAATCCATTTAATATTTCAATTTCAAGCCAGAGTCATCTGCGATAACAGGTGTTCTCAAAACCTGTGCAGTTTCAATGGCTTTTTTAATAGAATTTTCAAGAAAGGTTTTTCCATCTTCGTTTACTTCAAAATTTTTTAGAATTTCAAACATTCCTTTGATTATAAAACTATCGGGTTTAATTTCATTTACTTCCTTTAATTTGTGTTTATTATTCGTCGCCAGATATATTATCATATTCCCAAACCAACCTCTTTCAATTTTTTAGCCGCTTCAGAAGGATTATCCTGATGAAATACACCAGCTCCAACAACAAATTCAGTTGCTCCAGATAAATATAACTCACGAATATTTTTTAAACCAACACCACCATCTACTTCGATAACAACATTTAATTGTTGCTTTTCTATCATATCCTTTAATTTTTTAATTTTAGGTAATGTGGCAGATATAAATTTTTGTCCTGTGAATCCGGGATTAACGCTCATTATCAATACTCTATCAACAAAAGGTAGTATTTCTTCTAAGAGAAAAACGGGAGTATGTGGGTTTAATGAAACACCTGCGTCACAACCATATCTTTAATCTTTGTTATGGTTCTATGTAAATGAGTAACTGCTTCATAATGAACTGTAATTCCGTTTACTCCCATTTTTACATAATCTTCAATATATCTATCTGGATCAACAATCATCAAGTGAGCATCAAGATATTTTTTGTAATATTTCTAACTGTTTTGATTATAGGAGTTCCTAAAGATATATTTGGAACAAATAAGCCATCCATTACATCTAAATGTATTCCATCAATATTATTTTCTACGTTTTTAATCTCTTCTCCTAATTTTGAAAAATCAGCCGCTAAAATTGAAGGATAAATTTTCATTTCCATCTTTTCCTCCTCATCTTTTTTGATATTCTTCCACTTCATTATATATTTTTAAATAATTTTTATATCTAATTTCTGAAATATCTCCACTCTCAACCGCATCTTTAACACCGCAATGTGGTTCGTTTATATGAATGCAATCATTAAAAGCACAATACATTGAATGTTCATTAAATTCAACAAAGAAATTTTGTAATTCATCGGGTTCAAAATCATATACTTCAAATGCTGCAAATCCTGGAGTATCAGCTACAAATCCACCAAAATCAAATTCTAAAAGTTCAGTGTAAGTTGTAGTATGTTTTCCTCTTTGAAGTTTTTCAGATATTTCTCCTACTTTTAATTTAAGCCCTGGATTAATGGCATTAAGTAAAGAGGATTTTCCAACTCCTGACATTCCTGCAAATGTGGAAATTTTGTTTTTTAAGTAAGTTTTTATTTCTTCTATGCCTATATTTTTTTTAGCACTTGTTAAAATAATCGGGTACAGAGGAGAGTATATTTTTAAAAACTCATCAATTTCTTCTTTTTCTAATAAATCCACTTTATTTAAAACTATAATACAATTAAGATTGTTCTTTTCTACCTGAACAAGAAATTTGTCTATTATTAAATAATCAACTTTTGGGCTTTTTAAACAGGTAACTAATACAGTTTGATCAACGTTTGCTATTTTTGGCCTATATAACAGATTTTTTCTTGGTAAAATATTTTCTATTTTTGCAGATCCGTTTTCTATTGAATATTCTACATAGTCTCCAACTATTGGGTTATTTTTTGTAATTTAAATTTACCTCTCAAGAAAGCAGTAATTTTTTCTCTGGTATTCATGTCTATTAATTCTAACGTATTTGAATGAAACCGAGTCACTATTCCTTTTCCTATTTTCACTTATTCACCTCCGAAGATGCAATTTTTAATAATATTGTATCATTTTTATTAACGATAGTTCCAGGTTTTGGATCCATATCTATGACTGTTTCAATTTTTTCATCAGAGTTATAAATTTTTATTATTTTATAATTTAAACTATAAGAAGTTAAAAATTGTTCCGCTACCTGCAGTGGAACGCCTATTAAATCTGGTACTTTAAGTGGTTCTATCTTTCCTAATTGAACAAAAATATGGCGTCCTTTTTTTACCCGCTTTCCTGCAGAAGGTTCTGTATATAATACTTTGTTTCCAACTCCCTGAATTAGAGGAATTAATCCAATTTCTTTTAAAGCTTTAATAGCAGTATCTTTGCTTTCTCCTTTAACTTCAGGTATAGTAACATAAGCAGAGCTATTTACAAAAATAAATATAAACAGGAGCAATATTAATCCGCCAGAAATTGCTCCTAGAACAAACATTATCATATTGTAAGTTAGCTTTTTTATTATTCTTTTCCAATTTTTCATTTTATCTTTATACCCTTTTTTCTTAATTTTAATTGCCCACATGCTGCATCAATATCAGTACCTTTTTCAATACGCAAAGTAGCTTCAATATTATGTTCTTTTAATTTATTTACAAAGTTAGTTAAGAATCTCTTTGAAGGTCTTTCAAATCCTGCTGGATTAGGATTTACAGGAATAATATTTACCATAACCTTTAGCCCTTTTAATAATTCAGCTAATTCTTCAGCATGCTTTTCTTCGTCATTCAATCCCTTTATTGCAATATATTCTATTGTGATTCTATTTTTTGTTTTTTCCTGATATATTTTGCATGATTGAATAACTTCTTCTATTGGGTATTTTGCATTAATAGGCATAATTTGGTCTCTTATATAATTATTTGGAGCATGCAAAGAGACAGAAAGCCTTATATCCATATCAAAATCAGCCAATTCTTCGATTTTATCAGCAATACCCGCTGTTGAAATTGTAATTCTTCTTGCACCTAAATTTTTCATCTTTTTATTATTCCAATTTTTAATGGCCTTTAATACATTGTCATAATTTAATAGTGGTTCTCCCATTCCCATTAAAACAATATTATTAATATTTACATCTCTTAACTTTTCAATAGCTAAAACCTGGGCTACTATTTCCCCAACAGTAAGATTTCTTTCAAAACCACTTGCACCTGTGGAACAGAATTTACATTTTAAAGCACACCCAACCTGTGTTGATATACATGATGAAACTCTATTAGGATAAAATAGCAATACAGATTCAATAGTTTTACCATCTTCTAATTTCCATAAAAATTTTGTTGTGCCATCTTTTTTTGATTCCTGTATCTCAATAGGCTCAGGAATATAAATATAGAAATGTTCATCCAATAATTCTCTATGAGCTTTTGAGAGATTTGTCATTTCAAAAAAATCAAAAACGTGTTTTTTAAATATCCAATCTAAAACCTGATCAACTCTAAATTTTTGTAATTTTATGCTTTTGAATTCTTCAATTAATTCATCATAACTAAAATCTAAAATATTTTTTTTAACCATTTCGATTACCTCCTAAAATACGCAACATTCATAACTCCATGTTATTTTAAAGTTTAATTTTTCTGCTAATTTAACGGTATTATTTACTGGTTGTACAATTTTATCTGAAATATATAATAATTTTTCTTGCAATTCTTTTCTATATTTTCCTTTTGGATGCATACATCCCAGGGTTAATTTTGCTGACGGAAAAATATTTTTGGCATAATTAAAGACACTATAGACTTCATCAATTAAAGGAGGAGATTCATTTTCAAAAAATGAGCCTTTTGTAGGAATAAAAACCAAAAATATAATTTCATCGATACTATTATATTCTTTAAGTTTATTTAAGGCATCAATTTCATGAGTGAGTTTTCCTCCATTAAGACCTATCGTTATATGTGGTTTAACATTAAAATTCAATTTGAATAAATTATCAAAAGTATTCCACATTTCATCGAATTTATCCATCCCATAAACATCTATCATTGTTTTTTTATTGCCTACTAAATCAAAAGAAATAGCATCGCTGATATCTTTTATTTTCAATAATTCATTATAATCCATAAATCCTGTATGAAGATTATATTTAAAATGATATTTTTCTTTATATTTTTTCAGTTGTTCTACAAAATTATATACAGGGACTTTTATTTCGTTGTTCATTCCTCCGCTTAAAAGCAAAGATGTTTTATCGGATAAATTATCAATATCGTTTATAGTTGCCATGTTCTCTAAATAATGCTTATTACAATGTTTACAGTTCAAATAACAATATTTTCCAGTTAAGGAAATTGATTTTGTATCTCTCATCTTAACAAAATGAATTTTATTTTTCATTCATCTCACCACTAAATCTTTCACATGCCTCTTTTGCAGCAAGTTGTTCAGCGATTTTTTTAGACTTTCCAATGCCTCTTCCATATGTTTTTCCATTAATTCGAGCTTCTATAATAAATGTTCTATTATGTGGAGGTCCATCTTGCCTTACTAACTTATATTCTGGTCTTATTTTAAGATCTTTTTGGGTTAATTCCTGAAGACGCGTTTTATAATCTAAAAATAATTTTCCAGCTATTGCTTCTTTGATATAAGGATTCAAATTTTTTAATGCAAATTCTTTTGCTTTTTTAAAACCGAGGGATAAGTATATTGCACCCAGTATAGCTTCAAAAAGATCTGATATTATTGAATGTTTTTCTCTTCCACCAAATCTTTCTTCGTTTTTACTGAGTAAAATATAATTACCCAAATTTAACTTTTTAGCTGCTTCAAATAATATTAACTCACTACCAACAGTTGCACGAACTCTGGCCATATCGCCTTCATTTAAATCGTAATTCAAAAACAAATGCTCAGCGATTGTTAAATTTAATACAGAGTCTCCAAGGAATTCAAGTCTTTCATTGGAAGCTATTTTTCGGCCTTTAGAAGTATAATCATTAGAATAAGAAGAATGACAAAGAGCTTCAAAAAGAAGCTCTTCATCGATATTATCAATACCAATAATTTTTTTAACCTTTTTTACTATTCCTTTTTCATAATCATTCATTTATTTTCTCCTTAATAACTGAGTATAAGGAATCTTCGTCTAATTTAAAGATTTTAAATAATGAAGCATTATTTCCAGATGGTGAGTAATTATCTACTCCCAATGATTCAACACTTAAAGGACTTAATTTATTTTCTACAACAGATTTCGAGAATTCCACAATTAAACCATTGTATTTGTTATGATCTTCGTAAATTATTACATGTGAATTATTTATATATTCGCTTATTTTTGCAGCATCAAATTCCAATGGAGCTGATACATTTATAACTGTTATATTAATTCCCTCTTCTTTTAATTTATCTGCAACATTAACCGCTTTATGAGCAACGCTTCCATGAGTTAAAATAGTTACTTTTTCACCTTTTCTTAAAATGTCCATTTTTCCATATTCGAATTCATAATTTTCACCAAAGAAAGGATTTCCATTTTCATCTAAAATTGCAGGTATTTTTGATCTGCCCATTGCTATTACAACATTACCTATTGTTGAGGCTGCATATCTTACAGCTTTATCAGTTTGGTTTGGATCAGCTGGAACTATTAATTTTGTATCAAAGAAACTTCTTACTATTCCAATATAATTAATTTCATGGTGAGTTTTTCCATCTTCTCCAATATCTATACCACAATGAGTAACAGCAGTTTTTAAGTTTGTATGGTTAATATCGTTTAATCTTTGTTGATTAAATGTTTCGTCAAGACCAAATACTCCAAAATCTGCAAAGAATGGAACAACACCACAAACGGACATTGCACCTGCAATAGTTGCAGCATTATGTTCTTGAATACCAATTTGAACATATGTTTCAGGACTAACTTTTTCAAATTTCCCTAATTTTACTGAAGGTTTCAGATCACAATCAACGGCTACAATAGGCACTTTGCCTTTATTTACTTTAGCTAAATCAGCAATAGCATTACCAAAAGCACCTCTATTGTCTACCTTGTCATCCTTTGTATAAACTATAGGAGTTCCAGGATCTGCAGTTACTACATAATCTTCAAATTCTAATTTCTTTCTTAATAATGGTAAATTCTTTCTCATTTTTTTGTATTTTTCAATGTCATTTTCTAAACCCAATTCTTTTAAAGCTTTATCCAATTCATCTTCTTTTAATGGAGCACCATGATATTCATGCCTATTTTCCATGAATGAAACGCCTTTACCAATAATTGTTTTTGCAATAATTACAGTTGGACCTAATTTGTAGCTTTTAGCTTCTTCAATGGCATTGAATAATTGTTCATAATCATGTCCGTCAACTTCAATAATATTCCATCCTGCAAATTCGTATTCTTTAACGATATCAACATATAACACATCCTTGCTCTACCAGAAATTTGTATATCATTGTAATCTACTAATACAGTTAAATTATTTAGATTTTCTTTTTTGGCAGTTCTTCTTGCTTCAGCAATTTGTCCTTTTGGAGATTCTCCATCACTGTGCAATACAAATACGTGATAATTATCTCCTGTTATTTTAGCAGCTAAAGCCATACCAACACCTGCAGATAAACCTTGACCTAAATTACCTGTAGTCCATTCAACACCAGGTATTCCCCTTGTAATATGACCTTCAAATATTGAACCTGCGTGTCTAAATCCTGCAATTAAATCATCAACGTTAAAAAATCCTAATCTTGCTAAAGCTGAATAAACACCAGGTGATGTATGACCGTGACTTATAACAACTCTGTCCCTTTTAGGATCAAACGGGTTTTCTGGGTCTATATTTGCCATATTAAAAACACTTAAATACATATCAATTGAAGACATTGATCCTCCAGGGTGACCGGATTTTGCAACGGTAGTCATTTTTAAGATATCGCCTCTACATAATCTTCCGAGTTCTTTTAATTCGCTTAATGATTTCTTCATCTAAACTCCTCCTCCTTCTATATTCTCGCCATATATAAGAATTATTTTAATTTTCGTATAATCAATATAATCACATTTAGTATAACACTAATTAATATAGTTGATGTTAAAGGAAAATAAAAAGTAAAATTTTCTTTTTTATTAAAATATCACCAGGTAATCTTCCAATTTTAAATGGAATTTTATCAAAAAAGTAAATCATCAAGCCAATGATGATCAAAACAATGCCAGCAGAAATAATATATTTTCCTAAATCTTGCATATTAATCACCTAAGGGGCAATTTTTTTTAAAATACTCAAAAGGCAATTTAACCATTACAGGTTGGTTGTTTTCTATAATTTGTAAGGTTACCTGTTTTAAGAAAGCGTTAACAGTTATAACTCTTGCAGGAACATTTTCATATTCAATGGTTGAACCTTCATTTGGAATGCATTTCAATTCATTTTCATAAAATTCGTTTTCATATGCCAGACAACACATTAAACGGCCACATCTTCCTGAAATTTTTGCTGTATTTATAAGCATTTGTTGGGTTTTTGCCATTTCCATTTTTATTGAATCGAATTTTCTCAAAAAACGAGAACAGCAGGTAACCTGACCACATAATCCGATAGCACCAATCATTTTTACTTCATCTCTAATTCCAATTTGACGGAGTTCTATTCTTGCCTTGAATTCTTTTGCCAGATTTTTAACCAATTCTCTAAAGTCAACTCTTGTATCAGAACCAAAATAAACAATAATTTTAGACCTATCAAAAACAAATCTTGCTGATAGAATTCTCATGGGTAATCCCAATTCTTTAGCTTTAATCTCAGTTACTTCTTTAGCTTTGCGAGCCATTTTCTTATTTTCTTCATATTTTTCTAAATCACTATCATCTAATTTTCTTAAAATAGAGGTTACTTCATATCCAATTTCCTCAAAAGTCAGTTCTTTTGGTCCAATTACAACTTTTCCCACATCTAACCCATATCTGTATTTACCAATACCAGATCACCTATTTTAATATCTTCGCCATTTCCTGCATAATAAAGTATAGGAGATAATTTAGTAATTTCCACTCCATATACTAAAGCTTTTAAATTTATCATGTTTATTCCTCCTTATTTTTGAAAAAAGCCTGGATAAACCTTAAAAACATTGTTTGAATGGTCAAATCGAAATTAAAATTGGAAATAGAACTTTTTGAAATATTTTCGCACCACTGGACATTTTCGTATATTTTTTTAAAGTCCAGTTCAAAATCAGCTAAACCAAAGAATTTAACCATATTAAGGGAATAGAATTCTTTCCAGTAACTGGTTAGACCAAAAATAAATGCATCATGATATAGCGCCAGAAATAATTTTGAAAATAATTTTAAAAGTTGAAGTTTATTATTTATTTTATTTTTGTACGATAATATTTTATCAATTATATTTTGAATTTCTATTAAGCTGAGTTTTTCAAATCTTTTTATTATTTCAAAAAAAGCTTCATATCTAAAAAACTTATTTTCTATGTTCATACTTTCATCCATTAAATATTTTATAAGGGTTGAAATGTCTATTTCTGGAAAACGTTTTATAATGTCTAATATATTTTTTGAGGCATCAGGGTTTTTAAAGATGTAATATGCACATTCAAAATCTGTTTTTATTGAAAAAGACAAATATATATAATGCTCAGAATATTCATTTTTATTCTATCAATTAAATCAGGATTTGGTAGTAAAAATTTATATAACCTACTTCTTATTGTTGGTAAAAGATGATGCCATCTTGTAGTTGTTCCTATTATAATAGCAAAAGAAGGAGGCTCTTCAAGAATTTTTAAAGCAGCATTGGCAGCTTGAATATTCATTTTATCGATTTCATGTATAATTACCAGTTTATAATCAGAAAAATTGGGTTTGTACATTAAAAATTCTTGCATATTCCTGATATCAGAAATTTTAATATTACCATCTTTTGGTAATATTTCCAGTATGTCATTGATATTAATATTTTTTTTTAAAGTATCTATTGTATTATGAAGTAAATATTTATCTTGATTGACAAGACATATGGAATTTCCTTTAAAATTTGAAATTTTATCCAGTAATATTTTAATCACCCCATCATTTATATAGATCAAGAAGTAGTCCATTTATGGAATCAATTTTTTTTGCATAAAGGAAAGCTCCGCTTTCATTTTTTAATAAATCATCAGTTAAAGATTTAAGTTCTTCATTGATTTTCTCAGCTACAATATAAAAGTTTTTTTCTTTAAAATTCATTTTAGAATTTAATTTATATAAGTTTTTTTCAATTTTTTTTAGAAAGCTTTTCACGCTCTTTTTATATTTTTCTAGATTTTTTTCTATAGGAGATCTTTTAAATTCAGCACCATACTCTTCAATTTTTTCAAGTAATTTATTTAAATCTTTTTTTATGATTTCTATTTCATTTAAATCCATAATCTCTGTAAAAGAACTTTTTTTTCTGTGAATGGATCTATGTGATTTAGAAGATTTTTTATTTTTTATTTTTTTATCTTCAGGTTTTTGAGAGGAGTTTCCAGATAAAGGATTGATAAACATATCACTCACCTCCGGTGAGAATTTTATACACTGCTTATTCTTATTATACTACAAAAAAGAAAAAAAGGGGATATCCCCTTTTTATGCTTTTATATGAGATTTGGTTAATTTTATTATAACTTTTCGATATGGTTCTAGACCAATAGATTCTGTTTCCAAATGAGGATATTGCCTTCTTACATATTCATGAACAATTCTTCTTTCATAGGAAAACATAGGAGCTAATTCAATTTTTTCAGTTTCTTCATTCAATCTTCTTATTGCATTATCGACAATTTCATAGATTTTTTCTTTTTTCTTTCTTCTATATTCTCCTACATCAAGATTAACATCGATTTTTGTGCTTGAAAGTCTGTTAATAAAGATTGATAAGATATGTTGCATTGCACCAATCGTTCTTCCATATTTTCCGATTAGTTTTCCTAATCCATCGCCTTCCATTCTAACCAGGACATTTTTACCTTGAAAATTTATAGAGTAATTGAAATCTCCATCGAAATGCTCTAAAATAGAATTTAAGAATTCGTTTAACTTATTCATTAAATATTTTTCGTTTAAAAAGGCGTTAATTATAGCAGATTTGTTACCAATTCCTAAAAATCCTTTTTTTGGTTGTTGAATAACTTCAAAATTAATTTCTTCAGGTGAAACACCATAGTATTTAACCGCTTCATCAAATGCCAGGTCAATACTTTTTCCTTCAAATTGCTTTTCTCGAATCTTAATGTTCATTCGAACACCTCCTAATGCGACTATTTTGATGTTTTATAGGGTTTTGGACCTAAACCTAAAAATTCTCTTAATGTTAAACCTTTAACATTGTTTTTCTTATTAACATAATAGGTAATGAATATTTGTAAAACTGCATTAGTTACCCAGTAAATGAATATTCCAGTTGGTAACCCTATAAATAAAAATGGGAAAACAATCATCATAATTGATGTATTCCATGCTGTTTTTCTATCAGTTGCAGATTGTAAAGCGTTATATAAATATGCTAAAACACTTAATAGTACAAGAACAATATTTTGACTAAATCCGCCTTGTGACAAATCTGACCATATTAAAAATTGTGGATTATAAGCAAAAGTTCCTTGATAATAATTTATAGCTCCATACAAAATCCAGAAAATTGGTAATTGAATAAAAGCAGTTAAACATCCACCAGCAGGGTTAATTTTATGTTCTCTGTATAATTCCATTAAGGCCTGTTGCTGTCTTTGTGGATCTTTATACTTCTTTTTTATTTTTTCAATTTCCGGTTGTAATTTTCTCATTTCTATCATTGATTTTGTTTGCTTGTGATATAAAGGATATAATATTAGTCTTATAACGACAGTGAATATCATTATAGCCCAGCCAAAATTACCAGTAAATCTATATAACCACCATAAGAAAGTTACAAAACCATAATTTATATACCATAACCAGTTTATTGCCCCAACTGATTTTGCTAATAACTTTATTCGCTCATATTTTTCTGGGAATATTTGTTTTATAAAAATGAATTTTGAGGGCCCCATATACGCTTTAAATGAAATGTCTTTGGAAATAATGATACTTTGATTTTCTATTTTTAAATTTCCAGCATCAAAAACAAACATTGATTTAATGGGTTTGGCTAAATAAGAAATTAATAATTCATTTTCATTTGCAACAGTGTTAGGATAAGAAATAGTAGGAATTACAACCTTTCCTTTTAAATTTTTGAAAGAAATATCAAAATTGTAGTAAGGGCTATTATAAAACTTATAACTTTTTATTCCGCCATTATCGAAATAATATTTGATTTCAATGAAATTATTAACATGGTCTTCTGAAATATCGAAGGAAGTTGGTAAAATTTCATTACCATTTTCATCGTATAGATCAAAGCTATCATTATAATAACTATAAATCTTAATAAATATTGTATTACTCCTATTTTGTAAAATTTCAAAGCTTTTCATATGTCCATAATTATCTAATGAAACCTTATATAATCTCATTTGTAAATTTATTTCTGTTGATGATGAAGTAATATTATATTCTGGAGTTTGTGAGAAAACAAAAACTCCTAGGACAATAAGTCCTATAATTAAAATTAACTTTTTCAATTTTTTACACCCCTTTGTTTATTTTTTGTAGATGGTATAAATACAAATTTTTCTGGGACTGGATCAATACCACCCTGGTGAAAAGGATTGCACCTTAAAATTCTCAATATACCTAAATACAGACCTCTTAAAACACCAAACTTTTCTATGGCCTCATAAGTATAGGTGGAACAAGTGGGATAATAGATACATTTTGAGGGTTTATAAGGTGAAATGAATTTTTTATAAATTTTAATAAGTCCCAAAAATATTTTTTTCATTTTAAGCGCTCCGATATATTTAAAATAATATTTTTAAAATCTTCAAAAGACATATTATCAAAATCCTTTGAAAGTTTTTTCCGAGGCAAAAAAACTATATCATAATCTTGTGGAAAGAGACTTTTATTTCTTCTGTATATTTCTCTAATATAGCGTTTTAATTTATTTCTTTTATGAGCTTTCCCAAATTTCCTTTTTATTGTAATACCTATTCTTGAGAAACCAAGATTATTTTTAGTATATACAACTACAAAATAATCGTTAATATGTCTCTTTCCACAAGAAAAAACTCTGTCAAAATCATTTTTAAAATGAATTCTTTCTCTTTTCTTTAAAGTTTCTCTCATATTACACAGCTAATCTTTTTCTTCCTTTAGCTCTTCTTCTTCTTAATACAGCTCTTCCACCTGGAGTTTTAGTTCTTGCTAAAAATCCATGTGTTCTTCTTCTTTTTGTTCTGGAAGGTTGGTATGTTCTTTTCATTAAAATTCCTCCTTTTTCAAATTTTTCTATATACCTTCACCTATTATACCCTTAAAATATTTTTTATGTCAATAAGAAAAGTTACAATTATTTTTTTTTAAGAAAAATTCGGGGAATCCCGAATTTAATGTAACGTTTTTAATTGTTCTTTTCTTAAGTTTATAATCTGGATTAATTTAGTATATTCATCATTTGTGATTTCGCCTATTTTAAAATCACAATGATAATATCCTTTGAATATTTCTTCTTTGTATATAATTTCCCCAATTAAATTGATTTTTAAATTCATAGCTTCGAAAGTAATTAGAAGTTTTGTATCAATCATATTATTTATCTTGTCTTTCAGAGCATAGAAAATGATATTTTTATTTGAAATACTTTCAATGTTTAATTTAAAGGCTTTTTCATTATCAAGACGCCAAACATATTTATTCACAAAAACCACTCGTTTTAGAGGTACCCCTATACCATTTAAATTCCATTTTACGGAAGCTATTTCACCTTCATTGACTTCTTTATTTATTTTTAATATATAACCCATCTTATTTTTTCCTAAAATAGTACAATTTTTATTAAAGGAATTATTATTTGAATAATATTCAATAGAAATATTGTTTTCAAGCTTTAAGAACTTTTCGCAAATATTGATTACCTTTCCATCAACTTCAATGCTTTTTTTAGGAATAAAAATATTAATATAATCTCTTTTTGAATTAAGAACTTTTGCTTCTACTCTGACTATTTTTCCTTCAATATCAAAATTGACAAATACATCATTGTATTTCATTAATGAATTTTGTAAAAGCCCGCCATAAAATTCCGGTATAATTTTTATTACAGTATCAACAATAGTTTTATCTAACTTACCATTTTCAACCATTTTCATTAATATTTTAGGAGCGTCTTCAATTTTAAGGGCCTTTCTCCATGGTCTATTTGAGAGTAAAGCATCTGTAACTTCTGCTACCGCTAAAATCCTTGATAATAGTGACAAATCATATTTATTTTTGCCTGTATATCCGCTTCCATCTAAATACTCATGATGGTATTTAGCTATTTCAACATATTCAGAGAAATAATCATTACCAGCAAACAAGAATTCTAATTTTCCAGTGTGCTGTTTTATTTGTTCTAATTCTATAGGAGTTAATTTTTCCGATTTTTGAAGTATATCTTTTGAAATCCATATTTCTCCTAAATCATGTATTAAAGCAGCATAGTATAATTTTTCTATTTTCTCCTGATCTAATTTTAATTTCTCAGCAATAAGCACAGAAAGATCAGCAATTCTTAAAGAATGATAATAAGTATATGCGTCGTGAGCTTTTAATATGTAAAATAATGAGTTTATAGTTTGTTCGATAGCATATTCTTTTAAAACAGAATCTTTAACATCAAGAATAATGGTTAAAAAGCTTTTTAAATGCTCATAAAAAACTTCTTTTAAAGTGTTAATATTATCATATTTTGTTGTTTTATCCATAAGAATATAAATGAAACCCACAACTTCATTTCTAAAAATAATATTTTGTCCTAAAGCAAAATAATCCTCTATACCATCAAAAAATGTTTATTAATTGATTCCTCATATAACACAGAATCAAAATTATTAATACGAAATTTATCTTCTACAGAAAAATACATATCATTCATTGAAAAATCAAAGTCCATTTTTTTAGAATCAAAATAAGATATAATCCTGAAAAGATTATCAGAAATTTTAATACCTAAAATTAATCTGAAATTGGTAACGGGAATATTGGCAATTATGGAATTAATAGAATCATAATGTTCATTCATTTGTGTCACCTTTTCTTTTGAAATTTTTTGAAGTTCCAACGATTATATACATCCCATCTTTTAATAATTCAGGAGATTTAATATTGTTTATTTTTAATAAATATTCAACAGAAACTCCAAAAATTCTGGAAATACTATATAAAGTATCTCCATTTTTTACTCTATAATATATATAATTATCTTCTTTTGGTTCTTCCTTATAAAATTTTTCAAAAACAGAATTATCCAGAGAATATATTTCTCGTGGAATTGTATCTTCTATTACAAATGAAAAATTATTCACGTTTAAATTGGTGCTTTCCTGGCTAACTTTTATACCATGAATGGAAATATTTTTGTATAATATTAATATGGATATGTTTGCATTTTTAATTTCCTCAGAATATTTTTTAATAACTTCATTGGTATTTAATACTTTAAAATCATTACCAGAATAGTTATCATATCTTTCAATTAAACCAATTACAAAAATCTCATTATTTTTATATAAATATTTTGTATAAGGCATATAATAATTTTTTCTTTGTATTCTATATTGGCTAATAAGAAAGGTGTATTTATATCAAAAAGACCTTTATTTAATTTAAAACCTAAAAAAGGCCTATATGCAGGAATTTCATAGTATCCACTATTACTTTTAGAAAAATTTGTTGAAAAAGCCAAAATACTATATATAAAAACAGCAATTATAATAATAATTTTTTTCATAATAATCCCTCCTGATTTTTCAGGATAATTATATCATAAAATAATTAAATTTCATTATAAATATCAATAAAAATAGTTTCTAAATCAAATTTTTCTTCTAATATGGTTGAAATAGCTTTTACACCAAAAGTTTCAGTGGAGTAATGTCCGGCATTAATATAATTTATCTTCATTTCTTCGGCAATATTTCTAATATGTTCCTTTACTTCACCGGTAATAAATGTATCAACTCTTCCTTCTAATTTTTCAAAAGCATAAGAAGCTCCTCCTGAAATTATAGCAACCCTTTTTACAAAATCTGAGTTTTGATAAATTAAAATATCTTCTCGTTTAAAGACATTTATTAGCTTTTTTTTAAATTCATCAAATGGTAGTTCTTTATTATATTCTCCAATAAATCCTACATCATAGGGCGCTAAAATTTTTAGTTCTAATTTTTGTAAAATCTGTGCATTATTTCCATAAATAGGATGTGCATCAAGTGGTAAATGATATCCCATTAATGTAATATCCTTTTTTATAAGAGGAGCAACCCTTTCTTTAAAATAACCGCGTATCTTGAAAAAATCTTTTCCGAAAATGCCGTGATGAACAAATAACATATCCGCATTATGTTTTATAGCTTCATTTAAAAATGCTTTATTAAAAGAAACACCAACTGCGACTTCACTTACTTCGGTTTTACCTTCGATCTGAATTCCATTAAAACAAAAATCGTTAAATTTATCGATTTCTAATAATTCATTTAAATATTTTTCTATTTCAAAAATATTAGCCACAAAATCACCTCCATAATAAAATTATACCCTAAGAATTTTCTTTTTCTAAATCTTCAAATAGTAGTTTTTCTATCTCTGATTCTTCAACATAATATGAAACACCAATTTTTTTAGCTTTGATTTTTTTTCTTTTTATCCAACGCCTTATTGTATCAGGATGTACTTCAAATCTTTCTGCAACTTCTTTTGTACTATAAAACTTCTTTCCTTTAAATTCGATCATAAAACTACCTCCTTTTTAAGTATTATTAAGCATCTCTATGTAATATTATATATTTTTATGTGATAAAAGTCAATAATTATTTTATTTTTTACAAAATCTTAATAAAAGGTTTTATGGTATTTATAAACTGTATTTAGGTATTTAGCAATAGTGAAATAGACATTATAAGCGTATTATCGATGTTAAGGTGATGGCTATAGACCTACACATGTGATGGGTATACACACACACCTTTTTAAAAGGTGATGGCTATAGACCTACACCTTAACATCTTATAATTAAAAAGTGTAGGTATATATACCTACACCTTCAAAAAAACGTAACATTATAAAACTTTATCATTTTTAGCAATTTCATAATTACCTCTCCAGGTATCAATGACAATACATTCATATTTATTTAGTTGTTCCATAATCTTCTTATCAACACCGTATTTTCTTGCAGTTTCGAGCTCATTAAGTTCAAAGAATTTAAATAAAATAAGGATATGAGCTTGTTTAATAGCCGCTTTATTTATATCACTAAACTGCTGGGTAACAAAAATAATATCAATACCTCGTTTTCTTGCAGTTTTAACGAGTTTTTCTAATTCAATAGGATTCTTTTTGAGCGGATAAAACATATGAGCTTCGTCTATTAATAAAACTATATTTCCCTTATTCCATACAGAACGAGAAAATCTATTTACAAAATTGAACAGCAAAGTATCGTCTATATATTCAGTCTCAATAATAAGTCTATCAAAAGAGGTTATAAGCTTATCAGTATTAATTTTATCAGCTATTTCATCGTTTAACTGTAATAACTTCATATTACCGAGTTTAAGGTGATCATGCGAATTATCCAGGACGAATAATTTCTTTTCTTCAGCTAATTCATTAGCTAATTTTCTTGCAAGATAACTTTTACCTGATCCTGATTTTCCAAGAATAGTATAAATCATTCTCCCACCTCTGGTAAATTTGGTAAAGCTGGGATAATAAACCCATTTCCTATAATACCGATTGCACCAAGGATAAGAACCATTTTAGGGCTCATTTTTTTAATAGAGAGTGTATTAACAGCATCTTTAAATCCTAACATTTTCAAATAAGCCATAGTAGATTGCTTATATCTTTCGACGAAAGTAGGATCATTAATTTTACGTATATTAGCGATTTGAGAGCCTACAAATTCAATACCCATTTCAATAGTCATATCATCGAACTGAAAATTATCGATAAAATCATTTTCGTTTATAGTTTCATCTGTTTCTGTATCTTCCATAATTTCCTGAAAATCATTAACAACAACATCATTTATATTCTCCATATTATAACCCCCTTCTAAATTGTGCAAATGGATCTATTTTTTCCTGGACAACAGGTGCAGGCATAACCTTATTTTCAATAACTGGTGTAGAACTTCTTTGCATTAAAGCAATAACAAAACCGGCAAAAACAGCAATAGCAAGTGGTTTAACTATATCCAGGATATTGTCATTTTCTTTAGGTTGTTCTTTTTTTTCCTCTTTTTTTTCAATAACGGGTTCTGTATAATTTTCATACACAGTTGCCTTTGATTCTCTAACAGCCTGTCTTAAAATAACAGGCACAGAAGTTTTATTTACTTCCATATCCTCTATCACCTCAGTTTCATTTATATCTTCCTCAACGTATCTTTTACCTTTCAAAGTTTCTTTCAACCTATCAATTAAGTATTTTTTCTCTTCATAATACTTTGCAGCGATTTCCTGAGCTGCTTTAATTTTTTCCTCATAAGTTTGAGCTGATCTATCTATATTTTGAAAGAAAAAAGAAGGTAATTCTAAATCATCGGCATATTTTTCAAGTTGTTTCAAATGATGTTGTACTGAATTCTTATGCAAATCTAAAGCACTGGCAATTTGGCCAAAAGAAAGGTTATACCGTCTCATAAAATAAATACTAATAGCCTCTAACTCATAAAACTTCAAGAAACTTCACCCCCTCAATATTTTAAAAATGATAAATCCTATTAAAAAAATTCCCAGTGATCCAATCAAAAGACTTGATCCTGCACTTTGGCCAACGAGTTTTAATTCATCTGCATTTTTAGCGATAATATCAATTACACGTATTGTAATTACTTCAACTGCGAAAGTGCCAGCAAAAATAGTAACTAAAATGGCAAAAACCCACTTAGCGGCTAACTTAACATCAGTGGGATTATCAAGTCTATATATTTCCCCTTTTTTCAAATCCAATTTTTTAGCGTTATTAGTGGGATCTAAATCCATTCTATACATTATTTTCAAACCATCGTCATAATCTTTTATATCCAGGATATTTAAAGATTTCATAATCCAACCTTTTTTTCTAAATTCAGAATCTAATTTAAAATAAATATTATTATTAGCGGCATAAACATTAGCGACTGACTTAACAGGTAATATAACATCGAGAATTAATTCCATATTTTCACCTCGCAATACTACATATAGTATTAATAATATAACCACATACTAAATATACCATAAAAGTATACTTATTGTCAATGATAAACAAATGAATATCATGTCAGTTTAACGTCATTTGATGAAAACTTTAGATAAATAGCCGTAGTATTCAAACTTGAATGACCTAACAATGACTGAATAACGTTTATAGGCACACCTTCATTAATTTTTGATATAGCAAAAGAATGTCTTAGCTTATGAACGCTAACGTCCTTTTCAATACCAGCCTTTTTAGCTGCGATTTTAATTTCTCTTTGAATAGATCTTTTACCAGGTAAAATATCTTTAAAGTTTTCAAATAGATCTTTTAATTTCTTATCAATCTTCAAAACTCTTTCCTTATTACCTTTACCCAAAACACGTAATATATATGTATTTCTATTTATTTTTTCAAAATCCAGGTTATATAGCTCTGATAATCTCAACCCTGTTTTATATATAAACTCAAAGATATAGCAATAAGGTTCTCGAGAATTTTTAATAAGCTTTTTAATTTCTTTTTCAGTTAAAAAACGTGGTAAAGCGTTATAACGAGGGGGTTTTAAATGCTCCCAGAATTTCTTTTTAATTTTCCCATTATCGTATAAATAATTTAAAAATGAGCGAACTATAGTAATTTTTCGAGCTATAGTATTTGGCTTTTGATTTTTAATTTTCTCCATGAATAAATTTAAACCCTGCATTGAAGCAGGGTTTTTAACTTTAGAAAATTCATTTAAAACCTGGTTATAATTTTTCAAAGTAGTTGAATTTACATTTTTTATCAAAGATAATTCATTTAAAAAATTCTCTATTTCTTTTTTAATACGCATTACAATCACCTGTCATAAAATGTATATTTTGTGAAATTTGAATTATTCATATAGATCGATTTTATCTGTATCAGTTAGCCAGGTATCTGGTAAAATTGCTGGATCATAGGATAATGTCAATGCTTCTGGGTCATTATTTATTACTGTAATTTCGTGATTTGTGAATAATATAGAAACGTTGTTATAATTTGGGTTTGTAATTCCACCTTTACCTTTTATTTCCTCTCTTGAATATTCTTTAACATCTTTTATATAAAACAAAATTTGTTTATCTGATTTTTTAAACATTATTGCATTCATACTATTTCACCTCCTGCTATAATAAATTGTTTATATTTTTCACATTTGCAGTAAGAGATGTTCCGAATGTTCCACTTGATAAGTTTGCAAACGCTCCATTACTCATTCGTATATGATATTGATTATTATCAAATACGTTATTGTTTAGTCTAAAAATTGAAGTATGTAAATCAATTCCAAATGTATCATTAATTCCTGAATCAATAAAATTTTTAAATTGACAATTTGAGATATAACCCAGACCATAATATACAATCAACCCTTTTGAATTATTATAATCAATACTTTTTCCATCAAATACTACGTTGTGGACATTAATCTTTGAATTATACCCATCAATGTATATACAATATCTATAACTCCCATACCATATGGTGAAATTTTAAAATTCTCAAAATCGAACGTTTTTGTATAAACATTTTTAAAAAATAAATAAAATTCATCTAAGTACGTATCATCTGCATTTGCTGTTTCCCTTGGATTAACAATCTTGTAATAAATTTATCAGGTATATCAATTATTTCTGAACCATTTATTGTATGTGTCCCTTTTTTTATAGTTACTATTAAAGAACTGAGATATTTTGGAAGAGCGTTAAATAATGCTGTAAATGTTTTATAAGGTTTATTATAACTACCGTCTGCTGTTGAATCATCACCATTTGTTGGATCAATATATAAAGATAATTCATCTGTTTTTATTCTATTATTAATATCATCTATATCTGCTTTACTCGCAATATCTGCCATGTTTATAACAGGCAAATTTCCAAAAGGATTAAAACCCATATTCTCACCTCGCTAAATTATTTTTCCTAAAATATAACTTAATGCTGCAATAGATCCGAATTTTAAAAAAGTATTAGTTTTCTCTTTATTTTCATATTCTGAGTTTCTGTATAGATGATTTCTAAGCTCGTTTATTGCTTTAGTTGGTGTTGCAACCTGTATATTATACTTATAGTCATTATTATCAAAAACTTCAGCCCTTTTATATTTGTAATAAATAAAACCGTCTTTTAATTCAATACCAAGCATTACATATGCATAAATAGGGAAGTAAATATCCTTTAAATAACTCAATATCCCCTTTAAAGAATTTGCATAAACATAAGCCTGGTAATCTGTAAGGATCTTTTCATTAAAACGCTTGTTGCATGAGCTCCAGTGATGTTTTCCTTATCGCCAAAAACATAACCATCAAATTTACATTTCCACCTTTTCACCAAGTGCAATAGCAACAGCATTATAAACCTGTGTATATCCTCACAATCACCTTTCATAGCATAAATAGTTGCTCTTGCTGTTTGCATTAAATCCTCATGTTTTTGAGATAATAATTTGTTGTAAATTCATCATCTGAATACCGCAAAGATAGAATAAATAAGGAATATCGTTAATGTTTTAATAGGTATATTATATTTTTCAATTGTTCTAAAAATGCTTTGTAGTTTATTCATTTAATCCTGTTTCTACATCTAACGGTTTAGTTTTATAAACTTATCCTCTACAATTTCCTTTAAATCTTAAGACTCCACTTGTACCAACTCCAATGCAATTAACTTGCCCTTTCTAAGATTAGAAATAATTAATGTTTCCTTATCCTGTTTATTACACTATTTAATTCAAACCTGTTTTTTGCACTCATTAATCCATAATGATATAAAATTGCAAGCCTTTCAAAATCACTTAAATACTGATAAAATTTCGTATTTTATATTTTCAAGTTTGGGTAAATCGATCTCTTCCAGCAAGTTTAAAATTTGCATACTATTTCTGTTGAAGTTACTGGATCAAATATATTCAAATTCTCTGCTCTAACTCTTTTAATAGCCCATGGTGTCATTTGATAAAGCCCAACCGCATTAGTGGCAGGGTTACGTGCGGCTGGGTTAAAACTACTTTCTGCAAAGCTAAAGATAATATGTCAAGGGGGGATAGAGTTTTACGCTGGCCATTATTTT
>NZ_QHLX01000005.1 GCF_004135675.1 Marinitoga lauensis
AAAAAGTAGAATATGCAAGAAGTTTAGCAAAAAAAATAGCAGATGATGTACAGGATTTTGTTGAAAAAAGATCTACAGTTTCTGTAGAAAGAACAATATGTAGATTATTGGGTATTGATGGAATCGATGAAAATGAAGTTCCATTACCAAATGTAGTGGTTGATCATATAAAAGAAAAAGGATTATTAGAACATGGAGCAGCATTTTTATTGGGTAATGCAATAATAGAAACAGGATTAACACCTCAGGAAATAGCAGAAAAAGTAGCTAAAGAAGAAATAGATTTATCAAAAGTAAAGATCTATTCCATGGATAAAGTTGAAGAAGCATTAACTCCATTTGTAGATAAAATGATAAAAAGGATTCAGGATAATAGAAAAAAAAGAAATGAATACTTAGAAAAATTAGGCGAAGGTCCACAACCATATTTATATGTAATAGTTGCTACAGGTAACATATATGAAGATGTAGTTCAGGCCCAGGCAGCCGCAAGACAGGGTGCGGACATCATAGCAGTTATAAGAACAACAGGTCAAAGCTTGTTGGATTATGTTCCATACGGACCAACAACAGAAGGTTTTGGTGGAACAATGGCAACACAGGAAAATTTCAGAATAATGAGAAAGGCCCTTGATGAGGTTGGAGAAGAAGTTGGAAGATATATAAGATTGGTTAACTATGCATCAGGATTATGTATGCCAGAAATAGCAGCAATGGGCGCTATGGAAAGGTTAGATGTAATGTTAAATGATGCATTATATGGCATATTATTTAGAGATATAAATATGAAAAGAACAATAATAGATCAATATTTCTCAAGAGTGATAAATGGTTTCTCAGGAATTATTATAAATACAGGTGAAGATAATTATTTAACAACTGCAGATGCATATGAAGAAGCACATACAGTTCTAACCTCAGATTTAATAAATGAACAACTTGCATTAATAGCAGGTATTCCAGAAGAACAAATGGGATTAGGACATGCTTTTGAAATGAATCCGGATCTTACAAATGGTTTCTTATACGAATTAGCTCAGGCACAAATGCTAAGAGAAATATTCCCAAAAGCACCATTAAAATACATGCCACCTACAAAATATATGACAGGTAACATATTCAGAGGACATGTTCAAGATGCATTATTTAATGTCATATCCATATGGACACATCAGGGAATACAGTTATTAGGTATGTTAACAGAAGCTATTCACACACCATTCATGTCAGATAGATATCTATCAATAGAAAATGCAAGATATATATTCAATAATTTAAAAAATATAGGAGATGAAATAGAATTTAAGAAAGATGGAATAATACAAAAAAGAGCTCAACAGGTATTGGATGAATCAATAAAATTATTAGAAAAAATGGTTCATGATGGATTATTTATATCCTTATCAAAAGGAACATTTGCAAACATAAAAAGACCAATTGATGGTGGAAAAGGTTTAGATGGAGTATTCGAAAAAGGTAAAAATTACTTCAATCCATTTATCAAAAAAATGTTGGAGGCTGAAAGACCATGAGTGGAGGATTATATTCTACAGAAAAAAAAGATTTTGATAAAACATTAAATTTAAAAGCAATAAAACCATATGGGGATACAATGAATGATGGAAAAACACAATTAAGTTTTACATTACCAGTTCCAGATGGAGATGAAGCAGTTGAAGCAGCAAAACAATTGATGATAAAAATGGGTTTTGATGAACCAATGATAGTTTATCACAAAGAATTAACCAAAGGTTTTACCTTCTTTATAGCCTATGGCAGTTGTACCCATACAGTGGATTACACAGCTATCCATGTACCAAAAGTTGAATCAACAACATGGTCAATGGAAGAAACAGATGAATTTATCAAAAAAATATAGGAAGAAAAATAAGAGTAATAGGTGCAAGTACAGGAACAGATGCACACACAGTTGGTATAGATGCTATTATGAACATGAAAGGTTATGCAGGACATTATGGTTTAGAAAGATATGAAATGTTTGAAACATTAAACATGGGAAGTCAGGTGCCAAATGAAGAATTTGTAGCTAAGGCAATAGAATTTAACGCAGATGTATTGCTTGTATCTCAAACAGTAACACAAAAAAATATTCACATAAAAAATCTAACAGAATTAGTTGAATTATTAGAAGCGGAAGGTATAAGAGATAAAGTAATTTTAATAGCAGGAGGTCCTAGAATTACTCATGAATTAGTAAAAGAAATTGGGTATGATGCTGGATTTGGAGCAAATACATATGCGGATGATGTAGCTTCATATATTGCTCAAGAAATGTATAGAAGAATACAAGAAAAAGATAAAGGAGGAAAAGAATAATGAGAATGGAAGGAAAAGTATGTATAGTAACAGGAGGAGCAAGAGGATTAGGAAGAGCAATGGTAGAAAAATTTGCAAAAGAAGGAGCCAAAAAAGTATATGCATGTGATTTAAATGAAGAAGCATTAAAAGAATTAGAAGAAAAATATGAAAATGTAAAAGGATATAAGCTAAGTGTAACAGATAGAAAAGCAATAGCAGAATTTAAAAATAAAGTAATGGAAGAAGAAGGAAAAGTAGATGTATTAGTAAACAATGCAGGGATAACAAGAGATGCATTAATACAAAAAATGACAGAAGAAGATTGGGATATGGTAATAGACGTAAATTTAAAAGGAGTATTTAACATGACACAACAATTTGGACCAGAAATGATGAAAGCAGGAAAAGGCTCAATAATAAACATATCATCAGTAGTGGGAGTATATGGAAATATAGGACAAACAAATTATGCAGCAACAAAAGGTGGAGTAATAGCAATGACAAAAACATGGGCAAAAGAATTTGCAAGAAAAGGAGCTCAGGTAAGAGTAAACGCAATAGCTCCAGGATTTATAAAAACACCAATGACAGAAAACTTACCAGAAAAAGTAATAGAATTAGTAAAAAGCAAAACAGTATTACAAAGAATGGGAGAACCAGAAGAAATAGCAAACACAGCATTATTCTTAGCAAGTGACGAAAGTAGTTTTATAACAGGGCAGGTAATAGGAGTAGATGGAGGATTAGTATTATAAAAATTAAAATAAAAAAGAAGAAACAAAAGGGGAAAAGAAAATGGAAAAAGTATATATAGTAGGAGCGAAAAGAACAGCGATAGGAAGTTTTGGAGGAACATTAAAAGATAAAAAAGCAGCAGAATTAGGAGCAATAGCAATAAAAGGAGCATTAGAACAAGCAGGAATATCCCAGAACAAGTAGATCAAACAGTAGTAGGAAACGTATTAATGGCAGGACAGGGAATGGGACCAGCAAGACAGGCAGCAATATATGCAGGAATACCAGTAGAAAAACCAGCATACACAGTACATATGGTATGTGGAAGTGGAATGAAAGCAATAATGTTAGGTGCAAATGAAATAAAATTAGGAAATTCAGAAATAGTAGTAACAGCAGGAATGGAAAGCATGTCACAGGCTCCAATGCTATTGCCTGCAAAAGCAAGATTTGGGCTAAAATTTGGAAACATAGAAATGATAGACCACATGGTATATGATGGATTAACAGATGTATTCAATCAATATCACATGGGAATAACAGCGGAAAATCTAGTAGAAATATATGGATTAACAAGAGAAGAACAGGACGAATTTGCAGCAATAAGTCAGCAAAGAGCAGAAAAAGCAATAAAAGAAGGAAAATTCAAAGATGAAATAGTACCAGTAGAAGTAAAAACAAGAAAAGAAACAATAATATTTAACACAGACGAATATCCAAGATTTGGAACAACAAAAGAAACATTAGCAAAACTCAGACCAGCATTCAAAAAAGATGGAACAGTAACAGCAGGGAATTCATCAGGAATAAATGACGGAGCAAGTGCAATAATACTAGCATCAGAAAGTGCAGTGAAAAAATATGGATTAACACCATTAGCAGAAATAATAGCCTATGAACAGGGTGGAGTAGATCCAAGTATAATGGGAATAGGGCCAGCAGCAGCAATAACAAACCTAGTAGAAAAGAAAGGAATAAAATTAGAACAAATGGAATTATTCGAACTTAACGAAGCATTTGCAGCACAATCAATAGCAGTATTAAAAGAACTAAAAGAAAAATATGGAATAAAAGAAGAATGGATGATGGAAAGAACAAATGTAAATGGAGGAGCAATAGCATTAGGACATCCAATAGGGCATCAGGAAATAGAATAACAGTAACATTATTATATGAAATGAAAAAGAGAAACTTAGAATATGGATTAGCTTCATTATGTATAGGCGGCGGTATGGGTACTGCTATCGTTATTAAAAATCTATAATATTCAAAAGAATTTTTTGAATAAATAAAAAATAATAACTAAAAAAAACTATAAAAATAATCCAGAACTCTCTTGAGGGTTCTGGATTATTTTTATAAAATGATTTTTTCACAAGTATTGAAATTCCAAAAAAATTATGATATTATATAATGTGTTATTTATATCTTTATTTATAATAAAAAATGATTAATAAGGTTAAAATTTATAACATAAAGGAGGATGGGAAGATGAATATTAAAAATGCGAAAATTATGGCGGGGGTAGGAGCAATATTAGAATTAGCGGGTCACTTTGGGTTTATAGGTCTTATATTAGAATTAATAGGTGTTTATAAAATCAGTGAAGCTGTGAAAGACAAAAGAATATTTAATTATTTATTATGGCCAGGTATAATAATATTTATTATTTATATAATAGGATTCTTAACATTTACAGGTTCGTTATTCTATTCATCACCTAATATGATGTTTAATAGTAATGAATTTTTTAATGAAAATGTGCATCAATTTCCAAATATGTTTTTAATGTTTATAGGTTTTATAGTTTCCTTAATACTTCCAATAATTTATGAAATAAAAGCCTATAATTTATTGGGTGACTATTTTCAAAATGAAAATTTTTATAAAGCTGCAAAATTCTTAAAATGGGGTTTAATTCTTTCAATAGTTCTTGTTGGATTTTTATTATTTTTCGTAGCAGGAATATTTGAAATAATAGGCTATTTTACACTTCCAGATGAATATAATAAACCAATAGAAAATAAAGAAGATTGGAGAGTCGAGTCATAATGTATAATGTTAAATGATAAAAAAATTAAGAAACAACTTGACAAATAATAATTTTTTTATTATAATTAAAAGGGATTATGATTTTTGGGGATGGGTTATGTTATATCAATATATTAAATTGAAGATGTATATGATGAAAAAGTTAATATTACTAAAAAATAGACAACGAGGCCTAAAATGGTCTCGTTGTCTTTATTAATTAATATATCAGGTGATATATTAATTCCAATATGGACGATTAAACAGATTTTTCAACATAATTAACACTAACACATTTTACATTCCAATATGAATTATTAAAAATCCTAATATGATTATACCAGAATATTTTTGTGTTATTAAATATGTAATTATTTGGAAATATTTAATTCATATTTTCAGAGTATGATAATAGTGTGATATTATTTACACTAACACATGGCGAATAATGAGGTGAAAGATATGAGATTAAAATTAGTGTTTCGATTAAAGTCAAATGTAATATCAAAGGATTATAGAAGGATATTTATGAGTTTTATAAAAAAATCGTTGGAAAATTATGATAAAGAAATATTTGAAGAATACTTTAAAAACAAAGATCCTATATTAAAAGATTATACTTTTTCAGTATATTTTGGAAAATGTAGATTTGAAGAAAATATAAAGCTTGAAAATGATAATATATCAATGTTTTTTTCAACATCTTCTTATAAAACAGGGATGCATTTTTATAATGCTTTTAGGGCTATGAAATATAAGGATTTTCCAACGAAAAATAATATTTTAAAATTGAATAATATTATAAGATTATCAGAAAAAAATATATATAAAAATGAAATTATAATTAAAACATTATCTCCAATTCTTATTAGAGAACATAATAAAGAAAAAGATAATTATTATTATTTTGATGATGAAAATGCTACTGAAATTTTAAAAAATAGCATTATCTATCAATATAATAAGCTTTTCGGAAATGGATGTAAATCTTTTGATATCAAAGTATTAGATTTAAAAAAGACTACAGTTTTAAATTACAATAAAAAACTCAAAAGTAATCTTGGAGTTTTTAAGGCTACTGGAGATAAAGAAATACTTAATTTTATATATAAGTCCGGAATTGGAAGCAAAAGAAGTTCTGGTTTTGGAATGGTAGATATAATTTAGGGGTGAGAGAATGGAAAATATAAAAGAAAAAAAAATAACTTTAAGATTATCAGATTGGTTATATAATGCTGGTATAGTGGGATTAATCAATATATTAGGTAAAGATAATGTAAGATATAGAACAGATGAGAATAACCTTGATCTGGAATATGATGAATTGGAAATTAAAATAGAATCATTTGAAAACTTTGAAGAAAAATATTTTGACTATTTTATCAATACCTATAAGAATTTAAATTGGCATCAATTAATTTCATACAAAGAAATTATAGAAAAAAAATTAGAACAAATTGAATTTTCAAAAGAAGATGTGGAAATAATAAATAAAATAATAAAATTATTTAAGGATAATCTTAAAAAAGCCAGTTTTAAAAGTGCATACACTTTAATTTATCAGGAAATAGATAATTTTAATTTTTTAGAAGAAATAAAAAAATAAAAAGAATAAGTAAATCCTCAAGTATTGATGAGGTAAGAAGTAATTTATTAATATTAAAAAATATAATTGAATTTTTAGAGTATCCAATATCAAAAAAATATATAGCTGCAAAGAATGCAATATATATGATAATAAGAAATGCGTGGGATGGAGTAAGTTTCTTAAATCCTCAGACCAAAGAGAAAAATGTATATAATGATTATAAAAATCACTTTTTGGATCCATTTTTAGAGTATTTAAATATAGAAGATGATGAAATGAAAAAATATAAATATACATGTTTTTCATGTAATAGGCCGATGAAAAGATTAGAAACAAATATGGCATTTTTGAGAAATATTGGATTTGACGATGCAAGAAAACCATCAAATGTATGGAATTTTGTTAATGATACATATATATGTCCAGTTTGCAAATTGGTGTATTCCTGTGTCCCAGCAGGGTTTACCTATGTATACAATAAAGGACTTTTTGTCAATTTGAATCATTCAATTGAAGATATTTATAATATAAATAAAAGAATAATAATGAAAACGTATAATGAATCAATTAATGAAAATGATAAATATATGTTTTCGTATAAAACATTATTAAGTAGTATATATGAAAATTTAAATAAAACTAAAAATATGAATATTCTGATATTCAAATTGTAAAGTTGGAAAATGAAAAATATTATTTTAATATATTATCTAAAAAGACTATATCAGTATTAAATAATTCATCAAAAATGCTAACCGAATTAATAAATAACTATTATTTCCCAACTAAAAAAGGAGATTATAAAGATAAAGTAATGTTATATGAAGAAGTTATATTTAGAATAACCAATAATACAGAATTATACAGTTTGATAAATGATCTTTTAAGAATAAAAATATCGGATAAAACTAATGGATATTATTCATTAAAAACAATAAATAATATAATTAAAATAAATCTAATATATTTAAGAGAGGTGAAAAATATGAAAGAGTTTAATGAAAGCGAAGTTAAGCAAGCAAATTATTATGGATATTTATTGAGGCAATTTTATTTATCTAAAGGTAGCGAGCATAAACTTTCTGGAATTTCTTACAGATTGTTGAATGCGTTAAAAGTAAATAATAAGGATAGCTTTATGGATACATTATTGAACTGTTATTTATATGTTGATAAACCTGTTCCAAAAATAATTATAGAAGCTTTAGATAATGAAGATATTTTTAAAACTGTGGGATATGCATATGTAGCAGGATTATTTGGAGAATACAAGAAAGGAGATGAAAATAATGGATAAAAAAGGATTAACTTTAACAATAATTTTTGAAGCAGAAAGTGCAAATTTCGGTGAAGGTTTGGGAAATGTAACAACATTAAAAAAATTATCAAGGGATGGGAAACAACAAACATATATTTCAAGACAAGCTCTCAGATATAACATTGTTAATCAACTGGGATATGAATTATCTCCAGTTGTAGCTGAAGGTAGTGGAGATAAAAAAGTAATACAATTTGATCCTCAGGCAACAATAGCTGAATATCCTGAAATAGATTTTTTTGGATATATGAAAACAAAAAAAGGTGAAGGAAGTTTAACCAGAGATGCAAAAGTTAGAATATCACATGCAATATCTTTAGAAGACTTCAAAGGAGATCTGGATTTTTTAACGAACAAAGGGTTAGCAGATAGACTAAATGAGAATATGAATATAGCACAATCAGAAATACACAGATCATATTATAGATATACAATAAATATTGATTTAGACGAAATTGGTATTGATAGAAAAGAAAATATCGAAATACCAAATGAAGAAAAATCAAAAAGAGTTCAAAAATTATTAGACACTATAGCATTTTTATATAGAGATATTAAAGGAAGAAGAGAAGATCTAAAGCCGTTGTTTGCAATTGGTGGTGTTTATAGTATAAAAAATCCATTTTTCCAGAATTTAGTTGAAGTAGAAAATAATAAAATTAAGGTTAAACCACTATTATCGATGTTGGAATATCAGGAAGTAAAAGACAATACAATATGTGGAATTATTGAAGGAAAATTCGATAATGAGAGTGAAATTAAAGAAAAACTAAATGCCGTATCTATTCCAAAATTATTTGAATTATTAAAAGAAAGGGTAAGGAGTATTATGAAAGCAATTAAATTAAGAATTGAGCAGGAAACTGCTAATTATAAAATACCGACAAGCTTTTCATTAAGAGAAACATATCCTCTTCCACCATATTCCACTGTTATAGGTATGGTTCATAAATTATGTGATTTTAAAGAGTATAAAGAAATGCAAATAAGTATTGCAGGTAAATACTATTCAAAAGCTAATGATTTATATACCAGATATGAATTTAAACCTGAAATGAAATTTGAGAAAGGCAGACATCAATTAACAGTAAACGGTTATGGGATAACTCAGGGAATTGCTACAACCGAAATGCTTGTAGACATCGAGTTGATGATACATATAGTACCTGAAGATGAAAGTTTAATTGAAGTAATAGAAAAATCATTAAGATATCCAAGAGAATATCCTTCCTTAGGAAGAAGAGAAGATATTGCAATAATTAGAGAAGTTAAAGTTGTTGAATGTAAAGAAGAGGAATTGGAAGAAGATATAGAAACAGAATATTCATATTATATACCTATTCAAAAGTATGATAACATAAAAATAAAAACCATTAGTGGTATAAAATCTCCAGGTACACGATATATTTTAAATAAAAACTATGTTTTAGAAAATATAGGTAATAAGAAAAATAAAAAAATCATAAGAAAATGGAATAAAATAGAAGCGTTATATGCATCAAATTTGATTTTTTATATGTATGAAAAATATATTATAGATGAAGAAGGAGATGTATTATTGCTTGCATAGAGGTGAATTTATGTTTTTAGCAAAGTCGGAACCATTAGAAACTATACAGGAACATACAGATAATTTACTTGAACAATTAAATATTTTAAAAAAATTATATGGTAAAAAAATACATGTTAATTGGAATTTATTAGAATATGCATGTATATATCATGATTTTGGGAAAATAAATAATGATTTTCAAGAAAAACTAAAAAAGGGAAAGAGGAATAAAAATGAAATTCCTCATTCCCTTTTAAGTTTATTATTTTTAAATCCAAAAGAATTGAAAAAAATATATACAGAAGATGAAATTAAATTATTATATCAAATTATTGCGTATCATCATGAAAGGGATTTTAATGATTATGATTTAAAAATGATTAATAACAAAAAAGAAGGAATTGAATCTTTGATAAAATTCTTTAATTATTCTAAAATTAAAGAAATAAAATTGAACAAAGTTAGTGCAAGATATTTTTATCCAAATGAAAGAATATATAAAGACAATAAATATTTTAAAGATTATGTTTTATTAAAAGGGTTGTTAAATAGAATTGATTATGCTGCCAGTGCTCATATACCTATAGAAATTCCAAATGATTTTTTACTAAACAGTATGGGAAAACTTGGATATCAATGGAATGATTTACAAAAATATATGATAAAAAAACGAAATAATAATGTTATTGCAATTGCTCAAACTGGAATGGGAAAAACAGAAGCAGGTTTATTATGGATAGGTGATAATAAGGGATTTTATACGTTACCTTTGAAAGTTGCAATAAATGCAATATATGATAGAGTTACTAAAAAAATATTAAGAGATAAAAATACTGAAAAAGTTGGCATTTTACATTCTGACACTTACTCCGAATATTTAAAAAGAGAGGGAACTATAGAAGATATTAATTATTACTTTGCCAAAACCAAACAATTATCTTTGCCTTTAACAATTACAACTCTGGATCAATTATTTGATATAGTATATGGTTATAAAGGCTTTGAATTAAAAGTTGCAACAATGTCTTATTCCAAAATAGTTCTCGATGAAATTCAGATGTATTCACCAGATTTATTAGCTTATTTAGTTTTAGGATTAAAAACGATTACTCAATTTGGAGGCAAATTTTCAATTTTAACTGCAACTTTTCCAAAATTTCTAATAAAAGAGTTTGAAGATATAAGTATAAGAGATGTTGTTATTTCTGAAAAGCCATTTATCAATAGTAATATAAGACATAGCATAAAAGTTATTAATAACGATATTGAAGCTAAATATATAATGGAAAAATATGATAATAATAGAATTTTAGTTATATGTAATACAATAAATCAAGCACAAAAAATTTATAAGGATTTAATTAATTTAGGTATTAATAATAGAGAAGTAAATTTGCTTCATTCTAAATTTATAAAACAAGATAGAGCAGAGAAAGAAGAAAAATATTTAAATTGGGAAATAATTATGAAAGCAAGGGAATATGGATAAGTACACAAATTGTAGAAGCATCTTTAGATATTGATTTTGACTTATTATTTACGGAATTATCGGATTTGAGTGGTTTATTTCAAAGAATGGGTAGGGTTTATAGAAAAAGAACCTGGAACAACAAAGGATATAATGTTTTTGTTTTTGTTGGAAAAGATAAATGTTCGGGAGTAGGAAACATCATTTATAAAGATATTTTTGAATTATCGAAGAATTTAATAGCAAATATGGATGGACCTTTAAGTGAAAAAAAGAAAATAGATTTAATAAATAGAATATATGATTATAACACCATTAAAAATACAAAATATTATAAGAAATTGAAAGATAATTTAGAATATGTGAATACATTTAATTTATATGAATTAGAAAAGAAAGATGTATCTAAAATATTTAGAAACATAGATTCTATATCAGTTATTCCTAAAAATATATATGATAAAAATAAAGATTATATTACCGAATTAATAAATAAGTATAGCGAAAAAGGTATATCTAAGAAGGATAATATAAGATTAAAGAGCAATTATCAAATTATACAACCTCTATCCATTATAGAGAATTAGATAGTATAAAAGAAATAAAGGTTAATAATTATGAAAAAATACATATTCATAATTGTGATTATTCAAAAGAATTGGGGATTACATACAATAATAGTAAAAATGAAGATTTTAACAACTTTTTTTAGGTGAAATAATGGTATCAGGAATAGAATTTTATTATTACTTTGTTTGTAAAAGAAAGTTATGGTTTTATACTCATGGAATTTCTATGGAAGACGAAAATGAAGATGTAAAAATAGGAAAATATATAGAAGAGAATTACTATAAAAATTCTCAAAAAAATATTATGATAAATGATGAAATTAATATAGATCTAATAAGAAACAAAAAAATTATACACGAAATAAAAAAATCACAGTCATTTGAAGAGGCTAATATTTGGCAGTTGAAATATTATATATATTATTTAAATTCATATGGGGTAGATGTAAAAGAAGGTATTATAGACTATCCAAATTTAAGAAAAAGAGTTATGGTTACATTTGAAAAGGATGATAAGGAATATATCGAAAATGTAATTAATGAAATAAAATCAATAAAGAATTCTGAAAAAATACCAGGTAAAATACAACAAATAAAGGTATGTAAAAAATGTGCTTTTTATGAATTTTGCTATATATAATTATGAAAAGAAGTATATATATTTTTTCAAGCGGAAAATTGCAAAGAAAAGATAATAGTTTAATATTAATTAATAAAAATGGGAAATCATATATTCCTATAGAAGTTGTTGACGATATTTATGTTTTTAGTGAAATAGCTTTAAATAGTAAACTATTAGATTTTTTATCTCAGAAAAACATATTGGTGCATTTTTTTAACTATTATGGATATTATTCTGGAAGCTATATTCCAAAAGAAAAACAAATATCGGGAAAGATATTAATCAAACAAGTTGAATATTATCTCGATAATATGAAAAGATTATATCTTGCGAAAAAAATTATTGAAGCTGCATCATTTAATATATTTAGAAATTTAAGATATTATAATTCCAGGAAAGAAAATCTTAAAACATATATTAATGAAATAACATATTTAAGGAAAAAAATAGAAGCTCAGAATAATATTTCTCAATTAATGGGAATAGAAGGAAATATTAGAGAAACTTATTATATGTCATGGGAAAATATTATTGATCATCCTTTAGAAAAAAGAATTAAAAGACCTCCAGATAATATAGTAAACACCTTAATATCATTTATTAATTCTCTGATATATACAACAACTCTTTCGGAAATATATAAAACTTATTTAAACCCTACAATAAGTTATTTACACGAACCAGGAGAAAGAAGATTTTCTTTAAGTTTGGATGTTTCGGAAATATTTAAACCATTAATAGGAGATAGACTTATTTTTTTATTATTGAATAAAAAAATAATTGGTGAGAAGGATTTTGTAAAAGAGTTAAATGGATTATATTTAAAAGAGAATGCCAGAAAAACAATTCTTAAAATGTATGATGAAAAATTAAAAAATACAATAATGCATAAATCTTTAAATAAGAAGGTTTCATACAAATATTTAATAAGATTAGAGTGTTATAAGTTAATAAAACATATATTAGGAGAGAAAAATTATGAAGGATTTATGTTGTGGTGGTAAATATGTACATTATATTAGTATATGATATTAAATTTGACGATGATGGTAAAGGAGAAAAAATATTACCAAAGGTATTTAAAATATGTAAAAAATATTTGTATCATATACAAAATTCTGTTTTTGAGGGAGAGTTAACAAAATCCGAAATCTTTAAATTAAGAAAAGAATTAGAAAATGTAATTAGAAAAGATGTAGATTCTATTATAGTTTTTCAAAGCCGTAATGAAAGATGGTTAAATAAAGAATTTTGGGGTAATAAAGAAGATAAAACTTCAAATTTTTTATAGTTGTCGATAAGGGAAGTATAAAAAATATCCATATATCGACAATTTATAAAATAAGCATACAAAGCATATTTTGAGATTTTGATATAATAAAAGATTAAAAATTTAATATATTTTATTAGCATAGACAAAAATAAGTTTAAAATATAGTCTAAAATTATATTTAATATATAACGAGTCTTTAATCATCCATATTGGAATGTAAATATTGCTTCCCATGCTGTATATCTACTTCCATCATTAGTCTTTAATCATCCATATTGGAATGTAAATTTGTATCCGAAAAGTTCGGTGTTTAATTGGATTTTGGTCTTTAATCATCCATATTGGAATGTAAATTAATTTGCAATACCATTAATTTATAATTCCATTCTGTCTTTAATCATCCATATTGGAATGTAAATAAAAATAAATAAATTAATCAAAAAAAGATTTTTCTAGTCTTTAATCATCCATATTGGAATGTAAATCGTAATAATGTATTTGCATCAACGCCCAATGCTTTTGTCTTTAATCATCCATATTGGAATGTAAATAACAAATACGGATTTGCAAATATTTATGATTTTGCGTCTTTAATCATCCATATTGGAATGTAAATGCAAACGGTGTTATCGTGGATAAAAAGATAAGACCTGGTCTTTAATCATCCATATTGGAATGTAAATTTAGCAAATTGTTCTACTGCAAATTTTAGTTTTAAGTCTTTAATCATCCATATTGGAATGTAAATTGAAGAGGACGACGACGACGTTCAAATTCCAGAAGCGTCTTTAATCATCCATATTGGAATGTAAATGACTTAACCAAGCTAAAATATTATCACTTGTATCTCCTGCCTTTGACAGCAATTTGGCGATTTTAAGGGAAATGGAACGGTAGAATGCGGGTTTGAGGCGTGTATTTTTCAGGAAGTCGAAAAATTGTGTGGCTAACTTTTGTTACAGAGAATTAACTATAATTAGTAATATATTAGTCCTTTTGGTGGTATAATATATATGACAACCACTGAAAGGAGATGTTTTAAAATGTATCCTAAAATATCAAAAGTGAAAGGAAAAAGATATTTAAGGATAATGGAAAGCAAAAGAGAAAATGGAAAAGTGAAACAGCATACAGTAATAAATTTTGGAAATATAGATAAGTATAGTAAAAAAGATATAACAAAACTTGTAGATAGTCTTTTTAAAATATTTGAAATAGATGAATATGAAAAAATAGAAGATGATTTAATGGAAGAAATAGCAAGAAGAAATTACGGAGCCAAAGTAATAGTAAATAAGATATTTGAAAGATATGAGATGAAAAGATATTTTGAAAGACTGGATAAAGAAATAAAATACAATGCAGAAGAAATGTTAAAAATAATGGTGATGAATAGAATAGTAGAACCGAAGAGTAAATTGGGAATATTTAATAATTTAGAGTATTTTGGATATAACAAAGTGGAAGTTAAAAAAGAAAAAGACCTGGAAGAAAAAGATGTAATGTTGCACTGGTTATACAGAACATTGGATATATTAGCAGATAATAAAGAGTCGATAGAAAAACATATGTATAATCAAAGGATAAGTTTGTTTAATACAACGGTAGATTTAGTATTTTACGATGTAACAACATTAGCGTTTGAAACACAACAAACAAATGAAATATTACAAATGGGATATTCAAAGGATAAGAAATTTAATGAGTCGCAAGTAGTATTAGGGATGTCAATAGATCAGGATAGAATGCCAGTTAGTTTTGATATATATGCAGGAAATACATTTGAAGGGCATACATTTAAAGATTCAATAGAAAAAATGAAAAAAGAATATCAATTAGGAAAAGTAATAGTAGTAGCAGATAGAGGAATGATGAGTAAAAAAAATATAGAAGTAGTAGAAAATTCTAATTATGAATTCATAGTAGGAAAATCAATAAAACAGTTAAAAAAAGTAAATATATTTGAAGGAGAATTCATAGAAATAGCAAAAGGAATAAAATATAGAGAAGTAGAATATGAAAATAAAAGATTACTCATAATATATTCAGAAGAAAGAGCCAAAAAAGACAGAGCAGATAGACTACGATTAATAGAAAAAGCGAAAAAAATGTTAGAAGAAGGAAATATAGATTCAAAAAGTAAAAGAGGAGCGAAAAATATTTAAAAGAACAGAACAAACAAAATTATATATTGGACATAGAAAAAATAGAAAATGATGAAAAATACGATGGATACTATGGAATAATAACAAACACAAAACTATCTCCAAAAGAAATATTAGAACAATATCATACATTATGGAAAGTAGAAGAAACATTCAGAACATTAAAAAATTATCTTGAAACAAGACCGGTATTTCATTGGACACCGAAAAGAATAAAAGGACATATTGTAATGAGTTTCATATCTTACATAATTCAAAGAACATTAGAATTAGAACTGGAAAAAAATAATATTGAATACTCTCATGAAAAATAAGAGAAGCTATAAAAAAAATGGAATACTCTGAAATAAGATTAAAAGACAAATTATTTGCATTAAGAGCCAATTTAAACGATTTTCAAAAAGCCATATTAAAAACATTAAAAATAGAAAAACCGAAAAAAATGATGGAATTAGATGAATTTAAAAAAATAATCTCCTAAAACACGCATGAAAAGCCAAAAAGGAGGAGGTGTGTGGCTAATTTCTCTTTTTATAAAAAGTTAACAATAGCTATTTTTTGAATAATTCTACTTTTTAGAATTTTGTTGATAATAATAGTGTCAAACTCAGGAAAAAGATAAGACCTGGTCTTTAATCATCCATATTGGAATGTAAATTTAGCAAATTGTTCTACTGCAAATTTTAGTTTTAAGTCTTTAATCATCCATATTGGAATGTAAATTGAAGAGGACGACGACGACGTTCAAATTCCAGAAGCGTCTTTAATCATCCATATTGGAATGTAAATGACTTAACCAAGCTAAAATATTATCACTTGTATCTGGTCTTTAATCATCCATATTGGAATGTAAATACAATTCAAAAGTCATTAAAAAGAATTTTAAAACTCGTCTTTAATCATCCATATTGGAATGTAAATGTAGGGTTCACCTGAAGAGAACCCTAACTTGTAGGTAGTCTTTAATCATCCATATTGGAATGTAAATAGGCTAACTACAGAAAAATGTGCAATCGAGACACCAGTCTTTAATCATCCATATTGGAATGTAAATTATTTCATCAAAATTTTTTTAACTACTTTACTATTTAGTCTTTAATCATCCATATTGGAATGTAAATTCATTCCCCTTTTTTTAATAAGTTAAGTTTCTAAGTCTTTAATCATCCATATTGGAATGTAAATAATCATGCAACCGGTTATATACCAAGATTTAAGGAGTCTTTAATCATCCATATTGGAATGTAAATTTCACAGACGGCTGTTCAAGCATGGATGTTACAACAGGTCTTTAATCATCCATATTGGAATGTAAATTTAAATCGGCTTATATTAGATTTGGTATAGTAAAATAGTCTTTAATCATCCATATTGGAATGTAAATTACTATCTTTCGTAACTTCCAAAAGCATTTGATATCTGTCTTTAATCATCCATATTGGAATGTAAATGTTATTATCATATGCAAATGGGTTGTCTGAATTAAGTCTTTAATCATCCATATTGGAATGTAAATTGAATTATATACTTTAAACTTATCAAGAGTTATAGTCTTTAATCATCCATATTGGAATGTAAATCTGCATTGGGAACAAGCGGACGGGAGGGTGGAAAATGTCTTTAATCATCCATATTGGAATGTAAATTTATAAATAAAATACAATAAAATGTGTATTATTTTTGTCTTTAATCATCCATATTGGAATGTAAATAATTTTTTTTGACAATACGTCCCTGCTCGTTCTAAAGTCTTTAATCATCCATATTGGAATGTAAATAATTTTTTTTGACAATACGTCCCTGCTCGTTCTAAGTCTTTAATCATCCATATTGGAATGTAAATAAAACAATGTATGAAAGAATAGAAAAATTGATGAAGGTCTTTAATCATCCATATTGGAATGTAAATTAAAAGCTCGTGAAATTGAGTTAAAAGTTACAAATGTCTTTAATCATCCATATTGGAATGTAAATTCAATCGAGGCTAAGTATCCATCAAAAATTAAGACAGTCTTTAATCATCCATATTGGAATGTAAATAAATTGAGTCTGATGTTCCAGTTCCGGGACCGCTTAGTCTTTAATCATCCATATTGGAATGTAAATATTTCTGCGTCAATTAAAGATTTTAAAATATAAAGTCTTTAATCATCCATATTGGAATGTAAATATTTTCAGGTGTTGAAGAAATTAGAAATGTAATTCGTCTTTAATCATCCATATTGGAATGTAAATTGTTTTGGGGCTTGTGGCTGACGAAACTTTATATAATGTCTTTAATCATCCATATTGGAATGTAAATGTTAAAGGTGTTGTTAATGTAATTTTATTATTTCCGTCTTTAATCATCCATATTGGAATGTAAATGTTAAAGGTGTTGTTAATGTAATTTTATTATTTCCGTCTTTAATCATCCATATTGGAATGTAAATCCAAAGAAACCAAACAGAAAAACCAAACAATTTGAGTCTTTAATCATCCATATTGGAATGTAAATATTTCTGCGTCAATTAAAGATTTTAAAATATAAATTGTCTTTAATCATCCATATTGGAATGTAAATTTCAGCCGCCATGTCATAAATCTGATATATAAAAGGGTCTTTAATCATCCATATTGGAATGTAAATTCTGTTGCCGATTTTAAATAGTTGCTTCCAATACTGTCTTTAATCATCCATATTGGAATGTAAATATCAAACCACCTTTGTTTTATTTCTTTATTAAAATTGTCTTTAATCATCCATATTGGAATGTAAATTGATATAAGATTATATAAAAGATATTTTACCCTCTGGTCTTTAATCATCCATATTGGAATGTAAATTGTGTATTATAATCAATATCTTTTACTCCATTAACGTCTTTAATCATCCATATTGGAATGTAAATCTGTAATGAACTCCAAATATGACAATAGAAATAAATAGTCTTTAATCATCCATATTGGAATGTAAATAAAGATGTTGCCAATGACTTGTTTTTATACCAGCATGTCTTTAATCATCCATATTGGAATGTAAATTCGCAACCTCGTTCGTGGATTCTGCGGATTCTCCGGTCTTTAATCATCCATATTGGAATGTAAATAGTTATAGAATTGCCTTATTTCCTGTTCTACCTGTCGTCTTTAATCATCCATATTGGAATGTAAATCCCCTTTTTTAAAAATAATATTGAGGTGATTTTATGGTCTTTAATCATCCATATTGGAATGTAAATAAGATATACAATTAATTAGGCTTGAAATTAACGATGTTTTTAATCATCCATATTGGAATGTAAATGGTAACTTCAAACTTGACAAAGATGCAAAATTCACGCGTTTTTAATCATCCATATTGGAATGTAAATCTCACAAAGAATGCAAAACAAATAAAAACAGATGAAGTTTTTAATCATCCATATTGGAATGTAAATTTCCAATTGGTGTAGATAAAAAGGCAATTGCACTTGGTTTTTAATCATCCATATTGGAATGTAAATGAAATTGCTTGTATTTTTTGAGCTACTTTTCCCCAGTGTTTTTAATCATCCATATTGGAATGTAAATGTCAGCGAATTTCTTACAAATCTTTTTGTTGTTACTGTTTTTAATCATCCATATTGGAATGTAAATATGTAAAGGTTGGATATAAGACCTTCTGCATTTGAGTTTTTAATCATCCATATTGGAATGTAAATCAAAAGAATTGAGAGTTTATTATGATGGTGCATATAGTTTTTAATCATCCATATTGGAATGTAAATGTTGGATTAGTTACATTCTTTGAAGGTGAAATTTCTGTTTTTAATCATCCATATTGGAATGTAAATTTGATAATATCTTTCCATGCCCGCAGGTGTAGTTGTGTTTTTAATCATCCATATTGGAATGTAAATTACTATCCTTTGTAACGTCTAAAAGCATTTGATACCGTCTTTAATCATCCATATTGGAATGTAAATGTTTGTGGTTGTGGTGTTGTAACCAAACCTCTATTTGGTCTTTAATCATCCATATTGGAATGTAAAGTTTAATGAATTTTTAGAAGATATCATTAACAACTTAGTTTTTAATCATCCATATTGGAATATTGTAAATGTTAAAATATAAATGAATAAAAGAGGAAAATAAAAATGTACAAGAACAAAAAAGTAAAATAATATTTTTACTGGAAAGGATGTTTTAAAATGAAAAATGAAGAGAAGAAGAAAATAAGGAAAGAGAAAAAGGAGAAGATGAAAAAACATTTGGAAATAATAAGAAAGATAGGGTTGAAACCTAATTTTTCGGAATTAAGTAGAATATATGGATTTGATAGAAGAACAATAAAAAAATATTGGGACGAGTATGAAGAAGGAACCAAAAACCAAAAACAAAACACAAAATAAATAAACAGGATAAAGATTTAGAAAAATAAAAATCGTACTTTCAAATGGAGAAAGTACAATAAAAGGAGTATATGCAGCTTGCCTCTTGAAAATTACATTTATATTCTCTCATTTTCTTTTCCTCTATACTACAATATTTTTTTCTAATGTATTGTTTTTGAAATTGTATATATTTTCTAAAGTAGTTTCAGCAATATTTGTTAAAGCTTCATAGGTAAAAAATCCTTGATGTCCAGTAATTAATACATTATGAAATGTTGTTAATCTAACAAAAGTGTCGTCATCTATAATTTCATTTGATAAATTCTCAAAGAATAATTCTTTTTCCTCTTCATATACATCAAGCCCTAAATAGCCTATTTTTCTTGTTTTCAAACCTTTAATTACAGATTTTGTATCAATTAATCCACCTCTGCTAGTATTTATAATCATAACACCAGGTTTCATTAATTCTATGGAATTATCATTAATAATATGATGAGTATCTTTGGTTAATGGACAATGTAATGAAACTATATCAGAATTTTTAAATAATGTTTTTAAATCAACATAATTGCCAGAAAATTCTGGATGGGGAATTTATCATATCCAATAACGTTCATTCCAAATCCGTTTAATATATTTGCAACAATTCTTCCGATTTTACCTGTGCCTATTAAACCCACAGTTTTACCATGTAAATCAAATCCAAGCAATCCATCTAAAGAAAAATTATTTTCTTTAACTCTAAAATATGTCTTATGTATTTTTCTATTTAATGATAAAATTAATGCAATTGTATGTTCTGCTACAGCATATGGAGAATATGATGGTACACGAACAACTTTTAAAGAAAATTCTTTAGCTGCATCTAAGTCAACATGATTAAAGCCTGCGGATCTTAAAGCAATTAATTTTGTACCATTTTCTTTTAATGTTTTTAACACATCTCTATTTAAATTATCATTTACAAACGCACAAACAACTTCATAATCTTTAGCTAAAATAGCTGTTTTTTCATTTAATTTAGCTTCAAAATATTTAATATCAAAGTTATATTTTTTATTTGCAAAATCAAAAAAATCAATATCATATTTTTTGTACTAAAAAATGCAATTTTCATAATATCCTCTCCCTTTTAATAAAAAATAATAAAATTGAATATACTTATATTATAATAAATATTGTTTTCACTATGTTTGTTTTTTTATTACGACTCTTTTTATCGGATTAAAAATGATAATAATATGGTAGAATTTAATAATAGACTCTTCAAAAATAACATCCAGCAAGAAATAAATGAGAGATGAAAGATATTAATAATGTATTACACAAAGGAATGAGATGGGAATAATACAAAAATCCTGGAGAAATAACAAAATAAAAGAAGGAAATGTAAGAAAAATGGATAAAAAATAAAAAGAAATAGACAGAATTTGAATCAATTCAGCGGATAAAAAATATTAAATTTAATTGTAGTAAAAATTATAAAATACAAAGTGTAAAAGTCAACATAAGAATGTTAAAAAGGGAAAATAATAATGTACAAATATGAAGAAAAATTAAAATAAAGAGCAAAACGAATAAGCAGGATAAAGATTTAGAAAAATAAAAATCGTACTTTCAAATGAAGAAAGTACGATAAAAAGAATAAAAGGTGAAATTCAGGATTTTACATAGAACCATTAAAACATAATAAAATTCATATAATCATTTTATTAAAATATCAATAGCTCCTGCCTTTGACAGCAATTTGGCGATTTTAAGGGAAATGGAACGGTAGAATGCGGGTTTGAGGCGTGTATTTTTCAGGAAGTCGAAAAATTGTGTGGCTAACTTTTGTTACAGAGAATTAACTATAATTAGTAATATATTAGTCCTTTTGGTGGTATAATATATATGACAACCACTGAAAGGAGATGTTTTAAAATGTATCCTAAAATATCAAAAGTGAAAGGAAAAAGATATTTAAGGATAATGGAAAGCAAAAGAGAAAATGGAAAAGTGAAACAGCATACAGTAATAAATTTTGGAAATATAGATAAGTATAGTAAAAAAGATATAACAAAACTTGTAGATAGTCTTTTTAAAATATTTGAAATAGATGAATATGAAAAAATAGAAGATGATTTAATGGAAGAAATAGCAAGAAGAAATTACGGAGCCAAAGTAATAGTAAATAAGATATTTGAAAGATATGAGATGAAAAGATATTTTGAAAGACTGGATAAAGAAATAAAATACAATGCAGAAGAAATGTTAAAAATAATGGTGATGAATAGAATAGTAGAACCGAAGAGTAAATTGGGAATATTTAATAATTTAGAGTATTTTGGATATAACAAAGTGGAAGTTAAAAAAGAAAAAGACCTGGAAGAAAAAGATGTAATGCTGCACTGGTTATACAGAACATTGGATATATTGGCAGATAATAAAGAGTCGATAGAAAAACATATGTATAATCAAAGGATAAGTTTGTTTAATACAACGGTAGATTTAGTATTTTACGATGTAACGACATTAGCGTTTGAAACACAACAAACAAATGAAATATTACAAATGGGATATTCAAAAGATAAGAAATTTAATGAATCACAAATAGTATTAGGGATGTCAATAGATCAGGATAGAATGCCAGTTAGTTTTGATATATATGCAGGAAATACATTTGAAGGGCATACATTTAAAGATTCAATAGAAAAAATGAAAAAAGAATATCAATTAGGAAAAGTAATAGTAGTAGCAGATAGAGGAATGATGAGTAAAAAAAATATAGAAGTAGTAGAAAATTCTAATTATGAATTCATAGTAGGAAAATCAATAAAACAAATAAAAAAAGTAAATATATTTGAAGGAGAATTCATAGAACTAGCAAAAGGAATAAAATATAGAGAAGTAGAATATGAAAATAAAAGATTACTCATAATATATTCAGAAGAAAGAGCCAAAAAAGACAGAGCAGATAGACTACGATTAATAGAAAAAGCGAAAAAAATGTTAGAAGAAGGAAATATAGATTCCAAAAGTAAAAGAGGAGCGAAAAAATATTTAAAAGAACAGAACAAACAAAATTATATACTGGACATAGAAAAAATAGAAAATGATGAAAAATACGATGGATACTATGGAATAATAACAAACACAAAACTATCGCCAAAAGAAATATTAGAACAATATCATACATTATGGAAAGTAGAAGAAACATTCAGAACATTAAAAAATTATCTTGAAACAAGACCGGTATTTCATTGGACACCGAAAAGAATAAAAGGACATATTGTAATGAGTTTCATATCTTACATAATTCAAAGAACATTAGAATTAGAACTGGAAAAAAATAATATTGAATACTCTCATGAAAAAATAAGAGAAGCTATAAAAAAAATGGAATACTCTGAAATAAGATTAAAAGACAAATTATTTGCATTAAGAGCCAATTTAAACGATTTTCAAAAAGCCATATTAAAAACATTAAAAATAGAAAAACCGAAAAAAATGATGGAATTAGATGAATTTAAAAAAATAATCTCCTAAAACACGCATGAAAAGCCAAAAAGGAGGAGGTGTGTGGCTAATTTCTCTTTTTATAAAAAGTTAACAATAGCTATTTTTTGAATAATTCTACTTTTTAGAATTTTGTTGATAATAATAGTGTCAAACTCAGGAAAATGGGATAAAAAAATAAAAAGAAATAGACAGAATTTGAATCAATTCAGCGGATAAAAAATATTAAATTTAATTGTAGTAAAAAATTATAAAATACAAAGTGTAAAAGTCAACATAAGAATGTTAAAAAAGGGAAAATAATAATGTACAAATATGAAGAAAAATTAAAAATAAAGAGCAAAACGAATAAGCAGGATAAAGATTTAGAAAAATAAAAATCGTACTTTCAAATGAAGAAAGTACGATAAAAAGAATAAAAGGTGAAATTCAGGATTTTACATAGAACCATTAAAACATAATAAAATTCATATAATCATTTTATTAAAATATCAATAGCTTTTTTTAGCAAGATATCCTTTTCAGGATCTCTGATATTTTCATATATTATTCCATAATCTGGATCATTTATTTTTATATTTGGTTCAATACCTTTTCCTGAAATATTTTCACCTTTTAAGGATATATATTGTCCTACAGGTATTATTATTTTTCTATATTCATCAAGAAAAAATGTTCCTAGAATTTCGGATTTCCCATATGTTCTTTCTCCTATAACTGTTGCAATGTTATTATCTTTAAAATATAACGAAACTAATTCAGAAGCGGAAGCACTGAATCTATTTACTATTACAACTATTTTTTATTTTTTAATTCTTTCCTGTATTTTATTGTATCTATCCTGCTGAGCATATACTTTGACTCTTTAAATTGTATGTTGTAAAATACATTTTGTTTGGAGAAAAGTGAAAGTATTTTTTGAGCTTCTTCTAGAGAACCACCGTGATTATTTCTTAAATCGATAATTAGATTATCTATTTTTCTTTTGATTACAAGATTGATGTAATTATTAAATTTTTCGAATAGACCATCGCCAAAATAATTAATTTTTATTATCATAATTTTTTGTCGTTTTCTTTGATAACTTTTGTATCTATCATTTTATAAAAACCAGGCCTTTTTGAAAAAGAAATTTCAAAGGTTTCTCTATTTTTATTTAAAACAGTTATTGTGAAATTCTCTGTATTTTCAAATTCTGGTAAATCATCTCTTCTAACATCTTTACCATTAATTGCTATTATATAATCTCCTGAACGTAGCCCTTCTTTATATACTTTTGAACCGAAAAATACTTCTTTTATCTCTATTGCTTGTTTTTTGAAATTGTATTTTCCTGTGAATCCCAATTTGTATATATGCTCTGATGAAAGCTCTACATAATTTTCATTTGAATTTATAAAATCACTATATTTTGTATGAAGACCGGTTATTGCATTGTATATCATATCATCAATTTCTTCATCTGTTAGATCTTTATAATAATTATTTTTTATATAATTATACATCTTGCCGAATATATTAATTTTATTTATTTTTAGTTTGTATTCTGTATTTATCCAGATGAGATAAAATATTACTGCTACAATAAGAATATTTAAAACAAATTTTGTTTTCCCCATATTATTCCTCCATTTTATTTATTATAAAAGATAAATAATGAGTGCCCAATAAATATGATCAGATTTTTTTACAATATAGTACATTAGAAGAAAAAATATAAAGGAATATATATATCCTATAAGCAAATAACTATTTAGAGTTAAATAAAATTCAGAATTACTAAGTTGCAATCCATTTACAAATAATGAACCGAATGAACCTATTAAAAAAGGAGCTATAAAACTATCCGGGAACAACTGTTCCAAAACATCCTGTAATTTTATACATAAATAATAAATTAAAGCTATTATAAACATGATTGAAGTTTTATTATAGAAAATATGTATATTGTATCGAATGTTATGATAAACGTGGATTGAGGTTAAAGTTAAGATTAATAATAGCAACTTGGTATCTTTGAAGTCTTCTATAACTTTATTAATATCAATTCTGAGAAAATATAAATTATTATCTTTGATAATAGATCCTAAAACTACAAATAGCATATATATTATAACAAAGTTTAAAATGCTGTTTCCATAAGGTAGATGCATATATAACGCAATATTTGAATATAAAACCATTGAGAAAATGATAAAAAAGTTTGCTAAATCTCTTTTTTCTTTTGAATCATAAAACTCCACACTTTTCCCCCTTTCTGGAATGTATTCGAAAAAATTATATAATACAAATTATTAAATTTTATAATCTCATTTTCTTTTTAAGAGATTTTAATCTTTTTTATGTTTTAAGCCATAAAATAATAAAGGTATTCCACCTTTTATATTTTTCTGTATAAGATTATATCATAAAACATTTTTCATGAATATGATTTTTATTAAATATGATAAAATAATATTAAGCAAAAATTTTGAAATTTTTAATTAATTTAAGGTGGTGGAAGGGATGGATTTATTAAAAGAAAGTATAGTTATTGACGGACATTTTGACCTATTAGATTATGTTTATCATGAAAGAAAAAAAGGTAGGAAGAAAGTAATTTTAGAAGATCATTATCCTCAATTTAAAAAGGGTGGGGTAAATATTATTGTATCATCTTTGTTTATAGAAGATATATATATTCCAGAAATGGCGTTGAGAAATGCATTAGACCAGATTAGCTCTTTGCAATATGAGATAGAAGAGTCTGAAGGAAAGATAATGTTATGCAAAACTTTGGAAGATATAAATTATGTAATTGAAAATAATAAGTTAGGAATAATTCTATCTTTTGAAGGTTTAGAACCCATTGGAAATGATTTATATTTATTACGTATTTTTTATGAATTAGGTGTAAGGCTTGCAGGATTAGTATGGAGTAGAAGAAATTATGTAGCAGATGGTTGTTTTTTTAAACCAAGAATAGAAGGGACTAAAGGTGGTTTAACAGACTTTGGAGTAAAGGTTTTAAAAGAAGCAGAAAGATTGGGAATGATAATTGATATTAGTCATTTAAATGATGAAGGCTTTTGGGATGTTATAAAATTTTCTACAAAACCTATAATAGCCTCACATTCAAATGTGAGAAAAATATTCAGTTCTCCGAGAAATTTAACTGATGAACAAATAAAAGCTATTGCAAAAACAGGTGGAGTTATAGGTATAAATGCAAATGGTTCATTTGTTTCTGATAATCCAGATGAAAATAATGCAGAAGGTTTGATTAAACATGTAGACTATATATCTAATTTGGTGGGAGTAGAACATGTAGGAGTAGGTTTTGATTTTTGTGACATGTTTAGAGAAAGTCCGAAAGATTCATTATCTGGACATCATGAAATGAATTTATTTATTGAAAAATTGATTGAACATGGATATAATGAAAAAGAAATTAAAATGATTTTAGGAGAAAATTTTATGAGATTATATAAAGAATTTTTTTAAGGTGTTGGAAGAGGCGAGATAATGAAAAAGGTTTTAACGGTAGGAGAATTACTTATTGATTTTATATGCCTGGATAGAAATAAGAATATTTCCGAAGGAAATACTTTTGAAAAAAAAGCTGGGGAGCACCAGCTAATGTTGCAGCTGTAATTTCTGTTTTAGGAGGAAAAAGTGCATTTCTTGGTAATGTTGGGAATGATCCGTTTGGAAAATTTTTGGTAGAAGAATTAAAAAATATAATGTGGGCACATCATTAATAACCCTTGATAATAAATTTAATACAACATTAGCTTTTGTTTCTTTAATGGATGATGGAGAAAGAGATTTTGTATTTTTTAGAGGAGCAGATGTTAATTTAAAAATACCAGATAAAAATGCTTTAAGGAATTTTGAGATATTTCATTTTGGTTCAGCAACTGCATTTTTAGGTGGAAAACTGGAAAAAACTTATTTTGAAATTTTTGAATTTGCAAAGGAGAATAATAAGTTTATATCTTTTGATGTAAATTATAGAAGTGACTTATGGAAAGATCCGAAAAAATTAATTAGTTTGAGTAAAAAAATAATTGAACATACAGATTTTGCAAAATTTAGTGAGGAAGAATTATTTTTGTTTTCAGGAAATAGAGATTTAGAAGAATCCATTAATTATATACACGAAATAGGAGCAAAAGTAGTGGCAGTAACTTTGGGTAAAAAAGGATCGATTTTAAGTGATGGAAATAATGTAAAGCAAATAGATAGTATAGATGTAGAAGTTGTAGATTCTACAGGAGCAGGTGATGCATTTGTGGGGCATTTTTGTATAAGATTTCGGAGGGGAAAAGGATTATTTTAAAATAGCAGAGTTTGCAAATGAGATTGGGGATTGGTTTGCACTCAGAAAGGTGCGTTAACAGCACTTGAGTTCAGGGGGGCTAATATGTATCATAAGCTGGATAAGGAATTGAAAAGAATAAATAATATTATAGAAGAAATATTTCCATATCAAGTTGTAGATATTATACCTGTTAATGAAAACTGGAAATTTATTCAGGGAGAAAAAATTGAGGATGTGAATACTGGATATAAATGGGAATATAGTATTTTTCCTGTTAAATTTATAAAAGAAATTAATGTGCCCTATGGGTATTATGGTGAGTTTTGGTTTGGTGGAGAAACATTAATAAGAATAGATGGGAAAATATATGGAGAAATAAACGAGCATCATAAAGAAATAGAATTACCTGCTGGGAAGTATATAATTGAAGCAGAAACTGTGCCATATAATTTGTTTGGTAGACCAGGTAAGGCAATATTTGAAAAAGCAAATTTAATAAAAATAGATTTTAAGGTTAAAAAGTTAATAAGATATATAGCAGGCATATCTCAATTAATGGAAAATGTAGAAGATAATTCATTAATAAATGAGTTGTCAAATCTGATAAATGAGATGTATAAACAACTCGATATTCCAAAAGAAACAAATAATTATTTATCATCTGTAGAAAGAATGCCAGAGACTTTTAAAGAAGTTTCTAATATCTGGTCAAGACCAGAATTTAAAGGATTTTCTGGAGGAAATATAAATGTTTCTAAAGCACTTGAAGTTATAGAAGAGAATTTAAATATTTTAAGAAATAAATATCCCAAAGTAGGGAAGGTGTATGTAACGGGACATGCTCATATTGATTATGCATGGCTATGGCCTATTGAAGAAACTAAAAGAAAAGTTTTGAGGACATTTTCAAATGCCATTCGTTTAGCTGATAAGTATAAGCATTTTACTTTTACACAGTCTACTGCTCAAATGTATGAAGATATTGAAGGAACAGAGCTATTTGAAAAAATAAAAAAGCTTTTTAAAGAAGGAAAATGGGATCCAAATGGTGGAATGTGGGTAGAAGCTGATACAAAAATTCCATCATTGGAGTCATTAATCAAACAATTTTATTATGCTCAAAAATATTTTAAAGAGAAATTTGGTGAATATTCTAATGTTTGTTGGCTTCCAGATGTATTTGGTTTTTCGTGGGTATTACCTCAAATTGCAAAACAGGCAAAAATAGATTATTTTTTTACAACAAAGCTTACATGGAATGAAAAAAATCCTTTTCCTTATGATATTTGTTATTGGCGTGGTATAGATGGAAGTGAAATATTATATCATAGTTTCAATAATCCAAAGGAAGGATATAATGGGTATTTAGATGTGGAATGTACTTTGAAAACGTTTAAAAACTTCAGGAATAGGGATATTTTTGACGGTACGTTATTAACATATGGATATGGAGATGGTGGTGGAGGCCCTTCAGAAGCACATATGATAGATTTTGAAGTTACAAATAAATTACCATATACACCAAAATTAATTCCGGTAACTGCTAGAAAATTTTTTGAAATATTAAATGATGAAATTAAAGGTAAAAAATTACCTGTATGGGATAATGAATTGTATTTTGAATTTCATAGAGCAACACATTTTACACAATTAAATATGAAGAAATATCATAAGCTTTTAGAAGATGAATTATTTTTTACGGAATACATTTTATCTCTTAATAATATCAAATTCGATCTTTCTGAAAGCTGGAAAAAACTTCTAACAAGAGAATTTCATGATATTATTCCAGGTTCTTCTATAAAAGAAGTGTATGAAGAAGCTGAAAAGACTTTAAAAGAAGAAATTGAAAAATGTAAAAACTTAGTCAATGAAAAATTGAAAAATTCTGAGAATACGATACTATTGAATTATGGAAATTATGAAAGCGATAAATATTTTGAATCAGAAGAAAAATTTGAATTAAAAGCACAAAAAACATATGATGGAAAATATTTTTACGAAATAAATAATGTATTACCGATGTTTTCTAATAGAAAAATAAAAGTTGGAGAGCCTGTAATTTTGAATAAACCGTTGAAAAATAATTATATTTTAGAAAACGATAATTATTTAGTGGAATGTTTCGAAGATGTAATAAAGGTGTATGATAAGAAAAATGAAAGAGATTTATTTAAAGGAAAGGGAAATACTTTAGTATTATATGATGATGTTCCTTTAGCCTGGGGTGCTTGGGATATTGATTATAATTACAAAGAATTCGGAGAAATTTTAAAAGCAAAAAAGGTATCAGCGGTAGAAAATGGAGATTTAAGAAAAGTAATCAAATTAGAGTATGAATATGAAACAACAAAAATAATTCAATATGTTATGCTGGTGCAAAAATCAAAGAGGATTGATGTTAAAACAGAAATAGATTGGCATTTAAGAAAAAAATTATTAAAGGCAATATTTCCAATGGATATCTTATCAAGATATGCAAGATTTGATATATCAGGAGGCTACATAACGAGGCCGGTTCATAAAAATACATCATATGAACAGGCAATGTTTGAAGTGTATATGCATAGATGGTGTGAAATATCAGAACCAGATTTTGGAATTGCGATATTAAATAATGGTATATACAGTACATCAATTGATAATAACATATTTGGATTATCTTTAATTCACGGTCCAATTTATCCAGATTTATATGCAGATGAGGGAAACATACATTAATGTATTCTATAATGAGTCATTCAAATAATATTAGAGAAATTATGAAAGAAGCAGAGAAAATAAATAAACCATTAAGGATATTAAAAAAAGAAATAAATATAAATGAGAAAATTTTTGATTTTAACCCATTAAAAGTGATTTCAGTATTCAAAAAAGGAAAAAGATTAATAGTAAGATTGGTAGAAGTTGAAGGTAAAAGAGGTAAATGCAAAATAAACACGAAGTTGAATTATAATAAAGTATATTTATCTGACATTTTGCTTGATAATAAGGAATTAATTTTAGAAAATTATTTTACATATGAACCATTTAAAATTTATACATTGATATTTGAGTAAAATGAAGGAGCAATGCGCTCCTTCATTTTTTAGAATTTTGAAATATTGAATTTTATAGGGGTTGGATTGCGCAAATTATCAGAAATAGGGCATCTTTCTTCTACAAGACGTAACCACTCTTTTAAAGTATCTTCATCTGCATCAGTTTCTAAATTAAAAGAAACATTAATTTGTACATAACCTGTTCTGTCATCAGATGGTTTTCCTAAAAACTTTGCAGGATTTAAATCACCATCAATATCAATGTTCATTTTTCTAAGTTTAAATCCCATTTCCTTTGCTACTAAGTGTCCTACAACATTTAAACATCCTGCAAATGCTCCTAATAAAAATTCAACTGGATTAGCTCCTTCATCTTTTCCGCCTAAGCTTTCTGGTTCATCTATTATCATTTCAAAGTTCCTAGCCTTTACTATTGTTTTTGTTGGATTAGCACTTTCTGATGTGATTTTGAAATTCATAAATGCCATAATTTCACCTCCTATGAAAAGTGGATATTTTTTATCCAATTTAAGTATATAATATTTAGTTTACGTTTTTATGTGAATTTAATAACAGTTTATAGTGAAAAATAGTACAAATTTTATTTAAAAATGTTTTATTTTTAGTGATATAATTATTGTATATATATGTGACAAACAATATAATTTTGTGAGGTGAGTTTATGAAAGTTTTGGTTACAGGGTTTGAACCTTTTGATGGAGAAAAAATAAATCCATCATATGAGGCGGTAAAACAATTGCCAGATAAAATTTTAGATGCAAAAATAGTAAAATTAGAAATTCCAACAGTGTTTTATAAATCAATAGAGACGTTAAGAAGTAAGATGTGTGAAATTCAACCGGAAATAGTTATTTGTGTGGGTCAGGCTGGGGTAGATCGCATATTTCTGTAGAGAGAGTAGCAATAAATATCGATGATGCGAGAATTGCAGATAATGAGGGAAATAAGCCTACAGATAAACCAATATTTTTTGATGGAGAAAATGCATATTTTTCTAATTTACCAATAAAAGAAATAGTGAAAGGAATAAAAGAGGTTGGTATTCCTGGAGAAATTTCGAATTCTGCAGGCACTTTTGTTTGTAATCATTTATTATATGGTTTATTGTATTATATTCAAAGGGATTTTAAGAAAACTTTAGGTGGTTTTATACATGTTCCATATTTACCAGAACAGGTTGTAGAAAAGAAAAACATGCCAAGCATGTCTCTGGATAATATTGTAAAAACTTTAGAAAAAACTATTGAGGTTGCAATACAAAAATATCAGTGAAGGAGTTAACTCCTTCACTGATATTTGTAATAAGGAAGATCGACACTATATTTTCCCCTAAATTTTTCTTCTTTTAGCATTATTGCTGAATCGAGATCATGAAAAACAAAAGCACCTGTTCCTAAAGCAAAATTAACACTTTGATTTATTCCTATGCTCGATTCTCCCATGCATCCTATCATTAACTGTAAATTCGCAGCTTTTACCATTTCCACAATGGCAAGAGCATCAGATATACCAGACTTCATTAACTTTATGTTTATAAAATCCACAGCTTCTAACTTGATTAATCGTAATACGTCATATTTTGTTTTTGCACTTTCATCTGCTCCTACCGGAAAAGGTGAATTAAATCTTACAAATTTTAATCCTTCAAAATCAGTTGCAACAACAGGTTGTTCAAATAAATCTATATTAACGCCTTTTGAATATAAAACTTTTGCGAATTCTATTGCCTGCTTAGGAGTATACCCCATATTTGCATCAACAATATATTTTGCACCTTTTGTATGTTTGTAAATTTCTTCGATAACTTCGATATCTTTTTTAAATCTTCCCCAACTTTGATTTTTATAACTTTAAATCCAGAGTTAAAAATCTCTATGGCATCATTAATCATATTTTCAATGCTATCTATTCCAACAGTTTTGTCGATTTCAATTTGCGTTTTAGCACTGCCAAGGATTTGATAAACAGGTGTATTTATTTCTTCAGAAAAAGCATCAAGAACAGCATATTGAACAGCAGCTTTGATACTTGGAGAAGAAAAGTATTTGTCCATGATGCTAAAAATTTGCCTGTAATTTCTAACATCTTTTCCTATTAATGCTTCTCGAATGCTTGACTCAAGATTAATTAAAGCATCTATTTTTTCTCCGTTAACTCTAAATGATGGAGAAGCTTCACCATAACCTTTTAATCCGTTTTCAAGTTCTATAATTACTTCTATATTATTTGTTTCGTTTGAAATACTTCCAGTGATATGAAATGGTTTATAGTATTCATATTTTCTTTTTTTAAAAGAAATGTTTTTTATTTTACTCATATTTCCGCCTCCTCAAAATTTACAATTTCGATTTTGTATTCAAATTTATCGGAATAAATATTTTCAATTTCTGTTTCTAATTCACCTACCTGGTTATCATATGGATCGCTTCTGTAATATTTTTTATTCTTGAATGGAATCATAAAATCAATATTTGCAGGCATTCTAAACCCATCTAAATTTCCAAAATAAAAACTTCTGAATTCAGGTATTTCTCTTCTTGCACCACCAAAAGATAAATCTGCTGGTATCCATCCATATGGTTCAATATAGAATAATGCCCAATCATGTGGTGATGCAAAATATTTGTTTATATACCATCCTGATTGCCAGCGAGATGGTATTCCAGCTATTCTACACATAGTGATAAACAGAAGAGCTTGAAATCCGCAATCACCTTTTAAATTAGTGGCCACAAATTGAGGTATATTTTCATATATACTATAAGGATTTACATATGAATAATTAACATTTAAAGTAATCCAATTATATATTAATTTAGCTTTTAAATATGGATTTTTTTCATTTCCGATAATTTCTTTAGTTAGTTGTTTTAGATAATATGTAAAAAGTATATGAGGAGCTTTTTCTTCTAAAAATTCCGATAATTTCTGAGGAAAATCATTTTTAACTTTAGTAATGTCAATTTTATTAATCCATTCAGATATTTCGTATTCAAATTCAACATAAAAATTTTTTCTATTTTTGGTTTTATCTTCAAAGAATATAGTTTTTTGTCTGACATCTTTTTCTGAAATAGTATATGTCTTATGACTTGTATCTATTATTTTGACATTTATAACCTGAAACTTTTCAAAAGGAACAGGAAGCCAAACTTTAATATTTTTCCCAAAATATTATCATAATCAGGAATTACAGTTATTTTAGCTCTTATTTTATATTTTTTATTCTATTATTATTTATAATATCTTTTAATCTATTATGCAATAATTCTCTTCCTTTTATAACCTTCTCTTCATTTTTTGTTCTTTCTCTGTATTTTTTATATTTAAAACCGATATTGTATGCAAATCTTTTTTCGAAATATTGTTTTCCGTTAATAATTATGTAGTCGATATCACCATTATTTAATAATAATTCAAATTCAGTATCGGTAAAACCTTTAATAATTTCTTTAGCAATTTTTTTGCATCATCAATGGAATAGGGGTAGTTAATCAAAATTCTATTCATTCTTTCTTTTTCATATAATAATCTTTCTTTTAGTAAATCAGGTAATTTTGATTGTAACTTTTTGTTGATCATATTAATAGCTTTTCCGAAGTTTCCTAAAATAATTTCTTGGGAAATGTCTTCTGGTAAGTTAGCAGTTAAAAACTCCATAAAATCCCCCTTTTTATCAATAAAAAAAGTTCGTTATACTAACAATAAGATTGTATCATATTATTTGCATAAATTCAAGTAAAATATAAAAAATAGTAATTAATTATTTGTTTTTATATAACTCCTTTAAAAAATGGTATAATTTTGTTGAAGGAGGGAGAAAAATGGTAAACATTGTTTGGGGCGAAAAACTTATTGAATACGATTTTGGTGAAGGGCATCCATTGAGAAGTATCAGATGTAAAAAAGGAGTTGATGAAATTCTAAAATCAGATACGGATTATAATTTAATAAATCCAAGATACGCTACAGAAGAAGAATTGTTATTATTTCATACAAAAGACTATATAAAAAGTATAAAAAATAATATAGGTGGTAGTTCAGAGACTCCAATAAAAGATATGTATAATCCTGCAAGATTATCTGTTGGAGCAACATTAACAGTTGTAGAGTCAATAGATGAAAATAATAGAATTTCTGTGAATTTATGTGGTGGCTGGCATCATGCTTTTGAAAACCAAGCAAGAGGATTTTGTATCTTTAATGATGTAGTAATAGGGGCAAAATATTCCCAGAAGAAAGGTTATAAGAAGGTCATGATTATAGATTGGGATGTTCATCATGGTGATGGAACACAAAGAGCCTTTTTAAATGATGATTCTGTTTATACTATTTCTATACACCAGGATCCTTCAACACAATACCCATATTTAACTGGATATACAAGAGAAAACACAAAAACAAATCTAAATATTCCAATTTCTCCAGATGAAACAGAACAAGAGATAATGACTAAAGTATTGTCTACAATACCTAACGAAATAAGATTTTTTAAGCCTGATATATTGATTATACAAATGGGAGTAGATGGTTATAAATATGATCCAATGTCTTCAATTGATTTAAGCGAAAGATTTTATGAATCAATCTCAGTTGTATTGTCGAGGTGTGCTAAAAAGAATAGATTTCCTGTTGTGTTGCTTGGTGGTGGAGGATTTTATTTTCCAAAAACAGCTGAATTGTGGAAATTAATTGTAGAAACTTTTGAGAAAAATATAAAAGAATAACAAAAATGGCAGTGATAACCACTGCCGTTTTTAGCCCTTGTATGGACAGACTTGTAATTTTTTTTAGTTTTTTGAGCTATAATTACCTCAAGGGGGATTTTATGGAAGAATTGTATATAAATGATGATGTATATATTTATTTATTGGCTTTTGATTTTGATTTTAAATTAGACAATCTCGTTTTAAGTTTAATCAATCAATATAATTATGCAGCTTATTCATTGGAAAAATATTGGTCACTAAAAGAAGAAAGAGAGGGATTATTAGAATATCTTCTAAAGTTAATGTTTTTAGTTATTATGCTGAAGCATATATATTTAGACTTAATTTAGTAAAAAATATTGCAAATGAAATGTTGGATAATATAAAAAACGAAATAAAAGATAAAATGAAAAGAAAAGACGAAATCAAAAAATACATCAGATGGAAAAAACTTTTTGAAATCTTTTTGGATAAAATGGAAATTTTATTTCCTAATTTAAGAGAAGTTAGAAATTCTATTGCACATTATGAGGATAGAATACAAAATAAAGGGCCATATGGTAAAAAGGCAATAAATGATGATACCAATGTTTTTTTAGGGAATTTATTTGATGATAAATATCAAACAGAAATATATATAAAAGTCAATAATAATAAAACAAAGCAGAAAAAAGAAGAGAAATATGAAAAGAAAAGAATTACAATTGATTTAGATAAAACAAAATTGTTGGAATTTAAAGAATTACTATTAAATTTATTAATAGATTTATCAAAAAAAGAACCTTAATTTCTTTTTAAGGAGGATAATAGGGAGTAAGACAACTGTCAAATAATCTTGAAAAGTGGAGCTTTCTTATATTCGAAAAAAACTTTTTGTGATTTTTTACTCCATATTTATAAGAAAAAATACTTCTCATTTTTATAAAAAAGTAGTATAATGATAATGTTATTAATACCCGATAAGTGTACTGAGGGGTGAAAAGGTGAGATTTGATTATAAAAAAGCCGTTCAATCCATAGCTTGGTTTGCTCAAAAGAATAAAAATAAATTAAACTATATGAAAGCAATTAAATTATTATACTTTGCGGAAAGATACCATATTAGAAGATATGGACGTCCAATATTTTGGGATAATTATATTGCTATGAAATTTGGTCCAGTACAATCAAACGTTTATGATTTAATAAAAACCCAAGATTATCCTTTTGATGATGAAGAGAATATAGCTTATTTTCATAATATTTTGAACATAGAAAAAAATAAAAGAGAAAAAGTATATAATATTATTTTAAAAAACAAAGATAAAATTAATATTAAAGTATTTTCAAAAACAGATATTGAAGCCTTAGAATTTTCCTGGAATACTTTTGGAAAATTTAATGAATTTGAGTTAGCTGAAATTTCTCATGTCTATCCAGAATGGAATAAATACGAAGAACTATTCAAACAAGAAATTATAAAATCTAGAAAAATGAATTTGATAGATTTTTTTGAAGATCCATCTGAAGAAGAATTAAAAAAGTTAAAAAAATATGGTTTTGCTAAAGATCCATTTGAACTAAGTGATGAAATTCTGGAAGTAACAAAAGATTATGCTGAAGAAATGGGGCTCCATAAGATATGACAGATTTTAATTCTTTTAAAATGATCCAAGAATTATACCAAAGATTAAACATAAGAAAAGGATCAGTCTTATGGATAAAAGATGATAATATTGCAAATGGAGAGAGACATTATCATGTCGTATTAAATAATCCTATTTTAGATAATGTATTAACAGTTGTAGCTACATCGAGAATCAAAAAAGCAAAAAAAAGAAGAGAAATTTTAGGGGAGCCAGAAGAAAGTTTAGTAATAATGCCAGAAAATTCTTATAAATGGTTAAAACAAGAAACAGCTTTTCAATGTTGGAGCATAATAAATTATACACCAGAAGATATATTTAGATTAAATATAATACCAGTTGAACCAATTTCGAAAGATGTTTTTCAGAAAATAATAAATGGAGTTCTCAAAAGTAATATTGTTGAAGAGAGTATAAAAGAAAAAATAAAAGAATAATTTTTAGTATACATTATATAATGTAATATATACAAAAAGGGCTGCTCGATTTACTTGAGCAGCCCTTTTTATAAGTGCTTCCACTTATATTGAATGGCAGCCCCACGGGAATCGAACCCCGACTCTCGGACTGAGAATCCGATGGACTAGCCGTTATCCTATGGGGCCAAAAGCATATATATTATATCATAAAAAATACTTTTTGTAAATATCATAATGAACCGTTATCTTTAAAAATTGCTAAAAAAGTTAATAATAATATTTTTAAATCAAGTAAAAAACTTTTATTTTTCACATAATAAAGGTCATATTCTGTTTTTGTTTTATAATCTTCTAATGAAGTTGTATATTTAAACTTCACCTGTGCCCAACCCGTAATTCCAGGATTTACATATAATCTATAATTATAGTAATCAATATTTTCTTCACACATTTCATGAAAAGAAATCATTTCTGGTCTTGGACCTATAAAATTCATATTACCAATTAATACGTTTATAAATTGTGGAATTTCATCTAATCTTGTTTTTCTTAAGAATTTTCCAAATGAATGAATGTTATCATTATGAATAGTTCTGAATTTATACATCAAAAATTTCTTTTTATTTTTTCCAACCCGTATTTGTTTAAAGATAATAGGTTTTCCTATGATAATATAATTTAATATAGATATTATTAAAAATAAAGGAGCAGTTAATATTAACGAGATTAAAGCCAAAAATATATCAAAAAAACGATTTTCATCTTTATTTAAAAAGAATTCAGAATAGTAGTATTCGAATTTTTAAAAACACTTAAAGGAATTCTTTTAAGATGTTTTTCTACAAGATCAGGTAATATCTCAATAACGATTCCCTGTTTTTTAACGTTTTCTAATTCTTCTTTTACATAATATTCTAAATTTGGATCAGCAATTAAAACCCTATCATGATATTTTATTTTTTCTAAAAAAACTTCAGGACTTGGATTTAAAAAGTCCCAAAAGATATATTTCCTTTTGTTTTTTTCTCTATTTCTGTTGTTATTTCTTCAAATTCTTCTTTTTTCCCAATTACCAAATATTTTATCATTCTCTCACCTTGAAAGATTTCTCGTTATATGTTTTTATGAAAGTATATAGTTATCCTAAATTTATGAGCCAATCAATAACATCTTTTCCTAACTCTTTTTTTAGATATTTTACAGGACCAATTTCTTCGAAATTATTTATTATTTTTATGCTTTCTAATAATATTCTATAGAAATCTCTTTTATCGATATGGTTTTTTTCAAATTCATCAATTAATTCATCCATGTCATCGACTTCAAAGGAGCTATCTCTTTTTATAATAATATCTAATTCTAAATCTTCGAATTCAATTGTATTACCGTTTTTTAAATATTTTCCAAAATCTATATAAATAAGGTAATTTTTAAGGTGAGAGTTAGTTTCTGTAAGAAAAGATGTAAGCATAATGACATGTTCTGGAATAATAAGCCTTTTTATCTTTTTTATTGAATTATGTTTATCTAAATGTTTCCAATTTCTTTCGATACCGAAAGAATTGTTGAATTTGTATATGTTATTAATAGAGGCTTTTACTTCTCTTGATGGTGAAATTAAATATTCATTTTTTTTATCTAAATCAAATTTATAGTGTTTCATTTTTATCTCCTTTATTTGTTTGTTAAAGATATTATAACATAAATCTAACATGTGGTCAAACAAAAAAATGTTCCTTGAAGTTTTTATTTTTAACTTAAATGAGGTAAAATATATATAAAGAGAAAAAATTGGAGGTGCCATATGATTCATTCATTGGCTATCAAGAATTTTGGATTGTTTAAGGAAGTTAATATTGATTTTTCTGAAGGTATAAACGTTATTACAGGAGAATCTGGTGCTGGAAAATCCATGCTTATTAAGGCTTTGATTTCATTGTTGAGTGGTAATATTCCGAAAAATTTGAGAAATAAAGATGGTTCTATTTCTGCTTATATTACCATTAATGATGATATAAGAGAAAAATTAGGTGAGATTATAGATAGTAATGAGATTGTCTTAAATGTTAATTTTAATGAGAAAAGAGCAGTTTTTAGAGCTAATGGTACAATTATTCCTCGGGCATTTTTGGAAAAAATAGGTTCATATATAATGGAAGTCCATACTCAGGATTCTCAGGTTCTATTGAGGAATCCAAAGTATCATAATCAAATGGCTTACAGGATATTTGAGGAGAATTTTAGAGAATTAATAGATAAATATGAAAAAAGTTATAATGAATATATAGAATTAAAGGGAAAATTGAGCAATATTCCTTCTGACCCATCAGAGATTTATAGAAAAATTGATATTTTGAATTTTCAAATTGAAGAAATTGAAAGAATTAATCCAAAAGAAAACGAAGATGAAGAATTAAGAACTGAATATCAAATGCTCAGTCATGTTGAAGAAATAAAGACTAAATTGGAAAAATCTATGGCTATTTTAAAAGATAATGATGAAAATGTGGATATTTTAATAGGAGAAATAGTGGAAGATTTATCACATATTTCAGATTATGGTTTTAATGGTGAATTGGAAATAGCTTCTTCCATCCAGGATATGCTAAATGAATTATATGGTAGTCTTGAATCAAAGTTATATGAACTTGATTTAGATCCGCAAAGATTGGAAGAAGTATCTAATCGCTTAAATGAAATTATGAACTTAAAGAGAAAATACGGTCCTTCACTTAATGATGTTTTTGAAAAATTAGATAAATTTAAGATGGAATTGTCAGAATTGAATGACTTAGAAAAAATAATGAATGAGATAAATCCGTTAATAGATAAAAAAACAAAAGAATTATTTGAATTAGGAGAGAAGATAAAGAAAAAGGGTGAGAAAATATTACAAGTCTTTGAGAAGAAGATAAAAGAAGAATTGATGTCTTTAAATATGGAACATGCAGAAATAAAATTTGATTTTAAAAAACTTGATGAACCTGGTAGGTATGGTACGTATAATGTTCGTATTTTAGCTAAAACTACACCTCAATCATCTTTTTTACCTCTGGAAAAAGTAGCTTCTGGAGGGGAGTTATCGAGAATTATTTTGTCTATAGAAAAAACTTTGGGAGAACTGCATTTGGTGGAAACTATGCTATTTGATGAAATAGATTCAGGTGTGGGTCAAAGAATCGCAGATGTTATCGGAAAGAAATTAAAGGAATTTTCAGAATTAAAGCAATTAATTGTTATAACTCATATGCCTCAGGTTGCTAATTTTGCAGATAAACATTTTAAAATATTTAAAGTGGAAGAAAATAATGAGATGCATTCTAAAATAGTGGAATTGGATGAAAAGGAGAGAATAAAAGAAATAAAGGAAATGTATGGAGAAATAGTATTTAAAGAGGTGGAATAAAATGAAAAGAGAAGATGTAATTCAACGCGTTATAGAAGAAAAGGGTGTAGAAGCTATACCGGTTTTAATAAATATGATGGAAGAAAGTGATGCGGAGACATATTCACTTATTACTGATATCATAGACGTTTTAGGGCCTGAAGCTAAAAAATATCTGTTTGATGAATTTTTAAAAAGATTTGAGAAGAATTCTTTTGATGATGTGGTAATGCTGTATTTAATAGATGTTCTTTCAGAGATGGAATGTCAAGAATTAAAACCCTATCTTGAAAGAATGATGAATTTGTATTCTGATGAAAGAGCATTTCCCATTATTTTGGAAGCCTTGTTAAGAATTACTAAGGATGAAAAATATATAGATATTTTAGCTACATTTTTAGATGATACAGGAGATATTCAGGAATTGGCCATAATGGCGATGGCAGAAATGCCTACAAAAAAGGGTATAAATTATTTGCTAAACAAATATCTGGAAAATATTTCAAAATCGGAAAAGGCATTAATATTAGATTCTATACAAAAAATGACTTTTAAAGATAATAAACTGTTAGAAGAGGTAAAAAAACATCCTGCAGGGGAAGAAATATATGAGATGTTGGAGTGGATGTTGAAGTGATAGATATAGCTAAAGAGTTATATTTGTTAGGTTGTAATATTTTAAAAAATGAACCTTTGAAATTACACACTACATTTAAAATAGGAGGAAAGGTTCCACTTTTTGTTATTCCTAAAACGAAAAATGTCTTTGTAAAAACTCTAAATTATTTAATTGAAAAAAATATAAAATTTAAAATAATTGGCGGTGGCGCCAATTTAATAATTAAAGATGAAAATTTAGATTTTGTTGTTGTTAGTACAGAATATTTGACAGATGTTATTTTTAAAGAGGAATATATATGTTCAGAAGTTGGAATTCCCATTTCAAGGTTGTCTTATTTAGCTATGGAAAATGGTTTAGCAGGTTTAGAATTTGCTTCAGGAATTCCTGGTAGTCTTGGTGGGGCTTTGTTTATGAATGCAGGTGCTTATGGAGGAGAGATGAAGAATATTGTAAAAGAAGTAGAAGTTTACGATATAGAAAAAAGGCAAATAATTACTTTAAAAAAGGAAGATATTAAGTTTGATTATAGAAAAAGCATTTTTCAAGAAAGAAGGTTTATCCTTTAGAAGCTAAATTGAAATTATATAGGGATGAAAAAAGTAATATAGAAAAAAGAATAAAGGAATTATCTATTAAAAGATGGGAAAAACAACCATTGGAATACCCAAGTGCAGGAAGTATTTTTAAAAGGCCAAAACCAGATTTTTATGTTGGCACAACTATTGAAAAATTAGGGTTAAAAGGTTTTTCTATTGGAGATGCTGAAATTTCTCAAAAACATGCAGGATTTATTATTAATAAAGGTGATGCAACCTTTTCTGATGTAATGAGTATAATAGAATATATAAAAAAGATAGTTAAAGAAAATTATGATGAAGATTTAGAAGTTGAACCAGAGGTGTGGAAATAAAAAATAGGAAGGTTTTTAAACCTTCCTATTTTAGTTCTTCAAGGGCTTTTTTTGAGTCTTCTTTGGCTTCTTTTCCCTGCTCTATCCAATCTGGATGTAAAGGCATATCTATTACTTTCTTAAACATCTCTTTTGACTTATCATATTTTTTCCAGACTTTATAAAGAACTCCTAATTCGTAATAAGCATTAACATATCCTGGTTCAATTTCAGCAGCTTTAAGCAGATATTGTTCTGATTTTTTGTAGTTATTTAGAGGCCATGGAACATCTCTATACCTCATTCCCATTGCAATAAAGGCGGTATATAATGAAGGATCTAATTCTATGGCTTTTTTAATATGCTCATCAAAATCACCAAGCATAAAAAGGCTGGAGACAATTCCTTTATATTGTGCGAGTCTTCCGATTGCTGCACCTAAAGCATAATGTGCATACCCATTTTTTTCGTCTAATTTAACAGCTTTTTTGCCAACTTCTACAGCTTTAGTGTATATTTGTTCTCTTTTTTCTTCAGGAACACCCCAATTGGCATATTCAGTAAGCGCATTGCAGTATACAGCCAATAAAGAAGCATTATCAGTATATTTTTCTAGTTCAGATAATAAACTTTTCATTTCATTAATTTTGTGATAACTGTTTATTACTTTAAATTTGGAATAAAGTTCTGTAAAAGATTGAGAATAGGCTATTGAAAAAATAAAGATAAATAGTAAAATAAAGATGAATGTTTTTTTCATATTTTCCCTCCAGAATAATATTTAATTAATACAATTATATCACAAAAATTAAATTATTGTATCAAAACTTGATTTTTGAATGAAAATGGTATAAAATTAAAATAGAATTATAATCAATTTAGAAATGAAAGGATGTGATTATATGAGTGATCTGGAAAAAATAGAATATATCAGCGAAATATTAAAGGAACAAAATATTTCTCCATCTTTACAAAGGATTCAAATTTATAAATATTTAATGGATAATCAAAATCACCCAAATGTTGATATGATTTATAAAGAATTAGTAAAAAGAATACCAACATTATCAAAAACAACAGTTTATAATACTTTGAAACTATTTCAATCAAAGGGTTTAATTTCTGTTATAACAATTGAGGAAAATGAAGCAAGATTTGATATTAATACACATCTTCATGGTCATTTTAAATGTATCAATTGTGGAAAGATTTTTGATTTTGATATTAAAGAAATAAAAATTGATTCAAATCTTGAAAAAGAAAATAAAATTATTGATCAACAATTATATATTAGAGGATATTGTAAAGAATGTCTTGAAAAGATGGAAAAATAATAGCTCTGCTATGCAGGGCTATTTTTGTTACAAATTTTTGATTTTGTAGTATGAAGTGTTACTTTTTTGTATTTTTATGGTATAATATGTAATGAAAGATAAAAATACCTAGGGGGTATAGGGCCGCCGCATCGGTAACGAGTGCCGTGCGGCTCTTTTTTATTTATTTTTTCGTTTATTTTTTTGGTCTTTTTAATTTTTATTTTAGCATTGGGATAATTCTTTTTTAATTCTTTTTCTAATTCATCATCGTTTTTATTAACAATTTCAAAATCTATTTCTGCTGTTAATTTATTTGCATTTATAACTTTAGCTTTTAATTTATCTCCTAATTTATAAACTTTCTTTGTTCTTTCTCCGATTAAAACATTCTGTTTTTCATTATATATATAATAATCATCCATTGTTGAAACATGTATTAATCCCTGAATAAATTTTTCGGGAATTTCAACAAACATTCCAAATTTGGTTATGTTGGTTATATACACATCAAAAGTTCGACCAATGTGTCCCATTAAATATTCAACTTTCTTCATATCAGTTAAATCCCATTCTGCTTCGTTAGCAACTCTTTCTCTTTTTGAACTATGAGCGGCAATTTCTGGGAGTAGTTCTGTGTATTTTTCAATTTCATTATTTTTTAAGGTTCCTTTATTTTTTAAGTATTTCTTTAATAATCTATGAACTATTAAATCAGGATATCTTCTTATTGGTGAGGTAAAATGTGTGTAATTTTGAGAAGCTAAACCGAAATGTCCAACATTTAAATCTGAATAAATGGCACGCTTTAATGAACGTACTAACAATTTTTGTATACTTTTTCTTAAAGGATGGTCTTTTAAATGTTCTAACATATCCTGTAATAATTTTGGATGAATATTTTTAGGGAATTTATATCTTAATCCCATTATATCTAAGTAATTTTTTAATTGTAATAACATATCCGGATCAGGTTCTTCATGAATTCTATAAATAAATGGTAATCCTTGAGAATCAAAGATAGATGCAACAGTTTCATTGGCTTTAATCATAAACTCCTCTATAATGACTTCTGAAATTCCGCGTTCTACAGGTATGATATCTTCAACGTTTCCATTTTCGTCAAATATGAATTTTACTTCTCCACCTTCAATATCTAAAATAGCACCACGTCTTCTTCTATTTTCTCTTATAACTTCCATGAGTTCTTTCATCAATTCGAGGTTTGGTCGTAACCAACCTATTTCTTTTTCTAATTCATCATCTGCTTCGTTATTTAATAGTTTGTTTACTTTGTTATAAGTAAGTCTTTTTTTGCTTTTTATAACTCCATTATATACGTCAAAATTTACAACATCACCATTTTTATCAATTTCCATTATTAAGGACATGGTTAATCTATCTTCTCCCTCTACAAGGGAACAAATCCAATCCGATAATTCGTGAGGAAGCATTGGAATTACAGTGTCTATTAAATAAACGCTTGTTCCACGTTTAAAGGCTTCTTTGTCTAAATTAGAATTTTCTTTTACATAATGTGAAACATCTGCAATATGAACACCTAATAAATAATTTCCATTTTCTAACTTTTTTACCTGTACAGCATCGTCAAAATCTTTAGCATTATCTCCATCTATAGTAACTATGATTTCGTCTCTAAAATCTTTTCTTCCTTTTAAATCTTTTTTTTGAACAGTTTGCGGAATTGCTAAAGCTTCCTTCATAACTTTTTCTGGGAATATTCCAGGTTCTGGTAGATCGTGTTTTATAATGACTATTGGTAAATCAACTTTTGGGTCATTTACATTACCTATTATTTTTGTTATTTTTACCTCTGGGTTTTTGCGAGTGTATTTTATAATTTCTGCTTCAACAATTTGTCCGGGTTTTGCTTTATTGAAATTTTCTGGTGAAACATAAAAATCAGTATTTATTTTTTGATCTATAGGTAACACAAAACCAAATAATTTTTTTGGTTCAAAAATTCCAACAATCTTAGTTATTCCTCTTCTTAATACTCGTAATACTTTTCCTTTTGGAATGTCGCGCCATGTTCCAATTATTTCAATTAACACAAGATCTTTATGCATAGCATCTTTTACATTTTCCAGCGTGACAGCAATTTCTTCTCCATCTTTGGTAGTAACAAATGCCATACTGCCCCTTCGTGTAAATTCTATAGTTCCGATTTTCATGTTTTTTCCTAATGTGCAAAATTTATTTTTTGAATTTTTATATACCTCACCATTTTCCTGTAATTCTTTTAATATATCTCTTATTTTTCGTTTTTCATCTTTTGATTTAGCTTTTAGTTTTCATATATTTCTTTCTGTAATAATGGTTTTTTTTCAATTAATTTTAATATTTTTTCTTTTGTATTTTGCTTCATTCTTTCTCCTCCTAATATACTTCTTTATGTATGCTATCTTTTTCATAAAATAACGTTACTTTTGGGTCAAACATAAGTTTGATAGTGCCAACAGGACCATTTCTTTGTTTCCCGATTATTAGCTCTGATTCATGTGGATGATTTAAAATAAGATTTTCATTATTTTTATCTTTGTTTTCACTTTCTTTTTTCCTTTTATAATATGCATCTCTGTATAAAAACATTACCATATCAGCATCCTGTTCAATAGCACCAGATTCTCTTAAATCACTTAATCTCGGTCTTTTATCTTCTCTTTGCTCAACAGCTCTTGATAATTGTGAAAGGGCTACAATGACGACATTTAATTCTCTGGCTAATAATTTTAATGAACGTGAAATTTCAGAAATTTCCTGTTGTCTACTTTCTGATCCTCTGCTTTTTGAGGACATAAGCTGCAAGTAATCTATAAAAATAGCTTCTATTCCATACTCTCTCTTCATTCTTCGGGCTTTTGCTCTTAAGGTTCTTGGATCTAACCCAGGTTCATCGTCAACTACTATTTTTGATTGCGAAAGTTTATGAGCAGCATTAACCAACTTATTCCAATCTTCATTATTAAGCATACCAGTTCTAACTTTTTGTAAATCTACCTGAGCTTCAGCACATAAAATTCTTTGAACTAATTGCTCTTTTGACATTTCAAGGTTAAACATTGCAATAGGTGTTTTGTATTTAATGGCTAAATTACTTGCAACATTAAGAGCAAATGCAGTTTTTCCCATGGATGGTCTGGCTGCTATAATAATCAAATCAGATTTATGAAATCCAGAAGTTAATCTATCTAAAGAAATAAACCCTGTAGGTAGACCTGTGACAAGAGCATTTGGTTCAATAGAAGCACGTTTTTTTAATTCATCTAATTTTTCAAATACATCATGAACAATGTTGGGAACAGAATCATAAGTTCGTGTAGCACGGGACTCTGCAATTTCAAAAATCTTTTTTTCGGCAAAATCCAATATTTCTTCAGCTTCACCTATTGTTCTTGTTGCTTCAACGATTTCTGTACTTGCAGAAACTAAACTTCTTAAAAGAGATTTGTCTTTAATTATTTTGGCGTAATATAATGCATTAGCTGGTGTAGGAACAACTTCAGCTAAATATATAAGTTTATCTTCTCCTCCCGCTTTTTCAAGTAGATTTGCATTTCTTAAGTTTTCCATAACTGAAATAGCATCAACAGGTAATCCTCTATCGAATAAATCTTCGATAATTCTAAAAATTATTTGATGTTGTTGATTATAGAAATCATTTGATCTAATTTCTTCCAATATATCAGGCAAAATTTGCGGGTCTAAAAAAATACTACCCAATAAAGCTTCTTCTGCTTCAATGTTATGGGTGGTGTCAATTCTTTATTCAAATTTAATACCTCCTTTTAATACTCATAGTATAATTATAATACTTTAATGTAAAAATTCAAAGGTAGGAGGGTAAGTATGTGGGCTAATGTTTTTTTCTTTTTAGGAGTTATCTTTACTATAAATAGTATTTATTTGTTCAATACATCCGTTAAGGAAACTCGAAAAGGATATATGAAAGATGAAGAAAGAATAAAGAAAAGCGATAAAAGAGCTTTTATTTCTCTCGGAATTGGAATAATATTTTTTATAATAACCTCGTTATTTTAACATAAAATTATTTCTGCAATAATAAAATTTATATATAATATGATTTGGCGGTCGCGGCACCCGCCTTAACAAAACAAGGAGGTGTTTTTTGGTGAAAACGAAAAACTTGGTATTGGCAGGTGTAGTAGCAGCATTATATGTAGCATTAACTGTTGTTTTACAACCTATTAGTTATGGTCCTATGCAGGTTCGTATTTCAGAAGCATTAACGGTATTGCCATTTTTCAATCCTATTTTTATACCTGCATTGTATGTAGGTGCTATGTTGGCCAATGTTTTCGGAGGGTTTGGAGCAATAGACATTTTTTTAGGTAGTGCATTAACATTATTGGCAGCATATTTGACATATAAAATGCCCAATAAATATTTAGCTCCACTTCCACCAGTGATAGTTAATGCATTTGGTGTTTCAGCATATGTAGCACCTCTTGCAAAAGTTCCATATTGGCCAACTGTGTTATGGATTGGTATTGGAGAAGCAATAGCCTGTTATGCTTTAGGATTGCCTTTAATGATTTTATTGGAAAAAAGAGGTATCTTTCAAAAAATAGAAAAATAACAACAGCTCCCATTTTTGGGAGCTGTTGCGTTATACAATGGAGTATGACGGCGTATTATGCCATACCTAGGTAGGCTTTTTGCACATTTTCGTCTTTTAATAGTAAATCAGAATTATTTTCAAGTATAATATTTCCTGTTTCTAAAACGTAACCATAATGAGAAATCTTTAATGCCTGTGCAGCATTTTGTTCTACTAAAAGAATAGTACCACCATTTTCATTTATAACTTTAATAATATCAAATACTTCAGAAACCAAAACAGGTGCAAGACCTAAAGAAGGTTCATCCATCATAATTACATCGGGCCTGCTCATTAATGCCCTGCTAATAGCAAGCATTTGTTGTTCCCCACCTGATAAAGTACCTCCAAGTTGTTTTAATCTTTCTTTTAATCTTGGGAATAAATTATAAACCCAATTTAAATCTCTTTCTATTTCTTCTTTATCTTTTCTATTAAATGCACCCATCATTAAATTTTCATAAACTGTAAGATTTGGAAAAATTCTTCTTCCTTCTGGAACTAAAGCTATACCCATTCTATTTATTTCATGAGGAGATTTACCAGCAATATTGTTATTTTTATAGATAATTTCTCCTTCTTTTGGCTTAACCATTCCAGCGATTGCGGAAAGAGTGGAAGTTTTACCAGCACCATTAGCTCCTATTAAAGTTACAATTTTTCCTTTTGGAACTTTTATGCTAATTCCTTTTACAGCATGTATAGCTCCGTAAAAAATATTTAAATTTTTAATTTCAAGAACAATATCATTCTGCTTTTGCATTCTTCCACTCCTCTCCAAGATATGCTTCTATAACTCTTGGGTTCTTCTGTATTTCTTCCGGTTTTCCTTCAGCAATAATAGCTCCGTAATCTAAAACCAGTATTCTTTCACATACTCCCATAACAACTTTCATATCATGCTCTATTAAAAGAATAGAAAGATTAAAATCATCTCTAATTTGTTTTATAAAATGCATTAACTCTTCCGATTCTTGAGGATTCATACCAGCGGCAGGTTCATCTAATAAGAGAACTTTTGGATGTGTTGCAAGAGCTCTGGCTATTTCCAATTTTCTTTGTAATCCATATGGTAAAGCAGAAGCTTTTTCTTCTGCAAGATCCAATAATCCAACTTTTTCTAATAAGAGCAATCCTTCTTTTATCATTTCTTTTTCTTTATTTAAATAACCGAGTTTTGTTAAAGCTTTAAAGAACCATAACGGAGAACTTCCTTTTGTTTTTTTGCCGTGTTTTTTTAATATTTTATCGACATCAGTGTTTGCAAGCATATGATGTTGTGCAACAATAACATTTTCCAAAACAGTCATATCCTGGAAAAGTCTGATATTCTGGAATGTTCTTGATATACCCAAATGAGTTATTTCATGAGGCCTTAAAGGTGTAATATCTATACCATCAAATATTACTTTTCCTTTTGTCGGTATATAAATACCGGTGATAACATTAAAAGCAGTAGTTTTTCCTGCACCATTTGGACCAATAAGCCCTAATAGTTCTCCTTCATATAGCTGATTATGAAAATTGTTAACAGCGATTAATCCGCCAAATTGCATTGTAATATGGTTCATTTCTAGTATTTTGTTCATTATTTTTCACCTTCTTTTTTCATGTATATATCAACTAATGATGGCTTTTTAATTTTTATTCCAAATAGTTTTAATAATTTCTCCCATGAAAATTCTGCTCTACCCATAATTCCTTTTTGCCAGAATATCATTATAAAAATAAATATTGCAGAAATAACTAACATTCTCATACCTGGAATTCCAGGAACATGGATTCCAAATATATCAAAAGGCTCTTCTAAAGATCTCAAATATTCAAACATTAAAGCAAAAACACCAGCACCTATAATAGATCCTGTAATGCTTCCAAGACCACCAAGAACAACCATAATTAATACATAGAAAGTTAATAATGGACCAAATGTAGTAATTCTTGGATCAATTGTTGTTAACCAATGTGCATATAATGCTCCGGCAATACCCGCAAAAAATGCGCCAAAAACAAAAGCCATTAGTTCATGTTTGAATACGTTTATTCCCATTGATTCTGCAGCTATCGAATCTTCTCTGATGGCGATAAGAGCACGTCCATAAGAACTTTTTACAAGGCTAATAATAGCAATTAATGTTACTAAAAGCCATCCCCATGCCCAATAAACATTTGTGTAATTAGGTAATCCTTTTAATCCTAAAGGACCATTTGTTACACTGATTAAATTATTTGCTAATACTCTCGCAATTTCTGCAAAACCCAAACTGGCAATAGCTAAATAATCACCAGATAATTTTAACGTAGGCCAACCAATTAAAAATGCAAAAATAGCAGCAATTACACCCCAGCCAAAGTTGCAATTAAAAAGTTAGCATGTAAGTTTAATAACCATGGTTGGATAGGAACTATAATATATGATAGTTCTTTTTGAAATGGTTCAAGTGTCAATAATGCAGATGTATATGCACCCAGTAAAACAAATCCAGCATGTCCTAATGAAAATATACCAGTTATACCGTTAATCAAATTTAAACTAACAGCCATGATGGCATAAATAGGTATTAAAGTTATTATTCTTAGTGTATAATCATCAAAATTTCCCTGTGCATAGGAAAGGAATAAGGTAAATAAAACGATTGTTATTAAATTTAATGTCCAATTTATTTTCTTCATGCTCTCACACCTTTACTACGGATTTTTTACCCAATAATCCATCTGGTTTTATTAACAATATAACTATAAGAATAATAAATGCAAATGCATCCCTATATCCAGCCGCACTAGGCATTAAAGCAACAAGGAATATTTCAAGTAATCCTAATAAAAATCCTCCTACTACAGCTCCTGGTATAGAACCTATACCTCCTAAAACAGCAGCGATAAATGCTTTTAAACCAGGCATAAATCCCATATATGGAAATACATTTGGATATCTCATGGCCCACATTATTCCTCCAGCTGCAGCCATTGCAGAACCAAGTGCAAAAGTAAAACCGATAACCATGTCAACGTTGATACCCATTAATGAAGTAGTTGGAATATCGGAAGAAATAGCTCGCATGGCCATTCCGATTTTTGTTCTGTATACAATCCAGAACAAAAGCATAAAGATTAAAGCGGTAATTAAGAATACAATGAAGGTTAATACAGGTATTCTTGCACCACCAATATTCCATGTTTTATCCAATAACCATTTGTTATTTTCGTTAAAAACAGCAGTAAAGGATTTTGGAACTGCACCAAAAACAACAACGGCAATACTTTCCAAAAAGAAACTCATACCAATGGCAGTAATTAAAGCAGAAATCCTCGGAGCATTTCTTAAAGGTTTATAAGCTACTCTATCTATTAAGAAACCCAGAAAAGCAGCACCAAAAATTCCAATAAGAACAGATAACCATAATGGTGCTCCTGCTAAAGAAGCATAGAAAGCAAAATAAACACCCATCATCATAATATCTCCGTGTGCAAAGTTAATGAGTCTCAAGATTCCATACACCATTGTATAACCTACTGCTAGAAGTGCATACAATCCACCAAACATTAATCCGTTGAATAAGTTTTGTAGAAAAGTAGCTCCACTCAATGCCGACACCTCCATTTTCAATAAAAAACCCCGGAAGAACCGGGGAAAGAATTTTTAATAAAATTAATAATCTGCTGGTTAATTGTTGTTACATATGTGAATTCTCCATTTTTAACCATATCAATAACAACAGATTTTTCTGCATCACCATTCTTATTAATAGTAATCATACCAGTAGCACCTGGGAAGTTTTTAACCTGCCTAATTGCTTTTGCTATTGCTTTAGGATCAGCTTTCCCCGCTATTTCTATAGCTTTTCTTAAAACTAAATATGCATCAAATCCTAAAGCGTGCATAGCACCAGGTTCAGAACCGTATTTTTCCTTGAATTTTTCAACAAATACTTTTGTCATCTCTGTTGCAGCACCTTTTGGATGGAAATGTGTTGTATAATATAATCCCTCAACTGCATCTCCGCCTATCTTAATTAATTCAGGAGCTTCTGCACCATCTCCAGCTAAAATAGGACCTTTAAATCCTAACATTCTTGCCTGTCTTGCGAATAAAGAAATTTCTGGATAGTATCCTGTAATATATAATACATCAGGATTTTTATTAATAGCATCTGTTAATTGAGCACTAAATTCCTGGTCACCAGTTTTAAAGAATTCGATGAAATAATTTCCTCCTAATTCTTGGAATTTCTTTTTAAAGAAATTGGCTAAACCAACACTATAATCTTGCTCAACATCGATAAATACAGCAGCTTTTTTCGCATTTAAATTTTTATATGCAAATATAGCAGCAGCAGCACCTTGATAAGGATCTATAAAACAAACACGAGATACGTATTTTTTTCTGTTTGTAACCAATGGATTTGTTGATGAAGAAGTTAACATTGGAATATGTTTTCTTTCTGCAACAGCACCACCAGCTAATGAATGAGCACTGGCAACTTCTCCGATTATTGCAACAACTTTTTCCTTATCAATAACTCTACTTACAGCATTAGCAGCTTCTGTTTTTTCTGATCTATTGTCTACTAATACTAAATCAATTTTTTCACCCAATACCTCTGGATACATTTCATGAGCTAATTCAATTCCCTGCCATGACATTTCACCAAAAGCAGCAATACCTCCAGTCATTGGTAAAACAACACCAATTTTAATATTTGCGAATAAAACCAACGAAAGAATTAAAACTACTGCTAGAAACAACTTTTTCATAGAATCCCTCCCTATTCTAATTTTAAGTAATGTAAAAACTTGTTTATATTTTACTATATTTTAATATAGTTGTCAAGTATGAAAAATATTTCATAATATATTAAAAATTGTCGTAATTTATTAACAAAATCTTCCGCTTTGCGGAAGGTTTAAGGATAATAAATATTTATAATTAAAAATTATTACCAATTTTCTTCACGAAGTGAAGAGCTTCCGCGAAGTGGAAGATTTAAGAATTTTTTGATAAAAAATAAGGGACTCATTATGTATGAGTCCCTCAGGCTGTTGTTAAAATAAAATAAAAAAAATAATATGAGCGAATCCTAAACATTTCGCGGAGCGAAAGTTTTAAGGTTGTTTTTTATTTTATAATAAAAATATTTTTCCTAAAACCCTTCACGAAGTGAAGAGTAGCGAAAGGTCTAAGATTTAAAAAATTTTATTATTATAATATTTTTCCTAAACCCTTCGCGAAGCGAAGAGTTTAAGGATTTTTGATAAAAAATAAGGGACTCATTATGTATGAGTCCCTTATTTTAAAAGAATATTTTTGCCATTTCATAAATTCTAGAATCAATTTCTTTATTTTTTAAAAGTTCGTTAGAAAATGGTACATCAAAAATTTCAAAACCTTTTAAAGAAAGAGCTATATTAACTTTTCCTTTTTTTATATATTCAATAGCCTTTGTTGAAAACATGGTGGCAATTAATCTATCAAAAGATACTGGAGTTCCACCTCTTTGCATATAACCAAGATTAACATTTCTACACTCCACCCCTTCAATATTATCTTTAATAAATTTTGAAATAACATCTGAAGGGGTACTTTCAGGAATTTTGTCTTTAATGATCTTTAACCGTTCTGATAAAGGGCATTTTTCTTGAACTACAACAATAGAAAATTTCTTTCCTTCATCATATCTTTTTTTGATATTTTCTATTAATTTATCAGGATTAAATTTTATTTCAGGAATTAAAATATAATCTGCACCACCAGTTAATCCACCAAGAGTAGCCAACCATCCTGCTTCGTCTCCGCCAACTTCTACAACGATAACTCTATGACCAGCACTAGCAGTTGAATGTAATGCATCTAATGTTTTTGTTACAGTTTCTAATGCAGTAAAAAATCCTATGCTAAAATCAGTCCATGGTAAATCATTATCTATTGTTGCAGGAATTACAATTGATGGCATTCCCTCATCAGAAATTTTTAGAGCAATTTCTGTTCCTGTATGACCGCTCATTATTATAAATGCAGTTATTTGATATTTTTCAAAATTTTCTTTTAATTTAATAAAATCATCAGGATTTTTTGTTGGATCAAATTTTGAAGAACCCAAAATAGTTCCACCACGTTCTAAAATTCCTGATACATGTTCTTTTGTCATAACAAAAACTCTATCTTCTAAAAAACCCTTAAAACCATCATAAACACCTAAAACTTCGATATCTTCAATGGCAGACTTCCTGACTAATGCTCTAATTGCGCTATTAAGACCAGGACAATCACCACCGACATTCATAACAGCAATTCTTTTCATAATTCGCCCCCTTTATTTAAAAATCTTCATTAATATAGGAATTACAACGATAGAAACAATAGACATAAGCTTTATTAATATATTTATTGCAGGTCCAGCTGTATCTTTAAAAGGATCTCCTACGGTGTCTCCAATTACAGAAGCTTTATGGGCAAATCCGCCTTTTCCACCAAAATTACCTTCTTCAATATATTTTTTTGCATTATCCCAGGCACCGCCAGCATTGGCCATAAATATAGCAAGCATAACTCCTGAAACAGTTGTTCCCACAAGCATTCCAGCTACAGATTCTTTTCCAAGTATAAAAAACATGATAATAGGCATAAATACCGCCAATAATGATGGAAAAACCATTTTTCTTAAAGCTCCTTTTGTGGCAATTGAAACACATGAAGAATAGTCTGGATCTGCTTTTCCTTCCATTAAACCGACTATTTCCTTAAATTGCCTTCTGACTTCTTTTACCATTATTTCTGCTGCATCCCCAACGGCTTTCATAGCCATTGAAGAAAATAAGAAAGGAAGCATTCCACCAATTAAGGCACCTATGAATACCTGTGATTTTGAAAGGTCTATAATATTTAAACCTGTAACTTTAGTATAAGAAGCAAATAATGCTAAAGCAGTTAAAGCCGCAGAACCTATAGCAAAACCTTTTCCTATTGCAGCTGTAGTATTTCCAACAGCATCTAATTGATCTGTTCTTTCCCTTACATATGGTTCAAGTTCTGCCATTTGTGCAATTCCACCTGCATTATCGGCTATAGGTCCATAAGCATCTATTGCAAGAGTTATACCTAATGTGGCTAACATACCTACTCCTGCTAATGCAATACCGAATAATCCAAGCAAATTGTATGAGATTATTGTAGCAATAGAAATTAAAATAACTGGTATAGCTGTTGATTCCATTCCTATTGCCATACCGTTAATTAATAATGGAGCTGCGCCACTTACAGCACTATTAGCAAGATGTTTCACAGGTTTTTTTGCAGTATAGTATTCTGTAATACTCCCGATAATCATACCGACAATCATACCAAGTAAAATGACGAAAAATGGGTTAATAGTTTTTAATATTATTAAAGATAAAAATAAAACTCCTACTAACGTTAAACCATTTGCGATATACGTTCCAAAATGCAAAGCTTTTGAAGGATCCACATTGTCTTTATTTTTTAAACTCAAATTAAAAAAAACAATACCAATTATTGCAGAGAGAATTCCAATAGATACAACTAAAAATGGGAATACAGCACCTTCTTTGTTATAGGCTAATACACCTAAAGCAGAAGCAGAAAATATTGAGCCGACAAAGGATTCATATAAGTCAGCTCCCATTCCAGCGACATCACCGACATTATCACCAACATTGTCGGCAATAACAGCGGGATTTCTTGGGTCATCTTCAGGAATACCAGCTTCAGTCTTTCCAACCAGATCAGCACCAACATCTGCAGCTTTAGTAAATATTCCTCCACCAACTCTTGCAAATAATGCTACCAAAGAAGCTCCCATAGCATATCCACTCATTGATATAGTGTCGCCATTGGTTAAATAAAAAATCAGTCCCAATCCAAATAGTCCGAGTGAAGCCACAGTCATTCCCATGACAGCTCCTCCATTGAAAGCTATCTTTAATCCTTTACTTATTGATTCGATGGCTCCTTGAGCAGTTCGTGTATTTGTTTTTGTGGCAATACTCATACCAAAAAAACCAGCTGAAACAGATAATGTTGCACCAAGAAAAAAAGATAAAGCCATTTCCCACCCATTAATTAAACCAAGTAGGAGGAAAATAATGAGAACTATAACATATAATATTTTATATTCTGATATTAAAAATGCCTTCGCTCCCATTTGTATTGCTCCAGATATTTTTTGCATTTTTTCATTACCTGGAGAGTTTTCCAGTACTTTAAAAGTAAGGAATACTGTGAATATAATACCGATTAAACCAAAAATAATGCCACTTAAATTAAGAATGTACATTAGAATCCTCCCTTCAACACTATAATTTATACTATATTATATCATAAATATTCAATTGATGACAAAAAAGCGCCTACAATTTTTGTAGACGCTTTTTTATTATGAATATGCTGTTAAATCGAGCAAACCGTGTCCGGATAGCGTAAATACTATAACTTTTTTTCTTTATTTTCTCTTGCTAGAAGAGCTTCTTTAATTGCACCAGCAATTGCATGCGATGATTCAGGAGCAGGTATTATTCCTTCTAATTTAGCAAAAAGTTTAGCAGCTTTAAATGTTTCTTCTTGAGTGAAGGCTACAGCATTTAACATATTTTCACGTTTTAATCTGGCAATAATTGGTGCTGAACCGTGATATCTTAATCCTCCTGCATGTATTTTTGGTGGAATAAAGTCTTTTCCAAGCGTATACATCTTCATTAAAGGAGTTAATCCTGCAGTATCCCCATTATCATATTTATACTCTCCCTCTGTTAATGTTGGACATGATTTTGGTTCACAGGCTAAAAACTTTATATTTTTTCCTGATAATTTTTCTGGAATAAAAGGCAAAATTGTTCCTCCAAGGTTTGAGCCACCTCCATGGCATCCAATTATAATATCTGGTTTTTCATTTATTTTTTCAAATTGTTTTTTTATCTCTAATCCAATTATAGTCTGGTGTAATAATACATGATTTAAAACACTTCCAAGTGCGTATTTGGCATTGTTTTTACTAAACACAACTTCTAAAGCTTCACTTATAGCTATTCCAAGGCTACCAGGATTTTCTTTATCTAAATTTAACATTTTTTTGCCAAAGTTAGTTTCTAAACTGGGACTTGGTGTAACCTTTCCTCCAAAAAGATTTATAAGGTGCTTTCTCATTGGTTTCTGTTCAAAACTTGTTTTTACCATATATACTTCAATGTTTAAATTAAATTTTGATCCAGCATAGGATAAAGCGCTTCCCCATTGTCCTGCACCGGTTTCTGTAACCAATGTTTCTACTCCAGAAATTTTATTATAATATGACTGCGGAATTGAAGTATTTGTTTTATGACTTCCTGTTGGAGAAACTCCTTCATATTTATAATATATTTTCGCTGGAGTTTCTAAATATTCTTCTAAATTTGTCGCTTTAATAAGCGGAGAAGGTCTGAATATAGCATATTCTTTCAATACTTCTTCTGGAATTTTGATAAATCTTTCTGTAGTTACTTCCTGTTCAACTAAAGGAGCTGGAAAAATAGCACTTAATTCTTCTGGTTTCATGATTTCTTTTGTTTGTGGATTCAATGGGGATCAAGCTGAAATGGTAAATCTGCCAATGCATTATACCAATATTTTGGCATCTCCTCAACTGATAAATATACTCTTTCTCTTTTACCCATAATATACACTCTCCTTTCCAGGGATAATAAAAAAACCGGATATCCAAACTGGATATCCGGTGATTGCCTACATAAATAGAATTGGCCCCAAAGTTATAGAGCATGACGAAATAGTAGACACCCACCGGGCGTCCACCACCAATTTAAACTATTTAAATTCAATGAATCATTTATGACTATGTACTTTACTGTTTTTTTCATCATAACCCCTCCAGGGATTTTTTCGATATTATACTATATTTTTTTAGAAAAGTAAAGTATTTTTTTAAATTTAAGCTACTTTTTATTTTATCATTTATATGTTTTGTTAAAGAAAAACTCTTTTTAGACGATTTAATAAATCGAGGCGAGGTGAAAATATGAATAAATATTGTTCATTTGAAGAAGAAGATAATATAAAGGTTTTGAGATTTCTTACAAATATAACAGTAGAAAATAGTGGATACATTAAAGAAAGATTAGAATTTTTTTTGTCTTTTGAAAATAAGGAAATTATAGTAGATTTTTCAGATGTATATTTTATTGACAGTAATGGGTTAGGCGTTATTATTTCTCTTATACAAAGAGCAAGAAAATATAATAATAAATTGATTTTTATAAATGTAAATTCTTTAATAAAAAATATTCTAGATATAACAAAAGTTAATAGATTAATGAATATATTGGATACATATGAAGAAGCAAAAAAGTATACAATGACAATATAAAAATCCAGCATATTGCTGGATTTTTATTTTATAGTAGCTTTTTTATTTTTTCTATAATATCTTCAATAGCTTTCATTTTTTCTGTGTTATATTCTTCTTTAGCTTTTTCATATTCATTTGTCCAAAAATCCAAACCACGTTTAATCAGGGTTTGAGAATCTCGAATTTTTGAATTTTTATCTTCTACAAAGAGAATTCTTTTGATAAAAAGAGGTTGTTCAATGAAAATTTTACTTTTTATATTTTTAAAATCAATATTCTTTTTATTTAGATCGAACTTATTTTTAAAAAAAATATTTGTTCCAAAAAATTGCAAATTACCTTTTTTAACAGGTGAAATATGAAATCTTGAGATTTCTTTTAAGCATTTTTGACAATAACCAATTTTTGTTAAAATACCGTCATAATAAAATTTCTGAACAATAATAGCGTCGTTTTTTTTGCAGAGTTGGCATTTCATTATTACTCATCTCCGGATAAATCTTTATTGTTAAATTTATTCATTGCTTCAGAAATTTTATTCTCTATTAATAAGTCAATAACAGGTATTGTTTTGTCTATAACTTTATTTATTTTATAGAATTCTTCGTTTGAAAATTCACTTAAAACGTAATCTGCAAGATTTATATGTTCAGGTTTTGGACCAATACCAATTCTGATTCTGGGAAATTCTGTACTTTGTAATACAGAAATAATTGATTTTAATCCATTATGTCCTCCCGCAGAACCATTTTGTCTTATTCTTATTTTCCCTAGATTTAAAGCAACATCATCATATATTACTATAATATCTTCAGGGTTGGTAAAATAATTTTTCAATTCATATAAAACTTTTCCGCTTAAATTCATATAAGTAAGCGGTTTTATTAGCATAATATTTTCGTTTGAATATCCTTCAAAAGTTCTTTTTTCTATTTTTTTGAAGTTATTTTTATTTAATTCATAATATCTGTCTACAACCAAAAACCCCACGTTATGTTTTGTAAAAACATAACGTGGGCCAGGATTTCCTAAACCGATTATTATTTTCATATATTAGGCTTCTTCTCCTCTGTTTCTTCTTCTTCGCTTTCAACAGTTTCTGAAACTCTACCTGCAACTGGAATAGCTACAACAATTTCTTCTGGATCTAATAATACATCAATTGATTCAGCAATATTTAAATCTTTTACTGTTAGGTGATCATTTACATCTAATTCTGAAATATCGACAACAAATTTCTCAACAATGTCTTTTGGTAAAATTTCTACAGGTAATTCATGGTGATGGATTTCTAACATACCACCTTTAGATAAACCTTTTGCTTCACCAACAAATTCAATAGGAATGTTAAGATGCATTTTATGTCCTGAAGCAGGAACATAGAAATCTGCATGAATAGGTTTATCAGATACTTTATGTCTTTGAATAGTTTTTAAAAATGCTGTAAGTGTATATGTTTCACCATTTTCTTTTTCGATATTCAATTGGATTGGAGTAGTTTCTTCGATTTTTTCAATCATTAACATTGTATCAACCAATGAAATTTTTAAATGAACATTTTCACCTTCTAAACCAGGTCCATATACTACAGCCGGGATAAACCCTTCTTTTTTTACATGATTAGCTTTTTCGCCTTCTTTTCTTTCAATAGCTTTTAGTTGATATACTTTTGCCATTTGAATCCCTCCTATAATAAATTATTATTTATGATATTATTTAAATAATATGCTTACAGACAAATTGTTTTTAATTCTTGCGACAGTTTCACCAAGTAACGAAGCAACAGATAACACATGAAATTTATCCGGCAAGTCATTATGATATATTGTATCTGTAACATATATTTTTTCAATTACTGAATTTTGTAACTTTTCTTTTGCATTTTTGGAAAGAACGCCATGTGTTGCACATGCAATAACTTTTTTTGCACCTTTTTTCTTTAGCATTTCGGCAGCACCTACAAGAGAACCTCCAGTATCAATTATATCATCAAATATTATTGCAGTTTTTTCACTAACATCACCAATAATATTAACTATTTCAGCTACATTATCTTTAGGTCTTCTTTTATCCAATATAGCTAATGGTAAATTCATTTTTTCAGCTAATTTTCGAGCTCTTTTAACACCACCAACATCTGGTGAAACAACAACAGAATTTTCAGAGTCGAAATCATCACATTCATTTTTAAAATAATTGACAAAAACAGGAAAACCCATTAAATTGTCAACTGGAATATCAAAAAAACCCTGGATTTGTTCAGCGTGTAAATCTAATGTAACAATTCTTGATGCTCCAGCGACAGTCAATAAATTAGCCACTAATTTTGCTGAAATTGGATCTCTTCCTCTTGCTTTTCTATCCTGTCTAGCATAGCCAAAATATGGGATAACTACAGCAATAGAATTAGCTGATGCCCTTTTTAAAGCATCTATCATAATTAATAATTCCATCAAATTATCATTTACAGGTGCTGAAGTAGATTGTATAACAAAAGTATCCAATCCTCTAACAGTTTCACCTATTCTTAAATTAACTTCCCCATCTGCAAATCTTTTTAATTCAACTTCACTTAATCTTATACCTAAATACTGGACAATTTTTTCAGCTAATGTTTTGTTGGAATTACCGCTAAAAATTTTAATTTCGTGGGCCATTGAAAAAGGCATTTTTTTACTCTCCTTTCTCCCTCTTTTTGAATACCCAATCTTCTTTTATTATTTGTTTAGCTCTTCCTAAAGCTAAAGCACCTTTTGGATATCCTGTGTAATTGTTGAACCAGCACCTATCAAAGAATCATTTTCTATATTCAAAGGAGCTACCAAAGATGAATTACTACCAACAAATACTCTATCTCCAATGAATGTCTTATGTTTGTTCTTTCCATCATAGTTACATGTAATAGTTCCTGCACCAATATTTACATCTTCTCCTATGGTAGCATCTCCCAAATATGTTAAATGTTGTGCTTTTGTATTTTTATTTACAATAGTTTTTTTAGTTTCTACAAAATTACCAATTTTAACATTATCTTTTAAAACGGTTCCTGTTCTTAATCTTGAATATGGCCCAACGGAAACATTATTTTCAATTTTTGCATCTTCGCATTCTGATCTGATTACCTTAACATTATTCCCTATTTTACAATTTAGAATTCTAGTCATTGGCCCAATTTCACAATCTTCACCTATTTCTGTATTGCCAAAAATGAAGGTCATTGGATGAATAATCGTATCCTGCCCAATTTTTACTTCAGGTGAAATATAAGTAGTATCAGGATCGATTATTGTAACACCATTAATCATTAAATTTTTTAATGTTCTTTCTTTTAATATTTTTTCCGCTTCTGCAAGTTGAATTCTATTATTTATTCCCAATACTTCAGAGAAATCTTCGAGCGTATAAGTTTCAACATTATCTAAAAATTTAGGTACATCTGTTAAATAATATTCACCTTGATTATTATTTGGTTTTATTTTAAATAAACCTTCTAATAATTTTGATCCTTTGAAAACAACAAAACCTGCGTTTACTTCTTTAATTTTTTTCTGTTCTTCATTTGTGTCAACATCTTCTACTATATCAATAAATTTTCCTATTTCATTCTTTATTATTCTTCCATAACCTGTTGGGTTATTTAAAATAGCTGTTAATATTGTTGCATCAGCATTTGTATTTCTATGTTTTTCAAGAAGATTTTTTAATGTCTTTTCTGTAATTAAAGGTGTATCACCATATAATATTAATATATCTTCATCAGCTATAAAATCTTTTGCAGACATCACAGCATGACCTGTTCCTAATTGTTCCATTTGATAAAAAACCTCAATATCATCTGGAAGTATTTTCTTAACCAATTCATTTTTATGACCTAAAACTACACCAATTTTTGAAGGGTTTAATTTTTTAGCAGTATCTATAACCCAATTTATCAATTCTTTTCCCATTATTTTATGCATTACTTTAGGATATTTTGATTTCATTCTTTTACCTAATCCAGCAGCTAGAATTAAAACTCGCATAACACACCCCGACACAATATTATACAATATATATTTTAACATTATTTTCATTAATTAAAATTAAGATATTATCACAATTTCTTCAAAGCTTGCGTAATAATATTTTCTAAAGGAAGATTTTCTATATCCATATTTTTTAAGACTCTGTATATCGCATTTCTATCAAATCCTAGAGCTTCTAATGCATCTAAAGCGTCATTTAATTTATTATTATTACCGGACGATATGAATGAATCAAATTTATTTTTTAATTCATTTGCAATCCTTTCAGCGGTTTTTTTACCAACTCCCGGTAATTTGGATAATCCATTAATATCATTTGCAGATATCATAGTAGCTATATTTTCTGCATCAGCATTTTGAAGCATTTTTAATGCGCTTTTTGCACCAAGCTTAGAAACTTTTTTTAAATTAATAAACATATTCCTTTCAAGGGCGTCATAAAATAAGTATAAAGAAATATTTCTTTCGTTAACATCAAGAAATGATTCAAAAATATATTCCTCGTTTTCTTTACAATTTTTTAGTATTCTATATGTTGGAATACTTTCAAAAAAGAAATTTCCTACTTGTATTATAATTTCCTCAGTATCTAATTTATTTATAATTCCTTTAACTTTTCTTATCATTAAATTTCCTCCAGATTAAGCATATATCCTCTTATTTTTCCAACTAAATACAATGAACCAGTAACAAAATAATAATCGTATGGAGTAGATAATAATCTGTTAAAAGCTTCAATAGGATTTTTTATAAAGATTACATTATTTGATATATTTTTAAATAAATTATAGACATTTTCAGGATTAGTTGATCGTTTATTTGGAACCTGAGTAACGATAATATAATCAAATTCATTTGCCATTATTTTTACCATACCATCAATATCTTTATCATCTAAAATTCCAATTAATGCGGCTTTTTTAAAATTTTTTAGATATGTTTTAATAGAATTTTTTAAAGCTAAAGCACCTGAAATATTATGAGCGCCTTCAAGAATAACATTTTTGTTTTTATATTCAATTAATTCAAATCTACCTTCCCAGATAAACTCTTTTAAAGCTTTTTTTGTTTTTTCTATATCGAGGCTTTTTTCTATTTTTTCAAAATAACTTTCTACAGCCATAACAGCTGTTGAAACATTATAAGGTTGATAAGTTCCATTAGCTTTGTATACTAAATTATTTATTTCGTTATAAGGACTTTTATAATCAATAGAATTCCAGTTTAAAGAAAATGCAGAATTATTGAAATAGAAATCTTTGTTAAATTGAAAAATGTTTTTTATTCCAACTTCATTAGCTCTTTCAAAAATAACTTTTTTAGCTGATTCATTTATTTTACCCAATACAAGATTGTTATTCTTTTTGATTATACCAGCTTTTTCAAAAGCAATTTCCTCTAAAGTATTTCCTAATAAATTCATATGATCGTATTGTATGGTTGTAATTACAGAAACATCTGATAAAACTACATTTGTTGCATCAAGTCTCCCACCTAAACCAACTTCTAAGACAGCAACATCAATATTATTATTTGAAAAATATTTTAAAGCTAATGCTGTTATTATTTCGAAGAAAGAGGGTGACATTTCTTCTTTCATAGCATCCATTTTCTCAATGGGCATTATCATTTCGTTTAACGTTTCAATAAATTCTTCGTTTTTTATTGGTTTTCCATTTATTTTAATTCTTTCTGATATATGCGTTAAATGTGGTGATGTAAATAGTCCAACTTTTAATCCGTGTGCTTTTAATATATCATGTATAGCTCTTGAAGTACTTCCTTTTCCGTTTGTACCTGTTACATGAATAACGGGGAAATCCTTTTGAGGATTTCCCAATAATTCACATAATTTATTAATTCTTTCTAAACCATATTTTATTCTTGTACCACCGCGTCTGTCATATATATAATTCACAGCATCTTTTAAATTAGAAATCATATTACTTTAACTCCTCTAATAATTTTTCTAATTTATCAATTTGGCTTTTTACAAAAGCATGTTTTTCTTTTACTTCTTCAATAACATCTTCCGGTGCCTTTGACATAAAATTAGCATTGTTTATTTTTTTATCATATTTCATAAATTCTTTTTCCAACTTTTCTTTCTTTTTGTTTAATCTAATTCTTTCTGCTTCTATATCTATTAATTCACCTAATTTCACATATGCTTCTATCGTATCATCCACATATGAAGTAGCTGCTTTAGACGGTTTAGATTCCACTACTTCAAGGGTTGTAACAAAAGATAATTCTTTTATAATTTTTTCATTATTTTTAATCCAACTATTATCGCCTAATGTTTTATATGCAACTTCAACCTTGGTAATTTGAGGTATATTTATTTCTGCTTTAACATTTCTTATGCCTCTTATAAATTCTTTGATCTTTTCAAACTCATTTTCTTCATTTTCAAATTCATGTTCTTTGTTATATTCTGGCCATTTTGCTGTGATTAAATATTTTTCATCTGTTATTTTTGGGAGATTTTGCCATAATTCCTCTGTTAAGAATGGCATAAATGGATGTAATAATCTTAAAGATGAATCTAAAACTCTTACCAATACGTTTTGAGCAATTTTTTTATTTTCGGATTTTAATCTGTTTTTAACTGCTTCTATATACCAATCACAATATTCGTTCCAGAAGAAATCATATAATGCTCTCGCAGCAATATTAAATTCATATCCTTTAAGCGCATCAGTTACGATTTTTATTGTTTTGTTTAGTTTAGAAAGCATCCATTTGTCTTCTATCTCTAACATATCTGGAGTAAGTTCTATTTTCTCAAAATCATCCATATTTAATAATACGAACCTTGTAGCATTCCATATTTTATTTGCAAATTTTGAATAAGATTCAAATGCTTGTGGATCCAATTTTATGTCTCTTCCCTGTGCTGCCAATATAGCTAATGTAAATCTCATTGGGTCCGCACCAAATTTTTCAATTATTTCTAATGGGTCGATACCATTACCTAAGGATTTTGACATTTTTCTTCCATATTTATCTCTAACTAATTGATGTATATATACATCAGAGAAAGGTTTATTATCCATGAACTTTTCGCCCATTACAACCATTCTTGCTACCCAGAAGAATATAATATCAAATCCAGTTACTAATAAATCCGTAGGATAATATTTTTTTAGATCATCAGTTTCTTCTGGCCAGCCTAATGTTGAGAAAGGCCATAATGCAGAACTAAACCAGGTATCTAATACATCTTCGTCCTGTCTGATATTGGTAGAACCACATTTCTGACATGTATGTATATCTTCTTCAGAAACATTAATATGTCCACAATCATCACAATACCATACAGGGATTCTATGACCCACCATAATTGTCTTGATATACACCAATCTCTAATTTCATTCATCCAGTTTAAATAAACCTTTTTCCATCTTCCAGGATAGAATTTTATATCGGCTTTTTCAACAGCTTCAATAGCTTTTTCTGCTAATGGTTTCATTTTTACAAACCACTGATCTAATAAGAATGGTTCTACAACTGTATCACATCTATAACAATGACCTACAGAATGTGTCATTTCTTCAATTTTGATTAAATATCCCTCTTTTTCTAGGTCTTCTACTATAGCTTTTCTGGCTTCTTTTCTATCCAATCCGGCATATTTACCGCCATTTTCATTTATTTTAGCAAATTCATCCATTATTTGAACGGTTTCTAAATTATGTCTTTGTCCCATTAAATAATCATTAGGATCATGAGCAGGAGTAACTTTTAATGCACCAGTACCAAAAGAAGGGTCTACGTATTTATCTGCAATAATAGGTATTTCTCTTCCAACCAATGGTAATATAGCAACTTTACCAACATAATCCTTATACCGCTCATCAGAAGGGTGAACAGCTATTGCGGTATCTCCGAGCATTGTTTCAGGTCTTGTTGTTGCTATTATTATGTAATTATCTTCACCTTTTATAGGATATTTTATATGGTAAAATGCACCTTGTTCATCTTTGTGTTCAACTTCTTCATCAGATAAAACTGTTCCACAGCTCGGACACCAGTTTACTATGTATTTCCCTTTATATATTAACCCTTCGTTGTATAACTCAACAAATACTTTTCTAACGGCTTTGTTTAAACCTTCATCTAAGGTGAATCTTTCTCTTGACCAATCAACAGAAGCACCAATTGCCATTATTTGTTTTTTAATGTGGTCTCTATATTCATTAGCCCATTTCCAGACTCTAGCTATAAACTCTTCCCTGCCGTAATCTTCTTTTCGTTTTCCTTCGCTTTTCATTAAGAACTTTTCTACAACATGTTGAGTCGCAATACCTGCATGGTCTTCTCCAGGTAACCACAATGTATCTTTTCCCTGCATTCTATTAAAACGAGTAATTATATCCTGTAAAGATATATTTAAAGCATGTCCCATATGTATTTTTCCTGTTATATTCGGTGGAGGTATAACCATTGAGAATTTTCCATTTCCTTCTCCTTTTGCTTTAAACAATTCATTGTCGATCCAGAACTTATACCATTTTGTTTCAATTTCGTTTGGTGTATATCTTTTTCCAATATCCATACTTTTACCTCCTAAACGATTATTATTTATACAATTATACTTTAATGATGTTAATAATTCAAGGGATTTTTTGATAAATTATAGAAAAATAATTATGGGGTGACCTATATTAACGAGAAAAAATCATTTAAGTATATTATATTGATATTATCAGTTTCATCTTTTGTGTTGATATTAACACTATCCTTTATATATATTTTTTATATAAAAGATTTATTTCAAATAAATCTAACAGACGAAAAATGCATAAATATAATAAAAGGGAGCTCTTTTTATGGCTACCCGGATAAAGAAATAGGTGTATATTTTGATTCATTTTTTTCTAATACAAAGTGGTATTGTGTTAGAAATTTTGGTAAAATTAACGTTGTATTTGAAGGCGATGCATATTATTTTGGTAAATTTGCAAGATTTAAAATTATTTTCGATGTAAAAAAAACCATTAAAACCAAAACTATACAACCTATTGAATATACTGCAGATGGGGAAAAGATACTTTATACAGACTTTTTGAATTTAATAAATACAATATTCAGGTGAGGTGGGATATTGAAATTTGAATATGATTTAAGTAATATTAAAAAGATAAAAAATATAGCTATAAAATACTTTAAAGAAAAAAAGGGTAAATTAGCTGATGAATATGATCATTTAATAGGATTTTCTATTTTTGATATTAATAATAAATTTCCTAGTTTAAATCTTTTTTTGATAGTGAAATGAGATTTTTTTTTGCTTTAACTCCAGATAAACCTTCAAGATATATGAGTTCTCTATATCCTCAAAAAATAGAAAACGATACAATCGATTTTTTTAAAGATCAATATTTTATATTAGCAAAAAAATATAATAAAACAGTTAATATTACATCAAGTATATCAATTTATCAATCACCGTTTATAATACCAAGTTATTATATTAAAGGTGATGAAGGGCTTATTAAAAAATATGTATTATCAGAAAGATTAAAAGGTTTAAAATACATATCTTTATATAAATATATAGATTATGAATTATTAGATTTTATTTTAAGGTCATATAATACTTGGTATTTTCAGGGATCTATTTATATTATTTTTTAAATGAAGTACATTTTGTTTTTGATATTCCCAGAATATTGAAAATAAAACATTAATAATAGAGATTGGAAAAATAGCAAAATCATACTTAACTAAGAAAAATTTAATACTAAGGGATTCATATAAAATTCCAGATATGAATATAAAAAATCCAGTTTTAATGGTGTTAAAGACTAATATCTGGAATTTAAAAGAAATAGATTTAGAAAAAATCAAAAAAGATATAAATGAAAAAATAGATAAAGCTTATAGTAGTGTAATAAGTATCTTTAAATAATATTTGAGGCACCTTTAGGTGCCTCAAATATTATTTAGATAAAGCTTCTTTAGCTATATTTACATATTCTTTGAAAGCTTCATAATCATTTACAGCAAGTTCAGACAACATTTTTCTATTGATATTTACACCTGCTAACTTTAAACCATGAATCAAATCATTATATTTTAATCCTTCATTTCTAGCTGCAGCGTTAATTCTTGTTATCCAGAGTCTTCTGAAGTCTCTTTTCTTTTGCTTTCTTCCAGCATAAGCATATTTTCCTGATCTAAAGAATTGTTGTTTTGCTAAAACATACCTTCTACTAAGAGCTCCTCTATAACCTTTAGCAGCTTTTAAATATTTTTTTCTTTTTTTTCTTGCGTGAACAGCTCTTTTAACTCTCATTTATTGTCTCTCCTTTCAATTGTTTTTTATTTATTATTTCAATCCAAGTAATCTTTCTACTTTTTCATTTAATCCAGTTGGAACATCCTTGTATTGATGCAATCTTTTCATTCTTTTTTTACCTCTTATTCTTGTGTTATGTCCTACATTTGATCTTCTCATTCTTATTTTTCCAGAACCTGTAACTTTAAATCTTTTAGCTGATGCAGAATGTCTTTTAACTTTCATAATTAGTCCTCCTTTAAATTATTTTTTTGTTTTTGGGGATAAAATCATATCCATGTCTCTTCCAGCCATCTTAGGCGCTCTTGTAACTTCTGCAATATCTTCAACGTCTTTAATAACTTTATTTAATATTTCTTTTCCTTTATCAGTAAACATAATATCTCTACCTAAAAACATTACGACAACTCTAACTTTGTTCCCGTCTTCAAGAAAAGTTCTAATCCTTCTAACTTTTGTATTAAAATCGTGTTCGTCAATTCGTAATCTGAATTTCATTTCTTTTAATATCTGTTTTTTCTGTTTTTTCTTAGCTTCTTTTTCTCTTTTTTCTTTTTCATATTTGTATTTACCATAATCCATAATCTTTGCAACTGGTGGATTAGAATTTGGAGCAACTAATACTAAATCGAGTCCTTCTTGATAAGCTAATTGTAAAGCTTTTTTCGTTTCCATTATACCCAACTGTTCTCCACTTTTACCTATAACTCTAACTTCCTTTACCCTGATCTCTTCGTTTCTCAATGTTGTATCTTTTGATTTCTTAATACTTATCCCTCCTATTCTTTTTACACCTACATGGTGTAAAAAACGATGAATATATAAATTAAAAAGGGTGGAGTAAACTCCACCCAAGTATTTCCCATTATTTCTAAACCCCTGACGGCTAAATCACCCGAGGTGGGAAGCAACTGGGTGGCTTCCGCTTTTCACATGAATAAATAACACATATTAAATAAACTGGTGGGCCATGCGGGATTCGAACCCACGGCCTACTGATTAAGAGTCAGCCGCTCTACCAGCTGAGCTAATGGCCCACACAACATCAAATATGGCACGCCCGGAGGACTTGAACCCCCAGCCTGCGATTTTGGAGACCGCCGCTCTACCAATTGAGCTACAGGCGTGTTATTATTGGCTGGGAGGGAGGACTCGAACCTCCATCGGCGGATCCAGAGTCCGCTGTCCTGCCATTAGACGACCTCCCAAGACAGATAGTATTATAACATTATTTTTGCAATTAGTCAACGCCTATTCTTTTCAATAATGAAATAATTTTTCTAACTTTATATTATTTTTTAATGAACAATAATATAACCTAAGCTTTTCAGAGAAAGATATACTTTTATTTTTTAATACCTCTTCTCCGAGTAAAATAAAATCATCAAATGTTCCATTAAAACTTATTTGATGATTTTGTATATGTAATACATTTGGTTTAAATTCGATTAATTCATCAATCCAATGTGTTACTATAATAATAGTTTTTTTCATTTTCCGAAGATTTTCTATTATATTCCATATTTTTTTCTTCCGCTATAGTCCAATCCTACTGTAGGTTCGTCAAATACAATATATTTAGGATTATAAGAAAGAACAGAAGCAATAGCCACTCTACGCATTTCACCACCAGATAAAGTAAAAGGGTTCCTACCTAAAAAACTTCTATTTAAACCTACAAGATTCAATATATTTAAAATATCATTTTGGCTGATATTTTTATTAAAATTTTTTGGAGCATATAATAATTCTTCGAGTACTGTAGGGAGGAAAAATTGATTTTCTGGATATTGAAAAACCAGTCCTATTCTTTCTCTGATTTTCTTGATATCATTTTTTTGATCTTTGGTAGATATACCATCAACCAAAATTTCGCCATTTTTTGGTATTAAAAGTCCATTTAAAGTTTGTATTAAGGTAGTTTTACCTGAACCAGTTTTTCCTAAAACAACCCACATAGAATTTTCAGTTATTTTCCAATTTATATCTTTTAAAGCAGTAGTTTCAAATGGAGTACCTTCAGCATATGTATATGAAACATTTTTTATTTCTATTGGCATATATTTCTCTCCAAATCTTTTATTGATTTACCAGTATATTTTTTTACTATATTTTCAAAAGGAATTTCAACATTAAATCTTTTATTCTCAGACCAACTATAAAATTTATCCCTACTATCATAAAATACAATTTTTCCTGAATCAAGAGCAATAATTTTTTCTACAAATTGCAAATCTTTTGCATGATGTGATGCTATAATTATAGTTTTTCCGATAGTTATTAAATTTTTAATAACCCTGTATATTTCTTCGCGGCCTTCAGGATCAAGCATTGTTGTTGGTTCATCCATCAAGATGAAATCAGGTTGCATTGCCAGCATAGAAGCAATAGCAAGGCGTTGCTTTTGACCCCAGATAATGTGTTTGGATCTTTTTTTTCCAATCCTATTAGATCAGTAACATTTAAAGCCCAATTAATTCTTTTTTTCATTTCACTTCTATCCAAACCTAAATTTTCCAGACCAAAAGCAATATCTTCTTCAATTGTAACGCCTACTATCTGATTTTCTGGATTTTGAAAGATATAACCTACGTGCTTTTTTAAAAATAAAAGCGATTCATTATCATGAAAATTAATTTTATTGTTATATAAATAAATATCCCCGCTAGTAGGTGATAATATTCCGCTTAATAATCGTAATAAAGTTGATTTTCCACTGCCATTAGAACCAACTACTCCAATTGGGATTTTATTTTCAAAAGAAATATTTAAATTGTTAAAGATATTTTTTTCATTATAGCTAAAATTAATTTTTTTTGTTTCAAGCATTATAATTTCACCGACTTATACAATCTAATACCGCCTTTTTTGTAATTTCTGTAACATTTCCAAATATTTTTTTCATATATTCTTTTATTCTGCTTCCGCCTTTATTATGGAAAGCTACTAATTGCAGTGTTCCTTCTTTATTTAAATGATTAAAAGCATCTTCTATCAATGACATCCATACTTTTTTTCCAGCTACAATTGGAGGATTAGATATAATTTGATCAAATATCTCATTTTCCCATGGTTCAAACAAATAGCCCTGCCTAATATCAGCAAAAATATTATTATCTTTTGCATTTATTTTTGTGAATTCAACAGCTCTTTTATTAATATCGCTCATATGTATTTCAAGATCAGGGTATTCTTTTTTTAAGGTAATCCCGATAACTCCATATCCGCATCCTATATCCAATACCCTTTTCCCGGTGATCTCAACATTTTCTAATAGTATTTTTGTAGCTTTATCTATTTCTCTTTTTCCATATACTCCAGATGGTGCTTTAAATACATAAGTATGTCCGTTTTTTAATTCAAGAGTTAACGTCTTTACCGTTAATTCAGTTTCAGGATTTTCAATATAATAATGTTGAAATTTTGTTGTTTTTTTTCTTTTTTCTTTTTTCTTTTCTTTATTTTGTTCTCCATATAATTTTATAACTTGTTCTGGAGTTAAATCTTTTAAATCTTCAGGTCCAAAAATTTTTTCATTTTTTTCTCGCATTTTATTCCTCCTGTTTAAACAATTCATTTAATGTTAGTAATACACCAAAATTATATTTATCATTAAATTGATATAATGTCAGACCATTTGGAAAACTAATATAATTTGTTCCAAAATTAAAGAAGATATTAATATTATTTTTATTTATAGGTATATTGTAATCTAAACCAATAGCCAGAAAAACCGCATCTTCAAAAGTTCCTTTGAAGGCAGGAAGGCTTGTAATTATATCACCTGTTTTTATCCAGTTCATTATTTTTAAATTTAAGGATATATTTATTTTTAAATTTTGAATATTTGTAGTTATACCAGTGAAAAAGCCGAAGTTTCCAATTTTAGTAGTAGTAGCATTTCCCGAATCGTTCAAATCAAACGTGTTCCATAAACCCGAATAAAAATTTAGTTCATTAAAATTTATACTTAAATTTGTTGATATGTAATTATTTAATTGTGGATTGTTAAGATTAAAATCAGAATTTAGATTAAATCCTACAATCTTATCATTTTTATTATATGAAATACCAAATGTTGGATATCCAGTTTTCACTTTTATATTGTCAAAAGGAAGTTCTAGAAAAATACCATTTGAATATATTCCTAAATTTACCGAAAAAATTTGTAAAGAAAATAAAAAGAAAAAAGATAAATAAAAAATTTTTTTCATAAATATCCCCCTTAAAATTAAAGATGGCTGGGCACCCCCGCGGCACACAGGAAGTACCGCTTATGGCTGCTCCCTTCCGGGCCTGACCAGGTTCGCGGGTTCCCGTTGCGCGGGACCCAGCCTATAGTAGGTCCCTAGAACCAATAGTATTATAATAGAAAAATGTTACATAATCCATAAATATTTATTAATTTCCCAATCAGTTACATTAATAGAATATTCTTTCCATTCAGATTCTTTTAATTCAATATATTTTTCAAAAATATGTTTACCAAGAACAGATTTTATTAAATCATCTTTTTTTAACTCTTCAATGGCTTCTTTTAAATTTGATGGTAAATGATCAATTCCAACTTTATCTCTTTCTTCTGGAGTCATATGATAAATATTTGAAATTACAGGTTCTGGTGGTTCAATTTTATTTTCTATTCCCTCTAATCCAGCAGCTAATAAAGAAGCTAATAATAAATATGGATTAGCTGTAGGGTCAGGACTACGCACTTCTATTCTTGTTCCTTTTCCACGTGTCGCAGGTACCCTTATTAATGCACTTCTATTACTTGGAGACCATGCAATATTTACAGGAGCTTCATAACCAGGAACTAATCTTTTATAGCTATTAATAGTCGGATTAGCTATAGCAGTAATAGCTTTTATATGTTTTAAAACCCCGCCAACAAAATATTTTAAAGTATCGCTTAATTCAAATTCTTTATCTTCGTCATAAAAAGCATTTTTCCCATCTTTAAACAAACTCAAATGAGTATGCATTCCAGAACCATTTTCACCAAAGAATGGTTTTGGCATAAACGTAGCATGTAATCCTTTTAATAAAGCGATCGTTTTTACAACTAATTTAAATGTTTGAATATTATCAGCTGTTTTTAAAGCTTCATCATAAGTAAAATCTATTTCATGTTGTGAAGGAGCAACTTCATGGTGAGATGCTTCAACATTAATTCCCATTTCTTCTAAAGCCAATACGATATCTTTTCTTGTTTCTTCACCCTGATCGATAGGTAATAAATCAAAATATCCCCCATTATCTAAAAATTCTAATATAGGTTTATTTGATTGATTGTCTTTTGGTAATAAAAAGAATTCTGGTTCAGGTCCTACATAAGCAGAAAATCCTTTTTCTTTTAATCTGTTTAATACTAATTTTAGCCTATATCGAGGATCGCCTTCAAATGGAGTACCATGAGAATTATAAACGTCACAAATTAATCTGGCAGATTTATAACCTTTGTCTGTCCATGGGTATATTGCAAATGTTGAAGGATCAGGTCTTAAATACATATCAGATTCTTCTATTCTAACAAATCCTTCAATGGATGAACCATCAAACATTGTTCCTTTTTCAAATGAATTTTTTAATTCATCCCATGGGATTTCTACATTTTTTAGCAAACCATTAATATCAGTGATTTGCAATCTTATAAACTTAATTTTTTCAGATTCTACAACTTTTAAAACTTCATCCCTCTCCACAATAAACACCCCTATAAGAATTCTTATAGGGGGATTATATCATATTTTTAAATTTTTTTCAATAACTAATAATAAACATCTTTAATTATCTTTAATCGACTTTAAAAAAGGATATTATGGATGTCAATTTTTCTGAACTTTTTTGTAGTTTTTCTGATTGTGTAATTAATGTATTTATAACGTCTGTTTCGTTATCTATAATATTTGTAAATTCTAAGATTTCATTTTTTGAGACATTCAGAAAACTATTTATTTCAATTTTCTTTTCATCAAATGATTTTAAAACTGTGTTTTGTTCTTCTATAATATTTTTTAAAATATCAAAAACTCTATCCAATTCAAGAGTAAGATTATTTATTTCTGCCATATCTTTTTCAAATCTATTCATTATTAAATCAAGATTGTTTACATTTTCCTTTGAAGATTGGACTTCTTTTAATAATATTTTCATATCATCACCTATAAGTTTTATTTGATTTGAAATATCTTCTGCTATATTATTTGTTTCAATAGATAAACTTCTTATTTCGTCGGCAACAACAGCAAATCCTTTACCTGCTTCTCCTGCTCTTGCTGCTTCTATCGCTGCATTTAGTGCAAGTAAATTGGTTTGTTTGGAAATGTCAGTAATTTTTTCTACAAAATCAAAAATTTCTTCCACTTTCTTATTAAAGTTTTCAAAACTGGAAGCTAAATTAATTATTAAATCATTTATTAATTCTGTTGTTTCTTTAGTTTCGCTGGTCATTTTTTTAGTTGTTGTATTAAATTGACCTAATTTATCAATTGTATTTTCTATAGTATTTGCTTCATTTAATATGTTGTTGCTATTATCAAAAAGTACTTCGATGTTTTTATCTAAAGAATATAAAAATTCTTCCATATCATCCATTAAATTTCGAACACTTTCTACAACTTTTTCTATAGTAACTTTTGTTTTTTCTAATTTTTCTGAAGATGTATCAATTTCTTTTGATGCGGTGTTTAGTCTGTTTATATTTTCATTTAAATCTTTGAACATCAAGATTAAAAAGTCAAGTGTACTATGTATTTTATTCATCATAATACCAATTTCATCATTTTTCTTTCTTTCCAACTTAATAATATCTTTTAAATTCCCCTGGGAGATATTATCAAGATTTTTTACAACGACATTTAAATCTTTAGAAAATCGTCTTCCCATGTAAATAGAAATTATTATAGAAATCAATATAATTACAAAAATAATAGTAATTATCATATTAATAATTTTGCTCATATCAATATTTAAATTTAAAGAAATGCGTTCTGTCTTGAATTCTGGTAAAGAAAAGTTGCTTTTTAAACTAATATTTAAATCAGTTTTTGTTTTGATTAACGGTTTAGAAATTTGAACATACATTAATGGGAAAATTTGAGATGTTGTGTAAAAACTTCTAGCTTCCTTTTTTAAAATGGTTTCTGTAATAAACTTGTTTATATTGGAAGGGTTAAATTTTAGACCTGTTGTTGGAATATTACCAAATAATGGTTCTCCAGACGATGAATAAATTACTATATATGCGTCAATCAAATTACCTATTTCAACAATATCATCATATCCGAATTCTTTTAATCCGACTAATATTCCGACAATTTTTTGTGTTGATACTGGATCATAAACAGGGGTTAATGTTAGAAAAAAAGGTTTATTGTTTATAAAAATAATTTTACTTAATCCATAAGAAAGATTTTTGAAATTAACTGTATGGAATTTATTTTAACGAAATTAATTATATTTAAGTTTTTTAAACTATCTTTGCCAGGAACATAACTTTCAGCTTTCTTTTGAATTTTATAATTGTCTCCTTTTATTGAAATTTCAAAAGCATTTTTCTTTGTGAATATTTTTGGATTAATAATCCAGAGTTGGATTCCATCTAATTTTTGCAAATCTACATATGGCTGTAATAAACTATATCTCTCTATAATTGAGATGGATTTTGATGCAGTTTTTCTCTTCAAATCAGTGCTTCGACTGATAGCATTCAAGAAATCTTCTAAATTTTTAATATTTTCTTTTATTTTATTTTCAAATATTGAGAATAAAGTAGAAAGAGTTTTATCATAATTTTCAATAAAAAAATCTTCAAATTTTTTATTGACATCATTGTTTAAACTTTTTATTTGTTCTGAAATATTTTGATTATACTCGTTAATTTGTTTTTCTAAAAGTTTATTATAATTTGAAAATTGTTTTTTGTAGCTGTTTTGGATATTTTCTATTTGGCTATTTACATTTTTATTATTGATTTCTCCTGACTTTTAATTGAACTATTTACGAAAAAAGATACTATTAATAAAGGGATAACGGATAGAATAAGAATGATAATTCCGATTTTGAATCCCATCGAGTTAAAAAATTAATTTTCAATTTAGAGTTTTTCAATTTTTCCCCCTCCTATATTTTGGTTTATAAATTTATTATACCAAACAATTATACCAAAAAATATTATATAAATACAAGTATATAATATTGAAAAAAATATATAATATTATATAAATTACTGTAATTATATATAAAGGCTAATAATTATAAAAAACTAAAAAGATTAATATTAAATTTGAAATATTGAGCTGCAATTAATTTTTTATTTTATGATATAATATAAGTAAAGTATATTAATTCTATTAAATTAGGAGGAATAATATGAATAATGGTGAATTTAAAAAAGAAGATAAAATAGAAATGAATATTCCTCATAAAGAATTGAATAATGAAGGAAAAAATCACAAAAATAGTAATAAATTGTTGATCTTGTTGGTACTTTTAAATGTTCTATTATTGGGTGGGATGGGTTATTTTCTTTTTGAACAAATTACATTTAAAAATGCAGTGGAAGAAGATATAAGAATAATAAAAAATAAAGTGACAGAATTTGAAGGGCTAAATAATAATCTCGAAAAATTAAATAATAATTTTCAAATTTTAGATATAATAAACTCTAATACCAGGCAAATACCGGATATTATGCTAAGTATAGAGGAAAATAAAAAAATCTTAAAGAATTTTGATATATCAAAAAATATATCTGTTAATTTGGATATAGAAAAACAATTTGATGAATTGGAAAAGAGTATAAAGAGCGATATAGAAAATGCATTAAAAAAATACAATTTACAAGGAGAATTTAAATCTAAAATTAAAATGGAAAGTGCATCTCTTGAAGAAATAAAATCAGAAATAAATACTGTAAAAATAAGTATAAAGGATCTAAGTAAAAGTATATTTAAGCTAAATGAAAGTTTGAATAATACGTCAAATAATGATTTAGAAAAAAGATTAATAGTCTTTTAGAAAATACGAATTCTATAAAAGAGCTTTTGTACTCTAATTCTAATGAAGGAAAGTATAATAAATTAGAAACGAAAATTAATTCTTTAGAAAAATCGATAGAAAAATTAAACAGTATAAATAATAAATATTTTATTGATTTAAAAAACGAATTTAAAGAATTAAATGATAAACTTTTAAATTTAAGCCAAACATTTAATAATAGTCAAAATGAATATTATAAAAAAATTGAGTTGATTATAAATAAAAGAGATATTTTAAATATGATAAAGAATTTAGATGGATATATAGATAACTCACAAGAATTTAAATTAATAGAAATGGTAGATTCTTATAAAACGATACTTTCTAAATATAATTCTTTAAAGAATGACAAAGAGATTGAAGAAGAATTTAAGAAAATTACAGAGAAAGTTTATAATAAATTTTTAAATATTGTCAATAATGAAATGGATTATTTAAAAAATACTATGTATAGCCTAAATGTAAAAAAAGATATAAGATATCTTTCATATGTTTTTTCAATAATGCCAAGAGTTGATTTAGATAAACATAAAACATTGGAAACAAAGTTGAATGAACTAAAAAATATAGAAAAAATAAAAGTAGAAGAGTATAATAATAAGGCTATGAATTCTATAAACGAATATTTAGAGCTGTTTAGTAGAAAAGTTGTACTTCAAAATGAAATTATAAATAAGTTTAAAAATAATATTTTGACAATTAATCCGGAATTATTATTGGGAAATGTAAAAGAAATGTATTTTGAAGTAATAAAGCAAACGAAAGAAATATTAAAAGAAAAATATGTATGGTGATTGGTGGTAGGATTAAAAGGTTTTATGGAAATGTGAAAAATGCGGGTATATAATGGAGGGATACGAACCTCCTGAAAGGTGTCCGGCGTGTAATCATCCGAAAGCATATTTTACAAAACTAGAGAAATAAAGGAAATAAAAAAATGGGTGTTACAATTTTTTGTAACACCCACTTTTTTATTTAAGATGGCGTGCCCGACTGGATTTGAACCAGCAACCTTTGGATCCGCAGTCCAATGCTCTATCCAATTGAGCTACGGGCACGAAGTTGAATAGGTAAAAAAAATGGCGGAGAGGGTGGGATTTGAACCCACGGAGGGTAATAACCCTCACTTGCTTAGCAGGCAAGCGCCTTCGGCCGCTCGGCCACCTCTCCGACGCGAAACAATTATAACATGAATATTATTCTTTGTCAATACTTTTTACGTAAATTTTTGGGTCGTATTCGTTTAATTTTTTTTCAATTATTTTTAATAATTCATCGAACCCTTCAGTTATATCAACCTCTTCTGAATTCTTTTCGTATCTCAATTTTATTTCAATTTTTCCTTCCTTCATTTTTTTACCCAATATGATTTTTAAAGGGATACCTATTAAATCAGCATCTTTAAATTTGAATCCTGGAGAAGCATCTCTATCATCATATAAAACATCATATTTATCTTTTAATAATTTATATAATTCTTCAGCTTTATTGACCAATTCATCTTGTTTCATTGAAACAGGGATGATAACTAATTCAAAAGGGCAATGCTTCTTGGCCAAATCATACCATAATCATCATGTAATTGTTCGACAATTGCACCTAATGTTCTTGAAACTCCCCAACCATAACATCCCATAATGAAAGGTTTTTGTTTTCCATCTTCTGCGGTATAATATGCCTGTAATTTTTCTGAATATTTTGTTCCTAATTTAAATACCTGTCCAACTTCTATACCTTTGATTTCTTTTAAGGGTTTACCGCATTTTGGACATGGTTCACCTTTTGTAACCATTCTAATATCTGTAAATGTGGCGACTTTAAAATCTCTATCTAAATTAACGTTTATATAGTGTTTGTCTTTTTCCATGCCACCAACAACAAAGTTTTTCATATTTTTTACGCTATTATCTGCAATGATTTTTACATTTTCAATTCCAACAGGACCAATAAAGCCTATTTCTACGCCGAAAACATTTTTGATTTCATCAGGTTCGCCCATTGTTAATGTTTGATCTCCTAAAAATGCTTTTAATTTTGAAGTGTTTAATTCATAATCACCACGTATTAAAGCTAATGTCCACCCTTCTCTTCCTTTAAAGAGTAAAGATTTTACTATTTTCTTTTTATCGATATTTAAAAAATTAGCAACGTCTTCGATGGTTTTTACATCAGGAGTATCAACTTTCTCGATGTTTTTTTCTTCTTCATTAGATAATTTGAAAACAACATTAGATTCTGCTTTTTCATCTGTTGCAGAATATCCGCAATCACAATAATAAATGGTGCTTTCTCCATATTCTGCTTTTACTTGAAATTCATGAGAATTGCTACCTCCTATAGCACCTGTGTCAGCTTCCACTACTAAATAATCTACACCGAGTCTATCTAGAATTTTTTCATAAGCCCTATAAAAAGCTTTGTATGTTTCATCTAAAGATTCTTCAGAATCATGGAATGAATAGGCATCTTTCATTATAAATTCTCTAGCTCTTAATACACCAAATCTTGGTCTAATTTCATCTCTATATTTATTTGCAATTTGAAACAATGAAACAGGTAATTGTTTGTATGATCTCAATTCATTTTTTACAATAGTTGTGATCATTTCTTCATGTGTAGGGCCAAGTGTGAAATCCCTATTGTGTCTATCTTTTAATTTCATCATCTCTGGACCATAATCATCCCATCTTCCGCTTTCTTTCCAAATTTCAGCGGGTTGTATAATAGGCATTAATATTTCCTGAGAATCGATATTCTCCATTTCTTCTCTTACAATTTTTTCTATCTTCTTCAATACTTTATTTCCCAAAGGTAAATAAGTGTAAACACCTGATGCTGTTTTTCTGATAAAGCCACCTCTTACCAATAATTCATGACTTTTAATCTCGGCATCATTAGGAACTTCTTTTAATGTTGGTGCATAATATTTTGACATTCGCATTTTTATTCCTCCTTGTCAAATTATGTTTTTTTATTTTAACATATCATTTTAAATAAAACAACTTTTAATGGTAAAAAAAATATGAAGGTGGTACAAAATGATTATATATGATATGACCAAAATTTTAAAATCTTCTTAATTATACTCGTGGGAGTATATGGTATAATAGAATAAACGAGAAAAAGATAGGAGGATTAAATATGGAAAAGTTTTATGTTACCACCCCAATATATTATGTTAATGCTGAACCGCATATAGGTTCAAGCTATACTACTATTGTAGGAGATATAATTTCACGATATAAAAGAATGAGAGGATATGATGTCTTTTATTTAACAGGAACAGATGAACATGGTCAAAAAATTTTACAGGCAGCTAGAGCAAAAAATATAGATCCTCAGGAATTATGCAATGAATTGTCAGGTAAATTTAAAACTTTATGGAAAGAATTACAAATTACAAATGATTATTTTGTGAGAACTACTGATGAACAACATATGAAAACTGTACAATTCTTTGTAGAAAAAATGCTGGAAAATGGTGATATATATAAAGGAAAATATGAAGGATGGTATTGCGTTCCTTGTGAAACATACTGGACAAAAGAAGAGATCGAAGAAAAGGATGGGAAAAAAATATGTCCTTCATGCGGAAGAGAAGTAAATTGGGTGGAAGAAGAAAATTATTTCTTTAAACTTTCAAAATATAATGAACCTTTAAAAAAGTATTTTGAAGAACATCCTGATTTTGTTGAACCGGAATTTAGAAAAAATGAGATGCTAAAAATATTGGAAAGCGGATTAAAAGATTTAAGTATCACAAGGACAACTTTTGATTGGGGAGTGCCAATGCCTAATGATCCAAAACATGTTATTTATGTTTGGGTAGATGCTTTAATAAATTATGTTAGCGCTTTGGGTTATCCTGAAAATACAGAGTTATTTGAAAAATACTGGCCTGCTGATTTACATTTGATAGGGAAGGAAATTAATAGATTCCATTCTTTAATCTGGCCAGCAATGTTGATGTCTGTTGGATTACCTTTGCCTAAAAAAATATTTGCTCACGGTTGGTTGACGGTAAATGGTCAAAAAATATCAAAATCATTAGGGAATGCAATAGATCCCAGAGTGTTAGTTAAAGCATACGGTAATGATGTTATTAGATATTATTTAATGAGAGATATTGTATTTGGTAAAGATGGAGATTTTTCTGAAGATAATTTAATTACAAGGTATAATTCTGATTTAGTAAATGATTTGAGTAATTTGGTTCATAGGACGTTATCAATGGTTAATAAATATTTTGATGGAGTTATTCCAGAACCTGAAGAAAGAGCAGATGTTGATGAACAATTACATAATTTAATAAATACAACAATTAAAAAATATGAAGAATATATGGATAAATACTTATTTACACATGCGTTGGAAAGTTTATGGGAGTTGGTAAGATTTACCAATAAATATATAGATCTTACTGAACCATGGTTACTGGGGAAGGATGAATCAAAAAAATCAAGATTATCTACAGTAATGTATAATTTAATGGATTCAATAAGGATAATAGCATTATTGATTTCTCCTATAATGCCAGATACTGCAATTAAAATATTTAGAAAATTAGCAATTGAAAATCCTGAAAGTTACATTAATAATGAAAATATTAAAATCGGTTTATTGGAATCAGGAAAAAAAGTTGATATAGGGGAGCCAGTGTTCAAGAGGATTGATGTGAAAAAATGGAAAAAAGTTATTGTGATGAAAAAGGAGGAAGAAAAAATGGAAGAAAAGAAAGTAGAAGAAACAATGGAAAATGTATTAATAGATATAGATTATTTTAAAAATGTTGACTTAAGAGTTGCAAAAATTTTAGAAGCAGAAAAAGTAAAAAAGTCAAAAAAACTTATTAAGTTACAATTGGACTTGGGTGAATTAGGCGAAAGGCAGATTGTAGCAGGTATAGCTAATTATTATGAGCCAGAGAATTTAATAGGTAAAAAAATAATAGTGGTAGCTAATTTAAAACCAGCAAAATTAATGGGAATAGAATCAAATGGAATGTTATTAGCTGCAAAAATAAAAGACAAATTAGTACTTTTAACAACGGATGGAGATATTGAACCAGGAGCTAAAATTTCGTAATTTGGGAGGGTAACTTTTAATGAGTGATATTTTAAATAGATCGTTTGAACAAGAACTTAAAGAGTCATATCTTTTATATTCTTTGAGTGTTATTACAAGTAGGGCAATTCCTGATGTAAGAGATGGATTAAAGCCTGTTCAAAGAAGAATATTGTATTCAATGGATGAATTAAATTTAAGGCATACTGCTGCTTATAAAAAATGTGCTCGTATAGTTGGAGAGGTTATGGGTAAGTATCACCCTCACGGTGATGCTGCAATTTATGACGCTCTTGTGAGAATGGCACAACCATTTAGTTTGAGATATCCGTTAGTAATAGGGCAGGGAAATTTTGGTTCAATAGACAGAGATCCCCAGCTGCAATGAGATATACAGAAGCTAAAATGCATGAATTAGCAGAATATATGCTAATGGATATAGATAAAAATACGGTAGATGTATTAGATAATTTTGATGGTTCTTTAAAAGAACCATCTGTTTTGCCAACAAGGATACCGAATTTACTAATGAACGGAGTAAATGGTATAGCAGTTGGTATGGCAACAAATATTCCATCACATAATTTAAATGAATTAATTGAAGGTATAAAAAAATTAATTGATAATCCAGATTCAACAACAGATGATTTAATGGAGTATATAAAGGGACCAGACTTACCAACGGGTGGTATTATTGTTGATGGCGATAAGTTAAAAGATATTTATAAAACAGGTAGAGGCTCTTTTCATATAAGAGCTAAGTATGATTTGGAAGAGAATAAAAATGGATTAAGTATAGTTATTAAAGAAATACCTTATGGTGTTCCTAAATCTGATCTAATAACCCAAATAGCTAATTATGTTACTAAACAAAAAGAAAACAAAAAAGACGTAGGAATAAGAAATATAAGAGATGAATCAGATAAAGAGGGTATTAGAGTAGTAATAGAATTAAAGAAAAATGTAAATCCTCAAAGAATAATAAATCAACTGTTAAAACATACATCTTTACAAATATCTTTTGCAGTTCAAATGACAGTTATAGATAAAAGAAAACCCAGAGTGATGAATTTAAAAGAAATACTGCAGGCATTTATTGATCATAGAGTTGATGTAGTAACAAGAAGAACACAGTTTGAATTGGACAAAGCGCGAAAAAGATCTCACATTGTGGAAGGATTAATGAAAGCTTCAGAGGGAATTGAATCAGTTATAGAAATAATCAGACAATCAGAAGGTCGAGAAGAAGCAATAAACAGTTTGATGGAGATAATCAATGTAACTAAAGAGCAAGCAAATGCTATAGTAGATATGAGATTGATTAATTTATCAAAACTTGAAGAAAAAAAGTTAGAAAAAGAATATGCAGAATTGACCCAAAAAATTAAGGATGCAATGGAAATTTTGAATAATAAAGAAAGACTATTTGAAGTAATAAAAGAAGAATTAGAAGAAATAAAGGCGAAGTTTGGTGATGAAAGAAGAACAAAAATTACAAATCAAGGTTCTAAAATAGAAGAAATGGATAATATCGAAGAAGAAGACCTCGTTATAGTATTAACACAATGGGGTTATATAAAAGCAATGAAAAGTGATGAATATAAGGTTCAAAATAGAGGTGGAAAAGGATCAAAAGCAATAAAAAAATCTGATAATGATTTCATTATTCAGGTTTTACAAACAAATAGTCTTTCAAGATTGTTATTTATAACTTCGAAAGGAAAAGCTTTTGAACTGCACGCATATAATATAGAAAAGAGTACGAAAGAAACAAAAGGCAAACATATAAGTACATATCTATATTTAGATAATGATGAGAAAATTAAAACAATTATCCCTATAGAGAATGAAAAGGATATTGAAAACAAATATATTATGTTATTTACAAAAAATGGTGTTGTAAAGCGAACATCATTAGGTGAATTTACAAATATTAGAAAAAATGGCTTAAAAGCAATTACAATTAGAGAAGATGACATGGTTGTAGATGCACTAATAGTAGATGAAAATGATGAAGTATTGGTAATAAGTAAAAAAGGTATGAGTTTAAGATTTAGAGTTTCTGATGTTAGAGTTATGGGAAGAGCTGCTGCTGGGGTAAGATCTATAAAATTAAGAGAGAACGATAATGTAGTAAATGCAGTAAGAGTGAATGAAGAGAAAAGTATGTTATTAATTACTGAATATGGATATGCCAAACGAGTAAATTTTGAGGACTTTAGACTTCAAAATCGTGGTGGAATAGGATTGAAATGTGTTAAAGGTACATCGCGTATAGGAGATATAGTAAAAGCTCTAACTGTTGATGAAGATAGCCATATTATAGTATTTACAAAATTAGGTAAAGCAATTAGGGAAGAGGTTTCTACAATATCAACATTGAGTAGATATGCAATTGGAGTAAGAGCTATTAGATTAGATAAAGAAGATATAGTAGCAGATGCAGCAGTGGTGGTTGAAGATGAGTAAAGAATTAAATCATCCAGCGGATATATTGTTTGAATTATCTGGCAATGCATTGGAAGATATAATGGAGGATTTGTTTGATGCATTAAATAAAATATTTAATCCGGTTGTTGGAGGTTTGAAAAAAGAGTACGTATATGATATATCTAAAAAAGAAATCGATGATATTGTATTTGATATAGGAAATTATTCTTTAAATAAAATATACGAAGGTTTTTTTCCGTCAAAGGTTGAAGTTATAAATGAAAACATAAAAATATATTTTTCTGAGATAATAGAAATAAAAGGAAATATAGAAATAAAAGCAATAGCCTATCCGAAAGTTATAGAAAAAGAAAATCCTATTTCATTGAAGGTTGTGTTTGATATTTAAAAAGTTTTTTTGAAGAGGTGCATAATTATATTATGAAAGAAATAACAGAAAAACAAAAGAAAATTTTAGAATATATAGATTTTTATATCAGAGTAAAAGGTTATCCACCTTCAATGAGAGAAATGAAAGAGTATTTTAATTTAAAAAGTGTTTCAACTATACATTCTCACTTAAAAGCATTGGAAAAAAAAGGTTTTATAGAAATATCAGGAAAATTCAGAGGTATAAAAGTTTTAAATCAAAAAGATTTCGGAATTATAAAAATAGATGGTGAGTATATTGATCAAAAATAAAATTATATGATACGCCAATATATTTAAAGAGCATTTCTGGCATTAAATTAATCAGTACATCAGAATACAAAAATATAATTGTAAAAGATAATATGAATGATTATCCTGAAAATACTCTCCTAATTTTTAATAAAAAAAATATAATTATAGGAACAATAAATTTAAAAGAGGTGATAATAAATGAAAATAGTTATTGGTTCTGATCATGCAGCATATAAGATGAAAGAACATTTGAAAAATTATTTAGAAAGTAAAGGAATTGAGGTTATAGATGAAGGTCCTTATGTAGAAGAAAGAGTTGATTATCCGATATATGCAAAAAAGGTTTGTGAAAGAGTAATAAAAGGAGAAGCAAAATATGGAATATTAATGTGTGGTACAGGTTTAGGAATGTCTATTGCTGCTAATAAAGTGAAAGGAATTAGAGCAACACTTGCATATTATCCAAAAATGGCTGAACTTGCAAGACAGCATAATAACGCAAATGTATTGGTTTTAGGTGGTAGAACTATGGGATTTGAACTTGCTGAATGGACAGTAGATACATTTTTGAATACGGAATTTGAGGGAGGGAGACACGAGAGAAGGATTAATCTTATATCCGAAATGGAGGAAAATTTATGAAAGTTGTATATGATCCAAGGCATGTTTTTTATTCACCTAAAAATGAGCTTAATGGTTATGAAATGATAGAAAATATAGATAAACCAGGGAGAATAGAAACAATAAAAGAAATTTTACAATTAAAATATGGAGATATTATAGTTGGATCAAAAGATTATCCAAGATCGTATTTGTATTTTGTTCATTCATCAGATTATGTAAATTGGCTGAAGGAAAAACAATATACTCTGGAAGATAATCAAGAATATTTTCCTAAAGTTTTTGGATATGATATGTGTATGGACACCAAAACACCTGTTGGTAAAAATACATTTGAAATGGCATGGATAAGTGCAAAATGTTCATTAACGGGTGCATCTTTACTATTAGAAGGTGAAGAGCTGGTATATTCCTGTTCAAGACCACTGGGTCACCATGCAGGAATTACATATTGTGGAGGTAGATCTTACTTTAATAATGCAGCATTAGCTGCAAAATATCTTCAAAAAAATGGAGACATATATATAGCAATTTTAGATCTGGATTTTTATGCAGGAAATGGTACTCAGGAAATTTTTTATGAAGACAATACTGTTTTAACAATTAGCATTCATGGAAATCCATCTAATCATTATCCTTATATTTCTGGGTTTGAATGGGAAATTGGTGAAAATGAAGGTAGAGGATATAATATTAATTTTCCTTTAAAAGATGGAATTAACGGACGAACTTATTTACGCGTATTAGAAAAAGCATTATTAGAAGTAGAGGATTTTGATCCGGATTTTCTTATAATACCATTTGGTTCAAATACTCATGAAAGGGATTTAGCAACTACATTTAATCTTAAGGATAATGATTATAAAGAAATTGGCGATATGATCTCGTATTTAAATATCCCTAAATTAATAGTTCAAGAAGGAGGATTTAATTCACAAATTAATGAAAAAGTAGTGGATAATTTTTTTGAGGGATTAAATATTTGAGGTGAATGTTTTGAAAGAAATATTTTTTGAAATAAGTGATTTAAAAAAAGTTGAAATATTAGTTGGAGAAAATTACTACAATAAATTTATTAACGAGAAAAAATATAATAACTATATTATTTTTGATAAAAAAGTTGAATTGATAAATAGAATGAAATTAAATAATTCTATCCCTCTAATAGGAAATGAAAATTTAAAAAGCCTCGACAAATATTTGACTTTATTATTGAAATTATCGGAAATTGAAATAAATTCTGTTAACGTATTTGGAGGATATAGTGTATTAGATTTTTCCGGTTATACGCTTGAAAATATTGGCATAGATAATTATTCATTTTTTCCAACAACGCTTAATTCAGCTATTATGTTGCCTATAAAAGGAAAGTATTACCTGAACTTTAATTGGAAAAAAGACTATTTAATTCAGAAAGGATATCCTCAACAAATTATTATAGATATGAAATTTTTTGAATCTATTTCCAGGCGAGAGTTTAGAAATATGTTTATTGTTCCATATATAATAGGCAAAATTTTGAATTCTAAAATAGCTAATCTTGCATTGAATTACTCAAAAATGAATTTTTCAAATATTGATTTACAGGATTTTGTTTTTTATTCAATAAAACAGTGGGTTTATTATTTAAAAAATGAAAACGATATATTTCCAGGAGAAAGTATTATTCCTTTGTTTTATAACAAAAAAACAGGTTTCAATAAAAACTATATTGAAATTTTTGCCATAAGCTTTATAATAGAATTATATATATCATGGTATTATGGATTTTTAGATTTTGAAACATTTGAAAAAATAGAAAAAGAAATATTGGATAATTTTAACGTTTCTTATAAATTGATAGAAACAATAAATTTTAAAACATTTTACTGTTCAAATAAATTTGTCCTCTTTACTTCTTCAGGAAAGCTTATAGAATATAAAATTTCTTGTGAAGAGCTTAAAACAATTTTAAAAGAAGTGAAGGAATATTTTAGAGGTGGATTTTTGTGATAAGAAATAAAAAAAATTGGAGTTTGATTTTTATAACGGCTTTATTGATAATAGTTCCAATGATTCTGGCTATAGTTACTTCATATACATTATATTTAAAGTATAAAATCAGAAATCTTGAGGTTAAGATAAATGAGTTAAAAGAGATAAATCAACCAGAAAATATTGAAAAAAACGGATCACAACAGGTATTGAATCTTGACCTTAGTGAAATAGATAAATTTCTTAACATAAAACCCAAAGGAATAATTGAAAAAGAAAAAGTTGATATATTTTATTTAATAAAAGAATCAAAAAGCAGTTTTCAAAATAATGAAATAGGCGGAATAACTCTGATGAAAAAAAAGGATGCTTTTTTTATGGGATTGATTCATTAGAGCATAGAAAAGGATATTTTTTAACGAAAATTGCAACAGATTTATATTCTTTTTATTCTGAGACCGCAAACTACGGAGAACAAAAAGTATTTACTGTTCAGTTAAGATTATATCTTACTGAAGAAGATGCTTTTTTTACAACTTTAACATTGCGAAATGCTGGATTACCAGTTTTCGTATATAGGGGAAGATTTCAAAATAGTGGTAAAAGCTATTTTGCTATATGTGCTGGATTATTTGCTGATATAAACGAAGCAAAAAAATATATGGAAGATATTGATGAAAAAAAGATATTACAATTAACAGGTTTGAGTATAAAGGATAGATTTTTGAAAAGTTTTCAATTAATTGGAGCAGAAAACAATGAAAAGAAATAGTATAATTTTTGTTTTTCTTTTGTTAATTATAGCTGGATTAATGTATACTATAAAATATCAGATAATACAAAACAGAAAATAGTGAATATAAAAAATAGATTTATCAAATTTCAAAATAGAGGATTTAATTAAAATTCCAGGAATTGGATTTAAAAGAGCCGAAGAAATAAAAAAATATAGCGAAAATATAGGTTTTTCTTCTGTAGATGATTTGAAAAATATATCTGGTATTGGTGAAAAAACATTTCAAAAATAAAGAAATATTTTTATTTATCTCAAAGTACTTATATCTTAAAAGAAAACAAAAAGTCAATATTAATATAGCAACATATAGTGAATTACTGAAATTACCAGGTATAGGTCCTGTAAGTGCAAATAAAATAATTTCATATAGAAAAATAAAAAGATAGAAAATTTATATGAATTAAAGAAAATAGGACTTAGCAATTCTCAAATAAATAAAATCAAGGGAGTTGTGGAATTTTGAAAATATTTTTACATGTTTGTTGTGCTCCGGATTTGATATTGGCTCATAAAAAGTTAAGAGAGAAAAAAATAGAATATACAACTTTTTTTTATAACCCTAATATATATCCGGATAAAGAATATGAAAAAAGATATAAGGCATTTTTGAAATTGAAAAAAATGTGGAATTTTGAAGAAATAAAGTATAATTATAATCATGAAGAGTTTTTGAATGCTATGAAGAATCTTGATGTGAAAAATGAAAAGAGTAGATGTTATAAATGTATGTATTTTAGAATGGAAAAGGCTGCAATTGAAGCAAAAAAAAGAAAATATAAGAAATTTTCTACTACGTTATTATCAAGTCCGAGAAAAAGCCATGAAGATATAAAAAAAATAGCCTCAGAATTAAGTAAAAAATATAATATAGATTTCTATTATGAAAATTTTAGATCCAATAATGCAATTTCAGAAGGAGCAAAATTTTGTAAAACCAATGATATTTATAGACAACAATATTGTGGTTGTGAGTTTTCACTAATAGAAGCAGAAGAATTAAGAAAAAGATCCTTTGAAAAAAGAAAAAAAGTTTATCCGAGAAATTGAGCTTTGATTTTGTACATTTAATGGATCAAAGTTTATTAAAAATACCAGAGGATTTATATCCAAAATATTTGTATAAATATGGATTAGAGATATTGAAAGATTTAAAACCAAAGATGATTTTAATACGAAAAGATATAGCAAAAGATTTAGGTATAAAAAATGGGAGAAATAAAATTGGAAATTGGAAATCGAAATTTATTGTTGTTTAGGGGGATATTATGGAAATAATAGAATTAGAAATACTGAGTAAAACAAAATATATTAAAATCTTAAGGGAAGCAATGAAATACTTCTTAAGATTAAACGATTATGATAATGAAGAACAAATATTTTTTATGGAACTTGCTTTAAATGAGGCTATTGCAAATGTTATAGAACATACATATAAATTTGATGAGAATAAAAAAATTTTAATAAAATTTGAGATAGAAAAAAATATTTTTAGTGTGCATATAAGAGATTTTGGTGAAAAAATTAATAGAGAAAAAGTAAAATCAAGAGATCTGGATGATATAAAAGATCATGGACTTGGTGTTCACATTATAACTCAGGTTTTTGATGAAATGATGTGGAAAGATATTAATGAAGAGGGAAATTTGTTGATATTAAAAAAGAACTTGGGGACTAAGAATGGCAATAACTAAAATAAAGACAACGGAGGACAGATTAAAAGCATATATAACTTTAATATATGATGGAAGAATACCAACAGATGGAGAGATATTAAGAAGTCTTCAATCAGCTGGTATAAAACATGGTATAAAATATGATGTATTGAGAAGTTTGGCTTTAAATCCTGTTTATAATGAGTCTATAGTTGTAGCTGAAGCAACTTTACCAGAAAAAGGAGAACCCGGCTACGTAGAGTTGTTTAAATTGGAAGAAAAAAAGGAAGTAAGAAATAATGAAAAAATAGATTTTAGAGAGTTTGCAAAAAATATTATAACAGTAGAGTTAGGAGAAAAAATTGGTATTATTCATCCGCCAAAGTTAGGGAAACCAGGAAAAGATATATATGGACAAAAAATTCCAGGACTTCCTGGAAATCCTGCGAAGATTGTTTTAGAAAAAAATGTTGAAAAAGATGAAGAAGGCTATATTATAGCAGTTGCATCAGGAGAATTAAAAATAAGAAAAGATATTGATGGAACTATATATATTGGTATTGAAGAGGTATATGAAATTAACGGTGATGTTGATTTTAATACGGGAAATATCAGGTTTCCAGGGAAAGTTTTAATTAGAGGGTCAGTGCGTCCAGATTTTATAGTGGAAGCGGAAGGGATATTGAAATATATGGAGAAATAGAATTAGCAAAGGTAATTTCAAAACAAACGGTAAAGGTAAATGGAATAAAAGGTGGAAATAAAGGGTATATAAAAGCAAAAAATATTTTCGCAAGATTTGCTGAAAATGCTATATTAGAAGCAGAAGAAACAATTTCAATAGATAAATCAATGATTAATTGTAATGTTCTTTCTGCGAAAGAAGTAATTTTAGATGGATATAATAGCAAAATAGTAGGCGGAAAAATAAAAGCGTTGAAAAAGGTAGATGCTTATTATATTGGAACACCCATGGGTGTAAATACAGAAATAGAAGTGGGGTTGATCCAAAGTTATATGAAGAATATAAAAATTTAATAGAAGTTACCAAAAAGGATACAGCAGAATTAAGAGCGATCACACCACAAATTAATTCATTATTAAAAAAAGTAAAACAAATGAGGGTAAAAAATGAAAAAGTTTTATATTTAAAAAAGCTAATTGACAAAGCTACCACTATTAAATCTAGGCTTGAAGAAAACAAGAAAAAAATTATTCAATTAAGAAAAATGATTGAAGAATCTAAAAGTGAAGGAATAGTAATTGCCAGGAAAATGCTATATCCAGGTGTGTCAGTGAGAGTTAATAATAAGTTACTAATGCCTGAAAAAGAGATAAGCAGTGTTCAGATAATGAATATAAATGACGAAATAAAACTTTATGCTTATGTACAGGGGGAATAGGGAAAGATATGAAAAAATACATTTATATAGTATTAATAATATTTTTAACCATATTATCGTTTGGTGATGATATTACAGATTTTTACGTAAGAAATTTTGACATAGATGAGATGATTAACTCAAATAAAATAAATATAAAAATTTTTGGATACTTAAAGAAATACTTTGAAACTGGGTATAGTGGATATTTAAAAGCTGCGAATGAATTAAGAGCAAAATATAATGAACTTTTAAAATTTGAGGAAAAACAGATTTTTGATGTGATGAGTACAATAAATCCACAAACAACAATAGATCCAATAAAAAAGTTAGAAGAATTAAATAGTAAATATCCCAATTTCCAATTAATAAATATATTGCTTTTAGAATTTAATTATAAACAATGGTTAATAACGGGAGATCCAAAATTAGCAAAAAAGATATTAAATGAAATTGAATCAATAAAAAAAATAATGGGGGATACCCATTTATTGTGTATTATAAAGCTAATTTTCTTTTTAAGTCTAATATTTATGGTAATAAAGAAGAAGCTTATACAATAGTAAAGAAAGGAGTCTTAGAGTTCCCGGAAAATAAAAAAATAATAGAAATATATTTAAAAATTTCTACTCAATTGAATAAGGATAAAAAGATAAAAATGTTTTTGAAGAAATTTCCAAAATATATGTAAGAGAGCCAGAAACTAAAGAAAATATATTGTTATTAATCGCCAAACATTTTTTTGAAACTGATGAAAAGGATTTTGCAAAAGAAATAATAATAAATAAGATAATTCCAAATACAAAAAATACAAAAGTTTTACAGCTTAGTTATGAATTACTGGGAGATTATGCGGATACAAACATACAGAAAATGAATTATTATCAACAATCGTTGAAATACAATTCTGAAAATGCAAGAATATTATCGAAATGGGCATTGTCAATGCTAAATGTAGATAAAAATAAATATAAAACATTAGCAAGGATTGCTTTGAATAAAGCCATATCAATAAATCCTAATATTTCAGAAGAAGCCTTAAAAGCACTTAAAGAACTAAGAACAGAAGTAAAAATAGAGGTAATGATAAATTATGTGTTGCCAATAATTCTGTTTGTAGTTGGTTCATTAGGTATTTTGATTTATTATGAAAAAAGAAAAAAGAAAAAGGAAAAAGAACTTCTCTTAAAAGGCGACGAAGAAGGTGATAATGATGATTGAAAAAAAGTTTTAGATAAAGGATTTATCAAATTAGTAGATATGTTAGGTAACGATCGAACGGCAGTAAAAGCAGCAAGAGTTTCATATGGGAAAGAAATATCAAATGATGATAAGGACAAAAAGTTGATATATTATTTAATGAAACACAAGCATCATAGTCCCTTTGAACATCAGGTATTTACATTTCATGTAAAAACACCAATATTTATAGCTCGTCAATGGATGAGGCACAGGATTGGTAGTTATAATGAAATTTCAAGGAGATATACAACAAAGTATGCTGAAGAATTTTATATTCCTGATCATATAAGAATTCAGGATACAGTTAATAAACAGGGGTCAATAAAAACAAATGATGAACATATGCAAAATAAAGCAATAAATATTATAAATTATACATATGATTATTTATTTGAAACTTATAATAAATTGTTGGAAATGGGTGTTGCAAGAGAAATGGCAAGGATGATATTGCCAGTGGGGCAATATACACAATTTTACTGGACTGTAAATACCAGATCTTTAATGAATTTCTTAAATTTAAGAGCAGATTCTCATGCACAGTGGGAGATACAACAATATGCGGTTGCATTAGCTGAAGTATTTAAAGAAAAATTACCATGGACATATGAAGCGTTTATGAATTTTGAATATAGAGGGGATTTATTAAAATGAAATTATCAAATCTTGTAAAAGAATTAAATGCCCGAATTCTACATAAAGCTAAAAGTTTAGAAAATATAGAAATTGAATATGCTGGGGCATCTGATTTAATGAGTGATTTTTTAGCTTTTTCAAAACCAAATATGCTTTTAATAACAGGATTAGCTACACCACAAACACTTACAACGGCCTCTGTAATAGAAGCAAGCGCTATTTTATTTGTTCGTGGAAAAACTATTCCCAAGAATTTTTTGGAAATTATTGAAGAATGTGAAATCCCTATTTTAACAACAGATTTTTCTATGTATTATACATGTGCCAAACTATATCAATATGGAATAAAAGATGCGATGGAAACCGATAAGGAGAATAGATATGACACCTGAGAGTAATAAGTTATTGGAGAAAATATCACAGTTTTTTTCCAATATAAGAATAGGAGAGATTATGACTTCACCAGCTATAGTTGTTACTCCTGAAACTTCTATTAAACAAGTGAAAAATATAATGAAGATAAAAAAAATTTCTGGTTTACCAGTAGTAAAAAGAGGATTAAAATTAACAGGTATTATTAGCATAGAAGATATTATTAAAGTACTTGAAAATGGAAAATTAGAAGATTCAGTTGAGAGATGGATGACAAAAGACGTTAAAATATTATATGAAGAAAATACATTATCTGATTTTATGAGTATTTCGCAAAAATATAAATTTGGGAGATATCCTGTTATCAATAATGAAAATAAAGTTATAGGAATAATTACAAAGTATGATGTTATATCATGGTTATTTGAAAAACTTGGTACAATGTATATTCATGATGATAGAAGAAAAAAAATTCTTGAGCGGGAAGAATATACATCAAGACTTACTGGAGAATTACTTGATAACAAAAAAATTTCTTTCGACTTTGATATAGATTATACAGAAATACAAAGAATAGGAACAGGAGCTACAAAACTTAAAAGTTTTTTAAAGAAAAAAGGAATTGATGAAAAATTAATAAGGAAAGTTTCTATTTCTACATATGAAGCTGAGGCAAATGTAGTCATCCACTCAGAATCTTATGGAAAAATTTTTTGTTGGGATTTTGAGGATAGTATAAGATTATTAATAAAAGATTATGGAAAAGGTATAGAAAATGTTGAAATGGCTATGCAGGAAGGTTTCTCAACTGCATCTGAGGAAGTTAGATCTCAGGGATTTGGTGCTGGAATGGGATTACCGAATATGAAAAGATTTTCTGATAAAATGACGATAATTTCTGAAGTTGGAAAAGGAGTAATAATAGAAATGTTGTTTTATAAATAATTTATATTATTTGAGGTGATCATATTGAAAATATCAGAATTAATAAAAGATAAGAATTTTGAAAAAGTGTATATTGTTGATGATGCGATAAATATAAAAAATGGATATATTGGTGATTTACTTAGTGAAATTATGAGAAATGCACCAGGTGAATCTGTATGGCTTACGCATCAAACGCATCCGAATATCATAGCTGTAGCCTCTATTGTCGAAATAAATACGATAATCATACCAGAAGGATTTGAATTTGAGAGTGAAACAATAAAAAAAGCGAAAGAAAATAATATTAATTTGTTAAAAAGTAGATGCAATATATTTAAAGCAGCAGGTATAATATATACTAAATTGATTGAGGAATAAAATGCCAGTATTTTATGCCAATTTTCATATACATACAGTACTTTCCCCATGTGCGGATATTACAATGACACCGGATATATTTTTGGAATATCTTGAAGGATTAAATTGGATATCAATAACGGATCATAATACAACAAAACATATAGGTGTTTATTCGGAACTTTTAAAAAGTATAGATGTTAAGGTTATACCAGGTATAGAAGTAACCTCAAAAGAAGAGGTTCATATACTTGTATATTTTGAAAAAATAAAAGATGCAGAAGAATTTGGTGAGATTATTGAGAATAGTCTTACAATGAGAGAATATGATCCAGATAAATTAGGATATCAGATATTATGTGATAAAAATGGTAATTTTAAAAAAATATATGAGACACCATTCTTAGGAAGTTCTTCAAAATTTTCTATAGATGAAATATATAACATTTCAAAAGAATACAATTCTCTTTTTATTCCGGCACATATTTTTAGATTTAATGGATTAATTACTAATTTAGGTTTTCCACCTGAAAATTTGGTATTAGATGCTGTTGAAATAAAAAATAAAAAAGAATTAGAAAGAGCTAAAAAGCTGGGATTTAAAAATTTTATATTTAATTCAGATGCGCATTTCCCAGAACAATTAATCCCTTCGGTTAAAATAGAAACTAATGCCAGAACTTTTGAAGAGTTTAAAAAATCCATAATGGAAAGAAAGGTGATGCCACTTTGGCAACATTAAGAACGATTGGTGATCATATATTGGATATATGTGAGAATGCTATAAAATCAGGTGGAGATAAAGGATATTTGGTGATAATAGAAACAGAAAAAATCTTTAAATTTGTTGTTTCGGATAATGGTAGGGGGATAGATAAAGAAAAATTAGAAAGGATTTTGGATCCATTTTTTTCCACTAAAAAAGAAAGAAAAAAAAGGTTTGGACTTGGGTTACCTTTTTTAAAATATTCTGTTGAAAGAACAAAAGGAGAATTTAAAATATTTTCTGAAAAAAATAAAGGAACAACTGTTATTGCTTCCTTTAATTTAAAAAATATAGATTGTCAACCAATTGGCAATATTTCTCAAATAATGCTACATCTTATAAATATGAGTCAATCTTTTTCATGGAAAATTACGAGATTTTTTAAAAAAGAAGGATATACAATTGAGACAGAATTTTTAAAAAATAATTTTAATTTGACTGATCCAGAAAATTTGATTTTAATAAGAAATTACATAGAAAATTTAGAAAAACAAATTAGGGAGGTTTTGTGATGAAAAAAAAGATTTTACTGGTTATATTGATAGGTATGTTTATCAATATTTTTGCATTAATGGATGTTGAAAAAATAATTTTTGAAGGGAATGTCTCTTTTATTGAAAATGATTTGAGAAATGTATTATCAAAGTATGATATAAAAAATAATTCTATTGTTGGTGAAATTGACATAAAATTAGCAATAGACAATATTCAAAAAAATTATCCGTATTTTTCATCAATATCTTATAATTACTCTGAAGAAAGCAAAGAATTGAAATTCATATTTAAATTAAATCCAATAGTAAAAAAAGTGAAATTTAAAGTTTTAGGAGATAATTTAGTAGATCTTTCAAAAATAGCAACAGAAGTATATACTGAAAAAGGGAAACCTTTAAATATTAATGAATACAAAAGAGGATTGGATGAGATAAAAAAATATTATAATGAAAATGGATATATGTATATAGAGGTTTTTAGCAATATAAAATTAAGTTCAAATGAGTTGACCTTTGAATCTACAAAAATTAATAATGAAATAACAGATAAAAATACATTGGTATATATAATAAAGGAATATGACTTATGGGATATTGAGTTAGATGATGAAATAAAAAAACTTGATAAATCTGAACTAAAGAAAATTTTTGGATTTGATTTTAGAAAAGATTGGGAAAATAAATTTTTCTTATTTAGATCTGATGTAAAAGATACATATCCAAAAGTTGAGGATATTCAAAAAATTTTCCAGTCTCTACAGCAACTTCCATATTTTTCAAAAGATACACAAATTTCTATAAAACCAATTAATATTGATAAAACTCCTGGTGGAGATCTGGTTCTTATTTTAAGTGGTAATTTAAGAAAAATTATTAAAAAATCTTCAATTATAAAAGAAATCAAAATAAAAGGAAATGAAAGTATAAAGAATTTTGAAATTTTGGATAAATTAAAACAGTCAAATATAACAAAAGATACAACTATTACAAATATCGATGTTTTAAACAGTGTAAAATCGTTAAAAGAATATTATACAAATCTTGGATATCCATTTGTAGAGATTGATGTTTCGTATGATTCAAATATACTAACATATCAAATAACTGAATATAAGGTTGGAAATATAACCATAAGTTTTTCTCCAGAACAAAAGACCAAAGATTATCTAATAAAACCATCTATAAAATTAATATCTGGTAATGTGATAAGAACAAAAGATATTCAGGATACTTATTATGCATTATCAGGAACAGGTTTTTTTGAAAAAGTAAATATATATCCGTTTAATCAAAAAGGAGATAAATTGGATTTCAAAATTGATATAACAGAAAAAAATAAACCTGGTAAATTTATAGGAGGAGTAACCTATACAATTCCTGAAAATGAACCGTGGTTTATGGGATTTCTTGGACAATTGGAATTGCAATGGGCAAATCCATGGGGATATGGCCAATCATTTAATTTATCCACTAATATTAACCCATTGTCTAAAACGTATGTATTTAATGGAGGATATGGAATTAAAAATTTATTTGGTTCAAAATTTTCATTTAATACAAAATTAAGTTATGGATTATACGATGAAAACGTAGGAATTCCACAAGAAAACATTAGTGGGGTAGCGACGGTTTCAAATAAAATATCTTTTTCGATTTCTCCTAATTATAATATAAATGATTTCAATAATCTAAATATGAATTTCAGTTATTCTGAAACGAAATATAATCCAGAAACATATAACCCAAAAAAAGAAATTAGTAGTGGTGTAGGATATACATATTCAAGATTAGATTATCCATTTAGACCATATAATGGATTATACAATACAGTACAACTGTTTGGTGGTTTAAATGCATTAAATAAAAATGAATATTATTATGGTGGATATTTAGAAAACAAGATTTTTTATACGTATTATAAATTTACAGTTGCGAATAGATTTAAAACAGGTTATGTAATAGATGATGCGGATTTGTATGATTTTTATTTAGGTGGAATGTATACTATTAGAGGGTATGATTTCTCAGTAAGAACTGGTAATATGATGATTTTAAATAATACTGAAATCCAATATCAAATAAATAAAGAAAATGTACCAGTAGATCTTTATGCTTTTTTTGATATTGGTAATGCAAGTGATTCAGATTTGATGAAAAATTATTTATGGTCATATGGCTTTGGGATAAAATTGACTGTACCAATGATTGGACCTATAAGATTTGAAGGTGTGTTTGACACTCAGAATAAATTTAAATGGACTTTTGGTTTTGGACCTGTATTCTAAATCTTTTGTTTTAAAAGTTATTTGTGATTTATCCATATTATTTTTTCATATTTTTTGCTGAAATTTTGAAGGCTTTTCATTCGAAAAGCCTTTTTCTTTTATTTGGTATTTAAAAAAGTTTAAAAATTTGATATACTATAAGTTGAATGAAAATTAAAAAAGGAGTGGAATATATGGCAAAAGACAAAAAAGAAAAAAAGCCTGGAAGATTAAAAAGGTTAATCTCCTTATTTTTCTGGTCTATATTTATAACATTGATAATAATTGCTTTAGTATATGTAAACTTTGAATTTAAAAGAATAAAAATTCTCAATCTTAGCGTTGAAAAAGATTGGAAAAGTTTTGTTGCGTATATGTTACAGAAAGTTCCTGCGTTAAAAGATAAAGTGAAATATGAATATCTTGATGTAGGAAATGCATATGCTATACAAGAAAAATTAATTGAAGAAAGATTAAATGAATTAGAGTTGAAATCTAAACAAATTAATAGTCAATTAGAGGAATTAAAAAAGATCTCTTCTCAAATAAAGGATGAATCAAAGCAATTGGAATTAGAAAAAGAAAAATTCAATGCAGAAAAAAAAGCTTTTGAAGAAGAAAAAAAAGTTTTTGAAGATTATAAATATAGAATAAATAAACTCGCAGAATGGTTTGCCTCCTCAACACCAGCACAAATAGCAGTAGCACTTTCAAGGGATGAGGTTAGTATTGATTTAATAGTTAATGCATTGCTCATACTTCCTTCAGATACAGCAGCTGAAATAATTCAGGCATTAGCTCAAATTAACCCAACAAAAGCAGCTAATGTTATTTCAAAAATAGGGGAGGTGAAAAGTAAATAGGAGGGGAAAAATGACTACTAAAGTAGTAACTGGTTTGTTTAATGGAAAATACAAAAAATTTTTTGAAATTGAAAAAACAGAAAAAAATTTTAAAAACAATAGTTTTAATAAATATTTTGATAATAATATATTTATAAAAAATGATAATATAAATTTACCACTTGGACAAAAGCGATTGAAAAAACTTACATTAAAAGTCAAAAATATTCGCTTCCATTTCTCTTCTGATAAAAATATAAAAAAAGTTTATCTTGGTAAATCTCTTAAACTTTCTAAAAACTCTTTCCAATTAAAAAGTAAAAATTTAAAATTCTTAAAAATTAAAAATGTCAAGTTTATTCAATCCGAAAAAGATTTTTCGGATAATTTTGATATTTTAGACAAAGGTCAAGCTGAAAGTATTGAAAAAGAAATAAAGTTATTGAAAGAAATAATAAAAGAGGAAGATAAACTGCCAGAAGAGATAAAAAAAGAAGTAAAAGAATTAAGAAGAATAATGTTAAAGGCAAAAGGAAAAGAAGAAATAAGAACAAATAACAGGGAATTATTAGTAAAAGAACCAATAGTAAAAATAAAGAGTAATGAAAAAGAAATGCAAAAAACAGAAGAAATAAATAAGAAGATAAATGAAATAATAAAAGAAATAATAAAAGAGGAAGATAAACTGCCAGAAGAGATAAAAAAGAAGTAAAAGAATTAAGAAGAATAATGTTAAAGGCAAAAGGAAAAGGAAAAGAAGAAATAAGAACAAATAACAGGGAATCATTGGTAAAAGAACCAATAGTAAAAATAAAGAATAATGAAAAAGAAATGCAAGAGACAGAAGAAATAAATAAGAAGATAAATGAAATAATAAAAGAAATAATAAAAGAGGAAGACAAATTACCAGAAGAGATAAAAAAAGAAGTAAAAGAATTAAAAAGAATAATGCTAAAGGCAAAAGGAAAAGAAGAAATAAGAACAAATAACAGGGAATTATTGGTAAAAGAACCAATAATAAAAATGAAGAGTAATGAAAAAGAAATGCAAGATACAGAAGAAATAAATAGGAAGATAAATGAAATAATAAAAGAAATAATAAAAGAGGAAGATAAACTGCCAGAAGAGATAAAAAAAGAAGTAAAAGAATTAAGAAGAATAATGTTAAAGGCAAAAGGAAAAGAAGAAATAAGAACAAATAACAGGGAATTATTAGTAAAAGAACCAATAGTAAAAGTGAAGAGTAATGAAAAAGAAATGCAAAAAACAGAAGAAATAAATAAGAAGATAAATGAAATAATAAAAGAAATAATAAAAGAGGAAGATAAACTGCCAGAAGGGTAAAAAAAGAAGTAAAAGAGTTAAAAGGAATAATGTTAAGAGCAAAAAATAAAAGGAAAGAAGAAATAAAATCAAACAATATGGAATCATTGGTAAAAAAACCAATAATAAAAATGAAGAGTAATGAAAAAGAAATGCAAGATACAGAAGAAATAAATAGGAAGATAAATGAAATAATAAAAGAAATAATAAAAGAGGAAGATAAACTGCCAGAAGAGATAAAAAAAGAAGTAAAAGAATTAAGAAGAATAATGTTAAAGGCAAAAGGAAAAGAAGAAATAAAATCAAACAATATGGAATCATTGGTAAAAAAACCAATAATAAAAATGAAGAGTAATGAAAAAGAAATGCAAGATACAGAAGAAATAAATAGGAAGATAAATGAAATAATAAAAGAAATAATAAAAGAAATAATAAAAGAGGAAGATAAACTGCCAGAAGAGATAAAAAAAGAAGTAAAAGAATTAAGAAGAATAATGTTAAAGGCAAAAGGAAAAGAAGAAATAAGAACAAATAACAGGGAATTATTAGTAAAAGAACCAATAGTAAAAATAAAGAGTAATGAAAAAGAAATGCAAAAAACAGAAGAAATAAATAAGAAGATAAATGAAATAATAAAAGAAATAATAAAAGAGGAAGATAAACTGCCAGAAGAGATAAAAAAGAAGTAAAAGAATTAAAAGGAATAATGTTAAGAGCAAAGAATAAAGGGAAAGAAGAAATAAGAACAAATAACAGGGAATCATTGATAAAAGAACCAATGATAAAAATGAAGAGTAATGAAAAGAAATGCAAAGGACAGAAGAAATAAATAAGAAGATAAATGAAATAATAAAAGAAATAATAAAAGAGGAAGATAAACTGCCAGAAGAGATAAAAAAGAAGTAAAAGAATTAAGAAGAATAATGTTAAAGGCAAAAGGAAAAGAAGAAATAAGAACAAATAACAGGGAATTATTAGTAAAAGAACCAATAGTAAAAATAAAGAGTAATGAAAAAGAAATGCAAAAAACAGAAGGAATAAATAAGAAGATAAATGAAATAATAAAAGAAATAATAAAAGAAGAAGACAAATTACCAGAAGAGATAAAAAAGAAGTAAAAGAATTGAAAAAAAAGTTATTAAAATTACAGTTAAAAATTTTAAAAAGTCCAAAGATATTACTTACGAGAACCCTGAATATTCTACATATATGAACATTATAAAGAAAGATATTTTTCTTACAAAGCATAATAAAGTAGTTGAAAAAGGAAAAATCATTATTAGTAAAAATATTGGTAAAGATATAATAAAAATAAAATTTAAAACAGGAATAATAGCCTATATTAATAATGATAAAAAAACAAAATTTAAATTATTTAAATTAAACAAAGAAATCAAAGATAGAAGTAATATTAATTTGATTACGAAAGATATTAAAACTATATTTGAAAATAAAATAAGAAATTTTGAAAGAAGTAATAATCAATCAAAATTGTTGTACTCTGATAAAAAAGTAGATTTAATAATCTCAAAAAAAATATCAAATAATCAATTGAAGGAAAAAGCAGTACATTTATCGAAAAATATAATGTCGAATACACAAAAAATAAAGAAAATGATAACTAAAAATACTTTTATCATACTCAATAAAAAAGATTCTCAAGTAAATGTGGGCAAAGTGTTTAAATATGTAGATTCTATAGTTTATAAAATCAATAAGAATAATCAAATTAAAAATAAGGATTTTTTAGTTAACAAGAATCAAGAAGTATTTACTAAAAAAAGTGCAAAAAAAATAATTAGTAATAATATCTATTTTTTGCATCCAACGATAAAACCAAGCAACACTAATTTTAAAGAAATTTATGAGACAAAACAAATTTCTGCAAATGAATTATTAAATAGAATATACGAAACTACAGAAAAAATTCAAAATATTCCAAAATATTTTGAAAGAACAGTTGTAAAAATTAATCCTCCGGATTTAGGAAATTTAGAAATAACGATTGTTAAATCGCAAAAAAATTTAAAAATAGAATTTAATTTAGAAAATAGTAAAAATAAAGAAGAAATAGAAAGAAGAATGGAACCATTAATAGTCAATTTAAAAGAAAAATATGAAAAAGTGGAAATTGCTATAAAAACAGAATTTAATGATTCAAATGAAAATTATCATGAAGATGAAAAAAATCAAGAAAATGAATCTGAATATTCAAAAGAAAACACATCAAAAGAAAAAGAAAAGAGAAAAAATAAGAGAAACCAATTTTGGGAACTTTTAAGAGGTGAAGAATATGATTAATGGAATAAATAATACAAAATATTTTACAAATTCGCTACAAAAAAAGGATAGTGAACCTAAAAAAGATTTGGACAAAGATGCTTTTTTAAAAATTTTAATGACCCAATTGAAATATCAGGATCCAACAAATACCATGGATGATAAGGAATTTATAGCTCAAATGTCACAATTATCTTCGACAGAACAAATTATGAATATGAGTAAGTCTTTCCAAAAAATGGTTTCATCTCAAATGAATTTATTTAAAGTTCAGGCTTCTAACTTAATTGGGAAAAATGTAGTAGTGGAAAATAACAAAATAAATTTAACAGGAGGTTTTTCTGATGCAATAATCTATAATTTGGAAGAACCTACCAAAGTATATGTGGATATTTATGATAATAAAGATAATTTAGTATATACAAAAGATTTAGGAATACAGGAAGAAGGGATGAAAACATTCAATTGGGATGGAAGAGGAACGAATGGTGTTGGATTACCGGATGGAGAATATAGATATGAAGTATATACATATAAAAATGGCAAAAAAGAAAAAATAGGAGGATTGGATGGTGGAAAAGTAGATGCAGTTCAATTTAACGACAATCAATTTTATGTTCTTGTAAATGGTCAAAAATACAGTACTGAAAATATTATTGAAATATCAGAAATATAAATAATATATTGGGAGGAGATTAATATGTTAAGAGCAATGTTCAGTGGCCAAAGCGGACTAAAAAATTTCCAGACACAATTAGACGTAATAGGCAACAATATTTCAAATGTAAATACCATTGGATATAAAACATCCCGGGTTACTTTTCAAAATACATTGTCACAAACTTTAGCTGAATCAAGAGGAGCGAGTGGACAATTTGGTGGAGTAAATGCTATACAGGTTGGTCTTGGCTCAAAAATAGCTTCAATAGATAAAATAATGACCCAGGGTTCATTACAAAATACTGGAAACAAAACAGATATGGCAATAAAAGGCGAAGGTTTTTTGTTTTATCGGATGGTCTTTCAAAATATTTTTCGCGCGCAGGAAATTTCACATTAGATTCAGAAGGACATTTTGTTAATCCTTCCAGTGGAATGAAATTACAGGGTTGGAATGCTAAGGTAACAGATACCGGAAAAAGATATATAGATTCAAATGAACCCATACAGGATATTACAATTTCACCAAATTTAGTTATGGAAGCAAGAGAAACAACGTTTTTAAATTTAGCTGATAATTTAAATTCCGATGTTGGTATAAAAGAGACTACAATGACAATAAAATCATCATCTGGAGATGTGGTACCTGTAAAATTTACTTTTGAAAGAATAATGTCAGAGCAATATAAAGATAGAATAGTATATAGATGGCATGCTGAAACAGTAGATCCAGATAAAAACTACGAATTGCTTGGTGGAAGTAATTATGGTGAAGTAGAACTTGATGAGGTTGGAAATGTTCTGCGATGGTCAAATTATCCTGGACATGTTGTTAGAGCTAATGCAACAAATGATTTTAATTCATCATTCCCAGCAGGTTCAAGAATTGATCTTGGTAAAAATGGTATTGATTGGCCATTAAGAGCGTATGGAGATATATCGGTTTCAGATAGTAATGGCGCACCGGTAACCTTATTGTCACAAGATGATGATGATGGTAGTGGAGCTATAGATTCATCAGATAGACCAGATATATTAATTTATAGAGATGCAACAAATCCGAATAAAGTAACAGTTCAGGTTTCTGATAGTGGAGGAACTACATATACCGGCACAATTACTACAGATGGTACTTTTTATGATTTAAATAGATTATTTGCACAGGGAGTAACATTAGATGATGGAACAGGAAATGAAATAACTTTAAAAAATCTAATATTAGACTCAGGAGTTTCTGAATCTGTAGCCTTATTACCTGTAGGTCAGGCTAATGCATTGTCGATTGAAATGTATCAATCTGGTTCTGATGATAAAACTGAATGGGGATTAGATGGAATTTATATGACAGATACTAAAGGAGAGCTAATTCCAAAATATCAGGATGAAGATAATAGATTACAATTAACAGATGGAACTAATCAAAGAAATGTGAAATTTTTAGGTGGTATCTCATTAAAGGATAGTCAGAATAATGAAGTGTTTTATGATCCGAGAGATATATCTTTTAGTGTAGATGCAACAGGTAATGTTACAATAACATTAAAGGTTGAAGAGAGTGGAACATTAAAAACAGTGACTTTCAGTGATGCGGATGGAGATAGTGGATCTGCAGACACTGTAGAAGAATTTAATTCAAAAATGGAAAGTGGATGGAAATCTGCAGATGGCAAATATACAATTTCTGGACTTTCTGTTATTGAAGCAAATGCTACAGATACGTTTGTATCAACGACTACCAATACCAGTGGTGAAACATCTGAAGCTGGAACTGTTCGATATGTTGCAGCTAAAAAAATTATTCAAACACCTGTTTCTGGTGAATTGAGATTAATTGATACAGAAAATTCGCAAAATTATAAAATAGCAGAATATGAAAATCCAAATGTAGTAATATCAACGAAAGTATATGATTCTTTGGGAAATGATTATGATATTAATATAAAATATTCAAAAATTTCTGATAATACCTGGTATTGGAAAGCTGAAACTGTGGATGGACAACCATTATACAAAATAACGGAAGATGGTACGACTACATCAGATCCAGCTGAAGGAGTTGTTGCTTTTGATGGTAAAGGTCAATATTTAACTTCAAGATGGAGATTAGATTCAGTGGGATATGTTGATTATGATACGTCAGATAGTGATAATGGTTCTATAGGGTTTTGGTTTGATCCAGCAAGTACTGGTGAATCTCCAAATGAAAGAGTAGCTCCATCTTCAGTCGCGGCAGCTGGACCCGTAAAAGTGAATTTGAATATGTATGATTTAACTCAGTTTGCAGCACCAAATTCAGTAAATGTTGCTGATCAAGATGGGAATGCAAAAGGAGTATTACAAAATTTTACAATTAACGATCTTGGTGAAGTATTGGGAATGTTTTCTAATGGGAAATCTGATTTAATTGCTCAAGTAGCTGTAGCTAAATTTACAAATCCTGGTGGATTGATTGATATGGGAAACTCAATGTTCGCACAAAGTGAAAATAGTGGGCTAGCAAAAATAGGTTCTTTTGGTGAAGAAGGTGCAGGAACATTGGTATCAGGTGCTCTGGAAATGTCAAATGTAGACCTTTCAGAAGAATTTACAAAAATGATTACAGCTCAAAGAGGGTTTCAGGCATCAGCAAGAGTAATTACAACATCAGATCAAATACTTACTGAATTAGTAAATTTAAAGAGATAATGGTGATTTAAATGATAAAAGTAACTAATCTTGGAGGTAAGGAATTTTTTATAAATCCAGATATGATTGAGAAAATAGAGGCAAGACCTGATACAACTATTATTCTAAATAATGGTCATATATATGTTGTAAAAGAATCTGTAGAAGAAATTATTCAGGAAATAATAGAGTTTAGAAGTAAAATATTTTCTCTTGGGTTTAAAAGAGGTGATTAGATGGATATATCAACATTAGCTGGACTTGGGTTAGCAATGGCAGCTATAGTATTAGGGGCAATTTCTGATTTTGGATCGTTAATTGACATGCCATCGTTTTTTATTACAGTTGTTGGATCAATTGGGGGTATGTTTATAGCAAATCCAAAAGATGTGTCTTTTAAGTTTTTTCAGGCTATAATAAAAGGTATTAAAGAACCTACAATAGATACAGTGGAGACATTGAAAACGTTATATTCATTTGCAGAAAAAGCACGTAGAGAAGGATTAATATCTTTAGAAGCAGATCTTGAAAATTTGGAGAATGAATTTATGAAAGATGGTTTAAGGGCAGCAGTAGATGGAACAGATCCTGAAGAGATAAGAAAGATACTTGAAATAAAAATGGAACTTTTTGAAGAAGAAGAAGGAAAGTGGTCAGGTGTATTGAATACGTGGGGATCATTAGCACCGGCCTTTGGGATGATTGGAACCTTGATAGGTTTGGTTTTGATGTTAAAAACATTAAATGACCCTACGACGATTGGTCCTAAAATGGCGATTGCTTTGATAACAACATTGTATGGCGCTTTAGTTGCAAATATTTTTTCATTGCCAATAGCTGAGAAAATTGGAAGAAGAACAAAAGCGCAGGTAAACATGTTACGAATGATAACAGAAGGTATATTATCAATTGTTTCAGGAGAAAATCCAAGGTTAATGGAAGAAAAATTAAAAGCATTTTTAAGTCCTGATGATAAAAAGAAATATGAATCAGAAAAAGAAGGGTGATTTAAATGGCTAATAAATGTAAAAAAGATGAAGGCCCACCACCACCAGCAGCTTGGTTGGCTACATTTAGTGATTTAAATTCATTGTTAATGACATTTTTCGTTATGTTGTTTTCAATGTCATCAATATCACCTGGTAAATTCCAACAGGCAGCAGTAAGCTTTAGAAGTCCATTTAGTGGAACTCCGCCAAGTGTATTAACAGGTGGAAGAAGTTTATCAGAAGAAAGTTTGATTACTTCTAATCCAGGTATAAGAGTTGAACTTTTTAGACTTCAGGATAATCCAAAATATAAAGGAAGAATAACGATTGAAGAGAATGATAAAGGAACTATTATCAAGATGCAGGATATGGCTTTTTTTGAACCTGGAAGTGCCAGATTAACAGCAGATGCAAAAGAATTGTTATATAAATTGGGTATAATTCTTATAGAGCACTCAAATAATGCGATTGAAATATATGGTTTTACTGATGATAGGCCTCCAGCCGATACATCAATATATCCTTCAAACTGGCACTTAGGAGCTGCTAGGGCAGCGAGTGTTGCAAGGTTTTATGCAGATGAAATGAAACAGAAACGTACTATGGAAAGATTGGCTGAAGTAAGAGAAGGAAAATTTGATCCTGAATATTATTATAATCCTGAAAGATTTTATCCTATAGCTGTTGGGGATAAAGAGATTAAAAAAGATATACAAAATCTAAAATCAAATATTGAAGCTCAAAAATTAAAATTAAAAGAAGATTTTGAGCAGGGAAAGGTGAATATTGCAGATATGAAATTGAAAGAAAAAAATTTAGATGAGAAATATAAAAAAGATCTGGAAACTCTAAGAAGAAAATATAGGAGAATAGATTTACTAATATTAAGACAGCGTTTGAGATAGTGAGGTGGAATATCAATGGCTGAAGAAGAAATTCAAGAAGAAAAAGAGGAGAAGAAAGGACCGAATATTATATTATTATTACTAATAGCTGTAGTGGTTTCTGTTATATTATCCGTGGGAGGAGCATTTTTTCTGATAAATATTCTTGGTAAAAATATAGTTCAACAGGCGCAACAACAGGCGCAACAACAGGCACAGGGGGTTCAAAAGGCTCCTCAAATTGGTTTGGCGGAAGTTATTAGAGAAGGGCATCAGAGACAATTTATGCTTAAAGGTGGAAATGAGATAGCTATTGTTAACGCTTTGCAGTTAAAAGTTGGTAGTGATGAATGTAGAGCAGCAGTTGCACAATATAATGTTGAAATATTAGAAGCAATAGGTTTGATATTTATTACCAAAACGCGTGAAGATTTAACAACAGTTGAAGGTAGAGAAATATTAAAAAATCAGATAAAAAATGCAATTAATGAAATAACAGGGTTTGTTGGTGAAAAAGAGAAATTTGGAGTAATTCAGGTTATAATAGATATAGTAGTAATTACGTCAGCTTATTAAAAGGTGGTGAAAATATGCCTCCAGATAATGAAACTTTATCACAAGAGGAAATTGATGCGTTATTGCATGCTATGGAGGCTGGTTCGTTAGCAGTTTCAAATGTTAATGAAGAAGAAGATATAATGGCAAATGTTCGGGAATATAATTTCCGAAGACCTATGAAGTTCTCTAAAGAACAATTGAGAACTTTACAACTTATACATGAAAATTATGCTCGAGATGTATCCACCTATTTATCTTCACGTGCTCGTTCATATGTGAATGTAACCTTTGCAAGTGTTGATCAAATAACTTTTAGTGAATTTCAACAATCACTAACCAGTCCAACTTTTATATCTGTATTTTCCACAGATATATTACCTGGTAGTGCTGTGTTTCAAATGGGGTTGGATATAGGTTATGTTTTGGTCGATAAATTATTAGGAGGGCCAGGTATTCCACTTGAAACATTAAGAACGCCTACAGAATTAGAACTGGCTATTTTGAGAAAAGAGGGATTATCTCTCATTAAAGCCTTAAGTAAAGCCTGGGCTACAATTGTTCCATTTGATACTATATTGGAAAAAACAGAATTTAATCCTCAATTTGTTCAAATAGCAGCACCAAATGAAATGACAGTATTGATTACATTATCTATCAATTTTAAAGATATACAGGGATTTATAAATGTTTGTTGGCCATCATCTTTATTAGAACCGATTAATGAAAAATTAACAACAAGATTATGGTCACCAGATAGAAAAACAACACAAAAACAAATTGAAAAATTAAAAAATTCAGTATTAATGACAAAGGCTGAAGTAAAAGCTATTTTGGGTGAAACAACCATACAATTAAGCGATTTTCTTAATATTGATATTGGGGATGTAATCAGATTAAATTCATTTAATGATGAGCCAATTAGTATAACAGTTCAGGATACTCCTATTTTTAAAGGGACACCTGGAATTTATAAAGGGCATTATGCTGTAAACATTGAAAAAGAAGATCCAGAATTGCTTGAAAAAGTTTTGGTTGAAAGATATTTAAAGACTCTTCAATAGTGACTTTAGCGTAACTGGATTAGAAGGACTAATCCATAGTGGAGGTGTGTAATACATGTCAGATGAATTTTTATCCCAGGAAGAATTAGATGCATTATTGCAGGGATTAAATCAGGATGAAACATCACAACAAAAAACTGAACAGCCTGCTTCACCAGGTGCAACTTCTCAAGAAAATGTTGACTCTATTATATTAGATCTGGTAGGAGAAGTTGGAAATATAGCTATGGGAGCGGGTGCAACTACACTATCAACGTTATTAAAGAGAAAAGTTGATATTTCAAGTCCAACACCCATCACACTATTAAAGTCAGAAATTAAAAATCAATTTTCTGGAAAATATTTAATAATATCTATTAATTATAAAGATGGATTAAAAGGGACAAACTTTTTTCTTTTTCCGGCAAATATATCCTCTGTCATAGCAGATCTTATGATGGGAGGAACTGGAGAAAATGTTCCAGAAACATTTGATGAAATATCAATAAGTGCATTAGCTGAAGCTATTAATCAAATGATGGGTGCTGCAGCAACTTCATTATCAGAATTTTTAAATGCTAAAGTTGATATAACACCTCCACAGGTAGAAGTGCTTGATTTTGACGATCCGAATGTATCTTTTCCTCCTGAGCTGGAAGGTGCTTCTGAAACAATAATTGGAATAAAATTTAAATTGAAAATTCAAGGCTTAGAAGAAGGAGAAATGTGGCAATTTGTTCCTATTGATATAGCTAATGATATAAAAGATAAAGTTTTAGCGGCACAAAATGTTGATATCCAACAAAAACCTTCTCAAAATCAGCCACAGCCACAACCTCAGCAACCAGTTCAACAAATGCCACAACAACCAGCAGGTGGATATCCACAACAAATGCCAATGCAACAACCAATGGGATATCCGCAACAAATGCCGATGCAGCAGCCGATGGGATATCCACAACAAATGCCAATGCAACAACCAATGGGATATCCGCAACAAATGCCAATGCAACAACCAATGGGATATCCACAACAAATGCCGATGCAGCAACCAATGGGATATATACCACAAGAGCAACAGGTAAATGTGCAGCCAAAGACTTTTGGAAATATATCCGGGCAACCAATGGAGCCCACTGAAAATGTAGATCTTGAGAAATTACAGCTTTTATTTGATGTTCCATTAAACGTGTCGGTAGAATTGGGAAGAAGGAAATATTCATTAAGGGATATACTTAATTTTCATCAGGGTTCAATGATTCAGTTGGATAAATTAGCTGGTGAACCTGTTGATATTTATGTAAATGGTAGATTAATAGCACGTGGAGAAGTAGTAGTTATAGATGAAAATTTTGGTGTTAGAATAACAGAAATAGTTTCTTTGGAAGAAAGGTTGAGAGCATTAAAATGATAAGAAAAGAAATATATATAATAATGATATTTTTATTATTGGTCAATATAATATTTTCTAGTGATTTAAATGATTTATTTTCAAGATATTCAAAACTTGGAGAATTTAAAATTGAATTAAATATAAAATTTGAGGTGGATGCAACTCCCACCTCTGTTTTAATGGATATGTATGTTGATAATTTTAAATATTTTTATTTTAAAATAAATAAACCTGAGATTTTATCTGGAATAGATTATTATTATGATTTGCACAACGATGAATTTTTTACGGACTTTAAAGAAGATGTTGATAAATACAATGGTATAAAAAATAATCTGGAAATATTCAGAAATTTTATAAAAATATTATCTATAACATATTCATCGGATAAATTTTTTGTAAAAGAAATAAAAAACGGAGATCAAAAAATATTTTATTTTTATCCTAAATCGAAAAATGCTTTAAAGTTTTTAAGAATTGATTATACTCAAATGAAAATATATTTAAAAAAGAAAAGAATAATTATTTTTTAGATGAAATTGAATTTTATAATTCAAATTATAAGAAAAGAGTAGAAGTAAAAATTAACATTATTCCGTATAATACTAATTTTATAAAAAAGAAATTATTAGAAATTCAAAAGTAGTTCTGGATATTTATATTTATTGAATTTTTTTAACAAAGATTCCTTTCCTTCTTTTTCAAAAGTATTTAGATAATTTATTTGATTATTTATTAATTGAATATTGCCAGGTTTTCCATGACCTGGTATTATTGTTTTTATATTCTGTTTTTTTAATTCTTCTAATATTTTTATCCAATTGTCGATATTTGCCTGGTTTAATTCAGAATGAACACCAGAAACAATGAGATCACCTGCTATTAAAATATTTTCAGGGTATATTTTATAAATTGTAGAATCTTCTGTATGTCCTCCTAAAGATATACCACTGATAACAGTTTTTGAAGAGGTATTTAAATTATCATTTCTAAAAACATTGAACTTGCATCTGGATAATTTTTTCTGAATGTCTGAAAATTCATATTCTGATTCTTTGGATATTTTCTTTAAAAGATTATCATCATAATCAAATAATTTTATAAGCGTTTTTTCTGATAAAATAATTTCAAGATTACCTTGAAAGATTGCTCCAAATGAATGGTCGGGATGATGATGTGTCAAAAAAACCTTTTTTACAGGTTTTTTGGTTCTTAACTGAACTAAGTCTATAATCTTGTTAAATTTTTCTGGGTATAATGAGGAGTCGATTAAAATTACTTCTTCACTTAACTCTACTGCTGTAATATTACTTGCAAAATTTTCGAACCAGAATACCAGAACTTTATTATCAATTACTTCTAACATTGAATTATTCCTCCTTAAAGTTATTTCATTTAATAATTCTTTATATATTGATTTTTTTCCTTAAAAATGTTAAAATAGTTTGTAATACAAACGAAATTAGGGGGTGCTAATCATTATTAAAGAATTTTTTAAGAAAAATTGGTGGAGATATTTGATAGGTATAATTTTTCTTTTGATGATCGATTATTTCCAGATATTTATTCCTAAAAAAATTGGAAATATAATGGATGATTTAAAATTAGTTGAAAATTTTGATGTAATAAAAATGTCTATATTTTCGATTTTGATTATAGCATTTTCTATAATGATAGGCAGATTTATATGGCGTTTTTTCATTTTTGGTACAGCAAGGTTGTTTGAATTTAAAACGGCAAATAAAATTTTTTCACATATTTTAGATCAATCATACGATTTTTATGATAAGTGGAGAACGGGTGACTTGATGACCAGATTTACTGAAGATTTAAATTCAGTAAGAATGGCAATGGGTCCATCTATAGTAATGATGATTGATACTATTTTTATGTCTTCAATAACTATTATTGCTATGGTTAAATTTGTTAATCCAAAGTTAACTTTCTTATCATTAATGCCATTACCTATTATAGGAATAATAACCTTATTTTTTGGTAAATTAATTAGAAGATTGTTCAAAAATTTACAAAAAACAATTTCAGATTTATCTGATCACACTGAAGAAAGCTATGCGGGAATACATGTTGTAAAAGTTTTTTCGCTTGAAAAAACAATGCAAAAAAGATTTAACGAACGTTCAAAAAAATATTATGATGCGCAAATGAAATTAATAAAAATATGGGGTTAATGTTTCCTTTAATACAATTTTTCGCATCTATGTCTGGTGTTCTGGCAATATATTTTGGTGGTAAAATGGTTATAAACGAAGAAATTACTTTTGGACAATTAGTAATGTTCTATTCATATATAGGAATGCTTGTTTGGCCAATGATGGCTATTGGATGGGTTGTAAATGTTATTCAAAGGGGTAAAGCTTCATATCAAAGACTTATGGAAATAATGAATTCACAATCGAGTGTTTCTGAACCAGAGTCAGAAAATGAAAATAAGGAATTTAAAGGACATATAAAAATTAACAATTTGAAGTTCAAATATCCAAATTCAGAAAAATATGCATTACAAAACATTAATGTTGAAATAAAGCCAGGAGAAATGGTAGCGTTTGTAGGTAAAATAGGTTCAGGGAAATCAACACTACCTAAATTATTATTGAAATTTTATGCAGTAGAAGACAATATGATATTTATTGATGGACAGGACATAAATAAATTGCATTCGAAATTTATTAGAGATAATATATCATATGTACCACAGGAATCATTTTTATTTTCAATGCCAATTGAAGATAATATTAGTTTTGCTTACCCTGATAGAGTTGAAAAAGCGCCTGAGTTTGCCAGAATCGCAAATGTTCATGAAGATATACTTGAGTTACCAGAGAAATATAAAACACTGGTAGGAGAACGTGGAGTTACTCTTTCCGGTGGTCAAAAACAAAGAGTTTCTATAGCCAGAGCGTTAGCCAAAGATGCACCATTTATTATATTAGATGATTGTTTATCGGCAGTAGATACAGAAACTGAAGAAGCAATAATAAATAATTTAAGAAATAATATTATTAATAAAACAATGATAGTAATTTCTCATAGATTAAAAGCAGTAAGAAATGCGGATAAAATATATGTTTTTGATGATGGAAAAATAATTGAACAGGGAAATCATAACGAATTATTAGCATTAGAAGGGGCATATTATGGAATGTATATGAAACAGCTAATAGAAGAGAAGCTAGAGGAGGAATAATATGAGAACAGCTCATACTGATATATTAAAAGAAGAAAAGCAAAGAAGTATTTCAAATATAAAAATATTTTCCATGCTCTGGATATATATGAAAAAGTATTATGTTATTTTAATATTTTCTTTTTTGTTTTTATTTTTATCCACAGCAGTAGATTTAACAATTCCTTCAGTAATGAGATATGTGATTGATAATGTTATTAATTCGACATATAAATTTAAGATGGAAAATAAAAATTTATTCCTTCTCCAACTGGCGAATATGTGTTAAAACATATTGAAGGTAAATATTATATGACAAAAGAAAATGAAAAAATATATGTAGAAGATGAATATGTGAAGCACATAAAAGAAAAATCTTTAAATGATATTGCAAAATATTCTATTCTTGTAATATTCCTATTTTTGAGTCAATTAATGTTTAATTATGGACAGGTTATATTTTCTAATTTAATGGGACAAAAAGTTATATATGATATAAGAGATGAGTTATACACACATCTTTTAGCTGTGCCGTTGGATTTTTTTACAAAAAATCCGACAGGTAAAATCACAACAAGAACAGTAAACGACACACAAAATCTTTCTCAATTTTTTACAGATGTTTTAACAAGTTTAACCAAAGACGTTGCTATAATAATTGGAGTAATAATTGTAATGTTTTATATGAATTTTAAACTTACAACATATGTAATCGTGATGTTTCCTATTATTGTTTTGGCAACATGGGTATTTGGAATAATAGATAGAAAGATATATTCAAAAACCAGAACAAGAATATCTGCGACAAATTCATTTTTAGCAGAAAATATAGCAGGTGCAAATGTAACGAAGGCCTTTAATCAGGAAGATAGGAAAAGAAAAGAATTTTATGATTTAAGTTATAAACTATATAGATCAAGAATTCAGCAAATACTATTAAATGGATTATTCAGACCTTTAATGAATGTAATGTATTATATAACACTTTCATTATTATTCTGGTTTGGAGCAAAATTATTTAAACAGAATATAGTATCTTTTGGTGTTTTGGTAGCCTTTACATCGTATATTGATATGTTTTTTAGACCATTATTTGATATCGCAGAAAAATATGATATATTACAAAATGCTTTTGCTTCTGCCGAAAAGATATTTAGATTAAAAGAATTAAAACAGGAAGAATTTGGAAAAGGATTATATAAAGATATAAAAAAAGGTAGTGTAGAATTTAAAAATGTATATTTTGCATACGAAAAAGAGAATTATATATTAAAAAATGTATCTTTTAAAATAACAGGAAAGGAAAATATAGCAATAGTTGGTGAAACAGGATCAGGTAAAACAACTATTATTAAATTGATAAACGGATTATATAAACCACAAATGGGAAATATATATATTGACGAAAAAGATTTAAATGATTATGATCTCCGCTCATTAAGAAGACAGATCGCAGTAGTTCCGCAGGATGTTTTCTTATTTACAGGTACCATTTTGGATAATATTAGAATATTTGATGAAAATATATCTGAAGAAGATGTAATTCAGGCAGCGAAACAGGTTCATGCACATGAAATGATAGAAAAATTTCCAGATAAATATTATACAAAAATATTAGAAAGAGGTAGTACATTATCAGCAGGTGAAAGACAATTAATAGCTCTTGCAAGAGCAGTTATATTTAAATCAAAGATAATAATATTAGATGAAGCTACAGCAAATATTGATGTTGAAACGGAATATTTGATACAAAAAGCTATGGAAAATCTTATAGGGAAAGTAACTATTATTTCTATAGCACATAGATTATCTACAATAAAAACAGCAAGTAGAATATTAGTGGTTCACAAAGGTGTGGTTGTTGAAGAAGGAACACATAATGAATTAATGCAAAAAAGAGGAATATACTATGATTTATACAGATTACAATATGAGGCTCAATAAAGAGCCTCATTTTTTAATCTTTCAAACTTCCCTGTGTCAAACCGGCGATAATATATTTTTGTGCAATAGCAAATATAATAATTGTTGGTAATAAAGCTACAACTATACCTGCTGCCAGAACATTCCATTGAACGCCAGCTTTTGAAACAATAGAATATAGTCCAACAGGAACAGTATATTTATTAGATGTATTTAAAAACATTACAGCAGTAAATAATTCATTCCAATTATTTACAAAAGAAAAACTAAGAATTGCAGATAAACCAGGTAACATTAATGGATAGTGATTTTAAACAAAGATTGAATTTCATTACAACCATCTATTAAAGCAGCTTCTTCAATACTTTTGGGTATTCTATCGAAAAATCCTTTTGCCATTATAGTACTAAAAGCTGCCCCAAATCCACCGTATACAATAATGATACTTATTAATTTGTTTATTAATCCAAATTTAGAAAACATAATATATTGAGGAACCATAATCAAGTATGAAGGAATCATCTGTGAAAAAAATAAAAATAAGATAATAGCATATCTTCCTCTAAATTCTTTTCGAGATAATATATATCCACTTAACATTGCAAAAAGTGTTGACATTGAAGAAGCTAAAAAAGAAACTATAACGCTGTTAGAAAAATATCTTTTAAAATTGACAAACTCAAATAGTTTTTTATATCCATAAAATGTTGGACTTTTAGTCCAATATTTTATTGGGAAAGTATAAAGTTCATATGTTGATTTAAAAGATGTAAGTACAATCCAGTATAAGGGAAATAAGGCAAAAATAAGAAAAATTGTCAATAGAATGACACGGATAAGTTTTTTTGCTATTTTATTTTTTTTCATAAGCTAAACTCCTTTTTAGAAGTTAATTTCAAATACATTATGGTATAAATCAAAAGAATTAAAACAATAATAACTCCGTGTGCTGCAGCTTTACTATAGTTTGATTCATAAAAAACAGTATTTATCATTTTTACAGATAATATTTCAGTACTTCCAGCGGGTCCACCACGTGTCATTCCATAAATAATATCTGGAAAATTCATAACCCATATTATTCTTAACAAAATAGTGTTAATTAAAGTTGGTTTTATATATGGTATAGTGATTTTGAAAAGTTTTGTAAAATATCCAGCACCATCAATTTCCGCAGCTTCATATAAAGAATTTGGAATAGATTGCAAAGCTGCTAAAATCATAATAGCGAAAAATGGAATTCCATACCACACATTAACTAAAATAACAGAAAACATAGCTAATGAAGGATCTGAAAGGAAATTAATTCCTTCTTTAATAAAACCCAATTTTATTAAAATATCATTAATAACTCCAAATTGACCATTGAGAAGCCATGACCAGATTAATCCAATAGCAAAACCGGAGATAGCCCATGGATAAAAAACAAGTCCGGCATAGAGCCCACGTCCTTTAAAAGGTTCCTTCATTAAAAGAGCCAGGATAAAACCAAAAAACAATTGAAAGGTTACAGAGAAAAAAATCCATTTAACAGTATTCCAGATAACATCGATATAAAAAATATCATCAAAGATTTCTTTGAAATTATCTGTACCTATCCACTTTATATTACCAAAATTAAATACAGAATAATTTTTGAAAGAAAGCAATACCCCACTTATTGTGGGGTACAATATGACAAATGAAATTAATAGAAGTGTTGGTAATATCATAAAAAAGACAAAACGTTTATGTTTCATTTAATCACCTATAACTATTTAATACCGGCTTTTTTCCAGAAATCTGCCCATTCTTTTAGACATCTAACCACAGAGAGTTTTCCCAACAATACCTGTTGCATAGTTTTTTCCTGGAATTCATTCCATTTTCCCCAATTTTCGTTGTCCAGTGGATATTGAGTGAATTGATAATGTTCTTTATCTTCAAACATTTTTGTCCAACCTTCAAAAACATAAGAGCTAAAGTATGAATCATATTTATAAACAGATTTTAATATAGGTAAAGCGCCATAACTTTTACTCCAATAACCGTTAATTTCAGCAGAACTTACAAATTTTATAAATTTCCATGCCAGATCTTTATGTTTTGAATAAGTAGGGATACCCCACCCTACAAAACCAAATGATGGATAAGCTTTTCCGCTTACACCAACTGGCAAAGGAGCAGTTTTGTATTGACCTGGTTTTAGCATTTCATTCAACATTCCAGTAGTATCAGGATCCTGAAATAAAAGTGGAGTTATACCAGAAACAAAAGCATTAACCTGCTCGTCCCAACCCCAATTTATAGAATCTTTAGGAGAAGTGTCCTTGTATATATTGACATAAAAAGTCAATGCTTTAACTGCTCTAGGATCTTCAAATATGATTTTACCCGATTTGGTTAAATACATATTATCAGGATCTATATCATCAAAAAAGGAAGTTACAACAGCATCAATGAAAGAAGTGGGATATCCTTTCCCTCTGAACGCAAATCCATATTGATTTTTATCTGATTCAGTTAACTTTTTACCCATATCATACAATTCTTGCATTGTTTTAGGGTAATTATTAAAACCATATTTTTTTAGGATATCCGGTCTATAAAATAAAGCTTTTGCAAATAAACCATGAGGCAATAAATATGGCGTATTATGATAAATACTTGCAGCTTCCAAAATTCCGTCAATTAAATCATTTTTTTCTGGCCATGAATTGATATATGGTGTTAAATCTTCTAACTTTCCCATGGCTGCTAATGTACTTAAATTCCAATCGCCTATTTCTACAATATCAAGAGGTTGTTCTGTGCTAACCATTAAATTAATTTTTTGATAAGCAGTTTCGTATGGTGGAGAAATGACATTAATTTTAACACCAGGATTTAATGTTTCAAACATTTCAATGATTTTATTTAATGTTGGTGTTCGCCATGGACTTGAAAATGCTTCAATAAGATTTAAAGTAATACTTTCTTCTGAAAAAGCAAATAATGCAACCAATAATACTGAAATAAATACAATAAACTTTTTCATAAAAATTCCCCCTTAAAGTTTTGTACAAAAATATTATATCATATTTTACACAAAAATTAATAGCATATTAAAAAGGATTATATTTTTTAGACAACCTAATTATAAATATAAATTTACATATAGTAAAAACAATTGTGATATACTTAAACATAAAATAATAGTTTGTTTGGGAGGAAATTTAATGAATATAGGTAAATGGTTGTTTTCAAGTGGAGTTTTACATAGAGTTAGAAAACCAGCAAGATATATTGGTGGTGAATATAATGATATTATAAAAAATTCAAGAAATAAGATAAGAATAGGACTGATGTTTCCGGATTTATATGAAGTTGGTATGTCACACACAGGATTTCAAATATTATTTCACTCTTTTAATTCAAAAGAAAATGTATTTGCTGAAAGGATATTTTTACCATGGAAAGACATGATATCTGAAATGGAAAAGGCAAACATACCCTTATATACATTGGAAACTTATACACCAGTAAAAAATCTTGATTTAATCGGAATAACTCTTCAATATGAATTATCATATACAAATATTGTTCATGCATTGAAGTTAGCTGAAATACCAGTGTTTTCAAAGGATAGAGTTGAAACTGATCCGATTATTATAGCAGGTGGGCCCAGTGCTTCAAATCCGGAACCAATAGCTGATTTTATTGATGCTTTTTATAATGGTGATGGAGAAGTGGTTGTTGATGATATAATAAACATATTATCGTCAAACTTAAATAGAGAAGAAAAAATAAAGAAATTACATGAAACCCGGGATTTTATGTACCAAAATACTATAATTTAAAAGAAAATAATGTTGGACTCATAGTTCCAGAATATGAAAAACGTATAAAAATAAGAAAAATAAAGGATCTAAACAAAGCAGAATTTCCAACAAAGCAAATAGTACCAAAGATAAAAACTATTCATAACAGAGCAATAGTTGAAATAATGAGAGGGTGCAATAGAGGTTGTAGATTTTGTCATGCTGGTTTTTATTATAGGCCTGTTCGCGAAAGAACAACGGAGAAAATTATAAGATTATCACTAAAGACTCTTGAAGAAACAGGATATAATGAAATTTCGTTATTATCATTAAGTACTCTTGATTATAGTGACTTAGAAACCGTTTTAAATGAACTAGAACCATTTTTAAAAGAAAATAGAATATCTATATCCTTACCTTCCAGTAGGGTTGATAAATTTGGATTGGAAATAGGGAGTAAAATATCAGGAGCCAGAAAAACGGGGTTAACTTTTGCTCCTGAAGCAGGTTCTCAGAGATTAAGAGATGTAATTAATAAAAATATTACAGAAAAAGAAATACTTGATGTAGCAGAATATGCGAAAAAAGCTGGTTGGAGAAGAATAAAATTATATTTTATGATAGGTCTTCCAACAGAGACAGAAGAAGATGTAAAAGCAATAGTGGAATTAACAAAAAAAATAAAAAAACATACCAGAATAAAAGACATTACGGTGAATGTATCTATTTTTATTCCAAAACCACACACTCCTTTTGAAAAAGAAAGGTTTTATCAACCAAAAGAAATAAAAGAAAAAATAAAGATATTAAATGAAGTAAGAAAATTTGCTAAATTAAAAGTTCATGATCCTTATGTGAGTTTAATTGAAGCTCTTTTATCACGGGAGATAGAAAAATATCAGAATTAATATATAAAGTTGCTATTGAAGAAAATGCGATATTTGATGAATGGGATGAAGAATTTGATTTTAGAAAATGGGCTAGAAAAATAAATGAATTAGGAATAGATACAAAGAAATATCTTGGAGATTTAAAAACAGATGATTTACCCTGGAAAATAATAGATATTTTAATTAAAGAAGAGTTTTTAAATAAAGAAATTGAAAATGCAAAAAAAGAGAAAATTACAGAAGATTGTAGGTGGGATGTATGTACATTGTGTGGAGTATGTATGAAAACAGGATTAACCAATAATCTTTCGAAGGTGATAAAATGATAGAGTTTAAATTTTTAAATGAAAAAATAATAGAAGTAGGAAAAAAGCTTTTAGAATGGAGAGAAAACGAATTTACCGTTAGTTCTAAAAGTTCTAAACACGATCTGGTTACATCGCTTGATTTAAAAGTACAGGAATTTTTATACAACTCATTGACTCAGAGGTTTCCGGAAATAGGTTTTTTAGGTGAAGAAAGTGGAATGAATAAGAAACCAGAAACAAAAGGTTATTGGGTTATAGATCCTATAGATGGTACAGTTAATTTTTCAAAAATGTTGCCGATGTTTTGTATATCAGCAGCGTATGTTGAAAATGACGAACCAAAATATGGTATAATATATGCCCCGGTAATGAATCAAATAATTGTAGCAGAAGAAAACAAAGGAGTTTCTTTAAATGGAGAGAAGATAAAACCTAATTGGGCAAAAAAATTGGATGATGCCATGATTTCAATGGGAAATATAAAAGGTAAAACATATAAATATTTTGAAGCATTAGAAACAAAAGTTATGAGAATAAGATTATTGGGTACAGCAGCTTTGCAAATCGCCTATGTTGGTACAGGAAATTTTGATGCATTTATTTCTGTTAAAGGAAATTCATGGGATGTAGCAGCTGGATATATCATAGTAAAAGAATCAGGTGGCATAATTACAGATTATTATGGCAATCCTACCAGTATATTCAATAAGAAAAATTTATATTCTAACCCATATATTCATGAGGATTTAATGAAGGCTATAAATACTATAAATAAATCTTAAAAATTATTACGGGGGTGTGATGTTGTGAAAGCTTTGATATTGTGTGCAGGGAAAGGCACAAGATTAAGACCATTAACCTTTACAAATGCAAAACCACTGATTCCTATTGCTAATAAACCAACTATTGTATATAGTCTGGAAATGATAAAAGAAGCAGGAATCAACGAAGTTGGAATTGTGGTTAATCCGGATAACAAAAAAGATTTTGAAGAGACATTGGGTAATGGGTCACAATTGGGTTTAGAAATTACTTATATTGTTCAGGAAGAACCAAAAGGATTAGCTCATGCTGTTGCAATTTCTGAGGAATTTTTAAAAGATGAAGAATTTTTAATGTATTTAGGAGATAATCTGGTTACAGTTGATCTTGGGAAATTTGTAAGAGAATTCAACAATAAAAATATGGATTCATTTATTTTATTAACTCCTGTAGAAGACCCTTCAAGGTTTGGTATAGCAATTATTGATGATGGACAGGTAAGAAAGGTTGTAGAAAAGCCGAAAGAGCCGCCATCGAATTTGGCTATAATTGGTGTATATATATTTAAGCCAATAATATTTGAAGCAATAAAAAATATAAAACCTTCATGGAGAGGTGAATTAGAAATAACGGATGCAATTCAATGGCTTCTTGAAAATGAGAAAAATGTTGGAGCTCATATTGTATATGGTTGGTGGAAAGATACAGGTAAGCCAGAAGATTTGATAGAAGCAAATAGAAAAGTATTGGAGCAGTTAAAAGAAAGCTCAAATGAAGGAATAATATATGAAAACTCAACTGTACATGGAAATGTTATAATAGGTAAAGGAACCAGAATATTAAATAGTGTAATTAGAGGGCCAATTATAATAGGTGAAAATGTGTTGATTTCCGATGCATATATAGGACCATATACAAGTATAGGCTCAAATGTCACTATTGAAAATGCAGAGATAGAAAATTCAATAATACTTGATAGGGCTACTATAGCGAATCTTGATACAAGATTGGATTCAAGTGTTATAGGTGCCAATGCAACAGTTGTTCATTCTGAACGAAAACCAAAAACAATAAAATTAGTAGTGGGCGATTATTCAAAAATTGAAATTCCAAAATAGAGGGATTTATATGCTGGATAAAATTAAGGTATTATATAGGGAAATATATAAAAACTCACAAACAGAAGTTCTTGAAAAAATAATAGATTTTTTAAAAAATGAAAAAAGATTTTTTATAGATAAGAATGTTGATAAATATTGGTATAAAAAAGCTGTAATATACTCTCTTTATGTAGATCTATATGCAGGAGATTTCAGAAAATTATCATCTAAAATAGAATATTTATATGATCTTGGAGTAAATGCAATATGGTTATTACCTGTGTTGGATTCTCCTCTTATGGATCAGGGATTTGATATTAAAAATTATTATAAAATAAGAGAAGATTTAGGAACCAATGAAGATTTTAAATATTTTCTCGATAAAGCTCATGAAAAAGGTATAAAGGTTATTTTTGATATTGCTATAAATCACACTTCAAGTGAACATGAATGGTTTCAATCTGCGAAAAGTTCTAAAAATTCACCATATAGAGATTATTATATATGGAATGAAACAACAGAAAAATACAAAGAAGCCAGACTACTATTTAAAGGAATGGTGAATAGCAATTGGGAGTATAATGAAGAAACCGGGGATTATTATTTTCATAGATTTTACCCGTTTCAACCTGATTTGAATTACAAAAATCCAGAAGTATTATTTGAGATGCTTAAAGTTCTAGTATTCTGGAAAAAAATGGGTATAGACGGTTTTAGAATGGATGCTGCACCATTTTTATGGAAAGAAGATGGAACAAATTGCGAGAACTTACCTCAAACACATAATATATTAAAAATTTTCAGACATTCATTGGATTATCTTCAAGAAGGGAGTATATTGGTAGCTGAAGCAAATTTAAGACCAAAAGATGTTGTAAAATATTTTGGTAATGGTGATGAATGCCATGCGGGTTATCATTTTCCAATAATGCCAAAATTCTTTTTAACAATAGCAGAAAAAGATTATTCACATATCTATGAAGCATTAAAAGAAAAAAATACGCCAGATATACCTGATAATTGCAGCTGGTTTACTTTTTTAAGATGTCATGATGAATTAACTCTTGAATTCGTGACAGAAGAAGAAAGAAAAAAAATGAATCAATATTATTTAAGAGAATCATTATGGACATTTAGAGAAGGTGAAGGAATTTCAGGGAGATTATATGAGTTAATGAATAAAGATATTAGAAAAGTGTTATTATCATTTTCCATGTTATTTTCAACAGAAGGTTCTCCAATTATATATTATGGTGATGAAGTAGCGATGGATAATGACTATGAATTTTATAATATGATGACAGAAAAAACAGGATTCAAAGATTCAAGGTTTTTAAATAGAGGTCCAATGGATTGGGACAAAATTGAAAAAGAATTAAAAGACAAAAACTCCAAAGAATATAGGACATTTAATGCAGTGAAAAGTATGTTGAAAATTAGAAAAGAAAACATAGAACTTTTTGAACAAAAAGGAGAAATTATTCCTGTGAAAGATAAATCCTTATACATAGTTAAGAAAAAATATGGGAATAAAATGTTATGGGCATTTCATAATTTGGCCGATGAAAGAAAAAATATAAAATTAAAAAAAGAAGGGGTCGATTTGTTTAAAAATAGCAAATCTCAAGAATTAGAATTGAGACCATATGAATATAAGTGGATAGTATTTGAAATTTAAACCTGTGCGATAGCGCAGGTTTTTTTAATATGTATGTACAAAAGTTTTTAAATAAAAAATGATATAATAATATAAAATATAAATGAAAATTCAGGAGGAAAAAATGGATATAAAACTAGTTTCCAGAAAATCTAATGAAAATACAATAATAGATTTAGAAAATACAAAAATTGGAGAAGGTTATTTTACCTTAATAGCAGGACCATGTTCTGTTGAAAATAAAGAAATTATAGAGGAAACAGCACATTTTCTTTCTGAATTAAATGTGAAAATTATTCGTGGAGGTGTTTTTAAACCTCGAACATCACCGTATTCATTTCAAGGTTTAGGGAAAAAAGGATTAGAATATTTAAAATTAGCAGCTGAAAAATATAGTTTAAAAATAATTACTGAAGCATTGGATGAAGATAGTTTGGAATTGGTTAATAAGTGTGCAGATATAATACAAATAGGTTCAAGAAATGCACAGAATTACGGATTATTAAAAAAAGTAGGTAGGTTAGATAAACCTGTACTTTTAAAAAGAGGATTTATGATGACAATAAAAGAGTTTTTATATTCTGCAGAATATATAGCTTATGAAGGAAATAAAAACATAATACTTTGCGAAAGAGGAATAAGAACATTTGAAACACAGACAAGAAATACGTTGGATATATCAGCTATTCCGTATTAAAAAAAGAAACACATTTACCAATCATAATAGATCCAAGTCATGCAGCAGGTAGAAGAGATATTATACCAGATTTAATAAAAGCTTCATTAGCAGTTGGATCACATGGGATTATGGTGGAAATACATCCAAAACCAGAAAAAGCCTTATCAGATGGAAATCAGAGTTTAAATTTTAAAGAATTTGAAAAAATTATTAGAGAAATAAAAGAATTATCTACGTATTTTGGAGTTGAATTAAAATAATTATTAATTCAGTAAAAGGAATTAGTAAATATTTTCTTCATTTACATAGAATTAACAAGCAAGAATTAATAAAAAGAGAATATGAAAGAATTTTCATAATAATAGGAAATTTTAATATATTTAGATTTATTATAATGAAATATTAAAGATAACAATGTAGTTGGCGCTTAATCAATTAGAAACTTTGATAAAGTATTTGTAATTTTAGATTTTTTGTGGTAAAATATATCCGGAATAAATTTTATATAAGGAGGGACTGTATGAAGAAACTTTTAGTAGTGTTATTGTTAGTATTTTCTATCTTTACATTTGCCGCAGTTAAGAACCCCGACACTATAGTTGATGTAACTATTGGGGAACCAGACACATTAGATCCACACCAGGCATATGATACAGCTAGTGGCGAGGTAATTTTTAATGTATATGATAACTTAATTGAGTACAAGGGTTCAAGCTTAAGCGAATTTTTACCAAGATTAGCAGAAAAATGGGAAATTGATGGTAATACAGTTAAATTCAAAATCAGAAAAGGCGTTAAATTCCACAGTGGAAATGAATTAACACCTTACGATGTTGAATACACATTCAAGAGAGCATTAATAGGTAATCCTGGTGGAGGACCTATCTGGATGTTATATGAAGTATTCTTTGGTGACTACTTCAGTTTAAAATCAGCAGTTAAAGGATTAACAGGACATTCCTGGTCAGAATTAGTAAACCCTGAAACAAAGGAACCTGTAAATGATGAAGCAAAACAAATATTGTTAGATTTCTATGACAAATATATTGATTCAAAAGTAACTGTAGACGGAGATTGGGTAGTATTCCATTTAGCAGCACCAAAAGTATACTTCTTAAACATTATTGCACAGGGTTCATCATGGGGTGCAATATTAGATAGTAAAGCAGCAATGGGATTAGGATTATGGGATGGCAAAAAAGATGGATGGTGGAAATTCCATGATTGGAAAAAAGAAGATTCCCCATTATATGCAAAAGAAATCGGTTCAGGTCCATATGAATTAGTAGAATGGGACAGAACACAACAGAAAGTTACCTTAAAAGCATTTGAAGGTTACTGGAGAGGTCCAGCAAAAATTAAGAATGTAGTTATCTGGGGAGTAGATGAATGGTCAACAAGAAAAGCAATGTTGGAAAAAGGTGAAGCAGATATTGCTGCAGTTCCTGCACAATACTTAAGCCAAATCAAAGGAAATCCTGACTTAGAAATTATTGAAGGATTGCCAACAGTATCAGTTACAACATTAAACTTTAACTGGCAGGTAAAAGCAGATTCTCCATACATTGGAAGCGGAAAGTTAGATGGCCAAGGTGTTCCTACAACATTCTTTGCTGATAAAAATGTTAGATTAGCATTTATTTACTCATTTGATTACAAAAAGATGATTGATGAAGTATTAGACGGTTATGGAGAATTAGTACCTACAGCATTACCAAAAGGCTTCTTAGGTTATGATGAAAATTTACCAAAACCAAAATTTGACTTAGCAGAAGCAACAAAATATTTCAAGAGAGCTTACAGAGGACAATTATGGAGAAAAGGTTTTAAAATGACAATTCTTTACAATACAGGAAATGCTGCAAGACAAAAATCAGCAGAATTGTTAGCTGACTCATTGAAGAAAATCAATCCTAAATTCCAGGCAGAAGTTAGAGGAGTTCAATGGCCAACATTCTTGGATGCAAGAAAGAACGGTAAAATGCCATTATATATCTTAGGTTGGTTAGCAGATTATCCAGATCCAAATAACTTTATTTACACATTCTATGATTCAAAAGGTGACTATGGTTCATATTATGGAGAAAAATATGCAGAATTTGCAAGCAAACCACAAGCATTCTTTGGCGGTAAATCATTAGATGAAATGATAGAAGAAGCAGCATCATTAACAGATCCAAAAGTTAGAGAAGAAATATACATTAAAGTACAGGAATTTGTAATCAGAGAAGGTCTAGGTGTTCCACTATATCAACCAGTTGGTGTAAGGGTACATAGAAAATGGTTAAAAGGTTGGTATCCAAACTCAATTAGACCAGGTGACGACTATTATCACTATTATAAATCAGACAAATAATTTAAATTTTTAAAAATAATAACTTTTATTTTCTATTAAAGGGGAGGGGAAGCACCTTCCCCTTATTTTTTTGTTTTTTGAATGTTATGTTTCTATGGTATAATATATTGGTTTTTAATAAAAATCTATGGAGGTGCTTGTATGACGGCGTATATTATTAGGAGGTTACTGTTACTACCTCTTATAATTTTTGGAGTTACATTGATAGTTTTCTCCATGATGCAATTGCTTGGAGAAGACCAATTATTAGCTGCATATGTAGATCCTAATTCTTTAGACAAAATGTCAGCCGAAGAATTAGAAATGGTCAAAGAAAAATATGGGCTAAATGAAGATCCATTTACAAGATATGTAAAATGGATTGAATCAGTGGCTCATGGAGACTTAGGTTGGTCGATTGTTGGTAAAGAACCTGTTACAAAAGCTATTATTCACAGATTACCTTCTACAATAGAACTTACATTATATGCTATATTCCCAATAATAGGTATAGGGGTTTGGCTTGGAGTACAGGCTGCATTGCATAGAAATAAGTGGCAGGATCATTTGATAAGAATTTTTTCAATAGTTGGATGGTCATTTCCTGATTTTGTTTTTGGATTGATAATTCTTATGGTGTTTTATAGTTGGCTTGGATGGTTCCCCCTGGAAGAATTAGTCTGGAAATTGAACAAATAATCAATTCTCCAGACTTTCATCAATATACAAAATTAATTACAATAGATGGATTATTAAATGGAAGGTTGGATGTTTTTTGGGATGGTCTAAGACATTTAATAGGTCCTATTTTAACTTTGTCTTATTTATGGTGGGCTTATTTAATCAGAATTACAAGATCATCAATGTTAGAAGTTTTAAGTAAAGATTATGTAAGAACGGCAAGGGCAAAAGGATTATCAGAAAAAGTTGTTATTAACAAGCATGCTAAAAGGAATGCTTTAATACCTGTTGCTACAGTAGCAGGTTCTATGATTATTGGATTAATAATGGGCGTTATTATAGTTGAAACAATATTTGTCAGACCAGGTATTGGAAGTTTTGCAGCAAAAGCTGCTGGACAATTAGACTATGCTTCAATAATGGGTATGTTATTGTTTTCATCATTATTATTGATTGTTGGAAATTTAATAATCGATATATCATATGCATTAATAGACCCAAGAATCAGATACGAGTGAGGTGAGTTGAAGTGAACGAAGAATACAAAAGAGCGCTCAGAAAATTCTATAAAAATCCTTCTGCAATGTTTGGGTTAATATTATTGATATTTTTTATCTTAATAGCTTCTTTTGCACCATTATTAGCACCACCACAAATTCCAATTGATCCTGAAATAGAAAATATGGAATCTATGATAAATCAATTAAGTGAAACAAAAGATACATCTTTAATAGATGATTTAACAAGTTCATTTTCGGATTATTACGACTTTACATATGGTTTTTATTTAGATTATGCAGATGATGTGAAAAAATTAGAAAAGGCATTAAAAAATTATCAAGCAAATAAAAATGAAGAGAATTTAAAAAAACTGATAGATGAATTAACCCCTTTAACAGAAGACTATGTATTGGATACATCTTATTTGGAAAATATTCAAAACAATTTGAATGATACAAAAAAATTCAATTCAGCTTTAAAAGATTTGGAAAATGGTGTAAAAGCATTTTTATCAAAAGCTACTAATGCTGAAAAGATGAAAAAAGAGTTAGATGAAATAAATTCAAAAAACAGTTCTGTAGATGAATTTTTACCAGCTGCAAAAAAATATTTTAAAGATTTAAAATCCAATTATATTAAGGATTTACATTATGATCCATATTTAATGCCTATAGTAACTTATGAAAATACACCTCAACCACCTTCTAAAGAACATCCTTTCGGAATAAGTAATGGAAGGGATATTTATTATGGAGTAGTGTGGGGAACAAGAACAGGATTTAAAATAGGGTTAATAGTTGTTATTACTGCCACAATAATAGGTTTATTTATAGGTTCGATTTCAGCATATTTTGGTGGATGGGTAGATGAAGTATTAATGAGAATTACAGATATTTTTATGTCTATACCATTCATGTTATCTGCTATGGTTTTAACTACAGTTTTGGGAACAGGACTTGATAAGGTTATGATTGCTATGATTGTTTTTGGATGGATGGGTTCAGCAAGGTTAATTAGGGGTAATATATTACAGGCTAAAAATGATCAATATGTTTTAGCTGCTAAAGCATTGGGTGTAAAAGATTCTAAAATAATCGTTAAACATATTTTGCCTAATACAATTTTTCCTGTATTAATTCAAGCTTCAATGAGGATAGGATCTATGGTTATTACAGCTGCAGTATTGAGTTTCTTAGGTGTAGGAGCACCACAGGGCTATGCAGATTGGGGTTCTATCTTGAACTATGCAAGAAACTGGATTTTAGGTGGAACAGGTGGAGCATTTGAATACTGGTATACAATAGTATATCCTGGTACAGCAATGGTATTATTTGTTTTAGCTTGGAACTTAGTCGGAGATGCATTAAGAGACATCTTTGATCCGAAACTACGTGGTTAGTTGAAAGGAGGCTTACAATGAAAGACCCAATATTAAAGGTCAATAATTTACATACATATTTCAATACCGAAGATGGTGAAGTAAGAGCAGTTCGTGGTGTATCCTTTGAGGTCCATGAAGGAGAAACACTTGCTATAGTTGGTGAATCAGGTTCAGGTAAATCAGTAACCTCATTGAGCATAATGAGATTACTTGATGAAAATGGAAGAATTGCCGAAGGAGAAATATTATATAAAGGTAGGGATATAAGTAAAATTCCAGAAGATGATATGAGACATATAAGAGGAAAAGAAATTGCAATGATTTTCCAGGAACCGATGACCGCCCTAAATCCTGTATTTACAGTAGGTGATCAGATTATAGAAATGATAATGCTTCATATGGGAATGGATGCAAAAGCAGCAAGACAAAGGGCAATAGAATTATTGAGAAAAGTTGGTATTCCTGAGCCAGAAAAACGTGTTGATCAATACCCTCATGAATTATCAGGTGGTATGAGACAAAGGGCAATGATTGCTATGGCTTTATCATGTAACCCTAAAGTTTTAATTGCTGATGAACCTACTACAGCATTAGATGTTACTATTCAAGCACAAATATTGGAATTAATGAAAGAATTACAGAAAGAATATGGTATGGCAATTATATTTATTACACATGATTTAGGTGTTGTTGCAGAAATGTCTGATAAAGCAGCAGTTATGTATGCAGGAAAGGTTGTAGAATATGGAGATATAGTTTCTATATTTAAAAGACCTAAAAATCCATATACATGGGGATTGATGCAATCAATACCTAAATTGAATGAAGAAGTTGAAAGGTTAATGTCTATTCCGGGAACCGTTCCAAACCCAAGAAAATTCCCTAAAGGTTGTGGTTTCTCAAACAGATGTTTCCTTGCAAAAGAAAAATGTAAAGATGAAATGCCAGAATTAATAGAAGTTGAACCTGGACATTACTCAAGATGCTTCTATATAGATGAATTAGTGAAAGAAGTAGAGAAATCAAGGGTAGGTGAAAAATAATGTCTCAAGATAATAAAAAAGTTCTTTTACAGGTTGATAACTTAAAAAAATATTTCCCTGTTAGAGCTGGAGTTTTTAAAAGAGTTGTAGCACATGTTAAGGCTGTTGATGATATTTCCTTCAAAGTATATGAAGGTGAAACAATTGGATTAGTTGGTGAATCTGGTTGTGGTAAAAGTACGACTGGAATGACAATTTTAAGATTATTAAATCCAACGGATGGTAGAATTGTTGTAGATGGATTGGATACAACACCTTTATTTTTACCTAAAACAAGAGCAAATAAATATATACATGAAATATATATAAGCAGATTTAATGAATTAAAAAATAAATATAAATCAGAAGATGAAGTAATAAAAAATCTTAAAGATGATGTAGATAAAAAATATGCAAAAATATATTTTGAAAAAGGTTCACATGGATTGCACCATGAAATGTTATCTAACATAAATGAAAAAAGAAAATGGTTTAGAAGAAATATGCAAATTATATTCCAGGACCCATATTCTTCATTAAACCCAAGATTAAGAATAAGAAGTATAATAGCAGAAGGATTATTCACACATGGGTTAGTGAAAAGTGGAGCAGAAGCAACAGAAAAAATAAAAGATTTATTAGAAAAAGTTGGTCTATCATCAGAATATATATACAGATTCCCACATGAATTTTCCGGTGGTCAAAGACAAAGAATTGGTATTGCAAGGGCTTTAGCATTAAACCCAAAACTTATTGTAGCTGATGAAGCTGTATCAGCTCTTGATGTATCTATTCAATCGCAGGTTATAAACCTATTAGAAGATTTACAAAAAGAATTTAAATTAACATATGTATTTATTGCTCACGATTTAGCTGTTGTTAAACACATCTCTGATAGAGTTGCTGTTATGTACCTTGGTAAAATAGTAGAATTAGCAGATAAAAAAGCATTATTTGATAATCCATTACATCCATATACAGTAGCATTAATGTCTGCTATTCCAATACCAGATCCAGAATACAAGAAAAAGAGAATCATTTTACAGGGTGATGTTCCAAGTCCTATCAATCCGCCAAGTGGTTGTAGATTCCATACCAGATGTCCAATAGCTAAGGATATATGTTCTAAAAAAGAACCGCCACTGGTAGATATGGGCGATGGGCATATGGTTGCATGTCACTTTGCAGGACAATTCAAAGGATAACAAAATAATTTTTAAAAGTTCTATAGATATAATAAAAAACAAGGCGGATTTCCGCCTTGTTTTAATAATTTTTTGAACTATTTGATAATCTGAAAGTTTCTGTTCTATCATTATCATTTACAATATGTAAATATCTGTCTTTAGCTTCTTTAGCTTTTTTCCTTATTATTGAAGGTAAATCTGATGATTCAAACTCTTCTTTTAAAATATTCATTAATGGTTCTTCAAAATAAAATCCATCTTCAGTTTCCTCATCGAAAACTATGTAATTTAAATGCTCATCTGTGATTTTGTCAGGGAATGCTTTTTTTAAAAAATTAAGTGTGTATTTTGCAAATACATCTACAACATCCTGTGGCTTTTTTGCATGATTCAACATGTCATGATACTCTTTTCTTGTTTCTTCATAAAATTTCACGTAAGATTTCATCATTCTTTCCCCTCCCATTTATAAGTCTGATATTTATGACTCAAATGAGATGGGAAAAGTTCTTAATATAATCTATTATAATAATAGTTTAAGATACTCATAGTATAAATTCCAGCAGTCTCAAAACGCATAATAGTATTTCCAAGATTTATTCTGTGAAAATGATTGGGAATATTATTTAATTCATTTTTTGAAAACCCCATATCAGGTCCTAATATTACTGAGACAATTTCTGGCTGATTTAAAGTATTTAAAATATTTTTTAAAGTATTTTGAGCAGTTAAGTCAAGAATAATGGGATTTTTTATATCTTTAAAATTTTCAAATTTAAAGAAATCTATTTTTGGGAATAAATAATTTTCAGATTGTTTTGAGCTTTCAATAATTGTTTTTTTAAATTTTTCCAGAGATTTAAATTTTAATTGTGATTTTTGTCCAGAATAAATAAAAATATTGTTTACACGCAGTTCTACTAATTTTTCTATCAGAATTTTCATTCTATCAAACTTGCTTGCACCAATATAAAAATCGATTTGTGGCTTAAATGTTTTTGTATAGCGTTTTATTTCAATAATTTCGCATATTGTTTCATTTTTTTTAATTTTTTCAATTTTACAAAGGAATATATTTCCTGTACCATCAAAGACTTTTATTTCATCATTTTCTTTTAGTCTTACAATTTTCAGGTGTGCTGTTTCATTTTTATCCAGAAAGATTTTTTCATTTAAAAATTTTCCGTAAAAAATATTGGGCATTAACCAATGACCTCCACACCCATATATGGAATCAATACTTCTGGAACTTTAATTTTGCCATCAGGCATTTGATAATTTTCCATTATAGCTACTAATGTTCTACCTATGGCTAATCCTGAGCCATTTAATGTATGTACATATTCCATTTTATTGTTTCTATTTCTATATCTTGTATGTCCCCTTCTTGCTTGAAAATCCTTTACATTACTACATGAAGAAATTTCTTTATAAGCATTATAGCTTGGTAACCATACTTCCAGATCGTATGTTTTGGCTGCTCCAAAGCCAAGATCGCCTGTACATAATGTAATAACTCTATATGGTAATTCTAATAATTGTAATATTCTTTCTGCATGAGAGGTTAATTCTTCAAGCGCTCTTTCCGAATCATCCGGTGTAGTATACCAGAATAATTCTACTTTATCAAATTGATGTTGTCTGATCATACCTCTAACGTCTTTCCCATAACTTCCAGCTTCTCTTCTATAACATGGTGTATATGCAACATACTTTAAAGGTAAATCCTTAAAACTTAAAACTTCATTTTGATGCATACCAGCTAATGTAACCTCTGCAGTTGGAATTAAAAATAAATCATCGTCTTTTGTATTATATGCTTCTTCTTCAAATTTTGGCAATTGTCCTGTACCAAGCATTGTTTCTCTTTTTACCAGATGAGGAGGAACAATCTCCATATATCCATGTTCTTTTGTATGAACATCAAGCATAAAATTTATTAAAGCTCTTTCCATTTTTGCTAATTGTGATTTTAAAATTGAAAATCTTGAACCACTTATTTTTGAGGCTCTTTCAAAATCCAACATTCCTAATTCAGGTCCTAAATCCAGTGGGTTTAGGTTCAAAATCAAAATTTCTTATTTTTCCCCATTTTCTAATTTCAATATTGTCCTCTTCGCTTTTCCCGGTTGGCACGGATTCATCTGGTATATTAGGAATGTATAATAATTTTATATGAATTTTATCTTCAATTTCTCTCATTTTTAATTCCAATTCTTTTATTCTGGATCCTATTAGTTTTGACTCTATCATTATTTTTTCTAATTCTTCAGTATCTCCTGCAGATTTTAATTTAGCGATTTGTTTTGAAAAAGAATTTCTTTTGGCCCTTAATATTTCAACCTCTTTTTGAATATTTCTTTTTCTTCATCTAATTCTTTAATTTGGTTTATTAAATCAGTTTCATGGTTCCTCTTAATTAATGCATCGATGACAACCTCGGGATTTTTCCTAATTAATTTGATATCTATCATTTGCTTTCCTCCTTATCCTTTATTTCAAGAGTTAATTTAACTTTTTCTGCAGATATCTCATTTTTGTCTGTTTTAAATGTTGCTTGAGAAGTTTTCATATCAATTTTTTTCTTTTCATTTTTTATTTGAACATCATCTTTTAAAACTAAAATCTTTGTATTTTCATCATAATCAAATGATTTTGCGAAAATCAAATAGTCGTCTTTAATAATTTTTACCAGTGAATTTTTATTATCCATTTTACCTGAATATGTTTTATTTTTATTATCGAAAGTTATTTCATCACAAATATATAAATTTCTTTTTTTCTTTTTTAGTAAAATTTTAGTTTGTACATTTCCTCTTAATAGTCCAGTATCTTTTTTAAATCATAATTTAAAAGAGAAGAAGTGGCTTCCATTGTATCAGTTTTAATTTTTATATTTCCTTTAGATTCAAGTTTTCTCCATTCGTCATTGACTAAAGTAACTGTAGCCAAATCAGTTAGGACCTCCAATGTATCTTTGATTACTTGAACATCATTCTTTAATACATAAAAATCATCGCCTCCTTTAACGGAGTTAGCACTAACATGAATAGTTGAAGAGAAAGAAATAGCAACAGATATTAGAAATAAGAGTAAGAGTATTTTTTTCATTATATTACCTCCAAATTTTTATTTATCCAGGATTGAGCCATTTTTTTTGCATTGTTGTATGATGCGCCACTTAAAGATAATGAAGTTAATTTTAAAGGCGTTAAAACATCTTTTTCTTTAGTAATTATATCAAATAATTTCTTTTTTCTCAAAAAAAATGAATAAAGTAATATTTCTGCTCCATTTTTTGGTGTTGGTAATTTCAAAGAGCATTCTAAAGAGGCAACAACATCTATGTCATCTAATTTTAATGGACATAATGAAATTTCTGCTGTTGGAACCAGCCACTTTTCTTTGTAATCAAAGTATTTAAAGAAAGGGGTGATGAAAAAGAAGCTAATAAAGCGTCTATATAATATTCATTGGGACTAAAATTATAAATTTCGTTTTTGGAAATATCATAACTTTCAATTTCAAAAAAACTTCCTAAATCTTTTATTTTAAGATTACCAAAGTAATTTCTTAATTCTTTTTCTAATTCTTTATGAGATTCAAATTCAAATTGTTTTTTTCTGTTTAATTTCCATAATGTAATAGCTTGATTATACAAATTTTCATATATTTTGTCTTTAAAAAAGTATCTGTTTAATATTTTAGAATTTTTATAAATTCGATCATTTTTCCAAAAAATTATTTTTATATTTTGATATAAAAATATTATTAATGAACTAATACCAGAAACTCTTAAAAAAATTGGAATATCATGATTAATAAATTCAGCAATAATACCAGAATTCCAGTATATACCATATTTGAAATCACCAGAGGCAATTCTAATTTCTTTCATTTTTATCACTTCTTTCGAGCTTCTTTTTTGCTTCTAGATAAATTTCTTTATATTTATCAAATTCATACCACTGATATATGGAATTGAATATATACACTTCGTCAGCATTTTTTAAATGATTATTTGTTATTAAATCAGCACTTAAAGAAGAAATAAAATTAATATATTCTAAACCATCATTAAATTTTTCATTTTTTTGTGGTATATGTGAAGCAACAATATATTTTGCTCCCAATTTCCTGCAGAGATTAACAGGAACTTCTTCGAGCGTTCCGCCATCAATTAAGGTCATTCCACCCATTAATTTAGGTGTAAACGCGGCAGGCACATTTGATGATGCCATTACAGCATCTAAAATATAACCTTCTGTGATTTCTTCTATGGTTTCAGATTCAATGTCCAATGCGATAGCGCCAAAAGGAATTTTGCAATCAGAAAATCTTTTTTTATAGAAAAGAGATTTTAATAAACTGAATAATAAGTCGTTATTCAAAATTCCAGGAGAAGATAATAGTTTTGCGAATCCAGCAATTTTATTTTCAAGACTTTTTTTTATGTGGGCTATTTCTCTTGTTGAATGGTTGATAATATAACTAAGTTTTCTCATAACTATTTTACTATCAGGTTCCAATGCATATAAAGCGCCTATTAAAGAACCGGCGCTACACCCGCTTATAGATATGGGTTTTTTATTATATTTTTTTTCTAAATATTCTATTAAAGCAATATGTGCCATTCCACGAATGCCACCACTACCTAAAGCAATTCCATAATTCATTACATTCCTCCCATTATTACATAAACTGCAATGCCTCCAACAATTCCACCAACTAAACTGTATATTATATTGTTTAATATATTTTGATTGTTAATATTGCTTTCTAAATTTTCTACTTTGCTTTTCAAAGAATTTATATCTGCTGATTCTTTTTTCATCTCTAATATTTCTGATGTAAGTTTATTGTTTTGTGATTTTAATTCTGTGATTTCTTTTTCTAGGTTTATGACTTTTTCATCTAAATATGAAGTATCTGAAACATGTTCTACTTTTTGCTCAACATTATTTAATCTTGTAATAATGGATTCTAAAGATTTCATATTTTCTTTTATTAAATCATCTTTTATTTGCATATATACGTAATTTTTAATATCATCAGATTTTTTCATAATTGATTGTGATACCATTTCTCCAATTATTTCTGTTAAAACATCTTTATTGTTAGAAGGAAGGTTTTCTAAATTGTATATGGAATTTTCTAATGATTTTAACCTATCCTCAAATGTATTTAATTGTAATACTTTTTTATCAAAATCACTTTTTAATTCAAATAATGTTTTAGTATTGTTTATAACATCATTTTGTAATTTTTCAGTTGGCGGTTGCAAAGCTAAATCCTGAACCAGTTTATTCATATCCCTGATTTTCTTGGTTAGCTCTTCATTTTTGGCTTTTAATTCATTAATTGTTTTCAATTGATCGTTGATTTTCTGTATTTCCTGATAATTCTTTGTGCTCATTTGTTCCAGATTACTAATCTTAGGTAATGCAGAATTTACATTTGTTAATAGTTCTCCGATATTTTTTAATCCGCTTTCTTTTACAGCATTTCTAAAATCCTCTAAATCTTTAGACATATTTAAAACCTGTGCGGTTAAATTTGAGACTGCATAATCGTTAGTGTTAATTCTTGATTCAATCTGATCTAACTTTGTAAATAAGTTGGATATACTTTCATTTTCTTTATCAAAAGCTGCTCCTTCCAATAACCCAATTCTTTGATCAAATTCCTGTAATTTTTTATTAAACTTATTTATTTCATTAGCAGCATTTTCTAATTTCTCCATATTGTTAACTCTATCTTCAATTACGGACAATCTATCTAATAATTCTTTAGGTATTTTTGTTGAAATAGATGTTTTTATATCGCTTAATTCTTTTTGAACATCTAAAACTTTTTTATCAAGATTATTTAATCTGTTTGATGAGTCGGATAATATTGCTGAATATGAATTTGTCAGTTTTTCTAATTCTTCAACTTTTATTTTTATTGAGTCTAAAGGGTCTATTTTATTTTCTATATTTTGCAATTTTTTAAATAATAATGTATCATTTGATATTGTTGAATAGTCTGTTGTTTTTATTCCAGAAGTTTCTAATTGTAATACTTTGTCGTTTAATTCCTTGATTTGATTATCTAATTCTGGGATTTTAGAAGTTAAATTAATCAAAGGTTTAACCTGAAAATCAAACTTTTGCTGAATTATATTATCAATATATTCGTTGGATGAAGATATTTCATTTTTCAAATTATTTATTTCATTCATCAATTGTGTAATTGTAGCATTTTCACTGCTGTCTTTCCATCTCATTTGTGCTGAAACTTCATTTGTAATAAATAACTTTAAACCCTCTTTTTCTTTTGTAAATAAATCATCTATATATGATTTATAATTACTCTGTTCTCTTTTTAAATAGTCATCAAGTGTATTTGTCATATATTCCTTTGTCTTTGCGAATTGATCCAACACACCTTCCACTGCTTTTTCAAAATCATTCATTCTATTGCTAAACAAAACCATAGAAGCTAATGTAGTTTCATATAATTCGTTTATTTTTTCAACAGATTTTTTTTCAGCAACCATATAAGCATTTTGAGCTATAGTTTTAAATATAGGATTATTCGAATCAGTGGAATCTATAATTATTGCACTTTCTAAATTTTTAACTCTTGATGATAGATCCATTACAGTATTTTTAGTGTTTTTATAATCAGCATCAAGTGAAAAAATAAAATTCTCAAGAGTATATACTCTTTCAGGTAATTTTTCAGTTTCTAATTTTGTAAGTGATGCATCTAAAGTATTTAGTTCTTTTTTATAATTTTCATCAAGATAATCGAGGAATTTTGAACCAAAAATAGCAAGATCATACCTTGAAACAGATATTGCACCATTAAATTTTCCTTGTGTATCAGTTTCCATTACCCCGGCATTAACAACTTTATATACATGTGGATAAACAGGAGATTGTGGTTTTACATCGGTAATTTCACCAAATACGAATGATATAAACATTAATAGTATAATTGAAATAATAAATTTTTTCATTTTTTTGCCCCCTTAATACCAATTATCAAGATTGATGTATTTCCCTTCATCTGTTAAATATATAAATCTTTCAGCAATTTTTTTCTGTCCTTTATATATCGCGATTTTATGTACACCATATTCTAATCTTAAATCTAATTCAGATGATGAATATTTAATGTCATCTACATAAATATCAAAAGTTTTAGTTTTTATAATTTTTACAGGTACGAGATTTGCTTTTGAGAAAAATATAACTCTATGTTCATAATTATTTATGTTAATATTGATATTATAAGTTTTTCCATCTGGGAATTTAAATGTGATATTATGTGTTCCAGAATTTAAAACATGTCCTAAAACATAACCTTTATTGATATATTTTCCATCAATATATATCAAAGCATAGGTTGACGAAGTAAATAATGAAACAGCACCAACATTTTCACTATTTGTTAAAAACACAGTTTGTGATCTGTTTTTTCTTAAAATAGTTGATTTTTTGGAATTTAAATAATAAATATCTATATTTTTAGTGTTCTGGATTGTATTTATTAAAATTGTTGATGGTGTGAATGCATACTTATCACCAATATATGTTAATATTTTTTCTTGGGATAAAACTTCAATAGAGGTTGATAATCTTGGATTTAAGATAATTTCTTTTGGGGAATCTTTGTTTATAATGTATCTAAAAAATATACTGTTATCTTTTTCAGAAGTGATTTCAATTATATGAGGCATTCCATCTAACTCTAAATATTCAATGTTTTTTCCGATAAATTTACCATCTAAATAAAAATCCAAACCATTAACATCTTGAAACTTTATAATTCTACTATTTTCATATAATTCAAAAAAAAGTTGTTTTTTAGAGAAAGATTTATCTAAGTTTATTGTTAATTCTTTTGAGATGTAACCAATTTTTGATAAAATAATCTTTAGATTTCCTGAAGGAACTGTAAATGTATTGGGAGTATATCCCATTCTTTTACCATTGATTGTAACTAAAGCATTTTGTGGTGAAGAATCAACATACAATTGAATTCCTTTTTTAGTTCATATTTAAGATTAACTGGCTCATCGCTTTTTAGGGATATACTTTTTTCAAGAGTTAAATAACCACTTTTTTCTAATTTTAAATTGTATTTTTTATTTAAAGATAAAATTGTAGAATAAGGTGTTTCTCCAACAAAAACATTATTTATATATAAATTTGCAATTGGGGTAGATTCTATGGTTATCATTCCATTTGGAATAAAATCGACATTAATATCAGTTGTCTCAAAAGGTCTTAAATTTAATTCGATTTCTTGAGATTTATAGTTTTTTGAAGAAAGAATAACTTTATTAATATTTATAGGGATTTTTAAAATTTCACTGTTATGTATCAATAATTTATTATTATCAAACATAATATAAAAAGAATTCAAATTTGAATGAAAAATTACAGAGGCCAACGGGATTAGTTCTGCTGTTATTTCTTTATCTGAATCTATTGAAATAGATGTTTTAAAATCTTTATAACCATATTTTGATATTAATATATTATATGTTCCTTTATTTAATTGAATAATTTCTTTGGTTCTTTTCATTGTTAATGTATATTGATTGTTAACGTACACTAGAGCTCCTTTTGGAGCATTAATTGTTAGCTGAAATGAAAAAGATAATATAGTGAAGGTTAAGAATATAATTAAGATAAAATTATTCTTTTTCATTATTCCTCACCTCATTTATAATATCATCCAGATTTTTCAGCTGATTCATTAATTTTTCTGGGTTTTCAATTTGAGACAATACTTTATTCATAAATTCGACACGAGCCTTGATAACTTCTTTTATAACATTTTCGCCTTTTTGAGTTATCTGGATTGTTGTAACCCTTTTATCTTTTTCATCTTTGGTTTTTTGTAGATAACCTGAGTTTTCTAATCTGTTTATTAAACCAGTTGTAGTACTTTTTGTAATACCTAAAGCAATACTAATATCAGTAACTCTTTTTGGACCTCTGAAATATATAATTTGAAGTAAGTCAAATTGTGCGGGAGAAATTTCACTGTTTTTAATGATTTTTCTACCCTCAACTTTGATTTTAAAACATATATCCCTTAAAATTTTTTCAAAATTTTCTAATCTTGTTTTTTCCATGATGTTCCTCCTATCTAAATATTTTTATTTTTGAAAGTGAGGTAATTAAGTTGGTAAAAAATATAACCTTTTCTGCTATGCTAAGTGTTATAACGGTATTACTATTTACTTCTCAAATGTTTATTCCTGTTTTTGGAATACTTATATCCTTTTTTAGTTTAATACCTTTAATACTTGTATATAAACTTACAGATATGAAATATTTCATAATTTCAACATTAACTTCCGGTTTTTTGATTTTAATCTTAAATGACCTTTTTGGATTAATATTTTTTGCAACCTATTTACTACCACCAGTGTTAAGTATAGTATATAATAAAAAAAATATAATCCCCCACATTATATTTTTTCTCGTGCCGGTGGCATCATCCTATTTTATGTATAAATCTTTTTTTAATATAAAAATATTTGAATATTTATGGCCATTAATTGGGCATCAACATTTATTGTAGTAAAATTTTATTATATAAAGATATCCAGTTTAATAATAAAGGGATTAAAAGCAAAAGGTTTTTAATTTCCATATACTATATTTTATCAGAAAAACGGCAAAAAATAAAATGTATGATATAATGGAATTAGATAAAATTAAGAGGTGATTAAAATGGAAACTGTAGATGTTGTGGTAGAAAAGATTGTAAATGGTGGATATGGATTTGCCAGATACGATAATAAAATATATATGATTGAACATGCATATCCTGGAGAATTTGTTAGAATCAAAGTAAAAAGAAATAAAAAGGATGTATATTTTGCAGAAGTTGTAGAATATTTAGAAAAATCTCCGTATAGAAATAGAACCATATGTCCACATTTTCAGGAATGTGGAGGCTGCCAGTTATTAGATCTTGATTATAATGAACAATTAAAAATAAAGACAAATATTGTTAAAGAGCAGATAAGAAGAATTGGAAAGTTGGAAGACTCACTTGTTTTAGATGCAGTGGGTTCTGATGAAATAAATCATTATAGGAGTAAAATGGAGTTTTCTTTTTCTTATTATAAAGGAGATATAAAAATAGGTCTTAAAAAAAGAAATAGCAATGAAATTGTTGATATAAAAAAATGTTTGATTGCGCCTAAAGAATTTAATAAAATAATACATGAAACGAAAAAAATATTTGAAGCTTTAAATCTAAAAATATATAATCCAAAAAGTCGAAAAGGTGAATTTAAACATCTTGTTTTAAGAAAATCATTTTCAAAAAATGAAATAATGAGCATATTTATTACTAAAACAGAATATATTAGCAATTATAAAAAATTTAAGGAATTAATAAAACAAAATATAAAATCGAATTCAATTATACATGTTATGAATGGTTCTGATTCTATTGTGTTAAGAGGACCGTATAAAACTATAAAAGGAGAAGGAGTAATAAAAGAAGAATTTGATGGATTTGAATATCAGATTCCACCTACTGCATTTTTTCAAAATAATTATAATATAACTAAAAAAATTTTAAATGAATTTGTTAGAGCTGTGAAAGAAAATAAAATTTCTGGCAATTTGTTGGACTTATATTCAGGAGTTGGATTGTTTTCGATATATCTTGCACCATTGTTTAAACATGTGACTGGTGTTGAAAGTAATGGGGTTTCAGTAAAGGCAGCTCACTCAAACTCAAATATAAATAGTATAAAAAATACTACATTTATTAAAGCAGATGTTGAAGAATTTATTAAGGATTATGATAAAAAAATAGATCTATTGATTGTTGATCCGCCGAGAAGTGGCCTTGGTAAGAAAATTTTAACTAAAATTTTACAATTGAAACCTAAAAATATTTTTTATTTGTCCTGTGATCCGACAACTCTATCAAGAGATTTATCAAAGTTGAATGAATTCTATAATATAGAATTTATAAGGCCTTTTGATATGTTTCCGAATACTTTTCATATTGAAAATTTTGTGTTTTTAAAGGCGAATAATGGTAATTAAATTTAATTAAGGTTAAATTTCTATGATTATTGCACAAAATCAATAATTTTTGGTATAATATGTATTGGATATATTAAATTTTGGAGGGAGGACTTTCCATGGAATTTATTTCAAAGATAAATGTTTTGCCTAAGGTACCAGAAAAATTATCGAGGTTACCTGAATTAAGTAAGAATCTTTGGTGGACATGGAATTATGATGCACAGGAGATATTTGAAAGAATAGATGAAGAGTTATGGGTCGGTGTAAATAGAAATCCTGTATTATTTTTGAAAAAAGTTAGTCAAAAAAAATTAAATGAAGCTGCTGAAAATAAGGCTATAGTTTCGTTATATTCTCAGGTTATTGAAAAATTTGATGAATATATGAAAGCAGAAAACACATGGTTTAAATCAACTCATAGAGAATATAAAGGTGGAGAATTTGCATATTTTTGTGCGGAATATGGACTTCATGAGTCATTTCCAAATTATTCTGGTGGATTAGGTGTATTAGCTGGAGATCATCTTAAATCTTCCAGTGATTTGGGGATACCCCTTGTTGCAGTAGGTTTATTATACAAACAGGGATATTTTGAACAAAGAATTAATTCTGAAGGATGGCAGGAAGCAATTTTTAATCCATATGACTTTGATAATTTTCCAGTTGTTCCTGTGAAAGATGAAGACGGAAATGAATTATTTGTTACAGTAGAAATGGATAATAGAAAAGTTTATGCAAAAATATGGAAATTACAGGTAGGAAGAATTAATTTAATATATTTAGATACAGATATTCCGCAAAACGATCCAGAAGATAGAATGATTACTTACCAATTATATGGTGGAGATCAGGAAATGAGAATTCGCCAGGAAATATTATTGGGTATAGGTGGAGTTAGAGCGTTAAGAGCCATTGGATATAATCCATCAGTATGGCATATGAATGAAGGACATTCCGCATTTTTGGGATTGGAGAGAATAAGAGAATTTGTTCAAGAACAGGGATTAACCTTTAGAGAAGCAGTTCAAGCAGCTAAAGCCAGTGCTGTATTTACAACACATACACCTGTGCCTGCTGGGCATGATGCATTTCCATTCCATTTAATGGATAGATATTTTAAAAATTATTGGCCGCAATTGAAAGCATCTAGAAGAGAATTTTTAGATTTGGGTGCTGAAATAAGACCAGATGGTTCGGAATTATTTTCTATGACAACATTGGCTCTAAATTTATCATCAAGAGCAAATGGAGTAAGTAAATTACATGGAGAAGTTTCAAGGGATTTAGCAAAGGATATCTGGAAAGGATTAGAAGCTGTAGAAGTTCCTATTACACATGTTACTAATGGAGTTCATGCAACTACATGGATTTCAAAGGAATTACAGGATTTATTTACTAATTATCTTGGAAGAGATTGGCATGAAAAGATTGATGATCCAGATTTATGGAAAAAGATAGACAATATTCCAGATGAAGAATTATGGAATGTAAGAAAATATTTAAAGAAAAAATTAATTTCATTTATACATGAAAGAACTAAGTTACAAAGAATGAGACATGGAGAAACTGTAGAACAATTAGAAGAAATTGAAGAAATCCTTGATCCAAATGCGTTAACAATAGGTTTTGCAAGAAGATTTGCAACATATAAAAGAGCTACATTAATATTTAAAGACTTAGATAGATTAAAGAAAATATTAAACAATCCTGAAAGACCTGTCCAGTTAATATTCGCTGGTAAAGCGCATCCAGCTGATAAACCGGGTCAGGAACTAATTAAGAGAATTTATGAAATTTCCAGAATGCCTGAATTTAAGGATAAAATAGTATTTATTGAAAATTACGATATGAATGTTGCAAGACATTTGGTAGCGGGTGTGGATATATGGTTAAATAATCCGAGAAGACCTAGAGAAGCCAGTGGAACAAGTGGTCAAAAAGCTGGAATGAATGGTTCACCAAACTTTAGTGTATTAGATGGTTGGTGGGTAGAAGGATATAATGGAAAAAATGGATGGGCTATTGGAGATGAAAGAGACTATACAGATTTAGAATTGCAGGATAGAATTGATAGCGTATCTATTTATAATACATTAGAAAAAGAAATTGTACCTTTATATTATGATCATAATGAGGAATTAGGTGTATCCAGAGAATGGATTAAGATTATGAAAGAATCAATTATTTCGGTTACATCATTCTTCAACACTCATAGAATGTTGAAGGAGTATACTCAAAAATTATACATGACAGCAGCAGAATTAGGAGAAAAATTTGTGAAAGATAATTTTGAGATTACAAGAAGATTTGCTAACTGGGTAGAACTATTGGAAAGAAATTGGGACAGTATTAGAATAAAAGTATTGTCTAATGTGAACGAGGATGTTGTTTATGCAACAGGTGGAAAAATAGAAGTAAAAGCAGAGATTTACCTACCAGGTATAGGACCAGATTCTGTATTGACACAAATAGTATTAGCGAAATTAGAAGATAATAAAGTTGTATCTTTGAAATCATTTGATATGAAATTAGTAAAAGAAGTAAATAAAGATACGTATTTATATGAAGGAGAATTTGAAGTAGACGAAAGAGGGCAATATGGTTGGAATGTAAGAGTTGTTCCATATAATCCAATAATGCCATATCAACATTATTTAATAGGATTTGTCAAATATCCACAATAATAAAATCGCGGTTTAAAGCCGCGATTTTTTTTAATTATTTATTTCTAAAATTAATAAAAATATGATATAATTACAAATGTATAATAATTAAATAGGGGGATTAAAATGAAAGATGGTATTATTGGAATATTGAATTATGCTTTGACTAAAGAAATAGAAGGAAGAGATTTTTATAAGTTAAAAATGGACAGTATTTCAAATGAAAATTTAAAAGAAGTATTTTCTATGTTAGTAGAAATGGAACAAGGTCATGCAGATTATATAAAACGTTTAATAGAAAAATATGAAAAAGAACAAAGTCTTGATATTGATTTTGAAGAAAATGATGATAATTTGTTTGAGAAAAGGGAATTAAAAGAAATAACAGGTGGAGTAGTTCAAGATATGACATTGGACTTGTCTATATTAAAAATGGCATATTTAATTGAAGATGATTTTATGAATTTCTATAAAAAAGCTGCAGAAAAAGTTGAAAATAACGAAGCAAAAGAATTATTTAAAAGATTAGCTAAATGGGAAGAAACTCATAGAGAAATATTATATAGTATGTATAAAGAGTTATCGGATGATTATTGGACAAAAATGAATTTTACACCTTTATATTAAAAATTTTAATCCTTAGTTTTTATGTTTTGTAGAAGCTTTGCTTTGAAAAAAGTTTCGTTTTGTGAAATATTTAAAAAGTTATATTATAAAAAACTAATTTCTTTCGCGAAGCGAAAAGATATTGGGGTGATAAATTTGAAAACATTAGGTGATATATTAATTTCTGAAGAACCTGTAAGTGAAATTGTTATGGGTAATCATGCTTTGGTTAGAGCAATGCTGGAATCTGGGTAAAGGTGGTAACTTCTTATCCAGGATCGCCAACTCCAGAAATTGCAGAAGGTATTAGAAGCATACCGAATAATCCAATGTATTTTGAATTTTCTGTAAATGAAAAGGTTGCTACTGAGGTGGCATTTGGTGCTGCAATGAATGGACATTTATCAACGGTGTTTTTTAAAAGTGTAGGGATAAATGTTGCGGCTGATTCTTTTGTTCAATTGGGGTTATTTGATTTAAAAGGTGGCATGGTAGTTGTTCTGGGGATGATCCAGGAGCAAATTCCTCACAAAATGAACAGGATAATAGACATTTTTCAAAACTTTCATATATACCAATGTTTGAGCCAAATTCTCCTAAAGAAGTCTATGAAATGTTTAAAGAAGCAGCTAAAATTGCTAAAGAAAAACATATGCCAGTAATATTGAGATTAACTACACATGTATGTCATGCAAAAGAAAAAATAAAATTTGGAAAATTAAAAATAGAAGATTATGATTATTCGCCAAAATTTGATCATTTAAATGCACCACATATACCTATAGCAGAACGTGCATTAAATATGAAAAGAATAGCGTTAAAAAAATTGGAAGATTTCAAAAAAATATCAAATGAATCAAGGTTTAATGAATATATTGATAATGGAAATAAAAAGAAAGGTATTATAGTATCTGGGTTACCTTATTTATCGTTATTGGATGTTTTGGAATATGCAAATGAGAAAATAGATATCTTGAAAATAGGAATAGTAAATCCTTTGCCAAAAAAGAAAATCATAGAATTTCTTAAAACACATGAAGAAGTGAAAATTTTAGAGGAATTAGATGATGTAATGGAAAAAGATATAAAAGCTATAGCATATGATAATAATATAAAAACAAAGATTATTGGTAAAGAGGACATAGAGGATTGGATCGGAGAGTATAAACCAGACAAAGTCTATACAATATTAAAAAGAACCTGGCCAGATTTATTGCAAGAAATTGAAATCAACATACCAACAGTAAAATTAAATCCAAGACCACCTCAATTGTGTCCAGGATGTGGACATAGATCTGCATTTCATGCAATTAAATATGCACTAAAAGAAACAGATATTACAGTTGCCGATATAGGCTGTCATACTCTTGGCTTCCTGGAACCATATAAAATGGGTCAGGTATTATTATCTATGGGACATTCAACATCAACAGGTTCTGGTTTATCGTTGTTTAATGATACAAGAAAAGTAGTTGCATTTTTAGGAGATTCAACATTATTCCATGCAGGAATTCCAGGTATTATTAATGCAATATATAATAATCACAATTTAACTCTTATAATTATGGAAAATGGAACTACTGCTATGACTGGACATCAAGAGTTGCCATCTATAGGGAAAAACTTTAATGGAACAACAGAAGCAATACCTATAAAGAAAATGTTAGAAGGTTTAGGAGTAAAATATATAAAAGAAGTGGATACATATCAACAATCAAAATTAAGAGAATATGTACTTGAAGCTCAAAAAGAAAAGGGATTAAAGGTTATTATAGCAAAACACCCATGCATGTTAAAATTAACAAGAGAACAAAGAAAAAAAGGAATATTTAAAAATAATAAAGTAGAGGTTACCGATAAATGTGACCATCAATATGTATGTATTAGTGATTTCGGTTGTCCTGCGTATCAAATTACTCCTGAAGGAAATGTCTGGGTTCAGGAAGATTTATGTATAGGTGATGGCTCCTGTATTCAAACCTGTCCAACTAATGCATTATCCTTTAAAATAGTATCAAAAGAAGGTGATAAATAATGAAGGCATTTAATATATATTTAATAGGTGTTGGAGGACAGGGAATAGGATTATTAAGTGAAGTAATAATTCGTTCTGCAGATAAGGCAGGGTTAAATGTCAGAGGAGTGGATACACATGGTTTAGCTCAAAGGGGAGGAACAGTTTCTTCAAATATAAGAATAGGAGATAATATAAATTCACCACTTATTATGAAAGGGCAGGCAGATTTGGTTGTAGCCTTAGAAAGACATGAAACCCTAAGAGGAATGAATGATTATTCAAAAAATAATTCTACACTTATATATTATGATGCAGTTTGGCAACCATTAGATGTTAGATTAAGAAAAGCTAAAGAAGTAGAAAATGAGATAATAGAAAAAGAAGCAAAAAAAGAAAGATCGAATTAATTAGAGTATTTTTAGATGATTTAAAAGATTCAAGAATGCAAAATATGGTAATTTTAGCAACAATGGCAAAAATGAAATTAATTCCAGAAGTAAAAAAAGAACATTATTTAGAAGCAATAAATGATTTGTTATCGGGGAAAATTTTAGAAAACAATATAACATTATTTGAAAGAGTTTATAATATGTGAATAAAATATAGGCCTGTTTTTAAAACAGGCCATTTTTAATCTATGCTGAAAGAGGTTGTTTGCCAGTGTTTTTAAACATTTCTTTAATCTCTTTGTCGAAAAGTATTTTAATATAATTTTCTAATTCATCAATTGAATTTAGATTTATAATTTCTCTTTCTGTAATTTTGTTATCCAATCCGATTAATTCTAATAAATATTTATTTTTTCAGAGTTCAATAAGAACTTTTTGAAGTAATGTCTTTTTTCTTCATACCATTTTACCAACTCATTTGTTTTAATCATAATATTACCTCCTATTTGTAATTTTTATAAATAATTATTTCTACATATAAGTTTCTTGATTTTATGTTACTACAAATTCTAAAGAAATACAATTAAGAAATTGTAAAAAATAAGTAACAATTCTACCCAGACGTAGAAAATAGTGTATAATATATATAGAAAGAGAGGTGGGAGAATGGTTAACGATAATGGTATAGGAAAGAGGATAGAAAAATTAAGAAAAAGGAAAGGATTATCAAGAGAAAAGTTAGGTAACATTATTGGGATAGCAGGGAACAGTGTTTATAGAATTGAATCAGGAATGAATTTGCCTTCTGCTGAGGTTATATTGGAATTGTCCAGATATTTTAATGTATCCGCAGATTATATATTGGGATTGGATAAAGAAATAAATGATGATAATGTAATTAAAGTAAATATGAAAAAAATTCCTGTATACGAAAAAGTAGCTGCAGGAGTTTCAGGGATTGCAGAACCCGGAGAATATCCAATAGACGAAATTTATATTCCTGTAGGTTCAAAAGGAGAATTTGCTGTTGAAGTTATTGGAGATAGTATGGAGCCAGAGATAAAAGAAGGGGATTATGTAATTGTAGATCCACATGCTTATATTGAATCAGGAAACAGAGTAGTAGCATTAATAAATGACGGTGCAGATGCGCTTGTAAAGGTTTATAGAAAACCTATGGACGGTCCTGCAATGCTATATAGTTTAAATCAAAAATATGATCCTATAATATTAACTGATGATTTAAAATGGGAAATCGTTGGAAAAGTTGTAAGTTTATACAGAAGATATTAAATAAGACCTTCAACCGAAGGTCTTATTTAATTCTATATTTTTTCTTTACTTTTTTGATTTCGTCTCTATATTTTGCTGCATCTTCGTATCTTAATTCAGATGCTGCTTTAAACATTTCCATTTCTAATAGTTGTATATATTCTTGCGGAGTAGTATTTTCTGCTACTTCAAAGATAAATTCTGGTTTTTCAACCTTTTCCATAAACTGTTCAAATATATTTTTTGGTAACTCTTTTATTATTGATTTTGGTTTAATTCCATGTGTTTCGTTATAATCCATTTGTAATTTTCTTCTTCTGTTGGTTTCATATATTGCATTTTGCATAGCATCTGTAATTTTATCAGCATATAATATTACTTTTCCATTTATATTTCTTGCTGCACGACCTATCGTTTGGATTAGGGTAGTTTCAGATCTTAAGAAACCTTCTCTATCTGAATCCATTATTGCAACAAGAGAAACCTCAGGTAAGTCAAGACCTTCTCTTAACAGATTAACACCGATTACTACATCCACTTCACCACTTCTTAATTTCCTCACCACTTCAGCTCTTTCCATAGCATCTAATTCTGAATGTAAATAAGTAGCTTTTATACCTAAAAGGTTCAAATGATCTGCTAACATTTCAGCATCTTTTTTAGTCAAAACAACAGCTATAGCTCTTTCATTTCTTTTAATAATCTTTGTTAATTCACTAATGAAATCATCAACCTGACCAATAGTGGGTTTTACAACAACTTCTGGATCTATCAATCCAGTAGGTCTTATAATCTGCTCTACAATTTGTTCCGAATTTTCTAATTCAAAAGGACCAGGAGTAGCGGAAACAAATATTGTTTGTTTTATTCTTTCTAAAAATTCTTCAAATTTTAGAGGTCTATTATCATATGCAGAGGGCAATCTAAAACCGTATTCTATTAAATTTCTTTTTCTTGAATGGTCACCAGCCCACATAGCTCTTAATTGAGGTATTGCTATATGAGATTCATCTATGAAGGTTATAAAATCCTTATCGAAATAATCAAGCAATGTCCATGGAGGATCACCAGGTTTTCTATTATCAAAATGTCTTGAATAATTTTCTATTCCTTTACAATGGCCAAGTGTCTCTAACAATTCCATATCCATTAATGTTCGTTGTTTAATCCTTTGTGCTTCTAATAATTTACCGGCTTTTTGAAATTCTTCAACTCGTATTTCTAATTCACTTCTAATGGAATCAATGGCTCTTTTGATTTTTTCTTCAGTTGTAACAAATTCGCTTGCAGGATAAATAGTGATTTTATCAAAAAATTCTATTTTAGTTCTGTTAAGAACATCAAAAGAATAAATTTTTTCAACTTCATCGTCAAAGAATTCAACTCTAATTCCAAAATCTTCATATGGTGGGTATATTTCTAAAATATCGCCTTTAAATCTAAAAACTCCACCTGTGTGTTTATCTTCTGAACGAGTATATAACATTTTTGCAAGAGATTCCAATATGAATCTTCTATTATATTCTTTACCTACTTCCAATTTTAAGTTAATTCCGGCAAAATCTTCAGGATTTCCTGAAGCATATATAGTTGACACACTGGCAACAACGATAACATCTCGTCGAGTCAAAACAGATTTTAATGTTGATAATCGCATTTTTTGAAGCACATCGTTAATACTTGCATCTTTTTCGATATACATGTCTCTTCCTGGTAAATAGGCTTCAGGTTGATAATAATCATAATAACTAATAAAAAATTCAACCTTATTTTCCGGGAAAAATTCTTTAAATTCTCTATATAACTGAACAGCTAATATTTTATTTGGTGAGAGGATAAGAGTAGGTCTGTTCAATTTTTCAATAACATTAGCCATAGTAAAGGTCTTACCGGAACCGGTGACACCTAATAATGTTTGAAATCTATAGTTTTTTTCTATTCCTTCTATTAATTTTTGTATAGCTTCAGGCTGATCACCCTGTGGTTTATATTTTGAATATAATTTAAATTTATTCATTTGATCCACCTCAATAATATTATACATTAAATTCAAGTAAAAAATCTCAGTTGCAGATACAACTGAGATTTTTTTATCATTTTTTTACTATTTCAAGTTTTAATTTAGCATAAACAGGTATTCCGTTTAAATATGGTGGATAATATTCTCCCTCTATTAATGGTAAAGCGTATTTAATAAATTTTTCATTTACAAACATACCATCTTCGGTAATAAATTCTGGTGGAACTAATTTTGTTTCATTTGCTACATTTTCTAAAGGAATTAATTTTGTTGTACTTAGATAAGGTGAATTCATTATTCTTTCAATTCCAACCATATATCCACTTTTTCCTTCTAAAGCATATCTTACAGCCATAGCACCAACTGTTATAGCTTCGTTAACATCTACCTGACTGGATATATGTCTTCCACTTCTTTGTAAATAATCTGGAACAGCATAATGAGTTTTTATGTTTAATTCAGTTTTTATCATATTTGCTAAAGTAGAACCTATTCCGCCGAGTTGAACATTCCCAAAGTTATCCTGATATCCTCTTGCAGCAACAAAAGAACCATCTTCATATTTTATCCCTTCTGAAGCGGCAATAGAACAATATCCGTATTTTTCAATTGTTTCTTGAATTTTAGCAAAGAATTTTTCTTTATTAAAAGGAACTTCTGGCATTAATATAATGTGAGGTCCATCACTCTCATGTCTTTTTGCTAAAGCGGTTGATGCGGCTACCCAACCTGCATGTCTTCCCATTGTTTCAAGTATAAATACTTTTGTTGAATCAGCAGCCATGCTTTTAACATCTAAAGTTCCTTCTAAAATTGCTACGGATAAATATTTTGCAATAGAACCAAATCCTGGAGTGTGATCAGTTTCTGGTAAGTCATTATCTACGGTTTTTGGAACACCAATGACTTTTAAATCATAACCATTTTTTTGGGCATATTGATGAATTTTATTTGCTGTATCCATAGAGTCATTTCCACCATTATAAAAGAAATAATGAATATCATATTTTTCAAAGACTTCAAAAACTTTTTTGAAATCTTCTTCTGTTTTTAATTTTCTTCTACATGAACCAAAAGCGCTTGATGGAGTGAATTTTAATAATTCTATTTGTTCAGGATTTTCCTTTTTCATATCTGCTAGTGCTTCATTAAAGACACCATTTATTCCATTAATAGCAACATATATATTATCAATATCTTTTGCACTTAAAGCAGCCTTTATTACCCCATAAGCAGAAGCGTTAATTACACTAGTAACTCCACCTGATTGTGCATAAATAGCATTTTTCATACGTACACCTCCAATAAAAATAGTCTTACCTAATTATAGGTAAGACTATTTTAACAAATTAATACTTCAAACCTTAAACATTATTAGTAAGTTATGATTAACGTTTTTTTAAATGAATAAAGCAAATATCTTGAAAATAATATAAGAAACAATAGCTGCTGCTGGAACTGTTAAAAACCATGATACAAAAATATCTTTTATTACTCCAAGATTAATTGATCCAGTACCTCTTGCCAAACCATTACCAATAACAGAACCAACAACGGTATGAGTTGTGGAGATTGGCATCCCCATATTAGATGCTAATAATACTGTTGTAGCAGTTGAAAAATCTATAGCAAAACCTCTTGAATTATTTAACTCTGTGATTTCAGTTCCTACAGTTTTCATAACTCTACTTCCCCATACAGCTACACCAATAGCTATACCTAAACCACCAAGGGCAAGAATATATCTTGGTATTTCTGCTTTGGCTCCTACTGTACCAGTTACAACTGCTGCATAAATTGCAGCTACTGGACCAATAGCGTTAGCAACATCATTTGCGCCATGTGCTAAAGCAACATAACATGAAGTTACTACTTGAGATTTTCTAAATATTTCTTCAACATAAACATATGGATCATCTGATACATTTTTTAATTTTGAAATAATATATATCATAATTATTAATGATGTTAGTGCACCAAATAATACAGCATAGATAATAGTTTTAAAGCTTATAGGTATATGAAGAGCTTTTACAATAAATGAAAGACCTATAATAAATGCAGCCAAACCAAGAAAGAAAGGAATCCATAATTTTGAGTTTTTCTTTATATCTTTACTATGAAGAATAGTAGCAGAAATAGCTTTAAACATAAAGAAAGAAACAACTAAACCAACTAAAGGAGAGATTAACCAACTTAATGTAATAGTAACAATTTTAGACCAATTAACTACAGCAACACCACCAGCTGCAATACCATATCCAACCATACCACCGACAATAGAATGAGTTGTAGAAACTGGCCACGATTTATAGGTAGCAATTGCAAGCCAGATTGTAGCACCTAATAATGCAGCCATAGAACCCCAGATAACCAGTTTTGGATCGGCTAAGATATCTAAATGCAAAATACCTTTTCTGATAGTGTCTGTAACCTGCTTTCCGAAAAATGTGGCACCAACAAATTCAAGAATACCAGCAATGACAACAGCCTGTTTTGGAGTTATAGCTTTTGCTCCAACTGCAGTAGCCATAGAATTGGCAACATCATTTGCTCCAATTGCTAAAGCCATTCCAAATCCGATGAGTAATCCTATTATAAGTATGATAGTCACAGTCTTCCTCCTTTACTCATTGATAAGTATATGAACTCTATCACAAACATTTTGAGTAACATCTGCTATTCTTGCAAGTAGTAATATTAATTCTCTAATATAAAGGAAATCAACAGGATGTAATATTTCTTTTTGAGAATATAACCATTTTCCAAATGCAAATAACTTATTATCTATATCTTTTTCGAACCATTTCATTTCATCAATGTCTTTTTCTTCAGAAGATATGGTGTTTTTAGAGAAATCAGAATCAAGAATCACATTTATGTATTTTACAGTTTTCTTAAAATGATCGAGCATTTTTTCTATTTCATCAACAACGGAATAAATCATCTTTTTATGTTCTTCATCAAAGTTTATTCTATTAAAAGTCATTTTTTTCGCAACATCTTCAATTAAATCGATTATTTTGTCTTGAAGATCTATAAAATTTAATAACTCTGATCTTTCAAAACGATATAAATACCCTTTTTTAAGAATTGTCTGAAATTTCTTTTTATATCGTCTGCATCATCTTCAAGCTTATCAATTTTTTTTACTAAATCATCAATGGGTTTTCCGTTTAAATATCTTTCAAAAAGTTCAGGTAAATAATCAGAAGCTTCTTCAACAATACGGGCATGTTTGATAATTTCTTCTATAGGGTTAAATCTTTGAAACATTTTTCCCCAGATAGTAATACCGATCACCTCCAATGTTATTTAGCATATTTTAATAAAAATTCATAAGCTTCATTAATCTTTTTAAACTGTTCTTCGCATTTCTTTCTATTATCTGGACATTTGTCAGGATGGTATTTCTTTGTTAACTCTCTAAATCTTTTTCTTAATTCATCTTTAGTAAAATTTTCTGGCAAGTCAAATAAGGTTCTGTAATAATCGTATTTTTGTCTTAAATCATAATAGTTTTGTGAACCATAAGAATTTTGAGACTGATTTCTATAATTTTTATATGGATTTTCTCTTGTTTTATAAGTGTAAAATCTAAATCTGAAATTTCTAAACAAGAAATATATTCCTAATATACCAAATAACAGTAATATTGGATATCTAAATAATATAACAAAAATTGCACCAATGAATCTAAAGAAAAATGAAATTACTACCAATAATCCGATAAACGTTAGGATTGTTTCCATTTTATTCCTTCTTTCTATTCAAATCTAAGAAAATCATATCATATTTTTTTGATATAATATTTCTATAGTTTACAAATCTCTCGTTTTTGTAATATTATAATAAATAAAGTAAAATAAATATAAAAAAGCTCAATCAAATGATTGAGCTAAGAATTTATTATCGATAAATATCTATCAATAAAACCTTGTACTTCGTGCATTCCAAAATTTCTATAAAATCTATTTATCTCTTTATTGTTTTCATCAACAAAAACTAATGTTGGGACAGAGAAAACTAACATTTGACCGGAAACTTCAGGTTTTTCTTCAATATCCACATATTCTAATTCAATGTTGTTTTCATTCATAAGATTTTCGACCTTTGGCCATAATCCCTTACATGTTCTACATGTTTTATTAGCAAAGTAATATGCTTTCACAATTCTACCCCTTTAAAAATTTTTATTTCAGGGGATTTTAACAAAATGACTTTAAATATTAAAGAAAAATAGTTAACAAGATGTACATTTTTAAAATTCTATATAATCTCCAGGAGTTAATATTTCGCATTTTATTTTTAAACTTTCAACTTTTCTTTTAAAAACATCAGCGTTGGCATTTATTATTTCCCATGTATTATAATGAAAAGGAACAACAATTTTAGGTTTTATCATTTTTGTAGCTATTACAGCATCTTCAATATCCATCACAAAATTACCACCTATGGGTAAAAATGCAAGGTCTATTTTTTCTAAAGATAATAATTCCATATCTTTTGTTAACCCAGCATCTCCGGAATGATAAATTTTTTTACCATCTATTTCTACAATGAATCCTCCAGGATTTCCACCATATATAATGTTGTCTCCTTCTATAATTCCAGAACCATGTAATGCGGTAGTCATCTTTATTGACCCAAAATCAAATTTTTTTCTTCCACCAATATGCATGGGATGTAAATTTTTTAATCCTTTAAAGCTTAAATAATTTATAATTTCAAAATTAGAAATTACAGTTGCATTTGTTTTTTTTGCCAGTTCAACAGTATCTCCTATATGATCACCATGACCATGAGTAATCAAAATGTAATCTAATTCTTTGAAATCAGCAATGCTTTTTTTAGCTTGTGGGTTTCCAGTTAAAAAAGGATCGATTATCATTTTTTTACTTGCTTCTATATAAACAACAGCATGACCCAAGAAGTAAACTTTCATATTTTTCCCTCCTATCCTAATTTTAAATTAATAATTATGTATGCTAAATAAGATAAAAAGAGAATTAATCCTTTCCAGAAACCAGCTTCTCTTTTCTTAAATAAAAATAATTCAGTTAATACTATAACTCCAACCATATAATATGCATCAAAAATTACACTTCTGTCAGGAATAATAGGGTGAATGCTTGCTGTTATTCCAGGACTACCAATATGTTAAAAGCATTTGAGCCAATAAGGTTACCTATTAATATATCATTTGTTCCTTTTTTAGCAGCGATAATACTGGTTACAAGTTCTGGTAAAGATGTTCCAATTGCAATAATTGTTACTCCAATGAGTGTTTCAGTTAAACCGAGAGTTTTTGCAAAATGAGAAGCTCCTCTAACGGTTATTTCACCACCAATTGCCAGCATTACAATTCCCAGTAAAACTAAAAAAATTATTTTATTCCATGACATAGTTTCGATTTTTACTTCCTGTACCTCTTCAAGTAACTGTTCCTGAATGTTTTTGTCATTTTTTGCCATATTATACATATAAGCTATAAAAATGATTAAGTAGGTTAAGAGAATAAAACCATCATATAAAGATAGAGAGCTATTTCCATCCAATAGCATGAAAAGTAGAGTTAATGAAATTAAAATTACAAAAGGTATTTCATAAACTAAAGTACTTTTTGGTATTGAACTTTTTTTTATCATTAAAGATAGGCCTAGGATTAAAGCTATATTTGTAATATTACTTCCAACAACATTTCCTAAAGCTATACCTGCTGAACCATTTAAAGCAGCACTAATACTTACAAAAAGTTCGGGAGCACTGGTTCCAAAAGCTACAAGAGTTAATCCAGTGAATAATTCGGAAACACCTATTTTTCTTGAAAAACCTACAGAACCTTCGATTAAATAGTTAGCACCTTCTATTAATAAGAACATACCTGTGACAATTAAAACTATATCTAATATCAATTATTTTCTCCCCTTTCAAAATAAGAATAAAATTCAAAAAAATCTTGATCTGATAATTGAGAATTGGTATATTTATTTTTAAGTTTAAAAATAAAAGTGTTTAATTTTTTTAAAAGCAAAGGATATTTTAGTATTTGAGAATAAGTTTGAGATGGTACATCTTCTTTTTTGCTTATTATTTTATTGTATAAATTATTATCATATATGGATAGATATTTTAATCTAATAGCTTCGCAAATTATCTCCGGCCAGATATCATTTTTACTTTTTCTTTTAATTAAATATCCAAAAGTATAATGAGATAGTTCATGAATAAAAATGCCATTTTTTATGTCATCTTGACGGATAAATATAGTGTTTTCTGGAACAAAGAAAGACTGCTTATATTGAGTTTTCAAAATCAGTAAATTTTTTGGGATAGTCATATAAATGTTTTTCAGGAATTTTATAATATTTGTAAGTTCAATGATATTAATTGGAATTTGTGATTTAAAAGTAAAATCTTCAATTTTAAAGCGATGTATATTTTTTTCATAAAATATAAAAATGTTATTTTCAGTTTTTTTTATTGAAATTTCATTTGATAAGTTTATAAAATAAGGAATTCCGATTGAATTGAATTTTAAAAGAGCATTTTTTTCTATGTCAAACTTCTTATACATGAAAAAACCATTAAAATATTGATATCCTGTTATAAACTCTGTTTTAGGCATATAAGAAATATTGATAATATAAATAGTATTATCCGTAATAAAAATTATTTTGAAAAAGTTGAAAATAACAATTACCAGGAGAAATATAAGTAACCTTCGGTATTTCCGCCTACCCATTTTTTATCTCCTACTTTTATTTTTGTTTTTCCTAAAATAGGTTGAGTTAAATATAGGTAATTTTCAACTTTTTCTAATAATCCTAAATTCTGAATTTCAAAATTAGGGTTGATATGAATGTTAAAATAATTTTTTTCATCTTGAATATCTGAATTAATTAATAGTTTTTTACCATTCTTTAACTCGAACTCAAAGGAATTAGTTATTTCTAATTCTTCATAAGGTTTTTGAATAAAAAGTTTGTATCTTTTTTGATATGTTTGTGCAGTAACTATAGTACAATTGTTATAATCTGATAAGGCTGATAAAAAATCACTGATTTGCTCAATTTCTTCTTCGCTAATATTGCCATTTTTGAACGGATTACCATTGATAAAGAAAAAAGACAATTTTTTGTGATAAACAAAATCCATTATTCCTTCAATAAATTCAAGATTATCTTCCAGAGTGTTTAATGTGTTAAATTGTAAAGCTAAAAAATTTAATATCATAGTATACCTCCTTACAGGAATTCTTCGAATTAATTATATCATATAATCATTTGCCTTTTTACTATGAAAAAATGACAATATATCATTTTGATATTTAAAATATAATAAAAGTAGTATATAATTATTAAAGGCAGCAAAAATTAGAGGGGTGATGTTATGGAAAAGGAACTCTACCGTTCACGTAAGGATAGGTTTTTAGGTGGTGTATGCGGAGGCTTAGCAAAATATTTTGAAATAAGTTCAACACTTGTTAGACTGGTGTGCTTGGGATTATTACTGGTTGATGGTATTGGATTTTTATTGTATATTATAGCGTGGGTAATTATTCCTGCAGAACCTGTGATTTCTGACGATGATGTTTATGAATCAGAAAAAAAATTTAATAAACATGAATATAGTGAAAGAAATAATTTGTTTATAGGATTAACTTTTTTGATTCTTGGGGTAATATTTATATTAAACAATTTTTTTCCGCATATTATATCTTTTAATGTTATTTTTGGTGCATTATTTCTAATTTTTGGAGTATATTTAATTATAAGGGGAGAAGATAAATGAGATATGTATGGGGGATATTTTTTATTGTTGTAGGAATTTTCTTTATTATTCAAGGGTTTAATATTGATTTATTATTGAATATGGGATTTAACTTTTTAAAGTTTTGGCCATTTATGTTAATTATAGCTGGCATATCGATTTTATCTAAAAATCTTAAATGGTTGAAATATTTTAATATTATAGTAACGCTTATTTTTCTGTTATTATTATTTTTCTGGAATTCCGATAATAAATATACGGATTTTTTATCCGATAAACCTCAATATGAAGAAAAGAATTTTGAAATAATTCCAAATTCTGAAATAATTAATCTAAAATTTGATGTTCCTGCAGTTACGTTAAATATATCAACAGATGAGAATTCTGAAAAAATATCAGGGTATTATTACGGACCAGATGGATTAAATATTAAATACGAAAAAGAAAATCTTCATTTTGGGAACATGAATACATTGTTTAAAAAAGAAGGATATAGAATATATTTAAAAATACCTTTAAAATATGTTTATAATTTTTTTATTAATAGTGGTGTAGCTAATGTAAATCTGAAAGAAAATATAAATGTAATAAAAAAATTTCAAATAGATGCAGGTGTAAGTAATATTAAAGGTGAAATTACTGATTTTGGAGAAAAAATATTTTTTGATATTGATAGTGGTGTTTCAAAAATAGATATAAATTTACCAGATAAAACCACTTATTTTCTTAATTATGATGGAGGAATAAGAAAAATAAATATCGATGAAGATTTAATAAAAGATGATAATGGAGATTTTCAGGGTAGTATAGATGCAGGAGTCTTGAGTATTACATTGAAGGTTAAGTGAGGTGATAAAATGTATAAAAATAAAAATCTTTTTGGCGGTATAATTTTAGTCTTATTGGGAATATATTTGATTTTATCAAATATTTTTGATATAAAATTTTCATGGAATTTTATATGGCCAATTTTTATATTATTACCAGGATTAAAATTTGAGTATGATTATTATAGTAAAAGAAAACATTCGGGGATACTAGTACCTGGAGGTCTATTAACAACAATTGGTGTATTATTTTATTTTTGTGCATTTTTTGGATATGATAATCTGGAATATTTATGGCCTACATTCATATTAGCTCCAGCTATAGGTTTATTTCAGATGTATTTAGTAACGAAAAGAAAAGAAATAATGTATCCTGTAATAGTTCTGGGGGGTTAGCGACAATATTTTATGTAGAAATGATTGTGAATATTAATATATGGAATTATATAATAGGATTAGCATTTATTGTTTTTGGATTAAGCATGTTAGTTAAACGAAAAGGAGGAAAATAATGCAATATGCTATTAAAATAGAAAATTTAAAAAAGTATTATGGTGAAACGAAAGCAGTTGATGGAATATCTTTTTCTGTAAAAGAAGGAGAAATTTTTTCGTTGTTAGGGCCTAATGGTGCTGGAAAAACGACTACATTAGAGATTATAGAAGGGCTAAGAAAAAAAGATGAAGGTGAAATAATTTATTTTGGTAAATATAATTCACCTGAGAATTTTTATATAAAAGAAAAAATAGGAGTTCAATTGCAAAACAGTGCGTTTTTAGATAATTTAACAGTTTATGAAACATTAAAAATGTTTTCTGGACTATATAAAAATTCACTTGATGTAAATGAATTGATATCTAAAATATTTTTAGATGAAAAAAAGAAAGCAAGAGTAAAGGAATTATCTGGTGGTCAAAAGCAAAGATTGGCTATTGCAGTGGCTCTGGTAAATGATCCGGCTATTGTATTTTTGGATGAACCAACCACAGGATTAGATCCTCAGGCAAGAAGAATGATATGGGATTTAATTTTAGAATTAAAAGGCAATGGTAAAACGATAATTTTAACTACTCATTATATGGAAGAAGCAGAATATTTGTCTGATAGTATTCATATTATTGATCATGGAAGATAATAGCAAAAGGAACTGTTGAGGAATTAATAAAATCATTAAATAAAGAATCTGTCATAATATTTAAGTCTTCTAATATTGATTTGTTCCAAAAAGAATTTAATGGAATAGTATTTGATGAAAAAGTTGAAATAAGTACGAATAACATTGAAAAAACACTATTTGAAATAATGGAATTTTCAAAAAAGAACAATATACAAATTGATGATATTGTAATTAGAAAACCGAATTTAGAAGATGTATTTTTAAGTTTAACAGGAAGAACATTAAGGAATGATATTATGAAAAAGATATTTAAGTTAGCGTATTATCAATTTAAAAGTGATGTTAGAGATTTTGAGTCGTTTTTTTGGTCTTTTGTATTTCCTTTTATTTTATTTATCATTCTGGTGGCTATTTTTGGAAATACAAATCAAATGAATATTAAAGATTTAAATGTGGGAATTGTATATGAAAAAAATATGAATATTATTTCAAAAGGAATATTCACAAAAACTTTTGAAAACATACCTATGAAGAAAACAGTTTTAAAAAATTTAGATGAGGGTATAGAAAAATTGAAAAATAAAGATTTAGATGTAGTTTTGTTTGTCCCAAAAACAACGACTCTAATAAATGATAAAAGTCCTGAAATTGATTTATACTATGTACAGGGTAGAAGTAATTCTGATATCTCAAAAAATATTGTAAAAGTATTTATAGACTATGTGAATATTGAAATGATAAAAAGAGTAAAAAATGTTGAAGATGATGTAATAATAGAAAAGATTCCAATAAGTACATTAAGAGATGAATTTTCATATAAAGATTTTATTTTTCCAGGGATCTTGATTTTATCTATAATGTCTGTTGCATATTTTAATGTTCCTTTTAATCTACTTTTTTCCAGAGAAAAAGGAATTAATAAAAGATTTTTATTAACTCCTATAAAAGGATATACGTATTTTATTTCATTGTTAATCAGCAGTATAGCTATGGTGTTAATTTCGAGTATTATTATTATAGTAGAAGGATATTTTATGAAAATATCCAATAAATTTTTTTCTTTGAAGTTTATATTATTTTATATTTTTTCATTAATTATTCTATTTTCTATTGGTTTGATATTTGTTTCTTTCTCAAAAAAATTAACTACTTCTATTGTTTTTGTGAACATCTTTTTCCAGGTTTCCATGTTTTTAGGAGGATTATACTTTCCTGTTTTTAATATCCCATGGGTATTAAAATGGTTTATCTATATTAATCCTGTGACATATTTAGTTGAAGGTATGAGAAGATTGGTAGGATTTAATATAGCTCCTTTTGAAAATATATGGATATATATTGTACCTTCTATATGGTTTTTAACAGCAATAATATTATTTTCGTTAAATTATAAGAAGGTGTTAGGTTATGAGTAAAATAATCTGGTTATCTAAATATATTACAAAAGAATCAATGAGAAATAAATCGGAATTATTTTTTACTTTGTTCTTTCCATTGATTTTTTTAATTATGTTTGGGTTCATATTTAATAATCAAAATTCAGATTCATTAATGAGTATAGCAATATATACTGATAATGAAAGGGTTATTGACGAGTTATCTAAAACATATAATGCAGTTAAGATATCTAATATTGATAGTGTATCAGAAAATATTAAAAAAGGTAATTATGATGCTGGAATTGTAGTGAAAAATAATTCAGTAAAAATCTATTATGATGAAACAAATATGAATAATGCCTTATTAATACAGGGATTGGAATTGACGTTGAAAAAAATATTGTTAAATAGAAATAAAAATTTTGAATATATAAAATAAATGAAAAAAATATACAACTAACTTCAATAAAAACCACCTATTCAGATTTTTTATTAACAGGCGTTATAGCAATTTCATTACTTTCAAATGGTATGTTTTCTGTAATTACGGTTTTTGGAAGGTATAAAAGACTAAATGTGTTAAAAAGGTTTATATTAATTCCAATAAAAACACATGTTTTTGTGATTGGGCTAACATTAACAAGAATTATTTTAAGCTTTGTATCATTGTTAATTCTAATTATTACCAGTAAAATTATGTTTAACTTATCAATTGTTATAAGTTGGCCATTATATTTTTTGTTAGCCTTTACAACAACTATTGGAATGATGGGATTAGGACTATTATTTCTTTTTTTATTTAAAAAAGGAGATACAGCTCAAAATGCAGCTACAATATATTTTTCTCTAATGATGTTTTTTTCTGGCGTATATTTTCCAATAGAATTCTTGCCAAAAACATTTAAGACCATTTCATATTTCTTACCTGTAAAATATATAGTAGATTCTTTAAGATATATTTCTGGTATTGAGTTAATGAAAGTTAGTACATTTATAATTATTAATTTAATGATGTTTTTTGGGGTGTTTTGCTTTTGGGATTAGCTTCTAAAAAATTTTTATCTCCAGAAAAATGAAAATTCACAAATTTTATTAATAAAAGAAAAAAAACAAATGTATAATTAATAAAAAATATATATTGAATAGATTTGTGAAAATGGAGGTAATTTTAGTGAGAAGTTTTGAAGATGACTTGAAATATGATGTTATTGTCGTAGGTGGGGACATGCGGGAATAGAAGCCGCTTATGCTTCTGCTAATATGGGAATTAAAACTCTATTACTTACAATAAATCTGGATAATGTAGGTTGGGCTCCATGTAATCCGGCAATTGGAGGTCCTGCTAAAGGAATAGTTACAAGAGAAATAGATGTTTTAGGAGGACTTCAGGCAAAAGTTACAGATAGAAATATGATAAATATTAGAATGTTAAATACCAAAAAAGGTCCTGCGGTAAGAGCATTAAGAGCGCAAATTGATAAATATGATTATTCTCAAAACATGAAAGAAATATTGCATTCTACACCAAATTTATTATTGAGATATGGACTTGTTAAAGAATTAGTCGTGGAAAATGGAAAAATAAAAGGGTTATAACAGAATTAGGTGTAAAATATGAAGCGAAAGCAGTTATACTAACTACAGGAACATTTTTAAGAGGAAAGATATTTGTTGGAAGAAGTGTTTTTGAATCTGGAAGAATGGGAGATTTTCCGGCTAATGGATTGAGCAAGTCATTATTAGAAAACGGCATTAAGCTTGGGAGATTCAAAACAGGAACACCTGCAAGAATTTTAAAAGATAGTATAGACTTTTCGAAAATGGAAAGACAGGATACAGCAGAAGAACCGTTATCTTTTTCATATTTTTCTGAACCAAAAATTTTAGATAAAGATTATCCATGTTGGCTTACAAGAACCACAAAAGAAACACATGATATAATAAAACGATATTTAATGTTTTCTCCATTGTATGGTGACGTGAAGTTAATAGAAAGTGTTGGACCAAGATATTGTCCATCTATTGAGGATAAGGTTGTTAAATTCAATAAAGATTCACATCAATTATTTATTGAACCTGAAGGAAGAAAGACGAAAGAATACTATATTAATGGATTAAGTACGAGTTTACCATATGAAGCTCAGATTCAGATGGTAAGAAGTGTTCCAGGACTTGAAAATGCTATTATAGTAAGGCCTGCATATGCGGTAGAATACGATTTTGCCTATCCAGATCAATTGCAACATTCCCTTGAGTCTAAAATAATAGAAGGATTATTCTTTGCAGGTCAGATTAATGGAACAAGTGGTTATGAAGAAGCAGCAGGTCAGGGATTAGTTGCAGGGATAAATGCAGCTTTAAAAATAAGAGGGGAAGCACCATTTGTTCCTTCAAGAGCAGAATCATATATAGGAGTTTTAATTGATGATTTAATAATTAAAGGAACAAATGAGCCTTACCGATTATTAACTTCACGAGCAGAATATAGATTGCTGTTAAGACATGATAACGCTCATTTAAGATTAGCAAAGTATGGATATAAATATGGATTAATTCCAAAGGATTTTTATGAAAAAGTTTTAAAATTGGAGAAATCAATTGATGAAGAAATTGAAAGACTAAAAAATGTAAAAATAAAACCCAATAATGCTATTAATGATATTTTAGTAGAAAAAGGGACAACGCCTATAAAAAATGGTATGAGCTTATATGAAATATTGAAAAGACCACAAGTATTATATTCAGATATAAAAGATTTTGATACGAAAAATATCCAGGATAAAGAATTGTTAGAACAGGTTGAAATAGCTATAAAGTATGGTGGCTACATAAAGAGAATGATGGAAGATGTTGAAAGAATGAAAAATCTTGAAAAAGAAAAAATTCCTAAAAATATAGATTATAAAGAAGTTCCTAATCTGGCTTTTGAAGCAGTGGAAAAATTAAGTAAGGTAAGACCGGAATCTATTGGACAGGCTATGAGAATTCCCGGAATTACGCCAGCGGATATAATGAATTTAACAATGTATTTAAAAACAAAATAGCGGCTTTGCCGCTATTTTGTTTTTAAATCTTGTTTTATTATATTTTTAATTTGATTTTTATGTTTTAGAAAAATATCAACAAGCTTTGGATCAAAACTTTTTCCTGACTCTGATTCTATAATTTTTAAAGCTTCCTCAAACGAATAAGCAGGTCTATATACTTTATCAGAAAGAAGCGCCATTAGTGTATCAGCAATAGCTACGATTCTTCCTTCTAAAGGAATATCCTCTTCACTCAAACCATAAGGATATCCTGAACCATTCCATTTTTCATGATGCGAAATAATAATTTTTCCGATGTTTAAAAAAGGATAAATTTTCAAATTATTTAGTATTATAAGGCCGTATTTAGGATGCTTTTTAATAATGTTCCATTCTTCATCAGCGAGCTTGCCTTTTTTTAAAAGAATTTTATCAGGAATAAAAACTTTTCCGAGATCATGTATTTTTGCACCGTAATAGAGGCTTTTTAGCTGTACTTCATTCAATTCAAGTTTTTCACCTAAATAATAAGAAATCTTTCCCATTAATATATTATGAGTCGGATTATATTCCTTTATTTCAGACATTGAACCAATAATATTAAATAAATTCTCCAATTGTGAATAATAATTATTTTTATATTTTCTATTTCTATAATTTTAACGCTTAATTTATTGAATAAATTATTTAAATTTTGCTTTAATAATTCAGATTCGAATGGAAGCTCTTCATTTAGCCTTTTTATAGTTAAATCAAATGTTCTATAATTATTTTTTCCATATAAAAATTTTTTAAAAGATGATAGAAATGTCATAATTGCTAGGTTTTCTTGCTCTGTTTTTTTATATTTGCCTTTAAACTTTTATTTTCGGATAACGCATTTTTAAGAGGTAGCTTTAATGTATTAATTATTCTAAAAAATTCCTGGAAAAGTTCGTTGAATTCAGGTATAGATGTATCAATTATTTCAAAATCTCCATCTTTTTCAATAATAGAATTTAAAGTAATTTTTTTAATCTGTTCTTTATTCAGATTAAATTTGAACATTATAAATCGGAAAAGATAAAAATGATATATAAAGGCAATAATAACCGTAAGAATAACTGAAAATAAAAATGTTTTTATATAATTTAAAGGGAAATCAAAAATATTTGGTTTAAAAAAAACATAAACTTTTAAAAGAGGTATATCATTTATTTTAAAAAAATCGAACTTTGTAGTATAAAAAGATTTTATTTTGCAAATATCTTTAATACATTGTATATTGTTATATTTTTTATAAAGAGGTTTATTGCCGTAAATAAAAATTCCGTTATTATCTGTAATATAATAATTAAAATTTAAATCTAAATTTGAGAAATGAATATCAAGAAACTGGATCAAATTGAGTTTTACATATTTGACAATATCCTTGTTTATTATTTTAAAATAAATATAATTGTTTTTATTTCCAATATAATATATATTTATAGAGAAAAATTTTTTTATAAGTTCGGCATTATCTGATTTCATTGGTTCTGCCTTTGAAATAAAGGATGGATTTATATCCGAGAAACTATAATTTATTATTGCATTTTCAAAATCGTTTACTAAAACATCATTAACAACTTCAACTGTTAATTTTATATTTTCATAAAATTTATCTACTTGCTCGTTTTGTTTTAAAAAAGATGATATCATGATAAAGGAAAGAGAAAAAGATAATATAATAATGATGAAAGTTTGTAAGGTTATTTTATGCATAGATAAGTTTTTCATAAATTCACCTCTTTGATAGTTTCAAAAATATTATATCACAGAAAGGAGATATATTATGTTTTTTTATGAGTTATTTGTAAGATCTTTTTATGATTCAAATAATGATGGGATAGGCGATATAAAAGGAATTGTTGCAAAACTGGATTATTTAAAAGAATTAGGAGTTGAAGGCATTTGGCTGTTACCAGTTATGCAATCGGCTGCATTCCATGGATATACCATAATTGATTTTTACTCAATCAATCCATCTTACGGTACTATAGAAGATTTTAAAGAACTGGTTAAAGAAGCTCATAAAAGAGAAATTAAAATAGTTTTAGATATACCAATCAATCATACTTCTGTAAAATGTGAATGGTTTCAAAAGGCTATAATAGGAGATGAAAAATATAAAAATTATTATATTTGGGCCAATGAAAAAACAGATTTAAATGAAAAAAGGCATTGGGATGATAGTTTAATATGGTTCAAATACAAAGATAAATACTTTTATGGTCTATTTGGTTCATCTTCGCCGGATTTGAATTTTGAAAATAAAGAATTGTGGAAAGAAATAAAAAGTGTATTTAAATTTTGGCTTGATTTAGGAGTTGATGGATTCAGATTAGATGCTGCTAAACATATATTTGATTATGATATTGAGAATATGAGATTCAAATATCAACATGAAAAAAATATAGAATTTTGGAAAGAAATGACAACATATATAAAAAATATAAAAACTGATGCAATTATTATAAGTGAAATATGGGATTCACCTGATATTGTAAAAAAATATCATGGTCTTTTTGATGTAGAATTCAATTTTCCGTTGTCATATTTTATAAAAGATACAATAAAATATCATGATCCTAAAATTTTAGTTAAAGGTATAAAAGAAACATTGGGACATTATATAACAGGTGATGTAGAATCAATTTCAGGTAATTTTTTTACCAATCATGACATGGAAAGGTTAATATCTGTTTTTGATGAGAATCCAGAAATGGCGAAAATAGCTTTTAATATTTTATTTACATTACCTGGATATCCTTTTGTTTTTTATGGTGAAGAATTGGGAATGCGTGGTGAAATAATAGACGTTAATTTTACGGAAGATTCACAAGAACCAATGCAATGGTATGAATCTGGATTTGGAATAGGACAGACTGAATGGAAAGGATGTAAGTTTAATCCGCCATATTCAAATATTTCTGTTGAAGAGCAGTTAAAGGATGATAATTCACTTTTAAATCATGTAAAAAATCTTGCAGTATTTAGAAAAGAAAATAAATGGATGGAAAATGCTAAAATTTATGATTTAAATAACGATAGGTTTGTTGTGAGATATGGATTAAAGTTAAATGAGAAAAACATTTTAATATATCATAATATTAAACCCCAAAAAACTGTAATTCCTTTAAAAAAGTATAAATCATATAAAATATTTGGTTTTGCAAAAATAGTTGAAAATACGGTAGAAATTGGAGGATATTCAACTTTAATAATAGAAATTTAGCACGGAGGTGGTGCATATAAAAAAGTATATTTTAGTGTTTATGGTGTTTTTATCTGTGATGGCTTATGGAGAAGTTAAAAGTTATAATTTAACTAATGAAACGAACTTAAAGCTTTTTTTAGTAGATTTTATAAATCGTGAATATAAATTAACTACAGGAAAAGATTTAAAATCTGATAGAAAAGTTTTATTGACAGAAAGTATATTAACAGCATCAAAAGAATTTAATATTTCGCCGCTTCTTATAGCTTCTATTATCGATATAGAAACTAGTTTTAGAAATGTTATTGGCAAATATGGTGAGGTTGGATATATGCAAATTAGACCCGCAACAGCGAAGTATATAGTTGAAATGTATATTGAAACATTCAAAAAATATGATTATGATAATCTGAATTTAGAATGGATTAAACAAAGGCTTTTATATGACCCAAAATATAATATTTTAGTGGGAACTGCATATTTAGAGTATTTAAAGGAATTACATGGGGATATTACACATGCGATTGGATGGTATAATGGTGGAGGAAATTCCTATTATCTTGATAAAGTAGTATATAAAATAGCCCAGATGACAATTGAATATCCTATAATTTAAAGGAATCGCTTAAAGCGATTCCTTTCTATATATGATATAATAAAATATCTAGAAAGGAAGGAGTGAGGAAGATTTTAATAGATGATTTAAAAGAGATAATTAATTATTCTATTGAATCAGTATTGCCGGAAAATGCAGTTAAAAATAATTTAAGAAAATTGGAATTTAAGGAAAAGAAGATATTTCTTATTGCTATTGGAAAAGCAGCATGGAGAATGGCAAATGCGGCTAAAGACGAATTAAAAGAAAAAATAAAAAGTGGTATTGTAATCACTAAATATCATCATTCACAAGGAGAAATTAAAGGAATTGAAATATATGAAGCAGGTCACCCTATACCTGATAAAAATTCTGTTGAATCTACTAAAAGAGCTGTAGAATTAATAAAAAATTTAGATGACGAATATAGTATCTTATTGTTGATTTCTGGCGGAGGTTCATCCTTATTTGAAATGCCGGAAGAAGGGGTAACCTTAGAAGATTTACAAAATATAACAGAACAATTATTAAAATCAGGTGCTGATATAACTGAGATAAATGCTATAAGAAAAAGATTATCAAAAGTAAAAGGAGGAAAATTTGCTGAATTAGTATATCCTAAAAAAGTTTATGCGTTAGTTCTTTCTGATGTTTTGGGGATAAATTAGATAGCATAGCTTCTGGTCCTGTATATAAAGATGAAACAACTACAGAAGATATTTTAGAAATAATAAAAAGATATGATATTAAAATGAATGAGAAGATTAAAAAAGTTTTGGAAAAAGAAACACCTAAAGAAATCTCTAATGTTCAACATATAATAATTGGTAGTGTAAGAGTAGCCTGCCATTCTGCAGTAGAAAAAGCAAAAAAAATGGGATACAATACGTTATTATTAACAACGAGTTTAAATTGTGAGGCTAAAGAAGCAGGAAAATTTTTTGCAAATATAGCAAAAGAAGTATTGAAATCAAATAATCCAGTGAAAAAACCATGTGCAATAATAGCAGGTGGAGAAACAGTTGTAAGTGTAAAAGGCAATGGATTGGGCGGTAGAAATCAAGAATTATCATATTCTTTTGCTTTGGAGATAGAAGGATTAAATAATGTGGTTTTTGCATCTGTTGGTACAGATGGAACAGATGGTCCAACGGATGCAGCAGGTGGTATTGTTAATGGGAACACGATAACTGTTTTAAGAGGAAAAAATCTTGATCCGCACATATTTTTAGAAAACAATGATACATATAACGGATTGGAAGAGGCTAAAGCGTTGTTAAAACTTGGACCAACTGGTACTAACGTAAATGATATAATGATATTATTAGTAAAATAAGCGCAGATATCTGCGCTTATTTTTCTTTTTGCCATTTAAAATACATTCCAGCTAATGGCGGTAATGTTAAATTTAATGAGTATGATTTACCATGAAATGGGATTTTTTCTGCATATAATCCGCCCATGTTTCCAATATTACTTCCCCAATAAATTTCAGAATCAGTATTTAATATTTCTTTATAAAATCCTTCTCTGGGAACACCTATTCTATAATTGTATCTAACAACAGGAGTAAAATTAAATACTCCAACAATCAACTCATCAGCATTTTTCCCTTTCCTTATAAACGAAATAACACTATTTTCTGCATCATTATAATCTATCCATTCAAAACCATCTGGACTATGATCGAGTTCATATAAAGCGGGATTTTCGTTATATAACTTATTTAAATCGGTAATTAATTGAAGCATTTTTCTATGGGAATCAAAATCTAATAAATTCCAATCTATAGATTTTTTACAGTTCCATTCGTTAAATTGAGCTATATCATTTCCCATAAATAATAATTTTTTACCTGGGTGAGCATACATATAAGAATAAAATAATCTTAAATTAGCGAATTTTTGCCAGTAGTCACCAGGCATTTTATTTATCATCGAGCCCTTTCCGTGAACAACTTCATCATGTGATAAAACAAGAATATAATTTTCTGCAAAAGCATAAACCATGGAAAAAGTCAAATCATTTTGATGGTGCTTTCTATATAATGGATCTTTAGAAATATAACGTAAAGAATCATTCATCCATCCCATATTCCATTTCATTGAAAATCCAAGTCCTCCAAAATCCACAGGCTTTGAAACGCCTGGCCAGGCAGTGGATTCTTCAGCAATTGTTAAAATTCCAGGAAAATATTGATGGGTAACGGTGTTAAAATATTTTAAAAATTCAATAGCTTCCAGATTTTCCCTTCCACCAAAAACATTTGGAACCCATTCACCATCTTTTCTGCTAAAATCTAAATATAACATTGAAGCTACAGCATCTACTCTCAACCCATCTATATGAAATTTATCTAACCAGTATAAAGCATTTGAAATCAAGAAATTTTTTACTTCATTTCTACCATAATTAAAAATATAGGTCCCCAGTCTGGATGTTCTCCCAATCTTGGGTCCATATGTTCATATAAAGCGGTTCCATCAAATTTCCCCAAACCATGTGCATCTTTTGGAAAATGTCCTGGTACCCAATCCAGAATAACTCCTATATTATTTTGATGCATATAGTCTACAAAATACATAAAATCTTCGGGTTTTCCATATCTGCTGGTTGGTGAAAAATATCCAGTTACTTGGTAACCCCATGATTCATCAAGAGGGTGTTCTAATATTGGTAATATTTCAATGTGTGTATAGTTATGTTCTTTAACATATTTAGCAATTTTTTGAGCTAATTCTCTATAATTCAGAAATTCTGAATTGTTTCCTTTTTCCCACGAACCAAGATGAATTTCATATATAGAAATAGGTTTTTCAAACCAATTAGTTTTTCTCCTTTTCTCCATCCATTTTTGATCTTTCCATACATGTTTTTTATGAAAATTATAAACAATGGAGGCATTTTTAGGTCTTAATTCTGTGTAAAAAGCATAAGGATCGGCTTTTAATAATATCTCATTATTTTTTGTTTTTATCTCAAATTTATAAATATCTCCTTCCTGAACAAGAGGAATAAAAATTTCCCAAACACCAGATGAACCAAGAACTCTCATTTGATGAACTCTGCCATCCCAATTGTTAAAATTACCAACAACGCTTACTCTCTTAGCATTTGGAGCCCATACAGCAAAATAAGTTCCTTTAGTATCATCTATTTCCATAGGATGAGCACCTAATTTTTCGTATATTTTATGATTATTCCCTTCATTAAAAAGATATAGATCATAATCTGTTAATACAGGTAAAAAACTATATGGATCTCTGGATTTCCATGTATTTCCTTTGTCATCAGTATATAATAACTCATATTTGAAAAAAGTTTTTCTTTTTAATACTCTTTCAAATAAACCATCAGGATGAATTTTTTCCATTTTATATTTTCTTTTAGTTTTAGTGTTGAGATTTATTATCTCAATATTTTTTGCAAATGGATGAAAAGTTCTGATTACAATTTCTTTATCATTTAATTTGTGAATTCCTAAAATTGAAAAAGGATCATAATGTTCAGCATTTACAATTTTTATCATTTCTTCATTAGGCATTGTTCCCATGTCATCACCCCGAATATGTGTAAAAAAAAGAGATTTTTTAAGTTTATTGCTTTTATTTAATTATAACACAAAAATTTCATCTGTCAAGGGAATAAAAAAGTGGAAGTATTAACTTCCACTTTTTAAATAACTCTTAAATTTTTGAACTTCTTTTGAATCGATTTTTTTAATATCTCCTGGATTTCTTACTTCATCTATAGTCCAGGGACCAAATTTTATCCTCTTTAATTTTATAACATTAAATCCTAATGCCTTAAACATGAGTCTGACCTGTCTTTTTTTACCTTCATGAATACTTAGAGTAACTTCAGAATATTTTCCTTTTTTTGAACTTTTTCTATAGAAGCAGGTTGTGTTTTATATCCTCCTTCGATTATAATTCCTTCTTCTAATTGTTTTAGATCATTTTCTTTAATATGTCTATTAATTAAAACTTTATAGGTTTTATAAATTTTTCTTTTTGGGTGAAGTAATAAATTTGCCAATTCACCATCATTGGTGAGCAACATTAAACCAGAAGTATTATAATCCAATCTACCAACATGAAAAACTTTTTCTTTAATTTTTCCCTTTATTAAATCAGTTATTGTTTTTCTTCCTCTATCATCTTTTAGAGCAGATAAATAACCAATAGGTTTATGTATTAAATAATAAACATAATTTTCTGTTTCTTTGATTTTGTCCTTTACATGTATCTTTTTGCCATAAATTTCAATGATATCTTCTTCCACAACTTTAAACCATGGTTCTCTGATAATTTCACCATTTACTTTAACTTTTCCTGAAATAATTAAATTTCCTATTTCTCTTCTTGAACCTTCACCTATTTTTTGAAGAAACGTTTGAAGCTTTATCAATTTTAGCACCTCTTAATTCATTTATTGTTTTTTCTGGTAGTAACTCAAAGAACATTTCTGATAAATCATATAAATAACGATTTTTAGTATTTTCCTTTTTCTTTTTTATAACTAATCCCATTTCTATTAATTTCTTTATTTGATGATAGGAAGATTTTCCTCGAGATTTTTCTATTTCTGTTGTAGATGAAGGGCCGTTTAACAACAAAATTGCCAGTATTTCAAATTGTGATTCTGTAAGTGAAAAACTTCTTGGCTTTGGGTTTAAAATAGATTTAATTTCATTTTTTATAGTAAATCTATATTTCCCTTCAAAATTTTCCAGTTCTATTCCATGGACTTCAGAATTATAATGTTCCCATATATCAATTAAAACAGAATTAACCTTTTCTTCTGTTTCATTAAGTTTTTCCGCTATTTCTTTAGAACTAAAACCAGTTGTTTTTGAAAATAACATTGCTTCAATAATAGGCATGAGATGCTTATTCTGCACTTATTGACACCTCTTCCCTGTTTTTTATAAATTCATAATTATCATTTACATAATGTAGTCCATTTCTTACCAGAACTAAAGATGCAAGAAAATAAACGATAAATTTAAGTCTTTCCTGGTTTGAAAAAATGTATAACTCTTTTAAAGTGAATCTTTCTTTTTCTTTTAATTCTTCTACAGCATCTTCCACAGTAAAGTTTTCTCTTAATATTTCTAATTTTTGCTGTATCTGAAGATAATCATTCATATATAATTCTAGTTGATTGTGAATCTTTTTCTTGTCAAATCTTGCAGCTTTGACTTTTATTGCTTTTTTTGCATTATTTTTTCCAAAATCTTTTTGGATTCTTTCCATTGTTTTTTTGATTTTTTCATAGTCTTCAATTATATTATATAGCGTGTTTCTTTGTCTTGTAAAATCTTTATCTTCTTCAGAACGTGGTAATAACTCTTTTGATTTCAATAAAGTAAGATATGAGGCAATCCTCAAAAATTCACCAATATCATCCAGATTGTCATAATTTTTTTCTATATAATCAATAAAAATATCAGCTATTTTTGAAACGGATAATAATCTTACTGGAATTTTTCTTTCTTTTATTAAATCAACCAAAACTTCAAAAGGACCAGAAAATATATCTAATTCAATAGTTAATTCTGAAAACATAAATTTTCACCACCTAAGATTCATAGCCTCCCTAACTTCTTCTAAGGTTTTTTTAGCAACTTCAGAGGCTTTTCTATTTCCTTCGTGTATAACGTTTAAAACATCATTATCTGAAATTTTTTCATATTTTTCCCATATTGGTTTTAATCTTTCTTCCATGTTTTTTAATAAAACTTTTTTACATTGAACACAACCAATATCAGCTGTTTTACATCCTTTTACAACCCAATCTAATTCATCTTGATTATGCGTAAATGCTTTATGATAATCCATACCGGACATTTTTCTGGATTTCCTGGGTCTGTTCTTCTCATTCTTGCAGGGTCGGTCATCATAGGCATTACTTTTTTCTTTAAACTTTCTGATGTTTCATCTATCATTATAATATTCCCATAGCTCTTTGACATTTTCCTTCCATCTGTTCCGGAAGTTTTGGGATTCTTGTTATAATTGGATTGGGCTCTGGAAATACTTCTTTATACAAATTATTGAATCGTCTTGCAATTTCTCTACTTAATTCTATATGATATAATTGGTCTTCACCAACAGGTACACCAGTGGCTTTATATATAAGTATGTCTGCAGTTTGTAAAACAGGATAAGTTAAGAAACCAGCAGTTGATAAATCCCTATTTGCAAGATTTTCTTTTAATTCTTTGTATGTAGGTATCCTTTCTAATCTGCTTACGGAAACCAACATGTTGAATAGCAAGTATAGCTCAGCATGTTCTTTAATAGCTGATTGTACAAAAATAACAGATTTTTCAGGATCTATCCCTGCAGCTAAATAACCTCTCACTATATCAAGCGTAGATTGATATATAATATGACTTTCTTCTTTATGAGTAGTTAAAGCGTGCCAATCGGCAACAAAGAAAAATGTTTCATTGCCATCATCTTGAAGTTTTTTCCAATCTTCTAAAACTAAAACATGTCCTAAATGTAATTTTCCGGTTGCACGCATTCCGCTTAATATCCTCATGCAATCTCCTCCTTTTTCCATATACTCCTTTAATTTTACCACATTTTGTGGTATTATATAAAAAGAAAATATAAAAATTTAAGGAGGTAAATTTAATGTCAGAAAAACCACAAAAGAAAAGTTCAACCAATTTTATCATAATTGCGTTAATATTTATAGCAGGTATTAGTATTATAAACATCTTTATGGCGAAAAACGCACGTGTGAATTTTGATATAATTGGTAATGATAATTATTATTACATTAAAGATAATGGGAATATAGTCATGCTTTCAGAGGTTGTTGTTCAAGCTAGGGATGAAAAATCATATAATACTTTATTATCTAGTTATAAAAAGCCAGATACAGAAAAAAGGAAAGTGTATGAGGATTTTATTGCAAATCTAACTAAAAAAACTGGTAGAAAATTTGAATTAATAAGTGTTCAATCTACAGTAACAGTAAGTGATGGGTATAAAATAAATGTAATGGAAAAATCAGAAATAAAAGGATTTATTCAGAAAATTGGAGACAATCAATATGAGTTTTCACTAAATGACCAAAAAATAAATTTGGAAAATGCTACATTATATATTTATAAACCAGAAAATTGGGAATTTATTAAAGTTATACCAAATCCTACAGAAATTACAAAAAATATTTGTTATGGAAAAATACTGGTGAAATCCAGTTTCCAGATGTAATATTAGAAAGGAAATAAAAATGGTAATATTCATTATTTTCATATGGTTGATACTTTTATCTATTGTATCCTTAATTAATTTATCTTTATTAATATCCCTTTGGAGAAAATTCAATAATTTTACTATATCGATTGATTCTTCAATAGAAGATCAATCTAACACATTATTAGCAAGATTTCAAAAAATAACCTCCTCAAGATTAAGAGCTCTGGATAATAAAATAGAAATTCTTGATCAATTAATAAAGGATGCGGACGAAGCGTATATGAAATCATTTTCAATGTTGACAGATTTAGAAAAAAGAATGATGAATTAAAAAGAATAAAAACATTTGAAAGGGCCAAACAAAATAGAGCACATTTTGAAAGTGTAGATTCAGAAAAGGTTGAAATTCCAATAAATAATAAAAAAGAAGAAAAACCGATATTAATGAATATTATAATTTACAAAAACATTAAAAGATACTATGTTGCATCAAAATAATGAGGATAATAAGGCTACAAAATCTCCTGAGCAAATATTGAAAGAAAAAATTATTGAATATTATAATAAAGGTATGAGTATAAATGAAATAGCTAAAATGCTTGATAAAGGTTCAGGGGAAGTTAAATTAATAATTGATTTATATCATAAAAATCCCATTAAGTGGAATTAAAGCTGAGTTGCCACATGGATTAGGTTTAGCTATGCTTCTTCCAGCAGTTGTAAAAGCTATATATCCTGCACAAGCAGAAATTCTCGCGGAAATTTATAGTCCAATCGTACCAGATTTGAAAGGTGTTCCCGGAGAAGCAGAATATATATCAAAAAGCATCGAAAAGTGGTTATTCAATGTAGGAGTTACACAAAAACTTACTGATGAAGGATTTAAAGAAAGCGATATTGATAAGTTAGTTGAATTAGCATTTAATACTCCATCATTAGATTTATTATTAAGTTTAGCACCTGTAAAAGCAACTAAAGAAATAGTTAGACAAATTTATATGGATTCGATGTATCCTTTAAATAAATAAGCAAATATTATATATATATAAACAAAAGGTTTTACTGATACAAATTTAAACATAATAAAAATGGTTGAATGATTTTCATTCAACCATTTTTTATATTTTGAATTTTTCTATATTGAATAACGTATAATTTAGCTTCAATAAAAATATTCCTAACAAAATTATATTATAATGCAATTTTATAAATTTCTCTAATATCTTTTTCTTCTAATTTTTTTAATGTTCCCATCGGTGCCATTTGAACAGCATTTTTAACTAATTTCTCAATATACTCTTCTTTTGCACCTATTTCGGTTAAACTTATAGGTTGTCCGATTTTTTTATACCATTCCTTTAAAGCTTCAATTCCCAACCTTGCATCAGTTCCAGGATTTCCTGTATCTATATTGAAGACTTCTTTTGCAAATCTATCAAATTTTTCTATATAGTCATTATAGACATATTCCATCCAGGCTGGGAATATAATAGCTAATCCAGCCCATGTGCAATATCAAATAATGCAGAAACAGAATGTTCTAATGTATGACTTGACCAATCTCCTCCTGATGATCCTGCATTTAGTAAACCATTTAATGCTAATGTAGCACTCCATGCAAGATTTGCTCTTGCGTGATAATCTTCTGGTTTTTTCAATAAAATTTCTGTGCTTTTTATAACAGTTCTGATAATTCCTTCTGCAATTTGATCTTGTATTTCAGTGTCAGTTGTTCCATCAAAATAGTATTCCATAACATGGCTAATTGCATCAACGGCACCATTTACTGTTTGTTGTGGAGGTAAGGAGAATTGAACTGTAGGATCTATTATGGAAACTTTAGGATAAATATGTTTTGAATGAGTTGCCCATTTTTGCTTTGTTTCTTCCTTTGTTATAACTGAATTTCCATTCATTTCAGAGCCTGTAGCAGATAATGTTAAAACAGTAAATAATGGTAAAGCCTTTTTTATAACATACTTTCCAGAATATGCATCCCAAATATCTCCATCATAATAAAATCCTCCAGCTATAGCTTTTGCTGAATCTATTACGCTACCTCCACCAACAGCAAGAATTCCATCAACATTATTTTCCCGTGCAACTTTAATACCTTCGTGTACTTTTGATAATATTGGGTTTGGTTTAACTCCTGATACTTCAATAAAATCAATATTGTTTTCTTTTAGAGAATTTGTAACTTGTTCATATACACCATTCTTTTTTATTGAACCTCCACCATAATGCAATAAAACTTTTTTAAGACCTGATTTTTTAATTTCTTCACCTATTTTACTTACAGTATTTTCACCAAAAATTATTTTTGTTGGATTGTGAAATACAAATTTTTTCATTTTAACACCCCAATATGCATATATTTATTATTATTGATCAACAGATATTACCAAAAATATTTATGAAGTAAGGTTTTTTGAACATAATATATTATATCATAAAAACATTTATAATTAGCAAAGCTTATAATATTTTTTATTTGAATTTCAGAGTTTTATATTTATTTGACACTGTAAAAATAGTGTGATAAAATTCTTTTGATGCTTCCGATAGTACTAAATTTTTTTATTTTGTAAGGTGAGAGAATGTTATATTTAATTTTGTTTTCATTTATAATTGGTTTTCTTTTTGGGGTAAAAATGAAGCTAAAATTTTTAAAAAAGCTTAATATGGTCACTATAATTACTGTTTTGCTTTTATTTTTCATGGATTTGAGCTTGGATCAGATGAAAATCTTATAAATCAACTTTCTGAAATAGGATATTTATCTTTTATAATAGCACTTTTTTCAATTATTGGAAGCGCGTTATTACCAACGATATATGAAAAATTATTTTTAAATAGGAGCGAGAAAAAATGATATTACTAATTTCTTCGGTTATCCTGGGATTTTAAGCGGTTATTTTTTTCATAATATTAATCTTCCAGATAATTTAATTACAATATTGCTTATGATTCTTGTTTTTTCAGTTGGCGTAGATATTGGTTCTGAAGAAAGAGTACTTTCAAAGTTAAAAAGTAGTTTAAAAATAATTTTTGTACAATTTATTTTAGTAATAATAGGAAGCCTTTTCTTTGGTGGATTAGTTTCCTTTTTTACACAATTGAATTTTAAAGAAGCAATGGAGCTGCTGCAGGATGGGATGGTATTCACTTTCTGGGTAATGATAAGTTCAATGTATTCACCATTTCTTGGTGCAGTAGCGTTTTTGTCAAATGTATTTAGAGAAGTTTTGGGGATATTATTAATTCCTATATATGCTAAAATTTCACAACATGGTGCAATTGGAATAGCAGGAGCTCCCTCTATGGATACTCTGTTAGGGTGGTTTCTAAAAGTGTAGATAAAGATAAAATACTTATTAGTTTTGGGCAGGGTGTATTACTTTCAATGATAATACCGTTATTAATAACTATCATATTTTAATGAACTATTTGGTCTCTATAATAAAAATCCTTTGACAATATTACAATATATATTTATTTTTTCTAAAAAAACTGCATGACCTGCATGTTTTATAACAATTAGTTCAGAATTTTCTATTTTAGCAGATATATATTCCATGTCTTGAATAGGTGTAATAATATCTTCATCTGCAACAATTAATAAAGTTTCTTTTTTATTTTTGATAATTCATTAGTAACGTCAAAAGTTAAATTTGAAGATGATAATCTAATAAAAGCGTCAAACCAGTCTTTTGTAAGTAATTTTTTGAATAATTTTTTTCTATTTTGAAGCCAGTCGAAATTATTGTTATAGAAATCTTTAGAATATATAAATGGTAAAGCCAAATCAAAGAATTTTTCTCCATCATATAGTCTGGCAGCCACATTCCAGCTTTTCCCTATAGATACTAAAAATTTATCCACTTTGTAAGTAGTATTAGATAATATTAATTTATTTATTTTTTCAGGATATTTAATAGCAAAAATTTCAGCAACTTGTCCTCCATAAGAAAGTCCTAATAAATTTACTTTGTCTAAATTTAAATAATTTAAAAATTTGTATAAGTCATCTGCATGAATGTCGATATTATAATTTTTTTTCATTTTTATTGATCTTCCCTGATCCCTCATGTCATAAACTATAACTTTAAAGTACTTTTTTAATATATTAATATGTTCTTTCCAGCTTGCAGTATTCATCATAATTCCATTCATTAAAACTAAAGGATAACCTTCACCATGAATTTCATAATATATTCCCAAATCCTTAAAAACATATGAATCACTCCTCAATTAATTTCTTTAATTATAACACAAAATCAAAAATAATAAAAAAATACAGTTGCAAAAAAACAAATAATTATATTTAATTACTTATAATTAAATATAATCATCTATGTTTCGATGTAACTATATTTTTATATAAATGTAAAAAGAGTTAAAATGAGAAATGATTCATAAATTATGAGAAATGATTCATATATAATAGTTAGGAGGAAAAGAATAATGAGAATGGAAGGAAAAGTATGTATAGTAACAGGAGGAGCAAGAGGATTAGGAAGAGCAATGGTAGAAAAATTTGCAAAAGAAGGAGCCAAAAAAGTATATGCATGTGATTTAAATGAAGAAGCATTAAAAGAATTAGAAGAAAAATATGAAAATGTAAAAGGATATAAGCTAAGTGTAACAGATAGAAAAGCAATAGCAGAATTTAAAAATAAAGTAATGGAAGAAGAAGGAAAAGTAGATGTATTAGTAAACAATGCAGGGATAACAAGAGATGCATTAATACAAAAAATGACAGAAGAAGATTGGGATATGGTAATAGACGTAAATTTAAAAGGAGTATTTAACATGACACAACAATTTGGACCAGAAATGATGAAAGCAGGAAAAGGCTCAATAATAAACATATCATCAGTAGTGGGAGTATATGGAAATATAGGACAAACAAATTATGCAGCAACAAAAGGTGGAGTAATAGCAATGACAAAAACATGGGCAAAAGAATTTGCAAGAAAAGGAGCTCAGGTAAGAGTAAACGCAATAGCTCCAGGATTTATAAAAACACCAATGACAGAAAACTTACCAGAAAAAGTAATAGAATTAGTAAAAAGCAAAACAGTATTACAAAGAATGGGAGAACCAGAAGAAATAGCAAACACAGCATTATTCTTAGCAAGTGACGAAAGTAGTTTTATAACAGGGCAGGTAATAGGAGTAGATGGAGGATTAGTATTATAAAAATTAAAATAAAAAAAGAAGAAACAAAAGGGGAAAAGAAAATGGAAAAAGTATATATAGTAGGAGCGAAAAGAACAGCGATAGGAAGTTTTGGAGGAACATTAAAAGATAAAAAAGCAGCAGAATTAGGAGCAATAGCAATAAAAGGAGCATTAGAACAAGCAGGAATATCCCCAGAACAAGTAGATCAAACAGTAGTAGGAAACGTATTAATGGCAGGACAGGGAATGGGACCAGCAAGACAGGCAGCAATATATGCAGGAATACCAGTAGAAAAACCAGCATACACAGTACATATGGTATGTGGAAGTGGAATGAAAGCAATAATGTTAGGTGCAAATGAAATAAAATTAGGAAATTCAGAAATAGTAGTAACAGCAGGAATGGAAAGCATGTCACAGGCTCCAATGCTATTGCCTGCAAAAGCAAGATTTGGGCTAAAATTTGGAAACATAGAAATGATAGACCACATGGTATATGATGGATTAACAGATGTATTCAATCAATATCACATGGGAATAACAGCGGAAAATCTAGTAGAAATATATGGATTAACAAGAGAAGAACAGGACGAATTTGCAGCAATAAGTCAGCAAAGAGCAGAAAAAGCAATAAAAGAAGGAAAATTCAAAGATGAAATAGTACCAGTAGAAGTAAAAACAAGAAAAGAAACAATAATATTTAACACAGACGAATATCCAAGATTTGGAACAACAAAAGAAACATTAGCAAAACTCAGACCAGCATTCAAAAAAGATGGAACAGTAACAGCAGGGAATTCATCAGGAATAAATGACGGAGCAAGTGCAATAATACTAGCATCAGAAAGTGCAGTGAAAAAATATGGATTAACACCATTAGCAGAAATAATAGCCTATGAACAGGGTGGAGTAGATCCAAGTATAATGGGAATAGGGCCAGCAGCAGCAATAACAAACCTAGTAGAAAAGAAAGGAATAAAATTAGAACAAATGGAATTATTCGAACTTAACGAAGCATTTGCAGCACAATCAATAGCAGTATTAAAAGAACTAAAAGAAAAATATGGAATAAAAGAAGAATGGATGATGGAAAGAACAAATGTAAATGGAGGAGCAATAGCATTAGGACATCCAATAGGGGCATCAGGAAATAGAATAACAGTAACATTATTATATGAAATGAAAAAGAGAAACTTAGAATATGGATTAGCTTCATTATGTATAGGCGGCGGTATGGGTACTGCAATAGTTATTAAAAATATGTGAGGTGTTTATTTTCAAAAAACTAAGAAAAATGAGATACGGGAGGCTAATTAAAAATATTTCTTTGAAGAGGTGGAATTGTGAATATAGGAATAATAGGAATAGGAACATACATACCTAATACTTTCATTACCGCTGAAGAAATTTCTGAAAGAAGTGGAATTCCAGCTGATGTAATAAAAGAAAAATTTGGAATAATAAAAAAGCCAATACCTGGACCTAACGATACTACAAGTTATATGGGGATTCAAGCTGCTAAAAAAGCATTAAAAAAGGCTGATATAAAAGCTGAAGAAATTGATTTAGTTATATGGAATGGCGCCCAACACAAAGATTATCCCTGCTGGTTAGCGGGATTAAAGGTAGCTGATGAAATAGGTGCGAAAAATGCGTGGTCTTTTGATATGGAAGCTATGTGTGGTTCGATGATGAGTGGTATGGAAGTAGCACGTTCAATGATGATTGCAAATGAAGATTTAAACACGATTCTCTTGGTTAGTGGATATAGAAATGGAGATTTAATCGATTATTCAGTGAAAGAGACATCTTTTATGTTTGATATTGGTGCTGGGGTGCTGCAATGATATTAAGGAAAGATTATAATAAAAATGTTATTCTGGGAACAGCATTTAAAGGAGATGGTTCATTTGCAGAGGATTGTGTAATAGCAGTTGGAGGAACAAAAAAATGGCCGATGCAGGAAAAAGATGTAAAACAAATGCATTTTGTTGTTAGAAATATTGAAATATTTAAAAAAAAGTTGAAAGAAAGGACAATGCCAAATTTTTATTATGTTATTGACAGATCATTGGAAAAGTCAAATTTAACTCGAAAAGATATTGATTATTTAGCAATTTTACATTTTAAAAGATCCGCACATTTGGCGGTCTTAGAAGAATTGGGATTAAATGAGAAACAAACAACTTATTTAGAAGAATATGGGCATATTGGTCAGAATGATCAGGTTTTATCAATAGAATTAGGACTGAAATCCGGAAAAATAAAAGAAGGAGATATTATTGTAATGGTTGGTGCAGGGTTAGGATTTGTTTGGGCAGCTGCAACTGTAAAGTGGGAGAGTATAAGGGGTGATATTATGTGGAGAACATTATATAAGGACAAGTTAAGAAATATAGAAGAAGTAGTATTAAAACTTCCTAAAAAGGCTACTATCATTACGGGTTTGGCTTCAGCAGAAGCACAGGGATTACTAGAGAATTTGCATAAATATAAAAACCATTTTGAAAGGTTGAAGGTAGTTACTTGTTTAAATATGAAAGAATATGATTTTTTTATGAATAAAGAATATGAAAATGCCTATAACAATCATTCCTGGTTTTTAAGTCCACCAACGAGAAGAGCTCAAAAATTAGGAATAAAAATAGTAGATTTTATTCCTAATAATTTGCATATGGCAGGAACAGATAAGTTAATGGCAGAAAAAGAAGAAGATAATACTATAATTTTTTGGGAACAGTAACTCCAATGCATCAAAGAACAGGGTATTTTAACTTAGGCATATCTAATGTTTACGAATTAGATGTATTAGAAAATGCCGATATAGTTGTTTTGGAAGTTAATGAAAAATTTATATGGACACATGGTGAAACACAAGTTCATATTTCTCAAGCAGATTTTATTGTAGAAAATGCATGGGAGATTCCAGAATTACCAGTTGTTGAACCAACTGAAACAGAAAAAATCATTGCTGAATACATTTCAAATTTAGTAGAAGATGGATCAACATTACAAATAGGAATTGGAGGTATTCCAAATGCTGTAGCAAAATTATTAGATCATAAAAAAGATTTGGGTATACATACAGAAATGTTTACAGAATCTATGATTGATTTATTTGAATGTGGTGCAATAACTAATATGAAAAAAACATTGTGGAAAGGTAAATTTGTATGTACTTTCGCACTTGGGACTAAAAGGATGTATAAATGGCTTAACAATAATCCTGGAGTTTGGATTATGAGAGGAAGATATGTAAATGATCCTTATATTATTTCTAAAAATGATAATATGATAAGTATTAATACTGCTATTACAGTTGATTTAAGCGGTCAGGTGTGTTCTGAATCATTAGGAAATAGGCAATATTCAGGTACTGGGGACAACTAGATACTCATAGAGGAGCAATAATGAGTAAAAATGGAAAAGGGATTATAGCTCTGAGGAGTACTGCAAAAAATGGAACCATCTCTACAATTATACCAATGTTGCCCAGGGTTCATATGTAACTGTTCCAAGACAGGATTTAGATTATATAGTTACAGAATATGGTGTGGCGCATTTAAGAGGAAGAAGTTTTAGAGAAAGAGCGAAAGCTTTAATAAGTATATCTCATCCAGATTTTAGAGGAAGGTTAAAAGAAGAAGCGAAGAAATTAGGATATTTATAAGGGGGTATTGGAATGAAAAAGGTATTTTTGTTTTTTTTGAGTGTAATTTTTCTTATGACTTTTATTTTTGCCGAGGTTGGAATAACTGATACAGAAATCAAAATAGGTACATTTCAAGCTATGTCAGGACCTGTAGCAGTGATTGGTCAAAGTGTCGCTAATGGAATGAAAGCTTATTTTAATTATGTTAATGATAATGGAGGAATTTATGGTAGAAATATTAATCTAATTGTTGCGGATGATCAATTTAATCCTGCAAAAACAACAGTTGAAGTAAAGAGATTGATTGAAAACGATAAGGTTTTTGCTTTAGTTGGAGGATTAGGAACGCCAGGTAATCTGGCTGTTATAGATTATGTGAACAAGATGAAGGTACCATATGTTTATCAGGCAAGTGGTTCATCATTATTAGCAATACCTCCAAAAAAATATATATTCCCGGTTCAACCCAATTATACATTAGAGGGAATATAGTGATGAATTATTTAGTTAAAACAAAAAGGGCTAAAAAAATAGCTGTTATATATAGAAATGATGATGCTGGAAAGGAATTTTTAAACTCAGCATTAGAAACATTAAAAGAAAAATATAATATGAAGCCAGTTGAGACCATAGCAATAAATCCAACCGCAAATGATTTTTCAACCGAAATTACTAAATTAATTGCAAAGAAACCAGATGCAATAGCAGTAATGTTATTTATTCCTCAATCAGTTAATTTTGTAAAACAAGCTAAACAATACGGTTTACAAAAACAAAAATATGTTCTTACTTATGCAAATTCTGATACATCATATATATATTTAGCTAAAGATGCTGCAGAAGGTGTTGAAGCAATGGCCTGGGTAAATGTTGATTTTTCTAATCCTAATTTGAAACCCTTTCAAATTTACCAAAAGTATTTTAAACAAATGCCAAATGCTTATGCTATAGCGGGTATGATAGCTGCAGAAGTTTTTGTTGAAGGTTTAAATAGAGCTGGTAAAGATTTAACAAGAGAAAAATTAATTGAAGTATTAGAAGGTATGAATAAATGGTCTGGTATGCTTGCACATGAAATTACTTATAAACCGTATGATCCAAATGATAATACGTGTAGATTAGGAAAACAATCGATGTATGTATTAAGAGTAAGAAAAGGTGTATGGACTCAAATGACAAATTGGATTTATTATGACAAATAATATAAAGCGGGGTATTCCCCGCTTTATTAAAACATATTTTTGAGGTGAGATAATGCTAGAAATAAAAGGGATTACAGTTAAATTTGGAGGGTTAACTGCTGTAAATAAATTTAATATGATAATAGAGAAAGGAAAAATACATTCACTTATTGGGCCAAATGGTGCTGGGAAAACAACATTATTTAATGTAATAACAGGTGTTGTAAAACCTGTAGAAGGTGTTGTTAAATTTAAGGATGCTAATTTATTAAATCTGAAAACAGAAGAAATAATATATTATGGAATAAGTAGAACATTTCAGAATTTACAATTATTTAATTTTCTAAATGTTTATGAGAATATATATTCTGGCATAGTGCATAATTTTAAAGGGATATACCGGAAATATTAAATGGTAAATCAAAAAAATTTGAGAAAAAAATAAAAGAAAAAATATTATATGTAGCTGAATTATTAGGAATAAAAAACAGATTGTCTTCATATCCTTCACAATTATCATATGGTTTATTAAAAAGGATTGAAATTGCAAGAGCTATTGTATCTGAACCAGAAATAATATTGTTTGATGAACCAGCAGCTGGATTAAATTCCTCAGAAACAAAAGAAATAGAAGATATCTTTAAATTATTAAATAAAAAAAGAGGAATAACGATATTATTGGTTGAACATGATATGAATTTAGTTATGAAAATATCAGATAAAATAACTGTTATGAGTTTTGGAAAAAAATATCTGAAGGAACTCCTGAAGAAATATCGGATGATGAAAAAGTAATAAAAGTATATTTGGGAGAGAAAGAAAATGCTTAAAATAAAAAATTTAATAGTAAATTATGGGCATGTAAATGCTGTGAAAAACATATCTTTTGATATTAACAAAGGTGAAATAGTATCAATATTAGGAGCAAATGGAGCAGGGAAAACATCTACGTTATATGGTATTTTAAAATTGGTTAAAGAAAAAAGAAAATTATATTTTAAAGAAAATGACATTTCAAAGGAAAATACACAAAAGTTGGTAAAAAGAGGATTGATATTATGTCCCGAAAATAGAAGAATATTTCCAGGATTGAATGTGGAGGAAAATCTAAAAATGGGTAGTTTTATTCGTGGAGATGAAAAAATAATTTGGAAAAAGTGTATAATCTTTTTCCAATTTTAAAAGATAGAAGAAAACAAATTGCAGGTTATTTATCAGGTGGAGAACAACAAATGTTAGCAGTAGGAAGGTCTTTGATGGGAGATCCTGAAATATTAATGTTAGATGAGCCTTCATTGGATTAGCTCCAATAATTGTAAATGAAATATTTGATGTTTTAGTTAAACTAAAAAATGAAGGAATATCAATATTATTAGTAGAACAAAATGCAATAAAAGCATTGAAGATTAGTGATAGAGCATATATTTTAGAAACAGGAAAGATTGTTCATTCGGGAAATGCTAGTGAATTACTAAATGATGAAAAAATAAAGAAAGCTTATCTTGGTAGGTGATAAAATGTTAATATTACAAAGTATAATCTTAGGAATTCCACAGGGAGCTTTGTATGGTTTAATGGCTTTTGGTATAGCTTTAATATTCAAAAGTGTAGGTGTAATGAATTTTTCACATGGACATGCTGGTATGATTGCAACATTTTTTGCTTTTACTGTTTATTCTATTACGAATAATCTTTTTATTTCAATATTATCAGCATTAATTTTGGGTTTTTATTAGGATTTTAATAGATAAAATATTAAAACCTGTAAAGCATATATCTCATGGTGGGATGTTAATTGTTACTCTGGGATTATTAATGATATTTGAGGATTAAGTGTTTTAATTTGGGAACAAATTATCAAAGTTTTCCGGAAATTTTTACTGGTGTACCTATTATCCTACATCTAGGAGATAACATTCTAGTTATGCCAATTAATGATTTTGGGTGTCGATAATTTCATTTTCTGTTGCTATTATATTAGCATTATTTTTGAAATTTACCAAATTAGGTATTGCAATAAGGGCAAGATCTCAAGATGAAATTGGTGCTAGTGTAGTTGGAATAAGCATAGATAAAATTGATTCAATTGTGTGGGAATAGGTATTATGTTGTCTGCATTAGTTGGAGTGTTAATAGCTCCAAAAGAGTATATTCATCCAAATATGATGGTTAATATGCAATTATATGGTTTTACAGCAGGTGTATTGGCGGATTTTCGAATTTATTTGGTGCAATTTTTGGTGGATTGGTTTTGGGAGTATTAGAAAAACTTGTTGGAATGTATATATCTCCAGACTTTCAATTATCAATTATTTTAGTTTTAATTATAATAATGCTGGTGGTAAAGCCTTCGGGAATATTTTCAAAAGGTTTTGAAGGAGAGTATAAATATGAAACAGCCATTCTATATATTATTGTTTGGAATATTATTAGGAATCTTATTTATATCAAAACCTTTTATATTATTAATATTATCAAGTGTTTTGATATTTTCAATATCAGCATTAGGACTAAATTTTATTTCGGGTATGCAGGACAAATATCTATTGGACATGGCGCTTTTATGGCCGTTGGGCTTATACAACTGCTTTTTTAACTGTGAATTATAATTTTCCTTTTTTATTGAATTTAATAATTGGTATTTTTATTTCGGGAGGTTTAGGATTAATAATAGGTCTTCCAGCATTGAGATTAAAAGGTTTTTACTTAGCTATTGCTACAATGGCATTTGGGATTGCAATTGAGCAATTAATAGGTGCAATAAGTATTTTTGGTGGTCATATAGGTATAAGAAATATTCCACCGCTTATAAAAAATGATTTTGGCATGTATATTCTTAATCTAGTTTTTTATATATCTTTGAGTTATTTTTCCTCAATTATAGTAAAGTCACCTATAGGAATTAAATATAAAATGGTTAGAGAGAGTGAAATTGCATCTAAAGCATATGGGATTAATATATCATATATAAAATTGCATGCATTTGTTATTAGTGCTATTTTCGGTGGAATTGCAGGTTCTTTATATGCCCATACATTAGGATATATATCCCCATCAGATTTTGGTTTAGCTACATCGTTGAATTTGTTAGCAATGATAATTATAGGAGGGATGTCAACAATACATGGTGGATTAATAGGTGCTGGCATAATTACAGGATTACCTTTTATATTTTCTAGAACACCAGTACCAATGTCTTTAATTTTTGGTGCATTATTGATTATATTTGTTTTATTTTTTCCAAGAGGGATTATGTATGGTTTAATAATGTTATATTATAAATATTTGGAAATACCTTATGTTAGTTTAATGAAGTTATTATGGAGGAGAAAGAAAATGGAAGGTAAATATGTTAATATTAATCATAAGAAATTATATTATTATGAAAGAGGTTCCGAAAAACCTGTTATAATGATTCATGGTAATTTTGCTTCATCATTATGGTATAAAAAAGTAATTGATGTTGATGGATATCATTGTTATGCATTGGACTTGCCAAATTTTGGTAGAAGTGATAAAATAGAGAGATGTGACATAGATTTATATGCAGATTATGTAAAAATGTTTATGGATAAATTAAACATTAAAAAGGCTATTATTGTTGGACATTCATTAGGAGGAGCTGTAGCTCAATCGTTTAGTTTTAGGTATCCAGAGAAATCAGAAAAATTAATATTAATAGATTCTGCTCCGATAACTGGTTTAAAAACACCTGAAGAATATTATCCTATATTAGAAATGTATAAAAATAATAGAACGTTGTTAAAACAAGCTTTGTCAGGTATTATGTCTGAAAATAAAGATAATACGTTTCTTGATGAATTGACAAATGAAGCATTACTAATGAAAGAAGAGTGTTTTACAGGAAATGCAAGAGCATTAGAAAGAATAAATTATATAAATTTAGCTAAAAATTATAAAAATAATGTATTATTTATTGTAGGAAAAAAGGATATGCTAATTACAGGAGATATGGCAAAAGATACAATAAAGTATTTAAACGGTGAAATTAAAGTATTTAATCATGTTGGTCATTCAATTATAGTTGAAGATCCAGAATTGTTTAAAGAGGTGTTTAAAGAATTTTGTAAATAAATGGAGATGGTTATATGAAAAAAAAGAGGAATATAAAAGAAAAACTTATTGAATCTGCAATAGAAATGTTTTCTAAACGATGGTACGATACCGTATCCGTAGCAGAGATTTGTAGAAATGCCGGGCTATCAAATGGAGTGTTTTATAATTATTTTAAAAATAAGCAGGAACTTTTTGAATTTTTATTAAAAGATCTATTAAATATATTCGAAGAAGAGTTTTATCAATTTTATGGTAATACTGTAGAAGAAAAACTAAAATCATTTTTCAGTATTGTTTTTGAATCAGCTATAAAGTATAAGCCTCTTGTAACAATTTTTAGAGAAGGACAATATAGATTTCCACAATATGAGAATAAATTAAGAAATATATATGTTGATATATTAGAAAAAATATTAGAAAGAAAAATTGATGAGACAGATTATATATATATAATAGGTAGTTTGAGATTTTTAGGGATAATGTCGTCATATGGTTGGACAAATCTTGAAGAAAAAGTTTTTTATGATCTAATTTTTAATGGTGTTTTTAAAGACGAAATAAGAGAAGATATATTCAATTTGAATATTAAAGATTGTGATAAATTGGAAAAAACAACAAAGCAAATTTTAATAGATGCTGGCATAGAATTGTTTAGTAAGAAAGGTTTTCATAAAGTAAAAATTTTTGAAATAACAAATTATGTGAATCTTGCTGTTGGAACGTTTTATATTTATTTTTCAAGTAAAGAAGAATTTTTAAGAGAAATTGTAAGGCAAATAGGACACAAAACGAGATTTTTTATTTCAAATAATATTCCTGAAAACTTAAATAGGTTGGAAAAAGAAATTGTTGGTATATATTTGTTTTTAGAATTTTTTTCTAAAAATAGAAATTATTATGAAATAATAAGAGAAGCTGAATTTGTCGTTAATGATGAGGTAAAAAATACTATGAAGATTTTAAAAAAGGATATATAAAAATTTAAATAATTTAAGAAATAATAATAAAGAAATGGCGGCGATGTTTTTAATGGGGATTTCACATTATACAGGAATAGAATTTTTATTTGAAAATACGATAAAAGACAAAAAAGCTTTTTTATTAAAGCTTTCAAATTTCTTATCTCATGGTATAATATAATAGAATATCAATTTTTTTACTTTTTTATAATAAAAAAGTGCAGCGTTTTTACGCTGCACTCAATTTATTCTAATAATATTATTTTTATTAGATTTAGCTGCAATATTAAGGGACCATCCTAAACCTCCAAATAATACAACGCCAGCGAAAATCATAAAGAATATAGCACTTCCTGTCATAGTTTCGCCCCTTATTCTTCCTCTAAAGTAATTTCTGTTTCTTGAATGCTATACTTCTCATCTTTAGATGGTATTTTAGCAAATATAATTGCTAAAATAGGTACTAATATAAACACAATAAATCCTGTTGTTAATGCCCATCCTGGATATCCACCATATGGATTTTTGATTTCGTCAAATATATTAAGGCCTAAAATTATAGTTAATACAATAGGAATAACAAATTTTAGAGAAATATCAAACCATCCACCAATTTTTATTTCTGATACTGAGTTTATATATTTTCTCAATTTATCAGCACCAAATATCCATCCAATTACAATTGATTCAAGAATACCTACTACTAATAAAGCATAAGTACCCATGAAATGGTCTATAATATCTAACCAATATAAACCGCCCTGTGTAGCGAATAATAATCCAAAATGAAACCTAAAATGGAGAATCCAATTAAAAATGATTTTTTATTAACTTTAAATTTGTCACCAGCAGCAGCTTCAATTGCTTCTACCAATGAGAAAGCAGAATCTATACCAAGTGTCAATAACATAATAAAGAATGCTAATCCAATAATGGATTGAACAATAGGACCACCTGGAATTAATGATATTGCCTGTGGATAAACAACAAATGCTAATCCCACACCACCACTAACAACTTCGTTTACCTGGACATTCATTTGCTGTGCCATGTAACCTAATACTGAGAATACAGCAATACCTGCTAAGAAAGAAGTAGCCGAGTTTCCTAATGCTGTAATTATTGCATTATTAGCAACATCATTCTTTTTGTTATTATAACTTCCATATGCAATCATAATACCAAAAGCAACACTTAACGAAAAGAAAATTTGACCAAATGCGTTAGCCCAAACCCTTGCATCAGCTAATTTAGCAAAATTTGGTTGGAATAAATAATTCAAACCTGTTGCAGCTCCAGGTAATGTAATACCTCTAATACCCAATAACAACAATAAAATTACAGGTAATGGGACTGTCCACATAACAGTCTTTCCAACTGATTCAGTTCCTTTTCTTAAAATCATATATATCCACAACCAGGAAATTAATAATCCAATAACTATAGGCCATCTTAATCCTCCTAATTGCCCAGGACCATCTGTTAATTTTAAAAAGTCTCCAAAGAAAAATCCTTTTGGATTATCTTTCCATGCTACGCCTAAAGAATGATATAAATAATTGAAAATCCATGCCATTATTACATTGTAATAAAAAGTAATGATAGAACCTGTAATAACAGCCCACCAACCAATAAATTCAGCGTTTTTAGAAATTTTTCCCAATGCTTTAGGAGCACTGGCTTGAAATCCCTGTCCAATGGCAAATTCTGCCATCAAGATAGGAATACCAGCAATAAATAATGCTACAAAATAAGGAATGTAAAAAGCTCCTCCACCGTTTTGATATGCCATATAAGGGAAACGCCAGGCATTACCCAAACCTGCAGCTGAACCTATAGCTGCTAAAACAAAAGCCCATCTTGAACCCCACTTTTGTCTCGCCATAATCTCACTCCTCTCATGTTAAAATTTTATAAAAAATATTTCTTCATTATAATATATATTACTTTTGATATTGTTATGTGACAATTAGTATGAAAAATATTTCATACAGGTTAATCAAATTATATAATACCATAAAATGACTCTAAAGTCAATACTTTTTATTAACAAGTGAAAAAAATCATATAATTAATATTCATAATAATAGTAAAAAATTTACTTAACCAATATGTGTTTTTACTATTTTCGATATATATTTCTATATCAATATTTAGTTTACACTTTAAAATATTCTAATTCTATATTAGATTTTTTTCAAATAATTCAGGTATTATATGAAGGTATATTTTATATATAATTGTTTTTAATAATAATTAAAAATTTTAGTAAATCATTATTTGAAGTTATTAAGATAAATTGTTGATGATTAAGTTTGATTAGATAAAAAAATTGTAATTTATAGATTTTTATTTTTTTTGGTAATATTAAATTTAAAGAAGTATAATAGGTTGTTTTATGGTTAAGAAGATATTCTTGTTGAATATGGAGGATAAGGATGAAGGAATTTTATAGGGTTTAAAAGATGGTATACCAATATCTATAGGATATATTACAATTGCAATTGCTTTTGGTGTTCTGGTTAAAACAAATGATTACCCATCATATGTGGGTTGGATGATGTCGATTATAGTGTTTGCTGGAGCAAGTCAATTTGTTGCAATTGAGATGATAAAAAACGCAACTATTCTTGAAGTTGTGATTACAACATTTTTCTTAAATTTAAGGCATATTTTAATGTCATCTTCAATATCAACAAAAATCGAAAAAAATAAAAAAATGTATATGTTAGCTTTTGGTGTTACTGATGAGACATTTTCTGTATCCTACTTTAATAATGAAAAAAAAATACCTTTTGATTATCTTCTTGGATTATTTTGATTTCATATTTAGGATGGATTTCCGGAACATTTATTGGATTATTATTTTCTTCAAATTTTAATACTGCATTAAAAAATAGTATGGGAATTGCGTTATATGCAATGTTTTTAAGCATACTAATCCCTAATCTAAAAAAATCTATCTATACGAGTCTAAGTGTTTTAGTATCAATAGTTATATATTTAGTTTTAAAACAATTTATACCAAAATATTTTAGTATTATAATTGTTTCGATTCTTGTATCTTTTATTTTTGCTTTTTTTGAAAAAAATGAGGATGATTTAAAATGAATAAATATATTTTAACCATAATACTCATGGGAATAGTTACTTTTATACCAAGAGTTTTACCCTTTATTATTTCAGATAAAATTAATTCAAATAGGTTTTTAAAAAGATTTTTTAAGTATATTCCATATACCATTTTAGGAATGTTAATTATTCCGGATATTTTTTATTCTACAGGTAGTTTTATCACGGGAACAATAGGTTTTTTTGTAGCTCTTATTTTGTCATTTATGAATTTAAATTCGATAATCGTAATTTTTGCCGCAGTTCTAATTGTTTATATTTTAAATTTAAATTAAGGGCATAGAACTCTATGCCCTTAATTTCAGACTGTTGACAAAATAAAATAAGAAAAAATAATATGAGCGAATCCTAAACATTTCGCGGAGCGAAAGGGGTAATGTTGTTTTTTATAATAAAATATCCATCCTAACCCTTCGCGAAGCGAAGAGTTTAAGAATTTTCACCGGATGAGCGAATATTATTTGATTATTTTATTTTATACTAATAGAAAAAATATGCATTGTAGGCTTTTTAGGTAGGTAAATATATTTAATAGATTTATTCTTTAATTTAAAGGTATTTAAATATATTTTTGGATTAAGATTTTCTTTAATTCCCATACCATTATATCGATACACTGTATTTAAAACAACCTCTTCTCCAAAAATAGGATTTTGACACCAATCTGAATAGGACCATTCATTTTCATCAATTGTTCCATCTGTATATTCAATAATAAACTTTTCTTTATAACTTCCATGTTCTGATGAACCTAAAATATATAATTTTTCCCCTATAATATTATTAAATTCAATTTTTTGACCTGAACATATCAGATTATCATTACCTTCAATATTAACCTTAAATGGAATACCATTATATTCTAAAATTCCTTTGGTTAGATACTTTTCTATTTCTTCTGCAGGATATTTTGCACCAAATACACCATCAGGATTATCAAAATTTCCTTCTTTTCTTTTAGAAAATGTAGTAATTCCATCATTATTAAAATATGGAATTAAATCTAAAATTTTATAACTATTTAATATTTCCATTTGTGGTTTAATATCAACTATATTCTTTGTTTCAGGATTTTTTCTTCATATTTAATGCTACTTATTCCATCTTCTTTTATTAAAAAATAATCGTTTTTATATCTTACAATATATGAATATTTTTGTGGGATTAGCAATATTTGGTCAAGATATAAAGTTTCGTTATTTTCTGGGGTAATTGATATTGTCAATTTTCCTTTTTCCAATTTTATGGGTATAAATATTTCATTTGTCGTTAGTTTGTTTCTTCCAGAATACACTTTTATTTTTGAATGCGGAATTTTACCCATTAAATATATATAATAATCTCCTGAAAAATCTATTCTGGATTTTAAAGCTATTTTTTCATTTGTTTTTATTCTAATATTTCCGGTATTATCTAATTCAAAATAATAAATTCCTGAATCCATTTTTTCGGCTTCTAATAATTGAGCTTTATTTCCGCCTATAGTTTTTGAGTAATAAAATTTTTGATATTTTAAAGGTAAATTATTTAATCTAACTATTGATAATAATGCTGAAATTGTAGACTCAGCCCGGCATTTTGATTTACATAGACTGAATGCATTCCATCGTATCCTTCACCATTTTTTCCTAACATTGGAAAATTCAACTGATTATTTCCAGCAAAAAAGACCCAAATAAATATGCTTTTATTGCATAAATATCTTTTTGAGTTATTTCATATAATTTAGATAATGTTGATATTATTGTTTCTAAACCATAAGATAAATATGGATATCTTTTTATATAATCTTTAATTTCATAAACGGGACCTATAGATAATAATAGATCATAAAACTTCACATATTTTTCTACAGCTTTTAAGTAATTTTTATTTTTAGTAATTTTATATGCTTCAATTAATGCCTCACCTTGGCGAGAACCCATGAATGCCATAAAAATTGTTCTTTATTTCCTTCGTTAAATACACCAGCAAAAGGTCCTTTATTAATTTGAAATTTTATGATTGCTTTAGATAACAAATTTATATAATCTAAATCTCTTTTATTTTTTGAATACTCATAATATTTGATTAATCCTAATAAAAAAATTGATGTAACATCTGTCCCTTTGTTTAACAAATAATTAGAATCTAAATTTTTGATTAATACAGTTTTTGCTTTTTTAGCGGATTTAATCAGTTTTTCGTTTAATTCCTTATCCGGAAAAATATTTATAGCATTGCTTATTGCCCAAAAGGCTCTTGCTGCCCACCAACTTCCAGACTTTCTGCTGGTAATACCATATTTGTTAATTTCTCCATTTTCAAAAATAAAATTATAAAAATCACCATCTGTATCTTGCATATTCATAACAAAATTCAAAGCTTCTTTAGCGCGAATATAATAAAATTCCTTTTTTTCATGTTTATATAATTCTGTATACAAAATAGCAACTCTTGATACATCGTCAACACAAGTAACTCCTTCCCTGGAGCGCTTTTATGTATAAATTTATCTCCATATTTATCAGCATAAATCCAATATCCTATTACTTTTTTATTTCCTATTTTAAAATTGTCTCTTAAAAATTCGAGATGATTAAAGTTTATATCAATAGGAAACATATAGATTGCTAAAGAAATTATAAATACTAAAATTGAATTTTTTTTCATATAATCCCTCCAAAAAAAGGGCACATATTGAAATGCGCCCTTATATTTATCTTTAATTATTCTTCTACAATATGAATTCCTTGAATTTCAGCTGTTCTTTTTTCCAAGAAATCTATTGCTTCATTAGTATCTCTTGATTGGAAAATTGAATAATATCTATTATATTTTACTACATCGCCTGCTTTAAACTTTGCCATCCAATATTTCCCAACATTTTCTTCTGAATAGGGCGGAAAAATACCTTTTGTAGCTTCGTAATTATCCATTTCTCCAGGTAACCATCTAAAAATACCATCTCTAAATTCTCTGCTTTCATAGAACCAAAAATCATGGAATACAAAATCTTTCAAATCAGAGTACAGTATAGGCTTTTCAGGAAGAATTTCAGCTGCTCCAATTCCAAATTTAGGAGAAAAATTTGCTCTCCAATTTTCTTCAGAAACAAATGCATAAGTAGCTCCCCACCATAAAGGTTTCATAGAATCTATTGCAGAAAATTCTATATATGGTTTTCCGTTAACATATTTTACAGCATTTCTTTGTGTCCAGTAATCTAAAGGTGAACTATTTAATTGTTCAGCCCATACCATTCTTCTAAACATAGGTAAGATATGTAAAGCGTTATCATCGATACTTGTAATAGGTGCAGTTGCCATAACCTGTAATTTCATTATATCAACATAATTAGTAAATGAAAATGTGTTTTCTACTAATACATCGCCTGTTTTAAAAATATGAGTAACTATATGTTGATTTAAACCAGGTAATAATTTTGAATATAAATCAGCAATTACAGTAACAGCAACAGGCCAGCATTTAACACACGTACTTTTTCTATTTCTAAACCTGATGATGTCATTTCTACATGTTTGCCTAATTTTCCATCTACATAAAATGTACTTCCAGACCAACCTGCTATTCTTGCAGTTCCCAATTCGTTGTATATTGTTCCTTTAATATCTTTATATCTAACAAAATTTGCTAATCCGTATTTATTTACCTTGATGTCAAAATCTTTAGATGTAACTAGATATTCGTCATTATCTTTTTCTATTGAAAAATAAGGTTTGAATGTCATTAAATCCATATTAGAATCATCAGAAATGATTATTTTTGCATCTTTTTTAAAGGTAAATAATAAAACATCTTGAGAAGATATTCTTTTATTATTATCCATATCATCTATTTGATATGGTAAATAATTCCCATTTTCATCTACAACTCTAATGGAATACCAATTAGCTTCAAAATCATCACCAATAATATCAAGAATTTTTGAAAAAGAAATTGAATAGGGTACATCTAACCACGTCATTTGGTCTGTTTTGACCTCAATAACTTTTTCTCCAGCTAAAACAAAAATAGATAACGACATTAATAAAACAATTAAAAAAACTTTTCTCATAGTATTTTCCTCCCTTTTGTAAATTTAGGTTAAGCGCTTACTCTATATCATTATATACTATAATAGTTTTTGTTCCAAACCATTTGAAAGACATTTATGAGTAATTATGACCAAAAAAGATTAAAAAATCATCATTACTAGTAAATTTCTTTTATTTTTATAAAATGAATATTAAATTAATTGTTTTTAATAATATAAACAAAATGTTAGAAAATAACAGTTATTTTCAAATAAAGTTCAATAAATGGAGTCTTTTAAAGATAACTCTTCTTTTTGAATTTTTATATTTTATGTATATATGCTATTATTAATTAGGTTAAGCGCTTACTCTAGAGGTGATAATATGGCAAACATTGAGGATGTTGCAAGATTGGCAGGTACATCAATAGCAACAGTATCGAGGGTATTAAATAATAAAGGGAAATTTTCCGAAAAAACAAAAATGAAGGTTTTAAAAGCAGTTGAAGAATTAAATTATAAACCTTCAAGTCAGGCAAAACATCTCGCAAAGGTAAAATATGGTTTTAAGATTGGTGTTTTAATTAGTGAAAGAATAAAACATATTTTAGAGAAAAAAAGAATGAGTTTGGTGAGATGGATTTTTACTCAACAGTTCTAAAAGGTATATATGATGGAGCAAAAGAAAATAAAGCAGAAACAACTCTGATGACTTTTGAAGATTTTAAGAATAAAAGGAAAAAATGTGATGGAATTTTAATAATAGGTTCTGATCCAATTCCAAAAGAGTTTTTAAATTGTGAAATACCTACAGTTTTAGTAGATAACTATATTGTTGGAGAAAAAATAAATGCTGTGATTTCTAATGGATTTGATGGAGCATATTATGTTATTAATAAAATGATTAAAAGAAATTATAAAAGAATAATTCATATTCATGGTTCTTTAGAATTTTACGGTTTCAGAAGGAGATTTGAAGGATACGAATTAGCGATGAAAAATAATAATTTGTTACCAATGACGTATGAAGTAGCAGAAAATCAGGAGTCTATAAATTATATAATAGATTTAGTTTTGGATAAAAAACCAGAAGTTATTTTTGCATCGAATGATCCTATTGCAATAATGGTTTTAAATATTTTAAAGAAGAAAAAAATAAATGTTCCTAAAGATGTACAAATAATAGGATTTGATGATATTGTATTTGCATCTTCAACACAACCAGCCCTTTCGACAATTAAAGTATTTAAATATGAGATGGGGAATGTAGCGATTGAAAGAGTAATTGAATTAAGTAATGGTAAAAATTTACATCCATATGTAACTTCTTTGTTTACTGAATTTATTGAGAGAAAAACCACAAAGGGGTATAGAAAAATGAAAAAATTTTTTATATTGGCATTTGTTTTTTTATTGATAATTTCTGTTTTTGCAAAAACAAAAATAGTTTTTTGGACAGCTCCAAATCCTAATCAAGAAGCATACTGGAAAAAATTAGTAGCGGAATACGAAAAATTGAATCCAGATATTGATATTGAATGGACGACAATACCTGCAGCAGGAAGCTCTGAAGAAGCAATATTAAGTGCAATAGCTTCAGGGAGAACACCGGATATTTGTACAAATATCTTTTCTGGTTTTGCTGCACAGTTAATTGAGTTAGATCAATTAGTTGAATTAAATAAATTACCTGGATTTAATGATTTAATTGCATCAAGAAAGATGGAAAGTATTATTAAAGGCTGGAATTTTATGGGAAAAACATATGTTTTACCAATTTATTCAAATCCAATATTAATGTGGTGGAGAAAGGATATTCTAGAAAAGTACGGGTGGGAAAAACCGCCAAGAACATATTCGGAAATTTATGAACTTTCAAAACAATTCGTTATACCAAATAAAAAATATACAATGAGAGTTGTTGCTGGAAGAAATTGGTGGGATAGATGGTTTGATTATATTACATATTATTATGCTGCAAGTGAGGGAAAACCTTATATTGATTTGAAAAAGTATAGAGCTATATATAATAATGATGCTGGAATTAAAGTTGCAAAATTTTTTGAAACAATGTTTAAAAACAAATGGACAGCTGTCGATTTAGGGAATGCACCATTATATAATGGAGTAATATTAGGTAGTTTGAAAGGACCTTGGGAAATACCTTATGCGGAAAAACAATTTCCAGAAGTTTTAAAAATATAGAAATTACTCCTCCGGTAGTTCCAGATAATTATCCTGAAAATAAACCAATATATACATTTGCAGATACTAAAGGATTAGTTATATTCAAAAGCTCAAAAGTTCAAAAAGAAGCATGGGATTTTGTAAAATGGGTATTTTCTAATCCTGAAAACGATAAATTATGGTTAGAAATGACAAAAATGCCTCCAGCAAGGTCAGACCTTCTTACAAATAATTTATTTAAAGAATTTTTTGATAAAAATCCATTAGCAGCACAATATGCAAAATATGTTGGATATGCTGTACCTCCAGCATTGATATCAAAAACAGTTGACGTTCAGGATGAAATGACGGTAAGTTTGATAGAGCCACTTATGTATGGTAAAGCGGATGCAGAAACAGCAGTTAAAAATTCTGTAAAAAAGATTAATAGAATAATATGGTGATTGTATGGTTACAAAAATGAGAAAGAGAGAAGCCCGAAAAGGGCTTCTTATATCCTCCACATATTTGGTTTATGCAGCTATATTTTGGAGTATCCATTTATATGGCTGGTAATTTTAGCATTTTCCAGGTGGAGATATGTTGGGAAACCTCAATTTGCAGGATTTCGAAATTTTTTAAGAGTATTATATGATCCAATATTTTGGAAATCTTTTTTTAATGTATTAAATTTTTTAATGTATTATATTCCTATAGTTTTGATATTTTCGCTATTATTCGCATTAGCCTTAAGTAAATTAAAATATGGAAAAACTTTTGTAGCATTGTCTTTTTTAGTTGCAAATGTTTCGTCTGGTGTAGCATATTCTATAATGTTTTCCAAATTGTTTGCAGAAAATGGTCCGTTAAATCAATTAACTTATGCTTTGTTCAACACTACTATTCCGTGGTTTACAAGTCCTCAATTAGCAATGTTTTCTATTTCATTAATTGTTGTATGGAAATTTATAGGATATTATGGTTTAATTTTATATGCTGGTATAATAAATATTCCCAAGAGTATATATGAAGCAGCTGAATTAGATGGTGCTAATAAATATGTGAAATTTTTTAAAATAACATTGCCACTATTAAATCCGTCTATAATTATGGTTCTTGTGTTTGCAATTTCACTGTCTTTTGGAATATTTACAGAACCATATATGATTACCGGTGGAGGTCCAATGAGAAGTACATTAATGCCAATGATGGTTATGTATACATCTGCATTTCAAAAATTAGATCCAACTTATGCAGCAACGATGTCTGTATTTACAGCACTATTCAGCTTTGGGATTATATGGATAACCAGAAAATTATTGGAAAGAGAAGTGGAGATAGTATGAAAAAACTAAGTAGTATTATTTTTCATATAATAATGTTTAGTCTAGCTCTTTTATGGTTATATCCATATATATGGTTATTTATGGCTTCTTTAAAGCCATCTAATGAAATATATACAAGATTTTGGCCGACACATTTCACATTAGAACATTTTAAGTTTATTCTTGAAAGCGCTGAAAAAATGCAAAGACCATTTATTAGAGCATTTTTCAATAGCTTATTTATTTCTATAACTGTAACCGGATCTGTTGTTTTAACTTCATCTATAATATCATATGCTTTAGCCAAACTTCGATTCAAAGGGAGAAATAAAATTTTTAATTTTTTAATATTTCAAATGGTTTTTCCTGGATTTATGTTTACTATTCCATTATATATATTAATAAGGAATTTGGGACTATTAAATACATATTCTGCATTAATATTACCCAGCATTATGAGTGGGTGGGTATTTTTATGATTACGCAAAGTTATAAGGGAACACCAAATGATTATATTGAAGCAGCTAAAATGGATGGAGCGACGGATTTATGGATAATTTTTAAAATAATGATACCATTAAATAAATCTGCTATTTCAATAGTTTCTTTATTTACTTTTATAGGAATATGGGATAATTTCATGTGGCCACTTATTGTCATGAAAGATTATAATAAAATGCCTTTATCGGTTTTATTAGCGAGTTTTAATCATGAATATGGTGCATATATTGGACCAATATTAGCTGGGTCTGTTATACAAACCATTCCTATGGTTATCTTGTTTTTAATCTTTAGAAAGTATTTCTTACAAGGTATTTCAATAACATTAAAGTGAGGTGTTTAAGTTGGAATTAAAATTAAAAAGACATCCTTTAAATCCTCTATTTTCACCAAATCCAAATCATTTGTGGGAATCAAGATTTGTGTTTAATCCTGCAGTGGTATATGATGGAGAATTGTTCCATATGTTATATAGAGCACAAGGAGAAGACATGGTATCAAGAATTGGATATGCTGTAAGCACCGATGGTATCCATTTTAATAGAATGGAAAATCCTATTTTTGAACCAGAAGATATAACAGAAATGTATGGAGTTGAAGATCCAAGGCTAACATATATTAATGGAAAATATTATATGTGTTATACAGCATATTCACCAACAAATATAAGTGTTGCGTTAGCTTCTACAACAAAATTCTTTACATGGGAACGACATGGAATAGTTTTGCCTGAATCTCCAAATAAAGATGCTGCTATACTACCAGAAAAAATAAATGGAAAATATGTAATGTTTCATAGATTAGAGCCAGATATATGGTTAGCTTTTTCTGATGATTTAATTCATTGGGGAGATTATGTAAGTATTGCTAAACCACGAGAAGGTTATTGGGATGATGTAAAAATAGGTATTGCTGGACCACCATTAAAAACGGAATATGGTTGGTTATTACTTTATCACGGTGTTCAAAATGGCCCCAGATTTACATATAGACTTGGTTTTATGCTATTAGATCTAAATGATCCTTCAAAAGTTTTAAAAAGAAGTGAAAAACCAATACTGGAACCTGAAGAACCCTGGGAAAAATTTGGCGGAGTTCCAATGGTAGTATTTTCTGATGCTATGATTGAATATAAAGATCAATATTATATTTATTATGGAGCTGCTGATAATTATATTGCTTTAGCTACAATATCAAAAGATGAAGTTTATAAATGGATAACTGAATAATCAATAAATCAAGGTCCTATTTAGGACCTTGATTTATTATATTCTTGAGATATTTTGCTATAACATCTATTTCATAATTAACCAGATCATTCATTTTTAAATATTTTAGATTAGTATTTTTATATGTATGATCAATCACCTGTATTTCAAAGGAATCTAAATCTTTTTTTGCAATAGTTAAACTTATCCCATTTAGTGAAATAGAACCTTTCTCGATAATAGCCCATTTTTCATCTGGAAATTTAAATTTCATCCAGTAAGTATTATGAGATTTTCTGATATTTAGAAATTTTATTACACCATCAACATGACCAGATACTATATGACCCCCAAGAAAATCAGAAACACGTAATGCCCTTTCAAGATTGACGATTTTATAATTATAATATTTTAAATTTGTTTTACTTAAAGTTTCTTCTCCCATTGAAAAAAATAACTTATTATTTTCTATTTTTTCTACAGTTAAACATACTCCATTGATTGCTATACTCTCACCCAGATCTACATTTTCAAAAACATTATCAATAATTATATTATTATTTTTAAGTATCATTTTTGACATCTTTTGAATTATTCCTGTAAACATGTTTTCAGCTCCCAATAAATATTATCACCTATTTTTTTATTTTTTATAGGACAAAATTTAATAGCATTTTTAATTTCCAAAATTTCTAAGGTGTTAAAAGGGGATAAACCATTCCCAATAATCTTAGGTGAATAAAAAATATGCAATTTGTCTACAAAATTATTTTTTAAAAACAAAGACAAAATATTTGCACCACCTTCAACAAGAATACTATCTATGCCTTTGTTATATAATATATTTATTATTTCAAAAATATCTGATGTGTTTATTATCTCAACATTTTGGGGTATATTTTTAATCTTCTTTTCTGTAAATATCATATTTTTTCCATCTTCTTCAAATATTTTTAGCGCTTTCCCTTCAAAAACTCCATCTTTATCAAGTATTACTCTAATAGGATTTCTTCCTTTTTTTATTCTACAAGTTAATTGCGGGTTATCTGTTATTAATGTATTCGCTCCTATTAAAATAGCAGAATAATAATTTCTGAGTTTATGAACAAATTCTCGTGCTTTTGAATTCGAAATCCATTTAGAATCAAAGTTATTGGTTGCTATAAAACCATCTAAAGTCATAGCAAATTTCAAAGCAATAAAAGGTCTTTTTTGAGTTATATATGTAATGAACACTTCGTTTAATTCTTTTATTTCCGCTTCTAATATTCCATGTTTAACTATTATACCGGCATCTTCTAATATTTTTTTACCTTTACCATTTACCAATGGATTTGGATCTAAAATTCCAATATATACTTTTTTGAATCCTTCTTTAACTATTCTATTAGCACATGGTGGTGTTTTACCATAATGTGAGCACGGTTCCAGGGTTACATACATTGTTGCACCTTTTATATCGATATTCTTTCTTTTAGCATTTTCTATTGCTACAATTTCTGCATGCCTTCCACCATAATACTCATGATGTCCTTTTGAAACTACTTTTCCATTTTTTACTATAATTGCTCCTACTAATGGATTAGGATTTACTTTCCCAATACCCTTTTTAGCTTCCTTTATAGCGAGTTTCATAAAATACTCGTGATTCATAATATCAGATCCTTAATTGTTTATTTAAATTTGCCATTTCTAATGCTGCCATTGCTGCCTCGAAACCTTTATTACCTACCTTTGCACCAGAACGATCAATGCTTTGTTCTAAGGTATCAGATGTAACTACTCCAAAGGTTACAGGAATATCTGATTCAAGATTAATTTGAGCAATTCCCTTTGAAACTTCATTAGCAACAACTTCAAAATGATATGTTTCTCCTCTAATAACAACTCCTAAAGCTATTATTGCATCATAATCTCTCTTAATTAATTTTTTTATGACAAATGGAATCTCAAATGCCCCAGGTACCTTAAAAATTTCAATATCTTTTTCATCAACATTATGTCTTTTTAACGCATCTATAGCTCCTTCTAATAATTTTTCTGAAAAAAAGAATTAAATCTTGATACAACAATACCAAATTTCAAATTTTTACCTTCAAAATTACCTTCAACAAAGCTCATATAGATTCCTCCTCTAAAGTAATTTTATGATTCATTTTCAGTTTTTTTATTTGTAAATAAAACTTATTCTCTTCGGTAATTTCACCAAAATGTTTTTCTTCTTTTATAACTTCAATACCGTATTTTCTTAATTGATTAACTTTATCCGGATTATTTGTCATTAAAATTATTCTTTTTATATTTAATGATTTTAAAATTTGCGCCGCAATTGCATAATCTCTATTATCTATTGGCATACCAATTTTTAAATTAGCTTCTACCGTATCAAATCCTTTATCCTGCAATTCATAAGCCTTAATTTTATTTGTAATCCCGATATCTCTTCCTTCCTGTCTCAAATAAATTATTAATCCATTTCCTAATTTATTGATTTTCTGCATTGCACGATGTAATTGGCTTCCACAATCACATTTTCTTGAAGTTAATACATCTCCTGTTACACATTCAGAATGAATTCTTACAAATAATGGTTCTTTCTTTAAATCACCTTTATAAATTGCGAAATGCTCTTTACCATCAAATTTGTTTTCAAAACCTATTATTTTAAATTTTCCAAATTTTGTTGGAAGTTTGGCTTCTGTTATAGGTGAAATATATAGCTTCTCATTTATAACTTCTGTATATATATCTTCTACGTTTATTAAAGGTATAGAATATTTTCTGGATAGATTTTTTATATATTCGAAATTATGTGAGTTACCATTTTGATCTAATATTTCTATTAGCATAGCAAATGGTTTAAATCCCAATAATTTCATTAATTCAACAGAGGATTCAGTATGTCCTTTTCGATTATTAATTCCAATACTCCCTAATAATTGAATATGCCCAGGATATTTGAAATAACTTATATCTTGTTCACTTGAAAAATTTTTTATTGTTTCAGCACGATCTCTTGCTGATATACCAGTATTAGTACTTTTATGATCGATAGTTATAAAATAATTTGTGTTTAATTTGTCGGAATTATTAGAAGGTAATTTAAAAAACCCTTTTTTTATTAAATAATCTTCTTGTGTTGCAAGACATAAAAGTCCTTTTCCTTCAGAAATAAAAAAATTCACAATTTTATCATTTGACATTTCTGCAGGAAAAATAAAATCCGCTTCTACCTCTTTTTTTCCATCCCAGATGATTATAGGTTTGTTCGAATTAAAAGTTTTTATAATTTTAAATTTATCCATAATATAACCTCCTAAAAATAATAAAGCCCTGGATCTCTCCAGGGCAATTATTTATCATTATTCTAGCTTTAAATATAACAAAAATCGCTATATTATAAGCTATTATTTTCTCTCCTCCCATCCAGACTTTAACTGTCGGCTCCGGAATTCCACCGGATCAACCTTAAAATTTAATAAGGCTCGCGGGCTTTAACCGCCGGTCGGGAATTTCACCCTGCCCGGAGAGTATTTACTTTTTTGATATTATAACATAATATTTAAAAAAAAACAACCTCCGAAGAGGTTGTGGCACAGTTTATTTATCGTTAAGGGAGGATAAATCATTTATCTTTATATGATTTTGAGTAATCTTTACGTTAAATAATTTCTTCTTATAATATATATTGAATTCCATACTTTTCCAGTGAGGTGGTAACCATGGTTTAAAATTTAATTTTTCATCTTTATCGATATTCATTCCACCAAACCCATATATAGCAGCTTGCCAGGTTCCACCAGCACTTGCTGCATGCAATCCTAAAGCAGTATTTCCCTGATTGTCCTCTAAATCAACAAGAGCTGTTCTTAAAAAATGTTCATAAGCTTTAGAATGATTCCCAATAGTTAATCCCATTATTGCATATATACTGGGGCTCAATGAAGATTTATGCATTGTTCTTTTTTCATAATATTCAAAATTTATCTTTTTGGTTTCATAATCAAATTCTTCAGACAATAAATGCATCAGCATTAAAACATCAGCCTGTTTTATTAGTTGATATTTATTTAATTTTGTTAAATCAACGTTTTCTGGCCATTCTGGCATATTTTTTTCATTATATTTCGTAATAATTTTATCTTCAAGTTTAAAATATCCTTCAAATTGTTCTATTAAATGAGTAGTTTTATTCCATGGAATAAATATTTTATTTGATACTTCTTTCCATTTCTTTAATTCACTTTCAACTAAATTTATTTTTCTTGATATTTTATTATAGCTTTCTGGAAATTTTTCTTTTATTATATTTATATATTTTAAAGCTTCTTTTATATTCCATCGAGCTAAGTAATTGGTATAAAAATTGTTTTTTACATGTTCATGAAACTCATCCGGTCCAATAACTTTATTAATTTCATATCTATCTTTATCTTTATTATATTCTGCCCGAGAAACCCAAAATCTTGCAGTTTCAAAAAATATTTCAGCTCCGTAATTTAAAAAAAATTCCCAATCATCAGTAGCTCTTAAATATTCTCTAATTGAAAAGGCAATATCCGCTGTAATATGATATTCCATATCTCCTGTCCAAATCCTAACCTTATTACCGTAATAATCTTCTCCCCATTTTGGAGTTTCTTCTTCACCTGTATCTGCAGACTCCCATGGATATTGAGCTCCCTGATATCCATTTTTTTTGGCGTTTTCTCTAGCTTTATCTAATGTATAATATCTATACATTAAAAAAGAACGAGCAGCTTCTGGGTATTCATAAATATAAAATGGTAACATAAAAATTTCTGTATCCCAAAAAACATGCCCTTTATATCCTTCTCCGTGTAATCCTTTAGCACCAATACTTACCATTTCATCATCTGGATTTGCAAGTGATAATAATGAAAATATATTAAATCTTAATGCTTTATCTGCTTTTTCATCTCCATATATTTTAATATCTGCCACATTCCAACGTTTTTCCAGCTTTTTTTTATGATTTTCCAAAAGCTTTTCTATACCTATATTCTTTGCTTTTCTTATTTCTTTTAAATTGTTTTCATGAAGATTATCATATCTTCTTGAATCTAAAATACTGGTATAAATGTTTATTGTATATTCATTTTGTGGAACTGGATCTATATCAATTGATTGTGCAATAAAATCTATATAATTTCTGGAAACTTTAGAATGATAGTTTTCAGCTTCAACTGAAGATAATATTCCTACTTTATAATTTTTATCTCTTGTACAAGCTTCTAAATAAAGGTAATCATCAGATACAACATGATTGGATAAGAAATAATGTTTTACCCTTTCTTTTGGATGGAAAGTAGAATTTGTTGTTTTTCCATCAATAAAATATTCTAAAGTTATTCTATCTTTATAATTTTCTGGAACTATTTTATACTTCATTAAAGCTAAATTTCTATTATCATGACTTAAAAATCTATATCCTTCTATTTTTGTAATTCTATTTTTTTTATCCTTTAATCTCATCTCTTTATATAATAAACCCTGTTTCATATCTAATATTCTTTTGTAATCCAATATTTCACACTCAAATGGATTTAAATATTCATATTTTAAATATATTTTCAATCCCCAAAAATATGGTAAATTAACTAATTCTTTTACCTGAGATTCTGATTTGTCAAAAATACCTGCAACGTATGTTCCTGGTGTTTCATTAAAAAATAAATCTTCGAAAGTTCCTCTTACTCCTAAATAACCGTTTGATAACGTGAAAATAGTTTCATTTACAGGAGAAACTTCAAAATTATTTTTTTTAATTAACCATTTTTCTTCTGATAATTTCATCATTTTACCTCCTGCAATAATTTTTCTAATTTTTTTATATTTATTTGGTATAAGTTTGTAACGACAATTGTTGCATGTTTTAATTCATTTATATTGTTATGCCTTGCTAAACCTACAGTAACCATATTAGCATTTAAACCAGCATTTACACCTTCTATTGCATCTTCAATAACAACACAATTTTCAGGAGATACATTCAAATTCCTTGCAGCAAGCAGGAAAATTTCAGGATTTGGTTTTCCATTAGTAAAATCATAACCAGTAACTACCGTATCAAAAAGATTATATATATTTAGCGTTTCAAGTATTTTTTTTGTGTTTTTACTGGATGAGGCTACAGCTATTTTTATCTTATTATTCCTTAATATTTCTATTAAATTTATAGTATCTTCAAAAATTTTTGGAGGGGTTTTTTCAACAAGCTCCAAAAAATAATTTTGTTTTTCTTCAGCCATTTTTTCTAACATTTTTCTGTTTGCATTTACAGCTACTGCAGAAATGCCCTGAATTCTGGGTTTTCCATCAACTTTCTCTTTATATATATTAAAATCAAAATAGTATCCATGTTTTTCAAACATTTTTTTCCATGCTTTATAATGTAAAGGAACTGTATCGGTAATTACACCATCCATGTCAAATATTACGGCTTTTAACATATTTATTCCTCCTAACCTTTAATTGCAGAAGCTTTTCCGGATTCAATAAACTGATTTTGAAAAGATAAGAAGATTATTATCATAGGAATTGTCATAATAATTGATGCTGCCATCATATATTGCCAGAATGTATAATATGAAGTTTTGAAAAAGTTTAATCCCATAGTTAAAGTATACATAGTTTTATCAGAAGTAATTATTAATGGCCACATAAAGTCATTCCAGGCTCCTAAAAAAGTATATATAGCTAATGCAGTCATAGCTGGTTTTGCATTTGGAGCTACAATGGTAAAAAATGTTCTGATTATACCTGCCCCATCAATTCTCGCTGCCTCTTCAAGTTCTTTAGGAAAATTCAGAAAAAATTGTCTCATTAAAAAAAGGCCAAATACCCCTGTCAATTTTGGCAAAATTAAACCAGTATAGGTATTAACAAAACCAAACTTTACCATTAAATTATATTGAGGTATCATAATAACCTGAAAAGGAATCATCATCGTTGCTAAAAAAAGAGAAAACCAGAAATTTTTTAATGGAAAATGCAACCTTGCAAATGCATATCCCCTAATGTATCTAAAATCAAATGACCCATAGTTAGTGCTCCTGCGTAAAATAGGGTATTTAATATCCATCTTCCATATAATGGAACTACTTCAAATATTTTTATATAATTTTTTAAGGTAGCATTAACGCCAAAAACTTTTGGTGGAATTTTAAATAGATTTATATTTGGTGGCCATTGCATTATATCTATACCAAATTTTTCACCTGTATCTGGATTTATACCGTTTAATGGGTTATTGAAACTAAAAATGCCCAAAAGAAAGGAAATAATGATATTAATGCATAAAATATTAAAATTATATATGAAATAGTTTTTGCTAAATTAAGCTTTTTATTCATAAAATTCACCTCAATATTCTTCACGAATAAACTTTCTTTGTAAAATAGTTATAAATAAAATAATAGCAAATAATACCAATGCTAAAGCAGATGCGTACCCCATATTTCCGTATTCAAATGCATTTTTGTATATGTAATAAGAAATAGTAATATTTCTCATATTTTTTATTAAAAAATATATTTGATCAAAAACCTGCATACAACCAATAGTCCCATTATCATTACAAATAATATTTGTGGTCTAAGCATTGGAACTGTGATTTTCCAGAAAATTTTTGAAGGCGAAGCGCCATCAATTCTTGCTGCTTCATATATAGATGTTGGTATATCCTGTAATCCTGCTAAAAATGTGACCATAAAATATCCGGCTGTTGTCCATATATTCATAACCATAATTGCTGGTAATGCAGTGTTAGGATTTTCTAACCAGGCAATTGGTTGAAATCCAAATATTGATAAAAATCTATTTAAAATTCCCGGTCTTGAGTATATCATCCAAAAAATCATTGAGATTGCGGCCGATGATGTAATTGCTGGAATAAAAAATGTAGCTTTAAAAAATTTTATCCCTTTTATTTTTGAATTAGCGGCAACAGCTAAAACTATTGCTAAAAATGTTTGGACTGGAACAACAATAATAGAATAAAAAAAAGCATTAAATAATGATATTCTAAAATATTGATCTTTAAACATTTTTTTAAAATTTTCCAAACCAAGAAAATTTGGGATATATCGTTTAAATGATGAACTTCCTTTTTAAGATAAATAGACATAAAATCGGAAATTTTCATTTCTTTATTTAACTTCCCATCTATGAAATCTTTTAATAACTTATTTATATCGAAATAGTTTTTTATTATATTTTCTTTTTTGTATCCAGGTTTATACCAACATCAGATTTAATAAAAGTCATAAGATCAAAATAGTTTTTTATTTCATCAATTGATTTAACTTCATTTTGAAAAAACCAAGATGAAATTCCAGTGATTCCTGAGGATTAAAAGTAACTTCTAAATTTCTCGCATTTAAAGGATTATAATCAGTAAAACTATAATAAAATGCCGCAAGTATCGGATATATAGTAAAAACTATTATAGTCAAAATAATAGGTGATGCAAACAAATAGCCTATTAAAATTTCTTTTGTTTTCCACTTCAAATGCATAAAAAATCGCCACCTTTTTAAATTTGAAGGGGGAAAATCCCCCTTCAAATTATTTTCCGCTGATCCATTGAGGATAATTTTCTTTTATTTGTTTCAATGCAGTTTCTAATGTAATTTTATTATAAAATAAATCTTTCAATCTTGAATTAATCTGATCATTAGCTATAGAAAAAATACCAGTTGGTGTTGGAACACTCCATGGTTGAGCATATTCAGCACCTTTATAAAAAGGCGTTTTCATAGGATCTGTGTCTTTTAATGCCAGATCTTTTCTTGAGGCTAAAACACCAGCTTTTTCAACAAAAATTTCCTGACCTCTTGTTACTAAAAATTTTAATACTTCCCATGCAGCTGATTTGTTTCTGGATTCTTTATTAATAGACCATGAAACAGTATAAACCATAGTAGACTTTTTAATTAATGAAGGCATTTCCACAATTCCCATCTTCTTATATACATCAGGATAAGATCCCTTCAAAAATCCTAAAGACCATGGACCTGACATACCAATTGCAACCTTTTCTTTTCCTAAAGCCTCACCAATCCATCCGGCACCTACAGTTTGAGGTTCAACAGCAACACCATATTTAGTTACTAAATCTATATAAAATTTAAGCCCAAATTTAGATGCAGGTTCATCTAAAGCAGTATTTAAATTCTCATCAACTAATCTACCCCAGCTCCTAAAATAAAAGGTATTACTCTATTGAAATCTGCTGCTAATACCATAGGTGTTTCAAATCCTTTTCGTTTCAATTGTAATGCTTTATCCAATAAATCAAACCATGTATCATTATTGGTAGGGTATGGGACACCATATTTATCGAATATTTCCTTATTATAATATAATGCTAATGTTGAAAAATCTTTTGCAATACCATATACTCTGTTATTATATTTAAAAGCATTTATCAAAGATGGGAAATAAGCATCAAGATCAAAGTTATCCCTTTTTATATATAAATCTAATGGTAGCAAGACATTCTTTGAAGCAAATTCCTGGAAAAAATATACATCAACATAGAAAATGTCTGGCGCTGTTCCTGCAGATAATCGCGTTTTTAGTGTTTCGAGATAATTTCCTGGAATAGGTTCCCATACTACTTTAATATTACTATGAGTAGAATTAAATTCTTCAACCCCGCCTTAATAGCTGCTTCTTCATCCGGATTTCCGGGCCATCCAGAAATCTTTATAGTTGTTACAGCAAACAAAGAAGAAACAATAATCATAGTTAATAAAAACAACCATGCTCTTTTCATAAAACACCCTCCTTTTAAAGTAATGAAATCGATTACATATTTAGATACATAAAATCTATTTTTTAAACTTTAATGTACTTTCTCTTATAGAAATATCAACTGGTATTATTACATTTTTTACTTCTCTACCTGAAGATAAATAATGCAGCATTTTTGCGGCATTATAACCAATTTGATAGATATTTTGATTTATTGATGAAATTTTTAATATTTTAGATGAAGGTAGATCATCGAAACCTATCAATGGTAAATAATAGTTTTTTTCATTCATATAATCATATACACCATAAGCCATTAAATCTGAACTACAGAAGATACCATCATAATCTGTTAAATTGATTTTTTTAATCACATCATATCCAGATTTTCTACTAAAATCACCATAAACTATATCTAAATTAATATTAAAATCTTTTTTTGCATTTAAAACACCGTTTAAACGCTGATAGGTAACAGCAGGTCCTAAACTTCCACTAATAAACAATATGTTTTTACATCCAATTTCGTTCAAATGCTTAATACCTAAATATCCTCCTAATTCATTATCTGGATCAACATATATAAAATTATTTTTGTTGTTTCTACCTATTACTATATAAGGAAAATTAATAGAGTTTAAAAATTCAATTCTTTCATCATTGTCTTCAAGATCTGTTATAAAAAAACCATTTACTAAATTACTTTTTATTAATTTTTCATAATGAACAATACAATTTTTCTTTTCATGTGAATCTAAAATAAGTTTTAAATCATTATGAAAAAAATATTCTAAAATTCCGTTTAAAAAAGGATGCGTATATGAATCGTTTTCAGTAATATGATTTCTTCTCATAACTAAACCAAATAAATTTGAAGACCTTTTTCTTAAAGATTTTGCACTAAAATCGGGTTCATATCCATATTTTTTAATTATTTCTAAAACTTTATTTTTAGTTTCTTCCTTTACTTTAGAAGAATTATTAATAACTCTGGAAACTGTAGCAACAGAAACTCCAGCTAACTCCGCTATATCCTTTATTTTCATTATCAAACACCTCTTTTTTGTAATCGATTACATTTTTATTATAACAAAAAAAATACAAAATAAAAATTACAAAAAAACAGGAAAATAGGTTATAGAGTATAAATATCTATGATTAAAGAAAAATATTAAAAATTTTTTTATCTATACTAAAAAAAACACCCTTTAAAAGGGTGTTAAAATTTTTAATATTATTTTGAAGGAGTATTTTTAAATGCTTCTTTTAAAACTTTATTTAAATTTTCATAAAATTCTTTTCCCTGTTCTCCTAATTGTTCTATCAAATATGATTGTTGTTGCAATAAGGAAAATGCAGTTTTTGGATTATAGATTAGCACTGAATGATATTCAATTCTACCAGCCTTCATTACATAATATTTTGCCACAACCTCTGCACCAGTTTGAATAGTTTTTGCAAAATTTGTGCTTACATTTTTAAATACATTATTTGCTACTGAAACCACTTTATCGTTATCAGTTCCAGTTGATGAGCTTTGCAAAACTCCTTGTGCCCTTTGTTGGAAATCTGTAACTACAGAATTTAAATATCTTGCTAATTGTTCTCTTGCATCTTGTTCTGCCTGAGTATACATAATTGATCCCATTCCAGGGCACCTTCTGCTATACCATCAAAATATAATAAAAATCCTTCTTTTTTTAACTGTTTTAATTCTGCCCCTTTTCCGGCTTTTTTAAATTCTATAACTGCTTCTTTAGGTATTTCTGCAATTTTTACGCCATCAATATCAAGTGGTTTAAATGGATAAGTTAAGGTATTGTATAATAATATTCCGCCTAATACTAAAGCTACCAATCCCAAACCTACTCCAGTCCATAATATTACATTATTCTCCATAGAATCCCTCCTTTATATTTTCTGTAAATTTAGTTAATTGTTTATCAATAAAATTATATCATAAAAAATAAAAAATACAATTAAATTTTATTGATTTTTTATATTTTTTCATATATAATAATTCGTAAAGCTAAATAATTATGCAATGGGGTGATAATATGCAAAAAGAATTAAAGCTCTACTTTTTTAATAATGCTATTTTAGCATATTCATTTATAACAATATTAATTTCTCCAATGTTTGCAAATAAATTAGGGTTAAATGTTTTAGAAGCAGGTATGGTGTTTTCTACAGTTTATGGAATTCAGGCATTGTTGACAATAATTATTGGGCATTATTTTGAAAAAAAATCTCCTAATATTGGATTAGCAATTGGAAGAATATTATTTTCTATAGGAAATTTAATTTTAGCATTAGCTTTTAACTCTTATCTTTATTTAATAGCTCAAATATTGATTGGAAGCTTTGACGTATTTGCTCCATTGATAAGTATGTACGAAAGAGCAATTGTTCCACCCTCTCAAAGAAATAAATTTTATTCTTATTTAATATTGATTTCAGAAGGAATAAAAATATTATTATTTTTGCCAATGATATTTTTTATAGATTATAATAGTACCACGATTGCATTTTATAGAAATATCTTTATTTCAGTATCTATTTTTAATTTGATATATGCATTTGTAATATTAAAATTATTGCCTTTTGTTAATAGTGGAAGTGATTTACATGAAGAACACATCAAAGTACATAAACCGAATTTAAGAAAATTTATTACTGTAATGATAAATCAAATAATGTTTTTTGCCAACTTTGGATTTGGAAGTTACTTAATAATATCTTATTTTGTAAAAGAAACATTGAATGGTGACGCTAAAGTAATGATTATATATGAAATAATATTTTCTTCGACAGTGTTGAGTTCTATGCTCTGGAAAAAGAAAATAAAGATTTCAAATGAAAATTCTTTAATAGTGGGTATGTTCATAATGTCTTTTTTCTATATATTGTTATTATTTAATAACTGGATTACTTTTTATTTTTCACATGTAGTCCTGGCTATAGGTTTTGTGTTCTGGTTTTCTTCAAAAGAACCGTTAAAACAGGAATTTGCACCAAAAAATTTTGGTAGATACGAAGGATTTTTCAACGGATTCAATCTTTTTTCAAAGATATTTACTCCTGGATTAGCTGGATTTATTGCATCAAAATACTCATATAATACTGTGTTTTTTATATCTTTTTTTGTTCTGTTAATTAATACAATAATTACATATATAGGTTTAAAAAAGGGAGCTTAGGCTCCCTTTTAGTTTGTAGACAAAGTACAAAATAAAATAATCAAATAATATTCGCTCATCCGGTGAAAATTCTTAAACTCTTCGCTTCGCGAAGGGTTAGGATGGATATTTTATTATAAAAAACAACATTACCCCTTTCGCTCCGCGAAATGTTTAGGATTCGCTCATATTATCTTTCTTATTTTATTTTGTCGACAGTCTGAAAGGGAGCTTAGGCTCCCTTTTTATTTCCGATAAAAAAGAGTATAATTAAAATGGAGGTGATAAGATGAAAAAAAATATTATATTATTTTTAACGATGTTTTTCTTTATAAATGTATTCTCACAAGAAATAATATTTAAAGATTTTAGTTCATATTATAATAACAAAAAAATTGAATGGATTTTTGACATTTCATACGACGGCTCAATATTGTATTATTTAAATTTCAAAAACGAAGAAATTCCGTATGAAATGGAATTTATAACAGAATACAGAAGTGTTTTAATCTCTGGAGAAAAAAAGGGATATTTGTATAAACTTAATTTAGTTGCTAAAAATATTGATAGAGAAATACTGGGAGAAAGTAACGAAGCTACATTGATTGTATATGATGACGAAGAAGAACCATTAAGGGTTATTGGTGGAAATGTGAAAAAATATGAAAATAAAAAGATTATCCATTTTATATTAAAAAATGTATCCAGCAAAATTATTAAAGAATTTGAATTAAGGTATTGGGGTTTAGATATTTCAGGTAATCCTATTAGAATAAATAGGAGAAGTGTTTTGAAATATAATGAAAAAAATATAAAAATAAACCCTTTGAATATTATAATGTATATATTGATGTTTATAACGAACCAGGTTTAAAATTTGTTAAAGGAGAAATATGGAAAATATTATTTGAAGATGAAACAAATTGGGAAAAGATTATCTATTAATAAATAAACAATCAAAAGCCCGGTATTTGGGCTTTTGATTGTTTAATATACATTATTAGGATTTGAAAGAAACTCTTCTTTAAATTGCATAAATCTATCTTCTTCAATGGCTTTTCTTACCTCTTTTACAAAATTAATTAAAAATCTTAAATTATGAATACTCAAAAGGATTTTTCCAAGTATTTCATCTTTTCTTAATAAATGATGGATATAACCTCTGGTATGGTTTTGACAGGCATAACAATCACATTTATTATCTATTGGTTCAGTAGAATATTTCCATTTTCCTGCTTTTAAATTCACTTTACCTTCCCATGTCATTGCTGTTCCATGTCTTCCCATTCTGGTTGGAAGAACACAATCAAACATATCCATTCCATTTTCTACCGACATTAAAATTATTAACGGCGTTCCTATTCCCATTATATATCTAGGTTTATCCTCTGGAAGTTTTGGTCCAGAATGTTTTAATATCCTTTCTGTTTCTGAATAATGCTCTCCAACTGATAAACCTCCTAATGCAAATCCATCAAAATCTATAGAAGTTATTTGTTTCAAACTTCTGTTTCTTAAATCCTCATGAAATCCTCCTTGAACTATTCCAAATAAGGCCTGATCCTTTTTTGTATGAGCATTAAATGAACGTTTTGCCCATTCAAATGTTCTTTCTACAGATTCCTCAACATACTTTCTTTCTGCTCCAGCTTCAACACATTCGTCAAAAGCCATAGCTATATTAGAACCTATGGTCATTTGTATTTCCATAGATTTTTCTGGAGTCATCATTATTTTGGAACCATCTAAAGGTGATCTAAAGAGCACACCTTCATCAGAAATTTTTCTATCTTTCAAAGAAAATACCTGAAAGCCTCCGCTATCTGTTAATATCGGCTTATCCCAATTCATAAAATTATGTAATCCACCAACATTTCTTAAAACATCCAGTCCAGGTCTTAAAAATAAGTGAAATGCATTACCTAAAATAATTTCAGCTTCGATATTCTTCAAATCAGAATTTTTTAAAGCTTTTACTGTGCCATTTGTACCAACGGGCATAAAAACTGGTGTTTCTATTATTCCTCTAGGTGTATATATTCTCCCTCTTCTTGCATTTGAATTTTTGTCTTTATGCAATAATTCATATTTTATCGGTTTATTATCAAACATTAAATATCCTCCTGTAATTATGATTTTTTCATCACTTAAATTTCTAATTTTGCTTATCAAATTATCAGTTTCTACGATAAATTCTTTAATATCTTCCAGAAATGTTCTTTTATACGCATCATCTTTCAAATAATTTAAATTGTCTTTTACAAGAGTTAATCCAGATTGCATAGTAGCCCATGCATAATATCCTGTAATAATTGCATCGGATAATAAATTTTGATTTCCATATTTAGCAATAATATAAGCATTATTTAAAATTTCATATCCGCATTTTGCAATCCTATATGCTGTTTCTATACTATTTTTTATAGTTTCTTCGATTTTGACGCTATTTTTTGATTTTGAAGCTTCTCTAAATTTATTATAAGCATTAACATCTTCATCAGCTAATTCTAACAATCTTTCTTTACAGACGAGAAAATTTTCCAATGCCTCTTCTATAATTTTTTCATAATCTTCTAATCCTTTTTTGTTTATAGAATATCTGGAAACCATTCCACCTAATGAAGCAGCAAGGGAACCACAAATTGCAGCTAATGCTCCTCCACCCGGTGTTGGTTTTTTGGAATCCAAAGCGTTAGCGAATTCTATTATTTTCTTCTCTTTTATCATATTTTCACCTCCTTGAAAAGTTTTTCTTGTATATAAAATTATACCAGAAAAATTTTAAAATAGTAAATTTAAGGAGATTTTGTGATAAAATCTAAATAAAGAGATGTATAAGGGAGGAGTAAAAATGTATAGTAAAATTAAAGAAGCAGCGGAATATATTAATTCAAAGACAGATATTAAACCATTATTAGGCCTTATTTTAGGATCTGGACTTGGATACATTGCAGATGAAATTGCAGATCCAATAATTATTGATTACAAAGATATACCATATTTTCCCAAATCTACAGTAGTGGGGCATGCTGGAAAAATGGTTATAGGTATGTTAGAGGGAAAACCAGTAGTTGCTTTGAAAGGAAGATTTCATGCATATGAAGGTCATGAACTAAGAAAATTGATTTTTCCCATTTACGTATTTAAAGAATTAGGAGTAGAAGGTTTAATTCTTACAAATGCAGCAGGTGGAGTAAATAGAACATTGAATCCAGGAAATATTGTAGCAAATGTAGATTTTATTAATTTTGCAATGAAAAATCCATTAATTGGTCCAAATATGGACGAATTAGGTCCAAGATTTCCTGCCATGGCATCACCTATAGATAAAAAATGGTTAAAGAGAATAGAAGAAAAAGCTGAAGAAAAGAAAATAAAAATAGAAGAGGGAATATATTGCTGGATGCTTGGACCTTCGTATGAAACACCAGCAGAAATTAAAATGCTGGAAAAGTTGGAAGGTGATTTAGTTGGAATGTCGACTATGCCTGAAATAATTGCTGCTAATCATTGTGGCATTAAGTCAGTTGCTTTTTCTGCTGTAACTAATATGGCTGCTGGAATATTACCACAACCGTTAAATCATAAAGAGGTTATGGAAGTTGCAGAAAGAATAAAGCATAAATTTGCTAAAGTAGTTAAAATAGCTATAAAAACATTTTGAGGTGATAGTATGATTAGAACAATTGAAGCTATAATTGGAGAAATAAATAAGGTGGAAAATATTATTGTTGTTGGACATATTATGCCAGATGGTGATGATATTAGTTCGGTTTTATCCCTGACAATGGGGTTGGAAAAAATTGGGAAGAATGTTAGAGCGGTAATTGATGATAATATTCCTGGATATCTGGAAGAATTTCCGTTTGTAAAAGAAAAGATAAAATCGTATGATTGTGTTAATAAGTTTCCAGCAGAATTAATAATATCAGTTGATGCATCATCTCCTGATAGAATTGGAAGAGTTTATGAACATTTTAAATATGCTCGAAGTGTCGTAATTGATCATCATGCAACGAATACTTATTTTGGTAATGTAAATTGGGTTGATAGATTTGGTGCAACCGCACAAATGGTGTTAAGATTAAATCGAATGTTAGAAATAGAATATGATTCTGATTTGGCAACAGCAAATTTATTGGGGATAGCAACAGACACAGGTTTTTTCAGATATTCAAATACAGATGCAGCGGTTTTTGAAGATGTTGCATGGCTTGTTTCTAAAGGAGGTAAAATTGGTTTAATAAGCAATATGATATTGGAAAATAAACCACTTGAACATTTAAAATTGTATAAAGATTTCCTTAACGAAATGAAATTAGAAAATAATAATACTATAGCTTATTCGCATATAACCATTGATATGTTGGATAAATACGGAATATTGCCGAAAGATTCTCCATCATTTGTAGGAGAATTAAGGGCAATTAAGGGGTAGAGGTCGCGATTACTTTTTCTGAGGCAGAACCAAATGTATATCATGTAAGTATGAGATCAAAAGATTGGTTTGACGTTTCAAAAGTAGCTGTTCATTTTGGTGGTGGTGGTCATCCAAGGGCAGCAGGCTTTAGCAAAGAAACAGATAACCTTGAAAAATTAGAAAAAGAGGTTGTGGAAACAATAATGAGTTTAATGGAGAGTTATAAATGATATATTTATTTATAATGTTTCTCTGGTTAGGGTTTGTTGGAGCGCTAAACGATTCTTCCATTTTGCTAGGAATAGTTATTACCTATTTAGTAGTAAAAATCTCAGAATTTTTTTTAAAATCTGAGATTTATGGTTTTGTTGAATTATTTATTTCTGCAATAGGTAGAATACTTGTTATGTATAAAATGACTTTTAGATCATTAAAATTCTTATTTAAAAAAAGCTATTGTGGATTAGTTCCTATTAATGTTGAAAATAAAACAGATGCAGAAAAAGCAGCTATTGCTAATTGTATAACGTTAACTCCAGGAACGATGTTCATATTAGAAGAAAATAAACATCTTATTATTCATAAATTTGCTGAAACTCCTGATGCAGCACATTCTTCTGATGATGTCTGGAAGGGTGAGTTATTTTGATTTATTTAATATTAGATATATTAATATTATTATCTTTATTTTTAATGGTTATCAAATTAATTCTCGGTCCTACAGCATGGGACCGTGTTTTGGCATTTGCTTCAATGTCATCGAAAATATCTATAATATCTTTGATATATGCGATAACAAAGGGTTTTTTTGTAATGATTGATATAATAATTATTTTTCTTGTATTAAATTTGTGGGAATAGTTATTATTTCTCGTTTTCTTGAAAGAGGTAGAAAATAATGTTTAGTAATATTTTGATAATTACAGGAGGAATATTAATTTTTCTTGGCAGCATTGGAATGCTAACCCAGAAAGACTTATATACTAGAATTCAATTTGGAAGTATTTCAGACACTGTAGGTACATTTACGGTATTAATAGGGCTTGCTTTAAAAGCACAAAATGAAATATTTAGATTTATAATAATTAGTATATTGGTGTTGTTAATTGGGCCTGTTTTATCTCATGCTATTGCTCATAGCGCAGCACATAATAAAGTAAAGGTGAGAGATAATGATTGAGTTTTTTTTACTAACTTCTTTGGTTATATTGGCATTAATAATGTTTTTTGTGAAAAAATATATTAATGCTATTTTAATTTATGCTGCTTTCGGAACAATTCTATCAGGAATTTTTTTTATTTTTAATGCTCCTGATGTTGCTGCTGTCCAGATGACTATAGGATCAGCATTTATTATATTTGTTTATATTATTGCGATAAAAACACGCTCAAAAATAAAAGTTGGATTCATAGAGACCCATATTTGTTTGAAAAACAAGGTGAAAAATTGACAGGATTTGAGAAAGAATTAATGGATAATTTTTCTGAAAATTCATTTTTTGAAATAGAGTTTATTCCAATTGAAAAGGAAAATATATCATATTATCTCAATAGTAATGAGATTGATATTATTGTAGGTGGATTAATAATATATGATGAAAAAAATTGCAACTTTTTGTATTCCAAGAGTTATTTGCCTACTAAATTATTTAAATATAGTGGCAACATTCCTGAAAAGTATGAAAGTATTATTTTAAATAAATCAGAAGAATCTAAAATTATTGATTATTTAAGATTAAAACATTATTTTAGAAAAAAATCTGATATTACTGCAGAAGAATTTTCTGATAGTGGTTATAGAATTATTTTTTCAAAAAATAATAAGGCATTAAAAGAAGAATTTAATAGATTTCTAAAAACATTTATTGATTCAAAGGAATATGAGTTTATAGTTCGGAGGAATATTGGATGAAAAAATTAATTTTATCATTAATATCCTTATCAACACTTTTATTTTTATTATATACAGAAATACCAGAAAAAATCGTAAAAAATCCAAATTATAATATAACAGTTTTACAGGATAATGGTTCTTTGAATTTAGTATCAGCTATTGTTTTGGATTATAGGTTTTATGATACTTTTTTTGAAATATTGGTTTTTACAGTAACTATAATAGGTATTTCTTATTTTATGAAATTTTTTAAACCATCCAAATATAAATTTTCAAAACCTTCAATTGTTTTAAAAGTTTTTGCGCCAGTTATGTTTCCAATAACACTTTTATTCGGTTTTTATAATACATTAACAGGACATTTATATCCAGGAGGTGGCTTCAATTCTGGTATTATTCTTGGTACCGGTGTTCTTTCATTATCTTTAATAAAAAGATACGAAGAAATAGAAGAAATTTTTGAAAAATCAAGAATAGAAGAAGTAAAAGTGCTGATACCATTATTTATTATTATATATGCTATAATAGGAAAGATTTTTTTGGAGAGTATTTTATCAATTTTTTTCCAAAGTTTAAACCGGGGACAATTTTTAGTGGTGGAAGTGCTGTGATGCTAAATTCCTTTATTGCATTTGAAGTTTTTGGAGGTTCATGGACAATACTTTATCAGTTTATAAAGCACAGGGGTTACTTTAATGAATTTATATTTTATATACTCTTATATTATTATTTTTTAGGTTTATTGGGTTTAATAATGAAGAAAGATTTAATAATGAAACTATTTTTTTTAAGTATATTTCAATCAGGAATATTATTATTTTTTGTTATATTAGGATATGATGAAAATATACCAATAATTATTTCCAATACTCTTGCTAACAATGCAGATCCTTTAATACATTCTTTTTTATTAACTGTTATTGTAATAGGGTTTGCCACAATTTCCTTATCATTGGTGTATATTATGATATTAGCGGAAAAATTTAAAACTCACAATGTAGATATAATTGAAGAGGAGTTAGAAAAATAATGGCTATATTATTAATATTGATACCAGTTTCATTAGGAATTCTGGCTTATATTTTAAAAAACTATCATAGAAAAATAGGATTTGCAGCATATATGATTATTATGTCTTTAAATACATATCTATTATTTTTGGGACATGAGGAAAGAATATTTCCTGGTGGTTGGGATAGATTGAAAGGTATAGAAATTTATTTTCCAAAAGAAATGTATGTAGTGGCTTTTTTCTTTAACATAATGATGTTTATAATTTATTGGCGTGCTGCGCGACGGCATAATAATATTTTTACATCATTATGGTTAATAATAAATGGTACATTAATAGGTATTTTAACATCAGAAGATTTTTTTAATACATATGTACATTTAGAATTAATATCTATTTCTTCATTTTTACTTATTGGTATGGGAAGAAAAGAAAGAAGAATTTGGGCAAGTTTGAAATACATGTTTTTAAGTTATATTGGATTAAATTTTTATTTATTGGGGGTTGGGCTTATTTATGCCGAAACTGGAAGTTTGAATTTGCACATAGCTTTTTCAAAAGAGCCTAATCCGTTAGCTGTTTCTTTTATTGTCACAGGATTATTGGTTAAAGGTGGGATGATTTTTTTAGCTACCTGGTTGCCAACCGCTTATTCAGAATCTTCCTCGGAAATTTCAGCAGTATTATCTGGATATATTACACCTATTGGTATGTATGTATTATATTCTTTTTCATTATATGATGGATTTTATAATGAAGTTAAAAAAATTTTATTGATTTATGGATTTACTTCTTTAATCATTGGAGCTATTATAGGTTTTTTTGAGAATGACTTAAAAAAAATATTAGCATATTCTTCAATTTCTCAAATGGGACTTTTGATGATTATTATTGCAGAAAAAAAAGAACTCTTCATTTTGTTTTTTACATTACACATGTTGTACAAATCTTTAGCTTTTTATAATATTGGTCGAATATATGAAAAGACTCATTATAGAGATTTGAATTCATTGAAAACGGTAAAAGATTATGATATAAATAAAATATTAGCAATATTTAGTGTTTTTGGTTTATCTGGAATATTTCCAGTTCAAACATTTTTCATAAAAGAAGGAATAGGTATTCATGGTGGATTAAAAATACTATTATATATTTCTGCTTTTACAACAGCGTTTTATTCAATAAAAATAATATCTGCATTGAAAATATCAAAAAAATATTATTATTTACTTTTGATTATACCAGCAATACCTCTTTTAAATTATATGCCATTACATTTTACTCTACTTGATTTAGGGATTTCAATTTCTGCACTGACTGCAGCTTTTTTTGTTACAAAAATAAAAACAACGGCTTTTTCAGTAAAATTAAATTATCTTGAGAATGCCCTAATTATGCAGATATTTTCTATAGTTTTTGGATATTATATAATTAAATTAATATAGTGAAGGTAATTGAAAGGAGGAAGGTTATGAAAAAATTTTTTCTTTTTCTTTTATTAATGTTCTTTTTGTTTTCCTCTACATTTGCTGCTTTAATGAAATCCATAGATGGAAATACTGTTAAAGTAGAGGTTATTGAAATTAAGGATGATAATGTTAAAGTGAAGGTGTTTAATCAAATATTAACTGTTCAAAAAGAAAATATAATGTATATTTCTTTTGATGAAAAAACTACAGCAGATTATGGAGTTATAGTAGATGATAAAATTTTTTCCGGAAAATTAACATCATATTCTTCTACAACTGCAAATATTCAGATGAATATTGGTGAATTTATTTTGAATGATGTTTCAAAATTAAAATTTGTAAATTTTTTGCATCCTGAAGTTCCAGATATTCAGTGGTTTAGAAAAGAACAACCTCAAAATTTTGATATAACTTTAGGAGATAATTATACTGAAATTAAAGGAAATATCTTTGAAGCTAAAGAAAATCAATTGTTTTTAAATATACCGATATTGGGTCAGGGAGTTTTAAATTTAAATGTTATAAAAAGTATATCTTATCCAAAATATGAATTTAAAGAACCATATGTATTGAAATTATATAATGGATATGAATTTAAATATGTGAATTTCTTAAAAAAAGTAAATGATTATTATTTCTTTGATCTGGGATACGGTACTTTAAGTTTATTAAATTCTTCTATTTTCGGTTTTTCAGGAGGTATGGAAAACCCTCAGGAAAAATATACATATTTTATTTTGAAAAACGGCATGAAATTCTTTGGAGATATTACAGGTAGTGATGAAAATAATTTAAATGTAACCAGCATATTTGGAGAGCATAAAATTTCGAAAGATTCCATTTTAACTTTTGCAAAAATACCTACTGATAAAATAATGCTTGTTGTATCGAAAGACGAAGTTATATACGGAGATTACAAGAAGGAAAATAGAAAAATTTCATTTAATCCATATAATAATGGAAAAATTGATATAATATTGATTAATTCAAGTAAGGAAAATGAGAGCATAGTTGCAACTCCATTAAAAAATTGGGAATTAAAAACGAATGTTGTTAATAAATCATTAGCTTTAAGCAATTATAATTTAATGGCATATGGAAATGATAAAATGGTCATAATAGTTTCTGTTGGTTCAAATGAAGGATTTGGAAGTTATAATCATGATACCAAAGTTACTTCATTGGCATTTGATGATGAAAGTCAATTATTGTATTCTGGAGATGAAAAAGGTATTTTAAATGTTTATAATTTAATTACTAAAAAAGTGGATTACATGTTTGATTTTAAAAGTAAAATAACTTATTTGATTGCAAAGAATAAGGTTTTATATGTTGCACTTGAAAATGGAAAATTATACACAGTAACTGGAGTTGAAAGTAAAGAATTGGCCGATCTAAAAAAGGAAATAACAAAAGTTAGTGTGAATGATAGAGCAATTTATGTTTCTATGAAGGATGGTACAGTATCTAAAATTGACAAATTTAACGGAAAAAATATCTGGAATGTAAAATTCGATGGTTCTGTTACAGATATTTTATTATTAAAAAATGATAAATATTTAATAGCTTCTCAACTCAATGGTAAAATTTCAATCTTAAATATTGAAGATGGAAATATTTTAACTTCATTTCAATCATTTGAAGGTGTTTATAATATTTCACCTTCATTGTTAAAGAAATATTTTATCGTATCAGGAAAGAAAGGAAAGGTTGAAATATGGAATAGCACTAATTTAAATAAAGTTTCAGAGTTTAATTTAGGAAATGACATATCTTATGTATTGGTGGATAATACAGGAGATGTTATTTTCTTATTAAATAATAATTCTATAATATCAATGAAATTATTTGATTATAAGTAATAATTTTCCTCAAAATAATATATTCAAAATAGGGTTGTTCTTCTGAACAACCCTATTTGTTTTCTCCTGTTTTTTTCAGATAATTTATTTCTTGAATAAGAATTATCAACATTAACAAAGAGAAAAGATATATAAATATTTTAAATTCTGGGATATTCCCTTCACTGGTATAAACAGCCAGCCACCCAAAAAGATATTTTAAAAGTTCATATGCTCCTATTAATAATGAAACAATACCTCCTACAATAATATGTGCTGATTTATGATACCATATATTTTTTATATCTTCCCATAAACCGATAAAAGCTATAAGAGAAACAGTTATATAAGAAATAAAAATGAAACTGTCATATTTTATATTTAGAAATGCCATTAGTAATGATAAACTACCTATTAATATTAATATTATTTTTTTATTTTTCATAGGAAAATTCCTCCTATCAAGTAAACAAAATTAGCTATTAGATAAGCAATGGTCAATGTATAAAATAATTCAAAAAATAACCATTTCCAGCTATTTGTTTCTTGCCTTATAACACTTAGAGTTGCAAAACATGGAATATAAGCTAAAACAAAAAATATTAGAGCTAAAGCAGATCTTTGAGTTAATATATCTTGCAATGCATATGTTATACCTTCCTGACCGACATTTAAAATAGTCATATAAGAAGAAGCAACTACTTCTTTTGCCACTGCACCAAAAATTAATGATATGTTTGTTTGCCAATTCCAACCAAGGTGAAGAGTTATAGGTTCAAAAAATTTACCAATATATGCTGCATAGGAATGTGAAATATCATTGTTGTTTGGGAAATATGATAATAACCATATGAATATAGTTGCTATTAAGATAATTCCTCCTGCTTTTTCAAGGAAATGTTTTCCTCTGTTCCAGGAATATAAAGCTAAATTTCTAAATGTTGGCATTCTAAAACGAGGTAATTCAATAGTAAATGGAACTTCTTCTCCTTTTATAAAAAATATTTGCAAAATTTTTGCTGATAACAATACCAATAATATACTTGAAATATAGACAAATAATAAAATTGTTGCAGCATTTTTATCGAAAAAAGCACTAATTAAAATAATATAAACAGGCAAACGCGCTGAACATGATGCGAAAGGAATACTGAGTATTAAAGCCATTCTTTCTTTTTTATTTGCAATTGTCTTTGTTGACATAATTGCAGGAACACTACATCCAAATCCCAGAATTATGGACATAAAAGATCTTCCACTGAGACCAAACTTTCTCACCAGTTTATCAACCAAAAAAGCAGCACGAGGTAAATAGCCAGATTCTTCTAAAAATCCCATGAAAAAGAATAAAACAAATAATTGGGGTATAAAAATTAAAACTCCACCCACTCCACCTATAATTCCATCAACAATTAATGAGTTTAACCATGGAATGGGGATTTTCCCATTGAAAAAATTTCCTAAATAATTAAATCCTATATCTATAAGATCAGATAAAGGGCTTGCTATATTAAAAGTTAATGAAAACACAAAGTATAGGGCTACGACATAAATTAACAATCCTAACACTTTGTGAGTCATAACATGATCTAAGATATCTCTCATAGCCCAACTTCTGCCTTTTTCTATTACAGAGCTTTTAATAATTGAAGAAATGAAAGAAAATTTCCAATTCATAAACTCTGATTTTAATTTATTAATATCAAATTGTGAATTAATATCTTCAATTAATGTTTCTGGATAGTGAAAATTTTTACTTCCAAATTCCAAATAATAAAGAGCTAACCATCTTTTATCATAAGATTTTAAAAAATCATATTCTTCAAGCTTATTAGAAAAATGTTCTATAAAAGAATTTATTGACTCAGTATATATAAAATTTCTTACAGGTATACTTTTCTTTTCTGCTACTTTATGTATGGATTCTAATAAAATGTCAATACCTATTAATTTTTTAGCAGAAGTTAAGACAACAGGAATATTTAATGTTTTTGATATAAAAGATGGATTTATTATTTTTCCTTTTGATTGTGCCTCATCAATAGAGTTAATTGCTAAAACAGCAGGCAAATTCATTTCTAAGATTTGCATTAAAAGGTACATTGATCTTTCTAAATTTAAAGAATCAGCAACAACTACAACTGCATCAGGCGACTCATTTATTAAGTAGTCTCTAGCTACCTTTTCATCATCACTTTGAGCAGATAGTGTATATATACCAGGTAAATCTACTAACTTGAAGTGGTGTCCTTTATATTTAAAAGATCCAACTTTTTTTTCTACAGTAACACCTGGCCAGTTAGCTATATATTGCCTACTTCCTGTTATTATATTAAATATAGACGTTTTACCAACATTAGGATTTCCAATTATGGCAATTTCAAAAGTCATAAATCACCCTCCACATCTTTTTTTATTACAGTAATTTTTTATAGGACAATCACTACATTTTAAGTTTAATGAATCAAAACTGTTGATCTTTATGCCTTTGGAAATCAAAAATGGAAACACAATATTCCACTCTTGATCAGTTAGGTTAAATTTTCTCTTTATATCATCCGTAGAGAGAGATTCTTTCCTATTTTCAAGATAGCTTAAAATATGGTCTATCATAACATCACCACTATTTATTTAATTTTTTTACAAGGATCTTTTTTGATCTTCCTTTCCCGAAGGTTATCGTTTTATTGTTTACTTTTAAAGAAACTTTTCCAAAATGATTGTTTATTACATTTATTATAGAGCCATTTACTATATTCAAATTTTCTAATTCTTTTCTAAAAAATAAACCACCTTTGATTAAAAAAATTTTGTAAACACCAGGTGTGCTTTCTTCTAAAGAAAGAATTTCTTCTGTAACATCAACAAAAATTTTTTCTGCTTCATTTTTTCTTATCATAATTTTATTATCCTCTATTTTAAAAACCATTGGATCACCAAATGGAGATTCGTGAACATAAGTAATTTTTTTCCCAGGTATTATTCCCATTGCGATAAATCTTTCCTTAATAGATTCTTCAAATTCTAATCTGATAATTATTCCATTCATTCCAATCTTTAAACTACTTAACGGTATTATCACGACATTCCTCCTCCTGAAACAAGTGATATTTTTCGTTTATATTATATACGAATTCTGTTAAAAAAGGTCGGATTATAATGAAATTTAAGATTACTTTCATTTATTTCAGAATATAAAATTAAAATAATATACAAAAAATTTAACTTAATAAAAACAATAACAAACCTAATTCTTTTTAAAAATAATAATTATAATGTTTTATTTATATATTCAATTACTTCTTCTAATTCTTTAATTTTAGTTTCTATTTCATCAGGTTCTTTAGAATAAGCAGCTGACCTAACACAGGTTTCGAGATGTTCTTTTAGTATTTGTGAGTTTGCTTTTTTAAGTAATGAAATTGAAGCCAAAATCTGCTTTGATATATCTATACAATATCTATTATCTTCAATCATTTTTATAACAGCTTCCACCTGGCCTCGTGCGGTTTTTAATACGTTTAATGATTTTTTATGTTTCATATGATGTGTATGCTTTTCCATTCTTATCCCTCCATATTCTGTTTTAAATATATTTAATAATATTATATACTATTTTTATTTATTTTGTGTGTTGCCAAATAAAAATTTTGTGGTATGATATTATAGAAAGAAAAAAAGAGGGAGGTCTATTATGAAAGAATTATTGAAATACCCAAAAGACATACTAATAACGGGTATCTTTTTTTTGTTATTGCCTTTTTTAATGGTTCCTGGTTGGGTGTATGAATATTCTACTCAAAAACACCTTGTATTTTCAATATTTTATACTATTATGTTTTTCTATTATTTTTATAAGCTGCAGAAAGAAAAATATGAAATTAAATATTCTTTAAATCATATCTATTTTTCTTTATTTGGATTGGCTACAGTAATTTCATTGATTAGTGTTATTATACAAAATAAATATTATTTTAGATATTCTTTTGAAGTTTCTTTTTATACGTTAATGATTGTTTTTGTCTCGTATATATTGACCAACCGATTTGGAAAAAAATTTGAGTATATTGAAACAGCATTATTTATATTTTTGATAACTGGTTTTATTATAGGGCTTGATGGCCTTTTGAATAAATTTTATGGTTATGATTTCTTTTTTGGAAAATACGGAGATCCCTCACAACGAATCACTTTAAGGACTACTATTGGCAATCCTAATTTTGTTTCAGATTATATGGGACAAATGATACCTATTGGTATTTATTTTGCATTATCAAAAAGATCAAATATTTATAAAAGAATTTTTTCTATTATAAGTATATTTGTTATGTTTTGGGTTTTATTATTTGCACAAACTCGATCAATTTATCTTTCATTCTTTCTGGGAATGGGGATATTTACAATTTTTTTCATATTGAGTATATTAAAAAATAAAGATGTTGAGAAGAAAAATTACATAAAATCAAAAAAATTTATTATTCCTTTGATTTTAATAGTTTTAATAATTTCTTTTTTATTGATAATGTTTAATATACCTTCTCCTTTTAATAAAGAAGGGGAAGTTGTAGCTTCAAAAAGATTTGAAGCAATTTCATCTGTTTCTTCATGGGATGAGAGAACTTTATCATGGTTAGCTGCTGTTGAACAATGGAAAGATAAAAACCATATTGAAAATAGATTTATTGGTGGTGGTATCGCAACATATCCAGTTTATGCCGTTAGATATATGGCAGATATTCAGGCAGAAAATCCAGCTAAATTTTATTATGCCTGGAATAATTTTAAAAGAGCACATAATGATTATTTGCAAATCCTTGGTGAAACAGGATTGTTTGGATTTATATCTATTATATTGTTATTATTTGGGTTAATATTTGTTTTTTTAATGAGAGTATTTAAAATAAAAGATTTTGATAAAATTTTGATGTTTAATTTATTTGCCTGGAGTCTGACGATTGTTACGGTTCATTCATTTACTGAATTTCCCATGCATTTACACCCCAATATAATGTCTGCTTTATTTATTATTTCTATAGCCCTATCAGAACAATTTGGTGAAACAAGAAAAATTAATATTGAGAGAAAGAAATTGAAAACTATTTTTTTAGTATTTATTATAATTGGAATTGTTGTTTCTTATTTAAAAATTCAATCAACAGCTGCAGAAGTGTTTTTTAAAATTGGAAATACCGAATACATGAAAATAGATGCATATGAAAATGTTGTAAAAAACCAAATTCCTAAAATTATAAATCAAATTGATGAAAAAATAAGAGAATATAAAAACTATAAAGTAACAAGTCCGCTTGAATTACAAAAAATATCTGCAGAAATAAAAAATTTAGAAGATCAAAAACAAAAATATTTAACAGCAAAAACTGAATATGAGAATAAAGCATTTAATTCTTATAAAAAAGCAAAGGAATATTTCTTAAAATCATTGAAAGCCAATTCAGCATTTGGTAAATCAGGATTTTATTTAGCACAATTGTTAGCTAAAACTCCATATAGGTTAATGGAGTTAGATTATAATAATCTTGAAAAATATATGAATATGGAAACACCAGAATATGCATTTATGTTAGATAAATTTAATGGTGCAATAGATTTAATGCCTTTTAATAGGTATCAAATAAGGGATACAATAAAGGATCTATATGAATTATTAAAAAATGAAGATAATACACAATTATTGCAGGCATTGGCTTATATTCAGACTATTCAGGATGAAATAGATCAGTTAGAAAGCAATTACACATCATTTAATGAAAAAAATGCTTATAGATTAATTGCCAAGCTAAATGTTCTTATATTCCAGAATTTGTTGAATATTGAAAGATACTATACTTCAAACGAAAAAGTTGTTAAAGAAATAGATAAATTGAAGAAAAAATATTATGAAGATTTTGTCCATTGGTATAACAAAACTATAGAAATTTTACCGGGAGGATGGAATAGATTTCCTGAATGGGAAGATGTTTATACAGAGTACATGAAAATAATGTTTAATTTTAATCAATATCTTGGATATGAAAAAACAATTGATAATATTATAGATATATCAAAAAAGAAAGTAAAGCAAATTATTATATGGCAAAAAAATTCAGGGGATTCCTGATGCATCGTTTGATTTTTTTGAAAATGTATATTTTCATTTAAAATCGATAAATAAAAATGAATTAGCTATTAATTTATCAAATTCTGTTGTTGAAAATTATAAAAAAGTATATGAATTCTATATAAATTATTTAAAAAAATATCCAAATTATAAATATAAAAAAAGAGTAGAGAATTTTATAAGAATATATGAATTTTTAAGAAAATGAGAATAGCTATTTATTTATTAATAATTATTATAGTTTTGAACTCTATAACTTTTTATTTTTACTTAAAAGTAAAAAATATGGAGTCTATAGAATCTAAGTATTCTATGTTTGATGTATATATGAAAACAAGATTTTATGATAAGATTATTATCTTTATGAGCAACCATTCAGATATACAGGAAATAAAATTAAATGGATTAGTTTTTAAAAGAGAAGGCAATAATATCATAGTTGAGGAGGAAATAAAATGAAAAGAGCAATTATAATAGATTCTGGTTGTTCTCCAACAGATGATTGGATAAAGAAATATAATTTAAATTTTATGGGGATGAAGGTTTATGTTGATGGCAAAGAATATACAGATGGAATAGATTTGAATCATGAAAAATTTTATGGATTAGTAAAAAATGCAGATGAAATTCACACAGCACAACCTTCTTTAAAAGAGTTAATGAATATGTATGAAAGTTTAAAAGAAGAAGGTTTTGATGAAATTATTGATATTCATTTTTCATCGAAAATGTCAGGATTGTATAATACTGCACAAATGGCAAGAAATATGTTGAATAATATTAATGTTAAGATTATAGATACAAAGATGGTATCTATAGGTGCTTCACTTGTTTCAAGAAGAATTGTGGAATTATTAATAGATGAAAATAGAGAATTTGAAGAAATAGAAGGCTTAGTTCCGAAAATTATTAATAATACATTTATGGAATTTTCTGTGCCTACATTAAAATATCTTGTAAAAAACGGAAGAATAGGAAAGGCAGCTGGAATGGCTGGAACTTTATTAAAAATAATTCCTGTTTTAACAGTGGAAGATGGTGAAATAACTCCTTTAGTTAAGGTTAGAGGAATAAATAAAGCATTTAAAGTAATGGCAGATAATGCATTTGAATTTATAAAAGATAAACCTCATAATATAAAAATATATAAAGTTCATGGTTTTGATTCAAATAAAGAACATGAGGATAAAGTTTTTAATCTTTTTATGGAAAATTTGAAAAATTAAATTATAATTATGAATTAATAGAAGGCAGAATATGGCCTACTGTTGCATGTCATAGTGGGCCTGAAGTTTTTGGGCTTGCTGTATATGGGGAGGTAAATCCGTTATAATGCATCTTGAGGATTATTTTAATGAACTTGAATCTCATTTGAAAATCGGATTGTCAAAAAAAATATCATGGAAGAATTTTTTCCCTCAATTGTATGAATTATGTAAAAAAAATATAAATATAATAGAAAAAGAAAAGGGCCTAAAAGAAAAAATAGGCTCCTTTTTAGCATATTACAAACCAATATATGCATTGCCTGATGAGAGGAAAATAAAAAGAATCAGAGAAGGATTTAAATTAATTGAAAAATTAAAAAGGCAGTATTTAATAGATGAACCAGAAGTTCCGCATAAGGATTTGCCATTAAAAACAGATATAAAGTTTATAAAAGGTGTTGGTAATAAACGAGCAACTATAATGAGAGAACTTGGAATAAATAATATAGAAGATACATTTTATTTTTTCCAAGAGATTATGAAGATAGGCGCGAAATAAAAACGATAGTAGATTGTTATCATGGGCAGAAATGTTTAATTGTTGGACGAATTATTAATTTTGAGGAAAAAAAGTAGGAACATTGAAGATTCTTTCTTATGTTCTTGAAGATAAAAATAATTCCATTATAATTTTAACATGGTTTAATCAGGACTATATAAAAAAGTTTTTGCAAATGGGTATGAATGTTGCTGTTTATGGAACAATTGAAATTGAGTTTGGTAGAAAACAGATGAAAAATCCAGATTTTCAGGTTATAACTTCTATAAAAGAAGTAAAAACAGGTATTTTGCCAATTTATCCATTAAAAAAAGGATTATATCAAAATAGTATGAGAACTATTTTTTCGGAAACTATTCAATATTCTCATAATGTGAAAGAGTTTTTGCCAGAAGATATTGTGAAGCGATATCAATTTATAAAATTTCCTCAAAGAATAAAAGGAATTCATTTTCCAAAGAGTTATTATCATCTGGAAAAGGCAAAAGAAACTTTAAAATATGAAGAAATTTTTTTGTTTGAGTTTTCGGTATTAATACAAAAGCAAAAGATACAATTAAAAGAAGGTATTTCAAAAGATATAAAAGGAATATTAGCAAAAAAATTTATTTCCGATCTTCCATTTAAATTAACTAAATCACAAATAAAAGTTTTTGAAGAAATTAGAGAAGATATGAAAAAGGCAATACCAATGAATAGATTACTTCAGGGCGATGTAGGATCAGGAAAAACAGTAGTTTCTGAACTTGCTATTATTGATAATTATGAAAGTGGATATCAGGGAGCAGTAATGGTACCAACATCGGTTCTAGCAAAACAACAATATAAAAAATTAAAAAATGATTTGGAGAAATTGGGAATAAAAGTAGAAATGTTGTTAGGTGAAACAAAAAAATCTGAAAAAAGAAAATAAAAGAGAATTTATTAAATAATAATATAGATGTTTTAATAGGAACTCATGCAATGATTCAGGATGATGTTATTTTTAAAAATCTGGGATTAGTGGTAATAGATGAACAACACAGATTTGGTGTAAAACAGAGACTATCTTTAATAAATAAAGGTAAAATGCCGGATATTTTATTTATGACAGCAACACCTATTCCACGAACGTTAGCTATGACTTTATATGGTGATCTGGATGTTTCACTAATAACTGAGATGCCTTCAGGGAGAAAGAAAGTAAAAACCGTTTTAGTAAAGGAAAATAAAATAAATGAAATATATAAATTTATTGAAAAAGAACTGGCGTCAGAAAATCAGGTTTTTTTTGTTTATCCATTAATTGAAGAGTCAGAAGTTCTGGACTTAAAAGCGGCAACTGAAATGTATGAAATATTAAAAGAAAGATTTAAAAAATATGGAGTTGGATTACTACATGGTAAAATGTCTTCAGGAGAAAAAAATGATATTATGGAAAAATTTGTTAATAAAGAATTTAATGTTTTGATTTCAACTACTGTTATCGAAGTTGGAGTTGATATACCAGATGCAACTGTAATGGTTATAGAACATGCAGAAAGATTTGGTTTATCTCAATTACATCAATTGAGAGGAAGAGTAGGCAGAAGTAAAAAACAGGCTTATTGTTTTTTGATAGTAAGTCAAAAAGTTTCGAGTGAAACACGTGAAAAATTAAGAAAATTTGCTGATACTACTAATGGTTTTGAAGTTTCTGAAATTGATTTGCAATGGAGGGGACCTGGAAAATTTTTTGGGACAGAACAGCATGGACTACCAGATTTTAAGTTTATAGATATATTGAATGATCCAGAATTGATAGAAAAAGCCAGAAGAGACGTTCTTGAAATATTAAAAAAAGATCCTGAATTAAAAAATCACAAAAGTTTAAAAAACGAAATATATAGACGTTATGGAAAAAGTTTAAAAATGCTAGAAGCGTAGGTGATGAAAGTGCTATCAATAGAAAATGGGTTTTTAAAAGGGAAAAAAATAAATATAGTTTCAGATAAAAGAACAAGATATACACCGGCTAATGTTAGACGGGCTTTATTAAATATTGTAGATGTGACGGAAATGAATTCTTTGGAGATATTTGGGGGTTCAGGAATTATATCTTTTGAATTTATAAGTTCTGGTGTAGAAAAAGCGACAATTATTGAAACTTCAAGAAAAGCCTGTTCTACAATAATAAGAAATGCAAAAAGCCTAAAAATTGATAATAAAATTAAGTTAATTTGTGCTGATTTTAGAAAAGCTGTTGTAAAATTAATTGAGAAATACGATATAATATTTATGGATCCACCATTTCAGATGGGGTTAGCAGAAGAAGCCTTAAAAAAAATAAGTGAAAATAAAAAAATTTATGATGAAAATACTATAATAATTGTAGAACATTCAAAACGAGAAATACTGAAAAAAAAATATGGTGATTTAATGATTGATAAAGAGTATAATTATGGTGATATAAAACTATCCATCTATTTAAAGGAAGGTGAATAAGGTGATTATAGAAAAGTATCATATTTTTAATGTGATGGAACATTTAGTTGAAGATATAACAAATGAAATGTTTAGTATGCCAAATGTAGATATGTGTGTATGCGACAGGTGCCGTGCAGACGTAATAGCATTGGCTTTAAATCATTTGCATCCAAAATATGTGGTAACTGAAAAAGGAAGGATTTTTTCTGAGCTTGAAACATATACATTTCAAATGAGAGCAGAGGTGTTAACAGAAGTTTTGAAAGCTATGGAAAAGGTAAAAGAAAGACCGTCACATCCAAAAGAAGAATCTGTTTATAAGAAAGTAAATATAAGCTTGGATGAGCTGGAGAAACATTTTGATGATATTCAAAAAAATAAGAATCAAAAATAAGCTGTAAATACCATACCGAGTATTTCTTCATTTTGATTTGAAATATAGTTTCCTAATTTTAACATTATTAATTGATTTTCAAGTATTTTAATTTTATTTTCTATTTCAGATTTAATTTCAATGTCTGTTTCAGAATTTAAATAGTTTTTTAGCCTGTTAATAAGTGTCTCCAATTTTTTAATTTTTTGGTCTTTTTTGTTTTTATTATTATCAATTTTGATATTAGTTATAGAATTATTTTTATCTTCTTTATTACCAATATTATTATTTTTATAAATAATTATGGCTTGAGTTTTTCCAGCTACAGCTGCTAAAAAAGCACCTCTTTTTTGCATATCTAATGAAATTTTACTATACACAACATATCCGCCATTTCGAGCGGCTTCTTTTTTGAAGGCCATTAAATTTCCAGTTTCCTGGCTTAAAACACGTATAATACTTAACGATGCTGGAGCAGAATTAGCCAATCCTGGTTCTCCTGGATCTAATCTATATCCCAGAAGTGGATTAACACTATCAGGATTAACTTTCATATTAATCATATAATCACTCCAGTTAAAAAAACTATAAAAGTTTAAATACTATTTATAGTTTAGATGTAAATTTAAATGAAAAAGTTCTAAAATGATGAAAAGTGAGTGATAAAATGGATATTTTAAGTAAACTAAAAAAAAATCTGAAAACAATAACAATAGATCATTTAAAAATAGATTTCACATATACCGAAACAATAGTGGATAATTTAAAAGAATATGCGCAACAAATTCATAGTGAAAAACTCTCTGATATTATAATCATATTCGAATTAACAGATAGAACAAAAGTTTCGAGTTTTTCATACAGTAATGAAATTGATATTAATGATATATTCGAAAAATTTAATAGTAAGGGAAATAGTCAAAATTCTGTATTTACTACTTCTGAAAAGAATGTTGAGAAACTGATGAAAGATATTATAAATGAAATAAAAGAAAAATATGTTCCCATTCTTAAAGCTAGAGATATAATGTCTTTTCCTGTAAGAACTGTATTGTCTAATGAACCCATAGAAAAAGTATATAGAATAATGATACAAACAGGACATAACGGATTTCCTGTAATTGAAAAAAATGAATTGATAGGAATAATAACCCGAAAAGATATAGAAAAAGCAATAAATCATAATTTATCTAAATTACCGGTAAAAGAAATAATAACAAAAAATATTATTTCTGTTTTGCCAGATACGCCAATTGAAGAAGTAAGATATAAAATGCTTGAAAATGGTATTGGTAGATTACTGGTAATTGATAAAAACAATACACTAATTGGTATTATAACAAGGTCTGATCTTATAAAAGGTAAAGTTTATCATAAATCTAAACCAAAAATCATCGTTGATTATGAAGAAGAACTGCATAAGTATAATATTTTAAAAAGAATGGTTGAAATTATACCTCCAAAATACATGAATTTATTGAGATTGCTTGGGATATACGGTAATGAGTTAAATATGCCGGTATATGTAGTTGGTGGTTTTGTCAGGGATTTGCTGTTAAATAGAAAAAATTTTGATATAGATATAGTGGTTGAGGGTGATGGATTGAAATATGCAAAATATGCGGCAAAAAATTTAAGAACAACATTTGTAGAACACAGTGAATTTCATACAGGATCATTATTTTTTAAAGATGGTTTTAGAATAGATGTTGCTACTGCAAGAACTGAATATTATGAAAAACCTGCAGATTTACCTAAAGTTGAATTGAGTACAATAAAAAAGGACTTATATAGAAGAGATTTTTCTATTAATGCTATGGCTATCAAATTAAATAGTGAAGAATTTGGAATTCTACTTGACTTTTTCGGATGTAAAAAGGATTTGGATAATGGAATTATAAGAATACTTTACAACTTAAGTTTTGTAGAAGATCCAACAAGAATATTAAGAGCTATAAGGTTTGAAAAACGTTTTAATTTTAAAATTGAGAATAGAACTCTGGAATTATTAAAAGATGCTGTAAAGAGTAATTATATTGAAAAGGTTACAGGAATGAGACTAAGAGAAGAATTTGAAAAAATACTAAACGAAAGAAATATAGTAGAATCTATAGATGAGATGGGAAAACTTCATATTTTAGATCATTTGTTTTTATATTCTAAATATAAAAAGAGTAAGTTAAAAATATTTGAAAAAATTCTGGAATTTTATCGTTGGGTAATAAAAAATATTCCGAAATATACTTATAAAGTAAAATTGTTTCATTTGTTCCTGTATTCATATTTGATTTATGAAGAAGAACAAGCAGCATTGTATAGTTTTAAAAGATATGGATTACCTAAAAAATTTTTAAATAATCTTGAAAGATTAAAAGAATCTCTTTTGCAATTGAATAAATTAAATATGCAATCAGCATATTCAGATTTTTATAAAATATTGTATAATTTTGATAATGAACTGTTGATTGTTATCTCTGGGTTTATGAAAGAAGAAATAAAAGATAAATATAAATCCTATCTGTTAAAAATTAATAATTTTACTTTAAAGATAGATGGAAAAGATATAGTAAATTTAGGTATTAGAGGAAAATTGGTAGGTAGTATATTGGAAGAAATAAAAATGAAAAAACTTGATGGTAAAATCGAAAATGAAAGAGAATATTTGATAAATTTTGTGAGGGATTTAATGAGTCAATATAGGATATATGTGTTAATTGCTTTAATTTTAATAATTATATCAGCTTTTTTTACTATTAAAATTATTAATGACTCATCTGATTTAATAACTATTGCTTCAATGCAAAAATTGCCAGTTGAAATAGAAAATAGAAGCAATGACATTATTTATGTTAATAATGAAAAATTAAGTCCATTAGAAAAAAAGAATATTAATTTAGGTCAAAATGAAAAAATTATTGTAACTAACAATACAGGAACTGTTTTGATAAAAACATTTGAAAGAATATATAAAGTAAAATTAAAGTCTTTTGAGGTGGTGGTTAAAAATGGGAAAAATTAAAAATGTTGATAGAGTTAATTATGTAATTCATTTTTTTTCTGCTGGAGATACTGAGTATTGGTTATATCATGAAAATGTTTTAAATGAATTGAAAAAACATTTTGGAGATGTTGATTATATTTCAGAAGAACTGGATTTTCAAAAATATACTTATTATTACAACATGGAAATGGGACAAAATGTAAAAATTAAAGCTAGAATGATAAGTTTTAAAAACCTTTATTCTCCTGGTTTCTTAGCTGATGCTAAAACCATAACAAATGCTATAGAAGCCAAATATTCCATTGATGGTAAGAGAAAGGTTAATTTGGATATAGGTTATATTCACCATATGCAATTTGTTCTGGCAAGTACGAAACCATGGGGAATAGAATTTATCTTTCAAAAGGAATATATGCTGAAATAACATTGATGTACGTATATGAACAATGGAAAGCATTTGACCATTCATATCAAAATTTTAAAGATAAAGAATATCAAAATATATTAACTGAAATAAGAAATCTATATCTCAATAAAAGAAAAAGATGGCTTTCTGGAAAAAGATGAATATGAAAAATATAAGTATTTTTTTGTTTTTATTGATTGGAATTGTTACTATTTTTGGAAGTGCAAAATTAGTATTTCCAGGAAGTATAGATTTTTATTATCAGAGATCGAAAAATATTAATTCCGGTATTCAATATACCGGATTTCCTTTGTTTTATGTAGAAGATAAAAATTATAAATCTAATATAATTTTTGAATTTCCATTTGGGTTTGAAAAAAGATTAAAGGATAATGTGTTATTTAATGGTGGCGGATACTACACCTTAAAAAAAGATGAAATATTTTTTAGTGATTTATATAATGAATTTTATTCATGGATGAATTTTGGATTTGAATTTTATCATAATAATGAATTATATGCGCGGTTTATAGCAGATTTTAAAGAAGGGAATAGTCCATATTTTAAATATAGTTCATTAAGTATATTAGATATTTATAAAGATTTTTCACTATCCAAAAGAACTACTCTTGATATGCCATCTTTAAGTTATTTAAGTTTAAAAAATCATAACTGGAGTTTCATTCTGGGTAGGACAAAAATTTCTCTTGGCCCGTTAAAAAACTCTTTGATTCTTTCCGATGCTTCAAAGTACTTTGAAAATATGAATTTCAAATATTATTTAAATAACATCTCTTTAAATAATATTTTTATATCAATGCAACCAATGATGACCAAAGCTGAGTATGAAAAACAATTTTCTACAGATGCAACAATGGCTTTAAAAGAGCCTGGGTAACCAGAATAGATATAACAAAAACTCCGTTTAACTTCGGATTTACAACATTAGGTTTATATGGTGGAAAATTTCCAAAAAGCTTTTTTGATGTGAATAATGCTCTGCTTTCTATAGATATTCAATTTCAAACAAAAAATATAAGAGTATATTTTCAAGATGCATACAATCCATTGAAAAAGAAAAATAGTTATGGCTATGGAGGAGAAATTAATTTAGAAATATATAAGAATATCTTTTTTTCAGCTATGTACGAAAATTATGTGGTGGAAAAAGAAATATATGAAGATGAAATTCCTTATAATAGATTATATAATAGATCATTGGAAATCATAAATGAACCAGGTGCAAGATATTTTTATGATTATCCACTTGGATTTAAATATGATGAAAATTCAAAAGTTCATTCTTATCAACTCTATCTTTCAACAGATAATTTTTTGATAATATATGAAAACGAAAATGGTATTTCAAATGGGAATCAAATTTTAAATAAAAGGTTTAAGTGTTATTTTAAACTTTTATCTGGACGTTTGGAATTTAAATATATTGACACTAAATATAGTGAAGAAAATTTTGAAAATTATTCTTTATTCATTATATTCCCAATAAAACTTCAATGAAAATAAAAAATTAAGGAGCATTGGAATGAAAAAAATTTTTATAATTATAATGTTGATAATATCTCTAACTACTTTTTCATTTTACTTTGAAAATGATATAAATTATAAAATATATATTATTGAAAAAATGCTTCATAATGAAGTTCTTGAAACATCTATTTCACCATATCCTTCTAATGAAATATTTAAAACAAATGTTTCAATTTATCTTCCTTATATTTTTTCAGATGATTATAAATTGGTACCATTTTTTGGAGTCAAAAACAATAATTCAGGATTATATATTGATATAACTAAAGGAAACAATTTAAAATTAGAATTGTATTATGGAAAAAAAATAAATTCATTTTGGTTTATTTTGGGTAGATATAAGGTAGATTGGTCATTACTGGAACATGGTGTATTTTTTTCGGATTCTTTACCATATGTGGATGGTATTACGGGAGGTTTTACCACTGATTTTTTATTAGGAGATATGGGAATATATTTTGGTGCTTATTCCTTTAATTCTTATCTTACTGAAGAGGAAAAAAATATTCAAAAAATGGCTATAGATAGCAACTCTGACAGAAGAAGCATTGGAATTGGGTACGATGATCCTTTTAAAACTTTATTAATTCATCGACTTGATTTAAAGCCTATTAAATTTTTTAGAATATCTTTTAATGAATTAAATTTAATCGGGGCAAGTTTCCCGATCTTGTAGATTTGAATTTTATGAATATACTACATAATACATATGGTGAAGGATATTCAAATGCGTTATTTGCTGTAGATGGAGAAATAGTACCTATAGCAGGTTTTAAGATATATGGAGAATTTGCTATGGATGATTATGTAGTTCCTTTAACTGAAGCAGGAGCAGAAAGCTATAAACCTACCGCATTTGCATGGGGATATGGTATTCAATATGCTTATAATGTTTTTGATGGATATGTTAATATAAAAGCTGAAAAATACAAAATTTACTCCTGGATGTATAATAGATGGCAAGAATTATTAAAATTTACAGGTAGATATATTGATAATAATAAAATTTATGATATCCCTATGGATATGATTATGGAAGTGGTATAGAAAGCCAACTGACATCAGTTGAATATCTAAAAATAATATAGATATAAAAATAATATTTGAAAAAGTGGTTCAGGGAGAAATAAATTTAAATACATCTTACTTTGATACTAATTTAAAAGGAAATACGGATACATGGAAGGACCATATGGTGATAAAACAGAATATTATTATACTACTTTTATTCTAAATACAAAAAAAATTTTATTGAATTTTAAATTGAATAGGCTGAATATTATCGATTTGAAATTACAATATAATATTCAATTTTAAAAGCATATATGATATAAATATAAAAGTTGGTGATTAAAGTGAAAAATGCTTTTTTATACTTGAAAAAAGAGATAATGAAAAATTTCCATATAAATTAACCATTATTCAAAATAATAAAATTCTGCTCTCATTAAAGGTTCAAGAAAAATGGCCCGGTCAAAAAGGCCATATCTTTTGTATTAGAGAAAAAGAGAATATTATTCCTTCACCAGAAAAAATAATAGAAAAGGTACCCATATTGTATTTAGAACGTTTGGGTAAAAGACTGGTGATGGTGCTTGATAGAGAAAAAGAAAAAGATGTGATTTTCTATTTTTGAAAAAGAAATATAAAACGAAACCCGGTGAATATGAACAAATTTCCTGGAGAACCGAAATAGGATTAAAACAAAATAAACCGAGAGTAAAGTTAACCACATATTATCATGAAACATTGCAAATAATTATTGATACAAACGAAAAATACCCTGGAAATTTCCAAAATCAACTGTTATAAAAGAAGATTACCTATAGGTGACTATGCTCTGGTTGATAATGATGAAATTCTTTCTATAGTAGAAAGAAAAACATTTGAAAATATATTAAGGGAATTTTCACGAATGGCCTATTTTCATCAACATCTTGTAAATTTAAAAGCATATAAAAATCCTGCACTGGTTATTGAAGCAAATTACTCAGATTTTTTAAACCCTAATAAAATAAAGGAAAAATATTATAATAGTTCTTTTATGCAAAAAGCTATTGCAGAACTATATGCCTATCATCCTGAACTTATTATAGTATTTGGTGGAAATAGAAAATTGGCCAATCAATGGACATATAAATTTTTTGAAGCTGTAAAATCTCATAGAGAAGATGCTCCACATTATAAAATAGCTGAAATAGTTGAGGAATATAAACCTTCTCAACAGGCAGGGGATATATATCTGGAAGTAAAAAAAGCAATAAATAACTATTTTCCAGAAAATTTTAAATTTTCTGATGTAAAAAATAAATTTGAATATATTTCAGAATCAAAGTTAAGAAGGGTAATGAATGAATTACGAAATGAAGGAATAATAGCTCTCATAAAAAAGGGAAATAAAAGTTTTTGGAAAAAATTAAAGGAGGAATAAAATGAAAGTAGGATTAATATTCGGGACAAGACCAGAAGCAATAAAAATGGCTCCGGTATATCATGAATTAATAAAACAAGGAATTGATACAAAAGTAATAGCAACAGCACAACACAGAGAAATGTTGGATCAGGTATTGGAATTGTTTGAAATAAAATCTGATTATGATTTAAATGTTATGACGCATAGGCAGACATTGTCACAATTAACAAAGAACTTAATAGAAAAATTAGATGAAATATTTAAAAATGAAAATTTTGATTATATATTAGTTCAGGGAGATACCACATCAACATTTGTGGGAGCATTAATTTCATTTTATTATAAAATCCCAGTTGGTCATATAGAAGCAGGATTAAGAACGGACAATATTTATAACCCATTTCCTGAAGAAATGAACAGAAGACTTACAAGTGTTATTAGTTCAATTCATTTTCCCCCAACAAAAACTTCAAAAGAAAATCTGTTAAAAGAGAGAATTCCAGAAGATAAAATATACATAACAGGAAATACTGTAATAGATGCGTTATTATGGGTAGTAGAAAAAAATAAAGACAAAATAGAAGAAATACAAGAAAAATATAATATAAAAATAAAAAATATATATTAATGACAATGCATAGAAGAGAAAATTGGGGAGAACCAATGAAAAACGTTATGGAAGCAGTAAAAGAATTTTTATTGAAAAACAAGGATATATATTTAGTCTTTCCTGTTCATTTAAACCCAGCAGTAAGAGAAATTGTTTTTCCAGAATTAGAAGATTTAGAAAATGCAATTTTGATAGATCCAGTTGAATATTTAGAATTCACTGCTTTGATGGCAGGATCTTTCTTTATAATGACAGATTCTGGCGGAATACAGGAAGAAGCCCCAGCGTTAGGAAAACCAACATTAGTTCTAAGGAAAACCACAGAAAGACCTGAAGCAATAGAAGCGGGAACAGCAAAATTAATTGGAACAGATAAAGAAACTGTTTTAGAATATATGGAAAAATTGACTTTTGATAATGAATTTTATTCAAAAATGGCAAAGGCAAGAAATCCATTTGGGGATGGTAAAGCATCTTTAAGAATAGCAAAAATATTATTAAATCAAAAAGTTGAAGAATTCAAAATATAATGCCAGCAAGAGCTGGCATTATATTTCGCGAAGCAAAAGATTTAGGAATAAAATTTTTTTAGTTTTTTGTATTAAATAACAAATGCCAGCAAAGCTGGCATTTGTTATTTAATAATATTTCTGATTGTTGTGTCAAGGGTTGTTGATAATGAGAAAGTAATTGAATATAAATCTTTTGATGGTAAATAATATGCTCCAAATTCTAAATTAATAGGTATATTGGCATCAGTTATAAAATATATTTCTGGCGAAATATCAAAAGATATTCCAAACAAATTATCATAATCAATTAATTTATAAATTCCATTTAAAGTATAATCTGTATCACCTATTGAGAAAAGATTATACACATTAATTCTTTTATCAGAATTATCCGAAAAATTAAATAATTCAAGATTAATGCCATATACCTCTTTTACACTGTTAAATTGAGAAAGTAATGTATCTATACCAGTATCGTTTAATAATGAGATTTTATCATATAAAGGATTAAAAATAGGACTATCAGAATATTTCACTTCTATACTAAAAGAATTTAAAAATGGTAAATAATTATCAAAAAAATAAGCGGTATCTACTGAATAAGCATTGATATATGATTTGTTATTATTAATAAAATAATAACTGCCAGAAAAATATATTCCTAAATTATACAAATTTTCATAAATTATAGAAGGAGATATATAATAATTATCCAAATCTATAAACTCACTATTTAAAATAAAATGAGTTGTTGCGGCAATCACTTTTGAAAAACTCCCTATATCTAATTGATTTGGAATGGAAATAGCAATTCTACTATTAAGATCCTGAGATGATGAATAAAGACTTTTAGAATAGTTTAAATTTACATTTACCCATGGGTTAGGATTTAAATTTATATTTGAATCTATTCCCATATCGAGCATAGTAAATGAATCAGAATATATATAATAAGAGCCTAAATCAAAATTATAGTAAGGATATTTTTCAAAAGATAAAAAAGATGAGTTTTTATAGTAATTATTTATAATATTAAAATTCGTTTTAAAGTTAATTTCATAAGCATCATATTTTGAAACATCATTATCAATTAAATTAGACTTTATTAAAAATGGATAATGATTATTATGACGTTCTACATCAAAAGTATGCATTTCAGGATCAATGTCAATACTCATAACCTCTTTAATATTAAATTCCATATTTTCGGTTGTTACATATTCTTTTGTTCCTTCTTCAGTTAATATTCTTACTTTTGTAGGTATTTTCATATTATCAAGATCCACTATTAATTTATCTTCTTTATGCTTAATTGAAGCATCAAAATTTTTCTTACTAAAGAATAAATCATGTAATATATTTTTATTCACATATTTTGATAAAAAAGCTACAAATTCATCTTCTGAAGGATTTTTTTCATTATATTTTTTATAATATTCCCTAAGAATATTTGTTAAATGTTTTCTTCCAAGGTAATCTTCCAATGAAAACAATGCTCTTTTACCTTTATTATAATAAATAACAGCTCCAAAATTAGCCGGGACTTCATCAATATCATCAATAACGGCATTTTCTACGTTATAATAACCAAGGTTAAATATGCCTTTTTGATCAAGATCTGAAAAATTTTTAACCAGAGTTTTTGAAAAACTTTCGGTTAAAATATCGGGTAAATACATGTTATATAATCTATCATCACCATATTTTTCATACATCGATATGTGAGCAGCATAATCTGCTAAAGATTCACTCATAAAATTATTATCTGCAAAATCAACTCCTACACCAATACCGAACCACATATGTGCTAATTCATGTGATACAACATAAAAAGTTAAAGGTTCCAATAAACCAGGTAAAACTAAATCTGCGGTTGTGAAAAATCCATCACCTAATAAAAACATTCCATCAGCTGCCATACCATACATTCCTGGATATGGATCCTGTATAACATTAATAGATGAATATTTCAATTTTCCAAAGTCTTTTGTATGTAATTCTAATGATTTGATAACATGTGTTGCCATAACTGCAGCTCTTTGATCCTGACCTTTTCTATACCAGATATTTATAGTGTAATCTTTTGAATTTAAGGTTAATTTGTTATATGAATCTTTTTTTATAAAAATTATAGGCATAGAAATATATTTTCCTTCAGAATAATATATATCTTTTACTTTTTTGCCTGATATTATAGGCATAAAATTATTGTTATTTTCAACTTTTATAGATACTTTATGATGTGGAAGCAAATAATCATTATTTCCATTTATAACAATAGGATACCATCCAAATCTCCAGATATAAATATCATCAAAGGCAACATTATCAGCTGTATTTTTGTATAAAAAATATGTTTTAAATACAATTTTTATAACTTTTTCTGTGGTATTAACCTTTAATATTCCGTTTTTTCGTTGATATTTTCGAAATTTTTTCGAAGGATAGTCTTCATAAGAAAAATCCAATATTTTATTGTCTTTATCTGTTACTTTAATAATTTCAATTTTACTTTTTTCTTTTGAATCAAATAATGCATTTACAAAGGGTTGTCATAACTATCAAGATTTGGATATAAAGCAAAATATGGATTCTCGTCTTTTTCCAGAGTAACAGTTAAATACCCTAAAATTGCCCTATCCCTTTCGATTAACCTAATATCAAGATCATAATTTGCTGCAAAAGATAATAAATTTATTGTTATAAAAATTAATATAAGTACTTTTTTCATTTATTATCTCCACCAATATAATCATCTAAAAAAGATTTAGCATCATTATCTGTATATCCTATATTTTCCAACAATTCTATCGCAAAATTTCTGTTTATTTTACCTGCTTTATATAATTCTATTATTTTTTGTTCTTCAGGAGTTAATAAATTATTAACTTTTATTTCTTTATTTTCTTCAAATCTAACATTATTATCTTCCATTTTCTTTCGTTCTTTGATAGTTAAATCACCACTTACACTTTTGAAATTAATATATCTTTCTTTTGAATTTTTGAATTTTAAAGAGAGATTTGTATGTATTTCACCAGACGGGAGGTGTTTCTATTTATAAAAACTTCCTTTTCTCCAACAACAAATATATCAATATCTCCTGAAACTGTTTTTATTTTAGCTTCTTTAAAGTTTTCTGTTAAGTAATCAATTTCACAATCTCCTGAAACTGTTTTTATATCTAAAGTACTAATTGGAGAATTTACACTTTCTAAGTCACCACTTGTACTATAAAATTCTAAATATTTTATTTTTGAATTATATATTCCAATGTCTCCGGAAACGCTTTTAGCATAAAAATTATTAAGTGCAACTTTATTTAAAGAAACATCACCATTTACATTATTTATTAAAATTTCTAAAATATCTGAATTAATTTTTAATTTTACATTTCCACCAGAATTAAAATTAAATGAAAAACCAAACATTTTTGATAAAAATGAATCAGATTTTGGTTTAACACTTAAATACCATCTCTCATTTTCTACGTAATTTTTTATTTCGATATTTTCTGGAAAATCTTCATATTCAAAGATGTTTTCATTTCCCGGTACAATATCGATATCAACATCTACAAAGTTTAAAACTATACCTTTAACCCTTTTTTCAGGTTTCAAAATCCCGTTCATTTTTCCCCTTCTTTCCTCTTAAAATTTCTTTTGCTTCTTCAGGAGTTAACTCTCCTTTTTCTATTTTTTCTAAGATTTTTAATGTGTCTACATTTGACTTTTCTTCAGCAAATCCCATAGCTCTAACAACTCCTTCTAATCTTGCTTTAGCTGTAGGATAAGAAATACCTATTTCTTTTTGTACATCTGAAAGATTTCCACGATTTTTTATAAAAATTTTTAAGAAATATAATTGTTCATCAGAAAGTCTGGCAAAGTCATCCAGATGGAAATTCCCTCTAATTGTAACATCACATTCCGGACATTTGAATTCTGAAATTACCAATTCTCCCCACATACAGGACAACGTGTTAATCTATTTTTTTTCATAATATCACCGCCTCATATATAAATCTATATATTAAAATAATACCACTTAACTTTAAAAAAGTCAAGTGGTATTTTTATTTTTTTGAAGTTTCAAACGATATTTTTAAATATAAATAAGGATTAATTAAATAAATTTTATTTTATCCATTAATTTTTCTGATTCTAAAATTTTATCCATAGATTTTTTATTTACACTCTTTATATAATCATTTATTACTACAATATCGAAACCTCTATCCATTGCTGTTTTTATAGTTTCTAATACGCAAACATCACCTGCTAATCCTAATATCACAAGTTTTTTTATTTTGTGTTCATTTAATATATTCTCCAATCCATTCTCTCTTCTGGCTTTAAAATCTTCATAGAAAGCAGAATAGCTATCAGTATTTTCTAAAGTCCCTTTTTTGACAAGAAAATCATATGTATTTATAAAAAGTTCATTTCCATATGTTCCTTTTATACAATGTGGTGGCCATGTTTCAAAAGAAATATGATTTTCTGGATGATCATCTTTGCTTGCAACTATTAAATAATTATTTTCTTTAGCTATATTCAAAAAATTATTGACAGAACTTATCCATTTTTCATCAGTTCCTTCTACTGGTAATTCATTAGGGCAACGTAAAGTAAAACCATTTTGGCAATCGACACATAAAATAGCTGTATATTCTGCATTAAATCCCATATTTTTTAATTTTTCTATAATATCCACACATATCACCTCTTTTGTTTCTAAATTTGTATATTTAATTATACTATTTATATTTTAAATTGCAAAAATTAGAAAAACACGAATATGATGAAGAAAATTTCATTATCTCGTAAAATTCACTTTTTTTTGGTTATATGAAGGGTTTTTAAAAAATAATAAGTATGGTATAATCAAAATTGGTAAATACTAAATTTTAAGGGAGGGTTATATATGGCAAAAATGATAAGGAAAAATTATTTGTTGGCACCTGGACCAACACCAGTTCCAATTGACTTACTTTTAGAAGGAGCTAAAGATACTATTCATCACAGAACACCTCAGTATTTAGAAATTCAAAAAATTGCTTTAGATGGGGCACAATATATTTTCCAAACAAAAAATCCCGTTTTTATTCTATCTTCATCAGGTACTGGTGCAATGGAGACAGCAGTTGCAAATACGTTAAATCCTGGAGATAAAGCTATTGTGGTTGTTGCCGGAAAATTTGGGGAAAGATGGATGGAAATTTGTAAAGCTTATGGAATTGACCCTATTGTAGTTGATTTGGAATGGGGAGAGTATGTAAAACCAGAAACAATTAAAGAATTATTAGAAAAAAATCCAGATACAAAAGCTGTATTCACAACATTAAGTGAAACATCAACTGGTACAATTCATCCAATAAAAGAAATTGCGGATATAGTAAAAGAAACAAATGCTATTATTGCTGTAGACGCTATCAGTGGTATGTTAGCACAACCATTAAAAATGGATGAATGGAATTTAGATATTGTTGTTACTGGTGTTCAAAAAGGATTTATGATGCCTCCTGGAATTGCATTAATTAGCGTTAGTGAAAAAGCATGGAAAGTTATAGATGAAAATAAAAACCATCATTATTATTTTGATTTAAAAGCATATAAGAAAAAATACCCGGATTCTCCTTATACACCACCAGTAAATTTAGTATATCAATTAGCTAAATCTGTTCAAATGATTGAAGAAGAAGGAATTGAAAATGTCTGGGAAAGACATAGAATTATGGCAGATGCAACAAGAGCAGCTGTTCAGGCTATGGGATTAGAATTATTCGCAAAAAGGCCCGGAAATGTTTTAACCTCTGTAAAAGTTCCAGAAGGAGTTGATGGTGGAAAAATCTTAAAATATTTAAGAGATGAAGAAGGAGTTACCTTTGCTGGCGGTCAAGCACACTTAAAAGGAAAAATAATAAGAATTGCTCATTTAGGTTATATGTCTAAATACGATGTTATAGTTGGTATTAGTGCTTTAGAAATGGCTTTAAAGAAATTTGGTTATGATGTAGAATTAGGTTCAGGCGTAAAAGCAGCACAAGAAGTATTTATGAAAGAAGGTGTTTAATATGTGGATACATATTAATGATCCATTAGCTGAAGAAGCTACAGAAAAATTGAAAAAAGCTTTACCAGATGCTAAAATTACAATAGAACACTTTGATAAAGATATTTTAAAAGAAAAGGTTAAGGATTTTGATGTTTTAATAATTAGAAGTGCTACAAAAGCTACTAAGGAAATTATTGAAAGTGGAAAAAAATTAAAATTGATTGCACGTGCAGGAATGGGATTAGACAATGTAGACCTGGATGCTGCTAAAGAGCACAATATAAAAGTTATAAACACTCCTGGAGCAAATTCATTATCTGTTGCTGAACTTGTTGTTGGATATATATTATCTATATACAGACATCTTGTTACAGGAACAGTTACTCTTAGGGAAGGTAAGTGGGAAAAGAAAAAATTAAAAGGTTATGAATTAAGTGGAAAAACTTTAGGAATTGTAGGATTTGGACATATCGGTAAATTGGTTAGAAAATTAGTGACAGGATTTGATATGGAAGTACTAGTATTCGATGTTTTTGAAATTCCTGAAGAAGTTCAAAAAGAACATAATGTAAAACAAGTTTCATTTGAAGAACTAATTAAAAATTCAGATATTATTACTTTACATGTTCCTTTAAATGAAAAAACAAAACATTTGATTTCTGAAAATGAGTTTGAAATGATGAAAGATAATGTAATTATTATAAATGCAGCTCGTGGTGGAGTAATTGATGAAAAAGCATTATTAAAATATTTAGAAAATGGAAAAGTATTGGGTGCAGGGTTAGATGTTTTTGAAGAAGAACCGCCAACTTCAGAATTACAATTGAAATTACTAAAACATCCTATGGTTGTAGCTACACCTCATATTGGTGCAACTACTAAAGAAGCACAAAGAAGAGTAGGTTTAGAATTAGTGGATAAAATTGTAGATATAGTAAAAAATATGTAATTTGTTAAATTCTTTTAATATTCTTTGAGACTTTTTGAGTTATAATACATATAGTTATTTTAATAAATGGAGGTGTTTAGGGTGAAAGTATTCGTTGATCAAGATGCATGTATCGGATGTGGAGTATGTGAAAATTTATGTCCAGATGTATTTAAAATTAATGACGAAGGTAAAGCTGAAACATTAGTAGCTGAAACAGATTTACCTTGTGCACAAGACGCTGCAGATTCCTGTCCAACACAAGCTATTTCAGTTGAAGAATAACTTTAAAGGCCAACTTTAACGGTTGGCCTTTTTTGTTTCAATAAAGCTTTCGCTTTGCGAAGATACTGCATTCCGTGAAGTATGAATTATAAGTTTTGATATTTTAAAAAAATGTTGTATAATATGTAATGAAATTTAAATATAAGTTTTGGAGGGGCATTATGAAAAAAAGTAAAGTTATTGTTGTTACTTCGGGGAAGGGGGAGTAGGAAAAACAACCGTTTCCGCTAATATAGGTGCTTCTCTGGCTTTAATGGGATATGATGTATGTTTAATTGATGCAGATATAGGATTAAAAAATCTGGATTTAGTTTTAGGACTTGAAAATAGGATTGTTTATACTATTTTAGATGTTGTAAAAGGTGGTAAATCACCAATAGAAGCGGTTGTTAAACATAAACAGATTAAAAAATTAAATTTATTAGCATCATCTCAGATTGCAAATAAGGATATGATATCACCTGAAGATATGAAAATGATAGTAAATGAATTATCAAAACATTTTGATTATGTTATTGTGGATTCTCCGGCCGGTATTGAAAGGGGCTTTAAAAATGCAGTTGTAGCAGCACAACATGCTATTGTTGTAACGACACCTGAATTGACTGCTATAAGTGATGCAGATAGAGTTATAGGATTATTAGAGAATGAAAAGTTTAATGAAGATAATATTTCCTTGATAGTTAATAGAGTGAAACTTCATATGATAAATAAAAACGAAATGCTTTCTCCTGAAGATATTAGAACAGGGTTGGCTGTTGAGTTGTTAGGAGTTGTTCCAGATAGTGAAGAAATAATTATTGCAACTAATAAAGGTGTTCCAGTAACATTGGAAGATAATTCGAGAATTTCAAATATATTTATGAATATTGCACAAAGGATTGCTGGAAAGGAAAATCCAATAGAAAACGATTTTGCACTTTTAAAGGACGATTCAAGAAAAGGTTTTATGGGATTCCTGCAAAAGATGTTTGGTGGCAGGTGATATGAATGGGTTGGTTTAATTTTGGTAAAAAGAAAGCTAGTAGAGATGTTGCATTAAAAAGGATGCAAAGTCTTGTTGGTAATAGAAGAGAAAACATATCAAATCTTTCCATGAAAGAAGAAAGCAATGTTGCTGTTGTAGATAGATATAATTTTAATATTAATGCAAATGAAGTTTCAAAAGTAATCAGAGAATATGTAAGAAAAAAAGCCAAAATAGATGGGAAAAACGTAAAGGTTCATATCAGCAAAGATGAAAATGGTTATACTATAGTGACTAATATTTTTTTTAGATGAGGTGAAGAATATGTTGAAAGAATTTTTTATTTCGACATCACATAGAAATGAATTTATTGATATTACCCATGTTATAAGAAATTTTATAAAAGAAAGTAAAATAAAAAATGGAATTGCCATAATTTTTGTACCACATACCACGGCAGGCATTACAATAAACGAAAATGCAGATCCATCTGTAAAAAGAGATATGAAGGAATTTTTAAATAAATTAATTCCATCAGAATCTTATTTTACTCATCTTGAAGGAAATTCTGATTCACATATTAAATCAACATTGGTTGGACCTTCTTTAACTGTAATAATAAAAGATAATGATATATTATTGGGAACATGGCAAGGAATATATTTTTGTGAGTTTGATGGACCAAGACAAAGAAAATTTTTCATCAAATTAATAAGCGATTAGGCGGGAACCATCCCGCTTTTTTTATATTGATTTTGTTAAATTAATAGAGTATAATTTAATAGGGTGTGAATTTTATGGAGAAATTAAAATTTTCTGAAGAAAAAAGTATTCAAGATGAAAATGAATATTCAATAGGACTTATAGTGTTAAAAAAGGGCGATTTATTATGTCAATCGCATTTTTGTAATTATAGAAAAATATATATTAATAAAGGAATATTTTCAGAAGAATTTTTGTTTGGTATAAGGACAAATGAATCTTTAAAAAATGTAAGAAATAGTGAAATTTTAATTATAGATGATTTAAATGAAGCAAATGAATATTTGGCTCAAAATAAAGAACTATTAAAATTAGCTATTGAGAAAAGGATAAATATGCTTATTAATATGAATAAAAAAATTTCATCAAAATTTTTACGCTCACATGAAGAAAAAATATATACAGCTCAGGAAACAAAGAAAATTTTTAAAAAAATATATAGATATAATTGGAATTATTTTAAAGATAAGTTTATTCAAAATTATATTTTTGCAAGGGAAAAAATATTGGAAAAAGAAATAGAAGATGCGTTAGATATCCTTAATAAAATAGATTTGAATGAGATAAAAGATTCTTTTTTTAAAGCAGAAATTGATATATGGAAAATATATTGTATGTTTTTTTTAGATAAAAAAAAGGCTAATGAGTTATTTGAAAAGATTAAATACAAATATGATTTTTTAGAATCCTTATTTTCCTTTAAAATACTAAAAAATATTTTAAAGGAAAATGAATTAGAAAAAACATATATAACATACTTTAAAAAAGGATATTTGATTCCAGGTAATACTGTTTTATTTTATGAAGGTGAAGAAGGAGATTGGTCTTTTTTAATTTTAAGTGGTAATATTTATGTTTCACGATTTATTGAAAATAATACAGAAATTCTGTTAAATATATTAACAGAAGGAGAAATTGTAGGTGAAATTGCAGTTTTGCAGAGCATAAAAAGGACAGCAACTGTTTTTACTAAAACACCATTACAAATGATTTTAATTGATTCCGAAAATTTTGAAAATTTAATTGAAGAAAGCTATTTGTTGGGTAAAAATATATTGAAAGCACTTATATATAGAGTAGATTTTCAAAAAATTTGTTAAATCAGCATGATTTGATTTCAAAAGCTTCTCTGTTAATGAAAAATATTCTATTGAAAGATTAAATCGCTTACGGTTAACTCCAAAACAATTTTTGAATTTATTCTGTATTAAAGAAGATATAAATGATTTTTTTGCAGAACTCGTTGAAAATAAAATAGCAACGTTGCGACCAGATGGAACGCTTTATTTTAAATGACTATATGTAAATGGAAGTGATTTTTGTGAGAGAAATTTTATATGCACCTGATAGAATATTAGTAAATGAGGGAGAATATATTAAAGAATTAATATTACTAAAAGAGGGAAAAGTAGAAACTTTCTCTAATTTCTGCAATTATTCATCAATTGAAAGTAAAGGAATATTTGGTGCTGAAATGATAGTTCCTAATACTAAATCTTTTGAATCAATAAGAATTATAGAAAATAGTAGGATTGTTTTAATTGAAAATGAATTGGCAGAAAAATTTTTACTCTCAAATTCCAATTTGATTATTCATTTGATAAAGAAATATATCCTTAAAATAATAGCTTTAAATAAGAAAATATACGGTTCGCTGAAAAAAGATAAAAATAATAAAGAAAATATAAAAGATAAAAATCTTACAAAAGAGGAATTGTCTAAAAAATATTTAAAAATAAGTAGAAGAAAACTTTTTTATCATATTGAAGATGAGCATTTTAGACTTTATACCAAAGCCAGATGGTTATTTAATAAAGGAAAAATAAAGGAATCATTGAATGAATTTAAAAAAATTCAATACACCAATTTTGATATATACTTTCAGGCTGAAATAGAAATTTGGAAGTACTTATGTATGATTTTAATTTCTCCAGATAAAAAATATTATCTTGAAAAGACATTAAAAGAAAAGTATCCATTTGTTAAAGAACTCCTTTCATTCATGGTTTTTGAAAGTGTTATAACAAATACTCCATTATCCAAACCTCTTGTGACTTATTTAAAGAGTGGATATTTAATACCATCAAATACTGTTTTATTTTATGAAGGCGAAGAAGGAGATTGGGCTTTTATGATATTGACCGGAAATGTAAGAGTTTCGCAATTCGACGAATCTGGTGAAAGATTACTTGCTATTTTATCAAATGAAGAAGTGGTTGGAGAAATAGCTTGCTTTAAAGAAATCCGAAGAACAGCGACTGTTTTTACGTCTACACCTTTGCAAGTGATAAAAATAGAAAAAAGTAATTTAGATGAGTTAGTAATTAGCAATCCGACATTTGGGCTGAAAATTGTAAAAAATTTGATAAAAAGACTTGATTTTGAGCGATACTGGCATTCGCCATTATCTTTTGAGGAAAAATTAAACTTTATGATAAAAAAATATGGTAAAAATATTTTGAATCAATCACAATTGAAGATAGAGGAAATAAAAGAATTATTTAGAATGAATGATAAAAAAGATAGTGAATTAATAGATTACTTATTTAAATCAAATATAGCGACATTAAGAGCAGATGGGACATTAAAATTTATGTAGGAGGTAAAAATGAAAGTATTACTATTTTCTGAAGGGAAAAGCTTATTTAAAAAATCTGGTGTGGGAAAAGCATTAGAACATCAAATGAGGGCGTTGGAATTAGCTGGTGTTGATTATACTTTAAATCCAGGTGATTATTATGATATAGCACATATTAATACAATAGGTGTTTTAAGCGAGAAAATATTAATTAGTTCAAAGAAAAAAGGCAAAAAGGTTATAGTTCACACTCACACAACATATGAAGATTTTAAAAACAGTTTCCTTTTAAGTAATCATTTAGCACCTTTTATAAAAAGAAGATTAATTAGAATGTATTCTAAAGCAGATATGTTGATTTCACCTTCCGAATATACAAAAAATGTAGTACTGTCTTATGGGATTAATAATGAAATAAAAGTGGTTTCAAATGGTGTTGATACAAATAAATTTAATTGTGATAAAAATATAAAAAAATTGTTTAGACAAACTTTTAATATAACTAAACCATTAATATTATCTGTTGGATTACCATTTGAAAGGAAAGGAATTATAGATTTTTATAATTTAGCAAAAAGATTGCCACAATATGACTTTGTTTGGTTAGGTGCAAAATTAAACATCATTCCGAAAAAATAAAAAAAATATTAAATCATAAATTATCAAATTTAAAATTTCCAGGTTTTGTATCTGATGAAATGCTAATTTCAGCATTTTGTGAAGCAAATATTTTTTTGTTTCCAAGTTATGAAGAAAATGAAGGGATTGTTGTATTAGAAGCATTGTCATCAAAAACACCTTTAATAATAAGAAATATACCAGTCTATAAAAACTGGTTATCTCATAAAGAAAATTGTTTAAAATCTCAGACAATAGAAGATTTATAAAAAATATTGATCTGATTATAAATAATAAAGTCGATGTAAAAAAAATGGTAGAAAATGGCAGAAAAATAGCCGAAGAAAGAGATTTAAAAAATATTGGAATTAAATTAAAAAATATATATGGTGAGATTTATGAAAAAGAAATATAATAATATAATAGGGCTTATTTCTTCAATTGTTATAGGATTGCTTGTTATTTTATTTATAGAAAAATTTTACAAGACCAGTTTTTTAAGAGAAATAAAGAAAATTAACGTTTATGATATTATTAGTGTGTTTTTTATATATTTTATGGGATATATAGTTGATTCTCTAAGATATTTAATCATTATTAAACAATTTGGTAAAAAAATACGATTTTTTAATTTATTTTATAATAATGTTATGGGTTTATTTTTTTCTTCAATTACTCCTTTTGCAGCAGGAGGACAACCTTATCAAATTTATCATTTAAATAAACATGGGTTAAGTACAGAACATTCTACAAATATAGTTGTTTCACGTTTCATTACAGCGATGATGCTTAATTTAATCATAGCTTTTTTTTCTTATAAAAAAGTTATACACTCACTATATGGAACAACAATAGAATCTGCTTTAATAAATATGGGACTAATAGTATCTTCGACAATAACAATTTTAATATTATTAGTTTTTATAAATTCTGATATAGTAATAAAAATTTTAGATTTTTTTAAATTTAAAAGAATTCAAAAATTAAAAAACAAATATCTGGAATGGTCCAAAAATTTGAAAGAAAGTATAACCTTTCTCTGGAATGAAAAATTTCATATAATGATTTTAGATATATTATTAAATCTTGTAGTTTTGTCTTTACAGGCTTTTTCGCTTTTTTTCTTGTTTACAAGATATGCTAATTTAGATAATACTTTTGATAATTTCCTTATAGTTTTTGGAGTAATGATGTTATTAAACATGGTGGTTTATTATATACCAACTCCAGGAGCAAGTGGAACAATAGAGGCTTCTTATCAACTTATATTTTCAGCGATACTTAAAATTCAAAATGGTGTTTTTTATCTGTCATTGGGTGGAGGTTTGCAACATATTATATGCAAATTTTTTTGGTGTGATGCTTAGATTTGTCGTAAAAACTTTTTTAAAAGTATAGAATAATAATTATTGAAAAGGAGAGATTGTATTGAATATAGGAATATTTTCTGACGTATATTTTCCTCAAAAAATGGGGTTTCTACAGCAGTTAAGTTATATAAAGAAGAAATGGAAAAATTAGGGCATAATGTATATTTATTTGTACCTAAATATTCTAAAGATTACAAGAGAAATGAGAAAAATGTTTTTGAATTTCCAGCAATTAAATTTTTATTTGAAAAAGAACAAAGGATAGCGTTACCGATTTCAACGGATATTTTTAAAATAAGAGATTTAGGTCTTGATATAATTCATTCTCAAGATCCATTTTCTATGGGATATTTGCTGAATTTATGTCTAAATTATTGAAAATTAAGCATGTTGGGACTCATCATACAATGTATGAATATTATAGAAATTACTTACCTTTAATTATAAGGCCGACGTTAAAACAAACACAAAGAATAATAAAAAATTGGTGTTTGAAACTGGATAAAGTGATTTCTCCAACACAAAATATAAAAGAGCTTTTAGTAAGTTATGGTGTTCCAGACGAGCATGTAGTGGTTATACCTACAGGTATTGATACTGAGAAATTTAACAAAAAATAGAATGGAATATAAAAGAAGAATATGATATTCTTCCAGAAGAAAAAATTTTGTTATTTGTGGGAAGACTTGGACCTGAAAAAAATATCGATTTCTTAATAAAAGTTTTTCATAAAGTTTCATATGATGAGAAAAATATTAAATTAATTATTGTTGGAGATGGTGTAGAAAGAAATAAATTGGAAGAGTTAGTTGTTGAAATGAATCTACATGATAAAGTTATATTTACAGGTGGGCAACCAAGGAATAAAGTTTTAGATGCATATAAACAAGCGGATTTATTTATTTTTGCATCTTATACGGAAACTCAGGGATTAGTGGTATTGGAAGCAATGGCTGCGGGTACTCCAGTAGTAGCGTTGGGAAAAATGGGAGTGTATGATTTATTGAATCATGAAAATGCTGGTGGAATTATGCTAGAAGAATTAAATGAAGATGATTTTGCACATGAAATTATAAAAGTTTTGAGGGATAAAAAGTTATATGAAAAGTTATCAAAAAATGCAATTGATTTTGTGAAAGAAAATTATTCTATAGAGGTTTCAGTAAACAAAATACTTAATGTTTATAAGAGTCTTTTAAATATTGACAAAAAATAGAATTTATGATAAAATATTGCAGGTAGTGGGTGCTTAGCTCAGTGGGAGAGCGCTTCCTTGACGCGGAAGAGGTCGCAGGTTCGATCCCTGCAGCACCCACCATTTTTTATAAGGAGAGAGATAATGTATATTTTACTTTTTTCTATTGTATTTTCAATGATATTTCAATTGTTGGGGAAATATCTCAACCTTTATAGAACTTTTATAAGTAAAAAAGATATAAAAAAAATTTCTAAGTCAAATTTAAAAATTTCGATTATTATACCTGTTTATAACGAAGAGAATGTTATTAAGAAAAGTATAGAGAGTATAGAGAAAAATAGTTATAAAAATTTTGAAATAATAATTATTGATGATAATTCAACTGATAGAACATATGACATATTAAAAGAATTAAAAAATATATATACTAATATTAAAATCGTGAAAAAGAAAGGTGAAAAAGGAAAATCTCAATCTATTAACGAAGCATTTGAACATATTACAGGAGATATAGTGCTATTTTTAGATGCTGATACATTGATAGATGAAGATTTTTTAGAAGAACATATCAAATATTTTTATAACTCAAATATAAACATAATCTACATAGATTTTGAAGCATACAATTATAAAGAAAAAATAATTTTTGATTATCAAGAAATATACTTTGAATTTAGTAGAAATATTTTATATTCTAATATTTTTTCAAAAGCAGTTTTTATGGGTAACGGAGTATTTATTAGAAAAAATATATTAAAAGTTGTTTTGCCATTAGATAATGCGACATTAGTAGATGATGTACACATGGCTATAAAATTAAATCTAAAAAAAATTAATCAAATATTTATTGTTTCGCCTAAAACAAAAATACAATATGTTTCTAATTTTAAAGATCTTTTTTATCAGCATAAAAGATGGTATACCGGGGGAATTGAGGAATTAGTGAAAGCATTGAAATATAAAAATTTTGATATTTTTTTTATTAATTTATTGCTTCTTATCCTGATGACCTTTCCAATTATTTCAGTTATTATTTTATTTAAAAATTTACGTGTTGGGTTCTTTTTGCTAAAAAACTTTTTTAGTATCGTATGGGGATTAAGTATTGGTTCAGCATTGTTAACAACAGTAAAGACAGGTAAATTATATAAGCTTATAATTAATATCTTCATAACGACTCCATTAATGATAGTTTTCGAGTATATAGTGCTGTTAAATGCATTTTTTGATTTAAATAGAAAAGAAAAAAAGTGGTATAAGGTTCAAAGAGAAAAAATATAAGCGACCCAGAATTAAGGTCGCTTATATTTATACTCTTGATATTTTCCCGAAATTTGTGGATTTTACTATTCCAGCACCAATTAAGAATAAGATAATATAAAAAAATTCATTTAAATTATTTTTTAAACTAATCCAGAATGGAATTTTATTTACAAGTAAGATTAATGCAATTGAAAATGAAAAACCTTCTAAACCTCTAACTAAAATCCTTTTCATTAAGAATTTATAAAAATAAGATTCTCTTGTGTAACCAAATGAAAGAATCATGGATCTGAATCTGCTATCAAATTTATCCTTAGCAGTTAGATAGGATCGTACATAAAATAATATTAAAGAGATAAATAATAGGAAATTAGTAATCTTTACATAGTCAGCACTGAACATTTTTATTATTAAAATTATAGTTATAAAATTATAGATATTCATTAATTCAAAAATATATGGAAATCTTTTATTTGTAATTATATAATATTGTGCAATAAAAAATGCCAGAAAAGAAGCTATAAAGCATTCAAAAATAAGATACCAAAAATAGAACATTGATTTATTTCTCCTTCCCTTTTTCTTCACTCATCATATCTTTTTTCACAGAATTTGCTTCAAATAAAGTAGCTACCGAACCAAGAACACCGATAACATCATAAGGTATAAACAGTTTTGAGGCTTTCCCATTTGCCATTTCTTTTAAGGCTTCTAAGTATTTTACTCTTAAAAGATCTGTAGTAGGTTTTCCTTCATGAATAGCATTAAATACATTTATAATAGCGTGTGCCTGTCCCTCTGCTTCAACTTCATATTTATATTTTGTGCTTCAGCAACTCTTTTAACGGATTCTGCTTGACCTTCTGCTTTTAAAATTGCAGATCTTTTATCACCTTCTGCTCTTAATATAGCTGCCTGTTTGTATCCTTCAGCTTCTAAAATAGCCGCTCTTTTCATTCTTTCAGCTTTCATTTGTTTACTCATAGCTTCCATAATATCATTTGGAGGATCAATTTTTTTAATTTCAACTCTTGTAACTTTAACTCCCCATTTATCAGTAGCTTCATCTAATACTTCTCTTAATCTGGTATTTATCATTTCTCTTGAGGTTAAAGTCTGATCTAATTCCAATTCACCAATAACGTTCCTTAAATTAGTTTGAGCTAATTTTATAGCAGCAACTTCAAAATTACTTACATTATATATAACTCTAAAAGCTTCTGTTACTTCATAATAAATTACAGCATCTACAGTAACAATAACATTATCTTTGGTGATAACTTCCTGTGGTGGAACATCAATTACACGCTCTCTCATATCGACTTTTATCATTCTATCCAAAAAAGGAACAATAAATTGCAATCCCGGTTGCGCTTCTCTATGAAATTTTCCCAATCTTTCGATTAATCCTTTTTCATAAGGTCTAATAATTTTTAAACTTGTAGCAGCTAAAATAAGTATAAATAGCGTTATAATACCCAATAAATACATAATATCCCCTCCTTAAAGTTGTTTTTTTACAATTAAAGTATTCGAAGTTCTTTTTAAAATAACAACTTTGTCCCTTTTTTTATTTTTTCATTTTCTGAATATGCTCTCCATTCTTCACTAAATACTTTTACTATTCCGGGATTTTCTTTATCAAAATCTGTAAGAGCAATACCAACTTTTCCGATTAATTCATCAAGATGAAAATTTTTGTTTTGAACAGGTTTTAACCATTTTTTTACAATTTTTCTTGAAAATAGCCAGAAAATAGTAGATAAAATAATAAAAACAATAGATGTAATAATTTTATTAGTGATGAATATTCCTAAAATTGAAGTTATAAATGCACTTAATCCAAACCAAAAAAGAAAAAAGTTGGTGTAATAATTTCGAGAATTATAAAGATAATCCCCAATATTATCCAAAATTGCCATTCCAGCATAATATCCCCCTCTCATTTATCTAAATAATAGAAATCTCTTCAGGATGGACAATGTGAAAATCTATATCGCTAAAATTTTCATTCAATTCCCTTTTAACTTTGTTGATTAATCTATTGTATCTACTGGAAATATGATATAAAATAACTCTTTTAGGATGTACAGACTTTAATAATTTTTTTATTTCATTTAAAGAAGTGTGATTTCTTAATTTTCTGTCAGATTCTTTTATAAAAGTGCATTCATGAATTAAAGTATCAGAATCTTCTATAATATCAGGAGATACTGGTAAAGAATCACCACTGATAGTAATGATTTTTTTTATATATTCTTCAATTACATTTTCTTTGCCTATTTCTGAAATAAGGTTTTTGATTTCTTCTCCAGATAAATCACTATATATATTTTTTAATTTCTTTCTTTTTTCAAGAATTTGAAATCCCAATGATTTTTCACCAGGAGTATGGCGTGTTTTAAATGCTTTTAAAAATCTGTTGTTTTTTAATGGAACAATATCTTCGTGTTCAATTCCACGGGTAATTAGTTTGAATCTTAAATATTTATTCATACCTTTAATGAAGTTCAAATACTCTTCTATATTTTTTGAGCCTTTAGGATAATATATTTCTAAATTTTTTTCACGACTCCCATCGCGTTATTTCGAGTATTAATAAATCCCCATAATCCAGCAATATGATCAACGTGAGAATGTGAAATAAAAATTTTTTCTATACTATAAATCTTATTTCCCAGAGATGCGCTAATTCCTTCCCCTATATCAAATAATAATCTATCTGGTTTATAATATATCCATGTTGTATATAATGCTTTTGAACGAATTATAAATTCCAAAATATTCACCATCCATTATTCTAAAGGTTCAACTTTTAACTTAATTTCTCCTTTGACTCCTTCAGGTAATTTGACTTTTAAAGTATATAAACCAATTTCTTTAATACTAACTTTTTCTGCAAACCATCTTTTATCAAAATCTATATTTGTGGATTCTTTTATTAATTTAGCAATATCATTTGCTGTGATAGAACCAAATAATTTACCATTTGCACCAGATTTGATCTTTATTTTATAAATTCTTTCCTGTAATTTTTTTAAAAGTTTTTCATTTTTTTCTTTCCTTTTTTGTTTAACTTCATTTTTTACTTCCTGAATTTTTTTACATGTTTGATTTCTCCTTCTTTAGCTTCAATAGCTAATCCTCTTGGTATTAAATAATTTCTTCCGTATCCATCAGAAACTTTAACAATTTCTCCTTTTTTACCAACTTTAGCAACATCTTTCAATAACATAACTTTCATATTTTCAACCTCCATAAAATACTTTTATTTTATATACTAAGTATACCATAATTACTTTAAAAATTTAACGTATAAATTTTAAAACATCGATATATAAAAAAAGGAGGCAAAGCCTCCTTTTGATTAATCGTTTATGAAAGGTAATAAAGCCATCTGTCTAGCTCTTTTAATAGCTGTTTTAACCATTCTTTGATGTTTGGAGCAATTACCGTTTAATCTTTTTGGAATAATTTTACCTTTTTCATTAATGAAATCCTTTAATAAATCTGTATTTTTATAATCAATATATTCAACTTTCATTGAACATAATTTACATTTTTTAACTCTTCTTGGTCTTCTGTTAAATGCCATAATATTCACCTCCTAAAAATTTGGTGGAGTATCATCTTCCGCATCATCATCAATTGGGAAAAATTGCGGAAAATCATCATTAGAAAAATCGTCTAAATCATCTGATACTTCATCGATATTCGGTTCAACAACTTCAATTTGAGAGTTGTTTTCAAAATTATCAGTTATATAAGCATCTCTACTTGCTTTTGATTCCATAAACTGAATACTTGATGCAGAAACTTCTGCTCTTTCTTTATAGTTATTATTTTGATCTCTCCAACTATTTATTCTTAAAGCACCTTCTACGAGAATTAAAACACCTTTTTTCAAATAATTCTCAGCAAATTCGGCTTTTTTACCAAACACAACAATTCTAATAAAATCAGTTTTTTGACCATTATAATCATTATTCCAGTTTGGTCTGTCTACAGCTAACGTAAAATTAGCTACTTTATCCCTGAAGTAGTCATTCTAACCTCGGGGTCGCGGGTAAGTCTTCCCACTAAAATAACTCTATTAAATGAATAACTCATAGTTTCATCCCTATCATTCTTCAGAATTTACAGGTTCTTCAACAACAACTTCTTGATTTTCAGCGGCTTTTTTTTCTTTGTTTTTTTCAGCTTTTTCTAAATCTTCTCTTCTAAATACTTGCCATCTGAAAGTATTTTGACTGTTAATTCTAAAAAGTCCATCTAACTCGTTTACTTTATCAGGTTCTGCTTTAAAAATACCCATGTGTAATCACCTTCGGTATAACCTTGATGGGTTCTGTAGGCTAATTTTCTCATGCCCCATCTTTCCCAGTGTTGGATTTCTCCTTCAACTTTTTCTTCAACCCAACTTTTTACCTTTTCTACTTCGTTGTTTCTAGCTTCTTCAGATAACTCTGGAGAAACGATAAACATTACTTCATAAATCCTTTTCATTACCACACCTCCTCGGACGATTTTGGCCCTTTTATAAGAGCGGATTTTTTACCGATATATTATACCAAAAAAAATTATATTTTGAAATATTTAACCTAATGTTATTCAAATTAATAACTTTTTGAAACTGAAATTGCAAGTTAAAAAAAATTATGCTATACTTATTATAGGAGGTATTAATAATGCATAATCTTGAAACACAGGTGTTTGTATCTTTTGATTTAGAAACAACAGGTTTAAAACCAGATTTTGGAGATAGAATTATTGAGATTGCTGCAATTCCCATATTCAATGGAAAAATAAAAAGAAAGTTTGAATTTCATACATTAATTAATCCAAAAATAAGGATTCCAGTTGAAGGTTCTCAGTTTCATAAATTAAACAATAAAGATATAGAAAATGCACCTACAATGAATGAAATTTTTCCAAAGTTTAAGGAATATATTGCGAATACAATACTTGTTTCTCACAATGCAAAAATGGATATGTTATTTTTAGATGTTGCTGCTAAAGAAAGTGGAACATTACCTGTAGAAAATTATTATATAGATACTCTGGAAATAGCAAAAGTTCTTTTAGATAGAGGTCCATATTCGCTAGAATCTCTTTCCAAAAAATTTAATATTTATGTAGGGAGATCACATAGAGCTTATGAAGATGCTTTAATGACGGCTAAATTGTTTTTAATATTTATAAAAAAATTTGGACTAAAAAATTTGGGTGATTTTATAAAAAAATGGAGGGGATAGTATGGTAAAAAATTTTGTTCTTGATACTAATGTATTAATTCATGATCCAAAAGCTATGTTTAATTTTCAGGATAACAATGTAATTATTCCATTTCCTGTACTTGAAGAAATAGATAATTTAAAAACAAGAGGTGAAAGAACAGGTGCTGCAGCTCGTGAAGTAAATAGGATTTTAGATAATTTAAGAAAACAGGGAAGTTTGAGAGAAGGAATAAAATTAGAAAATGGAGGTATTTTGAAAATATCAACGCTGGAAAAAAATGGTATTCATATTCCGCAATATTTGGGGAGAAAAATGGATGATTGGATTTTATTATATGCAATAGAATTAAAAAAAGAAAGCAATATTCCTACATTTTTGGTTACAAAAGATTTGAATTTAAGAATAAAAGCAGAGGCAGTAGGAATTATAGCGCAGGATTATTTAACCGACAGAGTAGAATATGAAAATTATTTTCCGGGATTTATAGACATGAAAGTAGATAAGAAGCTAATAGAAAAAGATAAGATAAATTATAATTTGTTAGATTTTGAGGAGGAACCATCTCCAAATACTTATTTTGATTTAAATGAGGGTAATTATTATAGATATTCAAAAAAGAAAAATCATTGGTTAAATTAAATGTATCATATTTTACAGAAGTTTTTGGTATTAATCCAAGAAATAGAGAACAAATATTTGCTTTTGATGCTTTGCTTAATGATGAAATTCCTCTTGTTACACTTGTGGAAGTGCTGGTACAGGAAAAACATTATTGGCTCTTGCAATTGGCTTGTATAAAGTTCTTGATGAAAAAAAATATAAGAAGTTATTGGTATCTAAACCTGTGGTTCCGGTTGGAAAAGATATAGGGTTTCTTCCTGGTTCTATTGCTGAAAAAATGAAGCCATGGTTACAACCAATTTATGACAATCTTGAATTTTTATTTCAGGAAAAGGTAAAAACCAAATGAATACCTTGAAAAAAAGATATATTGGAAATAGAAGTATTGTCATACATTAGAGGAAGATCAATACCAGAACAATATATGATAATAGATGAGGCACAAAATTTGACTCCTCATGAAATAAAAACTATAATAACAAGAGTAGGAGAAAATACTAAGATAATATTGACAGGAGACCCTTTTCAAATAGATAATCCATATTTAGGTTTTTCTTCAAATGGTTTAACCTATGTTTCTTCGAAATTTAAAGATTCTGATTTAGCTGCTCATATTTATTTATTAAAAGGTGAAAGGTCAGAATTAGCTACTAAAGCTGCAGAACTTTTGTAAAAAACTTTTAAGAAATCTAATGTAAAATATGTTTTGATATATAAAAAGAATTTGTGAAAGGGTGATTTAATGCAGCAAGAAGTGTTAGAGTATGATGTATATGTAAAGGTAAAAAGAGAAGATATTCATCTCGTCACGTATTTATTGGAATCAGTTGATAATTTAATGAATGTAAGAAATGTCATTGAAAATAATTTAATGAAGATAATATGCCCTAAAGATACATTAAACGAATCATTGAAATTAATAAATTCATTAAAAGAAATGACAGATTTGGAGGTTGTAAGGGTTGAACCCAACGACGGAAAAGTCTAAAAAGAATTTTTATAAATATATACCTATACCTTATGAACATCATTCAACAATTTTTGATGTTGATTATACAAAACTTAAAAAGTTAGGTTTTACTACAATTCTATTCGATTATGATTTTACTTTAGCGCCATGGAAACAACAGATAGATGAAAAAACTCTGTTTCTTTTTAATGAATTACATAATTTAGGATTTAAATTAGCAGTTGTTTCTAATGGGCCTAAAAAAAGAATAAAAAATGTTGAAGAAAAAACCTTTGGAAAAGTAAAAATTTATTGGCGAATGAAAAAACCCTTTTCTAAAAAATTAAAAAAAGTATTAGAAGATTTGGATTCTCAACCAGGTAAAACAGTATTGATTGGAGATTTATTTTTTACTGATATTTTGGTTGGTAATAAGAATGGGTTATATACAATATTGGTTAATCCTTATACATATGAAATTGATTCAGCATATAAAAAATTTACTGCTTTTATTTCTAAGTTAATTTATTTTGTTTTTTTTTATACTTTAGGGTGGTTGTTTAGAGTAATGGATTTGGCTGTTCCAAATGAATTTGCTGATTCTGTTTTTGATATAGACTATAAAAAGCTAAAAAATAAACATTATCAATTATTGATATTTGATTTTGATAATACTTTAACAACATGGCGTTCTAAAGAATTACCTGAAGAAATAATGAATTTATTTGAAAAAATATCAAAAGATTTCAAGATTATGATTGCCTCAAACGGTAAAGAATATAGATTTGATGGAATAAAAAAGCAATTAGCAAAATATAATGTTAAAGTAATGGGATATTCATTAAAACCTTTTGCATTTAGAATAAGAAAGAGAATTAAAGAATTAGGAATTGAACCAACTCATATAGCGTTAATAGGGATCAACTTTTTACTGATATAATTGCAGGAAATAGAATTGGGTTTTATACAATAAAAGTAAAACCCTTATCAAATAAAGAAAGATTTTTTACAAAAATTTTAAGATTTTTTGAAAAAATTAGTATAAAAACGATGAGAGAAAAACCTAAATTTTAGGGGGAGAAAATGTCGTTAGATAAGGAAGTTATTGGGAATAAAGTAAAAAGTGTTACGAAGTATTTATGGTTTAATACTGAAAAATCTATTGAAATAATCCATATCACTGAAAAGATAAGAGAGTTTGTTAAAGAATCTAGAATTATTGATGGTTATGTAATGGTTTCAGCTATGCATTTAACAGCGGCTGTATATATTAATGACTATGAATCAGGACTAATAGAAGATATAAAAGAATGGTTAGAAAAGCTAGCTCCACAAAATTATCCATATAAACATCATAGAACAGGTGAAATAAATGGACATGCACATTTAAAAAATCTTATTATGCATCATCAAATAATGGTGCCAATAACGGATGGTGATTTGGATTTAGGTCCATGGCAAGAAATATTTTATGCTGAATTTGATGGTCAGAGAAATAAGAGAGTTATTCTGAAAGCTTTTGGTATAACAAATGAATAAATGGGGATATAGATGGAAAAAAATATTTCTTTTCCAAAAGGTTTTATGTGGGGAAGTACATTTTCTTCTTATCAAATTGAAAAAATGAATAATAAAACCAATTGGGATATTTGGCAGGAAAAAGGTCATATAAAAGATGGCACTGGTTTGAATATTTTGAATAATATTAATAAAAATTTATTTAATGAAATATTTAAACTTTCAAAAGAAATAGGCTATAATTCTTTGTCTTTTTCATTGGAATGGTCCAAAATAATTCCAGAAATGGGATTTGTTAATTATAAAAAGTTGGAAAGTTATAAAAATTTTATTCTTAATTTAAAAAAGGAAGGTATAGAACCCATATTGATTTTAAATTATTATACATTACCAATATGGTTTGAAGAAAAAGGTGGTTTTAGTAAAGAAGAAAATTTTAAGTTTTTTTGGAATATATTGAATTATTGTTAAAATATATAGGTAACATTGTGGATTATTATATAACGTTTTTTGAACCAGGTAAAGTTATAAAAAAAACATTGGAAGAAAAAAGCTTTCCTTTTTATAGTAGGAATATTGAGAAAAAAGAAATTTTTATAAATAATGTTTATAATTTGCATAAGCAAATTTATTTAATGATAAAAAAAGAAAACAAATATTCAAAAATTTCACTAGCAAAAAATATAGCATATGAAGAAATAGAATATAGGAAAAATAATATATTGAAATATATTGATTTTCTTTCTATTAGTTATGATGGAGATAATAACTTTAATAAAGGAAAACCTATTCAAAAGGATGATATAGGTAAAAACATTGATCCTGACGAAATACTAAGAAATTTATTAAAACTAAAAGTATATGATAAGCCTATATTAATATTATCTACAGGCATTGCAGATGAAAATGATATATATAGATCGACATTTTAATAAAAGTATTAACAAATATATATGATGCATTAAGAAAGCATGTTAAAATTTTTGGTTTTCATCATAAAACTATATTCGATCTGTTTGAATGGGAAAATGGCTTTTCTGCTAAATATGGATTATATGAATATGACTATGAAAATATAAAATTCCATATTAGATCCAGCGGTAAAATTTATTCAAATATAATTTCCAATAATGGAATTCCTCCATATTTAGAAAAATATACACAATAAAAAGCTAAGCCATTTAAGGCTTAGCTTTTTTACTAACTACTTTAATGTTGGCTTATTAAATACTCTCGATGCCAATTCTCTATCTAACATAAATAAAGCATTTGGATTATCTTTTATTAATTCTAGTTTGCGTATAATTTCTTCATCATTAGCTTCTTCTTCAACTTGTTCATCAATATACCATTGCAAGAAATTAAATGTAGCTCTATCGTGTTCCTTTTCTGCAATATCGATTAAATCATTTATGCATTTTGTTATATGTTGTTCATGTTTAAGTGTAGCTTTAAATACATCTAATGGTGATTCCCAATTCTTTTGAGGTTCTTTAATAGCTTGAAGAACAACTTTTCCTCCTCTTGATAATAAATAGTCATAGATTTTCATTGCATGAAATGTTTCTTCTTCATATTGAACTCTCATCCAATTTGAAAAGCCTTTTAAACCAATTTCTTCAAAATAGGCAGCCATTGATAAATATAAATAAGCAGAAAACAATTCTTCATTTATTTGTTTGTTTAATGCATTTTCCATGGTTTTAGAAATCATTGTATCCCCTCCTGTAATTTTTTCTGTATTGTAATTATAACATTTTTTCGCAGCAAAAGCAAAATTACAATTTAATTACATATAAATTAATAAATTTAGCCCTATTGACTCAAAAGAAAAATTATGTTATAATAAAGAAAATTTTAGGAGGAGATATTATGAATAAAAATTATTCAAATAATATTAATAATATTAATTCAAATATAATATTAAGACATCACTCAAGGTGTGGCCTCAGGCTGACACCTTGAGTTGTCATACTCAAGGGAAATCAGAGGCCACACCATAATCTGGTGTGGCCTTTTTTATTATTAAAGAAATTATTTCAAGGAGGTAGATATTATGAAAAAGTTATTGGTTGTATTGAGTATGGTTATTTTTTCTATTGCAATTTTTGGTGGAAAAATTGAGGAAATTCAGAAACGCGGTGTTTTATTGGTTGGTCAAGATCCTGCTTATGCACCATTTTATGGTGTGAATACAAAGGGAGAAAGAATTGGATATGAAATTGATTTGGCAAAAATGATGGCGGAAGTACTTGGAGTTAAAGTCAAGTTTGTTATTACAAATTGGGATGGTATTATTCCAGCACTATTAGCAGATAAATTTGATTTTGTATTAGCTGGTATGACAATAACGCCTGAAAGGGCATTAAAAGTTAATTTTACAACATCATATTATGAAACAGGTCAAACGATTTTTTATAATACACAAAAATATCCTAATGGAATAACAGAAGATGAACTCAAAAAATGGGTAAAAAAGCAAAAATAGCTGTTCAATTAGGAACAACAGGAGAATTTGCGGCAAGAAAATTTTTCCCAGAATCTCAAATATTAACCTTTGAAACTGTTGATGCAGCTGCTTATCAAATAATAACTAAAAAAGCCGATGTTCTGATTTTTGATGAATTATATTATGGTTCAATTTCTAAAAAATATAGTTCAATAAAAACTATTGGCAAATTGTTAAATAAAGAAAAGTTAGGTATAGCAGTAAAAAAAGAAAATATTGATTTATTATTATGGCTAAATACTTTTATAGAATGTAAAAAAACTGATGGAACTTTAGATGAATTAAAACAAAAATGGATGGTAGACTACGATTGGGGTGAATAAATTGAATAAAAATTATCTACAAAAATTCATAGCTTATGCTTTATTAATACTCATACTATTTATCTTTTATTTTGAAATGTCAAAAACTTATCCATTTAATTGGCAGAAAGTCCCTTTTAAATATATGAATTTATATTTAGAAGGTTTTTATATGACCTTGAAAATATCTGTTTTTTCAATTTTTTTTGCTTTAGTTATTGGAATGGTATTTGGAGTCATGAAAACCTCCAAATACCAGATTCTAAAAGAATTGGCTAACACATATACAACTATTTTTAGGAATATTCCATTATTAGTAATTATATTAATAGTATATTATGGTATAGGATCAATGATAGAAATTAGTGCAATGGTTGGTGCGATAATATCGTTGTCTTTGTTCGAAGGAGCATATGTTTCTGAGATTATTAGAGGTGGTATAGAAGCTGTACCAAAAGGACAGGTTGATGCAGCGAAAACAATAGGACTAAGTACGTTTTATTTATATATTGATATATTATTGCCTCAAGCTTTTAGAACAACTTTACCTGCATTAACGGGTCAATTCATTAGTTTGGTTAAGGACAGCTCTCTTGCATCCGTTATTGCTTTACAAGAATTAACAATGGTAGGAAGACAAATAGCTACTTCTTCTTTTGCCTCATTTGAATCATATATAACGGTAGCTGTTTTCTATTTTACAATAACTGCGTTGTTGCAATTATTAGGTAAATTCTTTGAAAGGAGGTTTGCAATAGTATGATCGAAATAAAGAATTTAGAAAAAAGTTTTGGGAATTTAGAAGTCTTAAAAGGTGTAAATCTAAGTGTAACAAAAGGTGAAGTATTGGTAATAATGGGACCTTCCGGATCTGGAAAATCAACTTTGTTACGATGTATTGCTGGGTTAGAAAACTATCAAAAAGGGCTTATTATTTTAGAAGAAAAAAATATACTTGACTATACTAGAAAAACATTGGTTCAAAAAATAGGATTTGTTTTCCAACAACATAATCTTTTTCCACATTTGAAAATAATTGATAACATATCTTTAGGATTAATTAGAACTAAAAAAATAAAAAAAGAAGAAGCTTATAAAATTGCTCTTGATGTTTTAGAGAAAGTCCATTTACAAGATAAGGCATACAATTTCCCTTCGCAATTATCTGGTGGGCAACAGCAAAGAGCAGGTATAGCAAGAGCATTGGCTATGGATCCAGAAATAATATTATTTGATGAACCTACATCAGCTCTTGATCCAAGTTTAGTATATGAAGTAAAAGAAACTATGGTGGAATTATCAAAAATGGGAAAAACGATGTTAGTAGTTACTCATGAGGTTGATTTTGCTAAAAAAGCTGGAGATAGAATTATATTTATGAAAAATGGAAAGATTTTGGAAAATATGGATCCTGATACTTTCTTTAAAACAGAATTAAAATATGAAATTGCTTAATAATAAAATTTAATATGGAGTGATAGCTATGACAAAATTTAGTTTAAACATTAATATTTCTAATTTAATATTAAATCATCATCATTTAAGGTGTGGCCTCATGCTAACACCTTGAGTTCTCATGCTCGAGGGAACTCAGAGGCCGCACCATAATCTGGTGTGGTCTTTTTTTATTACAAAATAAATTTTATTTAGGAGGTAGATATTATGAAAAAGTTATTGGTTGTATTAAGTATTGTTATTTTTTCCGTTGTAATTTTTGGTGGTAAAATTGAGGAAATTCAAAAACGTGGTGTTTTATTAATTGGACAAGACCCTGCCTACGCCCCTTTTTACGGTATTAATGAAAACGGTAAAAGAATAGGACACGATATTGAATTCGCTAAAATTTTAGCTGAATTGTTAGGCGTGAAAGTTAAATTTGTTATTACTAATTGGGATGGTATTATACCTGCATTAATGACAAATAAATTTGATATTATATTAGCAGCTATGACTATAACACCTGAAAGAGCTTTAAAAGTGAATTTTACTATACCTTATTATCAAACCGGTCAAGCATTAATGTATAATTCAAAAAAATATCCTGATGGATTAAGCATAAAAAAAGTTAGTGAAATGGGAGAAAAAGTAAAAATAGCAGTTCAGTTAGGATCAACAGGTGAAATAGCAGCAAGAAAATTTTTCCCAAAAGCTAAAATTTTAACTTTTGAAACAGTTGATGCTGCAGCTTATCAATTAATTACTAAAAAAGCGGATGCTATGATTTTTGATGATTTATACTATGGTAATCTTGTAAAAAAATATCCTTTAATAAAAATGGATAGTTCTCTTTTAACAAAAGAAAATCTTGGAATAGCAGTAAAAAAAGAAGATATTGACTTACTTTTATGGTTAAATACAGTTATTGAATATTTAAAGACAGATGGAACATTTGAACAATTGAAACAAAAATGGATGATTGATTATAAATGGTAATATAAAATTACAACAAAGTAACAAACAGATTATTGTAAAAAAACTCTTGACAAATTATAATTTATGTGTTAGAATTTCTTAAAAATACTTCTATGATTCCTATGATAGGAGGACATTGGTATGGTAAAATTAAACAATTTATATATTAATTTCACAAATACATTAAATAATCAACCCGAACCCAAGGTGTGGCCTTATAGCACCTTAAGTTCGGTATATAGTTATACTTTATCTTAAGGTAATCAAAGGCCACACTTAAAAAGTGTGGCCTTTTTTATTTTTGAGGAGGTGAAACGATGGATATTGAATTTGATGTTAAGCATGGATTAGAAGGTGTAGCTGTAGCGATTAGTTCAATTTCTTATGTGGATGGTGAAAAGGGTGAATTGGTATATAGAGGATTTAAAATAGAGGATTTAATCGAAAATTCAACCTTTGAAGAAACTTCTTATTTGATATGGTTTGGATCTCTCCCAAACGAAAACGAACTCGATTTCATAACTACAATGTTGGCAAAAAAAAGAGAGTTACCAGAGGAAATTGTAAAAATGATGAATTCTTTTCCTAAAACTTCACATCCGATGGAAGTTTTAAGAAGTGTTGTTTCGTTATTAGGAATGTTTGAAAAGAAAGATAAATCAACTTTTGAAAATGCAATTAATTTAACAGCTAAAATACCAACTATAATTGCATATTGGTATAGAATAAAAAACAATTTGCCCTTAATTCATCCAAGAGAATCTTTAAAACACTCAGAAAACTTTTTATATATGATGTTTGGAAGTGTTCCTGAGCATTCATCTTTATTTGACAAAGCATTGATTTTACATGCAGAACAAGGGATGAATGCATCAACTTTTGCTTCAACTGTTACAGCATCAACTCTATCGGACATATATTCTATTATTACCACGGCTATTGGTACTTTAAAAGGACCTTTGCATGGTGGTGCGAATGAAAAAGTTTTGGATATGCTTGAAGAAATTGGTAATTTAGAAAATGTTGAATTTTATATAAATGATCTAATAAATAGAAAAGAGAAAATTATGGGATTTGGTCATAGAATATATAAAACATATGATCCAAGAGCAAAAATCTTAAAAAATTGGATAAAGGATATTTTTATAAATAAAAAAATTAAATATTTTGAAATTGCTTTGAAAGTTGAAGAAATTGTATTAAATAAATTCAAAGAGAAAAAAATTTATCCGAACGTAGATTTTTATTCTGGTATTTTGTATAACTATTTCGGTATTCCAAAAGATTTTTTTACACCGATTTTTGCTATGGCTAGAATTGTGGGTTGGACTGCCCATGCAATGGAATATTGTAAAAATAATAGAATATTCAGACCTAAAGCTATTTATAATGGCCCGAAAAATTTAAAATATAAAGATGTGAAAGGAGCTGAATAAAATGGGAAAGACAATAGCAGAAAAAATTTTAAGCGCTCATGCTAAAAAAGATGTAATTCCAGGAGAAATTATAGTATCTGATATCGATTTAGCTTTTGTACAGGATGGAACTGGTCCTTTGACAGTAGATCAATTCAATTATTTAAAATTTAACGATGTAAAACAAAAATCCTTAGTTTTTATAGACCATGCTTCGCCAAGTCCTCGAAAGGAATTATCCAATACTCAAAAAAAACTTAGAAATTTTTGTAAAAAAACTTCTGCAGAAATTTATGATATTGGAGAGGGAATTTCGCATCAAATTGTTGCTGAAAAATATGCAAAACCTGGAGATGTTATAGTAGGTGCAGATTCTCATTCCTGTACAGCAGGAGCTTTAGGCGCCTTTGCCACTGGAATGGGTTCAACAGATATTGCACTTGCATATGGATTAGGAAAAGTATGGTTAAAAGTTCCAGAAACTTTTAAAATAATATTAAAAGGAGAATTATCTTTTGGTGTTTATGCAAAAGACATTATTTTATATCTTATAGGTTTGATTGGCGCAGATGGTGCAACATATAAAGCATTAGAATTCAGTGGAGATGGTGTAAATAAACTTTCTATGGAATCGCGTTTAACAATATCAAATATGGCTGTGGAAGCTGGAGCTAAAGTTGGATTATTTCCTACTGATGAAATTACCAGAGAATACTTAAAATCCCAGGGAGAGAAAAGGACTATAAGGAAATAAAAGCAGATGAAGATGCAAAATATGAAAAAATAATTGAAATTGATCTTTCAAAAATAGAACCTCAGGTTGCATTCCCCACACAGTTGATAATAACAGAAATATAAAAGATGCTGTTGGAACAAAAATTGATCAGATTTATATCGGAACATGTACAAATGGGAGAATAGAAGACCTAAGAATTGTCGCAAAAATATTAAAAGGCAAAAAAAAGGCTGATGATATAAGATTAATAATTGCTCCTGCTTCAAAAAAAGTTTATTTAGAAGCTTTAAAAGAAGGATTAATAAATATATTTATTGAATCTGGAGCTACAATTTTGCCACCAGGATGTGGCCCATGTGTAGGAGTTCATGCTGGAGTACCTGCTGATGGAGAAAGAGTACTATCAACTCAAAATAGAAATTTTCATGGTCGAGCTGGTAATCCTAATTCTGAAATTTATTTATCTTCACCAGCTGTTGCTGCAGCAAGTGCTTTAACTGGCTATATTACGGATCCAAGGGAGGTATTAAAATGATATTAAAGGGAAATGTATGGAAATTTGGTGACAATATTTCAACAGATCATATAGCTCCTGGCAGATACTTTCATTTGCGTTCCAATCTTCCGGAATTAGCAAAACATGTTTTAGAAGATGCCAGAGAAGATTTTGCAAAAAAGGTAAAAAACGGAGATATTATAGTTGGAGGGAATAATTTTGGACTTGGTTCGTCAAGAGAACATGCGCCACGAATAATAAAAGTTGCTGGAATTTCCTGTATAATAGCAAAGTCATTTGCTCGAATTTTTTATAGAAATTCTATTAATATAGGGTTACCTGTAATAGAATTAAAAGAAGTTGATGAAATCGATGAAGGTGATGTTTTGGAAGTAAATACAGAAAAGGGAATTATTAAAAATATTACTAAAAATAAAAAATATACATTCATTCCTTTTCCGAAATTTATAAATGACATTATAAAAATTGGTGGTATAGATGAATTTGTAAAAAAGCATAATGGATATGGAGTGTGAAAATATGGAAATTGGAATTATAGGAGTAGGAAATATAGGAAGTATGCTTTTAGAAACATTATATAATGAAAATTATACTTTCAATATAATAAATAGAACCAGATCAAAATTAAAAAAATATGAAAAAATAGAAAGTATTAAAATATGTAAATCAATAAAAGATGTATATGAAAATTCAAAATATATATTTATCGCAGTAAAGCCACAGCATATTGATGAAGTTTTTGAAGAATTATCAGAACTTGAAGAAAAAGAAAATTATTTAATAAGCACTGCTGCAGGAAAAGAATTAAAAGAAATCATAGAAAAAACACATAAAAATAATGTTATTCGAATAATGCCTACAGTGATTTCAAAAATTGGGAAAGGAGTTACTGCAATATCTTTTAACAAAACTATTGAAAAAAATTTCAAGAAATCAGTTATAGATTTGATGAAACCTCTTGGGAAAATTTTAGAATTAGATGAAGAAAAATTTGATGCTTTTACTATTTTAAATAGTAGTGGTCCTGCATTTGTTGCCTTTATTTTAGAAAGCTTTATTGAGGGCGCTATAAATATCGGATTACATGCTGAAACTGCTAAAGATATTGTTTTAAAAACTTTTGAGGGATCCATAAAATTTTTAGAGAAGGAAGAAATAGACCTTTCTGAACTAAAATATCGTGTATCTTCGCCAGGGGAGTCACAATAAAAGGATTATATGAATTAGAACAAAAAGGGGTTAAAGGTGCTATTATGAAATCAATTTATGAATCATATTTGAAAAGTAAAAAATTATAGAAAGGGTGATAAAATGTCTGAATTACATAAAAAAGCAAAAAAATTAAGAATTGCTTCGGATGTCTTGAAAACCATATCATCTAAAGAAAAAAATACTGCTATTATGGAAATAGCAAAATCTATAGAAAAAAATAAAGATTATATACTAACAGAAAACAAAAAAGACGTTGAAATAGCAGAAAAGAAGGGTATAAAAAAATCTCTAATTGATAGGTTAGCTTTGAATGAAAAAAGGATAAAAGGTATGATTGAAGCATGCAAAACCATTGTTAATCTTAAAGACCCTGTTGGCGAAATTTTTGATTCGTTTTTAAGAGATGATGGATTGAGAATAAGTAAAATGAGAGTTCCTATTGGTGTAATTGGAATAATATATGAATCAAGGCCTAATGTTACATTAGAAGCTACAATATTAGCCTTAAAATCAGGAAATACCGTATTATTAAGAGGTGGTTCTGATGCAATTAATTCAAATAAAGCTATAGTAAAAGCTATAAAAGAAGGATTGAAAAATTCAAATATTCCTGAAACTTCTATTGAAATAATTGAGGATGCAAACCGTGAATTAGTTAATGAAATGCTTAAACTAAATGATTATATTGATTTAATCATCCCAAGAGGTGGAAAAGGATTAATTGATTTTGTTGTAAAAAATTCCACTGTTCCTGTTTTAGAAACAGGTGTTGGTATATGTCATATATTTGTAGATGAATCTGCAGATATTAAAAAGTCTATTAATATAATTGATAATGCTAAAACACAAAGACCTGGTACATGTAATACAGTTGAAACAGTATTAATTCATAAAGATATCGCTAAAAAAATATTACCAGAATTAAAGACTCGGTTGGAAGAAAAAAATGTTGAAATAAGAGGCTGTGAAAAAACATTAGATATTATAAACGTTAATAAAGCTACTGAAGAAGATTGGGCTACTGAATATCTTGATTTAATACTATCAATAAAAGTTGTGGAGAACCTTGATGAGGCCATAAATCATATAAAAAAATACTCTACAGGTCATTCTGAATCTATACTAACAGAAAATTATTTTAATGCTATGCGATTTGTAAATGAAATTGACTCTGCTGCAGTCTATATAAATGCTTCGACAAGGTTTACAGATGGCGGAGAATTTGGTATGGGAGCAGAAATGGGTATAAGCACTCAAAAAATGCATGCCAGAGGACCTGTTGGTTTAAAAGAATTAACTACATATAAATATCTAATATTTGGAAACTATAACGTGAGGGATTAAAATGGAAAAAATAGTTATAAAAATAGGAAGTAATCTTCTTGTAAAGGAAAAAGAAATAAATAAAGCCTTTATAATTAAATTAAGTTTAATAATATCAAAATTAATAGAATCAAATAAAAGAGTAGTTATAGTATCTTCTGGAGCAAATGCTGCAGGATTGAAATATTTAAATTTAAATCCTATAAAAAGTTTAGCTCAAAAACAGGCTTTGTGTGCTGTTGGACAGGTTCAGTTAATGAAAATATATGAACAGGCATTTGATTTTTATAATAAAAAAATAGCTCAGATATTATTAACAAGAGATGATTTTTCTAATAGATACAGATTTTTAAATTTAAAAAATACATTAATAGGATTGAACCAATTAAATATAATACCAATAATAAACGAAAACGATACTATTTCCGTAGAAGAAATAAAATTTGGAGATAATGATATGCTGTCCGCATATTTTGCAATTGGATGGGGAGCAGATGGATTAATAATTTTGACTTCAGTTGATGGAGTATACGACAAAAATGGAAATATAATAAAAAAATATACCGAAAAAGAAGAAATATTAAAAATAAAAAAGAGCTCTTTAGGAACTGGTGGGATCAATTCAAAGATCGAGGCGGGAAAATTAGCAGCAAATTCTGGTGTAAAAACATGTATTTGTAATGGAAAAAATTTAAATAACATTGAGAAGTTTATAAATGGAGAGAATCCTGGAACCATATTTTTGCCAGATAAAAGAATGAAAAATAAAAAAGCATGGATAGCATACTTATCCCATAGCAAAGGAAGAATATACGTAAATAAAGGAGCTAAAGATGCAATATTACAAAGAAAGAGTTTATTACCTGTAGGTATAGAAAAAATAGAAGGCAAATTTTTAAAGGGAGATGCGGTGAATATATATTTTAAAAATAATTTAATAGGAAAAGGGATTTCTAATTATTCTTATTTAGAAAGTAAAGAAATTATAGGGAAAAAAAGTGAAGATATATTAAAAATAGAAGACTACGATTATGAAGAATTTATTCATGCAGATAATATTGTATTATTATAATCAGGGTGGTGAATTTATGGAAGAAAAAACAATATTGTATATAGAAGGCGATGGAATTGGGCCGTATATAATGAAACCAGCAATGAAGGTATGGGATGCTGCTTTTAGGCATATTTATAATGAAGACAAAAAGATAAAATGGAAAGAGATACTTGCAGGGAAAAAAGCATTAAAAGAATATGGAAAATTATTACCCGAAGAAACATTAGAACTCTTAAAAAAATATAAAATTGGAATAAAAGGTCCTTTAGAAACACCAGTTGGAAGTGGATATAGGAGTTTAAATGTAGCGATGAGGCAAAAACTTGATTTATATGCATGCATAAGACCCGTAAAATATATGAAAGGTATTAATGCCCCTGTTAAAAGTCCGGAAGATGTTAATATTGTAATATTTAGGGAAAATACAGAGGATGTATATGCTGGAATTGAGTGGGAAGAAAATTCAAAAGAGTCAAATGAATTAATAAAAATACTTAATGAAAAATTTGGAGTTAATTTAAAAAAGTCATCAATAGGAATAAAACCAATTAGTGAATTTAAAACAAAAAGATTAATGAAGAAAGCTATAGAATATGCAATTGAGAATAAGAGAAAAAAAATCACTATAGTTCACAAAGGTAATATTATGAAATATACAGAAGGAAATTTTAGAAATTGGTGTTATGAAGTTGCTAAAGAATATGATTTAGAAAAATATAATATTAAAGTGAATGATATTATTGCGGATAATATGTTTCAACAATTGTTATTAAATCCAGCTAATTTTGATATATTGGTTACTCCGAATTTAAATGGTGATTATTTATCTGATGCAGCAGCGGCTCAAGTTGGAGGAATAGGTATTGTCCCAGGTGCGAATATTGGTGATGAAATAGCCTTATTTGAGCCTACGCATGGAACGGCACCAGGAATAAAAGAACCAAAAATGGCCAATCCTACGTCTTTAATATTATCAGGAGTTTTGTTATTTGAATATATGGGATACAGAACGGTGGCGGAATTAATACAAAAAGCATTAGAAAAAACTATACAAGAGGGATATTTAACTCAAGATTTAGCAAATAAAAAACAGAAATCATTATCCGCTGAAGAATTTGCTGAGAAAATAATTTTGAATTTTATTAATATTTAAGGGTGGGATTCCACCCTTTTTTATATAGTTATGTATTGAAAAGATAACAAAAAAATTATATAATAAACTGAATATAAAAATTTTTTGGAGTGATTAAATTGCATTATTTATTGGCAGTTTTATCTGCATTTTCTTCTTCTGTAACATCAGTATTGGGAAAATATTCGTTTAATATAGGAGCAACAGTATCTCAAATATTGTTTTTGAGATTTCTTTTTTCTTTTATAATATCGGGTATGATTTTTGTTTTTGCAGGATATAAATTTCATTTAAAAAATTTATATTGTTTTCGATACTTGGTATTGTAAACTATGGAATAGCTGCTTATGCTTTTTTTATAGGATTACAATATTTAAATCCAGCATATGCCACTGTAATTTATTTTACAAACCCAATTTTTGTTTCTATATTACAGACAAAAACTACAAAAAGAAAACTGAATATAGTAAACGCTTCTGCGGTTGCTATTTCATTTGTAGGTGTTGTTATAGCAAATCTTGGAGAAAAAGAACTTGTTCAAAATCAAAGTATATTATTTGGTACATCAATAATATTATTTAGTTCATTTGTAAATGCGTTGTTTATAGTTTCCGTTAGTGAGAATATAAAAAAAGAAAAGTCAAATCCATTTGAAAATGCATTTTATACATTTACAGGGGCTTTTATATATTATTTTGCTTTTGTTATGAGAAATAATGAAATATATTCTTTGAACAATGAATTTCTACTAACAGGATTTATACTTGCTGTTTTGGCAACATTTATTCCTTTAACCTTAAATTTTATTGCGTTAAAAAGATTACAATCTCATACATTATCTTTACTAATGCCTTTAGAACTGGTTTTTGCTTCTATATTATCTGCAATCTTTTTTCATGAACCTTTTAATGTTTTAAAGATAATGGGATTTATTATGGTGGGACTTGCACCTATCATAGATATATCAAATGTTGAATCACAAACAATAACATAATTATTATATAAAATATATAGGGGGAATGAAAATGTTGAAAGACATTATTTTTGATCAGGTAAAACCAGCTTATGGATGTACTGAACCAATTGCAGTTGCTCTTGCAGTTGCGATAGGGAAAAAATATTTAAAGGGTGATCTCGAAAGTATAAAAGTAATTCTTGATAAAAATACATATAAAAATGGATTAGAGGTTAATATTCCTGGAACACCATTCATAGGGCTTGAAATCGCTGCAGCATTATCTTTTACGTGTGGTGAAGCCAAACTAGGATTAGAGGTTTTGAAATATGTAGATCAAGAATGTATAGATAAATCTCATAAAATTTTAGGAAAAATAAAGGTAGATGTTGATAAAAAATATACGGGATTAAAGGTGAATTGCATATTAAAAGGAAAAAATAAAATTAATGTGATAATTGAAGGGACGCATGATAATATTGTTCATATTGAAGAAAACGGTGATCCTATTGTTGATAAACCTTTTGAAAAAAGTGGAACGTTATTGGAAAGTATAAAAAAGTATAGTATTGATAATTTAATAGAATATATAGAAAATCCAGAAAAAGAGGTTATAGAATTAGTTGAAAAAGCTATAAGGATAAATACAGAAATAGCGGAAAAGGGATTAAAAACACCAGGGAACTTCGGTAATATTCTGGATTTTGAACCTGTAAATATAGTTCAGGCAGCTGTTGATGCAAGAATGAGTGGAGAATTACTTCCTGTTATGACTGTTGCCGGAAGTGGAAATCAGGGGTTATCATGCACATTGCCAATAGTGAAAATAGGTAAAAAATATAATATGGATAAAGTAAAAAAAGCTATTTTGTTAAGCATGTTAATTACAATTTATATAAAGTCTTACACAGGAGTTTTAACGCCAATATGTGGAGCAGGTTCAATAGCTTCTGCAGGGGTTTCTGCTGGAATTGTATATTTAAAAGGTGGCAATGTAAAACAAATAAAAAATGCAATAAATAACGTTTTATCCACACTTTTTGGTTTAACATGTGATGGAGCTAAAAAAGGCTGTGCATTAAAAGCAGGGACAGGAACATTTGTTGCATTACAAAGCGCAGAATTAGCTTTGAATAATGCAAATATTCCATGTGGAAATGGTATTGCAGCTGAAGATGTTGAAGAAACAATAAAAAGAATTGGTAAATTAACATTATCTATAAAGAAATTTGATGAAGATGTTTTAGAATTTATTGGCAAATGTTAATAGAGGTGAAATTTTGAGTATTGGAATAAAGATATGTCCAAATTGTGGTGAAATAGTAGAAAACGATGAAAAAATATGCCCAAATTGTGATAGTTTTTTTCTAACAAAAAAATGTCCAAGATGCGATGAAATTATGAAAGATGATGTGAAAAAATGTTGGAATTGTGGATGGGACTTTGGAAATAAAAAGAAAAGAAAAAATAAAAAACAGATTTTTATAAAATATATGTTGAAGAAATTACAAATACTAAGTTTGGAAAAACACATTCTTCAAATAAAAAAATTATATTAGATTAACAAATGAGCAAATTGAAATAATAAAAAGAGCGAAAAAAAATAATTTAATAATAAATGCTTTTGCTGGTTCAGGAAAATCAACAACACTTTTAAGTATAGCCTATGCATTAAAAAATAAAAGTTTTCTATTTCTGGCATTTAATAAATCAGTCAAAATAGAAATAGAAGAAAAATAAAAAAGCAAAATTAAATAATATAAAGGTTTTAACAACACACGGATTAGCTTATAAATTTGTAAAACAAGACTTAAACTTCAAAAGTTGGGAAAAGAATTAAAAACTTCAGAAATATCTAAAATATTAAACATAGATATATTCATTGCTGATTTGGTTAGAACAACATTTAATGATTTTTGCAATGGAAATTATACAAGTATTTCAGATGAAACAATAGAAGCAATATTGAATTCAAATCATAAATTAAAGTTTATTAGAGAACAAAAGAATTATATAAAAGATAAAATAATTAGACTTTGGAAATTATACATGGATAAAAAACTTGATATGACACATAATGTTTATCTAAAATATTTTCAAATGAATATAGAAAAATATATTAATTATATTAAATTTGATTATGTTCTTTTAGATGAAGCTCAAGATACAAACGAAGTGGTACTTGATATATTTAAAAAATTGAGAGGGAAAAAAATAATTGTGGGAGACCCTCATCAGCAAATTTATTCTTTTAGAGGGTCCATCAATGCTTTATATAAAATTAGAAATGAAATAGATGCAGAGATTTTATATTTAACAAAAACATTTAGATTCTCAGATTATATAGCAAATAAAGCTAATTTTATTTTAAAAAATTTTAAATCTGAAGAAAAAGAAATAATATCTTTTAAAGAAGATAATAATAAAATTATAGAAAATATATGTTATATTACCAGAACGAATGCTACCCTCATAAAATTAATAGAGAAATTTAATGATTATGAAATAAAATTAGTCAGATCACCAAAGGAAATTTTTCATCTTCCAATTAATATATATTATTTTATTAAATACCTTGAAAACGATAAATATAAAGATTACATAAGTGAAAAATGGATGTTGAATTTTAAATCTCTTGATAGTTTAAAAGATTATGCAGAAGAATTTGAAGATTATGAATTAATTTCTGCCATAAATGTTGCTGAGGATTATAAAGAAAAAATTTTTGAACTTTTAAAAAGCGCAGAAGAAAAATATTTAAAAAATACGGGTAAAATTTTTTTAACTACAGCTCATACCAGTAAAGGTTTGGAATGGGATAAAGTTATTATTTGTCATGATTTTCAGAATATACCTGAGTTGTTAAAAAAAGAAAAATATAAAACGATTAAAGAATTTCAAAAAAATTATAGAATGCATTTAGAAAATTTAATCAATGGAATTATGGAACATTTCGAACACCAATATATTATTGATGAAATTAATCTTTTTATGTAGCTATAACGAGAGCAAAGAAAGATTTGAAACTATATTCAAATAGAGAAATATTTAATATTGATATAAACAAACAGCTTGAGGGTTAACCTCAAGCTGTTTGTTTATGTCAATTTACACAAATATTTAACATTTGCTATATTTGTAAAGAAAAGCTTATGTTCTCTTTTATTCTTTTATTTCAGCTATATAATTGCCTAATAATACTAAAATTACACCTAGAATAGTAAAAATATTAGGATAATTTTTCAATAAAATAGCTTCGGAAATTACTGTAACTATAGGAATTAAAAAAATACCATTTGTTGTAGTTTTTGCTCCTGCTAATCTAATAGCTTTATTCCACCAGATATATCCTAAAGCTGTACAAAAAACGCTTAAAAAAATAAAAGCTATAATAACTTTAGGTTGGAGCCATAATTGAAACAATGGACATGCTCCATTTCCTTTTAATTCAAAAAATACAAAAGGTAAGAAAAATAACATTCCATAAAAATTTAAATCTTTAGTGATTATTAAATTATCATGATTATGTAATTTTTCGATAAAAATTGTATAAAATATCCATGAAAATGAAGCACCAAACATTAGCATATCACCAATTGGATTTAACTTTAAAACAAATCTTCCATTTAAAATAATAATTGTTACACCTAAAAAGGCTAATAATGTTCCAAAATATCTTAATTTATGTGAAAAAGATTTTCTAACTATATCAGAAAAAAATAAATACATTACAGGTGTTGCAGAAATAATTAATGAACCATTTGAAGGCGTAGTATATTGTAAAGCAGTATTTTCAAATAAAAAATAAGCAGTAACACCAAAAAACCAGAAAGCATTACATATATTATTTCTTTTTTGGTATATTTAATTTCTTTTCTAATGAATATTAAAAGCACAGCAGTTGCTAAAAAAAATCTTAAAAAAGCTGCAGTAATTGGAGGAACATTTTGAACTATAATTTTTGTGGCAACAAATGAAATCCCCAAAAAATTACAGTTAGAAGCATATAAATTATGCCTAATGTTTTGTTTGACAAATAAATCACCCCGATTTATTTAATAGATAAACATAGAATCTCCAAAAGAGAAAAAACGATATTTTTCTTTAACTGCAGTTTTATAAGCTTCCATTATAAAATCATATCCGCCAAAAGCTGCAACAAGCATTAGTAAAGTTGATTTTGGTAAATGAAAATTAGTGATTAAAGCATCTATTAACTTAAAATCATAAGGTGGATATATAAAAATATCAGTGGATCCCATATATGCATCCTGATTAGATAAATTAGCTATTGTTTCTAATGTTCTAACAACAGTTGTACCAACACTAATTATTCTACCTTTATTGTTTTTGTATTCTTTTATTTTTTTTACGGTTTCTTTAGGAACTTCATAATATTCTTCATGCATTTCGTGATCTTCTATTTTATTAACTTTTACTGGTCTAAATGTTCCAAGACCTACATGTAAAGTAACTTCTGCAAACTTTATTCCTTTGTTTTTGATTTTTTCTAATAGTTCTTTAGTAAAATGAAGACCGGCAGTTGGTGCAGCAACTGCACCTTGAACCTTTGCATATGCAGTTTGATAACGTTCCTGAGGACCATCATAGTTTTTTATATATGGAGGTAATGGCATCTTTCCAATTTTTTCTATCTCTTCCCATACATCATTATCAGAAGTGAAATGAATTATTCTCGAACCATCGGAATTGTGTTGAATGATTTTGGCATAAAGATGTTCAGAAAATTTTATTTCAGCACCTGTTTTTAATTTAGATCCGGGTTTAACAAGAGCTTTCCATGTATTTTCTTCATGTGTTTTTTCCAACAATAATACCTCAACATTAGCGCCTGTAAGTTTTTTTCCATATAATCTTGCTGGAATTACTTTAGTATTATTGATAACTAATAAATCACCAGGATTTAAATAGTCAATAATATCTCTAAAAATCTTATGTTCTATACTCTTATTTTTTTTATTTAAAACCATTAATTTTGAAGAGTCTCTTGGTTCAACTGGTTTTTGGGCAATATATTCTTCTGGCAAATCATAGTCAAAATCATCTACAGTATATAATGGTTTTCTCATACAATCCTCCTTAAGCATTTGCTCTTATGGTTAAAATATCTCCATCTTTAACAATTTCTTCTTTTCCTGCTAATCTCCATAATCCTGCTTTTTTAACTTCTTCTTCAGAGCCTAATCTAATTAGATCTTCATAATGCATAACTTCTGCTTTAACAAACCCTTTTTCTAAATCAGTATGAATTTTACCGGCAGCCTTTTTCATTGTTGTTCCTTTATTAATAGTCCAGGCTCTCACTTCATCTTCACCGACTGTAAAGAAAGTAATTAATCCTAAATGATCGTAAACAATTTTCGATAGTCTATCAATACCGGGTCTATCAATTCCTAATTCTTTCATAAATTCTTCCTTTTCGTCTGGCGATAATTCGATTAAATCAGCTTCGGTTCTTCCACAAATTTCAATATATGCAAAATTTTCTTCTTTACAGGAATTAACCAATTCATCTTTTTCAGGATATTCACCATTCATTAATTGATCTTCGTCAACATTAACAACAACAATAATGGGTTTTAAAGTGAATAAAGCTAAAGAACTAATTAATTTTTTATCTTCTTCACTTAACTCAATTTTAGAAGCAAATTTTCCATCTTCGAGAATAGGTTTTATTTCTTCCAAAATTTTAACCTGTCTTTCCTCTTCTTTGGTAGGTTTTTTCTTTTTATTTTGTTCAATAAGCCTTGTTAACCTATTTTCAACAACTTCTAAATCTCTTATAATCATTTCTGTTTTTAATGTATCAAGCTGGTCTGTAGGGTAATTAGCTCCTTCGGGATAAGGTACAGCATCATTTTTAAAAGCTCGTATAACTAAAATAATAGCATCAACAGTTTGAATCATTTGCAATATTCTGTTTTTTTCTTTTCTATCAGCAGATGGATTGTAACTCGGAATATCAATAAAATTTAAAGTAGCATGAACAGTTTTCTTGGGATTATACATTTCAGTTAATTTTTCCAATCTTTCATCCATAACATTTGCAACTCTTTCTTCTGCTTCTTGTTTATAAGCACCGTCATATGGTTTATTGGTTAATAAAGAGAAAATAGTTGTTTTCCCTGTTAAAGGTAATCCTAAAATACCTATTTTCATTATAATTCCTCCTCTAATTTCTTGTATTTTTCTCCAACACCTATAATTTCTATATCTCTAATAGTAATATTTTCTTTATTATAATATAAATAAATTTCTAAACGCTCTTCAGGTAGATAATATTCTAATCTTTCTGGCCATTCAATTAAATATATTCCTTCCGAATCCTCAAATAATCCAACATAAGGAATTTCTTCAGGATCGGATAATCTGTATAAATCTGCATGATATATTTTATTGTTATTGTTATCATACACTCTTACTAAAGCAAAAGTTGGTGAAGTAACAGTGAGCTCGGAATCTTTAATTAAACTTTTAATAAAACCTTTTGTAAATGTAGTTTTTCCTGTTCCTAAATCGCCATATAACAATATAATCATTCCAGGGAATGATTTTTCTGCTATTATTTTTGATAATTCTAAAAGTTTATATTCATTGATTTTATCCAGCCTCTTGATCTTAAAACGGCCTCCTTCCAGATATAATATTGTTTTTCTAAATCAGAGTTCTTAGGCAATATCTTTATACCTGAAAAATGCAAACTTTTTATGTCATTAATAGAAATATTTTTTGAACCAATTGCTGCCATAAATGCAGCTCCTAATGCAGTAATTTCCTGAAATTCAGGTACAAAAATCTCTGCATTGATAAGATTGCTTTGTATTTCCATTAATAATTTATTTTTTGTTGCACCACCATCAACATTCATTTTTTTTATTTTTGTCCATACGGCTTCTTGCATAGAATCTATAACTTCCCTTACACTGAAAGCAATTGATTCTAATGCAGCTCTTAGGATATTTCCTTTTTTTGTTCCTCTGGTTAAGCCAATAATCAATCCTCTGGCATCAGAATCCCAATATGGAGATCCCAAACCGCTTAATGCAGGTACAATGTAAACACCACCGTTATCATGATCTTTAGAATATTTTTCTAAATCTTCATATTCGTCTATAATATTAATATCTTTTAACCATTTGAAAAATGCACCTACAGTGAAAATGCTGCCTTCTAAAGAATAAATGGTCTCATTATTGATCTTCCATCCAACTGAAGTTAATAAACCTGGATGAGGTTTTGGAGGTGTATTTCCAGAATTCATTAAAACAAAAGCTCCTGTTCCATAAGTACATTTAGCATCACCAATTTCAAAAGCTCTTTGACCGAATAAAGCAGATTGTTGATCACCGATCATACCATAAATCTTAGGTCCGAATTTTGTTTCTATTCCATCTTCAATAGAAGTATTTACTATTTCTGGTAATATTTCTCTTTTAATACCAAATGTATTCAGTATATCTTCATCCCACTCTAAAGTATGAATATTCATTAATTGTGTTCTTGAAGCATTAGAAACATCACTAACATGTTTCCCAGAAAGTTTAAAAGCCAACCATGACTCTATTGTACCTACCTTTAAAGTTCCATTATTATAGGCTTGCTTAACATCATCTGAATTTTCTAATAACCATACAATTTTTGATCCGGAAAAATAAGGATCTTTTACTAAACCTGTTTTTCTTCTTGCATCATTCCAAAAACTAACCGGAAATCTATTTAAAATATCAGCACTTCTTCTACATTGCCAAACAATAGCGTTATATAATGGTTTTCCAGTATTCTTATCCCATGCAATTACAGTTTCTCTTTGATTGGTAATTCCAATTCCAATTACCTCATTCCAGGTTATATTATTTTTTTCTAATACTTCTATCATTGTTTTTTCAGTTTTTTCGTATAATTCCTCAGCATCCTGTTCTACCCAACCAGGTTGAGGATAATACATATTAAGTTCTTTTTGAACATAATCAATTAAATTAAAATTTTCATCAAATAAAAGAGTTCTGGTACTACTTGTTCCTTCGTCAATAGCTAAATAATATGCCATACAAATCCCCCTGATAAGTTTATTATATAATATTATATCATATATATAGTATTTTTTATTTCTTAACTTGACTTTTTTTATCTTATTTGATATAATAAAATCAGATAAAAATTGTCTATTTAAATAATTTGTGATTAATTTCATAAGGAGGAATAAAAATGTTCGATAGAGGAATAGGAAATACCCAATAATAACACTTTCTAAGGTTATAGACCCAAATAAAGTATTTGTTAAATTAGAAAAAAATAATATAACTAATAGCGTAAAAGACAGAGCAGCATATTTTATGATTAGATCAGCAGAGATTAATGGAAAATTAAATGAAAATCAAAAAGTTATTGTTGAACCAACAAGTGGAAATACTGGAATTGCACTTGCAGCAATTGGAAGTTTTAAAGGATATAAAGTTATTCTTACAATGCCAGAAAGTATGAGTGTTGAGAGAAGAAAGATATTAAAAAAATATGGAGCTGAGCTGGTATTAACACCTGCCGAAGAAGGAATGAAAGGATCTATAGAAAAAGCATTAGAAATAAAAAATGAGTTAAATGCTTTTATGCCCAATCAATTTGAAAATCCTGCAAATGTGTTAGCTCATGAATTAACAACAGGTCCAGAAATATTAAAACAAATGGATTACAATTTAGATATTTTTGTAGCAGGTGTTGGAACGGGTGGAACCATTACAGGTGTTGGCAAATGTTTAAAACAATTTTTAAAAGATAAAATAAAAATTATTGCTGTTGAACCAGAAAATTCTGCGGTAATATCAGGAAAAAATCCAGGAAAACATAAAATTCAAGGTATTGGAGCTGGGTTTATTCCAAAAAATTTAGATGTATCAATATTAGATGAAATTATAACTATAAAAGATGAGGAAGCATTTGAAATGATTGATATACTGGCAAATAAAGAAGGATTATTTGTTGGAGTTTCATCTGCTGCAAATATATTAGCAGCTATAAAATTAGCTAAAAAATACCCAGATAAAAAAATAGTGACAGTGGCACCAGATTCAGGAGATAAATATTTAAGTTTGTTTTAAATTAATATGTATAATCCGATAAAAATAAATGAAATAATAAGAAATGGAAAAGAAAGTTTATGAAATTGAATAACACCATTTTCAATTTTGGCTAATCTTAACCCTATAATATTTGCTAATGAGCCAATAATAAATCCAGCCCGCCAATATTCACACCATAACTGATTATTCTCCAATTACTACTAAAATGAGTGATAAAAATAGTTGATGGAACGTTGCTTATAATCTGAGATAAAAAAATACTAAAAGAAAATAATTTTAATTTGTTATTTAAATCAATCATATCTATTAATTTATTTACAAAATTAAGATTTGAAATAATGCCAAAGTTTATGAAAAAAGTATAAAAGTAATAATCAAATTCCAATCTGAGTCGAAAATAATCTTTTTATTCGAAAAAATGTAATAGATAAATATAAAAATAAAAAATGGAATGAAATAATGTGTTTTTGAAATAATAATAAACATTACTAATAATAGTAAAGATATGTAAAAACTCCATTTGTTATAAGATTCTTCAGATAAATTCAATTCTATGTTTTGTTTTTTAATTATAAAAAAAGAGAATATAAATAATAGCAATAATTGAAAACAAAAAACAGGGAACATCGTTAAAATAAATTTGAAAAAATTAATATTAAAATGATGCCATAAAAAAACATTTTGGGGATTACCTATAGGTGTAAGAGAAGAGCCCACATTTACACTTAAAATTTCTAATAATATGATTTTTGTAAAATCTAAATTCATTATTTTTTTTAGTTCAATGGTAAATGGAACAATTAAAAACAAAGCGATATCATTTGTTAAAAACATTGCTAATAATGATGATAAAAGAATAAGAAAATATGAAAGCTTTCTTTTATCATGAATTTTATTTGAAATATGTTCCGCTAAATAATAAAAATAATTACTTTTTTTCATTGAAGATGTAATTATCAGTAATCCAGATAGAAAAAATATAGTTTTCCATTCAATATAATTCAAAAATTTATTATAATCAGGATGAAAGAAAAAAGATAAAATTATTAAAAGAGATGTAAGAATAAAAAGTTGTTTATCTTTATAGAAAAACTTTTTTATTAAAGAAAACACAATAAAACCTCCTAATAATTTAAAACTCGGTATCTTAAATAGATACCGAGTTAACTTACATTTTCTGCAGCCTGTATTTTTTCAGCTTCTTCAAATTGTCTTCTTATTTCGTCAATCCTTCTTTTTAATATTAAATTACCACCTGTTAATTCCTTCTCTATTTTTTTTATAGATTGGCTAATTGTAGAATGATTTTTTCCTATAAAGTTGGAAATATCTTTAACTTTCATCTTCCATAATTTTTAAGCATAAAAGAAAGGATTTGACGTGCTTCTGATATTTCTTTTTTCCTGGTAGGACTAAACAATTGTTCTCGAGTTAAATTATATTCTTTGATTACAGCTTCTAGAATTAAATTTTTCTTTAAAACTCGTAATGTTTCTTTTGTTTGAGGAATGTTTTTCTTGTGAGCTTTTAAAGAACTGTATAATTTTTTAACTGTTTCTATATTAACCTTTTCACCAGTAACCTTACTATGGAAAAATAGATTTAAAATCAATCCTCTCAATCTTCTTAAATTATTGTCGATGTTTTCAACTAAATAACTAACAACATCATCTGATAAGTATAAAGAACTCATCTCTGCCATTTTTTTAGCAATTTTTAATTTTGTTTTTTTATCAGGTTCATCAACATTTACTACCAAACCCATTTCAAACCTGCTAATCAATCTCGGATGAAAAGTAGCGAGTTCCTCAGGTGTTCTATCAGAACAAATAATTATTTGTTTTCCTAAGTTAAATAATGTATTAAAAGTATGAAATAATTCACCTTGAGCCATATCCTTACCTATCAAGAACTGAACATCATCAATAAGTAAAATATCAATCTTTTTTCTATACCTTTCTCTAAAATCATCCATCTTTTCTTCTCTTAATGATTTCATTAAATCATTCATAAACTCTTCTGCAGTTACGTACATCACTTTTAAATCAGGTGAATTTTCCATTAAATGATTTCCAATAGCGTGTAAAAGGTGAGTTTTTCCTAATGCAACATCGCCGTATATGAATAATGGATTATATTTTCCTGGATTATTGGCAACCTCTAAAGCTGAATAATAAGCAACCCTATTCGCTTCACCAATCACGAAACTATTGAATGTATATTCAGGATTAAAATCAGATAATTTTAAAGGTCTTTCTTTTATCAACGGACCTGCTTTTTTCTTGGTTGATTGATCGGCAGGTATAAAAGTAAATTCTGCAGTTATCTTTCTAGAAAGAATATCAGATAAAGTATTGGAAACCAATGAACCATATTTTCTAGCAATAAAATCTTTAACAAATAGATTTCCAATACCTATTATTACTTTTTTTTCCTGAATATCTAATATTTGGGCAGAGGTAAACCATTGTTCCCATGTATTGTGATTAATCCTGGCTTTAAGTAGTTCTAATAACTCTTCGTTAGTCACACCAATTACCCCTGACCAAAAAAATAAAAAGAATGTTTAGCATTATATAGAATATCAGATTTAACATATATAATCAAGAAAAATTTTTATGAACTTTGTTGAGATTTAAAACTTAGTGAACAAAAGAATTAAATAAACATAAATACCATAAAAAAAGGATTTTAGCATAATCCTAAATTTAACCATTTTAATATTTTTTTACTTTCATTAAGAAATATTTCTATTAAATGAGCTTTTATTCTCGATTTTGTGAATAGGTTAAAAAAATAAAATTAATAAAATTAAAGAAATTTTTTAACAAATAAATTAATAATTTCTTCTAAAAATTGGGAGTCTTCTATAGTAAAAGGTTCTAATTTATGACTGTCTATATCTAGCTCTCCAAATACATTTCCATCATTATCCAATATTGGAACAACTATTTCAGATTTTGTTTTTTCACTACAAGATAAATAATTTGTTTCTTTTGTGACATCTTGTACTACAAAGGTATTTTTTGTAGAAGCAGCTTGCCCACAAATACCGCTTCCAAATGGGATTTTCACATGCTCAGTGGGTTCTCCTAGATAGTGACCTAAATTTAACATATTTTTATCGTTTTCATCAGTTAAATAAAATCCAACCCAGTTATAATAATCAACATTTTTATATAAAGTCTCAACAATTTTTTTCATAACCCTATCTTTGTCATTATTATCATATATGTATTTTTCTATTTGTGAGAGTAATTTAGCAAAAAGAGCTTTTTTGGGATTAATTGGAGTATTATTGATAAAATTTAAAATTGCTTCTTCAATAGTTTTTTTGATATCTTTCTTATTTAAAAAATGATAAAAGTTATCAATCAAAATTACAGTACCATAATATGTTTCAATATAATAATGTGAATTTAATCCTAAAAGTCCCATTATATAAACTACAAAATCTCCTCTTTTCAATTGAAAATGTTCAGCATTTCTGGATAATTTCATAACCATTTCTTTTTTTATTTCTAGAAAATTATTTTCCCAATCCTGCTTAAACATATCAAAATCTTTTCTTCTAATCTTAGCTAATATTTCTTTTATTTTTTCATCGTTTAAATTTTCTTGTTTTTCATATTCCCTAACAATTTTGGGCCTGTTTTGTTTATACTCTTGCCATCCTTCAAACCAATAAATTTTGTCTTTGTTTAGTATTTTTAAAAATTCTGGAGTTAAGTCCTGTAAAATACTTCTCATATTATCCCTCCTCGAGATTTTGTTATTATATAAAAAATTGAGAGATTGCTAAATATATGATTATTTTACCATTTATTTCTTACAAATATTTTTAGATTATATTTGCTTAATAATTTTAAAAGTAGTATAATGTTTTTGAAATTTAATATTGGGGGATTAATTTGACTATAGCAAAAAAATTGTATAATAAAGTATTAGAAAATATTACTGATGACATTTTTATCGAAGATTTTGTAATTGGTATTGGAGAGACTGCTGTTAAATTAAGTGATGGAAGAACAGGTTTTGTAGCGACAAACCGAGAAGATACTTTAGGGAAATGTGAAGAATTTTACAAATGTATGGGGTTAGATGGAAAACCTGAAAGTAAGGCAGAAGTGGGTATGAAAGTAAAGGATTTATTAGAAGTTGGTATGTTCTCAGGAGATCCATTGTTAAGGTCAGTATCATATGCAGCAGTTAATGCTGTATTTAACAAAAATCCTGAAAGATTTGTTAATGGAGACACATTAAAATTAATGGAATTTAATAAAAAGGATATTGTAGGTATAGTAGGTGAAATAACTCCATTTGTAGATGCATTAAGACCAAAAGTATGGGATGTTTTAATATTTGATAGGCAAAGAAGACATGATCAAATATTGCCAGATTGGGCTATTATTGAAATGTTACCTAAATGTACTGCTGTAATTATTACAGGAACAACAATAGTAAATGGAACAATAGATTATATATTAAATTATGTGAATACGGATAGGGTTGCAATTGCTGGACCATCAACAATAATGGTAGAAGATGTTTTTCCAGTAAAAATATTATCTGGTTCGTACATAGAAGATTCAGAAAAATTATTTGATTTAATAAAAAAAGGCGCAGGCACCAGAACTTTATTTAGAAGTGGAGCTGCGCGCAAAGTAAATTTAGTATTATAAATACTTATCTAATTCTCTCAACGAGTAAATGGAATCAGGATATTCAATATTCTGATTCCATCTTTTTATTAATATCGATTTTATTCCAAAATTAATTCCTCCAATAATATCAACATTATAATTGTCTCCAACAAAAATAACCTCTTCTTTGTTTAATTGCATTTTATTCAAAGCATACTCGAATATTTTTGGATCTGGTTTATATAATTTTGTAGAATAAGATGTAAAAAGATAATCATATGGAAAAGTTTTTTTCTCTAAAGCAGGAATAACAAAATCATCATCTGCATTAGACAAAATTCCTATTAATAAACCTTTCTTTTTAATTTCATTTAAATAATCTACATCATCATATGGCTTTAAATTAATAAACGTTTTATACATTTCTTCTATATACCATTCTGCAGAATTTTTTAAGCCTAAAATAGGTTTTAATTCATTAAACATTTTTTTGTAATATTCTCTTTCTGCCTTAAAAGGTTTTAAATGGTAATCTTTAAAAATTTTATTATATGTTTCTCTAATTTTTATTTCTAACTTTTCAACCAAAATATTAACTTCTTTTGAAATAATTTCTGCGATAGGTAAAAATAGATGATTAGCATTTATTAAAGTACCATACAAATCAAAAATAACACCTTTTATCATAAAACACCTCCAGAAAAAGTTGTTCAATTAATATATTGTTCATTTTAATTATATCATATCAATTATCTAAAAATTTACTAAATTATTATATACTTCATATCAAACTATGCTATAATTATAACGAAATAACTTTAACTGGGGAGGGAGTAAAATGTATGTAGACAGACAGGAATTTTTGCAAAAATTAATTACCAAAACAGATTCAAAAATAGTAATGTTAGTAATGGACGGTATTGGAGATACAGTTGTTAATGGAAAAACACCATTACAGGCTGCTAAAACTCCAAATTTAGACAAAGTTGCTACAGAATCTGATTTAGGTCAAACAATTCCAGTGTTACCAGGTATTACACCAGGATCTGGACCAGGACATTTAGGATTATTTGGATATGATCCTATAAAATATCAAATTGGTAGAGGTATATTAGAAGCATTGGGTATTGATGTAGAAGTAGGAGAAAAGGATGTTGTTGCAAGAGGTAACTTCGCTACTATTGATGGAGATATAGTAGTTGATAGAAGAGCAGGAAGACCAGCAACAGAAGAATCAAAGAAAATAGTTGAAAAATTAAATGAAAATATCAAAGAAATCGATGGAGTTAAAGTGCAGTTTTATCCTGGAAAAGAACACAGATTTGTTGTAAAACTAACAGGTGAAGGGTTAGATGATAGAATTGAAGATGCTGATCCACAAAAAGAAGGATTGCCAATAAAATGGGCACATGCAACACATCCAGAAGCAGAAAAGACGGCAGAAATATTCACCAAATTGATGAAACAAATTAAAGAAGTATTAAAAGATGAACCAAAAATAAACTTTGCTTTAATTAGAGGGTTTTCAAAATATCCAAATATTCCAAAATTCCCGGAAGTATACAAAATGAGAGCAGCAGCTATAGCAGTATATCCAATGTATAAAGGGTTAGCTAAATTAGTTGGAATGGATATTTTAGAAGTTGATGGTGAAACTCCAGCTGATGAATTTGAAACATTGAAAAAACATTGGGACGAATATGATTTCTTCTATGTACATATTAAAAAAACTGATTCATATGGCGAAGATGGAAATTTCGATGCAAAAGTACATGTAATAGAAATGGTAGATGAAGCATTACCAAAATTATTAGAATTAAATCCTGATGTATTAGTAGTAACAGGAGATCATTCAACTCCTGTAGCAATTAGCGGACATAGTTGGCATCCAGTTCCATTCATGATTAAATCACCATATACAAGAGCTGGATTATCAAAAACATTCGATGAATTTGAAGCAGCTAGAGGGTCCATGGGAACAATATATGCTGTTGATTTAATGAGCCTGTTAATGGGTAATGCAAGAAAATTGGAAAAATTTGGAGCATAATGCCATTTTTTGTAAATTTATTTTTTAGTTCCATAGTATTAATTCTTATTATAAAAGCAAAAATGATGACTACAGCCATAATTTTTATGGCTGTAGTCTTTTTTGGCTTTAAATATAAACTAAAGACAAGATTTTTTTTCGTTTTAATTCTATCTATGATATTCTTAAACACTTTAAATTTTCACACCATACCATCAAATTTAGAAGTTGGTATATTAGGTACAATAATAGATAAAACAAACAATTTCTATATAATAAAATCAGAAAAATATTACGATACTTCATGGAAAAAAACAAATGAAAAATTATATTTTTCATATAACAATTACACAACCGATCCTTTTAAAATAGGTAATAAAGTTTATATAGTAGGCAAAAAATTCAATGATAATTTCGAAACTAAACACATGGCTAACTCATCAAAAAAATCAATATATTCATTAAGAGGTTTCTTTAAGAAAAGATTATATAAAAATTTTTCATATAACAATAATGAAATATTATTTTCTGTCATTTTTGGAGGATTAAGAGGGAAAAATGCAGAAAATTTCAGAAATACAGGATTATTACATCTGTTTGCTGTATCGGGTTTTCATGTTTATATAATATATCTTGCATTATACTTTTTATATTCACAAACCACAATATACATAATCTATAGAAGAATGTTAACAATAATATTTTTGTTTTTTTATCTAATCACAACTGGTTTTTCAGATTCTGCAACACGAGCAGTAATGCTTATTTCGCTAATTGAATTGACAAAAATTTTGGGTTTAAATATAGATTCAAAAAACTTATTAGGTCTTGTAGGTGTAACAAATATATTGTATAATCCAACTGTTGTTTTTTCTCCAGGATTTTTAATGAGTTATTCTGCTGCGTTATCGATATTATTAATTATAGAATATACAAAAAATCCGCTTATTATATCATTTTCAGCATTTCTTGCAGTCCTTCCATGGAGTATATTATTCTTTAAAGGATTTTCAATAATAAGTCCTTTGATGAGTATAATCTTTGTTCCTATAACTTACTCTTTAATGGGAATATCGATATTATTTCTCTTGTTTCAAATGCCTGATATATTAAATAAAATGATAAATACTTATATAGAATTAATAAAAACCTTTTTAAGATATATAAGCAATTATATACCTTATATACATTTGAATGTAAAATTAAGTATAGTTTTTTATATCCTATCTTTCTTTTTATTAATAATTTTTCATTATATTATACATAAAAAATATTCGATCAAGGAGGAATTATAATGTCTGGAAAATTCATTTTAATAGTAGGTCCAATGTATTCTGGAAAAACTTCGGAACTTATATCTTTTATCGAAATATATACATTAGGTAGAAAAAAAATAAAAGTATTTAAGCCTATAATAGATGACAGATATTCATCAGAGTATGTAGTATCACATACAGGAACAAAGGTTGAAGCAGTACCTATAAAAAAATCTAAAGAAATGTATAAATATTTAGATTTTGATGAAAAAGCCGTATTTGTAGATGAAGTTCAATTTTTCGACGAAGAATTGAAAGATGTAATATTAGATTTAATTAAAAAAGGAATAAATGTTTATTGTTCAGGATTGGATTTAACATATAAAAATAATCCTTTTAAAACAACAATATTATTATCTGCATATGCAGATGAAATAATAAAGAAAAAGGCAGTTTGTCATGAATGTGGTGAATATAATGGCACAATATCTTTAAAATAGTAGGAAATGGTTCTGAAATCGATGTAGGAGGATTTGAAAATACATAGCAGTGTGTAGAGACTGTTATGAAAAATTACTTAATGAAAAAGAAAAATAATAAAATTGCACATACAAAAATTCATCAAATTCAATTAACGAAATCGAAATATTGTTAAATTCTAAAACATTGATTGTAAAAGCAAAAGAATTCAAATAGGTCCGGGAGCATTTAAACAAATGCAATAAAATTTAAATCCGGACCTATTTAAAAAATAACAAATTTCTAAAACCAGTATAAATAAAGGAAACCTGAAAATAGACTCGAGAAATTGGCTTCTAAAATAGTGAATATAAAAGACATTTGAAAGAGATAAAACAGAATTGATCTTAGAATTAAGCTATTATTTGTGAATAAAATAATTATGTTATAATAAAAATATAGAAAAAATGAAATAATTATATAAAACTTAGTAGGAGTGATTTTTTGAAATACTACATACATCTGATTGGCATTTAGGAAGAAGACCTGTTGGTGGAATTGGAGAATATTCAAATATTAGATATGAAGATTATTTTAATGCTGCTGAATACATTGTAGATATAGCAATAGAAAAAAAGATAGATGTTTTCATTATAGCGGGAGACTTATTTGATAGAAGTTCGTTATTACCAGATATTTTATTTAAAACAGAAAAGATACTTGAAAAGCTAAGAAATAATAATATAAAAACATTACTTATTGAAGGGAATCACGACAAAATATATACTCATGAAGATTCATGGATAAAATATCTTGAAAATAAAGGTCTGGTAATGGTTCTGAGTTTAAGAAAGAAAATGAGAAATATATATTTACTCCAATAAAAATAGAGGATATAAATTTCTATGGAATTCCATATCAAGGAGTAGTTATAGATGAAGT
>NZ_QHLX01000016.1 GCF_004135675.1 Marinitoga lauensis
TTCATAATTTTTATTCCCATAATATATGTATTCTCCATCAAAATCTGCTATTTTCTGTATTTTTTATCTTTATACAATAATTTTCCTGTGTTTATATTATATAGTTCAATTGCTCCATTTTCACATGAAATAAATAATTTATCTTTAATTATTTTTATTTTCGACAGATAATCTTCTAACTCTTTTTTAAAAATTATTTGTCCTTCTTTTTTATTGTTAATTCTGCATATTCATTTTCTATTATTTCATATCCATTTTGTATATTATAATATTTTATATTTTCTTCATATTTTTATATTCTTTTAAATTTATATTTTTATAATCAACATCTTTTCTTTTTGATTTTCATTATCTTCTAAAAGATAGAAATTTATATAATCATCATCACTTTTTATGAGATATTTTTCTGTCAAAATTACTTTGTTTTTCACAGGATCAAATCCTGCATTTTTTTCATATTCTACTTTAAAATCTTTTAAATTTATTTTTCGAATTATTCCTTTTTCATATAATATATATAATGCCTGTATTTTTTTATTTGTTGATATATCATGTATATATTCATTATTATTAATATTTTTTATAATTTTTAAAGTGTTTTTTTCCAATATACTTAATTCATCCATTCCAGAAAGGATTATTATATATTTTTCTGTTTCAACAATTTTTCTAATAGGTTCATCTGATATTTTTATAATTTTATTTTCTGTTATTATATTTCCATCTGTTGTTCCATATATTATATTCCCATCTATTTCTTTTATTGTAGAAATATATTTATTATAATCCATTGTTTTATGTGTTTCCCGGTATCAATACTGTATTCTTTAATTTCATTTATTTTTTCTCCATTTACTACTATTAATTTTTTTCATTTTCTAATATAAATATAGATGGAATTATATATTTATAATTTATATTTAATTTTATCTTTTTATTTGTGTTATTTCTATCAAAAATATAAAATGAATTATAATCTTCAAATTTTACTATATAATTTTTTGAAACTGCTAAAGGAATTGAATCATAAATCTCTATCTTTTTATTATTTAAATAATATATGAAACCACTTCTTGTAGAATAATCTAAATTAAAAATCAATGTATTTAGCTGCGAATTAAAATAAAATTATTTGTAATATTTTTTATTGAATATAATTTTTTTAGTTCCATGGTATCCGTAAAATTATGATTATAGTATTTAAAAATCATTTTATAGTAATAATTACCTTCAAAATATGTCTCTCCCAGCCATTTAAGCCAGTTTTTAGCATATTCTTTTAATTTTTCCTCCAGCATTTTTTCTGAAAGGATTCCAGATTCCTGATATAATTTCTTTAGTTCATTATAACCATACTTTTTTGTAATAAAATCAAAAAATGAAATACCAAAAGTATAACCATTATTATAATTAAAGAAAATCTTTTTAAACTTCTCATTAAACGTCAAATCTTTAAATTCGTCAGAATCTATTATTATTTTTTTTATTATTTTATTATAACTATTTATAACATATGGATTATCATACCATCTAAACCAACTTGCAAAAGCTTCATCTATATATGGAACTCCACTTTTACCCCATAATATACCACATAAACCATGAACTATTTCATGCGGAACAGCCCATATGGTTGAAAAAATAAAGGTTTTAATTTTATCCTTATCCATTATCGCTGTAGTAAATGACGCATTCTTGTTAGAAAATGCCAATTTATCTGCATCATTATTAATAATGACAATAACAATTTTTTCTGGGATTTCTTTTTCTTTAAATACTTTAATAAAATAATCTACCTCATCCTGAAATAATTTTGCATAAACAGCAATATGTTTTCTAAATGGAGAATCTTTTTCAAAATAAATCTCTAGATTTTGTGTTTCATATTTAACATAATATTTTTGTGCATAATCATATAATGAATGCAATTTATTTTTATCGATTTTTACATATCCATATAGTATATTACCAAATAAGATTATAATCAGTAAAAACAAAATTTTTAAGTATTTCAAAACATCCACCCTTTCCCTTTTATGAATTAAAAATTTTAATTATATTACAATTAAAAAAAATACATATATTGTGAATTTTATAACTTTATAAGTCGCAAATTATAAATGATTTATATTTTTCGTTATAATAGACATACTAAAAAATTTTTTTACTTATTTTATTCAAAATAATTTTATCAAAAAAACAGCAACATTAACGTAAATTTGTGGTAAATTTCTCTTTTCGTAAATCTAATAAATTTACACCTTTATTATATCAACTGATATATTTTATTGTTAAATTTTAGTTTATAGAAAGCTTTATATTATCAATTTCTTCGATGTTAATATATTTTTATATAGTAAATATTTTGAAATTTTTTACTAATCTAATACAAATAAGGACCTGCAAAACAGGTCCCTTAGGTTATTTACTATTTACTATTTATTTTTATTATGATGCAGCGCTTTCTTCTGATTGTGATTCTTCTGTTGGGAATGTTGGTAATTCGAATACAGAAATTTCAGATTCCAAGAAAGCCTTTAATCCAGTACCAGCTGGTATTGGTTGTCCAACAATAACATTTTCTTTTAGACCCATAAGGTAATCTTCTCTTCCTTCTAATGCAGCTTCTGTTAATACTTGAACTGTTTGTTGGAATGATGCAGCACCTAACCAACCTTCTCTTTCAAGAGATGATTTTGTTATTCTTAATAGTTTTCTTTCAAATCTTGCAGGTTCTTTTGGATTAATTAAATATACTTTCTTTTCTCCGACTAATCTAATTTCTCCATCTTCAGTTTCTAATAATTGAGGTTCTGTTTTAAATACTTCAACCTCTTTTATACCAACTTCGATTATTTTATCTAATAATTCTTTTGTAACTTCATCACCAACTTCACCGATTGTTTCATTTTCATCGCCATTTTTATAGAAATTTTTTCGGCTAATTTCTTGCCAATAATATCTTCTCTATTTTCTTCAACTTTTTTATTTTCTTCATAAATCTTTTTATTAACTTTTTCTACAGCTTTAATGTTTACTAAATCTTTAGGCATAAAGTCTGTATCTCCAGCATATGTTATTTCAACTTTATTGAACATTTGTTTGATTATTATTTCAAAGTGTTTATCGTGGATCTCAACACCTTGTTCAGCATAAATCTTTTTGATTTCCTTTAATAGATAATCAAATGTAACTTCTGCCCCTAATTCTTCTAATAATCTTCTTGGTTTTATATTACCGGAAGTTAACCTATAACCCGGTTCTACTTTATCCCCTTCTGATACTGTAGGTTTAACTTTTGGATCAGCAGTGTATGTATATAATTCGCCTTTAAAATCTTCAACTATGAATACAAGTCTTCCTTTTTCATCCCTATCAATTTTTCTAACAATACCCTTTACTGTAGAGAATTCGGCTTCAGGACCTTTTAAATTCTTTCTTGCTTCAAATAATTCTTCAGCTCTTGGAAGACCCTGTGTAATATCACCTGCTGTAGCAATACCACCAGTATGGAAAGTTCTCATTGTTAATTGTGTACCAGGTTCTCCAATTGATTGGGCAGCTATAATACCAACTGATTCACGATATTTACTATTTTTATGATTTGATAAATCCATACCATAACATTTAGCACAAACACCATGTTCAGCTTCACATGTTAATATAGACCTTACATAAATTGATGGTCTAACTTCGATTTCCGAAATATTATATCGTTCTAATTTTCTTGCTGTATCCTCATCAATTTTTTCCTGATAATTGCCAGTGTAATTAATTTTCCATTTTCATCTTCAACTTTTAGATTATCTCCTACGAATACGAAGTTAACAGCTTTATATTCTTTTATATCAACGGTTTTTACATTATGTTGTTTTAATGAAAGAATTAAATCATTATCAATTTTTGTACCTTTTGAGAATAGTAATTCACCGTCAATTATTACATCACTATTTAATATATTATGTAAGTATAAATTAATATTATCAATCTCAATATCTTTAATTGTTTCAACTACTGGAATCTTTGTTTTGTAGTTTGCTAAGAATTCAGCATCTTCTTCGTCTAGCATTACATCTTTAACGTATTTTTTACCTGTTTCTGGATGTGAAATTATTCATCAGTTTGTGGATCTAATACATCTTTGGCTAAAACTCTACCGAATAAGTAATCAGATAGTTTTTCTATTCTTAATCCATCTGCAATTAACTCTCTTGCTTCGATACCTTTTTCAGTACCACAATCTGGTTCTGTAACGGTAATTGATTGTGCAACATCTACTAATCTTCTTGTTAAATAACCAGCTGTAGATGTCCTTAATGCTGTATCAGCAGACCTTTTCTAGCACCGTGTGTAGAGATAAAGAATTCTAATTCTGATAACCCATTTCTAAAGTTAGATTTAATTGGCAATTCAATAACCTTACCTGATGGATCAGCCATAAGACCTCTCATACCGGCAAGCTGTTTCAACTGGTCGATATTACCTCTAGCTCCGGAATCAACCATCATCCATACTGATTGAATGGATACTTTTTGAATTCTTTACTTGTTACTTCAGTAACCGCAGCAATTGTCTTTTCCCAAACTTTAACGACTTCTTTATATCTTTGTTCATCTGTTAAATAACCTTCTTCATAATATTTTTCGATTTCCATAACAGTCTTTTCTGATTTTTGATAATTTCTAATCTTTCTTTTGATTCAACAATATCTCTTACAGAAATTGTTAATCCAGATACGTTGCATAATGGAATCCTAAATATTTGATATCATCTAACAATCAGCTGTTCTATCAATTCCATGATTTTAAATGTGTCAAATATAAGATTTTTAATTTCTTTCTTTTTGTAGATTTTATTGAAATCAGGATTAAATCTTCCAATTGGTTCTGGAAGAATTTCTTTGAATATTAATCTTCCAACAGTGGTTTTGATAATTTCGCCGTTGTTATAACCCCATTGGTTCATGTAATATCAATGTTGGTTTTGACCATTTAACTCACCGTTTTCAACTACTACTCATGTCTTGTTATTTTTTCATATTCATGGACATAAAATGCCTGGAATTCATCTCCAAAAATATATTTAATTTTATTGTTATTTTCAATTAAATCCTTTGGATTTTAGGCAATTCTTTAGAATCAAAGTATTTTTTATCAACAGTGGTTAGATATAAGCACAGCATCATATCTTTACCTGCATTGATATAGGTTTTCCATTAGCTGGTGAAATGATATATATCTTGACAACATCAAAAATTTAGCTTCAGCCTGAGCTATGTTGATAATGGTACATGAACAGCCATCTGGTCTCCATCAAAGTCAGCGTTAAATGGAGGACATACTAATGGATGTAATTGTATAGAATTACTTCTATCAATCTTGGATGAATGCCTGTATAGAAATTCTATGTAATGTAGGTGCCCTGTTTAGCATTACAGGATGTCCTTTAATTACTTCTTCAAGCATTTCCAGGCTTCAGGCATTTCTTTTTCTATAATAGTTTTCTTTAATTTTCTTGCATTCTTACTTGATGCATTAGAATCTTTTAATAATTTATTCAATACAAATGGTTTGAATAATTCCATTGCCATTTTCTTTGGAAGACACATTCGTGTATTTTAATTCAGGACCAACAACGATAACAGCCCTTCCTGAATAGTCAACACGTTTTCCAAGAAGATTTCTTCTAAATCTACTTTTTTACCTTTGATTAAATCTGTTAATGATCTTAAAGTCTTCCACTTCTGTCGGTCATAGCTTTACCAACACGGCCATTATATATTAAAGAATCTACAGCTTGTTGCAGGATTCTTTTTCATTTCTAATGATTATTTCAGTGCTTCAATTTCAAATAGTTTTTGAAGTCTGTTATTTCTGTTTATAACTCTTCTATATAAGTCATTTAAGTCTGTAGCAGCAAATCTTCCGCCATCTATTTGAATCAAAGTCTTATATCTGGTGAACTACTGGTAATGCTTCAATTATCATCCATTCTGGCTTATTACCGGATTTTAAGAAGTCTTTTACAACTTTTAATCGTTTAATTAATTTTAAGCTTTTGCACTTTTTTTATCTAACTTTGCTAATTCTGCTTCTAATTGTATTTTTAATTCATGTAAATCAATATTTTTGAGTAACTTTTAATAGCTCTCCACCATAATCAGCAGTTATTTTATCACATAAAGTTCATAGTATGCTTCATATTCTTCCTGTAATAATGTGCTCCCTATACCTTTACAATCTCTTTTCGACTTCTGGGTCTATAGCTGTTATAACCAATATAGGGTATCTCTTTCTATATCTCTTTCTATCTCTATTGTAGAAGGATAGAATTGTTCAAAATTAAGTATTCACTGGCTGTTAATATTTCTTCTTCATATAAAAATGTGTCAGCTAATTGTGTGCTTCTTCTATTTCATCGCCTTCTTCAACGAATAATGTAGAACCTTCGAATATAGGCCATTTTTCTTCTATACCATTTTCGTCTGTTATTTTTACCCATGTAATCTCATGTTTGGCTTGAGTCATTTCTGTTTCAATGCTTACAACACGCTTCTTTTGGCCATTGGTTTGTTTTTTACGTGTAAAACTTCACAGCCTGTTCTACTTCAAAGTCCATTTTTCTTTAAAAATTTCATATTCGGTGTTATGAAGCATATCACATAATCAAACATATCAGAATCTTTTGGATCCGTAATTAACCATATTTTTTCAACAACCCTTTTTGAACCATAATAAATGATGTTTTCTAATTCTTTTACTGGTATATTCAATAGTATGGATAAAATAGATGGTGACGATTTCAAAAACCAGATATGTACCACTGGAGCTGCTAATTCTATATGCCCATTTTTCTTCTTCTGGCTTCTTTAGATTCTACTTTAACACCGCATCTTTCACATACTGTGCTTCATACTTTTACCTTTATACTACCACAAGTACATTCATAATCTTTAACAGGACCAAAATCTTTTCACAGAATAACCCATCTCTTTCAGGTTTAAATGTTCTGTGATTAATAGTTTCAGGTTTTTTTACTTCTCCACTTGACCATTCTCTTATTCTTTCAGGAGAAGCAATTCCACTTTGATTTTGCAATTTTCCTTTTAATGATGATGTCATTTTACCATGCTTTACCCTCTTGAGGGGATTATAATTTATCTACATCTAATTCATTACCGTCTTCATCAAACAAACGAACATCTAACATTAACCCTGTAATTCTTTAACTAAAACTTTGAAACTTTCAGGAATACCAGGATCTGGTAAATTCTTTCATTTAATATGCTTATATACTCATTTCTACCTTTAATATCATCTGATTTATATGTTAGCATTTCTGTAATGTATGCGCAGCACCATAAGCTTCTAATGCCCAAACTTCCATTTCACCGAATCTTTGACCACCAAAATGTGCTTTACCACCAATGGCTGTTGGTGAATTAATGAGTATGGACTGTAGAACGTGCGTGCATTTTATCTTTTGCAATGTGAACCAATCTTAACATATACATGTATCCAATAGCAATGGATAATCAAAAGGTTCACCTGTTCTACCGTCTCTTAACACGATTTTTCCACTTTCAACTTCTGGATGTCTCCTAAATCAAGTCCATATTCTTTACGAACTTTATCCAATTCATCCATTCTATTATTTTTTCTGCTTCATATAATGCTTTCATAATTTCTTTTCTTTTGCACCATCAAATATAGGAGTAGCAAAATGTTTTCTGTTAATTTGCTAACCAACCAAGATGCATTTCCAATACTGCCCAAGGTTCATACGTGAAGGAACACCTAAAGGACTAAGTATCATTTCAATTGTTTTCCATTTGGTAAGAAAGGCATATCTTCTTTTCTTAAAATATTTGAAACAACACCTTTTTACCGTGCCTACCAGCTAATTTATCTCCAACGTTAACGTTTTCTTTGAAGCATATATACTTTAACATATTGATTTACAACCAGTTCAAGGTCAGGAATATCTTTTCTTGTATATACTTTTACATCAATAACTCTACCTTCAATTCCATGAGGAACAGTTAATGAAGTATCTTTAACGTCTTACCTCTATCTCCAAAAACTGATCTAATTAATTTTTCTTCTGGAGATGTTTCTGATTCACCTCTTGGAGTTACTTTACCAACTAAAATATCTCCTGATGTAACGTAAGCGCCAACTCTAACTATACCATGTTCATCAAGATTTCTTAATGATTTTTTTTACATTTGGAATATGCTGTAATTTCTTCAGGACCTAATTGCGTATCCATAGCTTTGGTTTCATATACTTCAATATGTAATGAGGTAAATGTATCTCTTTCGAGCAATTCTTCATTTACAAGTATAGCATCTTCAAAATTATAACCTTCCCATGGCATAAATGCTACAAGTACATTTT
>NZ_QHLX01000014.1 GCF_004135675.1 Marinitoga lauensis
GATAAGAAATTTAATGAATCACAAATAGTATTAGGGATGTCAATAGATCAGGATAGAATGCCAGTTAGTTTTGATATATATGCAGGAAATACATTTGAAGGGCATACATTTAAAGATCAATAGAAAAAATGAAAAAGAATATCAATTAGGAAAAGTAATAGTAGTAGCAGATAGAGAATGATGAGTAAAAAAATATAGAAGTAGTAGAAAATTCTAATTATGAATTCATAGTAGGAAAATCAATAAAACAAATAAAAAAGTAAATATATTTGAAGGAGAATTCATAGAACTAGCAAAAGAATAAAATATAGAGAAGTAGAATATGAAATAAAAGATTACTCATAATATATTCAGAAGAAAGAGCCAAAAAGACAGAGCAGATAGACTACGATTAATAGAAAAGCGAAAAAATGTTAGAAGAAGGAAATATAGATTCAAAAGTAAAAGAGGAGCGAAAAATATTTAAAAGAACAGAATAAACAAAATTATATACTGGACATAGAAAAATAGAAAATGATGAAAAATACGATGGATACTATGGAATAATAACAAACACAAAACTATCTCCAAAGAAATATTAGAACAATATCATACATTATGGAAAGTAGAAGAAACATTTAGAACATTAAAAAATTATCTTGAAACAAGACCGGTATTTCATTGGACACCAAAAAGAATAAAAGGACATATTGTAATGAGTTTCATATCTTACATAATTCAAAGAACACTAGAATTAGAACTGGAAAAAATAATGTTGAATACTCTCATGAAAAATAAGAGAAGCTATTAAAAATATGGAATACATTGAATTTAAAACACAAAAGCAACATCTTGTAGCGAGAATGAATTTAAATAAATTAGGACAAAGAATATTAAATACATTAAATATTCCTGTACCAAAAATAATTTCACCCTATACAGAATTCAAAGAAAATATAAAATTTAGGGGTGTAATGACACTTTTGTATTTAATAAAAAATTAACAATTGTTGTTTTTTAGAATAATTCTGCTTTTTAGAATTTTATTGAAAAAAATACTGTCAAACTCAGGAACAAAATTCTAAAAAGTAGAATTATTCAAAAAAATAGCTATTGTTAACTTTTTATAAAAAGAGAAATTAGCCACACACATCCTCCTTTTTGGCTTTTCATGCGTGTTTTAGGAGATTATTTTTTTAAATTCATCTAATTCCATCATTTTTTTCGGTTTTTCTATTTTTAATGTTTTTAATATGGCTTTTTGAAAATCGTTTAAATTGGCTCTTAATGCAAATAATTTGTCTTTTAATCTTATTTCAGAGTATTCCATTTTTTTTATAGCTTCTCTTATTTTTTCATGAGAGTATTCAATATTATTTTTTTCCAGTTCTAATTCTAATGTTCTTTGAATTATGTAAGATATGAAACTCATTACAATATGTCCTTTTATTCTTTTCGGTGTCCAATGAAATACCGGTCTTGTTTCAAGATAATTTTTTAATGTTCTGAATGTTTCTTCTACTTTCATAATGTATGATATTGTTCTAATATTTCTTTTGGAGATAGTTTTGTGTTTGTTATTATTCCATAGTATCCATCGTATTTTTCATCATTTTCTATTTTTTCTATGTCCAATATATAATTTTGTTTGTTCTGTTCTTTTAAATATTTTTTCGCTCCTCTTTTACTTTTTGAATCTATATTTCCTTCTTCTAACATTTTTTTCGCTTTTTCTATTAATCGTAGTCTATCTGCTCTGTCTTTTTTAGCTCTTTCTTCTGAATATATTATGAGTAATCTTTTATTTTCATATTCTACTTCTCTATATTTTATTCCTTTTGCTATTTCTATGAATTCTCCTTCAAATATATTTACTTTTTTTAACTGTTTTATTGATTTTCCTACTATGAATTCATAATTAGAATTTTCTACTACTTCTATATTTTTTTTACTCATCATTCCTCTATCTGCTACTACTATTACTTTTCCTAATTGATATTCTTTTTTCATTTTTTCTATTGAATCTTTAAATGTATGCCCTTCAAATGTATTTCCTGCATATATATCAAAACTAACTGGCATTCTATCCTGATCTATTGACATCCCTAATACTACTTGCGACTCATTAAATTTCTTATCCTTTGAATATCCCATTTGTAATATTTCATTTGTTTGTTGTGTTTCAAACGCTAATGTTGTTACATCGTAAAATACTAAATCTACCGTTGTATTAAACAAACTTATCCTTTGATTATACATATGTTTTTCTATCGACTCTTTATTATCTGCTAATATATCCAATGTTCTGTATAACCAGTGCAACATTACATCTTTTTCTTCCAGGTCTTTTTCTTTTTAACTTCCACTTTGTTATATCCAAAATACTCTAAATTATTAAATATTCCCAATTTACTTTTCGGTTCTACTATTCTATTCATCACCATTATTTTTAACATTTCTTCTGCATTGTATTTTATTTCTTTATCCAGTCTTTCAAAATATCTTTTCATCTCATATCTTTCAAATATCTTATTTACTATTGCTTTGGCTCCGTAATTTCTTCTTGCTATTTCTTCCATTAAATCATCTTCTATTTTTTCATATTCATCTATTTCAAATATTTTAAAAAGACTATCTACAAGTTTTGTTATATCTTTTTTACTATACTTATCTATATTTCCAAAATTTATTACTGTATGCTGTTTCACTTTTCCATTTTCTCTTTTGCTTTCCATTATCCTTAAATATCTTTTTCCTTTCACTTTTGATATTTTAGGATACATTTTAAAACATCTCCTTTCAGTGGTTGTCATATATATTATACCACCAAAAGGACTAATATATTACTAATTATAGTTAATTCTCTGTAACAAAAGTTAGCCACACAATTTTTCGACTTCCTGAAAAATACACGCCTCAAACCCGCATTCTACCGTTCCATTTCCCTTAAAATCGCCAAATTGCTGTCAAAGGCAGGAATAAAATAATAAAAAATTTTATGGTCTCTTTTTATGATTATTTTTCGTGAACAATATTACCATGGAATATTGTTTTTTGAATTTCAAGATTTTTGTTGAGAATTACAAGGTTTGCTCCTGAGTTTGACACTATTATTATCAACAAAATTCTAAAAAGTAGAATTATTCAAAAAATAGCTATTGTTAACTTTTTATAAAAAGAGAAATTAGCCACACACATCCTCCTTTTTGGCTTTTCATGCGTGTTTTAGGAGATTATTTTTTTAAATTCATCTAATTCCATCATTTTTTTCGGTTTTTCTATTTTTAATGTTTTTAATATGGCTTTTTGAAAATCGTTTAAATTGGCTCTTAATGCAAATAATTTGTCTTTTAATCTTATTTCAGAGTATTCCATTTTTTTTATAGCTTCTCTTATTTTTTCATGAGAGTATTCAATATTATTTTTTTCCAGTTCTAATTCTAATGTTCTTTGAATTATGTAAGATATGAAACTCATTACAATATGTCCTTTTATTCTTTTCGGTGTCCAATGAAATACCGGTCTTGTTTCAAGATAATTTTTTAATGTTCTGAATGTTTCTTCTACTTTCCATAATGTATGATATTGTTCTAATATTTCTTTTGGAGATAGTTTTGTGTTTGTTATTATTCCATAGTATCCATCGTATTTTTCATCATTTTCTATTTTTTCTATGTCCAATATATAATTTTGTTTGTTCTGTTCTTTTAAATATTTTTTCGCTCCTCTTTTACTTTTGGAATCTATATTTCCTTCTTCTAACATTTTTTTCGCTTTTTCTATTAATCGTAGTCTATCTGCTCTGTCTTTTTTAGCTCTTTCTTCTGAATATATTATGAGTAATCTTTTATTTTCATATTCTACTTCTCTATATTTTATTCCTTTTGCTATTTCTATGAATTCTCCTTCAAATATATTTACTTTTTTTAACTGTTTTATTGATTTTCCTACTATGAATTCATAATTAGAATTTTCTACTACTTCTATATTTTTTTTACTCATCATTCCTCTATCTGCTACTACTATTACTTTTCCTAATTGATATTCTTTTTTCATTTTTTCTATTGAATCTTTAAATGTATGCCCTTCAAATGTATTTCCTGCATATATATCAAAACTAACTGGCATTCTATCCTGATCTATTGACATCCCTAATACTACTTGCGACTCATTAAATTTCTTATCCTTTGAATATCCCATTTGTAATATTTCATTTGTTTGTTGTGTTTCAAACGCTAATGTTGTTACATCGTAAAATACTAAATCTACCGTTGTATTAAACAAACTTATCCTTTGATTATACATATGTTTTTCTATCGACTCTTTATTATCTGCTAATATATCCAATGTTCTGTATAACCAGTGCAACATTACATCTTTTTCTTCCAGGTCTTTTTCTTTTTTAACTTCCACTTTGTTATATCCAAAATACTCTAAATTATTAAATATTCCCAATTTACTCTTCGGTTCTACTATTCTATTCATCACCATTATTTTTAACATTTCTTCTGCATTGTATTTTATTTCTTTATCCAGTCTTTCAAAATATCTTTTCATCTCATATCTTTCAAATATCTTATTTACTATTACTTTGGCTCCGTAATTTCTTCTTGCTATTTCTTCCATTAAATCATCTTCTATTTTTTCATATTCATCTATTTCAAATATTTTAAAAAGACTATCTACAAGTTTTGTTATATCTTTTTTACTATACTTATCTATATTTCCAAAATTTATTACTGTATGCTGTTTCACTTTTCCATTTTCTCTTTTGCTTTCCATTATCCTTAAATATCTTTTTCCTTTCACTTTTGATATTTTAGGATACATTTTAAAACATCTCCTTTCAGTGGTTGTCATATATATTATACCACCAAAAGGACTAATATATTACTAATTATAGTTAATTCTCTGTAACAAAAGTTAGCCACACAATTTTTCGACTTCCTGAAAAATACACGCCTCAAACCCGCATTCTACCGTTCCATTTCACTTAAAATCGCCAAATTGCTGTCAAAGGCAGGAATAAAATAATAAAAAATTTTATGGTCTCTTTTTATGATTATTTTTCGTGAACAATATTACCATGGAATATTGTTTTTTGAATTTCAAGATTTTTGTTGAGAATTACAAGGTTTGCTATATAACCTTCTTTAATTCTCCCTTCATTTTTAATATTAAGATCTTGAAGTGCATTATATGATGAAACTCTTACTAATTCTTTTAAAGAGCAATTAGTAATTAAATAAAAGTTTCTCACACCATCATCAAAAGTCAATGTGCTTCCTGCTATTGTTCCATCTTCTAATGTTGCTTTTTTATCTTTTACCATAACCTTTAATCCACCAAGTGTATATTCTCCATCATTTAAATTAGTTGCAGAAATAGAATCTGTAATTAATATAATATCTTCTATATCTTTAATCTTATATATCAATTTTACAAATTCTGGTGATGTATGAATATTGTCTATTATCATCTCTATTTTAAAAGGTTCAAGCATTCCTGCTCCTACACCACCAATAGCTCTATGATGTAAAGAAGTTATAGCATTAGGAAAATGAGTAATCCTATTTATTCCTTGATTTAATGCTTTTTTGAATAATTCATAATTACCATTAGAATGTCCCAGAGATATTATTATGTCTTTTCTCTTTAAATATTCAACACAATCAAAAAATTTTTCTATTTCTGGTGCCATAGTTATTAGTTTTACATAATCATTTATTATAGCTTTTAAATCTTTGATTTTTGGTGGATATATATACTCTTCATTTTGGGCCCCTTTTTTTGCTTTATTTATATATGGACCTTCTAAATGAATACCCGCAATGGATAATATTGGTTGAAATTTAGAGGTAATTTTTTTTAATTGTTCAATAGACGCAGAAACCGTTGTGGGGTAAAATCTCGTTACACCATGAGAAAAGTTTAATTCCACCCATTTTTTTAACTCTTCTTTACTTGCTGTCATAAAATCTATTCCCATATAGCCATGAGTATGCGTATCAACAAATCCAGGCATAAGAATATAGTCATAACTATATTCTCTTTCTTTTTTTATAACTTTTTCTATTTTATTGTTTTTGATTATTATATCTCCAATATATTCTCCGTCTATAGGATCAACAATCAGGGCATTTTTTATTTCCATAATACACCTCTAATCTAAAATAACAGATTTGCTTAAATTCCTTGGTTGATCTGGGTCATAACCTTCAATTAAAGCCTTTTTATAACCTATATATTGAGGTATTATCATTTTTAATGGAGATTCAAACCCATCATTATATGGTATATCAATATCTTTATTTTTACCTATAAGAATGGTCTTAGCTCCAAATTCTTTCAATTCCTTTGCTAATTTCAATTCCTCTTCTGTATCCTTGGAATTTATTATAACAATAGAATGTTCCGTCAATGTAGACTTTGGTCCATGTCTGTATTCAAGTGGCTCATGAAATTCTACATTTTGTATAGCCATTTCTTGAATCTTTAATGCTCCTTCTTTTGAAACACCATATTGTTCATCAAAACCGAGAAATACAAAATGATTATATTTTTTTAAATCAATTGAGTCTATATAATTCTTAATATTTAATAGAAGTTGCTCTGACTCATTTGCAATATCGTTGAATTTAATGCCATTTAAAAGAAAATTGAGTATAAAAACAAATGAACCGGTCATAACTACACTTTCTTCATTAGCAAAATCAAAAACAAATGTTTCATCACATATCTTAGTTAAGGAAGAATCAGGAGTACATGTAATACCTATTGTTTTAATATTTCTCTTTTTAAAATTATCAACAGCCTTTACCGTTTCTGTGGATTCACCTGTTCGAGATAAAAATATGGCAATATCCGTTTCTGGAATTGTATCAAAAACTATCACTTCACCGCCTGAAATTATATTTGAATAATAACCATATTTTTTTAGCATTTTAGTGATAATCAATCCAAGATTATAAGATGAACCGCAACCTACAAATGTATATTTCTTATTTTTATCAAATGTAATTTTATAATCCTTTGCTTTTTTTAATAACTCAGGTATTTTATTTATTTCTCTTATTGTATATTTACCATTCATCCTTTCACCGCCCCTTGTGTAATTCCAGAAATTATATGTTTCTGGAATATTAAAAATGCGATTATAACTGGTATACCTATTATAGATGAGGCTGCCATTAATGTCGGCCAATCTACCTGATTGAACTTTTGAAACAGTGCAAGCCCTACCTGAACAGTTCTCATCTCTTTTGAAGTAGTCATAACCAATGGATAAAACAACATATTCCATGAAGTTATAAACGTGTTTATAGCCATAACCGCTATCGCAGGTTTTGATAATGGAAAGATGATTTTAAATAATATTTGAAATGTATTTGCTCCATCCACATATGCAGCCTGTTCTAACTCAATAGGTAATTGTTCTATATACTGTTTAAGTAAAAATATACCAAATGGCGTTACTAAAAATGGAATTGTTAATGCATAATATGTGTCAATCCAACCAAGATTTTTCATGATTATAAATATAGGGATAATAGTTGTTTGTGGAGGTATCATCATCGTTGCAAGCACTATCATAAACAATACATTCTTACCAAAGAATTCCCTTCTTGCAAATCCATATGCAACCATTGTGGAAAATATAATATTACCTATAACAACAATAATAGCCACAATTAAACTATTGAATATATATATTGCAAAATTATTTTCCTTCCATACATTTATAAAATTCAATAAAGTGGGATACTTATATTCTATCTTAAAATCGTCCAAAAATACACTTGTTTCCTTAGTAGGTGTAAATGAAAAAACTATTTTTGTTATATGCTTTAAATCAACCTCTCTATTTTTCAATAGTTTATAACTTATAGAAATTTTATGCCATTTATCTGAATCATTATTAATTTCTATTTTTGTCTGGTTTTCATCAACATCATAAAAAATAATATTAAAATCTTTAATATCAGACTTAATAAAAAAACTCAAATTTTTCATCATTCTTAAATCCAGATCATTTGTTAATAATGCAATTCTTTGAGTTTTGTCTGGTTCTAAATCTATTTTCAAACTTTGTTTTGTTTCAGGTGAATCCTTTGAAATAGAAATCTTTGCCCCATCATAGGTTTTCACTTTTCTTTTTATATATCTTATATACTTTATCTCAAAATCATTTAAATACTTTTCTTTTATAACGTGTGTAAGGTTTCCTTCTGGTATAATTGCAGTATAAAACATGGTTATTAATGGAAATAAAGACATAATCAACAATGTGAACATAAGGATTAAAAATAAAAATCTTTTCATTATATATCACTCCTGAGAAGACGCTTTTGAATTATGGTAAATACCATTATTATCGCCATTAAAATATATGCTATTGCAGATGCATATCCCATTTCAAATTGCCTAAATGAAGTCTGGTATAGATAATGAACTACCGTTTGTGTTGAATTGGAAGGTCCACCACCTGTCATTGTAAATATTTCAGCAAATATCTGAAATGATCTTATTGTATTTAATGAAATAATGAAAAACAATGTTGGTTTTAATAAGGGTAGAGTAATATTGAAAAACGTTTGTTTTTTTGAAGCTCCATCAATAGATGCCGCCTCATATACCTCTCCAGGTATTCCCTGAAGACCTGCTAAGAATAATATGGTATAATAACCTATAGCGGCCCAAATATCCATTATCATTATCGATATAAGTGCGGTTTTAGTGGAAGCAAGCCAGCTGGTATCCAGCGCATGCATTCCAAATAACTTCATCATATTATTGAAGAAACCATTTGCGCTGTATAGATAGATCCATATTGTGGATATAACAACCATTGATATAACCGATGGTAAAAAGAACCCTGCTTTAAAAAGTCCTTTGAAAGGCAGATGCTTGCTATTTATCAATAACGCAAGTAATAATGAAAATGTTGTTGTAAATGGGATTGTCCCAATAACAAAGATAAATGTATTCTTTAATGCAATGAGAAAAACCTCATCTTGAAATGCTCTTATATAATTTGACAGACCAACAAAATTATAGTGAGGATTTATTCCACTATAATCGGTAAAACTCATAAAAAATGAATAACCTATGGGGAAAATTCCAAATATCATGAATATAATTAAGAATGGTAATAATAGAATAAATGTTTCAAGATTATATTTTGTTTGTCTTTTCATTTTTTCACTCCTTAAGACGCCTGTGCAAGGGGGACTTTGCACAGGCACTTTTTTTAATGGTTCAATAATTGTTGGATTTTTAAATTATAGTATCTTAATGTGCTTTCAACGTTTTCATTTTCAAGAACGATTTTTTCAATAGCTTCTGTTAAATATTGTTGTATTTTAAACCATTGTGGATGTGATGGAGCAGGTTTTGCGTATTTATTTTGTTCATAGAAAACCTGATGCATTGGATGATCTTCAAACCATGGATCTTTATCTGCACCAACCACTGATGGGAATACAGATGGAACTAATTTTGTTACCTGCATTGCAACATCAGATCTCAATAAGTATTCAATTAACTTTAAAGCTGCTTCCTGATTTTTTGATTGTTTTGTTATAGCCAATACTTCTGCACCTGCAAATGAAGCATGGGTTCCACTCCATTTATTTGGTTTTGGTAATAATGCTACATCAAATAAAATATTTGGATAATTGCTTTCTATACCTGATATATCCCATGCACCACTAACATACATACCTAATTTTCCTTCACCAAATGCTTTAGCTAAATCTGCTTGTTTTGTTTTTAAGGAATATTTGGATAATGCTTGATAGAATTTTGCTGTTTCTATAACCTTTGTTGAGTATAACAATGATTTTTTCATATCTTTTGATAAAATTGATGCTTCATTTCCCCAGACTGCTGGTAAAAACCATTGTTGCCACGGACTGAAACTTTCTCCTGCACACATACCAAAACCATATATATCATCACCTAAAGCATCGATTTTTTGTGCAGCATCATATAATTCTTCCCATGTTTCTGGTGGGGTATTTGGATCTAATCCTGCTTTTTCAAATAAGTCTAAATTAAAAAATAAAGCTCTTGTTCCCAATAACCATGGTAATGCCCAGTAATGTCCATTATATTCTACTGAATCCCAGCCAAAATATTTATCTTTTACTTTTGATGCATAATCGTCCATTTTTAAAATAGCGTCCTGACTTGCAAAGTTAGCTACCCATGTATTACCAAGTTCTACAACATCTGGTGCGTTATTTGCTGCAATTGAAGTAACGATTTTGTCAAAACCATTTGACCAGGATAACTGAACATACTCAACTTCAATATCTGGATTTTCCTTCATAAATTCTCCAAGAATCTTTTTAGAAGATTCATCATTCAACATAAATCCCCAGAAAGTTATCCTGGTTTTACCAAAAGCAAATACTACTAACACACTTAACAATACTACCAATACCAACTTTTTCATAATGAAACCTCCCCTTTTAAAATGTTCTTTTTAATAGCTTTAATAGCCTGATATATTGAAATTAATTTCGTTGAATACGTAACTATATATGATTCTAAAATATAATGTTCTAAATCTTCATCATTTCTAATAATCACATAAATAACATCATCAGAAAAACTCTTTAATTTCTTTTGTAAATTTAATTGTTTCTCAAACCTAAAGGAATCAAGGACAAAAGAAATAACCGTTTCGTCTTTGTTGGGAAGTTCATTAACTACTCCATTAAATGGGTCATATTTTTATACTTTACTGCCTTTAAACTCAAATTGTATTAAAGTTTCCAACTTT
>NZ_QHLX01000006.1 GCF_004135675.1 Marinitoga lauensis
AAATCACCTTCTTAATTGAAAATTCCTATTTATATTTATATACTCATTTTAAACATATTTTCTAATATGAAATATATTAAAAATGTTATTAATCCAGAAGAAATAGGTGTATTTACCCATGCACTTAATATTTTTAATAATATTTTTTTATTTGTTAGTTTCGATCCTCTTGCGTATCCAGCACCTATAACAGCTCCCACTGTCGCCTGAGAAACAGAAACAGGAATCCCCAATAAAGCATAAATCCAAACAGTTGTTGCTTCACCTAATACAGCAATAGCTGCTGAGAAATAATCAAGATCTATTATTTGTTTTCCTACTGTCATCATAATTTTCTGACTAAAAGTTAATCCTCCAAAAGCAATTGCCAATCCTCCTACCAATGCTGCTGTACTTACTCCAATCGTTTTTGCAAAAACACCTGTTATATTTGCAACATTGTTTGCCCCTAATGAATAAGCACCATATGCACTTACAATTATTGTAGCTATTTGTATAAATCTTTCTTTAGCATATATTGACTTTATTTTATTAAAGGGATAGAAAGAAACTTATAATATACAAATCCAAATATTATTCCACCAATTGGAGTACCTATCCACGCTAAAATTAATTTTAATATAATTCCCCATTGTACTCCACCTTTAATCAAACCAACAGATATTATAGAACCCACTATTGCTTGAGAAGAAGATACAGGAATACCTATAGATATCATAATTGTCATTGTTAAAGCCGCAGATAATACTGATATAGAGCCCGAAAGCATATTTTGCGTGGTAACACTGCTAATTGTTTCTATTCCTTTTGCTCCCCCCATAACTGCACCTAATAGGATAAAAATCGCAGATATTATTGTAGCTATTCTATATTTAACTATCCTATTTGAAACTGCTGTTCCAAATATATTAGCAGCATCATTTGCTCCTAAGGACCATCCAAAAAATATAGCCGGTAATAAATAAAAAAACATCAAACCACCTTCTTTGCTATGACTCAGAAATATTTATAGTATTATATTTTATAATATTTTTCTCTTTTTAAAAAAGCTGAAAATATTCACTAAGAATAGATTACAAATATTTAAATTTAAATATAGTAGTAATACTTCGTTTTATTAAAAAAAATGAGGAATATAAAAATTCCTCATTTAAATCCTTTAATATCTGGTAATTCTTCTTTTTTATTGAAAAAGTTTTTAAGATTTGTAAGTTCGGTATCCAATATATCCGGGTTAACAATTATCTTAAAACTCAACCCTATCAAAAATGTTTTTATCAATTCAGAATTATCCTCAATATTTTCAAGTCCAATTTCATGCATTTTTAAAAATTCTTTTATAGTATTGGTAAAATTCATATCTAAAAGTCTGGCTTTCCTGGAAACCTCTTTTTGTCTGAAAGGATATGTTAATATTTGAGAAAAAGCGATCATATACTTTGGGGGACTATAAATCCTTCTTATTTTTTCTTCTGCTGTCAATGTTCGTTTTTTAAAAATTTCATTTATCCAATCTTCTAAAATACTTTCTCCTGTGGCAACAAGAGCACCGTCTTTTGAACCAAAATAATAATGTAACGATGCAATTGTTAAATTGGACATTTCTGAAATATGCCTTGTGGTTGCTTCTGCTATTGATTCTTCGGTTATAATTTTTATTATAGAATCCATTAAATTTTCTTTTCTTTTTGCTCTTAAAGTTGGGTTTGGCCTTCTTGCCATAAAAATTAACCTCCTTTTTATCATTTTATAAACAAATTATATCATCATTTTATATCATTGTCAAATCACCCGATATATTTTATCAGTTAATTTTTTGTAACAAAATTTCTTCGCTGCGCGAAAGGGTTTTGGTTTTTTTATTACAATAAAAAAATAACCTTAAATCTTTTATTTATGGACTCTTCAAAAATAGCGTCCAGCAGGAAGTAAAAAAGAGATGAAAGAAGTTAATAACATATTACACGAAGAGATGGGATGGGAAAAATAAAAGAAATTCTGGAGAAATAACAAAAGAAAAAAAGGAAATGTAAGAAAAGGTAAAAAATAAAAAGAAATAGATTGAATTTAAATCAACTCAGCGGATAAAAAATATTAAATTTAATTGTAGTAAAAAATTATAAAATACTGAATAATTAAATTCTAATATAATAAGACTTAGTTTTGCTAACAGAGCCAGTAAATAAAAGAGAATTTTTTTACGAAGCGAAAAAAATCTTCCTCAGAGAGGAAGATTTTAGATTAAATATTATTTAATAATAATTTTTATTCCAAAAACCCTTCACGAAGTGAAGAGTTTTTGCGAAACAAAAGTTGAGGTGCTTTCGCACCTCATTTTATAAATATTATTCAGCTAATTCTTCATTTTCAACCAATAAATTCTTTATTTCTTCAATCATTCTATTATAGGCATCTTCAGCTGTAATTTTATCATATAAGAAATCACTTGTGATTGTTCCCAAAGCATTTCTAATGTCATACCATGCTGCTGGTTTTGGATCAGGAACTGCTGTTTTTAATGAATTTAAGGCTATTGTTGGTTTTTCATCATTTGCAACATATGACTTCCATTGTGAAGTTTCAACTACATCTTTTCTAACCGGTACATATCCTGTGTTTACTGCCCAATAAGCTTGATTTACTTTATCTAATAAGAATTTCATAAACATCCATGCTGCCTGTTTTTGTGCTTTATCTGCCCATGCAAACATTATTAAATCTGTTCCTGCTATTGGTGAATGTGGTACTCCATCTACTGATGGTAATGGAGCCCATGTCCATTCATATTTCCCTTTTATTGATTTTTCCACATATGGTTTTCCTGCTATTGTTCCCATGTACATGGCAATTTGTCCATTACCAAATGGATCATTTAAGTATCCACCTTGAACAAAAGCTACTTCGTCTGCTTTTAATTTGTGCATAAAGTTTAATGTTTTTATTGTTGTTTCTTTATCTAATACAATTTTCCATTTTCCATTTCCTGCATATTCCAATACTTTTCCATTCATTGCATACAAGAATGTTTGGAAGTCATCAACTGTTGTTCTAAAACCTAAACCGTATTGATCAATTTGACCATCACCGTCAATATCTTCTGTTAATTGTTTTGCAACATCATATAATTCATCTAATGTTTTTGGCGGTTCTACTCCGTATAAGTCGAATAAATCTACATTATAATAATTGGTATACACACTTTTATTAAATGGTATTGAATAAATTGTATCTCCCATGTACACATATCTTTAAATACTTTGTATATTTGATTTTCCCATACTTCTTTGAATTCAGAATCACCGTAAATAAACTTATTTAATGGTTCTACTATTCCTTTACTTTGTAAGTATTTTGATGTCCAGTTTGAATATGCTTGTGCTATAACTGGTAAATTATCTCTTGTACCTTCATTATAAGCAACAACTGTACTCAATAATTTTCTCGATAATGCACCATAATTTCCTACATAAACTGGAACAATTTCAACATAAGGATTTTCTCTATTAAATGCTGCTACTAATTCTTCTAATGCCTTTCCATGTCCCCCACCCATGGCATGCCAAAATTCCACTTTAATTTTTTCACCAAAAGAAAAAACCATAACAAACAACAACAATGTTACCAAAAGTAGTTTCTTCACCGATAACACCTCCTGAATAGATTTGTTTAACATAATATTATACTACATAAAATGATGTAAAATCAAATTAAATTTTTTTAAGTATTTTTAATAATTCTTTTTTAATTGCATCTAATCCATTATTATTAACTATTTTAAAGTTATATTTATACTTTATATTCCTTTGAGAATTTATGATATTTTTTGCTTTTTCAAAAGGTATTTTTCGCAATTTTACAAGACGTTCTAACCTTTTCTCTTCTGAGGAATCTATAAAAATAATATAATCACAGATTTCATCCAACCCTATTTTTTCAATTAAGGCACCATCAATAAAAATTATTTCTTCATCCATATTTTCTATTTTTCTTTTCACCCTTTTTTTTATCATTGGATGTAATATTGAATTTAATAATTCTAATTTATTTTTATTTTCAAACACAATTTTTGCTAATTTATCTCTTCTTATTTCATCGTTTTCAAAAATATCCTTACCAAAAAAATTTTCCAATTTATTTTTAGCTTCTTCTTCTTTAAGTATTTCATGCCCCTCAATATCCAAATCTATAACAACATAGCCAACATCCCTGAGAATCCTGGCTATTGTACTTTTTCCACTACCAGCATATCCTGTTATGCCTACTATTTTCATAGTATAAACTTTTCCTTTTTTTCTACTTTTTCTTTTACTTCTTTAGAAAATTCTTCATATCCTTCTCTTCCCATTAAAGCATAAGTAACCTTTTTACCCAATTCTACTCCCGGCTGATCGTATGCATTTATCTCTAATAATTTACCCATTATCGCTGTTTGAAATTCGTATACAAAGAAAAATTGACCAACATTAAAAGCATTAATTTCTGGAAAGATTACTTTCATATTTGGCTTTCCATGCTCTGTTAAAGCATATTCTGTTCCAAATAATTCAGTATTCAACAACTCTGATAACGTCTTTCCACCTAAATAAGATAATGCAGAATACTCTTCATGTATTTTAGGAATTTTTATATCCCTTTCAAACTTTTCTAATTTAATAAATGTAATAATTTTATCATCTGGTCCTTCATTATATAACTGAACTTGAGAATGCTGATCGGTGGCTCCTAATGCTTTTACAGGTGTTTGACCAACATTTACAACTTCTCCATTTATATTGTATTTTTTTCCTAAACTCTCTGCCCATAATTGCCTATACCAATCAGCTAATAATAACAATTTATTGGAATATGGCATCATTACTGATATGTTATAACCTTTTTTATAATAAAGAAAATGAAGTAAAGCATTTAATGCTGCAGGATTTTCATATATATTTTTATTTGATACTTTTTCAAACATGGCTTTTGCACCATTTAATAAATCAATTATATCTATACCACCTGCCAATGCAGATAATAATCCCACCGGAGTTAAAACGCTAAATCTTCCACCTACTTCAGGTGGAATTTCTAAAGTTTCTATTCCCTCTTCCTGAGCAATTTTTCTTAAAATACCATTTTTCGGATCAGTTGTAAATATTATATGCTTTTTAGGATCCAACCCATAACTTTCTATTATACCTCTTGCTATTAAATAATTAGACATAGCTTCTGCTGTCGTTCCAGATTTTGATATAACATTGAACAATGTAGTATGTGGATCTATCTGGTCTAAAACAGATGCAACAAAATCCGGATCCACATTATCCACAATAAATATTTTTGGGGTTTTTCTGCTCTTCGTATAATTATAATTTAAAGGATTTAATGTTGTTTGTAAAGCAATATTGCCTAACGCTGAACCCCTATACCTAACACTACAAAGTTTTCAAACGATTGAATCCATTCCTGAATGTCCAATATTTTATCTAAATATTTTGTATTTTTAAGAAGTTTCAAAAAACCTGGTTCTTCCTCTAAAATTTCAGAGATTATTTTTTCTATCTTTTCTTTATATTCATTTATTTCTTCATATTTTATTCCTTTTTCAATATTGGGATAAAACATATTTGTAAAATCAAATTTTATTCCTTTCATATTACCCCTCCCATTCACTAAAATTTAAAGTGAAAAATTAATATACCAATACACTTTCTACTTTAACTTCAGATAATTTTTCACGTGGATTCAAAAAGCTCAATTCAATTAAACATAAAACGCCAGAAACTTCTGCCTCTAATTTTTTTACTAAAGTTTCTATTGCTTTTATTGTTCCCCTGTGGCTAATACATCATCCACAATTAAAACTTTTTCACCTTTTGCTAATGCATCTTTATGCATTTGTATCTTAGCTTCACCATATTCTAAAGAATAAGATACTTCTACAACATCATAAGGAAGTTTTCCTGGCTTTCTTACTGGAACTAATTTTTTCCCTAATTTATAAGCTAATGCTGAACCAAATAAAAAACCTCTAGCTTCTGGAACTAATATCGTGTCAAAATCTAAATCTTTTACTTTTTCAGCCATAACATCTATTACTTCTCTAAAAGCTTCTGGTGTTGCCAATAAAGGCGTAATATCTTTAAATATAATACCTGGTTTTGGAAAGTCAGGAATATCTCTAATATACTTTTCAAAGTTCATTTTTTTTCCTCCTTCGATTTTATTGACAGGATTATTTTACCATATTTTTTTTAAAAAACAATAACCTATTCTCAAATACAAAAAAACATAATAAAACAAAAAAAGATCCCACTAATATTTTAGTGAGATCTTTTTTTATTAAGATTATATGAATAATTCAAAAATAATACTATTTTTCTTTCTAATTCTACTAATGTTACTTTATTTCCCTCTTTTAGCGTTTCAAATGCAGCTTTCAGCACAAGAACTCTTGGGTATTTATTTAATGTTATTTTAATTGGATCTGTATTATTAAAATTTTCTTTACTTTTAACATCTAATGTTTTCATTTTTTTATCACTCCCTTCAAAAAAACACTTGACAAAAATAAAATTAGATGTTATAATCTAATCGCTTAAGTTGTTTGGGCTCGTAGCTCAGTTGGTGAGAGCTTCCGGCTCATAACCGGGAGGTCGGTGGTTCGAATCCACCCGAGCCCACCAATGCGGGGTATTATTACCCGTTTTTTTATTCTCTTTTAATATTTTAATATATTTTATTTTTTTGTCAAGTTTTTTTGTTTTTAATGTTAAATTTTTAACTCTTCAATCGCACAAATATTCTTGCTTATCTTAATTCACGAATATGTAATTGAATCTTAAATTAAATTTCACTTTCTTCCCCTGCTAATAAATTTAACTTTTGATATTATACTTCATTTTTATATATAGCTATGATATAATATTAATTAATCAGGTGATATATTAATAAAAGGAGGATTAGTATGAAAAAAATATTGATATTTGTTTTACTCCTGATAAACTTAACGATTCTATTTGGAATTAAAATAGTGTCTTTCTCAGACGAAATTTTAAATGGCGAATTTCTTTCAATGAACAATACACAACTTTTTTTTAAGATTGATAAAAAGTTTTCAAATTACCAATTCAGGAGATTAAAAATATTGAATTCAATCAAGATGAAAAAGAAAATATGTTTTTTTCATTAGTAAATAATTATACATTTAAAGGTGCGCTGGAAAAAATAGAACGTGATTATTTTGTTTTTAAAAATTTAGAAAAAATATATAGAATTTCAAAAAAAGATTTAAAGATTATCGTATCAAAAAAAGAATAGAATCAAATATTCTGGCTACTAATTTTGGAAGATTTCATTTTACTCCTCTCGAAATCATTTCTGATAAACTCTGGAAAATAAAAACAGATTATGGTATTTTAACTTTACCTCCAGAAGCTATATTGTCATCTTTTAGGCCAAATATTTCAAGCGAAAATAAAAATATTCTTTATTTAATCAATGGTGATTATTTCTTTTATGATTCTGTATTTATAAAAAATTCTTTATTTAATTTTTATATATATAATTTTTCCATCCAAATTCCAAAAAATAATATTTTATTTTTAAAAAATCATTCTTTTACTCCTTTAAAAATTAAATCAAAAAAAATCTTCAGACTTAATGTTAATAATAAAAACTATTTTTTAGATGATTATGAAATTAAAAATAATAAAATCATCTTAGATAATATAGTTATAGAAGATCCGGATATCAAATTTATTTCAAATTCTATAATAAATTTATTTATTTTATCTGATGTTTTTTACAGTGGAATTTCTGTATATAATGAAAAATTATACGTATCTGGCTATTCCAAAAATTTATATGAACTATCCTATTCTGGAAAAATTATAAATAAATATAATATAGGCTCATATTCATTTGACTTCCCTGTAATTTATAATAATAACATTTATATTTCAACTTTTAGAAAAAATTTAATAATCGTAGATTTAAATTCTAAAAAAATAGGAAAAATTAATATTTCAAATCTCTATTCAGGCATAACTGTTTTAAATAAAAATCAATATTTAATACACTTATGGAGTAATTATCTTCATCTTATGGAAAAAGAAAATATTGTTTCATCCCTTAATACAAAAACATCTAAAAGAAGTCCTTTAATAGATTATGAAGGAAATATTATAGATTTAGATATTAACGGTAACCTAAAAAAATTGGATAGAAATTTTAATATTATTTTTGAAATTTCTTTGAAAGGGAGAACAGATTTTTATAATATAGATATTGATAATAATATATATATTAATGGCCCTAATAAAACTTTCACAGTACTTGATAAAAATGGAAATTTATTATATTCTTATAAAATGAGTGATATTCCATATTCTTTTCCATTAATTGATAACAATACTCGCATTATTTATCTTGCTTCAAAAGATTTATATCTTTACTCTCTAAAAAATGGGAAAGTGCTCTGGAAAACCAAAGTTGGATATGTTCCAGGAGTTGGTATTTTAACAAATAAGTATATTATTCTTAATAACTTAGCACATAAGATTTTATTCATTAATAAAAATACTGGAAAAATAGAAAAAGAATTTCGTCTGGGATATTCAACAAATTTGTCTATGGATAAAAATGGCTTTTTATATAGTGCATCTTCAAATGGTGTAATAACAATTCTCGATGTCGACGACAATCCTATTAACCAATATAAATTTAATGTTCAACATACCGGAAATCCTAATATAAAATAAAAGCTCGCACAGCTGCGAGCTTTTTAAAATATCAATCCACTATTTCCTTTATTATTTGTTTTTTTCATCTGATCCAATTGATTTAATAAATCTGGAGGCGCTACACTAATATCTGGTGTTTCTGCTTGTTGCATCAATTGCTTTAATTGCTCTTCATATTCTTTCATTTTTTTCTTCATTTCTTCTAAATCAATTTTAATCCAGTTTAAAATATCTTTAGACATTTCTTTTGCTTTTTCTTCAGGTAATTCCACCCCTTTTCCTTCCAATTCTGTATGTGCTTTAAATTCATCTTTTATAGCTTCTATTAAATTTTCTTCTGTAAGTAATTCACTCTTGTATAATACCCTTAAAGCTATATTTGTTCTAAACTTTAAATCTTCTACCGACATTTCCAAACCTTCTAATTTTGCCATAATCACATTTATAAGTTGATCCAATGATACTTGCATTTTGTAACCTCCCTTTCTCTTTCTTAGAGAATTATATAAATTGTTTTTTAAATTATAGTTTCATTTATTTCATTAAGAATAACTTTATTTATCTTTTTATGTTATAATTAAGACATACAAAAAACAAATTCAAATTTAAATAAAAAATTTTAGGTTGAAGAAATCTTAGGAGAGTTTTCAAAGAATAATGATATAGAATATAATTTCCCAAATCAAACTATATATTTAAAATAGCCTGGACAAATAATCCAGGCTTATTTTATAATATAACCTAATCCTGCAGATTTGTTTGATTTAATTTTTTTTATCATTTCTTTATAATTTAAATTATGTTTTTCAGATAGTGATAAAAGTGTTTTTTCAAGGTCATAATTATTTTTCTTTAATTCTTGAGATACTTCTGTATAACCTAAAATATCTATTAAAGGTGTAATTATTGTAAATGATTTGAGTAAATTTTCTTCGCATTTATTTATATCTGCTTCTATTAATTTTATATAATTCATTAAAGAATAGGATGCTTTTTTCAAAAAATCTATTGATTTTAACGTGTAATGAATTATCGCAGGAGTAAGATGATTTAACTCAAAATTTCCCTGACTTGATGCATGAGTTATTATATTATCAAATGAAGTTACACTTAAAGAAAGTTGTATTACATATTCTGGAATAACAGGATTTACCTTTCCCGGCATTATAGAACTCCCTGCTTGCAATTTAGGTAATATTATTTCATGAATTGCATTAGAACCAATAATCTAATATCATTAGATATTTTTATTAAATTTACAGCAAGAGATTTCAATAAACCACTAACTTCAGAAAATACATCTAAATTTTGTGTATTATCTATTAAATTCTCTGCTTTAGCTATTCCAATCCTGGTTATTTCTCTGACTTTACTTGCTATTTTTAAAATATATTGTTTTGGAGCTGCAATTCCTGTTCCTATAGCTGTTCCACCTATATTAACACTTCTTATTCTTTCCTCAACTTTATATAATCTCCATCTATCCCTACTCAATGCATCAGCCCATGCACCAAATTCTTGTCCTAACAAAATGGGAACTGCATTCATTAATTGCGTTCTACCAATCTTCTTTATACCGATAAATTCTTTTTCTTTTTTTTGTATTTCATCCTGCAATTTAATTATATTTTCAATTAATTCTCTTAACTCCTTTATAATAGCAATTTTTCCCGCTGTTGGAAATACATCATTTGTCGACTGATGTAAATTGACATGTTCCAATGGTTTAACTATATATTCTGATTTTTTCCCTTCTAAGAATTCAGTAGCTTTATTAGCAACAACTTCATTAACATTCATATTAATTGATGTTCCTGCACCACCACTTAATGGATCCACTACAATTTCCTTTTTTAAAATTTCCCATTCATCACATGCATTTACTATGGCATCACAAATCTTTTTATCAATATATCCTAATTCATAATTCAATAACGCTGCTGATTTCTTTATCATAAACATTGCCCATATAAAACTTTCATTTATGATTTCCCCTGTTTTAGGAAAATTTTTCAATGCCCTATATGTATGTATCCCATAATATACATCATCAGGTAATTTAACTTCACCTATAAAATCTTTTTCTACTCTCATTTTTACACCTTCTTCAACTCCGGAAAAATTTCAAGAGCCCTATCTAATACTCCATGCAAATAAGATATAATTACACCATAATTCACAATAGGTATATTATACATTTTTGATATGTGTATTCTTCTTAACATACTTTTTCTGGTCAATGTGCAACCTCCGCAATGTATAATTAACTTAGCATCTTTTACTATTTCATAATCTGGAAATTCGGTTCCAGCAAAAAAATCTATATTTAATTTTATACCTAAATGGTTTGTCAACCATCTCGGTATTTTAATTCTTCCTATATCTTCAGTTAACGGTCGATGAGAGCATCCTTCCATAATAATAACCTTATCATTTTCTCTTAAATTTTCAATAGCTTTTATTCCGTCAACAAGAACCTGTAGGTCTCCTTTATGACGCGCTTCCAAAATTGAAAACGTAGTTAATGGAATATCAAAATCTATATCTGAAACAACTTTCATAACGCTCTGTGAATCGGTTACAACAAGGTCTGGTTTTTGATTTAACTTTTCTATTGTATGCCTTAACTCCCTTTCTTTAGTAACAATTGCTACTGCTTCCCTATCTAATATCTCCCTAATTGCAGTTACCTGCGGCATTATCAATCTGCCTTTCGGAGCTCCAAGATCTATTGGAACGACTAACATAATCAATTGTCCAGGTTCTATCAGGTCTGCTATTAATGGAATTTCCTCTTCTTTAGGAAGTATTTTTACCATTTTCTCTTTTAATTTCTCAATATTCTTTTTTTCCTTTGCTGAAATTTCTATTATTTCATTTGTATATTCCAAACATGTTTCTTTTATTTTTTCTATATTTTTTATTTCATCAATTTTATTTATGACTATTAGAAATGGAATATCCAATTTTTTAAAATTATTGATTAATTCTCTTTCATAATTGGAAATTATATCTGTTACAACTAACAAGGCTATATCAGCTTTATATAAGGCTTTTGTAGCCTTTTTAATCCTTTTTTCTCCAACTGATCCCTCATCATCTATTCCTGGTGTATCTACAATAGTAACCGGTCCAAATGGAACTAATTCCATTGTTCTATAAACTGGATCCGTTGTAGTTCCAGGCATATTGCTCACAATAGCAATGTCCTGATTCAAAATAGTATTTATTAAAGTTGATTTCCCTACATTCCTTTTTCCTGTTATTGCTATATATTTTCTATAACCTTTCACCGGAGAAGCCATATTATGCCTCCTTAATAAATAAATTTCTCAGTGTATATGGAGGAATTTTTAATCCCATATCCAATATTTTTTGTGCTGTTCCCAATAAATCAACTTTTATTTTTTCATCATATATATTGTAATTTTCCCGATATTCATCAGGCGTTAAATTAACCATAATTACATTACACCCACAATTTAAAGCTTTAAATTGATAATCTCTGTCTATAGTGCCCAGTGCTGTTGTGGCCGGCATTTGCGCAAATGGTATCGTTAACCTTGTTGCTGCATATGCATTTAATGTTAACTCTGCTGAACCATTTTCCAGATTTTCTAAAGGCGTATTATACGTAGAAATAAAAGGACCTATACCTATCATTTTAATATTATGTTCTTTCATAAAGATTATATCTTTCGCTATATCCTCCAATGTTTGATCAGGTAATCCTATTATATTACCAGAACCAGTTATATATCCTAATTTTACAAGATAATCAAGCAATTCTATTCTTAAATCATAATCTTTATCTGGATGTATATTTTCAAATATTTTTCTATTTATTGTCTCGTGTTTTAACAAAACCTTTGAAGCACCTGCTTTTCTAAACCGTTCATATGCTTCTTTACTTCTTTCACCAATAGAAATAGAGACTGCTGTTTTAAGTTCATGATGAATTTTGTATATTAACCTTTCCATATCCTCATCACTATAATAATCGTCTTCACCTGACTGCAAAATTATTGTTGTTAACCCACTCTTCACTCCATTTTTAGCTATTTCAAAAATTTCATCCACAGGTATTCTATACCTTTTTATTTTATCATTTTGAGCCCTGATTCCACAATAATAACAGTTTTTCTTACAATAATTGCTAAATTCAATTACTCCTTTTAAAGTAATAATATCTGTGTTTAATGTTTTGTTTACTACATCTGCTACTTTATATATTTTATCTTTTAATCCCTTTTCATTTAAAGAAAGTATCCATAACACTTTTTCATAATTCAAAGTCATATGTTTTAAAAAATAGTCAATCACTTTATTTATTTCCTCTGGCATTTCTTCTTTTAAGTCAATTAATCTTGCTTTTAATCTCTCTATTCTCTTTGAAATATCTATCACCGCCTAAAAATAAAGATCTCTTTCGCCTTCTTTAACCTTTTTTATTTTTTCAAGTAATTGTTCTTTTAAAGGATTATTATTCATATTTTTCAATTCTTCTTCTATTCTTTTTATACCTATTATTTTTGTCTTTTCTGGTGCATAATCTTCTATATATTCTAAAAATGTCAATATCGCATTAGGTGTACAAAATCTTTTAACAAATCCAGGTATTGCAAATTCCATGAAATGCTCCCCTGTTCTTCCTAATCTATAACATCCTGTACAAAATGATGGTAAATATCCTTCTTCAGCCAATTCTTCAATTATCTGATCCAGAGTTCTATTATCGCCTAACAAAAACTGACTTCTTTTAATTTTTTCATCATCTGTTTCATGGTAACTTCCAACACCAATTGAAGACCCACCATCTATTTGTGAGACCCCAAACTTCATTACTTCATTCCTTATTTCTACAGGTTCTCTTGCTGTTAATATCAAACCCGTATAAGGAACGCTCAATCTTAATATTGCCACTAATTTTTTGAATTCATCATCAGAAACTGCATATGGTGGTCTTTCAGCAAGAGGTGTATCCAATGCAGGTTCCATCCTTGGGAAGGATATTGTATGCGGGCCTACATTAAATCTTTCCTCAAAATGTATTGTGTGATATAATAAACCCATTGCTTCGAATTTCCAATTATATAAACCAAATAATGCACCTATTCCAACATCATCCAATCCAGCTTGAAATGCTCTATCTAATCCATATAATCTCCAATAGTAATTAGACTTTGGACCACTTAAATGATATTTTTTATATGTTTCATAATGATAAGTTTCCTGAAAGATTTGAAATGTTCCTATTCCTACTTCTTTAAATAATTTATAATCTTCTACAGTCTGAGGAGCAGCGTTAACATTAACTCTTCTTATTTCCCTTTACCAGACTTTGTATTATATATAGTTTTAATTGTTTCTGTCATAAATTTCGCATCATATTTCGGGTGTTCTCCAAAAACCACTATCAGTCTTTTATGTCCTTTATTCTCCAATGCTTTCACTTCTTCAACAACTTCATCTAACGATAAACTTCTTCTTTCAATTGTTTTATTTGTAATCCTAAACCCGCAATATTGACAGTTGTTTATACATTCATTACCTATATACAATGGAGCAAATAATACTATTCTATTACCATATATTTTTCTCTTTAGCTCTCTTGCTCCCTCAAAAACTTCTTCGAGTAATTCTTTATCTTCAACATTTAATAATATGGCCATTTCTTCTGGTTCTAATCTATTTTTATCCAAAGACTTTTGTATAATTTCTCTGACTTTTACAGGATCAGGATTTTTTGTTTTTTCTAATAAATCAAATATAGTCTGTTGTGGAATAAAAGATTTTAAATTATCATTATCTTTAATAAAATACATCATAATCTCACCTCATATCTTTAAAGTATTTGTTTTTACTTTGACAGATTCAACCTGACCTAACTTACCTGATAAAGCTCCTAATTCATCAGTTGTCATTTCAACAACTAAAAATATTATTGCTATGCCTTTCTCTTTCATTGGGTATCCTACTCTTAGAAGAATCTTCTTACCATAATCGTGTAAAATATCACTTACTTTTTGGTAAGCTATTTCTCTGTTATAAACCACAATAGAAATAGTGCTAATTTTTTCTTCCATAAAAAAACCCCCTTCCTTTTAATGACCCAAGGAAGGGGAATATCATTATTCCTCATATCTCCCCTCCCTTGATGTCAGGATTTTTCCCTTCACCTCAGGAGAATTTATTCACTTTATTTGTGATTATTATAACATTATCATTTTACAAAAATATTAAAAATTAAAAAATATTAAACGCAATAAAATAAGCGAGCTAATCGCCCGCTTATTTTATTCAACGTCTATTTCTTTTTCTGATTCCCATAAACCGTGTATATTACAATAAGAATGAGCAATTAATGTTCCTTTTTTATCAAGTTTTATATGAGTAATTACATGTGGTTCTGTAACTGATGGACCAAATTCAAATCTTCCTAAATGAATAGTATTTGGATTACCTTCGTAATGAACATATAAATCTATCCAGGCAATATGATGTTCTACAGTGTTAGGATGTGGAATATCCTTTCCTACCTGAACTTCAACCTTAAATAATTCCCCAGATTTCACTTTTTCTGGAGCATCTATTACAGGAACATGTTTCTCATTTTTGAAATCTGCACTTTTAATTACATCTCCTAATTTCATGCTTTCCCTCCTCAAAATTCTTTAAATTTGTCTGCTGGAGCCCCACATACAGGACATTTTTCAGGCACTTCATCAAATGTTGTATACCCACAAATCGCGCATATAAATATTTTTTTATCTTCTAAATCTTCATTTGACTTCAAATATTCTCTTGCATCATTATACATTTTTTCATGAATTTTCTCAGCTTCTAATGCAAAATGTGCACTTCTTACTGCCTCTTTTTCTTCCTGAAATTCAGATGCATTTTTATATACAGGATACATTTCTTCAATTTCGAAATGTTCTCCTGCTGCTGAATCCTCTAAATTAGCATCAACTGCACCTAAATATCCCAATGCTTTAAAATGATTTCTTGCATGAACAAACTCAGCATAAGCTATAGCTTTCCACAATCTTGCTAAATTCTTTTTTCCTTGTGCTTCTGCATCTTCTGCATAAATAGAATATTTCATATGAGCTTTGGATTCCCCACAAAATGCATCTTCTAAAAATTTTCTTGTCATTTCTTTCTTAACCATAGTTCCACCCCCTAAAAAGATTTTAAAATTAGAATTATTACAAAAAAATTCTATAGTTTTTTCTTTAAAATAAAGTTACGAGTATTTTTAATATTTTTTACAAAACAAAATAAAAAATAATGTATGCAAAGATTAATTTGAGATTTTTGTTTTGTATATTATCTACAACAATTATTTATGTTATAATTACTACGGTATTATAAACTTAACTATAAAAGGAGGATATAATGGACAAAAAATACAAGGATTTGCAATTTTATAAATTTTGTGCATATGGATTTTTAAAAAATCTTCGATTTTTTGAACCATTTCTGATATTATTTTTCCTTGAAAAAGGATTAACTTATCTTCAAATAGGAGTTTTATACTCTATTATGAAAGTAGCTACAAATATTTTTGAAATTCCAACAGGAATCATTGCAGATACTATTGGAAGACGGCGTTCTATGGTATTTTCTTTTTCAAATTATATTGTATCTTTCTTTATTTTTTATATTTCAAAAAGTTTTTATTTGTTCGCCTTTTCCATGGTATTATATGCCATAGGCGATGCTTTCAGGTCCGGGACTCATAAAGCTATGATATTAGAATATTTGAAAATTAAAGGCTGGACTAATTTGAAGGTTCATTATTATGGTAATACACGCTCCTGTTCTCAATTGGGATCTGCTATATCATCTTTGTTAGCTGCCGGTATAGTTTTTTATTCTGGAAATTATCAAATTATATTCCTGGCTTCAATAATACCATATATTTTAGATCTTATATTAATGCTTACATATCCAAAAGAATTAGATGGAGAATTAAAAAAACTAAATATGAAAACTCTTAAAAAATCGTTTATTACAGTATTAGGTGAGTTCAAATTAGCTTTTAAAAATCTTAGTTTGTTTCGAAGTATTATGTTAACTACTTCATATAGTGGTTATCATTCAGCAGTTAAAGACTTTCTTCAACCAGTATTAAATTCTTTTGCTTTATCTTTACCTGTTTTTGTTTATTTAGAAAACGAAAAACGTTCAGCTATAGTCATAGGTATTGTTTATTCTATAATTTATTTTTTAACCTCTTTCTTTTCCAGAAACTCTGGAAGGTTTTCAGAGAAATTCAAAAACCATTTTACACCTTTAATAATTACAATGAATTTAGGATTTCTTTTTGGTATAATTAGTGGTTTTTCATATAATCATAACTGGTTAACTGTTTCCATCCTTTTCTATATGGGTATATACTTAATAGAAAACCTAAGGAGACCTATAGGCGTTGCTTATATTTCCGAAAATATTAATAGCAATATTTTAGCCTCAGTTTTATCTGTTGAATCACAATTAAAAACTATTTTAGCAGCTGTTATAGCACCAACTATCGGTTATTTTGCAGATAAATACAATGTTGGTATTGCCATTATAATAATTTCATCCCTTATGCTGCTATTTAACCTTTCTTTTATAACCAGAAATAAGAAAAAATAATTACAAATAATTTCAGCTGAAAGCTAAAATTATAATTTATCATTTATTATTTTTAATATTTTTCCAAATTTTGTTATATCATCGATAAAAAACAAATTAGATTCAACTTTCAAATCTGTAGCTCCAAAACCTTTAATTGATTTAAAATATTTAGATAATAAAACAGATATTTCTTCTTCCATTCTATTTGCACTCGGAAAAAGAAATATCTGTTTTATATTACCTATTTCTAAAAGATTGTCTATATGCCAGTGTTTTTTATATTTTCCATTTTTAAAATTCATATGCCTATTTACTCTTTGAATTAAATTTTTCATTGCAGAACCACAATAGGCATATAGCCCTTTTTCAATATTTGATTTTTTCTTAGAAATACTTAAATTCACACTTTTTTCTATTTCTATTAATAATATATAACTGCCTTTATTCATTAAGTATTCCCAATTTTAAATTTAAATTATTTTTCTTTTTCAATACTTCTACAACTGATGGTTTATATTTTTTCTTAAATACGGTTCTGTCTAAGTAAGCTATAATTCCATATGCTCCACCTAATCCTAAAACTCCGAATAAAAATGCCTGCATATCATTTTTCGTAATAAAATATGCTATTAATAAAAAAACTAAAAAGGATAATAGAGGGAATCCATAAATTATAAAAGAAATTTTAGATGCGGAAAAATCAGGAATCTCAACTATTACATAATCTCCAATCTCAGGTGTTTTCTCAAACTGTTCTATTTCAATTCCCATTACTCTTTCGCTATTACTTCCTGTTAAATTACAAGCACCATTCAACGCACAACTTTCGCAACTTGAACTTCTCGTACTTATCAAACTAACCTTTTTTTCATCTACAGAATTAACAATAAAAACTTCTCTCATATTATTCCTCCATATCTATATCGATAATAATTTTTGAAATTATTGTTTTTTTGCATTTATTAATAATAGCATAACTTTCCTGAGAAAGGAAATATGCTTTTATATATGTTTTATATTTTTCAACTTCCTTTTCTAATGATTTATCTATCTGTTCCATATATTCTCCATCCAGAACTTTATTTAATAAATCATATTTTTTTTCATCAATCATGCGAGGTTCTCCTCCTTTAATAACTTTTGGAACTTTTTTCTTGCATAATGCAAACGACTTTTTACACTTCCTAATGGTTTATTCAATTTTTCTGCAATTTCATCATAACTTAAACCGTCTATATCTCTTAATTTTATTAAAATCCTATCCTCTTCAGACAACCTTTCCATAATTTTAGTTATTTTATCCATTTCCATTTCATCTAACACTTCATTTGAAACATTAACATCTGCCTCAGGCTGTATCCCTATTCCTTCTGTATAATTCTCCGTTAAATCTATATTCTCAACAACATTCTTCTTTTTCTTACGAATATAATCTTTTCCAACATTAATAGTAATCTGATATATCCAGGTAGATAATTTTGAATCTCCTCTAAATGTGTGTATACCCTTAAATATCTTAAAAAAGACCTCTTGTAACGCATCTTCTATTTCACTCAAATCAACAAATCTTTTCAGCGTTACATATATTTTAGGTGCATATTGATTGTATAATTCTTCAAATGCCTCTTTATCTTTCTTTTTTAACTTTTCAATTAATCTTTTTTCATTCAAGAAAAATCACCTCTTTGTGGTTTTTTTTTATTATACCACAAAAGAGGCTGTTACATTGCTTTAGACTGTAATTATTATATTTTGTTCAAATTTATTTAACTTCTAAAATTATGTTTTGTAAATATAAATTTTTTAAATTAGATAGTAATACAGGATTTTGTGGATCTGAAATATCGTATATAAGAAGTCCATTTTCTCCATCTGCAACATACAAATAATTCTCTCTAATATATCCTCCATAACAAAAACCCTTTGTATCAATAGTAGATAACAATATTGGATTCGATTTATCAGATACATCGATCAGGGAAAATCCATTTTCTCCTTCTGAATAAAAAACTATATTATTATCTAGGAAAACCCTTCCCCATTTTGAATTTATATCTAATTTAGAAATCAATTTAGGATGTTTTTTATCTTTCACATTTACTATTTTTAATCCTTTTCCACCATCAGCAAGATAAGCTATATTATCTTTTACAAATACATTATATGCAAATCCTTCTGCATCATAATAACTTAGCAATTTCGGTATTTTAGGGTCTGAAACATCAACTATTACAAAACCATCATATCCCATTGGTACGTATGCATAATTATCCTCAACAAATATTCTTCCAGATGAACCCCTTAATTCAAGATAACTCATAGTCTTTAATGAATAATCTTTATTGATCTTTACAACTTCCATACCAGAATTTCCTTCAAGAATATACGCTATATTATCTTTTACAAAAATAGAATATACTTTTCCAAATGTCTTAAGTTTTGCTATTTTTTCAGGTTTTTTTACATCGCTAACATCAGCAACAACTACTCCATTTATCCAATCAGCTATATATGCATGCTTGTCTCTTACATATAATCCGACAGCCCATCCTTCAGTATATACATGATTTATAATTTTAGGATTTTCAGGATCTGTAACATCTATAATATACATGCCAATTCCACTACCTGTAGTATAAATATATTTTTTATTTGTTTTTATAGTTTCTTCCAAATAAATTGTTGGTGTAATTTCTGTTGTTATTGTAGGCTCTATAGATATAACACTACTTTCAACTGTTAGTTCCGTTGATGGTTCGGAAATTTCTTCCTTTATTAATAATTTTTTTGTAGAGAAATTCCATATAGAGCTTTCTTTCTTTTCATTCCCTGATTTTGCCACTACTTTCCAGTAATAATCTTTCCCATAATCAACTGATATATCATAAAATTGATATCCTAAATTTTGTGCTACTAAAGTCATATCTTTTGGATCAAGTCCAAGATAAATATCAAATAATGCTTCTTTTCCTTCATACTTCCACTCTAAAGTAATTTTTGTTTCTAAATTTGTTGCTCCATTTGTAGGTGTTGGATTAAATGGCTTCCCAAGTTCTTTTACCGATTTTGTTTGAAAAGCCCATATTTCACCATATCTAATTCCGCCGTGCCCATCTTTTGCCACTACTTTCCAATAATATCTTGCATCTTCTTTTAAGTTAACCTCAATAGAAGTTGCTTCCATTCCTGTAGCTATAGGTTTCATAGTATCTATAGAACGTCCTAAATAAACATCATAAAATATCTTATCTCCATCAAGATCTTCACATTGCCAGTTTAATGTTGTTATTAACGGAACATTGATTTCTCCATCTGACGGTTTAGGTGAATGTGGCTTTAATGGTATTGCATTTTCTGTACTAAAAAGCCATATATCACTATCTGTTTTATGTTTTTTATCCTTTGCCACTACTTTCCAATAATAAGTTTTATTGTATTTTAAAATTTTGGTAAAAGAGGTTTCTGTCAAATTCGACGCAATAGGTGTGAGATTATACCTATCTGTGGATAAGTATAAATCATATGTTAATGTATCTCCATCAGGATCTGTTGCATTCCATGTAAATACTGTATTTACAGGAATACCAACAGCTCCATTTTTAGGAGTATATAAATCTGGTATTGATGGCGGTTCATTTTTATATATAATAGGTAAAATGACAACTCCTGTCATTACAACTATAAATGCTGATATTGCAAGTATTATAAATTTTAATTTCAAACCCATCACCTCTGTATTATCTTATTCAATCTGTTATTCTACAAATAAAATTCTCTTTCCTAATTCATATAAAAAAAGCCAACCAAATAAGGTTGGCTTTGGTCGGGCGACTGGACTTGAACCAGCGACCTTTTGCGCCCATGCAAACGCGCTCCCATCTGCGCCACGCCCGAACTGCACATTATTATATCATATTTTATATTATCAGTCAATAGATTATTTATATGATTTGACAATTATTTTTTAACATTATATAATTACGTCAAATGTTGTATTTTTAGTTCTATCAAAAATAAATATTGATTATCACATAACTAAAATTGGAGTGAATAATATGAATGAACGTTCTAATAAAATGAGAATAAAGGCATTGGGATATCTTTTACTTCCCATAATTTTCCTTGTTTTTGTTTATATATCTTATGGTGTAATCATTCAAGGTTTTGTTTCTACAGAACTACAGGACTATTTTAATCTTAATTTAAACATGATATCTTTATTAAATATTCCAATTTTTGCGGGAATGTGTTTTGGTGTATATATTTCACATTATAAAATTAAAAACAAAAAGCTCTTTTATTCATTTCTTTTATTTTCAATTATTGTAAATTTTTTTAATTTTTTTATAAAAAATTATATTTATTTTCTTATTATTAGATTTATTTCAGGAATAGGATTCGGTTATCTTTTTGGATACCTCAGCATTTATTATTATTTTTATAAAACAAAATTAAACATAAAAAATATATCTTTAGAATGGGGAAAGGCGTTCGGTATTTTATTTGCAGCTCTTTTTACTTACTTTTTCGTGCCTTTTTTAGGGTGGAAATTTGCTTTTTTTATTCTTTTATCTGGAGTATTTATTATTATTCTACTCAGTTTTTTACCAGAAATTGAAAATATTTCAAATTTAGAGTTAAAATCACTCTCGAAAGGAAAAAAATCATTGTTATATTTATTCATGTTTATATATTTTATTATTGGAAATAATTATTATATCTTAATGATGAATATAAAAAATTTATTCGCTCATTTTTCCCCAAAATATATCACTGTACATTTTTATTTAATACTGTTCTCAATTACCATAATATTTGGTTATCTTGCATCAATATATTTATATGATAAATTCAATAAAATTTTTTTGATTTTTTCTTTAAATTTACTATTAATATTTATTTCTTTTATAAGCATTTTTGTCTTTTCTGAAATCCAAATAACTTATTTTTTATCGTTAAATATAACCATTCAAATTATAATCTGGAATATCCTTTTAGTATATAGTTTAACTTTTTTTGATTCACAAAATTATTACATCGTTATAAAATCAATGTTTTTTATGATCTCACTTGGAGGCATTTGTTCTTCAATATTTTCTTTTTTCTTTAATGCAAAATTATCTACAAACATATTTATATTTATTGGATTTACATCTTTAATACTTTTAATATTGACATATATTTTATCCAAAAAATATAACAGGCACGATCATTTCATGAAAAGATAATCCACCATGTTTCCCTTTCAGATGAACAAACGAACCACCATATTTATACACAAAACTATAATTACTCTTTGAAATCATAATATAATCTCCAACTCTTTCTTTATATCTTGGATTTAATTTAGCACCAAATAAATTTATCTTTTCTGCTTCTACAATATCAATAAGGTTTCCATAATCTCTATAATTTGAATTAAAAAAATCATAAAATCCTTTTTGTTTTTTGTATAAAAATACATCATTCTCATTTCTCCACCCGGTGGAATCCATAAGTGTTTTGATATTTCATTTTCATTAGAAAATCTTATTTCTTTTGTCAATGGGATTCTAACATACCGTGATCTGCAGTAATTATTATTACTGTATCTTTCAATATTTTATCATTTATTTTTTCCAAAAATTCATTCTCCAACATTTTCAAAAACCAATATATTTGTGCCTTATATTTATAATCTTTAGCGCCATACTTATGTCCTATGCCATCAACATAACCATAATATGAAAATTGAAATGATCTTTCATCCTTATTTATAAAATCAATAAGTTTATCATATACCATACCAAACATCTCAACTAATGATTTATATCCTTTTATATTGCTCCCTTTATTATGAATTTTACTTAATCCACTTCCAACTATATCAGAATGCGTATGAGTAAATGTTTTAACACCAAGTTTTCCTAAAACCTCATTTATCGTTTCAACTTCTAATATATCATTTACTAAATAAGGTTCAAAAATTCCTTTTCCACCAAATAATGGCGAAAATTCTATCATATTAACTAATGCACCCAATTCTTTTAAAAATAATATATAACCTAAAATGCCATGTTCAGCTGGTGGCTTTGCTGTCATAAAAGTTGTAATTGCATTGGCTGTAGTAGAAGGAAATATTGAAGTAGCCGGAAAAAATTGATTCCTTCCTAAAAATTTAAATTCATTTTTTTTCTCTTTTAATACCAATTTGAATGTATTATAACTCATTGCATCAACTAAAAATAAAACCACATGTTTTTTTCCTTTAAAAGGCAATGGATACGATTTATAAAAAGGAACTCCACCAAAATTTTCAATAATCCAATTTGCAATATTCAATATAGAATACTCTTCATAATGCGGTAAAATGCCCAATCCTTCGATTTTATTTTCATAGATCTTTTTAAAGATATCTTCCCACATATATTACACCTGCTTTCAATTAAACTATTATTTTTTATCTAATATTTAATTTGAAAATATGTATATCCCTCAGGGATACAATTTCTTCTTCAATATTCTCAACATCTGAAAAACCATTTCCTTTAATTAAATATTCTTTTAATATTTCGTGCTTTTCTGTTTCCCTTCTGCCCATATTTCAACACTTCCGTCTGGCATATTCATCACATATCCATTCAATCCAAGAGATTCGGCAATTTTATTCACAAACCATCTAAACCCTACTCCCTGAACTCTTCCATATATTCTATACCTTTTTGCTACCATTCTTTCACTCCTTATTTGTTTTATTTTATTTTACCATTTTTAATCTTATATCGTCAAATTTTAGTCTTTTTCTGGTATACTATAGATAAGAAAATAAAATTTTGAAAGGGGAAGTATTTAAATATGAAAATAAAATCATACTTCTTAGCAGTATTTTTATTGTTTGCTGTATTAATAATAGCAAACCAATCTTTGTTTATCAATAGTTACGAAGAGGGTGTTAGTCTAATTAATTTTGAAAATCCGGTAGTTCCAAAATTAATAGCTTCATATCCTAATATATTAGACATAAAAAATGTACCGGTGTTTTTTGATTCTAGGGTTACTTCTTTTTATACAAATAACACTTTTATGGTAATTGGTTTAAAGTCAAACAAAGTTTATTTTATCAATTTAAAAACTCATAAATCTCAAATGTTCACTTTAAAAAATTATCCTACTCAAATAAAACAATACGATAAAATAATATATGTATCTGTATATAACAGTGAAATTATCCCATTTAAAATAACCGAAGATAAAGTAATCAAAAAACAAGAATTAATTCTATAGGCGAAACTTTTGATTTTGAATTTTCAGATAATTACTTATATGTTGCTGATGGAATTAAAGGATTAGCTATTTATTCAAAATCAAATGGTTCATATAAATATATGAGGCATTTAAAAACAGGAGGCGAGGTTCAAAAAATATATATTGACGGAACCCATCTATACACTCTGGATGGTGCAAAAGGTATATCCATATTCGACATTTCATTTAAATTACTCCCTTTCTTAGTAAAAACTGTTGATACTGGTGGAGGAGTAAATGCTATTCTAAAAAATGGGAACTATTTATATGTAACTGATAAATGGTATGGATTAGAAGTATTTGATATGAAAGATATAAATAAACCAGCAAAAAACAAAAATGAAAAAATCAATCCTATTTTTAAACATTATACTCTTAATACTCCTATTGACTTAAAATTAATAAATGAAAATTATCTTGTAGTTACAGATAATTGGGCGGTTTGGAAATTTTTAATATCTCAAATCCTAAAAAACCAGAATTGGTAAAAATATTTAATTATCATACAGATTTGCAGGGATTATATGTAAAAGGAAATTATCTATATGCTGCTGATAAAAAAGATGGATTAATAATTTTTGACATCAGTAATCCTGAAAATCCGTTAGAAATTTCGTCCAAAAAGACTTTAAATTTAAAATTGTTACCTAAAAAATTAGAAAAGACTTTAAATGATGCTGTTAGTGTTTATATCAGTAACAATACTGCATATATTGCTGATAGACAAAATGGGTTTACGATATTTGATATATCAAACATTGAAAAACCAAAAGTATTATCAAATTACGTTGATGTAAAAGAAAATAATAATGTTATTTTAGGATATACCAATAATTTTATAGTAGAAGATAATAAAGCATATATTGCTGATGGATATAAAGATCTTGTTATTTTGGATATTTCTAATAAATCAAAACCTAAAATTTTATCAATAAATAGAGTATCTGGAAGAACCATGGATGTTGCTAAAAAAGGCAATTATATTTTCCTAGTAACTGATGACGTTGGCTTTGAAACTTTCAAACTTTCAGACTCAACTATAAGTCATTTGCCACCCAAATTTAGAATTAATGGATTTGCAAAAGATATTGAAATAAATGGAGATTATGCATATGTTTCGGTTGACTGGAAATATACTGTGCTGAAAAAGCAAACAATTCCTGTTGGAAAACCAGGCATATATGTAATTAACATAAAAGATAAAAATAATCCTTTTATTGAAAAATAATAAATTTAAATAACGATGGTGTTTTAAAATTACATATTTTTAATAACCTTGGTTTTGCTGCTCTTGGAGAAAACGGATTTGCAATAATTGATTTAAAAACAGAAAAAATTTTATCCCATATAAATACACCTGGAAATACAAAAGATTTATATGTAAAAGATAATTATCTTTATGTTGCTGATGGGAAAAATGGCATGATGATATTTAACATACAGAATCCAGAAAAACCAATTTTCGTAAAAAAAATATTCTGGATGACATTCGGGAGAATACAATAGGATTTTATGGATTGGTTTAAAAATTTGGAATGTGGTGAAGATATTATAGAAAAAACTTATTATAACTGGGAGGGTAATATGTCTAATTCCATTATTTTATTCGAAAATGATAATCACAAATTTATTTACCTTGGTGTAGAAAAAAATAATCTTGAAGGAATTTTTACAAATCAATTCTTAGTTATTCACAATAATGAAGGAATACTGTTAGATCCAGGAGGTGTTCATGTTTTTCCTAGAGTACTCGCAAATGTTTCAGAACACATAGATACAAAAAATATAAAGGCTATTTTTTATACTCATCAAGATCCTGATGTTTCTTCAGGTGTGGCTTTGTGGAGTTCAACTCTGGAAAATGCAAAAATTTATATCTCCGGATTATGGGAAAGATTCTTACCCCATTTTGGTGTTTTTGATCCTTCTATACTTGTTCCTATTGAAGATAAGGGAGGTAAAATAGAATTTTCAGATGGAACAAATTTAGAAATAATTCCTGCACATTTTCTACATTCTCTTGGAAATTTTTCTTTGTATGATCCTATATCAAAAATATTATTTTCAGGAGATATTGGAGTTGGAGTTGTTCAACCTTCAGAAAATAATATCTTCGTTGAAAATTTTAATGATTACAAAAAACATATGGAAGGATTTCATAAAAGATATATGGCATCAAATGCTGCTGCTAAAAAATGGGTAGAAAGAGTTTCAAGGTTGGATGTTGAAATAATGGTTCCACAACATGGATTATTATTCAAAAAAATGAGTATTTGAAATTTCTAGATTGGTTTAAAGAATTAAAATGTGGGTCGATATTATAGACAAAATTTATTAGGAAGTGAGAAAATGAGCGAAAATATATCCAAAAGAATTATAGAAAAAATCGCTGAAAGTATTTATCATGAAAATATTCTTACATCTTTTATAGAAAATCTTGATGAAATTTTAGGAGAAAGATTTGAAGAGGCTAATTCTTTAACCGATAATGTTGGTAATAAAATAATTAGTGCTATCGATAATACGGAAATTATTACCAAAGAAATTGAAAACATGTCTCTTCAAAGCCAGGAGAAAAAAAATGAACTTTCACAACTTAATGAAAATATAATAAAAAAATTAAAAAATATAGGAAATAATCTCAGCGAAGTTAAAAACGATGTTAATGAATCAATAAATATGGTTTCAGATGCCCTCAATAACTTTGATGAAGTAATAGAAATTACAAAAAATATAAACAAAATAGCCCGTAAAACAAATATGTTATCGATTAATGCATCAATTGAAGCAGCGAAAGCTAAAGAACATGGAAGAGGCTTCGCTGTTGTTGCTGAAGAAATACAAAAGTTATCTTCAGAAACAAATGATAGTGCAAAACAAATTAATGAAAAAATAAATATGTTATCAAATGAAATTAAAAATGTGCTGGATAAGATAAATTATATTTCAAAACTTTTTAATGTAGTAGCAGATGTTACTGAAGATTCTTTAGTTGTTCTTGAAAAAAATGAAACTTTCCTTGATGATTTAATAGAATCATTACATTCAAATTCATTATTATTGGAAGATAATATAGGAAATTTGTCCTTATCAAAAGAGGAAATGATGGAATTAATTAATACTATATCTACTTTAAATTCAGTTGTAAAAAATGTGTTGAAAATGCAAAAAACAATAAAAAATATAAAAATTTAATTTTCATTTTTTATAAATTCTAAAGTATTAAATAATTATAAAAAACAACGGCCATTTCGGCCGTTGTTTTTTATTTATTTATTTCCAGCTTACAAAAAAAGTTTTCTTACTATTTTAAATTTATTTTTTGTGTATTTTAGGTTAAAAATATGATATAATTAATATATGCTTTTCATAATATTAATTTTAAAGGGGTATTTTCATGAAAAAATTTTTTATTTTGTTAATGGTGACGTTGTTTTCTTTAGTATTATTTTCTGAGAATATCATATTACAATTAAAGTGGTTTCATCAATTCCAATTCGCAGGATTTTATGTTGCAAAAGAAAAAAAATTTTATTCTGATTATGGACTAAATGTTACTATTAAACAAGGCGGTCCTACTGTAAGCCCTTTAAAAGAGGTTTTAACTGGAAAAGCTCAATTTGGTCTTGAAGGGCCAAACGTTATACAAACTAAAGCTGGGGTAAAAGAATTAAAGTTGTAATGGTCATATTACAGCAGGAACCTGTTTCTTTTATGTCATTAAAATCTTCAGGAATCACAAAGCCAGAAGATTTTAAAGGCAAAGTATTGGGGAGTGCTGGTTTTGCGTATCTTGAATCTCAGCTTTTATTAAAAAAAGCTCAATTATCAAAGAAAGATGTAACCTTTAAACGCTGGACTTTTAATATGGATTCTTTTTATAAAGGAGATTTTGACGTAATACCTATTTATATAACAAATGAACCAGATTTGGCAAGATCAGCGGGTATGCCGTCAATATTATCAAACCATCTGATTATAATATTCACTTTTTTGGTGATACCTTATTTGTCTCTGAAGAATATCTGAAAAATCATCCTGATAACGTACAAAAATTTATTGCGGCTACTTATAAAGGGTGGCTTTATGCCATTAATCATCCAGAAGAAGCCGTAAACTTAATATTAGATAAATATAACACTCAAAAACTTTCAAAAGATCATTTAATGTATGAAGCTAAAGAAATAATAAAATTAGTAAAATCTGGACTTCCTTCTGAAAAGAAAATAGGAACATTTAATAAAAAAGTATGGGAAGAAGTAAACAAAACCATGTTTGAATACAAGGTATCAAAAAAACTTATTGATATTAATGATTTAATTTATGATGAATATATAAATGAAATTGCAAAATAGATTTATAGGAGATGATATTTGTGTTTCACACTTTAAAAAGTAAAATTATAACCTCTATAATATTGGTAATAGCTTTCATGGTTACATTCATTTTATTCATAAATAATAATTCATTTGAAAAAATAATAGAAATTACCAATAACTCTTTTGATTCTATACTTTCCAATGTTTCAAAGAGTTTTGAATCAATGAAAAACGAAACTAATAACATATTAAACACTGCTGTAAAATCCGAAACAGAGAATATGATTACAAATACTGAAAACTTTGTTCAAAAAAGCCTTAATGATTTTAATAAAAAAATTATTAATGAATTAGCGTTAGAAGCGAGGAAATCAGCTATATCCGAAATTACAAAAAAGATTAATTCCAAAGAATCTTTTATTAAAAATAATATTCAAACATATATTTATAATTATGTAAAAAGCATTTCTATGCTACCTTCAATAAAAAATTTCTATGATCTATATGAATACGATCTTGGCTCTGCCGAATCTATTGCCAATGATATTGGAACATTTTTATATCAACAAATAATAGTAATAATAAAGTTTTTAGCAAGTTCATTTTAACTTCTTACGATGGGGCAATATTAATAGATGTCGACTCAAATGGAGATATCTTATTTGATACTGGAGAATATATTGATGAAAAACTTTTTAATAAATTATCTTCTTTAAAAGAAAATCAAATTTCTATAGAAAATATTAATTACAAGGATTATTCTTTTATTATTGGAATTCCTGTATATATTTCTGGTGATTTCAATGGTATCATCTTAATGAAAGGCAATTTTTTAAAACCTATAAAGTCCTTATTAACTGCTCCATCGAAAAATAGTTCTATATTTTTATTAAATGGCAATAATGATATTATTTATCCAGAATATGAAAAATCAAATTTGAATTTCAATTATGGAGTATTTGAAAAAGAGAATAATATTTATGCATTTAAAAAAATAGTAGTTAATGATATTGAATTTACATTATATATGAAGGCTCCTGTTTCTGATTTTAAAAGCAATATTGATATAACAATTTCCAACTTATTATCAGAAAATTTAAAAGATATGAATAATAATTTCAAAGTTCAAAAAGAGCAAAGTTTGAAGAACTTTCAAAAAAGTTTAGACAATATAATACAAAAATATGAAAAAACTATTATTAATGTGGAAAAAGATATTAAATCTGAAACAATTACCGCAAAAGAACATATAAAAAAGCAAAAGAGCGATATTTTTCAATTTATGTTATTTATTGGTATTGGATTTATCTTAATAGGAATATTTATTTCAATTATTCTTGGCAATATTTTATCTAAAGGTATATTAACATTGAATACAACCCTTGATAAAGTAAAAAATGGTGATCTTAGAATTAATACTTCTCACACAGAAGACAAATCTGAAATTGGAAAGATTAAAATTGCTGTAAATACAACTATTGGAGCTTTAAGAAATCTTGTAGGAAAGATTATTGAAACATCTAAAAATTTATCCTCTATTATCAGCTCATTGGGAAATATATCAAATATATTAACCAAAACATCAAATCAAATCCAGAACAACGTCGATAAAATCTCAGAAGATATTAATACAACTTCTGCTGCTATTGAAGAGGTTTTAGCGGGTGCTGAAGATGTTGCTTCTCTTTCTAAAAATGTTTCCGATTTAACAAATGAAGTTGCTCAAAACTCTACAGAAGTCAGTAAAGATGCATCAAATGGAAAAGAGGATATTAAAAAAATCATTTCAGCTATCAATCTAATTACTGATGGGGTAATGGAAACAGCTACAAAAGTAAAGGACTTAAATATATTCACACAAAATATAGAAGAAATTGTCAATGATATCCTATCCATAGCAGAGCAAACCAATTTACTTGCATTAAATGCTGCAATTGAAGCAGCAAGAGCTGGAGAAGCCGGAAAGGGCTTTGCAGTGGTTGCCGATGAAATAAGAACGCTTGCTGAAGAAAGTAAAAATACTACTGATAAAATTGCAGAAATATTGCATTCAAACAAAGAATATGTCAGTGAAATAGATAAAAAAGTCGAACATGTAGTTAATGTATCTAAAGAAGCTAAATTAAATGTAGAAACTGTCGGAAACAGACTTGAATCTATTTTAAATCAAATTGAAAATATTAACAACATGATTAACGATGTTGCTGAAATGTCTAATCATCAGAGTTCATCTGCAAATGAAATTTCAGATGCTGTTGCAAATGTTCACAATTTAATAGAAAATGTTGTAGAAAATATTAATAATATTTTCACTGATATAAATAAATTAGTAGATATCTCAGCAGAAGTTAATAATGATACTGCATCTCTTGAAAGTGTTGACAAAGAATTAACTTCTTTAATAAAAAAATTCAAAGTTTAAAAAAGCAACGGCCGTTTTTGGCCGTTGCTTTTTACATTATTATATCTCTCATTATATCTGCTAATTCTATAAATGATTCCTTCAATGAAGCTCCACCAACTAATCCACCATCTATATTTGGTTTTGTGAACAATCCAAAATAATTATTTGGTTTTACACTTCCCCCATATAAGATAGTAATTGATTCTGCTGTTTCTTCATCATAAATTTCTGACAATAATTTTCTTATATATGCATGAACTTCTTCAGCTTGCTCTGGTGTTGCTACTTTACCTGTTCCAATTGCCCATACAGGTTCATAAGCAATAATCATTTTCTTAGCTTCATCTTTATCTAAACCGTTAAATCCTTCCTTTATCTGTCTTTCTATAACATTAAAGGTTAAATCTTTTTCTCTTTCTTCCAATTTTTCACCTATACAGAAAATCGGTGTTAATCCTTTTTCCAATGCTTTTTTTATTTTCTTGTTTATTATTTCATCTGTTTCACCAAAAATGTTTCTTCTTTCAGAATGACCTAATATAACATATTCAACGCCTATAGCTTTTAACATATCAGCTGAAATTTCACCGGTATAAGCACCACTATCTTCAAAATACATATTTTGTGCGGATACTTTTATATTGGTGCTTGTTGTTAAATCTACTGCTTTTTCTAAAGCCAAGAATGTAGGTGCAATTACAACTTCAAATTTCTTTTCTTTTCCAATATTAGCTGTTAATTTTGAAATAAATTCTGCAGCTTCAATATTTGTTTTATTCATTTTCCAATTACCAGCTAATATATATTTTCTACTATTTATTTTTTTTTTAGATGCAATACTTGCTATTCCTGGTAATTCTTTACCTTCTAAAAATTCCAATGAAGCTCCTCCACCTGTTGAAACGTGAGAAACCTTTCTTTCAAGTCCAAATAACTCTATTGCTGCGGCACTATCTCCACCACCAATTATTGTTGTTGCACCTTCTTCTGTAATATCTGCAACCATCATTGCAACTTCCTTTGTTCCTGTTGCAAAATCTTCTATTTCAAAAACGCCCATAGGACCATTCCATACTACTGTTTTTGCTCCATTTAATTCATCTTTAAATAATTCTATACTTTCTGGACCAATATCTAAACCCATCCAACCATTTTCTATTCCATCATCTATCTTTACAACTTTCTTTTCAACACCAGCTTCTAATTTTTGTGCAATAATTGCATCAACTGGAAGAACGATTTCTACTCCTTTTTCATTTGCTTTTTCTAATAATTCTTTTGCTAAATCAACCTTATCTTCTTCAAATCTTGAAGAACCAATTTCTTTACCTAAAGCTTTTAAAAAAGTAAACATCATAGCTCCGCCAATTAAAATTTTATCTGCTTTTTCTAATAAATTATTTATAACTCCAATTTTATCAGAAACTTTAGCTCCCCTAAAATTACAACATATGGTTTTTCTGGATTTGCTGTTGCTTTTGATAGGAATTTAATTTCTTTTTCCATTAAAAATCCTGCTACACTTGGTATAAATTGAGCAACACCAACATTTGAAGCATGTGCTCTATGAGCTGTTCCAAAAGCATCATTAACATGAATATCTGCTAATTCTGCCCATTGTTTTGCTAATTCTGGATCATTCTTTGTTTCACCCTTCATATATCTTGTATTTTCTAATAACAACACTTCACCTTCATTTAATTCTTCTACTGCCTTTTTTACATTTTCTCCAACTACTTCTGGAACAAATTTTACTTCTTGATTCAACAACTCCCCTAATCTTTCTGCTACTGGCTTTAAAGAGAATTCTGGCTTTGGCTCGCCTTTTGGTCTTCCTAAATGAGATAATAGGATAACTTTTGCACCTTCATTTAAAACATGTTTTATTGTTGGTAATGCTGCTTTTATCCTTTTATCATTTGTAATAACTCCGTCTTTCATTGGAACATTAAAATCTACTCTCATTATTACCTTTTTTCCTTTTAAATTTAAATCCTTAATTGTCATTTTTTCCATTGTTTTTCTCCCCCTTTATCAAATTATTTTCATTTCAAAAAAGGGGACTAAAAAGCCCCCTTTACTATTTTATTAAAGTAATTCTGCCATTCTTGCTGCTAAATCAACAACTCTTGATGAATAACCATATTCATTGTCGTACCAGGAAGCAACTTTTACTAATGTTCCACCCATAACTTTAGTTAATGTTGCATCAAAAATACCTGAGTATGTTGTTCCAATAATATCTGAAGAAACAATCATTTCTTCATTGTATCCTAATATACCTTTTAAGTATGTTTCTGCTGCTTCTTTCATAACTGCATTTACTTCTTCTGCTGTTGTTTCTTTTTCAACTGTAACTGTTAAATCTGTTATTGATCCATCTGGTGTTGGAACTCTCATTGCAATACCATCTAATTTACCCTGTAATTCTGGAATAACAACTCCTACAGCTTTTGCAGCACCTGTTGTAGTTGGAATAATATTAACTGCAGCTGCTCTTGCTCTTCTTAAATCTGAATGTGGTAAATCTAAAACTCTTTGGTCGTTTGTAAATGAATGAACTGTTGTTAATAAACCAGTTTTTACACCAAATTTATCATTTAATACTTTTATTACAGGAGCTATTGAGTTTGTTGTACATGAAGCATTTGAAACTACTACATGTTCTTTTGATAATAATTCGTCATTAACTCCTAAAACAACTGTTAAATCTACTTCTCCTTTAGCTGGAGCAGTTATAATTACTTTTTTTGCTCCTGCTTCGATATGTGGCATTGCTTTTTCTTTGTTTCTGAAAACTCCTGTTGACTCGATAACAATATCAACACCTAAATCTTTCCATGGTAAATTTGCAGGATTTTTTTCTGCAAATACTTTTATTTCTTTTCCATTAACAACAAATCCTGTTTCTGAAACTTCTACTGTACCATCAAATTTTCCATGAACACTATCGTATTTTAATAAGTGAGCCAAAGTTTTTGGATCTGTTAAATCATTTATAGCTACAACATCAAAATTTCCTCTTTTCATCATTTCTCTAAATACTACTCTCCCAATTCTCCCAAAACCGTTAATAGCAATCTTTATACCCATTTAACAACACCTCCTGATTTATGATAAATTGTTATTTTTTTCTCTAAGTATATTATATACCTCATATTTAAAGGTTATATTTTGCATTTTTAAAGTTTTATAGTTGATTATATTTAAATATTGTTAATTATATACCTAAATTTAATCCGCCTAAATATTTTTGTGATATTTTTTCTGTTTCTTCTTCCTTATATTTTTTAGCCTTTTCTATAGCTTCATTTGTTGCGGCAATAATCATATCTTTTATTATCTCAAATTCCTCATCTGCTAGCTCTTCAGAAATAACGATATCTTTTACTCTTAAATCACCTGTCACTATTACTTTAACAACACCGCCACCGCTTGTTGCGTCAAATTCTTTTATTGAAAGTTCTGCTTCAAAGGATTTTAATTCCTGTTCCATTAATTCTTGAGTTTTCTGTGCTTCTTGCATTAATTTCATTATGTCATTTTTTTTACCGCCAGAAGATTTTAAACTTCTTCCGCCTAAACCTCTTATTTTTTTAGCCATTTCTTTCCCCTCTCTTTTTTTATTTATTTTATTAAATATAGTCTATTACCTGTTATCAGTTATATTATACCATAAATCTCAAATTTTAACGATTATGTCTAAATAAATTAAAAAATCGCTTTCTCTTATGAAAAATTTTTCATATTTTATTTATAACAAAAAAGCTGCCTCGCAAGAGGCAGCCTGGATTATTTTTTATTAATATGCTGGCATATCTGGCATTTCTGGTGCTTTTTCTTCCTTTGGTTCATCAACAACTAAAACTTCTGTTGTTAATAACATTGAAGCAATTGATGCTGCATTTTGAACTGCACTTCTTGTAACTTTTGCAGGATCAATAATTCCTTTTTCAAACATATCTACAAATTCGTCATTTAATGCATCATAACCATATGATGGTTCATCTTTAGCTAATACTCTGTCGATTATAATAGCTCCATCCACTCCAGCATTTAATGCAATTTGTCTAATTGGTGCTTCTAATGCATTATATACAACTTTTGCACCTATTAACTCGTCACCTTCTAATTCATCTAATAATGGAGCTACTGCTTTTTTAGCTCTTAATAATGTTACTCCACCACCAGGAACAATACCTTCTTCAACAGCTGCTCTTGTTGCTGATAATGCATCTTCAATTCTGTGTTTCTTTTCTTTTAATTCAGTTTCTGTTGCAGCACCAACTTTAATTACCGCTACACCGCCAGCCATTTTTGCAAGTCTTTCCTGTAATGTTTCTTTTTCATATTCTGATGTTGTATTTTCAATTTGTGCTTTGATTTGTTTGATTCTTTCTTTTATATTTTCTTCGTCGCCTTTTCCACCAACGATAATTGTATCGTCTTTTCTTACTTTAACCATGTCTGCTCTACCTAAGTCATTTAATGTGATGTTTTCTAATGTTAATCCAACTTCTTCACTAATTACAACTCCACCTGTTAATATTGCAATATCCTGTAACATAGCTTTTCTTCTGTCACCGAAACCTGGTGCTTTTACAGCAACTGATTCTAATGTTCCTCTTAATTTATTTAATACTAATGTTGATAATGCTTCACCTTCAACATCTTCAGCAATGATTACTAATGGTTTTCCAGCTTGTGCAACTTTTTCTAATACTGGAATTAATGGTTTTACTGTTGAGATTTTTTTATCTGTAATTAAGATATATGGCTCTTTCATTATTGCTTCCATTTTTTCTGTATCTGTTACAAAATATGGTGAAATATAACCTCTATCAAATTGCATACCTTCTGTGAAATCAACAAATGTTTCCATTGTTTTTGAATCTTCTACTGTGATAACTCCATCTTCACCAACTTTATCCATTGCATCTGCTATTAGATTTCCGATTTGTTCATTATTTGCTGAAATTGAAGCAACATGTGCGATATCTTCTTTACTTGATAATTTTTTGCTCATGTTACCTATTTCTTCTACAGCTTTTTCTGCTGCTTTTTGAATTCCATTTTTCATTAACATTGGGTTAGCACCAGCTGCAACATTTTTCAAACCTTCTCTTATCATTGCTTGAGCTAATACTGTAGCTGTTGTTGTACCATCACCTGCAACATCATTTGTTTTTGATGCTACTTCTTTAACTAATTGTGCACCTAAATTTTCAAATTTATCTTTTAATTCGATTTCTTTTGCTATAGAAACACCATCGTTTGTTATTGTTGGTGAACCCAGCTTTTTTCTAATACTACATTTCTTCCTTTAGGTCCTAATGTTATTTTAACAGCATTTGCTACTTTATCTACACCTCTTTCAAGAGCTCTTCTTGCTTCTTCTGAAAACATCATCATTTTAGCCATTTCACAACACCTCCTCAGTCTTCATATTTTGCTAAAATATCGTCTACGTCAATTAAAATATAATCTTCGTCGTCTATCTTAATTTCTGTTCCAGAATATTTTGCAAAGATTACATGATCACCTACATTAATTTCTACATCATCATCTATATTTCCAACTGCAACAACTTCAGCTCTCATAGGTTTTTCTTTTGCAGTATCTGGTAAAACAATACGCCTTCTGTTTTTTTCTCTTCAATAACAGGTTTTATTAATAATCTGTTACCTAATGGTTTTACATTCATTCAAATCACCTCCTTATTTAATTTTTAATTTTTATTTTTTAGCAGTCAATATACCCGAGTGCTAATTTCCATTGATATGATACCCTTTCTTGAAAAAATATTCAAGTTTGATTATTACTAATTATAACTTATTAATGAAAATTATTTGCATTTATAGCTTAAATTCTCATTTTTTCTTTATATTTATTTTTTTGTCCAAATTATTTCATTATTTCTATCATCATATATTTCATTTATATCTTCTGGAACAGTTAAGTCCTCAGAATATTTCTTTAAAACTTCAATAATTAAATCTTTAGGTAATGATGATATTACCCATAAATCACTTAATAAAATTCTCTTGTCATTTTTCACTGGAGCTTTTATTATTGAACTTTCTATAGCTTTTAAGAATATCGATAAATCTTCTTCTTTATAAAATCCTTTACCAGTATCTGCACCATAATTAATAGGCATTCTTTCTCCCTCCTTTTTTCCTTATAGAATTTATTTATTACTATCAGTTACATTATATCATTGATAAATTTCTATTTAATTAAAAATAATTATAAACACACAAAAACCAGGGAGGATTCCCTGGTTTTTGTATTTAAAATACTATCTTGTACTCTTTCTTTTTACAAATTCAGTATATAAAGAAATTCTTACTGGATGCGTATTTTCATTTAACATCAACTCATATAATCTTTTAAAAGCCATATTTCCCATTTCTTGCTTAAAAACTTTTACTGTAGTTAAAGATGGTTTATATTTTTTCGCCCTTGGTATATCATCAAATCCTATAATAGATATATCATCTGGTATTTTTATATTATATTTTTTCAATTCGTCCATTATTCTAATTGCAGTCATATCATTCGATGCGAATATTGCCTCTGGAATTTCAGTTTCTATTATCTTTTTCAATACGATATCTATATTATTATTGATATCATCATATTCATAATATACAGGAGTTAATCCAGCAGAAATCATCGCCTCTGTATAACCATTATATCTGCTTTTAAACCCATATGAATTCAATGGACCATGGATGTGAACTATATGCTTCATACCTTTTTTAATCAAATAATTTACAGCATAAAAAGCACCCGTAAAACTATCGGGAGAAATACTATCTATCTTTTCACCTAAAATATAATGATCCAATAAAATTATGGGTTTTTTAAAAATTTTATAATTATTCAAAATTTCTTTTGTAACATCACCACCAATAAGAATATATCCATCATATCCTTTTTCTGGACTCTCTAATAAAATTTCTTTTACATTTATCCCATAAATAGTTGCCATACCTTTTATCTCTTTTAGAATAATTCCATAAAATTGGCCTATTTCATCGTTAGAATCCTTTATTAATTCCATTCTTTTACTAAGACTTATAGCTATTCTAAATTGTTTTTTACTATGAGCTAAAGCTTTAGCTGAAAATTGTGGTCTAAATCCTAGTTTTTCTATTGCGTATAAAACTTTCGCTCTTGTTTCTTCGTTAACTTTTGCACTATTATTAATAACCCTCGATACAGTTGCTTTAGATACTCCAGCTAATCTGGCAACATCATTTATTGTCGCCATCATTCCACTCCTCACGAACTGAATATAATTTCCTTTATTATTCTTTTTAATGTTTCAAAACTAAATTCCTTTTTTCCAATTTCAAAATTTTTATTTACAATGTTATAATATTTTTCTCTATCAAATAAAATTTCAATACTCTTTTCTGACGCTTTTTCTAAAACACTTTCATTTATTTCTATAAAACTTCCATTTCTATTATATTTATTCCCTAAATTTACATATTCCAAACCTGAAGACTTAATATCACTTAAAAATATTTCATATTCGAATAAAATCACAGGTCTTTTAACTATAATTGCTTCAAGTAATTGATTCCCCACCCTTCCAATATTGATGGATATGTAATTATATCAGAAATATTATACAAATCCCAAAAACTCCAAATTCCTTTTTCTACAGATTTATACATATCAATTATTTTAACATTCATATTTTTTGCCTTTTCATAAAGCTCATTTTTATATTTCTCATCTTCACACATACCTGAAAAAACTAAATAAATATTTCCATCAAATATCTTTCCATTATATAATTTTTTTCCAATAAAATCTCTTATTTTTAATTGTACTTTATTTATAAGATCTATTGCCAATTCAATAGCTTTTCGTCTTGTTATCCGCGTTGCTTGAAGGAATACCACACTTCCTTCAGAAATACCAAATTGTTTCCTTATTCTTTCATTTAATTTTTCACTCATTTCAAAAGGTTTATCAAAATCCATAACATTAGGAACTACTATAGCTTTTATGTTTTTCCTTTTTAAAACTTCTTCTTTAGCAATTGTATTAATTACCATATGTTTAATGTTTTCACCTGTCGGAGGACAGTATTCCCATAACAAATTCATAATTTTTTTCGATGTTGCGTTCAAAAAATATTCTCTTTCCCACCAGAAATCATGATGATGGGAAATAAATATTTTATCTGGATGTGCTTTTGAAAATTCATATAAAGCTATAGCAACAGGCAAATATGCTCCTAATGACCAGATATTATTTGGAAATATTACATCGTAATTAATTAGTTTTTGATTAAATATTTCCACTATCTCTTTACTTTTTTCCATTATGAAATTTAGTAATTCATCTTCAGTAAAATTTTCTAATTTTTCAAATGCATTCTTATTAATCAATCTAAATTCTGGAATTTCAAATCCTATTTTTTTAATATTTAAATCTACTCCTTTATTGTTATTGCCAGCTACAATATCCACTTTATGCCCCATTTCTTCTAATACTTTTTTCCATTTTTCCATTTCAAGCGAAACACCATCCATTAACCCTCCACGATAATGTAATAACGCCATATTCATATTTTCATCCCCTAATTCTTTTTTCTGTTTCTATATCAAAAAGCATAATTCTATCCTCATCAAAACTAATGTTAATAACATCATTTGCTTTGTATTTAGGAAATGATGGAGCAACTATTTTAACTATTTGATCACCAATTTCAAGGGCTACTATTTGATGCGATCCCTGTGGCTCAACAACTAATATTTTTTCAGTGAAATATGAGTTTTCTCTATTTTCAACTATTTCAAAACTTTCTGGTCTAATCCCCAATATCACCTGATTCTTATTATAATTATTTAATAAATTTTTTATTTTATTTGGCAATGCAAATTCTAAATTTTCATTAAATACTTTAAGTTGATTATTTTCATGTTTTATATTCATTTTAAAAAAATTAGTAGGGGGTGTTCCAATAAAACCCGCAACAAAAACATTTTCACTATCAAAATATACTTCATCTGGCGTACCAACCTGTTCGATATGCCCATTTCTCATTACAACAATTCTATCTGCCATCGATAATGCTTCTGATTGATCATGCGTAACAAAAATTGTAGTTGCTCCTGTTTTACTATGAATTGCTTTTAATTCCGTTCTCATTTTCACTCTAAGTTTTGCATCAAGATTTGAAAGTGGCTCATCCATAAGGAATATTTTTGGTTTAACAGCTAATGCACGGGCTAATGCAACTCTTTGCCTTTGCCCTCCTGATAATTGTCTGGGATATCTCTCAAGATATTCTTCTATTTTAACCATAGCTGCAACTTCTCTAACCACAGTATCTATATTTTCTTTTGGCTCTTTTTTTAATCTTAATGGAAAAGCTATATTTTCATAAACAGTCATATGCGGCCATACAGCATAACTTTGAAAAACCATACTAACTTCTCTTTTTCTTGGCTCCAAATAGGTTACATCATTACCATCTATTATTACCTGTCCTTCTGTAACTTCTTCTAACCCAGCAATCATACGCAATGTTGTTGTTTTTCCACAACCTGATGGTCCAAGAAAAACAATAAATTCTCCCTCATTTACTTTTAAATTTACATTCTTTGCGCCCCATATATTTTTCCCATATCTTTTAGAAAGTTTAATAAGTTCTAATGTGGCCATATCTCATCTCTCCTTATTTTTATTCTTATTTTCATACTCTCACTCCACCCCACATCTGAAGTATATAACGTCTTATTATAAGCGTAAAAATTACTGCTGGTAATGCCAGAGAGACTCCACCTGCTGCACTTAAGTTTATTAAACCTTTAGCCCTACTAAAGTCTGATAAACAACTACTGGAAAAGTTGGATTAAATTGAGTTAGAACTATTGCCTGTGCTGTTTCTGCCCAACTACCAATAAATGCATACATAGCACTTGCAGCAAGACCAGGTAATGCTAAAGGAAGTGTTATTTTTATAAATGCACCAAATCTCGAAGTGCCAAATATCATAGCTGCTTCTTCCAATTCAACAGAAATTCCCATAAATATACTTGCAGTAATCCAGATAGTCATTCCTATTTGTCCAACAGAATATACAAGAGATAAGCCTATTGGTTTATCATAAAACCCATGTTTATTAATATGATAACCATTGGCATTGCTATAGAAATACCTGGAAACATACGTACAAATAAAACACTTAACTTGAGCCAATTTTTACCTTTAAAATAATATCTTGCAAAGGCATATCCAGCCATTCCGCCTATTGTTAAAGATATTAAAACAGTAAGAACTGCCACTTCAATACTTCTTATTAAAGCTGGAATAGCATCACTGGTTACCCTAAAAAATGTCACGTAATTATCAAATAACTTTTTAGGAACAGTAAAATGCACAGTACCAAGTTTATCAAAATCTTTTTCAACCTCTTCAATCCTTTTTTCCACTTTTTCTATTTCTTCGTTCTTCTCATTAATAGTTTCTTTTATTTGTTTTATTAAATCATCCATGCCACCTATTTTCTGAGCCATTTCAAGCTTTTCCATCAATCGTCCTACTTCAACATTCAAAGTATTTTGCTTTTTTATCAATTCAGTTTTTTCTGAAATTATTTGTCTTAATTTATCAGAATTTTTTCTGAAATTTCTTTTAATTTTTTAACTGTTTTTCAAATAATTCTTCTTTTATTACACTATTTGTTTTTCTTCTTATAAACGTTTGAAGTTCTTCGAATTTATTCGTTTCAAGTAAAGTTACATATATTTTTTTCGAAGGACTATAAACCCTATAATATATTTATTATCATTTGAAGCCTCAAGGCGAAAATGATTGAAGAATGATGGTATTAATCGAGTAGGCCAATCATACGCTTCTTGATCAGACATTAAAGATATAGTAACAAGAAAATATATAGGAGTAATTATAATCAAAATTATTCCTGTAACTACTATATAAAATAATGTTGTATATAGTATTTTTTTATATGATTTACTTTTGTACATTTATATTTCCTCCCTTTCGAAGGCCCAGAAACTTTTAAATAAATTATTGAAACTATGGACACTATTATAGAAACTATAACCGAATAAGCAAGAGCTACTCTATAAAAACCAAGAACCTGTTTTTTATAAAAAACAACTTCTTCTAAAAGAACTGGTATTCTTCTATAACCATATATCATTACAATAATTAACCACACTTGAATGGCTGAAATTATTCTTAAAATTAATGCTGTTTGAATGCTGGATTTTAACATTGGCATTGTTATTTTTTTCAAAACTGTAAATTTTGTACCACCAAAAATATATCCCGCTTCAATTGAATCTTTCGGAATACTCTGTAATCCAGCCAATAATATAACCATCATAAAAGGGATAACCTGCCAGGCATCAATCAATATAATTAACATTAATGACTGAAAATCATTTCCAGCTAAAAATAAAATTTTATGATTGGCATCAATTATACCAAAATGATATAAAATACTATTTATCCAACCATACGAAGCAAAACCACTTGACCACATGGCACCAACAGCTACTGCTGGTAATGCCATAGGAATAAGTGATATAGATAATAAAATTTGAGATCCTTTAAATTTTTTATTTATAATTAGCGCCAGAGATAGTGCTATAAGAAATTCTAAAGTTACTGAAATTACAACAAAAATAGTAGTATTAAATACAGCTTGTTTAAAAAATGGATCTTTAAAAATATATATATAATTATTTAAAGTAAAAATATTACTTTCATCAAAAAAACTATATATTATTGCTGTTAAAACAGGTCTAAACCAAAAAATTATATAAAATAATATAGTCGGAGTAATCAAAAGATATGGAACCCATTTTTTTTCCAGTGTATTTTTCAAAATCATCACTCCTTTACTAAAGGGGCGCTCCTAGAACGCCCCTACCTCAAAAAATATTTATTTTCTCATTGCATCAATTTTAAATTGATACAATTCCATTAAATCTGGTTCAAATTTTTTATCTTCTAATATCATCTTCTTAAATAAGTCATCATAAACAAGCTTTACCTGTCCCCAATCTTTCCACATTGGAGCAATATAAGATAAAACTCCTTCATTCATAACTTTAACTGCATTTTTTATAATTATATCTTTTGGATCATTCCCAAGATATTTAATAGCTTCATCAACAGGTGGAATGAATCCTCCAGTTCCTTTACTTGCTTTCAACATAATATCTGGTCTTGTCATATATTCTACAAATTTTAATGCTAAATCAAAATGTTTTGTTCCTTTAACAATTGCAAATCCACTTGTACCTGCAACAGAACCTCTACCTGCTGGACCTTTTGGTGCAGGAGCAACAATAAATTGAGTTGGATTGCTATTATATACTTCACCTACACGAGCACAATGTGCTACTGTCATCCATGTTTCTTCTCTTTTCATTGGAGGTCTGGTATCATCATAAGTCTTTATAGCTGGTGAAAATGCATCTTTCATTTTATATACTAAATACCATGCTGCCATAGAACCAGGATTGTCTAAATTTGGCCAGTCTGCTCCATAAGATAATGCTATTGCACCGATTTGATATATCAAAGATTTCATAGGAACACCTGTAACTGCAAACTTTCCTTCACCTTCTGCTTTAGCTACTAAATTTGCCCATTCTGCTAATTCTTCCCATGTAATATTGTTTATATCTATATCTTCTGGTTTATACTTCAAAGCCTTCTTGTTTATCAATGTTAGGTAAACATCTGCTCCTACTGGTAAGAAATATCTATGACCATTAAATACTGTCATTGAATCAAAACCCTTTGAAAAATGTCTGTCTGTCCATTTTTTTACATATGGTGTTAAATCATATACATAACCATTGTTTACTGCTTTTGGCATATTTGATGCATATAAGATAATTACATCTGTTGTAACTTTATTTGTTTCTGTTTGCACTTTTAATTGATCTAAAATACTCTGATCATCCATGGTTTGAAACTTTACTTTTACTCCATACATATCTTCAAATGGTTTGATAATTTCATTAATAATATACTCTTTTTCTGTAGGTGGTGTCCATAATCTTGAAGTTACTACTAGAGTTTCAATACTAAATCCTATTACCATAAGTGAAATAATTAAAAAAGTGATAATAAACTTTTTCATATCCATTCCCCCTCTTAAAATTTTGGCATTTTTATGCCTCTATATTATATAATATCACTTTATGAAACCGCTTTCAAATCTAATAATACAGATTTACATTTAATAAAACCCTTTTAAGGTAAAATATTAATTTTTTATTCACATTTCTGCGATTTTATGATACAAAAAAAATATGTTAATATTAATATAAAAAGGAGGGATTTCATGAATTTTATCAATTATGTGAATTATCAAAAAGATTTAAACGAAAAATCTAAAATTTTTTTAATAAAAAACTGGAAAATTGGAGAAGGAATTTTTAAAAAAGTTGATATTCAAGGAAATTATATTGATTTTTTTGGAAATACTGTTCTCATATTTTTAGAAAAAGAAGAAATTGATCTTATTGAAAAAATTCAAAATAAGTTATATTCTAAAATTGGTAATTTATTAGCTAGACCATTGACCCCTCGACATTTCATGTTACTATTCATGATTTATGTAATCCTTTTACTTCAAAAAATAATGTTCCATGCATAAACGATACTAAAAAGAAAATTCAAAAACTTTTTATAGATGATTTTAAAAAATATATAAATGCAACGATTAAACTTGAGTCTATTGGATTATTTCACGGAGGTTCAGCAATAGGAATTCAATTTGTTCCTTCTTCAAATAGGGATTTCAACATTTTAATGGATATATACAATAAAATAGATAAAATATTCCCGTTAAATTCAATTTTAATTCCGCATGTAACTCTTGGATATTATAAACCTATAAATTATTCTTTAGAAGAAAAACAAAAAATAAAAAAAGCTATAGAAAATATATCCTCTAATATATCTTTAAATCTTAAAATAGAAAACTTAACTCTACAAAATTTTTATACAATGAATGATTATAGAGAAGTTTTCACATTAAAAAAATTGTAGTGCACACTTTCTGTGTGCACTACTTATTAAAATATAGGGATAAGTAATCATCGACAAAATTTATCCACAACTTTTCCACATCAATAGATTTTGCATCTCCTGCCTTTGACAGCAATTTGGCGATTTTAAGGAAATGGAACGGTAGAATGCGGGTTTGAGGCGTGTATTTTTCAGGAAGTCGAAAAATTGTGTGGCTAACTTTTGTTACAGAGAATTAACTATAATTAGTAATATATTAGTCCTTTTGGTGGTATAATATATATGACAACCACTGAAAGGAGATGTTTTAAAATGTATCCTAAAATATCAAAAGTGAAAGGAAAAAGATATTTAAGGATAATGGAAAGCAAAAGAGAAAATGGAAAAGTGAAACAGCATACAGTAATAAATTTTGGAAATATAGATAAGTATAGTAAAAAAGATATAACAAAACTTGTAGATAGTCTTTTTAAAATATTTGAAATAGATGAATATGAAAAAATAGAAGATGATTTAATGGAAGAAATAGCAAGAAGAAATTACGGAGCCAAAGTAATAGTAAATAAGATATTTGAAAGATATGAGATGAAAAGATATTTTGAAAGACTGGATAAAGAAATAAAATACAATGCAGAAGAAATGTTAAAAATAATGGTGATGAATAGAATAGTAGAACCGAAGAGTAAATTGGGAATATTTAATAATTTAGAGTATTTTGGATATAACAAAGTGGAAGTTAAAAAAGAAAAAGACCTGGAAGAAAAAGATGTAATGTTGCACTGGTTATACAGAACATTGGATATATTAGCAGATAATAAAGAGTCGATAGAAAAACATATGTATAATCAAAGGATAAGTTTGTTTAATACAACGGTAGATTTAGTATTTTACGATGTAACAACATTAGCGTTTGAAACACAACAAACAAATGAAATATTACAAATGGATATTCAAAGGATAAGAAATTTAATGAGTCGCAAGTAGTATTAGGGATGTCAATAGATCAGGATAGAATGCCAGTTAGTTTTGATATATATGCAGGAAATACATTTGAAGGGCATACATTTAAAGATTCAATAGAAAAAATGAAAAAAGAATATCAATTAGGAAAAGTAATAGTAGTAGCAGATAGAGGAATGATGAGTAAAAAAAATATAGAAGTAGTAGAAAATTCTAATTATGAATTCATAGTAGGAAAATCAATAAAACAGTTAAAAAAAGTAAATATATTTGAAGGAGAATTCATAGAAATAGCAAAAGGAATAAAATATAGAGAAGTAGAATATGAAAATAAAAGATTACTCATAATATATTCAGAAGAAAGAGCCAAAAAAGACAGAGCAGATAGACTACGATTAATAGAAAAAGCGAAAAAAATGTTAGAAGAAGGAAATATAGATTCAAAAAGTAAAAGAGGAGCGAAAAAATATTTAAAAGAACAGAACAAACAAAATTATATATTGGACATAGAAAAAATAGAAAATGATGAAAAATACGATGGATACTATGGAATAATAACAAACACAAAACTATCTCCAAAAGAAATATTAGAACAATATCATACATTATGGAAAGTAGAAGAAACATTCAGAACATTAAAAAATTATCTTGAAACAAGACCGGTATTTCATTGGACACCGAAAAGAATAAAAGGACATATTGTAATGAGTTTCATATCTTACATAATTCAAAGAACATTAGAATTAGAACTGGAAAAAAATAATATTGAATACTCTCATGAAAAAATAAGAGAAGCTATAAAAAAAATGGAATACTCTGAAATAAGATTAAAAGACAAATTATTTGCATTAAGAGCCAATTTAAACGATTTTCAAAAGCCATATTAAAAACATTAAAATAGAAAAACCGAAAAAATGATGGAATTAGATGAATTTAAAAAATAATCTCCTAAAACACGCATGAAAAGCCAAAAAGGAGGAGGTGTGTGGCTAATTTCTCTTTTATAAAAAGTTAACAATAGCTATTTTTTGAATAATTCTACTTTTTAGAATTTTGTTGATAATAATAGTGTCAAACTCAGGAAAAATTGTAGTGCACACTTTCTGTGTGCACTACTTATTAAAATATAGGGATAAGTAATCATCGACAAAATTTATCCACAACTTTTCCACATCAATAGATTTTGCATCTATAGAAATATACATTCCCAATGAATCAAGAGTTATAAAATCTTTTGTGCTATAAGATTACTATTTGCATTTCTATTTACAATTCCTTCTTTTTCATTTCGTCAATTTTTTTTTGAATAAAAAAATTGACTTTTCTAAAAATTCATTCATAATTTTTTTATTTTTTATTTTTCATTGCTTGAAAAAAGAAATCCAATAAAAAATTCTGCATTTGCCTATTATCTTTATATTCTTTAATAAACTGCAATCCTATTTCCTTTATCATATTGAGGTTAAAAGTTTGCATTTTTGCCATTTTTATGTCAATTTCATTTATAAAATATCCCAATACACTCAAATATAATTCTTCTTTACTTTTAAAATAATGATAAATTGCACCTTTAGATACTCCTGCTTTATCTTTTATTTTATTTATACTTGCATTTTGATACCCCTCTGTCGAAAACAATTCATATGCAGCTTTTATTATTTTTTCATATGTTTCCTCCATAATTATTCCCCAAATTTGTCTTCTTTTTATATCATTAATTGTACATATTTTTATTTTCCCTGACTCTTTTCATCATCCATATAACTTAATATTGAAGTTACAACAAAAATGGTTATTAGATAACTGAAAATTACCCCAACAATAATAATAGCCCAAAACCAACAAAACCTCTATATTTAGCTAATATAAACGACCCAAATGCTGCTCCTGTAGTTAATGTTGTCATAGTAATTGCCTTACCTGTGCTCTTTAAAGCATCATTTATATTTTTTTCTCTTCGGTATCTATGTATTAAATGAATTCCGTCATCAACACCAATACCTATTATTAGAGGTAATGCAATAATATTTACAACGTTAAACTTAATATCAAACCATCCCATTACTCCTAACATTAATATTATTGATAAAACCATTGGTAGCATTGCTAAAATTGCATATTTAATATTTTTCATATCAAATAACAATACAACAAATATGAATATTATCGTTAAAAGTAATATTTTTCTTCCTTCACTGGCAGAAATTTGTATAAGTCTTAAAAATATAAGTGCAGTTCCACTTACATTGTTAACATTTAATTTATTTAATGCCTCAAAATATTTTTTCTGATAATCTGATTTCCACATATCTCCATTCGAGTATGCTGTAGTTAATATCATACCTTGTTTCCCTAAATAATTCTGTTTTATTTCAGCAGGTAAGTTATCCATACTAATTAAAGTATTATCATTTATATTTTTTCTCCATTCAGAAATTTTAGTTATAATAATATTTTGAATATTTTTAATTCATTTTCAGATTTATTCGATATTTTCAATAATATCCCACTTTTTATAACATTCCTTAATTGAGCAGCTAGTTCCTTTTCCCTATTAAACTCAACGATAATGCCGCTTTAGATAGCGAAAAATTAATTTTATTTATTTCAGATTTTAATTTTTTCAAATCGAACTCACTTTTCCTGAATTTTAAATTTTTCATCTCATTCGCATTTTTCAATCTTTCTATTTGAAATTCCGTTTCAGGTATATAGGCAATTATGCTATCCACTTCTGAAAATATATTAAGGCTTTTAAGCTTATTATATAACCCTTTGGCTTCAACCAAATTATCACTAATAAAAATTGTGTTATCTGGAGAAAATTCAAATTCATCCAATATTTTTTGATTTAATCTTATACTTTCAAGGCCTTTAGCCTCAATATTCATCATATTCTTATCAAATTCCACTTCAGAAATTTTAAAAAAGGATAATATAATTAATATGATTAAAACAACAAGAGGATAAATTTTATGTTTTCCAACATCAAAATTAATTACAAATGCGTTACCTGGATTTTTATATTTTTCGCCATATTTTTTCAATAATATTGTTAATCCAAAAATAGCTGCTAATACTGTAAATATTATACCCGAAGATAAAACTATCCCAAATTCTCTAAACCCGGAAAAGAACTAATTGAAAAAATACCAATACCTATAGCTGTAGTAAGAGCACCTGCTATAATTCCTCTAATATTTTTTCAAAAACCCCTTTTAAAGCACTTGAGGTAGAAAATCCTTTGCTTTTCAATTCGATAAATAATGAAATAATGTGTATAGAATAATCAATACCTAAACCTGCAAGGATAGCTCCCATCATAATAGTCATAATATTCAATGAACCAATAGTAATTTTTGTAAATCCCAAAGCCCATATTATACCTAAAATAAGTGGAATTACGGATAAAATCATATATTTTAAACTTCTAAAACCTAATATAAATATAATTAAAATCAATATCATAGATACAATTGTAGCAACCGTCATATCCCTTTCAGAAACAACCATTTCATCTCTTGCTATAACCAGAGTTCCTGTTAATCCTGCATTTACATTATATTTTCTACTCCTCTCTTTAACAATCTCTTCAATATTATTAACAAGTTTCACTACTTTTTCTATATCATTTGAGCTTATTGTGGGTCTAATAATAATCATCCCAAATTTTCCATCCTTAGAAATTAGATATTTCTGACCAAATAACATATTTTCAAGATTATCTATAATTAATTCAGGATCATTTGAATTAATTCCATTAAGAAAATCACTAAAACTTTTTAATATATATTCATACTGTTTTCTATCCTGTTCAGTTATATTATAACCACTTTTCGGTTCTTCAAACATATTTTTTAATGCTTTAAAAAATTCTTCTAAATTATTAGATGAATATATTTTTTTTAAAAATTCTTGTTCATAATCAGGAGTTAAAATAAAAATATTTTTCGATATAAATTCCATTGGATTTTTATAATAAATTGTATCAATATATTCTACTTTTTGAAGTTTCTTTGAAATATCTTCAATATATTTAATTATATTTTTTTATCTCCTTCAATACCGATAATTATACTATCAACACTTTTAAAATTTTCAGTAGCTTTCCGATAAACTTTTACATAAGAGTCATTATCAGGCAATAAATCTAAAAAACCTGGTCTAATTTTTAAAAAAGGTATTAAAATCATTGAAATAATTGTAATGGTCAAAAGGACCCAAAATATAATTCTAGAATTTTTCATAATAAATTTTCCCAGTTTTTCCATATTACCACCCCAATATAATAAATATACCGACTGGTCGGTATATTTATTATATCTTCTACATGTTACAATATTATTTCTTATAAAAAAGAACTAAATTTTATATAAAATACAAAACATAATTTTTCTTATTTTAAGACTATATGTTGCTAAAATAAAGAATTTATTTTATTAAATGCTCCAGGTATATCTAAAACCTTCTCAACTTTCTTTATTGAATTTTTTATAGCTTTTTTGATAGAATAATCATTTAACATATAATGAATAAAAAATCCATCAAAAATATCTCCCAATCCTGTTTTATATTTTGCCAGTATTTCATTTGACTTATAAATATTACCTTTAAACATTATTCCTTTATTCCCAAGTTTTATTATATCGCATTCTCGAACTATACATTCATTGTTTGTTCCTAAAATAAAAGCGTTTTTGAACATATTGTTGACAATATTTGGTCTTGGACCAATGTCCAGAAATATTTTTGAATAATTTAATTTTTCTATTCTTTTAAGCTCCCTTTTTGAAATTTCTGTAGTAATTATAGCTATTTCTGATGTTTTTTTTAAATTTTCATATTTTGAATCATTAATTTCTCTTTCTATACCAATGGGATATCATTCTTAGATATAAACGTTGCTGTTTTCTTCTCTTTCACTTGAATATTTTTAAATGGAATTATATCTTTTAAATATTTACCTTTTAAATCATTTCCTATAAAGCCATTAAATGAAATATTATATCCAAGCTTATATAACAAATACGCTATATTAAAACCCGATCCACCTGGTATTTCTATTATTTGAGATTCATGAGGTTTTTCTCCATAAATATAAATATCATAAAATAAAGCTCCATACACATCTATATTCATATTCTCACTCCAATTTTTCCTATATTTATTAAATAAAAATTCCCCTAAAAAGGGGAATTATATTATTGTTCTGGCCATTTAGTAATAACTGATTTTCTTGCTTTGCTCTTTTCTTCAGGACTTAAACCCCAATTTCCATTATATATTGCACCTTCCCAATCTCCATAAATTGGATTTGGTAATAAAATGAATTTTACTCCATATTCATTCTTGAATTGATCTACTAAAGCATTTCTTTCATTTAATCCTTTATGTCTAAATACAGATGTGAAATCATTTAAATTATCTCCCATCAATAATACAATTCTATGATCTTTTTCCACCATTTTTCTTCTTGGTTCTTTATCTGAAGTATCTGTTCTTAATAATACGTGATCATCAGTTACCTGTGGGAAACCTAAAGCTTTTAAGTTCTTCATTGTTCCTTCTTTTACAGCAACTTTTCTATTAGAAATATAATATACATCTGCACCTTTTTCAACTACATAATTTAAGAATTCAACTGCTCCAGGTAGTGCTTTTGCTTGAGCTGCATTACACCAATCATTCCAACCAGTTGGATAAGCATGATTTGTATCTATATGTCCTGCATCATAAGGACTATTATTTAAAATTGTTTCATCAATATCCACAATTATTGCTCTTTTAGTTGGATCGTTATTATTTGCTAAATCATTGTCAAAAACCATTTTTGCAACATTAAATGCTTGATAAGCTAATGCTTTCATTTCACCTGATGTTTGATACCAATCCATTGCTAAAACCATTTGTTCATTTAAATCTCTTTGTGTATACTCTGGCATTAATCTTAATCTTTGTCCAACTTTAATAAAATCAGGATTTTCAATTTTATTATACTTTACTAAATCTTCAATGCTTACACCTGTAATTTCAGAAATTTTTGATAAACTATCCCCACTTTTTACTACATAATATTCAGCATTTGCAAAAATCAAAGCAGAAAATAAAACTGCTAATAATACAACAAGAACTTTTCTCATACTTCACCCTCCTCATAATTTTTTTGCATAAATATAATATCAAAAAATAAACAAAAATGCAACACTTATATTAAATTATAAAAAGCCATAATAACTAAAAAAATAGAATTATCTATATTTTTAGGCAAATATGTTATAATTAACATGAGGTGAAAGCATGACAAGATATGATTTAATTGCAAAGTATTATGATAAAATTCTTAAATCTTTAGAAAGCACAACAATGAATGAATTTAGAAAAAAATTTGTTCCTAAAATAGAAGGATATACATTAGATTTAGCTGTTGGTACAGGAAATAATATTCAATATTATCCTCCAAATTCACATGTTATTCTTATTGATAAAAGTGAAAAAATGCTGGAAATCGCAAAAGAAAAAGCAAAAAAAAGGAAAGACTTAAAACTGGAATTTGTAAATTCATCTGTTGAACATTTACCTTTTGAAGATAACACATTTGACACTATTTTATCGATAGATGTATTTTGCTCTGTAAAAATCCTTACTCTTCAATGGAGAAAGTTAAAAAAGTTTTAAAACATGGTGGAAAAGGTATTTTTGTAGAACACGGATTAACTGGAAATATTTTAAAAGATGGTTTATTGTATTTGGTAAATATTCTTACTTACCCAACAGTAGGTTCATCTATGACAAGAAAACCTTTAGAGTATATTCAACATGCTGGTTTTAATTTACTGGAATATGGCCATTTAAAAAATTCATTTTATTATTTTATAGTTAGAAAGGAGTAAAATATGAAATACGAAATAGTGTATTTTGATCTTGACCACACTTTGCTTGATTTTGGAAAATCTGAAAAAATTGCTTTATTTAATATGCTAAAGCATTTTTCAATTGAACCTGAGGAAAAATATTTAGAAATTTATAAACCATTAACGAAAAATGGTGGAAATTATTTTCCGAAAAAAATATCCCAAAGAAGTTATTGTTATTGAAAGATTCAAAGAATTCTTTGAAAAAATCGGTTTAGATTCAAAATATGATATAAAAGAAGCTTCAAATATCTATTTAGAAAATCTCTCACACCTGGGTTTTTTCTTTGAAGGTGCAGAAAACTTATTAAATAAACTTAAACAGCGTGGACAACGAATGGCGGCTATTACTAATGGCGTGGAAAAGGTTCAACAGGGAAGAAGTAAAGCTTTAAATTTACAAAATTATTTTGAATTCATTCTAACTTCAGAGAAAGTAGGAAAACCGAAACCAGATCCTCTAATCTTTTATGAAGCAGCAAAATTATCTGGAGTTCCTATTGAAAATTCTGTTTATATAGGAGATAATCCTGATTCAGATTATTTAGGAGCTAAAAATGCTGGAATGGATTTTATTCTATATGACCCTAAATCTATACATACCCATCTTGATTGTAAAAAGGCTACTGATTACAGTGATTTACTCTCGACGTTAATAAAATAAAAAGGAAGAGCTCCGCTCTTTCTTTCAGACTGTTGACAAAGTATAAAAAAATAATATGAGAGAAGGCTTGAATTTTTCCGAAAAAAATATGAATGAAATTAGCCAATTTTGCATGGATGCAAAATTGAGCGAAACCGAGCATGGATGTGAGTTTGAGCGGCTAATGAGAACGAATATTTTTTGAGGATAAAAAAATTCACCGCCTGAGCGAATATTATTTTTCCTGAGTTTGACAGTATTTTTTTCAATAAAATTCTAAAAAGCAGAATTATTCTAAAAAACAACAATTGTTAATTTTTTATTAAATACAAAAGTGTCATTACACCCCTAAATTTTATATTTTTCTTTGAATTCTGTATAGGGTGAAATTATTTTTGGTACAGGAATATTTAATGTATTTAATATTCTTTGTCCTAATTTATTTAAATTCATTCTCGCTACAAGATGTTGCTTTTGTGTTTTAAATTCAATGTATTCCATATTTTTAATAGCTTCTCTTATTTTTTCATGAGAGTATTCAACATTATTTTTTTCCAGTTCTAATTCTAGTGTTCTTTGAATTATGTAAGATATGAAACTCATTACAATATGTCCTTTTATTCTTTTTGGTGTCCAATGAAATACCGGTCTTGTTTCAAGATAATTTTTTAATGTTCTAAATGTTTCTTCTACTTTCCATAATGTATGATATTGTTCTAATATTTCTTTTGGAGATAGTTTTGTGTTTGTTATTATTCCATAGTATCCATCGTATTTTTCATCATTTTCTATTTTTTCTATGTCCAGTATATAATTTTGTTTATTCTGTTCTTTTAAATATTTTTTCGCTCCTCTTTTACTTTTTGAATCTATATTTCCTTCTTCTAACATTTTTTTCGCTTTTTCTATTAATCGTAGTCTATCTGCTCTGTCTTTTTTGGCTCTTTCTTCTGAATATATTATGAGTAATCTTTTATTTTCATATTCTACTTCTCTATATTTTATTCCTTTTGCTAGTTCTATGAATTCTCCTTCAAATATATTTACTTTTTTATTTGTTTTATTGATTTTCCTACTATGAATTCATAATTAGAATTTTCTACTACTTCTATATTTTTTTACTCATCATTCCTCTATCTGCTACTACTATTACTTTTCCTAATTGATATTCTTTTTTCATTTTTTCTATTGAATCTTTAAATGTATGCCCTTCAAATGTATTTCCTGCATATATATCAAAACTAACTGGCATTCTATCCTGATCTATTGACATCCCTAATACTATTTGTGATTCATTAAATTTCTTATCTTTTGAATATCCCATTTGTAATATTTCATTTGTTTGTTGTGTTTCAAACGCTAATGTCGTTACATCGTAAAATACTAAATCTACCGTTGTATTAAACAAACTTATCCTTTGATTATACATATGTTTTTCTATCGACTCTTTATTATCTGCCAATATATCCAATGTTCTGTATAACCAGTGCAGCATTACATCTTTTTCTTCCAGGTCTTTTTCTTTTTTAACTTCCACTTTGTTATATCCAAAATACTCTAAATTATTAAATATTCCCAATTTACTTTTCGGTTCTACTATTCTATTCATCACCATTATTTTTAGCATCTCTTCTGCATTGTATTTTATTTCTTTATCCAGTCTTTCAAAATATCTTTTCATCTCATATCTTTCGAATATCTTATTTACTATTACTTTGGCTCCGTAATTCTTTTTATCCGGTGCCTTTTTTATATCTTCTGTATCAATATAATTTTTTAAATCAAATATTTGTATGAGTTTATTTACTATATTTTTCGCTTCATTTTCGCTAAAAGAGTCAATCCTTCCTAAGTTTGCAACAGTTCTTTGCTTTATCTTACCATTTTCCCTATAACTTTCAACAATTCTTAAATATTCAACACCTTTGTTATTTTTAACTACTCTCAAAACACAAAAATCACCTCTTGATTTCATAATACCATTACTTATTATACCACAAAAATATTATGAAATCAAGAATATAACGCTATTGTTAAAAATATTTGTGTCACTACAAAAATTTTTCAACCCCAATTTTCACCCTTTTCATCGTCGCAAACCCGCATTCTACCGTTTCGATTTTTCAAAAATCATGAAATCGCTGTCAAACTCAGGAGCGAAACCGAGCATGGATGTGAGTTTGAGCGGCTAATGAGAACGAATATTTTTTGAGGATAAAAAAATTCACCGCCTGAGCGAATATTATTTTTAAATACTTTATAAGTAAATAAGTTTGTCTACAAACCAAAAGGAAGAGCTTCGCTCTTCCTTTTTTATTTTATTAAATTTTAAATTGCTTTATTAAATCATTAAGTTCTTCACTTAAATTTGATAATTCTTTTGATGCTCTTGCAACATTTTCAAAATCTTTATTTTGTTCTGCTATTTCGTTTTTAAAGTTTACAACATCTTCAGAAACGCTTAAAACTGCTTTATTAGCTGTATCAGTTGCAGCAGCTATCTCTTCTGTTGAAGCAGTTTGTTCTTCTGCTGAGGCTGCAGTGTTATCAACCATCATAGAAATTTGTTCTATCTTATCTGTAATGCTTTCAAACTGTTCTGCTATTTCAAAAATCATTTCATTAGTTTCTGATATACTTTCCACAACATTTTCTGTTTCTTTATCAACCTGTTTTGCACTTTCCTGAATTTTTCCTAATATAACAGCAATTTCTTCTGTTGCTTTTTTACTTTCTTCTGCTAATTTTCTAATTTCATCCGCAACTACTGCAAATCCTTTACCTGCTTCTCCTGCCCTTGCCGCTTCTATAGCTGCATTTAAAGCCAATAAATTTGTCTGCTCTGTAATAGAATTTATTGTTTCAACAATTTCTTGAATATTTGCTGTTTCATTAGCCAACGATTTTACTGTTTTAGCATTTTCTTTAGCTTTTTCATTCACATCGTTTATTTTTACCTTTACATCTTCTACGTTTTTAGCCCTTCTTTTGCTAACTTTGAAGTTTCTGTTGTTCTTTCCATAACTTCCTGGGTAGATTTAGAAACACTTTGTGCAGCTGCAGCTATCTCTTCAACACCTGCTGTTGTTTCTTCTAATGATGATGATGCATCTTGAACCTTAGCATTTATTTCCTCTATCTCAGCATATATATGTTCATTTACACTTGCACTCTTATTTATTGAAGAAGATACATTTTCCGAGGTTTCAATAAGCGTTTCAGATGATTTTTTAACTTTTTCAACCAAACTCCTCAATGACATTATTGTTTTATTCATAATTTCAGCTAATTTACCTAACTCATTTTTAGCTGTAACGTTTACTTTTACATTTAAATGCCCTTTCCCAACTTCTTCCATATCTTTAGACATAGTAATTATTGGTTTTACTACTGCATTGTTTACAAACATTAAACCTATAATAAATGCTATAACAATAATAATGATACCTACTATGATATACATATATGTTTGTTTCCAAACTTGATTTTGAATAACTACTTTTGGAATTGCTGTATATACAGTCCATCCTAATTCTGGTATTTTATAATAAAAAGCAAGCTTATCTACATTGTTATATGTATATTCAACAACCCCACTTTGAGAAGTTGCATTTGTGAAAAATTCCATTGAACTAACATCTACACCCCATTTATCAGGATCTTCATGAATTAAAGTTATTCCTTTGTCGTTTACTATATATGGGGTCTCTTCATCAAAAAGTTGATCTCTTAAAAAGGATTCTACAAGTTTTTTTATTGAAAGATCTATACCTAATACTCCTATTATCTGACCGTTATTATCTTTTACAACCTTGGAGACCGTTATTAATATATTTCCACTTGATGCATCTGCATATGGTTCTGAAACAACTACATTACCTGGTTTAGCCATTGCAGCCTTATACCATGGCCTTTTGGTTGGATCATAATCTGGTGGTAATTCTGCAGCAGGTTTCATCAACATTGTTTTATCTTTTAATCCAATATATACCGCTTCAAAATTACTATACTTTTTTACAATATTATCAAAATTTTTCAACAACCATGTTCTTTCATCATATTTATTTGAATATGAACCTTTTACATTTGCATCATCTGATAACATATTTGCCATATCAAAAATAGGTTTAAAGTAGGTTCGCAAAACTTCTGCTCTATTCTTAGTCGAATTTTCAAGATGACTAGTAATATTATTAAATGTTCTACTATAATTTTGATAGGCACTTAAAGCGGTAAAAATAACCATCGGCAACAATGAAATCAAGATAATTATTAAAATCATTTGACTCTTTAAACTTTTCATATTTCCCTCCTTCGTTTTCCAGAATGTAATATTATTATATCATAAATTTAATATTTTTCAAAAAAGAATTCGAAAATATATCTATTTCTAAATATTTTTACTATATGAAGCAATATATAAATTTCTCATCCATTTTATATCCTCTTCAGAAAGTTTATGACCTCCCCCATTAATTCTACATTATATGCAATATTTGCACTTTTTCTATAATTTCTGCAGCAATCAATGCTTCTTTTAAACTTCTTCCTATGGAAACTATACCATGATTGGCTAATAATATACCATAAACCCCAGTTTAAACTTTTTTACTGCCTCAAGTGCCAGATCAAGTGTTCCCGGTAACTTATATTCAGCAACAGGTATTTCGCCACCTATTATTTGCGCCTGATCCTCAATATAGCATGGAACTGGTTTCCTTAATGCTGAATAAATTGAAGCATATAAGCTATGTGTATGCACTACTGCCTTTATTCCAGGAAAGTTTTTATAAATTTCTAAATGTAATGCTTTTTCACTTGACGGTTTTAATCCTTCAATATGTTTTTCTGTTTCGAAATCCAGGACAGAAATATCCTTCTCTTTTAAAATATCATAAGGTACACCAGAAGGAGTAATATATATTTTATTGTTTATTTTCACACTCAAATTACCCCATGTTCCTTTTATTAAACCTTTTTTTCAAGATATTCTATAGCCTTAATTATTTCGCCTTTCAAAATATCACCTACCTATTATTGTAAGCTTTTACAGCTTCTGCTAATATATATGTTGCAAATTTAAGCTTTTCACTATCTAAAACATATGCAATTCTAATTTCCTGTTCCCAGAATTCGGTGTTGCATAAAATCCAGTTAAAGGAGCTACCATTACAGTTGTATTGTCTATACTAAATTCAGTAAGAACCCATTTCACAAATTCTTCACTATTATCAATTGGTAATTTCACCGAAACATAAAAAGCTCCTTTTGGTTTCTGAAATATAGCACCTTCTATTTTTGATAGTTCTTCATAAACAGCCAATCTTCTCTTATCATATTCCTTATATACTTCTTCAATATAAGAATCATCCATTTCTAACAAACCTATAGTTCCCAATTGTGCTATCATTGGTGGGCATAATCTTGATTGTGCCATTTTCATTACCTGATTATATAAATCTTTATTTTTTGTAGCAAAAACCCTACTCTTGCACCACACGCACTATACCTTTTTGAAATACTATCTACAACTATAGTCCTATCATATTCTTCAAAATTCATTGTAGATATATGTTTTGTTCCATCAAATGTAAATTCTCTATACACTTCATCAGAAATAATAAATAAATCATATTTTTAGCAAAGTCAACAATTCTTTTTAATTCATCTTCAGAATAAACAGCACCTGTAGGATTTGATGGATTAGAAAATAGAATTCCTTTGGTCTTGTTCGTTACAACTTTCTCAAATTCTTCCATATCTGGAACAGCATATCCTGTTTCAGGTAATGCTCTTACAGGAACGAGTTTTACATTTATCATTTCAGCAAATCCTTTATAATTTGCATAAAATGGTTCAATTACAATAATTTCATCTCCAGGATCAGCTATTGCTCCCAATGCAAAAATAATTGCTTCGCTTCCACCATTCGTAACTATAATTTCTTCAGGTGTAAATGGAATATCGTGTTTATTATAATATTTTGAAAAAGCTTCTCTTAACTCAAACAACCCAGCAGAATGAGTATAAGCCACAACGTTAGATCTATGATTTTCTATATAATTAAAGAATGCCTTTGGTGTTTCAATATCAGGTTGCCCAATATTCAAATGTAAAACTTTTTTACCTTCTTTCTTTGCTTTTTCAGCATAAGGAATTAATTTTCTAATTGGTGATGCCTGCATGTTTAACACTCTTTCTGAAAAATTCATTTTATTCCCTCCTATGAAATAATTTTTCTGATATTTAATTTTACCATAAATGTTAAGATTTTTTCATATAAATTTGTAATAATAATATGTGGTAAAAATTAATTTCTTATGTCTAGAAATATATATGAGAGGTGTAATATGGATTTAGAATATTTAAAAAAATATGGTAAAATTATTGGGATAGACGAGGCTGGAAGAGGTCCTCTCGCAGGACCTGTTGTAATAGGCTCAATATTAGTTGAGAATGAAAAACAACTTAAAATTTTAGAAAATATTTCAAATGATTCAAAAAAAATGACAGAAAAAAATAGAGAAGATGCTTATAAAATCATTGTAGAAAATTTCAAATATTCCATAAAAATATCTACGCCTGAAGAAATAGATTTATACAACATATTTTCCGCAACAACTTTAGGAATAAAAAGAGTTTTGGAAGATTATGATATTGAGAATAAATATATTATAATAGATGGAAAAAATTTTAAACTTAACATAAAAAACTATGAGTGCATTGTAAAAGGGATTCAAAATCTAAAATTATTGGGCTGCTTCTATATTGGCAAAGGTATTCAGAGATAAAATAATGGTGGAATTAGGTAAAAAATTCCCTGAATATAATTTTAAAAAGCATAAAGGATACCCACAAAAGAACATGTTGAAAACATTAAAAAATATGGATAAAAAATTTTTATAGAATAACTTTTAATCCAATAAAGAAATTATTGCTAAACAATGAAATAAAATATAATAAAAACGAATTTAATTATATTAGATTAATGAAAATAGGTTTGTAGGAGGTATTATGAACGAATTAGAAAATTTTAAAAAATTATTGGAGATTATGGAAATATTGCGTTCTGAAAATGGATGTCCATGGGATAAAAAACAAACTCACGAATCATTAAAATCTTACGCAATTGAAGAAGCTTATGAACTCGTTCATGCCATTGATAGTAAGAATAAAAAATATTTAATTGAAGAATTAGGTGACGTGCTTTTACAGGTAATATTTCATTCTCAAATTGCCAAAGAAAACGGAGAATTCACAATTAATGATGTTATAGAAAATCTCAATGATAAACTTATAAGGCGACATCCGCATGTTTTTGAAAATACAGGCGAATATTCCTACGAACAATGGGAAAAGTTGAAAGCAAAAGAAAAAGGGAAAAAAGCATATTCAAAAATTGGAGATTATAATCCTGGAATGCCTCCTTTAATGAATTTAAGAAGATTAATTGAAAACTCTTTATCTGTTAATTATGATCCATATGAAAATGAGGATATTATAGATTTGCTGATTGAAGATTTAAAAAAGATAAAAAATGAAAAAACAAATGAAAAATATAATATTGATTTTTTAACCCATTTGATATATTTCTATGTTAAAAATAATATGAATATGGATTCTATTATTTCTAAGGCGGCAAAAAAATTTATTAAAGAATATAAAAAAAATGAAGATAGGGAGGATTCAAAATGAAAAAATTTTTATTATCGTTGGGGATGTTACTGCTTATTTTTACTTCTTTTGGAATCATAAAATATGAGAATCTTGATCCCAAAACTATATCTATTATTAATGGTGAAACAATAAATTATGATTATTTTCAATCACAGGCAAAAACACTTGAAATATTAAGAGGTATAAATAAAATAAATAATACCTTTTATAAAATATTAATTGGAAGCGTTGAAGGAAATAATGTAATACAAAAATATGAAAAATCAAAATTAGATAAGTTAGCTGGGGAAATATTATTTATTCAATTCACAGAAAAGAAAAAAGGTCTGAATTTAAAAAAGAAGAGTTGTACAATTCTATAAAATCACAAATTGAGAATATTTTTAATTCTTCAAAGCTTTCAGAGAATGATATTTTATTATACTTAATTTCCAAAGGTTTTGAAAATAAAGAACAATATATTTATAGTGTTTACCATGAAAAATTATATCAACGTGCTGTTTCAGCTATTTACCAATATTTAATTGATAATGTCTCAGTCTCAGAAAACGAAATTAAAGATGAATATAACAAAAATAAGGACAAATATTATAAGCCACAATCAGCAAATATTAAACTCGTTTTATTCAGCTCATCAGATGACGCATCTTTAGCTTATCAAAAAATAATAGATGGATATTATTCTTTCGATGATATCTATTTTAATAAGCTCACAACTAAAGAAGCTACGATTATAAAAATTAATCTGGAGGATAATACAAGTAATTTGATAAAAACTATTAAATCATCATTTCCAGGTGCTATATTAAAACCTATGAAATATAATAATAATTATTACGCTTTAATAAAAATAGATAAAAAAATACCAAAACAGCAGATGTCTGTAGAAGAAGCTAAATCAAAAATTATTGAAAATATAAAAGATGAAAAAGCTAAAAAGTTATTTGATAATTTAGTTGCTTCAGAATTTCAAAAGTTTAAAGATAATTCTGAAATTATTATAAATTCAAAATTTTTTAAAGGAGATGAATCAAATGGTAACTAAAGAACAAGTTATGGAAGCATTAAAAAATGTATATGATATGGAAGTTGGTTTTGATGTTGTATCTTTAGGACTTATTTATGATGTTAATATAGATGAAGAAGATAATGTTCATGTATTAATGACATTAACAACTCCTATGTGTCCGTTAGCAGGTTTTATTACAGAAGATGCTAAAAACAAAATAGGCTCTATTGAAGGAGTAAAAAGTGTAAATGTTGAATTAACCTTTGATCCTCCGTGGGATCCTTCAAAAGCATCAGATGAGGTTAGAACTATTTTAGGGATATGACATTAAAAGAATACCTGAAAAAATATAAAAATATTATCACTAAAAAGGGGATTAAAAATCCCCTTTATTTTGTTGCAAAAATTATTTCTGAAATCACCAATACAAATATAACCAAAATATTAATAGAAAAAGAATATATCCTTCCTGAAAATTTATTACATAAATTAAATAAAATAATAATTGAAGATTATCCTCTTGAATACATTACACATAAAGTTATCTTTTATGGATATGAATTTTATGTGGATGAGAGAGTATTAATTCCGAGAATTGAAACAGAAGATTTAATAAAAATCGCTATTAACATAATAAAAGATAAACATTATAAATATATTATGGATATTGGAACAGGTAGTGGAATCATACCCATAATACTGAAAAAAGAATTGCCCTATTTAAATATATATGGAGTTGATATTTCAAAAGATGCTCTAGAGGTGTCAAAAATCAATGCAAAAAAGCATAACGTTTCTATCAATTTCATCCAAAGCGATATATTTAATAATATTTCTGAAAATATTATAAATCGTTTAGATTTTATTATATCCAATCCTCCTTATGTAGAAACCTCTTTTTTTGAAAATAGTTCTTCACTAAAATATGAACCTAAAATAGCCCTGGAAGCTGGTAATGATGGACAAGATTTCTTTAGAAATATAGCTAATAATTATCCTGAAATTCTAAAAGCAAAACATTTTTTATTTGAAACCACTGAATTTAATATCGAAAAAACCGTTGAAATTTTATCCAAATTTGGAAAATGCAATATTTATAAAGACTCTTTTAATTTTAGAAGATTTGTAGAAAAACTTCATCTAAATTAACAAATAAATATAATATAATATAATATAATAACAAAAAAGGATGATAAAGATGAAAAGAAGTGCTGCCTTTAAATATGGCAGCACTTTGATGTTTATTATAATTGTTCTAAAACATTCACACATCTTGGACATGCATCTGGATATTTTTCATTTGTTCCAACTTCTGGATGTATCTTCCAACATCTTTCACATTTTTTACCTTCCGCTTTTACAACCTTTACCTTTGCATATTCACCTTCATATCCTTCATCAACTGTTCCTAATTCAAATTGAGAGGTTATGAAGAGATCTGCAACAAAATATGGATCATATGCGCTTAATATTTCTCTTAATTCTTCTGATTTTGGTTCAACTATTATTTTAGCGTCTAATGGATGACCAATGAATTTTTCTCTTCTCTTTTCTTCTAAGGCCTTTGTTATATCTTCTCTTAATTGGAATATTTTATTCCATTTTTCCTCTAAATCGTTATCAAAGTATTTTTCATTTACTTTTGGCCATTCTTCCAATTGAATAGTTTCGTATTTTTTAGTTGGTAAATAATCATATATTTCCTCTGTTGTAAATGCTAATAATGGAACCATTAGTTTTGTTAACGTCACTAACGCTTCATACATAACTGTTTGAGCTGATCTTCTTAATCTTGATTTTGGTAATTCTGTATATACTCTATCCTTTATTATATCTAAATAAATAGAACTCATTTCTACTGTACAGAAGTTATTTATAAGATGATGAACTCTGAAAAATTCATATTTTTCATATGCATCAGTTACTTTTTCTATTAATTGATGAATCTTCATCATTGCCCATTTATCCAATTCTTCCATTTCTTCATAAGGAACAGCATCTGTCTCTGGGCTGAAATCAGATGTGTTACCCAATAAAAATCTTATAGTATTTCTATATTTTCTATATACTTCTGTTTGTTGCTTTAATATATCAAATGATACTCTTATATCCCCTCTATAATCACTTGATGCTACCCATAGTCTCAATATATCTGCCCCGTATTTGTCTATAACATCAAATGGACTTATTACATTACCCAATGATTTTGACATTTTTTTACCATCTTTATCTTTAATAAAACCGTGAGTTAATACTGTTTCATATGGGGCTATACCATTTTTAGCTACAGATAAGAAAAGTGAACTCTGGAACCATCCTCTGTGCTGGTCAGTGCCTTCTAAATACATATCAACAGGATATTTCTTTAAATCATCTCTTACATTAACTACTGCATCCCATGAAGAACCGGAATCAATCCATACATCTAAAATATCTTCTTCTTTCTTAAAATGTACCCCTCCACATTTTGGACATTTATATCCTTCCGGCAAAAAGTCTTCTACAGGTCTTTCATACCATGCATTTGTTCCTTCTTTTTCAACGATTTTTATTACATTATCCATAACTTGAGGATCTATAAATGTTTCTCCACAGTCACTACAGGATAATGCTGGAATAGGAATACCCCATGCCCTTTGCCTTGAAATACACCAATCCGGTCTATCCTGAACCATCGCAGTAATTCGATTTTCTCCCCAATCTGGAATCCATTTTACTTTTTTAATTTCTTCTAAAGCTTTTTCTCTTAAATTATTTTCATCAACTGATATGAACCATTGCTCTGTTGCTCTAAATATAACTGGATTTTTACATCTCCAACAGTGTGGATAAGAGTGTCTGATATCAGCTTGCGCAATTAAATGACCCGATTCTTTTAAATCCTCGATAATCATTTTATTTGCTTTCCAGATATGTAATCCTTTATATTTTCCTGCTTCTTCTGTAAATACCCCTTCATGATTTACAGGAGATAATACAGGGAGGTTATATTTCAAACCAGTTTGATAGTCTTCAGCACCATGTCCTGGAGCAGTATGAACACACCCAGTACCGTCCTCAAGGGTTACATAATCTGCCAATACTATTAATGATTCTCTATCCATAAATGGATGTTTTGCTTTTTTATATTCTAAATCCTTACCTTTAAACTCTTCTAAGATTTCGTATTCTTCAACTCCAGCTATTTTTAATAGATTTTCCAATAATCCTTTTGCCAATATCCAATTTTCATTACCAACTTTTACTTTAACATAGTCAAAGTCTGGATGTAAAGCTATTGCTACATTTGCCGGTAATGTCCATGGAGTTGTTGTCCATATAACAACATATGTATTTGGTTCATCTAATAATTCAAACTTAACATAAATTGAATGTGATGTGTGATCATGATATTCTATTTCTGCTTCTGCTAAAGCAGTTTCACAACTTGGGCACCAATAAATTGGTTTTTTATTTCTAAATACATTTCCATCTTCTACCATTTTTTTCAAAATTCCCAATACTTTTGCTTCGTATTCTGGTTTTAATGTAACATATGGTTTTTCCCAATCTCCTCTAATACCAAGCCTTTTAAATTCTTCTTTTTGTATATTTACATAATTCAAAGCATAATCTTCACATAATTTTCTTATTTCAATTTTAGACATAGATTTAGCTTTTTCTCCTAAATCTGTAGTAACCTTATGTTCAATAGGCAAACCATGTGTATCCCACCCTGGAACATAAGGTGCATTATACCCTTGCATTGTTTTATATTTTATAACAATATCCTTTAAAACCTTGTTTAATGCATGTCCTAAATGAATATGGCCATTTGCATATGGAGGTCCATCATGCAAAATATAAGTTGGAGCATTTTCTCTTTCTTTTCTCACATAATGTTCCAGATCCATTTCTTCCCATTTTTTTAAAGTTTCTGGCTCTTTGTTTTTTAAATTAGCTTTCATTTTAAACGCTGTTTTTGGCAAGTTTAACGTATCTTTATAATCCAATGTAAAGCACCTCCACTAAATTTGTAAAAGTCTATTTATAGTATCTTTGAATTCTGTTAAATCCAACGATTTTACAACATATGCATCCGCTGCCCATGATGCCATATCACTCTTATAATGACTATATGCTGTCATCAGAATAATTTTTTTATTTGGATATTTTTTTCTAATTTCTGCAGCTAATTCCAAGCCATTCATTTCAGGCATCTCTATATCCAACGAAATAATATCAAAGTTTTGATCTTTTGACAAAATCTCTAAAGCCTTTTTTGCACAATTTGCCTCAATAACTTCATATCCTATATCTTCTAATTCCTCTTTTAATAAGAGTCTAATATTATCTTCATCATCGACAATTAATATTCTTGCCATATTAACCCTCCCAAAAATTAATTTAAAGGTAATTCAAATCTAAAAATTGTTGATTGTTCATCTGATTTTACTAAATAAAGTTTACCTTTATGTTCTTCTTCTATTATTTTTTTACAAATAGGCAGTCCTAAGCCTGTTCCCTGAACCTTTGTAGTAAAAAAAGGTGAAAATATCTTATTTTGTTCTTCTTCTGGAATAGGTTCCCCATTATTTTCAATTTGAAAATATACATAATCATTTTCAATACCCGTTTTTATATATATAATTTTTTTCATTCGTCGCTTCAATAGCATTTTTTATTAAATTAATTAACACCTGTTTTATTCTACTTCTATCACATTTTACATCTATTTTATCAAACATTTTTTCAAATTTCAACTCTAAACCTTTTTGATGTAAAAAATCTTGATACATTAATATGATTTCATTAATCATAGAATTAATATCGATATATTCAAATGTTGGTATTCTACTACCTCTGCTAAATTCCAATATTTCAGAAACAATACTTTCCAAATGAGATAGCTCATCCATAATAATATGGGAATATTGTTTTATTTTTTCTGGTTGATCTAATTTTTTCATCATTCTATTAACAAATCCACCAATTATCGTTAAAGGATTTTTTATTTCATGAGCCACTCTGGCTGTCATTTCTCCTATTGCCGCCAATTTCTCCCTTCGAGCAATTTCTTTTTCCATCTTATAATTTTCTGTAACATCATCAAATGTTACAATAACCCCTTCTATTACATCAAGGTCTCTATTCCACAATGGAGCTAATTGAATATCAAAAACTTTTTCTTCATTACCCTGATATATTATATATTTTGGCATTTTCATTTCTTCTCTGGTGAAAAAAATACTTTCAATAGAATTGATGACGTCTACTCCCAATTTCTCTTTCAATATTTCTGCACTTTCTCCAACAATTTGTTCTCTACTCTTGTCAAAAAACAATTCTGCCTTTTTGTTCCATTCAAGTATTTTTCCTTTTCTATCTATAACTATTACTGCAAGAGCTAAATTTTGTAAAATATTTTCATTAAATCTCCTATAAAAATCTATTAGATTTTTTTGTTCTTCTAAAGATTTTGTTTTATCTTTCAGTTCTTCATAATTTTCAATAGTTTCAATTGAAAGACCTATACTATCCTGAAATAATCTTAATATTTCAATATCAACAGAAGTAATTTCCTGTCCAGTAAATTTATTATCCGCTATTACAACACCTTTTGTTTCCCATTTTCCAGTTATTGGTATAATTACGAATTCATCATATTTTATAATGTCATAAAGATATTGAAGTTCATCATTTTTTAGCTTAATCATTTGTGGAACAACATGAATTATATGTTTTTTTGTTACTGCTCTTTCTAAAATTGTTTGACCCTTATATACAATAATTTTATTTTTTACACTTTGCGTCAATTTGTTATTAGAAGGTAGTTGTATAGCTTCTTCTCTTAAATACTGAACAATATCACCATATTTTAATGCTCTTTTATTAGCTTCTTTCCATATAGCTTCAACATTTTCATCATCTGATGGACCAACCCAGATTTTTGGAATTAAAATGCCTCGTGTCCTATCTCTTTCTAGATATAACGCTCTATTAAATTTTAATCCTCTAACACTTGTTAATCCCATTAACATTATTTTTACCGCATTATTTTTATCAAATGTTGATCTAACTGCCTGACTAATTTTATGTAATGAATTCAACTTATCCAGATGTTCCCTTTGAATTTTAATTAAGTTCTCATGATTCTTTTTCAATGTAATTAATTTCTCAATTTCATCTTTTAATTTATCATATAAATATATTCTACTCAATGCTAAACCCAATCTTCTGGTAATATTCCTCAATGAAGATAAATCAAAATTATCAAAATGCTTATAGGGCCTGAACCCAAATCCTTCTTTACGGTTATAAACGCTGACTACTCCATATTCAATATTGTCAATTATTATTGGAGCATAAATTGCTGATAATATTTCACTCTTAAGTGGCACTGTAAACTTTTCAAATCTACTTTTTCCTACAACTAAAAACGGTTTTTTATTTTTTTTACATAATCCTTCAAGAGAAACTATATCGTCTAATATATTTTCTTTAATATCTTCTTCAGAAAAACCTATATACTCTTTTAAAATTAATTTATTACCTTCAACTTTCCACAACAATACCCCTGAGCATGCAACATATTTTTTATTGTTTCCATTATTCTTTTCATTAAGGTATTTTCATCAAGAATATTTTCAAATAAATCGGTTATTTCTTCTATATATTCTAATCTATTTCTTGTTTCCTCCAATACAAGAAATTCCATTGTTAATTTTAGTATAATCCCATAACTTTCTGTTTCATTACAAAATTCTCTTAATTTTTCTCCTTTAAATTCATCAGGAACACCAAACGCCCCTATTAATGAACCATTTAGAACAATTGGAATCAAATAAATATTTTCTACATTTAAACATTTTAACTCTTCATATTCATCTATTGTAATTTTATATGTTTTTCTTTCTATTAAATTTTCATATAATCCTTTATTATCTGAAAAATATATTTTGAATTTTTCAACCGCTTCACAATTTTTCGATGCTCCTAATAATTTAATTAAATTCCTTGGGGTTCATGAATAAATATAAATATATCTCTATTAAATTTTTTTGATAAACTTTTCGCAGTATCATTTAATATTGTCTTTAGCAAATTAGATGGCTTTTCATTAGAAAAATTTTTTAATAATTCATTTATCATATAATCACTCCTCAATGAAAAAACAGAGAATTTTAGAAAATACATTATAACTATCTATATTATACTATAAAAATCAAAAATTTTTAACAATAATACCCGGAAATTAAAATTATTTTGATATAATTAGTTATAATTAATTTGAAAGGAGATTTCAAATTGAAAAAAGAAACTATAAAAGAACTTTTTTTATTACTTTAGGAACCTTTATTAATGCTATAGGCTGGACTTTATTTTTGATTCCATGGAAAATTGTAGGTGGTGGATTAAGTGGTATAGGAACTATGATTTATTACGTTACTGGAATTCCCGTGGGAATCAGTTATTTATTAATGAATATTATTCTTCTTTACGTTGCAATGAAAATTGTTGGAAAATCATTCGGTTTTAAAACCATTTATGGCATAGCAAGCTCTTCTTTTTTCATTACTTTTTTACAAAACTATTTTAACTCGCCAATAATATATGATCAATTTTTGTCAACAGTAGTTGGTGGAATATTATTGGGTACTGGTATAGGTATAGTATTCCTGGCTGGTGGAAGTACTGGTGGAACTGAAATAATTGTTATGATTATTAATAAATATAGAAATGTCAGTCCAGGAAGAACTATGTTTCTATTTGATATAATAATTATTGGCAGTTCAATTTTTATTTTTGGTTCTTTTGAAAAAATTATATATGGTTATGTAACTATGGCAATAGCTGGATATGCAACTGATCTTGTTTTAGAAGGGCGAAAATCCTCTGTACAATTATTTGTCTTTTCTGAATCGTATGGTTATATTGCAGATGAAATCACAAAAACTCTTGGAAGAGGTGTTACTGTTATTCAGGGAACTGGATGGTATACCAAAGAAAATAAAAATATTATTTTGACCATTATAAAAAGAAAAGAATTACCTATTGTTTTAAAAATTATCAAAAAACATGATAAAAATGCGTTTATTTCCATGTCTTCAGCGGCAGGAGTTTTTGGACAGGGTTTTGAAAAATTAAAAGTATAGTATAATATATATAGAGGAGGAATACAAAGTGTATGATTTTGTTGTGATAAAATATAGTGAAATTGGTACAAAAGGCAAAAATAGAAAAGTATTTGAAAGCAAACTAATGAATAACATAATTCTGCAATTAAATCACAAGGTAACAGCAAAAAAAATATATGGAAGAATTATTGTAACTCCTAAAGAAAATAAGAAAATAGATAAAAATATGTTGAATTCTTTAAAAAAGGTTTTTGGTATTAAATCCATATCTCCCGCTATAGAAGTAAAAAAAGATTATGAAGATATTAGAAATAATATAATAAAATTATTAAAAGATAAAAACATAACTTCCGGTTCATTTAAAGTGGATTCTAGAAGAACTGATAAATCTTTTCCTATTAGAAGTTTTGACCTAAATAAAAATCTCGGTGCGGACATTCTTGATGAATTTCCTGATTTATTCGTAGACGTACATAATCCTGATTATTTGATTAGAGTAGAAATAAGGCACGAACTAGCTTTTGTTTATCTTGAAAACATAGAATGTTTTGCCGGATATCCCGTTGGAGCTGGTGGAAAAGCAAGTATAATGTTATCTGGTGGAATAGATAGTCCAGTGGCTGCATGGATAATGATGAAACGCGGAATGAAACTAAATGCTATTTCTTTTTATAGCCCTCCAAGTAATAATGAAAAAACAGTAATGAAATTAATAGAATTAAGCAAAAAATTAAGTGAATTTTATCCTTTTAATTTCTATCATTATATTATCCCATTTACAGAAGTACAATTAGCTATTAAAAATTTGAATATTGAAAGTTATTCTTTAATTATGCAGAGACGTTCAATGTTAAGAATCGCATCTAAATTAGCTAAACACACCCAAAGCAATGCTTTAATCACAGGAGAAAATTTAGGCCAGGTTGCTTCTCAAACATTGGAAAATATGATAACTATATCAGATGCTACTGATATGTTAATATTAAGACCTTTAGTAGGATATGAAAAACTTGAAATTGTTAAAAAAGCTCAGGAAATAGGAACATATGATATCTCTATCTGGCCTTATAAAGATAGTTGTGTAGCATTTTTGCCAAAAAAACCTGCTACAAAATCTTTCCCAGACAAAATGAAAAAATATGAAGAAAAAATCAATAATCTCTTAGAATTAGAATTAAATGCTTTAAAAAATAGTCTGGTTTATGTGATTAAAAATGGTGAAGTAATTGATAATTATGTATTCTCAGACAAAGAGGTGTTTAAAAGTGAATAAATTTATTTTATTTTTAAAGCAATTATTGTTAACCATATGGTTTTATGTTGGTTTTTTTGGATATGTTGTTATTTATGGATCTTTAGTTTTATTAATTTCAAAAATTATGAAAATGGTTTCCGGAAAAGATAAAGCTGATTCTTATTTAAGAAAAGTTGTTTCTAATTTTGGAAAACGTTCTTTTAAATTAATGGGAATTAATGTTAACGTAAAAAAAGATTTTGAATTAAAAGATTTAGAGAATGAACCATATATTATAATCGCAAATCATCAAAGCTTATTAGACATTCCTTTAATCATTGGCTATATTCATCCTGTTGGATTTATTGCAAAAAAAGAACTGGAAAAAGCACCTATTATTTCAACATACATAAAAGCTCTTGGTTCTGTATTTATTGATAGAAAAAATCCTACTCAAGCTGCAAAAGCCCTCAGAGAATTAAGAAAAAAATTAAATGAAGGCAGAAAACTTGCACTTTTCCCTGAAGGGACAAGAACTCTTGATGGAAAAGTTAAACCTTTCAAAAAAGGTTCTTTAATGATTCCATACAGATATGGTATTAAAATCATTCCCGTTACTATAGATGGAACATATCAAATAATAAAAAAAGGTGATTATCATTTAACACCTCACGAAGTTAAAGTAAGGATATTTAACCCAATCAATCCAAAAAACTTTGAAAATGAGGAAGAATTGAGAAATTATGTTTACAATCTCATTTCATCAGAAATAAATTAATTTCTGATAATATAGTTATATTTTAAAGGATGTGATTTTATGTATAAAAAGATCGATGTTATTACTATGGGACTCGATAAAGTTTCAAATTCTCCCGTAGTTTTTTTACGAATAGAAAATACACATATAGGTCTTCCAATATGGATAGGTGCATGTGAAGCTACTTACCTTGCCCTGGCTATTAATGAACAAAAAACACCAAGACCATTAACTCATGACCTTTTACTTAATATACTGGAAAATGAAGGATATTTTTTAAAGAAAATAGAAATAAATAACATGGAAAATGATATATACTATTCCAATATTTTTCTTGAAAAAGATGGTAGCGAAATAGTAATAGACTCAAGACCTTCTGACGCATTAATATTAGCTGTTAAAAGTAAAGTCCCAATATATGTTAAAGATAAATTGGCTATTGAAAATGGAATAGATATATCGTTTATCCCAATAGAGGATCATGATTCTGAAAATGAAGAAAACAAGAGAAAAGAATTTAAGGACTTCCTGGAAAACTTTGATATTGACACTATAAAAAAGCACTTTTTTGACGAAGGGAATGAAACCGATGAAAGTGATGACAATAAGTGACTTTAAATATTTCTTTGATAAAAAATCTAATTCTTTTTTTGATTCTTTAAAAATGTCGCATATCTTAGAGGCATCTCTGAAATATTCTTTTTTTTCTGGCGGAAAAAGATTGCGTCCATGGATAATTTATAATATTGGACGATATTATAATATAGATGAAGAAAAACTTCTTAAAATAGGGTTTGCCACTGAAATTGTTCATACAGCTTCTCTAATCCATGACGATCTGCCGGCTATAGATAATAGTGACTATCGCCGGGGAAGTGAATCAAATCATAAAAAATTTGGTGAATGGCGAGCTATTTTAACAGGTGACCTGGGTTTCATTTTACCCTTTAAAATATTTGCAGAATTTGATAATGATGAATCAAAATATTTAAGCGAATTTTTTTCTGAAACAATATTAAGCCTTATTGATGGTGAAACTTTGGATGTTTCATTTGAAAAAAATATAATTAATCCAACACAATCTGATATCGAAAATATGTATATAAAAAAAACTTCAGCATTATTCGAATTTTCCTTTGCCTGTTCTCCATTATTGTTAAATAAAAAAGAAGAGTTTGAATATCTGAAAAAAGCAGGTAAGAACTTTGGAGTAGCTTTTCAGATTTATGATGATTTAAAAGATGTGTATGGAAAATTTGAAGATGTTGGAAAAGATTTAAATAACGATGAAAACAAATTTACATTCTTGAAAATTCTATCTATAGATGAAGCTAAAACTTATGCTAATAATTTATTTAATGAAACAATTTCAATACTTTCAAATTTAAACTTAACTAATTTTATTGAAGAATTACAAAAAATAAAATCCTTAATTGAAAGGAAATGAGAATGGCTAAAAAAGAAAAGAAAACAGATGCTGGATTAAAAAAGAAAAAAAATTTGATCTAAATAAATTTGCAAATATTTTAAAAAATTTAAATTTAAAAAAACTGGCAAAAAATAAATTTAAAAGATATTATAAATAATATCAAGAACTTCAAGCAACTTGAGAAAAAGAAGAAAATAATGTTGCTTGGAGGTTTTTTAGTTTTTATCATATTAATTGCTGGTATTGTTTTTTTTATTCCCCGTTTTACCACCAAAAGATTAAAAATTGAAAAAGAGGCTAAGTCTGCTTCTATATCCGATTTATTTTTATACGTTCCTCCAGATGCTTTTCAATACAATAAAACATTTACAATAAAACCCTTAAAAGAAAATTCAGCTGAATATCAAAATTTAAAAACTATGGGGAATTTTTATGGCCCAATTTATGAAATAATTCCTGATGATAAAAAAGAAGAGTCGGCTTTAAAACCTATTAAAATCAAATATAGAATTCCTATGGATCTTTATTATGGGGATAATTTCAATAATTTTTCAATTATATATGCTTCAGACGATAATCCACCTATAATAAAAAAATTACCTGGTTGTGAAATATATAAAGATGAATCTATAGGTTCTTATGTTGTTCAGGCAAATACCTTTCACTTTTCAAAGTTTGGATTATACGTTGATCCTACTCCAAAAGAGGTTTCTTTTGGATTAAAAACATTGATAGAAAAACCCCTTCTTTAGAGCCTGATCTTATATTAGTGCCTGGTATAGATAATAATTTTCTTGGTTTTATACCAAATACACAAACTATAAATAATATATATGGGGAAAATGTGTGGAGCTTATATTTTCCTAATAGAACTATATGGTATTATAAATACCCATTGTTAGAAACAAAACCAAAAAGCTATATGGATGCTTTTTTTGGATATTATATTAGAACTGGTTCAAATAGCTATCTCGAGTTCGAAGCTGAACGCTTTGCTTCAGAATTGAAAGCTAAACAAAATAAAAAATTTGACATAATAACTCAAGGAATTGGAAGTTTAATTGTTCGTTATGCTTTAGAGAAACATCCTGAGATAAAAAATGTCAGGACTATCAGTATGTTTTCACCTCCAAATAAAGGAATAAATACAGTTAATCCAATTTATTATAATGTTATTTATAAAAAAAGCCCTGAAATTATAGAATTAACCTATGGACTTAATAAAGAAGAGTATAATTCCTTATTTTTAAATATTTCATCTAAAATTGAACTTATTTCTTCATACTATAAAGAATTATTACCAGACTCAAAATTCATAAAAAAATAAATTCATTAAAACGAAGAAAAGATATTAAATATTATATATATACAGGAACCGTACCAGATATTACTGTTCATATAAAAAATACTAAATTAGCAGCTTTTTATCCCGAATTCATAAACGGTGATGGCGATGGCCTTGTTACAGTTGATAGCGCCAGACTTGATGGTGCAAAAATGTATACATTTAAACTTCCTTACAATAAATTGTTTTCTGATAACAACGTTTTAAAATTACTCCAAAAGAATTTATCTTCTGGAATAGAAAAAGTAAACATACCAAGTATTACAGATGATTCATTCCAGAAAATAAAAAAGAGTTATCTGAAAAAATTACTACTGAAGAAAAGAAAAAGGAAGCTATTTCTGAAATCTATAAAAAACCTTTAAATTATCAAAAAAAAGCTTTATTAAATTTTTCAGAGCAATTGTTATATTTAAATAATATTACATATGGAAAAATATATAATTTAAATGGTAATATTCTTTTAGTTACAAATAAAGGTGTTTTTGATCTTGATGGAAAAAATATTTTAGGCAAAAAAATCTTAGGTAGCATAGAATATAAAAACAGACTATATATTACAACTAATGATGGAGTTTATGCTATTGATAATAGTTCACATGAATTTGTTAAAATTAGAAATATTGATTTTGATATTCATGACAATATTTTTTATTTACCAGAAATACGAAAATATATTTATGTTGATTATACTGATGGATTGGCAAATATTTATGAAAATGATCAACTTATTGACAATAAGAAAGTGTTTATAAAGTTAAAAGTATTAAATAATGACTATTATATGGTTTTGGGAGACAAAATATTAAAAAGAAAAAACAATCAATGGAGAACTATCGTAACCAAATCTGGAATTGAAAATATAATAAAAAAGAATATAGATTATTTTGCAGACTATTTCTCCGTGCTTATTATATATATCTTTTAACATCTGACTATAAATTATTGATATACGATACAAAAAATTCAAAAGTTCAAATTCTTGGAGATAGTGATGTCGGAAAATTAAAAATGTTAGAAAATAATAATAAACTCTGGATTTTTGATAAAAATTATATTACATATATTGACATGGAAAATAAAGTATTTCCAGGCGAATATCAAACACTTAATAATTCGGATATTATTGATATTACGGATTATGATAAAAATTCATTCTTAATTTTTCTAAAAAAAGATGGGGATTTGAGTTATGGATAGCTCATTATTAAAAAAAATTACTTTAATCTTATTCTTACTATTAATATTTACTTTATTTGGCCAGACATTTCTGGATAAAGCAGAAGTGTACTATTTTAATGGAAAAAGCGCTTTTCAAACTGGAGAATACAAAAGCGCCGAAAGATTTTTTGAAGAATCTTTAAAGCTTTCTGCTGAAATTGAGATTAAGTATCCTGATATTAGATATATGCTTGGGTGGACGAAATTTTATTTAAAAAATATAATGAAGCAAAAAATTATTTAAAAGATTACACAAATGATCCAAAAGTTGCGCTTGCTCTAAAAAGTATAGAAAATGGAAATATCCAGGAAAATCTACATTTTGAAACCTTAAAAATTAAATCCACTTTACCATCCACCGAATCTACATCAAATAATAATTTGAAAATCGGATGGTTTTATTATATATTAGTTGCATTTGTAATATTTTTTGTTGTAGCAGTTATGGCATTTTTAATATACTTTTTTATTTTAAAAAAATATTCATTTGGAGAAAAAGTTACGGAACTTAAAAACACTGAAGAATCTATGGAATTTAATGTATCCGAAGAAAAAGAAGAAGAAGCCGCAATTCCAATAGAAGAAATTCTTGAAGTAAAAATCGATGAGTTAGAAGAACTATGGATGAATATGAAAAGATGAAAAAGAAAATGGATATAGATGAAAGTGAACCTATTGAGCCAATTAGTGTTTCAAGTAATCAATCTATAGAAACTAATACTGAAACAAATTTAGAAGAAATTGATGTTAACTCTTTATTAGATGAACCATTGCCCGAAGAAACTAAAGATATTAATATGGATATTGAAGATGTCTTAGAAGATAATAATGTAGAAGAAAAAATAAGTTCAGAAAATATCGAAGAGCTATCTGATAATGAAACAGAAAATATAGATGAAGAAAATAATGAAAATAATGAAGATAATGAAGATAATAATATTGAATCTTTTATAGAAAAGAAAAAATGACTGATCTGGATAATATAGAAACTGTTAAACCTAATATAGATGTAATTACTAAGTATAATAAAATTATGTCTGAACCTGAAGGAGCAATAGTTGTTTCAAACGTTAAAGGATTAGAAAGCTTAGAAAAGATTGACGAAGAAGTCGCAAAGAAAGGGGAATATTTTCAAAAAGTGATTTACATGCAATCTTTAAAGAAATTTTTGCAGATAAAAATAGAGATCACCTTATGATAGAATAAAAAATGGAGCGGCGACGGACTCGAACCCGCGACCCTCAGCTTGGGAAGCTGATGCTCTACCAACTGAGCTACACCGCATCAGTTAATTATTATATCATTTTTAAATACTTTTTTCAAGGAGGAATTTATGCAAGATAAACTTTTTAAAAATGTTTTAATCATTTCGACATCTTCTATGTTAATTCTGATAATTTTCTTATTACCTGAAGTTTTTTCAGGAAAACTTATTTTAAATCCCGTATTATTAACACTGGATCTTTACAAATCAGATGGTATGGATTACTTATAGCAACAGGAGTTTTTCTTAGTTTTTATCTTGCAAATAACACTGCGAAAATGTGGAATATTTCTGAAGATGATTTATCTACAGCTGTTATTATAGGTATTATTTTCGCCATTATTGGCGCTCGTTTATATTATGTAACTTTTAATTGGGATATATATTCCAAAACACCTTCTGAAATCTTTAAAACATGGCATGGTGGCATGGCCATACATGGGGTATTTTGGGAGCATTATTATCTGTATACCTTTATACTAAATTGAAAAAAAACATAACCTTTAACTTTTTAAAAGGGCTTGATTTAATGGCACATGTTTTACCTTTAGGTCAGGCTATAGGAAGATGGGGTAACTTTTTTAATTATGAAGCCTATGGTGGTCCTACTAACCTCCCATGGAAAATGTATGTTCCAGCCCATATCGAATGCCAGGTTATGAACAATTTGAGTATTTTCATCCTACATTTTTATATGAATCTTTATGGATTTAGGAATCTTTTTATTTCTATTCTATTATGCAAGAAATAAAAAGAAATTTGATGGAGAAATAATTTCTCTTTATTTAATTTTATATTCTTTAGGCAGAGCATGGATAGAACTTTTAAGAACTGATTCGTTGATGTTTATGGGAATGAAGGTTGCGGTGTTGATAAGTATTTTGTTTATTATTATTGGAATAGTAATGTATGTATTGTTAAAAAAATATTCTTATGGAATAAAAAATAATTATAGATATAGTTCGGAGGAGGGAAAGTATGGATAAAGCTTTTATTGGAAAATCTATGGATATTGAACCTATTATATATGACGATGGTGGAAAGACTGTTAAAGGTGCTCATAAGAGAGTATTAATTGGAAATAAATTAGGTGCTCCAAACTTTGTAATGAGATTATTTACTTTAGAAAAAGACGGTTTTTCACCAAAACACACTCATGATTGGGAACATGAAGTTTTCGTATTAAAAGGTAAATTGGAAGTTTTTAATGGTGAAGAATACATAATTGCTGAAGAAGGAGATTTTGTATTTGTTCCACCAAATGTAGAACATCAATTTAAAAACATAAATAATGGCGAAAGTCAGTTTATTTGTGTAATTCCAAAAAGTGGAGGGGAATAATTAGTGAAATTAGTTGACACACATTGTCATTTAAATTTAATTGATAATAAAGAAGATATAATAAAAACCTTTGATGAAAATAACATGGAATTTGTAATAGAAATTGGTATAAACGTTGAAAACTCTTTTGAAAACATAGAATTAGCAAATAAATTTGAAAAAATTTATTGTTCTGTCGGAATTCATCCAAATGATTCCGCTAATTTAACAAATAAAGATTTTGATACTATAAAAATTCTCGCTCAAAATAAAAAAGTCGTTGCTATTGGTGAAATTGGACTGGACTATTATAGAGAATATACAACAAAAAAAGAACAATTTAATTCACTTTCAAAACAGATTCAGATTGCCCAGGAAGTAAAACTTCCATTAATTTTACATATACGCGAGGCATACAATGACGCTTTTGAGATATTAGTAAATGAAGGAATTTCTGATAAATCTGGAGTGGTTCATTGCTTCTCCTCTGATTGGAAAACAGCAAAAAAGTTTTTGGATTTAGGTTTTTATATTGGCATTGATGGACCAATCACTTTTAAAAATAATCATAAATTGGTTGAAGTAGTAAAAAATACACCTGTTGAATACCTTTTACCAGAAACAGATTCACCATTTTTAACTCCTGTTCCATTTCGTGGTAAAAAAAATAACCCTATTTATGTAAAATATATAATTGAAAAGATTGCGGAAATTAAAGATATACCAACTGAACATCTATCGGAAATATTTTTAGAAAACTCAAAAAAATTATTTAACATATAAACCTCCCAAAAATTGGGAGGTTTATATGTTATTATGATATAATAACAATAGAATAAGCATATTGTGAGGTGAGTTATGAAAATAATTAAAATTAAAAGAAATAAAATATATACTATAAAAATTATGGGAGAATTTACTTTATATGATGTCCATGATTTTGAAAATGAAGTTATACCAATTATCTCAAAAAAAGATATAACTACAATCATTATAGATTTTAATGGGTTAATAACTATTGATAGTACAGGTATAGGACAACTGATTTCCTTACAAAAAAAATTAATTGAAAAAGGAAAAGAATTAGTTCTTATAAATATGAACGAAAAAATACAAAAACTATTTGCATTATTAAAGCTTCAAGAAGTTTTTAATATAAACAAATGAAAGGGTGTTTTATATGAAAATATTGATTTTTTATGCTGCTATTTTTATAGCTGTTTTAGGCGTATTCTTTTCTCAAATACCAATATTGCCCATTATATTAGAAGCTCTGGCAGCCGTTGTTTTTTCTATGGTTTTTGAAAAAGGAAGATGGTTATACTTAATCATATTTTTTATAATATTTGTTTTGATAATCACAAACTATATTCCAGCATTTAATTTTATTCTCACAATAAAATAAACGAGGTGATTAGATGATAAAAACTATAAAATTTGTATTTGAAAAGGAATTCAGACAAAAATCTTATTATTTAATATTTATTTCCATTTTGCTATTCTTACCAAATGATTTAGGTAATCTATTTGCCGTTATTTTTGCATCAACATTATTAACAAGAGAAATAGAAAATAAAAATTTTTCTTTGATTTCTACTTTACCTATTTCAAGAATGGATTTTTATTTATCATATTATATTTTTGGAGCAAGTTTATTACTGCTTTCAAAAGCTTTATATTTTGGAATAACAAAAAATTCAGACTGGATAGGATTATTGGGTAATCTATTATTTTTCGCTTTCTTTTATAGTTTAAGTGTATTATCTTCTATTAAAGGACTCGGAGGCATATATATTCCTATTTCAATCTGGTTGGTTGATTTATTTTTAAAATCAAACGAAATGATAAAAGATTATAGTCTGGTTACTCAAAAAAATTTATTTATAAATTTAATTTCATTATTTTTATTTTTTTCTGTAATGATAATATTTCATTACTCTGATTCATCTAATTATACAAAAAATAAAAATAAATTATTTACAATCTTAAGTCTTATATTTGTATTAATTATTGTTGCATGGTTAATTACAAATTCTTTGAGGTGATTAGTATGATAGAAGTTATAAATTTAGAAAAGTCTTATGGTCCAAAACCTGCACTAATTGATGTAAATCTTACTATTAATCCAGGAGATATTTATGTTCTTGTAGGGCCAAATGGTGCTGGAAAAACAACAACATTAAAATGTATATACGGTGATTTAAAACCTGACGAAGGAAAAGTCTTAATTAATGGGAAAAAATTAAATAAATTTAGAAAAAGAAATATATCTGTTTTGCTTGAAGATAGAATAACGTTTAAAGGATTATATCCTTATGATTATGCTGAATTATGGAAAATTCTATATCCGACCTGGAATGAAAAAAAATATAAAGAGTTGATGATGGAATTTGAGTTACCCATAAACAAACCTGTTCATGCGTACTCTTCAGGAATGAAAACGCTTTTTTATATTATTCTTATGTTTTCTTCTCAACCAAAAATCATGATACTTGATGAACCAACACAAAATATTGATCCGGTAAAGAAAGATAAAATACTTAAAATGTTAAAAGAGTTTGTATCAAATAAAGAAAACATTGTTATTATGTCAACTCATCACATCGAGGAAGTTGAATTAATAGCAACAAGATTTGCCATAATAAATTCTGGAAAAACCACATTTGAAGGGAATATAGAAAAAGCTTTATCTGATCATAAAATTGTAAAACAAAGTGAAATGACGGAAGAAATGGAAATCATAACACCTTTAGATGATGGAATACTGGTAAAAACCGAAGAGAATATCGGAAGGTCTCCCGATTTTAGGGAAGTTGTTCTTGGATATTTAAAAAAATGAATCATTTTTTAATATTACAAATTAAAATATTACATGTATTTAAGCATGTTTAAGATGCAATTTCGGAAGAAATTGCATTTTTTTATTTTTTTACTTGTAAATAATGATATTTTTATGTTATAATATGATTATCAAAAAAATAAAGTTAGTTAATTTTTACATTGTAGTAGTATTATTTTTACATAACCATTATATAAAGGGAGGGATTGTATGAAGAAGTTTTTATTGATTTTATTGCTCATCGTTTCTGTATTGGCTTTTTCTTCAAAGGTATTAGTTGTTGGAACTACGGACAAGATTAGGACTTTAGATCCAGCAAAATGTTATGACTACTTTTCAAGTAACATTCTTCAAAATGTTTTAACAGGTTTGGTTGATTACGAAGTTAACACTTCTAATCTCATTCCATCATTAGCAGAAAAATGGGAAGTTTCCCCTGATGGTTTAGTTTATACTTTCTATCTTAGAAAAGATGCAAAATTCGAAGATGGAACAGCCATTGATGCTTCTGTTATGAAATATTCTATTGACAGAGCTATGAAATTAAATGGTGATCCTGCATTCTTATTAACAGATATTGTTGACAGCACAAATGTTGTTGACAAGTATACATTCCAGATAAAATTAAAGTACCCATTTTCAGCATTTTTATCTGTTTTGGGTTATACAGTGGCATGGCCAGTAAATCCAAATTTATATCCAGCAAATGCATTTTATGAAGGTGCTCCTTCTTCTTCAGGACCATATAAAATCGCTGAATGGATAAGAGATGTTAGAATAGTTTTGGTTAAAAATGATAAATATTTTGGTCCAGCACCAAAAGTAGATAAAGTTGTTATTACATTCTATGAAAGTGCTGCCACATTAAGATTGGCTCTGGAGACAGGCCAAATCGATATTGCATTTAGGCATTTAGATCCAAGAGATATTTCTGATCTTGAAAACAATCCAAATATTAATGTTATAAAAGGCAGCAGTCCTCAAATAAGATATCTTGTATTAAATACAAAACAGGCTCCATTCTCAAATCCTCTTGTAAGAAAAGCTATAATGTATGCTGTTGACAGACAGAGAATTGTTGATGATGTTTTTGTTGGATTAGCTCAACCATTATACTCAATGGTTCCAATGGGAATGTGGAGTCATAAAGATATATTCCCAAAAAGAAATTTAAGAGCTGCTAAAAGATTATTACAACAGGCTGGTTATTGGACAGATAAACCATTAACTATTGACTTATGGTATTCACCTACACATTACGGAACAACAGAAGCTGATGTAGCTCAAGTATTGAAAGAATCATTAGAAGAAACAGGTATTATTAAGGTAAACATTAAATATGCAGAATGGTCAACATATGTCGACTATTTCTTAAATGGAACAATGGGATTATTCCTACTAGGTTGGTATCCAGACTATATAGATCCTGATGATTATCTATGGCCATTCTTAAGTATTAATGGTGCAAAATCAATGGGTAGTTTCTATGAAAACCCAACTACAGAAGCTATTATGAAAGCTGCAAGAATCTGTGTTGATCAAAATACAAGATCTGACCTTTATGAACAGGTTCAAAATCATTTAGTTGTTGATGTTCCTAATATTCCTCTTTGGCAGGGAGTTGCAGTAGTAGCTACTCAAAAGAATATTAAAGGTGTATTATTAGAACCAACACAAATATTTAGATATTATTTGATCGAAAAGAAATAATAATCTCCCGCCAATTGGCGGGGTTTTTAAAAGAGGTGATGATTTTGTCCTTGAAAGATTACATACTCACAAGAATTTTATTAGCTATACCTATGATGTTTATTCTTTTAATAGTTATTTTCTTTGTTCTTAGAATTATTCCAGGTGATCCTGTATTAGCAATTCTAGGAGGTAAAGCTCCACAGGAAGTTATTGATCAAAAACGTCATGAATTGGGATTAGATAAACCTATCATAATTCAATTTTTCGATTATGTTGGGGACCTCTTAAAAGGTGATCTTGGTAAATCAACATTAACCTCAAGACCTGTATGGAATGAAATAAAAGATCGATTTCCTGCTACTGTTGAATTAACCTTATTCGCTTTCATAGTTGCCGTTCTAATCGGGGTTTTTTGGGAGCAGAAGCGGCGGCCCATAGAGATGGTGTTATTGATATTACTGCAAGAGTTTATTCAGTTTTCATATATGCTATTCCTGTATTCTGGTTCGGTTTAATGATGCAATATTATTTTGGAATGGTATTAAGATGGCTACCTGTTGCAGGAAGATTATCTCCTATCGTTTCTCTAGATACAAAAACAGGCTTCTTTTTATTGGATTCTATTATTTCTGGAAATTGGGAAGCTTTTGTTGATGTTTTAAAACATCTATTAATGCCAGGCATTACGCTTGGTTTGGTTATTTCAAGTATATTTTTAAGAATGGTTAGAAACAATACCATTTTAATGCTATCCCAGGATTTTTCCACAGCAGCAAGAGCACGCGGAATAAGTCAAAGAAGAGTGCTATACAAACATGCATTAAGAAATGCTATGGTTCCTATTCTAACTGTCATGGGACTTCAATTGGCTATATTATTGGCTGGTGCTGTTTTAACTGAAACTACATTTTCATGGCCAGGATTAGGAAGTTATCTTGTCATGAAAATAAGATATAGAGATTTTCCAGCTATTCAGGGACCATTGTGTTTTTCGCATTTTTTGTTATAGTTATTAGTATCGTTGTTGATATAATTAATGCACTTATAGACCCAAGAGTCAGATATTGAGGTGATATAATGGAAAATAAATTTTTTTCACATAAAATAGGCTCTTTTTTCAAAGAACTTTTTAAAACAGGGACTGGTTGGATAACTTTTGTTGGGGCAATGATATTAATTTTTTATACATTAATGGCTATATTCGCACCTCAACTATCTCCATACAATCCAATCCAAAGGGTAGGTAAAGCTTTAAGCGCTCCAAATAGTCAATTTGTTTTTGGTACAGATAATTTAGGAAGAGATATATTTAGCAGAATAATGTACGGTGCAAGGATAGCTTTATCTATAGCCTTTATATCTGTTGGTTTTGCTTCGGTGTTTGGCATACCTTTAGGACTATTATCCGGTTACATTGGCGGACCATTGGATAGAATCTTAACTTTAATCATGGATGCCATATATTCCTTTCCGGGACTAATCTTGGCAATTGCTATTGCAGCAGTTTTAGGCCAGGAATGGTTAATATTGCATTATCCATTGCAGTCGTTTATACACCTACTTACTTTAGAGTTATAAGAAATCAGGTATCTGGTATAAAAAATGAACTGTACGTGGAAGGTGCAAGAGCTATTGGAGCAAAAAATTGGGAAATTTTATTTAAATATATTCTTCCAAATGTTTTACCTTCTGTTGTTGTAGTTTTATCCATGAATTTAGCAGATGCAATAATGACTGAAGCCGGGTTAAGCTTTCTGGGTTTAGGTATTGCTCCACCAACTCCAGATTGGGGTTATGATTTAAGTAATGGTCAGAGATTTGTTTTATCACGTGCATGGTGGGGGATATTATATCCAGGTATGGCTATAATAACTATAGTTTTAGGATTTTCGTTATTTAGCGAAGGACTTAACGAACTATTGAATCCTACTATTCGTGAAAGAAGGTGACGTTTTATGATTTTAAATATTAAAAACTTACATATAAATTATGAAGTTAAAAATGGCTATGTTAGTGCTGTGCAGGATGTTAATATAAGCCTTTCAGAAAATGAAACACTTGGCTTAGTTGGTGAATCTGGATGTGGAAAATCTACACTAGGAAAATCATTATTAAAAATACTTCCAAAAAACGCAAAAATTCTGGGAGAAATATCCTTTAAAGGACAAAATATTGCACAATATAATGAGAAGGAAATGAGAAAGATTAGAGGAAAACATATTTCTATGATATTTCAGGATCCAATGACTTCATTAAATCCCATAATGAAAGTAAAAGACTTATTTTTAGAAACCATAAAAGCACATTATCCTGAAATACCTGAAGATGAAGCTTTGGAAATGTCAGGGAAGATATTATCAGATGTTGGAATAGATCCTATTCGTATGAATGAATATTCATTTCAATTTTCTGGTGGTATGAGACAAAGGGTTATGATTGCATTATCTCTCGTTTTAAAACCGGAGATAGTTATTGCAGATGAACCTACAACATCATTAGATGTTATTGTTCAAGCTCAAATAATGGAAGTTCTAAAAAAACTAAAAGATGAACATAAAATGTCTATGGTTTTAATCACTCACGATCTTGGTGTTGTTGCTGAATTAGCTGACAGAATAGGAGTTATGTATGCGGGACATTTAGTTGAATTATCTACAGCTGAAAAAATATACTATGAACCAAAACATCCTTACACCCAGGCATTACTAAAATCAATACCAAATACTAATATTGATGATAGAGAATTAAGATATATTCCTGGAGATTTACCAAATTTAGTCAAACCACCAAAAGGATGTAGATTTGCATCTCGTTGTCCTTATGCTAAAGAAATATGCCATGAAAAAGTTCCACCAGATTTTGAAGTCGATGAAACAAGGGTAAAGTGCTGGTTATATGAGAAGGTGAAAGCATGAATGATGTATTAATTGAAGTCAAAAATCTTAAAAAATATTTTCCATTAAAAAGATCTATATCAGAATTTTTAACTAGAAAAGAGCAAAAGTTTGTCAAAGCTGTTGATGATATATCTTTCACAATAAAAAAAGGTGAAACACTTGGCTTAGTTGGAGAGTCCGGTTCGGGAAAAACCACTACAGGAAGAATGGTTTTAAGATTATTGGACCCAACCTCTGGAACAATAAAAATTAATAATGTTGATATTACATCCTTATCAAATGAAGAATTAAGAAGATTCAGAAAAAAAATCCAGATAATTTTCCAGGATCCAATGGCAGCTTTAAATCCTTACATGAAAATAGGTGAAGCTATTCGCCATGCACTTCAAATACATAAAATTGGCCAAACTTATTCCGAACAAAAGAAAATAGTTTATGAAATAATGGAAAGAGTAAATTTAAAACCTGCTGAAGAATATTATAATAGATATCCAAGAGACTTATCTGGTGGTCAAAGGCAACGTGTGGTTATAGCAAGAGCTTTAGTTTTAAAACCAGAATTTGTCGTAGCGGATGAAGCCATTGCAATGCTTGATGTATCAGTTAGATCTCAATTATTAAAACTTATGATTGACTTAAAAGAAGAATTTAACCTTACATATTTATTTATCACACATGATTTAGCTACAACCAAATACATATGTGATAGAATAGCTGTTATGTATTTAGGAAAGATAGTGGAAATAGGAACATTTGAAGATATATATAGAAATCCTGCTCATCCATATACCAAAGCTTTAATTTCAGCTGTTCCTGAACCAGATCCAAAACTTAAAAAGAATAAAATAATTCCAAAAGGTGAAGTACCAAATGCTGTAAATCCACCTAAAGGATGTAGATTCCATCCAAGATGCCCATATGCAATGGATATATGTAAAGTTGAAGAACCAAAAACCGTAAAACTTGACGAACAACATGAAGTAAGTTGTCATCTATTCAACAAATAAGCCACAGCGTTTGCTGTGGCTTATTTGTTGAATAATCCTTCTAAAAGTTTTTCCTGAGTTTGACAGCGATTTCATGATTTTTGAAAAATCGAAACGGTAGAATGCGGGTTTGCGACGATGAAAAGGGTGAAAATTGGGGTTGAAAAATTTTTGTAGTGACACAAATATTTTTAACAATAGCGTTATATTCTTGATTTCATAATATTTTTGTGGTATAATAAGTAATGGTATTATGAAATCAAGAGGTGATTTTTGTGTTTTTGAGAGTAGTTAAAAATAACAAAGGTGTTGAATATTTAAGAATTGTTGAAAGTTATAGGGAAAATGGTAAGATAAAGCAAAGAACTGTTGCAAACTTAGGAAGGATTGACTCTTTTAGCGAAAATGAAGCGAAAAATATAGTAAATAAACTCATACAAATATTTGATTTAAAAAATTATATTGATACAGAAGATATAAAAAAGGCACCGGATAAAAAGAATTACGGAGCCAAAGTAATAGTAAATAAGATATTCGAAAGATATGAGATGAAAAGATATTTTGAAAGACTGGATAAAGAAATAAAATACAATGCAGAAGAGATGCTAAAAATAATGGTGATGAATAGAATAGTAGAACCGAAAAGTAAATTGGGAATATTTAATAATTTAGAGTATTTTGGATATAACAAAGTGGAAGTTAAAAAAGAAAAAGACCTGGAAGAAAAAGATGTAATGCTGCACTGGTTATACAGAACATTGGATATATTGGCAGATAATAAAGAGTCGATAGAAAAACATATGTATAATCAAAGGATAAGTTTGTTTAATACAACGGTAGATTTAGTATTTTACGATGTAACAACATTAGCGTTTGAACCACAACAAACAAATGAAATATTACAAATGGGATATTCAAAAGATAAGAAATTTAATGAATCACAAATAGTATTAGGGATGTCAATAGATCAAGATAGAATGCCAGTTAGTTTTGATATATATGCAGGAAATACATTCGAAGGGCATACATTCAAAGATTCAATAGAAAAAATGAAAAAAGAATATCAATTAGGAAAAGTAATAGTAGTAGCAGATAGAGGAATGATGAGTAAAAAAAATATAGAAGTAGTAGAAAATTCTAATTATGAATTCATAGTAGGAAAATCAATAAAACAGTTAAAAAAGTAAATATATTTGAAGGAGAATTCATAGAAATAGCAAAAGGAATAAAATATAGAGAAGTAGAATATGAAAATAAAAGATTACTCATAATATATTCAGAAGAAAGAGCCAAAAAAGACAGAGCAGATAGACTACGATTAATAGAAAAAGCGAAAAAAATGTTAGAAGAAGGAAATATAGATTCAAAAAGTAAAAGAGGAGCGAAAAAATATTTAAAAGAACAGAATAAACAAAATTATATACTGGACATAGAAAAAATAGAAAATGATGAAAAATACGATGGATACTATGGAATAATAACAAACACAAAACTATCTCCAAAAGAAATATTAGAACAATATCATACATTATGGAAAGTAGAAGAAACATTTAGAACATTAAAAAATTATCTTGAAACAAGACCGGTATTTCATTGGACACCAAAAAGAATAAAAGGACATATTGTAATGAGTTTCATATCTTACATAATTCAAAGAACACTAGAATTAGAACTGGAAAAAAATAATGTTGAATACTCTCATGAAAAAATAAGAGAAGCTATTAAAAATATGGAATACATTGAATTTAAAACACAAAAGCAACATCTTGTAGCGAGAATGAATTTAAATAAATTAGGACAAAGAATATTAAATACATTAAATATCCCTGTACCAAAAATAATATCACCTTATACAGAATTCAAAGAAAAATATAAAATTTAGGGGTGTAATGACACTTTTGTATTTAATAAAAAATTAACAATTGTTGTTTTTTAGAATAATTCTGCTTTTTAGAATTTTATTGAAAAAAATACTGTCAAACTCAGGAATAATTCCAAAAGGTGAAGTACCAAATGCTGTAAATCCACCTAAAGGATGTAGATTCCATCCAAGATGCCCATATGCAATGGATATATGTAAAGTTGAAGAACCAAAAACCGTAAAACTTGACGAACAACATGAAGTAAGTTGTCATCTATTCAACAAATAAGCCACAGCGTTTGCTGTGGCTTATTTGTTGAATAATCCTTCTAAAAGTTTTTTTAATAAAATTCTTTCTCTTAAATCAAAACTATAATATCCAAAAATCAAATTATTTAATCTTAGCTTATATTTCTTATGAAATTTTATTAATATCTCATTTTTCCCATAAAACAAATACTTTTTACCTATTATACCATTATATCTTGCACTATTTCTTAAAAAAGATCAAATTTATATTTTTCATATGTTTTAAGCTTGAAATATGTATATGCAAATTCTTTTACATTTTTCAGCTTTTTAAAAAAGCAAAAAGAACATTTTTTCTTCCTAATATAAAAGGATTATTGCAATTAATCGGATTTTTCAAAACCATTATATTAAAAAAAAGCATTTTATCATAACTATCAGAAAAATATTTCATAATACTTTCTTTATTTTGTTTAAAAAACATGGATAATAGAGATTTTTTTTAAAATTTGGGTTTGTGTGTATAAGAAATCAGAGTTGCCAAAAAATTGATAAAAATTATATTTTTTTCCATTTTTTAAATTCATCTATATTAGTATTAAAAATATCTTTTATTTGCATCTTATACAATTCATTTCTAATCGCATAAGGTTTTTTGAGTGATAAATAATAATATTATTATTTATCATTTCTTTTATTTCTTTAGAACTTACATATTTTGATTCTATATTTTTGCTTAATTTTTTAAATAAAAATTCCCTCAATTGTTTATCAACTATATATTTTTTGCTTTCAAATTTGGAATATATTTTTTCATTTTTTGCTTTTAATTTATAATATTTATTATATTCTACTAATGTTTGAACAGTGGAAAAGATACTAATATCATTAGAAAATTAATTTTCAAAATAAAATTTAGCCATTTATTTATTCTGAAAATATCATCAAAATAATATCCTACATAATATTGAAGCATTTTATAAAAATAATATACTTTTACTTTATCCTTTTTTTTAAAGACTTTAATACCATCTTCTAAAGTCTTACATATTAAATGCGGATGCCCAAGTTCAAAAGAAAATTCATAACTTCTCAATAAGATATTCCATAATTTATTATAATCCTTTTCTTTGATATATTCTTTGGACAACATTTTTAGATTTAATAACTCTAAAAAAACGTTTGAATAAGATTTTTTACTATATTTTCTAATTAAAATTTTTTCATAATTTTCAATACTAAGAAATTCTATAGCTGGTATAATAATTTCTCTTCCATAATTTGGTAAATGGGATAAATTCTTTTTTAATTTATTAATTTCATTTTTGGCAGTACCATAATATTTAATATCTAATAATCTTTTTATTCTAAAAAATCTAATTATTTCCTTTAATAAAATTGTGGACAAAACATCTTCTTCTTTACCCTGCTCATAAATAAATTTTTTGATTTCAAATTCCAAATTCTAATTAATTTTTGAAAAAATTCCTTTTTCTCTTTATTTTCAACATTCTCCTTTAAAATATTGATTATTGGTTTTGAGTAATCACAATAGAAAATAATATCCATGATCTCTTTAACACTTATATTTTTCATCCCATCCCACCTTTTTAAAACAAAATTGTTACTAAAAAATAATCCAATTTTAAAAATTGACGGTTGTTAAAAATTTTTAATTTGATAAATTAATTAAAATAAAAGAATTTACTTTTTATCCTTTTTTTAAAAAAGATTATTAAACTTAATTATGTTAAAAACCAATAAAAATATCTACCCATACAATATTCTTTTTTCAAATCATTATGAAATACATCTTTGCCAAATCGATAAATTTGAAAACCATGTGATAAATGTTATATTTATTATGATATAAATTAAAACATATTAATTATATCATAAATACAAAATTTTAACCTTTTAAACCATATCTAAAAAAAGGAGGGATTTCATGAAATGTAGTTCCAGCAAAAGTTTTGATGGTTACGGCGAAGTATCTGGCACTATTGATTGTCACCCTGCTGGAAGTGGTGCATATTGTTATAAAAATGTTAGCTGTAGCGATTAAATGGAGGTGAAAAAATATGAAAAATTTTATTTTTTTGATTTTTTTATTTATCCCTATATTTATATATGCTTCTTTTTCCATTTCCTTGGAAAATACTATCCCTGGTATGATGCAAACGCTATTTATACCTATAGAATTACATAATAATTCTTCAGAATTATTGGTTTATCCATCATTTGAAAATATAAAATTCGGAAAAATTTATATTGCTAATTCATATTATAATGTTATATTTGGAAGATTAAACGGAAGGGAAATAGCTATCGTTGATAGTAATAAAAATAAAAATTTTACAGATGATTATTCATCCAATACAGTTATAAAATATGAAAAAGATACTCCTGTGATCCTTTCAAAATTATTTATTTCTTCAAACGATAATTATAAAAATTATTATATCATAATAAAGAAATGTAATAATAAATGGGGATATTTTGGGATTACGAGAAAAGAAGGGTTACTAAATTTAAATGGAAAAAATTATAGAATTTTTGTCTCCGAAATAAATTCTGATGGGATTTTTGATCTTAATGATATTATTGCTGGTATTGATCTAAATAATGATGGTATTTTCGAAAGCTATGAGATTTTTAATAAATATTTCCAGATTAATGAGCAAAACTATGTAATCACAAGTATAACCCCTGATGGAAATAATTTAATTTTTGAAAAAACAAATGAAAATATAGTTAACCCTCTTGTTAACAGTTATATTCCCGAATATATTATATATTCCAATAAAAAAATAGAATTTGTAGAAAAAAAATGGAATATTATTATTTCAGGTGTTTTTAATGAGGATATGAAAAATATTCTTTCATATTTAAATGAACTTAATGCAAAAAATATAAAAATCCAATATATATATCTTTATGAAAAAAATTGTTGTAATAATGATTATATTGACACCTTGAACAATATCAGAAATACTTATGTTAATATAAAAATTATTCCTATTAATATGGAAACTGAATTTAACGAAATTCATCAAAAAATGAAAATATTATTACCCCAGACTATTATGATTATCTCTCCTAAAAATAAATTAATTTATTTTACAAAAGTTGTTTTAAATGAAAAAAATTTAATATGGAATATTATAACTCCTTCTTTTGCCGAACAATTCAATAATTTAAAAAATATTATCGAAAATATAATTCAATAATATTCAACAAATAAGCCACAGCGTTTGCTGTGGCTTATTTTATTCTCTTTCTTAAATATATGAGAGTATAAATTTTATAAATTCTCTATTATATAATCCACAATATTTCTTTTTTTAGAATTTATGTTTATTCCTATGAGATATATTTCTTTTCCTCTGTATTTTTCATAGTATTTCCTCTCTTTTATCTGATTTATTGCCTCTTCTGCACTTTTATCTAATTTTGCTTCAAATATATATACTCTTTCATCGAATTCCAATACTACATCACTTCTTCCAAGATTTGTCATTTCTTCTGCTCTTACATTTAATCCGGCTATTGCCAGTATTGCAAATATTAATGAGTGATAATATCTTTCTTCTTTTTGATGTAGGTTATACGGTATTGCACTTATTACTTTTTTTATTTCTTCTATTAATCCTTCTATATCATTGTTGTATATTTTTTCATATATTATATTTTCTGCTTCATCTAATCCTTTTAATCCATAGTTTGCTTCTAATATCAATCTTGAGAAACTACTTTTTACTTCTATGTTTGGATAGTCAAGTATGTATTTTTCTTTTAATCCCAATTTTTTTATTCCTTTAAAGGTTAAATATCCTGCCTGTGTGAAGAATATGTTTGCATTTGCATCTTCTATTTCTCTTGTTGAGAAATCCATTGCACTTACTGTGTCTTTTACTAAGTCTTCATAGGTTATCTTTCTGTTTTTTATATATTCGTATAAGAATGATGGTGATCCACTTTCAAACCAGTAATTTTTAAACTTCTTTTTTTGAAAGAAATTTAATATTGAGAATGGATTATATACATAATGTTCTCCATCAAATGAAAATCCATTATAATATTCTTTTAATCCTTTTAATAATTCTTCTTCACTTATTCCCAGTTTTTTTGATGTTTGTTCTATATGGTCGCTAAAATACGTTTCCAATTCTTCCTGTGTATATCCTAACATTTGTGAATAATCCACATCCAACGATATATCGTTTAAATTATTTAATGCAGAGAATACTCCTGTTTTTGTGAATTTCGTTATTCCAGTTAAAAACACAAATTTTATGTATTCATCTTTTGTTTTTATTTTTTTATAAAACTCCCTTAGAAATCTTCTTACTTTTTCAGCTTCTTCTTTATTGTTTAAATGTTCTAATATTGGCGCTTCATATTCATCTATTAATATTACCACTCTTTCTTTATATTTTTTGCTTAATCCAGTTATTAAGTTTCCAAACATTGTTGGTAAATCATCTGTTGTCGGTTCTATTTTCTGCTCTTTATATAATTCATTAATTTTATCATATAATGATTTAATAAATTCTTCATATGAGCTCAAATTATTATCAGACATATCCAGTTTTATTATTGGATATTCTTTAAATTCCCATTTGTCATATATATAAGTATCTTTGAATAACTCTTTTTCTCCTTTAAATATATAATACAATGTTGATACTGTTAAGCTCTTTCCAAATCTCCTTGGACGAGATAAAAATATCGGCACTTCTGAATTTATCAGGTCATATATATATTTCGTTTTATCTACATATACATAATTTCCTTCTATTATCTTTTTATAATCCTGCACCCCTATTGGTAATTTTTTCATCGATTCCACCCCTTTCTGCTATAATTATACCAGAACTTTTTGCTTCGCAAAAACACATCGCTTCGCGAAAGGTTTTTGATTAGATTTTATAATAAAAATTTTTATTTCAAAAACCCTTCACATAGTGAAGAGTTAACCCGTTGATAAAATAAAATAATCAAAATTAATATGAGCAAATCCCAAACATTTCGCGGAGCGAAAAGTTTAAGGTTTAAAGAATTTTATTATTAAAATATTTTTTATAAACTCTTCTCAAAGCGAAGAGTCAGTTTGTAGACAAAGTACAAAATAAAATAATCAAATAATATTCGCTCATCCAGTGAAAATTCTTATTCCTCAAAAATGTTCATTCCCACCGGTCGCTCAAACTCACATCCTTGTTCGGTTTCGCTCAATTTTGCATCCGTGCAAAATTGACCGGTTCCATTCACATTTTTTCGGGAATTTTCAAGGATTCGCTCATATTATTTTTCTTATTTTATTTTGCCGGCAGTCTGACTTTTCACATAGCGAAGAGTTTCGCTTTGCGAAAGGGTTGAAGTGAAGCATAGGCTTTCGCCTCATTTTAGGCTATTTTATTTTCTTTCTTAATATATCCATTTCTTCTAAATCCAGATACACTTTAACAATTACATTTGGATTTGCTGTTTCTATTATACCTTCTTCCTGACCTTTTCTCATTTTAATCATTTCTGGCATTACAACCTTTATTGGATCACCTAAAGGTTTTATAATTTCCACTTCTTCACCTGTAGATACTTTACTTCTTATTTCTAAAACGCTTTTATTATCCTTTGATTTCCCTATAACCTTTGCAACAATTTCATGTGTTTTATTATATGAGGAAGAGTCATAATTTTGTCCTTCTGGTCCTGGATTTCCAAAATAAAATCCTCTGGTATATTTTCTATTACTTACAGAATTTAAAAATCCCATCCATTTAGGATCATATTTGAAATTGCCTTCATAATATCTATCTATTGCTTCTCTGTATACCTTTGTAACCATTGCACCATAATATATTCCTTTCATTCTTCCTTCAATCTTTAAACTATCTACACCTGTATCTAAAATCCTATCAATAAATTCTATTGTACACAAATCACGCGAATTCATTATAAATGTTCCTCTTTCATCTTCATATATTGGATAATATTCTCCAGGTCTATTTTCTTCTACAAGATGATACTTCCATCTACACGGTTGAGCACATGCACCTCTATTTGCATCTCTACCTGTTAAATAATTACTCAACAAACATCTTCCAGAAATAGACATGCACATTGCACCGTGTATAAACACTTCCAATTCAACATCTGGAACCTTTTCTCTAATTTCTTTAATTTCTTTTAAAGAAAGTTCGCGGGCCAGTATTATTCTTTTAGCCCCCATTTCTTTCCATACTTTTACACTCATCCAATTAGTATTACTTGCCTGAGTACTTACATTAATTTCTAAATTTGTATTATCCCTAACTACTTTAAACACACCCAAATCAGCAACAATTACTGCATCAACCCCGGCAGACTCCAAAAATTTTGCATAATCTGCTACTTTTTCTATTTCATGATTATGAGCTATTATATTTAATGTTACATAAATCTTTTTCCCTAAAGAATGTGCATAATTAACCGCTTCAATGATTTCTTCATTTGAAAAATTCCCCGCTAATGCCCTTAAATTGAAAAATTTTCCGCCAAGGTAAGCTGCATCAGCACCATAGCGGAAAACCATTTTTAATTTTTCCATATTACCAGCTGGGGAAAGCAATTCAACCTTTTTCATTGTCTTTCCTCCTACATAAAATTTTAATTAATTTCTACAATTTCAATTTCAAATGTTAAATCTTTTCCAGCTAATGGATGATTGGTATCCATTTTTACTGTTTCATCTGTAACTTCTAATATTTTAGCGAGAAATACGTTTCCTGATTGATCTCCTAATTGAACTGTTTGACCTAAAGCTTCATCAATATTTGGTGGAAAACTTTGCCTTGGTAATTCAAATACCTTTTCTTCTGAATATTCACCATATGCTTCTTCTGCAGGAATAGTAAATGTTTTCTTTTCTCCTATTTCCATATCCATTACAGCTTTATCAAAACCAGGAATTACCTGCCCTGCACCTGCAGTAAATTCTAACGGTTCTCTTCCTTCTGAAGTATCGAATACACTTCCATCATTTAATGTTCCTTTATAATGTAATTTCACTACACTTCCTTTTTGTACTTTCATATTAGTCCGCCTTTCTCTTTTTTCTTTTGCTTTTGATATTATAGGCTTTCTGCCTCTCTTTTTCTTTTTAAATGCCTGTAAAATTATTTCCGCTTCTTCAAATGGCACAGTCATGAATGAAAATTTGTCTAATATTCTAACATCTTTTAAATAAATATTCTGTATGTTTGTATATTCTTTAATCATATTTTTTAACTTTTCTATAGTTAAATCATCATCTCTACCTAAAGCAACAAATAGTCTTGTTTTTCCTTTTTTATCTACAGAGGAAACCTCTTTTATCTCTCTATAATTTCTTTCATCAAGTTCATCCTGGAATGCATATTTTAAAACTGCTGCCATTACTTCTTGAGGGTCATGATCTTCTAACATTTCCTTTGCTAATGACATATAGTTCTCATATGTTCCATGTTCTAAAATACTGTTAATTTCACTTTTAATTCTTAATTTCTTAGTTTCTATTACATCTTTAACTTTTGGTATAGGCATTTTCTTTATATTGCTTTTTGAAATTCTTTTTATAAATAATAATTTTCTATATTCTTCTGGAGTTACAAATGTTATAGCTGTTCCTTCTTTACCTGCTCTTCCAGTTCTTCCTATTCTGTGAACGTATGATTCTGGATTTTGAGGTAATGAATAATTAATAACATGGGTTAAATCATTTATATCTATACCTCTTGCTGCAACATCTGTGGCAACCAATATATTAGCTCTTTTTGATTTAAACTTTCTTAGGATTCTTTCTCTTTGATATTGAGATAAATCCCCATGTAAAGCTTCTGCATTATATCCTCTATCTATTAGCCTATTAGATACTGTATCAACATCTACTTTAGTTCTACAAAATACTAGTCCGTAAAATTCTGGTTCAATGTCGATTATTCTACATAAAGCTTCGAATTTGTCCTGTTCTGATACTTCAAAATATATTTGTTCTGTTAATTCTGTGGTTAATTGTTCAGGCTTTACAGAAATAATTTTATAATTTTTCATATGTTTCTTTGCTAATGATATAATCTTTGATGGCATGGTTGCTGAAAACAATAATATTTGCCTGTTTTCTGGAGCATTTGACAAAATATCTTCAACATCATCAATAAATCCCATATCAAGCATTTCATCAGCTTCATCCAAGATAAAATATCTAACATGACTTAGATCTAATGTCCTTCTTTTTATATGATCAAGTACCCTGCCGGGAGTACCTACAACAATATCCACGCCTTTTCTTAATCTACTAATTTGATTCTCTATTGATTGGCCCCATAGATTGGAAATACAACGAGTTTATTGCTTCCTTTCAAAGAATTAATTTCTTCTGCTACCTGAACGGCTAATTCTCTCGTTGGAGTTAATATTATTGCTTTTACCTTTTTAGAAGGTTTTAGCTTTTCTATCAAAGGTAATCCAAATGCAGCAGTCTTACCTGTTCCTGTTTGAGCCTGTCCAATAACATCAACATCCTGTGCTAATAATAAAGGAATAACCTTTTCTTGAATTGGGGTTGGTTCTTCAAATCCCTTCTTTTTTAAAGCTTTTAACGTACTTTCTGATAAACCTAATTCTCTAAACTTTTCTAATTTTACCATCTTCTACCTCTTTCCATAATAAATTTTTCAGGTATTCTAATGCCAATATATACCCATCGAGTCCTAACCCTGTAATCTGTCCATCACATACAGGGGCTATTACACTTTTTTTTCTAAAATCTTCTCTCTTATATATATTAGAAATATGCAATTCAATTTTCGGCAATTTTAAAATTTCTAAAGCATCCCTTATTGCATAACTATAATGTGTATAAGCTCCTGCATTTATTATTAGCCCTTTATAATCTTCTTTTTGAAGTCTATTTATAATTTTCCCTTCAACATTTGACTGAAAAACCTCCACTGGTATTCCATTTTTTAATGACCAGTTCTCAATTTTTTTAAGTAAATCATTATAAGTAAAGCTTCCATAAATATTTTCTGGACGTTTCCCTAACATATTAAGGTTAGGACCATTAACTATTAATATCATATCATAATTCCCCATAATTTATTTTATATTTTACTTTCTTAACTCAACCTTTCCAATATTGTTACTGCAAAATACTTTTTGCTTTTTTATTATTATATCATAAAAGTTTATATCTCATAAAATATAATATTTCTCTGAAGTTCTGTTAATGAGTTATTATATGTATATCATTTTTAAAAATCAAAAAATTTTATTTTTAAATATTTCTTTTCGTTAATTTTACAAACACTTGACAAAAGTTGAATAAAATTGTATAATACATATATATGTATTTTGAATACCAAAAGTAAAAAGGAGGGATATTGTGAAGTTACTGTACAAATATCTTATTTATTTTATTATTATCGGATTGCTACCAATATTATTTCTATCTTTATTTATAAGATTTGAAAATAATAAACGAACCACATTTGAACTAAATCATAGATACTTAGTAGCTAAGGACTCTATAAAAGAGGTATTTAATATAAATTTTGAAAATTTAAAAAAGATCGCGGAAGAAAACGCCAAAAGTCCTGAAATAATAAATGCGTTGAAAAATTCCGATAGAGAAAAAATCAAGGAAATTCTAATTTCCCGTTTTAATGTTTTAAAAGTTACTGGTTTAAAAGTATTGGAAATAGAAGACGCAACTGGACACGTATTTTATAGAGGACATCATCCGGGCAAATTTGGCGATAATAAAAGCAACATAACCGGTGTCAAATTAGCTTTAAACGGAAAAGAAAATTGGGGATTCGATTATGGTTCAAGTGGTTTTGGACTCAGAGCTTTTGTTCCAATAAAAGACGGCTCAAAAGTAATAGGAGTTATGCAAACAGGTATTCCTTTTTCAGAAGAATCTATGCAATCTTTCAAAGATATGTTCTCTGCTGATATTCTTGTTTATACTAAAAAAGGATTATATTCCAGCACCAATAATGAATATTTATTGCCTGAAAACAAAATAGAAGAATTTATTAATGAATTAAAAAATAACGAATATTTAGTATATGACTCAAAAGAAAAAGGTATAGCATTTCTTATTTATCCATTAAAAGAAGCTGATGGGAACATTGTTGGTTTTTTAAGTATTGTTGAAAATTATGAAAAGTTTAACAACTTCATTAATCATACTACTAAAACCATTTTTATAACAATACTCATAATGGCAACTTTGATTATTATTTTTGCATATATTATTACCAAAATATTGGTAAAAAGAATTAAGGTTCTTGAAAATAATATTGAAAAAATTTCCGAAGGTGATCTAACCATAGAAATCTTAAGCTCTGGAAAAGATGAAATCCATCAAATATTTAATAGATTAAGAAAAATGGTGGACAATTTCAAAAATATGTTAAAAGCCGTTATAAATACTGGGTATGATTTAGATAAATCTTCAGAAACCTTATTGAAGGTAACGGAAGAGAATGTAAAAAGTTCAGAAATAATATATGAGAACAATGTCAAAATAGAAAATAGTATTAATGAAGTCGCCTCGATGATGGAAGAAATAAATTCTGGAGTTGAAGAAATAGCCTCATCCGCACAGGTTGTTTCAAATAGCGCTCAGGAACTATCTTCAATTACAGCCGAAACAATAGAAGAAGCAAATAATGGTACTAAAAGCTTACAGGAAATTTCTGAAGTTGTAAAAAATGCTGTAAAAAAATCAAAAATAACTGAAAATAAAGTGGAAGAATTAATATCTCTTGCAAATAATATTGGTGAAATAGTTGAAACAATAAATACTATAACTGAACAAACAAATTTATTGGCTTTAAATGCGGCAATAGAAGCAGCAAGAGCAGGAGAAGCAGGAAAAGGTTTTGCAGTAGTTGCAGATGAAATTAGAAAACTTGCAGAAGAATCTAAAAAAGCAACAGAAAATATTGCCGAGATACTTTCTCACGTTCAATCCGGTGTTAAAGAAGTAAATGATGTAACTATTGATACAGTAAATACAATAAATAATATCGATAATGCTACTAAAGAAATAAATGAAAACTTTAAAGTTATTTCAGAAAAAATAGATTTAATAAATACAAAAATAGAAAGTTTAACTTCAAGTTCAGAGGAGCAAAGCGCATCAACAGAAGAAATGGCCGCTGCTATGGATAAGAGCATGAAAAATGTTATGGAAATAGTTGAAGAAATTAATAAGATGACAAAATCCGTGGAAAGTCAGAAAAATGATATTAGCAGATTATATAATATCGCCGAAGAATTGAAAAAACACTCTGAACTATTAAAAGAAAATATTAAAAAATTCAAAATATAGGTGCCACCAATAGGCACCTATATTTTTTAACGCTATTCTTAGATATTACAAACATTACCTTTCGTATTTTTTTAATTCCTCTACCAGTTTATAAACATTTGTGTATGGATTCTTTTTAGAAAAACTTTTTATATCTTTTTTCAACTCTTCAAGTTTTTTAGCATTATCTATAGCTATTTCCATTTTATCTTTTAGTTTATTATACATATCTTCACTATTTTTTTCATATTCAGGAATTTTTTCCTTCAATTTTTTTAAACAATGTTCTTTACTCAAAGATGCTTGATAAAAATCATAATGTAGCAAATACCATAATTCAAAGCATGGATTAGAATAAATAGCTTTATAACCATTTTTTTCAAGTTTATTTATAGTATTGTTAAAATCTTGATCTTTTACTTCATCTTTATCAAAAACAAACCATATCTGATCATAATCATTTTCTTTAAAATATTTTTTGGCTGCATCCAATAAAACATTTGCTCCTCTTCCTTCCCTTTAACTTGTGCATTTGGAACTTCAAACGCTTCGAAATAATACTTTTCTGTTTTTTCTCCTTCGCACACTATTAATATTGAAGGTTTCATAGCTCTTATATCTTTTTTCTTTTACTTCTCTTTTTATTAAAATGATTCTTTCGACTCATTCTATATCAAATCCTTTTAAAATTTTCCTCAAATACGGTATTGCTCCATATTTACCTTTTAAATATTCCTTTTCAAAATTAGCGTTCTTTCTTACCCCTTTATTTCCAAAAGCGAATATAATTCAGATTTCCCATATTTATCTTTACTTACAAACCATATCTGATCTCTGCTAAATAACTCAGAATTTAAAATAAGTGTATTATGCGTTGTAAAAATTAATTGAGCATTTTTCTTGTTTTTTTCCGAATGGAAAAGTTCTATAATTGTTTTTAATAGCAAAGGGTGAATACGTGTATCAAGTTCATCTATAAATAATATAGAACCATTTTTTAAAGTTGCCAATATTGGGCCTAAAATCCCAAAATACTTTTTAGTTCCCTCGGATTCTTCTTTCAAGAAATCAAATTCAATATTTTCTAAAAAATTATTATTTTCATCAAAAAACGGATGATAAGTTATAATTTTATTTGAATAAATCTTTTTATTTTTTGTCGAAATAATTCCCATATCATTTATACTTAATGGAACTTCTTCACCTATTTTTATTTCTATTTTTTTAGTTTTAAAATCGCTTATTCCCATATCTGCATTTTTCAACATATTTAAAAATTCTTCCTTATTAATAATTCCTTTTTCAATAAAATCTAATGCAATTAATAGAGGAAAGTCTGTGGATATAAAGTTCACATTTTGAAAAAATTTCATTATTTTAATTGCAGTTTGGCTATTCCATTGGGCCAAAGATGAAAGAAAAAGCGTATTTTCTTTTGTTTTTTCTTCAACACCTTTTCCTTCATTAAATCTTCCTCTTGTAAATTTTTGTCCATCCCTTTCAAAAATCCTTGCTTCACGACCTTTTGGCCTGTAATAAAGCCATTCACTTTCAATTATTCCTTCTTTTATTGAAAAACCATATCTATAATAAACATTGTCTATTATAAATCTACATTCAAAAATAGTAGGCTCATTTAAAAATCTTTTATTCAACTTAAAACGTTCATCAGGAATTTCAAAAGTTGGTTCAAATTTAGCAGATTTTAAAATAAGGTCTATATAGAACTTAAAAGCTTTAAATACATTACTTTTTCCACCGGCATTAGGGCCATAAATTGCCGCTGTTTTTAATAATTTAAACTTTTCAGCATTAAAACTATTTTTTGCTTCTTTATCATCTGCAATCATTGAAAACTCTGTTTCATCTGCAAATGATTTAAAATTATAAAAATTAAAATCTATCAACATAATAACACCTCACAATTCGCAGGATATTTCACCATTCATATGCTAAAATTATACAATATAATATTTTAAATGTCAAATTTGAAAAAAAACAACATATTTATATATTAAAATACTAAAAACTTATTTATAATGTCTCATTAGTCAAAAAAATAAATTAATAAAAAAGCACCTGCTATTTTTACAGATGCTTTTTTGATGATAAGATTTTTAAGACTATAAATAATTTTACGTAAATAAAGAAACAACGTCTTTGCTATCAAAACTTTTTAAATCGACCTTGCCGATTTTTTCAATTATAGGAATATCGATTTTATTGTTGGAATTGATTTTTTTGTCCTGAACAATATATTTCTTTAATTTATCCATATCAACGTCTTTATTTAAAATTTCCTCAGGGATAATATTCTCTAAAAATTCAATTATTAACTTTTTGGATTTCAAATCTATATTTTTACCAAACAATTCTATTTCTTTTTTTATTCCCCAGCCAACTGATAATCCATGAGATGTTCCTGTAAAACTTTCAAATGCATGACCTAAAGTATGCCCTAAATTTAACAATCGTCTTAAATTATCATCAAATGGATCTTTTGAAACAATATTCAACTTTACTCTTACTGAATATTTTATAATATCTATAATAGTTCCCAAATTTCTTTTCTTTAATTTTTCAATATTGTCCAAAAACAAGGATATGTTTCCGTCAATAATTGCAACTTTAAAAGCTTCTATTATTCCCTCACGATAATTTTCATCTTTTTGGGATATAACAGTAAGAGGATCGATTATTACATTATCAGGAATATTAAATGTTCCTATTATATTTTTTATTCCTTCATAGTCTATAGCATTTTTCCCGCCAATTGCTGCATCAACCTGGGCTAATAATGTTGTTGGATAAAATTCGAATTTAATACCTCTTTTAAAGGTAGTTCCAATAAAACCTATTAAATCCGTAACCGTTCCACCACCAACACCATATATTGTATCTTTTCTATTTACATTATTTTCTATTAAATAAGAGTATATTCTTTTGACATTGTCAAAATTTTTTATTATTTCTCCATCCTCTAAAACATAAGGATTGGAAAATTTTTCATTATATATTCTATTTATGCTTTTAGAGGTAAATATATATTTTTTATTTTTTAAATCGTTTAATCCTTTAATTTTATTATGATATTTTGAAAATCATTTTCTATTATTTCTTCTTTAGCTTCGCATATTTCATACAATAATTTCGCTGTTGCTTCATATGGAGTTAATTCTGATAAATCTATCTTTTTAAATTCCTCATATAAAACCTTTCTATTATGCCATATTTTATATAACTCTTCCTTACCTTCTTTTAATAACGGTCTATTTTCCGTTTCTACTCTTTTTATTAATTCATCAACTGAGGCATATAAAAAAAACGTATTATGTTTTTTAAGTAATTTCCTATTTTTTTCTTTTAATATTACTCCTCCACCAGTTGATATAATTGCATCTTTGTTTTCTGTATTAAAAAGAACCTTACTTTCAATATTTCTAAAATATTCTTCTCCATATTCTGAAAATATTCTATTTATTGTTTTTCCTTCTAATTTCTCTATTTCTGTATCAAAATCTATATATTCCTTATTTAACACTTCACTTAATAATTTACCTATCGTGGTTTTCCCCGAACCCATCATTCCAATTAAATATATTGGCACTATGGTACCTCCTTTTCAATTCGCTCATATTATCATTTCCAAATCTTTCTATAATGCTTTCCATTAATATTAAAGCCAGAGCATTTTCAAAGATAACCAAACTCGAAGGAATTACTGTAACATCTGATCTTATATAAGGAGCTGAATTTTCTTTAAAAGTTTTTAAATCTATTGAATTCAAAGGACTTCCCAATGTTGGAATTGGCTTTAAATACACTGTTATTTCTATATTTTCACCATTGGTCAATCCCGCTTCTATACCTCCAGCATTATTGGATTTTCTTTTTATTTCATTATTTTCTATTATAAACTCATCATGATATTGTTTTCCTGTTAATGAAAAATCCTCATTACCAATGATAACGCCTTTCACAGAAGGAATTGCCATAAAAAGTTTTCCTATTTTCGAGTCTATTCTTTCAAAAATAGAAGAATAACCACCTATTCCGGGTATAACGTTTTTTGCAATCACTTTTATAGAACCACCTAAAGTATCGCCCTTTTTTTTGCTTCATCAATATATTTTTTTACTTCTTCTGTTATTTCGCCATTATTTATTTTCATCTTTCCTATTGTTTTTACATATCCATGTATTTCAATATTTAATTCATTTAAAAATTGCTTTGCAATTGAACCTAAAGCTGTTAAAACCACTGTCCATCTGGCACTATTTCTTTCTGTATATATATTTAAATCTGGTAATTTATATTTCATATATGAACTATAATCCCCATGACCAGGCCTTGGAACACTTCTAATATCTTTTTCTGTATTTGCACCTCTATTTTTGATTAAAAAGGTTAAAGGTGCTCCTATTGTATAATCTTTCCATATACCTGAAACAATATTTATTTCATCTTTCTCAATTTTCATTCTTTGCCCACGACCATATCCTTTTTGTCGCCTTTCCAGATCCTTGTTTATTTCATCAATATTTATCTTTAAACCTGCTGGTAAATTCATTAATGTTCCCACCATATATAAACCATGAGAATCCCCGAAATAAAGAAATTCATAAAACCACCCCTTTTTACTGAAATAAAAGAAATATTTTTTCATAAAATTATTTTTTAATTTTAATCATTTCATTTTCATAACTTTATTTTATTAAAAATTCTTTCATCATATATATTCCATATTTTCAAATTTTCTATTGCTTGATAATACCACATCATTTTTCCATTTATAAATTTAATCCCCTTTTCCTTCGCTTCATTTTGCAAAGGAGTGGCATAATATACTACATCATATACCAGATTAATATTATTACTTAATCTTAAAGGTATTTTTTCTCCAAACATCCCTATTGATGTAGTATTTATAAAAACATTTGTATCTTTTATTTCTTCATTTAGCTTATCAAAATCTAAAACTTTAATATCCATTTTTTTATCAAATAAATTCTTCAATTTAATAGCTCTATCATATGTTCTATTTATCAAAACCACTTTATCAATACCCAATTTATATAAACCATACAAAATTGCTCTGGCAGCACCACCTGCTCCAAAAACCATTATTTTCCCATTTAAATCTTCATTTTTTATCGAATTATAAAAACCAATCCAATCTGTGTTATATCCTATTCCTTTATGAATTGTATTAATAGCAGACAAAAATATAGCGCTGTCTGTTGCAGCGCTTAAATATTTAAAAACCCGTTCTTTAAAAGGAACTGTAATATTTAAGCCAAAATAATTATCCAGAATATTTTTTATTTTTAAATCAAAATCCTCTGGATTTATATTAATCCCTTCGTAAATGGCATTTATATTTATTTCTTTAAAATACTCATTAAATATCTTTTCTGATAAACTTAGTTTTGCTGGATATTGTATTATTCCAAAACGCAAAATTTTTATCCCACCTTTATTCTATTCCTTTAACTACATTTATTAAATCGTCATATGTATTGATGTATGCCACCTGTTTTCTTAACTCTCTTGCATTTTTCAAACCTTTTGTATAACCTATAAAAATCTTCTTAAATCTTCTTATTGCTTTTTCTTCTCCATAATCATTTATCATCATCTTAGAGTGTTTTAATATAACCTCTTTTAATTCTTCTATATCAGGCTTTTTATCAGAAAAAATCCATGGGTTTCCAATACTACCTCTCGCAATTACCACAAAATCAGCACCATACTCTTCCATTAATATTTTTGCATCATTATAAGAGTATATATCTCCACTTGCACCAAGAGGAATGTCACATAATTTACTTAAATCTTTAAATCTTTTCCAATTAGCCTGTCCAGAATATAATTGTTTTTGTGTTCTTGCATGAACGATTACATAATCAGCATTATTTTTTTGAACAGTTTCAACGATTTTTTCTGCTATATCTTCATCAAATCCCAATCTAACCTTTACTCCTACAGGAATATCTACATTATTTTTTAATTCTTTTATTATCTTTCCTAATTTATCTAAATCCTTCAGTAAAGCAGATCCTGCACCTTTTTTTATTACCTTTTTTACCGGACATCCTGCATTTATATCAATCCAATCACCATAATTTTGAACCATTTGACCTGCTTTAATAAAACTTTCAATATTTGAACCAAATAACTGTATTCCTATATTTCTTTCATTTTCTTTTGGTAACATATTAAAACTTTCTTTTTTATCTCTTATCAATGCTTCTATACTTATCATTTCAGTAAATGTAAAATCTGCTCCATAATTTCTACATAGTTCCCTATATGCATAGTCAGTATAATCAGCCATTGGAGCTAAACCTATTTTCCCTTTTAGCATATATCTTTCAACCCCAAATTTGGAACTGCATCAAGATTTAAATCTGCAAATTGATTTCTGATATATTTTTCATATGCAGCTCTTGCTATCATTAAAGCATTATCTGTACAAAGGTTTAATGGCGGAAAATATATATTTAATTTTTTATTTTTGGATTTTTCTTCGTTAATTTTCTTTCTTAAATAAGAATTTGCTGCAACACCACCGGCTATAATAATATCGTTAACTTTTAAGTCTTTTGAAGCTTTTATTGTTTTATGAACCAACGTATCTATTAATGCTTTTTGAAATGATGCTGCAACATCTTCAATTTTATAATTATTATTCTCTTTCGTAAAGTATAACAAAGCAGTTTTTAAACCACTGAAACTAAAATCATAACCTTTATGATACAATGGCTTAGGGAATTCGTATATAGGTTCTCCTTTTTGGGCCAATTCATCAATTTTTGGGCCACCAGGATATCCAAGATTAAGCATTCTTGCTACTTTATCAAAAGCTTCACCAGCAGCATCATCCATTGTTTGACCAACTATTTCAAAATGCAAATAATCTTTTGCATGTAAAATCATGGTATGTCCACCTGATACTAAGAGAACTAAAAATGGTGGTTTTAAATCCGGAAAAGCTAAAAAGTTTGCATATATATGACCATATAAATGATTTACACCTATTAAAGGTTTATTTAAATTCAATGCCAGACCTTTTGCAAAGTTTAATCCAATAAGCAAAGCCCGACTAAACCGGGCCATATGTAACTGCAACAGCAGAAATTTCTTCTGGTTTTATTTGAGCTTCTTCAAAAGCTTTTTCTGTTAAATTATTTAAATAATTGAGATGTTTTCTTGCGGCAATTTCTGGTACAACTCCACCAAAAATCTTATGAATATCTATTTGTGAAACTACAAGATGCGAAAGAACTTCTGTTTTACCTTTCAGGATTGCAACTGCTGTTTCATCACAGGAAGTTTCTATTGACAATATTATGGGTTCCATTATGCACTCTCCCGTTCAATCATTATAGGTTCTTTCTCTCCCTTTACTACATCTTTATCAATTATAACCTTTTCAACTATACCTTTTTTACTTGGAGCTTCAAACATTATATCAAGCATAACATCTTCGAAAACACTTTTTAAAGCCCTTGCTCCTGTTCCACGTTTTAATGCTTCTTTTGCTAATTCTAATAAAGCATCATCTGTAAATTCCAATTGTATTCCATCTAATTCGAGCATTTTTTGGTATTGTTTTAAAATAGCATTTTTAGGTTCTTTTATTATTTTCACTAAATCTTCAGCGCTTAAATCATTTAATGTTGTCACTACTGGAAATCTTCCAACAAATTCAGGAATTAATCCATAATGAACTAAATCATCTTGAGTTACATGCTTTAAGATTTCTCCAAGTTTCATATCATTCTTGCTTTTAACTTCTGAACCAAAACCCATTGTGGTTGTTAAAATTCTTTGTTTTATTATTTCATCTAATCCGTCAAATGCTCCACCTGCAATAAACAGGATATTAGAAGTATCAACTTTTATAAATTCCTGATAAGGGTGTTTCCTTCCGCCTTGAGGTGGAACATTTGCTACAGTTCCTTCAACTATTTTAAGTAATGCCTGTTGAACTCCTTCACCTGATACATCTCTTGTAATTGACGGATTTGGAGATTTTCTTGTAATTTTATCAATTTCATCTATATATATAATACCCATTTGTGCCTTCTTAGGGTCAAAGTTAGCGGACTGCAATAATCTCAAAATAATATTTTCAACATCTTCACCAACATATCCAGCTTCCGTTAAAGGAGTTGCATCCGCTATTGCAAAAGGTACTCCTAATATTTTAGCTAACACTCTTGCCATCAATGTTTTACCTGTACCGGTTGGACCTATTAATAATACATTAGATTTTTCTATTTCAACATCATCATGAGTATTTCCGTAAAATACCCTTTTATAATGATTATATACTGCTACTGAAATAGTTTTTTTGGCATGTTCCTGACCTATAACATATTTATCCAACTCTGCCTTAATTTCAGCTGGAGTTGGTAATTTTTTATTTTCATTTAATTTAGTGCTTTTTGGTTCTTCTTTAGCATATTCTTCTTCTATTAAATCAGAAAACAAATCTATACATTCATTACATATATATACACCTGGTCCTGCTATTAGAGTTCCTACTTTACTTGCAGGTCTTCCACAAAACGAACAATGTTTTTCTTTCATATTTAAATCCTCCTACTTTAATAAGTTCAATTTATTTTAACACCCTCATATGGACTTTTCAAGACGTTTTTTTAATATTTTGTTAAATATACTTGTTAAAAAACAAAATTCAAGTTTTACCTTTAACTTAGATTATAACATAAAACATTCCGCAAACAGAAAGCTATTCTGCTTGCGGAATAATTAAAGACTTTCCAATGACAAAGAATTTAACTTTTTTAGATTCTAAACTTTTTAATTAAATCTTTCATATTTTGAACAGCATTTTCTAATTCTTTAGAAATATTCTGTAACTCTTCACTTCTGCTTTCAATATTTGAGAAGTTTTCTTTTGAACTTCTAATATATTCATTTACATTAATTACATTCTTAGAAGCTTGATCCATTGCAGCAGCCATTTCTTCAGTAGAAGCACTCTGTTCTTCTGAACTCGAAGCCAGACTATCAACCATAGAAACTATATTTTCAATTGCATCTTTAATGTTCCCAAATTCTTCAGAAACCTTTTCGCTCTTAATTGATACCTTCGAAATTATTTCTGATAATGATGATGACTTTTCCCCTACAGCATCTGCTTCATCCTTAATACCCTTTAATAATTCTGAAATGTTTTCTGTTGCTTTCCTTGTCTCTTCAGCGAGTTTTCTTATTTCATCCGCAACAACTGCAAATCCTTTTCCTGCTTCACCTGCCCTTGCTGCTTCTATTGCAGCATTTAAAGCCAATAAATTGGTTTGTTCTGCAATACTTACTATCGTATCAACTATTTCACCAATATTGGCAGATTTTTCCTGTAATTCTTTAACCTTCTCGGCATTATCTTCTGCAGCAACTTTCGCTTCATTTGCTATATCATGAATTTCTTTAATGCTATTTTCACCTGTTATAACGGAATTCTCAACCTCATTACTTTTCTGACTTAAATCCTGAGCAGCAGAACTTACCATTTGTGCAGCTGACGCCACTTCTTCAATACCAGAAGTCGTTTCTTCAATTGATGATGCTGCATTATCAGACTCTTCAGATGCTATTTCCAGAGATTTTTCAACATTTCCTACTATTTCTTTTAATTCTTTCGCACTCTCTAATACCTTATTTTTTTCAGTATCTATCATTTCATTTCCTTTGATTAAAGAGGAAATTAATTCTTTTAATGATTTTCTCATATTCTCAAAAGAATGTTCTAACAATCCTATCTCTGTTTTAGATGTAACTTTTACTTTTTCATTTAAGATTCCTTTTTCTATTTTTCCAATATTTTCTATTAACTTATGAATAGGTTTAGAAACCAATACTTTAATCGAAATAGATACGACTATTATAATTATAACAATGGTCATTAATAAAGCTACTATATTTGTTATATTTGATCTCATCAGCGGTTGGTAAATTTCATCTTCATAAACTGCCAAAACAATATATAAATTATCTACACTCTTTACATATGCAAGTTTTTTATAGAGTTTATCCGATCCTTTAACTTTTGGATACATATATTCATAAAATCCATTTTTTGTTTCCATTGCCAATTGAGATATAATTTTACCAGATATAGGGTCTTTTGCCGAAGATTTTGTTCCTATCTTTGTTTTATCCTTATACATAAAAAATGAACCATCTTTATTATAAACAATTGGATATGTATTATTTCCAACATATGATCTTGAATATAATTCATCATATAATTTATTTAAGAATTCCTCTTTTTTTGCTTGAATTTTTTTGTCTATTTCATCAATATAAACCCCAGTTCCAACCATCCATTTAAATTCTGGAATCCAGAATGATACTCCTAATTTAGGAAATAATTTATCTTCTGGCTCTCCAGGTTTTGGCCAGTAATAAACCACTACCCCGCTATCGTTATTTTCATAGGCTTTTTTTGCTTCATTTATTAATTCTTGAATTAAATAAATACCCGTTTTGTCCTGTAAATTATATAGATTTTTTCCTTCTAATGATGGCTTTACAGCATGCATAATATTTACACCATTTTCATCGTATATAAAATAATATCCCTGCCCATTATCAAATCTTATTTTTCTTAATTCCTCCCTTACTTTTTCTTTTGCATCCTTTTCTGTGATTTTTCCATTTTTCATTTCTTCAAGAATATTATTTACAAGACTTTTTGTTGCATCATTTATTGTTTTCATTCTGTTTATTTCATCATTTCTCAATGTATTTTCCAACGTTTTTAGTCCTTCATTAAATGTTTCTATTGTAGCAGAAATATTCTCCACACTTTGTTTCATCAATCCTTCTCTAACAAAATCATCTGTTAATTTTTTCATATTATAGTATGAAACAAACCCATTTATCAAAAATGCTAAAGCAATTACTACTGAAACCATAAATATAGTTTTAAATCCATAGTTTGATGAAATTTAACTTTTTTCATAATACCATCCCTTTCACAAAATTTTTAACTTTTTCATCTGTTAATATTATATCACTAAATTCATTAATTTCTATATTTTTATTAATAAATTCATCAATCGATTGATATATTAATTTGTATATTTCCGTATATTTTATTTTTCCCTCTAAAAACAACTGAACTGCAACTTCATCTGCAGCATTATAAACTATTTGCAATAGCTGATTACCTAAAATATCAAAAGCTAATTTTAACGCTGGATATCTATTATAATCAACTCTTTCAAACTTTATTGGTTCTAAAGTTAAATCTGGAAATTCATATTCGTATATTCTTTCTGGATAAGTAATAGAATATGCTATAGGTATTTTCATACTGGGAACACCATAGTGAAATTTCATAACTCCATCAGGATATCCAACAATCGCATGAATATGACTATTTCTATTAATTAATACATCTATATCTTCTTTTTTTAAATTAAATAAATGATATGCTTCTATTACTTCTAAACCTTTATTTACCATTGTTGCAGAATCGACTGTAATCCTTTTCCCCATAGACCATACAGGGTGATTCAACACATCCTTAACAGTAACTTCATTTAATTTGTCTATTGGCCAATCCCTCAAAGCTCCTCCAGAAGCAGTAATAATAATTTTCGAAGGCTTTATATCTCCTAATTTCAGCTGAAAGAGAGCACTATGTTCGCTATCAACGGGTATAATTTCTGTATTATTCTCTTTAGCATATTCAAGTAACATATTTCCACCACATACTATTGATTCCTTATTGGCAAGACCTATTCTTTTTGATACCTCAATAGCTTTTAATGTATGCTTAATTCCAATTGCTCCACCTGTAGCCACAAGTACAAAATCAGGTTTGGATTTTTCTAACATCTCAATGGTAGAATCTATACCAGTTAAAATCTTTGTCTTATTAAAAGACTCAAGTTCAACATTTTCAAGTGCTGCATATTCTGGTTTCCATTTTTTTATTATTTCAATCATCTTTTCTTTATTAGAACCAGCACTTACTCCAACTAACTCAAACTCATAATCCTTTTCCCTCAAAAATTCCAACACTTCTAAGGCTTGAGTCCCAATAGACCCCGTAACTCCAGTTATTGCAATTCTCATAATCATCCTCCTCCAAAAATCCTTATTTTATTTATTATACCAAAACATTTCGCTTCGCGAAAGGTTTAAGGTTTATAGAATTTTATTATTAAAATATTTTTCCTAAAACCCTTCACGTAGTGAAGTGTTTTCGCTTCGCGAAAGATTTAAAGTTTATTTTTTTATTTTACAATAAAAATATTTTTCCTAAAACCTTTCACGTAGTGAAGTGTTTTCGCTTCGCGAAAGGTTTAAGGTTTATAGAATTTTATTATTAAAATATTTTTCCTAAAACCCTTCACGTAGTGAAGTGTTTTCGCTTCGCGAAAGATTTAAAGTTTATTTTTTTATTTTACAATAAAAATATTTTTCCTAAAACCCTTCACGTAGTGAAGTGTTTTCGCTTCGCGAAAGATTTAAAGTTTATTTTTTTATTTTACAATAAAAATATTTTTCCTAAAACCCTTCACGTAGTGAAGTGTTTTCGCTTCGCGAAAGATTTAAAGTTTATTTTTTTATTTTACAATAAAAATATTTTTCCTAAAACCCTTCACGTAGTGAAGTGTTTTCGCTTCGCGAAAGGTTTAAGGTTTATAGAATTTTATTATTAAAATATTTTTCCTAAACCTTTCGAGAATCGAAGAGTTTAAGAATTTTCACCAGATGAGCGAATATTATTTGATTATTTTATTTTGTACTTTGGCTAAAAACTAAACACCTGCGCAAAAGCGCAGGTGTTTTTATCAAAAATATATTTTAATATTTAAGGAGATTGTGTTTAACTCTTCCATTGGTTTTAAAGAATGATTTTCATCTTCCGAATAAGCGTATTTCAATTGAATTGAAGGCTCAAAATTATCTATTCCTGAATATGCAATCTTTATATTTGTCATATATCCTGGTTTATATTCATCATTTATCTTCGAAAAGGCTATTAAACCTAATCCTTCAAAGGCTATATTTGAAATCTTTGTTTTTAAATATATATCTGAACCAAAAGATATATGATCTTTTAACTCTTCTGTTGGCAATCCGTTAAACGCTTCTATACCTAAAGTAAAATCTTCTCCTTTAGTATATTCTAATCCACCAACTGCTTTAATATAATATTTGTCAAATATTTCTACATCTGTTGAAGATGTTGTTAAAGTTGTTTTTGTTGGTTCTTTGCTATCTGGAATATAATAACCTGTATTTACTTTTACAAATGTCTTTTCTGGCATTACAAATGCTGCTTCACCATGATAACTAATTGAATCAAAGAAATTAGATACACCCTGAATATCTAAAGTAACAGAATTTCTTGCTGGTCTATACATTATTGTATTTGCAACGCCAGTTCCATCATCAGAATATTTTACATTAATTGTTTCTGGAACCATAAAATGATAATGATCATGTACAAATCCCAATTTTAAATCATAATTCAAAACATTAAAAGATACTTTAGCTGCGTAATTCATATTTTCTACACTTAATTCATCTATATCAGTTGCATTAGCTGTTATTGTATTTACTTCATATGTAGAAGGCAATGTCATTAATGTTTGACCAGCATATACTTGAGTTATTTGCTCTTCAGTTAATCCTGCATTTTTTAATAATTCTGGATCAGCTAACATTGCGTTTATAGTATTTTGATCCAGTCCAGCTGCTGTTAGTTGAGCTATTAGATCCTCTGTTGTTTTTTCTACTGCCTTTTTGCTTTCTGTAAATTGATAAGTTAAGGTTGCTGCATTTTCTTCAAGAATATTTTCATTTATAGTTTTTGGATACAATGCAAAATTTGGAATATCATCAAATGTCTCTGGAATTATTGCTAAATCATATCCATAATCTCCTAAATAACCATTTACATTAATTCCTTCAACTGGCAATGTTTTATAATTTTCAAATGGGTTTAATCCATCATGTGCGCTTAGCAAAACAGAAGGGCTATATAATGTTGAACTTCCATTTTCCTGAATAAACCTTCCAAATCTTATCGTTGCTTCATCTAAATATATATCAGCATAAACTTCATTTAAAACATATAACATCCATGGAATATTTGGTTTTATTAAATATACTTCTGAAGGTAAAAACACTGAATAATCACTGCTATCAAATTCAAAATAGTCTTTTCCATTTTTTATTTTAAATAGATCAAGTGATAATTTATAATATAATGTATCCAATGAATTTTCCAGAGTTATATTTGTTTTTAATCCGCTAATAGTAGTTGAAGCTTCATCTGAAAAATTATATCCATAAAAATATTGTAAATCTCCACTATATGCAAAAATTATTAATGCTGATAAAATCATTAGAATTGTAAGAATACTTTTTTTCATTATTACACCTCCATCATTTGTATTTCAATACTGGTTTTGAAATATTTCTTCTGTCAAAGAATTTCTTTGTTATAGGAATTTCAAATTCTGCTTTTTTAATTTCTAATACTGTAGAATGATTTTCTTCTAAATTATTCAATTCAACTATAGTAGCTAAAAGATGTCCGCTAAAATCCTTTACATCTTTAAAGTTCATAACTTTAATTAATCTATTGTCTTTACTATAAAATTCTATTTTATTGAATAAAAGATGATCTTTTGTAATATCCATAATTATTTTTCCATAATCTGTATCTTTATCATGAGGTATAACTTCAACAACATAATTTGTATCTGTTTCTTTCAATAAATTTGCATCATAATCCCCACTTTGTTCATTGTATAATAATGTAATATCATTGTATTTAAAGTCTGATCCTACGAATTTCCCATTTTTTGCGCCACCAGAAATTCTTTTTGTTTTTCTATATGCTGGCATGTATAAATAAATTTCGTCATCTGATAAAGTTAATAGGGTAATATTTTTTACTTCTGATGGTTTGTTAAATCTTACCAATGCTAACGAATCATCACCTTCATGCATTAAATACATATTAAATTCTCTTTCCCTTACTTTCCCATTTGAATCTATTAATTTCATTACAACAACGGATTTTTCTGTTTTGAAATTATTATGAAAATCCTTTACGTTATCCAATACTTCTTTACCTGTAATTGCAAAAATAGAAGTGATAAATAAGGTTAGAACTGTTAATGTAATAACTACCTTTTTCATGCTACTTCCTCCCTTTTCTTTAATTTTTGTTTTATAATTGACTCTTTTGAGAATTTTTTTAATAATTTTTCACTTAATAAGGTCATCAATATTGGGAAAATTGTTAGAGTTAAAAATGGTGCCACTATCATTGCTGTTGCCGTTAAAATACCGAATTGTTTCAACATTCCTATTTCTGAGAAAATAAATGTTGCAAAGCCTAAAATAACTGCTAATGAGTTTATAACTATAGCTCTTCCTGAGGTTGCTGATGTTCTAACTGCTGCTTTGAATTTATCGTTGCTTTCTCTATATTCTTTTTTGAATCTTGATAAATAATGAATTGTATAGTCAATTCCAGTTCCTATTGTAATGGAAGCTATGGTAACTGTTGCTGCGTTTAAAGAAATACCCGTTAATCCCATAATTCCAAAATTTACTATAATTGTTAAGGTAATAGGTATTAATGCCAATAGACCCAAAATAATCGAATGCATCTGGATGGCAAATAATATAAACACCAGAACATAAGCCAACATCATACTTTCTTTTTGATTATCAAAGACCATATCATTAACCTTATTTGTTAAAACTGGAATTCCTGTTACTCTAACTTCAAGAATATTATTTCCTTTTTCTACCGGAACCTGCTCATCATTTACATATTGTGATAATTCTTCAAGATGTTTTTCTGATAAATTTGTATTTAATGTTTCTAATTTCTTTTTGGCATATGTCGCTCTTAGATTTGGTTCATAATCGTATAAGAAATAATCATAATATTCTGAAATATATTCATCAACACTATTTCCATTTATCAAATTTGAAAATGTATCATAGTCAATTTGGTTTTCTTCATTATATTCAAGATAATTATTAAACATATTAAAGAGTGTTTTTGTATCAATATCTTTAATCAAAGCATCTATTTCCTGAGATTTTGCATTTATCATTACATCTAAAATCGCATCATCATACTCTCCGCCTCTTGAAATAACAAATTGTTTTATTTCATTGCCATATGCTTTAACATGTTGTGGATTTTCAATATCAAAATCCTCTATTTTATAATTTTTCATTATATTTTTATCTATAAAATCCTTTAATGATTTTTCTAACACTTTTACATCACTAAAACTCTTTGTATTTACCATTATTTGTGAAATAGCTTCATTTTTTTCAGAAGATAATATTTGGTCTATACCTTCACTACCTTCAATTAACATATAATTCTGTTCCATTGCATAATTAGAACCAGGAACATATGCAATTCCTATAAATCCTTTTGTTAGATTTGCTACAACATCGCCAATATTAGTTATTTGAGAAACTATTGAATAATTTTTTGCATACATAGAAATATCTCTTATTGAACGATTGAAATAAAAATCTCTAAAAGAATTGTCTCCTTTTGCAACTAAATCCACAAAAATATAATCATTTCCACCAAAGTTTTTCCTGAGGAAATTAGATCCCTGAACCATATGTGTTTTTTCGCTCATAAAATTCTCTATTTGCATATCAGATTTAATTTTAGGAATAAAAAATGTTGTTAATCCTATTAAAACCAATATAATACTTAAGGTTATAGCTCTATGGTGAACAATTTTTTCTGTGATGTTTCTCAATAAGTGGCTTTCTCCATCCTGGATAAATTAGCCTTTGATTTTGGTTGGAAAATCATTAACATTGCAGGAACAAATACTGTTGCCATTAATAATGCCAATGCTATTCCAAGAGATGTAAATATACCCAATTGCCAGACTGGGTTAAATCTGCTGTTAATAATGATAGAAATCCTGCAATAGTTGTTAAAGCACTTAATACAACAGCAGTACCCACATGCTTTAGAGTAGCGTTAACAGCTTCTGATGCTGATATACCTCTATGTAATTCTTCATAATATTTACTTATAATATGTATTGAATAAGCTGTTCCTATTCCTACAACTGCTATTGGTACAGCGGAAGTAGTAATATTAAAATTAATACCTAAAAGATACATTATTCCAACTGTCCATATATCTGCTATTAACACTGAAATTATTGGCAATAATACCCTGCTATATTCTTATAACTGAAATACAAAACGAGCATTACCAATATCAACACTATAGGTATAAGTTTTAAAAGATTATCTTTAACTATTTCTTCAATTTCTCTATTTGCTATTGCAGTACCGAAAATATAATAATCAACCCTGCATCTTTGAAAACATTTTCAACCATTAAACCCGCAGATTTTTCTTCAACGTCTTTTTTAATCCAATTGCAAATAACACACTTTTACCATCTTCTGAAATAAATTTTCCTTTTATCATATCATCATTTTTTAATATACTTTTGAGCTCATCTGGATCATATGAATTTTCAGAAGAAAAATCATAACTCGACTTTAAATTCCCAACCGAAATATCACCATCTTCTGTTACACTAATTCTTGGTGCTGTAACAGGAGATATTACGTTATCCACTACATCTAATTTTTTAAGTTTTTCTGTCAACTTATCTATTTCGCTAAAATGTTTATATGCATCATCAAACTTTATCCCTGTGAGAATAATGCCATTTAAACCAAACTCATCAGCAACTTCATCGTATATCTTCTTATCTGGATCATTTTTTGGAACATAACTGGCAATGTTATCTTTAACGCTTACTTTTGATGCATAGAATCCAAAAAAAACTGTTAAAATAGTAACTAAAATAACTATAAATACTGAGTTTTTTCTATTTAGTTTCATATACTCCCTCCTTTGGTGGCAAATATTAAATACTTATTTCAGAATATACTTTACTCCCTAATTGTTTCATTTGTATTTAAAAATAAAGAAAATTTTGGTGGCAAATAATTAAGTCTTTATTAATGTGGTAAAATAGTAATAGACAAAATAATGAAAAATGAGGTGAGTTATGAAATTAGAAGAATTAAAAAACGATATAGAGGCTGAAAAGTTTTTAATTGAAATAGGAGTCTTAAATATAAAAGAAGAATGCCCTTATTGTGGCAGTAATGAAGTGTATTCAATAAGAAGAAATCATTTTAAATGTAAAAATTGCAGAAGAGAATGGTCTAAATATAATGGAACTATTTTTAAAGATATTAGAATAAAGCCTTAAAGTTTTTGAAGATTGTTCATGAGCTTTCAAAAGGAAGATTAATAAAAAGAATTTCAGAAGATTTAGAAGTTTCATATAATACTGTTTTAAAAATCAAGAATTTGCTCTTAAAAAGATTATTAAAAAGATTTTTTGATATAGATGAAATTAAACCTTTATTTTCCATAGGTATAAGAATAGATAATGATAAATTAGATATGAAGTATATAGAAGATATCGATATAGATGATTTATCAAATTTAAAGAATGAAAAAATAGGAAGACTTTACATTTTCAAAAATTATAATAATTATGATTTGTATATAGTATTTTCAGAAAAATTATAAAACCTTTAGAAAAAATTCTCATAAATTAGACATAAAAACTGCAAGGAAAGAATTAAGGCAAATATTAAAAAATTTTTCTGAAAAAGTTTTTCACGGAAAGATATCAAATATGGAAACACTATTGTTTACCTTAACCCATAGTCATTTGGTACAGCAAGAAGGCGAAGACAGGATCTTTTATATCTTTTTAGAAATATTAAAAAATTAGCCCGCAAAATGCGGGCTAATTTTTAGTGTTGTAAAAATACAAGATAATATACAAAGGCCAATGCAAGGAACCAATTAAACCAATGAATTTCTTTTCCTTTACCAGAAAAAACTTTAACTAATGGATATACTACTAAACCAAGAGCAATACCATTTGCAATAGAATAAGTAAGAGGCATCATTATAATTGTAATGAATGCAGGAACAGCTTCTGTAGTATCTTCCCATTTTATATTAACTAAATTTTTAAGCATTAATGAACCAACAAAAATTAATGCTGGTGCTGTTGCTGCTGCTGGAATAGTCAAACCCAATGGTGAAAAGAAAAGCATTAATAACATTAATACTGCAACTGTTACTGATGTTAATCCTGTTCTTCCACCCTGAGCTATACCCGTTTCACTCTCAATATATGTAGTAACTGTAGATGTTCCAAATAAAGCCCCAACAGTAGTTCCAATAGCGTCTGCCATATATGCCCTATTTGATCTTGGAAAATCACTTTCCCTTTTTTGATGAATCCTGCACTTTGTGCTAACCCTGTTAAAGTTCCCAATGTATCAAAGAAATCAACAAAGAAGAAGGTTAAAACAACTACCCAAAATGACCCTGTTATCAAATCTCCCCACGTAAGTTGCATTTTAAGAAAAGTAGGAGCAATGCTTGGTATTTTTCCAATAATCCCTTGATAATGAGTAACCCCAAATACCGGAAATGCACCTATAATCGTCGTTAAAATAATCCCAGTAATATCGATCCAGGAACTCTTAAAGCAAATAATACAGCTGTTAAAATTAATCCTATAATAGCTAATAAAGAATCTGGTTTAGTTAAATCTCCTAATCCTACAAAAGTAGCTGGATTAGAAACAATTATATTAGCACTTTTCAAACCAATAAATGCAATGAATAAACCTATACCTGCGCTTGTTGCAAATTTAATATTTTGCGGAATTACTCTAACTACAAACGTTCTTGCACCAGATGCCGTTAATATAATAAAAATTATACCTTCAACAAAAATAGCACCTAAAGCTATTTGCCATGGTATCCCCATTTTAAGAACGACTGTATATGTAAAATATGCATTTAACCCCATACCTGGAGCTAAGGCAAAAGGATAATTAGCATAAAGCCCCATTACCAGAGTTGCTGTTGCTGCACCAAAAATAGTTGCTACCATTAAAGCACCAAAATATTGCGCATATACTGATGTTTCCGGTCCAGCACCAGGTGCCATAGCCGTTACTAAAATGCTCGGGTTAACAAATAATATATATGCCATACTTAAAAAAATAGTTAACCCAGCCAAAATCTCAGTGGTCACCGTTGTTCCGTTTTCCTTTAACTTAAAAAACTTTTCCACCCCTTAACACCTCCTGAGTTATAAAAATATAAAAAACCTTAACATTATTGTATAGTTAATTGATTGCTTATTTTTTTCTATTTCTTTAAAAAAATGTAAACTTTAATCCTATATTCATATTATACATAAAATAAAAAAACCTCTCTGGAAGAGAGGCGTGATTATATTAATATTCACAACTCCCTTCCTATAGTCAAACAGTTTACGGCTGTTTGGTAGAAACTCCTGAGCCGTATTCTCAGGATTATATAGGAAGAGTCCATTTATTTACTTTTCAAGTTTAAAAATACTAAAAAAATTAAGATGATAGCATTAAATAATTGAAAAAATAATGTTAATTTACTCTTTTAAATTCTTTCATCTTTCTACTTTGGATATTTCTATTATTAGTCTCCATTTTCTTATATTCAGTATATATTTTATCAAACTCAATATGATACTTCTTAAATACTTCTAATACTTCAGGATCAAATATCGATGGTTTCGTTTTGAAATCTCCATTCACTATAATGTTATATGCTTCCTTATGATCATACTCATCTTTATATGGCCTTTCGCTTCGTAATGCATCGTAAATATCTGCAAGTGCTACTATTCTGGCTTCAATAGGAATTTCTTTACCAGATAATCCAAATGGATATCCACTCCCATCATAGTTCTCATGATGATACATTGCTATATTTTTTGCCATTATAAAACGCTCATCATCCCCAAATATTCTATCTGCAAATATTGTATGCTTTTTCATTTCTTCATATTCATCTCTGGTTAAACCACCTGGTTTATTTAAAATTTCATGTTTAACCATTAATTTACCTATATCATGTAACGACGCATATGCTTCTATATCATTAACAAACTTCGGGTTGAATCCCATTTTTTCAGCTATTAACCTGGAATATTTTGCTACTCTTTCAATATGATTACCTGTTATTTCATCATATTCTTCAGCTATTGCTGAAAGATGTGCTGAAAATTTCCTATATGAATCTTCTAAATCATTATATGCTTTTTCAACTTGCAAATATAAATCTTCAAGTTCTTTATTTGTTGCTTCCAATTCCTCTGTAGAAGCACTAATTTCATCAAATAATTCTAACATTTCTTTTATTGAAAGAAACTCTACCTCTTTTAACTCTTTTAATTCCTCAAAATAAAAATCTTCATTTTTTATAGGATTTAGTACATCCTGAAAATCATTTTCTGATACATTTAAAAAACTCTGTCTATCTAATATCCTTAATTCTTTCAAAAAGTTTTCCATACTTTTTATTATTTCAGAAAATTCGATATCAAATCTATTCATAAACTTCAAACTGTTTTTTCTTGAAATAAAATTCCATACTATTATTAAAAACATAAATATTGAGATTAAAAAATTATACAATAATTGATTTGTTATATCGAGAAATGTTGATAATGTAAGATTATTCCACCGAGCAGATGTACTTATATAAATCCTACTTTTAATTAAAGCAATTTTTGGGAGATGGTTTAATTTATATCTCGAATAAATAATATCTCCTTTTTCATCTTCTATTGTCAAAAAATAATTAGAATCCGTTTCAAATTCTGGATTTTTTAATTGCCCTACTAAATAACTTTCATTAAATTTACCACCAATATATAAATGAGAAACGCCATCAGGAAATTCACTTTTAAAAATAAAAATACCTGTATTATTTTCCAATAATTGATTATAAAAAACTGTATTTGAAATATTTGAATTTATTTCAAATTCAGCTGGTAATGTTTTTCTTATAATTCCATTTTTTCCTACTACAAAAAATTTCGATATGTCTATATCTTCCAATAATTTTTCATCATTTATAATACTAATATATTTCAAATGATAATAATAATGATTCATAATATTATTAAAATTATTTAGATTAATCTTAGAAACCGATTTTAACATTGAATTAATATTTAAAAACGTCAAAATCCACAATACTAATATAATTAAAATAAAAATCATATTTTGTATTGTGGAATTTTTTATATGTTTTTTTATTAACTCACCATATCGCATTTTGTGACCTCTCAATGTAAAATTTTCATTTGTTAACTTAATATTAATATATCACCTGATTAATTAATTTTATTTTTCCCGAAAGATTATATCACAATAATTTTTTTTTCTCAAGAAAAAATATTTCTATAATCTCAATCTTGTGTTTAAATATTTTTAAGATAATTCGATTTCTATTCTCATTATATTTTTCGACGATTTAGTAAAAAAACCTTAATTGTTTGGTATAATATTTATAACAATTATAAGGAGAGATATCATGCTTGAAAAAAGAATTAAAGATGTTTTAGATAAATACGGTCTTAAATATGATGAAAAAAGAATTAAAAACATTAGAAACATAATTGGCTATTTTAAAAATATATCATATGATGTTTTAGAAAATATAATTTTAGAAAACTATACAATAGGCGAATCATATTTTTTTAGAGATAAAAAATTATGGAATGTTTTAAGAAAATACTTTTTAAAAAAAGAAAATTGGAATATCCTAAGTTTGGGATGTTCCAGAGGGGAGAGGTTTATACATTATCTTTTTTGTTAAATGATATAAAGAAAAATTATTATATTTTAGGTGTAGACGCTTCAAGAGAAAGAATAATTCAGGCTAAGGAAGGGAAATATAAACACTGGAGTATTCGACACTTATCTTCCACAGAAATAAATAAATACTTTGAAGTAAAAAATAACTTTTATTATGTAAAAGATGAATATAAAAAAAATGTAGAATTCAAAACGGATAATATTACAAATACTATAAAAACAAATGACAAATATGATATAATTATCATCAGAAGAGTTTTGATTTATTTCAATAATGAACAAATTATAAAAATACTAAGATCATTAAATAGAATTTTAAATAACGACGGAATTCTCATTTTAGGTCATGGAGAATTTTACCCTATATTACCAGAAATTTTCAATTTTGAAATAGAAAATAAAATAGTTATCTGGAAAAAATACAATAAATCAAATTCTATTAATATTTTTCCATTTAAAGATGAGAAGAATAATATTCTCAAAAAAATTTTCCCAATATTAATTCTCTAGAGAAAAAAAGAAAAAATAAACTTTTAACTTCTTTCACAAGTATATCCGAAGAAGAATATATAGAAATCATAGAAAAGCTGATAAAAGAAAAAAAATTTCTTTTTGCATATGATTTGATTAATAAAATATGTAATAATTCATTAAATTATTTAATATGGAAGTATAAAGCATTTTTGGAAATGCAATTAGAAATCGACCCTACAGATTCAATAGGAAAAGCTTTATTTTTAAATCCTGATGATAATGAATTATGGAATATGAAGCATTTAAATGATCATAGGAGTGGATAAAATGAATTATTATATATGTGAATTAATAGATGAAAATAATGAAATAATCAAAATTGCTTTAAAAGATGAGATTTTGGGAGTTTCAAAAAAATTTATCAAGAAAAATGTTGAAGGAAAATTCTTAGGTTACTCCAAGTTTAAAGATACACTTTATCCTGTATTAACATTACCTGGAAAAAAATCTTTTATATTAAAGAATTTTCTAATATATAGTTCTTTTGCTTTTGGTGTAACTTCAATAGTCAAGAAAGTATCCATTGAAAAATTTGAATCTTTTAACGATGAAACTTTAAAAATTTTCCCGGATTTGGAAATTTTTTCAGGATATTTTGAATATGATTTTGAAGATGTATTCATATATAATATAAATAAAGCTGATGTCAAACTCCCAAAAAATTATATTATTAAAACCACTAAAGAAAAAGATTTTTCAAAAAAGGAAGAAAATATTCCGAATGCTTTTATTATCGATAATAAATTTGCCATATTAAAAGGAAATAGCATCTTAAGTATTATTGATAAAAACAGTTATTGCCCTTTTAAATATAAAAATTATTCTGGTTTTATTGAATACAAAAATAAAATATTTCCGGTAAAAAAAACTTCGAATAATTCGAAATGGATAATTGTAACTAAAAAATAGCAATTTTGTGTGAAAAAATTATTTTTGAATATGGAGAAATTTTTACGGATAATAATGGTAAACATCTTTTAAAATTTAAAAATATGACTTTACCTATTCTGGAGTGATTATATGGAATTTATGGATATTTATTTCACTGAAATGGAAGAAAAATTAAATGAAGCAATAGAATTGCTTAAAAAATATTTAAAAAAACATGACCAAATCATTATAAAAGATTTATATAGAATATATCACACTTTAAAAGGATCTGCTGGATTGGTTGGACTTCCAAAACTTGGTGAATTTATGCATAAATTAGAATCTGCATTTAAAGAAAAAGTTAATAAAAAACTCGATGAAGACTTCGTAGCAAAAATAATGAAAATCTCCAGTGAAATTATTAATAAAAAAAAGATTTAACAGATGCAGAAATTAAATATTTTGAAAATATTCTTAGTGGAAAAGAAAAAATAGAAAGCTCTATAAACAAAATAACAACAAATAATAATATATCTTATGAGTTTCTGGAGAATTTTTATGAAAGAATTCTTAAAATAGAGAATAATTTAATCAATAATAACTATTCCATTGCCCTAAAAGAGATACAACAATTAAGAATTTATACTCAGAATTTAATAGAAGAAAACAAATTTATTCCAATTCAAAAAATAGTAAAAAGTTTTGAAAATCTTGTGTTTCAAGAAGCTGTATTTAATCAAAAAAAAGTTAGTTTTAATACTGAAGTCGAAAATACGAAAATAGAAAAAGAAGATGCTGAAATTCTTAAAGATATATTAGTTCATCTTGTAAAGAACAGTATTGCACATGGTATAGAATTACCAAAAATACGAAAAGAGAAAGGAAAAAATGAAATCGGAAATTTAACTATAAAAAGTTATACAAAAGGAAATTACATCTATTTAGAAGTAATAGATGACGGAAATGGTATAGATATTGAAAAGGTAAGAAAAAAAGCTGAAAAAAAGGATTCAAAAATTTTGACCCATTAAATGTTATTTTCTATTCAGGATTTTCTACAAAAGACAAAGCAGATCAATCTGCTGGAAGAGGGGTTGGATTAGATTCTGTTAAAGCTTTTGCAGAATCTAAAGGTGGTTTTGTAAAAGTCGATACAGAACCAGGAAAAGGAACAAAATTCACTATTGCTTTTAAAACAAAGGTAACATCACAAAAAGTATTGGTTATTAAAAGAGGTGAGAATATTTTTTCAATTTCATCAAATAATATTCTGGAAGTTATAAATAAACCTAAAATAATATCAAATAAAATAGCTTACAGAAATAAGTTGTTAGAAATTATTGATTATGGTGAAGGAGAAATAAATATTGCAGTAATAACAAAAGATTATAGGGCTGTTATTGTTGACGAAATAATGGGTCATTTTGAAGCATTTGTTGTTCCATATAATATAGAAAAAATAGTGAAATATCTGGTTTTGCAAAAAATATTTATCCTTTTCCTATTCCGATAATTTCCACTGAGTTTTCTTCTTTTAAGAAAAATATCGAAATTCAAAAGAAAAAAAGAATCCTTATTTTAGATGATTCTGCGTTAACCAGATTTGTTATTTCCAGAATGGTGAAAAATAATGGTTATGACGTGATTGAAGCTGCAACTGGAGAAGATGGGATTAAAGCCTCAAACTTTGATGCCGCTATTATAGATGTTGAACTTCCAGATATTAGTGGATATGATGTAGTTAAACACATAAAAAAGAATAGTCCTGATATTCCTATAATAATATTATCAACAAAATCTTCTCGTGAAGACATTAAAAATGGATTGGAATCTGGAGCTAATGGATATGTTATTAAAGGTGAAGACACGGATAAAATTATTAAATTACTAAATAAATTTTTGGGAAATGCTTAAATTAGGAGATGATAAATATTATAAAAGTAATAATAGGCGCTTCTGCCGGAGGCCCCCAAGCATTAAAAAAACTATTCTCATTTAATAAAGAAATTAACTATCCAATTATTCTGGCTATGCATAATTTATCAAACCAAACTGAAAATTTCAAAAAATATGTCGAAAATATTTCAAATCAAAAAGTTCACATTGTAAAGAACTTAAAAAAAATACATAATGGAATTTATATTCCAGACGGAGGAAAAGACTTAATTTTTTTTAACAAAAATACATTAACTGTTAGCCAAAAAAGCGATGTTGTCGCTCCTTCTATTAACCATTTATTTGAAAGTTTGGCTTTGTATGCAGATGAAAATACATATGTTTTTTTACTTGGTGGATTGGGAAATGATGGAAGTAAAGGACTAAAATTTTTGGAAAAAACACGTACAATCATTTATATACAAAAAGATGCTCAATTCCCATATATGACCAAAAATGCAATGAATGCAATTAGTCATTATATACAAATGAATCTTGAAGATATGAACAGAGTTTTAATTCAGCTAAATGAGAAAATAAAAAATGAAAAATAGAACTTTTATAGAGGGGAATTAAAATGAAAATAGAGTTTAAGTATGCTTTAATAATTTCTGTTCTTTTTACAATAATAATAACAATCTTCTTTTCTATTTCTTACAACACTTTTGTAACTAGGGTAAAAAAAGATATGATGAAAGAATATTTATTTTCTGTAGAAGGCATAACTATCAGTCTGAAAAAAGATTTTAATATTATTAAAGATCCTTATTTTAAAGAAAGTTTTAATACTTTTGATTCTGGTTATTTTTATATTCTTGATGTTAACGGAAACGTAATATTTCATTCAGATAAATCTAAAATAGGTATAAATATAATAAAAGATGCAAATTTACCAAAACTATGGGAATATATGAAAAAAATGATAAAGGCGTTTTTGAATATATTTATGAAAACCAAAAAAGATATGTTGCGTTTGAAAAATTCGAATTCGATAAAAGCATATACTACTTTGCACATGCAATCTCTGAAAATGAATTATTTAGTAGTATGATAAAGGGGAGATATTATTTAATAGTTATTCTTATTGTATCTATAATTATAGTTTTTATAATTTCAATTTTTATTAGTAAAGCAATAGGGAAGGAATTCAAAAAGAATATTAAAAACATTGAAGAATTCACAGCCAATGTATCTTCATATATAAGCGAAAATAGTTCTGCAGCCAGCGAAATTGAATTAGTAACTTCTAATACACAAAAAAATATAGAACAGCTGGATGAATTAATACAAAATTTTTCTTCATCTATTGAAGAAGGAAGGAGCGAATTAAATGCCACACTACTAAATATGAAAGAATTTTTTGCAAATATCCAAACAATGAATCAGATGACTCTAAAAATTGCTGAATTTATAAATAATTTATCTGCTTTAAATGATAAAATAAAGGATATTTCAGATACTGTATCTATATTATCAATAAACTCTTCTATAGAAACAAGTAAAGAAAATATAGATAAAGACGGAATTTCTAAAATCGCTGAATTAATTAATGAATTAGCAAGTGAATCAAGAAATGCCTCAAGAAACTCAGAAAAAGTTTTAAAAGAAATAGAAAACAGTATTACCTCAACTGTATTATTATCAGAAAAAATTTCAAAAGAATTAGTAAATGTTGAAAACTCTTTGGATTCTATATCACAGGTTGTTGAAAGTTTTGCAGAAAATGTGGATTCTTTAACTGGCTTTTCACATAGCACAAGGCTATCAATTAATGAAGTTCGTGAAGGAATAAAGCAAACATCTGAAGCTTTATATGAAATTAAAAATCATATGGACAAATTACTCGAATTAACAAAAGAAATCGATGATTAAAGGAGGTAATAATCATGCTTAATGACATCGAAATCGCAAGAAATGCAAAATTAAAAAAAATTAATACTATTGCCGAAAAATTAAAAATAAGTGAAGAACACATTCATCAGTGTGGAAACCATATTGCCAAAATATCTCACCATTATTTAAAAGAATTACACCATAAAAAAGATGGAAAGTTGATTCTTGTTACTGCTATTAATCCAACTCCAGCTGGTGAAGGGAAAACAACAACAAGTATTGGATTATCAATGGCAATTAATAAATTAGGAAAAAACTCTATAGTAACCTTAAGAGAGCCTTCATTGGGTCCAGTTATGGGTGTAAAAGGTGGTGCTGCTGGAGGTGGATATGCACAGGTACTACCTATGGAAGACATAAATTTACATTTTACAGGTGATATTCATGCAGTTACTACCGCTCATAATCTTGTTTCTGCAATTATTGATGCACATATAAAATATGGTAATGAACTTGATATTGATCCAACAAGAATCTACTGGAAAAGAGCTATGGATATGAACGATAGAGCTTTACGAGAAATAGTAATAGCGCTTGGCGGACATTCAAATGGTGCTCCAAGAGAAGATGGCTTTATAATTACAGCTGCATCAGAAATAATGGCTGTTCTATGTCTTGCGGAAGATATTCCTGATTTAAAAAGAAGATTACAAAATATTGTTATTGCAAGAACTAGAAAAGGAAAGCCTGTTACTATAGGCGATTTAAAGATCGAAGGCGCTTTAGCCGCTGTATTAAAGAATGCTCTGGATCCAAATTTGGTTCAAACTATTGAAAATACTCCTGCATTTATACATGGTGGTCCTTTTGCAAATATCGCACATGGAACCAATTCATTAATTGCAACTAAAATGGCTTTAAAATTATCCGATTATGTTGTTACAGAAAGCGGATTTGGAGCTGACTTAGGCGCAGAAAAATTCCTTGATTTTGTATCTCCATCGGCCAACTTTAAACCTGATGCTATAGTTCTTGTAGCAACTGTTAGAGCTTTAAAATATAATGGCGGTACTAAAGAATTCAACGAAAAAAACATGGATGCATTAAGAAATGGTATTGCTAATTTAAGAGTTCATATAGAAAATTTACAAAAATTTGGTATTCCGATAGTTGTTGCACTAAATAAATTTGATAATGATTCTGAAGAGGAAATAAAATATGTCATAGATTTTGTTGAAAATATGAACATTCCTATTTCCATTAACGAATCTTATTTTAAAGGTTCTGAAGGTGCTCTGGATTTAGCAGAAAAGGTTATAAATGCAACAAAAATTGATAGTGAATTAAATACTATTTATAATTGGCATGATCCATTAGAAGTAAAAATAATGAAACTTGCCAAAGAAATTTATAGAGCAAAACATGTCGATTATGAAATGGCAGCAAGAAATAAAATTAAATTCTTAAAAAAATATAATTATGACCATTTGCCAGTTATAGTGGCCAAAACACAATATTCAATATCTGATAATCCTAAAAAATTAGGTGCTCCTTCAAATTATAATTTTACAATAAGAGATTTTGAATTATCTGCTGGTGCCGGATTTATAGTTGCTTTAGCTGGAGAAATCATGAGAATGCCAGGATTACCAAAGCATTCTAATGCAGAAAAAATTGACATAGATGCAAAAGGAAATATAACAGGTTTATTTTAGGTTGGTGATTATATGATAATAAAAATTGATGAACTCGCAGATAAAATTAAAAATAATATTTTAAAAAAACAAAAGGAAAAAAATTTAAACTGGTTAGCGTAGCTTTGAATCCCGACAAAGCAACAAAAGCTTATTTAAACTCTCAAAAAAAATTATCAAAAAAATTAAATATTGAGTATGAATTAATTACGTCAAAAACTGAAAAAGAATTAATGGACATTATATTAAAATTAAACAAAGATGAAAGTGTCAATGGAATCTTTCTGGCTCAACCACTTCCATTCGATTCACATAAAATTATCTCTTATATCAATCCTAAAAAAGACATTGAGGGCATTACTCCATTTAATCTTGGAAACTTGATTTATAATAAATCATATTTTTTGCCCTGTACTGCAGATTCAATTGTAAGAATACTTAATAGTTTTACCAAATTAGATGGAAAAAATGTAGCGGTTATAGGTAGAAGTGTTATAGTAGGAATTCCTGTTTCTATATTACTTTCTAATAAAGAAAACAATGCCACAGTCACTATTTGTCATAGCCATACAAAAAATTTAAAAGACATTACCATTAATTCTGATATAGTAGTTGTTGCAGCAGGAGTTCCTGAATTATTAAAAAAAGATATGGTTAAACCAGATAGCATAATAATAGACGTTGGAATTAATGTGGAAAATGGTCATATTATTGGTGATGTTGCAGAAGAGGTAAAAGAAATAGCATATGTGACAGAAGTGCCTGGAGGTGTTGGAGAAATAACCTCGCTCATTTTATTCGAAAATCTCACAAAAACCATATTATATAAATAACCAGGAGCTTCCGCTCCTGGTTATTTCAGACTGTCGATAAAATAAAATAAGAAAAAATAATATGAACGAATCTTAAACATTTCGCATGGCGAAAGGTTTAAGGTTATTTTTTATTTTATAATAAAAACATTCATCCTAAACCCCTTCGCGAAGCGAAGAGTTTAAGAATTTTCACTGGATGAGTGAATATTATTTGAGTATTTTATTATTTTATTATTTTATTATTTTATTTTGTACTTTGTTTACAAACTGTCAGGAGCTTCCGCTCCTGGAGTTTATATAATAGAAAAGACTATCATTCCTATTAACGCAGAACTCAATATTATATAAATAGGGTCCAATTTTGTTTTTATGAACAATATCAATGCATAAATCGCTATTATAATACTTAGGTAATTATTTTCTACAACTACAGGCTTCAAGACAGATAAAAAAGTCATAGAAATAAGAATAACTGTGCTTAATCTTAAACTTTTCATTAGAATATTCCTTTTTAAATTAAATCTCTTTAAAATAGCTTTTGCTGTATAGTAGTAAATAATAGCCGGTATTACCAAAAAAAATGTATTTAAAAATGCTCCTAATAAGCCATATTTTAAATATCCTATATACGTGGCTAAATTCACTGCAACTGGGCCAGGAGTCATTTGTGATATTGAAATTGCTTCTTGAAGAGCTTTTTCAGATAACAATTTATTTTCAAGGATTAATTGTTTTATAATCCCAAAGAAGCCCAGCCTCCGCCAAAAGAAATAAATCCTATTTCAAAAAATAATAATATCATTTTAAACATTTTTATCATATCCTTTTTCTAAAAAATAAAAGAGCAATACTGATGAAAAAAACACAATAACTGTATAATTAGGATAAAAAAACATCATTAAAACTGAAAGTAATATTATGAAAATATCATATACGTTAAATTTTGTTGTTTTTACAAAATCATATAGAATTCCAGCAACCATACCTATTAGTGATGCGTATGCTCCTTTGGTAAATGCAGATACAAATTTATTATTTGAATATTTTTTCAATATTGAAGCTACTAAAACTATACTAAAAAAAGGTGGAATTAATATTCCAAGAGATGCAACTATTGCTCCTTTTATTCCGTATATTTTCTTACCTATTAACCATGAAGTCTTAAAAGCTATAGGACCTGGCATAGCCTGAGCTATTGAAAGAATATCTTTAAATTCTTCTTCTGTTAATAAATTTGCACTGGTTAAATTTTTTAACATCACAGGAATCATTGCATAACCACCACCAAGGGCTAATGAAGAAATTTTAAAAAACATGAAAAACAATTTAATCAAAAGCAACACCTCTTCCAATTTCTTTATGTTCTTTATATTTTATCATATTTTTTTATTTTTGAATTTTCTTCTTAATTAAAAGAGTGTATAATTATAAATACTATTTATAATTTTGAAAAAGGGAGGAATTGTTATGATACCAACACCACATATTGAGGTAGACAAAAAAGGGATTATTGCAGAAACTGTTATAATGCCAGGAGATCCACTAAGAGCAAAATTTATAGCTGAAAATTTTTTAGAAAATCCTGTTTTATTCAACAAAGTGAGAAATATGTTTGGCTACACAGGAACATACAAAGGTAAAAAAATAAGTGTTATGGGTAGTGGTATGGGTATGCCAAGTATCGGAATTTACTCATACGAACTTTTTAAATTTTATGATGTACAAAACATTATAAGAGTTGGTTCATGTGGTGCTTATACAGATGAAATTGATTTATATGATGTTATCTTAGTTGAAGAATCATATAGCGAATCCACATATGCCAGAGTAATGGCAGGAATAGAAGAAAATATTTTAAAGCCTTCACATGAGTTAAATGTAAAATTGGAAAATGCTGCAAAAAATTTAAATATACCTATTCATAAAGGAAGAATCCATAGTTCAGATGTATTCTATAGACAAAATTTTGATGATTATAAAACTATAAGAGATAAATATGGATGTATTGCTGTTGAAATGGAATCATTTGCTTTATTTGCTAATGCCCAGGTGACAGGAAAAAATGCCGCATGTTTGTTAACCGTATCAGATTCTCTGGTAACCATGAAAGCTACATCAAGTGAAGAAAGAATGAAATCATTTACAAACATGATGAAAATCGCTTTAGAAATGGCTTAAAAACAATTGGGCATTCGAGAATGCCCAATTGTTTTATTTTGTTGTTTTATTTTATGGTATAATATTATTATAATTTTTTTAACTTTTAGGAGGAACTATGAAAATAGAAAAAGAGATCTATAAAGGATTGTTTGACTATTCAAATAATGCTATATTTTACTGGAATAAGGATTTAAAGTTAATAAAAGCTAATAAAAAAGCTGCTAAATTATTAGGTTATTCATCACCAGATGAAATGATAGGAATTTCATATGATATGCATAGATATGACACAGAAAATGAAATATTAAAAAGACTAAACAAAGTAATTGAAAATGGTGATTTTTTTCAAATTTTTGAAAAAAGATATATTTCAAAAAATGGAAATATCAAATGGGTTGAAGCCCATATTTCTCCTATTTTTATCAATAATAGAAAAGATTTTATTATTCAAGAAATCAATTATGAAATAACAGAAAGAAAAAAATTAGAAGAGCAGTTAAGTCTTGAAAAACAAAAATTCGAAAACTACTTTAATATTTCTCAAACGATCAATGTTGTTCTTGATAAAATGGAAATATCTATGATATTAACAATAAAGCCTGTGAAATACTTAAAACAACTCGAGACGCTATAATTGGAATTAATTGGTTTGATAATTTTATCCCTGAAGAAGTTAGAGAACGGGTAAAAAATACTTTTTTTAAAATAATGCAGGGGAATTTAAAGGAAGTTGAGTTTTACAAAAACGAAATAATAGATAAAGAAAATAAGAGGCATTTAATTTCGTGGCATAATTCTTACGTAAAGAACGCTGATGGAAAAATTACACATACTATGAGTTCTGGTATTGATGTTACAAAAGAAACAAAATATATTGAATTATTAAAATATAATTCAATATTCTCTTCTGAATTTTTAAAACTTACAAACTATATATTATCTAATTCTCCTTCAGACGAATTTTATTATAAAATTCTTGAAAAATTAATTCGAATTGTTCCTCATGCTGAAGCCGGAAGTTTTCTTTTAAAAAACGCACAGGGATTATTTGAATATATTGCAACATATGGATATGAATTAAAAAAATTAAAGTCTATAAAATTTAAGCCAGAATATTTAAAAAGCTATGATCCATATATAATTTATGACCTTAAAAAACATGCTAAATTAAATAAAAATATTTTAGATATTCTAAATAAGTATGGAAGAACTGAAGAAATAAAAGAAACAATAATGATACCATTAATAGTTAATGGACAGGTATATGGTGAAATCACTCTTGATACGTTTAATTATTCATTCGAAGATATTGATTTACATTTTGCCAAAATTATAAAAAGTAATTTAGAATTTTTATTGTATAAAATTGAACTTGAAGAAAAATTGAGATTGGCAGCAGAATATGATTATTTAACAGGAATATATAGTCGTCAGGCTTTTATCTCAAAAATTAAAAATATTATCTCTTTAGAAAAAAGACATAATAAAAAAATTGCTTTCATATACATGGATATAGATAAATTTAAATCAATAAACGATAATTATGGACATAAAATTGGAGATGAAGTATTAAAGTATTTTGCAAAACAGATATCTGCAATTATTAGAGAAAGTGATTTATTCGCAAGGCTTGGTGGTGATGAATTTATAATAGCACTACCAGAAGTTAACACAACTGGGGTAGAGGAAGTTATAAGCAAGATCAGAAAACAGTTCGAAAAATCTTTTTCCTATAAAAGTATTAAAATTAAACTACACTTTAGCTATGGATATTCAATCTATCCAGATGATAGTAGCAATATAGACAAATTACTGGAAAAGGCTGATAAAATGATGTATCAAAATAAAACCAGAAAAAAATAAGGATGTGTACATAAGTGAGTTCATTAAAAGAATTCAAAAAATTTTTTTATAATAATCCTTCAATTGCATTATTAATAGATAACAAACAAAATAAAATTATAGATGCTAATAAAGCAACTATAGACTTCTTAGGTTATTCTCATGAAAAATTATTAAATACTTCACCTGATAAAATATTCAACTTTTCTTATGAAAATATAGATAAAAACACTTCATTAATAACTTCTGCAAAATTATCTAATGACGAAATTAAAATAGTTGAAATGCTTATATCTGTTATACCAGATAATAAAAATAATTTTTTACTATCAATAATTCATGATATAACAGAAAAAAAAGACCTGGAAAATAAAATACTTGAAGAAGAAAAAATGTATAAATTAATTTTTGAAAATGCTCCTATTGGTATATTTTATTATAACAAAGATGGATATCTTACAAATTTCAACCATGGATTTTTAAAAGTTTTTGGAACATATGAAGAACAATATAAAAAATTCAATCTTTTTGAAATCCCTTATAAAGAAATTGTTGAGAAATTAAAAAATGTTTTTAAAGGGAAAAAAGAATGTATTGAAACTAAATATACTGCTCTGCTTTCCAAAAAGACGTTATATATACGTGCTTTTTTCTCTCCAGTATATGATGCCAATAATAATATTATAGCTGGAATGGGAATTGTCGAGGATTTTACTGAAAAAAAACATTTCGAAGAAAATTTAGCTCTCGAAAAAGAAAAATTCAAAAAATATTTTGAAGTATCTCAAGTATTAAATATTATTCTTGATAAAAAAGGAAAAATATTTGAGATAAACAATAAAGCTTCTAACCTGTTAAAAATCAATAAAGAAAAAGCTATTGGAATAGATTGGTTTGAGAATTTTATACCAAAAGATGTAAGAAAAAACACAAAAAATGTTTTTTTAAAAATAATGAATGGATTAATAAATAGTGTCGAATACTATGAAAACGAAATAATAAATACAAAAGGAGAAAAATTTATTATATCCTGGCATAATTCATACATTAAAGATAGCACTGGCAAAATTCAATATATAATTAGCTCGGGAATAGATATAACCAAAGAAAAGAAATATATAGAAGAATTAAAAAATAATGAAAAATTTGCAAATACTCTTCTTGAAATAAGTAAAATAATTATGCGAAATGATTTTAATTCAAAAATGGCAAAACACATTTTAAAAAAGATTATTGATATTACCCCTGCAGCTGAAAAAGGTAGTTTTTTAATTAAAGAAGGTAATAAATACAAATTTTATGCAACAGTCGGATATGATTTAAAGCATTTAAAAAGCGTTTATTTCGATGCAAATGAAGCAGAAAAGTTATTTAAATCATGTTCTGTAATAAAAAAATGGGAAAAAAATTCCGCCAAAAATATTTATAATTTAGAAAATTTAAATAAATATGGTTATAGAAATGAAATAAAAACTTCTATTCTTATTCCTATAACAATAAATAATGAATATTACGGATATATCACACTCGATAACCTTGAAAATGAAAATGCTTTTGATAAGAAATGCTTAAAGTTTGTTGATGTTTTAAAAAATTATCTTGATTTACTTTTAGAAAAAAACTATTTAGAGAAAAGGCTAAAAGATTTATCCATTTATGATTCATTAACAAACATATATAACAGATATTATTTTTATGAAAAATTGGAAGAATTCTTTGATTTTGCTAAAAGATACAATAGAATCTTTTCTATTATTTATCTTGATATTAATGATTTTAAGAAAATAAATGATACATACGGTCACTTAGTTGGAGATAAAGTGCTCATAAAATTTTCTCGTTTAATAAAAGAAAATCTCAGAAAAACAGATATTTTTGCCCGTTTAGGGGAGATGAATTTGCAATAATATTACCAGAGACTGATTATAAAAAAGCTAGTTTATTAAAAGTAAGACTATTAAAAAAATTCAATAATCCATTAAAAATAGACCAAAATTCTCTTGAAATAGGTGCCAGTATTGGAATTGCTACTTATAGTCGAGAATTTGAGGATGTAAATAAAATCATGGAATTTGTAGATAAAAAAATGTATGAAGAAAAAAATGAATATAAAAAAAATAACGAGGCGGGTAATGAAAAAAAATATTGTTTTTATTTTATTTATCATTTTGATAATTAATGCTTTTTCTTATGTATATATTGAAAACAAACAATTATATCCTGGTGAAGAGGTTATAATTCACGGATATAATGAGGAATATATTAAAGTAAATGTTTATAAAATAATCGATCCCATGGAAATATTTATACAACAAAAAAATATCAAAGATCTAAAAAAAGAATATCTTTATTCAAAAAAGATAAAATTAAAAAACAACAAATACAATGAAAAGATAAAAAAGAAGGCATATATTTGTTTGAATTACAGGGAAAAGAAAACGCATATTATAACATAGTTATAGTAAAAAGCATAGATTTTATCTCAATATATGATGGTAAAAATTTAAAAATAAAAATTTTAAATCTTAAAAATCAAGCTTTATTACCTGCTGATATATTTTTAATAGATAAAAACAACAATATAAAAGAGTATAATGATATTTTTGAATTAAGCATAAAAACTTACAATTTGAAAAAAATCATTGTAAAGAAAAACGATTCATATGCAATAAAGGATTTTTACAACCAATATAAAGTATATACCGATAATAAAATCATCATTATAACCGACAAAACAATATATAAACCCGGAGATCCACTTCATATAAAAATACATCTTTTCAATGCTAATAAGAATATATATTCTCCTGCTGAAAACAAAAAAATACAGATAAAATTAATAGGTCCAGATGATTTAAAATTAATGGACAAAGAAATAATTACCGACGAATATGGCGGTGCCTCTATTGACTATAATTTAGATAAAGAACTACCTATTGGATATTATTCAGTAATCGTTAATAACAATAAAAAAGAAACATATTATGGTTTTTATCTTCAAAATTATATAAAACCGGATTATAAAGTAAAGTTAAGTGCTGATAAAGAATATTATTTTTCCAATGAAATAATACATTTTAAAATAAATTTAAAATACTACAACGAACAACCTGTAAATAATGCACAGGTCGCTTATTATATTAGATATTATCCATTAAATTCCAATAATTCAAATATGATATATCAGGGAATAGGTTTTACTGATAGGAATGGGAATATAAACCTTCCTATAAAAGTATTACCCCAACATAATGGATATTATGTTTTACAGGTAATAAGTGTAGATGAAAGTCAGAGACAACTGGAAGATGAATTATCTGTAAAGGTTTATAATGGTGAATATCTAATTAAAACAGATAATTACTACTATCAAAATAAACTAAATGAAAAAATCACCATCTCTGGTACTGTAACGGATATAAAAAATAGACCTGCTTCAGGAAAGATGAAAATAGAGATATTTGATGATTCCAATAAAATCATCGATTCATTTATACATACTTTTAAGAATAACTTCTTCATACCCATTTCTTTTAATAATGAAGGTTCTTATAAAATAAAACTATCATATAGCGATTCTTATACATATGTATATGCTTATATTTCAAAATATTATCAGAAAAGAAAAGATATTGATTACATTATAAAGGATAATATTATACATCTTATTAATTTTAATGGTTATGCTTATTTGTGTGGTAGAACATTATATGATGAAGGTAATACATTGAAAATACCCAAAATACATTGGAAAAGAATTTATTTATAGTTGCCTTTTATATGGAAAAGCACAAAATTATAAAAATTATCAAAAAAATAGACTTAAACAAAAACAGAAAATTAAACTTCTCAATAAAATTATCAAAATACATTGCTAATCCAAAAGACTATATAAATCTGGAAATTTTTTCAAATGAAGACGCAGAGTTTACAATATCTGTAGTTGATGAAGCAATCTTTGCACTTGCAAATAATAATTTTGACTTTGAAAAAAAGTTATATCCTCAAATTTATTATCCAGAAATGATAATAGATACTTCTAATAAATACTTTTACTATTATCCCAGAGCTGCTCTTCCAATTTCAAAAAATATAATGGCTTCAACCAAGGCAGCTAATTCGCAAAAAGCAAATACACGTGAATTTTTCCCTGATACTGCATTGTGGATACCTTCTATTATTACAAAAAATGGTTATGCTAAAATTACATTTAAAAATCCCGATTCCATAACCAGCTTTAGGGTTACTGTAAATGGAGTTTCAAAAAAAAGCGTAGGTACTAAAATAACAAAATATGTATCAACAAAGGATTTCTATATCAGACCTATTCTACCAAAATTTGCAATTAAAGGAGATTCATTTGTTGTACCTGTAATTATATATAATAAAAATAATATAGATCTAAAAGTCAATTATAGCATTAATAGCGAAATTAATATTTCTCCACAATCTGGAAATATTGAAATTCCAAAAAATTTAACAAAAATCCTCAAACTTAAGTTCGAGACAAATGAAGCCGGTGAATATAATATTTTATTCAATTTTGATAAGGATATAGTAAAATTACCATTTACCGTTTATGATAACAAATTAAAAAGGCATGAAAAAGAGATTATCCAGAGCAACAAAGGAAATGTTTTCAATATAAACTCTTTAATATATGAAAACATCAATGAATTATTAAAATATCCATATGATTGTACTGAACAAACTGTATCTTCAATATTCCCTGCTGTTTTAAATGGTTACACTGATATTCAAAGCAATATTTATAGATTATATAAATATCAGAACAATGATGGTGGCTGGGTTGGTGGCCAAATGATAAATCAAATCCATATTTAACCGCATATGTTCTGGAATTATTTCACTACATTGATAATATTGAACAGAAAATTATAAAAAATGGTTTGAATTATCTAATAAAAAATATATCAAAATCCAACTACAAAGGATATATATGGTATGTTTTAAGATTATATGGGAAAAATATCAAAATTAATCCTGAAAATACTTTTGATCTATTATTTATTTCATTTTTTGACGAGAAGTCCTTTAATTTATTAAAATCCAAGATAAAAACCATTAATGATATTGCATATTTAGAAAATGAAAACAATGGTAATTATTTCATAAGTCATATTGAACTTAATGCATGGTTATTAAAATTATTGTCAGAAAAAAGAGAAAAAGATCTTTCATTAAAAGTATTAAAATATTTATTATTAAACAAATGGTATTCTACAAAAGATAAAGCTCGAGCTATAATTGCATTATTAAATTTTTCAGATCTTAAATTAAAAAATCTAAAAACAATAGAAAAAATAATTATCAACAAAGAAAACGTAAACAATGGTATAAGCATAGAAAAAACGTTGTATAAAAATTATCCATGATTATAACAAAGGATAAAAATAAATATTTAGTAGATATCTTTATGCCCTTAGACAAAAGTTATATACCAGATATTATTACACCATTATCTTTAAACACATTAGAAAAGAAGGAAAATGAATATATATGGCTTTACAAAGGCAAAAACGAAACATTTCAAATAAATAATATCTTTTTTGAAATAAAAAATGGAAATATCAGAATAAACAATATAGAATATGGAAATCCATATTCTATAAGGACCTTTAAGAAAAAGATATATGTTCATACATCTAAAGGACTCTTTGAAGTTGTTTCAAATACTAAAATCAACGAAAACATAACGGATTTTGCAATATATAAAAATAATGTAATTATCCTTAAAGATAATCAACTTTTAATGAATGATAAGATTATCGATTTAAATAAAAATATACATCATATCGATACATTAAATGATGAAATCTATTTATTCGGCGATGCAATGTATAAATTGAATAATGAAAAATTAGAATATTTACTACCTATAAGTGCTTCCAGAATACTGAAAAAAAACATTTACTATGGCACTGTTAAATTTGAAGGAAATTCAAAACCTTTAATGAATTTTGGTAAATTTGAAATTCGTTTTAAAAATGGGGAGCATAAATTATACATATCAGATATTTTAAAAACAAAAATACATTTCCATTCACAAATTCCTGCATATTTGATATTTGAAGATCCATTTATAGGAGCCTCACAGATATTAAACAATTACAACGAAAATACTATTAAACCATCTTATAAATTTTATTATAATTGGTATAATGAATGGAATTACTGGTATAGTGCATATCAAATTAAGAAAAATAAAATTTCATTCTTTGCAAATGGCTACAATGATGGAACATTTGAATATTATTGGAAACCTACAGCAATCGGAAATTATACACTATTACATACTGTAGGTTATTCCATGTATTGGAGCGGTGTTTATGGCAGTTCGAAAATCTTTAATATTAATATCCTTAATAATTAGTTTTATATCCTTTGGCTATAATATATATCTTTATCCTTATGATTTTAATCTGGATTATAATTTTAATGAATATTTTGAAGTATTAATTATAGAAACGGAGTCATTACATGAATACAATTTACTTACAGGGCAGCCGTATTCAAAAGCGGCTGTTTATATACCAGATGAAAATATTATTATTACTGAACCATTTACCATACTGAAAAATTTGAAAATTTTTAGAAAAACATTAATTCATGAACTTTACCATTATTATTTAACTAATTTCCTTAAAATGAATTATCAATACCAGGAAATATATATTAAAAATCTGGGTTTTAATATGAAAAGATTTTATATACTAATCACATTATTATTTATTATTTTATAGACACCAGTTGTAAAAATAATTATATACCATAGATAAAAATTTAAATGGATTCGAAGATTCTCTTGAACTTAATGAAGAAGAAAGCAAACTATTTAGAAATTGGTTTTCCAATATCGTTATAAACATTGCTTTAGAAAATAACTTGCCAGAAAATTATAGTGATTGTGCTGGTTTAATTAGATATGCCTATAAAGAAACATTAAAAAAACACGATGAAAAATGGATTATCAAAAATAATTATAACGGTCCTGTTTTTAAGGATTTGAAATATAATTATCCAGATGTTCCATATATCGGAATTAAATTATTTAGAAAAAGATCCGGTGTATTTAATCCTGATACTATCGATAAAGATTTTTCAGATTACGTTACCGCAAGATATCTAATAGAATTCAATTTTGATTTTATCTCAAAAGACATAAACAAAGCAAAATCAGGAGATATTCTGGCTTTTTTTCACCCAGAAGACCCCTCATTCCCCTATCATCTAATGGTTTATATTTCTTATAATAATGAAAATTATCTAATATATCATACCGGTCCTATTGAAGGCGGCGGTTACATAAAAGTCGTTAAAATAAAGGATTTCTTTAAATTTGATCCTTCATGGTTACCAGTTGAAACCAATAAGTATTTTCTTGGAATTTTTAAATTCAAAATTTTAATGTTATAATTGTGCAGTGAGGTGAAATTAATGCTTTTTAAAATAGAGAATGTTTCTCATAATTTCGGAAATCAAGACATCTTTTATGATGTCAATTTATCTGTTTACGAACATGACAGAATTGCACTTATTGGTCCAAATGGTTCGGGAAAAACTACATTGTTAAGAATTATCAATGGAGAAATAGAACCACTTGAAGGTAATATATTTAAAACCAAAAATTTAAAATTGGGATATTTAAAACAATTTAGAACAGATGAATTAAATTTGACATTATATGATTATGTATTAAAAGAAATTGAAAAAAGTATTAATGAAGAAATGAAAAACAAAATAGTAAGAGCCGTATTAAAAGGAATGGGTTTTGAAGAATTTGAATGGGAAAGAAAAATAAGCTCTTTAAGCGGTGGTGAATTAACAAGACTGGGTTTGGGTAGAGTTTTAGCTGGAGATTATAATCTGTTGATATTGGACGAACCTACCAATCATTTAGACATATTCTCTATTAATTGGCTTATAAATTATTTAAAGAATTATAAAGGTGCATTGATATTTGTTTCTCATGATAGAAAGTTCATAAGTGAACTTGCAAATCGATTCTGGGAAATAAATAATTTTAAAGTATGGGATTTCAAAGGTAATTATAATCAATATTTAAGCAATAGAAAAAACATGTTATTGAATATAACCAGCAGAAAACAAAATCTCCAAAAAGAAATTGAAAGGCTTAATTCAATGATCGAACGTTTTAGAAAATGGGGAACTGAAAAAATGATGAAACAGGCAAAGTTTCGTGAAATGCTTAGAGATAAGCTTATCAAAGAATACGAAGAAATCGATTCATTAAAGGAAGAAAAGGTTATTAAAATAAAAATCCCGGAACCCAAAAGAACTGGTTATAAGGTTTTAGAAGTCAAAAATCTCAAATTTGGATATGATGATAATAAATTAATTTTACAAAATATAAATTTTGAAATTAACGAAAGTGAAAAAATTACTATTTTAGGAAAAAATGGTTGCGGAAAATCCACATTGTTAAAACTGCTCATGGGTAAGTTATCTCCAAAAAATGGAATAATAAATTGGGGATATACTATTAAAGTTGGATATCTTGATCAGGTTATTTCATCGTTAAACAAATCCCTAGATGTGATGGACATTATCTGGAAAGATGTTCCGGATTGGCAGGATTTTGAAGTAAGAAAATATATTGGTCGTTTTGGATTTGCAGGAGATTCTGTATTTAAAAGTGTAGAAACACTTAGCGGCGGTGAATTAACAAGATTAGCTCTTGCAAAATTGATTTTACAAAAACCAAATGTTTTGATTTTAGACGAACCTACAAACCATCTTGACATTTTTACAGTTCAAACATTAGAAGAAACATTAAAAGACTTCAAAGGTGCTATAATAATGGTTTCACATGATGAAAATTTAATAAAAAATATTTCTGATAGATTATTCTTAATAAAAAATGGAGTTTTATTGGAATATCAATCTTTTGATTCAGTTCTTCCAGAGTTACTAAATGATTCGTTTAAAATAAAAAAGAAAATAAAAAAATATAGATTTTGAAACATCTAAAAAAATAAAAATAAAATCAAATCATTAAAAAGAGAAAAGAAAAACTGGAAAAAACATTTGAAAAAATTATATTAAAAATTGAAGAAATAGAAGAATTAATGTATTCTTATTCAGAAAATTATCAAAAATTGATAGAATTGGAGAAAGAAAAATCTATATTAGAAAAACAATTGGAAAATATTTCAGAAAGAGAAAATAATATAATTCTTGAATTACAGGAATTAGAAAATATTGGAGGATGATTGTATGATTCTTGGTATATACTCCGATCAGAGTGAAAATTTTTTTAATCCTACCAGTCCTAAAATCGGAGACGAAATTACTATTAAAATAAGGGTTCCAAAAAAGTATGGCGAAGTTTCTGGAAATCTATATCTTTTAACACAAAAAAATTCAAATAGATATAAACATACCCCTATGCATTTAGAGCGAGAAAACGAATTATTCTGGTATTTTTCAACAAAATTCAAGCTAACTGAAAGATATATAAGATACCATTTTGAAATAGATTTTATCGAACGCAGAAAAAAAATAAAATATGATTCAAGAGGCGTTGTAAAAAATAGGCATATTGAAGACTTTGTTATTATTCCTGAATTTGAAGTTCCAGAATGGGCTATTGGAGCTGTATATTATCAAATATTCCCGGATAGATTCAACAACGGAAATCCTACAAATGACCCTGTAGACGGAGAATATATTTATGATGGAGAACCTATAAGAAAAAAGCAATGGAATGAATTACCTCATCCTACCAAAGGTCATAAAGAATTTTACGGTGGGATTTACAGGGTATAATTGATAAATTAGATTATCTGAAAGAACTGGGAATTGAGGTTATCTATTTAAATCCTATTTTTGTATCTCCGAGTCCACATAAATACGACACACAGGATTATGAACATATTGACCCTCATTTAGGAGTAATTGTTGAAGATACTGATAATTTGAAAGAAAAATATAAAGTTAGAACTACTTCTGAAAAAAATTTAATTGAAAGCGATAACCTATTTAAAAAGTTAGTTGATGAGGCCCATAAAAGAAATATAAAAATAGTCTTAGATGGCGTATTTAATCACTGTGGTTCTTATCATAAATGGGTCAATGAATATAAAATATACGGTGAAGATGTTGGCGTTGCTAATGACCCAAATGTTCCTGAATCTGAATATTTTTACTGGAACAAAGATGGATATGAAGGCTGGTGGGTTATAAATCATTGCCAAAATTAAATTATGACAAAACAATGTTACTATGGAAATATATTTCTAAAATTGGTGAAAAGTGGGTAAGCTATCCTTTTAATGCTGATGGTTGGCGCCTTGATGTTGCAAGGGATCTGGGAAAAAGCCGACAACTTAATAAAACCTTCTGGAGATATTTCAGGAAAATTGTAAAAAAAGCTAACAAAGAGGCTATTATCTTTGCAGAAGATTATGAATCTCCTCGTGAATGGATTGAAAGTTTATCCTGGGATGGCGTCATGAATTATATTGGTTCTATGGATCCAATTAGTTATTTTTTAACAGGTACAGAAAAACATAATGATGATTTCAAACCTGAATTAATAGGAAATTCCGAATGGTTTATTAATCATTTAAGATGGGCCTGGAGTCAATTACCACTGAATTCTAAATATGTTTCATTAAATCAATTAAGTAATCATGATCATTCAAGATGGGCTACCAGAACAACAAAAAAAGTTGGAAGAGCTCATATTAATGGACATGATGAAGCGGAAAACGGAATTGACTGGGATATTTTTAAAATTGGTTATTTGATGTCATTCACACTTCCTGGCGCTCCTGGATTATATTATGGTGATGAAATAGGCTTGGCCGGCTGGACAGATCCTGATAATAGACGAACTTTTCCATGGAATAAATTAAATGAAAAAGAATATCAAGAACGTTTGACTTTTATGAAAAATATGATACAATTCTATAAAGAGCACTTTTCTTTAAGAAATGGTTCTATTGAATTTTTAAAATGGGACAAAGGTTTTGTATCTTATGGTATCTGGAATAATGATGAATATATAGTAGTTATAATTAATATCAATGATACACCATATGAGCTTGAAATTCCTGTCTGGATTTCAGAAATAAAAAATGGGAAATTGCAAGTTGTTTTTAGTACAAAAAATGTTGAATTTAAAGAAATCGAAGTATATAATGGCATAATAAAAGGAAATATACCAGAAAAAAGTGCTATCGTATTTAAAAAATTATAATTTTTTGTGATATAATAAAATGTAATAATGGAAGGAGGAATATTATGAAAAAAGAAATTTATGGAAATAGTGCAACGATTTTTTACAAGGAAGAATCGACATAAATAACTCTGAAGAATTAAGAGATGAATTAAATGAATTAGCAGAAAATGGAATAAAAAGAATATTTATAGATATGTCAGATTTAGACTATATCGATAGTAGCGGATTGGGAAGAATTTTATACTTTTTCATGAATTATAAGAAAAAAGGAGGCTCTATGGAGCTTCATAATGTAAGAAATGAAAATGTAAAAAAGGTAATCGAAATTGTTAGATTAGATAAGATAATTCCTGTTAAGGAATACAATGTAGATTAAAAATCTTCCTTCGGGAAGATTTTTTTATTTTTAACAAAAAATGCTTCTATTTTTAAATATTATATGGCATAAATACATTTAGATATATACAAATTGTATATAATATTAAGGAGGGGTTTGTGTGGCTCACGTAAAAATTGCTATATATACAACATCAAGATGTCCATGGTGCAAAAAAGCAAAAAGATTTTTTAAGGAATTGGGTATTCCTTTTAAAGAATACAATGTAGAAAAAGACCAAAAAGCTGCTGAAAGAATGGTAAGAAAAACAGGACAAATGGGTGTTCCAGTTATAGAAATAGGTAATCAAACTATTGTTGGATTTGACAAAGCTAAAATTGAAAGATTATTAGGAATATAGCAAAAAGAGAGGCAGAGAGCCTCTCTTTTTGTTATAACTCAAAATATAGCTCAAATTCTTTTGGTATAGGAATTGAATATATCATATTCGCTTCTTTTTCTTTTGTTTCTATCCATTTATTTATCAAAGATTTTGGAAATGTTTTTAAATATTCATTATCTTCTTTGAGACCTTTCATAACATTTTTTAAATTTAATGGAAATTCCTTCTCATTTTCCCCTTTAGAATGAAATCCCATTTTTACTGGATCGTATTTATTTTCAATACCATTAATTCCTGCCAAAACCATAGCAGACAAAAAGAAATATACATTTGCCGTGGCATCACCCGTCCTAAACTCTATTCTTGTATCAGCTTTGCTTAAATATCCAGGTATTCTAATAGCAGCACTTCTACTTCCTTTTGAAAAAGATGCAGATATTGGCGCTTCAAACCCGGGAACTAATCTTTTGTATGAATTTGTTGAAGGATTAGACCATGCAAGTAGTGATCCACTTAAACTATGATGTAAAATACCGGCTGTATAATTTAAAGCTAAATCGCTCAAATTATACAATGCATCTCCTACAAATAAGCTTTTGCCTTCTTTTTCAAGATATTGATGAACATGCATACCATTACCGGGCATATTATATAATGGTTTTGGCATAAAAGTTACATATAATCCATATTCATTCGCTACTCTTCTAATTAAATATTTTGCTAAAGTAACATTATCAGCAGCATCAACTAAACTCATAAAATTTAATTCTATTTCATGTTGGGCAATTCCGACTTCATGATGATGATATTTTACAGGTATTCCAGCATTTTCTAAAACCTTAACTATTTCATTTCTTAGTTGAAAATGTATATCATATGGATCATTTAAATGGTATGCAGAACCATATGCTTTTGGATAATCATGTCCTTCTCCCAATCCTTCAGAATTTTCCACACTATAGTACGATTCTGTTTCCGATGTTTTATAGCTGACTTCATCAAAAATATGAAATTCTAGTTCAACAAGCATCTTAATATCATCTGCAATTCCTGATTTTTTAATATTTTTCAACGTCTCTTTTGCTATGCTTCTTGGATATTGATCAAAAAATTCGCCAGTAGATGGACTTATAACATCTGAAAATATATGAATAATTTTCATTCCCTCATTTTCTTCCAGATATATTTTATCGAAATCAGAAATTGAAACCATATCTGAATCTGTAACCTTTGCAAATCCATAATTAGACGCATCAAAACCTATTCCTTCTTTGAAAATTTTTTCACTTACATAACTTTTAGGTAAAGTCACATGTTTTAACTTTCCATATATATCTACAACCATAATATCTAAAAAATCATAATCTTCCGGTATTTTATCAATTTTAAAAAAACTAAACATTTTTTCACCTCCAAAAATTATTTCCACTATACTATACCATCTTTGAAATTTTTTTCATAGTTCTATTATTTAATCTATCAAGTTATTGGCAGTAAATATTCCTGTTTATAAACATCAAAAATTATTTTTTTGAAAATTACGCTTATTTTTTTAATTTGATTACTTTCATTGAAATTATAGAGACTAAAATAAATGAAATTATTGGAATCAAATAACTATATACTATCGAATAATCACCTATAAATCCCATAGCAGTTGTTATTGATGCTGCACCCAATCCAATACCAACTGAAACCATACCTGAAACTAATCCAACTTCTCTATGTGATAAATTTGAATTCAAATATTTTTGTGTAGCTGGAAAAATTGGCCCAATAGAATTCCAAGAATCGAAAAAATATATGGTGAATATTTTCCAAGAAAAAAAATTGAAGATAGTGCAGATGCAGAAAAAAGAGCAGAAATCAATGTAATTTTCATCTTTAATTTATTATATAGAAAATCAGTTAGTACCCTTCCAATTGTAAAAAAGACCCAGAACATGCTTATAAAATAGAAGCATATTCTTTGGAATAACGGAAATGATTGTAAAAAAGATTTGATGACCATGTAACTATACCAATTTCAGAACCGGAGTATAGAATAAATATTGTTATCATATACAAAACAAATTTTTTTCTCATTACCCCAAATGCTTCTAAAATATTGTATGCTTGATATTTAACATTTTCTGGTGCCTTTCTTATCATCATAAATAAAAATATAAACAAAAATGCACCAAGGTAAAAATAAAATGGTATTTTATAATTCAAATTATTTTTTAAGATATAAGAAATTATTAAAGGTCCAGCTATACCGCCAAATCCAAAAAAAGAATGAAGCAGGCCATATCTTTGATATTTTTCTGGCAAATGGTCAAACATTGAAATTAAAGACAAAATTGTTTGTCCCATTGATGCTCCTATAAAAACATTGAAATTATTAAAATATAAACATTATAAGAATAAATAAATAAAATTATACCTATTATTTCAAAACCTAGTCCAATTAATATACTGCTTCTTAACCCCAGTATAGCAATAACAAATGCGCCAACAATAGAAACAATAATATTCCCTATTGTTCTTGAAAGAGGTATAAAAGATGAAATACCTATTGATATTGAATAATTGGATTGCAATGTGGTCATTAACGGTGGAATAGAATTTACGACTATAGCAAGAAAAAATATTGTAAAAAATATCAATCTCTGTTCATTTTTATGTGTCATTTTTTCCTCCTTTAAAATTAGTAATTTTTATTGTATAATATTATAGCAGATAAACTATGGGGTGCAATATGAAAAAATATTATTTCTTTATATTTCTTTTAGTACTTTTAATTTTTCAAAGTTGTTCAATCTTTAATTTTTCTCTCAAAGAAAAAAACTTTAATGAAATAGTTAAAAATAATAAAAAATTCAATGTATCTATAAAAAATAACAAATTCATTGTTTCTAAAAGGTTTAGAACACCTTTTAAAGTTTATGTTTCAAATACGTATTCACCAACACCTTCAGAAATTATAGATAAAATCAGAATAATCCCGAAACAACAAATGCAACAATAAAATTCTATAAAGATTATTTAGATTTCAGCAACTTCACAGCAGCTGGAACATATACAATAGTATTTTATCATTCTGATATATCCACTTCATTAACTTTAACTTTAACCCCTGATAAACCAGAAAATTTAAATCTGGAAACATCTAAAAACATTTTTTTTGCATCAAAAAAAATAAAAATACCTTTTAAACTATATTATACGGATCAATATGGAAATAAAGTAATCAAACCTTTCGATAATATTTCTATATTTCCTTATGTGAAAAATACCATAAAAAAAATCGATAATGAAAACTATGAATTAGAATTATATAATATTACAAAACCAGGAAAATATATCTTTACATTACAAATAAATAACATAATCAAAAAAAACATATCATTTAAAATTATTTCTGGAAACCCAGATACTATTAAATTTGAAAAAAATGTTATATATCTTGCTACTTATTATGACGATTCCTCACATTTTCCACCCAAAAATACTGTTATTAGATATACTCTTCTGGACAAGTTTGATAATATAACAAAACTATATAATATTAAATATAAGATTATTTCTAATAGCATATTAAACCCAAAAATAAATATAAAAGACAACAATATAGAAATTACTTCTAATGTCTATCCTGGAAAATATGAAGTGGAATTTTATTATAACAATAAAAAATTAAATGGAACTCTTGAAATAAATGTTATAAGCGTTCCACGAAAATTGATTTTTATAGATAAAGACATAAATAATTCAATATATTTATCCTTTGCCATTCAAGATGGGAATACCAATTTTGCCAGCAATATTAGTATTAATAAAATAATTGTGAAAACCGACAAAACAGAAATTTTGATAAATGATAAGCTAGATAAATATCTAAAAAGAAAGGATAACATATTTATTTTTGACCATTTCCCATTAAATGGTTATATGTCAAACATAGAAATAACTTTTTATATCTCATCAAATATTTTTAATTATACAAAGAAAATCACAGAAAACTTATATTAGGAGGTGTTTTATATGAAAAAATTTAATTTATTTTTGTTGTTGATTTTAAGCGTAGCAATATTTGCTGGAACATTTTATAATCCATTAGGACCTACATTGCTACCCGCCGCTGGATTATATATTAATAAAGTTCCAACATTACAAACATACTATTGGAGAAACCTCGACCAGGCTCAAACATTAGTTCTAAAAGAACAGGCTGACTTTATTGTTTTACCTGTAGCTTTAGGGGTAGAATTAATAAACAAAGGTGCAAAATATAAATTAGCAGGTGTTTCTTTATGGAAAACTTTTTATCTTATATCATCACAAAAAATAACTAGTGTCGAGGACCTTGCCGGTAAGAGAATTGTCACTCTTCATGGCCCTGGCCAAACTGCTGATGTTATATTAAAAAGCATTAAAAAAATGAAAAACATAGATTTTAAAATAGTATATGTTACCAGTGGTCCAGAAATAATTCAGTTACTGGCCTCAGGCAAAGAAACAATTGCTGTTTTGCCAGAACCTTTTGTATCACTTGCAGAAATAAAAACAAAAGGAAAAATTAGAGTTCAAATGGATTTTCAAAAATTATACGCAAATTTATTTAACTTAAAGGACGAAAGAATTCCTGTAGCTGGTGTGTTTGTATCAAACAAAAAATTTGAAGAAAACCCTAATTTTGTCAGACGTGTCTTAAAAGCCTATGAATTTTCTGCAAATGATTTCTATAAAAACAATTTTAATGAGGCTATAGATTACGTATTTAAGATAATGCAAACTATGCCAAAAGTAGTATTAGAAAAAGCTGCTTCAAGATCTGAAATCTTTTATACTAAAGATATTAAAAAGGAAATAGATTTATATTTAAAAAACCTATTAGAATATGGTGCCATTTCTAATATACCAGAAGATTTATATTTAAACTATTAAGGAGATATTTATGGATAAAGATTTTTTCAATGAATTTGAAAAACTATGTGATATAGTACAACGGAATATAGATAAATGCCCATGGGTTAAATCTATAAACCTTAATATTATGATAAATGAAGCCTCTTCTGAAATTAAAGAAATAGAAGAGGCTTTAAATAAGAACGATCTTGATAACCTCGAAGAAGAAATTGGCGATTTAATATATGATGCTTTTTTAATATTGAAAATTGCCGAAAGAGATTATAATATTTCTTCTCATAAAGCAATAAAACGTGTTGTTTCAAAAATATCAAATAGAAAACCCTGGCTATTTTGGAATAAAAAAATCTCTCGAGAAGAAGCTTCAAAAATATGGCAGGAAAGGAAAAAAGCGGAAAAAAAGTCGGGTGAGAATATTGACTAAACTATATTTAAGTGATTTACATATTGGAAATGGAAGTAAAAAAGACGATTTCAGATATGATAATGAATTAATTAAAATTTTAGAGGATTTAAACGAAGAGTCAAACAATGAATTATATATTGTAGGTGATGGATTTGAAATACTTCAGTCATATGAAAACAATGGAAAAATAAATGATGTAAACGAAATTATAAAAAATATTGATTTTAATTATATACTTTCTGAAATCGAAAATAATCACAGTGCTTTAATAAAAACTTTTAGAAAATATTCACAAAAAAATACAATACATTATATTGTTGGAAACCATGATTATTATTTGTTATTCGATGAAAAAATCAAAAATAGATTTAAGGATTTTTTAGGAAAAAAGATAGAAATACATCCATATTATTATGATGATAAATGGGAACTTTTTATTATACACGGTAATCAATTTGATGCATTAAACAGATTAACATTAACCAAAAGTGGGAAAATCTTGCCTCCTTATGGTGAGATAATGGAAAAATTTATTTCAAAATATTTTGATAGCGAAGTTTTAAAAGTCTTACCTGATGAAATTTTAATGGATTACGATAATATAGAACCCAAAATGGATATATTTTTATGGCTTGAAGAAATAAGAAAAAAATACTCTATAGGCCTGGATCTGGAATACAAATGGATTGATATGTTTGTACAATTTGTCAGAAGCAAAGAATCAAAAGAATGGCTAAAAACAAATTATCCTTTAATGCATATTTTTTCTTATTTATTCATTAACAAAATTGGTGGTATCAAATTTGGAGAAAATCTTGTGAGAGTAATAAGTTCTTTACGCGGAGCAAAAAAGACAAATTATCTAATGGAAAATGTAAAAAAATATTATACAAAAATAGAACTATACCTAAAAAATATTGCATAGGTTATGCTAATGAGGATATTGTTATACCTTCTAAACTTCAGGAATTATTATGGGACATATTCATGTTCCAACATATGAAATCTTCCCAAATAATAACGATGAGGAAGTGTTTTATTGTAATCTTGGAAGCTGGAAACATACCGTAAAAAGAACCACTGTTAAAAACAAAACAAAATTTTTAAAAAGAACCCAAATAAGTTATTTTATAGTAAAAGAAAGTAACAAAAGCTTGAACACTCAATTTATCATAAAAGATATGATATAATTAAGGAGGAACATTATGAATATAGGAATAATAGGTGCTGGAAGCTGGGGTACAGCTATTTCAAAAATACTTTTAAATAATGGACACACAGTTAGAATATGGACAAGAGATTCTCATGTTGTTGATGCTTTAAAAAATGGGGAAAATCCTTATTTTTACCTGGAATTTCAATACCAAAATCAATAATCCCTTCCTTAAATTTAGAAGAAGTAATATCTAATTCGGAATTATTGGTATTAGCTATACCAACACAAGCTATTAGAGAAGTTGCAAAAAGATTAAACCATTTTACAAAGATCAAATTCTTGTTAATTTAGCTAAAGGATTAGAAATCCATACGCAAAAACGTATTAGTGAAATCTTAATAGAAGTATTTGAAGCTCCTATAAAATATGTTGCATTAAGTGGCCCAAGTCATGCTGAAGAGGTTGCGCGAGATATACCAACAAGTATTGTTGCTGCTTCCAAAAATTTAGAATTAGCAAAAGTAGTCCAGGAAAACTTTAGCAATGTTTCTTTTAGAGTATATACAAATGATGATATAATAGGCGTAGAACTTGGTGGAGCAATAAAGAATGTAATAGCAATTTCTGCAGGTATTATAGATGGTATTGGTGGCTGGGATAATTCAAAAGCTGCATTAATAACAAGAGGACTTGCAGAAATAACAAGATATGGCGTAAAAAAGGGGCAAAAAAAGATACATTTTCTGGTTTAGCTGGACTTGGTGATTTAATTGTAACCTGCACCAGTCAACATAGTAGAAACAGATATGTTGGTGAAATGATTGGAAGAGGAAAAAAATTAGATGAAATAATAGAAAATATGAACATGGTAGCTGAAGGTGTTTATACCGTTAAGGCATTATATGAAGAAATTAAAAATTTAAACATAGAAATGCCTATAACTGAAAAGACTTATGAAGTTCTTTATTTAAATAAAGCTCCAAGAAAAGCTATTCATGAATTAATGATGAGAGAATTAAAAAACGAAAATTAACCTTTTACATTTGATAAGGAGGGAGAAACACATGGAAAAGATGGTATATTTCTACGGCGGTGGTATCGCTGAAGGTAGCGCAAAAATGAAGAACTTACTCGGTGGTAAAGGTGCAAACCTTGCAGAAATGGCAAGAATGGGATTACCAGTTCCTGCAGGTTTCACAATCACAACAGAAGTTTGTGACTATTATTGGAAACATGATAGATCATTCCAGAAACATTAGAAGCAGAAGTTGAAGCTGCATTAAAAAGATTAGAAGAAGTTTCAGGTAAAAAATTTGGAGATAAAGATAATCCATTATTAGTATCTGTTAGATCAGGTGCTGCTGTATCAATGCCTGGTATGATGGATACAATCTTAAACTTAGGTTTAAATGATGAAACAGTAGAAGCTTTAGCAAAAAATACAGGAAACCCAAGATTTGCATATGATGCTTATAGAAGATTCATGCAAATGTTTGGTGATGTTGCATTAGAAATTCCTCACCATGATTTTGAAGAAGCTTTAAATAAAGTAAAAGAAGAAAAAGGTGTTAAATTAGATATCGAATTAGAAGCTGACGATTTCAAAAAAGTTGTTGAATTATACAAAGAAATTTATAGAAAAGCAGGAAAAGAATTCCCACAAGATCCTAAAAAACAATTATGGATCGCTATCGAAGCTGTATTTGGTAGCTGGATGAATGAAAGAGCTATAAAATATAGAGCTATCAATGGAATCAAAGAAGGAGAATTATTAGGTACAGCTGTTAATGTTGTTATGATGGTATTCGGTAACATGGGTGAAGATAGTGGAACTGGTGTATGTTTCACAAGAGATCCTAATACAGGTGAAAAAGTAAAATATGGTGAATACTTACCTAACGCACAGGGTGAAGATGTTGTTGCTGGTATCAGAACACCTTACCCATTAGAAAAATTAAACGAAATAATGCCTGATGTATATAAACAATTAATCGATATTATGGATATGTTAGAAAATCACTATAAAGATATGCAAGATATCGAATTTACAGTTGAAAAAGGAAAATTATACTTCTTACAAACAAGAACAGGAAAAAGAACAGCAAAAGCTGCTATCAAAATTGCTGTAGATATGGTTAAAGAAGGTTTAATCGATAAAGCTACAGCTGTTATGAGAGTAACACCAGACCAAATCGATAAATTGTTACACCCTGCATTTGACGAAGCAGAAATCAAAAAAGCTCAAGAAATTGGAGAAGGTTTACCAGCTTCACCAGGTGCCGCAACAGGTAAAGTTGTATTCAGTGCAGATGAAGCAGAAGAATTAGCTAAAGAAGGTACTCCAGTTATCTTAGTTAGACCAGAAACAAGTCCTGAAGATGTTGGAGGTATGAACGCTGCTGAAGGTATCTTAACAGCTACAGGTGGTATGACATCACACGCTGCTGTTGTTGCCAGAGGTATGGGAAAACCAGCTATTGTTGGTGCTGAAGAAATTGTTATTGATGAAGAAGCAAAAGAATTTGAAGCAAGAGGCGTTAAAGTAAAAGATGGAGATTGGATTTCTATAGATGGTACAACTGGTAAAGTTTATTTAGGTAAAGTAAAAACAATCAAACCACAAGGTTTAGAAGGCGAAGTTGCTGAATTATTAGCATTTGCTGATGATATTAGAGTATTAGGTGTAAGAGCTAATGCAGATATTCCAAGAGATGCTAAAGTAGCAAGAAACTTTGGTGCTGAAGGTATTGGATTATGTAGAACAGAACATATGTTCTTTGAAGGCGACAGAATTCAAAAAATGAGAAGAATGATTGTATCCAAAACAGTAGAACAAAGAGAAGCTGCTTTAGAAGAATTATTACCATTGCAAAAAGAAGATTTCAAAGGATTATTTGAAGCTATGGAAGGGTTCCCTGTAACAATCAGATTATTAGATCCACCTTTACACGAATTCTTACCACAAGATGAAGAACAAATGAAAGAATTAGCTCCACAATTAGGAATCACAGTTGAAGAATTAAAAGAAATCGTTGAAAACTTACATGAATTCAACCCAATGATGGACATAGAGGTGTAAGATTAGCTATTACATATCCAGAAGTTGCTGTAATGCAAACAAAAGCTATTATTATGGCTGCTATTGAAATGGTTAAAGAAGGTAAAAAAGTTAAACCAGAAATTATGATTCCATTAGTTGGAACAGTTAATGAATTAAAATACTTAGATAAAATTGTTAGAGAAACTGCAGATAAATTAATTGAAGAAGCTGGCGTTGATTTAGATTACAAAGTTGGTACAATGATCGAAGTTCCAAGAGGTGCTATCACTGCTGACGAAATTGCAGAAGTTGCACAATTCTTCAGCTTTGGTACAAATGACTTAACACAAATGACATTAGGTTTCTCAAGAGACGACTATGGTAAATTTATCAATGATTACATTGAAAAAGGCATTTACGAAAAAGATCCATTCAAACATGTTGATCAAACAGGTGTTGGAAGAATGGTTAAAATCGCAAAAGATTATGGTAGATCAGTAAATCCAGAATTAAAATTAGGTGTTTGTGGTGAACACGGTGGAGATCCAGAATCAATTGAATTCTTCCACAAAACACAATTAGATTATGTAAGTTGTTCACCATACAGAGTTCCAATTGCAAGATTAGCAGCAGCACAAGCAGCAGTTAAATTCAAAAGAGGAAAATTCGTAAATTACGCTGACTAATAATAATCAAAACCCGGGAGAATATTTCTCCCGGGTTTTTTATTTAAAATATAATATATCTATTAATTTACTTGTTGACAGAATATATAATTTTATTATATAATTTGTTAACTAAATTTTACTAACAAAAAAGGGGGAGGATAGTATGAAGTTATCGGGGAAAATTCTATCTTTAGTATTATTAATAAATATTCTAGCAGTGAGTATAATTACTTTATTTACAATAGACATATCTTCTAAAGCATTGATTGAATCGAATGCAAAAAAATTACAAGCTGTTTCGAAAAAATCTGAATTATTGCTTAATCAATATTTTAATAGTATTGATGAATTTCTATTAATAAATTCCAAAAGAGAAGACATTATTGATTTTACTATAAAATTCAAACATTCTTTTCATGAAATTGAAGAGAATATCGGGGAACCTACAGAAATACTTCAAAATGCTTATATTACAAATAATCCATATCCAATTGGTGAAAAATATAAGCTCTTTGAGCTTTCTGGGAATATAAAAATAAATTAAAAGAATATAATGAGTTACATAAAGTATTTCACAATATAGTGAAAACATTTGTTGATGATAAAGGCTTTTATGATGTTTTTATTGTAGGAACAGATGGTGACGTTACTTATACATATTTTAAGGAAAAAGATTTTGCAACTAATCTATTAAAAGGAAAATGGAAAAACACCAATTTAGCAAAATTATTTAGAATATTGCAAAACTCTAATGATGATAAAGTGCATTATGTCGATTTTGAACCATATGATCCATCAAGTGGTTCCCCTGCTGCATTTGCTGGAACTCCTTTAAAAAAAGATAATAAAACAATAGGATATCTTATTGTACAATTACCTATTAATAAAATTGATTATATTCTTCAAGAAAGAACAGGTATGGGAGAATCTGGAGAAACATATGTAGTTGGACCAGATTATTTGATGAGAAGCAACTCCAGGTTTGAAGAAAATACAATATTAAAAAGAAAGGTTGAAACGAAATCTGTAAGAGAGGCATTAAAGGGTAACACAGGTTGGGATATAATAAATAATTATAGAGGCATAAAAGTCATAAGCGCTTATCTTCCTTTTGAATATAATGAATTAAAATGGGCGTTAATAGGTGAAATCGATTATAGTGAAGCTAATGATAGTATTAAAAAATTAGTCAAAACAAGTATTATAATATTGGTTATAATACTTGTTTTAAGTATAATTACAAGTATCTTATTTACAAACAAACTTGTAAATCCTTTAAAAGAGGCTGTAAAAGTATTTGAAAAAGTATCAAATGGTGATTTAACTGTAAAATTAGAGATAAAAGGAAAAGATGAAATCGCTATATTAGCAAAATCATTAAATAAAACAATTGATAATTTAAAACGTTCTATGGAAAATATCGTTGAAATTTCTAAAAAATTAAATGATTCTTCAACAGACCTGGCTACTATTTCTGAGGAAAATAATGTTAATATAGAAAAAATCTCTTCTCAATCAGAAATTATAGAAGAAAATACAGAAGTATTATCCTCTTCTATAGAACAAGTTTCATCAGGTGTAGAAGAAATTGCTGCAAATTCACAAGATATATCTAAATCCGCCCAGGAAATGTTAAATAGTTCTGAAGAAACTTCACAATTTGCTATTGAAGGACAACAAGGTATGGAAAATATTGTTAATAGTATTCACAATGTATCTGAAAAAACTAAAAATGTAGAAATAATAGTTTCCGAATTAGCTAATAAAGCTCAAAATATAGGAGAGATTTTAGAAACAATTGGTAGTATAACAGAACAAACAAATTTATTAGCTTTAAATGCAGCAATAGAAGCTGCACGAGCAGGGAAGCCGGAAAAGGTTTTGCAGTAGTTGCAGAGGAAATAAGAAAACTCGCTGAAGAAAGCAAAAAGGCAACTGATAACATTGCTGATATATTAAAAGAAATTCAGAATAATGCAAATAATGCAAATGATGCAACTAAAGAAGCTCACGGTGAAGTTGAAAATACTAAAATTGTTATTCAAAAAGCTTATCAACAATTTCATGAAATTGCTAATAAGATTGATGTTGTAAAACAACTTGCCGAAAATATCACTGCTTCTACAGAAGAACAAAGTGCATCAACAGAAGAAATGGCAAGTGCCACAGCGAATGTTGCTAAAAGCATAACTGAAATTTCTGAAAAAATAAGAAGTATAGTTTCATCTATTGAACAGGAAAGACGTGGTTCTGAAGAAGTTGCAAATGAAAGTCAAAAACTAAGCGATTTAGCTGAAAAGTTAAATTCAATTACTTTAAAATTTAAAATTTAAAAACATGAAAGACCATAAATTGACGAGGGCTTAAATGATTTATGTAAATAGAAAAAATATCCCTTCTTCTTGATAAGGTAAAAAATCAGGAAGAGGGTTTTTTATAGTAAAGCAAACCATTAAATATTAAATTTTGTAATAGAAATTACAAAAGAATTTTTATTCCAAAATTCCACATCAAAAATCACTGAAAATAATTATTAAAGCTTATTAGAATAAAATTAATCATTCATATAAAAAATCAAAAAGTAACAATCAATTTTTTAGTAATTTATTATCATCCAAGAAAAATATTCAAACAAAATTTTACAGACTACTATATCCATTTCGATTGTGACTTATGTGACAACTGTCGAATTTTTGTATACACCTGTGACAGATGTAAAATTAAAGATTTTCTATATAATACTTGATTTTAGACGGTAAATACAATATACCGTTATTTTCAATAATAATACCTTCATTCATCAAACGTTTGATATATGTATAAACAGTTTGGCGTTTTACTTTCCCTTCTAACTTTTTAACAAGTGTTGATTTATCCAACGGATTACTAGCTATTTCATTTAATATTAATTTTTGCATATCTGTAAATGATAATGTCTTTTTGAAATTCTGAGAAATTATCTTTCCTATAGTTTCCTTTGCTATATATCTATTGATTCTATCCTTATCAGAATTAATCAAAGCTGTTTGTTGGGCTATCCACAAAGCATCTCTTGGGTTTCCATCACTGAAAATAGCTATTTCATTTAAAGCATCTATATCAAAATAATCCGGATATTCTTTTATTCTTTTTAAAATCATTTTTTGAATATCTTCAATAGTTAATGGATCAAGAAATATCATATCTTTAAATATATTTTCTAAATTACCGCTTTCGTTCCATCTCATTCGATCATTTGAATACTCTCTATATATAGAAAAAGGCAGAGATACAAATGTAACTATATTTTCCTTGAGTAATATGTTTTTTAATGAATCAAGAATTTTTAATACTTCTTCCTTTTTTTCCTTGTCTAATTCATCTATTATAATTAATATTTTTCCATATTCCTCAACAAGTAATGACAACAACTTATCAATATATTCTTTTATTGTATATATATTAAACCTTTTTTATTGTCAACTGTCTTTTCATAAGAAATATTAGCAGCAAGATTTAATCCACCACTATAAGATATATTATAACTCATTTCATTTATTATAAAATTTTTTGATTCATTGGCTATCTTATTAATTTTTCTATTCTTTAAATTTAATACTAAATTAGCAAGTTTATATAAAAAATCTCCTATTATTATTTCTTTTGAATCTTTTTCTGTTATTAAAATATGGAATCTTTTGGTATTTTCTGCATCAATAAAATTTAAAGTCGTGGTTTTTCCAACACCCGTTTCTCCACATACACCAAAAATTCCCATTGGTTGAAAATAAGCCAGTTTATTCAAATGAAGCAATTCTTTTTCTCGATTTACAAGAAATTCTTTATTATTAATGGGCATATCAAATAATGATTCAATTATATATTTTAACTTATTTTTATTCATAAAGTCACCCCGGAATAATTATAACATATTCTGTGACTTATGTGACAACTGTCGAATTTTTGTATACTGTTGTGACAAATGTAGAAATCTCTTAAGAAATTTTTATGTATCAGTATTAAAAATTACTTTTTGTAAATCTCCATTAATATTATCAAGATACCAATTCATTTTTAATAAGTCCTCATCTAAAATACTTTCATTTCTATCAACTATCATATTATTTTCTTTATCATACAATGGCCCACTAAATATATCAAACTCGTTATTCTTTATTAATGTTTTCATAACCCCTATTAATTTTTCAGTTTGCCCTGGAATTATTTCTTTGTTTTTATACAATTTTACTATTTTTTTATCCATTCCATACCAATATTTCCTCAAATCTTCAAGATGCTTTGTTGTTGTTACAATCCACTCATTATTCAATAATCGGCTAACAATCTTCTTATAAAATCTGCCCCATTTCCAGTATGCAGATGCAATATATGTATCAGGTGTAATTTCTCTTGTTATTGCATTATAACCTATTGTATAAATTTTGTGTTTATCAGCTATAATTTGAGGAATAACAGAATCCATGTTTGTTGAAAGAATATCAATTCCTTCTTTTATTAATTCCAATGTTTTTTTGATTTCTATATCATGATCTATCCATTTATTTGTCCAGTTTACTAACACTTTTGCATATGGATTTACCACCTTAACTCCTATCGCAAAAGCATTTAAACCTCTCACAAATAAAGGAAGAGGATGTGGTGCAATATAACCTATCTTATTGCTTCTTGTCATAGCACCCGCTATTAATCCAGTTAAAAATTTTGGCTGATAAATTCTTCCAAAGTACACAGATAAATTCCTATAACTCTTATATCCTGCACAATTTAAAAATTTTATATTTGGAAATTCTATCGCTGCTTTATAGGTAGAATCCATAAAATCATAACTGGTTGTTATTATTAAATTATAATCCTGATTAATTAATTCTTTTATTACATCATAAGACTTATTTTTTTTCACATTCTCAACATAAAATGTTGTTATTTTGCCTTCAAACACTTCTTCCAGATATTTTCTTCCTGATTCATGAGCCTGAACCCATGTGCTTTCTTCAATATAATTTCTGTATAGAAAAGCAATATTTAATCTTTTTTCAGCAGACTTTATAAATGGAGAGAAAACTTCCTGTATTAAATTTTTTTCTCTTCAAAATATATATCTTCCAATTCCTTAATAACTGTTTTCAGCCTTAATCTTAATTCTTTTTCTGAAGTATATTTTTCTATACCATATTTTTTTAAATAGTATAAAAAAGCTTCTCCTGTTGTAATTGGTAACTTTTCTCCATTTAATTCATGATAAACCTTTCTAAATTCCCAATATATTGATTTTTCGAAAAATCTAAAAAACTCATCGGCATTTTCATTGTTTTTCTTTATATAATCAAATAATATTTCTTCTAACTCTTTAAAGCCACCTTCTCTTTTAAACCATATCATATTTATTTTTGTTTTTTCATAAAATTCTAAAAATTCATAATATATACGTATATTCAAATCCATCTCATCATATTTTGGTATAAGTCTTTTAACATTCGCCATTATAGATGGGGAATCAAGATATTTCAACACGCTTGCTCTTTTATTTCCTTCTACTACATAAAATTTATTTAAATATTCATAAGCTACTATTGCATCTCTTATTCCTTCTTCCTGTTGAGCTTCAAAAAGGTTCATCCATTTTATAGCAAATTCTGTATCCTCTTCTAATAAAGGCATAAAATTTTTGGCAAATGCACTCCTTCGTGAATCATAAAATGTTCCTCTTATCTTTTTTATAGGCACTTCAATAATTCCTAACGATGTCTCATTAACAATACTCTTATCTTTTAATAAATTTTCAAGCGATGGCAAATGTCCATCTCTTCCTCTGCTTTCCCAATATAATAATTCTCTTTCGCCCATTTTTTTTGCATTTCTATATTCTTTAGAACTATCATATCTCATATTATTCATATTATCCTCACCCCAAAAACTATTAAATATAAATATCCTTAAATTGAATTATTCCTTCTTCTCCTATTATTTCAATAGCTTCTTTTGTTTTCTCATCATATTTAACATATTTATATGGAACAACATTTAACAAATACGATATTTCTCCATTATGATGTACTCTAAAATTCAGAATCTGATCTGTATATCTTGGATGAATGTGACCATAAAACCATATTTTAGGAAAAAATTTTTTATATATGTTCGCCATAACTTTGGAACCTTTATGATACGAGCTAATTTCTTTTTCAAATAAATTTTCTAATCCTGGGATAGAATGAGTAATTATAATATCAATATTTTTTATAAAATTAAAAGTTTTTTTAATCTGCAATGTTCTTTTAAATGGTTTTACATCTTTCTCAGAAAAATGAAAAGGTTTTTTCCCATAAGAAAATGCTCCTGAAAAACCTGTTATATATAAATCCGACTCTATTCCAAGATCTTTTTTTGCATTAACTAATTGACTATGTAAAATAGACAACCCTTTATATATTTTTGAATATCCAGATAATTCAACTTCAAAAAGATTTTTAAAATATTTCTTATCATGATTTCCATAAATCATATAACTTATTTTAGGCATTAACGTATTTAATAAATAGTCAAGATATCCTGGTGATAAATCACCACAACCTAATAACATATCACATTTTTTAATCTTTTTAGGTATATAATTCCTTTCTTCATCAGAAACTGCAACAATTTCTATCATATCTCGTCTTCCTTTTATTTTTTTATTATTATAACATAAAAATATTTTTTCATTTTATATGTTATAATATAATGTTATTATAACAAACTATAATGGAGGGGAAAAAATGAAATGGGATTTAACTTTCTTTTATGATTCACCAGAAAATGAACAAATAAAGAAAGACTTTGAAAGTGCACTGGAAAATGCAAAAAAATTAAAAGAAAAGTACTATAACAAATTTTTAGATGAAAACTTATCTGCATTAGATATTAAAGAATTTTTCAAAGAGTTAGAAAAAACTATAGAAAAACCTTATTTTGCCATTCAGTATGCTCATTTATATTATGCAGAAAATACTCAAAATGTTCAAGCGCAGAAATTGGTTGCAATGGGTCAAGACTATTTAACCAAAGGCGAAATAGAGTTATCTTTCTGGAAACCGCTATTATTGAGTCATCCTATTGAAAAATTAGAAGAATGGAAAAATTCTGAAGATTTAAAAGAATATAAACATGTTATGGAAAAGCTTATTAAAGAAAAACCTCATGTGTTAAGCGAAGACGCAGAAAAGGTATTATCTGCTTTGCAACCTGCCGGCAGAGATGCTTTTGATATGTTATATGAAAAATTGACTTCTTCATATAATTTTGAAATAGAAATAGATGGCGAAATGAAGAAAATGACAGGACCTCAAATAAGAGCTTTAAGACAAAGTACTAATAAAGAATTAAGAAGAAAAGCTATGAAATTATTCTTTGAAAGATATAAAGAGGATAAAATAGTTTTAGAAAGTACATTTAATTCTGTTGCAAAATATTACGATACAGAAAGCAAGTTAAGAAATTATCCTAAACCAATATCAATGAGAAATATGGCAAATGAAGTTGATGATAAAATTGTTGATATGGTAATAGATGTAACTACAGAACAAACTCCAATGGTTCACAAATATTATAAATGGAAAGAAAAATATTTAGGTTATGAATTAACATTAGCTGATATATATGCCCATTAGATCCTATAAAAAAAGAAATACCATTTGATAAAGCAAAACAAATAGTATTGGATTCATATTATGAATTTGATAAAGAAATTGGAGATATTGTTAAATCATTCTTTGATGAAAATAGAATTCATTCAGAAATAATCCCTGGTAAAAGAGGAGGAGCATTTTGTTCTTATAATATACCAAATTATAAACCTTTTATATTAATGAATTATACAGGAAATATGAGAGATGTTATGACTTTAGCTCATGAATTGGGACATGGTGTTCATGGGACTCTTTCTTCAAAACAAAATCTATTAAATTATCACACACCATTAACCATGGCAGAAGTAGCTTCAGTCTTTGGAGAAATGCTTGTAATGGATAAATTATTGAAAGAATTAGATGAAGAAGAGAAAAAGGTATTTATTGCTTCTAAAATAGAAGACATGTTTGCTACAATGTTCAGACAAAATATGTTCGCAAGATTTGAAATACAGTCACATGAAATGATTGATAAAAATGGAATGGCAACATACGATGAGTTATCTGATCTTTATGAAAAAGAATTAAAAATAATGTTTGGTGATTCAGTAAAAATACCTGAAGAATATAAATATGAATGGAGTTCTATTCCACATATGATTGGTGTTCCTTTCTATGTTTATGCATATAACTTTGCTAATTTATTAGTAATAGCTCTGTACGAAAAATATTTAGAAGAAGGAAAAGATTTTGTACCAAAATATAAAGAATTATTATCAAGTGGTGGAAATGATGCACCAGAGAGATTATTGGATAAAGTTGGAATTGATATTACCAAAAAAGAATTCTGGGAAAAAGGATTCAAATATATTGAAAGAGAATTAATTAGTAAATTATAATGCTTATAAAATTGTAATTATTCTTTAAGTTTTCTTTTCAAAGTTACAAAAACTTAAAAAAGATTATAAAGCTTATTATTTAATTATTCCGACGCAAACACCCCTATCTGGCAGGGGTGTTTGTTTTCATTTATGTTATTTTTAAATGAATAATCTACAAAAAAATTATCTATGCACAGGAAATTATATCAAACATGTAATTTTTTCTTAGCTCTAAAATGGATAAAAATTGTTATAATTAAATTGTATTAGTGAAAAATATAATTTAAAATACAAAGGAGGTTGTTGCGGAATGAAAAAGTTCGCCATTATTATTACAGTATTAGTAGCATCTTTAAGTATTTTTGCGGGAATATTCGGTTATGGTCAAGGTGGAGAAGTAAATGTATATACCAGTAGACATTATGACACAGATCAACAGCTATATGATGAATTTACAAAATTAACAGGTATTAAAGTTAATGTTATTAAAGCTGGAGAAGATGAATTAATCGAAAGAATGAAAAATGAAGGAGAAGATACAAACGCAGACTTATTTATTACAGCAGACGTTGGTAGATTACATAGGGCAAAAATGTTGGGATTATTACAACCTATAGTTTCTGAAACACTAACAAAAAATATTCCAGATAATTTAAGAGACAGAGATAATTATTGGTACGCATTAACAGTTCGTGCAAGAGTATTAGCTTATGCTCCTGAAAGAGTGGATATTTCAAAAATAAAAACCTATGGTGATTTAATTAATCCTGAATGGAAAGGAAAAATATTAATAAGATCATCTTCAAATATATATAATCAATCATTAGTAGCTTCATTTATAGCTTTATATGGTGAAGATTGGGCATTAAATTGGGCAAAAGGAATTGTTGCTAATATAGCAAGAGAACCACAAGGTAATGATAGAGCACAGGTGATAGCAGTTGCTGCTGGTGAAGGAGATATTGCAGTTATAAATACTTATTACATGGGAAAAATGTTAAATTCATCAGATGAACAGCAAGTAAATGCTGCTAAAAAAGTCAAACTATACTTTCCAGAAAAGACACATATAAACGTAAGTGGTGCAGGAATTTCAAAATATGCTAAAAACAAAGAAAATGCTATTAAATTATTAGAATTTCTAACAAGTAAAGAAGCACAAAGATTATATGCTGAAGCTAATTATGAATATCCTGCTAACCCTGAAGTAGAACCATCAGAGTTTTTAAAATCTTTTGGTGATTTTAAACCACAGGAAATTGATTTAACATTATTAGGGGAATATAATTCAAAAGCTGTAGAAATTATGGATAAAGCAGGATGGAAATAATATGAAAAAAACTACGTTTCTTTTAGTTTTAATAATATCCATACCTATATTTATAGTATTATACAATTTAATATTACCTTCAAATGAAAACTGGACTCACATATATAACTATCTATTAAAAGACTATGTATTAAATTCATTGAAATTAATATTTGGAACAGCTATACTCTCATCCTTATTAGGCATCTTGAGCGCATGGTTTATTAGTTACTATGAATTTCCATACAGAAAATTTTTTGAATGGGCTTTAATTTTACCCTTAACAATACCTCCATTTATAGGTGCATATGTTTATGCTGGAATTTTAAGCTATACAGGTACTATTCAAACATTATTAATGAAATATACTGGTTTTAGTGGCAAATCTTATTTATTAGATATTATGTCAATTCCAGGTGCTGTTTTTGTATTTTCAATATTCTTATTTCCATATGTGTATTTAACAGTAAAATCATTTTTTTCGAAACAAATCACTGGAATTATTGAAGCATCTCAGTCACTCGGAAAAAACACTTCAACAACATTTTTTAAGGTAATTCTTCCTTTGGCTAGACCCGCTATTGTTGGCGGGACTAGTCTTGTATTAATGGAAGTTTTAAACGATTATGGCGTGGTGAAATATTTTGGTATTCCCACATTTAGTACTGGTATATTTAAGGCCTGGTTTTCATTTGGTGATGTAAACACCGCAATACGATTATCTGCTGTTTTATTGATTTTTGTATTTATAGTTTTATCTATAGAAAAATTCCTTAGAAAAAATAAATCATATTTCACCAAAAACAAAAAACCTTTAAAAAGAAGGAATTTGAAAGGTTTACCATTATTTTTAGTTATGGGATTTTATATTATAATATTTTTGTTATCATTCTTATTGCCTTTACTTCAACTTATTCAATGGAGTATTTTTTCATACAAAAATACAAACATAAAATTTATCGAACTAACTTTCAATTCAATATTTATTTCGTTTATAACTTCAATATTAATAATAATTATTGCTCTAATAATGTCTGATACAATTAGATTTAATAGAAATAATTCCAGAATTTTATCTAAATTAGCAACTATGGGATATTCAATACCTGGAGCAGTTATTGCAGTTGGAGTTATGGTATTTTTTATAACTATAGATAGGAGTTTAAGACCTCTTTATTCAATGTTTGATTTTAAAACAAAATTAGTATTATCTTCTTCAATAATCATGCTCATTTATGCGTATATTGTTAGATTTTTAAACATCGCATATAGCCCTATAGACGCTAATTTTGAAAAAAACGGAAAAAACTATCACGAAGCTTCAAGAAGTCTCGGTAAATCTTTTTTTAATACTTTTATTAAAGTAGATATACCAATGATTAAACCTGCTATTATTAGTTCATTTATATTTGTTTTTATTGAAATAATAAAGGAATTACCATTAACTCTTATTTTAAGACCTTTTAATTTTGATACTTTAGCAACAAAAGTATTTGAATATGCAAATGATGAAATGGTACATGAAGCTTCAGTAGCCTCTTTGTCTATTATTGTAATTATATTTATATTCATTATGATTTTAAGAAAATTATCAGGAGATGATAAATAATGTTTTTATACGTCGAAGATATATGGTTTAAATATGATAAAGAATTTGTATTAAAAGGAGTAGACTTTCAAATATCAAAAGGGGAAACAGTAGCAATTTTAGGAGAAAGCGGAAGCGGAAAAAGTACTATATTAAGAATTATTGCCGGCTTTGAAAAACCACAAAAAGGTATAATACGTTTAGAAGATAAAATATTATCTTCTAGAAAAAAATTTATTTTACCCGAAAAAAGAAATATTGGATTTGTATTTCAGGATTATGCTTTATTTCCACACATGACAGTAAGAGAAAATATTGAATATGCCAGAAAAGGAAAAACTAAAAAATGTTAGAATTAGTTGGTTTAATAGGATATGAAAATAGATATCCACATGAATTAAGTGGCGGTCAACAACAAAGAGTTGCTTTAGCAAGAACTTTAGCTACAGAGCCGAAATTACTATTATTAGATGAGCCATTTAGTAATTTAGATGAAAATTTAAAGGATAAAATAAGAAATGATTTAAAAGAAATATTAAAAAAAGCTAATATAACTACTATTTTAGTAACCCATGATAAATATGATGCTCTTTCATTGGCAAATAAAATTATTACCCTTGAAAATGGTGTTGTAAAATTCATCGGTGATCCACAAAAAATATATATTTAAAAATTAAAAAATTAGAGGCCATAAAAAATTATGGCCTCTAATTCTATTATAATGGAAACTTTGATAATCCACCATCTACAAGAATAGTTTGTCCGTTAATATAAGATGCTTTTTCAGATGCTAAAAAAACAACTGCATTTGCTATTTCCTCAGGTCTTGCCATTCTTTTAATGGAATATTTTCCGAAATTTGCTTTTCTTTCTCTTCATCAACCAATTCCTTTACTCTATTTGTTTTTGTCCAACCAGGACCGACTGCATTAAAGGTTATATTATATTTTCCGTATTCTAAAGATAATGTTTTCAATAATCCAGTTATTCCCAATCTTATAGAGTTTGATATATATAAATTCTCAATAGGAGTTTTTACAGAAAGAGAAGTTAAAAATACTACTCTTGCCCATTCTTTATTCTTCATTTTAGGCAAAAAATATTTTAATATACGAATAGTGCTCATAAGATTTTGTTCAAAACCATAGGTCCAATCTTCCTCAGATGTTTCTTCAAAATAACCAGGTTTAGGACCTCCTGCATTTAAAAATATAACATCAGGCACACCATATTTTTCCTCGAATTTTTTGTTCATATAATCAATATCATCCTTTTTTGAAAGATCACATATAATATATGGATACCCAGTACTTTTTAATTTTTCTTCATTACGTGATACAACTACAGGCTTAGCTCCTTCTTTATCAAATATTTGGGCTACTGCAAGCCCTATTCCTGAACTTCCGCCTGTAACTAAAACCTTTTTATCCTTTAATCCTAAATCCATTCTTTCTCCCCCTGATTTGTTTTTATACTTTTGATGGACTTTCAAAGTTTGTCCTTATAAGACATATATGAATTTTTATTCCATCTTTTTATTCTACTATATAATCAAAATCTTCTCATTTTTTAACCTCCACAACTGAATTATATCACATTTCAATAACAAAACCGGGCATCAGGCCCGGTTTTGATTTATATTAAAATATATACCGTAGACCACATTCTAAAACCAAATTTAGAAGGATCCACGGTGATCATATATTTTATTCATAGTATCATTTTTATTATACCGCTATTCTCACATCTTTCCAAAAATCTTTTTCAACTTTTAACTTCAATAAATCCTTATAATACTTTAATGTTTTTTATCCTTCTCATTTTAAAATTTTATAATTCCCAAAATTGAAAAAGAAAACTTAATTTTTTCATACAAATAAAATTTTTATAGTAATATATCGAGCTCAACACACAGTTTTAAATTTTAGAATACTTTATATAAAGTTATTTATGGTTTTATGTTTTTTCTTTATTTCAATAATTTTTAAATATTATAAGTTCATCTATAGTTCTTTATATGTTTACCAATAATTTCCAATTTTTTGGAAATCCCATTGATTTTAATACATCGTTTCCACTTATGCTATGTATTTCTTTCGAAAGATTTTTGAGAGCTTTTTCAATTTCTCTTGTAGTTTTAGAAAATTCTCCTCTTTTTTGTTCGGAAGGAATTCTTTTAAACAAATTAATAAAGCAAAGACATCATTTCTACCATAAATATATTTTCCATTATTATTTTTTGGAATGTTTAATTTTTGGTGAATTTCACCACCTCTTATTTCAGTTTTCAATTTTTTATTATAAAATATTTCTTCATGAGCACATATATTTCTAAAAATTGACATTAATTTAAGATAACTACTAAAAGTTTTATTATTTATTCCAAACTCTTTAGATATAGATTGTTGATCTTGTTGCTTTAAAATACCATAAAGCTTACTTATATTTCCAAACGTTAAGACATTTACTAGAACCCAAAAAGGCACATATCCATATTTAGTAATATAATGAGTTATAGCATTATGTTTCCCACTCTGTTCTGAAATATTTTTTTGTAAAATTGAAATTACCTTCATTATTTGTTGTAAACCTTTTTCATCTTTATATTTTTTAAAATTATTTAATTTTAAATAATCTGTATGTCCATATTTTTCTGAAATTTTATAAGCAAGAATAGATTTAACATTATTTTCTATTACTAATAACCTTTTTAAAAAAATAAATCGTAGTTCTCTATCAAATTTATACAACGCATATATTTCATCAAAAGTTGCATTATCTTTGTATTTTTCAGCAGTATTATTGCTTTGCAAAAATAAATCCTTGTAACCATTAATAATATTATAATAGTTTTCCATTTTAAGAATCTGTTTTGCTTTAGATGAAACATGTAAATTTCTTGAACGTAGTATTCTCATTTGTTGATTGTATGTTTTAAAAACTTTATCAGACATCTCATATATCTCTCCTTAATATAAAAATGGCCCTGGCTCTCTAGGAACACCAAGGCACCGATCATCATATAATTTAATTACATTTTATTATATCTTTTTTATGTTTATACAAAAAGACAATAATGTTAAAAAAATAAAACATTATGGCGATTTTTAATTATTATTAAACTAATTCATCTTTTTTACCAAAAAATTTGAGATAATTTTTTGAGCTTTTCACTCATTACTTATCTTAATTAGTCTTTTTAACAAAATAATGTTTTTCTTAATTCTTCAACACCCTCTTTCTCTTTCTCTGGCGATACTAATTTTCTATCTATTTTTATAGGTTTAGAAGGTGTTTGCGTTATTTTAATAAAACTTTCTACTTCTCTTTTACTTTTAAAAATAAAATCCTTATTAAAAGATGACGTTTCCATTATACTCACCTTGTTTCTTTTTTAATCATTTTTTATTATTATAACAAATATATTTTATTTTCAACTATATTCATCACAATGATTATACCTTAATATTAATTTATTTGTTCAAACTCCATAAACTCTTTAGAATACCCGGAAAATTTAAAAATATAATTACTTTCTTACTGTTCTCCTTTCATCATATATTTTAATTTTTTTGCTTACTTTTAGAAGTTAGATATATTTATTCTATAAAACTACCCAACATCTAAATTCTTCACTTCTTTATATAGTCCTCTTAATTCATAATCTCCCATATCTAATATAGGTTCATACATAAAAGAATTAACATGGATATTTTCAGGAGTCATTAAATTGACTCTCTTTAATATAGAAATTACTTCTTCATCTCCTGAATATTCCTTTTCAAACTCTTTTATTAATTCCCAAGTTTGCTTTTTTTTATTATCTAAATTATTCAAAAATTCTTTATTTGAAATTTTTGATTTCATAAAAATTTCAGCTTTTAGTCTAATGGCAATAGATAGAATTATTTTATTTTCAAGATTAATTCCTTCAGGTTCATTTAAACATAAATCTGCAGTTTCAAATATTATATCTATTATTTTATTTTCTAACTCAATATCTTGAAATTTTGCATTTCGAATATATTTTTCAATAACATTTTTAATATCCTTTAAAGTTATTTCTTCTGTCTTATTTTTATGGTGCAATGCTGATGTAAGAAGCAAATAATCATCATTTTCTTCACCTTGAGTATATTCAACAATATTTCTTATAAATGGAATTGAAGCTATTAACTTCTTATTATTATCTAAATTTTTCTTCCAATCATTAGCAAAAGGATTCTTTATATATTTGGCTTTTTCTAACTTTATCTCTTCATTATTCTTTATTGCCATGAGACAATTCTTATAACCAACAACACCTCTACTTTCAATTGTTCTATAAAAGTCAAAGTTATGCGTCAAAATTATCATATAAAAATTATTTATTTCTGACATATATTTCAAGTATTCAATTATCGCATATTTATTTTTATAATCAAATGAATCTGCAATATCGTCGATAATAAAAAGTGTTTCAGAATAATGTTTTTTTCGTATTTCTACATTAAAGATTATATTTAAAATATATAAAGCTCTTTGTTCTCCTGTACTTAAAACCTTTAATAATTCATCTTTTTCTTCAAAAGTTTTTTCAAACTCACCATCTTTAAAAATAAATTCTATAACAGGAACATCATCTTTAAGAATAACATCTGCTTTATTTTTTATTTTTAAATAAAATGGTAGATGTGAAAAACGGATATTAAACATTTTAATAACTTCTTCCCAGTCTGTTTGTTCTTCTTTTGCTTTATTAATAATTTTTTTTATTCTACCCTGTCCGTGTTTGTAGTGATTTATCAAATTCAAAGTTAATTCTTTTTTATTTATAAAATATGATAACCATATTTTCTTTTCAAATTCCTCTAAATTAACTAATTCTGGTAATATTTCTTTATTATCAAGTAAATAGTTACGAAAATTTCTTAAGTCAGCATTATTAGATAATTTTTTATCTATTTTATCAAACTTTATCTGAAGTTCATTATTTTCAAAAATTTTATTTTTTTCTTCTTCCAAAAGCTTTTTTAATTCTTCACTATTTTTGTATTCAATCTTTTTATTTCCATTAAATAAATTTACTGAATGGCCTGCTTTAAAAAAATTATTTGATGTAAGTTGTTTTTGAACATTTTCTGCATGATAAAAATTAAAATCTTTCTTTAAATATGGAGATTTATCTATAAGTTCATAATACTTTTCTATATATTCTTTAATAGCTAATTTAAAGTCCTCAGTTTCTAAAAATTTTCTTACCTTATCATTAAAAATCTTTTGATACTCAACATTATAATAAGGTAAATCTTCAGTTTCTAAAAAAATTTTTTCGTTTTCAAGAATAAAATCAAAAAAATCAAGGCCAAATATCCTTTTTACAATTTTTTCTACGTCAAAATTTCTACTATTTATTCCTGACAATATCTTCAATTCTTTTATTAAATTTGCTTTTACTTTATTAATATCTTTATGAATATTTTCATATTCTTTTCTTAGATTTTTATTTACAACTAACGTTGAGACTTTATCAAAATTAAAATCTCTAACATAAGATTCTATAACAAAGATATTATCAGGTTCAATTGGAATGATTTCTCTTATAGTTCTTCTTTCAGTAAAGACAAGGTCTTTCGTTTCTTTATCCTCAGAAAAATCTTTAAAAGTTTTAGCAAACGATGTTTTCATAACTCCATTTGGAGCATAAATAGCAAAAACTCTTTTAATAAATTCAAACTCGTGTTCAAGATTTTTTATTCCATAACAATTACGAAACTTTATTTTTAATTTATTCATTTTTATTCTCCTTTTTCTTATTTCTAAATTATTCAATTCTTTCATAAGGATATACATCTTTAAAATTACGATGCAAATAAGCCCCTACAGACGATGCGTGTAATAGCGCATTAAATTCTGATTCAGGAACTCTTTTATAAATATAAAGTACTCCATTTTTAAACCTCACATAGACAGTTCGATTTTCATCATCATATCCTACACTATCTATATTAGACGATTGAACTGGAATCATTTCCGGAATACTCATAACTATCCCCCTAAAAAATCTTTGATAGACATTTATATATAACACTCACATCAAAATTTTATCACTATTACCCATAATTTTTTACGATATTAAAAAAATTAATAGAAATTTTACTTTATATTTATTAATCACTTGATATATTAAAAATTTAACTTTTTCACAATTAAAATCAACCAAATCATTATAAAACTCCCTATTTAATCCAATAACAAAACCGGGCACTGCGCCCGGCTTTGTTATTTCACAATTATCTCTACATTCTTTCTATCAAATGCAATTGCTACTTTTATTACTTTTTCTATTCCATAACTCTTTATTTCTTTTTCATACCCTTTTTCTTCTATCTGTTTTATTCCTAACTCTGCACTATTTTTTAAATCCCTTCTTTTATGTAATGCTTTTTGAATTCAAATATTATTCCTGGTTCCTTTTTTTCTTTGGGTATTAATATTACATCTGCTCTTCCATATCCGGCTTCTCTATTGCTTTTTACTATGTATTTTTTGCTTAATCCCACTACCATTCCTAATATTAATCCATGATAAAACCTTTCCGGTTCTTCTCCACTTACGTCAAAATAACTTATTGTTCTTTCCACTATTTTTTTGAATGCTATTTTGAATTCTTCATAGTTTTCATGTATTAATTCCATTATGATACTTTCATAATGTATTTTACTTTCTTTTATTATATCCACTACTGTTTTTTTGAAGAATTGTAATGTTTCTTTGTTTGTTATTCTTAAACTGTATCTTGGCTCTCCTTCTTCTCCTGTGTGTTCTACCCAGGTTAAGTATCCTGTGAATAGAAATAATGTCCATATGCTTTCTTCTGTGCTTTTGTCTAAGTCTCCATATACTAAGTTTTCGTCTATACTGCTTTCTATTGTTTTTCCTTCTATTAATTCTTCTATTTTTGTTTTGACTTCTGCTGTGCTCTGTTTTATCAACCTTTTTATTAATTCATTTCCACTGCTGTTTATCCAGTAATACGCTATTTTCCCTTTGTTTCTTGCCAGGTTTATTATTGAATATGGATTATATATTTCTAATCCTCCAAAGTTATATCCGTTATACCATTCTATTACCTTTTCTTTTTCATATTCCAATCCATAATATTTTAATGTTTCTTCCACTTCTTCCCAGGTTAATCCGAATTTGTCATTGAATAATTCTCCTAATACCGTTGAGACATCAAGATTATTTACTCCTGTAAATATGCTTTCTTTTGCCACCCTTGTTATTCCTGTTAATACTCCTTTTTCTAAATACTCATTATCTTTTAATGCATTTCCTAACATGTTTCCCATGAAATTTATGAATTCTTTATAATATCCATTTAAATATGATTGTTGTATTGGTGTATCATATTCGTCTATTAGTAGTATTACTTTTTTTCCATAGTAGCGGTATAAGTATTCCGATATGTTTTTTAGACTGTTTATATATTCTGATTCATCTGCTTTTTTGTACATTATTTTGTTATATACTTCTTTTTCTGGTCCATATAATTTTTCCATTATTTTTTCATTTAATATATATACTTTCGCTATTTCTTCTATTATTATATCCTTTAATAGTTTTATATTATCTGCTTTTGCATCTTTAAAAGTTAAATATATTACAGGATATTTATTTAAATACTTTTCTATTATCTCTTTTTCTTTCCATATCTTCAGGTTTTCAAATAAATGTTTGTTATCCTGGTCATTTCTGAAAAAGTATTTCATCATGCTCATATTCAATGTTTTTCCAAATCTTCTTGGACGGGTTATTAATATTACATCTCCGCTTTCTATTATTTCTTTTATTAATAAGCTTTTATCTATGTAATACATATTATCTTCTATTATACTTTTAAAATCACTTCTTCCTATTGGTAATTTTTTCAATTTCATCAGTTTCACCCCCACAACCGAATTATATCACAATTCAATAATAAAAACCCCTCTGAAAATCAGAGGGTTTTGGATTATTCAACTGAATTAATTATTTCCATTATCTTTTCTTTCATCAAGGTTAATTTTTCTTTTGATTTATCTTCTTCTTTATCTTTTGAATATATGTAAATTTTTAATTTCGGTTCTGTTCCAGATGGTCTTACAGCATACCATGAACCATCATCAAAGAAAAATCTTAATACATTTGATTTTGGAACATCTGTTTCTTTAGTTTCTCCATTTACTAAATCATAATCTTTCTTTTCAAGGTAATCTATATATCTTACAAGTCTCATATCCCCAATTTCTCTTGGGAATTCTCTTCTATATACTTCCATGATTTTTTTCATTTTTGCCATACCTTCTAAACCTTCAATAATTATAGAGAAATTATTTTCAAAATAATATCCAATTTCTTTGTACATATCATTTAAAACATCAACCAATGTTTTACCTAATTTTTTATAATATCCTGCTGCTTCTGAAACAAACATTGAAGAAATAACTCCGTCTTTATCTCTTACAAAAGTTCCTGTTACATAACCTATACTTTCTTCATAACCAAATTCAAAATCATATTTACCTTCTAATTCATTTTCTAATCCACAAATGTTTTTAAATCCTGTTAATGTTTCAAATGTAACCACACCATATTTTTCTGCTAATTCTTTTCCCAAATCTCCTGTAACTATGGATTTTATAATCATTCCTTTATCTGAAAGTGTTCCTTTTTCTTTTCTTCCTTCAATAATATATTTTATTAATATTGCTCCTGTTTGATTACCATTTAGAGGAACATATTCTCCATTATGTTTTACCATAACTGCAGTTCTATCACAATCTGGATCTGTTGCTATAATAATATCTGCATCTTTTTCTGATGCCAATTTTTTAGCATATTCAAATGCTTTTATATCTTCAGGATTAGGATATCCTACTGTTGTAAAATCAGGATCTGGATTTTCCTGTTCTGGAACTACAAATATGTTTTTAAATCCTCTTTCAGCTAATACTCTTCTCACAGGTTTATTTCCTGTTCCATTTAATGGAGTATATACTATTTTAACTTCTTTATCAATGTCTTCTCTAATTGCTAATCCTTTTACTTTTTCTATATATTCATCTTCTATTTCTTTACCAACATATTCTAATAAGCCTTTTTCCAATGCTTCATCTTCTGATATTTTCTTTATCATTGAAAAATCTGTTAATTTTTTAATGTTTTCCATTACTGGAATTGCTACGTCATCTAATATTTGAGACCCTGTTCCCAATAAACCTTATAACCATTGTAATTTTTTGGATTATGACTTGCTGTAATAACTATACCTGCTGCAGTATTTAATCTTCTTACAGAGAAAGATAACAATGGTGTTGGTGCAATATGATCAAATAAATACGCTTTAATACCATTTGCAGCTAATATTAATGCTGCAGTTTTGGCAAATACATCAGAGTTATGTCTAACGTCATATGCTATAACCACACCACGTTTCATATATTCTTCGCCTTTTGAAACAATGAAATCTGCCAGTCCCTGTGTAGCTTTTCCAACTGTATAAATGTTCATTCTATTTGTTCCAGCTCCAAGAACTCCTCTTAATCCAGCTGTACCAAATTCCAATTCTTTATAAAATCTTTCCATAATTTCTTTTTCGTTATCTTTAATAGATAATAGTTCTTTTTTTGTATCTTCATCTACATATGGGCTGTTTAACCATTCCTCGTATACTTTCATGTAATCCACTTCTATCACTCCTTCACTTAATTTATCATCCACCACCAAGTAATGGCAATATTTGTAATTCACCATCTTTTATTTTTTTATCAATATTAATGAATTCGTTATTATGTAAAAATTTCACCCTCATTGTAATAAAACTTTTTTGACCCATGATTTCAATAAACAATTTTAAAACCATATGGTCTTTCTCTTTTTTATTATTTCAAATTTAGAATTTATTTCATTACCTATAATATCTAATAATTCTTCTATATTTTTTTCTTCATCAAGTTTAATTTTTATAGATTTTTTGTCTATAATGGTCCTTAAATTACTCATAAATTTGACATTTAGCATTTTTTCACCTCCTTTATATTATATCATAACAAATAAAAAATGCATCTAAAATCCGATGCATTTTTAATTACAATATCTTTAATTATTTTTATTATTCTTAAGATTTTTCATTTTATACATTTTTTCATCTGCTATTTTTAATGCTTCTATGTAATTTCTACCATTAAATTCCGAAATACCATAAGATATTGTTATTTCAAAATCGAAATTATTATCTCTTAATTTTTTACTTATCGTTTCCATCTTTTTTTCTATGTTCTCTATAGAAGCCTCTGGAAATACAAGAAGAAATTCATCTCCTCCAAATCTAACACCTATATCCATGCTTCTTATATTTTCCAAAAAACAATCCGAAACAAATCTCAACACTTCATCCCCTACAAGGTGTCCATATGTATCATTAATTTGTTTAAATTTATCTATATCTATCATTACTAATATGGACATTTTATTTTTCCTTTTAAGATATTCAGCATGTTTTATTATCCATTCATTAAAATAATATCTGGAATATAATTGAGTTAATGCATCTTTTGTGGCAAGTTCTTTAAAATGATTTTTCTCCTCATTATATTTTTCGAGAACATATTGATATTTTATAACAAAATCAATATGTGATGCAATCGAAGTCAATATCTTTTTATCTTTTTCAGAATATGCATCTCTACCTTTTTTTCCAAAAGCAAATAATCCATGAATTTTATTTTCAAAATAATAAGGAAAAATATAAAGGGTTAATTCATTAAAATTTTCATCCAATTCATATGATTCAATACTACTTTTATATCCATCTTTTGAAAAAGAAAAAGCTTCTGGAACATATAATTTATCCAAATTCTTATCAAAAAAATACCACGATAATGTTTTTTCTGTTCTAAAAAGTTTCTTTTCCATTTTTTTATTTTCATAATAAATTGTCACTTTTGCACTTTCATTATCTGAAGATAAAACATTATATGCAAAAACATCTATTAAATTTATTTTTCTTAAATAATTAAATATACTTTCCATTGTACCACTTAAATTAAAGCTTTTTGTATATGTTAAGTTTCTAATATTATCCAACACTTCTACACTACGTTGCATTTCTTCCAATTCCCTATTTTTATTTGAAAGTTCTGTTATATCTTCAAAAACCTCGAGAACAAAATCATTATTAAAAAAGGTTATTTTTGATGCTGTTATATAATATGTTCTTCCTTTTATTTTTCTAATAGTACTCTGAAGAAGTCCCTTTTTTTCATTTGAAAGAACTTGCAATATCTGTATCCTTTCTTCTTTATTAAAAAGATCCAAATATTCTTTTACTTTATTAATCTTTTTACCTATAACCTTTTCTACCCTGGACTTAAATAATAGATATCTTCCATATTATGAATAGCAATAAAAAATGGTAGTTTATCAAGAATAGAATAAAAATTCCTGATTTCTTTTTTTAACTTATTTTTTGTTTTTAAAAAGAGGTATACAAAAAATGATGTTAAAATAATAAACACAATAGAAATATATATCATTTTATCCTCCTACATCAGGAATCGTCAATTTCTCAAATGGATTTTCTTTAAAAAGAAGATACTTTTTTTCTCTACTAAATCCATCTATAAACTCCGGGAAAAATGTCATGTTATATATAATATATTTCAAAGGTATTCCAAAATTACTTAATATCTTTGCATCTCTAAACCAATCAGGTGTTTCAACTGGAGCATCTGAAGAGAAAAACATTGGAATTTTATTATTATATATATCTTTAAATCTATAGGCTAATTTTGTTCTTTCATCCAAACGCTCTTTTAACATTTCCTTATCGGATTCAACAAATTGTGGTTGCATATCAAGAATTAATTTATGTTTTTTTATAATCTCTAATTGCTCATCGTGTAAAAGAGAAGCATGAATAATTCTGTGATATTTAGACGGTTTTAACTCATTAAATATTTCCAATATTATATCAACAGCTTTATCTCCAATAGCATGCATGCATAAATGAAGAGCATTATTTTCACAAAATTCTAATACCTTTTTTAATTCTTCTTTTTTCCAAACCAAATAACCATTATTATCACCATCATTATATTTTTCTCTTAAATATGCTGTTTTTCCTCCAAAAGACCCATCAATATATACTTTTACTGCTTTAAAAATATTAAAATATCCTTTATTATAATAATCGATCAATTCATTATAATTATTTATAGCAACCTTTTCAAAAACTTTTAAATAATCATCAAAAGGTAAATCATTTTTGTTTATACCGTGTAAATCATCAGAATGAATAAAACCATATCCTTTATTTAATAAATATTCTTTTGCTTTTAAATATGCACCTTTTACATCAGAATAAAAACCATATATTTCATGAAATTTTTCCAGTGCTTTTTCTTTAATTATCTTTTTCTTAAAATCTATATATTCACTATCTACCTCTTTTGCGAGTTTTTCTAAAATGACAGAATTTACAATAGCTATATGGCCACATCTCCTTATTAATATTATAGGTATATTTTTAGAAAATTTATCCAGATCTATATCTAATTCACTCCATCCTCTTAAAACAATTTTTTCTGCATTATCCTTCAATTTATTCTTTATTATTCTTTTTATATCTTCTTTTTCTAAATTTTCCAGATCAGGATTTAATAATTTTTCACCAAAGCCCAAAATATGCATATGTGTATCTGTTATCAATGGTGTGATATACTTATTTATGTTATGTTTTGTATTTTTATATATAAATTCACCTTTCCTGGTTAAATAATACATCTTCTCACCTCTTTAATTTTTATTAATTTATTATTAATAAAATAATAATCTTTCACACTTTTATTATATCATATTTTGTAATACTTTTTTCTCACTATTTAAATTTTCTTGAAAGAAAATTATTATATTAGAGGAATATTATATAAACTGTTCTTTATATAAAAATATTTTTATATAAAAGGGGTGATAATATCTCTGAAAAAGATATTGAAAAATTAGCTAATATTTTTGCTTTATTAGGATCTCCTATTCGCATTAAAATTTTATCTTTACTGTCAGAAAGACCTTATTGTGTAAATCATATTTCAAAAAGCTTGAACATTTCTCAACCATTAGCTTCACAACATCTAAAATTATTAAAAGAAAATGGTTTTGTTGTTTGTGAAAGGGATGCACAAAAGATTAGATATAAAATCTCTTCTGAAGAAGTAAAAAAATTTCTCAATAAACTAATTTCTGAAACTAAAAATCTCGAGGTGATAAGATGACAATCAATGCAATTTTAGTATTAATAATCGTTGCAGCCGCTTATTTGTATATCATTTTTGGAAAGAAAAGCAAACCTGTAGTAGTTTTTAGCTTAGCATTGTTGATTTCTGCTTTAAGATTAGTAGAAGGATTAGATACAGAAAATTTTAGTCATGTTGTTGATGTTGACACTCTCGGATTATTAACTGGAATGATGATGATTGTTGCTTTTTTAAGTAAGTCTGGATTTTTTGAATATTTTTCAATAAAGATAATAAAACTTGGCGGAAAACGCTTTTTTTTAACTGTAACAATGTTAATGGTCATCGTCGCTCTAACCTCTGCATTTTTAGATAATGTTGTAACTATTCTGGTGATGGCACCTATGATTTTTTTAATCTCAGATATGCTTGAAATTAGTCCTATACCTTTAATTTCTTTAACTATTTTAATGGATAACATCGGTGGAGCTGCAACTTTAATTGGTAGTCCTTTAAACCTTGTTATTGGTTCTATAAGCGGGTATTCTTTTAATGATTTCATTACCAAGATGGGACCTGTTGCTATTTTTGCTTTTATAGGTGTATTGATATATTTCAAAAAGCATTTAACCATAGATGAAAAAGCTTTGAAGAATATAGAAAAACTGAAAGAAATGAATGAAAATAAAGCTATTACTGATAAAAAAATGATGATATATTCATTAATAGATTTTATAATAGTTATAATTCTTTTCATATTGCATTCATCACTTCATGTGGAATTAGCTGTAGTTGCACTATTAGGTGGGTCTATTCTTGTATTTAAATTTGCTCACGGATATGAAGATATCGCCAAAGACATTGATTGGGATATGCTATTTTTCTTTGCAGGGTTGTATATGACTTCTTATGCATTAGAAGAAGTAGGATTTACAGAAAAAATCGCACATATGTTTATACCTCTCGAAGGAAACTTGTTATTATTATTAGGTATATTTTATTTAATATCTATAATAACAATACCTATATTAAACAATGTTCCTTCAGCTCTGATATTAGCACCTGTTATTAAAATATTGGTTGGACAAGGGATAAATCCTGTATTATGGTGGACTTTTGCTATTGGTGCTAACTTCGCTACAAGTTTAACACCTCTTGGCGCAGTTCAAAACATTGTTGCAGTAAATTACCTTGAAAAAAACCTTGGAAGAAAATTCGGATTTGTCGAATATATGAGATGGAAGATAGTCCCAGTTCTAATCTCGCTCATTATAGGTGCATTATACATTGGGTACTTGCTATATGTTTAATAAAAACGGCTCAGCGAGCCGTTTTATAGGTATAATTAATCTTACAAAAAATTAAAAGCATCTATAATTGAAAATTCATAGAATGCTTTAAGGAGGCAATTATGAACGAAGTTGTATTAATAACCGGAGCATCATCTGGTATGGGTAAAGAAACGGCTATTTTATTAAAAGAAAATGGATATATTGTATATGGCGCCGCTAGAAATATGGATAAAATGAAAGATTTAGAGACATACGGAATAAACATATTATATTTGGATATTACTGATGAATATTCTATTCAAAAATGTGTGGGTGAAATATTAAAAAAAGAGGGAAAAATTGACATTTTAATTAATAATGCAGGATATGGTTCATATGGTGCAATCGAAGATGTTCCTATTGAAGAGGCTAAAAGACAATTTGAAGTAAATATATTTGGATTAGCAAGAATAACTCAATTAGTTTTACCAAATATGAGAAAAAACAAAAAAGGAAAAATAATTAATATATCTTCTATAGGAGGAAAAATGTATACCCCTTTTGGTGGATGGTATCATGCAACCAAACATGCATTAGAAGGTTTTTCTGACTGTTTAAGATATGAAGTAAAAGATTTCGGTATTGACGTAATTATAATTGAGCCAGGAGGAATAAAAACACCTTGGGGAATAATTGCAGCTGAAAACTTAAGAAAAAGGTCTTTAAACGGTCCATATGCAAAAAAAGCTAAAAAAATTGCAGATAGCATGGAAAAAATGTACTCTAAAAAAAATTTAACACATCCTAATGTTATTGCTAAAACAATATTGAAAGCTATAAAAGCTAAAAATCCTAAAACCAGATATTTGAAAGGATACATGGCTAAATCTTCTGTATTTATTAGAAATTTATTAGGCGATAAAATATTTGATAAACTTCTTGATATTATGTATAAATAGCTCCCAAACGGGAGCTATTATAATTTGAATTCTATATTATCTTCATTTTTTGACTTACCCATATTAAATGTTCCACCTAAAGCTAAGACTGTTGCAAGCTCTACAGGCAATCCCACTTTAATTATCTTCTCTACAGTAGTTTTTACATCATATTTCACCTTTACAAATTCATATTCATATACTTCATTATCTATATCCAAAATTAAATATGTTGCTAAAGGTTCTCCATCTTTTGTTCTTCCAACACTACCAGGATTTAATACGGTCTTTCCATTAATATGTTTAGCCATCATTAAGTGTGTGTGTCCATTTACTATTATGTCTGCGTCTAAATTATCTGTTAATTCCTTTAATCTTTCAGAAGTAATATTGGGTTTAACATATTCTAACAGGTGATTTAATGGGCTGCCATGAACTAATAATATTTTTACTCCTTCAATTTCTACTTCTTTTTTCATAGGTAATGATTTTAAAAATTCTTTATTTTCTTTTGATGTATTTTTTATTGTCCAGTTGATAGATTCATCTCCAACCTCTGTTTCTCTACCAGGATTATATGCACAACCACAACTTTCTTTTTCATATCCTATAGCATCATCATAATTTCCCATTACACTTTCTATTTGCTTTTCTCTAATTGTATCAACTACTTCATTTGGATTAGGGCCATATCCTACCAAATCACCTAAACAATATATCTTTTCAATACCTCTTTTTTCAATATCTTTTAATACTGCATTTAATGCTTCTATATTGCTATGAATATCTGAAATAAATGCTATTTTCATATTATGCCTCCCAAATAAATTTATTTTTCGTTTTATTAGCTATATTCACCAGTGTTAACATTACAGGAACTTCTACTAATACCCCTACTACAGTTGCTAAAACTGCTCCAGATTCCAAACCAAATAATGATATAGCCACTGCAACTGCTAATTCGAAGAAATTACTTGCTCCTATCATTGAAGCTGGTGCAGCAATTTCATGCGGTAATTTCCATTTATATGCCCATAGATACCCTATTGAGAATATAAAAAATGTTTGAATAATCAAAGGTACAGAAATTAATAATATATGGAAATAATTATTTAATATTACTTCTCCCTGGAAAGAGAATAATATAATTAATGTTAATAATAATCCGATAGTAGAAACAACAGAGAACTCTTTTAGAAAAACATTATTAAACCATTCTAACCCCTTTTTATTAATCAAATATTTTCTTGTTATAACAGCTGCAATTAATGGAATTAAAACAAAAATAATTACTGAAAATAATAATGTATCAAAGGGAACATCAACATTTCCAACCTTTAACAAGAAAGATACTATTGGAGCAAAAGCGAATAAAATAATTAAATCATTAACAGCGACCTGTACCAAAGTATATGCTGGATCGCCATCACTTAAATAACTCCATACAAACACCATAGCTGTACATGGCGCAGCACCTAACAATACTGCTCCTGCTATATATTCACTTGCTAATCCTGGAGTAATAAATGCTGCAAAAATATATTTAAAAAATACCCAGGCAAAAAAATACATCGTAAAAGGTTTAATTATCCAATTTACTGTAAGAGTAATTATTAAACCCTTAGGATTTCTTCCAACATTTTTTATACTGGAAAAATCAATTTTTAACATCATTGGAAATATCATTAACCATATTAGAATTGCAACTGGTATAGATACATTTGCATATTCCCATTTACTTAATGTTTCAGGAAAAGCTGGAAAAAAATTCCCTATTAATACACCTAAAATTATACACAAACCTACCCAAAGAGTTAAATATTTTTCAAAAAAACTTATCTTTTTTTCGGTCATTTTTTCACCCCTTTTTTATATGACATTTTTTTGGCAATTGTTCATGAATTTTAAGCTTTTTTAAATCACTTTTAAAAGGTTCAACTTCTTTTATCTCTTTTAATAATTCAAAAATAAACTCATGATTTTTTAATATTTCCTCATTCAAAGAATAATATGTCCAATATGATTCTTTTCTACTTTTAACAATATCCAATAATGCTAATTTCTTTAAATGCTTAGAAGTATTAGCTTGAGATATTTCCAACACATCTTCTATATCACAATTACAATATTCTCCCTGATTCAAGATATTTATTATCCTTAAACGTGTCTCATCCGAAAAAGCTTTAAGCAATTCGATAAACTTATTCATAATACCCCCTTCCACATAACTATATAACTATATGGTTATATGGTTATACAATCATTGTAGTTATACCGATATAATATTAAGATAAAGTTAAAAAACAATTAAGAATTATGTGGTGTTCTAAAATCATTTATTTAAGATGATTTTAAACAACAATTTTTTTCATCTTTTTTATTTTTGAGTTGACTTTTTATTTTTTTAGGTATATAATATTTGTAGATGGTCATATCGGCAGTTGTTCATATGTTAGTATGATGATATATCGATGTTTCTTAAAAAATTTTTTATGGAGGTGTTTATTATGACATGGAAAGGTTGGACAGTTTTAATTTTTGCAGTTTGGCTAATTATTGCAGCATTCATTCCTGGTGTTGTAGGTTCATCAAGTGCTAATTTAACAAATTTTTTAATCTCAGGTATTGTATTTATAGCAGCGGGATTACCAATGCTTAAAAATGCTAATAAAACAGCTGCATGGATAATATTAATTTCTGGTGTATGGCTACTTATTTCCGCTTTTATCCGGGAGTTACTGGTTCAAAAGCTGGAGCAATGACAAATGATCTATTATTTGGTATTTTAGCAGCAATATTTGCTTTCTTTGATAGAAAAACTTCTCCTGAAGTGTTCTTTGAACAGGATAACCGAAACAATCAATGACTTCTATTTACTAACCCTGTATTCTGTACAGGGTTTAATTTCAAAAAAGAAGGTGAGAATTTGGAACTTTCAATAAATAATCCTGAAATTTATGATATAGCTTCTGTTTTTTATATTTTTTCTGATCCTACCAGATTAAAAATCATGATTGCTTTACTTGATGGTGAGAAAAATGTAAAATCTATTTGTGAATCTTTAAATATTAAGCAATCCACGTGTTCACATCAATTAAAAATATTAAAACAGTTTAAATTTGTTGGAACAAGACGAAAAGGACAAAAAAATTTTACTATGTTATTAATAACTATATTAAAAATTTTTTGTTTCTTGGACATTCACTGGTTTCTCGTCTTTAAAAAAATAGTCCCCATATCATAATGATATGGGGACTATTTTTTATTATTCTATTTTACCTACTATTTCTACAGAATCTTTTAAAGTGTTATAAGTTGTACTTTTTCTTTCAGCCTTATTTTTTATTTCTTCCAAATTTAATCCTTCCAAATTTCCATCAACTTTGATATAGTATTCGATTTTAACTAACTTTGGAATTTCAGGATTTCTATAACCTTTTAATTCCATACTAATATCAGAGTATTCAATATTTTTCTCTAATAATATTCTTTGTAAATTTATTAACACACATGATCCTAATGCTGCAATTACCATTTCTACAGGAGTATGCGCATTTTTATGTTTCATTTCAGGGTTTACAGATATCTTTGTTTCTAAATCCTTGCGAGATGCAAAGCAACCGATTCTTCTGGTAAAAATTTTGTTTTTAATTTAAACTCTTGCAAAAATTCCATCATTCTTCCTCCCTTACAATATTGTGATGATAATGCTTTTTATTAAAGTACTTCCTTATTAAATTCTCCATGTGAATATACACAATTAATAATATTATTTGAAAAATTGGTAATACAGCAGCAGGAATGGCCACTAATGGTCCAAATGCCATTGTTGCTATTGCTACAGCTGTACCATTATTTTTCCCTGTACTTAAAAATATTATTCCCATATGTTCTTTATAATTTAATCCAGCTTTTTTATTAATAAAAGTTTCAAGTAATAACGCTAAAACAATATATATAAGGGTAATTATTCCTAATTGTATCAAAATTTGCCACTTAGCTAATAACATATTTCCTTTTAAGAAAAAAATAAAAAATATAACAAATAACATGGAAATTAATGTCATTAGACCTGTTAGTGGTTTTATTTTCTTTAATCCTTTTTCACCTTTTGACTTTACTATCAACCATCTGGTTATATAACCAAATATCATAGGAAAAATAACAACAATCAAAATTGATTTAAAAATTGAATTCATAGGAACATGAATATTACTTCCTCTTGCAACAAAATTTAAATAAATAGGAGTTAATATTGGAATCAGTAAAAAATTAAATGCCTGAGATATCATAGCAACTTCAACGCTTCCTTTAACAATGCCAGTATATCCAACACTTGAAGAACTTACAGGTATCATCATTACCAGCATAAATCCAAGAGCTAATTCTGTATTATGAATAAATACCTTTGCTAAAAAATATGCAATTAGTGGTGTCATTATATAATTATAAAAAATACTTAGCAAAACCGCTTTCGGTTCTTTAACAACTCTTTTTACTTCTCTCCAATCCATATTTATCATCATAGGATAAATCATAAAAAATACAAATAAAACTATCAAATTAGAATAAATGCTTTTATGGGATGATGCATATGCTGAATATTTTACTCCCAAACTCCATCCAATTATTATCGCTAATACTGAATATAAAACAAGAAATTTCTTTATATTTGCTGTTATCCTTTTTATTGTTTCCATTTTCTCACCCCCACATACCAATAATAATATAATAATTTTTCTTTTTGGTTAAAATTGCAAATAATATTCATATAATATGGTGACAAAATGTCACCATATTATATGAATATATTTATTATAATCCAGATTGCTGCAATTAAAATTACATAAACAAATATTTTTTTCAGATTTTCAGTTTTTACTTTTGTAGAGAAATGCGAGCCAATTAATGATCCCATCGCTGCAAATGTTGCCATAATAATATTAAATTTCCAGTCAATTCCTACACTTAATCCCCTACCAATAAAACCTGTTGTTGCAGAAAATAAAACCATTATGGAATTTGTTGCAAAAGCTAATCGCATTGGCATATTTCCAAGAATAATCAATAATGGAACTATCAATCCTCCACCTGAAATTCCAACCATTCCTGCTATAAAACCTATCAAAAAAACTGCCGGAATAACAATAAGAAGAGGAATATTGTACTCATGATCACAACATTTTCTTTTGAGTAATGGACCAAATTTAATATTTAAATTCTTTTTCTTTCTTGAAATAAGAAATGCCGATAATAGCAATAATAGTGAAAACGTAACTTTAAGAATCGTTACACTAATCTTAGCAGAAATAAAACCTCCTAAAAAAGAACCACTTGCCACTGATAAAATCATTATTATACCAGTATACCAATCTATTAATGCCTTTTTATGATAAATTAGCATCATCATAAACCCTGATACCATTAAAATAAATAAAGAGGCTGAAGCTGCTTGCTGATATGAAATACCATAAGCTAAAAATATGGAACAAAAAATTCTCCTCCACCTTTACCTAACATAGACAAAACAATAGTTATAAAAAATAAAATAATACCAAGAATAATCATTGGTTCATCTCCTATTCATTTATATGTTCTTCACCCACTTCTATTAAATCTTTAATATGTTCATCATCTAATGAATAACGTATAAACTTACCTTCTCTTTTAGCTTTAACAACTTTGTATTGTCTTAAAATTTTTAATTGATGTGAACATGTGGATTGATTCAATCCAACAATTTCGCATATTTTCTTGACACATTTTTCACCATCTAATAAAGCATGTAAAATTTTTAATCTTGTGGGATCAGCAAATATCGAAAAAAATTCTGCCATATCATAATAATAGTCATGCTCATGTTTCAATTCTGTCATTTCACCTTTTTTAGACATATTTACACCTCCAATATAATCAATTCACATATGAGAAAATGATAATATGTACATAATGATATTATACACCAAATTAAAGTTTTTGTCAATAAAAAAATAACAGTTGACAAATACAAAAATATGTTATATAATACATTTGTTCATATTGACATCTGTGCATATATGATAATTAAAATATTTATAAGGAGGTATTCAAATGGCACATACACATCATCACCATCATCATAATCATGGTGAAATAAAAGGAAAAAATTTAATTATTACTATGTTACTTAACTTTTCCATCACCACAGCTGAAATAATTGGTGGAATTTTTTCTGGAAGTTTATCTTTAATTTCTGATGCATTACACAATTTAAGTGACGGTATTTCTGTAATAATCACTTATATTGCTTTAAAATTAGCCCAAAAGAAAAATACTGAAAAAATGACTTTTGGATATAAGCGAGCAGAAATTTTCGCTGCGTTATTTAATTCTTCTGTATTAATTGTTGTATCTGTTTATTTGTTTAAAGAAGCATATTTAAAATTCATCAATCCTGAACCTATTAAAGGTGGCATAATGATAGCTATTGCATTAATAGGATTATTTGCAAACACTTTTTCTGTTTTTCTCCTGAGAAAAAATGCTAAAGATAATGTAAACATAAAATCTACTTATTTACATCTGCTTTCTGATGCTTTATCCTCTATTGGAGTGGTAATCGGTGGTATAATGATCTATTTTTACAATATAAATTGGATTGATCCTGTATTGACAGTAATAATTGGAATTTATGTTTTGAAAGAAAGTCTTGAAATTTTGTCTGACACTATAAAAATATTAATGCAAAAAGCTCCTGATCATATTGATGTTTATGAAATAAAAAAAGATATAGAAAATTTAGATAAAGTTGAAAACATTCATCATTTACATATCTGGCAGGTTAACGAACATGATATACATATTGAATTTCATGTAAAAGTAAAAGAAGATATAAAATTAAGTGCAGCTGATTCTATTAGAGATAGAATAAATAAATTATTACATGATAAATTTGAAATAAATCATTCTATAATTCAAATCGAATTCATTCAAAAAGATGAAACTACATTAATAAAAGTATAAAATTTTTTTCATAAACATATGCATATATTTTCATATTTACATATTATACTTTTATTATATATACTCTTGCGTTAGGAGGTCTTATAATGCTTGGAATAGATATTGGTTCTTCAACAGCTAAAATAGCTTTATTAGATAAAAATAAAAAACTAGTATATAAAAAATATATGAGGCATAATGGAAAAGTAAAAGAGTCGTTATATCATCTTTTGTATGATTTAAAAGATATTTTAAAAGACAAAAAAATAAAATTTTCCATAACTGGAACAGCTGGAATGGGAATTGCTAATAGAAATAATTTTGAATTTATACAGGAAGTTATTGCCATATCAAAAGTTATAAAAACTTTCTATAACCATGTACACACTTTAATTGAACTTGGAGGAGAAGATGCAAAAATAATTTTATTTGAAGAAGGTAAAACACCAGAAATGAGAATGAATGGGAGTTGTGCCGGAGGAACTGGATCTTTTATTGACCAGATGGCAACATTATTAAATACAACCCCTTCTCAATTAAATGAATTATCAAAAAATCCACAAAAAAGTTATATATTGCTTCAAGATGTGGTGTTTTTGCAAAAACTGATGTACAGGCATTATTAAACAGAGGAGAAAGCAAGGAAGATATTGCAAAATCTATTTTCATAGCTGTTGCTAATCAAACCATAACCACTTTATTATCAGGAGCTGAAGTTAAAGAAAAAGTCCTTTTTGCTGGAGGTCCCTTGACTTTTTTATCCGAATTAAGAAAAACTTTTCAAGAAACATTAAACCTCCCAGAAGATGCTTTTATTCTTCCTGAAAATTCCGAAGTTCTTGTTGCTATTGGTGCAGCTTTGCACTCAGAAAAATCAGAAAAGTTATATACAATTGATGAAATTTTAAATTATTTAAATAATGAAAAATCTTCTAATAAAACCATTCGTGTTTTAGAGCCGCTTTTTAAAGATATGAAAGAATACGAAGATTTTAAAATGAGGCATGCAAAAAGAAATCTTAAAAAAATAGAACATATTGATAAAAACAATACTAAAGAATTATATATTGGTATTGATGCGGGTTCTACTACTACTAAATTGATTTTAATTAATGAAAAAAATGAAATAATTGATACCTTTTATAAGAATAATATGGGAAAACCTCTTGAAATAGCTATTGAAGGATTAAAAAAATTCAGTAAATATATAAATAGCAGTAATTTAAAAGCTGTTTTTTCTACAGGGTATGGAGAAGAATTTATAACAAAAGCATTAAATCTTGATGGAGGAATAGTTGAGACAATTGCCCACTTTACTGCTGGAAAATTATTTGAAAAAAATTTAAGTTTTATTGTTGATATCGGAGGTCAAGATATTAAATCAATAAAAATAGAAAATGGTATAATTTCAGATATTCAATTGAATGAAGCATGCTCTTCAGGCACAGGTTCATTTATAGAAACTTTTGCAAAAAATTTAAATATGACAATTGATGAATTTGTAGAAAAAGCTATTAAAACAAAAAATCCTGTCGATCTTGGAACCAGATGTTCCGTTTTTATGAACAGCAAAGTTAAAGAAGCTCTAAAAGATGGTGTTGATGTTGGAGATATTGCAGCTGGTTTGGCTTATTCTGTTGTAAAAAATGCATTGTATAAAGTTATAAAGGTTAAAAATATTGATGAATTAGGTAATAACATTTTTGTTCAGGGAGGGACTTTTAAAAACGATGCTGTATTAAGAGCCTTTGAAAAAATCACTAAAAAAACGTATATAGATTAAACATATCAGAATATATGGGAGCTTTAGGAGCTGCATTATATGCAAAAAAATTCTACAATGCTCATAAAAACTACAAAACTAAATTTAATATAAATTCTATAGATAATATTCATTATGAAAAGAAATTTTTGAGATGTAATGGATGTGGAAATAAATGTTATATTACAAAGTTTATATTTGATAATAATAATATCTTTTATACTGGAAATAAATGCGAAAAAATTTTCTCAAATAAATCAAAAAAAGAAAAAAGTTCTGTTCCAAATTTTTTCATAGAGAAAGAAAAAATGTTATTTAGCATGAATGAAACAGATAATTTTGATCCATCAAAACCTATCATTGGTATACCAAGAATTCTTTCTATGTATGAACATTTTCAGTTTTTTTATACTTTGTTTAATAGGCTTGGTTTTAAAGTTATATTATCAGATAAATCTACAACTCCTCTATATTATAAAGGATTAAAAACTGTTTCGGCAGATAACATATGTTTCCCTGCTAAAATTTCGAATGGACATATTATTAATCTTTTAGAAAAAAAAGTCGATAGAATTTTTCTTCCAACTATAATATTTGAAAAAGAAGAAGGTAAAGATTCAAAAAACGCTTATAATTGTCCTATCGTTACAGGATATGGCGAAGTTTTAAAAAGAAATATTTTTACAAATATACCTATTGATACAATACCACTTAGCTTTAAATATGAAAAAGGTTTAAAAAAGAATTTATTCAATTATTTAAATAAAATTGGTAATGTAGAAAAAAATGATTTTGAAAAAGCTTTTAATCAGGCTAAATTAGCTGAATCTAATTTACAAAAGGAACAGATAGAACTCGCTAAAAAAATTATCGAGCAGGCCAAAAAAGAAAATAAAATTTTAGTAATACTTCTTGGAAGACCTTACCATTTAGATCCCATGGTAAATACTGGAATTATGAATCTTATATATGAACTTGGAGCATACGGTATAACGGAAAATGCCATTCCTGAATTATATAATATGGATTTAAAAGGCGTTTTACCGCTTACGCAATGGTCTTATCACAATAGATTGTATTTAGCTGCTAAATGGATTGCGAAACAAGATTATGAAAAAATAACAGCAATTCAATTAAATTCATTTGGATGTGGTCCCGATGCTGTAGTTGTAGATGAAATAAAAGCTATAATTGAATCTGGAGGAAAAATATTTACTGCTATTAAAATTGATGAAATGTCAAATTTGGGTGCTGCTAAAATACGTATAAGATCTACTTTTGAAGCTTTGAATCAAAATTCAAATATAAATCTCGCTAAAAAAAGAAAGTATACTAAACCATATACTAAAGAAGATAGAAAAAAAACTATTCTCGTTCCTAAATTTTCTAAATTTTATTCAGAATTATATGAAGCAGTTATGTATAATCTTGGATATAATATAAAAACTATAGAAAATCAAAGTCGGGAATCCATTGAAGAAGGATTAAAATATGTAAATAATGATATGTGTTACCCTGCAATAGTTGTTATAGGTGATATTATAAAAACTTTAAAGAGCCCTGAAGTTGATCCTGATAACTCAGTTGTAGCCTTATCTCAAACAGGTGGTCAGTGCAGAGCATCAAATTATGTTCCTTTATTAAAAAAAGCTTTAATTGATGCTGGATTCGAAAATACTCCTGTTATTTCTCTTGGAACAGATGCATCTATGGAAGGAATTAAAGTTAATCCTATAAAATTATTAAAATATAGCATAATTGCTTTTGCAGCCGGAGATTCATTATTAAGATTAAAACTTTCAACAAAACCATATGAAAAAAATCCAGGTGAAACATTAAAAATATTCAATTATTTATTAGGACATTTCAAAGAGCAAATGATTTTAAAACCACCTACAACAAAAATGCTAAAGAATTTTTAAAAAAAGCTGTTGATGAATTTAATAAAATTGAAGTTAATGAACCAAAAGAAAGGAAAAGAATAGGATTAGTTGGAGAAATTTATATGAAGACTAATTGTTTTTCAAACAACTATCTTATAAACAAGTTAGAAAATGAAGGATATGAAGTTGTAGTTCCAACATTCTTAAAATTTTTAGAATATGATTTTTATAGTAAGAAATTTAATAAAGTGGAAAATATTGACAATAATAAAAAAGCGTATTTAACAAAATATGTAATAAAAAAAACAATTGATTATTATAGAAAAATTGTAGAAACTGAACTTTCAAAGTTTAAAAGGTATACTCCTGATACTCCTTTAGAAGCGTCAATAAAAAATAAAAGAAATATTTTACCCCTTTCATTACAATTTGGAGAAGGTTGGCTGTTATCAAACGAAATTGGAGAAATGGCACACAATAATATTAAAAATATTATATCTATTCAGCCATTTGGTTGCATTTCAAATCATATTATCGCAAAAGGAATTTACAGAGAATTAAAAGAAAATTTTGATGTTAATTTGCTTTTATTAGATTATGAATCAGGAACAAGTGAGGTTAATATAGAAAATAGGTTAAAATTATTTCTCGAAAATATTTAACAAATGAGGCTAACGCCTCATTTGTTAAAATTTGATTCTGTTTGTTCGTCATCCAATGGTGTATCACAATGTATTAACGGCGCTATTTTTTCAAAAGACTTTTTTACTACATTATTTTTCCTGAGTTTGACAGTATTTATTTCAATAAAATTTGGAAAAGCTGTATTATTCTAAAAAACAGTTATTGTTAATTTTTTATTAAATACAAAAGTGTCATTACACCCCCTAAATTTTATATTTTTCTTTGAATTCTGTATAAGGTGATATTATTTTTGGTACAGGGATATTTAATGTATTTAATATTCTTTGTCCTAATTTATTTAAATTCATTCTCGCTACAAGATGTTGCTTTTGTGTTTTAAATTCAATGTATTCCATATTTTTAATAGCTTCTCTTATTTTTTCATGAGAGTATTCAACATTATTTTTTTCCAGTTCTAATTCTAGTGTTCTTTGAATTATGTAAGATATGAAACTCATTACAATATGTCCTTTTATTCTTTTTGGTGTCCAATGAAATACCGGTCTTGTTTCAAGATAATTTTTTAATGTTCTAAATGTTTCTTCTACTTTCCATAATGTATGATATTGTTCTAATATTTCTTTTGGAGATAGTTTTGTGTTTGTTATTATTCCATAGTATCCATCGTATTTTTCATCATTTTCTATTTTTTCTATGTCCAATATATAATTTTGTTTGTTCTGTTCTTTTAAATATTTTTTCGCTCCTCTTTTACTTTTTGAATCTATATTTCCTTCTTCTAACATTTTTTTCGCTTTTTCTATTAATCGTAGTCTATCTGCTCTGTCTTTTTTGGCTCTTTCTTCTGAATATATTATGAGTAATCTTTTATTTTCATATTCTACTTCTCTATATTTTATTCCTTTTGCTATTTCTATGAATTCTCCTTCAAATATATTTACTTTTTTTAACTGTTTTATTGATTTTCCTACTATGAATTCATAATTAGAATTTTCTACTACTTCTATATTTTTTTTACTCATCATTCCTCTATCTGCTACTACTATTACTTTTCCTAATTGATATTCTTTTTTCATTTTTTCTATTGAATCTTTAAATGTATGCCCTTCAAATGTATTTCCTGCATATATATCAAAACTAACTGGCATTCTATCCTGATCTATTGACATCCCTAATACTATTTGTGATTCATTAAATTTCTTATCTTTTGAATATCCCATTTGTAATATTTCATTTGTTTGTTGTGGTTCAAACGCTAATGTTGTTACATCGTAAAATACTAAATCTACCGTTGTATTAAACAAACTTATCCTTTGATTATACATATGTTTTTCTATCGACTCTTTATTATCTGCCAATATATCCAATGTTCTGTATAACCAGTGCAGCATTACATCTTTTTCTTCCAGGTCTTTTTCTTTTTTAACTTCCACTTTGTTATATCCAAAATACTCTAAATTATTAAATATTCCCAATTTACTTTTCGGTTCTACTATTCTATTCATCACCATTATTTTTAGCATCTCTTCTGCATTGTATTTTATTTCTTTATCCAGTCTTTCAAAATATCTTTTCATCTCATATCTTTCGAATATCTTATTTACTATTACTTTGGCTCCGTAATTCTTTTTATCCGGTGCCTTTTTTATATCTTCTGTATCAATATAATTTTTTAAATCAAATATTTGTATGAGTTTATTTACTATATTTTTCGCTTCATTTTCGCTAAAAGAGTCAATCCTTCCTAAGTTTGCAACAGTTCTTTGCTTTATCTTACCATTTTCCCTATAACTTTCAACAATTCTTAAATATTCAACACCTTTGTTATTTTTAACTACTCTCAAAAACACAAAAATCACCTCTTGATTTCATAATACCATTACTTATTATACCACAAAAATATTATGAAATCAAGAATATAACGCTATTGTTAAAAATATTTGTGTCACTACAAAAATTTTTCAACCCCCAATTTTCACCCTTTTCATCGTCGCAAACCCGCATTCTACCGTTTCGATTTTTCAAAAATCTTGAATTTGCTGTCAAACTCAGGTGTTAATTTGCTTTTATTAGATTATGAATCAGGAACAAGTGAGGTTAATATAGAAAATAGGTTAAAATTATTTCTCGAAAATATTTAACAAATGAGGCTAACGCCTCATTTGTTAAAATTTGATTCTGTTTGTTCGTCATCCAATGGTGTATCACAATGTATTAACGGCGCTATTTTTTCAAAAGACTTTTTTACTACATTATTTTTAGCTACTAACTTTTTCATTTCACTTACATCAGGGAAAGATATTGCACTGGTTGGGCAAAGATTTGCGCAAGTTTGACATCCAACCATACAATTATATGGTTGGGCTACTACAGGTTTTGATAACTTTTCATCCCAATCAAAAACCCTTCTTCCACATGTAATAAAACACAAACCACATCCTGCACATTTATCATGATCAATAGATGGATACCAATTTATCTCTTTTCTATCAACTCCCCACCATGGAACTTTTGTTAAATCTTTCACTTCTCTACCAAGGGCATCTTTACCTATTACAGGCATATTCATTGGTGACGACATATTACCACCTCCAAATGAAAATTTTCTCAATTCAATGCTATAACTTTTATATGTATATATTTTTTCTTTCTATATACAATTTGGTTAAATATGCAAAATAAAATATATATAAATGGTGCTAACAAATAGCACCATTTTTATATTCCAATATCATTGTTTTTTTCTAAATACAAAAATTGTTACGTTTATAAATGTTATTAACCATATAAAAGCCAAAAGAAAATATAATCCAAATCCTATATAATCTATTAATTTTATTTTAAACATCATTGAAATACTATGTGTTGATGCGACATATGCTCCCAATGGGAAAATAAATGCAAACCAGGATAATGTAAATGGTATTTTCATTCTTTTAATATAATGCAAAGTAAGAGAAATTGCCATAATTAACCACCATATTCCAAAACCCCAGAATATAAATCCAAAAATAAAAAATGGTTCTTTCACAGTTATAAATGGTGAAAATTTTACCAGATTTATCAATGCAATTGTGCCAGCACCTATTGGCCCTAAATTAACCCATACAGTTGGAGACATAACATTTGGTAATGGATGATGCAAAATAAATCTATACATTGAAATAGCTGATAATATAATAAATAAGAAAAATCCTGCTCCTAATCCAAAATAATTCAATAATATAATAAACTCTTTAAAAATTCCAGAATACATATTAATAAACACACTACCAGAAACCGGAATTACTATTAATGCAACAGGAGGAATAAACCATGCGGGACTAATATGATCTAATTGTACATGCGATTCTTTAAACATTACATAAGGTGTTAAAATACTAAAAAATATAGTTAATATGCTACCTATGAACCAATAAGCAAAAGAGGTTGTTAAATTATTAAACAAAACCTGATATGTGGCTGATATAACTATCATCGCAGCACCTATTGTTACATAAAAATTTGATAATACAGGATGGTATAAATCTTTTATCGCTTCTTTTGTATGCATAAACCATCTTAAAGTCCATGGAATTAAAAATACATAAAACAAAATCAAATTAAGATAAAATAAAACATATGAAAAACTTTTTAAAAATGGCATATATGATGAATATAAAAAACTTGATAAAGCAAAAATACCTGTTCCCATAATACCTGCAAACCATGATGGTGCAAATCTTTTAATTCTTTCTTCCATTTTTCTACCTCCTTATTGTATTTTTTTACAAAAATCATTATAATATTTTTTAGTTTAAATTTCTTTACTTTGTTATATTTTTTATATTACCAAAAATGCATATATACCTTGAATAATATATAAGCGAATATTTTTTCACTTATTATTAGTGCATTTTATTCTTTTTTATTTTTCTTATTTACCAAATTTTAATATTATAGAAATTTATAATTAATTTTAACATTTTATAATGAAAGTGAATTTAATCACCTGAATAAAGTTTTTGTTTTAAAGTGAATAAAATCACATTTATAAGGAGGGATTTTTTATGGGTAAATATGAAGTTACAAAAAGTATTGATGTTAGAGGTGAGGTTTGTCCAGTTCCTGACGTTGAAGCAAAAAGGGCTGTAAAAAAAATGAAACCTGGTGAAATTTTAGAAGTTTGGATTGATTATCCAATGTCCAAAGAAAGAATTCCTGAAGGTATGAAAAAAATGGGACATGAAGTTTTAGAAATAGAAGAAGTTGGAAACAGCGAATGGAAAATTTATATCAAAGTAAAATAATACCCTGAAACGAGGTGAATATTATGGCTTTGACAGGCATCATTTTTGGAATATTTTTTGGTATAGTTTTACAAAGAGGTAGAATTTGTTTCAATTCTGCATTTAGAGATGTTATGCTTTTTAAAGATAATTATTTAATGAAATTTGCTGCCTTAGTAATAGCCTTGCAAACTTTAACTTTTCTATTATTTGCACAGTTTGGATGGATTACTTTGAATCCAAAACCTTTAAATTGGGTAGGTAATATTATTGGTGGATATATATTTGGATTAGGAATGGTTTTAGCTGGTGGTTGTGCTTCCGGTGTTACATATAGATCAGGTGAAGGTATGACTACTGCATGGTTTGCCGCTATGTTCTATGGTTTAACAGCTTATGCTACAAAAGCAGGAGCATTCAAACCATGGTTGGACTGGATTTCAAAATTTAATGTAAAGGTGGAATATTCAACACCTATTTATGCCTCAAATTCAGGTCCAACATTACCAAGTGTCTTACATCTTAATCCTTGGATTGTTGGAATATTATTTTCCGCATTATTACTATGGTATACATTTGGAACAAAAACTACAGAGAGACATTCCAAAATGGGAATGAAAACTGCTGCAATAATATTGGCAATTTTAGCTCCTATTGCATGGATGTCAAGTGCTGCAAGTGGGAGAAATTATGGTTTTGGTATTACTGGTGGATGGATCAGCTTATTTAAAGGATTTCTTGCCGGTGCTTCAGTAAATTGGGAAGGGTGGCTGATAGTTGGAATTATTATTGGAGCTATGATTTCAGCAAAAATATCCGGAGAATTTAAATTAAGAATGCCTAGAAATCCTTTCACTTATTTACAGGTCATGATAGGTGGTATCTTAATGGGATTAGGCGCTGTTACAGCTGGCGGATGTAATATCGGGCACTTTTTTACCGGTGTTCCTCAAATGGCTATAGGATCAATTTTAGCTTCAATATTCTTTATTTTAGGAAATTGGTCTATGGCATGGTTATTGTACGGTAGAGATTAAGGAGGGTTATACTATGAAAATTGCAATTCAGGTTATGGTACAACCATATACTTATCAGGACATAGATACTGCTGCAAAACTTGCACATGCAGCTTTAGATAAAGGACATGAGGTTACAATATTTTTATTTTGTGATGCAGCAATTGCTTCTAACAAACAAATAAAACCCGTTAGATCAGATAGAAAAATACCTGATTTATTGAAAGAAGTTATTGATAGAGGTGGAAAAGTGGAGATATGCGGCATTTGTATGGATTACAGAGGAATTACAACTGATATGATCGTTGAGGGGTCAAACCCCAGTGGATTACCAGAACTTGCCGCATTAATATATGAAAGCGATAGATTTATTAGCTTAATGGCGTGAGGTGAGAATATATGGAAAAAAAAGTTTTATTTGTCGTTTATCAATCTCCAGTAGGTTCAATATGGGTAAATGAAGGATTCAGAACTGCATTTGGTATGTATGGAGAAGATATTGAGCCTGCTGTATTATTAATGGAAAGTGCTTCTGTTGCTCTATCAAAAAATACATCTCCTGAATCTTTAGGATTATTACCAGTAAAAATTGTTCAAAGATTTATAAAGCGTTATGAAACTCCTGTATATGCAATAAAAGAAGATATCAATAAGTATAATGTGAAAAATATTGACGAAAACTTTAATGCTGAAATTATAAATAAAGATTCATTATCAGATTTTTTCCACAAGTTTGATTATGTTATTTTCATGTGAGGTGAAACTATGGCTTTAATATTAATAAAATTTGGTATTGATCACCCTATAGAAAAACTTAAGATTAAAAGTGCAAAAAAAGAAGATTCTGTTGTGTTTATTCAAGATGGAATTTATTGGAATTTTGAAAACCTATCTGAATTAACCACAGGAAAAACTTATTTAATAAAAGAAGATTTTTTTGCACGTGGATATACCGAAGAAGAGGCAAATACAAATTTAATAAATTACCATGAATTTATAGATTTGATAGAAAAAGAATCTAAATTTATTGGATAAAGGGGAGTTTTCTCCCTCCTTTTTAAATCATTTAACCTTTTTGTAAAAGAAAATTGCTGTACAAAAGGTAAAATATTTGCGACAAAAAACGCAAAGGGGTGGATTATATGTATGATGTTATTATAATCGGAGGCGGACCTGGAGGATATGTCGCTGCTATTAGATTGGCTCAATTAAATAAAAAAGTAGCTTTAGTTGAAAAGGAAAACCTCGGGGAACATGTACAAACCAGGGTGTATTCCAACAAAAGCTATGTTAACTGCTGCACATTTATATACAGATATTATTTCCAAATCAAAAAAATTTGGAATTAAAGTAGATAATGTAACATATGATTTAAAAGGAATTATGAAACATATGAATAAAGCTATTACTATGTCCCGAAAAGGTATAGAATTTTTAATGAAAAAAAATAAAATTGATGTATTTAATGGAATAGGGGAAATAATTGATAAAAATCATGTAAAGGTTAATGATGAAATTATTGAAGGGGAATATTTGATTTTAGCTCACGGTTCCATCCCTTCTGTTTTCCCTCCATTTGATAAAGTTGAAGGATTATGGACAAGTGATGATGTGTTCAAAATGGCAGAATTACCTGAAAGTATTGCTATTATTGGTGGTGGAGTAATCGGCATAGAATTTGCTACATTTTTCTCTTCATTAGGAAAAAAGGTGTATGTAATTGAATTAGCTGATCATATTTTACCTTTTGAAGATAATGATATTGCTGATGCGGTAAAAAAATCATTAATAAAAAAAGGTGTTAAAATATTTGAAAAGTCAAAGGTAAAAGATGTTATTAAAAATGAAAATGATTATACAGTAATTATAGAAGGTGATGAAAACTTTGAAATCATTTCTGAAAAAGTGTTATTAGCTGTTGGGAGAAAACCAAATATTCCAGAAGATATTAGAAAATTAGGGTGGAGATTGATAGAGGAGTTATTACTGGTAATACAATGAAAACAAATATCGACAATGTATATGCCATTGGCGATATTAGAGCACAAGTTATGCTTGCTCACGTTGCAATGTATGAAGGTATTGTTGCAGCACATAATATTGCTGGAGAAAAAACGGAAATGGATTACTCTGCAGTTCCATCAATAATTTTCTCTTCTCCAGAGGTTGCTTCAACTGGATTAAAAGAAAAAGACTTAAATCCGGAAAAATTATTATAGGAAAATTCCCAGTTTCTGCTAATGGTAGAGCCAGAACGATGGAAGAACGAGAAGGATTTGCAAAGGTTATAGCAGATAAAGAAACAAAAAAGTATTGGGATTTGCTGTTGTTTCACCTTCAGCAACAGATATGATTATGGAAGGTGTTATCGCTGTTAAACATGGTTTAACTATTGAAGAGATCTCTAATTCTATTCATCCACATCCAACATTAACCGAAACCATTTTGGGTGCTTTTGAAGATGCTGAAGGACTGGCTTTACACATATAAAAATTCATTATAATAAAAAACTCAGGAAGATTTCAACCTTTCCTGAGTTTTTTTGCTCTTTTGATATATAATTTAGTTTCTCCTGGAATTTCATTAATCTTTCCTAATAATGTATGTCCTTCTTTAGCAATTGAAATAGGAATTCTTTCAGCTGAAAGTGGGTAATCCACTATTACTAAAAGAATTTGCCCTTTTTTCATATTTTTCAATACTTTTCTTGCTTTTATATCAGGAACTGGACATATTTCTCCTCTCATATCTAAAATCATATCAGGTTCAATATCTAAAGAATTTTGATCTAATAAGCATTTCTCCATTTCTGTACAATCTATAATCTTATTTCCTTTTATTTCAGAAATAAAATCAATAGCATTCTCTATTATATGAAATATTTTAGTCGAAGAAAAATCAAAAAATTCTATTCCATTCCTTCTTTCAGATTTCAAAATACCCAGTTTTTTCATATGAAGTAAATGTCTATATATTGTAGATATATCATAATTTAATTTTCTAGCAATTTCTGAAGCAGTTAGATAATTATCAAAAATAGCCATTAGAATTTCCAATCTTGTTTGGTTTGAAAGCACTTTAAAAAGATCCTGTAATGATATGTTTTTTTTCATTATTTCACCTTACTTTACAGCTTTTCTGCTTCTTTTATTAACTCCATTACTTTTCTGGATGAAATCGAAAGTATTTTTGAGGTCCCTGTCTTTCTTCTTTCACAATTCCAACTTTTTTAGCATGTTAAGATGTCGGGATAAGGTACTTACATCTAAAGGAAAATCTTTTTGTAACTCGCATAAACAAACACCTTTATTTTTTGCAATAGTTTTTACTATTTCAACTCTCCACTTACATCCAGAGCTTTAAATACTTTATAAGCTTCCATAATCAGTCCTCCAAAAACTATTTTTTATATTATATCATTTTTTTATAACATAAGATAAAAATTGTTATGATATATCGTTATTTGCTTAAATATGCATATTTTAATATATTATGATTTTTCACTATAATTATCCTTAATCGTTTCTTAATACTTTTATTCTATGAATATACATAATTTTTTCTTGGAATTTTAAAAATTAAAGGAGTATAATCTTACACAGGAGGTGGTAAAATGAACTTATCCCCTAATGAGATATTGAACAAAATAGTAAATGCTGAAGTAGAAACAAACAAAAAATTAAAAAAAGCCGATGATGATTTTAAAAAAGAGCTGAAGGAAAAAATATCGGCTTTAGAAAAGAAAAAAATGAGGATATTAAGCGTATAGATGAAGAATGCAATAATATTATACAAAATGCAAAAAATACCGCTAAAAAAATTATGGAAGACTCCGAAAAAGATATAATTTCTTTAAAAGAAAAGTTTGATGCTTTTGATGAAAAAATAGACGCCATTGCTTCTTCCGTCATTGAAAAAATAATTTCATAATTGGGGATGATTAAATTGAAATTTCCAGCATTAATGGCAAAAATAAAAGTTTTAAATTCTAGAATTCTAAATGATAATGATTTTCAAAATTTAATAAATATCAATTCTGTTATTGAAATTGCTGATTATTTAAAAAATAACACTCATTATGATAAATCATTTAAAAATGAGGATATTGAAAAACTTCATAGAAGAGATGTTGAAATATTATTAAGAAAGTCAATGTTAGAAGATCTATATAATATATTCTTCTTCCTTCCGATAGAAGGACAAAAATTTTTTAAATTAATGGAAAAACGATTTGAAATTGAAAATATAAAGTTTATCTTAAGATCACTTCATTCGAATCATTCTGAATATATTACAAAAGAAAAACTCTTTCCTTTAAACCACAAAACTGTCAATGAAGATACCCTTGTATCAATAACCTCCTTTGAAGATGTCCTCAATGTATTCAAAAATACTATTTATGAACCTATTATAAATTCAGTTTATCAGAATTATGTAAAAACCAGGAAAATTCAATATTTACTAAATGCTTTTGATTTCTGGTATTTCACTAAAATGAAGTCTGTTTTAAGTATAATGCCATCCTTTGGGAAAAATTTAAAAAATTATTTTATATTCAAATGGATTTAGCAAATATACAATGGATTTATAGAGCAAAGGTTCTATTTAAACTTTCAACAGAAGAAGTATTGAATTTTTGATACCTATTTCTTTTAATTTATCTCAAGATGAATTAAAAAGCATGGCAACAGCTGAAAACACTGAAGATTTTATAAATAAAATTTCTATTTGTTCATATGGTCAATATTTTCGAAATATTGATAAAGAAATATTCCCTTATGTAATAGAAAGAACCTGTGAAAAATCATCTTAAAAAATGCAAAAACTTTATTAAGTAGAACCAAAATGGCTTTGATGTAATGAGCGGTTATTTATATGTAAGGGAATATGAATATAAAGATTTGATTACTCTAATCGAAGGAAAGAGATATGAAATACCCAATGAAAAAATCAAAAGTTTTTTAATCCTGGTAGGTGATAACGATGCATGAAAAATTAAAACCTTTCACTATAATTTCAAATAAGTATGAATTAGAAGAAATATCAAAAAAAATATTGGACTCGCAGGAAGTAGAAATAATACCACTTGAAAAAATTATAAAACAGGAATTATTGAAAGAATTAAAGGTTCAAAAAGAAAATGCATACAAAGAAATATATGATAAATTTATGAAAATATTTGATTATGCAGAAAAAATTCCTGAACCAAAAACAAAAAAAATAAAATTTCCTTTAATAATCGATAAAGATGAAATTTTAAGTTTTTCTAATAACTTAAATGAAAAAATGGAAAAGATTTTTTTAAGATGGAAGAATTAAAAGAAAAAAGAAAAAATCTGGAAACTGAAATAGAATTATTTGAAAAACTCCGAACTATTGATATAAAAGTTGAAAGATTCAGAAAAATGAGAAAATTAAAATACAAAGTTGGAAAAATAAGTACTATGTATTATGAACGATTTATTCAAAGTTTAAATGATAAAAATGCACTATCTATAAATTTTGCAAAAGATGATGATTTTGACTGGATAATAATTATTTATGACACCACTATTGATATTGAGAAAGTGTTATCAATTGCTAATTTTATGGAGTATTATATTCCAGAAAATTATTCTGGAATACCAAAGGAAATATTATGGGAATTACAGGATAAATATCGTTCTTTAGAATATGAAATTGAAATGTTAAATATGTCATTAAAAAAATTATTTTTCGAAAATAGACGTCACATATATCAATATTTTGACTATATATTCGTTTTAAAAAACATCTACGATTTAACTCATTCCATCAAATTTACCGAAAATTTCTTTTTGATTTCTGGTTGGACTACAGAGAAAACCTATTATGAGTTACTTAATTATTCAAAATCAAATGATTATATTCTATTTCTCGATTATTCTTTTAATGAAAAAGCTCCAACATTATTAAAAAACAAAGGATTTTTTAAACACTTTGAGTTTATCGTAAAAATGTTTGGAACTCCTTCAAGCGATGAAATAGATCCTACACCTATTATATCGATTCTATTTCTATTATTTTATGGAATGATGTTTGGAGATGTTGGGCATGGTTTTATATTAACCTTATTTGGTTTCTGGATTTATAAAAAGAAAAAATCGGATTTGTTTTATGTTATCGGAACAGCTGGAATTTTTTCAATGATTTTTGGTGTACTATACGGTAGTGTTTTTGGATTTGAAGATATTATTAAGCCATTGTGGAAACGGCCTATGGATAACATAAATTATTTTTTAATGTTATCAATTTATTTTGGAATCACGATACTTACCCTTGCAATGATATTAAATATAATAAATAAGATAAAAAATAGAAAAAACAGGGAGTTAATTTTTGATCCAAACGGATTTGCAGGAATATCTTTATATTGGATTTTATTGGGTTCTATTTTCTATATGATGAAAAACGGTTTTTTTCCTAAAATTAGCTACATTTTCATAATTGGATTAATAATTATTATTTATTTAAAAAGCATTATTTTTGAAGAAGGTAAATTAGGCGAAAAATTAGTTCAGGGATTTTTTGAATTATTCGAGGTTTTATTGGGATATCTTAGCAATACTTTGTCCTTTATCAGGTTAGGGGCTTTTGCTTTAAACCATGCTGGATTATTTCTTGCATTTTATATGATGTCACAAATGACTCATAATTCTATTTTATCTTTTATTATTTTACTATTTGGAAATATCTTAATAGTTGTATTAGAAGGATTAGTTGTGTTTATACAAACATTAAGGCTTGAATATTATGAATTTTTCACAAGATTTTTCAATGGTAATGGAAGAGAGTTCAAACCTATAAAATATAAATTTTAATACTAAAACTTTTATGGAGGTGTTAGTTATGGCATACGTTGTTTCTCTTTTTATTCTTGTATTCTTAACAGTTATGTTTGGTTTTTATTTTGCAAAAAATCCGGAAAAATCAAGAAAATTTGCAAAAAAGTTTTTGCTGGTAATATCGCAATTTTTGTAGCTATTATGGTGTTCGCATTAATCAGTTTAAATCCTTCAACCGCTTATGCTGCTACTGATAATCAAACAGCAACAACCACAGTAGACACAACTAATAACACAGGTTTGGGACTAATTGGTGCTGCTTTAGCAACAGGTTTGGCTGCAGTGGGTGCAGGTGTTGGTGTTGGTATGGTTGGTGCTGCTTCTGTTGGAGCTATCAGTGAAAAACCTGAATTATTGGGAAAGACTTTAATCTACGTTGGATTGGCAGAAGGTATTGCAATTTATGGTTTGATTGTTACTATAATGATTCTTGGGAGGATATAATATATGAAATTCTTTCTCATCAGCGACAATATCGATACCGCTACAGGACTCAGGTTAAGTGGTGTTAGTGGTGTTGTCGTTCATGAAAGGAATGAAATCCTTGAAGCCTTTAATAATGCTTTAAATAATAAAGAATACGGAGTTATTCTTATAACCGAATTAGCTGCTGAAAAAATATCAGAAGAATTAAAAACACATAAACTTTCTGGAAAACTTCCTCTAATTTTTGTTATACCAGATAGACATGGCTGGCGTGGAGAAAAGGACTTTATTACCAGATATGTAGAGGAAGCTATTGGGGTGAGAGTAAATGAATGAAATTGAAAATAAACTCGAAAAAATGTTGAAATTGTTAGAAGAAGATTTTAAAGTAGAATATGATTCTTTAAAAAGAAAATATGAAGAGGAATATAATAAAGTCGTAGAAAGTTATGAAGAAGAAATAAAAAAAATCAGTAATAAAAAGATAAAAGAAGCTAATGAAAAGGCTAATCATATTGTAAAATTAGCTAAATCAAAATCAGAACTTCAACTTAAACAGGAAAAATTGAAATTAAAAAATGATTTATTAATGAAAATATTGGCTAATTTAGAAGAAAAACTAATTGACCTCGAACCAAAAAAGAAAAAATATTTCTATGAGAAGCTATATAATGATGCTGTTAAAATCATAGATGAAGACTTTATAGTATTATGTAATTCCAAAGATGTCGATATTGTAAAATCATTTATAACAGATCATCAAATAAAAGCAGATGATACTATTAAAGGTGGAATTATATTAAAAGGGAAAAACTTAATAATAAGAAATACCATAGAATCTTATATACAGGAAAATAAGAATAAAATATTTGGCTTTGTTTTAGAAGAGGTAGGTGATATTAATGCAGATTAAAGAAATTAATGGTCCTGTTGTTAAGGTTAAAGATGCCAAAGGATTATTTATGAACGAAATGGTTAAAGTAGGAAATTTCAAATTAACAGGTGAGGTTATTGGTATAAACGAAGATATCGCCACAGTTCAGGTTTACGAAGAAACTTCCATGTTAAAACCAGGCGAACCTGTTGAAGGAACTGGAAAAATGCTCTCTGTAGCGTTAGGCCCTGGATTACTTGGTAGTATTTATGATGGAATTCAAAGACCTTTAAATGAATTAATAAAAAAATCCGGTTCATTTATCGGAAGAGGAATAGATGCTTTTGGACTTAATCAATCAAAATTATGGGAAGTTAAATTTATCAAAAAAGCCGGAGATTTTATATCTGGTGGAGATGTAATAGCTGAAGTTCAAGAAACTCAAAGTTTAACTCACAAAATCATGGTTCCTCCAGATATTAGTGGAAAAATCATAGAAATCAAAGAAAATGGAAATTATAAAGTTACTGAGGTATTGGCAAAAATAGAAACAGAAAATGGCATAAAAGAAATAAAAATGTATCAGGAATGGCCGGTTAAGATTTCAAGACCTGTAAAAAAGAGATTAGAACCAAAGATTCCTTTGATAACCGGGCAAAGGGTTATTGATTTATTTTTCCCTATAAGTAAAGGGGAACAGCTGCTATACCTGGAGGTTTTGGAACAGGAAAAACAATAACTCAACACCAATTAGCAAAATGGTCTGATGCTGATATAATAGTCTATATTGGTTGTGGAGAGCGCGGAAATGAAATGACAGAAGTTTTGGAAGAATTTCCAAACTTAAAGGATCCAAAAACTGGTGCACCGTTAATGGATAGAACAGTATTAATTGCAAATACGTCAAACATGCCTGTTTCTGCAAGAGAGGCTTCTATATACACCGGGATTACAATAGCTGAATATTTTAGAGATATGGGATACAATGTTGCAATAATGGCTGATTCAACATCACGTTGGGCAGAAGCTCTAAGGGAATTGTCAGGACGTCTTGAAGAAATGCCTGCAGAAGAAGGTTATCCTTCCTATCTTGCATCAAGGATTGGACAATTTTATGAAAGGGCAGGACTTACAGAAAATTTAAACGGAACAAAAGGTTCTGTTACTATAATAGGTGCTGTTTCACCTCCTGGTGGAGATTTTTCAGAACCCGTTACACAAAATACTAAAAGATTTGTAAAATGTTTCTGGGTCTGGATAAAAATCTTGCCTATTCAAGACATTATCCATCAATTAACTGGCTTACCAGTTATAGTGAATATACTGAAGATTTAAAAGAATGGTTCTCTGAAAATGTAACTAATGATTGGAATTATTATAGAGATGAGGCAATGAAATTATTAACAGAAGATGATAGATTACAACAAATAATAAAAATAGTCGGTGAAGATGTTTTACCTGATGATCAAAAATTAGTCGTCTTAATATCAAAGATAATAAAAATTGGTGTTTTACAACAAAGTGCTTTTAGCGAAGTTGATTCATATTGTCCTTTAGAAAAACAGTATAATCTAATTAAAATAATTATGGATACATATACCAGAGCTAAAAAATACGTTGAAAAATCAATAGCTTTAAGTCAAATATTACCTTCTGAAATGGTATCAAAATTATTAACTATGAAAGAAGAAATAAAGGAAATCGCTGAATTTAAAAATATAGAAAATATGTTAAATGAACATTTTGAAAAGTTAGAAGGAATTTACAGTAAATAATAATCTCACCGGAGGTGAGCTCATGGCAATAAGGGAATATAGTGGTGTATCTCAAATTCGTGGTCCTCTTATGGTAATAGAAAATATTAAAGACATCAAATATGATGAAGTTGTTGAAATAGAGTCTGGAAATATTAAAAGAACTGGTAAAGTTATTATGGTCAGTGAAGATGCTGCTGTTATACAGGTTTTCGAGGGAACACAGGGTTTATCTTTAACACAACCAAAAATTAAATTTTTAGGAAAACCATTAGAAATTAATTTATCACCTGATATTTTAGGAAGAACATTTGATGGTTTGGGAAGACCAATTGATGGCATGGGAGAAATTATAGCAGAAAAGAGCATTGATATTAACGGCTCTGCTATTAACCCTGCTGCCAGAGAATATCCGAGAAATTTTATACAAACTGGAATCTCAGCAATAGATAGTATGTTAACATTAATTAGAGGACAAAAATTACCTATTTTTTCTGGTAATGGTTTACCTCATAATAAATTAGCAGTTCAAATTGCTAAACAGGCAAAATTAAAGTCAAATGAAGAATTTGCTGTTGTTTTTGGAGCTATTGGTCTTAAAAAAGATGATGCTAATTTTATAATTAAAAATTTTGAAGAAAGTGGCGCAATTAAAAATATGGTTGTATTTTTAAACCTAGCAAGTGACCCTGTTGTAGAAAGGATTGCAACACCAAGAATGGCTTTAACTGTTGCAGAATATCTGGCTTTTGAATTAGGAAAACATGTACTTGTTATACTAAATGATATGACTAATTACTGTGAGGCATTAAGGGAATTGTCAAATTACAGAGGTGAAATTCCTGGAAGAAAAGGTTTCCCTGGATATTTATATTCTGACCTTGCATCTATTTATGAAAGAGCGGGAATGATACGAGGAAAAGAAGGTTCTGTTACTCAAATACCAATTTTAACAATGCCAAATGATGATATTACACATCCTATTCCTGACTTAACTGGTTTTATAACAGAAGGTCAAATTGTTCTATCTCGTGATTTACATAGAAAAAACATATATCCACCAATTAACGTTTTACCTTCGCTTTCCAGATTAATGAAAGATGGTATAGGTAAAGGTTACACAAGAGATGATCATCCAGATGTTTCATCTCAATTGTTCGCATCATATTCAAGAGTATTTGAAATAAGATCATTAGCTGCTATTATTGGTGAAGATGATTTATCCGAAACAGATAGATTATACTTAAGTTTTGGTAAAGAATTTGAAGAAATTTTTATTAATCAGGGTTTTGATGAGGAAAGACCTCTTGAAGAAACGCTTAATTTGGCCTGGAAAATACTTTCAATACTTCCAAAAACAGAATTAACAAGAATCAAAAAAGAATATATTGAAAAGTATTATAATGAAAGGTAACCTTTCTACCAACAGATTGAAGGTGAAATTATGATTTTTAACCAAACTATTCCAACAAAAGGAAATTTAATTAACTTAAAACAACAGTTTAAACTCGCAAAACAGGGACATGATTTATTAGAGAAAAAAAGAAATATTATTATGAAAGAATTGGTCGATTTAATAGATCAAGCCAAAGAAATACAGGAAAGAATTTTAACTATATTTGAAAAAGCTTATGAATCCTTACAATTGGCAAATCTGGATTTAGGTATAGAAAATGTTGAAGAATATGCAAATGGTGTTCCTGAATATGATAATCTAAAAATTAGATTTAGAAGTATTATGGGAGTTGAAGTTCCAGAAATATATCGTGAAAAACAACAGATAGATATACCTTATGAAATATATAGAACAGATGCCGCACTTGACCAGGCTTATATTTCTTTTAAAACCGTTTTAGAATTGATAACTGAAGCTTCAATGATAGAAAACAAGGTTTATAAACTTGCATTTGAAGTAAAAAAGACAAAAAAAGAGTTTCTGCTCTTGAAAACATTGTTATTCCTCAATTAAAAGAATCAATAAAATTTATTCAGGATACATTAGAGGAATTCGAAAGAGAAGAATTTTTCAAATTGAAAAAATTAAAAAAATAACCTCTTGACAAAAACTGTTTTTTGTGGTATAATTAGAAACGGAATTTTATTTTACGGCCTGAAAATTCAGGCCGTTTTTATTTTGTTTTAATATGATATAATATTTATGAATAAAAGATATTGGAGGGATAAAATGATTAATGTTGCTTTAATTGCACATGACAAGAAAAAATTGGACTTAGTAATGTTTGTAAAAGAATGGAAACATGTTTTTGAAAAATGTAATTTATACGCTACAAGTTCCACAGGAACTTTAATTGAAGAAAAGGTTGGGTTAAAAATAACAAAATTTGCTTCAGGACCCTACGGAGGCGATTTGCAAATTGGGGCATTAATAGCTTCTGGTAATATGGATTTCGTAATATTTTTAAGAGATCCATTAACAGCACAACCTCATGAACCTGATGTTTCAGCTCTAATGAGGGTTTGTGATGTTCATAATATACCATTGGCTACAAATTTAGCCACTGCAGAAGGTTTAGTTTTAGAGATTGAAAAAAAATTACATCGATAGAAGGTGAATATTATAAAAGATTTAGAAAATCATGAAAAATATACATTAGGTGAGGAAATTGCAAATTCAATTACACATGGTGTTGGTGCTTTACTGAGTCTTATAGGCCTTATAGTATTAATAGTATTTTCTGCTTTGAAAGGAAATAGCTTGCAAACATTGAGTGTAACCATTTATGGAATTAGTTTATTTTTATTATATTTAGCTTCAACTCTTTATCACAGTATTCAAAACAAAAAAGCAAAACAAATATTAGAAATTATCGACCATTCTTCAATATATTTGCTAATCGCCGGAACATATACACCATTTACTTTAGTAACTCTAAATGGAAAGACTGGATGGACCATATTTATTACAGTTTGGATTCTTGCATTCATCGGAATTGCTTTAAAACCATTTTTTGTAAAAAAATTTATGATATTATCTACATTACTTTATATAGCCATGGGATGGATGATAATTTTTGCAATTAAACCATTAATAGCAAGCCTACCATTAGGCGGTATTATATGGCTTGTTACTGGTGGGCTTCTATATACAATAGGCGCGGTATTTTATATATGGAGAAAACTCCCTTACGGGCACATGATATGGCATTTATTTGTTTTAGGCGGTAGTGTCTCACATTTTATTGCCGTATTTTTCTATGTCCTTAACTAATTTAGCCACAGCAAATGCTGTGGCTATTTATTTAGATAAACTCTTCTATTCTTTTAAAACCCTCGTTTAAAATTTCTATTGGCTTTGAAAAGGATAATCTCACAAAACCTTTTTTATTAAAAGCACTTCCAGGTATTAAAGCTACATATTTTTCTTCAAGAAGCTTTTTACAAAATAATTCATCATTATATAATGGAGATTTGAAAAATAGATAAAACGCACCTTCTGGATATACAAATTCAAGCCCTATTTCTTTAGATTTTTCAACTACAAAATTCCTTCTTTTTCTATATTCTTCTATCATATATGTATTATCCACTTCATCTATTACAGTAGCTGCCTTTTGAGTCACATAATTTACTGAAGTTATTGAATGAGATTGCACTTTTAAAATTCTATTATATATTAAACTATTTTTTAAGGCAACATAGCCAATCTCCAACCAGTCATAGCATAACTCTTTGAAAAGGAATTAATATATATTAATAAATTTTCATCTACAAAATTGGCAAAAGAATAATATTCTTTATCATATACCAGCGAATCATATACTTCATCAGTTATAACAAAAATATCATTTTTATTAGCAATATCAGCAATCCCTTAATAATTTCTTTAGGATAAACCACTCCTGTAGGATTATTCGGAGAATTAACTATAATAATTTTCGTTTTTGATGTAATTAATTTTTCTAACTTTTCAATATCTGGTAAAAAAGCATTTTCAAAGTTTGTTTCTAATATTACTGGTTTTGCACCACTTAATAATATTGCAGGTATATAACTAACCCAAAATGGCGAAAATAATATAACTTCATCTTCTTCATTTAATATAGAAATCAATGCATTAAACAATGCTTGTTTAGCACCATTTGTTATTATTATTTCTTCAGAAGAAAACATAATATTTTTTCTATTTAGAAATAACGAAATGGTATTCTTTAATTCCTGAATTCCATCACTATTTGTATATTTTATTGCATTTTCATCTAATACTTCTTTTGCCTTTTCAATAATTATTTGAGGAGTTGAGAAGTCTGGTTCTCCTGCAGTTAAATTTATTATATTTTTCCCTTCTTTTTTTAACTTTTTAGCTAAAGAATTAATTTCTATTGTTTTTGAAAATGGTATTTTATCAATTATATCCATAATTCCTCCTATAATACATTTTTTCTTAATTTATCTAAGAAATATCCTAATTCTTCTTTATCTTTCGTTTTTATAATATGTTTTAAATACTCTAAATTAGAAGTTATACGACCAATTTCATTTACTGTTAAAGAATTAAACAAAATTTCAGAAACTAATTCTGTATCTTCCATTAATACTCCTTTTGCTATTGATAAATGTTTTGCAAATGTCGTTCCAGGAACCACGGTTTTATCAACACAACCTGCAAAAACCAATGAAGATATAAAAGGGACACTCAAAGAATAAGCCATCATCCTATCATGTTCGTCAAAATCAAGAAAATAATATTTTAAGTTATATGGTAAAAAGAATGATTTAAAAAATTCTAAGTACTCAGATTCAGAACCTGATATAAAAACTATATTTTCTCCTTTCAAATTTCCCATATTAGCAAATGTTGGACCAAACATTGGATGAAATGATATATATTTTAAATCATTTGTTTGGTAAAAACTTTTTACCTCTCCTTTTATAGAAGCTATATCTCCAAATACAATATTTTTATTAACTTTTATATTTTCCAATACATTCTCAAATGCTTTAATTGTATTTGATAACGAAACACAATTTAAAACAAGATCCGGATTAAATTCATTTATTTTATTAAAGTCATCTGTTAAATAATAATTGCTTATATTATTCTTATTAACTTTAATATCATAAACCATAATATTAATATTTGGAGTTTTCGATAATTCTTTTGCTAACCAACTTCCCATTCTTCCATGTCCTAAAATAAGAATATTTTTCGTCATATTATCACTCCAATCTACTCAATTATTTTTTTCAATGTTTCAAAAAAATTTGGAAAAGATTTCTTTACACATGATGGATTTTTATTATTACACCCTCCTCACTTACAAGCCCTGCAACTGCAAGAGTCATAGCTATTCTATGATCATTCTCAGGATCAACTATACCACCTTTTATTTTTCCACTTTTTATATACAATGTTCCGTTGTTTTTTGGTTCATACCAGATTTTTATTCCTATATTTGTAAATGCTTCTATTAAACTTTTTATTCTATTACTTTCTTTATACTTCAACCTATTTACATTATTTATTTCACTTATTCCATCACATTGTGTTGCCAATGTTGTCAGAGTTGGAACAATATCAGGAGAATTATTTGCATCAAATTTAAATGGTTTATAAGTATTATTTATTTTAGAAACGTATAATATATCATTTTTGTATTCCACACTTGCTCCAACTTCTTTTAATATATCTACTATTACAGAATCTGCCTGAAAAGATTCGAAATTTAGTCCTTTCACTCCTATATTTCCTGCAATTGCACCCGCAACAAGAATATATGTTGCACCCGACCAGTCATTTTCAACGGTATATTCAGAAAATGAATAATTTTGACCACCTATAACTTCAAATTTAGTTAAATCATCTGAAAATTTAATCCTTATATTACACTCTTTCATCACATCAAGTGTTGCCATAACATAAGGAACGCTGGTTTTATTAATAACTCTCAAAATACTTTTACCTTCAATAATTGGCAATGACATTAACAAACCAGAAAAAAACTGTGTGGTTAATGAAAGATCGATTATTTCATTATTATGAGATAATCTTCCTTTTACCAGTGCAGGTAATTTATTATCTTTCAAAGAAATGTTTAAGCCAAAATCCTCTAAAAAATAAACTGCGTTAAAAGGTCTTTTTAATAGAGAGCCTTTGCCTGTAACAGTAAAATACTTATCATTACCAATCAATCCAAGTATTGGGATTAACATTCTTGCACATAAACCTGATTCTCCACAATTAAAAGAAGATTTATTTATTTCATTCTTTAAACCACAGGTCCCTTTTACTGTTAAATCCATACTGGTATCAGATTTTCTTTCAATTTTTATTTTTGCTCCTAATTTTTTTATAACCTCAATGGTAGCTAATGAGTCTTCGCAATTTGAAACATTATATAATTTAGCCTCTTTGCAATTAAGCAATGCTGCAAATAATGCTCTTATTGAGTAACTTTTAGATGATGGAATAGTACATACATCATTTACAACTGATTTAGATATTTTTATATAATCCATACATACAACTCCTTTAACTTTAATCTTCTATAGCTTTTCTTATTGCAAAAACTTTTTTTACAACTTCTTTAAATTGTTCAGGAGTTAATGCTTGTTCTTTATCAGATAAAGCCTCTTCAGGATTAATATGAACCTCAACAATTAATCCATCAGAACTTACTGCAGCAGCTGCCTGTGCAAGAGGAGGTACTAATGAGCTTTTACCCGCTGCATGTGATGGATCAACAATAACCGGAAGATGAGTGAGTTCTTTCAGAGACGGAACTGCAGATATATCTAATGTGTTTCTGGTATAATTTTCAAATGTTCTAATTCCTCTTTCACATAGCACAACATTTTCATTACCTTCTGCTAAAATATATTCTGCACTATGCAAAAAATCCATTAATGTTGAATTCATTCCTCGTTTTAATAATACAGGTTTATTGGTCTTTCCTACTTCACGAAGCAAAGAAAAATTCTGCATATTTCTTGCACCTATTTGCAACATATCTACAAATTCAGCTACCCAATGAACATCTCTGGGATCCAGCACTTCTGTTACAACAGGTAATTCTGTTATTTCAGAGGCTTTTCTTAATATTTTTAATCCTTTTAAGCCAAGTCCCTGAAATGAATATGGCGATGTTCGGGGTTTAAAAACACCACCTCTTAACATATGAGCTCCCGCCTCTTTTACAGCGATTGCAGTCTTAACTGTTTGTTCTTCTGACTCCACAGAGCAAGGTCCTGCAATAAATACAAAATCTTTTCCAAATACAACATTTGAAGACACAGTAATTAAAGTCTTTTCTCTATAATTCTTTGAAACAAGTCGCAAATCATTAATTGCCATATTTTTTCCTCCTCGAAAAAATAAATTTAAAAAAGGCCGTAAGTGCGTTAATTTAGCACTTACGGCCTTGAATTTTAAGTGGTTAAACATCAAAAACCACAGGAGACCATAAGCGCCCTCCTGTATAATAATAATATAATTTATTTTTCATTGTATTAAATTTGTTCTTTTTCATCCTGATCACCTCTTTGTTTTTTGTATTATATCAAAAACAACTATTAATGTCAAGAAAAAATAATAATTCTATAATTCATTGTTAAAATATATATTCTCTATTATATAATCTTCAATATTCCTTTTTTCATTATACAATATTTTTTCATCAGTTTTTCCTTTAATTTGTTATAATAGTTATAATATATATTTATATATTTTTTTGGAGGAGATTATGAAAAAATATTTATTTTTATTATGATAAATGTTTCTATGCTTTCTTTCTCTTATAAAATCTTCATTACACCTTCTTATGAAATATACAATTTTATTAAAGAAAAAACATTATCTTCAGATGATATAAAGTTTGTTTCATTAAGCATTGATGATACTTTTTTAAAGTTATTGGATAACAATAAAACTACCGGTTTGTTGAATATGAGATGATGAATTTTGAAAGTAAAAATATACTTCCTGATAAAAATATAGATGGCTACTTACATGAAAAATTTATTATTTTGATGATAAGGAAGTTTTATTTGGCACAGGAAATTTCACAAAGGGAAGCATTTTTGAAGATCTAAATATTTTTATTTATACTGAAGATAGAGAAGTTGTTAATTTATTTTTAAAAGAATTCAGTAATTTCGAAAATGGGAATTTTGGTAAAAATAAAAGAATAATAGATAAAAAGATAAAATCAAAAGATATCGGTAAAATACATTTTGTTACTGGACCTTCTAAAAATATCTATAAAAAAATAGATGAATTTATAAATTCTACGAAAAAATATCTTTATGTATTTTCTTTTTCCTTTACCGATGGAAGAATATTATATGATTTAGAAAAATTATCTTCTAAAAATATAGAAATAAAAGTTATTGCAGATTCCTGGAATGAAAAATATTTTTCTAATATAAGATTCCTAAAAGGTATCGAGTTTAAAATAATAAACAATTACAGAAACATGCATTTAAAGCTATTGATAAATGAAAAAGGAATATTATTGGGAAGCTATAATTTAACTTATAGAGCAAGAGAAAAAAATGATGAATATTTGATAGCTATATATAATGAGAATATAAGAAATCTTTTTGTAAAGATAGCAAAAAACTTTTTTATTATAAAATAAATAATAAAATTTAATTTTTATAGTATAATACGATGTTATTATCTTTTATATGGGGAATTCTATGAAAAAAATTTATTTCTTTTCTTTAATAATAGTAATTCTAGCACTTTCAATATTTTTATATATAAAAAGTAAAACTTTAAATATTGGAATAATAGCTAATTTTTCCGGCGATGAAACCTTTACTATGAAAGACATAATTAGTACAGTTAATCTTTTTTAGAGAAAAATAAACATTCAAATATAAAAATTTATTATGAAGATGCAAAAGGTATTGCTGAAAATTCGTTAAAAGCATATAATAATTTAAAAAACAAAGGAATAAAAATAATAATATTTGCTACAGATTCCACTTCTTTTGAGCAAATCTATCCATTATTAAAAAAAGATAAAATTTTAGGAATAGGGCATCTATTACTTCGGATTCATATACTTCTTCAGATGATTATTTCATCAGAACAAGCCTTACAAATAAAAATGAGCAAAAACAAATTGCAGAATATTTAAATTCTAAAACCTCAAATATTTTTGTTGTAAAAGGTTTCGAAAATCCAGTATATGTGAATAATTCTTTTGAGAATTTTAGCAAGTTTTATTCTGGAACTATAAATCTTATTCCTTTAAATGATATTACACAATCTATTGAAAAAATAAAATTCTATTATAACAATGAAGATTATGCCTATATTATGGTAAATTCTCTGAATAAAACAGCGATAATAATAAACTTATTAAAAAAAATTAATCCATATATACATATCATTATTTTCCCATGGATAAATGATGAATATTTGATAAATCTTGTCGACAATAAAAAAAACATAATTTTACCAGGTTATTTTTCTAAAAATTCTGAATTTGAAAAAACATTTTTGACTAAATATGATAAAAGGCCAAATATTTATGCATATACTATATATCAAGCACTGGAAATTTTAGATTATTCCTATAAAAAAGTCGAAAACATCCCAGAGAAAATGATAACTTATATTTTAAATAATGAGTTCAATTCAAAATTCGGAACCATTAGATTTGATAAAAACGGAGAAATAAATAGAAAACTCACATTTAGGGTGATAGAATAATGAAAAAAACATTATTAATATTATTAATTCTTGTTGTTTCTACATTTTATTTCGGTATAACTTTAAAAGTAGGCGTTTATGAAAATCCTCCTTTATCTTACGCAGAAGGAGGAAAAATAAAAGGTATATTACCTGATATTTTTAATTATATCACCAAAAAAGAAAACATAAATGTTAAATATATTTATTTACCTTTTTCTGAAACTTTAGATTCGTTAGAAAATGACTTAGTTGATATTGTTTTAGGTGCTGGATACACAGAAGAAAGAAATAAAATATTTTATTATAATAAAATTCCATTCTATATAAATTACGGAAAAATTTATACGCAAAAAAATGAAAAAATAAATGCTTTTTTTGATTTAAAAAATAAAAAAATCGGTGTATTGAAAAAAGATATTTTTTATATTGGGGATAAAGGTATTAAAAAAATAAATGATGAATTCGATCTTAATATAAAATTCAAAGAATATGATACTTATGAAGAGATTTTTGAAGCCTTATCAAAAAAAGAAATCGAAGCAGGTGTTGTAAATAGATTTGCAGGAAAATTATTATATAAAAAATATAACGTTTCAGAAACGCCTATTTCTTTTTATTTAATAAATGTATATCTTACATATCACAATCCTGAACTTAAAGATTTAATATCCAAAATTGATCGTGAGCTAAAAAATTTAAAGGATACTCCTGATTCAATATATTATCAAGTAATTAATAAATATACACATCGCTCAGAAATACCTACATGGGTTACTTTACTATTAATTGTCTCTATAATAGCTTTTATCTTATTACTTTTCATTATATGGCTAATGGAAAAATTGATAAAAAAGAGAACTTTTGAATTAAGAAATCAGGTTGAATTGTCAAAAAAACAAAAGGAAGAAATTGAAAGATTATTTAATTCGCTAAACGAATATACTAAAGAATTAAATGTTACAAAAGAAAAATTGGCAAATTCTGAAAAATTATTAAAGTCTATAATCGAAAATAGTATGGATGGAATTTTATATGTGGATAAAGAGTTAAATGTAATATTTGCAAATTCTATTTTCAAATATTGGACTAAAAGGGATTTTGGTAGAGATTTAAAAGAAGGGGATAACTTAAAAGATATATTTAAGGGCGAAGATAGATTTTTTGATGAGTTTAATCTTGCTCTAAAAAATGAGAAAAACTTTATTATAGAAAAACCTATAAAAAGATTGGATGGCTCAATATATTGGGTAAGTAACAATTATTATCCTATTTATAATGATAAATCTGAAATTATTGGTGCTGCTTTAATTAGCAGAGACATAACAGAATTAAAAGAAAATGAAGAAAAACTCAGACATTTTGCTTATTATGATTCTTTAACAAAGATTTTTAATAGAAGAGCTGGTTTTTACTTTATGGAAGAATTGATCCTGCTTTCTAAAAGAGAAAAGACTCCTGTTACTATTGGATTTATCGATGTTGATAATTTAAAAACTATAAATGACAAATATGGTCATGCTGCAGGAGATAAAGCTCTTCAAATTATAGCAAATGTTATAAAAAAGCATATAAGAAAATCTGATATTGTAGCGAGATATGGTGGTGATGAATTTTTTGTTTTTCTTTATAATTGTAAATTAGAAGATGCAAAACGCATTGAGAAAAATATAATTGATGAGCTCACTAAAATCAGCAAAAAAGAAAATATTAATTATAGTGTAAGCTTTGGATTTGTTGAATATAACCACGAAGAAACACTTGATTCTATTATTTCAAAAGCTGATGAAGTTATGTATGAAAACAAGAAAAAGAAGAGAATATCATTTAAATGAAATCGATATACATGCATAAAATAAAAATCATTCAATTATTAACCCCTTCATTAGAGAAGGGGTTAATAATTTCATAATTTAGTTTGAGGAAATGTTTTTTAAAATATCGATAGTTTCTTCTAACGTAATATCAAATATATTATTTGTTATTTCTTCTATTTTTTCAGGCGCTAGATAATCAAGATTATTAATATATTTTGCAACATCTTTACCAAATTTTTTTAATAAAAGGTTTCTGGCAGTAAATCTCATTCCTTCTATTTTACCTTCATCATATGTTTCTTTTAATTTCTCACTAACCGCTTTTACTGCTCTTTCAAACATGTTATTCACCTCCTCTATTTCTTCTATTTCCAGGTCAAGATATTCTATTTTATTTTTTTGCGATAGTACTTTTAAAAAGGCTTTTGCATATTCTCCAAATTTTGTTTTTTCATGTTCTGATAAATTATTTAATGCTTTTGATATTTCATTAAACGCTTCACTGATTTCATTTTTGTTCGTTCTATCTATACTCAGTAATAATCCCAATGCATTTTTTAACCCTATTAGTTGTTTTCTATCTATTTGTGATAAGTCAACTACTTCATATTTAAATCTCGGTATATACTGATCAAATAATTGCCAGTTTTCTACTTTTTCCATATACCATACTTCTGCTGTCCATCTCCTGCTACCGTTGTATAATACCACTGGTATTATTGGAGGTAATTTAAATCTTTTGGTCTTTGATTCTTTTTTATCATTTATATAATTCCTCCATATTCTAACCATGTATTCCAGTATTCTAAATTGCATTAAATAATCCACTGTTGATTGATGCTCTAATAATAGATATACATATACTTCATTACCATCATAATTTATTTTATATAATAGATCAGACTCCTTATCTCCATATTTTAAATCGGTAAATTTAGTTTTTTCTATAGTTATTTTATCCGACGTTATATTATACTTATTTAAAATGGGTAGAAACATATTAATGAATTCAACTATCATTTCTTTATCCTGAAATAATTCTTTAAACAATTGGTCGTATATTCCCATTTCTTTCACCTTCTGAATTTGTTATCAATATTATTATAACATAAAATTTAATCTTATGGACACATTATTATATTTCTCCACCACAAGCAGTCTGCACAGGAAGGTTCATTCCCCAACAATCCTGAGCAGTGGTTTCCACAAACTGACAGCCATCTTTTAAATCACAATCAGTACAGGATGGAAATAATGCATTCTTTACCTTATATCTAAACCACGTATAATTCTTTGAACTCCATATTTTAGATAACGATTTATTTAAAACATTTCCAAATGAATATGCTTTTATCTCTTTTTTCTGACCATATACATATTCAACCCCATCATGCAAAAACCTATAGCATGGAACAACTTCACCATCCCATCTAATAACTGTAGCGTTTTTCTCAATAAAATTACAATGTCTTTCTGTTTTTAATTTAAAATTTGGAATAACTGCACTAACCTTTGCAGTTACCGCATTTGAAATTAACTTCCTTAATTCAAGATCTTTTTCTTTACTATCTTCAGTGTATAATTCAAGTCCTAAGAAATGCTCGGACACAGGTAATAAATTAGAAATTACAACCTTTCTAATTCCATATGAAAGAAGTGATTTAACAATATTACCAAAATCTTTATAGTTTTTTTCAGTTAATACTGTTTCTATCGATAATGCTGGTTTTCCTGTGTTTCTTTGATCCTTGTATTTTGCTATCTTTTCCAATAATTTTTCAACATATTTGAAACTTGGATGTCCTACATCCCCGTTTCAACAGAGACAACTAATTCATCAACCTTCAAATCAATTAATTGCATAATCAAAAGATCTGTAAGCATATAGCCATTAGAAGTAATGGTGAGCATATATCCTTCATTTTTTACCCTTCTAATCATATCAAGAAAATGAGGATTCATTGTGCATTCTCCAATACCCCAAAAATCACATGTTCCATTTCAGGAAAATTCCTTAAATCCTCAATAATCTTATCAAACGTTTTTTTTGTCATAAATCCTTCTGGATCCGTAAAAGTATTTTTAAAGCACATTGGACAATCAAGATTACATCTCGAAGATAATTCAATATAAATCTTTTTCATGTCTAATTTTGGTTTTAATATTAAATTCCCAGCATCCATATGAAAAATATATTCTTTCATTTTATCCACCAACCCTAAATATTATTTAAATGAATAAAATTCACATAATTCGTCTTTATATAATCCCTCCTTACCAAGCGGAATTCTTACGACACCATCCGCCATTCTAAATGGAGAAGCAATTCCAGATTCCCCAAAATAGGATGTGCTAAAAATTCATTATTCTTTCTTTCCAACTTTACAAATATAAATCTTTCCCTTCCCTGTGCTGTTGGAACATTTGTAGTAATTCTTACATACTTATCTATTTCAGGAACAAATTCGCTAAATCCAGATACCTTTTTTATTACTGGAAATAAAAATAAATAAGAACTTACAATAAAAGATGTTGGATTACCAGGCAACCCCAAAATTATCTTTTCATCAGTTTTCCCAAATATTACAGGCTTACCTGGTTTTACCTGTACCCCGTTATATAAAACCTCACCAAAATGTTCTATTGTTGATAGTGAATAATCGCGTGCTCCTAAAGAACTCCCTCCTGAAATTACCACAATATCTCCATTCTCCAATCCCCATTTAACTCCTTCTTTAAATTCTTCTGGATCATCCTTTATCAATTTATATCTTTCTACTTCAATACCCTGTAATTTTAACCATGACATTAATGCGTATGAATTTCCATCTCTAATTTGAGTTTTTCTTCTATTTTCAGATGGTTCTACCACTTCATCACCTGTTGGAACAATACATATCTTTGGTTTTTTATAAACCTTTATTTTTGTTATTCCCAAACTCATTAAATTATGAATATGGCCTATGTTTATCGTTTCTCCTTTCTTTAATACTATGCTATTTTTACTTACATCCTCATCCATTTTTAAAACATTTTCACCTGGTGCAACAGATTTATATATCTCAACTCTTTTTCCAAATTCTTTTGTATTTTCAATCATTACACATGCATTAGCTCCTTTTGGAAGCATGCCACCTGTAGGAATTTTTACACATTCTCCTGGTTTTATCTCTCCTGTATATTCTTCTCCCATAAACACTTCACCAATTACCTTCAAAAATGCAGGATTTCCATCGCTTGCACCAAAAGTATCTTCCGCTATTACTGCATATCCATCAATTGTCGATTTATCAAACCCTGGTAAATTTTCAGGTGAATATACTTCTTCTGCAGATGCATATCCTATTGAATTTTCTGTATTTAATTCTATAATTTTCGTTCTTATATTTAATTTATCAATAAAGTTTTCATAAATTTCCACTCTTGGAACAAATACCTGAAATCTTTTTTTCATCTTACTACCTCCCATATTTTTCCTGTATCCTTTAAAGAATAACCACCTAATTCTTCTGCTTTTTTCTTAAATTCCTTTGATGTAATTATATTCATTATCATTTCAAATCTTTTGTCATTTAGAAAGCTTTCGTGAATTAATAAATCATATCTTTCATGTGCTACAGGAATAAAATCCAAATCGTATATATTAGCCGCTGCTTTTATACCAAGTCCAACATCAGCCATATCTTTTTTAATCTTTAAAGCCAGGTTTACATGAGAATATTCCTCATCTGAATATCCATGTATATCCTTTGGAGATAATCCATATTTATCTAAATAATAATCTAATAATATTCTCGTACCAGCAGTTTTTTGCCTGTTTATATACCTAATCACATCTTTTGTTAAATCCTTAAAGTCCTTTATATTCTTAGGATTACCTTTTTGAACGATGAACCCCTGTTCTCGATAGGATAAATTCATTAATCTAAATTCATCCATGTATTCTTTTATATAAGGAATATTATATTCGCCTGTTTCTGGATCCAATAGATGCATACCTGCCATATGACTATATCCTTTAGCAATTGAAAGAATACCACCTAAACTACCAACATTTGCCGATATCAAATTAATATCCTTATCATACTTTTTTATTAAATCTGCCAGTATATCTATTAACAAATCATGACTACCAATAACCAGTATATTATTATCTATAATATCTTTAGCCCTTTTTAAATATATATTTATTTCTTCGCCATCCTCTATTACTTCAACCCTTTATCTATATATACAATTCCATTTTGTTTCGATACCGCGGAGATATTTGCTGCACCTCTTTTCAAAGGCACTGCTATATAATTTTCACCAACCTTACCCACGCCAACTCTTAAATATTCTTTTTCTGTAATTGACGAATGTAATCTTTTAGCAGAAATCCCAACTACTTTTTCATTGTCATAATATATTTCTTCTTTTGATTTATTTAATATTAATGGTTTTACAATATCTTCCAGAATAATATTACATGAAACAGGAAATCCAGGTAATCCGATTATCGGTTTTTCATTTACCACTCCCAAAATAGCTGGTTTCCCGGTTTTATATTTATTCCATGAACTACAACTTCACCTATTTCATTTATCACATGATAAGTAAAATCTTTAGACCCTGCAGATGATCCGGCATTTAATAATATTAAATCGTAATTATCAATGTTTTGAGTAATAGTATTTTTTATTATTTCAAAATCATCAGGCAATATATCATTCACATCAACTGTTGCATTAAACTTCTCAAGATAATTTTTTATCATCAAAGAATTGGTTTCTGGAATTTGAAATTCTTCATTTTTTTCTTCAGGTTTGACAATTTCATTTCCTGTTGGAATAAGTAATATTTTTAATTTCTTTATTACCGGCACTTCAAAAACCTTTGCCATCATTAAGAATGATAAATCTGATGGTGTTAAAGTATGATATCTGGTAAATAGCATTTCACCTAAACAGATATCTTCTCCAACCTTTCTCACATCTTTATATGGAAATATACTGCTCCTTATTTGAACATGTTCATCATCTAATATTTCAATATTTTCTATCATGATTACGCTATCATATGGATGTTCCATGGGATAACCTGTATTTATATATTTAAAATCCTCATCTTTTTTCAATATCTTTGGATTTGATTCATTAGCTCCATATGTTTTTTTACTTATTACCTGAATTCCATCCATTGCGCTACTATTGTATGAAGGAACATTCTCATTTGCAAATATAGGTTTTGCTGTAACTCTGTTAATAGCTTCTCGTGTTTTTATGATTTCAATATCATTTTTTTTAAAATAACTCTGCAATTTATTAAAATAAAGTTCTATAGCTTCTTCTAAATCCTTTTTGTTTAAATAATATCTCCTTTTCAATTTTACCCCCCTGTTAGTTTAGCTAACTTTAATTATACAACAAAATAACAAAAAAATGAAGATTATTTTTATTTTAATACCCGAGAAATAATATTACGCTATTTTGTAAAAAAAATGAAAAGTGATATAATCTTTTCTGATAAGTGGGAGTTTTTTTATCTATTTTAAAAAAGGGGGAGCTTTATAACAGGTTATATTATTTCTTTAAATATCTCTGAAAAACGTGGCACAAGGAAAGAACCTGTAGAAATCGTAACAGTAAAAGAAAATTGGGGATTGCGGGAGATGCTCATGCTGGTAATTGGCACAGACAGGTGTCGTTACTTTCAACAAAAAGCATTGAAAAAGTTGATAAAGAAAAACTAAAAGATCTTACTTATGGCGATTTTGCAGCAAATATTATAGTTAAAGATCTAATCATACATACTCTTCCTATAGGTACGAAGATAAAAATAAATAATGTGTTGTTAGAAATAACTCAAATAGGTAAAGAATGCGAAGAAGATAATCTTGTTAGAAGATTGACAGGAAAGTGTATCACCCCTGAAGAAGGTATATTTGCTAAAGTTTTAAAAGGCGGAAAGATTAAAACAGGAGATAAAATAGAATTTTTGATGGAGGGATAACCTTGATAGAAAGCTTTGTCGTATCTATTAATATTTCAAGAAAAAAAGGTGTTGTAAAAGAACCGATTGAAAGAGCCGAAATAAAAGAAAATTGGGGAATTGTAGGAGATGCTCATGCTGGTAATTGGCATAGGCAAATTTCTATGCTCTCTGAAGAAAGTATTGATAAAATGCGAAAATACGGATATGAATTAAAATATGGCGATTTTGCAGAAAATATTACCATAAAAAACGGAGAAATATATAAATTACCAATTGGAACAAAAGTAAAAATAGGAAATACTCTATTAGAAATAACTCAAATAGGCAAAGAATGTCATACTTCATGCGCAATTTCACAAACTATAGGAAAATGCGTTATGCCACTTGAGGGTATCTTTTTGAAAGTGTTAAAAGGAGGAGAAATCAAGGTTGGTGATAAAGTTATATTTTATATCAACGATCTAACGAAGGAGGCTATTTGATGAAAAAATTTTTAATTTCCTTATTTGTCATTCTAACCGTATTTTCTTTTTCTGAAAAATTGATTATTTTTCATGCAGGTTCTTTAACCAATGTTTTAAAAGCTATCTCTGTTGAGTTTGAAAAAGAAAATCCTGATGTACATGTTCAATTAATGGGTCAGGTAGTCTCGTTGTTGCAAGAAAGATTACCGAATTAAATCAATTAGCTGACATTGCATTTGTTGCTGATTATACCATTATACCCAAATTTTTATATGATAATTATGCAGATTTTAATGTTGTTTTTTCCAATAATAGTATGGTCTTAACATATACAGATAATTCAAAATATGGCGAAAAGATAAATAAAGATAATTGGTATAAAGTTATTTTTAATAAAGGGTAATCTTTGGACATTCTAATCCAGATTTAGATCCAGCTGGATACAGAACATTGATGACTATACAACTTGCTGAAAAATACTATAATTCAAACGGATTATACGAAAAGTTTATGAATACAAAAAATAGAATGGTATTAAAAAAATCTATAGACTTAATAGCATATTTAGAAGCAAACGAAATGGATTATGCTTTCTTATACAAATCCGAAGCATTTCAGCATAATTTAAAATATATCGAATTTCCAGAAGAGATAAATCTTTCTTCTGTTAAATTTGAAGAAAATTATAAAAAAGCATTTGTTGAAGTGCCTGGGAAAAACGGAAAAAAAATAAAGATTTATGGAAAATCAATAAACTACGGTTTTACTGTATTAAAAAACGCACCAAACAAAGATTTAGCAATTAAGTTTATAAAATTCATGTATTCAGAGAAAGGAAAAAATATCTTTAAAGAAAAAGGTATGGAACTATTTGCAGATGTGGATAATCCAGAAAATTTACCTGAAGATTTAAAAACATTGTGGGGTATTAATTTGGAAATTATAATCAAAGATTTTATAATTAATCTTCAGCATTTTTCTTTAAAAATAGATTATTTAAAAATCAATTCAGGTGAATATGTCTATATAATCGGTCCTACTGGAGCAGGGAAAACCTTATTTCTTGAATCAATTGCAGGATTTGTAAATCATAATGGAAAGATTCTTTTGAATAATAAGGATATTACCCGGTTACCTCCAGAAAAAAGAAATATAGGTTTTGTTTATCAGAATTATCATCTTTTTCCACATTTAAATGTAAGAAAAAATATTGAATTTGGTATGAAAATGAAAAATATCAAAGATGAAGATTTCTTCTATTACATCTTAAAAAGATTAAATATAGAACATCTTTTAAATAGACGGGTTCAAAACCTATCAGGTGGTGAAAAACAACGCATTTCATTGGCTCGAGCATTGGTTACAAAACCAGATATATTATTGTTTGATGAGCCATTATCTGCATTAGATCAGGATATAAAAAGCGAAATTTTGAAATTACTGCATGAAATCAATCAGGAATATAAATTAACCACCATTCATGTAACTCATGATAAGAATGAAATAATAAATAATTCAAGAGTTTTTAAGATATCAAATGGAACTTTAATGGAGGAACAATATGTTCAGGAATATAATTATAATTATTAGTTTTCTATTTATAATCGCTATAATATTGCCTTTTTTAACTGTTTTTTTAAATGTCGATTATAATCTATTATTTGAAATTTCAAAAAGCCCGGAGTTTTTAGATGCTGTTAGAACTACCTTTCTTGCAGCATTATTGGCAACTATAATCGCTATAATTTTTGGTATTCCATTTGCATATGGTATTGCAAGATATGATTTTCCATTTAAATCCATTCTGGAAGCTATCGTTGATATACCTCAAACAATTCCTCATACTGCTGCAGGTATTGCATTATTAATGACATTGGGAAGAAGCTCTGCTATTGGAAAAACTGCTGGAATTATAGGAATTTCGTTTGTCCACACCTTTTGGGGTGTTGTTGCAGCTATGGGATTTTTAAGCTTCAGTATTTTTGTAAATTCTGTAAAAGAAGGATTTAAAAAAATAGATGTTAGGTATGAAAAGGTAGCTCGTTCATTAGGTGCCACACCATTTAAAACATTTATTTTTATCTCTTTGCCAATGATTAAACATGAAATAATAACAGGTTCATTGTTAATGTGGGCAAGAGGAATATCAGAATTCGGTGCTGTAGCTATCTTAGCTTACTATCCAATGACACTTTCTATATTGACATACGATAAATTTCAGGGATATGGATTAAAACAGGCATTGGCATTAACCGCCTTGATATTCATCATGTCAATGATTATCTTTGTAATTATTAGAATAATACAAAATCTATGGAAATATACAGAATCGAGGTAATTATATGATAGATAAGTTCAATAGGAAAATAGAATATGTAAGAATATCCTTAACAGACAAATGTAATTTTAGATGTAATTATTGCATGAATGAAAATGTTGAATTCATGCAGGATGATGAGTTACTTACATTGGAAGAACTTAAAACTTTGATTAAAGTCTTAAAAGATTTAAATATCAAAAAATACGATTAACTGGTGGAGAACCTACTTTAAGACCGGATATTATCGATATAGCAAAAGTTATAAAAAAGTATTTTCATTCATTTAGTATTACCACAAATGGCTCATTGATGTATTATCTTGCAGAAGATTTAAAAGAAAATGGTCTGGACAATGTAAATTTCAGTCTTGATTCTTTAAATAAAGAAAACTTTAAAAGTATAACCAGAAGAGATGATCTTGAAAACGTCTTAAAAGGGCTTGAAAAATCTCTCGAAATAGGATTAAATGTGAAATTAAATACTGTAATTCAGAAAAGAAATTTATCGGAAGTCTTTGATCTCATAGAATTTTCCGCAAAAAGAAAATTACCCATACGTTTTATTGAATTAATGCCCATTGGCAACAGTTATAACGAAGATGATTTTATCAGCGAAGATGCTTTAAAAAGTAAAATCAAAGAAAAATACAATTTAGAACCTGTAAAAACAAAATTCGGTTTTGGCCTTCAAATTATTTTTTTATTAAGGATTTAAATTCCTATGTTGGTTTCATATCTGCTATGACACATAACTTTTGTTCATCATGTAATAAAATTAGAATTGCTGCTAATGGTGATATTTATCCATGCCTTGCATTTGATTATCATATACCAATTAAAGATTTTATAGATAATGAAGAAAAGTTAAAAGAAAGAATAAAATATGCCGTCTTACAAAAACCTGAAAGGCATTATTTGAATGAATTAAAGAAAAAAACACCTATGCACAAGATGGGGGATAATATGAACTTTACTCATATAGATGAAAATGGAAATGTTCAAATGGTTGACGTTTCAAATAAAGATATTACACTCAGAGTAGCAAAAGCACATGGAAAAATAAAGATGAAAAAAGAAACATTAGAAGCTATAGTTTCTGGAAAGATTACCAAGGGTAATGTTTTAACAACAGCAAAGATTGCAGGAATAATGGGAGCAAAAAAAACATCAGAATTAATACCAATGTGCCATAATATTTTTATATCAAAAATAGATATAGAATTTAAAATAAATGAAGATAATATCGAGATTTTTTCTTTTGCCAAAACGAATTCACAAACAGGTATTGAAATGGAAGCATTAACAGCTGTAAACATAGCTGCTTTAACTATATATGATATGTGTAAGGCAGTGGATAGAGAAATGGAAATAACTGAAATATATTTACTTGAAAAATCTGGAGGTAAAAGTGGTCATTTTAAAAGGAGTGAAAATAAATGAAATATTTCGTTTTAACATTAAGCGATAAGGCTCAAAAGGAGAAAGAGAAGATTTAAGCGGAAAAGTTATTAAAGAAATTATGGATTCTATAGGTGGAGAATTAGCAGGATATAAGATATTGCCTGATGAAGAACAATTAATAACAACTGAATTAAAAGATTTAGTAAAAAAAGATATAGATGTTATACTCACCACTGGCGGAACAGGTCTTACTCCCAGAGATGTAACTCCGGAAGCTACATTAAAGGTTATTGAAAGAAGAATATACGGAATGGAAATTGCAATGATAACAGAGGCATTAAAACATACACCTCACGGCATGTTATCAAGAGCTGTTGTTGGTGTTGCTAATGAAACTTTAATAATTAATCTTCCAGGAAGTCCAAAAGCTGTAAAGGAAAATCTAAAGGTATTATTACCTGCAATACCTCATGCTGTTGAAAAAATTAAAAATTTAGGCGGCGATTGTGCAAGGTAAAATCAGATAAAAATTATTATTATGTATAAAAACTTAAATAAAAAAAGTGCTTAATTTCTACATAATGTGGAGTTAAGCACTTTTTTGATTTAAATCATTTTTTAGTGAATATTCTTTATATATTTACCATTTTTATAACAGTTAGTCATTATTTTAGTGTATTTATATGTTTAGTATATTCTTCAAAAATTACGCAAGGAGGTACTAAATGAAAAGTATATTTAGCAAATTAATTTTATTTTCGTCTATTTTTATAGTTTTATCTGCTTTGATAGGTATATTCAGTTTTTTTGGATTAAACAACATTACCGCGATTTCTAATAATATATTAAACTTTTATTCTTATGTTCATAAATTAGAAAAATTAAATAAAGATTTATTATTAGAAAGTGGTAATAACCCTCAGATCATTAAAGAGTATAAAAATACATATACCACGATGATTGATTTGGTTAAAGAAAAAGTTCCACAGGAGACTTTAAAAAATTTGAAAGGTACATATGGGAAAATAATTGAAAATATTATAAATAATAAACATAATGGTTCTATAACAATTTTATTCAATGAATTAGATAATGAACTTGAAAATATTTTATTTATTTTAAAAAAGAATATTTTAAAAGAACAAAATATTACAAAAATAATACTTTCTTCTTTAATTGCTATTGTATTCATAGCATCTATAATAATCGCTATTTTATTTTCAAAAAATATAACAAAACCGGTTAAAATCCTTTCAAAAACCTTAAAAGATATTAGTGATGGTAATTTAAATATAAAAATGGATAATATTAAGTCACGTGATGAGATTGGTCAAGCAGCAAATGCGATTGAAAAATTACGCGAATTTCTATTGGAAATCATTACTTCTATTTCAAATGCATCAGGTGAAACATCTGCTGCATCAGAGGAATTATCTGCAGCATCAAATGAAGTTTCTAATAATTTAAATGAAGCCACAATTATTTTTGATAAAATAAACAAAGAAACCACAGAAAATGCTGCTTCCTTAGAAGAGTTAACAGCAAGTATTGAAGAAATGGCGGCTTCGGCTGATGAAAATTCAAAATCAGCAATGTTACTATTGAAAAAAGTGAAGCATCTATTGAGGTTATTCAAAGCAATAAAAATGGAATTAAACGAACCATAGAAATCAGCAAAAAAACTAAAGAAATTAGTAATAAAACTAAAGAAGGGTTAAATAAATTAGCTCATTTTACAGATAATATAAACGAAATAATATTTACAATAAACAACATAACAGAGCAAACAAGCTTGCTGGCATTAAACGCAGCAATTGAAGCAGCTAGAGCAGGAGAAGCTGGAAAAGGATTTGCTGTTGTTGCTGATGAAATCAGAAAATTGTCCGAACAAAGTAAAGAATCTACTGAACAAATTGCAAAAATTCTTGTTAATCTTGTAAATGAAGTTCAAACTTCGGTGAAAAATATTGATTTAACAGAAGATTCAGTAGAAGAGTTATCCGAAAACATAATAAATATTGAAGAAAGCTTTAATATTTTAACTAAACTCATAGAAGAAATACAGGAAATGATACAAAACATAAGTGCTTCAGCCGAGGAACAGGGAGCAACCTCAGAAGAGATGGCTGCAGCAACTTCAAAGTTAAACGAATTGTTAGAAACAACATCAAATGGCATTAATAACATGAATGGAGTTTTACAAGAAATCAATGCATCTCTCGAAGAATTAAATGCAGCGTCACAAAATTTATCTGCTTTATCTCAGGAGTTACAGTCTAAAATTAATTTCTTTAAAATATAATACAAGTCTAATAAACATAAATGATAATAACAGAAATTATAAAATCTGGAAGTAAAAGTTTGATATATGCCTGAAATACTAAATATTGGAAATAAAACTATATCACAATCAAAACACTCAAAATTTTTACATATTTAGAAACTTTTATGATAAAAATAAAAATGACTTTGATAAAATTAATATCGAAGAAGGAAAAGTTTTATTTTTTTACGATGATTATATCGATAATGTTTATTACATAGAGAAAGAAGCATCCTTAATTTTATTGAAAAAATAACTTATATAAAGACTAATTGAATACTCATTATTAGTTATTACATACACATTCAATAAACTATTAGAAACACAATATACTGCTGAAGAAAAAATTTTAAATTACTTTTATCAAACAACCTTTTCACAAGGAAAAAAATTAATTAAAATAGTCTTTAGAAGAAGTTTCAAAATTTTTAAATTTAAGAAAAGAAACAATTATTAGAACTTTGAAAACATTAGAATATTCCAGAAAAATTAAAAAAATTGGGCCTAAAAGGTATAGAATAAACCATTTTAATTTTTTAACAAACATAAATAAAAAATATCCCTTCAACAATAAGGGGATATTTTTTATTTTAATTCTATAATATCAAACGAATTAAATACTAAATCCATAATTAGCATTTTATTTATAAGCGCCTTTTCATAGTCTTCAAATATAATTTTTATAGCCTCATTTACCTGTAAAGATGCTATTATTGATACTGCGTATGGTGTTACTAATTTTGTTTCTTTTGTATCTTCAACATCACCTAATATTTCTCTTAATGATTTGGTTTTACCAGGAAGGATATCTGTAACCTGACCAAAAAATCTTTCAACTCCGCCATGAATTAATGGAATCTTTAATTCATGTATTTTCATATCCAATATTTTTCTACTTTCAAAATTATCAAAACAATCTATTGCCAGATCAACTTCTGGCAATTTTGTATTTTCATATATCCTTTCATCGTAAATATGCACTTCTATTTCAGGATTAATTTTCATCAATTTTTCTTTAGCTACAAAAACCTTTTTCTTACCTAAATCTTCATGATCATATAATATTTGTCTATTAAGGTCTGGCATATCCAAAATCCCTGCATCAAAAATATATAATTCTCCAACACCTAATCTTGAAAGATGCATCAAAACATTACTCCCAAGACCTCCTGCTCCTGCAACCAATATTTTTGCTTTTCTAATTTTATTAAAATCATTATATAAACTCATATGCCTTGAATATCTTTCCAAATTACCCACCACCTGCTGGAGGAAATATTGAAATAATCCCTTCCTCGATCAATGTATTTAATCCGTCCATATGGATTAAATTTTTTCCATTTATTAAAATCATAGTTCCAACCTTTATCTTTTTTTCTTCTACCAGATATTCTCTAATTTTTTTATCCTGAAATTTTTCAACCAGAATATCTATTAATTTATCGACAGTTATAGGATTTTCAAATTCCATATCTATAGAAGCAACCTTGAGATATAGTCTTAAGGTTGCAAAAAACTTTATTTTAACCTTCATTGAATATTTAGCTCCTTTAATTTTTCTTCTGTTGGAATACCTTCTTTACTCCAACCTCTTACTTCATAGTATTTTGGTAATAATACGTCTAAATGAACAACCTGACCTTTATTCGGACCTTCTTTAACAGGTTCTTCCAACAATCTTTTTGGCAATGTATCCTGTGATGGACCTATTCCTGCTTCTAAATTAAATTTTCTCTCTAAATTCCATATTCTTTCACCAATTTTTAATGTTTCTTTCGACGTCAAACTCCAACCCAATGCTGCATTTATAAGGTCCTTATAATCATCTAATCCCAATGCAAATGATGTAAAGAGACATAATCCAGCAGCATCAATTACAGCTGTTAAATCCTGAAATGTCTTTACCCATTCTGCTTTTCCTTCTAATTCCTGTGGATCGATTTTTTCTGGCGCTCCTAAAATTTCTGGAGAAATCATATAACCTCTAACATGACAGCCACCTCTATTACTCGTAGCGTATTCAAGACCATGCCCTGAGCACCTCTTGGATCATATGCAGGAATTTCCTGTTTTTTAACTGTCATTGAATATTCAGGATGGCCATAGCTCTCTGCCAATCTATAAGAACCTTCTGCTAATTTATCGCCAAAGCCTTCTCTTAACCCTATTTGTTTTGTATAGAATACAACGGCTTCAGAACTTCCGAATTTTAATTCTGGTCCATTATTTAATTCTTCTTTTTTAATTAGACCTTTTTCATACATTTCCATTGCAGCTGCAATTGTTGCACCAGCGGAAATTGTGTCAAGACCAAATTGATTACATAAATGGTTGGCTTCTACTATAGCTATTAAATCTGAAACGCCACAGTTAGCCCCAAATGCCCAACCTGTTTCGTATTCTGGACCTTCTGTTTCTATTCCATTAGGCAATGTTACCCTTCTTCCACAGGCAATTGGACATCCGAAACATGGCATATTTTTTATCAAATACCCTTTTTCCACCAATGCTTCACCAGAAATTTCATCTGTTAATTCAAATACAGAGTCCAGGAAATTTCTTGTTGGATATAATCCATTTTGGTTTATAATATTATCCAAAACCTTTGTTCCCAATTTAGGCAATCCTTCTCCAGTAATTCCATTTTCTTTTAATTTCTTTATTTTTTCTTTTACCGTTTCCATAAATCTTGCTGGATCTTTTACCTCAGGTCTCTTTGTCCCTCTAACTACAACACCTTTTAAATTCTTACTACCCATTACGGCACCAACGCCTGTTCTTCCAGCAGCTCTATGCTTATCATTCATAATAGCAGCAAATTTAACCAATTTTTCACCTGCAGGTCCTATACATGCAACTCTTGCTCTTGGATCATCAATTTCCTCTAATAATTTATCGGTTGTCTCAAAAACATCTTTGCCCCATAAATGTGATGCATCCTTTAATTCAACATGATCATCTTTAATCATAAGATATACAGGCTTATCTGCTTTACCTTCAAAGATAATCATATCATAACCAGCAAATTTCAATTCTGCACCAAAATAACCTCCAGAATTACTCGAAGCTATTGTTCCAGTCAAAGGTCCTTTGGTTACAACCATATACCTTCCACCAGTCGGCGCGGCTGTTCCAGATAATGGACCTGTTGCAAAGAATAACTTATTTTCTGGAGATAATGGATCTACATCAGGCCCAACCTCATCATAAAACATCTTTGTAGCAAGTCCTCTACCTCCAAGATAAAGTTCTGCATCTTTTGGTAATTCCTCAACCTTAATACTTTTTTCAGTTAAATTTACCCTTAAAATCTTTCCGTTAAATGACACTTTTACCCCCCTTATAATTTTCCTTCCTTTCCAAACACGGGAGGCATAACCGTTTCCAGTTATACCCATTGGCCTTTTACCCTGGCATATGCTTTAGATAAAAAGGCTCGGAAGGGTAATGTTTTTACTTTAATTTTATCACATTTTCACATATAATTCAATAAGTATTTTTATATTATAAAAGTTTTTGTCTATAATTACCTTATATTTTAAATTATTTATTTTTATATTTATTACACTTTTGTATTAACATCATGTTAACTAATTGATAAAAATTAAATATATCTAATAATTATTGTAAATAAAATGAAAAAAAAAAAAAAAAAAAAAAAAAAAATAATATAATAATGTTAAAGATGAATAAATAGTGCTGCATATCATAGGAGGAAAAGATGGGGAAAAAAGGGATTTTTTTATTATTCTCTTTGGTTTTAGTTATAAATATTGCCTATGTATCTAAAAATTTAATAGTTGGTATATATGATAATCCCCCTTTGGTTTATTATGAAAATAATAAACCAAAGGGTTTTTTTGTCGACTTATTAAATGAAATTGCAAAAGAAGAAAACTGGAAACTGAAATATACACACGATTCTTTCAATAATTTACTTGAATCACTAAAAAATGAAAAAATTGATATTTTACCTGATATTGCATACTCAAAAGAAAGAGCAATTTTTCTCAAATATAACTCAGAAACCGTTTTCACTAACTGGGGCGTGGTTTATTCAAAAAAATCACTGGATTCATTGTTTAAATTAAATAATAAAATAGTAGCCGTTCCAAAAGATGACATTTATTATATTGGTCCAGAAGGTATTAAAGAATTAGCCAAAAATTTTCATTTAAATATTCAATTTCTCGAATTAAATTCATATAATGATGTTTTAAAGGCTGTTGCTGATGGTAAAGCTTACACTGGTATAATAAGCCGTTCATACAACGGAGAAAAATATGGTCTGAAAAAAACTTCTATTATCTTTTCACCAATAGATGTATATATAGCCTTTTCAAAAGACCTGAATAAAACTATTATAGAAAATATAGATTTACATATAAAAAAATGGAAAAATGAAAAAAAGTCCATTTATTATAGGCTAATAGACAAATACTTTTTTAATGATATATCAAAAATACCAGAATGGTTAAAATGGATTTTAATCTCTTCTTTTTTATTATATTATTATTTGCCATTATCATTTATATATATAAAAAATCATTATTAAAAGCAACAAAAACATTGAGAGAAAAAAATAAAGAATTAGAAAATTCAAATGAGGAATTATTGGCTCTAAGTGAAGAATTAGAAGATTTATATAAAAAGAATGAAGAATTTTCAAAAGATTTAATAAAGATGACAGAAATTTTGTCCAATCTAAAGCCTTCAAAAACATTAGATGAATTTTACTCAAATGTCCTGGAAGTAGCATTGGAGATTATTCCCGAAGCTGATTACGGCAGCATTATTTTAATAGATATGGAGAAAATGGAAACGAAATTTATTCATTCTATAGGTCATGATATTAAAAAACTAAAATCGCTTAAATCCTTTTTGGGTGAAATTCCAAAATATGAAAATATTCGTATTTCCAAAGATGTTATAAACGAAGAAAGAAATAAAAATTTTAACCCTGAAGATTTTAAACTATTATTAGAAGCCACAAAACCTATAAAACAAACGTTAATTTATGATATAAAGTTAAATAATAAGACGTGGATAAAACTCACTCTCGATATAGCTGAAAATAGTAATGAAAGATTTACAGAAAATTCTTTTAGATTAATTGAAGGGTTTGGGAATTTAATAAAAGCTTTCTGGATAGAAAAATTATCTACAAAAGAAATAAAGGATGCTTATTTGAGATTTGCAACAAAGCTTTCAATAATAGCAGAAGCTCATGATGATATTACTGGAATGCATATTTACAGAGTTGGAGAGATATCCGCATTTATAGCCGAAAAACTGGGTTTAAATAGAGAAAAAATTATAGAAATTAAAAATTTTGCCCCATTGCATGATATTGGAAAAATATTCATAGATAAAAATTTACTGAGGAAAAACGGCATCCTTTCAGATGAAGAATTTGAGGAAATAAAAATGCATACTATATATGCTATGAAATTATTGGATGACCCTTATTTTGAAACAGCGAAAAATATAGCATTATATCATCATGAAAATCATGATGGTACAGGATACCCCTTTAAATTAAAAGGAAAAGAAATCCCTATAGAAGCTCAAATTGTCGCTCTGGCAGATAAATATGATGCTTTAAGATCTTTAAGAACATATAAAGAAGGTTTTTCTCATAAAAAAGTGTATGAAATTATTACCCGGGGTGATGGTAGAGTTGAACCTTCTCATTTTCATCCTGAAATATTAGCAACATTTAAGAAATACCATATGGAAATTTATGAAATTTATGAAAAAATATCAAGAAGTGATAATAAAAATAACAAACATAAGGAGTGGATTTTATGAAGTTAAAAACTCGTATATGGTTATTGGTAGGAGTGTTGTTAATTTCACAATTTGTCCTTTTTCTAATCAGTAATAATGCTTTTTCGACTATTCGAAAAAGTGAAAAAATTTTATCTGAAAAATATATCACACACATAAAAAATATTGGAATTTATGCCACAGACTTCATGGAAGCAAGAAAATTAATTGCAGAGTATCTTGCTTTTAATGAGTCGTCTTTAAAATCTGATGCAGAAGATAAAATGAAAAGTGTTGTAAATAATATTTTAAATATGAACCTTGATGCGGATTTTAAATCTTTAAAAAATAATGCCGTTAAATATATGACTGATTATTTGAATCTTTTAAAGACTTATAAATCTGTTGATGATATAAAAAAGGATGTTGAAAAATTTAAAAAGGTTGGCGGAAATGCAGAAAAATATTTTATTAAATTGCAGGAAGCTATAGATAAAAAGGCAGATGAAGTTGCTTCTAACAATGAGAATAACATAAATAAAGCTATAACCTCTGGAATATTCACTATTATATCTTCCTTGATTGTTGGATTAATATTTGCTATAATATTAATAAAAGGTATAACAAAACCGTTAGAAATTTTGATGAATTATGCAAAACATTTAGCTGAAAAAGATTATACAATTGCTATACCAGAAATAAAGGATAAAAGCGAATTAGGTCAATTAATACAAAATTTTAAAATTATGCATCAACAATTGGTTAAAGACATGAAAGAACTTAAAAATGAAAGCATTACTTTAATCTCTTCGATGAAAGAAATAACTGATACACTGGAAGTGTCAGCAGAGGCCACACAGGAAACAACCACGGCAATCACAAACATTGCAGCAGAAATGGAAAATATAACTGCAGCTATTGAAGAAACAACAGCTTCTGTTGAGGAAATATCATCTGCAACAAAATTAATTGCAGATAGTGCAAAAGAAGCCGCTCAATTTGGGCATTCCTCTACCGAACAAACCGAAGAAGCAGGAAATACTGTTAAAAAAGCTATAGAAAAAATGAATGAAATAACTGATGTAACAAAAGAAATCGATAAGGTGGTTAAAGAGTTTAACGAAAGTGCTGTTAAAATAAACGAATTCGTTGATACCGTTTCAAATATCGCTGAACAAACCAATTTACTGGCTTTAAATGCGGCAATAGAAGCGGCAAGAGCGGGAGAAGCCGGAAAAGGTTTTGCTGTTGTTGCAGATGAAGTTAGAGTATTGGCAGAAGAAAGCAGAAAAGCTGCCAACGAAATAAGAGAAGTGGTTGAAGGCGTAATGATCGTTTCAAATGAAGCTGTTAATGTTTCAAAATCAGTAAATGAAAAGGTTAAAGAGGGTTCAGAATTATCTAACGAAGCAGGAGAAAATTTAGAAAAAATATTGAAAGCTATTAGAGAAATAACTTCAAAGCTTGAAAATATAGCTGCAAGCGTTGAAGAACAAACAGCTTCAATTGATGAAATATCCACTGCAATGGCAGAACTTTCAGAGAATACAACTAAAATCAATGCATCGGTTCAGGAAATAAATGCTGCTTCTGAAGAGCAAACTGCAAATATAGAAAATATTGCATCAGAAGCAAGACAATCAGAGGAATTAGCAGAAAGATTGGAGGATATTGTGAAGCAATTTAAATTAAATTAAATTAAATTAAGCAGGTGATAGTATGTCACAATTTATTACAGTAATGTTAGAAAAGGAAAAATATGCTATACCAATGGAATACGTTCAGGAAGTAATAAAATATGAAAATATTGTAAGAGTTCCAGGAGCAGAAGAATATATTTTAGGAATTATAAATTTAAGGAATAAAACTATTCCTATAATGAATATAAAAAGCAAATTGGATTTGGGAAATGAAATAAAACCAGATTCGAAAATAGTAATCTTAATCAAAAATGGTGTTTTGCTGGGTATTATTGTTGATGATACTGCAGAAATGTTACACATAGAAAATGATTCTCATATTGAGGAAATAAATGGTGTCGAACATTTTTCTTCTGTAATAAAAAAGGATAATTCATTGTATAAAGTAATAAATATAGAAAAATTATTTGAAGGTAATATAAACAAATATATTAAAAACGCTGAGTCAGAAAATATTGAAGAATTAGTAAGAGAGGATTTAGTTCAAATATTAAAGTTCAAATTGGGCAATGAGATAATGGCTATTCCAATAGAATATGTCCAGGAAATAGTTAAAAAACCAACGATATATTCTGTGCCAGATATGCCTGATTTTGTTAAAGGAGTTACTTCATTAAGAGGCGATATTATCCAGATTATCGATTTAAATGAATTATTCAAAAAAGAAAATTTAAATCTTAAAGAATTAATAGTAATAGAAATTCGCGGAATAAAATTTGGATTACACGTAGAAGAGGTTAGAAATATAGTAAGCATAGGTATTGAAGAAATTAACAAATTGCCAGTTACAAATAAAAATTCAAAGGTAATTGGCGTTATTAATTTAAACAATGAAATTGTTACTTTATTAGATTTAGAAAAAGTGTTTGAAGAGTTAGGTATAGAAGTACAGGAAAATATTAATGAGAAAACAGAAGAAAAGAATTTTACAGGTGAGAAAACAAAGTTATTCTTAAAATTCAAATTATTAGAAGAATATTATGCTTTAGAAATAGAAAAGGTTAGAGAAGTTACAACGTTGGAAAAAGATAATGCTGGTGATGTTGTAAATATCAGGGGGAAATAATCCCATTAATAGATTTAAAAGAAAAATTCAATCACATGAAAAATAATTCAAGAAATATCGTTATAGCTAAGGGAAAAGAAAAGGATTTTGGAATGGTTGTTGATGAAGTTGAAGAAATAATGAGAGTTTTAAATCATGAAATAGAAAGTGTCCCTGAAGAAATTTCAAGAAATACTATTAATGGGAAATATCTAAAAAATATTATTAATAAGAAAGATGACTTAATTTTTGTAATTGACGTTGATAAATTTTCTGTTTAAAATAAAAAACGGCTCTCAAAAAATTGAGAGCCGTTTTTATTATTTTTTAAATAATTTTTTTAAGTTTTCAGAATACGGTGGTTTTACTACACCTTTTTCAGTAATAATAGCTGTAACTAATTCATTAGGAGTTACATCAAATGCAGGATTATAAACCTTTATCTCTTCTGGTACCATTTTTGATTTATGACAATATCTTACCTCTTTATGCGACCTTTCTTCTATTGGAATTTCATTTCCAGTTGGTGTATTTAGATCTATTGTTGATAATGGTGCTGCTACGTAAAATGGAATTCCGTGTTCTTTTGCGAGCAATGCAACAGAATATGTCCCAATTTTATTGGCAACATCACCATTTGCTGCTATTCTGTCTGCACCAACAACCACTGCATTAATTTTCCCCTGTTTCATTACCCAACCAGCCATATTATCAGAAATTAATGTAACATCAAATCCATCTTTATATAATTCCCATACAGTTAATCTTGCACCCTGTAAATATGGCCTTGTTTCATCTGCATATACTTTTATATTTTTACCTAATTCCCTTGCACCTCTAATTACACCTAATGCTGTTCCATAATCTACCGTTGCTAAAGCCCTGCATTACAATGAGTTAATACAGTATCACCATCATTTAATAATTCACCACCAAATCTTCCCATAGCTTTATTCGCTTCTATATCTTCATATGCAATATCTAAGGCTTCTTTTTCAATTAATTCTATTAAATTATCTTCATTTTTTATTTCATTAAATTTCTTTTCAATTCTATCTAATGCCCAAAATAGGTTAACTGCAGTTGGTCTTGTATTGGCTAATGTTTCTTTCACTTCTTTCATTTTTTCTTCTAAATCCTTTGAATCAGCAAACTCTTTCACTCCAAGAACATATCCAAATGCAGCAGATGCACCTATTGCGGGAGCGCCTCTTACAACCATATCTTTTATAGCAACTGCAACTTCTTTATAATTTTTACATGTAACGTATGTTTCTTCCAAAGGCAAATATCTTTGATCGACTAAAACAAGAGAATCACCCGTCCACTCCATTGTTATAGTCTTTAATTTACTCATTCTTTATCATCCTTCTCCATTTCATTTATAACTCTTTTTGCTAATTGAACATATGGAGCCACATGCTCCGGTTTTCCAAAATAAGCTGCAGGTTTTCCACTATCCATATTATCTCTAATTTCTTCGCTTATTGGAATTTCCGCCAAAATTGGTAAATTATACTTTTCCGCTAAATTTTTAGCTCCGTTTTTACCAAATATATAATGCTTTGTATGACAGTTTGGACATTCAAAATATGCCATATTTTCTACTAATCCCAATACTTTTTTGTTCATAACTTTAAAGAAATTAATAGCTCTTTCTACATCATCTTTTGAAACTTCTGATGGTGTTGTTACTATTATTGCCCCATCAAATTTTTTTAACATTTGCATTACTGTTAATGGTTCATCACCTGTACCTGGAGGTGCATCTATAATCATATAATCCAATTCTTCCCATTCAATATCATTGAAAAATTGTTTTATTGTTCCTGTTTTAATTGGTCCTCTCCAAACTATTGGTTTTCCTGAATCAGGAACAAATTGAGAAACAGAAATTACCTTTACTCCATTAACTTCCGGTGGAACAATTTTTTCCCCAACTTGATACGGATGGTCTTTTTCTGTTCCGCCTAACATTCTCATAACATTTGGACCATGCATGTCAATATCCATTAACCCCACTTTTCTACCTTCTAAAGATAAAGCAACTGCTAAATTTACCGCTATTGTAGATTTTCCAACGCCACCTTTTCCACTCATAACCATAATAATGTGTTTGATGTTTTTTAATTCATTTTGATCTGGTAAATTAAATTGAACTTTTTTATCAGCCATATTATTCCTCCTCAACAATGATTTCGTATGTTACTTCTGCCATTCCTTTTACTGTTGCAGAAGCAGAGCAATATTTATCTTGAGATAATTTTACTGCTCTTTCTAATTTTTCCTTGGGCAAATCTTTCCCTTTAAATATATATTTCACATTAATCTTTTTAAAGTATCTTGGATGATTTTCATTTCTTTCTGTTTCCAATTTTACTCTTAATTCTTTATAATCTACTTTCATTTTCTTTAAAATCATTGCAACATCTATGCCTGTACAGCCACCTATACCTAATAAAAATAATTCCAATGCTCTTGGTCCACTATTTGTACCTCCAACCTCTGGAGAAGCATCAATTATTACTTCATGGCCTGATGGTGTTTTTGATACAAACTGCATTCCTAAAGTATTTTTTAATTCTATTTCCATTTTTTTACCCCCTAAATATGATTTTTTATGTCAAGTATAATTATAACGCTATACTTATAATAATGTATAACAGAATTTTTAAAAATTATTTTTTTGAGTTTTTAATATTTTTGATGTATAATTACTAAGAATATACAACAAATAACAGGTGCAATTATTGATGGAGGTACTGTATGCTAAAAATAAATTTAAAAATTATTCTATATTTTTTTATTCTAATATCTGGATTATCTTTTGCTTCACCTGATACTTTTCAAATTGTCGATAGGATTCCTGTAGGAGAAAGAACATTTCATATTGATGTTTATGGAAATTATGCGACAATTTGTAATTACAGCGGAACTGTGAAGGTTATTGATTATGTAAATGGCGATGTTACTCTATATGTGGATAACGGCATTATTGCCAGACCAATGGCTGGATATTATATAAACAATTATTTATATATAATAGATAACGGGGACCCTTCTATTAAAGTTATAAATAAATGGGGTAATTTAAGCAGAAAATTAAGATTAAAAGCCAGACCAATAAATATGAAAGTGTTAAATGATAAATTTTATATAACTACAACTAACCCATATGGTTTATATATTGTAAACAAAAAATCTTTAAAAATAGAAAATTTTTACGAATTTCCAGTAAAAACACCTTTTATTTCCATTATAGATAACGATGTGTTAATTCCAATGTATGAAAATGAAAAAGATAATATACTAAATACATATAAACTTTTATTTAGAGTAAATGATAAAAAGTTTATTATGAACTTAAAAAGAATTGTATTTCCTATAGATATAGAAAAATACAATGATAAATACTATTTAGGAGAATATTTTGATGGAGGTATATATGAATTCTGGATAATTATCAGAAAAAAATCGCACAATTTGGAAAGATGTTAATTAACATAGGTGTTTTCAATGAAAATATTGTAGGAAACTCTCTTTTTGGTGGGCTATATATTTATTCTTTAAAAGATAAAACAACAAAAGTTATTTTAAAAGATGTCCCATTACTGATTTTGCATATAATTCAAAAATGATTTTTTATTCGCTATATCCCATATAACTGGAGAATTTTTTGTCATCGATAAAAATTTCAATATTTATGAAACTTTAAAATTGGATGATTACCCTATAGATGTTGAAGTTCCTACAGATGATATTATTTTAGTACTCTGTACTGATGGGAAAACTTTAAATATTATAAGAAGGTTTTAACCATTTTCAGTGTCTTTTCATGAGTTTTATTTAGTTTATTTATATATTTTTCTTGCATTTTTTTAAATTCAAAACTATTTAAATTTGATAAAGCATTTATTAACTCATCTTCGGATCTAAAAAATAAGTTATATTCTTTATCTATTGTTTTAAAAACCCTATAATTTTTATGATTCTTATACATAATAACTGGAACTCCTAAATATAAGGCTAATATTCCACCATGCAATCTATCGGAAATAATAAATTGCGATTTTAGTAATTCATTTATTATTTTGTTCTCCTCTGAAACTGGAAAAGAAATGTCTATTTTGTTTTTATATTTTTCAAAAAATTCATATGCAATAATAGAGTCTTGAGACTTGTTTAAAACAATAGGTGTTATTCTTGTAATATCAACCTGCTTTAGTATATATATTATTTTATTCCAGTCTTTTCTATTTTTTATAATTATTGAAATATGATTTTTCTGAGGATCTTTTTCAAAAACAATATTCTTATATTTAATCATTCCAATATCTGTTCCCAGATCAAAATTATCAGAACACATTTTAGCAAATTTAAAGCTCGTCTCATCTCTTAAAATTCCGTGTAAATTTTTATATTTTAATATTTTTTTCAATCTGCCTGTAGCATACTTATGTTTAAAATGTCCAAATCCTTGAGACAAAAATAGTATATCCTTTTTATAGTGTTTGGCCACACTAAATAAAAAATCATAATACATGAAACTTCTCAATGATGTTTCTGTTTGAAAAAGATTTCCACCACCATAAATTAATAAATCTATCTCTTTAATTGTGCTTATAATTTTTGGGAAATCGTATTTGTCAATACCTATAATCTTAAATTCATATTTTTTATTTAATTTTATTTTATCTGAAATAATATAGATTTTTCCGTCAAAAGCAATTTCTTTAAATATTTCTAACATTGATTCAAAAAGCATTTCATCACCAAGATTTGTATAGCCATAATATCCAATAAGAAATATTTTTTTCATTTTTTCAACTCCTTAGGTTTTTTGTCCTAATATATAGAATTATAACTCAGGAGGCAGATAATATGTTCATTAAAGATCTTACAATAAATATTATACCAAAAGCTTTAGATGCTGTTGAAACAAGACAAAAAATATATTCGCATAATATAGCTAATTATAACACACCTGGCTATAAAAGGAAAGATGTTTCTTTTGAAGAGGAATTAAGAAAAGCTATGGGAGATTCTAATGAAATCAAATTAAAAACAAATAACAGTAAACATTTGAAAAATATTCCTTCTATAAACGAAGTTAATTATAAAATAATTGAAGATGATTCAAGATCAAATAGGGAAGATGGAAACAATGTTGATATTGACGTTGAAATGGTAAAAATGATGGAAAACACCTTACAATATAATGCTTTGACAAGGTTAATTAATTATAGATTTTCAGATTATAAAACTGTTATAGGAGGAATTAGATGATGAATTTAAATGCATTTAAAATAATGGATATTGCCGCAAGTGGTATGACTGCAGAAAGATTTAGATCTGAAGTTATCTCTAATAATCTTGCAAACGCAAATACAACCAGAACAGAAAACGAAGGTCCTTATAGAAGGAAAATCGTTACTTTTAAAGAAGTCTTAAATAAACAGTTTAATTCTAAAGATGAACAATTATCAGGTGTAAAGATAGCAAAACTTGAAGAAGATAAAAGTCCTTTTAGATTGGTTTATGATCCAGGCCATCCAGATGCAGACAAAAATGGATATGTTAAGTATCCTAACGTTAATCCTCTCAGAGAAATGGTCGATTTAATTACTGCACAAAGAGCTTATGAAGCCAATGTTGCTGTAGTAAACTCTGCAAAAACAATGTTTAATTCAGCATTATCTATAGGTCGTGGAGCTTAGGAGGTGTAGGGCATGATTGAGAAAATACCAGGAGTATCAGGAATAAATGGAATTAATAATATAGCAAGGACGCAAAAAAATAATAAAACATCATCAAAAAATTTAAATTTCGCAGATATTTTAAGAAATGCAATTGATGATGTTAATAAAACTCAAAAAATCTCTCAGCAGATGAGCGCAGATTATGCTGCTGGAAAAATTGACAATATTCATAATGTCATTATTTCAGCAGAAAAAGCTTCTTTATCTTTAAAATTAACTACAGAAGTAACGAATAAGATTGTACAGGCTTATAAAGAAATTATGAGAATGCAAATTTAAAGTGAGGGTAAAATATGGAAGAAATTATCAAAGCTGTTGATGAATTTTTCGAAAAACATCCAGAGGCGGATTTTGAAACTCTGGAATTGTTTCTTTATGATAATTTTGAAAAAAAAGATGTTGAAGAATATTTCGGAATGTTAGGCGAAGCCATTCTAAGTGCAGAAGGAGGGTTAAGAGATCCCATGGGAGCCTTGTTAGATAACGAACCTGAAGTTAAAATTATCGAAAATCCTTCAGAAGAACTGTTAAAAAAACTCGATGTTAAAAAATGGCCCATTTGGGAAAAAGAGATTTCTACTTTTGACTGGTATTATGATGATTCAGAAGTATGCTATATTCTTGAAGGCGAGGTAATAGTTCATATTAAAAACCATGATTATAAAATAAAAAAAGGGGATTTAGTAAGATTTAAAAAAGGGCTTTCTTGTAAATGGGAAATCTTAAAAGGCATTAAAAAACATTATAATTTTGGTATTGATATATAGGCAGGTTATTACCTGCCTATTTTTTTACGCTCTTTAAAAGTATAAGATTTTGATTTGTAATTGCTAATATTTGCTGTTAAAGTCTTGTAAAAAGGAATATCTGCATTTTTTTATTTTTGTTAAGATGACTATAATTATAGTCAAGGAGGAATTTTATGGATATCGAAAATTTGAAATTTTATAGCGTAGCCGAAGCAAAATCAAAATTTTCCCAGGTTACAGAAGAATCAAAAAGAAACTTTATTGTAATTACCAAAAATGGAAAGCCAGAATTTGTTTTAATCGGATTTGACAAATTCAAAAAACTGATGAATTTTATAGATGAGATTAGGGATTTATATCTTATGGAAATAGGTGATCCCAGTAAATATAATGATGTTAAAGATATTTTTAAAGAAATTGAAAATTTAGAAGATTAATGGAGGTGTATTAAATGGCACAAGTCGTATTGGAAAATATTGATAAAATTTATCCTAATGGATTCCATGCAGTTAAAAATGCAAGTTTTACTATTGAAGACAAAGAATTTTGTGTTTTATTAGGTCCTTCCGGTTGTGGTAAAACTACAACATTGAGGATGATTGCAGGATTAGAAGAAATATCTAAAGGAACTTTAAAAATTGACGGAAAGGTTGTTAACGATGTTGAACCAAAAGATAGGGACATCGCTTTCGTTTTCCAGAATTATGCTCTTTATCCACATATGACTGTATATGATAACATGGCTTTTGGTTTAAAATTAAGAAAATTTCCAAAAGAAGAAATTGATCAAAGAGTTAAAAATGCTGCAAAAATTTTAGATATCGCTCATTTATTAGACAGAAAACCAAAACAATTATCAGGTGGTCAAAGACAAAGGGTTGCTGTTGGTAGGGCTATTGTTAGGGATCCTAAGGTTTTCTTATTTGATGAGCCATTATCAAACTTAGATGCTAAATTGAGGGTACAAATGAGATCTGAATTAAAAAAATTACACCATAGATTAGATGCAACTATTGTATATGTTACACATGACCAGGTAGAAGCTATGACAATGGCTGATAAAATTGTTATTATGAAAGACGGGGTAATTCAACAAATAGGAAGTCCATATGATGTTTATTTCAAACCAAAAAATAAATTTGTCGCTGGATTTATCGGAACACCTCCTATGAACTTCCTGGAAGCAAAAGTTGTTAAAGGCGATGGCGGATTATGGATTTCCGCTGAAGATTTAAAGGTTAAAATACCTAAAGAATTCGAAGAAAAATTAGAATCATATATTGATAAAGACATAATATTCGGTATTAGACCAGAAAATATTCATGATAAATCCATTTATAAAGGCGAGCATACAAATGACGTTGTTAAAGGAAAAGTAGACGTTGCAGAACCTCTTGGTAGTGAAACATTATTACATGTTACATTAGGAGGGCAATATTTAGTTGCAAAGGTTGATCCTACTACTACTGCAAGAGAAGGAACAGAAGTAGAGTTGATTTTAGAAATGGAAACAATGCACGTGTTTGATAAAGAAACAGAATTGGCAGTTATATAACCTTAAAAATCTCCCTTTTGGGAGATTTCAGTTTGTAGACAAAGTACAAAATAAAATACTCAAATAATATTCGCTCATCCGGTGAAAATTCTTATTCCTCAAAAATGTTCATTCCCACCGGTCGCTCAAACTCACATCCTTGTTCGGTTTCGCTTAATTTTGCATCCGTGCAAAATTGACCGGCTCCATTCACATTTTTTCGGGAATTTTCAAGGATTCGCTCATATTATTTTTCTTATTTTATTTTGTCAACAGTCTGAAATCTCCCTTTCGGGAGATTTTTTTGTGTTATAATCCGTAGAAATTTTAAGGAGGGGAAAGAATGAGAACCGAGTATGAAAGAGGATATATAACAGGATATGAAAATGCATTAATGCGAGTTATAAGAATAGCAGAGAAAATAAAGGATCCACAATTATTAAAAAGTATATTAGATCTGATATATGAAGTATATAAAATAGAAAAAGGCGATCAGCACACAAGTATGCCAACCGCCAGCACATTGGGATCCCACGCCAATGAGTCCCATAATAATTATAGCAAAAAAAGACGTATAGTGCAAGAGGGTGGGGAAGTTGTACAAAGAAAACAAAGTTACTAAAACATTCAATGTTGCAACACTATTTATTGAATTTCAAAAAATAGCATTAGAAAAGAACTATAAGCCAATAGTATATAAAGTGTATAATTATTTGTTATACAAACTCAATGAAAATTTTTTTAATAACCCTATCGATAATGTTAGCATTAGAAGTGCTGCAAAAGAATTAAAATCTGATTTTAAATACATTTACTCTATTTTTAAATTCTTAAAACAAGAAGGATTAATATATTACGAAAGTAAATACAACAAAACAAAAATATATTTCGGAGAGTTGGCCAAAGAAAAAATAAGAGAAGAAAAGGCAAAAAAGTAAAACAACAAGAAAAGGCAAATATTGAAGAAATAAGTGAAAAAATAAAAGTATTAAAATACCTGGTATCAGAAGAATTATTTACAGAATTACAATTATATGCAGGATTCTTAAATGTAGATATAAAAGAAGAAACAAGAGAAATAATATTTAATACGGATAATACGTTTGTAAAAGACCACATAAGAAAAAAATTATTATACAAAATGCAAAAAGAAGTAAAAGAATATAGTTTAAAATTGATATAGTCCTGGTAACTCTTGGTGTTATAATGAAACAATGATTTTTTTTTGATTAGTGGAGTGCCAGGACATATAAAAGCCAGTTCCAAAAGCTCGTAAGGGTATATTGGTAATAAAAGTATATTTAACGGATTAGTGGGCAAGGAACTGGCTTTTATTTTAGCTCAAAAAAAGGGGGTAACACGGGGTGGTAGCAGGCATTGACGTAGGAAAAAGCATGCATTATGTAAGCATAAACCAGAAAGTAAAAAGGTTTTCATCAAAAGAAATAAACAAACTAAAAAAACATTTAAAAGAAAACAAAATAAAAAATATATTATTAGAACCCACAGGAGTATATTCAATACCTTTAATAGAAAAATTATATAAAGAATTTAACGTATATGTAGTACCAACATATTTAATAGCAAAATTCAAAGGAAACAGATTTCAAAAAAACGACTCAATAGACGCAAAAATACTTGAAACATATTATTACACGCAAGAAAAGCAATTTACAAAATACAAAGTAGATAAAAAATATATAATAGCGAAAAAACTTAACTTAATGATTTCAGAAAGGGAAAGCTTATTAAAAGCGAAAACAAGAGAATTTAACAGGCTTAGATCAGAATTATATGTAATAGACGAAAAAACGCATGATCTAACAAAAGCGAAGCTAATAAAATATGCATTAAACACAGAAAACAAATTAATACACTTAAGGGTAAACAGGATAAAAAACATAGAAGAAAGCATTGAATTATTAGAAGAAAAAATAAATAAATACGTAGATTCACATAAATTCATAAAAGAACAGATAAAAGCGATAATGACAATACCGAAATTCTCATATTATGACGCGTGTATAATAGTATCAAAAATAGTAGATATAAAACGATTTAAAACAGTAAAAGCATTTAAAAAGTTCTTAGGCTTTGGAGTAGCAAAAGAAGAATCGGGAACGAGCATAAAAAGGACGAAAAAAATAATATCCCACAAAGTATTTAAAGCAAAAATGTATCTATTCATACTAAGAAACATGCAAAAAAGCGGGGATAATAACATAAAAAGAGCGGTATATTACTACACATATAAATACAACAATCACTATAAAGCGGTAATGAAAGTAGCGGCGAGAATAATAATAAGGATATTTTATATATTAAAATATAAAAGAGAATACAATAAAAGTATTGAATATATAGACAGAAAAACCTTAATATTAATAAAAGAAATAATAGAAGTAGAAAACAACAAACTATCAAACAAAAAATCAAGAAAATATATAGCGAATGAAAAAATAATAAAGTTCCTGGGTAAAAATATGGTGATATATGAAAAATAACGGCCAAAATAAGCCGTTTTTTATTTATTATGTATAAAACTATATCTTTTTGTACTTCAATAAGCTTAGAGGCTCAAATTTTAGCGGACAAAAAATGTGATGACTTGTTATAAACTGTGAAAAAATATAAAAAAAATCGTACAAATTTGTACGAAAATATATTATTATTTGTACAAAAGGCGGTCAAATTAGTATCAAAATTTGACCGTCTTTTTGTTATTATCCTGAGTTTGACACTATTATTATCAACAAAATTCTAAAAAGTAGAATTATTCAAAAAAATAGCTATTGTTAACTTTTTATAAAAAGAGAAATTAGCCACACACATCCTCCTTTTTGGCTTTTCATGCGTGTTTTAGGAGATTATTTTTTAAATTCATCTAATTCCATCATTTTTTTCGGTTTTTCTATTTTTAATGTTTTTAATATGGCTTTTTGAAAATCGTTTAAATTGGCTCTTAATGCAAATAATTTGTCTTTTAATCTTATTTCAGAGTATTCCATTTTTTTATAGCTTCTCTTATTTTTTCATGAGAGTATTCAATATTATTTTTTTCCAGTTCTAATTCTAATGTTCTTTGAATTATGTAAGATATGAAACTCATTACAATATGTCCTTTTATTCTTTTCGGTGTCCAATGAAATACCGGTCTTGTTTCAAGATAATTTTTTAATGTTCTGAATGTTTCTTCTACTTTCCATAATGTATGATATTGTTCTAATATTTCTTTTGGAGATAGTTTTGTGTTTGTTATTATTCCATAGTATCCATCGTATTTTTCATCATTTTCTATTTTTTCTATGTCCAATATATAATTTTGTTTGTTCTGTTCTTTTAAATATTTTTTCGCTCCTCTTTTACTTTTTGAATCTATATTTCCTTCTTCTAACATTTTTTTCGCTTTTTCTATTAATCGTAGTCTATCTGCTCTGTCTTTTTTGGCTCTTTCTTCTGAATATATTATGAGTAATCTTTTATTTTCATATTCTACTTCTCTATATTTTATTCCTTTTGCTATTTCTATGAATTCTCCTTCAAATATATTTACTTTTTTTAACTGTTTTATTGATTTTCCTACTATGAATTCATAATTAGAATTTTCTACTACTTCTATATTTTTTTTACTCATCATTCCTCTATCTGCTACTACTATTACTTTTCCTAATTGATATTCTTTTTTCATTTTTTCTATTGAATCTTTAAATGTATGCCTTCAAATGTATTTCCTGCATATATATCAAAACTAACTGGCATTCTATCCTGATCTATTGACATCCCTAATACTACTTGCGACTCATTAAATTTCTTATCCTTTGAATATCCCATTTGTAATATTTCATTTGTTTGTTGTGTTTCAAACGCTAATGTTGTTACATCGTAAAATACTAAATCTACCGTTGTATTAAACAAACTTATCCTTTGATTATACATATGTTTTTCTATCGACTCTTTATTATCTGCTAATATATCCAATGTTCTGTATAACCAGTGCAACATTACATCTTTTTCTTCCAGGTCTTTTTCTTTTTTAACTTCCACTTTGTTATATCCAAAATACTCTAAATTATTAAATATTCCCAATTTACTTTTCGGTTCTACTATTCTATTCATCACCATTATTTTTAACATTTCTTCTGCATTGTATTTTATTTCTTTATCCAGTCTTTCAAAATATCTTTTCATCTCATATCTTTCAAATATCTTATTTACTATTACTTTGGCTCCGTAATTTCTTCTTGCTATTTCTTCCATTAAATCATCTTCTATTTTTTCATATTCATCTATTTCAAATATTTTAAAAAGACTATCTACAAGTTTTGTTATATCTTTTTTACTATACTTATCTATATTTCCAAAATTTATTACTGTATGCTGTTTCACTTTTCCATTTTCTCTTTTGCTTTCCATTATCCTTAAATATCTTTTTCCTTTCACTTTTGATATTTTAGGATACATTTTAAAACATCTCCTTTCAGTGGTTGTCATATATATTATACCACCAAAAGGACTAATATATTACTAATTATAGTTAATTCTCTGTAACAAAAGTTAGCCACACAATTTTTCGACTTCCTGAAAAATACACGCCTCAAACCCGCATTCTACCGTTCCATTTCCCTTAAAATCGCCAAATTGCTGTCAAAGGCAGGAATGAAAAAATAATAAAGTTCCTGGGTAAAAATATGGTGATATATGAAAAATAACGGCCAAAATAAGCCGTTTTTTTATTTATTATGTATAAAACTATATCTTTTTGTACTTCAATAAGCTTAGAGGCTCAAATTTTAGCGGACAAAAAATGTGATGACTTGTTATAAACTGTGAAAAAATATAAAAAAAATCGTACAAATTTGTACGAAAATATATTATTATTTGTACAAAAGGCGGTCAAATTAGTATCAAAATTTGACCGTCTTTTTGTTATTATATGTGCTTTTTACCATCTTGAATTTGTACAACAAAAAAGAACAAAATAACACTGTATCGCACAAAAAGCGACAAAAAAACTCAAGGAGGTAGAAAGTATGGATAAATTAGTAGATTACTTAAAAACAAACTGGAAGGATTTAGCAGCAGGAGCAGCAGCGGGAGCAGGAATATTATTTGTAGTATTAAAAATGACAAAAAAATTAAAGAAGTAAGAGGAGGTAAGAAAATATGAATCAAAGAGTACTTTCATTAAGTGATGAATGGGCAAGTTATTCAGACACAGTAAGTTTAAAAGCCGGACAGGCTATAAAAATATTGGAAATAGTACCGCCAAGAAAAAGTGCATTTGTAATATTAAATAACCCTGCAATAAGAATGAAATTAAGAGACGCAGCAGGAAACGAATTATCAGCAGACACAAAAATTTGTTTTGCAGGTAAAAGTAGTAAAGAAATGCTTGCAACACAATTGAGTGCAGAAAAAGAATACAGAGCATACAGAGAAATAACAGAAAGTGATCAATACAACGAAAAATATCAAGAAGCATTAACATTCCCTGTTGAAAACGACCTATTATTTGAAGAATTAGAAAAATTTGAAGTATTTGTAGAAGTAAGTTCAGACATAACCCTTGATTTAACAAAATCAAAAATAGAAATTCCAGCAGTTGAATTAACAACATCAGAAGTACAAGAAATGGATCTATTAGGAGCAGATTATGAAGTGGATATACCAGAAGAATATGAAGACTATGAAGAATATTGAGGTGATGTAAATGAATACAGTAAAAACCTTATTTTTAAATGACTTTGAAAAATATGCAAATGTAGTAAACAAAGATTCAAAAGTCCTGGAATTTGACGTACCAGGACAAAAAATATATCAAATTGACAGTGATAGACCATTTAGAATGAAATTAGCTTCAAAACATGAAGCAGCTAATTACACAATTAGCGCTACTGAATTTAACGTAACAGTTGCAGGTAAAATCGCTGTTGTTGATACAGATGACTTAAGCAAATCAGTATATGCCGTACTTGATGAAGGAAACGGAACAGTACATACATTGGGCGTGAAAGCCATAGATAGCATAAACAAAAAAATAACATTAACCAGTTCAGAAACAGGAATAACAGGAACATTAAAAGTCTATTATTTATTCTTAGATGGATATTACAAAATTGCATGGGAAGCACCGCTCGGATCCTCTACAGAAATTAAGTCATTCATGAAAGGATCCTTAGGAGATTTAAACAGCAAAAAAATTTTTGAAAGTTCATACTATCTTCCATACATTGCATTACTTGATGATTTCATGCTTCAAGTATATGTAAATGCACCAGTTGCAGTTGATTTTGACAACCCATTGACATTTGTTGAAATACCGGTTATTGAATTTGACAAAGCAGAATTCGAAGAAATTGCAGCAAGTATGGGATACAGTATAGAAATGGTGCTTGAACATCAAAGAAAGTTATAAGCGAGGTGAAACGCATGGATATATTAGGAGGTATCTTTAATGCAGCAAAAGGCGTAGTAGGATTTGCAAATAATTTATTAAATGGGGGTTCTAAACCAGCCCCCGCACCTGCACCAGCACCAAGACCACAACCACAACAAATAGTGGTAAAAACAGAAGAAAAGAAAAATGATAATACAATGTTATTCGCTATTTTAGGGCTTGCAGGTGTATTATTAATAGTTTTGCTTATGAATAAGTGAGGTGATTAGATGAGAATGAGGCAACATAAATATACAAGATTAACACCAGGAAGAATAAAAAAACCACCAAGAAGTATAGGAATGAGAAGACCAGGAGTAATGCCAAGAAAACCCAGACCACATGTAAAAAGACCTGTAATAAGGCCTAAACCAGTAAAAGTGTCACATGTAAAAAAAATTAAACAGGCAAAAAAGACTATACCTATAAGCTGGGGCCATTTGATTTCTTTAAAGGTGCTGCTGAATTTGTTGGTGGTGTAGTTGATGGAGTAACAAAAACCGTTGGCGGTGTAGTGGGGTCTATGTTTGGGAAAAAAAGAAAACCCAGACCTAAACCAAGGTCAAAGCCAAAACCTGTTGTACATAGAGCAGTTTCAAGACCTTCAATTCACAGAGTTACCTCTGCAGTTCATAGAGTAACACCGCAACCTACACACAGAGTTTCAAGATCATATATTCCCAGAACAGTTCAAAGAAAAACCTTTCAAGTTGCAGCGGCAGTTGATCCAACAGGTGGAAAAATCAGAGATACTGCAAGAAAAGCCGCAGTACCAACAAGAACAGAGAAAAAAACAAATTTCTTACCTGTTATTCTTGCTGGAGCTGCAGCAGTTGGAGGATTCCTGCTTTTAAGGAAGTGATTTAATGGATCAATTAATGAGCATGATAAGCAATGTAGGATTACCCACAGCATATAGTGCATTTTTATTATATTACACAGTACGTGAAATTAAAAAAAGTTTAGATCGTAATACCGAGGCGATTAATAAACTCAGAGAGGATATGTATAAATTATTTGTAAGAAAGGACTGAGAAAATGTTTAATTTAAGATTTATTGTACCTATGATTATAAGTCTTGTACCGTTTTTAAAAAGTGCATTAAAACAAATGCTTGTAGATATTTTAGAGAGAATAAGAAAAAAGATTGATGAAAATGATGAAAAAATAGCTCAAAGTGTAAAGGAAGAGATTTTGACATTCTATGATGAACATGAAGAAAAGATACCAGATGAATTAAGAGGCATTACAAAAAAAGCATTTGAAGTATTAGCAGATGTGATTTATTCAATTATCGATCATGCAGATGACGCAGCAGGATTATTAACGGAGGTAGCAAAAATAATCGAGGTGATTTAATGAAAGAAGTTATAAAAAAGATTGTAATAGATACTTCTAAAGAATTAATAGACAAGGAATACAGAGAAAAAGGTACTGGAATTGTAGTTTTACAAACACCCAAAGAAGCAACTATTAAATTTGATAGTACATTAAGCCAGGAAATACCTTTACAGGATATTGAAAGTATTAACCTGGTAAATTTTGAAAAGTTTTATATTTCTTGTCCTGCAGATATAGCCCCACTTGAAATATTAGTTTTAAAAGAAAATATATACGTTGATGCAAATACTAATTACAGGATTATAAACGATAATATAAAACATTTACCTGAATTTTTTACTGGTGGTGTTCAAGGTGGTAATAATTTTGACTTTGAAGAATTAGACGGAACAACAGCAAAAACATATCAAAAAAATGGAGTTATACCTGCTATTCAGGTTTTCAGGTATTCGGTGATCTAACAAACTGGCAAATTTTTGTTACTCTTGAACCTTTACCTGTTGCATTGGTGAACGGTAACAATAAAAGAGTATCCAAAAGAAATTGCAGGATCGACTTTTGTAAGGCTTGTAGCAAGAGCAATAACCTTTCAACCACTGGCAAATGCTTCACCGATTAATGTATATATTGAATATTTTGAAACGCAGTAATAGTGCAGTTTTTAGCTTCTAAATATGACGATTTAAGGATGGTGTATTTTTTTAGGTATGTAATTTATCACAGAAACTTTAAAAAGCGCTTAAAAAGGCTAA
>NZ_QHLX01000007.1 GCF_004135675.1 Marinitoga lauensis
GAAATATTCCTAATATAGTTATAACTTCATCAATTGGATGTCCCTTTAAATGTACATATTGTGTAACTCCAAGAATGTGGAAATATCAAAAAAGAAGTATAAGAAATATAATTACCGGACTTGAAAAAATTCTTCAAAAGAAGCCTGTAGAAGATGTAGTATTTTTTGATGATGCTTTTTTAATACACCATCAAAAAGAAGAATTATTAAAAGAACTTTCAAAATTTGACGTTAGATATCACCTTCCAAATGGAATACATGCTCGTTTAGTTGATAAAAAAATTGCGAAGTTGTTTGCTAAGGCCAATTTTAAAGTTATAAAATTAGGATATGAAACATCAGATGAAGAAATGCAGATAAAAACTGGTGGAAAAGTTACAAATGAAGATTTAGTAAAAGCTGCAAATTATCTTTTAAATGAAGGATTAAATGAAACATCAGCATATATTATGGCAAATTTACCAGGCCAAAAAGTTGAAGATGTTTTAAGAGGAATAGATTTTTGTTTTGATTTAGGGATAATTCCATCAGTAAATGAATTTACACCAATTCCAAATACTCCGCAATATATGGATTTAGTTTCCAGAGGATGGTTGGAAATTGATACAGATCCACTTCTTTTAAACAATTCTTTTTTACCATATTGGTGGGAATATGGTATGAGTGTTGATGAAATTGAGAAAATAAAAGCTTATTTACGCGATAAAAAAGCGGAAAGAGGGAATTAAGATGGAAGAAAATTCTGAAGAAATAAAAAATTTGATAGAAGATTTAAATAAAATAGAAAATTTAATAGATAGAATTATTGTAAATGGCGATTTTGAAACGTTACCAAAAATTTTAGACCAGAGAAAAAAGATTTTAGAAAAAATGACAAATTTTTCATCAAATGAACTAATTCAAAATCGTATAGATAAGTTATTGAAAATAGATGAAGCAAGAATAAATACAATAAAAAATGAAATGGAAAAAATTAAAAGTCAGTTAAAAACAACAAATATAGGTAAGAAAGCTATTAAACATGGTTATATGAAAATACAGGAAGAATTTACAAGACGAAAATTTAATTCTAATGGGTAGGTGATCTGAATGAAGCCAAGTGATATAAAATTTTTATCAAAGAAAATTATGGAATCAGGAGAAATTCCTTTAATATGGGGACATTTTGGTGTTGGTAAAACGGATATTGCACGTGATATAGCCAGAGAAACAAATCGTGAGTTAATTATATTGGTTATATCTCAAATGGAACCAGGTGATTTAATAGGATTACCTTCAAGAAGTGAAGAAAAGACTGTTTTTTTAAAACCGGATTGGTGGCCTGAAAAGGATAATACAATTATAATGATAGATGAGATAAATAGAGCTCACAGATCTATTAGAAATGCTATAATGCAACTATTATTAGACAGAAGAATACATAATCATATTTTGCCAGAAGGAACATGGATAATGGCTGCAGCCAATCCACCAGATGATGATTATGATCAGGTGGATTTAATTACAGATCCTGCATTTATGTCCAGATTTTTTCATTTGAGTTTAAATCCGGAAGTAAATGAATGGACTCTTTGGGCAAAAGAACAACAGGTAACTGATGAAATTATATCCTTTATAAAGGAATATCCAGAATTTATTTCCAATGGTAAAAGTGTATCATTTAGATTAGATTTAAAGCCCAGTCCAAGAAGTTGGTATAAATTGGGGAGGGTTTTAAATAATCTTTCAAAAGATGAAATTAAAGAATATGCATATATATTATCTTCAGGAATTGTTGGTCCAGAAGCTGCCAGGACATTTGTGAATTATCTTGAAAATAAAAGTAATTTACCTACTCCTGAAAAAGTACTTTATGATTTAAATGATAATTTGATAAATAGAATAAAAACTATGAGTATAGACGAAAGAAATTCTATAATATTAAGAATAAACAAATACTTTGAAAATCTTGAAGAAGATGAAATGGTGAAAATATTGGATAATTCTGAACATAAATTAATAGCACGAAATATAAAAGACTTATCTTCCGTTATTTCAAAAGATTCAGCATATTCAATTTTAAGAAGTATAGATCATTATGCAAATAAGAATAAAGGTTTAAAAAAAGCATTTTTTGAAAAGTTGTTTGAAGAGTTGGCTATTGTTTTAGATAATGTAAAGTGGTTAGAGGAGATTTAACAGTATTATGATATAATTAATTTGAATTATAATATTACTCGTTGGGAGGGGTTAAAGTGCCTTATGTAGATACTAAAGTTATTTTAGAACATGCTGATAAACATGGATATGGTGTTCCAGCTTTAAATATTAACAACCTTGAATTTTTACATTATATAATTGAAGCTGGAATAAAAATGAGATCACCTGTTATAATAGAAACAAGTCAGGGTGCGATGAAATATGCTGGAAATGGTGATTTTAGAAAAGGTGCAGAAATTTTTGTAAAAATGGTAAAAACATTTGCAGATGCAGCAGACATTCCTGTTGCATTACATCTTGATCATGGAAAAAGCTTTGAATATATCGTTGCAGCAATTAAAGCAGGATATTCTTCTGTAATGATCGATGCTTCAGAGTATCCTTTTGAAGAAAATATGAAAATTACAAAAGAAATTGTAAAAATTGCTCATGCGGCAGGTGTATCAGTTGAAGCAGAATTAGGACAATTGGCTGGAGTAGAAGATGAAGCAGTTGCAGCAGAAAATGTTTTAGTAAATCCTGAAGAAGCAAAAATTTTTGTAGAAGAAACGGATGTTGATTTCTTAGCTCCTGCAGTAGGAACATCACACGGTGCATTTAAATTTAAAGGTGAAGCGAAGATAGATTATGATAGAATCAAAAAAGTTAAAGAATATGTAAAAAGACCATTAGTATTACATGGCGCATCATCAGTAGTTCCTGAATTTGTTGAAATTGCAGAAAAACATGGTGCAGATTTTGGTGGAGCTAAAGGTGTTCCAGCAGATATTTTAAGAGAAGCTGTTAAATGTGGAATTAATAAAGTTAATACAGATACAGATTTAAGAATAGCTTTTGTAGCTGGATTAAGAGAATTCTTAAATGGAAATCCAAAAGAATTTGATCCAAGAAAATATTTCAAATTAGCAAGAGAATATACAATAAAGGTTATAACAGATAGAATGGAAGTTCTTGGCTCAGCAGGAAAAGCAGACTTATTCTAATATAATCTAAATCCCGGAAATTTTTCCGGGATTTTTGCATTTTAACAATAAAAAGTAGGGTGATGGGAAAAATGAAGAAAATGGCATTGTTTTTATTTATTATTTTAGTTACTATAATATCTTTTGGAATTGATTACCAACTTATAAAAAGAAATGAATTTATATTGGATAACATAAAAAAATACGCAGAAGAAAATTGGCCTAAAGTGGAAACTAAAAATTTAATAATCTATTTTGAAAAGGACAATAAATTTTCAAAATACGCCTGGATTGTAGCCCAAAGAGAACAAAAATTTCTTGATGAAATGTTTGATTTTTTAATATAAGAAATGTGAGGAAAAAAGTGAAGGTATTTATTTTAAAAGATAATGAATTAAGTTCAATAGTGAAGGTAGAAGGGTTAGCAACTCGAGGAGAATATATTTATACCACACCATGGGCGTTAAGACATGAACTGGTTCATTTTGTTGAATCACAATTTCCTTATGAAAAGTATAGAGAGAATTATAAAAAAGAAAAGATTAATTCTGAAATATTGGTGGAAGCAATACCGCAATACTTCTCTACAGAGTATTCAACATCATATTTGAAATTTATTTTTAAATATGGGAAAAAACTGAATTTTGATAATTCAGAAGATATATTGAATGAAATGGAAGAAAAGAATAATATTTATAGATATGGACCATCATTTTTTGAATATTTATTGAGTAAATATTCTATTGAAGAAATAAAAAATTTATATGTGAATTTATTTACCAATGTTGAAGAAATAACAGGTATGACTTTTGATGAATTAATTGTAGATTGGATAAAATGGATAAAAAGTTATAAAAATAATGACTTTAAGGGAATATTTGCGTACTATTATTTTTATTATCTTTATTATGATAATTATATAGTTCCAAATATAGAACTCCAAAATATTTACAATTTTAAAACAGATAAAAAAGTTGCTGTATATGGTAATGATATTATCAGACATATTAATAATTATATAGAAATAATAAATCCTATAGAAAAAGAATATAAATTATTTAAAGGTAGCTATATTTTAGATGAAAATGAAAAGTATGTAATTACATATGATGTTTTTTCTGATATTTTTGAATTAAAAATTTATGATAGGAAAACACAAAAATTATTAGATGTTTTTACACTTGAGAATTATAAAAATAATTTTCCTATGGGTAAAATTATAGATAATTTTATAACTATTTCAAATGGAAAATTATTGTTTTTTTATAATTTGCAGGCAAAAAAGATTGAAAAAACTATTCCATATAAAAATATTGAAACGATAAAAAATATAGATGATAAAATTATAATTGGAAAATCTGATGGGACATTAGATATAATAAAAAATTATAATATTCAAAACACTATAAAAATTTCAAATTGGTTTATAAAAAAGGTGCTTTCAACTGAAAAATATTTGATAATAACATCAGGGTTTAATAAAATAACTTTTCTGGATAAAAATACATATGAAATAGTAAAAGTTTTACGTCCTGAAAACGATTATATTAGTGCTACAACTTCAAAAAATAATTATCTTTATGTATTATATTTATCAGGAAAAATATTAAAAATAGATCTGAATAATTTTAACATAGTAAGGTCTATTAATGTAGGTAGAATTGCATATCCTGAAATGGGATATTTAACAGATAAGCTATTTGTTAAATACATAGATGGATATTTAAGATTTTATTCTCTTGATAATGATATTGAAGAGAATAGAAAATATTATAGAAAGTTCAGAAATTTAAAATCATTTTCCGATTATATAGAAAATGAAGAAAGTTTTTATGAATCAGATGATGTTATAGTTTCTTATACTAAAATTGGGGATTATGAGATTATAGAAAATGAGTTTTGTGAAGTTACTGTAAAAAAGAACAGTAAAGAAATATTAAATATCGAATTATATGATTATATTAGCAATATAAAAATAGAAAATGATAAATTATTTATTTCCACAGAAGATGGTGAAATAAGATTATATGATTTAAAAAATAAAAAATTACTTTTTAAAAAACAAACATATCAAGTAGCGGGAGATTTTGATGGAGAATATATATATTATGGGAATAAAAACAGAGAAATAGTAAAATATGATTATAATACAGGTAAGGAAATAAAAAAATATTATGGGAGTTCTGGATATATAGTAGAAGTAAAAAAAGATTCAGGTAGTAAAATTATAATATCATATTATTCAAAAGATAAATTCAGGAATTTTAGTAATACTCCATCTAATAAAATAATTCTTCACTATGATGATAATGGGAATTATTTTAAAAGCATAATTACAACATATCCTATAAAGAAAATAAAGGTTTTAAAAGATAAAAATAAGATACTTGTTGAAGATACCGAGTCAAATTTATTTATATATAACTTATTAAATAGTAATATGGAAAAAATAATTCATCATCCTTTTAGGAAAATTAAATCGATAGATATAAATAATGAAAAAATAATATTAACAGATGGGAAGTTTATAATAATAAAAGATTTAAAAAGCAATAAAGAAGTTGGAAAATATTTAATTGATAGTGGTTATATTAATTTTGTAAAATGGATTTCCGAAAATGAATTTATATATATTCAGGAATATAAAATATATAAAGTTAAATTATATCAATAATGAAATGAGGTGATTGAAATATATTTTTCAATATTAAAACCAGTAGAAACAACGATAAAAGTAAAACGTTCAGAGTTTATTGGTAATATAAAAAAAGTAGATACAGAAGAAGAAGCGAAAGAATTTATAAAAGAAATATCTTCAAAGTATCGAAATGCTACGCATAATTGTTGGGCATATAAAGTGAAAAATAATAAATTTAATTATTCTGATGATGGGGAACCATCTGGAACAGCTGGAAAACCTATATTTGGTATTATTGAAAAATATAATTTAATAAATGTTGCAATAGTAGTAACTCGATATTTTGGTGGAGTAAAACTCGGAGTAAGAGGATTAATAGATGCATATTCACAATGTGCAGAAGAAACTGTATTGAAATCCAGGATAGGAAAGTATCTCGATTTAAAAATATATAAGATAAAAACCGATTATTCAAAATATGCAGAAATTGAGAGATTATTAAAAAGATTAAAAGGATGGAAAATAGTAAATCAGGAATTTATGGCAGATGTAAAGTTTGAAATTGCAATAGAAGAAGATAAAGAAAGTGAAATAATAGAAATATTAAAAAATAAAGGGAATATAGAATATTTAAGAACTGAAGAAATTGGAATGTAACATTCTTCCTCTTTATAAATTCCGAACCTGTTTCTGGTTCGGAATGATTAAAATTAGTGCCTATGTTATTATTTTTTTCACTCATAGAGGAGGAGTTACATAAAATATTACAGGCTACCATTATTTCCTTTTTTCCTGCCTTTGACAGCAATTTGGCGATTTTAAGGGAAATGGAACGGTAGAATGCGGGTTTGAGGCGTGTATTTTTCAGGAAGTCGAAAAATTGTGTGGCTAACTTTTGTTACAGAGAATTAACTATAATTAGTAATATATTAGTCCTTTTGGTGGTATAATATATATGACAACCACTGAAAGGAGATGTTTTAAAATGTATCCTAAAATATCAAAAGTGAAAGGAAAAAGATATTTAAGGATAATGGAAAGCAAAAGAGAAAATGGAAAAGTGAAACAGCATACAGTAATAAATTTTGGAAATATAGATAAGTATAGTAAAAAAGATATAACAAAACTTGTAGATAGTCTTTTTAAAATATTTGAAATAGATGAATATGAAAAAATAGAAGATGATTTAATGGAAGAAATAGCAAGAAGAAATTACGGAGCCAAAGTAATAGTAAATAAGATATTTGAAAGATATGAGATGAAAAGATATTTTGAAAGACTGGATAAAGAAATAAAATACAATGCAGAAGAAATGTTAAAAATAATGGTGATGAATAGAATAGTAGAACCGAAGAGTAAATTGGGAATATTTAATAATTTAGAGTATTTTGGATATAACAAAGTGGAAGTTAAAAAGAAAAAGACCTGGAAGAAAAAGATGTAATGTTGCACTGGTTATACAGAACATTGGATATATTAGCAGATAATAAAGAGTCGATAGAAAAACATATGTATAATCAAAGGATAAGTTTGTTTAATACAACGGTAGATTTAGTATTTTACGATGTAACAACATTAGCGTTTGAAACACAACAAACAAATGAAATATTACAAATGGGATATTCAAAGGATAAGAAATTTAATGAGTCGCAAGTAGTATTAGGGATGTCAATAGATCAGGATAGAATGCCAGTTAGTTTTGATATATATGCAGGAAATACATTTGAAGGGCATACATTTAAAGATTCAATAGAAAAAATGAAAAAAGAATATCAATTAGGAAAAGTAATAGTAGTAGCAGATAGAGGAATGATGAGTAAAAAAAATATAGAAGTAGTAGAAAATTCTAATTATGAATTCATAGTAGGAAAATCAATAAAACAGTTAAAAAAAGTAAATATATTTGAAGGAGAATTCATAGAAATAGCAAAAGGAATAAAATATAGAGAAGTAGAATATGAAAATAAAAGATTACTCATAATATATTCAGAAGAAAGAGCTAAAAAAGACAGAGCAGATAGACTACGATTAATAGAAAAAGCGAAAAAAATGTTAGAAGAAGGAAATATAGATTCCAAAAGTAAAAGAGGAGCGAAAAAATATTTAAAAGAACAGAACAAACAAAATTATATATTGGACATAGAAAAAATAGAAAATGATGAAAAATACGATGGATACTATGGAATAATAACAAACACAAAACTATCTCCAAAAGAAATATTAGAACAATATCATACATTATGGAAAGTAGAAGAAACATTCAGAACATTAAAAAATTATCTTGAAACAAGACCGGTATTTCATTGGACACCGAAAAGAATAAAAGGACATATTGTAATGAGTTTCATATCTTACATAATTCAAAGAACATTAGAATTAGAACTGGAAAAAAATAATATTGAATACTCTCATGAAAAAATAAGAGAAGCTATAAAAAAATGGAATACTCTGAAATAAGATTAAAAGACAAATTATTTGCATTAAGAGCCAATTTAAACGATTTTCAAAAAGCCATATTAAAAACATTAAAAATAGAAAAACCGAAAAAAATGATGGAATTAGATGAATTTAAAAAATAATCTCCTAAAACACGCATGAAAAGCCAAAAAGGAGGATGTGTGTGGCTAATTTCTCTTTTTATAAAAAGTTAACAATAGCTATTTTTTTGAATAATTCTACTTTTTAGAATTTTGTTGATAATAATAGTGTCAAACTCAGGTGTGCAGAAGAAACTGTATTGAAATCCAGGATAGGAAAGTATCTCGATTTAAAAATATATAAGATAAAAACCGATTATTCAAAATATGCAGAAATTGAGAGATTATTAAAAAGATTAAAAGGATGGAAAATAGTAAATCAGGAATTTATGGCAGATGTAAAGTTTGAAATTGCAATAGAAGAAGATAAAGAAAGTGAAATAATAGAAATATTAAAAAATAAAGGGAATATAGAATATTTAAGAACTGAAGAAATTGGAATGTAACATTCTTCCTCTTTATAAATTCCGAACCTGTTTCTGGTTCGGAATGATTAAAATTAGTGCCTATGTTATTATTTTTTTCACTCATAGAGGAGGAGTTACATAAAATATTACAGGCTACCATTATTTCCTTTTTTAATACCACTATTCTATCTGTTTTTTCTATTTCGCTTACGTCATGACTCGCCAATATTATCGTTTTTCCATTTTTTCAATAACATAATCCACAATATTTCTTTTCTCAGAATTTATGTTTATTCCTATGAGATATATTTCTTTTCCTCTGTATTTTTCATAATATTTCTTCTCTTTTATTTGTTCTATCGCTTCTTCTGCACTTTTGTCTAATTTTGCCTCAAATATATATACCTTTTCATCGAATTCTAATACTACATCGCTTCTTCCTAAATTTGTCATTTCTTCTGCTCTTACGTTTAATCCTGCTATTGCCAGTATTGCAAATATTAATGAGTGATAATATCTTTCTTCTTTTTCATGTAGATTATACGGTATTGAACTTATTACTTTTTTTATTTCTTCTATTAATCCTTCTATATCATTGTCATATATCTTTTCATATATTATATTTTCTGCTTCATCTAATCCTTTTAATCCATAGTTTGCTTCCAATATCAATCTTGAGAAACTGCTTTTTACTTCTATGTTTGGATAGTCAAGTATATATTTCTTTTTTAATCCCAATTTTTTTATCCCTTTAAAGGTTAAATATCCTGCCTGTGTAAAGAATATGTTTGCATTTGCATCTTCTATTTCTCTTGTTGAGAAATCCATTGCACTTACTGTCTCTTTTACTAAGTCTTCATATGTTATCTTTTTGTTTTTTATGTATTCGTATAGGAATGATGGTGATCCACTTTCAAACCAGTAATTTTTAAATTCCTTTTCTTCAAAGAATTTTAATATTGAGAATGGATTATATACATAATGTTCTCCATCAAATGAAAATCCATTATAGTACTCTTTTAATCCTTTTAATAATTCTTCTTCACTTATTCCCATTTCTTTTGATGTTTCTTTTATGTGCTCTTTGAAATAATGTTCAAGTTCTTCCTGTGTATATCCTAACATCTGTGAGTATTTTTTGTTTAACGATATATCGTTTAAATTATTTAATGCAGAGAATACTCCTGTTTTTGTGAATTTTGTTATTCCTGTTAAGAATACAAACTTTATATATTCGTCTTTTGATTTGATACTTACATAGAAATCCCTTAATATTTCTCTATATCTTTCTGCTTTTTCTTTGTTATTTATATTATCAAGTATTGGTTTTTCATATTCATCTACCAGTATTACTACCTTTCCTTTTTTTGATAGTTTTATTATTAACTCATTGAATGCAAATTTATAATCTTCTTCTTCAATATTTACTCCATTTCTTTCTGCTTCTAATTTTAGTATTTTTGTTAGACTTTTTTTCATTCTTTCTTCGTTATCTGTTGCTACATCTAATAAATTTATTCTTATTATTGGATACTCTTTAAAATCCCATTTGTCGTATATATATGTATCCTTAAATAATTCTTTTTCTCCTTTGAATATATAATATAATGTTGATACTGTTAAACTCTTTCCAAATCTTCTTGGGCGAGATAAAAATATTGGTACTTCTGAACTTATCAGGTCATATATATATTTTGTTTTATCTACATATACATAATTTCCTTCTATTATCTTTTTATAATCCTGTACCCCTATTGGCAATTTTTTCATCGATTCCACCTCCTGATTCAATTATATCATATCAATAATAAAATGAGGCTTTTGCCTCATTTATTTTTAATATGAGCTTATACATTTTTCATTTTCACAAAGTTCCTGTAGATTTTACTGTATAATTTTTGATTTTTGACTAATTCATCGTGTTTCCCTTTTTCTATTATTTTTCCTTTATCAATAACTATTATTTCATCTGCCAATTCTTTTATGACATTTATTTTATGCGATATTATTATGCCATTTTTATTTTCAATATATTTTTTCAATATTTTGAGATTTTTTTCTTCTGATATTGCATCAAGACTTGTAAATGGTTCATCTATTATAAATGGTCCATTATGTTCTGGCAATAAAAATCTTGCCATACACACTCTATTCTTTTCTCCACCAGATATTTTTTTACCTCTTTGACCTAACTTTCTATTTTCCAATTTTTCAAGTTCCAATTCCGATATTATATTTTCATATTTTTCCCGTATGTAGTAATTCCGTGAAAATAGTACTTCAGCTATAAATGATATATTAATTTTATTGTTTCTAATTTTTTCTGTTATTTCATACAGGATTTTCTCCTTTTCTGTATAACAGTCATTAATATTATATATTTCATATATCATTTCTATATATTCATTGTTTAGTGTTTTAATATTCAAAGGCTCTTTCATTTTTTTTATTTCTTCCATAAATTTAAATAATTGATTTTTGTAATTTTTCAACTTTTCCATGTATTCATTCTCAGGTAATCCAATTTTTCCAAGAGTCACATTAAAATTCAAATCTTCATCAAATATTTCCATTTCCTGTGAATAATACTTTATACTGGAATAAATAAAAGGTTTATGTATTTTTCTTACATCAATATTTCCTAATTCCACATATCCTTTAAGAGGAGATATTTCTCCAAAAATCATTTTTAATATTGTACTTTTTCCTTCTCCAGATAAACCCACAAGACCTATTTTTTTATTTATTTCCAGATTAAGGTTTTCTATTATCTCCGCATTGGAATATGAAAATGAACAATTGTTTATTTTTATTGTATTATTTTCAGGTAAATATAATTTTGGCTTTTTTAAAAGATTATCTTCTATTCGCTTATAAAACATTTCGAATTTATTTATATTAGAATATATTTCCTGAATTGAATCTATAGGTTTAAATACAATAGGAAAGTAGGATAATATTGCAATAAATGCTGATAATTCCAACTTCTCTTTCTGTATTTGAAACATTGCAAATATAAAAAATAACGTCAATACTATATTTTTTATGGCGGTTATCGCTGAATTACCAAATATAGATGCGTATGATGCTTTTTTAAAGTAATTATCTCTTTTTTTAAATAGTTCATATACCATATTTTCAAGTTTTAATATATTACCATATCCACTTATACTTCTTTTGTTTTCAATAAACTCTAACACTTTTGGATTTGTTTCAAATACCAGTTCCCGTGCTTTTGTAAAGTTATTTATATGTATTTTATTTGTTATCTTTATTATAGTAAATATTAATATATAAGAAACTATAATTAATGCCGGAAAAATCAATGTCCATTTTGCCGAGATTATTAACGCAACTAAACTTACCATAACACCTATAATCATGGAAAAGTAATTCTTTTTTAACAACATTGATATTTGTTCAGAATTCCCAAAAAGGCCTGTCATATATGCCCGGGTCCTCTTTGATCAATAATTTTATTATCCTGTCTCGTTATGGAAGACAATAGTTCATATTGTATTCGGCCCTTTAAACTTCTAAATAGATTTTCTAATAATAATGATTCTATTATGCATATCAGAGAAATGGTTAATCCTGATACAAGAAAAACAAGAATTAATCCGTTTTCAATATTATTTTTAATAATAGCATCTATTATATTCTTTTGAAGTAATGGCAATACTATAGTGAGAATATTCACTATAATTGAAATTAACATTATAAAAAACACATTTTGTTTTATTCTTTTTCCAAATCTTGATGATACAAATTTAAAAACAATTTTTATTTTACCCATATTCAGCTCCTTCCATTAAGAAATACCTAAAATCTTTTTTAGATGTTTTTCTTTTAATTTTGGAATCAATCTTAAAGATAATTCTGTCATTTTTTGAGAATATATACACCAATATATATTTTTATCATCAGAGGAACCTGTGAGTTTCAAATCGTTATAACTACATCCATGAGAACATGTATATCTATTCCAACATTTTTCACATTTTTTAAAACTAAAATTTAAATTTATTTTTTTATTCCTGAATTTATATTTCCCATTTTATATTCTATTTCTGATGAATATCTATGACAGGGATAAATATCGCCTTTTATATCTATAGAATAGGTTGTTTCACCTAAACCATAACTAAATGCATTTCTAATTTTAGGCATAAAAATTCTTCTAATATGATCTGTAAATAGCCCAAATGGGAAATCATCATGAACTTTAATATATTCTACAATGTATTCATAGAGATTTTCAAGTTGAGACAATAATTTAGGATAAGTATTTTTAATATTAGGATTTAAAATATCTGGTGGAACATTAACTTCTCTAAATCCTAATTTAAGCAAATCATCATATATCTCTACTAAAGATATATCAAAATCAAAATAGGTACCTATAGCATGTACTTTTTTTATTTTATTTAATAAATAATCTAAATTTTTTACTATTAAATCATATGAATTTTTTTGATTTATTAAAGGACGTTGAAAATTTTGAATATTCCTTCCACCATCAATACTTACTGCAACACCAAAATTATGTTCATAAAAAAATCTATTCTTTCTCTACTTAATAAAGTTCCATTTGTAACTATATGAAATTGATAAGATTTTTCTCCTAAATATTTTTTATTAGTATATTCTACAGTATTTATAATTTCTTTAAATGCTAATAAAGGTTCTCCACCAAAAAAGATGATATATGCTTCAGCATCTTTAGGAGTCATTTCCATAAATTTATCAATAGCTTTATAAGCAATTTCTGATGGCATTATTCCTTTTTCTTTTCCGTAATCTCCATGATTTGCAAAACAATATATACATTTTGCATTACATATATTGGCTATACATAAAAACAATCCATAACGTTTATTTTTTGTATTTAAATTTTGATATTCATCAATCTTAGTAATCCTATTTTTATAAAAATTCAATATATTATTTTTTCTTTTTCATCAACAGAACTATTCAAAGTTTCATATTCATTTTTATCTAAATAAAACAATTGTTTATAATCTGGTAAATATAAAAAGAAATTAAATTTATCTCTAAAAACATGATATTGAATCATTTATTTAGCTCCTTTCTTCTAATAATTCATAAAAGTATATTAAAATATCAAAATATACTATCCACAAGGATAGCATAAAAGCTATCCCTATTTTTCTATCCCTGCTTTTTAAGTTGTAAATTTTGGCCAGCTATCATCTGAACCACATCCTGCATATTCACAAGATAATATAATTTGTGAATCTTTTACTAAATCTTTAAAATAAGGATTAATTAAAGGTTGTTTAATTTCAACTTTGTGTTCCATTAAAGTATTCCTCCTTTCAAAATTAAATTCACCCATAATCTTTAGCGCTAAAGAAAAATCAGCCGACTGAAGAATTTTTGGTTTAGTTTACAAAAACACATTATATTACAAAAGTATCATATGTTATAATATTAATAAAACAATTGAGCATAGAATTGTTTTTATTCAGAAACTTCAGTTTGAATATGAAGATTGGTTGAATGAGTAGCATAATCTTTATTATCATCTCCTGCAAATACCATTGATGAAAATATAATAATTCCTGTGAGTAATAATATAATTATTTTTTCATATTTTCCACCTCCCATTTTTGATTTTAGCATTTCTAACATGGTTTTCAAGTCTTTTTTGACTTCTGTAAATATGTTTATTTCTGCGTTTCAGAAGATGCCAAAACAACTTTTAAAATTTTTCTTATTTTATCACTTTTTTTAATATTATATTACGTAGTTCAAATGATGATTTCACGCTAGTTATAATATTGTTCTCATTTTTCTACCAAAATACTCCGTAATTTGGTTGTAATAAAAGAGTGATGTAAATAAAACAATACAACTTAGTAAAATACTTTTTAAGAAGGTGATATTTTTGAATAATTATAGATTAAAAAATATTATATTTATCGTTCAACATGGTTCGTTTTCAAAAGCTATAATCAATTACTTACTGGATATAATTGATGATGAAAGTTTAAGATATTATTTATTGTTATTAAAATCGATATGGGATTCAAAATATAGAAATGCTTTTAAATATGCAAATAAAGTGATTTCAACAACAACAACAATATTGAGAGAACTTGCAAGATTTGAAAAGATATGGATATTATCTTTGAAAAAAAGACAAAATAATATGATTGAAGAAATTAATATACTCAAAAACAATTTATCGTCTCTTCCTGATTATGCAAGAAATTTAATAATTCCAGGATTAAAACTTTTGGGAATAAGATTAGATATAGATGAAAACTTGAGAATTTATAGTCAAAAATACGAAGGATATAAAAATCAACAATCAATAATAAAATATTCAGAAGCAAGAAAAAAATAAAAAAAGAGAATTACAATAAAGCATACGAATTATTTATAGAAGGATACTTTCTTGCAAAAGAGTTTCCTCATCCTACAATGATTTGTTCTGGATTAAATAATGCTGCATGGTGGATAAGAAATGAAGATAAGAAAAGAGCTTTAATTACAATTAATTTACTTGAATATTATATTGGTTATTATTTTGAAGATTTGAAATATATATATAACTGGTTGGATACAATTTTTGAAGTCAGAAGAATTAATAATGATCCAGGGATTTCTGAAGTATATAATATAGTAAATGGCTTAAAAGAGTTTTTTAATGAAATAAATATAGATAAGAAATTTAATAGAAGTTTTTATTCAGAAGAATTTAAAAGAGAAACAAAAAAGATATTCAAAGAAAATATTGTTAAATTTAAAAATCAAAAAGAAACAAAAATACCGGAATTATTTTTTGCAACATATACAGCATTAATAGAAAAACCACATTTTACAAAAATTCATGTTTTAAGATTGATTTTTGAAGGAAATAAAGATAAAATCATTAAATACTTCTCAAGGGATTATGAGAAGATGTATTTTTTTAACTTGATGCTTTCAGATTTTGACGTGAAAGAAGTTGAAAAAAGATTATTGAATCCAGAAGATTTTAAAATTGCTGAACATAATATTTCAGCATTTTTTATTGGAAGAAAAAAACTCATCATTGAGCTTTTTAAAAAGGTGAAGAATTTTAAGGAATTAGTTCTTCATTATTTTGAGCTTAATGATAAGGAAATGAGAATATTTGATGTGTTTTTGAGAAATTGTGTTCGATATGATATTAAATGGCATATTACACCTTATCCTGAAGGTAAAATCAAAGATTTTGCAATAAAATATGGTCCTGGTCAAAAAAGAGTTGCTTTAGGTTATTACTCTTTTGAAGATGATGAAAGAGCTTTTCTTGACTCTATTATTGAGAAGTTTATATGAGAAGGTATAATAATGCCCCGGCATAAGCCGGGGCATTATTATTGTCATTATTATCCTTTTACAGAACCCTGGGTTAATCCACCAACTAAGTATTTTTGCATTGATAAGAATAGTAATACCATTGGAACTGCTCCTAACAATGCTGCAGCTGTAAATAATCCCCATTCCGTTTCAAACGGACCTGATGTGAATGTTTGTAAACCAACAGCATATGTGAAGTTTTGTTCACTTGATAATACAATTCTTGCAAGAACAAATTCATTAAATGTGCCCATGAAAGATAATATAGTTACAACAGCTAAAATAGGTGATGCTAATGGTAGCACAATTAGCCAGAATGTCTGAAATCTTGTTGCGCCATCAATCATAGCGGATTCTTCCAGAGAGTCTGGTATTGTGTCATAATATCCTTTGATGAGCCACATATTAAAAGAAACACCACCCAAGTATACAAAAATCAATCCGGATAATGTATCCAATCCAATAAAGCCAAAGTAATCTCCCATAAATTTAAGCATTCCATATAATGCAACCATGTACATTATTGCAGGGAACATTTGAATAAGCATTAAATATAGTAAGCCTTCTTTTCTTCCAACAAATCTCATTCTACTGAATGGATATGCTGCAACAGCTGTTATCATCACTGTTAAAATGGAAGTTAAGCCTGCAACAATAATAGAATTTAACAACCATCTTAAGAAAGGTTTTCTTTGCTTTGGATTCCAATTATCCAAAAGATCATATATATTTTTATCAATATTTCTTAAATCAGATTTTAATGTTTTGTATTTTATAGAATCTGCCAGATCTGAAACAATTCTTGAAGCCCTTGAAAGATTAGCTTTGGCTGGGCCATATTGCGAATTGTATATTGATGAAATTTTCATTACCGGTACAATGTCAGCAGTATAACCACCATAATTAATTTTTAAATAATCATATGAGTTGTTTTCAAGTTTTTCGAGATTTGGGTTTATTTCAGATATTATTTTTTCAAAAGAAGCTTTACTTTTCAAAAATTTATCATTAGCTTCTTCAATATTTTTTCTTAATGTAAATATGTTTAGATCTTTTTTAGAAGGTTTATAAAATTCAAATAATTTAGAACTTAGTATATCTGAGAAATATTCTGATTCATAATAATTAGAAATAGGTATTTGAGCTATGCTTTTTATAATAGCAAATTCACCATATTTTTTTAATTTTTTAAAGTTTTCCAGAGTAGATTTGTTTTTGCTATATAATTTATTGTATTTTTCCTGGGTTGTTCCTAGTCTGGTATTTAGTTGGTTAAGGGTATTTTGATAATTTTCAAGTTTTTCAAGATTTGTTTTTAGATTTAAAGTTAGAGAGTTTAATGTGTTTAATGTTGTTTTTACACTTTTTATTGTTTCAACAAGAGTTTTATATGCTGGTGATACATATTCAAGATCTGGGTTTATATATTTTAGGTTATTTTTTAACCATACAAATGATTTTGTATAAGTTTCAATAGCATTTTTATAATTTTCGAAATCAGCAAGGCTTTCCATATTTTTATTTATTTCTAAAAATGTATCTGAAATATAGTTTATATCATTATATAGAGCTATAACATTACTATTATTAATTTGTTGATTTTTATATTTTTTAAATATATTAACTGCAGATTCTATTTTTAAGCTATCTGGTGCATAAATTTCTAGCAATGAAGATAAATCATTATTATACTTAACTATTAATGATTCAATTTTAGATATATTATTTTTTGTAATAGAAATATTTTTCTGTATATCTTTTATTTCACTTTCATATGAATTTATGTTTTTGAGTTCTTTTCCAAGCATTTCTTCTTCTAAATTTTCAAAATATGAATCAATTTTTTTGCATTTGATAAAATATCGTTCCATTTATCAGTAAGTTTTTTTACTTCAGGAGCTAAATTTAAAATATTTTCGTTGTTTTCTATTTTTAACCATTTTTTATATGTTTTTATTTTCCATAAAATATATTTAGGTGATGTAGAAAATATTGTTGATAATGTATTTTGGTAATATTTTTCGTTTTTTGCTGTTTTGGGGATTTTATTTAACATGATCAATATTTCATTTCTTAATTTATAATAATCACTAATTAAATTTTTTAAATTGTTTATTTCTACTGATATTTTCTCTATAGTAACATTTGAAGTTATAGATTTTTCAATCTCTTCTAAATTTTTTAATTCGGATACTCTTGATTTATTTATATCCTTGATAATGTCTTTTTTGTTAATTTCTAAAGAAGATAATAGATTTTTAAAATTGGAATCAATTTCACTTAAGTATGTATTTGTTTGTGAAATATAAGTGTTAAAATCAGATAATTCACTATTTAATTTTTTATTAGCTTCTTCCAGACTTAGTTGAGAATTTTTCCCTATAAAATGTGCAGTTCCGTTTATATCCTTTATTAATTCTGGAACAGTAGCTCTTGGAAATAATAGATCTCTATAATAATTTAAGGTAATTCTCGATGAGAAAAGCTTTGGTGAGAAAGCAGCATTATCTCTTCTTATGGATGTAGTTACAACCCATACTAAAGGGAATAGAACGAGTACAATAACAATAATTAAAAATATATGTCTTAATATATAATTTTTCTTTTGTATCATAGCCATTATCTGCTCACCTCTTCAAAAGCACCTGATAATTTGAAGTTGAAATAACTTATTGCTGAAACTATAGCGAAAATTAGAATAGATATTGCACTGGCAAATCCAAAATCCTGACCTCTTGAACCTTCAAAAGCTAATTTATATGTATATGAAATTAAAATATCTGTGGAACCTGCTGGTGTGGTTGCACCAGGCATTGCCGGACCACCACCAGTTAAAAGATATATATTTACAAAGTTATTGAAATTAAAAGCAAAACTACTTACTAACAGAGGAGTTAAAGAAACCATTAATAACGGTAATGTGATTTTTCTAAATTGAGTCCATCTGGTTGCACCGTCTATAGAAGATGCTTCATACAATTCATCTGGAATACTTTGCAAAGCACCCAGAGTTATGGTCATCATATATGGAAAACCCAACCAGGTATTCACAATTAAAACAGCTACCTTTGCCCAGAAAGGATCATTTAACCATTTTATTGGTTGCAATCCTAAGTTTGTGATAATAAATCTGTTTATGATACCATATGTTTCATTGAAAAATCCATTTCTCCATATTAATACAGAAATGAAGGCGGGACAGCCCATGGAATAATCAATAATGTTCTATATAATACTCTACCTTTCATCAGTTTATCATTAAGCATTAAAGCTAAAATCATACCAATGATAAAGCTAAGCAATACGCTTAAAGCCGCATAAGTAAAGGTCCATGAAAATATTTTTAAAAAAGGGCCTGATATTTTAGAATCTTTTCTTATCCTATCAAATTGATATGTTCCGACAAATGAAGAATATCCGATTAATCTTATTAATTCTCCTTTTTCGTTATAATCCCAGAATGCACTATCTCTATCCACTAACTCTTTATTTGTTCTGGTATTAAATATTATAGTTTTATATGTTTTTTTGTTGTTTGAAAAAATAGGTTTTACTCTTAGTTCATATATTCTATAGGCTTCTGAAAATCTTTTGTAAATATATCTTGAAGATAATCTATATTTTTTGCCATCATAATTTGTAAGTTCTAAAACTCCTAAATATTTCTGTCTTAAAACAGAATTGTAATAGGCAGCATTTTTGAATGTATCTGGATCAGTTGGGGAATAGAAATATACATATTTAGTTCCATCTTTTGATTCAAAGCCAAGAACATTGTTCATTTTCTCTTCAATGGATAAGTTTTTAAATGTATTATCAAGTTTTCGTTTTAAAAATGCAGTATAAGTATTACCATTAATGGAAACTGTCATAGAATTTTCGTTTACAGGTTTTAAATTCGCAGAAGCGTTTTTGGGATTTCCTTTTGAATCATAAACAATTTCTTTCGGTTTTTCTGAGAGTAATATTTCTTTATCATTATATAGTGCAATCAAAAAATCTTCAGTAGGTTTGAAATTCTCCAGTTTTACAAAAATTTTGAAATTATAGCTATTGCCATTTTCTGGTTCGTATAGATAATTTGGATCGTTTAAAAGGATCTGAATAGCTTGATCCTTGTGAAGAGGTGACCAGTTCCGTAGTTTGTAAAAGCAGTTCTAACAGTATAATATATTGGATATACAGTTAGAATAAATAGAAAGAACATTGCAGGCAAGGTATATCTATATGGATATCCTTTTTTTGAGAAAATAGCCACATTTGCTAATACTACAAAAGCTGCGATAACAATTGCCAGTCCATAATTTCCTAAACCGGATAATATAAAAATAGACCATATTAATCCGGCATTCATTAGAGCAATTACCGTGTATAACAAAATCTTACCAAGAGTTTTCATGGTGTCCCTCCCTTAAAATGTATGAAAAATTTTGATTTTTGGCTATAAACAATAATACTCAAATATTATAACATAAAATTGGCTTTTTTATCAATTTGAAAATAAAATATTATGTTAAAAAATAAATGTTATAATAAATATAATAAATAAAATTAAAAGAGGTGCGAGAATGGAATATATAGCCTTATGTGCTTTAGGTTTAGAAAAGGTACTTTCTAACGAATTAAAAAAAATGAATTATAAGATTGAAAAAGCAAATGATGGGATGGTTGAATTTTTAGGAGATGATTATGATTATTATAAATTAAATGTTCATTTGAGAACAGCTGAAAGAATTTTTATAAAAATAGGAGAGTTTAAAGCAGAAACATTTGATGAATTGTTTGATGGGATTTTAGATATTCGTTTATCCCGTTTTTTACCAAAAAATGGGAAAATAGTTATTGATAAAGTTAGAACTGCTAAGTCTTCTCTTTATAATCAATCTGTTATTCAATCAGTTGTAAAAAAAGCTATAATTGAGAAGTTAAAGAAGGAATATAATTTGAAATTTTATAATGAGGAAGAAGGAATATATAAATTGCGCGTTTATATAAAACGTAATAAAGTAACATTAGCATTGGATACAACTGGTGAAGGATTGCATAAAAGAGGATATAGAAAATTGGTGAGTGAAGCACCCCTGAGAGAAACAATTGCAGCAGCGATGATTTTAAAGGCGGGTTGGAAAAGAAAACATGTTTTAATAGATCCTTTTTGTGGTTCTGGAACAATTCCCATGGAAGCAGCTATGTATGGGTTGAATATAGCTCCAGGATTATACAGACATTTTTCATTTGAATTATGGTATAATTTTGATAAAAAAAGATTAGGTAAGACTAAAAAAGAAGCGGTTGATTCTATAAAATATACAGATTTAAAAATATATGGTTTTGATAAAGAATATAAAATGGTAGAAATAGCAAAAAGAAATGCAGAGAATTTTAAGTTAGATAAGTATATACGATTTGAAAGAAATAATATGGAAAGTATAAAATTGGAATATGATGAAGGGTATATAATTACCAATCCACCTTATGGGGAAAGAATAAAAGATAAAAAACATGCAGAGAAAATATATGAACAAATGAGATATTTGAGAAAAAAGTATCCTAAATTCAAATACTCTATAATAACTTCTCATGAAAAATTTGAGGAATTTTTTGGAGCTAAATCTGATAAAAAAAAGAAAATAATAAATGGCAAACAAACTTTATATATATATGAATATAAATAATCAAGGAGAATGAAGAATGGATAAATATTCATTGATAAAGGTATTTAAAAAACAAAGTATTATTTTATTAGGTTTGGTATTTTTATTTCTATATCCGGTAACCATATATTTTAACATAAGAGACGAGATTAATTATAAGAAAAATGTTTTTAATAAAATATCACATATATTTTTTACTGAAATTACGAAAGAAATTGATAATAATTTGAGTATGGCAAAAAAAATAATACTTGAGAATCCTCCGCAAGAAATATTAAATTCAATAAAAGAAGTTGGAGCGTTTGGAGGATATTCTGTTATAAAAGATAAAGAACTTTTTAATTATTCTTTTGAAAATAATAAAGTTATATTAAAAAAGGTATTTTTACCTATTGCTATAAGAGAAGTATTAAGAAAAATAAATTTTGATGGGAACTTTGTGATAGTATCTTTCAAAAAAGAGGTTATTTGTTCAGATGAAAAAAATATAGAAAAAATAAATTTTAAAAATATAAAATTAATTAATAAGAATATTATAAAATTAAATGGTAAATATTATTATGTGAGATTTAATGATAGTACATATAGTGTATATCCAATATATATATTATTGGATCTCAATTTGAATTTAATAAATTATATTTTGAAAAGTAGCGTTCAGTGGATGGCTGTGATAATTATTATATTTTTAATATCTTTCTGGATAGATAAAAGATATTATATAAAAATTCAAAATAGTATAGAAGAATTTTCTGTAGCAGTTGAGGAAATTGGTAATAAAATTTTAAAAGGTGAAAAGACAGATTATACTATTTCCAATACAAATATAAAAGAAATAGATGATATTGGAAGAACTCTGGATATTATGTTTAAAAATAATATAGAATATATCGAAAAAAATAAAAATCTTATACAGGAAATTATAGTTTTGTTGGGAAATATTTCTGAATTTAGAGATGAAATAACTGGTAATCATATAATTAGAGTTGGAAAGATAGCTGAGATAATAGCTTCAAAAATTTTTGAAGATAAAAAAATAGTAAGAGAATACTATTATGCAGCACAAATGCATGATATTGGAAAGATAGGAATACCGGATAATATATTATTAAAACCTGATAAATTAAATAAAAAAGAATATGAACAAATGAAAGAACATACTAAAATAGGATATAGAATTCTGAAAAAAATAGATGATGATTTTTTGATTTAGCAGCGAGAATAGCTTTATATCATCATGAAAAATTTAATGGAAATGGATATCCTTATGGACTTGAAGGTAAAGAAATACCAATTGAAGGGAGAATAGTCGCTATTTGTGATGTGTTTGATGCATTGGTTTCAGAAAGACCTTATAAAAAAGCTTTTCCGATAAATGATGCAATAAAAATAATAAAAAAGAGAGTGGAAAACATTTTGATCCAGAAATAGTAAAAATATTTCTTGATAATATTGATGAAATAAAAAAATATTATAAGGGGATGTAAATATGAAAATGCGAAAATTAGTTATTCTGATAATCATTTTGATATTTACATACTTTATTATTCCAAGAAAGAATCTCACGATAGTCACACAAATGTCGGAAAGCGAAACTAAAGGATTGGAAAAAATATTGAAATCTTATAGTTTGACTCATTTTATCAATTTTGATATAAAAAGGATTCCTTTTTCAGGACATTTTTCCAGAATTAAAGAGATTATGGATTCTGGCCAGAAAGTAGATATAGCAAGAGTTGATATAAAGATGCCAGAATGGTTTAAAAAGTATATTTATGAAAAACCAAAATTACAAGCGGTTGATTGCCTTGTAATGATATATAATAAGAGGTATGTAACTCATCTTCCAAATTCGTTAAATGAATTATGGGATTTCATTGAAGAAAATACAATAGATATAAATGGGAAAAATTTTAAATCTCCAAATTTTGATAAAAACAAAATAGATAAATATGCAATGTTTTTGCCATATAATTCAGGTTGGTGGATGAGTACAATTTTTGGAAGTGAAGATAAAAATTTTTTAACAAAAAATGTAAATAAAGAAAGATTTATAAAAATAGCTGAGAAAATCAAGTTTTTATATAAAAATAATCTTATTCCAAAGTTGTCAGAAGATTTTTATGATGATATGATGAAAATGTTTTCTCAAAATGAGGTAAAAGTAATATATAATGGTCCATGGAGCTTTTCTACCCTAAAGGAGAAAAAAGTGGATTTTGGAGTTGCTTTATTGCCTAAAGGGAAAGATACAAGGTTTTCACCAATGGGTGGTCAGCAATGGGTAATTTTAAATAATACGAAGTCTGTTAATCAAGTTTTTAAATATCTTTCAAGTGATAGAGTGGCTGAAAAATTTTATAAATATAACAGGACAATTATGCCAAATGAAAAACTCTTAGGAGAATTAGAAAAGAAAGGTGATATAGTTGCAATGCAATTAAAAATGGCAACACCTATTGACAATAAAATGGATTATATTCTTTATAAATTTTTTAGTGATGATTTTATTAAGTATTTAAATGATAACATTAATTCAGAACAATTATTCAATAATTGGTTAAAAATGATAGAAAAGAGGAGCTAAAGCTCCTCTTTTATGATATTATTATTAAATCCTGATCGCCGTCTATATTATCTCCTTTTTTAACAAGTATTTTTTCCACAACCCATCATAATCGCTAAGAATTTCATTTTCCATTTTCATAGCTTCAATTACCAATAATTTTTGTCCTTTTGTTACTCTATTTCCTTCAGCTACATTAATATCTACAACTACTCCTGGTAAAGGAGCTTTTACAACATTTTGACCCCTGAAACTGGAGCAGTAACGGGTTGAGGTTTTGGTTGTGGCTTAGGAGCTGGTTTAGGACCAACATTTTGAACAGGAGGTGGTGTAGGAACAGATTCAACTTTTTGTGTTTGAACAAGTTGAGAAACGGTATTTTCAACACCTAATTCTTCTACTTCAACTTCATAACTTTTACCATTAACTTTTACATTAAATTTTCTAATCATTTTCTCCCTCCTAATCTTTTTGCTCGCCATGTCATGGTAGGCGGTAACATTCCCCACATACTCTGCTTTTTATTTTTTGTTATAGTAGTGGGTTTTATGCTCTTTATTCTATATGATTTATTTCCAATGAACATTGAAACTGCTCCCGTAATAGCGGCAACTATTTCGCTATCATCTTCAGCTTCTTTTGATAATTCGATATTATTTATAGGTTTTGGATTTTGATGAGGAATATTTATTTCTTTTTTTACTTTTTTTTCATTTTGAGGTGAAATAAATCTAAAAAATACAAAAAACATACTTAGAATAAATAAAACTAAAAACACAATCGCAATTCCTACAAACGTAATGGACAATACATTACTCATAATCACACCACCAATTATAATGGAATATTTCCATGTTTTTTATTTGGTCTTGCTTCTGCTTTTGATTCGGACATAAATAATGTTTGAATTAAAACTTTTCTGGTTTCTCTGGGGTCTATAACATCTTCGATATAACCTCTTCCAGCTGCAACATATGGATTAGCAAATTCTTTTTTGTATTCTTCAATTTTTTCCATTCTGGTTTTTCTGGATTTTCAGAATTTTTATATCTTTTCTAAAGATTATATTTGCAGCTCCTTCAGAACCCATAACAGCAATTTCAGCTGTAGGCCATGCAAATACAAAGTCTGAACCAATATGTTGTGAAGCCATAGCAATATATGCTCCACCATATGCTTTTCTTAAGATAATAGTTAATTTTGGAACAGTAGCTTCACTGTATGCATATAATAATTTAGCACCATGTCTTATTATTCCTCCGTGTTCTTGATTAACGCCTGGCAAGAACCCGGGTGTATCAACAAATGTGATAATAGGGATATTAAATGCATCACAAAATCTAATAAAACGGGCAGCTTTATCAGAGGAATTTATGTCTAAAGCACCTGCTAAGAATTTTGGTTGATTGGCGATAATTCCCACGCTTTTTCCGCCGATTCTTCCAAATCCAACCACTATATTTTGGGCATAGTATTTATGAACTTCAAAGAAAGAATCTTTATCTAAAACTAAATTCAATATATCTCTAACATCATAACTCTTCTTTGGATTTGGTGAAACTATATCATAAATTGCTTCTGGTAAATCAAAGTTATTGTCGAAATCAAAATCTTCTGGAGTTTCAAGATTGTTTGATGGTAGGTATGACAATAATTTTTTAGTAATGTTCATAGCTTCTTCATCTGAATTTGCTACAAAATGAGCTACACCACTTTTAGCGTTATGAGCCATAGCTCCACCTAATTGGTTTTTATCAACATCTTCACCGGTAACAGCTTTTATAACCTGAGGTCCAGTTATAAACATTTGGGAGGTTTTATCAACCATAATTATGAAATCTGTTATAGCTGGTGAATAAACAGCACCTCCGGCACATGGACCTGCAATAATAGTGATTTGTGGAATAACACCAGAAGCTAATGTGTTTCTATAAAAGATTCCGCCATATCCATATAAAGAGTCTACACCTTCTTGAATTCTAGCTCCACCTGAATCGTTAATACCGATTATAGGCATGCCATATTTCATAGCCATATCCTGTAATTTCATAATCTTTTTAGCATGCATTTCACCTAATGAACCACCTTGAACGGTGAAATCTTGTGAATAAATAGCTACTTTTTTACCGTTTATTGTTCCAATTCCTGTTATTACGCCATCATAGGGAAATGTTTTTTTGTCTAATCCAAAATTTGTACTTCTATGTTTCACAAAAATATCTGTTTCCACAAATGATCCTTCATCAATTAAAAGTTCAATTCTTTCTCTGGCAGTTAACTTTCCAAGTTTATGTTGTTTCTCTATTTTTTCAGGTCCGCCGCCTTCAAGTAACTTTTCTTTTCTTTTTAAAAATTCTTCGTAAATTTCCTGGAACTTTTCATCCATTTAATACACTCCCTTCAAGAGGATAATTATATTATTTATTATTATGTTCAACTAATTCTACTAAAACACCATTGGTTGTTTTTGGATGTAAAAATACAACCTTTGTATTATGAGCACCAGGTTTAGGTTCATCACTTAATGGTTTTAGTCCTAATTCTTTTGATTTTGAAATTATATCTTTTACGTTGGCTACTTCATAAGCTATATGATGAATTCCTTCTCCTTTTTTAGCTAAAAATCCCGAAATTTCAGAATTTTCGTGTAATGGTTCTAATAATTCTATTCTTGTATCACCTGCTTTTATAAAAGCAACTTTTAATCCTCTATCTTCTAATACTTCTTCACCAGTTATTTCTAACCCAAGTAAATCATTATATAGTTTTAAAGCATCTTCAATTGATTTAACGGCTATGCCGATATGATCAATTTTTTCATTTTTATCCACCTCACATATATACTTTATTATTTTTTCCTTTAAATCAATCATATTCTCAAAATCAAAATTTGATGATTCAATTATACCATCAATATTTCTAATTATTGAACTCCTAACCCGTCTTTTCATTCTTCTTTTTTTCCTGAATTCATACTCTCCGGTTTTTTTTATTTCCTCAAAATGGTTATCTATCCAATTAACAATATTTTTAATATTTTCATTTCTTATTGCACTAATAGGAAGAATTATCTTAGATTTTGTTTCACTTTCTAAAGACAATGTGTTTTTTAATTGTAAAACAAATTTATCTGCTTCTGGTAAATCCATTTTATTTACGACATATGCATCAGCAATTTCCATTATTCCTGCCTTAAACATTTGAATTTCATCGCCGGTATTTGGAGATAATACTAATAATATAGTATCTGCAACGAATATTACTTCTATTTCTGATTGTCCTGCACCAACTGTTTCGATTATTATTTTATCAAAGCCAAATGATTTCATAACATCCACTATATCATATATTGAATCACATAACCCACCAACACTACCTCTTGAAGCAACACTTCTGATATATATATTTTCCTTTCCAGAAAGATTTCTCATTCTAATTCTATCACCTAAAAAAGCTCCACCAGAAAAAGGACTTGAAGGGTCTACAGCAATTATTCCTATTTTTAATCCTTGATTGCTCCATTCTTTTACCATTTTAGATAATGTAGTACTTTTTCCTGCCCTGGACTTCCGGTAATACCGATTATTTGTGTTTCTTTCTGAGATTTTGGTAATTGTGAAATAATATCCCATGCGTAATTTATATTATTTTCTACGAGGGAAATTACCTGAGCAAGTGCATATTTTTCCCCTTTTTTAAATTTTTCTATTATTTTATCAAGCTTCTTTTGAAATTGCAATTTCTTTCACCTTGCCGATTATTGTTTCAAGAGGAGTTCCGGGACCAAACACCTCTTTTATTCCCATTTCTTTTAAAGCAGGTATATCGTCTTCTGGTATAATGCCACCTAAAAATACAGGTATATCAGCTTCTTTTTCTTTTAAAAGGTTTAAAACTTTTTCACATAGTTTCATATGTGCTCCAGATAATATAGACAATCCAATTATTTGAACATCTTCTTCTAAAGCTGTATTTACAATATCTTCCGGGTTTGCCTTATTCCGGTATAAATAACTTCCATTCCTGCATCTCTTAAAGCTCTTGCTACAACTTTTGCACCTCTATCATGACCATCTAAACCGGGTTTTCCAACTAATACCCTGATTTTATCCATTATTAGTCCTCCTCTTTATTATTTTTTATTATATTTATAATATTACGGCTTCATGATATTCGCCATAAACATCTCTCAATACATCAGTAATTTCACCTAATGTAGCATAAGATTTTACAGCTTCTAATATATATGGCATAACATTTTCTTTATTTTCAGCAGCATTTCTCAATTTTAAAAGATTCTTTTTAACGAGTTCGTTGTTTCTTTCCTGCCTTAATTTTTTAATTTTTCTTTTTGTCTTTCTTCAACTTCTGGATCAACCTTTAATATAGTAACACTTTTTTGTTCTTCCTCAACTGTAAATTTATTTAATCCTACAATTACTTGTTCTCCATTTTCAACTGCTAATTGTGATTCATAAGCAGAATTTAATATTTCTTTTTGAATATATCCATCTTCGATAGCCTTAACCATTCCACCCATTTTTTCAATTTTCTCAATGTATTTTAAAGCTTTTTCTTCAATATCTTTTGTTAGTGATTCGATTACGTAAGAACCAGCAAATGGATCTACTGTTTCAGTAACACCAGATTCATAAGCTATTATTTGTTGAGTTCTTAAAGCTATAGTAGCAGAAAGTTCTGTAGGTAACCCTAATGCTTCATCATATGAATTAGTATGCAATGATTGCGTTCCACCTAATACAGCGGCTAAAGCTTGCATTGTAACTCTAATAATGTTATTTAAAGGTTGTTGAGCGGTTAATGTGGAACCTGCGGTTTGTGTGTGGAATTTCAATCTTAAAGCAGCAGGATTTGTTACGTTAAATTTGTTTTTCATCAATTTTGCCCATAATTTTCTTGCGGCTCTAAATTTTGCAATTTCTTCAATGAAGTTATTATGAGCATTAAAGAAGAAGGATAGATTCTTGCCAAATACATTTGGATCTAATCCAGCTTTTATAGCTGCTTCTACATATGCTAAACCATCAGCTAATGTAAATGCAACTTCCTGTGCAGAATTTGCACCGGCTTCTCTAATATGATATCCACTTATACTGATTAAATTAAATTTAGGTAAGTATTTTGAACCATATTCAAAAATATCTACAATTATTTTCATTGAAGGTTCTGGTGGGAATACATAAGTGCCTCTTGCAATATATTCTTTTAAAATGTCATTTTGTATAGTACCTCTTAATTTTTCTTGAGAAACTCCTTGTTTTTCGGCTACTGCTATTAACATCGAAAGTAAAATAGAAGCAGTAGAATTAATTGTCATAGAAACGCTGACTTTATCTAAAGGAATACCATCAAACAATATTTCCATATCTTTTAATGAATCTATAGCTACACCAACTTTCCCAACTTCTCCTTCAGACATAGAATGATCAGAATCATAACCAATTTGCGTTGGTAAATCAAATGCTACTGAAAGACCTGTTTGTCCTTGTTCTAAAAGATATTTATATCTTTTATTTGATTCTTCGGCAGTTGCGAAACCTGCGTATTGTCTCATGGTCCAGAATCTTCCTCTATACATTGTTGGTTGAACACCACGTGTAAAAGGATATTCTCCAGGGAATCCAATATCTTCTAAATAATCTATATCTTTTATGTCTTCTGGAGTATATAATCTTTTTAATTCTTCATTATAAGTAGTTTTAAATTTTTCTTTTCTTTCAGGAAATCTTTCTAATGTCTTTTTTAATGTGCTTTCTTCCCACTGTTTTTTCTTTTCAGAAATTTTGTTTATATTTTCTTCTTTAAACATAAAGCACCTCCAGATAATTTTTTGTATGAATATCCCATAATATATTTTACAATATTTTTCTTTTTTTTGCTAATGAAAAAAACCACAATAAATCATAATTTCAACTAATAATTAAGGATTATCTTCAATATAATAAGAATAATAAATTGGCATTGACAATAATTATATGTTATTATATTATATAGATATTAATTGAAAATTACGGGAGGTTTTTGTATGGCTTCGGAAAAGGAAATAGTGTATCCTAAATTTATTGATGGAGACATCATTTTTTTCTTAGAAAAAAATGTTACACAAAAGCAACTTTTAGAAGAACTTTCTGAAAACCTGGAAAAATTGGGTAATTTTTTTTCAGAGGGGGACGGTTTTTATATTTTAGTGAAAAATCCAGAGATGTATTCTATAGTGCCAAAAGTTGGTAAATTAGCTAAAGAAAAGAAATTGTATTTATCTGGCGTATATTTTGAAGATTTACCAGAGATTAAGAAGAAGAAAAAGGAGTTTAGATTAAGTGGAACAAATATATATAGAAAACATGTGAGATCTGGACAAATATTAGATAATCCTGGTGATATAATTATATTTGGAAACGTTAATCAAGGAGCAGAGATTCGTGCTGGTGGAAGTGTAATTGTTTTTGGTAAAGTAAGAGGTACAGTTAGAGTTGGAATGACACAACACAAAAATACATTTATTGTAGCTTCTGAAATGGATTCACCATTAGTAGAAATTTGTGGTATAGTATTAAACAATTATGCATGGCCAAAAGGCCCTGTTTCGATACACTATGATAATGATCAAATAAATGTTGAACCTATAGAATTATAATGGAGGTTTAAATATGAAAAGTGTTGAAATTTTAAAGATTTTAAGTGATGCAAATGGTGTTTCAATGTATGAAAATGAAGTTAAAGAAAAAATTATAGAGTTATCAAAAAAAATTTCAGAAGAAATCGAAATATTTGATGCTGGTAAAAGTTCTTTAGGAATAAAATATGGAAATGGTGAAAAAAAGATCGGATTATTTGCACATATGGATGAAATAGGATTGGTTATTTCTAAGATAGTAGATGAGCAATTTGCTATGGTTCATACTATTGGTGGTGTAGATCCAAGAACATTAATATCAAAAAGGGTTAGGTTTTTTACTGAAAATAGTGAGAAATTAGGATTAGTTGGAATGTTAGCGCCTCATTTACAAAAACAAGAACATAGAAATGCAGCACCAGATTTTGACAATTTATATGTAGATTTTTCGATAGATGGTGGAACAGAAGATATTGAAGTTGGAGACATTGGAGTTGTTGAGGTTAAAGCTGAGGAATTAAATGGAAAGGTTACAGGTAAAGCTATTGATGATAGAGCAGGTTGTGCTGTTCTTTTAAAGACATTAGAATATTTGAAAAAATTTAGAATAGAAGATAAAACAATCTATTTCTTATTTAATCAAGGTGAAGAAATAGGATTAAAGGGAGCTAAAAGAACAGGTTTTGAAGTAAATCCAGAAATTGGAATAATATTAGATGTAACCTTTGGAAGCGATACTCCTTCACATTTTGAAAAAATCGAAATGAGTAAAGGACCTGCTATAGCATTAGGTCCTACGATGAATAATGAAGTTACAGAAAAGATTATTAAAACGGCGGAAAGATATAATATAAAATATCAGCTCGAACCACTTCCGATGAGAAGTGGAACAGAAGCTGATATTGTTCAAATTGTAAAATCAGGAATAAAAACAATAGGAGTTTCTATTCCTATTTTAAACATGCATTCTTCAGTAGAAGTTGTTGATCCTTCTGATATAGATGCAGCTGCAATGTTAATAGCTCATTTCATAGCAGATTATGGTAAAGAAGGTGAAGTGAATGAATGATTTAATGAGATATTTGCCGGAATTAACAGAATTACCCGGTATATCAGGTAGGGAAGATAAGATTAGAGAATATATATTAGAGAAAATAAAGGATAAGGTGGATGAATACCACGTTGATGTAATGGGAAATCTCATTACAAAAATAAAGGGTAAAGATTCATCTAAAAAGGTAATGCTATTAGCTCATATGGATGAAGTAGGATTTATGGTAACTAAGATAAATGATGATGGAACATTTCATATCTCTCCAGTCGGAGGAGTAGACCCACGTGTTGTATTTTCACAAAGGTTAAGAGTTAATGGAGAAATCTTATCTATAGTTCAAATTAAACCAATCCATCTTCTAAGCGCAGAAGAAAGAAAATCGAAGCCTGGTTATAATAGTTTTAAAATATATACAGGATTTTCAAAAGATGAGTTAAAGAAAAAAGTAAAGATAGGGATATGGTAACTTTTGATACAAAATTTTATATAAAAGGCAATAGAGCAGTAGCAAAAGCTTTTGATGATAGAGCGGGATGTTCATGGATGATGAATTTGATAGATAAAATATCAGAAGGTAATAAGCCGGAGTATGATACATATTTTGCTTTTGTTGTTCAGGAAGAAGTAGGATTAAGAGGTAGTGGAGTTGCTGCTTATCAGATAAACCCGATGTAGCTTTAGTTTTAGAAGGTACAACAGCAGGAGATTATCCACTATTAGATAAAGATAAATGGGCAACGCATTTAGGTAACGGTCCTGCTACGTTTTTTATGCATTCAGGAGTGGTATTATCAAAAGAAATCTTTGATAAAATTGTGAGTGTTGCAAAAGAGAATAATATTAAACTGCAATTTAAAATGAGAACAGCAGGGGTACAGATGCTAGAAGACTGGCTACAACATTAGATGGTATACCTTCAGGAATTTTAGCTGTTCCGTCAAGATATATTCATTCACCAAATACTATTATAGATATTAATGATTATATAAATGGTTATAAATTATTGGAATTATTAGTAATTGAAGGAGGATTTTAAAATAATGAAAGATTTAATAAAAAAATTGACTGAGGCCAAATCTCCAAGCGGTAGGGAAAAAGAAATAAGGGATATTATAATAGATGAAATTAAAGATTATGTTGATGAATATAAGATTGATAAGTTAGGTAATTTAATAGCTATAAAAAAAGGTGAAAGTGAAAAAACAATATTGTTTGATGCTCATATGGACGAAATAGGATTGGTGGTTACACATATTACCAATAATGGATTTTTAAGAGTGGAACCAGTAGGTGGAGTTAATCCAAGAGTTTTAATAGGCGCGAAAGTACAATTTAATGGGCATGTAGGAGTTGTTGGTTTTGAAGGAGAAACAATGGAAGAATATTCAAAAAATATGAATAATATCAATTTTGATATATTATTTGTCGATATTGGGGTTAATTCAAAAGAAGAAGCGGAAAGAATAGCTCCAATTGGGACATTTGGAACTTATTATGCATATTTTAATGATTTAGGAGATAAAGTTGTTTCAAAAGCTTTAGATGATAGAATTGGTTGTGCTATTATGATAGAAGCTATAAAAAAGATTGATAAACCTAAAAATAATCTAATATTTGCATTTACAGTTCAAGAAGAAGTAGGATTAATAGGAGCTTCTGTAGCAGGTTATAATTATGATATTGATATGGCTATTGCTCTTGATGTTACTGCAGCTGCCGATACTCCAAAAGCATTTAAAAGAATGGCAATGAAATTAAATGAAGGGCCTTGCATAAAAATAAAAGATGGATATACTGTAAGTGATAAATTTGTTGTAGACACATTAAAAGATGTTGCAAAAGAAAATAATATAAAATATCAAATGGAAGTATTGTTGTTTGGAGGAACAAATGCAGGAGGTTATCAGATAACAAAATCAGGAATACCTTCTGGAACTATTTCTATTCCTACAAGATATATACATACTCCTCATGAAATGGTTTCAATGTTTGATGTTGAAGAAACCATTAAGTTAGTTGTAGCTTTAGCAAATAAATAATATGGTGATTAAATGAAAAAACATGAGTTTTTTAAAGACTTTTTTGTTTTTAGTTTGATAATATTTATTTCTTTATATATTTTTTTATTTTATATGAATACAAGATATTTGGAAAGAACGGTTGAAGAAATAGTAAACCGTTCTTCTATTTCTGTTGTAAATGCTATTAATGAATATAATAAAAAGTATGAAAATCTTTCTAAAGATTTTAGTAATGATATAAGAATTAGTTCGTATACAAAGTCTTTGGTTTATTTTTCATCTAATTTTGATGATTCGAGATTACATATGTATGAAGCTACGTATAAACGTTTGAACGAATATATTAAAGAAAAAATGGGAATATTAACCTTCAATGGAAAGGTGATTATTACAGATTTTGATAAAAATATATTATATCCTCAAAAGGTTAATCTTTTAGATTATAATATATTTGAGACAAATTTGATAGGCCTTGAAAATAGTAAAGGGCTGATTAAATATTCTCCAATGTTTTCCTTTAATGGAAAAACATTTTTTTATCTTTCTACATTTATTTTTGATGTAAATCAAATTCCTGTTGGTTATTTATCTTTTGAAGTGAATGTTAATTTTGATTGGTTGAGTCAATTTTCAGTGAATGAGATGAGCTTTTATATAGTGGATAATAAAACAAAACTTATTTGGCCAGGACTTTCTTTACCATATTTTATTTATTCAAAATTATTTTTGTCTAAGGAAGAAAATAGAAGGTTTAATTTTAATGGAAAAGTGTATGATATTAAAAAAACAGACTTTGGTAATAGCATTTTTCTTTTATCTGTTTTTGAAAATAGAAATTTATATATTTATTCAATAATGTATTTTATGTTGATTACAGTTTTTTTTGTCAGCATAATAGTTGTGTGGATAAAAAAATATTTTCAACACGAGAGCAATATTTCAATGAGGCTATCTAATATTGCAGAAGACTTAGGAATAGAAAATGAAGAGTTAATTATTGATAGTATAAGAAATATTAAGCATATCAGGAAAGTTCTTTTTCAGGAAGTGTCAACTTTTGAAGAATTTGAAAATAAAATATTAGATGCAATCAGGATTTATGACGATATAATATATATTTCTTTTTATAGGAAAAGATCAAATAACATAGATTATACATCATATGAAATATATAGCTCTGAAAATTATAATATATCAGATGGGACAATAGAAATATTAAAAAGTACAAAAAATTTTTATGAATATTCTTTTGAAAAAAGAATATTTGACCTGGATGGTTTTTTAATAATTAAAAATAATAAATTTGGAAATATTGAAAAATCCATAATTTTTGATGGAGTATTATTTTTATTAAAAGAACTTTATATAAAGAAAAACAAAGTATATAATGGTGAGAATTTAAAAAAATTTTATTTTGAGAAAAGTTTTAAAACTATTTTAATTGCTAAATTTGATGAAAAAATAATTAATTTGAAATCAATAGACATATTTAGAAGTTATATATTTAAAATTCAGAATAATTTAATTTTTTAAATACATTTGGTTCTGATTTTAATAATGAAATAATAGATTATATAGATATTATTTGTGAGTTCGAAGGAGTAAATGCTAAATTTATTAGTTTCAGGATTCCAAAATATGAGGCTAAAAAAAGAAGTTATTTAAAGAAATAGAAAAAATCTTAAAAACACCATGGGAAAAAATTGAAAGTTCATATTAAAAAATAGCCTTTAAAAGGGCTATTTTGTTATTTTCTTAAAGAATAAAAAGCTTTTAATCCTTTATACTCAGCAACTTCACCTAATTCTTCTTCAATTCTTAATAATTGATTATATTTTGCAATTCTTTCACTTCTTGATAATGAACCTGTTTTTATAAATCCAGCATTCATAGCAACTGCTAAATCAGCAATAAATGTATCTTCACTTTCACCAGATCTGTGAGATACAACGTTTGTCATATTAGATTTCATAGCTAATTCCATAGCATCTAAGGTTTCTGTAACTGAACCAATTTGATTTAATTTAATTAAAATAGAATTTGTTGCTTTCATATCAATACCTTTTTGTAATCTTTTTACATTGGTTACATATAAATCATCGCCAACAATTTGAACTTTTCCACCAACTTTTGCTGTGAAATTCTTATATGCTTCCCAATCTTCCTGATCGAACGGATCTTCAATGGATACTATAGGATATTTATCAATTAACATTTCATAATAATCCATAGCTTCTTCAGCGGATAATTCTTTTCCATCGATGTTGTATACTTTCTTTTCTTCGTCATAATATTCTGAAGCAGCACAATCTAATGCGATAAATACATGTTCACCTGCTTTATATCCAGCATCTTCTATAGCTTTAATAATAAATTGAATAGCTTCTTCATTTGAATTTAAGTTTGGGGCAAATCCACCTTCATCACCAACTGCTGTAACATGACCTTCTTTTTTCAATAATGATTTTAATGAATGGAATACTTCAGCACCAGCTCTTAATGCATCTGAGAATTTATTAAATCCAGCTGGAACAATCATGAATTCTTGAATATCTAAGTTATTATCAGCATGTTCTCCACCATTAACAATATTCATTAAAGGAACAGGTAAAACTTTTGCGTTTGGACCTCCTAAATATTTGTATAGCGGAATTCCTAATGAATCTGCAGCAGCTCTTGCAACTGCCATAGAAACCGCTAAAATAGCATTAGCACCCAATTTGGATTTGTTTTCTGTTCCATCTAATTCTAACATTACTTTGTCAATTAATGGTTGATCGAAAACATTGAAACCTACTAATTCTTTTGCAATAATTTCATTTATATTTTTTACAGCTGTTAAAACACCTTTACCCTTAAATCTTGATTTATCACCATCTCTTAATTCTAATGCTTCAAATTTTCCTGTTGAAGCACCTGAAGGAACAATAGCTTTTCCCATAGCTCCACTTGCTAATTCTACAACTGCTTCAACAGTTGGATTACCTCTTGAATCTAAAACTTCTCTTGCGCTTATTGCAACGATTTCATCATACCACATGTTTCTCCACCTCCCTAAGGTTTAACAAAAGTACCAATACCATTATCTAATATAGCATTTAATAAGTTTTCCTTTTTGAAGAAATTTAAAACTATTATAGGCATTTTATATCTTTTACAGATAGAGAAAGCCTCAGTATCCATTATTTTTAAACCTAAATTTATAGCATCATCATATGTTATTTTATCATATTTTTTAGCATCTTTGAATTTTTTTGGATCTTTGTCGTAAATTCCATCAACTTTTGTAGCTTTTATTAAAACATCTGCTTTCATTTCAACAGCCCTTAATGCAGCTGCGGTATCTGTAGTAAAAAATGGGTTTGAAGTTCCACCAGCAAATATTACTACATATCCTGCATTGAAATATAATTCTATATCATCGTAGTGAATAATTCTTACAGAAGGTAAATTTACTATTTGTGAAACAACAACAGTCTTAATTCCTTTTTTCTCAAAGTAATCTTTTAAATAAAGAGCATTAATAACAGTTCCTAACATTCCAATATGGTCTCCGATACTATTTGTAACGTCTTGTAACTCGCGACCTCTAAATAAATTTCCTGCTCCAATTACCATACCTAACTTAATTCCATTTTTTACAACATCTTTTATTTCTTCAGCAAGATATTCTAGAGCATTTTCATCAAATCCTTTTTTGTCTTCACCAGATAATACTTCACCACTGAGTTTTAATAATATTCTTTTATACATGTTTTCTCCCCTTTTCCTTAAAAAAAGGGTGGACAAAAACCACCCCTGTATTATTCTCCGATTTCAAATCTTGCAAATCTTGAAACTTGAATATTTTCCCCAATTTTTGCAATAGCTGCAGTAATAAGATCTTTTATTTTTTGACCTTTTTGTTCTGCAAATACAAATTCCTGTTCTAATAAACAATTATCTTCAAAGAATTTGTTTATTTTGTTTTCTACAATTTTTTCAATAATATGTTCAGGTTTTCCTGATTCTTTCATTTCTTCCATATAAATTTCCTTTTCTTTAGCAATAATTTCTTCGGGAACATCTTCTCTTTTTAACCATTTTGGTCTCATTGAAGCGATTTGTAAAGAAATTTGTTTAGCTAATTCATGGAATTCTTCTGTTCTTGCAACAAAATCTGTTTCACAATTTAATTCTAGTAAAACACCAATTTTTTCATTGTGATGAATGTATGAATAAATAATTCCTTCGCCAGTGCTTCTGCTAGCTTTTTTTGCAGCTTTTGCTGCACCTTTTATTCTTAAAATTTCAACAGCTTTATCAAAGTCGCCATCAGCTTCTACTAAAGCATTTTTACAATCCATCATACCTGCACCAGTTGCATCTCTTAATTTTTTTACGTCAGCAGCAGTTATAGCCATTTCAATTCCCTCCTAATATTTTCTTAAAATTCACAAGAATTTTAACATAATAACTTTTCTTTTTTAAACATTGTTATTACTAATTTTTTTAATTATAGCATTTTCTACATTTTTAGGTACCCATTGTGAAATATTACCACCGAATTTAGCAACTTCCTTTACAATTGTAGAAGATATAAAAGAAAATTCTGTATCTGTCATTAAAAATAATATTTCTACATTTTCATTTAAAGATCTATTGGCGTTTGCAAGTTGTAATTCATATTCAAAATCAGAAACAGCCCTTAATCCTCTAATAATAACATTAATGCCTTTTTCTTTGGCATAATCTACTAATAGCCCGTTGAAACTTTCAACTTTAATATTTGGGAAATTCTTTAAAGACTCTTTTGTAATTTCAATCCTTTCATCAATAGAAAAAAAGTATTTTTTATTTATATTATTTAATACCACAACATAAAGTTCATCAAATATTTTGGTAGCTCTTTTTATTATATTAAGATGACCAAACGTTATAGGATCAAAACTACCGGGATATATGGCTTTTGACATATTATACCTCCAGATATTTTTCGATTTTTCCTGCACCTAATATAACGCCTTCATTATCATAAACAACAGCAAATTGACCGGGTGTAACTGCAAAAATTGGTTCTTTAAATATAACTTTTATTTTATTTTCATCTATTTTTTCAATAAAGGCGTCTTTTTCCTCATTTCTTTTTCGTATTCTGCATCTTGCCTCAATTTTTTCAAAATCCACTAAAAAGTTAAAATCTGTTGCAATTAAACCTTTAAAATATACTTTATTTGTTGGTGCAACGATGATTTGATTTTTTTCAGGGATTATTTTATATACATGCATTTTTATATTTGGATTTTTAAAATATTTAATACCTGTTCTTTGTCCTATGGTGTAATTGATATAACCAGTGTGTTCACCAATAACATTACCTTCTAAATCTAATACTTCCCCGTTAGATATATTAATATTATTGTCTTTTAAAAAACGTCTATAATCATTATCAGGAATAAAGCACAACTCTTGACTATCTACTTTCTTGGCTATATTTAAATCCAATTTTTCCGCGATTTTTCTTATTTCTTCTTTTGTATAATTTCCATTGGGAAATAATATTTTAGATATATATTTTTTATCAATATAAGCTAAAAAATATGATTGGTCTTTGGAATTATCAATACCTTTTTTTATAACATCTGTATTATATTTTTCCGAATATTCTCTTATAGCATAATGACCAGAGGCAACAAAATCAGCATTAAATTCCTTGAGTAACTCCACTGCAAGTCCAAATTTGAAATATTTATTACATAACATACAGGGATTTGGTGTATAACCTTTTTTATATTCATTGATAAAATAATCAATTATTTTATTTTTAAATTTTTCATATATTTTTATAACTTTTAATTCAAAACCGAGTTTATTGGCGATTCTTAAAGCATCATATGTATCAGAAGGACTACAGCAAATTTTTTTCTTTTCAGGTATTTTTAAAAAAACTTCGTCAGGAATAGTTTTAAAATGTACTCCTATAATCTCGTATCCCATCTCTTTAGCTAAATAAGCAGCAACTGAACTGTCAACTCCCCGCTCATTAGCATTATTAATTTTTTCTTCAACAGTATTTCCTCCCATTAATTCCAATTTTTCTCCTAATTTCACTAATTCAGCAAGCGTTATTTTAGAAAGTTCCTGCATTAAAATAGTGTTTACCTTTTTCCATATATATCCAACAGCACATTCTGAACCTAATGTTTCACATTTTCCAGTAACAACACATTCATATGATTGAAAAGGCTTATCAAGTATATAAATAATTTCACTTAGTTTTAAATTTTCAGGTTTTTTGCTTAGAGCATAACCACCATATCTTCCTCTTACAGAATCAACTATTCCGTATTCCCTTAATTCGCTAAAAATCTTTTCTAAAAAATCCTTAGGTATTTTTTGTTTTGAAGACAATTCATTTATAGAAACTCTTTCAACACCATTTTTATGAAGAATCGCAAGTTCATATAGAGCCCTCAGAGCGTAACTACTTTTAACAGTTAATCCATAATTTTACCTCCTATTTTTTTTACCAACAACATAAACACTTACATTTTGTGTATTTTGAGCAAGTCTTACATCATTAATATATATATCTAAACGATTACCTATAATCTTTGAACCTATATCCTCAATCTCGAAAAAACCGAAATTTGGAGAGTTCCTAAATTCTGGTATATATACAACAGTTCCTAATGGTAAATATTTTGGATCTGCAGCTACCGTAACCCATGGTCTGGGGACATTTTGAGATTTTGTCAACCTGAATGCTGGATAATAAATTATTTTATCATCCCATTCGGTATAAAATGTTGCTTTGAAATTACCAATATATTTGAAAAATAATCTCATAGGATCTTTAGGTTCGCCATTTTTCCATATTTCAAAATTAAATAACTTATCTTTTTTAACATTTCCCAGGATAGTTTCTGAATCTACCCATTTTCCTTCTTTTATATTAATAGATACTAAATTGGAATAAACAGTAACAACACCATTCCCATGGTCGATTTTAATGTAATAACTATTATTAGATGATTTTCCTGCTTCTAATATTCTTCCAGTAATGCAGGTTTAACTGTTTCATTTTTTAATGGTAATATTCCAAGACCTACAGATACACCTGTTGAGATTCTATCTCCAAATCTAATAACTATTCTTTCATAATTTGCAGGTGTAGTATAACTTAAGGGCCAGTTTAGAAACTTTTCAATATTATTAACAGGAATGATGATTTTTTGTCCAACTCTAATAGTTCTTGGATCGTCTATATTATTTGCTACTTTTATTAGATCGATACCATTATAACCTAAACCAAAAGCTATTGCAATCTGACTTAAAGTATCGCCAGGTTTTATTTTATAAATAATTTGATCACCAGAACCAAATAAATTTTTAATTTCTGCATTTGAAAAAGAAATTAAAGCATTGGTTAATTCCCTTTCAAGTTCCTCTAATTTCGTTTTATATTTTTCATCAAAAGTGTTTATTGGTCTTGAAGATAATAATTCAAAAGAATTTTTCAGGTTACCTATTGTTTTATCTATACTACCCAGTTTTTCTTCAAGACTTTTAATTTTAAGCAATTCTTCACTTTTTGTTTTATAAAACAGTTTTGCAACTTCTCTTTGAGTTTCAGTTTCAACAGATTCATAGACATATTTTTTCAGATTTTCTTCACTTATAATTCCAGATGTATTTTCTTTGAATTTAGAGTAATCATTTTTTAAAGAATCCAGATCATTTTCAAGTGTTTCAAAATTTATTTGCCAGATTTTGTCTAATGAATTTACTGTTTTTAGTAAATTATCAATGTTTGTTTTAACGGATTTATCAATAAAATTTTTAATTTCAGTAGAACTGAGGGTGATTTTATATAAATCTGTACTTAAATCTTTTAATCTTGTGTCCAATATTTCGTTATTTTGATTCAGAGTAGTTAAACGTTTATCTAAATCGGAAATACGAACATTAATATTTGAAAAGTTCTCATTATTATTTTGTTTAAACCTAAGAAATTCAGCATAATAATCATTCATTGAATTTTGAACAGTTGTTATACTTGAGTTTAAAGAAGAAATGTTTTGATTTATGGTGTTTATCGATTCTTTAAACTGCTTATCTAAATATTGAATTTTTGAATCCATATAATTTCTATTATCTGTAAAAATTGTCGAATCTTCAGTAATAAAATTTTTTGTAATTAATGATAATTCATCTTTTTTTACCGTTTCATTATTTAAAATTTGTATATTATCTTCGATATTTTTTATCCTGGTTTCAATAGTATTTAATATTTCTGTATAAAATTTATCGTCTTTTCTTTTTTCAAATTCAGAAACTTTACTTTTTAAATTATCTAAAGATTCTTTTATAGAGGACAATTCAGAATTATAATCTTTTAATAACTGTTGGATATGTGTATTAGACGAATTGAGTGTATAAGATATATTTTTTATTTCGTTTTTTAACACCATAATATTATTAGAAATATCATTTATTTTTTATTTGTTTTATTAATATAATCTTTATACTCATTAATAGTTTGATCATAATTGCTTAAAGTTAATTTTAAAGAAGCAACTTCACTTTCCAGATTATTTATTCTATTTTCTATTTCTGGATTTGGAGTAGGTGTTTGTAATAAAGAACATGAATTTAAAAAAATATTTATTATAAATATGAGTATGAATATAAAAAAGTATTTTTTCATTATAAATCACCTTTCAAAAATTCTGCTTTTTTTATGTAAGGGTTTTTGCTGTTTCTATATCTTCCTATAAGTTTGTTAAAAAATTCTTTTGCTTCTTTTCTTTTGCCTATACGTAAATTAGTATAACCTTTAAAAAAATAATATAAGATTAATTCTTCGTCTGAATTCAGGTTTTTAAAATTTTCTTCTAATATTTTTACAGCAGAAATTAATAATTTTAGTTCTTCCATTATTTTATCCTCATCCCTGAAAATCCAGGCAAGTCTGATTAAACTTTTGGCAACATTTCCAGGTTTGTTAAGGATTTTATATATTATTCCTGCAAGAGCATATTGTTTTTTTAAAAAATCTATGTCTTTATTTTTGGAGTTATCAATTCTTCCTAATTTGTTACGAGCTCTTTTTAAATAATCTTTTAATTCTTTTTTTGTTTCTTTAGAAACTTTTTTTAATAAATCAGTATCTTCGGAGAAGAATGTAAATCCGCATTTTGGACAGGTTAAAATAGAAAAATTTTGTGGATTTGGTCCCTTAAAAATGGGTTTTAAATCATCATCATATTTTTCAATTCTAATACTGTCATATTTAATTTTAGTGTAATTAAAAGCTCTTCCGCATAAAGGACAGGTGGTAGAATCTTCCCAAAAGTCTCCCATTTTTTACACCTCTTTTATATCTTAATACTGCTAAGATTATTTTACCATTTCATTGCAAATTTTCCAAATATAACATATTAAATTTTATATTCTGATAAATAGAAAATTTTGAAATTATGGTAATTAATGATAAAATATATGTTGTGAAAATAAATGTAAAAATTAGGCAGGAGGTTGAAGATGGGATTTTTTAATAAAATAGCTAAAGGATTGAAAAAAACAAGAGATAAATTTTTTGGAAATATCAAAACATTATTCTCTGGAAGAAACCTTGATGATGATGTTTTGGAAGAGCTTGAAGAAATAATGATTTTATCAGATGTTGGTGTTGAAGCTACACAGGATATATTGAAAAAATTAAAGGAGAGATATAAAAAAGAAAAAAATGAAGACCCACTTTTACTTTTAAGGGATATTATGGTAGAGCATCTTGAAAACAGACCTTTGGAATTTAATCCAAATAAAAAACCCTTCGTTATTTTAGTAGTAGGAGTGAATGGTACAGGAAAAACCACTACTATAGCAAAATTGGGAAAAATTTATAAAGAAAAAGGTAATGATGTTGTATTTGCTGCAGGAGATACATTCAGGGCAGCAGCTATTGAGCAATTAAAAGAATGGGGAAATAGATTAAACATCGATGTAATTGCACATTCACATGGTTCAGATGCTGCGGCTGTGGCTTATGATGCTTTAAATCATGCAGTTGCTAAAAATAGGGATGTTGTTATTATTGATACGGCAGGAAGATTACACACTAAAAGTAATTTGATGGAAGAATTGAAAAAAATAAAAAGGGTAATTCAAAAAGTAATTCCTGATGCTCCACATGAAACGTTACTGGTGTTGGATGGGACAACAGGGCAAAATGGAATAATTCAAGCTCAGGTTTTTAAGGAAGCTATTGATTTAAGTGGTATAGTGATTACGAAATTAGATGGTACTGCAAAAGGTGGAATAGCTTTTGCTATAAATCAGGAAATAGGTATTCCTATTAAACTAATTGGTGTTGGAGAAAAAGCAGACGACTTGCAAATTTTTGATCCTAAAGTTTATTGTAATGCACTATTGGGTATAGAAGAATAATAGAGACCATAAAAATTATGGTCTCTGTTTTAATTTTTATTTTGTTCTGAATAATCTGTCTCCTGCATCACCCAACCCAGGTATTATATAAGCGTGATCATTTAATTTTTCATCGAGTGCAGCGGTAAATATTTTTACATCAGGATATTCTTCATTAATATTTTTAACTCCTTCTGGTGCAGCAAGTAAGGACATTACAATTATATTTTTAACTCCATATTCTTTTACTTTTTTTATAGCATATCTAATAGAGAAACCTGTTGCTAACATCGGATCAACAATAAAAACATAATGATTCTCACTAAAAGGTGGGAATTTTAAATAATACTCAACAGGTTTTAGGGATTCAGGGTCTCTATATATACCTAAAAATCCTATACTTGCATTAGGAACGAGGCTGAGAATACCATCCATCATTCCTAACCCTGCGCGTAAAATAGGAACTATGGTTATTTTTTTATCCTCCACCATTTCACCGGTAGTATGTTGAATAGGTGTTTCTACCTCGATTTCAATAGTTGGTAAATTTCGGGTAGCTTCATAGGTTAATAATAAGGTTATTTCTTTCAAAAGTTCTCTAAATTCTTTTGGACCAGTATCTTTACTTCTCATAATGGTAAGTTTATGTTTTATTAAAGGATGCTCAACAACAGTAAGATTATGAAGATTCATTTTTGTACCTCCTTCTTTATATTCTTCCTAATTATACCATAAAAAATTTTGAACAATTTAATTTTTTTGATAAAATATATAAAGATTTAAAAAAGATAGAGGTGAGGGAATGAAAATATTGTCATTGATGAAATATGAACTTTTAAAAATTTTTAGGAATAAAGGATTTTTATTATCATTAATTATTATTCCTGTATTATTGTCGTATATGGGTTCTAATTTGTTTCCAGAAAATATGTTATCTGATTATAAAATAGCTGTATACAATGAAGATAATTCTTTTTTAGGTAGATTTGGTTTTCTTTTTTTAAGTCAATTTTTTAAATGGAAAGATGCAGTTCAGATAACATCTAAAAATGAGTTAGTAAAAGCTGTAAAAGATAACGAATTCGATTCAATTTTAATAATACCGAAAGGTTTTATGAATGATTTAAAAAATTATAAAGATACAAAGTTAATTTTAGTGCCAAATCCCAATGATCTGGATAGTAGTGTAGCAATTTATACAGTTGTAAAAGCTTTATTTAATGAATTATCAGGAATACCTGAAATTTCAGCGGGATCTACAACTCAATTTCTTTTAAAAGGAGGAATTTCAGTTGATAAAAAGAGAAATCCTCCAGATATTGAGATACAAATTCCCAATATAAAAGATGGAAGTTTGAAAAATATAAAAAATGCATCTCTGGACTTTCAGGACATGTTAGCTCCTTCAGCTATTCTTGTTTTAATATTAATTTTCTCAATGGGAGGTATAGGGATTTCTATTTCACAAACTCGGGAGAATGGATTATTGGATATATACAGAGCAAATGGGTTAAAAATCTGGGAATTTTCATTATATAAGCTTTTTACATATGTTATTTTGGGCTTGTTTCGAGTATTATTACATTTTATGTATTCAGACATTTTGGAAGTAATTTCTCAGGTGGAGAAATAAATATGATGATTTTAATAGTTTTAAATGTTTTTATGTTTGCAACATTTGGATTATTAATTGCATCCATTTCAAAAACTACAAGAACTACAACGTTTTTATTAGCTATATTTATGGGTACAATGATTCTATTTGGTGATGTGCTAATTTCAATTCCAAAAGACTCTATATGGTATAAATGGTCATACGCATTACCCATAAAATATTCCATAGATTCTTTAAGAAAAGTGGCCTTATTGAATTATAATCTTTCAATGGTAAGTAAAGATTTGTATATAATGCTGCTATTTACAATAACGTCTTTCGTCGTTAGTTATGTATCGCTTTCTTATATTGAAAAAAATAAGATAATAAGTTATTACAAAAGTGGCCCATTTTGTCAAAATGGGCCACTTTTTTATTTTATAATATTTAATTCTTTCCCTATTTTTTCAAATTTTTCTACTGCAAAATCTAAATCTTCTTTTGTATGTGCAGCACTAATCATAACTCTAATTCTTGCTAATCCTTTAGGGACTGTTGGATATCCTATTGATTGAGCAAAAATTCCTTCTTCAAATAACTTTAAGCTAAATTCTTTAGCAACTTTTGCATCATATAACATTACTGGAGTTATTGGTGTTTCACTATGCCATGTATCAAAGCCTAAAGCATTTAATTTATCTTTGAAATATTTTGCATTATCCATAATTTTTTTACCACTTCTCCGCTTTCTGTCAATATTCTAACTGCTTCTAATGCAGCGCCAGTTTCAGCAGGAGATAAAGAACTACTAAATAAGAAAGGTCTGGCTTTTTGTTTTAAATAGTCGATTAATTCCTTTTTTCCAGCGATAAATCCACCAACAACACCAAAAGCTTTTGATAAAGTTCCAACTTCAATATCAACACGACCATGCAAATGGAAATGATCTACTATACCTCTACCACTTTCACCAAGAACACCTTCGCCATGGGCATCATCAACCATTACAATAGCACCATATTTTTCTGCTACTTCAACAATTTCGGGTAAAGGAGCTAAATCACCATCCATACTAAATACACCATCTGTTATAATTAAGAGTCTTCGAGCACCATTATTTTTAGCTTCTTTTAATTTTTCTTCAAGGTCTTTAACATCTTTGTGTTTCCAAACATATTTTTTGGCTTTTGACAGTCTTACACCATCTATTATACTGGCATGATTTAATTCATCAGATAGGATAGCATCTTCTGCTGTAGTAATTGCAGGTATAACAGCTTGATTAGCATTAAATCCAGATTGAACAACTAAAGTTGCCTCTGTTTTTTGAATTCAGCAAGCTCCTTTTCTAATTGATGGTGAATATCCATTGTTCCGGCTATACTTCTGACAGCACCTGGACCAACACCATATTTTTCAACAGCTTCGATAGCAGCTTTTTTAAGCCTTTCATTGTTTGCAAAGCCAAGATAGTTATTTGAACATAAGTTTAATACCTTTTTTCCATCAACTTCAAACCATGCGCCTTGAGCACCGTTTAATGTTCTAATAGTAACAAAAAGACCGTTTGTTTTTAATTCGTTCATTTCAGAAACTAATTGTTCGTAAAAATTCATAATATTCCCCTTATTCTGAAATTTTTAGTACAATTTTTCCGCTTTTTTTCGAATTCATAAGTTCAAATCCTTTTTCAAATTCTTCCATTGGAATAACATGAGTAATCAATTTTGATAAATCTATCCTTTTTGTCCTTAACCATTCTGAAGCTATTTGCCATGTTTCAAACATCTTTCTTCCAGTTATACAATGAATGGTGATATTTTTAAATACTGCGGTATTCATTACAAAAGGAACAGGATTTGTTGGAAAAACTCCTAAAATAGCAGCTTCTCCACCATTTGTTAAAGCTTCAATTCCATCATTTAATGCGTTTGGATTACCTGACATTTCTAATAAAACATCAGCTCCATCATTATTTGTTAATTTCATAACTTCCTCAACTAAATTCTTTTCTGAAGGATTTATAATGTAATCAGCTCCCATTTCTTTTGCCATATTTATTCTATATTCTGAAACTTCACTAACAATTATAGTAGCAGCACCGGAAATTTTTGCAACCTGAACTGCAATTGCACCGATTGGGCCAGCCCCTGTGATTAAAACTGTTTTTCCTCTTAAATCCACTGCTGTTACGGTATGAATAGCATTTCCTAATGGTTCCATAACTGATGCATATTCTTTGGGAATTGATGGATCTAATTTCCATAATACAATTTCTGGAACAACAACATATTCTGCAAACACACCATCTCTATCCACACCTAAAATCTTCATATTTTTACAAACGTGCATTTTTCCTGTTTTACACTGTTTACATACTCCACATGGGATATGTGTTTCGGAGGCTACAATATCGCCAGGTTTTAAACCTTTAACCATCGGACCAACTTCTACAACTTCACCCACAAATTCATGTCCGTCAATTTGCGGGGTTTTAATTCTTTCCTGTGACCATTCATCCCATTTCCAGATGTGAAGGTCTGTTCCACAGATAGATGCGTTTAAAACTTTTACTTTAACTTCATTTGGTTCTTTGATTGTTGGTATTTCTACATCATCTAATACAAATCCTTTTCCTGGAAATTTTTTTACAATGGCCTTCATAGTTCCCAAGATAGTTCACCATCCTTATTTTATATTCATTCTTTAGTTTAACTCAAAAATGAAAAAAATTTCAATGTCATTTTTTTCAGATTATTCTTTATTAGAGTTCATGTAAAAGGATAATATTGAAATATGTTCGTTTTACTTAGGATTATAATAAAAAAATTCTTCATCTTCCACAATAACGTTGCTTTCTAATAAAGAGTTAATTTTATCTATAGAAATATAATTTAATATAAAGTCTTTTGGAAGTCCTTTTATCTGAGGACTCCTATTATATATTTTTCTCAAATTTAACAATAATATTTCTTCTTCTCTTTTTTTCATAAATGAAGCTATTTCAAGAAACGTAATTTTGAGGTTTAAAAAGAATTTGTCGTAATAATCTTTATCTTTTAAAAGTTCAGTAAAAAGTTGATAAGATTCTTTTTTGAAACGAGTTTTTCCAACTGCATAATAATCAATTAAGTTAATTCCAAAAACTAAAGAGTCAAGGCCAAAATAATCACCTTCACAAAATACCTGTCCTAGTTTTTCCTTTTCTTCATATTTTAATGTAGAAATAACGAGTCCGGTTTGGATATAAGCAATTTCTTTTATATCTTTTGAAAGGTTTGTTATTAATTCACATTTCATTTTTATCACCAACATTTTTTTTATTAAATATATTTAGAAATGAGTCATAATTTTCAATTCTTATCATCATTTCTCCCCATGCTGGAATTCCCCAAAATCTTAATATTTCCAGATATTCTTCAAGAACTTCTTTAATTCTTTTGGAATCATTGCAATAGATACAGGATAAATATAAAAAATATTTTACCAGAGCTCTATCTTCTATTTCTATGGATTTCTCAAATCCATATATCAAGTCTTCGCAAAGTTGACTGTTATCAGCATTTTTTCGTATATAATTTGTTGTGAAAACTATTATACCCGCCAGATCAATATTTTCTTTATTAAATAGTGATTTAAAGCTTTCTGTAGCTATTTCAGGATCTTCTGGGAGCTCAGATTCAAATATTTCTCCAGCATTTAAGATTTGGTCTAACTCTGCTAATAGTACATCTGTTTCGTCAAGTTGCATATCTTCAATAAGATCTTTTCTGTTTGTTACCATAGCTTTTGAAATTAAAAGTTCATAAATATTGGGTGTAACTCCAAATAAACTTTTAAAAAATAGATTTATATATAATTTACCCACATGTTCAATGAATAATGAAAATTCTTTTTCTTCTAATATTTTTGAAATGCTGTTTTTATCTATTTTAAGTACTTCTACTTTTGTATTTGCAATATAACTTTCTAATAAAGGCTTTCCTGTTATAAAACTCATCACACCAATAAATTCTCCAGAACTCAATTCTCTGTTTTTAAGGGAGGTATTAACTTTTCCAGAAATAATATAATAACAAAAGTTATAAATTTCATTTTCTTTTAATAGTATTTCGCCAGGATTAAAAAAATCTTTCATATTAGCACCTTCTATTTATTGATAGCAATGTATAAATCAGGAAAATAATAATCCATAAAGAATTTTTCTCTAATATATATATTATATGTATTTTTTTCTCCTAAATCTAAAGAATTTTTAAATTTCTTTATGTTAGATTTGTCAAATTCAAATAGTTGAAAAGATGAATTTTTATTATCATCATAGTCATAATACTTTAGAAATAAGTCAGGGAATAAAAATTCATAATTTTGTATATTCTTTATATAGTTTTTTTTACTAAAAAATAATTCTTTTTTATTAAAATTATTCGATATAAAATTTTCAAAAGAAGTATTTGAAATATTATTAGAATAAAAAAAGAATTTAGGAACTTTTGTTAGAGGAATATAAGAATAATAAATATTTAAAATTTTTCGTGCTATAGGGATCGCATGTGTAGTTGATAATAAGAATTTTCCATCTTTTCTTGTTGAAATGGAAATTTTACCATCATAACCTGAAAACCACACTGAATACTCAGCAGTTCCAGTTTTTCCATAAAATTCCTTTTTTACTGGGAAAAGGTTTTTAGCTGTTCCTTCAGAAACAACACTCTCTAAAAGATTATTCATTATACTATAAGATTCATTTTTTATGGTTTGTATCTTTTTTTCTATTTCGGGTGTTTTTTTATAAATTAAATTTCCATTTTTGTCATATATTTCATCTATTATATAAGTTTTAGGAATTAGACCATAATTTGGGAATATTGTAAATGCTCTGGCAATATTAAATACATTACTTTCTAAGGTTCCAAGAGATAAGGTTATATCATGGGGATAAAAGCCTTCAATGCCAATATCTTTTAAAAATTTTTCGACAGTAGAAATTGATTTTTGAGGTGAATTTTCTAAACTTAAAAACAAATGAATTGAGGGAATATTTATTGAATGGATAAGAGCATCTTTTAAAGAGACTTCCCCTTTAAATGTTTTTTCGAAATTTTGTGGTGCCCAGTTTCCAATTTTTAATGGTTCATCTATTAATAATGTATTTGTATTATATCCTTTGTTTAGAGCCAATAGATAATAAAATGGTTTTATTGTCGAACCAATTTGACGATATGAATAAAAAACATCATATTGACTTCCGAAAAAACTGATAATTTTACCAGTTTTATTATCTAATATTATAGCACTTTGAGATGCTTGCCATGTATCTTTTACAGTTTCAAATAAGTCTCTATCTATTGTAGATTTAACTATATATCCTCCACCGATTAAATTTAATTTGGATTCTTCGTTTTTTATTGCAAGAAGTAACTGTAAGTTATTTTCATCGAAATAAGGCTTTTTAAATTCTATATTGTTTAAATACTGAGTATATAATTTATAATCATTATTGGTTAATAACTGATTGTTTAATAACGAGTTTAAAATAATCAATGCCTGTTTTTTTGCTCTTAATGGATGTTTATATGGATTATAGTATTCTGGGGCGTTTATAATTCCGACAAGTATGGAAATTTCCGACAAATTTAGATCTTTTAAATCTTTTCCAAAATATCTTTTTGCTGCAGCACCAAAACCATTTATATCATTACCTAAATAAGCAATATTTATATATGATTCTAAGATTTCGTTTTTAGTGTAATATCGTTCAACCCAAAATGAAAGAAATATTTCTAAAATCTTTCTGGATATAACCTTTTTTGACTCAAATATATATTTTTTATAACCTGTTGAGTAATGGTGCTTCCACCATATGTTGTGCCTTTAGTTAGATTTGTAATAATAGCTCTTGTGAATCCTTTTAAATTGAAACCAGGATGTCCAAAAAAATCTCTATCTTCAGACCATAATAGTGTGAACAATAAATCTATAGGTGCATCTGATAATTTTGTATATACGAATTTTGGGGGTAAAATTTCACTGTTATTTGAAAAAAGGTATGTATTATAATTATTATTGAATGAAAAAATAGATTTTTTTACAAAAAGTCTATGCGTATAACTAAATAATGTGATTCCAGCAATAAGAATTACCAGAAGTCCTGATAAAAAATATTTCAATGCTTATTCCTCCATTTAAAATGATTTTAATAAAAATAGTATATAATAAATTTTGTTCAATTTAATTATATCATATAATGGAGTGAGGATATTGAAATATCTTTTAAGATTTAAAAAATTTGGTAAATCTATTTATATCTCACATAATGATACTTTAGAAGAAATAGAAAGAATGTTAAGAAGAGCAAGAATAGATTTAGAATATACAAAAGGGTTTCATTCTAAACCAAAATTAAGTATTTCTCAAGCTGTTCCACTTGGTTATGTTAATAGAGCACTTTATGTTGTGTTAAGTACTAAAAGTATACAAAGTTTTTCAAATTTTAACAATTATGTATCTGAAGGATTCAAATTAATAGAGTATAAATCTGTGGAAGATAATTATAAGTTGAAAATAAAATATTATTCATTTAGAATTTATATATCAGAAAATTTATTTCCTTTATTTAATGAGAAGGTTCTTAATGGAGACTTGAAAAACAGATTTGTGGATTTAGATTATGAAATAAATAAAAATGGAATTTATGTGTTAAAATATAAACAGGAATATAATAAAATATACAATATATGGAAGATGTTTAGTGAAATTAAGGAAGATTTTATATTTTATCCTATTGTTTATGATGTGATATGGGGGATTGACTTGAGCAAGAAAATTTTAATTGTAGATGATTCTGATGTATTAAGGAAAATATTATCTTTCAATTTTAAAAAAGAGGGTTTTGAAGTATATGAAGCAAGAGATGGCGAAGAAGGGCTACAAAAAATAAAAGAATTAGTTCCAGATGCAGTTTGTCTTGATATAATGATGCCAAAAATGGATGGATTTACGGTTTTGAAAATGCTAAAGGAAGAAAATATAAAAATTCCTATTTTAGTTTTGACAGCAAAAGGTGGGGAAGAAGATGAAAACTTAGCCCTTTCTCTTGGCGCTTTTAAGGTTGCGACAAAACCTTTTAGCCCAAAGAATATTGTGGATATTATAAAACAGGCGGTGGGAGTAAATGGATAAGGCCACCGAATATGGATTGGAGATTTATCGGGAATTAAACGATAAAATTAAATATTATAAGGATGAACCTAAAGATCTTGAAGAAATTAAGAATAGGGTAAAGATTTTAATAGAAGAATTATTTATCGAAAGTGAAAATTATAGAATGCAGTTAGAAGAGTTTTCACTTCAATTAGAAGCTCAGGTTGAAGAATTATCGAAACTATATGAAGAATTAACAGCGGTTCTTGATATAGGGAAAATTCTTCATGAAACACTGGATCCTAGAACCTCAATGGAGAGCATTCTGGAGAGAATAAAAGATATAATTACTTATGATGATATAGTTGTTGGAGAATTTTCTGATTTTCCACCAAGGAAGGATTTTAAGATTTTACATGCGGATTTTAACTCTCTGGATTTTGAGAAAACAGTGCAATTTATTGACTATTTAAACGAGTCAAATAAGGTAAAACCATTGATATTTGAAAGAAATCCTTTAACCAATGAGGAAATCCCTATTATGTTTGTACCCATAGAATCAAGAATAAAAATATGGGGTTTTTTTCTTTTTTATGGTTCAAAAAAAGGTATATTTACAGCTGGAAATAGAAAAATAATGGAATCTATTTCTGAGCAAATTGCTTTTAGTTATGATACTCTTGACTTTTTAAACAAAAAAATAGAACAGGAAAAATTAGGAGAACAATTAAGAATAGCTTCTGAAATACAGAAATCTCTGTTACCAAAAAAAATACCGCAATTTGAAAGTGTTGATATAGAAGCATTTTATAGGCCTGCATATGATATTGGTGGAGATTATTATGATGTTGTTGATTTAGGAGAAAAAGTTTTTCTTGTTCTGGCAGACGTTTCTGGTAAAAGTGTTCCTGCTGCTTTAATAATGACTTCGTTTAGGTCGATATTAAGGCATGAAATAGAAAAAGAACATGATTTAACAACAATTGTTTCGAATTTGAACGATTATATTTCTAAAGAAATTCCACAGGACAGATTCGTTACTTCAATTTTTATAATGTTAGATTATAAGAATAAAAATATTGAAATGATAAATTGTGGTCATAATCCGACATTAATTTTGAAAGATGGGAGTTAATGTCTTTTGAGGCTGAATATATGCCGATTGGAATTATGGAAGGGTTTGTTTTTGAAAGTCAAAAATTAAATTATGAAAATAATATAAATATTGCTTTATATACAGATGGGGTAACGGAAGCAAGAAATGAAACTGGAGATGAATTTGAGCTAGAAAGATTAATAAAAATATTTGAAGAGACAAGAGATATGAGTTCAAAAGAAATTATTAAAACAATAATAAATGAATTAGATAAATTTGTGGGAAAAGCATCTCAACATGATGATACAACAATAATGATAATAAAATCAAAATGATTTTAAAGGAGGTATTTTATTATGTCAGGTCATAACAAGTGGGCAAATATAAAGCATAGAAAAGCAGCGCAGGATGCAAAAAGGTCAAAAATATTTACTAAACTTATCAGAGAATTAACTGTTGCTGCTAAAGAAGGTGGAGCAGATCCTGAATCAAATCCGAGGTTAAGAACTGCTATTGAAAAAGCAAAAGAAGCAAATATGCCGAAAGATAAGATTGAAGCTGCTATAAAGAAAGGTGCAGGAGGAACAGATGCAGATTCATATGTAGAAATAATGTATGAAGGATATGGACCAGCAGGGTTGCGATAATAATGAGAGCTTTAACAGATAATAAAAATAGAGCTGCCCAGGAGGTAAGACACATCCTTTCAAAGCACGGTGGTAGTTTAGCAGAAAGTGGAGCAGTTGCATGGAATTTTGAAAGAAAAGCTATGATAATTGTTCCAAAATCAGAAATAGCTGATTTAGACGAATTTATGATGGTTGCTCTTGATGCTGGTGCTGAAGATGTAATTGAAGATGAAGAAATACAGGTAATAGCTTCTCCAGATGATATGGCCCAGGTTAGAGATACATTGAAAGATATGGGATATTCTGTAAAAGCAACATTAACATATATACCAAAAACAACAGTTAAAATTGCAGGTTCAGATGCAGAAAAATTATTGAAATTACTTGATGCATTGGAAGATAGTGATGATATTCAAGAAGTATTCGCCAATTTTGAAATAGATGACGAAGAAATGGAGAGATTAGCACAAAATATGTAATTCAAAGGGCTATTTGCCCCTTGTTTTTAAGGTGATTTAATGAAAAAAACTTTCTTGCTTTTAATGCTATTTTTGAATTTATCATTTATAATTTTTTCGAATAATCTTTTTTTTACATACTCAAATAACGGTGACCTAAAAATAAATTATAATTTTGATTTTGAAGCAACAAATTTGTATGTTGCTAATGTTTCTTTTTATGCTATAATAAAACCAGAAAATAAAGATTATATTAAAGTTTCCAGTATAGATGAAATTTTAAATTATTTAAAATTTTATCAGCCAGGGTTTAGTATAAATTATAAATATAAAGAAAAAAATTTTAATGATCCGAATTATTTTATTTGGTCAAACAAATCGTTTTTAATTTCCTTTGAAAATATATTTTTTAAATATCCCGTATCTTACATTGTTTCAAATGGGATGGTTGGAATAAATTTAAAGAAAAACTTTAGTAATTATTTTTATTGGATAAATTTATATGATTTTTCTGAAACATCATTTGGCTATTATTTGGGCAATAAAGTAAAAATAGGTTTTTTCATAGATACGTTGAGTAAAAAAGATGATTATGGTTTTTTTTTAACTTTTGCAAATATTGGTATAATTACAATATCAAAAAATAAAATTTTTGTAGAAATATTGAGTAAAGATATAAATTTGTATCTTGATTTTAAAAATAAGACAGATATAATAAGAAGTGATTTTTTAAAAAAGTAGAGAACGAATTTGAAATGACTTTGCCAATAATACAAGATAATATATATTTTGTTATTAATTCAAATAAAAAGTATGGAATAAAATTTAATATCAATTTTTAGGAGGAACAATTATGAATGAAAAAAGTTTATATTCTTCACCTTATGATGACAGAGAATATGTGTGGTTGTTGGATAATATAGCCAGACATTTTCAGCTTGATTTAAGAGGTTATAAACAGCATAGGGTTAGAAGAAGAATCGATATGTTAATGAGAAAATATTCTTATAAAGATTATAAAACATATTTTGATGATCTGAAAAAAAATAGTAAATTATGGGATGAATTTTTGGATAAACTAACCATTAATGTTACAGAATTCTTTAGAAATCCAGAAAAATGGGATTATTTAAAAAAACATATTTTACCACGGATATTAAAAGAAAGAAATACGAAAACAAAAATATGGAGTGCTGGTTGTTCTACTGGTGAAGAACCTTATACTCATGCGATAATTCTGGAGGAATTGAGAGCACCAAAAAATATAAAAGTACTTGCTACAGATCTGGATAAATTTGTATTACAAAAGGCAAAAAGAGGAATCTATTCAGAAAGATCTATGGTTAATGTACCTGAAGATATAAGAAAAAAATATTTTAGAAAAGTAAATAATGATTCTTATGAAGTTTTATCTCATGTAAAAAGTAGGGTAATATTTAAACAACATAATCTTTTAATGGATAAATTTGAAAATGATATAGATTTAATTTCATGTAGAAATGTGGTTATTTATTTTGATATGGATGCTAAAAATAAGTTATACAAAAACTTTGCCAATTCTTTGAGAAAAGGTGGCGTACTATTTGTTGGATCAACAGAAAGGATATTTAATTATAAGAGTTTAGGATTGGAAGTAATAGAACCTTTCTTTTATCAAAAAGTGAGTGATTAATTTGGATTGGCTGATTCCATTTATATTAGTGCTTGATCAAATATCAAAAAAATTGGCTCAAGAATATTTAATGGGAAAAACTATACATATTATAGGGGATTTTTTAACCCTATCTTATGTAACTAATACGGGAATAGCATTTGGAATATTTCAAGGACATCCGTTTATTATGGGAATTATTGCAACTTTTGTGGTTACAATAATATATATATATAGAAAAATTCATCTTAAACAACACAAGTCTTTTTTGTTTGATTTATCAACTGTTTTTATAATAGGTGGTGCTCTTGGGAATATATATGATAGAGTAAGAATTGAATATGTTGTTGATATGTTTAGCGTTAAATATTTCTCTGTTTTTAATGTTGCAGATTCTTTTGTAACTGTAGGAGGAATCCTTTTGGCTATTTATTATTTAAAAAGGAGCAATGATCCGTGGAAGAAAACTTTTTAGTTACGAATAGAGAAAATGGTTGGAGATTGGATAAATTTGTGGTTGAAAAAGTGCCAGAATGGATTTCCAGAAGTTATGTTCAAAAAGCAATTAAGCAGGGTCAGATAATAGTAAATGGTAGTCTGAAAAAACCATCTTATAAAATAAAAAATGGTGAAATAATAACAATAGAAGTTCCTGATAAACCACCTTCAATAGAAGTTTTACCAGAAGATATACCATTGAATATTATTTACGAGGATAAAGATATAATAGTAATAAATAAACCACCTTTTATGATAGTTCATCCTGTTGTAAATAAAGTAACTGGTACATTGGTAAATGCTTTGTTATACCATTGCAATGATTTGCAAGGAATAGGTGGAGAATTAAGGCCAGGTATAGTTCATAGACTTGATAAGAATACTTCCGGGGCAATTGTTGTAGCTAAAAATGATTTGGCTCATCAATCTTTAAGTAAGCAATTTAAAGATAGAAAAACAAAAAAAACTTATATAGCTTTGGTAAAAGGTATTTTAAAAAATAAACATGGAGAAATAAATGCTCCATTAGCCAGACATCCAAAAATTAAAATAAAAATGGCGGTTGTTCCAGGTGGAAAAGAATCGGTTACATTATATAGAATAATAAAAGAATTCAGAGAGAAGGCTTCATTAGCCTGGATTAATTTAAAAACAGGAAGAACTCATCAGATCAGGGTTCATTTTAAATATATAGGACATCCGTTATTAGGTGACGATGTATATGGGAGGTCATCAGAAGATTATAAGTATGGTATTGAAAGACAGATGTTGCATGCATTAAAATTAGGGTTATTTCATCCTAGAACTAATGAATGGATGGAGTTTATAGCTCCTATTCCAGAGGATTTTAAAAAAGCAATGGTGAATTTGGAAAAAATAACAGAAAATTAACATAGTCTTGTTATATATTAAAAAATATTGTCGTAAAATAAAGCGCGAGGTGTTTTACATGTCTAATGATAAATTAAGAGATACTAAATTGATATATGATTTAGATAAGATTGAGGAAAAGGAGTCTTTTGCCTTTAAGTTAGAATGGCAAGAGATAGATACACCTGAAGGAATATTCAATATAGTTTCTCCGGTAGATATAGAATTTGAAATAGAAAAAAATTCCGAAGGTTTTATTTTGAGAGGAAAAGTTGAAACTATTGTGGAATTAGTTTGTTCAAGATGCTTAAAAAAATATAATGAAAAAATAAAAGGTGAGATTGAAGCTTATTATATAAATAAAAGATTTTTTGATTTATATACAAAAAGTGAAAAGCTGGAGTCCCTGGATAATATAATTTTCTTTTCAGAAAACAAAGTGGATATTACAGATAGGATTATCGAATCCATATTGATGGAAATTCCAGATAAACCATTATGTAAAAAAGATTGTAAGGGATTATGTCCGATCTGTGGAATAGATTTGAATGAAAATCCAGATCATAAACATGAGGAAGAATATATAGATCCAAGGTTTGAAAAATTATTGGATATATTTAATGATGAAAAATAATAAATTTTAGGAGGGATTATAAATGGCTGTACCTAAGCAAAAAACATCAAGAGCAAGAACACACAGAAGAAGAGCAGCAAATTTATACAAAGCAATAAAGGTGAATGTTACAAAATGTCCTAATTGTGGAGAACCAAAACTCCCCATAGAGTATGTTTAAATTGTGGATACTATAATGGAAAGCAAATTTTGGAAATAGGTGAATAATAATGCCTGAAAAAGCCAGAATCGGCTTGGATTTATTTGGAGGAGATAACGCGCCCAGATCGAATTTAGAGGGCGCGATTTTTGCATTAAAAAACAATTTTATTGAAGAATTGTATTTAATTGGGGAGAAGAAGGTTTAAGAAAAAAGATACCACAAGATTTACATTCGAGAATTAAATTTATCAAAGCAGAAAATGTTGTAGATAATCATACAAAACCAACAGAAGTTTTAAGGTTGAAAAATAGTTCTATTTATATAGGGACAGAAATGATGAAAAATAGTCAATTAGATGCGTTTGTAAGTGCAGGTAGTACGGGCGCGCTGCTTGCAGCAGGAACATTTGTTACAGGTAGAATTAAAGGTATAGATAGACCCGCTTTAGTTATACCATTACCTGGTAAAGGCGGTAAACCAAGAGTATTAGTTGATGGAGGAGCTAATGCTGAATTAAAACCTGCTCATTTTATATCTCTTGCAAAAGAAGGAATAGCTTTTGCAAAATTTCTTGGCATAAAAGAACCAAAAATACATATATTAAATATAGGAACTGAGGAAAGTAAAGGCACAAAACTTGTAAAAGAAGCTGCAGAATACCTTAAGAATGACAAAAATATAAATTATACAGGATTTGTTGAAGGAAGAGATATTTTTGAAAAAGAAATAGACGTTATTGTTACAGATGGTTTTACAGGAAACAATACATTAAAAACAATAGAAGGAACTGCATATTATATTCTTTCTGAATTAAAAGAAAAAATTTCTAATGGTGGAATATTTGCTAAGTTGGGAGCACTTTTAATGAAAAAATCATTAAAAGGTTTAAAATCAAGCCTTGATTATAGACAATATGGTGGAACATTTTTTCTTGGAATCAATGGGATTCTTGTAAAAGCTCATGGTTCATCTGATAGTGAAGCAATTTCGAATGCTCTTAAAGTTGCAAATAAGGCAGTTGAAGAAAAGATAATTGATAGGATAAAAGAATTATTGTAGGAGGTAAATACAATGTGTGGAATTGTGGGATTGGTAGGGAAAAAAGAAGTAAAGGTAAAAGATATAGTTAATGGATTACAAAAATTAGAGTACAGAGGCTATGATTCAGCGGGGATAGCATTTTCACAAAATAATCATGTAGAATTGATAAAAACTACAGGAAAGATAGCAAATTTAAGGGAAGAGTTGAACAATGAAATGGAAAAAGAAATAAAGATAGGAATTGCACATACAAGATGGGCAACGCATGGAGGAGTCACAGAGTTAAATGCACATCCGCATACAGATTGTACAGGTAAAATAGCGTTAGTGCATAATGGAATAATAGAAAACTTTCAAGAGTTGAGGAAAGAGTTAATAGAAAAAGGACATAATTTTAAATCAGAAACAGACACAGAAGTAATAGCGCATTTAGTAGAAGAATATTATGAAGGAGATTTATTCAAGGCGGTATTGAAGACAATAAAAAGATTAGATGGAGCATATGCAATAGGAGTAATACATATCGATGAAAAGAAAATAGTTTCAGTAAGAAAAGGAAGTCCATTGGTGGTAGCGTATAATGAAGATTATGCATTATTAGCATCAGATATAACACCAATAATAAAATATACGAAAGATGTATATTTTATGAATGACAATGAAATGGCGGTATTGGAACCTGGGGAAATAGAGTTTTATAATATAAATGGTGAAAAAATAGAAAAAAAATCAGTACATATAGATTGGGACGAACAGGCAGCAGAAAAAGGTGGATATGATCACTTTATGTTAAAAGAAATAAATGAACAACCAGAAGCATTAAAATCAGCAATAACTGGAAGGATAAAAAATGGCGAACCGATAATATCAGAAATAGATAATCTAAAAGAATTTATAAAAAATGAATTAAAGAAGATATTTATAGTAGCCTGTGGAACAAGTTATCATGCAGGATTAACCTTTAAATATTTCATGAACAGATATTCAAAAATAAATGTAGATATAGAAGTTGCATCAGAATTTAGGTATATGAATCCACATGTAGATAAAAACACATTAGTACTTGCAATATCACAATCAGGAGAAACAATAGATACATTAGAAGGAATAAGAATAGCAAAAGAAAAAGGAGCAAAAGTAATAACAATAAGTAATGTATACGGTTCAACAATACCAAGAGAGTCACATGGAGCAATATATATGAACACAGGACCGGAAATAGGAGTAGCGGCGACAAAGACATACACAGCGCAAATAGGAATATTATATGCATTAGGAGCAAAAATAATAGAACTAACAGAAGGAATAAATGAAGAAATAAAAGAGATATTAAAAGGTATAGAAAAGATGCCAGAAATATATAAAGAAGTATTAAAACTAAACGAAAAAATAAAAGAATTAGCAAGAGAATATGCAAATTATCAACATATGATGTATATAGGAAGGGGCTTTGGATATCCAACAGCATTAGAAGGAGCATTAAAGTTAAAAGAAATCAGTTACATACACGCAGCGGGATATCAGGCAGGAGAATTAAAACATGGACCAATAGCATTATTAGATGAACAATTTCCCGTATTTGCAATAATACCAAGGGATTCATTATATGAAAAGATGAAATCAAACCTAATGGAATCAAGAGCAAGAAATGCAAATATAATAGCAATAACAACAGAAAAAAACGAAGAAATAAAACAATTAACGAATGAATATATAATGATACCAGAGGCACATGAAGCATTATATCCATTAGTAATGGCGCCGGTAATACAATTGTTTTCATACAATGTAGCAGTATTGAGAAAACTCGATCCGGATAAACCGAGAAATTTGGCGAAAAGTGTTACAGTGGAGTAATGGAGGTGAAAATTAGTGAATATAAAATCAGAAGAGGAGATTTTTGAATTAACAAAAGAAATAGTGAAAGTATTGGATGAAAAAGATGGTATTGATATTAAGATTTTAAATATGAAAGAATCTCCATTATTAGTAGATTATTTTATTATTGCTACGGGTAATTCTGAAACGCATTTAAATGCTTTAAGAGATACAGTCGTAGAAAAATTTAAAGAAAAAGGTCACGAATTATTATATTATGATAAAGATAAAGGTTATGAATGGTTAATAATTGATGGTGGAAGTATAGTTGTTCATCTATTTACTGAAAATGCAAGGGATTTTTATGATTTAGAAGGTTTATGGAGTGAAGTAGAGAGAATTAATATTGAGGAATTAAAATAAAACCTCACACACCGTTATGCAGTTTCCTCGGTGCCTGCAATAGGTCGGAAACGTAGGGCGGTGGAGGTAAAAACCAAAAACTGGAGGTGTTGGTATGTCAGTTATCAGTATGAAACAACTTTTAGAAGCAGGTGTTCACTTTGGGCATAGAACAAGAAGATGGAACCCAAAGATGAAACCATATATTTTTACAGAAAGAAAAGGTATTTACATTATTGATTTACAAAAATCTTTAAAAGCGGTAGAAGAAGCATATGAATTTGTTAGAGATCAGGCAGCAGAAGGTAAAGTGATCTTATTTGTTGGAACGAAAAAACAGGCACAGCAAATTATTGCTGATGAAGCAAAAAGAGCAGGAGCATATTATGTAAATAACAGATGGTTGGGTGGATTATTAACAAACTTCCCAACAATCAAAAAAAGAATTAAAAAGTTAGAAGAATTAGATGAATTTGTAAATTCAGAAGAATTTGAAAAATTACCTAAAAAAGAACAAAGTAAAATTAAAAAGATGTACGAAAAATTAGACAAAAACCTTGGTGGTTTAAGAGGAATGAAAAAAATCCCGGATTTATTATTCTTAATTGATCCAAGAAAAGAACAAATAGCTGTTGCAGAAGCAAATATGTTAGGTCTTCCTGTAATTGCATTGGTAGATACAAATTGTGATCCAGATCCAATAGATATTGTAATCCCTGGAAATGATGATGCTATTAGAGCAATAAAATTAATTACTTCAAAAATTGCAGATGCATATATTGAAGGTAGAGAAGGAAGAATGGGAGAAGAACCAGTTTCATCAGAATCTGAAGAAGAAGTTATAGATGCTGTTGAAGAAGTAACAAAAGCAAAAGTAGAAGCAGAAGAAAAATATGGAGAAGTCGTTGAGGAAGAAGAGTAATTGAGAATAATAAGGGGGTATCCCCTTTTTTATTTATGAATTTTGGAGGTGAAAAAAGTGAAATTTTATATTAAAACATTTGGCTGTCAGATGAATGTAAATGAATCTGAAATTATGACAGGAGTATTGGAAAAAGAGGGCTTCGAATGGACAGAAAATCCACAAGAAGCAGATTTTATTATTTTAAACAGTTGTGCAGTAAGAGAAAAAGCAGAGCATAAGCTGTATGGAGCAATTGGTCATTATGAAAAATTAAAGAAAAAACGAGAAGATTTAGTTATAGCTGTAGGTGGATGTGTGGCAGAAAAAGAAAAGAAAAATATATTAAACAGATTTCATGGAGTAAATTTTGTTTTTGGTACAAGAAATTATATGGATATAAAGAATTTATATGATAAGGCTAAAAAAGATAAAAGATTTGCGGATTTTTCGGATAATTTTGATAAAATAACAGCAGAATTGCCAAAACATCCATATAGCAAACATCACGGATGGATAAATATTATTTATGGGTGTAATAAATACTGTACATATTGTATAGTACCATATACAAGACATTTTGAAAAGAGTAGACCCATAGAAGATATTCTCAAAGAAGTAAAATATTATAACGATAATAATTATAGAGAAATAACCTTTTTAGGTCAAAATGTTGACTCGTATGGAAAAGATTTTGGAGATAAAAAACCTAAATTAGATATATTAATACGTGAAGCATCGAAATTTAAATCTATAAAAAGAATATGGTTTTTAACTTCTTATCCAACTGATATAACCGATAAATTAATTGAAGAAGTTGCAAATAATTCTAAAGCAGCAAAAAATTTTCATTTACCTGTTCAGGCGGGAAGCAATAATATTTTAAAGAAAATGAATAGAAGATATACAAGAGAGTTTTATATCGATTTAATTGAAAAAATAAAAAATACAGTTCCTAAAGTTACTATATCTGGAGATATTATTGTAGGATTTCCAGGAGAGACAGATGAAGATTTTATGGACACTGTAGACCTGGTAAAAAAAATTAGATATGAAAGATTAAATATTGCAGAATATTCTCCAAGGGAAGGAACAATTTCAGCCAAATATTATGAAGATGATATACCAAAAAGAATAAAAAACAAAAGATTTCAATATCTTATGAATATTCAAAAACAAATTAATCATGAAGAAAATGAAAAATATTTAGATAAAATAGTTACCGTAATTCAAGAAAATAAAACTAAATCAGGAGCATATCTTGGAAGGACTATAAACAATAAAGTGGTAATCTTTGAAAGTGATGAATCTTTGATAGGTAAATTTGTAAAAATAAAAATAAATAAAATTTCAGCTGGTCCATTATATGGTGAAATTGTATCTAAAGAGAACGACAGAGTTTTTAATAAAACGGAATCTTATATTTAAAAAAACAACCTGGTATCCGTATTTGATACCAGGTTGTTTTAATTATACAAATTTTTCCTTGGATAGATAATCTTTAATAAAATTAATGAATTCTTTTCCCAGAATAGGGTCAAATTTTTTACCAAGATTAAATTCTACATACTCTATTGATTCTTCAGGAGTTAATATGCCAAAATGTTCAGATGTAGCAGTATGTGTAGCCCAGTCAAACCAATCTATAATACCTATAAATCTGGCCATATATGGTATTTCATCTCCTTTTAAATGATCAGGGTATCCCGTTCCATCCCAGTATTCATGATGTGATCTAACTACATCCATAGCATACCATAATTCTTTTCTATTTGCTAAAAAAATTGATCCAGCAACTGTATGCTCTAAATCCCATTCTTCCAGATCATAAACGCGTGTTTTTGAAAAAAGCATTAGTTGTTCTATTCCTATTCTTCCTACATCATGTAACATAGCTAAATCATAAATAAGCTTTATTTTATCTTCGGACCATTTTAAATATTCAGCAAATTTTTTAGAATAAAATGCAACTCTTTGTGTATGACTCATACTGTTTCTTTTATCTTCTACTTCAAATAAAACTATTAAGTTTTTTATAAATTCAGCTACTTCTTTTCTTTTATCTTCCAATAAATATAAAAGCTCAAAAGGTTTTTCGCCAAAAATTTTGGATAATAATTTTAATAAAATAATTTGAAAATTCTCGCTGGAAAATTCGCATACAAAAAGATTATGATTATTTTCAATTAAATTTAGTTGTTCATTTTTTAATAAAATATAAGTTTTACTTGTTTCTTCGTGTTTATTTGAAATCACTATTTCAGCGGTATTTATATTGGGCACATATTCAAATAAAAAAATGTTTAGTAATTCCTTAGATAAATTGGTAGAATCATAAATTTTAATTTTATTAAATGACATAAAAAAATCCCTCCTTTCTCAAAATTATACCATAAAAATTTAAAAAAGTCTTGACATTTTTAAATTAAAAATATATAATATCTTGTGTTGCATTATGCCGGTGTAGCTCAACGGTAGAGCGGCTCATTCGTAATGAGTAGGTTGGGGGTTCGATTCCCTTCACCGGCTCCAGAACTTTTGCTTCACAAAAATTTTAAGATATTTTTGGTAAAAATATTAAACTAAAATTCTCCTTTCAGGAGAATTTTTTTATTTGTTGATGTTTTTAAAATAAATAAAGAAAATATGTTATAATTATTTAAGATAGGAGATGTAAAGATGAAATTAGAATATGAGGTGTTAAGATTTATAAGAAAATATAATATGTATGAAGAAGGGGATAGGGTATTATTAGGAGTTTCTGGTGGAAGAGACTCCATGGTAATGATGGATATATTATTTAAACTTAAAGATAATCTAAGCATTTCTCTGGGGGTAGCACATTTTAATCATTCCTTAAGAGATACAGCGGATGAAGAAGAAAAATTTGTAGAAAAAGAATGTAGAAAGAGGAGTATCCCATTTTATTCAAAAAAAATGGATGTAAAAACTTATGCTATAACAAACAAGTTAGGAATTGAAGAAGCAGCAAGAAAATTAAGATATGAATTTTTTAATGAAATTTTAGAAGCAAAAAAATATAATAAAATAGCTATTGCACATTATTCAAGAGACTTATCGGAAACTGTAATATATAGATTAACTAAGGGAACGGGTATTTTTGGAATTGCTGGTATACTACCAATATACAAAAATGTTACAAGACCGATATTAAGTTTAAATTTTGAAAATCTGGAAAAATATGTTACAATTAACAATGTTAAATATGTTATCGATGAATCGAATTATGATACAAAATATGCAAGGAATAAAATAAGGCATGAAATATTACCTAAGCTATGTGAAATAAACGAAAAATATGAAGATGCTATTTTCAGATTTGCAGAGATAAGCTGGGAGTATAGAGCTTTTCTTAATAGTATATATGAAGAGCGTGTTTGGGTTGAGGATAATGTGTATAAATTTATGTTAAAAAGCGATTATTTAGATAAAGAAATATTAAGAATGATTTTTTTAAATTTAAATGAATTGCCACCATCAAAAAAAGAAGTTGAAAAAATATTATGTATGAAGTCAAAAGGTAAAAGGAAAATTAATAATATATTGTTAAAAAAAGAAAAAAATATGCTTTATATATCAAAGGAGGTAAATTCTCTTGGCGGAAAATAAAGGACCAAATAGCAATAATAGAAAAAGATTACTTGGAATTGTTGCTGTTTACTTTGTTATAGGACTTATAATATTTTTTATTATAAGAGGAATGACAGTAGACACATCGAGTTTAACCATTAGTTATACAGAATTTGTTGATTTAGTTAATCGTGGAAAGATTTCAAAAGTTTTAGTGAAGGACACCGGTAGTATTAATGTGAAAACTATAGATGGACAAACATACGAATTATTTGCGCCTGTAATATTAAGAGATGCTAATTTTGTTGATAAATTAATAGAAAAAAACATAGAGGTAGATTTTAAGCAAGATGTTACATCGGGTTGGTTATATGGTATTTTAAGTTATGTTATTCCATTTATTATTTTGATATTCTTATGGATGATGATGTTAAGACCATTAACAGGTCGGGGACCGCAGGGAATGAATTTCACAAAAAGTCCTGCAAGGAAATATGATCCTGAAAAGGAAAAAATAACCTTTAATGACGTTGCAGGGGTTGATGAAGCTAAAGAAGAATTAATAGATATAGTGAAATTCTTAAAAAATCCACAGGCATTTAATAAAATGGGAGCTAGAATGCCAAAAGGTATTTTGTTAGTGGGACCTCCTGGTACAGGTAAAACTTTAATTGCCAGAGCAGTTGCTGGAGAAGCAAAAGTGCCGTTCTTTTATATTAGTGGATCTGATTTTGTTGAATTGTTTGTTGGTGTGGGAGCTGCAAGAGTTAGAGATTTATTTGCACAGGCCAAGGCTAATGCCCCTGCCATAATATTTATTGATGAAATTGATGCAGTTGGAAGACAAAGAGGGGCTGGATTAGGTGGAGGACATGATGAAAGAGAGCAAACATTAAACCAATTACTTGTTGAAATGGATGGGTTTGATCCAAGGGTTGGTATTATTGTAATGGCTGCAACTAATAGGCCGGATATACTTGATAAAGCTTTATTAAGACCTGGTAGATTTGATAAGAAGGTTATACTTGATATGCCAGATGTTAAAGGTAGAGAACAAATATTGAAAATACATATGAGAGGTAAACCAATATCACCAAATGTAGATGTTGAAGTATTAGCTCGAAGAACACCGGGTTTTTCAGGTGCAGATCTCGAAAACTTAATAAATGAAGCTGCATTGCTCTCTGCAAGAAAAGATAAAAAAATTATTGAAATGAATGAATTAGAAGAAGCAATAGATAGGGTTATAGCGGGGCCAGCGAGAAAAAGTAGAGTAATTTCAGAAAAAACAAGAAAGATTATTGCTTATCATGAATTGGGACATGCGATTGTTGGTTCATTATTGCCTAATGCAGATCCTGTTCATAAGGTTACCATTGTCCCAAGAGGGCATCAAGCGTTAGGATTTACATTACAATTGCCTTTAGAAGATAAATATTTGATGACTAAAGAAGAAATATTGGATAGAATAACAGGAATTTTGGGTGGTAGAGCAGCAGAAGAACTTGTATTTAATCAGATAACCAGTGGGGCTGCAAATGATTTACAAAAAGCCACTGAATATGCAAGGATTATGATATTGAAGTTTGGTATGAGTGAAAGATTGGGTCCAATAGCCTGGGGAGCTGAAGAAGAAGAAGTATTTCTTGGAAAAGAATTAGCAAAAATGAAAAATTATAGTGAAGAGACTGCTAATGAAATAGATAATGAAATAAAGAGAATTATAATTGAGTCATATGAAAAAGCAAAGAGTATTTTAGAGGAAAATATAGATAAATTACATGAAATAGCCGATGTTTTACTTGAGAAAGAAACATTAAGCGGAGATGAACTAAACGAATTATTGGGCGTGAAAAAAGTTGAATCCTCAAATGAGGAGGTGGAAGATGATGGAGGTGATTTGGAAAGAAATTGAGGACCTGGTGGGGAAGGAATATAACTTTTCATTTAATGTTAATGATGAAAGTTTTTTATGGTCAGAGAAAGAAGAATATAAAGATTTTCATCTGCTATCTACAACAGCTTTATTAGAAGAAATATTCAGGGCTTCAACAGAACTATTAGAACCGTTGATTCCAGAGCATGTTGCAGTAGTTTCTTCTGCAAAGATTAACCATATTGCACCTACACCATATGGATTTAAAGTATTTATAAAATTAAAAATTGTTTATGTAAAAGAAAATAGAATCAAATTTTTAGCTGAAGTTTATGATGAAATGGAAAAGATTGCTGAGGCTGAATTTAAAAGAGTTATAGTGAATAAAAAAGCTTTAAAAAGAAAAACTAATGAAAAATCATCAAAATTAATTTAAATTGTATATTTTGAAGGGAGGAACAAAAATGGGTAAAAAAGTTATTATGATTATTGAAGATGATCCAGCTATCTCTGAAATGCTGAATTTCAATCTTACAAAAGAAGGTTATGATGTAGTTTTAGCTTCAGATGCAGATGAAGCAGTTAAAATGATTGAGGAAAAAGAGGTAGATTTCTTCATCGTAGATATTATGTTACCAGGTTCTATGGACGGTTTTGATTTTATTAGAACAGTAAAAAGCAATGAAAAGTTTAAAAACGCTCCAGTTTTAATTCTTAGTGCTAAAGATGATCCAGCAGATAAGGTTGCAGGTTTGGAATTGGGTAGTGATGATTATGTAACAAAGCCATTTAATGTAAGAGAATTAATTGCCAGAATAAAATCAATATTCAGAAGACAACAACAAGCAATGCAAATAAAAGAAGAAGGACCAAAAAAGATTATTGCTAAGGATTTAGAGATTGATACAGAAAGATATGAAGTTTTAATCAGAGGAAATCCTGTAGAATTAACACCATTAGAATTTGAATTATTAACATTCTTAGCTAAAAATGAAGGAAAAGTATTTAGTAGAGATGTTTTATTAGATAAATTATGGGGTTATGATTACTTTGGAGATACCAGAACAGTTGATGTTCATATAAGAAGATTAAGAACAAAAATAGAAGAAGACCCATCGAATCCAAAATATATTATTACAGTAAGAGGAAAAGGATATAAATTTAGAGATCCTGGAAAAGAAAAATTGGACTACTAAAAACAAAAAGCGACAGATGAGTCTGTCGCTTTTTTGAAATAGGTGATAAAATGTTTTATGCATTAATAATATTATTATTCCTAATAGTTTTTTATATTTTTTTCTCAAATTATGCGGAAATAAAAAAAGAAAATCATAAGTTAAAAAATTCTATATCCAAAGTGTTGTCTATTAGTGCTAATGACCCAGCAGTTGAATACTTGATCCATTCGTTAGAAGAGAAGATTAATAACTTAAATAAAAAAGTGCTTTTTGAAAAAATGAAAAGAAAAAATATATATTCTGTATTAAATAATATAACTGAGGCTATTATGCTTGTTTTTTATTCAGAATCTTCTGATACATTAATTTTAGATTATGCTAATAAAAGTGCTCAAAATCTTTTTATAACATCAGATTTTTTAGGAAAAACATTATCTGAGATATTAGAAGATCATAATTTAATAGATATAATACTAAAAAGTTATAGATTAGACGAAAATATCAGTGATGAAATTATAGTATATAGCCCTAAAAAGTCATTTTTTCATTGTGAGATAAAAAAGATTTTTTTAGAGTCGGAGAAAAATCAAAATTATAGGATCGTAGTATTAAGAGATATTACTAAAGAGAAAGAATTAGATCTAATGAGGAGAGAGTTTTTGACTATAATGTCCCATGAATTAAAAACACCATTAACAGTAATTCATGGCTATTCAGAAACATTATTAATGAGTAATGAAAAATTATCTCCTCAAGCTTTAAGATTTTTAAATATTATTGAAGATGAATCTTCAAGATTGACAAGACTAATAAACGATTTATTGGACATCAGCCGATTGGAAAGAAAAGATTATGAATATCAATTTAAAGAAGTGAATCTATCAAATTTATTAAAAAAGATGTACATGATTTTTAATTCTTTAACAAAGGAAATGGACATAAATATTGGTTTAGAAATTGAAGAAGATTTAACGATAATTGGTGATGAAGATAGATTAATGCAGGCGATCTATAATATTCTTGATAATGCTGTAAAATTTACCCATATAAAGGATTCTGGAAAAAAAGAAATACAAATAAGATTATATAGTGAAAATGATGAGGTTATTTTAGAAGTAGAGGATACAGGAATAGGGATTCCTGAACGTGAGAGAAATAAGATATTCAATCTCTTTTATAGAGTTGATAAATCAAGAACAAGGCAGGTTCCAGGTACAGGGCTTGGATTGTATATAGTAAAACAAATATTAGAAAAACATAGAGCATATATTGAAGTTGATAGTGAAGAGAATCAGGGAACGTTGGTAAAAATTATGTTTAAAGGGAGGAATAAGAATGAGACCGGTGGATATAATTTATAAAAAGAGAAATGGTGAAATAAATACCAAGGAAGAAATAGAATTTATGATTAACGGTTATGTGAATGGGCAAATTCCAGATTATCAAATTTCAGCATGGTTAATGGCTATTTTCTTTAATGGTATGACTAAAGAAGAAAGGTACCATTTAACTATGGTAATGAGAGATAGTGGAGATATAATTGATTTATCTGGTATAAAAGGAATAAAGATCGACAAACATTCAACTGGAGGAGTTGGAGACAAAACAACACTTGCAGTAGGCCCATTAGTTGCTTCTGCGGGATTAAAAGTATCAAAATTATCAGGTAGAGGGTTAGGTCATACAGGTGGAACTATAGATAAATTAGAAGCAATACCAGGTTTTAAGACAGCTATTTCTAAGGATGAATTTTTTAAAATTGCAAATGAGGTAGGAATGGTAGTTGCAGGTCAAACTGGTAATATTGCTCCAGCAGATAAAAAAATATATGCATTAAGGGATGTTACAGCTACAGTGGATGAAATTTCATTGATTTCAGCAAGTATTATGAGTAAAAAATTAGCTGTAGGCTCAGATGGTATTGTTTTGGATGTAAAAACTGGTAGTGGAGCTTTTATGAAAAATATTGATGATGCTATTGAATTAGCGAAATCAATGGTTGAAATTGCAGAATTAAATAATAGGAAAATTGTAGCGTTAGTTACAAACATGGATCAACCTTTAGGAGACAATGTGGGTAATTCATTAGAAGTTCTTGAAGCAATAGAAACGTTAAAAGGAAAAGGACCTAATGATTTTACCGAATTATGTATAGAATTAGGAGCAAATATGTTAGATTTATCGGGTTTATATACATATGAAGAAGCAGTAGAAGTTTTAAAAAATAATATTGCAAATGGTAAAGCTTTGGAAATCATGAGAAATTGGATTAAGGCACAGGGCGGAGATGAAAGAGTAATTGATAATCCAGGAGAAATTTTGCCTATTTCAAAAGAAATAGTAGAATTTAAAGCTGAAAAAGATGGATATATTTCTCATATAGATACAGAGAAAATAGGGATAGCTTCAATGGTTCTTGGTGCAGGAAGAAAGAAAAAAGAGGATGAAATTGATTATTCTGTTGGAATAAAGATTTTGAAAAAATTGGGAGTTAAGGTATCAGAAGGAGACACAATTGCAAAATTATATGTTTCCAGCAAAAGTAATGTAGAAGAGGCCTTGAATTTATTAAAGGAAGCATATGAAATAACAAATAATCCTCCAAAAGAAGAAAAAATGAAGTTGATATATGAGAAAATAGTAGGAGGTAAATAATGTATAAGAAATTGTTTCTTATATTAACTTTGCTGTTTTCTATATTATCTTTTTCAAATGTTTATTATATCGGTATTACAAAAGAATCCACAGAATTTACCGACATGGCGTTTTCAAATAAAATATTTGTTGATATTGAAGAGTTTGCGAAGTTTTTTAAACTTCAACAGTTCCCCTCTAAAAATATTGTTTATCTATCAAATCCAAAAAATAACGATATTTTAGAATTGGATTTAATAAAAGGAACAGCAAGAGTTAATTTTAATATTAATAGATCATATTCATCCGCTGTAATATCAAAAAACAATAAATTGTATGTATGGTTGGATGCAATTAAAGATTTTTTTGCTCTTAAATCATTTAGATTAAATAATGATGTATTTACATATAAAAGTGTTCCTAGAGTGATTAAAATAGAATATTCTTTCAATAAAATTATTTTTACGTTAAGTCATTTAATTAATAAAAAAATGCTTAAAATCGAGAAAGATGGTTTTTTAGTTTTTCCAGCGATAAATGAATTTCCAGTACCAAAAGATATTGATTATAAGGTAGTATCAGATAATATAATAAAATATACTATAAAAAATTTTGAAAGTTATGATATGACTATATCCAAGAGAAGTATTATATTTACTTTAAATGAATCCAAAATAAATACAAATGAGAGCAAAACTACTGAAAATAAAGAAAGCAATAAAACGAAGCCCAATGAAAATAATAAAAAAAATGAAGAGAGCACCCAGGCTTCTCCCTTAGAACAAAAATTAAATGAAATAAAAAAGCAGCAAAATACATATGTTGAACCATTAAAAACTGATAATAATCAAGAAAAAATAACCCTTGATACTGAATTATTAAAAGTGGAAAATAAAATGATAGATTTAAATGGGAGAATTATTCCTGTTCATATTGCAAGAGTAAATCCAAAAGAACTTGAAATAAAAGTTTTATTTAATAATTTAGGTGCTCCAGAAGATGCAGAAAAATTTTTAAATGAAACAAAGCCTCTGCTTGCAATAAATGCAGGATATTTTGATGTTTCTACGTTAGAGCCAATTGGGAAAATTATAACTGAAGGTAAAATTCAGCATATTTCTTCATATTTAAGACCATGTTTTATTATTGATAATTATAATAATCCAACAATAAAAGATGTTGTTATGGAATATAAAATATATGTAAAAGATGTTCCATTCTGGATAAAAGCAATAAACACTGCATGGAAAGGGATGTTAAACTTTATACAAGTAAATATAAGGGTAAAATTAATGAAAGTGAAGATGATTATATTTTTTTGCTTATAGAAAATGGTTATATTGTTCATATTGGTAAAGAAAGGCCACTTAAAGATCAGAGGTTGTTGCTGATTGATAAAAAATATGAAAAATATATTTCTGATATAAATGAAGGCGATGAAGTTATTTTCAATATAGATATTAATCAGAAAATATCAATAAAAGAGATGGTTGAAGGTGGACCTTTGGTAATAACCGATGATTTAATGCAAGAAGCGCTGAAAGAAGAGAAACTCGCTTATTCATCAAGCATTATTAATCGAAAAACGCCTAGAACTATGGTTGCAATTGATAACAATAATATGGTATTATTTATAGTAGTTGATGGTTATATGGAATCCAATCCTGGTATAAATTATGATGAGGCACAATTATTACTGGAAAAAATTGGAAATATAAAACAAGCAATGATGCTTGATGGAGGAAGTTCATCTATATTTTATTATAACGGCAAGATTTTAAATTATAGATCTGAAAATTGGAGAAATAAAATTCCTGCCTTTTTGGGGTATTTAAGAAAAAATAGATATTCTACAGTGGGGGTGTATTATATGGCTAATATTAAACCAGATAAAAAAAGGATAGTGGGGCTCTTTGGGCATCATGGATGTGGGAAAACCACATTGATGGATGCTATATTAAAAAATTATAGTGGAGCAGATAGAATAGGTCAAAGATATCTGGATTCTGAAGAAGTAGAAAAAGATAAGGGTTCAACATTTTCAAATCATGTAGTATCTGTTGATTATAATGATACAAGATTCTACTTCTTTGATACACCAGGTATGTCAGATTTTCTTGGTGATATTGATGTAGCAATTAATGCAGTTGATAATGTGGTATTGGTAGTAAATGCAAGTTCTGGAATTGAAGTTACAACTGAAAGGATATGGAAAATAGCAAGAGCAAATAAAAAACCTATTTTTATATTTATAAACCAAATGGATAAAGAAGGAGTAAATTTTGGTGAGTTAGTTTCATCAATAAAAGAAACATTTGAAGATGGAGTTAAAGTAGTACCACTACAGGTTCCTATTGGTGAAGGGCCAGAATTTCAAGGAATAGTTAATTTAATTACCCATGAAGCTTTTGAATATGAAATGAATCAAAGTGGGAAAGATAAAAAATTAAATACAATCCCTGAAATGTCAAAAACTTATTATGAAGATTATCATCAAGAGTTGATTGAAGATGTAGTAGAGACAAATGAGGCAATGATGGAAAAATATCTGGAAGAAGGCGAAGAAGCTTTAAATCCAGAAAATGTATTTAAAGCATTGCATCAGGCTTTTGAAGATGATGAGATTGTTCCTATTGTTGTTGGATCAGCAGAAAAAAATATAGGATTAGATCGATTTATGGAGATGATTAGGTTAGTTGGTATGTATCCTTCTGAAAGAGTATTTAAAGGTAAAATAGAAGACAAGGAATTTGAGATATTAGGCAAGGAAGAGGAACCATTTGTTGGACTTGTAGTAAAAAATGCAGTTGATCCATTTGTTGGGAAACTAACTTATATTAGAGTTTTATCTGGAACAGTGAAATCTGGAGATTCGTTTGTGGAAGTTCAGGAAGATTCCAATGAAAAAGTATCTCACATATATATTCCAAGATTCGATAAAAATGAAGAAGTTTCTGAAGCTGGTGTTGGAGATATAATTGTTGTTCCTAAACTTAAAAAGAGTAGAATAAATGATACAGTAGCACATTCTTCAAGATTGATTAGAGTTGACGTTCCGGAATTTCCAGAACCAATGATTTCAAAATCGGTGAAACCAACATCAAAAAATGAAATTGATAAGGTTAATAATGCATTATCAAAATTGCAAGAATCCGATCCAACATTTTCCTGGAATTTGATCCAGAAACGGGAGAAACAATCGTATCAGGTTTAGGAACTACACATCTTGAAATTATGATTGAGAGATTAAAGAAAACATTTAAGGTAAATGTGGAAGTAGGAAAACCGAAAATAGCATATAGAGAAACCATAAGAAGAAAAGTTGTTGCAGAATATAAGCACAAAAAACAAACAGGTGGTCATGGGCAATATGGTCATGTTAAAATAGAAATCGAGCCATTACCAAGAGGAGAAGGATATGAATTTGTTGATAAAATTGTTGGTGGAGTAATACCAAAGAACTTTATACCATCTGTAGATAAAGGGATAAAAGAAGCAATGAAAAAAGGTGTTGTTGCAGAATATCCAGTTGTAGATATAAAGGTTACATTGTTTGATGGTTCTTATCATGATGTTGATTCATCAGATATTGCATTCCAGATTGCTGCAAGACAGGCATTTAAAGATGGAATGAAAAATGCTAATCCAGTAATTCTTGAACCAATTATGAAAGTAGAGGTATTTACTCCTACAGAATATACAGGTGATGTAATGGGAGAAATTTCTTCAAAAAGAGGTAGACCTATGGGTATGCAATCAATGGGTAGAGGAATGGATAGAATAGATGCAGAAATACCTCTCGCTGAAATGTTAGACTTTTCTCCAAGATTAAGTTCTATTACGAGCGGTAAAGGATATTTTACAATGAAATTCTCAACATATCAGGAAGTAACTCCGGATATTCAGCAGAAAATTATTCAAGAAAGAGAAAGGGAAAAAGCAGAACAGGAATAATACAAGCGGTTGCTATGCAACCGCTTTTTTATTTTTTAAAATAAAAAAGTTCTTAATTTTTCACATATAAAATGGTATAATAAAATAAGAGAGAATGAACAAGGAGGAAAAACAATGTCTATAAGCACTGGTGGAGGAGATAATGGTAAAACAAGTTTATGGTCAGGAGAAAGAGTTTCTAAAGATGATTTAAGAGTGGAAGCCTATGGAACAATAGATGAATTATCCTCTTTTTTGGGAGAAGCCAAACATTATGTAAAATCATATAAAGTGAAGAATATAATAAATATTATACAAAATGATTTGTTTAAAGTTGCAGGAGAATTAGCGTCTAAAAATAGAGATTTTTTGTATAAAATAAATGCTGAAGATGTTGAAAAAATAACTCAATATGTGAAATTTTTTGAAAAGAGGATAAATTTGAAAGGATTTGTATTAACAGGTAATACAATTGAATCTGCTAAATTGGATATATGTCGAACAATTGTTAGAAGAGCGGAAAGAAGGATAGTAAGCCTTTCAAAAAAGGATAATATTTCTGAAAACCTTTTAAAATATATAAATAGATTATCAGATTTATTATTTGTTATGGCAAGGTATGAAGAATATTTAATAGATAAAATAGAATATAAAGAATGGTGATTTAATGAGAATTTTAGTAGCAACATATCAAGTAGAATTAATTAATATAAATTCTTTAAAAGAGAAAAGAAGTATAGTAAAAAAATAATTAACGATTTTAGAAAAAAATATAATATAGCAATTGTAGAAAGCGGATTTAACGACAGTAAAAAATTTTTTGAAATTACAATAGTTACGCTATCTCAAAATAAAGATTTTTTATTAAGATTTTTTGAGAAATTAGAGGATGAAATAGAATATAAATATGGACTAAGTCCTATAGTTTCTAATTATGAAATAATATAGAGGTGAAAATTTTGGAAGAAAAAATAGAAGAAATAAAAAAAATCTTGAAAAAAATGTTATCTGAAAATAGATTAAAACATATTATGGGAGTAGCGTATACCGCTAAGATGTTGGCGAATAAATATAATATAGAAGAAAAACGGGTTGAAATTGCAGCGTTAGGACATGATTTATTCAGAGATGTAAAACCATATAAATTTTTAAAAATTGCTATGGTATATGGGATAGATATATCCTATGTAGAAAAGAAACATCCTATATTATTGCATGGAAAAATATCAGCAGAATATCTAAAAAGAGAATATAATATTCCTGAAGATGTATATGAAGCTATTTATTATCATACCAGTGGATATAAGTTTTTTGGTATTGTTGGAAAAATAATATTTATATCTGACTCAATAGAACCTACCAGAAAATATGAAAATGTTGAATATTATAGAGAATTAGCTTTTTATAATTTGGAGAAAGCATATAAAGAGATTTTAAAAAATAAAGTTATCTATGCTCTTAAAAAAAATCATTTTTTATTACCAGATACAGTTGAGGCATGGAACTATAATATTATAAACTAAAAATAAACATAAAAATTTATGGAGGTGGAATAAATTGGCAGCAAGAATTCAAGTTGGAGGTAGCAGAAGATCAGGTGGAAAATGGATATGGGCAATAATACTATTAATAATTATTGTTATTATAGGTGGCATTTTTTATTTTTATAATAATTTAAAAAATACTACTGAAATGAAAGCTGAAGCAGTGAGTTATTTAATTACTTATGAAACACCTAAAAAAACAGAGTTATATTTCATTAGAATAAAAAATCAGTCAAGAAAAATTTTTGTTGTAAAAAGCCCGGATAATATTTTCTATTCAGAAAAAGGCTTGTACATTGATTCATTAAAACCAGAAGAAGCTTTAACAAACTTTGAACAAATGTTTGATATTAGTCCATCTACTATAAAATACCATTTTATTTTAAAAAGCGACAGTATTTCAAACTTTCTATCAATATTAAAAGGAACTGGGAATTCTATTGACGATGTATTTGAAATATTAAAAACCAGAAAATCAGGAATTATGGACATGTTAATATCCAATAACTTTGTAAATGAAATAAGAAAATACGGTAATACTAATTTATCTTATAATGGTGCTTTTGCTTTATTGCAAGCTTTTTCAAAATATTCAATAACGAGTTATGATAAATTGGAAATAAAAACATTATTATCAAAACCAGTTGTAATTAATTTGCCAGATTTAAAAAAACAATTAGAAAGGAATTATGTAGATAAAACAGCATTAGAATCCTTGAAAACAATTTTGGAGTGATCAAATGAAATTTTTAATGTATGTATTAGGCATTATTTTTTCTTTAATAGTAATAATGTCTATATTTTTTCCTTTTGTAAACACATATGTAAAAATGGAAAAATTACCAGATCCATACTATTTTTTGGTGTTAGGAATGGATACTACAGATGTAAATGAAAAAATCTCTCGAACTGATTCAATATTATTAGTTGGCGTTAGTGAAAAGAAAGAGAAAATTCTTGTTTTGCCTATTCCAAGAGATTTATTAATAACTGTTGATAATTCAACAATGAGGATAAATGCTGTATATGTTAAATATGGCATAAAAAAATTGAAGGAAATTATTCAAAATATATTCAGTATAAAAATATCAGATTATTTAATTTTTGATTATGGACTTTTTAAAGAAATTGGAAATATATACGCACCAGTCAAAATATACGTTTCAAAAGATATGTATTATGAAGATTACCATCAAAATTTACATATTAATTTTAAGCAGGGATATAATTATTTGAATGGTGAAGAATTATTGTATTATGCGAGATTCAGGCATGATGCATTGGGTGATTTGGGAAGAATTCAAAGGCAAAAAGATGTTTTGTTTGCTTTGATGAATGCTGCGAAAAGTTCGGGATTATCAAAAATATTATATTCTATAGATAAAGTTTTGAATAGAACGATAAATTCTTTTGATTTTGAAAAGTTGTTTTCTTTATTTGTAGTTTCTAAAAAATCTAATATAAGTTTTCTTTCTTTACCTATAAAAGTAGTTGGTGATTATGTCAAATTGGATAATAGTCAGATCAAATATATGAATAAATATTTGACCGATTTTGAAAAGCCCCAGAAAATAAAAAAATCTGGGTCACTTTAATTAATAATATGAAGAATTTTAATTTAAGCTTTTATACAGTTACAAGAAATAGATGGAAAAATTCTAATGGTTATTTAATTGAAATAGTAGATAAGTTGCCAGAAATAAATGGAATTCAGCATAATAAATCTTATTTGATAATAAAAAATAAAAAATATGAAGAAAGAATATTAAAAGAAATAAAAAATAGATATAGCAATACAGCCTTTGAAATAATCGATGCTAAACAAAACCCTGATTTATATTTTTCAATTATCAAATTTTTAAGTGATAATTTTTATAATACATTGAATTCAGATATTATTATATTAGTGGGGAAAAACTCATGAAAGATGTGTTTTTATTAATAAAAGGTTTCTTAAAAAGAAATAAAAAGCATTTCTTATTTCCATTTCTTTCTATATTTATTGGAGTGTGGGGGATGATTGTTGTTATATCGGTAATAAAAGGATTTGACAAAACTCTTATAGACTCATTAACATCATTTTATCCCCATATAATTGTATATGAAAGGGTTGATAAAAATATAAAAGATGAAAAATTTAAGATATATTTTTCATCATATCAGGGCTTTTTTAATAGGAATAAAAAAAGGATAGGGATTACGTATTGGGAAATAAATAATCTTGATTATTATGAAGATTTACTAATTGCCGGGATATCTCAGGTTGTATTATAGGAAGTGTAATGGCAGAAAATATGAACTTAAATCCTGGTGATACGTTAAATATATTTTATACAGATGGAGAAAATAAAGTTAGATTAAAAAATATAAAAATAACAGGTATATTTCACTCAGGAATATATATTATAGACTCTTCCTTTATTGTAAAAAAGAAAAGATGGAATATTTGAATTATACAGGTATATATTTAAAAAATCCAAGAAATGCCAGAAATATAAAAAAACAATATTTTAATGCTTATCTTGCAACAACATGGGAAGAACAAAATGAAAATTTTGCCAAAGCGGTTGAAATAGATTCGTATTTTGCTTTAATAATTACCTTTTTTGTGGTATTAATGAGTGGTTTTAGTATTTCTAATTCAGTTATGTATTCAATTTTTACCAGAAAAAAGAAATAGGAATATTATTTTCAATGGGAATGGAAAAAGGAAAAATATCAATGATATTTATTCTTGAGAGTCTTATAGTGGCTGTAACTGGTTTTATTTCTGGCTTATTTTTGCCCTGACAACAATTGTAATATTGGAAAAAATAAATATAAAACTACCTTCTGGGTATTTTATATAGACAAAATTCCTTTTTATATTTCATTTGATGATATAATTTTGGGTTTTTTATTTATTATAACGTTATCTTACCTTTTTTCTTATATATCTTCGAAAAAATTATTGTCTTTTGATCCAGTAGAGGTGCTTCATAATGAATAATTTAATTGAGATAAATGATTTATATTTTTCTTATGATAAGAAAACAAATGTTTTAAAGAATATAAATTTAAAAATAGAGAAGAATAAATATTATGGAATATATGGACATTCGGGAAGTGGAAAAAGTACATTGCTATTTTTAATGGGGAAAATATTAAAACCATCGTCAGGAGAAATTATATATTCTTTTAATGATAATATAAAAAAACATATAGGTTTTGTATTTCAGTTTTTTAATCTAATAAATGAACTAACGATTTTAGAAAATGCAAAATTAGCTCAATATATTAGAGAAGGAAAGGAAAATTTAAAAGAAATAAGAGAATTTGCAGAAATTTTAGGAATAAGTAGAATAATGAATAAATATCCAGGAGAGTTATCTGGTGGAGAAAAACAGCGTGCAAGTATTTTAAGAGCGGTAGTAGGAAACATAAAAATCGTTTTGGCGGATGAACCAACAGGTAGTTTGGATATGGCAAATAAAATAATTGTATTTGAATTATTCAAAAAACTTATTCAATACGATAAAACAGTTGTTGTAGTTTCACATGAAAAAGAGTTAATAGATTTTTGTGATAAAAAATCTTATTGGAAGATGGATTAGTAAAGGGGAATTTTAATGGAAAGAGAATTTTTATTTTTAAAACCAAATACTGTAAGAAGAGGTTTAGTGGGTGAAGTAATAAGTAGGTTAGAAAGAAGAGGAATAAAAATTGTTGCAATGAAAATGATATGGGCTACAAAAGAGCAGGCAGAAAAATTATATAAAGAACATGAAGGGAAACCGTTTTATAATGAATTAATTGAATTTGTATTATCAGGTCCTGTAGTTGTGATGGTTTTAGAAGGCCCAAGAGTAGTTGAGATGGTAAGACATATTATAGGTAATACAGATCCTTTAAAAGCTTCTCCAGGAAGTATACGTGGTGAATTTGGAATGAGTGTAACAAAAAATATTGTTCATGCATCAGATTCTCATGAAAATGCTGAAAAAGAAATGAGGATATTCTTTTCTGAAAATGAAATATTAAATTATAAATTGGATGTGCAACACGACTTATGATAATTATAAAATTAAAAAAAGATAAAGAAAAAAAATAAAAAATGGGTATTTATGGATATTCAAAGATGAAATTGAAGAGATTACTGGAGAAAAAAAGATGGCGAAATCTGCAATGTATTTTCCCATAATTTTGAGTTTATAGGCAAAGGAATATTTTCTCATTCATCAAACATAGCTGTGAAAATTTTATCTTTAAGTGATGAAGAAATAAATGAAAGGTTTTTTTATAAAAAATTTATAAAATCTTTGAAATTAAGAAGAGGATTCGGCAATTCATATCGTTTTTTTCATGCTGAAGCAGATGGAATTCCGGGATTAATTGTGGATAAATATGAAGATTATTTTGTTATACAATTTCGAAATAAAGGAGTAGAAAATAAAAAAAATGAAATAATAAGCGCATTATTAAAAATATTCAACAAAGAAATAAAAGGTATTTATGAAAGAAGTGACTTTGAAACGTCATCAAAAGAAAACCTTGAGAGAAATGTTGGATTAATATGGGGAGAAAATCCACCAGATAATTTTATTATCGAAGAAGAAGGAATAAAATATATAGTTGACATAAAAAATGGTCAAAAAACGGGCTTTTTCTTTGATCAAAGAAAAAATAGAATTTATATTAGACAATTTTCAAAAGATTCAATAGGGTTGGATGCATATTCATATACTGGTGGTTTTGCATTAAATATGGCAAAATATGGTGCGAAAAAAGTGGTTGCTGTAGATAAAGATGAGTATGCACTTGAATTATTAAAAGAAAATGCAAAAATAAATAATATAGAAGATAAAATAGAAGTTATATATGATGATGTAGAACATTTTCTTTTAGAAACAAAAGAAATATTTAATTTAATGATGCTAGACCCACCGTCATTGATAAAAAAGAAAACAGAAAGATTTAAGGGGTTCGAATTTTTAAAAGAATTTCAGAATTAGGAATAAAAAGATTAGACAATTATGGGATTTTAAGTTTGTGTAGTTGTGCATATCAAGCAGATATATCCTTGTTAATCGAGTCATTAAGAAGAAGTGTTGAAAATCAGGGTATTGGATTGCAAAATATTGATATTATAACACAATCAAATGATCATCCATGGATACTTCAAATTCCTGAAAGTTTGTATTTGAAATGTTTATGGATTAGAGTTCTGAGGTGATAAAATGCCCAGCATACTGGCTCATATATTATATTCTATGAAATCTCCTCAAAAAATTTGGGGCCCTGAATTATATTTAGGGGCACAGGGTCCAGATGTTTTTTTTTATGTTAATGAAAAAAAATATGTAGAATTGGGTAGTAAATTACATGAATTAAATAGTTCATATTATAAAAACATAATGAAAGATTTTCCAGAAAATTTTTATTATGGTTATATATCACATATGATTTTAGATGAAAAATTGCATTCGTTGATAAATTCATATTATTCAGATCCAATATTACATACTAAATTTGAATATAATTTTGATGAAATACTATCTTTGCGTTTTTTAGGTACACATTTTATTGAAAATAAATGGTGGAAAATATTAAAGGTAAATAATATAGAAAAAATATCAAAAGCCTTTGATTTAATGTTGAAAAAAGAATTTGGTATAAAAAACGTTAGTTATAAATATGCATACGAGAAAATGTTGAAAAATATAAAAATATTATTTAATTATCCGTATTTCAAAAAAAATGTTTTATCTAAACTTTTTAAGTTTTTCGGAAAAGATTATACTTATTTATATCCTGAAATAGTTGATGAAGATAGAGGTAAATTAATTCAACTTGAAAAAGAATTTCTTTTGACTCTTAAGGGGGATTGATAAAATGAAAGTTTTAGGTTTAATTTTAGCAGGTTCATCAAGAAGTGGTATTAAAGAATTAACAAAGAAAAGAGCAAGTGCAGCAGTACCTGTTTTTGGTAAATATAGAGCTATAGATTTTACATTAAGCAATTTTGTAAATTCTAAGATTAAAAAAGTTGGAGTATTAACCCAATATTATCCAAGAAGTTTAATGGATCATCTTGGAAGTGGTAAAGAATGGGATCTGGATAGAAAAACTGGTGGACTGTTTATATTGCAACCTTATTTCAAAAATAAAGAAGAAATACCAGTTTATAAAGGAACGGCCGATGCAATATTTCAGAATATGACACTATTAAGGAGAGGCGATGAAGATTTTGTTTTAATTGGATCAGGAGATCATATATATAATTTTGATTTTACAAAATTATATCATTATCATCTGTTAAACGCTGCGGACATTACTATTTTAACTAAGGAATGCAAGGATAATAAGCTTATTAATACATATGGTCAGGTGGTAACAGATGAAGATGGAAGAATTTTGGAATTTCATGAAAAACCATCGGAGACAATATCAAATAGAATATCTCTGGGAGTATATTTTATAAATAAAGCATTATTAATAGAATTATTATATACGTCAATACCCAGTGGTGGGAAAGATATTGTAAGGGATATTATACAACCTAATCTAAAAAAGTTAAGGGTATTTTCATATAATTTTGAGGGTTATTGGTCAAATATAAAAAAATCAATAGAAGCATATTACAATACAAATATGGATATTCTCAGAGAGGAAGTAAGAAAGGAACTGTTTTATTCAAACAAAATATATACTAAATTAAAGGATTATGCTCCACCAAAGATTAATATCAATGCAAATATTCAAAATGCGTTTGTTGCTGATGGTACCATAATAAATGGAACTGTAAAAAATTCCATAGTTTCCAGAGGTGTAAGGATAAAAGCTGGAGCTATTATAGAAAATTCGATAATATTACAGGATACTATTATATCCGAAGGAAGTTTTATAAAGAACGCCATTATAGATAAAGATTGTAAAATTAGAGAAGGGAAAAAAGTTATTGGTGAAAATAAAATAGTGGTAATAGAAAAAGGCACGATTTTATAGGGGGATACAGATGAATGTTGTAGCTTTAATATTAGCAGGAGGTCAGGGAACCAGACTTGGAGCTATTACTGAATATCTTGCAAAGCCAGCGGTTCCATATGGCGGTAAATATAGAATAATAGATTTTGCTTTAAGTAATTGTGTTAATTCAGGAATATATAATGTAGGTGTATTAACCCAATATAGACCACATGTATTAAATAAACATCTGGGTATAGGTAAGCCATGGGATCTGGATATAAAATCTGGAGGATTAACTATTTTACCTCCATATGTAAGTAATACCGATCAATCGTGGTATAGGGAACAGCAGATGCTATTTATCAAAATATAGAGTATATTGACAGTTATAATCCTGATTTTGTTGTAATATTATCGGGAGATCATATATATAAAATGGATTATAATGAAATGATAGATTATCATATAGAAAAAGGAGCAGATGTTACCATAGCCTGTATGGAAGTACCAATAAGCGAAGCATATAGATTTGGTATTATGGTCACAGATTCTTTTGGTGAAATAACGGAATTTCAGGAAAAACCTTCAGAGCCACGAGGAAATCTGGCTTCTTTAGGTATTTATGTATATACATGGTCAATCTTAAAAAATTATTAATTGAAGATTCAAAAGATTCTAATTCTGAACATGATTTTGGAAAGAATATCATTCCGAAAATGTTAGAAAACAAAAATAAATTATATGCATTTAATTTTGAAGGATATTGGAGAGATGTTGGGACGTTACAATCTTATTGGGAATCTAATTTAGAATTGTTAGGACCAATGCCTATGTTAAATATACATGACGTAAATTGGAAAATATATACTCAATCAGAAGAATTACCTCCAGCTTTTATATCAAATGAAGCAAATTTGTCAGGATCTTTAATTAGTGAAGGCTGTGAAATATATGGAGAGGTTCATAATTCTGTATTATTTCAAGGGTAATTGTAGAAAAAGGAGCTGTTATTAAGGATTCGGTAATAATGAATAAAGTAATAATAAGAAAAGGAACATATATTGATAAAGCCATTGTTTGTGAAAATACTGAGATTGGCGAAAATGTGAATATTGGCCTAGGTGAATTTAAAGAGAATCAATTTAATAGTAAAATATATAATACTGATATAACCCTAATCGGATTCAATGTAAAAATTCCATCAAATATAAATATTGGGAAAAATGTTATTATAGGAAATTATATAAGTGAATTTACAGGTGATATACCTTCTGGAGGGTATATAATTTAGGGAGGCGGAATAATGGATTTTTACGCTGTAAAATTTTTTGCCACATCTTCATTAACAGCTGAAGTAATAGTAGGTTATATGTTTGGAAAACAAAAAGGAACACCGGAATATAAGGTTTTATCCATACCTAAATCAAAACTCCCAAAATTTGAATTGCCAGATATAAATTTATCTTATATTGAATATAAATCTAAATTAGAAGAATTATATTATACAGCTATAAAAGATTCAACAGTATTGGATTTAAACAAACAATTTTTGGCATTTGTTCAATCTACTATAAAACGATATGGTCCAGAAATAATAAATGCAAAAATGTTCTTAGGTGTGAGAGATTCAGATGTAGCCATAATAAAAGCTATATTATCTGAAATTTTTGAAGAATGGGAAGGAGAAGTTAATTTAAGAATAGTTGCAGAAAAATTAACTTACCAGGATTTAGTATGGTTAATGACCCAGAATAGAAGTTTTAGCGAAAAAGAAAAATCTTATCTAAATAGAGTTGACGTATTATCGTCTCCTGAAGTATTACCTCTTTCAGACCCATTAAATGGAATGACTATAAATAATCTTGATGTAGGGATCCGGTTTATTCATTGGTTATAGATCCTGTAGAACCTGCAAATTTAAATAGGTTAAAAGAGCTTTATCCAGATAAATTTGATGAAAGTGGGAAAAATGTTTTACCGATAGAATCTAAATTAATAGCTAAAGAGTTAATACCCGGAACTGACTATTATTTTATAAAAATGGACCTTGGGAATGGACTTATAGGTAAAGCTGTTATATCAAAGAATTTAAAAATGATGGTAGATTCTAATAAAATAGAAGAAATGCATAGAAAAAGAGAAGAATACTTTAATCCTCCCGAAGATAAAATAATAGGAGATATCTTAAAAGATTCTATTGCAGGATTAAAAAGAGAGGCAAATCTTCCAGAAAATAAAGTAAAAAGCAGTGATATACTAATTATTTTTGGATTATCAGTTGGACTAATAATAGGTGCAATATTGTTGGGAATTTGGCTAGGGTATTTTAATGAATATACAATCTTTAATTTTAATAATTTCTTTAATAATTATAGGTATTGTATTTAACTTAGTTATGATAAATTATCTATATATAAACTCAATATATAGAAAAAATGTATTTAAAAGAGATCTAGAAGAAATAAATAAAATAGAAAATAGTTTATATAATAAAAATTATAATGAAGAGATTATTTATAATACTAATTCAGCAACATTGATAAAAATCACCTTTGATGATAATATAGAAGGGTTATTATTCGGGAGGAATAAAATGAAAATTAAATTATCATACGCCACAGCTGTTCTATTAGGACTTAAAAAAGGAAAAATCCATTTTGAAATGCCAACAGCTTATTTAATGTTAGGAGAAAAATGTATATATAATTGCAGTTTTTGTGCTCAAGCTAGAGAAGCCAAATCAGATAAAGACTACCTGTCAAGAATTAAATGGCCAGAATATTCATTAGTTGAATTTATAGCAAAAGTAAAAGAGAATAATCCATTTAAAAGATTTTGTATTCAGGTGGTAAATTCCGAAAATTATTTTGAGAAATTAAAAATTTTTTTAAATGAGATAAAAGAATTAGATATTTTAAAAGCAGTATCTTTACGACCAAAAAATATGAAAGAAGTAGACGAGATATTTAGATATGATATAGATAATCTGGGATTTCCATTGATTCTGCAAATAAAAAATTATTTTCTAAAATAAGAGGGGGAGTTTCGACTCTCTCTTTAACATTTTAATAGAATCTTCAAAAAAGTATCCAGGTAAGATAACAACGCATATAATAGTTGGTTTAGGGGAAAGCGATGAAGAATTGGTAGACTTAATGCTTGAAATGAAAAAATATAATATTTTAGTTTCTTTGTTTTCATTTACGCCGATTAAAGGAACAAAATTTGAGAATGTAAAACCTCCTTCGTTAGAAAGGTACAGAAAAATACAATTTGCTAGAGAAATAATAGAAAAATATGATGTAAGTAAAGATGATTTTGGTTTTATTGATGGGGTTTTAATAAAATTGCCAGATTTAAAAATTTCTGTGGAAGAAGCTATTAAGACAAGTGGGTGTAGTTATTGTACCAGACCATATTATAATGAAAAACCAAATAAAACATTATATAATGTACCACAAAAGAGGAAATATTGAAAGGAGGAAGGAAATGGCTCTATTGACTTTTAAGGGAGGAGTTCATCCACCAGAAAAGAAAGAGTTGGCAGAACACAAAGAAATTAAAGTTTTGCCATTGCCAGAAAAAGTATATATTTATACTACAAACCACATAGGAGCACCAGCAAAAATTTTAGTGGAACCTGGTCAAAAAGTAAAAACCGGGCAAAAAATTGGGGAAGCAAATGGATTTATTTCCGCTAATATTCATTCTTCAGTGACTGGTGAAGTAGTAGAAATAGTAAAAATGACAAATGCGGCATCTGGAACCAAAAATGATGTTATAGTAATCCAGAGAACAGATGAAGATGATTGGGAATTAATTCCAAATCATGGTGATTATACAAAAAATCACCAAAAGAAATAGTTGAAATTGTAAAAGAAGCAGGAATTGTTGGTTTAGGTGGAGCTATGTTCCCTTCTCACGTTAAAATGTCTGTTCCTGAAGGGAAAAAAGCGGAATATTTAATTATAAATGCTGCAGAATGTGAGCCTTATATTACTATTGATAACAGAATGATGTTAGAAAGATCAAAAGAAATTGTAAAAGGTATAAAGATTATTATGCATGCTACAGGTGTGAAGAAAGCTTATATTGGTATAGAAAGCAACAAACCAGAAGCTATAGAAAAAATGAAGGAAGCAGTTTCTGGAGAACCAATAGAAGTTAAAGTATTAAAAACAAAATATCCACAGGGTGCAGAAAAACAATTAATATATGCAATTACAAAAAAAGAGGTTCCATCTGGCGGATTGCCATTAGATGTTGGAGCAATAGTTTTCAATGTTTCAACGACTTATGCAATATATGAAGCTGTTGAAAAAGGAAAACCATTAATAGAAAGAGGTATTACATTAACTGGAGAAGGTGTAAAAAATCCTGGTAACTTCATATATAGAATAGGTACTTTAGCAAAAGATTTATTAGATCATGTAGGCTTAGTTGAGGAAGAAAAAATAGATAGAATATTATATGGCGGTCCAATGATGGGAATTCCATTACCAAGTATAGAATTACCAACATTTAAAGGTAATAACGCTTTAACTGTAATGACTAAAGAAGTTGCACCTAAGAAAGAGTTATATCCATGTATTAGATGTTCTAAATGTGTCCAGGTTTGTCCTATTAATTTAATGCCATATTTATTAAAAATGCAAGTAGAAAAGAGAGAATATGATAAAGCCTTAGAATATGGTCTTATGGATTGTATTGAATGTGGCTCATGTTCATTTGCTTGTCCAGCAGGAATTGAGTTGGTAAAGACATTTAAAACTGGTAAAAAAGTAGCAAGAGCTTTAAAAGGGAGGGCAAAAAAATGAAGTTGAATGTTGCAGCTGCACCACATTTAAGATCTAAAGATAGCGTAAGAGCTGTGATGGTTGATGTATTAATCGCCCTCATACCATCATTTATAGTCTCTACATGGGTGTTTGGATGGAGAGCTTTATGGATTATGCTCTATACTATGCTTTTAGCAGAAGGTATGGAATTATTTATAATGAAGGTTTTAAGAAAACAAAAGAATTTCAAACCAGATTTTAGTGCATCAGTTACAGGATTGCTATTGGCTATGAATTTAAGTTTAGCTGTAAACTGGTGGCAAATTCTTATAGGAACATTTGCCGCAATTGTATTAGGAAAACATGTATATGGCGGATTAGGAAAAAATGTCTTTAACCCTGCATTAGTTGGAAGAGTTTTCATGTTAATATCATTCCCTGTAGCCATGACAACATGGTATAGACCATTTTATTTTAAATATGATACTATTACAACTGCAACACCTTTAGCTATTTTAAAAGAAAAAGGTGTTTCAACTTTGGCTAATTGGCCAGATTATACAATTAATCTAAAAACATTGTTTATAGGAACAGTTCCAGGTTCTATAGGTGAAGTTAGTGCATTAGCATTAATAATAGGTTTTATATATTTAGTTGTTAGAGGAAGAATAAAAATTTGGATTCCTATAACATATATTTCAACTGTATTTGTAATTTCATCAGTCTTTTATTTGGCTGACCCGACAAAATATGCATCTCCATTATTCCATCTATTTGCTGGTGGTTTAATGTTAGGAGCATTATTTATGGCAACTGACATGGTAACAAGTCCTATGACAGTTAAAGGACAGGTAATTTTTGGATTGGGATTAGGATTAATAACAATGACAATTAGACTTTTTGGAGGATATCCAGAAGGCGTATCTTTCTCAATTTTAATTATGAATGCATTAGTACCTCTAATTGATATATATGCAAAACCACGTATATTTGGAACTACAAGAGGTGGTAAAAAATGAAAGAATACATGAAAACAGGATTTATATTAATGTTATTTATTGTAATTTCGGGTTTCATTGTTTCTTTAGTTTACGTATCAGCTAAACCAGCTATTGACAATGCTGAATTACAAGCTAAATTAAAAGCTATTAAAAAGGTTTTACAAGATTCCAGAGGTGAAGGTTTATTGATAGCTCAAAAAGACATTCCAACATCTTCAAAAGAATTAAATTCAGCAATTTGGGATTCAAATGAAAGTGGCGTGGTTTATTCTAATGAAAAATCAAAGGTTTATTCTCCTGTGTATAAATATGTAAATTCAAAAGGTCAGGAAATATATATTTTAACAGTATCAAGTATTGGTTTTGGTGGAGAAGTTATATCTGTTGTATCCTTTGTTAAAGATAAAGAATTATATTTTAATAATTTAGAAGTAATTTCATATTCTCAAGAGACACCAGGCTTGGGAGCTAACATTGCTGAAGAGAAAGTAAAAGAAAGATTTTATCCAATTTCTTATAAAGGATTGGTAAATGGAGTAAAAGTAAATAAAGATGCAGGAGTTATTTTAAGTACTCCAGAACAAATAAAAGAAGGAAAAGAAAAAGGTATAGTTCAAACAAGTGATATAATGACAGGTGCGACAATTACACCAAGAGCTGTTGCGAATTCAATAAATGTAGGATTTGAATACCTCAAATCCAAAGGGGTGATTCAATAATGGCTAATATAAAAAATTTAAAAGCAGGATTATTTCAACAAAATCCGACTTTTATACAGGTTTTGGGAATGTGTCCAACACTTGCTACAACGACGAATGCAGAAAATGCACTAGGTATGGGTTTAGCAACATTAGCTGTTTTAATTCTATCCAATATAGTTGTATCTTTAATAAAAAAATGGGTACCTAAAAATATCAGAATACCTATTTACATAGTTGTTATAGCTTCATTTGTTACTATGGTTGATTTATTAATGCACGGTTATACATATGACTTATGGAAAACATTGGGTTTATTTATTCCGTTGATAGTTGTTAACTGTATCATTTTAGGTCGTGCTGAATCATTTGCTTCAAAAAACAGCGTATTGGATTCTATATATGATGCATTAGGTATGGGGTTGGGTTTCACGGGTTCATTGATATTATTAGGATCAGTTAGAGAATTATTAGGTAATGGCACAATTTTTGGATTACCAATTTGGGGCGATGCAATGAAATTATATGTTATGATACTTCCACCAGGAGCTTTCCTTGTATTGGGAATGTTATTGGCTATGTTTAATTCCATTGGAATACATAACAGAAATAAGGCAAAGGCTGGTGAAAAGAAATGAAATTATTTTTTATATTTCTTTCAGCAATATTAGTAAATAATTTTGTTTTATCTAAATTTTTAGGAATTTGTCCATTTTTAGGAGTATCCAAAAAGATAAGTTCTGCATCAGGAATGTCAATGGCTGTAATTTTTGTTATGGTTATTTCAAGTGTAATTACATGGTTTTTAAACCTTTTACTGGTTAAATTAGGGTTAGAATTTTTAACTACAATAGTCTTTATTTTAGTTATAGCAACATTGGTTCAATTTATAGAATTTTATATAAAAAAGGTTTCACCAAATTTATATGAAGCTTTGGGTATTTATTTGCCTTTAATTACAACTAACTGTGCTATTTTAGGATTAGCATTAATTAACGTAATGAATAATTATACATTGATAGAGACAATAATTTATTCTCTTGGTGCTGGATTAGGCTTTGGAATGGCTTTAATAATATTCTCAGCCATCAGGGAAAGAATGGATTATTATGATGTTCCTGAACCATTTAAAGGAACAGCTATTGCCTTAATTACTGCTGGATTATTGTCAATGGCATTTATGGGATTCTCAGGTCTCATAAAAATATAAGGGAGGAATTCTTATGTCTATAGTTATAAATGCAGTAATATTACTTGCAATATTAGGCTTTTCCGCTGGGGCATTTTTAGCGTTTGCTGAGAAAAAATTTGAAGTGAAAGAAGATGTAAGAGTTATATTTGCTGAAAATTTATTACCAGGAATAAACTGTGGAGCTTGTGGTTATCCTGGATGTTCAGGATTTGCAAAAGGTTTTGTTAATGGAGACGTAAAAGCAGATGGATGTCTTCCTGGGAAAAGACAGGGGTTCCAGAAAAATTAACAAAGTTGTCTAAAATGTCAGATGATGAACTAAACAAAATATGGGAAGAAATTGGAGAAGATCCAGATAAAATAAAAGAAAAATTTTAAAAAATTAAGGAGCTTATTTAAGCTCCTTAATTTTTTTTATTATTATTCTAAAATAATAGTAGAATTTTTATATTTCCTGGATTTGATTTTTAAAAATTAACCGTTAAAGTAGTAGTAAATATTATAATAAGTTCCTTAATTTTTCTATTAATAAATTCTTAAAAATCTCAACATTTGAATTATTTTTATGTTTTATTATAAAATTTAGCCAGTTATAAAAAATGTGAAAGTCGTTTTTAATCAGAGAATTATTTAATATACTTATTTTATCTGGATTGATATTATTTAATGTATCAATATATAAAGTAATGATTTCTTCAATATATTTATTTGCCTGATTTACTGTATATTCATTTTCAATAAGTTTGGTTAAGTAAAAATTCTTTAGAGTAATAAGATCATAATTCTTTATAAAATCTATATAATCAACAGAAATTTCAATTTTAATAATTGAATCAGAACCACTTTGATTAAAAAATGTATTTCCCTTCAAATCTTTAATATATTTTTTAATCAATATAATATCGTATAATTTTATATCTGTTTTGTCGAAGTGGGATTGGTTATTTAATAATAAAATATAATCATTAAAAATATTATCTTTATCAATTATTTTAATTTCCAATACACAGTTTTTTATTAAAGAGTATGATATAATGATATTTCCGTTTTCTTTTTCTTTTAAAATTAGAGCCAGTATTTTGTACAGTACTTTATGCAGTTTATCTTTATTAGAAAAAACAAAGGGATTTTCAACATTTATATTTTTTTTGATTTTAATATCTTTTTTTGCAATATAAAAAGATAAGAAATAGACAAGTTCGCTATGAAATTTATTTATATCAAAAAATTCAAAATAACCTTGTTCGAATCTATCAGAATTAAAAAGAAAAATATTTTTAAATTCTTCTATTAAATAATTAATTTCAGAAATATTTTTTATTATCAAACTTTTCTCAATATCTTTTGGTAGTTTTATATTTAAAGAATTAACAAGATTTTGAATAGGGGTATTAATGGAAAAAATAAGATCATTTATCAAAGAATTATTCTTATTTTCTATTTGTTTAATACGCATCTCTAATTCTGAAATTTTATTTTCTTTGTTCTTTAAGGTAGCAATAATATTATCGATCTTTGTTTTTAAAGAGATACCGATATCTGTATTTAATTTAACATTATTTTCATTAATGGAATTTAATATTAAATTTAGATCTTTTAGAGAATAATAATAATTTTTTTTCAAAAGCAGAAATAAAGTAAAAAATAATATAGAATTAATAATAATATATAAAGATAATTTATCTATAAATAACATATTCAAATTTTTATCTGGAATAATATAAAACAACATTTTTTTGTATGGGATAAAAAGTTGAATTTTTGATTTAATTGAATCTGGAGATTTTACATTTAAACTTTTTTCGAAAAATAATCTATTATTGTATTTTAAAATTATAATACCATTTGTGATTAAATTAATATAATCAATGTATTCAAATAGGTTATAAGCATAAATATATCTTTTATTTTTTATTTCAATGTTACTATAGAATAGATTATCACCATTAATATCTTTAAAATCAGAATATATAATTCTATCATTTTGGAATATAATTAATTTAAAAGGCTTAAAAATAAACTTCTGATAATTTATATAATGCACAATGCTTTCTTTCATTTTTTCATCCAATTGAAATATTGTATTTTTTAAGTATTTTGATATATTCTTTTGTTCGTAATTATCAATATCAATTTTTATTAAAAAGATTAGTGAAACAAAAGAAAGGACAATGAGTAAATGAATAAACATAAGTTGTTTAAGTGAGTTTTTCATATTTTCACCTCGAAGATTAATATATATTTATTATAACACAAATAAAAAAAACGGATCCAACGGATCCGCTAAATGTCTATCCATCTATTTCAGGGGGGATAGGGGGATTTTCTTTTTACAACAATAGTATACAAAAATAAATGTTACTTTTCAATACCAGAATATTAATTGTGAATTTTCAAACGTAACAAAAAAGGTAGTTATGTAAATTTCATTTTTTCAATGATGGGATAAGTAAAACTGTCATTGCCCATACTATAGAAATTCCCAAAACCATAGTTAAACTAAACTGTTTAAGCAATTCTCCCTTGATAATTGAAAGGTAATAAAAGAGGATATTGTAGTTAAAAATGATAATGTTGTGGCTTTTAAAGTATGCCAATAATGAACCTTATCTTCGTCAATAGCATGAAAGATGTGTATGTATCCATCAACCCCTATTCCAAATATTAAGGGAGTGAAATTATCGTTAAAAATGTTGCTTTAATGTCAAAAAAGTAAATAACTCCAAAAGCTGATAAATTTGTAAATATTAATCCAAATATAGAAATTATAGTTTCTTTAAGCGATTTTCTTGAAAAAAATGTGAGTATACCTATCATAAATACTGAAAATAATATTACATAGTAAAATCTACTTTCAATAATATACATTAATTTATATAAGGCTTTTTTATTACCTAAAAAACGGTTTAAGTATTTGCTCAAAGAATCAAAAAAATATTTCATACCGTTATTGGAATTTAAGTCAATAGAAGGGGTGACATATACAATGAAATAATCCTTACCATCTTTGTTAATTAAAATATTTTTTCTTAAATTTTCAGGAATTAATTCAGTTATTCCTATTATAAAATCTTTTTCATTTTTTGATCTAGCAGCAAGATCTATTATTTTTAAAGTTTCTGAGTAAATCCCGTATTTTTTTAGAACTGCAACTGCAAATGGGTCATTTACTAATTCAGATATTTCCTGTGTTTTTATTTTTAGTTTTTCAAAATCACCCAATTGTTTTTTTAAAATGTCTAAATAACTTTCAACTTTAGATACATATGGTGATTTTTTTAAATCTTCAATTATTTTTTTTGAATCTTCATCTATTTTAACAATAAACTGCATCTCATTAAATAGAGATGTGCCAAAATGGTTTGCGATATCTTTGAAAACTTTTGTACTTTCTGCGTTTGTTGGAGCAAGTCCAGGGGAGTATATGAAAAATTAGAGAAATTAATTATACCAAATATGGAAAAAAAGATAACAAAAATTAAAAGAAAAGGTAAAATAAATTTCTTTCGTTTAGGAATCCATTTACCAAGTTTTTGAAACCATATATTAATTTTATTTTCTCGATACGTTTTAAGAATAATATTTCTGAATGGATAAAATGTAATAGGTGTAATGAATATCATTATAATTGCAAAAACAAATAGTCCGATACTACTAATTAAAGCCATTTGTGTAAATGCAGGCAATTTCATGAATATTAAAGATAAAAATACAAATATTGTTGTTAATACACCAAAAATAACAGGTATTAATACAGTTTCGTAGGTTATAGCCAGTGCTTCTATATAGTTTTTTCTTTCTTTAAATTCTGTAATCAAACGACTTGTAATATGAATGCCGTAATCTATCCCAGACCTAAAGTTATAGCTGCAACAAAAGAAGTTAAAATATTGAACTCTTTAAATACAATAGTTGATAATCCTAAAGTAACGCCTACAGAAATTAGTAGACTGATAAAAACTAAAACGGTAGTAATTATATTTCCAAATGTAATATAAAAAATAATGATAATTAGTATAATAGATAAATACGTAGTAATAGAAAAGTCAAAAGAAACTGTTTTATTTGCTTCATATGTATATATGTAGGCTCCAGTTAATCCGGTTTTTATTGAGTAATCTTGGTTTATATCAGCTAAAATTCTTTTTACTTTCGGTATAATTTTATTCACAAAAACAAGATTTGAAGTAGGCTCTTTAAATGTAACCCCATAACCATGATTTTTTTATCTGGAGATAAAGTATAATAACCCAACATTGGGTCAGTTTCTTTAGAACTTTCAAAATTTTTATTTAATTTATCTAATAAATATATAGTGTCATTAATATATTCGAATGATTTAAAATCATAAGGGTTAATATCTGAAAAAGCATTGAATGTATCTTTGATATTATTCATTAATTCGTCAATTAATCTCGAATTAGAAATATTCAAGAACCCATAAGATAATAGTAAAGAAACATCAGTTTTTGCTAAATCCTTGAATTCTGGCAAATTTTTCATTCGATTATAAAAATCAAGGGCTAATTTTTTATGATCAATATTATGGTTTATATAAAAAGCAACTATCATTACTTCTGATTCTGATTGTTGGGCTAATTCTTTTTTATATGAAATAGCAATAGGATCATCTTTTGGAAGTAATTCCAGAAGATCAGAATTTATCTTTAAGTTTTTTAAATTGTATATAATGCCAAAAGATAATATAAAAAATAGTATTAATAACCATTTATAATTTTTTGTAAGAAATTCAGAGATTACTAAATATTTTTTTTTCATGGTTTCATCTCCACAACATAATGTATATTAATATATCTACGGAAGTTCCTATAATCAAAGCATAAAAATTTTTATTCTTAAGATCTTTATATCCCTTTAATAATTCTATCCAGATGAATGGAATTACTAAATAATATTTGAAAAATGAGAAAAAACCCAGTAATAAAATGGGTGAAAGTGAAAGCATATAATATGGAAAAATAATTCTAAAATCTTTTATAGGGTAAAAAAATGCTCTTAAGACATTATTAATAAAAATAAAGAATATCAAAATAATGCTTTTTAAAATAAAAGCATATAAAGAGATGTATTTAAAGAATGGTGAAAACCAGAAATAAAATAGAATAATAAAACCAATAAAAATTGTATCATATTTAATATTTTTTATTTTGTTAGGTAAAAATAGAATTTTAAATATATTATTAAACATTAATGTATTCCTCCAGTATATACTTTCATGTCATAAGTTACATTTATTCCTAATTCAATAAACACATTTAAAAGTGGACGAACACCAGGGTTATTAAGAATATTAGAGTCAAGAATAATACCATTCTCTTTTTTTAATTTTTCCAAAATTTCTGTTTTGAAAGAATATGGCTTATAATTCTCTTTATCCATAACAAAATATTTTAATTTCAAAAAACTTAATTCTTTTAAAGTTAATTTTGATAGGTCAGTTACAGCGATTGTTGGATAATTTATTACTGTGAAATTTTTTGAATAAGCAATATTCTTGTTTAATTGAAGACCGTAAAAAGTTAATTTTTCATTATATTCTTTTAGTGTTGAATCAAATGATTTTAAAGTAGTTTTTAATTCATCATATATTTCACTATTAATTACAGCAATAGAAATATGATTGTTAGAATAATTTATATGTATTTTACCAATAAAAACTCCAAGATCTTTAATAACAAAAAATAATCTCGATAAATTTTTAGATTCATTAATCATTGAGATTATATCATTTTTTATATCATTATGATAATTTTTTATAGAGTATGAAGGGATTGGTTCTCTAATAATAGTTTTTATCTCAATTGTGCCAAATAAATAATATATAATGATACTTAATAAAAGAATGGTAATAGAAAAAACTATTACCATTCCATATATCCTCAATTTATTTTCCTCCCATCTTCAAAACTTCAATAGCTTTTAATAATTGTAAATCATTTTCTAAATCAACAACCGCTTCAAAAGTTGTTGTGTTTTTAGCTTCCATTTGCTCAACATTCTTAACCTCTTTTTTGGGATTTTCAACAACAATATCAGGTTTTATTCCCTTTAAATGTATATCATGGCCTGCAGGAGTAAAATAATGTCCTATAGGTAACCATACTTCTCCACCGTTTTCTAAAGGAATTGGTCTTTGAACGGCAGCTTTACCATATGTAGTTTTTCCAACTACAGTAGCTATATTATTATCTTTTAAAGCACCTGTTAAAATTTCAGACGCTGAAGCTGAAGATTTATTAACTAAAAGCACAATTGGTAATTTATCTAAAAAATTAAAATGTTCATATGTTTTTGGTTTTATAACCTCTTGAGAACCATCGAAGTATCTTACAGTAACTATTGTCTTATCTTTTATGAACATACTTGCAATATCAATTGCAACATTTAAAAAACCTCCTGGATTATTTCTAAGATCCAGAATAATTCCGTTAACATTTTCTTTTTCGATAGCCTTTAATGCTTTTTGCATTTCAGAGGCACTCTTTTCACCAAAGTTAGTAAGTTTAATATATCCTATTTTATAATCACCGCTATTGAAAACTTTATATTTTGCAGTTACGGTTTCTATCTTTGCTCTTACAAGAGTTATTTTCTTAGGTTCCTCCCAACCATCTCTAAAAACTTCGATCTGCACTGTTGAACCAGGCTTTCCGCGCATCTTATTCACTGCACCAATATAACCAATTTCTGATACCGGAGAACTATCAACACTTATGATCAAATCATCCGCCTGAAGCCCAGCTTCATAAGCTGGAGTTCCGATCATAGGGCTAATTATTCTGATAGCTTTAAGTTTTGAATCATAACTTACTAATATTCCTAATCCGCCATATTCTCCTGATTCTTCTATTTTGCTTTCAGTTACCTGTTGTGAATCCAGATACCATGCAAAAGGATCGTTTAAACCTTCAACCAGTCCATTTAAAGTAGAATCAAGTACTTTATCGTAATCGACTTTATCTTTTTCATAATAAATGTTATTGATATAATAAAGAAGAGTATAAATAGGGTTCTGAAATTTTTCTAAATATAATTTTTCAATATCTTTTTGGTTATTAGTATTTGCCCATAATAAGGCAAATGAAAAAATAATAAGTAATACCACAACAACATTCTTTAATCTTTTGTTCAAAAAAATCTCTCCCTTCATATATTTGAATTTTAATAATATTTTTTAGTAAATATTTAATATTTGAAAGTACTTCTTCCAATAAATTCTCTAATAATTGATTTTTTGGGTATTTCCTCTAATTCTGTTATAGGTAAGAAATAATCAAGGAATTTTAATAATCTTTTTGCTTCAGAATATTCTTTATTTTCATTTGTTACAGAGAGTAACAGCGGTTCAGCAAATATCTTTAATACTGAAAGTTCGTAAATTAAATTTGAATTAAACATAACGTCCGCTTCTTCTTGATACGGGAAAATATTCTTGTCTTCGCCTTTACGAACATTAGGCCACATTTTTAATGTTGCAAGTGCAGAATGTCCTCTAAATTTAAAATCTCTTACGATTCTTCTTATTAATCTGGTGTCAGTTGTCGTAATTCTATTCATCGCATCAAGGTTCATTTGAGTTAAAGCGCTAACATAAATTTTGTATTTAAATTCTTTTGGTATACTTTCAGTCAATGTTTCATTTAATCCATGAATTCCCTCAATTATCAATATTTGATTGTCATCAATTTTTATCTTTTTACCACTTTTTAAGCTTTTTCCATGCACAAAATCAAATTTTGGAAGTTTAATTTCTTCTCCTTTTAATAATTTTTGTAAATGAGTGTTAAAAAGCTCTAAATTTAAAGCATATATTGATTCAAAATCATAATTTCCATTCTCATCTTTTGGTGTTTTTTCCCTATCAACAAAATAGTCATCTAACGAAATAGGTATAGGTTTCAAACCGTTCACTTTTAATTGAAGAGCTAATCTTTTTGCAGATGTTGTTTTTCCGGAAGATGATGGACCGGCAATTAATACTATTTTAACATTTTTTCTTTTAATGATTTCATCAGCGATTTGAGCATATTTTTTTTCATGTAATGCTTCTGAAACTCTTATTAATTCAATAACTTCATTTGGTCCTTTGGTAATTAATTCGTTTAATTCCCCAACTGTACTGACTTCTAATATTTTTAACCATTCTTTATATTCATTGAAAGTGAAAGAAAGCTTTGGATAATGTTTATATTCTGGTACTTCATCCGGAACTTGTGGAGTGGGATGTAATACTACAAAACCATCATCGATATCTTTTAAATCAAATTTATTTATATATCCAGTAGATGGAGGCATATAACCATAAAAGTAATTAAAGTATTTATCGCATATATATATATTGACTTTATCTTTTTTTCTATACTTAAATAAATCGGATTTATCCTGCAAATCCACATTTTCAAACATTTTTATTGCCCTAAACTTGTTTACAGTAGATTTTTCAAAAGGTAAATCCCTTTCTACATATTCTAACATTTTCTTCTTTAAATTTTCAAGTTTTTTTTGTGAAGGTTTGCCATCTCTTAATTCACAATAAAGGCCATTTCCTATGGAATGATGAACATATAATTTATCTTGAGGATATAAATCTTTTAAAGCCATATATAATAAATATAAGACACCTCTTTGATAAATTCTAAACCCATCAAGTGTAGATGTATCTAGAAGTTCAATAGGCCCTGAATCTTCTATAAATTTATTTAGCTCTTTTATGTTATTATTATGTTTAACAGCTAAAATAGGTAAAGGATGTGTTTTTTGAATTTCTTTTATAATATCGATGTATTTTTTTCCTTTTTCTACGTATATGATTTCGCCATTAAATTTTAATTCATATCGCATATTTTTTCCTCCTTTTAATTTTTATTTTTTGTAATAATCTTATTTGTTTTCAGAAACAATGAAGGTATTGACAAATGTAAAAAATATGATATAATAGTTACTGTGATTGGGGCGTGGCCAAGCGGTAAGGCGGCGGATTTTGGCTCCGTTATTCGGTGGTTCGAATCCATCCGCCCCAGCCAGAGCCGGCATGTGCCGGCTTTTTTTGTTATCAACTACCAGAAATTTGTTGCAGTGTAATTATATCATAAATTTCTATTTTTTAATATAGGAATGAGAAAATGGACCTTTTACAATTGAAATATTTTAGGGAATTGGCTTATTGCCAACATATGATTGAAGTATCAGAAAAATTACATATTTCTCAACCATCATTAAGTATAACAATAGCAAAGCTCGAAGAAGAGCTTGGAGTTAGGTTATTTGATAGAATAGGTCGAAAAATAGTTCTTAATGAATATGGAAAAAATTTTTTAAAACATGTGGATAATATTTTTAATGAATTGAATTTTGCTATTAAAGAAATAAATGAGTTAAAAGAAGAAAACTCCAAACATATTACATTAGCCACAACGGGAGCTTCTTTTTTATCTGAATTTATAGTAGAATTTTTAGAAAATAATCCAGATATAAATATAAAACAATTTATAACCCATTATGATGAAGCAGAAAAGCTTTTAAAAAAGGGAGAAATAGATTTTGCAATAACTCATCCGACATTGAAATCAGAAAATATAAAAACTATTGTTTTATTTGAAGATGATATTGTAGTGGCTCTTCCAAAAAAACATCATTTATCAGCAAAAAAGAAATAGATTTTTGCGAACTTAAAAATGAGAATTTTATAAATCTGGTTGAACATTATGATTTTAGAAAAGTAACTGACAAAATATATAAAGAAATAAAATTTAAACCTAAGATAATAGTTGAAGGTGAATATTCGTTGCTAGAAAAAATGCTGGAAAAAGGTGTCGGAATAGCAATAATTCCGGAAAGTATAGTGAAGCAATATCCTGGGTTTCCAGCTAAAACAGTAAAAATAAAAAGACCTGAGATAAAATGGAAAGTCGGAATTTCATGGTTGAAAGACAGATATATGAATGATGCATTTAAAAGATTCAAAACATTTATGTTGGATTATTATAAAATAACTGAGGGTTAACCCTCAGTTATTTTAAAAATTCTGGATTTTGATATTCAGGATTTGGATATTTATAAAATCCTTCACCAGTACTTACTCCGAGTTTGTTTTTATCAATAAAATTCTTTTTAATTTTTTCAGCTCTGCTTAATATTTTTTCATCTTTCAGTTTTTCACCACGCATTTTTATGATATTATACAAAGTATTCATACCGATTAAATCAATTATTCCAAAAGGACCAAATTTTGCTCCAGTGCTAATCATCCATGTTTTATCAATATCTTTATAATCAGCAACTCCATCGAAATATAAAGTTTCTGCAGCATGTAATAATGGAACTAATAAAGAATTTAAAACATAACCGCTTTGTTCTTTCTTTATTGGAATAGGGATCATACCTATTTCTCTTGCAAAATTAACAACAATATCAAATATTTCTGGTGATGTTTTTTTATGTCCCATAATTTCTCCGATATTGGCTTCCCAAACTGGATTTGCAAAATGTAATGCAAGGAATTTTTCTGGTCTTTCCGTGTAATCTGCCAATTGCGAAGGCAACATAGTTGAAGAATTAGTGGTGAAAATAGTTTTTTCAGACGCTAAATTGGAAAGCTTCTGGTATGTATCCCTTTTTATTTCAAAAATTTCTGGAACTGATTCACTTATTAAATCAGCATCTTTAATTGCTTCTTTAAGATTTGTAGTATATTGTAATCTTGAAAATGTATTTTCTATTTCATTACTTGTTGCATTTTTATGAAGTTTAAAATATTCGCTAAAATTTCTATGAAAATTTTTTGCCTTTTTTAATGATTCTTCGCTAATATCATAGACAATGACATTAAAACCTTTAAATGCAGTTTGCCATGCAATTTGTGATCCTAATACCCCAGCACCAATAATAGTAACATTTTTTATTTGCATACTTCCCCTCCTAAAATTTTAAATTTTTAATTTGTTAGAATATTAGAAAATTCTAAAATTCTAACATTTAAAATTATATTACCAGGAGAGGAAAATGTCTAATACAAAAATATATATAAGCTTATAAGTATAAATTTATAAATAAAAATCCCCCTCATTAAATGAGGGGAATATTTATTTTTGATATAAAACATAAGCAGATAAAGAATCTAGTATAATTTCATTTTTGACAGTTTCAAGAATTTTTGTTCCAGCAAATTTTTCATTAACAACTACATTCCATCTTCCTTGTGGGAGTTTAAAATTAACTTTTGAAGAATTTGCATTATAAATTACAATGATGTTTTTCCACGAATCATTATTTGCGTTATCTTTAATTATAAAGGCAACCATTCTTTTTTTAGGGTTTTTAAGAATGTTAAATGACTCTTAATCATATCCGCATTAGTCATTCTAAATGCGGGATGTGCTTTTCTTAATTCTATTAATCCTTTATAATAGCTAAAAATATCATAATATTTTGATTTTCTGGACCAATCAAAAACATTTGGCAATTCTTTATTATACGGATTGTCATTTCCCATTTTTGTTCTCGCAAAATCGACGCCACCATGTAAAAAGGCTATTCCCTGAGAAGTTAAGATAATTGCATTTGAAAATTTTTGAGCTTTCTTTAATTTATTTTCAATTTCTTGAGGTATTTTTTCTTTCCATGGTTCGTAACCTAAAGCTAATGCATTTTTATCCCATAAAGTATGATTGTCATGATTTGAAACATAGTTTATCGTTTCTTCTGGATCATTTGTCCATAATCTAATTCTTGAATCATAATATATAGAACCTACAACTCCTCTTTTGATTTTTATTTCCTTACCTAAAGAACCTAATCCAAAACCCTTTATTTTTGCGTTAAATACACTACCTCTAATAGCATTTCTGAAATCATCGTTAAACATCGCTATATGCATATTTTTTTGATCGCCTTTACCAAATAGTAATTTTCCTCCGCCAGTCCATGGTTCGCCGTATAGTAATATTGATGGATCAATTTTATGAAGTTCTTCGCTTATTAATTTCATTGTTTTTTTATCTATTAAGCCCATAAGGTCAAATCTAAAACCATCAACATGATATTCTGTTGTCCAATATTTTACAGAATCAAGAATAAATTTTCTAACCATAGGTCTTTCTGTTGCTATTTCGTTTCCAACACCTGAACCATTTGTGTAATGTCCGGTGTCATCAGTTCGATAATAGTAATAAGGTACAGTTTGATCAAAAGCAGAGCCTTCACCAACAACAGCGGTATGATTATATACAACGTCAAGAATAACTCTAATTCCATTTTCGTGGAATTTTTTTATCATTTCTTTTACTTCTTTTATTCTTGAATTTGGGTCAAAAGGGTTAATTGAGTAAAAACCATCTGGTACATTATATAATTTTGGATCATATCCCCAACCATATTGTTCTTTAAATTTTGTTTCATCTATAAAATAAATATCCTGAATTGGCATAATGTGAACATGTGTAACACCTAGTTCTTTTAAATGGTCTAATCCTGTTTTTACACCATTTGGTCCAATAGTATTTTCTTGAACTAAGCCCAGATATTTTCCTCTATATTTTTCAGGAACACCAGAATTCTTATTAATTGTAAAATCTTTTACATGAATTTCATATATAATAGCATCTTCCGGATTTATAAAAGGTGGTTTTGTGTCGTTGTTCCAATTTTTTGGGTTTGTATCTTTTAGATCCACAATAGCAGATTTTTCTGAATTTATAGAAACAGCTATTGAATATGGGTCAACGGTTTCTCTATATTTACCATATGAGTAAAATCTATATTTATAAAATAATCCTTTTATATCTCCATTTACTTTAACACTCCAAACTCCATTTGTATCTTTTTTCATATTATATATTTTATCTGGTTTTTTATTTTTATAGTTGGTATATAATAAAAGTTCGGCACTTTTTGAAACAGGAGACCATACTTTGAAAATAGTATATTTTTTTGAATAAGTTATACCGAGATCATTTCCGGTGTAATAAAAATCATTTAATATATTTCTCATAATAGCAGTATTCTCAACGTATCCTGAAATTTTTATTTTGACTGTTTTATCAACATCTTTAAAAGGAGAATTAAGCATAATTTTAATTTTAGTAGTTTTTGAAATATCAGTAGGATCTAATTTTTCGACATTTTTTATTGTTAATTTTTCATCATCAGCAAAGACCTTGATTTTTCCTTTCCAGTCTTTTGTATCAAATGGAGTGGTTAAATTAACTTTTAATTCAGTAGGAGAATCCATAATTGCACTCAAAATTCTTGGACTTATATCGATATTATTTGGGTTTGTATAAGGTTTTTCTACACTGGTAATAACCCAAATTTCAGCAACTCCAGATTTCGGTATTTTAACAAATCTATCCTTTGCAACATCTTTAGCCTGCCATTCGTTTAATCTTACAATATATCCCAATTCTGTATATTTTTCGTCAAAAGTAATAATGGCGTAAGGTCCAAATTCATCTCTTCCTGTGAATTGATAAGCGTGTCCCTCTAAGGATTGAGGTTTATTAGGCCATACCCATAAATTCCAGCCGTTGTAATTGTTATCAAAGCGGTGATAATGTATAATTAAAACCGTTTTTGCTCCAAAGTCTTTTGCTGTTTTTCCGGCGCTATATGATGGAAAGGCAGATAAGAGAATAGTGGAAATAATTAATAAAACTAAAACTAATAAACTTTTCTTTTTCATAAGACTCCCTCCTAACATGTATTTGGTATTTTTACCATATTTATTATAACTATTTACATAATAAATAAAAATAATAATAATTGTTATTATTCGTAATTAACATTAAATATATAACATTATATATAAAAGTATAATAAAATCTTCGTAAAATAATAAAAATCATTTAATAGGATATAACTTTTATTTTATATGAAATTTTTAAACATCCTGGATATATGTATTTAAGAAATAACATGATATAATCAAGTATACTTAAAAGGTGGTGTTGTCAGTGGAAAAGTTGAATACAACATTAAAATTATCGATATTTGAAGGGATGTTTTTTAATGCTTTTTTTGTGGCAACCCAGACATTTATAATAATTTCTATAGCATTGTATTTTGATGCGAATCCATTTCAAATATCTATAGTATCATCTTTTCCTGTGTTTTCACAAATGTTTCAAATTTTTACCCCCTTTTGGTACAATTTGTTTAAAGGTAGGAAGAATAGTCTTATTGTTGTAGCTATTATTGGTAGAGGAGCCCTGGTCTTATTGCCATTTGCAGTTTTATTTGATTTAAAAAATTCATGGATATTTGTATCAATAATGATAGTATATTCATTATTTGGAACATTTATAAGCAATATATGGACTTCAGCGATGAGAGAGTTGGTTCCGTTTGAGAAAAGAGGTAAATATTTTGGTTTAAGGAATGTATTTGCATCTGCTGTTGGTATATTGGCTACATTTTTATATGCGCAATTTCTGGATTTTTCAAATAAAAAAATGGGTATATTACTTGTTTCATCTTTAGCGGCGGTATTTTCTGTTATAACAATAATTCTTTTTATTTTTCATAAAATTCCAGAAGTTACAGAACGCGTACCTAAAATAAGTTTAAAAAAACCATTTTACGATGAAAAGTTTCAAACATTTTTAATATTTGTTGGTATATGGACATTTGCTATAGAATTGACAAGACCATATTTTTCTTATTTTCAATTAGCTATTTTAGGAGTAAATACGAGATTTTTGGGTAATATAAGTGTAGTTTCAGGTTTAATAACATTAGGTTTATATCCATTTTATGGAAAATTAAGTGATAAATATGGAAATAAAAATATTTTAATGATAGGTATTTCACTTGCAACTATAGCTCCACTATTATACTTTGTAATGACGGATTACAATTTTAGAAGTTTAATACTATTGGACGGCATATTTTCAGCCTTTGCATGGTCTGCTATAAACCTTACGTTTTTTAATTTATTACTTGAAACGGTTTCTGAACCAGCAGAAAATTATATAGGGGCATATGCCCTGGTTTCTGGAATAACAGCAATAATAGCTTCAAATATTGGAGGTTTTTTTGGAAATATATTAAAAAACAAAACATTTCATATATTAGGTGATAGATATCATGGTATCCAGTTTTTAATATTAGCTGGTTTTTTATTGCGGATATATGCGTTATTGCATTTAACAAGTGTTGAAGCATATGAAAAGCCAATTAGATATAAGAGTTGGTTATTATCAAATCCATCATTATTTAAACGAAGGGAAGTACATTTGCCAATTTATTTGAAAATATTAAAGCCTCGAAGAAGAAAAATGGAGGGAAAAAATGTCAATAGAAATTGAAAGAAAATATATTATAAACGATGAAGAAGCTGAGAAATTAAAAAATAGGAGTATAAAAAAAATAGGAATAATACAATGGTATATAAAGTCTGAAGAAAATGAAATTGAGAGAGTGAGATTACAATTAATAAGAAAAAAAATAATGTGATGAAAAAATGGAATTATGCCTATAAAGCAAATACAGAGATTCCACATGAAAAAATCGAAAGAGAAAAGGAATATTTTCCAGAAAATATAGAAAGACTATTTGAAAAAAAGATGGTGATAAAAGTAAGATATATTATGAATGAAAATCCAGAGATAGTTTTAGATGAATTTATTGAAGTAGGAGGAATGAAATACAATATATCTGAAAAATATTTACTAGAAATAGAAATGAAACATATAAAAAAGTATGACAAGGAAGATTTTGAAAATGAATTAAAAAATAAAGATATAAATATAATAAGAGATGTCACAGAAGATTATAAATATTATAATAATAATATAGCTTCAAAACCTGATAGATATATAGATTTAAATGAAATAATTGAGGTGCTAAAATGGAGGATATAATTGAAAAAGCATGGATAGAATTAGGGAAGGAAAGTATATTTTATAATTATTTAAAAATGTATTTTGATAACATCCCTTCTGAAAATGTTAGGACAGTAAAATTATCAATATCAAAATCAGGTCGTTTTAAAATATTATATAATTTAAGGAGATTAAAAGCACGGGGAATTATTTTTGCTAAAGCGATATTGAAACATGAAATATTTCATATTATTCATGGGCATATTTTTATAAAACCGAAAGATAAAAAAGATAAAAAAATATGGAATCTTGCAATGGATGCAGCAATTAATCAGCAAATTAAGGAATTAGATGCCTTTTCTGTACCTCTGGATGTATTACTTGATGAAGGGTGTGGTACTGATAACGAAAATATGTTTGTAGGTCCTCCGATGAATTACATAAATAGAACAGCTGAAGAATATTATAAATGGATTTTAGAATTCTATGAAAAATCTAACAAAGTAGACCTTGAATTAATTGAAGAAAATAGAATTGATTCGCATGATGATTTTGGGAATTTTGAAGTAATAGAAGAAATAGTTATGGATCTTGTTAGTGAAGTTATAAGTGAAGCTTATGAAAAATCCAAAGGAGATATTCCATCAGGACTTGAAATTCCAATTTCATTATTAATATCAAAATCTCAAAAGAATTGGAAAGATCTAATAAGGAGATTTTTTGGCACTTCAATAGTTATAGAAAAATATAGAACACCGTTGAGGCCAAATAGAAGATATGAAAATCAACCTGGATGGAGAAACTTATTTGGGCCAAAAATTGCAATAATAATTGATACAAGTGGCTCGATAATAGAAGAAGAATACTCTGCTTTTTTTTCTGAAATTGAAAAAATTGCAAAAATATACGATTCAAAAATTTATATTGTTCAAATAGATAACAGTATTCAAAATATTTTAAGATATGGACAGGGAGATTGGAAAAATATAGAAATTAAAGGAAAAGGAAATACTGATTTAGAACCAGCTATAGAATATTTAGAAGAAAATTTAAGGCCAGAAGGAATAATAATATTTACCGATGGTTATGTTGACTTACCAGTAGTTAAAAGAAGGGTATTATTTGTTTTAAGTAAGAATTATAATGAAGATTTTAAAATGAGTGCAGAAGAAGTTTATGGAAAAAATTCAACAATAGTTTTGTAGTTTTTTAACAAAACACCCAAAACCGTGTATTATATCGTAACAAAATAATAAAGCTATTTTTGTATAAAGCGAGTAAAATAAAACATATAGGGAAAGATTTATTTTATTAAAAAAACTAAAATAGTCTAATAATGCTGTTTAGAAAAAATGAAAAAATATATATTGTTTGAAAATGTTGATGTTATGCGTAAAATACGGTTTAACATATTCGTAACTTCACAAAAATATCACAACATTTTAATTGAAAATTAAAAAGACCTGCGGTAAAATACACTTGGTATTTTTTAAAATATTGAAAGGAGGAATAGAAAATACTATGCCAACTATAAATCAGCTTGTAAGATATGGAAGAAAACAAATCAAGAAAAAATCAAAGTCACCAGCATTACAAAGTAACCCTCAAAAAAGAGGAGTTTGTGTGAGGGTTTCAACAATGACTCCTAAAAAACCTAACTCAGCTTTAAGAAAAATTGCAAGGGTTAGACTTTCAAATGGAATTGAAGTTACAGCATATATCCCAGGTGAAGGTCATAACTTGCAAGAGCACTCAAACGTATTAATAAGAGGTGGAAGGGTAAAAGACTTACCAGGTGTAAGATATAAAATAATTAGAGGAACATTAGATACAGCTGGTGTTGAAGGAAGAAAACAAAGCAGAAGTAAATACGGGACAAAAAGACCTAAGAAGTAAGGAGGTAAGTAAATGAGAAGAAGAAGAGCGCCAAAGAGACCAGTTACTCCTGATCCAATATATAATGATACATTAGTTTCTAAATTAGTAGTTAGAATAATGAAAGATGGTAAAAAAACTGTTGCACAATCAATTGTGTATGGTGCATTTGATATAATTAAAGAAAAATTAGAAAAAGATCCTTTAGAAGTTTATCATCAAGCAGTTGAGAATGTTAGACCATTAATTGAAGTAAGACCAAGAAGGGTTGGTGGTGCTACTTACCAAGTACCATTTGAAGTTCCAGAAGATAGAGCTATTTCTTTGGCTTTGAGATGGATAGTGAAAGCTGCTAGAGATAAATCAGGAAGGCCAATGAAAGAAAAATTAGCTCAAGAATTAATAGATGCTTATAATGGTGTTGGTGCAGCAGTTAAGAAAAGAGACGACGTACATAAAATGGCTGAAGCCAATAAGGCTTTTGCACATTACCGCTGGTAATTTTTTGAGGAGGGATTGTTTTGAAAGAGCGGTTATATGCTTTAAATAAAACAAGAAATATAGGAATTATTGCACACATAGATGCAGGTAAAACAACAACTACAGAAAGAATTTTGTTCTATACAGGTAAAAAACACAAATTAGGTTCTGTTGATGACGGAACTGCTACAATGGACTGGATGGAACAAGAAAAAGAAAGAGGTATTACGATTACTTCAGCTGCCACAACATGTTTCTGGAGAGATCATAGGATTAATATTATTGACACACCCGGACACGTGGATTTTACAGTTGAAGTTGAAAGAGCTTTAAGGGTATTAGATGGTGCAGTTGCAGTATTTGATGCTCAAGTAGGTGTTGAGCCACAATCAGAAACTGTATGGAGACAGGCTGATAGATACCATGTTCCAAGAATTGCTTACATGAATAAAATGGACAAGCTTGGAGCAGATTTTTATAATGCAGTTCAAACAATGATTGATAAATTGGGTACTAATCCGTTGCCATTGCAAATTCCAATTGGAGCTGAAGCAGACTTTGAAGGTGTTGTAGATTTAGTAAAAATGAAGGCAATTTATTGGATTAGTGAAGATGGAGCACAATACGAATATAGAGATATACCAGAAGATTTGGTAGCAAAAGCAGAGCAATATAGAGAAGATTTAATTACAGCAATTTCAGAATATGATGAAGAAATAATGGAATTATTCTTTGAAGGGGAAGAAATTCCAGAAGATAAAATTAAAGCAGCAATCAGAAAAGGAACTGTAGAAGGTGCATTTGTTCCAGTTATATGTGGAACATCATTCAAAAATAAAGGTGTCCAACCAGTATTAGATGCAATAGTGGATTATTTACCTTCACCATTGGATTTACCTCCTGTTAAAGCATATGACGAAAGAACAGGTGAATTCGTAAAAGAATTACATCCAGATGAAAATGGTCCTTTTGTAGCTTTGGCGTTTAAAATTATGGTAGATCCATTTGTTGGTAAATTAACATTTGCCAGAGTATATTCAGGTAAATTACAAAAGGGAAGTTATGTAAAAAATACTACAAAAGGTAAAAAAGAAAGAGTTTCAAGGTTATTATTCATGCATTCAGACCAAAGAGAAGAAGTAGATTATATCAGAGCAGGGGATATAGTAGCTATAATTGGTTTAAAAAACACAACTACAGGCGATACATTAACTTCAGAAGATGAATCAATTGTATTAGAAAAATTAGAATTTCCTGAACCAGTTATATCGCTTTCTATTGAACCGGAAACAAAAAATGATGAAGCAAAATTATCTAAGGCATTACAAGCATTGATTGAAGAAGATCCAAGTTTAAATGTTAAACTCGATCATGAAACTGGAGAAACAATTCTTTCTGGAATGGGAGAATTGCATTTAGAAATTATTGTAGATAGATTAAAGAGAGAATTTAAAGTTGGAGTAAAAGTTGGACAACCACAGGTTGCATATAGAGAAACTATTAGAGGAACAGCAGATGTAGAAACCAAATATATCAGACAATCTGGTGGTAGAGGGCAATACGGTCATGTTAAAATTAAAATTGAACCTATTGATAATACAAAAGTATTGGAATTTGAAGATAAGATTGTTGGAGGTATTATTCCTAAAGAATATATTCCAGCAGTTGAAGCAGGTATAAAAGAAGCAATGCAATCTGGAATTTTAGCTGGCTATCCAATGGTTGGAATTAAAGCAACGTTATATGACGGTTCATATCATGAAGTTGACTCTTCAGAAATGGCCTTTAAAATTGCAGGTTCTATGGCCTTAAAAGATGCTGCTAGAAAAGCAAATCCAGTATTATTAGAACCAATAATGAAAGTTGATATTACAACTCCAGAAGAATATATGGGTGACATTATTGCTGACTTAAACTCAAGAAGAGGTAGAATTGAAGGCTTTGAAAATGTAGGAAATACAAATACGAGGTTAATTCACTCATTGGTTCCATTATCAGAATTATTCGGTTATGCAACAGTATTAAGATCATTATCTCAAGGTAGAGCTACACAATCAATTCAATTCTCTCATTATGAAGAAGTTCCTTCTTCAGTAGCAGAGAAAATAATAAATAAATAATAATGCATCACAAAAGATAGAGGAGGGAAAAAAATGGCAAAAGAAAAGTTCGTCAGAAGTAAACCACATATGAACATTGGTACTATCGGACATATTGACCATGGTAAAACAACATTAACAGCAGCTATTACAAAATCATTAGCAATGAAAGGATACGCAGATTTCACACCATTCGAACAAATTGATAAAGCTCCAGAGGAAAAAGCTAGAGGTATTACAATTAATATTGCACACGTTGAATACGAAACAGATAACAGACACTATGCACATATTGACTGTCCAGGTCACGCTGACTACATCAAAAACATGATCACTGGTGCAGCTCAAATGGATGGTGCTATCTTAGTTGTTGCAGCAACAGATGGTGTTATGCCACAAACAAGAGAACACGTATTGTTATCAAGACAGGTTAACGTTCCAGCAATCGTTGTATTCATAAATAAAACAGATATGGTTGATGATGAAGAAATTATCGAATTAGTTGAAATGGAAGTTAGAGAATTATTAAGTCAATACGAATTCCCAGGAGATGAAGTTCCTGTAATTAAAGGTTCAGCATTAAAAGCATTAGAAGCAGATTCTCAAGACGATCCATGGGTACAAAAAATATATGAATTAATGGATGCAGTAGATAGCTACTTCCCAGAACCACAAAGACCAGTAGATCAACCATTCTTAATGCCTGTTGAAGACGTATTCTCAATTACTGGTAGAGGTACAGTTGTTACAGGAAGAATTGAAAGAGGAGCTATTCACCCAGGCGATGAAGTAGAAATCGTTGGTATGACAGATGAAATCAGAAAAACAGTTGTAACTGGTGTAGAAATGTTCAGAAAATTATTAGACGAAGGTATTGCTGGTGACAACGTTGGTTGTTTATTAAGAGGTATTGATAAAGATGAAGTGTGGAGAGGTCAGGTATTAGCAAAACCAGGATCAATTACACCACACAAAAAATTCAAAGCTCAAATCTATGTATTGAAGAAAGAAGAAGGAGGAAGACATACTCCATTCAAAAAAGGTTACAGACCACAATTCTACATTAGAACAGCTGATGTTACAGGAACATTGTTAGAATTTGATGGTGGAGCAGAAATGGTAATGCCAGGTGACAATATTGTAACAACAGTAGAATTAATTTACCCTGTAGCTTTAGAAAAGAACATGAGATTTGCTGTTCGTGAAGGTGGAAGAACAGTTGGTGCAGGTGTTGTTACAGAAATAGTAGAATAATAAAATCTTTTTGCAAAGTTTTTACTATAAAATATAAAATCGGGGAGCTTCCACGCTCCCTTTGCTAAATGCTTAAAGGAGGGTTTATATGGCAAAAAAATTGATCAAAATAAGATTAAAATCTTATGATCATAGATTGTTAGATGAATCTGCTCAAAAGATTATTGATGCAGTAAAACAAAGTAATGCAAAGGTTTCAGGACCAATCCCATTACCAACAGAAAAAACAATTTATACAGTAATTAGATCGCCACATAAATACAATTATTCAAGAGAACAATTTGAAAAAAGAGTACATAAAAGAGTCATTTATATTTACGATGCAACTCAAGAAACAGTTACACAATTATTAAAGATACAATTACCATCAGGTGTATCAGTAGATATGAAAGCTTAATTTATGATCGGGCTCTGGAGGTGAATTAGCATGAAGGGTATTTTAGGAAGAAAAGTAGGTATGACAAGAGTTTATAAAGATGGTAAAGCCATCCCGGTCACAGTTATCAAAGCTGGACCATGTGTTGTAGTACAAAAGAAAACAGAAGAAAAAGATGGTTACACAGCTATCCAAGTTGGTTTTGAAGAATTAAAAGAGCATAAAGTTAACAAACCAAAACTTGGAATATTCAAAAAAGCTGGTGTAAAACCAATGAGAGTTTTAAAAGAATTCAAAGTTGAAGATGTAGATGCTTATGAAATTGGACAGATCATTGATGTAACGGTATTCGAAGAAGGAGAAAAAGTAGATGTAACTGGGTGGTCAAAAGGTAGAGGTTACACAGGTGTTATGAAAAGATGGAATTTTGGTGGAGGAAGAAAAACGCACGGTTCTAAATTCCATAGAGCGTTAGGTTCAACAGGTAATCATACAGAACCAGCAAAAGTATTCAAAGGTAAAAAGATGTTTGGACAGTATGGAAATGAAAAAGTGACAGTATTAAACTCAGAAGTTGTGAAAATAGATAAAGAAAATAATCTTATAGCAGTTAAAGGTGGAGTTCCAGGTGCGAGGGTGGATTATTAATAATTAGAGAAGCAATAAAGAAGTAAGCCCGAAAATGAAGAACGAGGAGGTAAAAGAAAATGGCTCAATTAGACCTTTATTCAGTTAAAGGTGAAAAAATTGGAACAATAGAAGTTAAAGATTCTATTTTTTCAATTGAACCAAATATGGACGTGTTATACAGATACGTTGATATGCAATTAACAAACAGAAGAAGAGGAACTGCTTCGACAAAAACAAGAGCTGAAGTAAGAGGTGGAGGAAGAAAACCATGGTCTCAAAAACATACAGGTAGAGCAAGAGCAGGGTCAACAAGATCCCCTTTATGGAGACATGGAGGAGTTACATTTGGTCCAAAACCAAGAGATTGGTCAAAGAAATTAACAAAGAAAATGAAAAAATTGGCTTTAAAATCTGCATTAAGTGTAAGAGTAAAAGAAAATAATTTAGTGGTAATAGATGATTTGACTTTTGAAAACCCAAGAACAAAATCGATGAAAGAAGTTTTGAAAAATTTTGGATTTGAAAATACAAAGACTTTAATTGTATTACCTTGGAAAAAAGAAGAATATATAAACGTAAAATTATCAGCTAGAAATATTCCTGGAGTAAAGGTTATTATTGCAGATAATCCAAATCAGGGAAAAGATAATAAAAAGGTTAATATTGACGGTTTAAATGTATTCGATTTAATAAATAATGAAAAAGTTGTACTTACAAAGGATACAGTAGCTAAAATCGAGGAGGTGCTCGGCTAATGGATAAAAAACAATTTAATTATGACATAATTATAAGGCCGGTCCTCACAGAAAAAACATACATGCTAATGGGTGAAAATAAATACACTTTTGAAGTAGCAAAAGATGCAACAAAACCAGAAATAAAGAAAGCTGTTGAGGATATATTTAATGTAAAAGTAGAAAAGGTATACGTGATGAATGTAAAGCCAAAGCCAAAAAGATTAGGAAGATTTGAAGGAAAAACAAGGGTTTGGAAAAAAGCAATAGTAAAATTAGCTGAAGGATACGTTATAAAAGAGCTTCAAGGTAATTTATAAGGAGAGGTGAGTTAGAATGGGTCTCAAAAATTTAAACCAACAACTCCTTCAAGGAGATTTATGATAATCACTGATTTTTCAGAAATTACAAAGTCCGCCCCGGAAAAATCTTTAATACAACCTCTCAAAAAATCAGGTGGTAGGAACTCATATGGTAGAGTTACTATGAGACATAGAGGTGGTGGACATAAGAGAAGATACAGAATTATTGATTTTAAAAGAGAAAAATTTGGAATTCCATCAAAAGTAGTATCTATTGAATATGATCCAAATAGAAGTGCAAGAATTGCATTATTGGTATATGCAGATGGTGAAAAAAGATATATTTTAGCTCCAAAAGGAATAAAAGTTGGAGAAGAAATTATTTCAGGTCCAAATGCAGAAATAAAACCAGGTAATGCATTACCATTAGAAAATATTCCAGTAGGTACAATTATTCATAATATAGAATTCGAACCTGGAAAAGGTGCTAAAATTGCTAGATCAGCAGGAACATATGCACAATTAATGGCAAAAGAAGGAAATTATGCATTATTAAGAATGCCATCAAGCGAATTGAGAAGAGTTCATGTAAAGTGTATGGCTACAATAGGAATGGTAGGAAATGAAGATCATATAAATGAAGTATTCGGTAAAGCAGGTAGAACAAGATGGTTAGGTAAAAAGCCACATGTAAGAGGTATGGCTATGAACCCAGTTGATCACCCAATGGGTGGTGGTGAAGGTGCAAGTAAAGGACATATTCCAAGAAGTCCATGGGGAACACCTGCAAAAGGATATAAAACAAGACGTGGTAAAAGAAAATCAGATAAATTTATAGTAAGAAGAAGAAAAAAGTAACCTAGGGGTGCTGTTAGTGAGTAGATCATTAAAGAAAGGGCCTTATGTACACCCAAGTCTGTTGAAAAAGGTAAGAGAATTAAATGAAAAAGGTGAAAAAAAGGTAATAAAAACCTGGAGTAGAGCTTCTATGATTTTACCTGAAATGATTGGACATACAATTGCTGTACATAATGGTATGAAACATATACCTGTTTATATAACAGAACACATGATTGGGCATAGATTAGGTGAGTTTGCACCAACAAGAAGATTTGGTGGTCATGCTGACAAGAAGGCTAAAAAAGGTAAGGTGAAATGAGGAGGGACGTAACTATGGCTGTATCAAGAGTTCAAGATGGTAAAAGATTGAAAAGATCAGTTTTTCATAAATTAAGAAAAGAAGCTGAAGCAGCACAGCCAAAAATTGAAGCAAAAGCTACAGCAAAATACTTAAGAATTTCCCCTAAAAAAGCAAGATCAGTTGTTAATGCAATTAGAGGAAAAAATGTTGATGAAGCTTTACAGATATTAATGTTTAGCCCTAAAAAAGCTGCAAGATTAACATATAAAATTTTGGTATCTGCAATTGCGAATGCTGAAAATAATTTTGGTTTAAATGCTGATGATTTATACGTTGCTGAAGTATATGTAAATGACGGTCCAAGAATGAAGAGATTGTGGCCAAGAGGAAGAGGAAGAGCTGATATTTTACAAAAAAGATTGGCACATATTACTGTTGTAGTTAGAGACAGAGAAAAAGAAAAAGAGTTAAAATCTCAGAAGTGAGGTGGAATGTCCGTGGGTCAAAAAGTACATCCATATGGATTTAGGTTAGGAATATCAAAACCATGGAAAGCTAATTGGTTTAGTGAAGATAATTATGCAGAATTTCTAAAAGAAGATTTAAAAATAAGAGATTATATAAAGAATAAATACTATGAAGCAGGAATTGGAGATATTTTAATTGAAAGACCATCTTCAACACAAATAAATATTACAATAAAAGCAGTAAGAGTTGGAATAATCATCGGAAGAAAAGGTGTAGAAATTCAAGGATTAAAGAAAGAAATTGAAAAAATGGTTAATGATAGGAATGTAAGAATAAATATTGATGAAATTAGAAACCCTCAAGTAAATGCATTGTTAATTGCTGAAAATATTTCAGCACAAATATTAAAAAGAGCTTCTTATAAAAGAGCTATGAAAAGAGCTATATCAGCTGCTTTAAAGAAGGGTGCAAAAGGAATTAAAATTATGGTTTCTGGAAGACTTAACGGTGCTGAAATTGCTAGAACTGAATGGTATATGGAAGGAAGATTACCTTTACAAACCTTAAGATCAGATATTGATTATGGAACTGCTGAAGCACAAACATTGTCTGGAACAATCGGAATCAAAGTATGGGTTTATAAAGGCGACACTCAGTTATGAACTAAAGGAGGGCGTGATGTAAATGTTAATGCCAAAAAGATATAAATATAGAAAGATACAAAGAGGTAAAATGAAGGGTAATGCCAAAGGTGGAACATTAGTTGACTTTGGCGAATGGGGTTTAAAAGCTCTTGAGCCAGCTTTAATAACTTCACAACAAATTGAAGCATGTAGGTTAGCAATGGTTAGAACATTAAAAAGAAATGGTAAAATCTGGATAAAAATATTCCCTGACAAACCAATAACTTCAAAAGGAATCGGAACAAGAATGGGTAAAGGTAAAGGTGATGTAGAAGGATGGACAGCAGTAGTAAAACCAGGAAAAGTATTATTTGAAATTGCTGGAACTTCCGAAGAATTAGCAAAAGAAGCATTAGAATACGCAGCAACTAAATTACCTATCAAAACAAAAATAGTACCCAGGTACCACATAAGGGGGAAGCAAAATGAAGAAACAAGTAGCAGAATTAATCAACTTAACAGATGATGAATTAAAAGCAAAATTAGAAGAGTCCAAGAAAAAATTATTTGAAATGAGATTTCAACATGAATTAGGTCAAATAAAAAATACTGCTTCCATAAAGATGGTAAGAAGAGACATAGCTAGAATAAAAACAATTCTCAGACAAAGGGAATTGGGTATAAGGAGGTAATGAGTAATGCCTAAAAAAACATTAATAGGCGAAGTTGTTAGCGACAAAATGGACAAAACTGTTGTTGTCAAGGTTGAAAGAAAAATAAAACATCCTATATATAAAAAATTCGTTAAAAAGTCAAAAAAATTCCATGCTCATGATGAAAATAATGAATGTGGTTTGGGAGATATTGTAGAAATCGAAGAAACAAAACCATATTCAAAAACAAAAACATGGAAGGTTATAAGGATTGTTGAAAAGAATATTTTTGCGGAAAAAAATAATGAAACACCCGAAACAGTGGAAGAAGTTGGGGTGACGCATAATGATCCAGGCCGAAAGTTACTTAAGAGCAGCAGATAATTCAGGAGCAAAAGTTTTAAGAGTAATAAGAGTTTTAGGCGGATTTCACAAATCAGTAGGTACAATAGGAGATGTAGTAGTTTGTTCTGTTAGGGAAGCAATTCCACACACAGATATAAAAAAAGGTCAAGTAGTAAAAGCTGTAGTTGTAAGAACAAAAAAGAAATAAGAAGAAAAGATGGTTCTCACATAAGATTTGATGAAAATGCAGCGGTTTTAATTGATAAAAACAATATGCCTGTTGGTACACGTGTGTTTGGACCAATTGCTAGAGAAGTAAGAGAAGCCGGTTATACAAAAATAGCATCTCTTGCACAAGAAGTATGGTGAGGTGAGAGCATGAAAGTAAAAAAGGGTGATTTAGTTAAAGTAATTTCTGGTAAAGATAAAGGTAAAGAAGGTAGAGTTTTAAGAGTAATTCCTAAATTAAATAAAGTCATCGTTGAGAATGTAAATATAGTAAAAAAGCATCAAAGACCAACTCAACAATTAAGAGAAGGTGGAATTATTGAACAACCTTCACCAATTCATGCAAGTAAAGTTATGGTTGTTTGTCCAAGTTGTGGCAAGCCAACAAGAGTTGGATACAGATTCTTAGAAGAAGGTAGAAAAGTAAGAATTTGTAGAAAATGTAACGAAATTATAGATAAGGTTTAATGAGGGAGGAATAGATTATGAGATATGAATACATTCCATTAAAAGAAGAGTATGAAAAAGAAGTAGTTCCAGCCCTCATGAAAGAATTTGGATATAAAAACATTCATGAAGTTCCAAAAATCGTTAAAATAGTTGTAAATATGGGTATTGGCGAGGGCGCTAGGAATGCTGACGTTGTTGAAAAACACGCTCAAGAATTGTCTTTAATTACAGGTCAAAAGGCTGTAGTTACAAGAGCAAAAAAGAGTGTTGCTAACTTCAAATTAAGAGAAGGTATGCCTATTGGTGCAAAAGTTACATTGAGAAATGTAAAAATGTATAATTTCTTATTTAAATTAATAAATATAATTTTTCCAAAATTAAGAGACTTTAGAGGTATGAATCCTAATAGTTTTGATGGAAGAGGAAATTATACATTTGGTTTAACAGAACAATTAGTATTTCCAGAATTAAAACCTGATCAAGTAAAAAGAGTTCAGGGTATGGATATTACTATCGTAACTACTGCAAAGACAGATGAGGAAGCAAGAAAACTCCTTCAATTAATGGGCTTCCCTTTCAAGAGAGATTAAGGAGGAGGTAAATAATGGCAAAGAAATCAATGGTTGCTAGGTGGAGAAAACCTAAAAAATATAAAACAAGAGAATATTCAAGATGTATAGTTTGTGGAAGACCTAGAGCTGTATATAGAGAATTTGGTTTATGTAGAGTATGTTTCAGGAAATTAGCCTTGGAAGGAAAATTACCAGGCGTTAAAAAGGCAAGTTGGTAAGGAGGGAATCTTAATGTGGAGTGATCCCGTAGCAGATATGCTTACAAGAATAAGAAATGCAAATCTTGTTATGAAAGAAAGTGTAGAAATTCCAGCATCAAACTTAAAAAGAAATATAGCTGAAATATTAAAAAGAGAAGGTTACATTAAAGATTATAAATTTATTGAAGATGGAAAACAAGGAATATTAAAAATTCAATTAAAATATAAAGGTGACAGAAAAAATAAACAACACGTTATACACAGCATCATCAGGGTTTCAAAACCTGGTAGAAGAATATATGTTTCTAAAGATAAAATTCCAGTAGTAAAAGGTGGAATGGGTATATCAATAATTTCAACTTCAAAAGGTGTTCTTACCGACAAAGAAGCAAGAGAACTTGGAGTCGGTGGAGAATTAATTTGTTACGTTTGGTAGGAGGTGCTGAATAAATGTCACGTATATCAAAAAATCCAATAGATATACCAAATGGAGTAGAAGTGACAATTAACGATAATTTAATTAAAGTTAAAGGTCCAAAAGGAGAATTAACTCAAGAATATTTACCATATGTTAAATTTGTAATTGAAGATAATAAAATAAAAGTTGAAGGAAACGAAACTTCGATGAAGAGAAAAAGTGATGCAAAAAGAATAAATATGTTTCAAGGAACTTATGCATCATTGTTAAAAAATATGATTAAAGGCGTAACAGAAGGTTTTTCTAAAGAATTAGAAATAATAGGTATTGGTTATAGAGCGGCAATGCAAGGTTCTAAATTAGTATTACAATTAGGATATTCTCACCCAATTGAATACCTTCCACCTGAAGGAATAACAATTGAAGTACCAGCACCAAACAAAGTAATAGTTAAAGGAATTGATAAATATTTAGTTGGTGAAGTTGCTGCAAAGATTAAGAGATTTAGAAAACCAAATGTATATTCAGGAAAAGGTATCAAATATGTTGGTGAGGTAATTATCAGAAAACAAGGTAAGAAAGTTTAAGGGAGGCTGACCAGATGATTAAACCCATCCAAAAGAAAAAATTAAGAAGAAAAAGACATTTAAGGGTTAGAAGAAAAGTTTTTGGAACTCCTGAAAGACCAAGAATGGCAGTTTTCAAGAGCAATAAACATATATACGTTCAAATTATAGATGACACAAAAGGTCATACAATAGCAGCTGCTTCTACTGTAGATAAAGATTTCAAATTAGAAAAAACATGGAATATTGAAGCTGCTAAAGAAGTTGGAAAATTAATTGCTAAAAAAGCTTTAGAAAAAGGAGTATCAAAAGTATCATTTGATAGAGGCGGCTTCAAATATCATGGAAAGATAAAAGCATTAGCTGATGCTGCACGTGAAGCAGGTCTTGACTTTTAAGGAGGTGTAGACAGGAAATGGCCTTAGATAAAAATTTAATGGCTTCAGCAGCTGCTGAAGAGTTTGAAGAAAGAATAATAGAAATTAGGAGAGTTACAAAGGTTACTACAGGTGGAAAAAATATCTCATTTAGGGTTGTAGCTGTAGTAGGAAATAGAAATGGAAAAGTTGGAGTAGGAAGTGGAAATGCAAGAGAAGTCCCACAAGCAATTAGAAAAGCAATACAAAATGCAAAGAAAAATATGATAGAAGTTCCTGTAAAAAATGGAACTATTCCTCATGAAGTACTTGGAAGACAGGATGCTTCAAAAGTTCTTTTAAAACCAGCAGGACCAGGTACTGGTATTATAGCTTCTGCAGCAGTTCGTGCTGTTGTTGAGTTAGCAGGAGTTCATAATATCCTTTCAAAAGCTTTAGGTTCAACAACAGCAATTAACTTATCTAAAGCTACTTTGAATGGATTAAAAGAATTAAAATCACCAAAAGAATATGCAGAACTCAGAGACTTGAGTGTTACAAAGGTATTCCAAGGTGCCCATAAGGAGGGATAAGAGAAATGGCTAAATTAAAAATAAAACTTATAAGAGGAAGAGCGGGAAAAAATTATAGACAACTCGCCACCTTAGATGCCTTAGGGTTAAGAAAGCCAAATCAAGAAGTAATAAAAGAAGATAGACCAGAAATAAGAGGTATGATAACAAAAGTACAACATCTCGTGAAGGTTGAAGAAATTGAAGAATGAGGGGTAGCAAATATGTCTCTTAAAATATCAGACTTAAAACCCGCCGAAGGATCAAGAAAAGTTGCTAAGAGAACCGGAAGAGGTTGGAGCTCAGGGTTAGGAAAAACAGGTGGAAAAGGTCATAAAGGTCAAAAGTCAAGAGGTAAAGGAAAAGTAAGACCAAGCTTTGAAGGTGGTCAAACACCTTTGTTTAGAAGAATACCAAAATATGGATTCACAAATGCTCCATTTAAGAAAGTTTATGCAGAAGTAAATATTTCTGTATTAGAAAGTAAATTTGAAGCAAATGAAGAAGTGACACCAGAAAAATTATTAGAGAAGAAAATAATTAAGAAAATAAAAGACGGTGTTAAAGTATTAGGAAATGGTGAATTAACAAAACCATTAAAAGTTAAAGCACATGCATTTAGTAAAAAAGCACAAGAAAAAATCGAATCAGCCGGCGGAAGTGTCGAGGTGATTCAGTAATGAAGGAAGCATTTAAAAATATGTGGAAGATCCCGGAACTCCGGGATCGTATTATATTTACATTATTAGCTTTAATTGCTTTTAGAGTGGGTATATACATTCCTATACCAGGAATAGACTTGGCAAGATGGGAAGGCTTTATAGCTGGTTTAGGCGGAACATCACAGGGACTTATTAGTTTTTTTGATGTATTTACTGGTGGATCATTAAAAAGATTTTCTATTTTTGTTTTAAGTGTAACTCCTTATATTAATGCATCAATTATTTTACAATTATTAGCTTCAGTAATACCAAGTTTGAAAGAAATGTTAAAAGAAGGGAAGAGGGTAGAAAAAGATTTGGAAAATTAACAAGACAGGTTACATTAGGTCTTGCTTTACTTCAAGGATTTTTCTTATCTTTGGGAGTTGCAAATTACAGATCTCCTAATTTGAATTACTTTATTTTTGTATTAATAGCAACATCATCTATAGTAGCTGGTACAATGTTCTTATTATGGTTGGGTGAAATGATAACAGAAAAAGGTATTGGTAATGGTATTTCTGTGTTGATTTTTGCTGGTATTGTTTCCAGATTCCCACAATATATAGCAAGTGGTTTAGTAGGAAGATTAAGCGTATTCGAATGGGTAATATTAATTATTGTCGCAATAGCTGTAGTAATAGGCACAGTATATTTACAAACTTCTGAAAGAAGAATTAATGTTCAATATGCCAAAAGAGTTGTTGGAAACAAAATTTATGGTGGTGCTTCAACATATATACCTATAAAGGTTAATGGTGGAGGAGTTTTACCAATTATCTTTGCTTCAGCAATAATGACATTGCCTTCAATGTTAGCAACGGCAACAGGAGCTCAATGGGTTAGCAGATGGTTTGGATATGGAACACCAATATATTTAATCATTTATGCATTATTAATTTTCTTCTTTGCTTATTTCTATAATTCAGTTGTTATTGATCCAAATGATATATCAGAAAATATAAAAAAATATGGTGGATTTATTCCAGGAATTAGGCCTGGAAAACCAACATCAGATTATATAACAAAAACTATGATGAGAGTAACCTTTATAGGTGCATTGTTCTTAGTGGTAATTTCATTATTACCATATATTATTAGAAGTGCATCAGGAGTTAATATCTGGATTGGTGGTACATCGGCACTTATTGCAGTTGGTGTTTCCTTAGATATAATGCAACAAATCGAAGCTCATATGATCACAAGACAATACGAAGGCTTTATGAAGAAAGGGAAACTCCGCGGAGGAGATAATTATGTCAAAACTAAATTTATTATTTTTTGGGCCTCCTGGAGCTGGAAAAGGTACAATAGCTAAAGAAGTATCTAAAAAATATGGTATTCCTCATATTTCTACAGGGATATGTTGAGAGAAGCTGTAGCTTCAGGTAGTGAACTTGGTAAAAAGGTAAAATCTATTTTAGACAGTGGTCAATTGGTTTCAGATGATATTATGTTAGATGTCATAAAAGATAGATTAAGTAAAAATGATGTTGAAAAAGGATTTATTTTAGACGGTTATCCAAGAACTCTTCCTCAAGCAGAAGCATTGGAAAAAATATTAGATGAAATGAATAATCCTATTACGGGAATAATTTATCTTGAAGTAGATGAAGAAACAGTTGTAAGAAGAATTACATCACGAAGAATATGTCCAAAATGCGGAAAAATCTATAACATAATCACTTTAAAACCAAAAGTAGAAAACAAATGTGATGTATGTGGAGCTGAATTAATTCAAAGAGACGACGATAAAGAAGATGTAGTAAGAGATAGATACAATGTTTATATGGAGAAAACATATCCTGTAATCGAATTTTATAAAAAATATAATCATTTCTTTACAGTAGACGGTAGTGGAACGGTAGAAATAGTTACAAAAGAAGTGTTTAATATATTGGAAGGGATAATATGATTTTAATAAAAACACAATCTGAAGTTGATAAGATGAGGCGAGCTGGTAGGCAGCTCGCTATCCTCTTTGAGAAAATAAAAGATTTAGTTGTTGAAGGTTCAAATGCATATGAAGTTGAAAAATTTGTAAACAGCTATATGAAAGAAAAAGGTTTTATTCCAACATTTAAAGGATATGGTGGATTCCCTTATGCAACATGTATTTCAATGAATGAAGAAATTGTACACGGTTTTCCATTAAAAGAAAAAATTTTTAAAAACGGGATATTGTATCAATAGATATGGACTAACCTTAGATGGATATATAGCAGATGCAGCAAGAACATTTATAATAGGTGAAGTAAGTGAAAAAGTAAAAAAATTAGTAGAAATTACTGAAAAATCGTTTTGGATTGGGATTGAACAAGCTATTCCAGGAAATAGGATAGGAGATATCGGCAATGCAATTCAAACTTATGTAGAATCTTTTGGTTTTTCTATTATTAAAGAATATGTTGGTCATGGTGTGGGAAGAAAGTTACATGAAGACCCACAAATACCAAATTATGGTCAAAAAGGTAAAGGTCCTTTAATTAGGGAAAGGATGACTTTTGCTGTTGAACCTATGGTTTCTATGGGAGATTGGAAAGTAGAAGTGTTAGAGGATGGTTGGACAGCAGTTACTGCAGATAATTCTTTAGCAGCGCATTATGAAAATACGTTTGTAGTAACTAAGGATGGTCCAGAAGTATTAACAATATTAGATTAGCCCGAGAGGTGATGATCGTGGCAAAGAAAGATGATGTAATTGTAATGGAAGGTCATATTGTTGAATCTTTACCAAATGCTACTTTCAGAGTAGAATTGGATAATGGACATATGATTTTAGCACATATTTCAGGCAAGATGAGAAAGAATTTTATAAGATTAGTACCTGGAGATAGAGTAATAGTTGAAGTATCAATTTATGATTTAAATAGAGGTAGAATAATACGTAGAGAGAGAATTAAAAGAAATCCAAGTAACGAGGAGGAATGAGCAAATGAAAGTAAGAGCCTCAGTAAAAAAGAGATGTGAACACTGTAGAGTTATTAGAAGAAAAGGCAGAGTATGGGTAGTTTGTTCCAAAAATCCTAAGCATAACCAAAGACAAGGATAATTTTTAAAGGAGGGAAATTTGAATGCCACGTATTTTGGGTGTTGAAGTACCAAATAACAAGAAGTTATTCATTGCTCTTACATACATTTATGGTATAGGAAAACATAGAGCAATGGAAATTTTAGAAGCAACAGGCGTTGACCCTGATAAAAGGGCAAAAGAATTAACAGATGATGAAATTAGTAAGATAACACATTATATCAATGAGCATTATCTTGTTGAAGGTGAATTAAGACAGGAAGTTCAAAAAAGTATTGCAAGGTTAATAGAAATTGGATCATACAGAGGGTATAGACATAAAAATGGATTACCAGTTAGAGGTCAAAAGACTCATTCAAATGCAAGAACAAGAAAAGGTCCAAGACCTTCAAAAATCGGTAAGAAAAAGTAATAAGGAGGTTTAGCTATGGCTAGAAGAACAAGTCAAAAGAAAAAGAAGATTTCTCTTGAAAAAGCAGTTGTACATATTCAATCCACATTTAATAATACGATTATTACATTGACAGATCCATCAGGAAATGCTTTATTTTGGGCAAGCGGTGGAACAGCTGGTTTTTCAGGAACAAAAAAAGGAACACCATATGCTTCACAGTTAGCAGCAGATAAAGTTGCAAAAGAAGCTTTAAAATATGGTGTGAAAAGATTAGACGTTTATGTAAAAGGACCAGGTGCTGGAAGGGAATCAGCAATAAGAACTTTACAAGCTGCAGGTTTGGTAATTGAGAATATTAAAGATAAAACTCCAATACCTCATAACGGTTGTAGACCAAAGAAAAGAAAAGGAATGTAAGGCCAAAGAGGAGGGAATGTAATGGCAAGATATATAGGATCTCTTTGTAAACTTTGTAGAAGAGAAGGATTTAAATTATATTTAAAAGGTGAAAGATGTTATACAGATAAATGTGCTCTTGCAAGAAGACCATATGCACCAGGACAACACGGAAAACAAACAAAGAAACCTACACAATATGGATTACAATTGAGGGCAAAACAAGCTTTAAAAAGAATTTATGGTATATTAGAAAGACAATTTAGAAGATATTTTGAAGAAGCATCCAGAAAAGAAGGTAACACAGGAGAAAATTTAATGAGAATATTAGAAACAAGATTAGATAATGTTGTATATCAAATGGGATATGCTGTAAATAGAAGAACAGCAAGACAATTAGTAAGACATGGACATTTCTTAGTAAATGGTAGAAAAGTAGATATACCATCATATAGGGTAAAACCAGGAGATGTTATTGAAGTGAAAGAAAAAAGTAGATCAATTTTACCAATTAAACAGGGAATTGAATTAGCTCAAAAAGCAAATAAAAGATTAGATTGGATAGAAGTAGACTACAATGCATTTAAAGGTTCTTTCTTAAGATTACCTATTTTAGATGAAATGGAAGTACCTGTAGATTTACAAGCTATTATCGAGCTTTACTCAAAATAATATTTATGACTATTTTGATTATCGCAAAAACGCGCCTAACAAAAAGAAAGGGGTGCACTCCAATTTAGAGAAGCTAAATTGGGGTAATGAATGGAATTTGTAAAACCAGAAAAAATGATATTGGAAACTTTGGAAGAATCGGAAGAATTGGAATACAAATATGGAAGATTTGTCTTGTCGCCTTTAGAAAGAGGATATGCAGTTACAATAGGTAACGCATTAAGAAGAGTATTATTATCCTCAATACCAGGATTAGCTATTACCAGTATTAGAATTCCTGGAAAATTGCATGAATTTGATGTAATGGAAGGCGTTCAAGAGGATATTTTAGAAATTACAGTTAATCTAAAAAAAGTTGAATTAAAGGTTTTAGACTTTGATAATATTAGTAATTTAAAAGAACCTATAGTTTTAAGAATAGATAAAATGGGTCCTTCTGAAATTAAAGCAGGAGATATAATTACACCAGCAGGTATTGAAGTTGCGAACCCAGAATTGAAAATTGCAACAATGAATGCAGCTAAAAAATTTGAAATGGAATTATATGCAACAATTGGAAAAGGATTTGTATCAACTTCAGAAATGGATCTTTCTAAAGATATAGAATATATCTATATTGATGGAGTTTATAGCCCAGTTATAAGAGTTAATTATTTAACAGAGAATGTTCGTGTTGGTAAAAGAACTGACTATGATAAATTAATTTTAGAAATTTGGACAAAGAAATCTATTGATCCAAAAGAAGCTTTAGTTAAAGCAACTAAGATATTAATAGAACACTTTAACATTATATATGCTTCCTGGAGAGAAGATTTGGCTGGTTTAGAGGAAAATCCACCAGTAATTGAAGCTGGGGAATCCCTCTTATCTGAAGAAAAACCAGCTTCTCCTGAAGTTGAAGAAGAATTTAAAAATATTAATATTGAAATATTAGAAACAAAAATAGATGAACTTGATTTAAGCAAGAGAGCTAAAAATTGTTTAAAAAGAGAAAAAATACATACAGTTAGAGACATCCTTAAAAAGGATCCAGAAGAATTAATGAAAATTAAGAATTTTGGAAAAAAATCATTAGATGAAATTCGAAAAGAATTACAAGAAAAATTCCAATTGGATTATGATGAGATCCAGAAGGGAGGAGCCTAAGTATTATGAGACATAGAGTAAAGATAAATAAATTAAGCAGATATGCTTCACATAGGAATGCTTTATTGAAAAATTTAGCCAGAGAAGTATTTGAACATGGAAGCATTATAACTACTACAGCAAAAGCAAAAGCTGTTAGACCATTAGTTGAAAAAATATTAACAAAAGCTATTGAAGCTAAAGAAACTGATAATAAAGATAGAAGTGTCGCATTAAGAAGACAAATAAACAGGTATTTTAATGACAAAAGATTTACAAATAAAGTAGTAGATGAAGTTGCTAAGGTATTTATAGATGCAAATAGGAAAAGTGGTTATACAAGAATATTAAAAATAGGTTTCAGAAGAGGCGATGCAGCAGAGTTATCCTTATTACAATTAGTAGAAAATATAGAAAAGAAAGAAGAAAATACAGAAAATTAATAAAAACTAAAAAAGCCCCGAAATTTTCGGGGCTTTTTCTCAATATTGAAAAAACTTTTTAAATAAAAAAATTAATAAAAACTAAAAAAATTCCCGAGTTCTTCGGGATTTTTTTAGTTAAAATGTGGTATAATATTTTTATACTAAAACGAGGTCTTCCACAGTTCTTCTAAGATAACTACAATAATTAATAAACTTTTCCTGAAAAATTTTAATAGTCTACACATAGATTAAAAGCATATCAAAAATATTGATATTAAATACAATGAGGTGGTAATGTGAGTGAAAACAATAGAGATATAAAGAAGGATGAAATAATTCCTGTAGAAATTGATATGGGAAAATTAAATCAGATGTCAAGAAGGCAGTTGTATAATTTAGCAAGAAAATACGGAATTGAAAATTACTCTGTTCTTACAGATCATGAATTAAAATTTAAAATTCTAAGTAAACAAACAGAATCATTTGGATATTTTTTTCATGAAGGAGTATTAGAAATTCTTCCAGATGGTTATGGGTTTTTAAGAAATACTCATAATTCATTATTAAATGGTAATGATGATGTATACGTATCTCAATCTCAAATTAGAAGATTCAATCTTTCTACAGGGGATATAGTTGCTGGCCAGGTAAGACCACCAAAAGAAGGTGAAAAATTTTTTGCATTATTACGTGTAGAAGCAGTTAATTATCAGGCTCCAGAGCAGGCCAGAGATAGAATTTCTTTTGAAAACCTTACTCCAGTTTATCCAAATGAAAGACTTCAATTGGAATGTGAAAAATCACCAATTAGTTCAAGAATTATAGATATATTTTCTCCAATAGGTAAAGGTCAAAGAGGATTAATAGTTGCGCCACCTAAAGCAGGGAAGACCACATTGTTAAAAGATATTGCAAATTCTATTGCAAAAAACAATCCAGAAACTAAAAGGATAGTGTTGTTAATAGATGAAAGACCAGAAGAAGTTACTGATATAAGAGAAACAGTAGATGCGGAAGTTATAGCAGCTCCATTTGATATGGATCCACATAATCAAATAAAAGTTGCAGAAATGACATTAAATATGGCAAAAAGACTTGTTGAATTTGGGCATGACGTTATAATCCTTATGGATTCACTAACAAGATTAGCTCGCGCATACAATCTTTATGTCCCACCAAGTGGGAAATTGTTAAGTGGAGGTGTAGATCCGTCAGCTTTAACTTTTCCGAAAAAATTTTTTGGAGCCGCAAGGAGGATTAGAGAAGGTGGAAGTTTAACAATATTGGCTACAGCACTTATAGAAACAGGTTCAAAGATGGACGAAGTAATATTTGAAGAGTTTAAAGGAACAGGAAATATGGAATTAATTTTATCGAGAGAGTTAGCTAATAAGAGAATATTCCCGGCAATAGATGTGAAGTTATCAGGTACAAGAAAAGAAGAATTATTATTTACTAAAGATGAGTTAAGATATTCATGGATTTTAAGAAATTGGTTGAATAATTTGACTACAGAAGAGGCATTAATGGAGATATTTAGACTTATGAGAAAATATGAAAATAATAAAAAATTATTTAAAGAAATTGAAAAACAAAAATTTATAGATTAGTAAATTAAGGGGGGAATGATGTTTTTAAAAAGATTTAAAAAGATAGAAAATCCTAAAAAAACATTTGTAATTGTTCATGGACTTGGAGAACATTCAGGTAGATATAAATTTTTGATTGATAAATTATTGAATATGGATTATGAAGTAATAACCTTTGACCTGCCTGGGCATGGATTAGGAGAAGGTAAAAGGGATATATAAAAGATTTTTATAAGATATATGAATATATAAAAGAAATAACTCCAGAAAAATTCATACTATTTGGTCATAGTATGGGTGGATTAATAGCATTAAGATATACAGAATATTCAGATAAGAAACCAGAAAAATTAATATTATCTTCTCCAGCCGTTGGAAAATTATATACGCCATTTCAAAAAATTTTATTGAATACTATAGGCTTAATTGGCGCATTAACTATTAAAAATGGTATAGATCCAAAAGATTTGTGCCATGATGATAAAGCAATAAAAGAGTATCTTGAGGATCCTTTAGTACATAATAAAATAGCTTTTAGAACAGCAAAACAATTATTTGCTGAAGCAGAAATAGCATTAAAAGAAGCCGAAAATATAGATTTACCAGTACTGCTTCAATATGGCGAAATTGATAAAGTAATTAGCGTTGAAAATTGTAATGAATTGGCAGAAAAACTCAGAACATTGGTCATACAAAAACATAGATATGCTAAACATGAAATTTTTAATGAACCTAAATATAAAGACAAATATATTTCAAATATTTTAGAATTTATAGAAAAATAAATATTTTGAATGCTATTTTCAGGGAGGGAGAAATATGAAAATTAATGGAAAAATTCTAACTTTAGTGTTTATTTTATTGTTTTCTTCATTTACAATTTTTTTCTTGATAAGCGTTAGTCAATCACAAACAGCACTTAAGGAGAGCTTTATAAATAAATTAATTGTTGCAAGAGATTCAAAAATAGTATTTTTAGAGAAAACATTATCTGATGTAAAAAAAGACATAGAATATTTTTCTGAGTTACCAGTTATTGTAGAAAATTTAAATGATATGTTTGGTGAAGAAGATTTTTCAAAAAGTTTAGGGAGTTTTGATAAATATTTAAAATATTTAAAAGAAGTTTATCATGAAAAAAATCCATATAAAAATAGAGAAAAATTGGATAATATTTTTTACGATGATAATTTTGATCAAAGTAAAGTTAATCCCGATGCACTTGATGAATTATATCAGTATAATTCAATTCATGAAAAACTAAATCCTTTACTTAGAAAACTTATATTAACTAAACCAATATATTATGATGTTTTTTATATAACATCAGATGGTTATGTATTATATTCAACCAGAAAAAACAAAGAATTTGGAACAAATATAGAAACAGGTGAATATAAAAATACAAGTTTAGGAGATTTATATAAAACTTTAAAGAATTCTAATGATAATAAAGTGCATTTTTCGGATATAAAATATTATACAGCTGGTGATGAAGAACATGGTTTTTTTGCTGGAAAATGTATAGTGTACAATGATGAAAAAATAGGTTATTTAATTGTTTATATAAAAAATGAAGCATTTGATAAAGTATTACAGGATAAAAATGGAATGGGAAAAACAGGTATAACATATGTCGTGGGCCGTGACAAAATAATGAGAAGTAATTTGCCAGATCAGGAAACAATATTAAAGCAAAAAGTGGAAACCGATTATGTAGATAAAGCTTTGAATGGAAAAACAGGTTGGGAAATATCAACTAATTTCAAAGGTGAAAAAGTATTGGCTGCATATGCACCTTTTAAGTTTGAAGAAATAAATTGGGCATTTGTCTCTGAAGTTTCAGTAAAAGAAGCTCTTGAAGCATCATTACGAATAAGAAATATATTGATGGTTACAACAACAATAATATTAATAATTGCAATAATAATATCCTTATTTTTCTCAAAGAAAATATCAAAACCATTGATGGAATTAAGTAAGAAAGTAGATAAATTCGCAACAGGAGATTTTACAGTAAAGTTTGAATCAAAAGGGAAAGATGAAACAGCTATAATCGCGAACTCATTGAAAAACATGGCCAATAATCTAAGCGAAACAGTAAAATGGTTATTAGAAGCAGGTAAAAAAATAGAGAATTCATCAGAGATATTAACAACAGTATCAGAAAAGACAATGAGTGCAAATGAAGATGTATTAGAAAAAGCAAGAGTAATAGAAGACAATGCAGAAAATGCAGCAGCAACGACAGAAGAATTAACCTCAGGTGTAAGTGAAGTATCAACAGCAGCACAAAATGTATCAGCAAATGCAGTAGAAATAGCGCAGGAAGTGAACGAGACAACGCAGCTAACAGAAGAAGGAGAAAAATCAATAACAGAAATAACAAAAATAATAGATCAAGCAGTAGAAAAATCAAAAGAAACAGAAAAGACCGTAGAAGTATTGGCAGAAAAAGCCAAAAACATAGGAGAAATAGTAGAAACAATAACAAATATAACAGAACAAACAAATTTATTAGCATTAAATGCAGCAATAGAAGCAGCAAGAGCAGGAGAAGCAGGAAAAGGATTTGCAGTAGTAGCAGATGAAATAAGGAAGTTAGCAGAAGAAAGCAAAAAGGCAACAGAGCAAATAGCGCAAATATTAACAGAAATAAAAGAAGGGCACAAAATGCAAACAAAGCAACAGAAGAGACAGTAAAAGTAATAAATGAAGTAGAAAACAATGCAGATAGTATAAAAGAAAAATTCCAGAAGATATTGGAAAGAGTAGAGAATATAAATCAAAGAATAGAAGGATTAACCGCCAGTGCGGAAGAACAAAGTGCATCAACAGAAGAAATGGCGGCAGCGAGCGATAAAACCGCACAAATGATTCTTGAAATATCCAATGAAATAACAGAAATAACAAAAGAAATAGAAGAAGAAAGTAAAGAAATTGGAAATGTGAATGAGAAAGCAGAAGAACTGGAAAAATTGGTGGATCAATTAAATGAAAAACTAAATCAATTTAAGATATAATAAAATTCCCTTGATTGGGGATTTTATTATAATATCAAAAAAAGTTAAAATAAAGGTGTTATAATAACAATGGGTGATAATCATGAGAAAACTCTTAAAAAATGGATATGTATTAATGAGTGCAGACGCGGATATAAAAAATTAGATATTTTAATTGAAGAAGATAAAATATTAGAAATTGCAGAAGAAATAAATACAGATGAAGAAATTTTTGATATGACAGATAAATTAATAATGCCAGGATTTATAAATACACATTCTCATTTAGCGATGAGTCTTTTCAGAGGAATTGGTGATGATTTATTATTACAAGATTGGTTATTTAATGAAATGTTTCCTCGTGAAGATTTATTAAATGATGAATTAACCTATTATGGTTCTTTGGTATCAATTCTTGAAATGTTAGCTAAAGGTGTAACTACTGTAGTAGACATGTACCTTTTATGAAGGGAACAGCTGAAGCAGTAAAAGATACTGGAATTAGAGCTTTTTTAACAAGAGGACTGGGATATGATAATGATAATGGATGGAAAAAGAGAATTGATGAAACCATTTATTTATTTGAAAATTATCATAACAAATATAATATAAAGGTAGGATTTGGGCCGCATGCTCCATATACATGTCCAATGGATAAACTAGAAGAAGTTGCAGAATTAGCGAAAAAATACGAAACCTTTGTAACTATTCATTTATATGAATCAAAAAATGAAAGAGAAATGTATACATTTAGAGATTTAGAAAAAACAGGATTATTTAAAAACAATGTAATAGCTGCTCACTGTGTTCATGTAGATGAAAAAGACATAAAAATACTTTCGAAAAACGAGATAACAGTAGCCCACAATCCATCAAGCAATTTAAAATTAGGAAATGGAATAGCTCCTATATTGAAAATGTTAGATCATGAAGTGAATATAACTCTTGGAACAGATGGTGCAGCAAGCAATAATACATTAAACTTATGGAAGAAATGAGAATAGCGACATTATTGCAAAAAATGAATGGGCCCGAAAAATTTAAAACAGAAGAATCACTTAGAATGGTATGGGAAAATGGTGGTTATGCATTAAATGAAAAAATAGGTAGAATAGAAGAAAACTATCTTGCAGATTTAGCTGTTATAGATTTTAAATCTTTAGAATTTTATCCAAATGATTTGAGTCGAATAAAATCACATATAGTGTATTCTCCAGTAAATAAGGTTTATGCTACAATGATTGCAGGTGAATGGGTTTATTTTGATGGAAACTACCCTAAATTAAAAGAAAAAAATTATTATGAAAAATTTCATGATTTATACTTTAAACTTGAAAAGAAATTCAAGAGTAATAAAGGGAATGAAAAGTGTTATATAATAAATTAAGTGATTATTTGAAAAAAAAATATGGAGAAAGAGTGCAACGATTACCTATAAATGCAGGGTTTACATGTCCTAATAAAACTGGAATAAGAGGAAATGGTGGGTGCATATATTGTGAAGAAACTGGAAGTGGATTTGCTTCGCTTTCTCCTAAAACGCCAATAGCAGAACAAGTAAAATTTATGATGGAAAGATATAAAGGGAGAGCAAATAAATTTATGGCATATTTTCAATCTAATACTAATACATATGCTCCCCACATGTATTAAAAAAAATATATGATTCTGCTTTGATTGATGATAGAATAGTTATATTAGATATATCAACGAGACCAGATACAGTTGAAGATGAAAAATTAGATTTAATTGCAAGTTATAAAGAAAAGATGGATGTATATCTTGAATTTGGACTTCAAAGCGTTAACTATAATACATTGAAAATATTGAATAGAGGACATACATTGGCAGAATTTATAGATGCAGTAAATAGAGCTAAAAAAAGAAATATAGAAGTAATAGCTCATATGATAATAGATTTACCCTGGGATAATGAAGAGGATATAATAGAAGGAGCAAAAATATTATCAGCTTTAAATATAGATGGAGTAAAGTTGCATTCATTATATATTACAGAAAATACAGTATTGGGCAAATGTTCAAAAAAGGAGAAGTAAAACCTTTATCTTTAGAACAATTTATTAATAGAAATATATTATTTTTAGAGTATCTGAGTCCGGATATAGTCATACATCGCCTTGCCGCTGATCCGCCTAAAGAAGGAGTATTACATGGAAATTGGGAATGTCAAAAATAAAGATAATTAACTTATTGGAAAAGAAATGAGAAATAGAAATACATATCAAGGAAGATTATATAATTATCTTAATAGATAATTATATAATCTCAGATTGTAGACAAATTTATTTACCTATAAAGTATTTAAAAATAATTTAAAAATTACTTTTGATAAGTGGGCGATCGGTCGCATGGCAAAATACAATTTGTCATGAGGAAAGTCCGGACTCTAAGGGCAAGGTGCCGGTTAACTGCCGGAGGAGAGATCCTCGGAATAGGGCCATAGAAATGAAAACCGCCATTATTGGCAAGGGTGGAACGGTGAGGTAAGAGCTCACCAGCATCAGGGTAACCTGATGGCTTGGTAACCCCACCTTGAGCAAGGTCAAATAGGAAGGGTAAGCTTGCCGGCATGCTTATTAGCCCTTCCAGGTAGACCGCTTAGATAAATGACCGATATAACAGAATCCGGCTTATAGCCCACTTATTTTAAAACTTGATTTTAAAAATAAAAAGTTGTATAATATTAACAAGAAAAACATAATATTATTTTCTTTTTTAGACGATAAGTAAATGAATAAAGATTAAAATTTTTGAAAGTGAGGGGTATTATGAAAAAAGCTTTTGTAGTATTGTTATTAATTAGTTTTTCTATTTTATCTTTTTCACAAATTGAACCATTATCACCGTGGAATAGAGATCTTAATGCAGCATTGATATCATGGTCAGCAAGAAATTTTATTGAATTGAGTGGAGGATTAAGCTCTGGAATAATTCAGGAAAGTCTTGATACTATTGAAGAAGCAGTTGATTTAAACTTATTAGGGAATGAAGGATATTATTATAATCTTGATGATTCAAATATTTTATCAAGAAACGTAAATGCTGGTATGTATGCAAAGTTAAAATTAGGAGTATTTGTATTAGCACCAGAGATTTCTATTTCTAACATTGATTGGCATGATTACTCTACATTAGATTATAGAAATGCATTATGGGTAAATGGTGGATTGCATATTGGATTAAAAGGAAAAGATTTTTCATTTGGAGGAACTATAAGAAGTAGTTTGCCTGTTTTTGATGTAATAAGAAGAAATAATGGAGAAGATTATACTTTAGTTACGGCGTTTCCTGATGAAAAGTATAATTTACCATATACATATTCATTACTTTATGATGGACCAGGAGATTTATTTGATCATATGGATACTTTAATGGATAAATTAATGAATAATGGTATTATTACTTTGGATGTTGGGTTTGTTGCTGGAAAAGATTATCCGGCAATAGGTTTTGGCGTAAAAAATATTCCAATAGCTGATGGCATAGGTATTTATAAATACGATGCTTATGCACATGTTGAATATAGTAAAGAAACTTTAGAATTTTCTTCTTTTGATTTAGTAAATGCTTCAAATGAAAGAATATGGTCTAAATTCAAACCCTGGAAAATGACATTTTTTATTACATTACCAATAATATTGGATTTTGTTCCTTCAATTGAATATGCTCCTAACACAGAAGATTTTACATGGGGAGTTGCAGCAGGAAAAAGATTGTTCTGGGAGTATTACCATTTTGGGCGGAAATAAAAAATCATAGTATAAATACAGATTATAACACAGTATCATATTGGACATTTAATAGTGGAATAGGCGTTAATATATATCTGGCAGAGGTACATGTATCCTTAAGTACTCAAGCTCCAACTACGGACGAACTTTTTAATGCAAGAAATACTGCGGTTAATATAAATATGAGTGTGGGTTTCTGATTTTATTTTGTCAAAAATGTGAGAGGCATTTTTAATGCCTCTTTTTTTATTTCTTTTGAAAAGTTTCTTAAAAATTTTAGAAAAATTTGATATACTATAAGTTGAATGAAATTTAAAAAGAATTCCTGGAATAAAAGGAGAGGTAAAATGGCGAATATATATTTAAAGAAAGGTATAAAATCCAGAATTATAAATGGACATTCATGGGTATATGAAAATGAAATAGATAAAATCATAGGCGATTATGAAAATGGTGATATTGTAGATGTTTTTTATAATAAAAAATTTATTGGAAGAGGATATATAAATAACAATTCTAAAATTAGAGTGAGATTATTAACTAAAAAACATGAAACAATTGATTATGAATGGGTAAAAAATAAGATTAAAAGCGCATATGAATATCGAAAAATGCTGTTTATAAATGAAAATACATTTAGATTAATATTTGGAGAAGGAGATTATTTTCCAGGATTAATAATAGATAAATTTGATAAATACTTTGTGATACAGATAAATACTTTAGGAGTATATAGATTAAAAAAATATATAATTGATTCATTAATAGAAATTTTTGATCCTGAAGGCATATTTGAAAAAGATGATGAAAAAAATGCTAGAATAGAAGGGTTTGATTGTATAGAGGATTGGATATATAAAAAGGGACCTAAATTAATACCGTTTGAAATAAATGGTATTAAGTTTTTTTCAGACACAAAAGGACAAAAGACAGGTTTTTTCTTAGATCAAAGGTATAACGCTTTAAAGGTTAGAGATTTAGCGAAAGATAAAAAAGTGTTGGATGGATTTGCGTATACAGGTAATTTTGGAGTGCATGCTTTAATGGGTGAAGCAAAATATGTAACGTTTTTAGATTATTCTGATAGAGCATTATATGTTTTAGAGCAAACATTAAAAGCTAATAATATTTCAAAAGATAAATATGAATTATTTGAAACAAATACATTTGATCAACTAAGAAAGTTTGATGATGCAAATTTATATTTTGATTTTGTAATAATAGATCCTCCGTCCCTGGCAAAATCAAGAAAATCCATTAAAAATGCTATTAGAGGTTATAAAGAATTAAATCTTAGAGCTATGAGAATTACTAAAAATAAAGGCTTATTTGCAACTGCATCGTGTACGCAATTAGTGTATGATGATGAATTTAAAAAGATAGTTTTTGATGCAGCTAAAGATAACAAATTTCTATTAAAACAAATTTTTAGGGAACACAATCACCAGATCATCCTATTTTATTCAATATTTTAGAGACAGAGTATTTGAAATTTTATATATTTGAAATAGATAATTTTAATATATAAGAGCCAGAATTTTCTGGCTCTTATTTTTTTATATACTAATATACGTGAAAAAAATTTCATTAAAAAAGTTTAAACGGTTATTAATAGCTTTATTTCAAGTTATATAACTTTTTTTCAATTTTGTATCGAATGTTAAAATCGATATAATAAGCATGAAGAAAATTTCATATTAAGGGGTGAGTTAATTGAAAGTAGTAAAAGCCGCAGAGGCTATTTCTTTTGTTAACGATGGAGATAGCATAATGATAGGGGATTTTTAACAGTTGGAACACCAGAAACACTAATTGACGAATTAATAAGTCAAAACAAAAAAGAATTAACTATTATTTGTAATGATACATCTTTTGAAGATAAAGGTATAGGAAGATTAATTTATCATAAACTTGCTAAAAAAGTTATTACATCGCATATTGGTACAAATAAAGAAACTCAAAGGCAATATATCGAAAAAGAATTAGAAGTTGAATTGGTCCCACAGGGAACATTGATAGAACAGATAAGAGCAGGTGGGTAGGATTAGGCGGAATTTTAACGCCAACGGGAATAGGAACTGTTGTAGAAGATGGAAAACAGATAATAGAAATTGATGGTAAAAAATATATTCTCGAAAAAGCTATTAGAGGAAAAGTGGCTTTAGTTAAAGCAAAAAGAGCAGATCATCTTGGTAATTTGCAATTTGCATATACAGCAAGTAATTTTAATCCGATAATTGCGATGGCAGCGGATTTAGTTATTGTGGAGGTTGATGAATTAGTTCCTACTGGGCTATACCACCAGAACAGGTACAATTTCCAGGAGCACTTGTTGATTATGTAGTAGTAAGGGGAGAGAATAATGAATCCTAAAGAAAGAATAGCAAGGAGAGTTGCAAAAGAGTTTAAACCAGGAAATATTGTTAATTTAGGAATTGGGTTACCAACATTAGTTGCTAACTATGTACCAAAAGATATGAATATTTTCTTTCATGGAGAAAATGGTGTATTGGGAATAGGTTCAGAAGTGCCTGAAGAATTATCAAATCCAGATTTAACAAATGCAGGAGGAAAATTTATTGAAACTGTACCAGGTGCTATGACGTTTGATACAGTATTTTCTTTTGCATTGATAAGAGGAGGACATCTTGATTATACAGTATTGGGAGGTCTTCAGGTTGACGAAGAAGGACATTTAGCTAACTGGATGGTTCCAGGTAAATTAATCCCAGGAATGGGAGGAGCTATGGATTTAGTAACAGGTGCTAAAAAAGTTATTGTTGCCATGACGCATACAGCTAAGGGAAGACCAAAAATAGTGAAAAAATGTAATTTACCATTAACTTCATCAAGAAGAATAGATTTAATAGTTACAGAATATGCTGTTATAAAACCAACAGATGAAGGTTTAGTATTACAGGAAATAGCTCCTGATATTACATTAGAAGAATTAAAAGAAATAACAGAAGCAGATCTAATAATTCCAGAAGATTTAAAAACAATGGAAGTATAGGGAGGATAAATTATGGGTGAAAAAGTTATGATAAGAGTGAGAATGAGCTTACATGATGCACATTACGGTGGTAATCTTGTTGATGGAGCAAAAATGCTTCAATTGTTTGGTGATGTGGCTACAGAGCTATTAATTAGACATGATGGTGATGAAGGATTATTTAGAGCGTATGATAGTGTTGAATTTCTTGCACCTGTATATGCAGGTGATTATATAGAGGCAACAGGAGAAATTGTGAAAGTGGGAAATACATCAAGAAAGATGGTATTTGAAGCAAGAAAGGTAATTGTACCAAGACCAGATATTTCAGATTCCGCAGCGGATTATTTAGAAGAACCAATAGTAGTATGTAGAGCAAGTGGAACGTGTGTTGTTCCAAAAGATAAACAAAGGAAGGGAAATAAATAATGGAAAAATTAATCATTACTGTAGCTTTAACTGGTGCGGAAGTAACAAGAGAGCAGCAACCAAATTTACCAATAACTCCAGATGAAATTGCAGAAGCTGCATATGAATGCTACCTTGCAGGAGCATCTATAGCTCATGTTCATGCAAGAGATAGTGAAGGAAATCCTACACAATCATATGATGTATATAAAGAAATTAAAGAGAAAATAGAGGCAAAATGTAATATGATATTCCAGCCATCAACAGGTGGCGCGGTATATCATACATTTGAACAAAGAAAACAACCCTTAAAATTAAATCCGGAGATGGCGACATTATCAGCAGGCACAACAAATTTTGGTAGCGATATATTTGTAAATTCAGAAGAATATATAGAAAAATTCGCTACTGAAATGAAAGAAAGAGGCATTAAACCAGAAATTGAAGTATTTGAAAGAGGGCATATAGCCAATGCTTTAAGATTGGTAAAAAAAGGATTATTAGATACTCCCATACACTTTGATTTTGTTATGGGAGTACCTGGTGCAATCCCTGGTGAAATAGATGATTTACTATATTTAGTAAATCATATTCCTCAGGGTAGCACGTGGACTGTAGCTGGTATAGGAAGATATGAATTACCATTAGCAATTCATGCTATATTAATGGGAGGCCATGTAAGAGTTGGTTTTGAAGATAATATATATTATAAAAAAGGTGAATTAGCAAAATCAAATGCTCAGTTAGTAGAAAGAATTGTAAGGATAGCAAAAGAATTGGGAAGAGAAATTGCAACACCAGATGAAGCAAGAGAAATATTAAACATAAAAAGGAAATGATGGAGGGGAAAAAATGAAAAAAGGTTGTCCATTTGGAACACATAGGGTAATTGAACCAAAAGGATTATTGCCTCAAGCTGCAAAAAAAATAGACAATACTATGGAAATATATTCAAATGAAATTTTAATAGATGTTATTACATTAAATATTGATTCAGCCAGTTTTACTCAAATAAAAGAAGCCTGTGATCATGATGTTAAAAGAATGGAAGAGATGATTCTTGACATAGTAAATGAAAGAGGAAAAATGCAGAATCCTGTAACAGGTTCTGGTGGAATGTTAATAGGTATAGTAAAAGAGGTTGGGCCAGATTTTCCAGACAAAACATTAAAAGTTGGAGATAAAATAGCAACATTGGTTTCATTATCTCTTACACCATTAAAAATAGAAAAAATAAAGAAAATCAATATAGAAAATGATCAGGTAGATATAGAAGGTCAGGCAATCTTATTTGAGACAGGATTATATGCAAAATTACCAGATGATATACCAGAAAAGTTAGCTTTAGCTGCACTTGACGTTGCAGGTGCTCCAGCACAGGTAGCAAAATTAGTAAAAGAAGGCGACACCGTATGTATAATTGGTGGTGGAGGAAAATCAGGAATATTATGTTCCTATCAGGCAATGAAAAATGCAGGTAATAACGGTAAGGTTATTGTTGTTGAGTATTCAGAAGATAATGCAAAAAGAATAAAAGAAATGAACTTAGCACATGAAGTAATAGTTGCTGATGCAACAAAACCAGTGGATATATATCAAAAAGTATTAAAAGTTACTGTAGGTAAATATTGTGATGTAACCATAAATAACGTAAATGTACCAGACACAGAAATGTCATCTATTTTAATTACAAAAGATGAAGGTACTGTTTATTTTTTCTCCATGGCAACCTCATTTACAAAAGCTGCATTAGGAGCAGAAGGAGTAGGAAAGGACATAACAATGATAATAGGAAATGGATATACAAAAGGACATGCTGATTTAACTCTTCAAATATTAAGGGATTCAAAAGAAATAAGAGAATTATTTGAAAAATTATATATATAATCAGGGGGACATTGATGAAAAAAAGAAGACATTATACAGAAATACCATTATGGAAAGATGTAACAGAAGAACAATGGAATGATTGGAAATGGCAGATGAGAAATAGAATTACAGATGTAGATACATTAAAACAGGTGATAAATTTAACTCCAGAGGAAGAAGAAGGAGTAAGAAATGCATTAAAAACATTAAGAATGGCTATAACTCCATACTATGCCTCATTAATGGATCCAGATGATCCAAAATGTCCAATAAGAAGACAGGCAGTTCCAACTGCTAAAGAGTTGGTAAAAAGTGTTTGGGATATGGTTGATCCATTACATGAAGATGAAGATTCGCCTGCACCAGGTTTAACTCATAGATATCCAGATAGAGTATTATTCTTAATAACAGATATGTGTTCAATGTATTGTAGACATTGTACAAGAAGAAGATTTGCAGGTCAAACAGATGCGCATAAAAGTATGGATGATATAAATGTAGCTATTGAATATATAAGAAATACACCCCAGGTTAGAGATGTATTGCTTTCTGGTGGAGATGCATTAATGGTTGGCGTTCCAATGCTTGAGTATATAATAAAAGAACTAAGAAAAATACCACACGTCGAAATTATCAGAATAGGAACAAGAACACCTGTGGTATTTCCACAACTCATAACAGATGAATTAGTTAACATGTTGAAAAAATATCATCCAATATGGTTGAATACACACTTTAACCATCCAAAAGAAATCACACCAGAATCAGCAGAAGCATGTAGAAAATTAGCAGATGCAGGTATTCCTCTTGGTAATCAAACAGTATTATTAAGAGGTGTAAATGATAGTAAATACATTATGATGGAATTAATGCATCAATTGGTAAAAATAAGGGTAAGACCATATTATATCTATCAATGTGACTTGTCACAGGGTATAGAGCATTTCAGAACATCTGTATCAAAGGGTTTAGAAATAATGGAATCATTGATAGGGCATACATCAGGATTTGCAGTTCCTTCATTTGTAGTTGATGCTCCAGGTGGTGGAGGAAAAATAAGATTAATGCCAAACTATTTACTCTCAAGAAATGACCATACAGTTATTTTAAGAAACTATGAAGGAGTAATAACAACATATCATGAACCAGAAGATACAACAACAGATGTTGACGATACAGAATACAGGGAAAAATATAAATGGTATGGAGTAGCAGGATTATTTGATAGTAAAGATAGAATCTCTCTAGAACCAAATCATTTAGAAAGACATGAAAGAGCCAAATTAAGAGCAAAATATGAATATTTAGCGGAGGAGAAAAAATGAAGTATGAAGATATTAAATTAAATCAAACATATGAAGTAAAAAGAAGAATAACTGCAAAAATGGTAGAAACATTTGCAGAAATAACAGGGGATAAAAATCCTGTTCATTTAGATGAAGAATTTGCATCAAAAACAGTATTCAAAAAGAGAATAGCTCATGGAATACTAAGCGTTGGATTAATATCTGCAGTGCTTGGAATGGAATTTCCTGGTCCAGGGACAATATACATGAAACAGGACACGAAATTCTTAAAACCTATATATCTTGATGAAGAAATAACAATAAAAATAACAGTAAAAGAGAAAATTGAAGAAAAATCAAGATTAGTATTAACCACACAAATAATTAAAGAAGATGGAAAACTTGCAGTAGATGGAGAAGCACTTGTCTTATTTAAAGGAGAGTAGAAGGTGAAATTTAATAGTATATCTGTAGTAGGTCTTGAAAAAAATACTGGAAAAACAGAAACATTAAATTATATTATAAAAAAACTGGATAAAAAAATAGGCATAACCTCAATAGGGATAGATGGGGAGTCTATAGATCAGGTAACATCAACACCAAAACCTGAAATAGTAATAAAAGAGGGTACAATATTTGCTACAGCAGAAAAATTCTATAAACAAAAGAAACTTACAGCAGAAATATTGTCAATAGAAGATGATTTAAGAACATCTTTAGGAAGAATAATAATAGCGAAAGCATTAGATAATGGAAAAGTTGTGTTGGCAGGTCCTCAATCTGCAACAAAAATAAAAAAATTGATTGAAAAGATAAAAAAATTAGGAGCAGAAATTGTATTAATTGACGGGGCTTTATCCAGATTGAGCCCCGCTTCTCCGGTAATAACAGATGCTATGATCTTAGCAACAGGTGCTGCTTTAACTCTAAATATAAACGAATTAGTGAAAAAAACAAAACATATAGTAAATTTAATACAATTAGAAGAATATGAAAACGTTGAAAGATTATCAAGTTTAGAAGATGGAATATACGTTATATCGGAAAAAATAGAAAAATTACCAATAAAATCATTATTATCCTTTAAATCACTGGAAAAGCATATACTTGAATACGGAAATAAAATATATATAACAGGAGCATTAACCGATAGTTTTTTAAAGCATTTAATCAATCAAAAAAAACTGGAAAATGTTGAAATAATAGTAAAAGATTTCACAAAAATCTTCATATCCCCAGAGACATTCAATCTTTATACCAAAAAAGGTGGAAAAATAAAGGTTTTGAAAAAAACACATCTAATTGCAATAACCATAAACCCGTATTCACCACATGGCTATATATTGAATTCAGATGAAATCAAAAAAAGATTAAAAGAAGTTATAGATATACCTATATTAAACGTAAGGGAAGATGAATTATGCTTGAAATAAATTATCTTTTAAATAAATTAGAAATAATAACTCCCCTGGGACAAAAATTGGTGAAGAATTTAACCTTCTTTACTGAAAAAAGTCAAATTTCTAAAGAGCTCAATAAAATAGAAGAAACAATAGAAAAGATATATACTCAAGAAAAAGAAATTAAAGAAATAAAACGTAATTTAATGTATATAAAAGATATAACGAATACAGTAGAAAGATTAAAGGGTGAATATACATTAGATGATATTGAGCTCTACGAAATAAAATACTTTTCATTATATTATGAAGAAATAAGAAAAACAATGCATTTTTCTTATTTAAAACAACCTTCATTAGAAAAAGTAATAGAAATACTGGATCCAGATAATAACAGATTACCAACGTTTTATATATATGATTCATATTCAGAAGAATTAGCAAATATAAGAAAAGAGAAAAAAACAGCAACAGATGAAAAAAAGAAGAATTATTTTTGAAAGAAACAGAGTTAGAAGAAAAGATAAGAGAAAAACTAACCCAAAAATTAAAAGAGTATATAGATAATCTCGAGCAAGCGTTAAAAGATATAGCAGAATTAGATTTTGTATTAGCAAAAGCCAAACAGGCAATAGATTATGAATTTTCAAAACCTGAAATTTCAGATTATATTAGTTATAAAGAATTATTCAATCCTGTTATAAAAGATAGATTAGAAAAAGAAAATAAACAATATCAACCAATAGATATTAACTTATTCAAAGGAGTTACATTAATTACTGGAGCAAATATGACAGGAAAAACAGTAATATTAAGAACATTAGCATTATCTCAATATTTATTTCAATATGGATTTTATATTCCTGCTAAAAAAGCTCAACTAAAAATATTAAATAAAATATTTTTGGTTTCCGGTGATTATCAATCAACATTAAATGGTTTATCATCATATGCGGCAGAAATGATAAAGTTAAATGAAATATTAAAATATCTAAAAAACAATGATAATGCATTGATATTACTTGATGAATTAGCAAGAAACACAAATCCCCATGAAGGGAAATTAATAGTTAAAGCGGTAATAGAAATATTAAATGGAATGAATTCTATCTCACTAATTACCACGCATTTTAACAACGTAGCAGATGAAAATATAAGAAAGTTAAGAATAAAAGGAATAAAAAAGAAAAATTGGCAGAAAATTTATCTCCAGAAAACATAACAGAAATTATCGATTACTCTCTAATTGAAGAAAAAGAAGAAATAGTGCCAGAAGAAGCGTTAACAATAGCAAAATTATTGAAAGTAGATCAAAAATTAATTAATACAAT
>NZ_QHLX01000015.1 GCF_004135675.1 Marinitoga lauensis
CACTTAAATACTGATAAAATTTCGTATTTTTATTTTTCAAGTTTGGGTAAATCGATCTCTTCCAGCAAGTTTAAAAATTTGCATACTATTTCTGTTGAAGTTACTGGATCAAATATATTCAAATTCTCTGCTCTAACTCTTTTAATAGCCCATGGTGTCATTTGATAAAGCCCAACCGCATTAGTGCAGGGTTACGTGCGGCTGGGTTAAAACTACTTTCTGCAAAAGCTAAAGATAATATGTCAAGGGGGGATAGAGTTTTACGCTGGCCATTATTTTAAAAGTGTTCTTATTCAAGCATTTTAAATTCTCCCACTTTATATTTTTACTTGCTTTTTTTATTGCATTTTTCCAGGATATTGCACTATGTTTATATATTTCTTTGCTTCTCTTACAATTTTCTTTAAAGCATTAGAACCTTTATTTGATTTTCTTTTTCTTCTCTTTTTAGCCATTTCTTAACCTCCTGTTAAACTGTATTAGCCTTTTAAGCGCTTTTTAAAAGTTTCTGTGATAAATTACATACCTAAAAAATACACCATCCTTAAATCGTCATATTTTAGAAGCTAAAAACTGCACTATTACTGCGTTTCAAATATTCAATATATACATTAATCGGTGAAGCATTTGCCAGTGGTTGAAAGGTTATTGCTCTTGCTACAAGCCTTACAAAAGTCGATCCTGCAATTTCTTTGGATACTCTTTATTGTTACCGTTCCACCAAATGCAACAGGTAAAGGTTCAAGAGTAACAAAAATTTGCCAGTTTGTTAGATCACCGAATACCTGAAAACCTGAAATAGCAGGTATAACTCCATTTTTTGATATGTTTTGCTGTTGTTCCGTCTAATTCTTCAAAGTCAAAATTATTACCACCTTGAACACACAGTAAAAAATTCAGGTAAATGTTTATATTATCGTTTATAATCCTGTAATTAGTATTTGCATCAACGTATATATTTTCTTTAAAACTAATATTTCAAGTGGGGCTATATCTGCAGGACAAGAAATATAAAACTTTTCAAAATTTACCAGGTTAATACTTTCAATATCCTGTAAAGTATTTCCTGGCTTAATGTACTATCAAATTTAATAGTTGCTTCTTTGGTGTTGTAAAACTACAATTCCAGTACCTTTTTCTCTGTATTCCTTGTCTATTAATTCTTTAGAAGTATCTATTACAATCTTTTTATAACTTCTTTCATTAAATCACCTCGATTATTTTGCTACCTCCGTTATAATCCTGCTGCGTCATCTGCATGATCGATAATTGAATAAATCACATCTGCTAATACTTCAATGCTTTTTTGTAATGCCTCTTAATTCATCTGGTATCTTTTCTTCATGTTCATCATAGAATGTCAAAATCTCTTCTTTACACTTTGAGCTATTTTTTCATCATTTTCATCAATCTTTTTCTTATCTCTCTAAAATATCTACAAGCATTTGTTTAATGCACTTTTAAAACGGTACAAGACTTATAATCATAGGTACAATAAATCTTAAATTAAACATTTTCTCAGTCCTTTCTTACAAATAATTTATACATATCCTCTCTGAGTTTATTAATCGCCTCGGTATTACGATCTAAACTTTTTTAATTTCACGTACTGTGTAATATAATAAAAATGCACTATATGCTGTGGGTAATCCTACATTGCTTATCATGCTCATTAATTGATCCATTAAATCACTTCCTTAAAAGCAGGAATCCTCCAACTGCTGCAGCTCCAGCAAGAATACAGGTAAGAAATTTGTTTTTTCTCTGTTCTTGTTGGTACTGCGGCTTTCTTGCAGTATCTCTGATTTTTCCACCTGTTGGATCAACTGCCGCTGCAACTTGAAAGGTTTTTCTTTGAACTGTTCTGGAATATATGATCTTGAAACTCTGTGTGTAGGTTGCGGTGTTACTCTATGAACTGCAGAGGTAACTCTGTGAATTGAAGGTCTTGAAACTGCTCTATGTACAACAGGTTTTGGCTTTGACCTTGGTTTAGGTCTGGTTTTCTTTTTTTCCCAAACATAGACCCCACTACACCGCCAACGGTTTTGTTACTCCATCAACTACACCACAACAAATTCAGCAGCACCTTTAAAGAAATCAAATGGCCCCAGCTTATAGGTATAGTCTTTTTGCCTGTTTAATTTTTTTTACATGTGACACTTTACTGGTTTAGGCCTTATTACAGGTCTTTTTACATGTGGTCTGGTTTTCTTGGCATTACTCCTGGTCTTCTCATTCCTATACTTCTTGGTGGTTTTTTATTCTTCCTGGTGTTAATCTTGTATATTTATGTTGCCTCATTCTCATCTAATCACCTCACTTATTCATAAGCAAACTATTAATAATACACCTGCAAGCCCTAAATAGCGAATAACATTGTATTATCATTTTCTTTTCTTCTGTTTTACCACTATTTGTTGTGGTTGTGGTCTTGGTGCTGGTGCAGGTGCGGGGCTGGTTTAGAACCCCCATTTAATAAATTATTTGCAAATCCTACTACGCCTTTTGCTGCATTAAAGATACCTCCTAATATATCCATGCGTTTCACCTCGCTTATAACTTTCTTTGATGTTCAAGCACCATTTCTATACTGTATCCATACTTGCTGCAATTTCTTCGAATTCTGCTTTGTCAAATTCAATAACCGGTATTTCAACAAATGTCAATGGGTTGTCAAAATCAACTGCAACTGGTGCATTTACATATACTTGAAGCATGAAATCATCAAGTAATGCAATGTATGGAAGATAGTATGAACTTTCAAAAATTTTTTTGCTGTTTAAATCTCCTAAGGATCCTTTCATGAATGACTTAATTTCTGTAGAGGATCCGAGCGGTGCTTCCCATGCAATTTTGTAATATCCATCTAAGAATAAATAATAGACTTTTAATGTTCCTGTTATTCCTGTTTCTGAACTGGTTAATGTTATTTTTTGTTTATGCTATCTATGGCTTTCACGCCCAATGTATGTACTGTTCCGTTTCCTTCATCAAGTACGGCATATACTGATTTGCTTAAGTCATCTGTATCAACAACAGCGATTTTACCTGCAACTGTTACGTTAAATTCAGTAGCGCTAATTGTGTAATTAGCTGCTTCATGTTTTGAAGCTAATTTCATTCTAAATGGTCTATCACTGTCAATTTGATATATTTTTTGTCCTGGTACGTCAAATTCCAGGACTTTTGAATCTTTGTTTACTACATTTGCATATTTTTCAAAGTCATTTAAAAATAAGGTTTTTACTGTATTCATTTACATCACCTCAATATTCTTCATAGTCTTCATATTCTTCTGGTATATCCACTTCATAATCTGCTCCTAATAGATCCATTTCTTGTACTTCTGATGTTGTTAATTCAACTGCTGGAATTTCTATTTTTGATTTTGTTAAATCAAGGGTTATGTCTGAACTTACTTCTACAAATACTTCAAATTTTTCTAATTCTTCAAATAATAGGTCGTTTTCAACAGGGAATGTTAATGCTTCTTGATATTTTTCGTTGTATTGATCACTTTCTGTTATTTCTCTGTATGCTCTGTATTCTTTTCTGCACTCAATTGTGTTGCAAGCATTTCTTTACTACTTTTACCTGCAAAACAAATTTTTGTGTCTGCTGATAATTCGTTTCCTGCTGCGTCTCTTAATTTCATTCTTATTGCAGGGTTATTTAATATTACAAATGCACTTTTTCTTGGCGGTACTATTTCCAATATTTTATAGCCTGTCCGGCTTTTAAACTTACTGTGTCTGAATAACTTGCCCATTCATCACTTAATGAAAGTACTCTTTGATTCATATTTTCTTACCTCCTCTTACTTCTTTAATTTTTTGTCATTTTTAATACTACAAATAATATTCCTGCTCCCGCTGCTGCTCCTGCTGCTAAATCCTTCCAGTTTGTTTTTAAGTAATCTACTAATTTATCCATACTTTCTACCTCCTTGAGTTTTTTTGTCGCTTTTTGTGCGATACAGTGTTATTTTGTTCTTTTTTGTTGTACAAATTCAAGATGGTAAAAAGCACATATAATAACAAAAGACGGTCAAATTTTGATACTAATTTGACCGCCTTTTGTACAAATAATAATATATTTTCGTACAAATTTGTACGATTTTTTTTATATTTTTTCACAGTTTATAACAAGTCATCACATTTTTTGTCCGCTAAAATTTGAGCCTCTAAGCTTATTGAAGTACAAAAAGATATAGTTTTATACATAATAAATAAAAAAACGGCTTATTTTGGCCGTTATTTTTCATATATCACCATATTTTTACCCAGGAACTTTATTATTTTTTCATTCGCTATATATTTTCTTGATTTTTTGTTTGATAGTTTGTTGTTTTCTACTTCTATTATTTCTTTTATTAATATTAAGGTTTTTCTGTCTATATATTCAATACTTTTATTGTATTCTCTTTTATATTTTAATATATAAAATATCCTTATTATTATTCTCGCCGCTACTTTCATTACCGCTTTATAGTGATTGTTGTATTTATATGTGTAGTAATATACCGCTCTTTTTATGTTATTATCCCGCTTTTTTGCATGTTTCTTAGTATGAATAGATACATTTTTGCTTTAAATACTTTGTGGGATATTATTTTTTTCGTCCTTTTTATGCTCGTTCCCGATTCTTCTTTTGCTACTCCAAAGCCTAAGAACTTTTTAAATGCTTTTACTGTTTTAAATCGTTTTATATCTACTATTTTTGATACTATTATACACGCGTCATAATATGAGAATTTCGGTATTGTCATTATCGCTTTTATCTGTTCTTTTATGAATTTATGTGAATCTACGTATTTATTTATTTTTTCTTCTAATAATTCAATGCTTTCTTCTATGTTTTTTATCCTGTTTACCCTTAAGTGTATTAATTTGTTTTCTGTGTTTAATGCATATTTTATTAGCTTCGCTTTTGTTAGATCATGCGTTTTTTCGTCTATTACATATAATTCTGATCTAAGCCTGTTAAATTCTCTTGTTTTCGCTTTTAATAAGCTTTCCCTTTCTGAAATCATTAAGTTAAGTTTTTTCGCTATTATATATTTTTTATCTACTTTGTATTTTGTAAATTGCTTTTCTTGCGTGTAATAATATGTTTCAAGTATTTTTGCGTCTATTGAGTCGTTTTTTTGAAATCTGTTTCCTTTGAATTTTGCTATTAAATATGTTGGTACTACATATACGTTAAATTCTTTATATAATTTTTCTATTAAAGGTATTGAATATACTCCTGTGGGTTCTAATAATATATTTTTTATTTTGTTTTCTTTTAAATGTTTTTTTAGTTTGTTTATTTCTTTTGATGAAAACCTTTTTACTTTCTGGTTTATGCTTACATAATGCATGCTTTTTCCTACGTCAATGCCTGCTACCACCCGTGTTACCCCCTTTTTTTGAGCTAAAATAAAAGCCAGTTCCTTGCCCACTAATCCGTTAAATATACTTTTATTACCAATATACCCTTACGAGCTTTTGGAACTGGCTTTTATATGTCCTGGCACTCCACTAATTAATAAAAATCGTTGTTTCATTATAACATTAAGAGTTACCAGGACTATATCAATTTTAAACTGTATTCTTTTACTTCTTTTTGCATTTTGTATAATAATTTTTTTCTTATGTGGTCTTTTACAAACGTATTGTCCGTATTAAATATTATTTCTCTTGTTTCTTCTTTTATATCTACATTTAAGAATCCTGCATATAATTGTAATTCTGAATACATTTCATCTGTTAAGATATGCTTTAATATTTTTATTTTTCGCTTTCTTTTTCTATTTTACTTTTTCTGTTGTTGTATCTTTTTAGCTTGTTCTTCTCTTATTTTTTCTTTGGCCAACTCTCCGAAATATATTTTTGTCTTGTTGTATTTACTTTCGTAGTATATTAATCCTTCTTGTTTTAAGGTACGAAATATTTTATTACTTTGGTTTCTATATTTACTTCTTTTGAAACTTTATTATAGTAACATTATCAATAGGATTATTAAAAAAATTTTCATTAATTTAAATAGTAAATAATTATATATTCTACAAGTATAACATCAAAATGTTTTTCTAATGCTATTTTCTGAAATTCAATAAATAGTGTTGCAACATTGAATGTTTTAGTAACTTTGTTTTCTTTGTACAACTTCCCCACCCTCTTGCACTATACGTCTTTTTTTGCTATAATTATTATGGGACTCATTGGCGTGGGATCCCAATGTGCTGGCGGTTGGCATACTTGTGTGCTGATCGCCTTTTTCTATTTTATATACTTCATATATCAGATCTAATATACTTTTTAATAATTCTGGATCCTTTATTTTCTCTGCTATTCTTATAACTCGCATTAATGCATTTTCATATCCTGTTATATATCCTCTTTCATACTCGGTTCTCATTCTTTCCCCTCCTTGTAAATTTATTTTTCTTAGGGTATAATCCGTAGAAATTTTTACATTCAATTTTCTGTATCTTGCTTAAATAAAATATTTTTAATGTCTTCTTCTTTGATATAATATACATTTCCTACTTTATAGCTTTTTAGTTTTTTCTCTTTTATCCAACGTCGTATAGTTTCCGGATGTTTATTCAACATACTACCAGTTTCTTTTAAAGTAAAAAATTTTATACCTTCTAATTCAATCATAAAAACCCTCCTTTATATAATTTTGTATAGGCAACTCAATATTATTATATATTTTTACACATAAAAAATCAAGGTTTATTTTCTTTCTTAACATAATCTTAATAAAAAGATTTACGGTATTTATAAACTGTATTTATGTATTTAGCAATAGCGAAATATGTATTATAAGCTAATTTCATGTGTTAAGGTGGTAATCCACGGTTACCACATGTGGTAATCCACAGTTACCACCTTTTATTAAGGTAGTAATTCTCAATTACCACCTTTTAAACAAAAAACATGAAGGTGGTAATCCACGGTTACCACCTTCAAAAAAACGTAACATTATAAAACTTTATCATTTTTAGCAATTTCATAATTACCTCTCCAGGTATCAATGACAATACATTCATATTTATTTAGTTGTTCCATAATCTTCTTATCAACACCGTATTTTCTTGCAGTTTCGAGCTCATTAAGTTCAAAGAATTTAAATAAAATAAGGATATGAGCTTGTTTAATAGCCGCTTTATTTATATCACTAAACTGCTGGGTAACAAAAATAATATCAATACCTCGTTTTCTTGCAGTTTTAACGAGTTTTTCTAATTCAATAGGATTCTTTTTGAGCGGATAAAACATATGAGCTTCGTCTATTAATAAAACTATATTTCCCTTATTCCATACAGAACGAGAAAATCTATTTACAAAATTGAACAGCAAAGTATCGTCTATATATTCAGTCTCAATAATAAGTCTATCAAAAGAGGTTATAAGCTTATCAGTATTAATTTTATCAGCTATTTCATCGTTTAACTGTAATAACTTCATATTACCGAGTTTAAGGTGATCATGCGAATTATCCAGGACGAATAATTTCTTTTCTTCAGCTAATTCATTAGCTAATTTTCTTGCAAGATAACTTTTACCTGATCCTGATTTTCCAAGAATAGTATAAATCATTCTCCCACCTCTGGTAAATTTGGTAAAGCTGGGATAATAAACCCATTTCCTATAATACCGATTGCACCAAGGATAAGAACCATTTTAGGGCTCATTTTTTTAATAGAGAGTGTATTAACAGCATCTTTAAATCCTAACATTTTCAAATAAGCCATAGTAGATTGCTTATATCTTTCGACGAAAGTAGGATCATTAATTTTACGTATATTAGCGATTTGAGAGCCTACAAATTCAATACCCATTTCAATAGTCATATCATCGAACTGAAAATTATCGATAAAATCATTTCGTTTATAGTTTCATCTGTTTCTGTATCTTCCATAATTTCCTGAAAATCATTAACAACAACATCATTTATATTCTCCATATTATAACCCCTTCTAAATTGTGCAAATGGATCTATTTTTTCCTGGACAACAGGTGCAGGCATAACCTTATTTTCAATAACTGGTGTAGAACTTCTTTGCATTAAAGCAATAACAAAACCGGCAAAAACAGCAATAGCAAGTGGTTTAACTATATCCAGGATATTGTCATTTTCTTTAGGTTGTTCTTTTTTTCCTCTTTTTTTTCAATAACGGGTTCTGTATAATTTTCATACACAGTTGCCTTTGATTCTCTAACAGCCTGTCTTAAAATAACAGGCACAGAAGTTTTATTTACTTCCATATCCTCTATCACCTCAGTTTCATTTATATCTTCCTCAACGTATCTTTACCTTTCAAAGTTTCTTTCAACCTATCAATTAAGTATTTTTTCTCTTCATAATACTTTGCAGCGATTTCCTGAGCTGCTTTAATTTTTCCTCATAAGTTTGAGCTGATCTATCTATATTTTGAAAGAAAAAAGAAGTAATTCTAAATCATCGGCATATTTTTCAAGTTGTTTCAAATGATGTTGTACTGAATTCTTATGCAAATCTAAAGCACTGGCAATTTGGCCAAAGAAAGGTTATACCGTCTCATAAAATAAATACTAATAGCCTCTAACTCATAAAACTTCAAGAAACTTCACCCCTCAATATTTTAAAAATGATAAATCCTATTAAAAAATTCCCAGTGATCCAATCAAAAGACTTGATCCTGCACTTTGGCCAACGAGTTTTAATTCATCTGCATTTTTAGCGATAATATCAATTACACGTATTGTAATTACTTCAACTGCGAAAGTGCCAGCAAAATAGTAACTAAAATGGCAAAAACCCACTTAGCGGCTAACTTAACATCAGTGGGATTATCAAGTCTATATATTTCCCTTTTTTCAAATCCAATTTTTAGCGTTATTAGTGGGATCTAAATCCATTCTATACATTATTTTCAAACCATCGTCATAATCTTTTATATCCAGGATATTTAAAGATTTCATAATCCAACCTTTTTTTCTAAATTCAGAATCTAATTTAAAATAAATATTATTATTAGCGGCATAAACATTAGCGACTGACTTAACAGGTAATATAACATCGAGAATTAATTCCATATTTTCACCTCGCAATACTACATATAGTATTAATAATATAACCACATACTAAATATACCATAAAAGTATACTTATTGTCAATGATAAACAAATGAATATCATGTCAGTTTAACGTCATTTGATGAAAACTTTAGATAAATAGCCGTAGTATTCAAACTTGAATGACCTAACAATGACTGAATAACGTTTATAGGCACACCTTCATTAATTTTGATATAGCAAAAGAATGTCTTAGCTTATGAACGCTAACGTCCTTTTCAATACCAGCCTTTTAGCTGCGATTTAATTTCTCTTTGAATAGATCTTTTACCAGGTAAAATATCTTTAAAGTTTTCAAATAGATCTTTTAATTTCTTATCAATCTTCAAAACTCTTTCCTTATTACCTTTACCCAAAACACGTAATATATATGTATTTCTATTTATTTTTCAAAATCCAGGTTATATAGCTCTGATAATCTCAACCCTGTTTTATATATAAACTCAAAGATATAGCAATAAGGTTCTCGAGAATTTTAATAAGCTTTTAATTTCTTTTCAGTTAAAAAACGTGGTAAAGCGTTATAACGAGGGGTTTTAAATGCTCCCAGAATTTCTTTTTAATTTTCCCATTATCGTATAAATAATTAAAAATGAGCGAACTATAGTAATTTTTCGAGCTATAGTATTTGGCTTTTGATTTTTAATTTTCTCCATGAATAAATTTAAACCCTGCATTGAAGCAGGGTTTTAACTTTAGAAAATTCATTTAAAACCTGGTTATAATTTTTCAAAGTAGTTGAATTTACATTTTTATCAAA